>CAVVPG010000001.1:0-1433386 GCA_963750075.1 uncultured Acidimicrobiaceae bacterium
TGGCCGAAAGTCCAACCCTGCCGACGCCCGTAGCGTCCTGGTCTGCCTTCTTCCCGCCGGACGTCGCAGAGTCCAGGACGCGGCACCCCAGCACGTGAACAACGTCCGTCGACATTTCATCGACCTGTTCACCCCTGCCGAGCTCGACACGATCGCCGACCTCAACGACCGAATCCTCCGTCACCTCGAACATGAAGCCTTCCCCGAATAGTCCAGTTCAGATCCGTTGTACCTCTGCCTGCCGAGGACCGGGTGCTTAGATGCCGTGTGGCCGAGGAGGACTTGGATGGCCGACTTTGACCGCCGAAGCGCGTTCTTGGCTTCCTACGAGAACGCCGCGGTAATCGTCTCGGCAATACCCCTTGAGCGGCTCGGCGACCGGACACCATGCCCCAGGTATGACGTGGCTGGACTAATCGACCACCTCGTCGAAGCGGGCCACCGGGCAGCCGCTCTCGGTCGAGGGCAAGCACCCCGGCCGGGAGACGAGTCCCCTCACGTCGAGCTTTCCGACGCGCCCGCTCAGCTACGTCGCGCCGCTACGGAGGCGGCCGAGGCATGGGGCGACGAGGCCGCATTGACATCGAGGCTCACCATGCCGTGGGGCGAGGAGTACACCGGGGCCACTCTGATCGACATGTACCTGGCCGAGCTGGCGGCCCACGCCTGGGACTTGGCTCGAACCACCGGACAGCTCGACAGGTTGGACCCCTCCCTCGCGCTGCCGGCACTCGATGGGGCGCGGGCCATGATCAAACCCCAGTACCGCAACATGGTCGAGCCGGGAGCCCCTTTCGGGGCGGAGGTGCCGCCACCTGCGGGCGCCGACGAGTGGGAGCTCCTCGCCGCCTTCATGGGACGGGACCCCCGAGCGTCGCTCGGCCCGTAAGGGTTGCAGGGGGGACGGCTGGCTCGCAGCCCTAGTCGCCGGTTCGGTCCCGAAGGCTCACGCTGAGGGCGTTGACGACTGGCTGAGCCAGGTAGCGCAGCTCGTCCGCCGTCACTGGCCCGGTCTGGTCGCCGACGGCCGACATGAAGCCGCGGGTCCGGACGGCCCCGTCGATCAAGACCTTCTGCGCGGCGGCGCGTGTGGCGCGGCGGAGCGGAGCGGGTGCAGCGGCAAGCGCGACGCGGAGCGAGCCGTCGGCGTCGAGCTCGAGCAGGAGGCGATAGAGGTCGAGTGCGTCGCTGCCGCGCTTCTCCGGCTGACTGGTCGGTCGGCGGTCCTGGATGGCGTGCAGCTTCATCGCAAAGAGGGCGGCCGGCGTGGCGAACGGGGCGGAGGCCCGAACGGTCGGGTCGGCCGCGGCGACAAGGGTCAACGGGGTCGCCGTGTCTAGCGCCCAGGTATGGGCGGCGACGAAGAGTGTCTGCATCTCTGTCATGCCGGCGAACGAGCCGTCGTCGACCGGCCCGACTCCGATGAGCTCGACCTTGGTTCCCCCCAGCTGCACGCGGTGCGCTGCGGTGGGATCGGGCTGGGCATCGGCGAGGGCGAGCAACGCCTCGATCGCGTCGGGATGCGCGACCTCGTCGATCACCGCGTCCACGTCGATTGTGGCGCGGTGAGCTTGCCCGAGGCGAGCTGCGACCGCCACCCCACCCACGATGACGTAGTGGTCCAACCCCGTCTGGCCGAGGCCGGCGACGGCCCGAATCAGGCCGACCATCGCCGGGCCCTGCAGCACGACGTCAGAGCCAGATGCCATATCCGACTGTCCAGTCCTGGAGGATCTCGCGGCCACGGCCCTTGTCCTGTGCCAGGTCGAGCGCGACCGCCACGAGCGGCGCGGCCGGCCAACCGTCGATCGTGGGAGTGGTGTCATGCTCGGCGCGCTCGGTGACCAATGACGTGGGGGCGACCGCGACGGCGGCGGCACCGGTGCCCGGCGCAGCAGGACCGTAGCGACGCCTGGCGATGGAGATCTCGACCGGTTCAGTGACGTAGAGCTCGAGTGGGCCGTCCCCGGCGGCGGTGAGTGGTGCCCCGTACGCGGCAGCGGCTGCGGTGCCGGTCACCCGCCACGACGGCGCGGACGGGTCGGGCGGCACGTGCTGTTTGGGGTCGGGTCGGCCGAGGAGCCAGGTGCGGTCCGGGCGCCACACGGCCGCCAGCTCCCAGAACAGTTCCGGAGCGACGGCGACGCCGGTCTCGTCGACCAGTCCCGCGTCGGCGAGGCGCCGCACCGTGGTGGAGATGGTCGACGGAGCGAGACGCAAGTCGGCAGAGTGGCGGTTGGGGGACAAGCTGTCCCCCGGGTGCGCGCTCAACCAGTAGGCGATGGTGATGCCGGAACGCCCGGTGATAGCCGGGCCGGCGGTCGACGTCGTCGCACGCTCAGCCGTCGGCACGGCCAGGTCGACGCGCACGCCGGGCGCGCGCAGGTGAAGCTGGCCCCGGCGGTCGAGCCACGACCAGCCAGCGTCGCTGAGGATGGTGCGGGCTTCGGCGGTGATCCGGTCCGCCACGAGCAGCGGGACCGTGTCCCCCGACGGCGCCGAACGGCGGACGAGTCGGGTGGCGGTCTGACCGGTGCCGTAGGACACCACTTGGACCAAGACGACGAATGCCCGGTCGTCGATGCTGACGTCGAGCACCGCGTCCGCCCGTGAGGAGCCCTCGGTACGGTCCCTGTGCGACGGGCGCACCGCTGCGTTGATCCCGACCGCATCGAGCGCGGCGATCGCGGCGTCGACGGCCTCGGCGGACAGATCGATTTCTGTGGTTCGAGTCCGTGCCATTCGGTATTCGAGTATACCCGAACGAAGAACCAGGGGAACCCCGGACCAGCAGCCTCCTCCCCACTATCCGTCCCCCATTATCCTCCCCACTATCTCAGCGATACGGGGTCGCGATACACCTAATCCCACGGACGGGCCCTAGACGTAACACCAGGTCAACGGACTGGATGGTACTCCCGGGACTCCCCCGCTTCGGTCTCTTAATCCGCAGGTTTCGGGTTCAAATCCCGAGGGGCGCACCAGAAAAGCGGTTCATCGGAATCTGGCGGGGTCGCGCCCGTCATCGGACGACGATCGAGCCCAGGACTCGCCAGGGTGTGGTCTCTTGAGATCGTTCGCATGAAGACACCCACTTCTTGTCGCTGGCGAGCGTTCGAGGTTCGGAGCTGCTCGATGTACGTGACCGTGCACAATGGAAACGAAGCCAAACCATTGGCGCTCGCATATCGAATTACTTCGAGGGCGTCGAGCGTTCCGTCAGGGGCTAGTCGCCCAAGATCTGCTCGGCATAGATGAATCCAAGCCCACCGATCGAGAAAGACCCTGATCACGTCAGGGTCCAAGGTACTTTCGTCCTCCTCATCATGCCGATCCTCAAAGGAGCGATGGCAGGGATCTATCAGCCGGCCGGAGGGGGTAGCTGCTTCCGGAGCTTGTCTGAGCGAGGCCGAATCCGCTCCGTCGGGATACTCCTATTCGCTCCGTCCAACTGGATCGATTGGACCGACCAAGTCTGCCCGGTTCAGCGCACTACCTGCGATAACGCATGGCCAATGTCGCCGAGCAGGTACTCCACTTGTGACATCGAAATCCGAATCCGTGGGATTTTCGTGGGATCCCACCGGCGATTCTCAGATCGCCTTTTGAGTCTCTGGACACCCTTGCGGACTAGAGCCGTGGACCGAGTCTCGTGAACGGTCCAATCCATCTTGAGAAAGCGGTCAGCAACTGCAAGTCCGGACTGCTATGAAGCCTGTACTGCATGCCCGCCGCAGAAGAGGCCTGACGCCGGCGCCTCGCGGACGAAGTCGTTCCCCTTGATCTGCACGTCCACTCCGCAGTTGTAGACGCCGTGCGAGGACGGCGTCTAGACGCCGAGGGCGCCCCCACCGGTCCAGTTTTGGAGCGAGTGCTCAGTGCCGGTGCCACCAGGGCTTGCTCCCAGGTAAGGGCCTACCCGCGCTCCGCATGAGACTGGTAACAAGGAGACTGAGCCGACGCTTAGCGGCATCGTCTTTTTGTTCATTCCCGCCCCCGCTCTCCTCAGAATCATCAGTGGCTGTTACTGCATGTGCTTACGTTGCACCAGGATCGCTTCAAGGCAGATGGCGGCCGCCCCGACGGGCGCGCGCCATGTCTGGTTCCCGCGCCGCCGCGACCCGAAGGTAGACCGCTTCGCTGCTGGGGTCGATGACTTCCAACGTCGCCGTCGAGAATGGCGCAGGCCACACACCGCCGATGAAGAACCTTTCGGGCATCCGCGGCGGGCCCAAAGCGTCCCGCGCAGTCGTCATTTTCACTCCCTCCCTCGATCACTATGTGTGCCAGCTGGTCAGAGACCGAGCGGACGATCACCGATCACACCCGCCTGTTGCAGATCGCCGATCTGGTCGGGAGCCAGGCCGAGTAGGTCGGAGAGCACCTCCTCGTTGTGCTCCCCGAGGAGCGGCGCCGGCGATCGGTACCAACCCCCCGTGGAGCCCGAGAGGCGCATCGGCCATCCTGGGTAGCGGTGCTCACCCACGATCGGGTGAGCAACCGGTTCCCAAAAGCCGCGTGCCTGCATCTGGTGGTCTTCGTCTATGGCATAGGCAGGGACGACCGGCTGAGCTCCGGCAACCCCGAGCGCGTCGAGAGCGGCCGCGAGCTCGCGATTCGCGCACCACGCTGCGACCTCCGCATCGATCCGATCGTGCGCCGCATGCCGCTGATCAACGGTCGCAAGCTCCGGATCACCGACCCACGATCGGGCGCCAATGGCCTCGCACAAGGCCTTCCACTGCTCTTCGGTGGTCACCGAGACTGCGAGCCATTCGTCGGTCCCGGCGCACGCGTACACGCCCTGGGGCGCAGCTTGCCGGCAACGATTCCCGCTCCGGGTCATCAGCTCGCCATAGGCCTCGAACTCGAGGATCTGCTCAACTGAGACGTTGACGGCCAGGTCGATCATGGGCACCTCGACGTGCTGGCCGACACCCGTCTCCCGACGCTCCTCCAGCGCGGCGAGGACTGCGAACGCCCCATGGATCCCGGCGAGGGGGTCGCACAAGCCGGGGGCCATTGGTGGCCCGTCGTCATAGCCGGTGACGAACGCCATGCCCGAGGCCTGCTCCATGGTCGTGGCGAACCCCGGCCGGTCGCGCCAGGGTCCCTCCAAACCCCACCCGGGCATACTGACCATCACGAGGTCGGGGCGGACTTCCCGGATGGCGTCGTAGGTAAGTCCGAAATTCTCCATGACGCGGGGGGTGAAGTTCTCGACGACGACATCTGATTGGGCGGCGAGTCCCAAGAAGAGCTCGCGTCCCCGGTCGTGACCGAGGTTGAGCGTGATGCCGCGCTTGTTCAGGTTGGCCGAGAGGAATAGGTACCCCTGTTCCCACCACTGGTCGGTCTTTGGAGAGACGCTGACATTGAACCGCATCGAGTCGGGGCGCTGGACGGACTCGACCTTGATGACGTCTGCGCCGAGGGTGGCGAGGTACTGGGTCGCCGAAGGACCCGCCCAGAACGCGGTGACGTCTAGAACCCTGACACCTTCGAGCGGAAGGCAACCGTCCTCACCAGAACTACGTTGTGGCGACGCTGTTCGATCCGAGTGGAAGGGCGCCGCCACATGCTCACCCACGCTCGGAGCGGGAACCACCGGGCGTGGCTCGGTGGCCGAGCTGAGGAATGGCGGGCGCGGGTGCGAGAACCCGCCGCGAGGATTGCTGGCAAAGAGTCCGCGATCGGCGAGCGGCTCGAATTGCGACAGGGATGCGCCATTGAGCACAGGCGCCGCAGGGACTCGGAACATGGCTGCCCGTTCGACGATCTCTGCAACCTCACGCTGCTCGGTCCACCGGTCGATGACGGGGCGCAACTCCGCCTCACGGGCGACGCGGGCGCGTGTGCTGTCGAGCTGGCTGTCCTCGATGAGATCAGGACGGCCGATCATGGCCAGTAAGTCGTGCCACTGCTGCGCGGTGAGGGTCGTCAAACCGACAAAACCGTCCTTGCAAGGCTCGATGCCCGGAACCATCTCGACCGTGGCCCGCCGGCGGACGCCCCCGGGAACGGAGGCGGCCACCGACGGGTAGCACACGAGCGTCACCGCGAGCGCTTCGAGGGTCGCCACATCGACCAGCTCGCCGCTGCCGGTCCGATGGAGGCGGGCACGCGCGGCGAGGGCGCCCGCTGCACCGTAGGCACCTGCGATCCATTCCCCGAGCCCACCGCCGACGCTCAGAGGCTCGCGTCGCCACGAACCGTGGTTGTGCAACGATCCTGACAGAGCCTGGAGCAGGAAGTCGTTCGCCGACTGTGCGCTGCGCGGGCCGGTGAGGCCGAAGGGCGTGAGAGACACCACGGTGAGCTCGTGGTTCATCTCATGGACATCTGTGAAGCGAAGGCCTCGGGCATCCAACTGCTCGGCCGGTGAGCTGCTCACCGCGATGTCGCTTGCAGCCAGCAATTCGAGGATCCGGTCGTGACCGGCGGGTTCGCCGGGGTCAGCAACGATGCTGCGCTGCCCCGCGGCGAGGAAGCGGAACAGAACGCCGTCCGGGTCGCCATCTCGGCCCAGCGAACCCGTTCGGGACCAGTGCCGTAGCGGATGGCCCGAGGAGGGCTCTACCTTGAGTACCTCGGCTCCGGCATCGGCGAGCAGCTTCGTGCAGTACGACCCGGCCAGATCGTCGGAGAGGTCGAGCACCCGCACTCCAGCCAGTGAGTTCAGCGGACCCCCAGTCATTCGCCCAGAATAACGAGACGATACGTCTCACGCTAGTGGGCACTGATGGGCGTGAGACGCAATGACTCGTTATTGTGTCCTCAGGGTTCCGCTTTGGCACCAGGGCGGACGTTCGACCGGGGTCCACGATCAGAGAGGACGGGAGCGGATGAGCATCACCGACGACCGACACGCATTGCGCCAAGCGGCCGGAATGGTGGTGGTCCCCGGCGCCCGCTACACGTCTCGGGAGTTCTTCGACCTCGAGATGGAACGTCTGTGGCCTCGCGTCTGGCAGGTGGCATGCCGGGAAGAGGAGATTCCCAATTCCGGCGATTTTCTCGAGTACACCGTCGGCGACCAGTCGATTCTGCTCGTGCGGAGCGACCACAAGGAGATCAGGGCATATTTCAACGCCTGCCCACATCGCGGTACCCGGCTCGCCTCAGGCGCGGGGAGCTTCACCACGTCCCAGATCCGGTGTCGATATCACGGGTGGCGTTGGAACTTCGATGGTGAGATCGCACAGGTCGTGGACCGCCACGAATTCCCAGCAACGATGACCGACGATTTGGTCTGCCTCGGTAATGTCCAGGTCGGTCAGTGGGGGGGGTTCGTCTTCGTGAACATGGACCCGAACTGCGAGCCCTTCGACTCGTTCATCGGTGACATTCCTGATCGCTACGCCACCTACCGCTTCCAGAACCTGCGCTTCCGGTCCTACCGAACGATCGTGTTCGAGTGCAACTGGAAGACCGCCGTCGATGCATTCAATGAGGGCTATCACCCACAGTCTCTCCACCCCCAGATGCTCTCCTGGTTCAATGACACGCTCTTCACATACGAACAGCTGGGCCAGCACAGCTGCTACTACGTGCCAGAGGATCGCCAACGCGAGGGCGGGCCGAGCCCACGCCTCGGGATCAAGAAGGAGGACGTCGACCCGGCGGAAGTTCTCGCCGAGCGCGTCGACGCTGTGGCCGGCCTGTTCCCACGTGAAGACCAAGCCGTTCTCGAAGACCTCAAGAAGAACGGGCCTCCACCGGGCAAGACGATCGGCAAGGTCTTCGATGAGCTCCGGCTCAATGCCATGCGCCGTGGCGGGATCGACGTGGAGGGCCTAACGGACAAGGATCTCCGGGGTTCTGGAACCATCCACCTCTTTCCGAACTTCCTCGGACCGATCACCCACGGCAACGCCACTCTCTACCGGGCGAGGCCCAACGGCCTCAACCCCGACAGCACATTGGTCGACTACTGGGCACTCGAGTGGGTGCCGCGGGATGCCGAACCCAAGGCCGTCGAGCACAAGTTCTACGAAGACTGGACTACGAAGGACTGGGGTCTCATCAACAACCAGGACTTCGCAAACATGGTCGAAGTGACCCGGGGCATGAAGTCCAGGGGGTATCGGGGGGCGATGCTGAATCCCGTGCAGGAGGCCAACCTGATTCATCACCACCGCGTTCTCGATCAGTACCTCTCGGCATGACGGACCTGGGCAGCAACACGGACCCCGAGACCTCCAACACGGGTGATACGGACGGGCGTGATCTCGCAAAGACGTTCGACTACTGGAGCCCCGTCTTCGCACCCGATCCGTACCCTCTGCTCCGACGGCTCCGAGCGGACTACCCAGTGGCCCGCAGCGACGAACTCGACGGCTACTTCATCGTGTCGCGCTACGAGGACGTCAACGCAGTCCTGCGCGACCATGCCACCTTCACGTCCACCGTGATGACGGCACCGGCCATACCGGTCGAAGCCCGCCCGGCCGTCCCGCCCCTCGACCAGGACCCGCCCTCGCACACCCGCTACCGGCAGCTCCTCTCACCCTTCTTCACCCCGGCCCGGGCCGCCAGCCTCGAGGCCGTCGCCCGAGACACCGCCCGAAGGCTGGCGGCAGCCTGCACCGGCACGATCGAGGCCTACATGGCGTACTGCTTTCCGATGCCCACGGTGGTCGTCAGCCAGATCCTCGGGGTGGACCCAACAGACTTTCGACGGTTCGAGACTTGGATCGCATCAACCGTGGACGGCCAAGGCGTCGATCCTGGCGCTGCCCTCGATGCCAGCACGGAGATGCACGAATACCTCACGGCGCTGTTGGCGCGGCGCCAGCGAGAGCCGCGTGACGACCTCTTGACCTTCTTGCTCACCGCCGAGGTCGACGGCGAGCCACTCAGTGATGCCGAGCGTCTCGGCATCGCACAGTTGCTGCTGATCGCCGGCATAGACACAACCGCCAACACCCTGGCGCATGCTCTGCTCTACCTGTCCGAGAACGCCGAGGCTCGCAAGCGACTCGCCGGCGACAGCCTGCTTATGACGACAGCCGTCGAAGAGTTCCTTCGCATCTACGCGCCAGTCTCGTTGGTTCGAGGCGCACGAATCGACACGGAGGTGGCCGGGTGCCCCATACCTGCAGGAAGCCCGGTCTTCGTGTCGATCCCATCGGCCAACCGCGACGAACGCCGATTCAGCGAGGCCGAGGAGATTGTGCTCGATCGCGAGCACAATGCGCATATTGCGTTCGGTGCTGGCGTCCATCGCTGCCTTGGAACGCATGTCGCGCGAATGGAGCTGCGAGTGGGCCTAGAGGAGTTTCTGGCCGCCATTCCCAACTTCCGCCTCGCCGATCGCGAGGAAGTGTCGTGGAAGCCAGGACCAATCCGCGGCCCCAACCGTTTCGAGCTCATCTGCGGTTGAGCCAATGACGGATGATGCCAACCTTTTGGCATACTGACGAACGTGCCAAAACGGAGTCGCGGCAGGCCGCGTGACGAGAGTGTCGATACAGCGGTAGTGGAGGCGGCTGTCGCCGAGATCGCCGAGAAGGGGCTGACGGCCGCCACCATGGAAGCGATCGCTCTCCGCGCCGGCGTCGGCAGAGCGACGCTCTATAGGCGATGGCCCAACAAGTCCGCTCTGCTCTACTTCTGCGCCGATCAACTCGCCGAGGTCATCGCGCCGGCCGACACCGGTGATTTGCGCAAGGACCTGTTGACCGTATTCGAACCCCTGGCCGAGTTGTCATACGGCGACGGTCCGCTGGCACTTCTGGCCCCGACCTTCATCGCAGCGGCCGCGCACGACGAGCAGATGCGAACGTTCGTGGCGGACAATGTGGTGAGTCGCCGATCCGGTGCTGTCGTAGCCTTGCGCCGAGCGCGGCGGCGGGGGGAGCTGCGTCAGGGCGTCAACGTCAATCTCACCGTCGACATGATCGCCGGGGCCCTGTCCGACCGGGCGTACCTCCTCGGCAAGCCCGTCACCTCTGCCTACGTCCGGAGCGTCATCGACCAAGCCATCGCCGGCATCGTGGCCGAACCCGGCTCATGACTCGGGCCTGACACCGCGTTTGGTCACCACCGTGTCGCGGACCGGGCGGGCCTGGCAGGCGAGCCGGATGTTCTTGCCGGCATAGAACGACCGCCCCTCGAAGAGCTTCAGCCCCTTGAGCTCAAGAGGCCCGGGACGGTCGAAGGCACCGGCATCGTCGACTTCGATCCAGCAGAGCGTGCATTCGGCCTGTCCGTGACAAGTGGTCGGCCAGTGGTAGCCAAGCCGTTCGGCGGCTCGCATCAGGGGCTCGCCGCTGCGCACATCGATCTGCACCTTCGACGGCTCGATGTGCACCGTCACACCCGTCTGCGATTTCATGTTCGGATCGCCGAACCGATCGGGTTCTCGGTTTCGAACCCGATCGGCACGACGCATGGAGGAGCGCTCACCCCTCATTCTGCATCCAACGTTGCGTTCCGACCATGTGCCGAGCGCCGAACACTGGGAGCTGGGCCGGCGTCGTGTGACCCGGCGCCGCTTCGCACACGAACGGCACGGCGTTGACTGCTGCCATCGCCGTGCCAACGAGCAGGACGCTCATCACATCCGGCTCATCGGACATGCCGAGCGTCACCGGCGGCAGGAAGGAGACTGCGGCCTCGACCCGTGGTTCGCCCTCGATCTCTATCCAATAGCCGTCGGGATCAGCCCAATCGCGGTCGAGTGACCGGCTCATCGACCATCGCACGCGCAGCTCGACGATCGATCGGCCATACGCATAGCCCAGATACGTCCGGGTGACGGCAGCCATCGTCCCGGCGGGAATGTGCATCCAACCAAGGTCGACATCGGTGAGAGTCGCTGCTGACTCGATGAACGCCTCCTTGTGGTCCAGCTGGACTGCCAGCATGTCGGCGACGAGATCGAGGGTGTCGAAGAAGCCCGGTAGGTCGGGTGCGAGTGCAGGTGGCCGCCCGTCTGGGCCGACGCCCAGCGGGCCGAGACGTCGCGCACGAACCGGTTCTCCGAATCCCAGTGACCGCCATACGTCCGGATCGGGATAGCCCGAGCAGTCGAGCGTTTCGACGAGCTTCACGGAGTGGACTCGGCGACAGGCTCCAGTGAGCATTCCTGCGAGCAGGTTCGCGAACCCGGGATCGAAACCCGTGCCCATGAAGGTCGCCCCGCCCTCACGCGCCGCGGCATCCAGGCGTTCTCGCCACCCGTGGCCGAAGTTGGTCCCTGTCAGATAGCCGTTCGACGTGGTGACGACATTCGCACCACCTCGCAAGAAAGCTTCTACGATCTCCACGTCGAGCTTTGCTGCCATGAACGTCACGCAGTCTGGACGCTGTGCGAGCAGCACCTCGACGTCATCAGTCGCGAGGACTCCGGTATCCGCAGTCCCGGCGAGCTGTCCCGCATCCACGCCAACTTTGCCCGGCGAGTGCACATAGACGCCCACAAGTTGGAGCTCTGGGTGATCGATGATGGCGGCGAGCGCTCGCCGACCCACCTTGCCGGTCGCCCACTGCACGACTCGGTAAGGCCCCACTTTCCTCCCTTCGCGAGTCTCGAGGTCGATTCGGAACGTATCGACAGTGGCGCCCGTGCGGCGTGAGACGTTGTGCCTCATATTATGCCGGAAATGCCCGGGGCTCGTCCTGACCGCAAAGGTGAAACTCTTCGCTCCATACCGAGGTACGGTTCACGCGGCCTGAAGACGTGCCGCTGGCTACGGGGTATTGGGGGGTGGATGACGCACTCTTTACGCGGGGCATGCCGAGCCGCCCTGACTGCGTTGGCTATGACACTTGGAGTAACGGGTGCGGGATTGGCCGGTCAGATTTCGATCGTGTCGGCGCCAGCCTCTGCGGAGACCTCGACCCAAGGCGACGCACCCAATGGCGGACAACCGGCTCGGCTCAGCGGCCCCATCGAGCCCGCTGACGCCGCGTATCTAATCGCCGGAGCCTGGGGACCCTCCCTCAAGGCCGCCGGTTATGAGCAGCGCGAGTATTTCGCGTCGGGGACGGCGTACTCCTACCAGGCGACCGGACCCGAGAACAACGCGGGAACGTGGAAGGCCGCTCCCGCTACCAGCGCGCTGTATCGCACTCGAGTCGTGGTGCGCATGCCGAAAAATCCATCGCGGTTCAACGGGACGGTGGTCGTGGAGTGGCTGAACGTCAGCGGAGGCGGGGATGGCGCCGTCGACTCGGTGTACTTGTCACCAGAGTTGGAACGAGCGGGGTTTGCCTGGGTCGGCGTCTCCGCGCAGCAGGTGGGAATCGACAACCTGCGCCAAAAGGATCCGGCGCGCTATGGCTCACTGATGGATCCGGGGGACCAGTACTCCTACGACATCTACACCCAGGCCGCCCGAGCCCTGCTCGTCGGTGGCCGCGCGAATCCCCTGGCCCCACTGCATCCCAAGCGGCTGTTGGCCGTGGGTGAGTCGCAGTCGGCGCTCTACCTGACCACCTACATCGACGCCATTCAGCCCCTTTACCATGTGTTCGACGGCTTCTTAGTGCACAGTAGGGCCGGGGGAGCAGTGGGGATCCCCGGTGCATCCCCGAGCGGCAGCTTCGGTGGCGACGTCCACATCCGCGCCGACATCGGCGTCCCGGTGCTCATGATGATCACCGAAACAGATGAGACTTTCGGGGGGTACTACCAGGCCCGTCAACCCGACACGCGCTTCATCAGGCTCTGGGACGTCGCCGGCGCCTCACACGCAGACTCCTACATCGTCACGCCTCAGTCGCTCAAATCTCTTGGCTGCACCTCGGTCGACGAGGCACCAAGTCATTTCATCTTTGAAGCCGCCCTCTCCGCCATCAATACCTGGATGGTCACCGGTTCGCCGCCGCCGTCGGCGCCTCGTATGGAGGTCAAGGTCGTTGACGGCACGCCTACCGTGCAGAACAACACTAGAGGAACGGCGATCGGTGGCATCCAGGGTCCGTGGGAACGGGTGCCGATCGCGGCCTATTCGAACACAACACCTCCCGGATCGGCCGGGTTCTGCGTCCTGTTCGGTTCGACCCGTCCCTTCAGCGAAGCGCAGCTCAAATCCCTGTATGGGACCAAGTCGTCTTATCTGAAGGCATACACGACGACGACGGACGAGGACATCAAGGCGGGGTACATCCTTCCGGCCGACAAGGCTCAAGTGCTCGCCTTCGCCAAACAGGTCCAGTTCTAACGGCTGGGCGTTTGCTGATAGCCAGGCAATAACAGAGTTTCCCAATGTCGAGGGGTTCACACACCCGGCGTACGGGGATACCTCGAGGGAGTTGATCGTTGACTCCTCCCTACCCTCGTAGGGCTACAGCCGAACACCCTCGTAGGTCGTGACGTCGGCGCCGGAGTCGTACGCCGAGTGCCAGACGTCGGCCCACACCGGCAGGGGTTCTCGAGCTGGGTCATGTCGAGGCGTCTGGGCTTTGGTCTCGTGCCACAGCATGGTCCGCAGGTCCTTGCCCGGGACGTGGCTCAACATGGATCGACGGTTCGGAGCCCGTCGTGAGGCGAAGCGATCGCGCATCTCCGACAGGTACAGGCCACCGGGACCGACGACCTTGGTCGAGATGTGCCGGTCCTCGAGCGGAACATGTTCTTCGAACCCGGCGAGCACGAGCTTGTAGATGCCGGCCACGTGGTCGAAGACCTTGGGGGCCTTGCGAATGCGGTACCACGGGTCGGGAGTCACATGGTGATGGATGCGCAGGGCCGAAGTGCGATGCTCGATCTCTTCCACGAAATGCCAAAGCAGCATCGTGCCGACCCGCTCGTCACTGCCCTCGAAGAGCTCGTGGCGGTTGTCGAACACCATCTTGAACAAGGGCGTGAAGGTGGCCTCCAGGTTGGCGATGTAGGCCAGATGGAACTCTGTGCTCTCGCGCTCGAGGAGCTGGCTATAGGCCGCGTTGGCTGCCGCATAGGTGTCCTGGAGCCCCGGGTAGCGCTCAATGATCGCTTTGGCGTGGGCGCGATGCGCACGCGCGTGCTGGGCCTCTTGGCGCACGAACAGGTCGGCCTCGTCGGCCATGTCCGCATCGGTGAAGCGCGGCAACGCCTCACGGGTGGCCGCGACGATGTAGCGCTCGAAGGCGATGGCGAGGAAAGTGAACGTGTTGCCGAAGAGCCCGAAGCTCGGGTTGGCCGGCTGCCACTGGAAGGCCACGGTGTCGTCGATCGGGAAGCGAATGTTCCGGACCGTCAGCTCTGTCATTCGGTCCAGCTTTACAATGTTGTGCCAGAATGTAAAGGCGATGGAGCTGCCCGATCCCGCCACGACGAGCGAGCGCATCCTCGATGCCACCCTGGAGGTGCTGGCCCGATCCGGAGCGCGCCGGCTGTCCCTCTCGGACGTCGCGTCCACGGCCGGGGTCTCCCGACCAACCCTCTATCGCTGGTTCCCATCCAAGGAGGCCCTTCTCGAGGCCTTCGGCCGCTACGAGCAGCAGCGCTACGACGCCGGGATCGCCCAGGCGGTCGCCGGGCTCGACGGAGACGCTCGGCTCGAGGCGGTGCTGCGCTTCATCGTCGAGTTCCAGCACTCCTACTCGCTCCGGCGCATCGTCGACGTCGAGCCCGAGCACGTCGTCCATCAGATGACTCGGGTCATGCCAATCATGCGTGACCGGCTCCAAGCGCACTTCCCGGGCCCCGATGGTCGTGTCGTGGCCTCGGTGGTGACCCGGATCGCCCTCAGTCATGCGCTCATCCCCGACGACGACCCTGAACTCTTCTACGGCGAACTGCGGCACGCCGCCGGGCTCAAGTCCACCCACACGAGTCCTGCCCGTCGTCGGCACCAGCCGGCGCGGCCGATCTCCCGAAAGAAGGTCCCATGAACGCGACGCGGCACGGCAAACTCACCCAGACATTCCTGGTCGCGAACTCCCTGTTCTGGCTCCCCTGGGGCCTGCTCAACCTCATCAAACCCCAGTCGTGGTCCGGTGAGGTCATTCCCGGAATGGACGTGTACGACCTGTCGAGCCCCGTCGCCCGCACCGAGGTCCGAGCCATGTACGGCGGCCTCCAAATGGCGATCGGGACCGCCGCTCTCGTCGGCGCTACGCAAAAGAAGCACCGCGACTCGGCCCTCGGCTTCTTCGTCCTCGCGCTGAGCGGGCTATCCCTCTGCCGCCTCGGCGGAATGGTCGCAGAAGGAGACGATTCCTACCTGTCGTTCAGCACCAAGATCGCCCCCGGCAAGTACAACCAGGTCGGTCTGGCCATGTACGAGCTTCCCAACATGATCTTCGCCTGGATCCTGTTTCTGCTCCGCCCTCGATCCAAGAAGTCGCCCGCGTAGTGGCTGGGCGCCCTAGTAGCCCGGAAGTGGACTTCTAATCCGCAGGTTTCGGGTTCAAATCCCGAGGGGCGCACTTTGGCCTGTGTATTCCCGCCTGAGCCTTGTCATTTTGCCAACGGCTGATCTTTTACGCGTTAACGCCTGACGCTTTACGCGATAACGGGCTGATTCTTGACACTTCGGCCCCACCTGGCCTTCGCTCCGAGGAGCGCAGGGAGGTGGCCGAGTGCTCGTGGAGCTCAGCAAGGTGGAACAGCGTTATGACGCCGTCTTGGCCGTCATCAGAGAAGGGATGCGGGTCACCGAGGTAGCCGAGAAGTTCGGCGTGCATCGAGACACAGTGCACTCCTGGCTGGCCCGTTATGGGGCCGAGGGTCTCGAGGTCCTCCGGGATCGTTCGCACCGGCCCAGGACCTCACCCCTGCAGATGCCCGCAGTCATCGAGGCCAGAGTGCTCGAGCTGCGGCGGAACCGGCCCCATTGGGGCCCGACGAGCCTGCGGCACCAGCTGGCCCAGGCTTGGACCTGCCCACAGCCCGTTCTGAGGGCGATGTCCTCGGCCCTGGTGGTCTTGCTGCTGAAGGGCCATAATTTTGGGAGTGGCGAAACAGGTCGATTGGGAACGTCTACTTGTCAAGGGTCACGAACCCCTGAAGGTTGCGCAACGGATCTTTCGTTGGCTTCCTAGTGATCCCCGCTGCAAGCTTTGCCTGAACCCCTTTGGCGGCGTGGGCGGCAAATGGTCGGCCTCCTGGGGCACAAGCCCTCCCGTAAGAACCCGAACATCTGTCAGTTCTGCTTCGATCGTCTGCCGACCGGAGGCATCGAGATCGACATCGCAGTTGTGTTCGCCGACGTGCGTGCTTCGACAGCCCTGGGTGAACAGTCGGACGCCACTACGTTCGCCGAGCGTCTGAACGAGTTCTATGCCACAGCAACGAAGGTGCTGATTCACAATGAAGGCATTGTGGACAAGCTGATTGGCGACGAAGTGATGGGTCTCTTCTTCCAGGGTGTCGCTGGCCCCGAATATCGACGCAAGGCGGCGATTGCGGCTCTCGAACTGGCGTCGGAGGTCGTCGAACTGCCCCTCGGTGTCGCTGCCAACGCTGGTGTCGCTTTCGTCGGCAATGTGGGATCGGGAAGCGTATTGGACTTCACCGCGCTCGGCGATGCCGTCAACGTTGGTGCTCGCCTTCAGGCTCACGCGTCGCCAGGCGAGGTTGTGCTTGCAGCTCCGCTGTACCCGCTGATTGAGGCGGAGTACCCAGGGGGCCGCTCCGATCGGGTAGCGATACGTGGCCGGGACAAGCCAGTTGACGTTGTGGTCTTGACGTCACCCGCGTAATCCACGCTCGACCGCCCGGTCACTGCCGGATATCGGTCGGCCCGACCAGTTCTGGCGGACGGCCACCGTCTTGAGTCGAAGTGCCCGCGTCCCGGCGGCGGCAATGTACGGGGGCACTCCCAAAGGGATGTGTATCCCATAGATTTCGGTGAGTGGATCCAATTGGGATTGAGGGTAGGAGTTCCGGCGATGTCGTCGCCGACAGCGTCGCCACGTACTCGGACGACCCAGATGCCTTCGCAGCCTTCAGTGCGTCTGCGGTCGCCGGCCCTTTCGCCGCCTTCGCTGCGTGCCTCGAACCCTCCTCGACCGTGCTCGACGCGGGCTGTGGCCCGGGACGAGACCTGGCTCGCTTGGCCGCTCTGGGCCACAGGGGTATCGGGGTTGACATGAATCAAGATTTCGTCGATCGGGCTCGCGCTCAAGGGCCGGTCATTTTGGGCGATCTTCGAGCATTGCCCTTTTGCGCGGCCTCTTTCGACGCCGTCTGGGCGAGCGCCTCGTTGATCCACCTTCCTTACGAAGATGCCGCGGTCGCGCTGCGAGAACTTGCGAGGGTTGCGGGAGCGGATGCCCCCGTCAGTATGTCCGTCAAGGCCGCCGGGGTCACAGGATGGGCCGATGACATGCCCAGAGGAAGACGATGGTTCTCGATCTGGAACCCGGGCGATTTCGCTGGAGCGGTCGAGGCCGCCGGAATGTCAGTCGAAGCTGTCGTGGGCGACGACGGATGGATCGAAGTCAGAGCACGTAGGTAGCTGTGCTCAATCCCGGCGTACCGGGAGCACCGTGAGCATCCAGTCCGAAGGAAGACTGGAACTGCACCACCGCTCGGAGGATCCTTCAAAGCGAACGTCGCCGCCGGATCGCACAGGGTGCGGGTTCGCTTCTGGTGGTTTTGAGTCGGCCGGTCTAGATCGATATGGCACCGGGCCAGTTCGTCCAGCTGACGGGCGACATTCGGCGCCAGCTGTCAGTTCCGAACAGGATGGCCCGTATGGGCCTTCACCCCCGGCAACCAGACTCACCCTTGTGCCGAAGAGGGCCAGAGAACCCTCTTGAGCAGGCGCCACGAGCCAGACATGACTGCCCGAGAATCGTTACGCAGAGCGGGCGAACCGGGGCAGTCCCTATGTCCACGACAGGTGATCCGTAGACTTGATCACCATGTCCGACCCTGTGGCTCACACTCAAGCGGAGACGTCCACGGCTGCCTCGATGACTCAGGGCGGAAGTGGCGACACGCCCGTACCCAACGCCGAACTCGATGCTCCGAGCTCAGTAAGGAAGGTTGGCCTTGGCCTTACCGTCGTTCTGTGCGTGGTCGGAATTGCTCTTCTCATCGCGTTCTTCGATGCGGTAAGGCATTGGATAGCGCTTCATACCGGTACCCTCCATGGAGGGCCCGACCTGTATTACAACTTCTGGTCCGGTTTTGGTTCCGACCTCGGTGAGGCCACTCTCATAACTGCGGTCGGCATCGGCGTGTACACGGGCGTCCGCAAGGTCAATTGCCACACCAAGGGATGTTGGCGAATTGGCCATCACACGCTAGAAGGCACTCCGTACATCCTGTGCCGCCACCACCACCCCTACGTGCCGACAAAGGGTGCCTCGCATCAGCACATCCTTGAGCAGCATCGAAAGTTCAAAGAAGCCAAAGAAGCTCAAAGAACCTGATCGGCCTGGAGCGTAGGCGCCGAGGTCGTTGTCGCACGCAGTTGGATGTGCATCGCCCGCTTCCGGCGTTCGGGGCACGTCGGGTCGGGTGGGACTCGGCTTTCCCACCCCGCGATTTGGGACACTCGTGGGAACCGGTTGTAGTGTCCCGGGCCACGTAGGAAACGCAGCGGCTAGCAAACGGGGACGGTTGGGGCATGAGGAGGCTGTTGTCGACACGCAGACGCACGGCGCCTTTGGTCGTTGCGCGCTAGCCGTCGCTGGCCTAACTACTGCTTGCGCCCCGCCGCTGGCTTCGATGCACCGCTCCGCACCGCCGATCACTTCCACGCTCCCGCCGCCACCGACAACCACGGTGCCCTCGGCTACCACCAGCTCGCCGGCACCCAAGGTGATCACGTCCCCCGCGCACCCGCCACCCCATGGCACAACCGCCAGCAGGACTACGTACTGCACCGGATCCCTTGCCAGTGACGAGGCAGCGCAGGGATTGCCGGTGCCACTGCCGCAGCTGGTGGACGACACCGCGACAACGTGCACCGATTCGGCCGGCACGTTCGTGGACCTTTCGCCGACGCACCCGGCCGGCTTGTCCGGCTCCGTTCCCGTGCTGACCGGCTGGTATGGGCAGGCGTAAGCCGGACCCCGTCGCGGGGCCTCAGTGGAAGACGCACCCAACGGGGACCTTCCCATGGTGCCGAAGTGTCCCACCATCCCGGCGAACCGGGGCAGTCACCCTGCGTCCTCGTCAGGTGGGCAAGAATGACCGCAAATGGCGTTTGGTCAGCAGTCAGGTCCGCCGGCCTCGGCGAAGCAGGTACGAGAGCTCTTGGAGCTCCTCGAGGGAGCCGGACATTCCGACTTCCGCGATGCACGCGGCCCAATGGGCTTTACCCAGCGTCAGGCGGGAGGAAAGTTCACACGCGACGAAGCGGCGGCGTTCATCACCCAGCTGCTGGACGCAGAGTCTGACGGGAGTATTGCCATTGCTGCGCCAACATGGCGGTTATCCGCCCAAGAGCAAGTGTTGAGTTCACTTCCATCAGAACAGCTCGCCGGTGAGCTTCGTCGTCGCGGATGGACTGTCACCGAGCCCTAGAGGCGGCGTCGGGGGCACCCATGGCGCTGGCTCGCGTACTTGCCTAGTGGGGCCACGGGTCGTCGAGGACCCCAGCTGAATGAACAAGCCGAGCTTGTCGGCTCCGATCCATTCCCTTACGACCTTGTCGCCCTCGAAGTGCATGATGGTGACCGCCCATTCCTCCACGGCCCGTCCGGTGGGGGCCCGGCCCACGTATCCTCCCGTGTCGGTGCCGCGGAATGTGACCCTCAAGACGACCGTGTCGCCAGCCACGATCAAGTTCTCGACGTCCAGGTGGAGATCAGGAAACGCCTCACGGTAGCGGCGGATCGGCTCGATTCTGGCCGCGGGCCCGACCCCAAACGGATTGCTGATTTCTCGCTGTAGAGATCAGCGGCCGCTTCGTAGTTTCGGCCATTCCAGACCTCGTCAACGAATCTCCGCACTTGCAACTCGCGCTCGGCCATGTTCAAAGCTGGCCCCCTTGCCGCTGAAGGTCAGGAGTCTATGAGGCCACGGTGCCAGCGGTCTTCACCTCAAGGAAGGGGTCACTCTCAGCGAGGTTGAGTCGGTTTGAACATCGATGTGGAATCCTTGGCCCGTGAACGACCATGAACCTAAACGTCCTGACTACATGCACGGCTGGAGATGGGAGGATCCTCGTTGGCGAGAATGGACGGGGAACGACGCTGCAAAGATCCTCCTCGAGGCGCTCAGGCGGGCCGTCGACATCCGAGACACGAACGCGCAGCGGATCGCACTCGGGGCTCGACCCCTGATTCTGGTGGACGTCTTGAGTGCCCTCAGCGCATCACTCAATGTGAGCGGATCCGAAATATGGGATGGATCCGACCTATGGAATGCTCCTCGATTCACGGAGAAGGATGACGAGGCAGCGTTCTGGAAGCGCCATAACCAAACGTAGGGGCTGGCCATCTACCGGCGAACGGGGCACCACAAAACGTTGAGTGCGGATGGAGCTCCTGCCTCAGGTTGCGCCTCGGTTCCACCAAGCCGGATTCGTCCTTGCCTCCTGCTTCAGCCACGAGAAATGGTGCTGGGCCGACCGCCGCAACAACGGCACGGTGGCCAGTCCGACCAAGGCCCAGCGTCGGGCTCCAGGCCGAACCTCGCGAATGATCGAAAGGGCAGACGCTGCTCCCCAGACATGTAGGAGCGCGTTATAAGCCGGAAGACTTGAGGAGCTAAGGCCCTCTGCCTCGGTAAGGACTGGTATTCCCAGCTTGTTGGGCCGCCAGGGCCAAAGGCTGAAATGCACGAACACGCCCGCCAGGGACGCCCCGGACCATGCCGCGAGCAGAGGGTCCCACTTCGTGTCCTTTCCTCTTGCGGCGAGGCGGATCCACACCGGGATGCCAGTACCCCAGAGAGCGGTAGCAAACCCGAGTCCGAGTTCGGGCTGCAAGACGAGTCCCACTCCGCTCGACAGCTCGAAGCCGTGGTGAGCCGCAGTCAGGATCGCCGTCGCGGTGGTCCACGGTCGCCGTACCCCTACTCGCGTTTGTCTGCTCGCCATACGTGTCATTTGACACGCTCGTGAATCTCGTGGCCAGGAGGGCACCCCTCGGGCTGGTGGTGGTGTTGGCACTATTGCAGCATCAGGACGCCCCCACGGGGGGATCAATTGGCCCCAATGGTGCCGTGCCGCCCACCTTTCGGCGGTGGGTGGGACAAGGGACGGCTGCTCAGCGGAACGAGTCTCGACTCACTGGCCGCTTTGAGTCGGCCGTCGAGGGGTTCTTACGGAGTGGGGTCAGCTCACGCTGAATCGTCGGTCAGGACAGCGTTGACGTGCGTCCTCCATCCGTCCCTGAGCTCCTTGGTCACCTCGTGAGTGCGATACCCCTCAGCCGAGATCAGCTCACCACACGAGCAGACGCCGATCGCTCCCACACTGCCCTCGAAGCTGAGGACGTGCGAGGTGACGTTGACAAGTCTGTGCTCAACCCGATCTGCAACCAACTGCGGTCCTCCGTCTGCTCCGTTGGGCTGTCGTTTCTACGCCGGTTGCACATGGGAGTCAAGGGATCGTTGCGTGCTCCTACTCTCAACGACCTGGATCTGTGGTGCAAATGCCTCAACGTGCCATGGCTGCGGCCAGCCGGCCACTCGCCCATATGTGCCGCAGGGTGGCACCCGGTCCCGGCGATAGGGGCACCCTTTTTAGGACCTTCTCCCCTACGGCGAACGCCAGAACCGCTTCAAGATCGCAGGGTCCGCAGGGTTCGGGGAACGGAGGATCGATGGTCTCGAGATTCGATCGCCGCACACTGATAGCCGGTGGCGCTGCCGTGGCAGCGGGCTTTGCGGGGGCATCGGCGCTCGGCATCGGCATGGGCTGGGACGGGATCGCCGGGGCGACGACGAACGGCCCTGGACGCAACGGGGTCACCAAGGCCACGCCGAAGAAGGGCGGCTCACTGGTGTTCGGGGTCGATGCCGAGGAGCAGGGCTTCGACCCCACTCAGGCCCAATTCGACGAGGTGGGCGTCATGTACGCCCGCACCGTATTCGACCCACTCACCATCATCTTGACCAATGGTGACTGGGCCCCCTATCTGGCCGAGTCGGTCGTGCCCAACTCCTCGTACACCGCGTGGACGATCACCCTCCGCCCCAACGTGGTGTTCCACGACGGGACGCCGTGCAACGGGGCGGCGCTGCTGACCAACCTCCGGGCGCAGTCCAAGTCGCTCCTTAACGGCGTGGTCATCAACCCGACGCTGGTGTCGATCACCCAGACCGCGCCGCTGGCGGTGACCATCACCTTCAAGTCACCCTGGGTGCCCTTCCCCTACTACTTGGCCGGCGGCATCGGTGGCCAGATCGCCTATGTCGTGGCGCCGTCCATGCTCGCCAGCAAGAACGGCACCTCGAACCCCGTGGGCACCGGTCCCTTCGTGTTCAAGGAGTGGATCCCCAACGACCACTTCACCGCCACCGCCAACCCCCATTACTGGCGACCGGGGCTCCCGCACCTCTCGCAGATCACGTACAAGCCCATCCCCGACGAGAGCGCGAGGTCCGAGGCCCTGCGGTCCGGCACCATCGACCTGATGGTGACCGACACGACGCAGATCATCACCCAGTACCGGGGCAACCGCAGCTACTCCTACATCGACGACAGCGCCCACGTCGCCGGCGAACCCGACATGAACTGCGTGCAGCTCAATTGCATGGCACCGCCGTTCAACGATGCCAAAGTACGCCTGGCCGCCGCCATGGCCATCAACCGCCGTCAGTACGCCCAGGTCATCGACGAGAGCGTGCTCCCGGTGAGCACCGGCCTCTTCGTGCCGAGCTCCCCGTATTACTCCGCCACGTCCTACCCGGCCTACGACCCCTCGCGGGCGGCCACGCTGGTCAAGCAGATCGAGAAGTCGACCGGCAGCCCGATCTCCTTCACGCTGGGCAACACGAACGGGCCTGTCAGCGTGCGTCAGCAGGCGTACCTCCAGCAGGCGTGGCAGTCCGTGGGATTCCAGGTCAAGACCCCCCTCATCGAGCAGAACGCCTTCATCAACAACGCGCTGGCGGGCGAGTATCAGGCGCTGAATTGGCGCCAGTTCGGGGCAGTCGACCCAGACCTCAACTACATCTTCTGGAGCACGACCACCGTCAGCTCCGGGTCATTGTCCATCAACATGGCCCGCAATGCGGACCCGACGATCGAGAAGGCGCTTCTCGCGGGACGGTCCAACACCGAGCCGAGCGTCCGCGAGGCGGCCTACATGACGGTCAACAAGCGCCTTGCCCTCGACCTCCCTTACCTGTGGCTGGATCGTGCGGTGTGGGCCGTTATCGGCAGCCCCACTGTGCAGAACTTCAACAACCCGACCACGCCGCAGGGCCAGCCCGCGTTCGGGATGATCGGTGGCTCCATCTGGCCCACCCAGATCTGGATCAGCTGAGCCCCTGAGCGCCGTCACGGTCTGATTTTTTGGGGGGTCGTCGAAGCACGCCCAACTCGATCCCGCACTCCTCTGCTGGCGCCGCGTCTTGAGCTTGCGCAGCCCGGTCCAGTCCGTTCCAGTCGTCGGCGTTGAGGAGTACATGGGTGATTGCCACCCCAAGGCCATTGCTGACCAGTCGAGAGTTGGCCACCGCAGCAGACACCCGTCGCCGGAAATGGCATACCGTCCCACCCTGACGGCATAGTGGAGCACCCAAAGAGAAATTGTGCCGGTCTTCGGGCCGCATAATGGAGTGGTGACCGACCTACGGCTGGCTCTCTGTCAACTCGCATCGTATGGCGATCCACAGGCCAACCTCGACAAGGGATTGGCCTCATGTTCGAGGGCCGCCGAAGAGGGGGCGGACATCGCAATCCTGCCAGAAATGTGGCAAATCGGTTATGCCCCGTGCCCCGATGACGAGGCTGGACGGGCAAGGTGGCAGGAGATGGCGATCGCTCGCGACGATCCATGGCTGAGTGCCTTCAGAAGGGCCGCGTCAGACCTCAACCTGGCGATCTTGACGACATTTCTGGAGCGGTGGCCCGGTTCCCCCCGGAACACCGCCCTGCTCATCGATCGACATGGTGATGATGTGCTTCGCTACGCCAAGGTTCATACGTGCGACTGGGGAATGGAGAAGGCCCTCACGCCTGGAGAATCCTTTGAGGTCGCTCGGCTCGACATTGAGGGCGGGTTCGTCGACGTCGGCGTCATGATCTGCGCCGACCGAGAGTTCCCTGAGTCAGCGCGTGAGCTGATGCTTGGCGGCGCTGAACTCATTTTGGTCCCAAACGCGTGTCCCATGGCTGGCGAGCGGACGAATCAGCTTCGGTCCCGAGCCTTCGAAAATATGACCGCGATCGCAACGGTGAACTATTCGGCGCCTGATCAAGATGGTCATTCCAGCGTCTTTGACGGAATGGTCTTCGGAGAGAACGGTCAACCGAATGGTCAACCTCGTGACCAGCTCATTTTCGAGGCAGGTGATGGCGAGGACGTCTACCTTGCCACTCTCGATCTGGGCGCACTCAGGGAGTACCGAAGGCGTGAGACGATGGGAGACGCATACCGGAAACCCAATGCATACAGGCGCTTGACGTCGGACCAAAAAGGCGTTCCGGTCTTCGATCGGTCCGATTCGCGCAGAGGATCTGTGATCACAGAGGCTTGAGAGCTGGCGCTCAATTCCAGTCAGCGACGGTCGGTCACCCGTGGTGCCCAACTGCCCACCGTCCCGGCTTTCTGCGACCCCCAGCCGGCTGCTAACTGCCTGTGCGCTCCCGATGCTTGCACCCCGGCCAGCAGCAGGGCCGACGCTGGCCTTCCTCCAGTTCCTCCTGGGTCCGGCGAATGCGGCGTTCTCGGGTCTTCTCCTGCTTGGCATCCTCGACCCAGCAGATGAACTCGTTACGGGCCAGAGGTGTGATGTCCTCCCAGGCGTCCAGCGCCGTGGAGTTGGCGATCAACGCCGAGCGCAGGTCTCGGGGAAGCTTGTGCACCGCCCCACCGGGCACTCTCGGGTTACTCACAACATCAACCTTCGGGAAGAGTGATCCGCCCTGGAAATTGTGGACACTGTTTCGCTTGGAAAGGAATCAGTTATGTCCACACCGAAGGGGAACAACCCCGCCCAGCGCCGGTACCCGCCCGAGATCAAGGAGCGGGCCGTCCGGATGGTCCAAGAGCTGCGGCGCGAGGACCCCGCTGACCAGAGCGTGCTCTCCCGAGTGGCCCGCCAGCTCGACGTGGGCCTCGAGTCTCTGCGCACCTGGGTCAAGCAGGCCGACGTCGACGGCGGCCTTCGTCCGGGGCTGACCACAGCGGAGCAGGCCGAGCTGGCCGAGCTGCGGCGCGAGATCAAGGAGCTGCGCCAGGCCAACGAAATCCTGCGGGCCGCCGCCGCGTTTTTCGGGGCGGCGGAGCTCGACCGCCGACGGGCGAGGTAGTCGCCTTCATCGACGCCCACTTGGACCTGGCCGGGGTCGAGCCGATCTGCGAGGTGCTGCAGTTCGCCCGGTCGACGTACTACGCCGCCAAGTCCCGCCCGCCCTCGGCCCGCTCGGTGGCCGACGAGGCGCTCAAGCCCGAGATCGAGCGTGTGCACCGGGCCGCGTATCACGGCGTCTATGGCGCCGAGAAGGTGTGGTGGCAGCTCGGACGCGAGGGCTTCGACGTCGGCCGGGACCGGGTGGCGCGGCTCATGCGCGAGATGGGGCTCACCGGGGTCGTGCGCGGGCACACGACCTTCACCACCACGCCCGACGACGCGGCACAGACGCCCGAAGACCTGGTCAAGCGCAACTTCAGCGCCAGCGTCCCCAACCGCCTCTGGGTCGCCGATCTGACCTATGTGTGGACGTGGTCGGGCTTCGCCTACACGGCCTTCGTGACCGACGTGTTCTCCCGCTACATCGTCGGCTGGCGGGTGGGGACAACGCTGGCGGCCCAGCTCGCCCTCGACGCCTTGGAGATGGGCATCTGGACCAGACGTGGTCAGCACCTGGGTGAGCTGGTGCACCATTCCGACCGCGGCGTGCAGTACCTCGCCATCGTCTACAGCACCCGCCTCGAAGAGGCTGGCGTAGCGCCGTCGGTCGGATCCAAGGGGGATAGCTTCGACAACGCCTTGGCCGAAAGCATCAACGCCTCGTACAAAGCCGAATGCACCGAGCGGCTCGGCCCCTGGCGCGACGCCGCGGCACTCGAGATCGCCACGGCCGAGTGGGTCGAGTTCCACAACAAGGCCTGCCTCCAGCGCGCCCTCGACAAGCAGACGCCGGCGGAGTACGAGGCCGCCTATTGGGCGCGAATGGCGCCAGAAGGCTGATTCGCCCGGTGCTCAAGTCCACCCCCGCGCGTTCAGCGGTTTACAGCGCAACACAGAGGGCCCGTCTTCGCGCGCCGGTCCCTTCACCACTTCACAACGCTCCTGGCGTCGTGCATACTGCACCCAGTCGACACCAACCGGTGCCGCTTACATCAAAGCGCCGCAGTGTCCATCGAACCCAGGGCGGCTCATTGGTCATGCGGTGCATTACTTGCCGGCAACCACGTTGTGGTCCTCCCTCGCTTTGATGCTGAATCGACTTTGGCCGGGATCGAAGCACATCGGGCCGACATTGGGTACCTCGTACCGACCATGATGAAGCGCATCTGGCGGCTGCCTCTCGAGGTGCGCGAGAGATACGACCTCTCTTCGCTCCGCTTGATTTGGCACCTGGCCGAGCCCTGCCCTCCGTGGCTCAAAGAAGCTTGGATCGAGTGGCTTGGGCCTGAGCGCATCTTTGAGCTCTACGCCGGAACAGAAGCGCAGGCCGCCACGGTTATCACGGGAACCCAATGGCTGGAGCACCGAGGCTCCGTCGGACGCCCCCTCAGTGGGTGGGTAAGCATCACCGACGTAGATGGCAACGAGGTCCCACGCGGTGTCGAGGGAGAGGTCTGGCTCAAGTCTGGAAATGACAGCCCGACCTACCGCTATGTCGGTGCCGAGGCCCGCACACGCAAAGGCGGCTGGGAGTCATTGGGCGACAATGGTTGGCTCGACGCCGACGGCTACCTCTATCTCGGTGATCGCACGACCGACATGATCCTCACCGGAGGTTCAAACGTGTACCCGGCGGAGGTCGAGGCAGCCATTGCGGAGCACCCCGCGGTGCAGTCCTGCGCGGTGATTGGGCTTCCAGATGACGACCTCGGGAACATTGTGCACGCGATAGTCGAGGCCAATCCCAGCGATCTCCAGATCGACGAACTACTCTCGTTCCTGGGCGAGCGCCTTGTCCGCTACAAGGTGCCCCGAAGTATCGAGATCGTGAACGAACCTTTGCGCGACGATGCCGGCAAACTCCGCCGCAGCGCCCTCCGTGCCGAGCGCGTCAAGTCGATCGCAAAGTCCACCAGTTCCGGGGCGTAGTGGGCCTCGTCCAGAGACCGGGCTATCCCATCGTCCCGGCGAACGGAGGTACCCCGTTAGGACCGCTCGCAGACCAGTTCGATGTTGTTGCCGTCGGGGTCGAACAGATCGACCGAGTGGCCGGCGATGTTCGGTTTGATGCCATCGTGCGGGATGCCGAGGGCGGTCAGGTGCTCGCACCACGCGGTGAGGGCTCCAACATCGGAGATGGCGAAGGCGATGTGGTCCAGCGCACCCGACGCGCCGGCCCGATCTTCCTCTCCGGCGGACAGCACCACCCGGAACCGCCCGGTCGCAGATTGGAGGGCGACATAACGCCCGGGCTGACCCCGTAGTTCGGTCAGGCCGAGGGCGCGCGTGTACCAGGCCACGCTGGCGTCGAGGTCGGAGACGTGCAGTTGGAAGTGGGACAGTCCGTCGATGGGTGGCGCAGCCATCGCCACCACGGTAAGCCCGGGCGACGCAGGAATGGCAGCTGATCCTGGCTCAGCCGTGAAATCAGACTTCGAGGTCATCGCCAAGCCTCCGATCTCTTGCCGATCGCCATCTCCGTCAGCTGCACGCACCGTAGCGTCCGGTGCACAGGCGTGTGGCATTGGGGACGTCGCAGTCGCCACCCAACCCAGAGGTTCGGGCTGGAGCCTCTAGGGATCGCCGACCCGATGGCAAAGGCCGTCGACCGCCATCACGGTTCAGTCCGTGGAACTCGTCCGTCGGACCGGCGAGCTCCTATCACTTGTCAACCCCTCTTTTGGGGGCTCGGGAGTGAAAACAGCGGACACGACATTGATCAGTCACTCGGTGTGAGGACAAGCTCCTATTGGGTCACGCGTTTTCGAAATCGTGGGCCCGAGCTGTGGGTCGGCGAGTCGCTGGCGAGCCAGCTCCGAAGAGCGGCAGTACGGGGGAAAGCCAGACCCAACAGCCCGAGGATTCAGCGGCGAGGCAGGTAGCGAAAGACCTCGCGGGCGACGTAGCGCTTCAAGATGCGGATGACCTCGGCCTTGGTCTTGCCCTCCTTGACTCGGCGCTCGAAGTAGAGCTGGGTCTCGGGGTCGTGCGCGATGCGGACCATGACGATGCGCCACAGCGCGCTATTGGCCTGGCGATCGCCACCGTCGTGGGCCTTGACCTTGCCGTTGGTCTTGCCCGACCCAGCCGGGACGGGTGCGACGCCGCAGAGGTGGGCCCACGCACCCTCCGAATGCAGCCGGTCGGGGTTGTCGCCAGCCGCCATCACCAGTGCGGCTGCGGTGTCGGGCCCGACTCCGAAGACGTCGAGCAGCTCAGGCACGGTGGCGACGAGGAGCGCTTCGATCCTGGCGTCGAGCTCGGCGAGCTCGTCATCGAGCGCTTCGATGCGATGGGCCAACGAGGCCAGCGATGCCTTGGTGGCAGCGGTCACCGGATCAGGTGAACGAGTCGGGCGCAGCTTGGTTCCCTCGGCGACAAGAGCCGGCACAGAGAGGCCTTTGAGGCGACAACGCAGCTGCTCTGGTGCGGTGTAGCCGAGGTGACGCATCTGGATGAGGGCCTTGGTCCTGGCTTGGCGGGCTGAGCGCTTGGCGACCACGAGGACCCGGATGGCCTCGACAGCACCGTCCCTGGACTTCGGGCTTCCGCTGGCTCGACCGCTCAGAGCGGCCCGGGCCGCTTCGACGGCGTCAAGTGGATCGGACTTGCCGCTGCGACGGCGTTCCTCTCGGTTCGGCCGGTCGACCTCGATGACCTCGATGCCGACTCGGCGCAGGTGGCGGGTCAGTCCGGATCCATACGAGCCCGTCCCCTCGATGCCGATCTTGGTCACTTCCCCGAAGGACTCGAGCCAAGCCAACAATGCCTTGTAGCCGGCGGAGTTGGTCTCAAAGCGCTCCGTGCCGAGCAGCCCGCCGAGCGGGTCGAGGGCGGCAGCCACGTGGACGTCGAGGTGCGTATCGACACCACCAGTCACCCCACGCGCAGCTTCTACGATGGTCATTGGTCATCCCTCCTGTTAACGGAGTTAGGGATGGCACGGCCGTTCCGGATCGGAGCGACGGGCGGTCCAGGCTTGTTGCTGCAAGCCGGGCCAATCACCCCAACTCGGAGACGGGACGTGCCGCTGTCAATGTGCCGCTGGTTGGTCTCGGTCGACGACGTCTTGCAACGTCACAGGACTCCAAGTCAGACCGGACCGGCCAGCACTCCCGAAGCTATTCATGACCAGCAATCAAGCGGTGGACCCTCAGAGAAGTATCAATGTACGGAGGCGCCCCAGGCAGTGGTCATTCACCCTGGCAGTCGATTTCCGGAGCATCGGTGGTCTCGCCTGAGCGAACCGTCACCCTCACTGGCTGGCATGGTGCGTCGCCAGCGTGACCCGTCAGCAGATAGTGGCCCGGCGGAAAGGTGTCCCAGAACTGCGCGTCATACGCTTGGACCGTCGTTGAGCCAGAGCCATGAGAGCCGAGTCTCGTCACCGAAACCGGCCCAGTCACCGGCGTCCGGATGAGGGCGATGAGATACACGCTCCCCCGAAGCACCCCAGGGGCCGGGAGTGCCCCAGAAGTAGCAACGGTCAAGGTGCGCAGGACAGCCGAAGATTGAGCCCCAGTCGCCGTGACAACGACATGCCTGGAGGGAACAACCCATGCCGCCCTACTGAAGGGAGCTACTCCGGTCGAATAGGAGATGACACCGAGGCCATGGACAATGAAGTGACTGACGCGACCGGAGAATACCGCTCCCGACTCTTGGGGCTGCATCGAGATGATGTTGGCGTCTGCCGGAAACGCGGCGCAGAAGCTCTCGTAGGCGGGTGTGCCGATGAGCAGTGATCCGGACTTACGCAAGGGGCAGTTCTGGAAGTAGGCGACGCCCCAGGACTTGGGAACCGACAGCTGTAGGCCGTAAGCAGAATGGGCTACCCAGCCTTGGGGTGGGACCGCTGCCGAACCAGCCGTCGCAGTAAGAGGCATCGTCAGTGCCCCCAGAGCAAGGGCACAACCAGCGATCCCGGTCCCGAGTCGGAGTGATTTCAACCAATGCCTCACTGTGTGAATTCGTGGGCCGACGTGCCGACACCCTTATTGACGCTGCGGCGTCCAGGATGGTTCGCGCCCAGCCCCCATGGTGCCTGCTGGGGCAGTCCGCATTTCGCCCAAAATGGCCAGCAGGCGTTGTCGGCCGCTATCAATCGAATTGATACCTCCATTGGGCGCTAAGGGGGCGCACATTGGATGCTTCCGCCCGCACGGCTCGATGTCACGGTCGGTAGTCGTGTGACTCGCTCACCGCATCGTGATGATTGTGGTCGAGAGCGAGCTGACCCGTGTTGGCGTCGTAGTCGAAGAGCTCCCCGTAGCGACCCCAGTCGATCGCGATCCTCAGCTGTTGCCGCGCCTCGTCCTCCGAGAACCCACGGCGCAACAGGTCGAGGAAGAACCCCTCTCCCAGGTTCCCGTCCTTGGTCGTGTCGAGGGCGTTGCAGATGGCCCGCACCAGCGGTGCCCGCTCGCGGGCGCGCCGGGCGAAGATCTGCTTGGACTCCAGGATGTCGGCCGCTACGAACGTGCGACCGTCGCCGGTGACCTGCAGGTCGGCGTCGTCCACCTCGGCCAGGCCCAGCACCTGGGCGGCGTCGACGAGCGGCAGCAGGTCATCGACCTCGAAGGTGAGCTCGTGCGCCAATTGCGGGAGGTCCTCGCGCCCCCCATGGGCGACGAGGATCTCGAGGAGTCCGGCCATGCCGCCCACGCTCGCCTGGGGCAGCGGCGTGTCGACCGGGGACCCCTCCCCCGGTGCTGCCTGCGTCCAGATGTGGGCCGGCGGGCGGGTGTCCCGACCGGTCATCAACCCGTAGATCTGGTCGACCAACGCCCCGAAGCTCTCGTCGTGACGATTGCGTGGCTGCGGGAACCCGCAGCTGATTTCCGTCCGGATGCGGCCCGGATTGGCGCCGAGCACGAAGATCCTGTCGGCCAGGATCACCGCCTCCTCGATGTTGTGGGTCACGATCAGCATCGCCTTCGTGGGGAAGTCCTTCTCCTGCCACAGCCGCAAGAGCTCGGCTCGGAGGTTCTGCGCCGTCAGGACGTCGAGCGCCGAGAACGGTTCGTCCATCAAGAGCGCGTCGGGCTCGACGACGAGCGCTCGGGCGAATCCCACCCGCTGCCGCATCCCGCCCGACAGCTCCTTGGGGTAGGCCGACTCGAAGCCGTCGAGGCCGATGGTGTCGATCGCCCGTTCGGCGCGCTCGCGCCGCTGCTTCGGTTCGATCCCGAGAGCCTCGAGCCCGAGCTCGACGTTCTGGAGCACGGTCAACCAGGGCAGGAGGGCGAAGCTCTGAAAGACCATGGCCACTCCCGGATTCGCGCCGTTGAGCGACTGGCCCCGATAGCGGACGTCCCCGGCCGTGGGGGCGATCAGGCCCGCGATGCAACGCAGGAGCGTGCTCTTCCCCGATCCGGACCGACCGAGCAGCGCGACGATCTCTCCCTCGCGCAGGTCCAACGAGATGTCGTCGAGCACCGGTAACGGGCTGCCGTCGGGCGAGACGAACGTCTTGGTGACGTGCGACACCTCGATGATCGTCGCCGGATCAGCGCCCGGCTGGCCCTCCCTCAGCTGCGACGTCGTCGTCACCGGGGACCACCCTGGCCCACAGGAACCTATGGGGTCAACGCCAAAGTGATCACAGGGTGAACCGGCTCTCGGCCAACGCATAGAGCCGGCGCCAGAACAATCGGTTGGCCAGGACGACGAAAGCGCTCATGACGATGCCGCCCGCGATGAGCAGGGCGAACTTGCCCTGGATGGAGGCCGTCGCGATGTAGTTGCCAAGCCCAAACGCGTTCAAGGTCTGGTGGTGCCAGCTGACCAGCTCGGCCACGATGGAGGCGTTCCAGGCACCGCCCGCGGCTGTGATGCCACCGGTCACGTAGGCCGGGAAGATCGCCGGCAGGATGACCTGGCGCCAGCGTTGGCTCCTGGTCAGGCGCATCGTCACCATCATCTCGCGCAGGTCGTTGGGGATGGCGCTCGCCCCGGCGATGACATTGAAGAGGATGTACCACTGCGCCCCCAACATCATCAGCACGATGGCCCCGTAGTCGAGCGGTATCCCGAGATCGATGAAGATGAGCGTGGCGAACGGAAAGAGCAGGATGGCAGGGAAGCTCGCCAGGACCTGCACGACCGGCTGAGCGAAACGGGACAGCTTCGGGCTCATGCCGATCTTGACGCCGACCGGCACCCAGATGAGCGTCGAAATGACGAGCAGGACCACCACCCGGGCGAAGGTTGCGAGGCCGAATCCGATCAGACGGGGGAAGTGGGCGAAGCCAAGGTGAGAGTTGAGGTAGATGAGACCGATGACGGCGACTACCGCGGACGCGACGAGGATGACCGACCAGAAGATGACGTCGCCCACTTGGCGCTTGCGGGGATCACTCCGCAGCGGGTACTCGGCCAGCCCGAACGGCCGGGTGATCCTGTCGAGGACCCGGCCGATGGGGTGAGTCAGCCGGCCGAGGAGCGTCGGCAGCGAGGAACGCTGCAGGATGTTGAGCACGATGCTCTTCGGTTTGTCGGCCGCCTCGGAGCTCTCGAGTCGGAACTTGTCGGACCAGGCGACGAGTGGGCGGAAGACGAAGAAGTTGGTGCCCACGACGAGGATCACCATCACCACGATGGCGATCGTGACCTGAGTGTACGAACCGTGCGCGACGGCGGCGGCCATGTAGCTCCCCATACCGGGCAGGCTCTCCGTGATTCCCTGGCCCTTGATGAAGACGGTCACTGCCTCCGATGCAGTCAAGAAGAACCAGCCACCCCCCATCGACATCATCATGTTCCAGACCAGGCCGATCATGGAGCTCGGCACATCGAGCTTCCAGAACCGCTGCCACTTGGTGAGCCGGTACATCCGTGCAGCCTCGTCGAGCTCCGTGGGTTGCGTGATCAGCGAGTGGTAGAAGCTGAACGTCATGTTCCACGCCTGCGAGGTGAAGATCACGAAGATGGAGGCCATCTCGAGCCCCAGCAGGTTGTTCGGGAAGACCTTGATGAAGAAGGTCAGGGCGATGGGCAAGAAGACCAAGATCGGTATGGACTGCAGGATGTCCAGTACGGGGACGAGAACTTTTTCGGCGCGGCGCAGCCGGGCGGCGGCAGTTCCGTAGACGAGGGTGAAGACGGTCGACAAACCAAGGGCGATGAACATCCGCAGCAACGAGCGCGCTGCGTAGTACGGGACGTTGGAGATGTCGGTCGAGATGAGGACCGGCGTGCGGCCCGGGGTGAAGTTGACGGACATCGACTGGCCCAGCCGGACCACCGTGTAGAGCAGTGCGATGACGGCGGCGCCGACGACGACGTCCACCCAACTGATCCGACGACCACGCAGGACCTCGCGTATCGGGAGGGTGTCCCGTACCGACATCACTCGCCTCTCGAGCTGACGGCCCCGACGGACCTCGTGGTCTTCATGGATCGCTCCCGGGAAGTGGTTCGGCCCTCATCCTGCCATCGGACGCGAGCTCCAGAGCCTGGGCGAAAACGCCGGATCGGGCCACGGCAGTAGTGTCCCGTGAGGTGCGCGACGTACGGGCCGCCAGGCCGACCCGAGGGGGCTGTTAACCCGTGCCCGGCATGGGTCGAACGGTTCAGACGGGCAACTCCCTGATCGTCTCGACGTTCCATTCGGCGCTCTTCCACCAGTTGCTCATCATCCTCGTGGTCTGTGCCCTGTGCGCCATTGGATTCAACATCGTGCGGACGGTCCAGTACCGCAGGCTGAAGCAGCACGGGCTGGAATCGTTTCCCTCCGGACAACAGTTCCCGATGCCTGAACCGGCGGCGCGCCGCTTCCTCCGCATCGGATTCGGGTCCCTGTGGATTCTCGACGGGCTGCTTCAGCTCCAGTCGGCGATGCCGCTCGGTCTCCCGTCGAACGTGATCCAACCTGCTGCCAGCACCTCGCCCGGGTGGGTGCAGCATCTGGTCAACAGCGGCGTGAGCATCTGGTCCAACCACCCGATCCAGGCGGCGTCGGCCACCGTATGGATCCAGGTCGGACTCGGCGTCTGGCTGCTCGTCGCACCCCGGGGCAGGTGGTCGCGCCTGGGAGGCATGGCGAGCGCCGGCTGGGGCCTCGTCGTCTGGGTCTTCGGGGAGGCATTCGGCGGCATCTTCGCCCCGGGAGCGACGTGGCTCTTCGGAGCTCCGGGCGCCGTCGTGTTCTACTGCGTCGCCGGCGTTCTGATCGCGCTGCCTGAACGTGCCTTCGCCACTGCTCGTCTCGGCCGGATCATCCTCGGAGCGAGCGGTCTATTCCTGATCGGCATGGCTCTGCTGCAGGCGTGGCCCGGCCGTGGGTATTGGCAGGGTCGTGGCGGCACGCTGACGGGAATGGTCCAGACGATGGCAAGGACGCCGCAACCCGGCTTCCTCTCCTCGTGGCTCGCATCATTCGGTTCGTTCGACGCCGCGCACGGGTGGGCCGTCAACCTCTTCTCCGTCGTCGCCCTGGCCGTTATCGGAGCATTGCTCGTGAGCGGGCGGCGTCGGCTCGTCTTCGCCGGGCTCCTCGCCCTCGTGCCGCTGTGCCTGGCCGATTGGGTGCTCATCGAGGACTTGGGGTTCCTGGGCGGCGTCGGTACCGACCCCAATTCCATGCTGCCGATGGCACTGCTGTTCGTCGCCGGCTACGTGGCCATGTTCCGGCTCCCGGTCCAGACAGAGGGCCACGCCGCACCGGAGACGTCCAGCGTCGACCGGACCAACTGGTGGGAGCGCGCCTCGCTGTCGTACGTGACCCGCACGGTTGCCGCCGTCGGCGCATTGGCCATCGTCATCGTGGGCACCGGCCCCATGGCGTTGGCAGCCGTCAACCAGAACGCCGATCCCATCCTGACCGAGGCGCTCGACGGCAGCCCCAATTCTCTCGACATCCCGGCACCGCACTTCGCTCTGACCGACCAGCGGGGCGACCCGGTCAGCCTGGCCAGCCTCAGGGGGCACGCGGTGGCCCTCACCTTCCTCGACCCCGTCTGCACGTCGGACTGCCCGCTGATCGCTCAGGAATTTCGTCAGGCCGACCAGCAGCTCGGAGACCAGGCGAGTCAGACCGATTTCGTCGCGATCGTGGCCAATCCGATCTACCGATCGATTTCGTTCACCAAGGCCTTCGACCGCCAGGAGTCCCTCGACCAGCTCCACAACTGGTATTTCCTGACGGGGTCGGTGACTGCGCTCCGACGCGTGTGGAATTCCTACGGAATTTTGGTGAGCACCGTCGGCGCCGGGGCGATGGTCGACCACAGCGATCTGGCCTTCGTGATCGACGCCCGGGGCCACGAGCGGGATGTGCTCATCGACGACCCCGGGCCGACGCAGACGTTCGCGTCGTCGTTCTCTTCTCTCTTGCAGAGTCGGATCGACCAAGTCCTCAATTCGTGAGGCCCCGCGCACCCGGGGGGCGGCGTCCCCGCCCGAGTGGGTTCGTGTGGCTCACCGCGGCCTGCTCGCTGGCGTGCTTGCTGTCGGCCGCCTTCCTTCCGGCCCCGGCCGACGCGGCGGGGGCCCGCGCTCCCCTCGAGAGTGGCATCTCGACCTCAGCAGACTCGTGGGTGATCATCCCGATGGGTGACCTGTCGGACCGGAACAACACCTTCTGGCAGCTGTTCCACGCCGCGCCCGGATCCTCGCACTGGTCGCTCGTCACCCCGCCCGGAGTGGCTGACAACGGAGGCCTGGTCGCTGGCGCCGGCGCCGGCGCCGGCGCCGGGTCCATCCTGGCGGGGATCCTGCCCAGCAACTTGCTCCGCTTCTCGCCCCTGTCGCAGAGCGGCAACGGCGGCACGTCGTGGAGTCCGAGGTTCTTTCCCACAGGGCTGGCCCTGCTTCCCGACGCCCTGGCCTATCAAGCCGCCGCGCCGGGCGGAGCCCTGGCGGTGACGGGCGGCGGTGCCCGTGCACTGGTGGCGCCGAGCAGCCTCTCGTCATGGTCGACCCTGGTCTCGGCCTCCGACCTCAGGCGGGTGTCCCGCGCGTGCGGCGTTTCGTCGCTCGACGCCGTCGCGATCCTGCCCACGGGCGCGCCTCTAGTGGCCGCCGGCTGCGATCGCGGTGGGCAGGTCGGTCTCTTCACCCGCACCACTGGCCGGTGGCAGGCGAGCGGACCGATGCTGCAGGGCTCCCTGCGCGGAACGGCGACCGAGGTGCTTCGCCTGGCCGTCACCGGGTCCACCACGACGGCGCTCGTCTGGGCGAGCCGGGCCGGGCACCGGGCACTGGTGGCGTTCTGGGGGTCTGGGGGCGGGAGGTGGACGGCGTCATCACCGCTGGCCGCGAGCCCGGGAACGACGGTCCTCTCCACCGCAGTGAGCGCCAACGGTGCACTGGCCGTGCTGACGGGCGCGGCGGGCGGGAGCCGCGAAGTCCTCGACATCGATGCCGGCGGCGCCTGGTCCCCGCTCCCGCGGCCCCCGTCACGATCCATGGCACTGGCCATGCCCGCCGGCCCACAGACATTGGACAGCATGCCGGTCGACGTTTTCACGGTCGACGGCGGCTCGCTGGGGGTCTATGCGTTGACACCGTCCGGGGCGACATGGGTCCGGGTGCAGTCCAGCCAGATCCCGCTGGCCTACGGCTCATCGGGCTAGCCGTTCCCCGACGTCGAGGCGGGGTAGCGTGACGCTCATCGCTGCAACGGACGGACGAGGCCAGTGAGCTATCTGGTGGACAACTGGAGCTTCGACCCCTTCGTGCTGGTCGTGGCCGTCGTCGTCGTGATCCACGAGCTCGGTCTCGCCAACCTGCGCCGCCGGTCTCTTCCCGAGCGGACGAGGACCCGCCGTCTGCGCTCCCTCCTCTTCTACGGGGGCCTGGCACTGCTCCTGATCGCGGTGATGTCACCCATCGACTACTGGGCCGACGACTACTTCTTCGTGCACATGGTGGAGCACATCATCATCGCCTTCTTCGCCCCGATCCTGATCGTCGCCGGAGCACCCTGGCTGCCGCTGGTGCACGGGTTGCCGGTGGGACCGCGGCGGCGACTGGCGCGGGCGCTGCTCCTGGGGCGTTTGTCCCCTCCCCTACGCGCCGTGGGGCGGTTCGTCCGCAATCCCTGGACGGCGCTCATCTCCTTCAACGCCGTCATGGTGCTCTGGCACCTCCCAGCGCTCTTCGACGCCGCCGAGGAGAACCAGCTGGTTCACATCTGGCTGATGCACGCCAGCTTCTTCCTGACCGGCGTCCTGTTCTGGCTGCAGATCATCCCGTCGTACCCATTCCGCCTGAAAGCGAGCCCGCTCTGGCAGGTGGGCGCGATCATCTCGACCAACGTGGTCATGTTCGTCTTGGCGATGACGCTGTCGCTGTTCTCGGCCACCAGCTGGTATTCCGTCTACGCCCACGTCCCCGGGGTCACGCTGTCGCCCTTCGCAGACCAGCAGATCGGCGCCGCCATCCTGTGGATCTGCGGGGACTTCTGGGCCATCCCGGCCCTGGCGGTCACCATCCGGCGCGCGATCGACGACGAAGGCGGGTTCTCCCTGGGTGTCGACCGGCTGTTCCACCGCGATCCGGGACCGTCGCTCGAGGCGTTGCGCGCCTCCGCCACGGACCGGGTTCCCCAGGGCTGAGGGGTGCCTCGCTGCCGGGCAGCGGCCGTTGCTCTCCTGCCGGCGGCTCTTGGCCTTAGGACGATCGAGATAGTTGACTACCAGGGAGGCGACCCATAACCTCGGTTTGGCAGGGGTAGCCAGCACCGCGAGGTGTACCTCGGGCCGACCGGGAAGACGGGGGTGCTCATGAGCTTGGCGTGGAAGATGACCGTGACGGTCATTCTCTTCGCTGTGGCGGCCGTGGCGGCCGTCGTGCTCATCGTGAACCTCCTCGGCCAGCCGCCGACACTGAAATTCACGTCGCAGGCTGAGGGCCAGCCGGTCAACGTCACCCTGCAGGCGGTCGGGAGCTACGGGTCGGGGAGCCACCCCACCTGGGTCTCCTATCTCATCGAGTCGCCACAGGGGCAGTGGGTCCATACGACCGTGTTCCAGGTGCCCCAACATGTCCGTGTCAACGTGACGATCATCAATTACGACTCGGGCAGCCCGCTGCGCAACCAACAGCTCGGCCAGGTGTCCGGCACCGCCGGCAACGTCGCGCTCCTCAACGGCAAGCCGTTCCGGGTCATCGACTCCAACTCCGGCAACGGCGTCGCCCACACGTTCTCCATCCCGTCACTCGGCGTCAACGTCCCGCTGTACGGCAACAGCTCGAACGCCAACCTCTGTGGAGCCGCGCCCTGCACCACGAGCTCGCCCCACAAGGTGATCCGGTTCTCCTTCACCAGCCCCGGCCCCGGGAGCTACCGGTGGCAGTGCTTCGTGCCCTGCGGGCTCGGGTTCCTCTACGGCAACGGGGGACCGATGTCGACCCTCGGCTACATGGGCGGCTTCATGCAGGTCGCGGCATGAGCGACACCGAGGCGGCGGGGCCCGCAGCCACCGTCGCCGAGCCCGAGTTCAGGGGGTCCCCCGACGAGACCCACCACTGGTGGCGCCTGATCGCGATCTGGGTGGTCCTCTCGGCCATCTTGGACCCGCTGTTCTACTTCTTGGCCGGACCCCACATCCCGCCCGGCACCATGACGGACGTGGCCCAGGGCGCGCAGTTCGACTTCAACGTCCTCCTCGTCATGGCGCTGCCCGTCCTGCTCGCCGTCTGGATCTACATGATCTACGCCTTCGTGATGTGGCGGGCGTCGCGGGGCGGCCCCGAGCCCGTGGGTGGGGAAGCCGCGAGGGGCCACCTCGGCTTGCAGGTGGGCTGGATCGTCACCACGAGCGTCATCGTGCTGTTCCTGGCCGGCTTCGGCACCTATGAGCTCGTGCAGCCGGGTGGTGCCGGCGGCGGCCAGGGCTCGAGCCCGATCTGGACCCCGACGTCGAAGACGATCCTGCCGATACAGGTGATCGGCCAGCAGTGGAAATTCACCTACCGCTACCCCACTTTCGGCGGCTTCGAGACCGACCAGCTCGTCGTCCCGGACGACACGACGGTTGAGTTCAACGTGACGTCGCTCGACGTCGTCCACAGCTTCTGGGCCTACCAGCTCGGGGTCAAAGCTGATGCCAACCCTGATTACAACAATGTCGCCTACGCGACGACACAACAGCTGGGTTCGTTCATCGTGCGCTGCGCCGAACTGTGCGGCATCTGGCACGGCGCCATGTACAACAACGGCGTCGTCGTGACTCCCCAGCAGTTCCAGAGCTGGGCGCGCCTCACCGAGTTGCGGCTGCGTAAGAACACCGCGCTGCTCCCGCCCTACGCGCTCACCTACACGCCGGATGCCAACGGCGCCGACGGGGGCTACTACCCCGACAGCGTCGACCCGTATTCCCACGTCGAGCAGTACGGTGCGACGCAGCCGAAGGGGGGCGGGTGACGTGGGTCATGGCACCGTGCGTCGTCGAATCCACACACCTTCCATGACGGGGGCGACCAGCCATGGCCATTGACACGACACGGGTCGACGAGTTCGAGTACCCCGGTGAGGAGGACGTCGGTTCCCCGCCATCGGAGCCGCCGTCGTGGCGACGCTCCGAGTGGCTGCGCCCGAATGTCCTCTGGGCGATCGCCGGGGGGGTGGTCGGCTACCTCATCGGACACTGGCTCGGCAACGTCATCGCCGGCGGCTACACGCAGGTAACAGACACCGGCCAGAACGACGTCGCCATCGTCCTCGGGCTGTCGCTGGGCGTGGCGGGTTGGATGGCCGGCATCGGAGGGCTGAACTACCCGGTGGCCAAGATCCTCGGCTACGAGCTCTCCCCTCAACCTCCCGAGCAGAGCTGGGTGCGCTACTTCCGCATGACCGACGACCACAAGGTCGTCGGACTCCAGTACACCATCGGCGTCCTCATGTTCCTCTTCACCGGCGGGCTCCTGGCCATGCTCATCCGCACCGAGCTGCTCAGCCCCACCAACCACGTGTTCGGGCCCGGCACGTACATCGAGATCGTCGGCGAGCACGGCACGATCATGATGATGATGGCGTCCTCGGCAGTCGTCGGACCCCTCGGAAACTGGTTGATACCCCTCATGATCGGGTCGCGGCGCATGGCCTATCCCCGCGTCGAGGCCTTCTCGTTCTGGATCTTCATGGCGGGCTATCTGGTGATCCTCAGCGCGCTGTTCTTCGGTGGGTTCCCGACCGGGTGGACCGGCTACGCCCCGCTGCAGACACAGGCGTCAGGGGGCATGGACGCGTATCTGGTGGGCTTCGCGGTGATCGGCATCGGCATGATCCTGGCCGGATTCAACCTGGCCGCCACCATCATCAACTACCGAGCCCCGGGCATGACGTGGAGCCGGCTGCCGATCTTCGTCTGGGCCATCCTCGCGACCACGGCGTTGCTGACCTTGGCCACGCCGACGCTCGTCGTGGCCGGTGTGTTCGGGATCCTGGACCGCACCGCCGAGACCGCCTTCTTCGTCAACGAGCACGGCGGCAGCAATTTCCTGTGGCAGAACCTCTTCTGGTTCTTCGGCCATCCCGAGGTTTACATCATGGCCCTCCCGGGCTTCGGGATCGTGATGGAGATCATGCCGGTCTTCACACGCAAACCACTCTTTGCCTACAAGGTGGCGGCCGCAGGGATGCTCGGGGTGGCGCTCTTGTCCTTCTTCGTCTGGCAACACCACCTCTTCCAGAGCGGCATCAACCCCGACATGCGGCCGCTGTTCATGCTGACGACGGAGCTCATCTCGATCCCGACGGGTTTCCTCTTCCTCGTCACGCTCGGCACGCTCTGGAAGGCAAAGATACGGTTCGACACCCCAATGCTGTTCTGTCTCGGGATGCTCTTCAATTTCCTGATCGGCGGGGTGACCGGCGTGTTCCTCTCGGACGTTCCCGTCAACGTCACCGTCCACGGCAGCTTCTTCGTCCTCGCCCACTTCCACTACACGATCATGGGCGGCCTCATCTTCGCCATGTTCGCCGGCTTCTACTACTGGTTCCCGAAGATCACCGGGAAGACCCTGAACCGCAAGCTCAGCAAGTGGCACTTCTGGACCTTCTTCATCTTCTTCAACTGCACCTTCTTCCCTCTGTTCCTCGTCGGCCTTCTGGGCCAGCCGCGTCGGGTGTTCGAATACGCCACGAACCTGCAGACGTTGAACGACATCTCGAGCATCAGCGCCTACCTCCTGGGCGCGTCGTTCTTCTTCTTCATCGTCAACTTCATCTGGTCGGTCTACCTCACCCCCCATGAGGCCCCGCCCAACCCGTGGAATTCGCTCGGCCTGGAGTGGCAGACCCCGACCCCGGTGCCCTGGTTCAACTTCGAGCACATCCCTGTCGTGACGAACGACCCCTACCACTACGGCGAGGCCGATGCGGCACCAGTGGCCGATCTGGGGATGGCCATGTCCGCGGCCGCCCCGGCGGGTGCGGCCGTCCACGACGATCTCAGGACCGGGGGGGATGGCGACGGCGATCCGCGACCCCCGATCCGGTGAGGGGATAGACGATGGCCACCAACCCGGTCGGCAACCAGCGGTTCGAGAGCTTCGCACAGCTCCAGGAGACTCCCGAGGAGATCGCGTTCGAGCTCCGGGCCCAGGAAGGGGCGTTGTGGACGGGCGGCCGGCTCCTGATCGGCATCTGGGCCTTCGCCTTCGCCGCCTTGGCCTTCGCGTACTTCTACCTGCGCTCGGCCAACAACGAGGATCTCTGGCGACCGAAGGGGGTCACGGCACCGACGGCGGCCGGCGCAGCCATCTTCGCCGTCACCGTGGCCAGCGCGCTGCTCGTGCACTTCGGCGAACGACGCTTCCGCGAGAACGAGACCCTCGACTGGCAGGTGGCCGGCTGGACGGCGGTCCTCGGGGGACTCCTGGTCATCGGGCTCCAGATCTGGCAGATGACGGACCTGCCGTTCTTCCCCGGATCGAGCGGCTACGCCTCCTGCTTCATCGCGTGGGGTGCGATGAACATCGCCCTCGTGCTCGCGGGGACCTACTGGCTCGAGACGATCCTGGCGAGGGAGACACGGCTCCGTCGAGCGATGGCCCAGGACGGGGGCGCACCCACCTCGACCCTGCCCGTCGCCCGCCTCCTGCGGGCCAACCTCAACGGCTGCACGTACTTCTGGGGATTCATCGCCGTCGTCGCCACGTTCTTTTGGGTATTGTTCTACGTCATCTGATCCTGGAGAGGTGAACTCGTGATCACCGCATCCGACATAGCCGCCACCCAGGCGCTGACGTTCGCCATTCCCCTCGGGGTCTTCTGCGTCGTGCTTCTTTGGGGTTTCTTCCAGCGCCGACCGACCAGATGAGCAGCGGGGCTGCCACCGCGCGGCCCCCTGAGCTCACCGCACGGTGGCGAGGCTGGTGCCTGTTGGCCGCGGTCGTCGTGGCGGCCCTGACGCTTGTTCCGCCTGTCTCCCGCTCCGGCCGCAATTCGGAATACGGCGCTGCGCTCCAGTTCTCGCTGCTCGCGGTCGTCCTCCCCGCTCTGGTGACGATCGGCGCACCATGGCGTCTTCTCGGACTCGCCCGCGGCACCACGCCGGGCGGTGTCCCGAGGGTCGCCGATCGGCTGGCCGACCGCCGGCTCCGGCACCGGGAACTGCTCTGGTCACTGGCGTTCATCGCGGGAGATCTCGGTGTCATCGTGGCGTGGCACCTGCCCGTGGCGGTGGCGGCCGTCGCGCGGCACGCCTGGCTGGTGCCGCTGGAGGGAGCCGCCCTGCTCGTGTTCGGTGTGGGCCTCTGGCTCGAGCTGACGCCTTCACCCCCGCTGGTTCCGCGCTCGGGTTTCCTCCGCCGGGCGGTCCTCGCTGCCTTCGTGATGTGGGCCTTTTGGATCCTTGCCTATGTGGTCGGTCTGGCCAACCACGACTTCTACCGGAATTTCGACCACGTGAGCGGTGGGCTCAGCGCGGCCGCCGATCAGCAGATCGCTTCTGCCGTGGTCTGGTTCTTCGCCGCCATCGCCTTCCTCCCCGTCATTTTTTGGAACGCGCTCCTGTGGCTGAAGGCCGACGAGGACCCCGATTCCGAGCTCCTGGCGCTCACGAGAGCCGAGCGTCGGCGGGGTATGCCGCCCGTCACCGGCCGCGGCGGCCCGGCGCAGACCCCCTGACCCCGCCTCAGCCCGCGCCCGTCCGGGTGATGGCGGGAAGGTCGACGGGTGGGAGGTGGGTGTCGAGCACTCGATCGGCGGCCCCTTCCTCCGAGATGGCGCTGCGGCGGTCGATGGCCAACTGTGCCTCCTCGGTCGAGAGGTTGCGCAATGCAGCGGCGTTTGCGGGGTCGTTCATCAGCGTCTGGACGTCCTCGATCGCTCGCAGCGAGTCCGACGTGGTCCACAGCATGGCCGTTGCCACGACCTGCCCCACGTACTTGCCGGCAGGGGTTCCCGGAACCTGGATGTTCGCCAGGTCATAGATGTTCTCGTTGGTGAAGGAGCAGGCTGTCTGGTCGTCGCTCAGCAACCCCGGAGTCGGCGCGCGGTCGGCCGGTGTGAGGGTGTGAGCGACTTGCAGGTCCCAGATCCCGGTCGCCTGGTGCACAGCCAGGGCGCACGGCCCGAGGTCGGTGTTCACCTCGCTCATCACGCTCCTCTCGGCGTTGATGTCGTCGGCCCTCGAGGTGCTCACCGGCAGATCGGTCAGCACCGTGATCAGGAGCACCACGAAGACCGTGAGCCCGATGAGCAGGCCGCGGTGGCGCTGCCAGAGGGGGGCCTTGGTGATCGGCGGTGTCGGGTCGGTCATTGGCTCATCAGCCGCTCGGCATAGGAGGCGATGCCGTGGCCCCACCGGGCGATGCTCGCGGCGGAGAGGCTGAACACGCCCGTGGTGCTCTCGTCAGCGAACGGAGTCGCCCGATAACGCAGGTCTCCCCGACCGTCGATGAAGGCCAGCACGTCGTTGTGGGCCTCCAAGCCAGTCTTCTCGTCCACGGAGATGGATACGCCGTAGGCCCTCCAGATCCGGTCGAGTGTCGCCAGGGGGCCGGTGACCATATGCCAGTTCGCCAAGGTGCCAAGCCCGGTCTCGCTCAGCACGGGGGCTTCCGCCGATTGGGCCAGCGCAGTCGGGTCGGTGTTGACCGAGACGAACTCGACCTCCGAGGCCGTGGCGCCGAGATCGGCGTCCGCCTGTTCGATCTCGGCCGCCACGACCGGGCAGATGTCGTTGCACGGAGCATTGAAGAAGGTGAGGATCACGATGTGGGGCTGTGGCGCGGGCACGGGCGTCGGACGGCCGCCCTGATCGACCAATGTGAACGGTGGGGCCCGGCGCGGAGTCAGCACGCTCAGGCCCATGAACGACGACAACGACGAGTCGATGGATCTGTCCGATGGCGGGACGCTCGGCGTCGGCGCGGCCAGGGTCGTCAACGTCGGCTTGGGCGCGGGTGTCGCGGTGGGATTGAGCCCGGCCGACGAGAACAGGCGTTCACCCAGGAAACCACCGAGGCTCACGACCAGGACCACCCCGAGCGCCCAGTAGACGAACTTGGGAGGAATCCCCGGTGCCCCCTCGGCCAGCGCCGCGGCCCGGTCGATGGGCGGTGACGGTTGGCGGGGATCCTGACCCGTCCCCACCGGTCCCGACGCGCCTTCCTGTGTGTGACTCGGCCCGCTCACCAGTTCATCGGCGCGCACCGAGGCGGGCCACCCAGCGATCGAGGGAGCTGACGGACTGGGGACCGAGCGCGGCTCCCACGACGCGTCCGGACGCATCGAGGAAGTAGCTGACGGGGAGAGCCTGCACGAGATAGCGGGTCGCGACCGACGCGTGCGCGTCCACCGCCACGGGATAGGTGGCGCCGGCGGCGGTGAGCAGCCTGGTGGCGGCCGCGTCGGAGGTCTCGTTGGAGTCCACGCCGATCACCGTCACACGGCCCGTCGTGTCGTGGGCGGCGGTCGACACCGCGGCAAGCTCGGCACGACAGTCCGGGCACCACGACGCAAAGAAATTGACGATCACCGGCCTCCCCCGGAAAGCGGACAACGACACGGGGTCGCCGCCGTCGAGCGCCGGCAGGGAGAACGCAGGTGCCAACTCCCCCACCTTCAAGACGGGTGGCGGTGGAGCCTTGAGGGCGGCGGTGCCCGCCGTCGCGGGATGACGCGTTCCCCGGACGACGACGAAGACGACGAATCCGACGAGGCAGGCGGCGGCGATCGCAGCCACCCACTTGAAGACCCTGTCTTGTGAGCGCCCGTGGCGCTCGGTGGCGCCGGATGCCGTCACCGCCCCGTCTCGCCCGGGGCCGGTGGCACCTCTCCCCCCGATTCCACAGCGTCAGGCTAGTCAGCCTCGTTCCGCCGCCGGGGTCGGCGCAACCCCTACGTGCGGCCCGGGGCCCCGGTCCTCATGCGCAGGTGCTACCACTCCGCCCTCCGCTCCGCGGGATCCATCTCCGCCCTCTCCTGCTTCCGCGCCGCGCGCTCCTCGGGGTCCTCGTGAATGAGATGCCACCACGCGGCCACCGCGATCCCGGCAAAGATCGGCCACTCGAACGTGTAGAACCAGCTGAGCCCGTTGCCGCCGAGCGCCCTGCTTGCCTGCCACCACGTCGCCGCGGCGCAGGCGGCCACGATGAACCAGAACTCGACATGGAGAAGCAGAGCCCGGGGACAGGTCCATCGGTTCATGACGATCAGCATCGTAGGCCCGGGTCGAGCGCGAAATCGCCTGGCAAGACCGAACTCAGCGACGGCCACGGGCCTCGCTATGACACTGCGTCGAGGTGAGGCCGCTCCAGGGGCTCAGATGCCCGATTCGATCGGGCCGGGGAGGGGGTCTCCGGTGGGCGTCCTGGCGGTCACGGCGGCGGCGTTCGGCTGGTGCCGGGTCGCCCAACCATCGACGAAGGCACCGCAGACGACCAGGACGAGACCCGTCCCGATGCTGTAACCGACCTCGTAGGCGAGGACGCGCAGGTGGGTCGAGGCCACGAAATAGCTCCCCCCGTTCGAGAGCACAGGCCACGCCAGCGGTCCGACCGCGAACCAGGCGCCGGACACCATCAACAGAGTCCCCGCCGTGGCCAAGCTCAGCCGGCCCTTGCCGACCGTGATGCCCCGCGACTGCGCGATGACGAACAGCCCGAGCAGGGCACCCGCCGCACCGGGGACGAGTGCCAAGACGCCATGAGCCAGGCTCCAATGCCAGCTGCCCGACCCGTCGCCGCTGTAATCGAACAGAGGGCCGACGTAGGGGACGATGCCCCCCCACGCCGACACCAGCACCGCGATGACACCCGCGGTGCCGAGGCCGAGACGCCCGACGTCGTGCCGGGCCCGGGCCTCGCGTCGGCCAACGTCCGATCGCTCGACAGGCTCGGTTCCTGCAATGGCGCTTGTCGACATGTCGCTGGCCTCCCTCCCGCGATCGTGCGGTACCCCGATGAATACCCAGGCCTGAAGCGGGAAAACGGCGGCCGGCCACCGATGAGAAGACCGCATGCGGAACCGCTGCGGAGCGGGTCAACCACGGGTACTCGATACCGTGGAGGCGGTGACACCGAAGACAAACGGGTCCCGGGAGACGAAGAAGGACGATCAGCTCGAGACCTACCGCGCCAAGAGGGACCCCGAGAAGACCCCCGAGCCCATGGGTCGTCGTCCGGCCAAGCGCCGACGACAGCCCAGGTTCGTGATCCAGGAGCACCATGCGCGCAGCCTGCACTGGGATCTTCGCCTCGAGCGAGACGGCGTCCTCGCCTCCTGGGCTCTCCCCAAGGGGCTGCCGGAGGCTCCGGACAAGAACCATCTCGCGGTCCACACCGAGGACCACCCGCTCGAGTACCTCTCCTTCGAAGGAGAGATTCCGCAAGGTGAGTACGGCGGCGGTCGGATGACCGTCTGGGACACGGGCTCCTACGACGTCGAGAAGTGGTCGGACCGCGAGGTCAAGTTCGTCCTTCACGGTTCGAGGGCATCGGGCAGCTATGTCCTCTTCCAGACGAAAGACCGGAACTGGATGATCCATCTGCACGGCCCTTCGGTTCGCACCGATCCCCTGCCGACGTCCGTCAAGCCCATGCTGGCGACCCCCGGCCAACTGCCCGCGAACAGTTCCCCGTGGGCCTTCGAGATCAAGTGGGACGGCGTCCGGGCGATCCTCTTCGTAGAGGGCGGCAGGGTGCGGGCCCAGAGCCGCAACGACCTCGACGTCACGGCCGCCTTCCCCGAGCTGGCGGAACTCGGTGCGTTCCTCGGGATGACCACCTGTGTGCTCGACGGCGAGATCGTGGCGCTGGGCGAGGACGGCCGGCCCAGCTTCGCGGGACTGCAGCACCGGATGCATGTGGCGAACCAGCGCGAAGCCCGCAAGCGGTCAGCCTCGCATCCCGTCACCTTCGTGGCCTTCGACGTCGTGTACCTCCACGGGCACTCGCTGCTCGACGAGAGGTACGACGAGCGTCGGGCCGCACTCGAATCGCTGCAGCTGTCCGGCGACACCTTCATCACGACCGAGTCGTTCCGAGACGTCTCGGGCGCCGACGTCCTCGCCGCCGCGGTGCAGAACGGCCTCGAGGGTGTCGTGGCCAAACGGCGGGACTCGCCGTACCGGCCGGGCCGACGCAGCGCCGACTGGGTCAAGGTCAAGTCCTTCCGGGCCCAGGAGGTCGTCATCGGCGGGTGGACCGAGGGGCGCGGCGAGCGCGCGGGGAGTTTGGGGGCCCTCCTGCTCGGAATTCCCGCCGACGCAGCGCTGCGCTACGTCGGCAAGGTGGGGACCGGGTTCAGCGAGAGCGAACGCCATGACCTCCTCGATTCCCTGCGAGGCCTGGCCCAACCCACCAGCCCCTTCGGGACCGCCGTGCCTCGCGCCGACGCCGCCACGGCGCACTTCGTGCGGCCCGAGCTCGTGGGGGAGGTCGCCTTCGGCGAGTGGACCACCGCCGGCCGGCTCCGCCACCCGACGTGGCGCGGCCTGCGCCCCGACAAGGCCCCGCACGAGATCGTCGTCGAGGACGCGGGGTAGGGATCGCCCGATGGCCTGTTCCGAGCCGTCACCGCCGTGAGCGCCACCCGGTCGTCGACCCGCACCACCATCGGGGGACGAGAGCTCATGGTGTCCAACCTCGAGAAGGTCCTGTTCCCCGGACGCGGGTTCACCAAGGGACAGCTCATCGACTACTACGTGCGCATCGCTGACGCCATGCTGCCGCACATCGAAGAACGGCCGCTGACGATGAAGCGGTACCCCGACGGCGTCGACGGGAAGTCCTTCTTCGAGAAGCACATCCCGTCACACGCACCGAAGTGGGTGGGCTCCGTCACGGTCCCGTCAACCGACGGCCACGAGGCCATCGGGTACGCCATGGTCAACGACCTTCCGACGTTGGCCTGGGCCGCGAACCTCGGGACGATTGAGTTCCACGTGCCGCTGTGGCACGTGGGACGACACCGCAAGCTTCCCGCCAACCCGGACTTCATGGTCTTCGACCTCGATCCGGGCGAGGGCACGTCGATCGTGGAGTGCTGTGTCGTCGCCGAGTGGATCATCGACGAGCTCGCCGAGCAGGGCACGGAGGCCTATGCCAAGACGAGCGGCTCCAAGGGCCTCCAGCTGTACGCTCGGGTCAAACCGAGAACGACGTGGGACGCGCTCCGGGACCGCGCGTACGAGGTGGCACGAAAGCTCGAGTCGGAGCATCGCGATCTCGTCGTGTCCAACATGCGCAAGGCGCTGCGCCATCGTCGCGTGCTCATCGATTGGAGTCAGAACCATCCGGCCAAGACGACGATTGCGGTGTACTCCGTGCGCGCGATGACCGAGCCCACGGTATCGACTCCGGTCACGCACGCCGAGGTGCGCAAGTGCGCGAAGGGAAAGGACGCTTCGATGCTCCGGTTCACGACGGACGACGTCCTGCGCCGGGTGCACGACCACGGCGACCTGCTCGGCCCCTTGGTGGTCGCATAATTCCCCACGGCGCCGTTTTTCAAACCTCCGAGATCGAGAAAAGGGCAAAAGAGGTGCTGGTGGCCACAATCCACATGAGAGGAAATGCTGTGGAGGAGTTGTTGGCGGAGCCGAACGACGGCAAACTGCGTGCGACCTCAACGCGAACTCTTCGACGGTCTCGCGACGGAACGGCGACGTGCGACCGCCCACCTCGGCGCAACCCCCCGAAGGAACGAGGGCGTCAGCTCTCCGACGGGCGTTGCAACCGGGCCAAGACCTCGTCAACGACCTGTGAGGTGGAAGCGTCCCCACCGAGGTCGAAGGTGCGAACGCCGTCGGCGGCCGCCTCCAGCGTGGCTCGTCGGATTGCGTCGGCCATCGCGGCCACCGCGGGGTCACCTTGGGCCGCATGGTCGAGCACGGCGGCACAGGCAAGCAGCATCGCCATCGGATTGGCGACGTTCTTCCCCATCAGCGACGGCGCGGTCCCATGCGGGGCCTCGGCCATCGCCACAATCGGGCGCATGTCGTCGTCGAGTGCGAGGAGCACCGACTCGGCACCCGCGATCGAACCGAACAGCGCCAGCACCAGGTCCGAGAGGCAGTCTCCATCGCGGTTGAGCGCCGGAACCACCAGGGGGCTCGCACTCGACTCGGTGAGAAGACCCGCATAGGCGGCGTCGATCAGAGTCGGTCGGTACGCCACGGCAGGGTACCGGGCGGCGGCGCCGTCCATCTCCTCCTTGAGCATCCCCTCGTACACCGTCGACACGGTCCACTTCGGCCCGCCGTAGACGGTCGCCCGCAACGGTGACGCCGTGCGGAACGAGAACTCCGCGACGGAACGGCAGACCGACCGGTCGATGCGCTCGGTCCGCCAGGCCTGCTCCCCGAGGCTGCCCGGATCGCCTGTCCGCGACTCGTCCGCCCCGTACGCATCGCCCACGGCCATACGGACGACGACGATCGGATGGACGACCGGGGCCAGCGGGGCGACGCCGGGGATCCTCCGCCCCGTCCGGACGATGACCGATCCGCCGACGCCTTCACGCAGGATGCGGTTCGGGCTGCCGACGTCGCCGGTCGCCTCCGGAGTGATCGTGGCCGCCTTGAGCCCCAGCCCGGTCTCGCACATGGCCGCTGCGGCGTCGCGGACCACGGCGTTGGCCGTGGCCCGACGGTTCTCCAGGGACAGGTCGAATCGGACCAGATCGAGGTCGAAGCCGAGCACCTCGGGAGCGAGGACGCGCAGTGCCTCTTCGAGCAGCTCCTGACCGGTCTCGTCGCCCTCACACACGACGATCCGGCGGCCCGAGGACACGCGGTTCAGGGTCGCACGAATTGGGGTCGCACGCCAACACTGCAGGCCGGGCGGTCGCAGCCGGACCCAGGTCGCCGCGCGCATGGGAGAGGGCGATCGTGGAAATGATTCGAGGGGAGGATCCGATGACGGACGGGCCCACGGCCAAGCCGCCCCAGGGCGGACCGAGTCAGCGTGCGCTGGGAGCCATGGAGATCGCCGTGCGGCGCGCCCGAGAATCGGGGGAAGCGGATGCACGGCCGGCTCCGCCGGCCCAGCCCCGCCCGCCCGATCCGGTCGCTCCCTCGCGTGACAAGGCCGCCGACCCCCGGCCCGACCGCTGGCTGCTCACCGCGGTCGGCATCGTGGGGGCGCTGGTGGTCGCCGGCACCATCGGCCTCGCCGTGTCACTCGCCGAGGGCTCCGGCAATCCGGTGCCCGCGTCGTCCTCGGCCACGACCTCGGGCCAGGGGGTCCCCGCGCATCCCACCCATCACTCGCCACCGGTGACCGCCGGCACGCACTCCGGTTCAGGCGCGGGATCGAGCACCACCACGACCACCACCACGGCCTCGACCCTGGGCCCGGCTCCGGCCGGCCCGCCCGTGATCTCGGGCCTCGACCCTTCGAGCGGGGTCGCCGGGCAGGGCATAGAGGTGACCGGCTCGAACTTCCTCAGTTCGAACGGCCAGATCGTGGCCAGCTTCAACGGCCAGGTCACGCGCACGAGCTGTGCCGATCAGAACTCGTGCACCGTCACCGTCCCGCCCTCGTCGGGACCACAGTCCGCCCAGGTGACGATCACCACCGCAGCCGGCACGTCGAACGCCGCCACCTTCACCTACGGCTGAACGGCATCGGCGGGCCAGAGCGATTCGGGCTCCCGGCCACGCGTTTCGGGGAGAAGCCAGAACAGAGCCGCAGCAGCGACCGCGGCGGGGAGGAAGGTGAGGTCCGCTGCGTCGGCAAACCGGTTCCCCACGTCCGCGACGGCTCCGAACATGACGAGCCCCGCGACTGCGCCGATGACGCCGGCGGCCACCCACCACCCGGTGGCCGACGCCCGCACCGTGGTCGGGAACAACTCGGTCAGCAGCGCTCCCACGGCGGGAGCCAGGGTCGATCCGCTGAGCACGCCGAGGACGTACCCGACGACCAGCGCAGGGCGCGACCCCGAGTACAGCAGGACGCCGCTGAGCGCCACGGCGATCACGGCCCCGGCACCCGTCGGGCGGCGCCCGAGGTGGTCCGCCAACCACCGCCCGCACAGGAGCCCGAGGAGGCCGGTGACGCCGGCCAAGCCAACCATGAGGGCGGTGACGTAACCGGCCTGATGCAGGACATCCTGCGCGTACAGGAACACGAAGCTGTTCGCCGGGCCTGTGATCAGGGAGATCGCGCAGGCGATGAGCGCCAGCACCAGCACCCGACGACGGAAGCGGGGCCCGATCGCGCCGATGACCGGGGTGGGGTGGTCCGCCGCCGCCTCGGCCACCATGAACCTGCTCGGCTCCTCGATCCAGCCGCGCACCAGCACCACGGCGACGAGCGGGAGCACCGCCAGGGCAAAGATCCCCCGGAAACCCAATGTCCCCGAGGCCAGGCTGTGGAGGATCGCCGACAGGCCGGCACCAACCCCGTAGCCCGCCGCGACGAGCGCCACGGCTGCGGCGCGATCGTGCGCATCCGTCTCCTCTGCTGCCATCAACTCGGCCAGTGCATTGGTGGCGCTCAGGAGGGGGCGCCCGAAGGCGAAGATCGCGACGAACCACCAATAGGTCGGGCTTGCCGCAGCCACGACGGTCAGCGCCAGTCCCACGGTGGTGACCACGAGGATCATCCGGCGGCGCCCGAACCGATCGGCGATGCCGATGAGCGGGAGGCTGCCCAACGAGGCCAGGCGGATGATGGCCAGCCCGATGCCGAGGCTCGTTGCCGACAGGCCGACCTTGTCCGCGATGGTGGCACCGTGCGCAACGTGCCCGAGTTGAGTGGAGACGTCCCCGAGGGCCGCGACCACTCCGAACTGGCCGAAGCCCGATGCCGAGCGCGGTGAGCGCGATCGCGACGACGGCTCGATCCGTCCAGCGGTGGAGCCGGAGCCCGCCCGTCGCACCTTGGGGGTCGTCCGGACGCAGCGACGACATCTATCTGCTGGGGGCCGATGGAGCTCGGGGCGCGTCTCCCACGTCGTCCGCCATCAGCCGCTCCGCGGCGGCCGCGGTGGGCGCGCCGACATCGGCGCCAGCTTCTCGACGAACCAGTCCCGGGCCAGACCGGCGACGGCTTCGAGGGCGCCGGGCTCCTCGAACAGATGAGTGGCGTCCGGCACGACGGTCAGGAGGCTCTCGCAGCGCAGCTCGGTCTGCGCCTTGCGATTCAAGTCCAACACCACCTCGTCGTGCCCGCCCACGATGAGTAGGGTCGGCACCGTCACGGCGGAGAGCAGCGGAGCAGCCAGGTCGGGCCGTCCCCCTCGCGAGACGATCGCCGCGACTTGGCAATCCGGTTGTGCCGCCGCCCACAACGCGGCAGCGGCACCCGTGCTGGCACCGAAGAAGCCGACCACCGTCGACGACAAGTCCGGCTGGACCGCTGCCCACCGGGTGGCGTCGTCCAGCCGCCGGGCCAGCAAGCCGACGTCGAAGACGCAGGAACGGTCGTGTTCCTCCTCCACGGTCAGCAGGTCGACCAACAGCGTGGCCAGGCCGGCCTGGTTGAGCACCGTCGCCACGTAGCGGTTCCGCGGGCTGTGACGGCTGCTCCCGCTCCCGTGCGCGAAGACCACGGTGCCGACCGGGTCGGAGGGAACCGTCAGCCGCCCGGTCAGCGTCACCTCCCCGCTGGGGACCTCGACGTCCTCGTCGCGGAGGAGTCCGTCACGACGCGTGGCGTCCACCGCCTTCCCATCGTCTCCCGTCGCAGCAAGACGAAGGAGCTCGACCACCTGGTCGTCCGTCGTCTGTGCGAAGTCGCGGTACCACTCCCCGACCGCATAGAACGGATCTGGGACCTCGACGCACAGCATCTCGTCGCACACCTGCCGCAGCTCGGTCACGGCGCCACGTGAGGCGACGGGCACCGCCAGCACGACACGAGCCGCGCCGTGGGCGCGGGCCACCTGGCAGGCGGCGCGGGCCGTCGATCCGGTGGCGATGCCGTCGTCGACGATGACGGCGCACCGACCGCGGAGGTCCACCGCCGGGCGCTCGCCCCGGTACTCGCGGGCCCGCCGATCGAGTTCGGCGCGCTCGCGCCGCTCGACCATCTCGACGTCGAGGGCATCGAGACCACAGGATCGCATGACCTCCTCGTTCTCGACCCGGACTCCGCCCTCGCCGATGGCACCCATCGCCAGCTCCGGCTGGAAGGGGACGCCGAGCTTCCGCACCACGATGACGTCGAGGGGTGCCCCGATGGTCCGTGCGACCTCGAACGCCACCGGGACGCCGCCCCGAGGAAGGCCCAGGACGACGGTGTTCGCCTCCCCGATGCCGGCAGCCCGCACCACTTCGGCCAGGTGACGACCGGCATCCACCCGATCGCGAAACCTCATGCCCAACCTCCTCGGTGCCCTTGCAGTTTCTCCCGTGCTCCCCTCCAGGACTAGAGCCGATGGTCCCCTCGGGGCAGTCCGGGCGTCACGCCCCGCTGCGGGGGCGAGCGGGCGTCAGCGCGGAGAAGCGACGCTGGCCGAGCCGGTGGCGGTCGCCACGCCGGCGAGCTCGACGACCAGGTCGGCGGCCCGCGCCACGGCGCGTTCCGTCCCCGGGCTCAACCCGGCGCCCTCGCCAAAGTCCTCCCCCGCGACGCCGACCAGCACCAGCCTCGCCGGCGCCGTCCCGAGGGCGTCGGCGATGCGGAACGCGTCGATCACGCCGAGACCGTGGCTGCCGACCGCCGGCCTGAGCGCACCGATCGACCCGGGCGCCGAGGGCGATTCGACCTCCATGACGCACACGCCGCCCGGCGCGATCCCCGCGACGGCGTCGACGACGACGGCGAGGTCCGCGCCGTCCCATTCCCCGAGCAGGTGCAGCGGCGAGGCCATCGCACCGAGCATGTCCACGCCGGGGAGTCCCCGGCCGACGCGATCGAGCACGGCCGGGCCGGCGGCGTCGTCCCGTCGGAACGGGGAGCCGACTGCGGCCACGACCACGCGCCGCCGGGCGCCGGCAGAGCTCATGATCGGTTGATCGTCACGTCGAGAAAGTGTGTGGCGCACGAGATACAGGGGTCGTGGTTGCGTACCGCCTGCTCGCTCCTCCAGGTCAGCTCGTCGTCGGTGAGGTCGAGGGAAGCCTGCACGGTCCGGCGGATGTCCGACTCGATCGTGATCTGATTCTGCGACGTGGGGGGCACGATCCGCGCCTCGGTGATGGAGCCCTCCTCGTCGATGCGGTAACGATGGAAGAGGAGGCCCCGCGGCGCCTCGGTGGCGCCGGTGCCGACGCCACCGCCTTCGGGGACGGCAACGTGCGAGGGTTCCGGGGGCTCGTAGCGCTCCACGAGATCGAGCGCCTCGCGGCAGGCGACGACGATCTCGACGGCGCGCACGATGATGCTCTGGAAGGGATTGGTGCACGTGGGGCCCAGACCCGCCCGCGCTGCCGCCTCGGCAGCCACGTCCGGCAGCTCCGCCGAATTGAGGGCGTAGCGGGCCAACGGCCCGGTCAGGTACTCGAGCCGGTTCTCAATCCGGGCGTGCAATGCGGTCGAACGTGCCACGTGCTCCTCGACGACCAGATCGGCGAAGCCGGCTGCGGTCGTGTCCAGACCGTCCGACGAGGCAACTCGGCCCGACTCGAGCGGGTAGCGACCGGGCTCGCGCAGCGACACGAAGCGGTAGTCGCCCTGCACGTCGGGGAAGTCGAACCGCGCCACCCAGTCCACGGTGGCCAGTGCCTGGTCGAGGGCGGCAGCGAGCGGGCCCGCCAGGGCGCCGACCTCCGCCTTGCTGGGAGCGCGGTAGAACCCCCCGACCCTGACGTTGACGGGGTGGATGGCCCGCCCGCCGACCGTCTCCATGATGCGGTTGCCCATCTTCTTCAGCGCGAGGCCTCGCTCGAAGGCCGGCCGGTGCAGCTGCGCCATCTCCACCGCGTCCTGGCAGCCGAGGAAGTCGGGGGCGTGCAGCAGGTGGACGTGGAGGGAGTGGCTCTGCATCCATTCACCGCAGTAGAGGAGGCGGCGCAGGTCGGCGATGCCACGACCGACGGCGACCCCCAGGGCATCCTCCACCGCGGCGCAGGCGCTCATCTGGTACGCCACCGGGCAGATGCCGCAGATGCGGGCGGTGAGGTCAGGCGCCTCGGTCGCCCGCCGACCCCGGAGAAAGGCCTCGAAGAACCGAGGGGGCTCGTAGATCTGCAGCTCCACGTCCTCCACCCGCCCGTCGCGCACCTCGACACGCAGCGAGCCCTCACCCTCGACGCGGGCCAGTGCCTCGACCGAGACCGTGCGCCGGCGCTCGTCCGCTGGTGTCACGGCGCCGCTTCCGTCGGAGCGGTGCCGGCGCGGGCGCGCAGCGTGACGGCCTGGCGCCCGAACACCTCGTTGCCGGTGTAGAAGGTGGAGAAGAGGCGTGACGCGTCCATGGGTGCCATGCCCTGCTCGAGCAGGTGCTCGGCCAGCGCGTGTGTGTTCGCGCCGTCGACCGGCCCGAAGCAGCCGTAGCAACCACGGCCGACCGACGGGCACAGCGCTCCGCAGCCGGCCCGGGTCACGGGCCCGAGGCACGGCGTCCCGTGGGCGACGAGGACGCACACCGTGCCCCTTCCCTTGCACTCCTGGCACACCGTGTGATCCGGGATGACCGGGCGCCGGCCGACGAGCGAGGCCGTGATGACCTCGAGCAGTTGGTGGCGATCGATTGGACAGCCGTTGAGCTCGTAGTCGACCGTGACGTGCGCGGAGATCGGCGTCGAGGTGGCGAGCGACGACACGTACTCGGGGTGGGCGTAGATCGCACCGACGAACTCCCCCTCCTCGGTGGCGTTGCGCAACGCCTGCACACCGCCCGAGGTGGCACACGCACCGATGGTGATCAGCCGGTGGGATGCGGCGCGCACCGCTCGGATCCGTTCGGCGTCCTCGGAGGTCGTGATGGAACCCTCGACCAGGGAGACGTCGTAGGGACCGTCGACGTGAGCCCGGGTCATCTCGGTGAAGTGGGCGATACGCACCGCACCGGCGAGCGCAAGCAGTTCGTCCTCGCAATCGAGCAGGCTCAGCTGGCACCCGTCGCAGGAGGCGAACTTCCACACCGCCAACGTGGGGACCGCGTCGGGCGTCACCGGTTTCGCTCCATGAACAGCGCGTCGGCCAGCCCCCCGTAGCGGACGATCGGGCCGTCGCGGCACACCAGCAGCGGCCCCAGCTGGCAGTGGCCGCACAGGCCGATGCCGCACTGCATGTTCCGCTCCAGCGAGACCCGGACGCGCCCGGGGTCGACCCCGCGGTCCACCAGAGCACGGCCACCGAAGCGCATCATGATCTCGGGCCCGCAAAGCAGGGCGAGCGACCGGGGCGCCTCGAACGGCGCGCCCGGCAGCAACGCGGTGACGACGCCGACGAGCCCCGTCCATCCCGGCGCGGCCACGTCGACCGAGATCCCCACGTGGGCCCCCGCCTCCTCCCAGGCCATGAGATCCTCGTGAAAGAGGATCTGGTCCGGCGAGCGGGCGCCGGCGAGCACGAAGACGCGGCCACGGCCGGCCCGGTGGCGCGCCACGAGGTCCCGCACCGCTCCCCGCAGGGGCGCCAGGCCGATGCCACCGGCCAGGACCACCACGTCGGCACCGTCCTCCACTTCGTCGATGCCCCACGACGTCCCGAACGGTCCCCGGATCCCGACCAGCGACCCCACCGGCGCGTCGCAGAGCCCCGCGGTGACCGCGCCCACCCGGCGGATGGAGTGCTCCATCGGTCCCGGCGCGCCGGGTGCGCTGGACATGGACACCGCCACCTCACCCCGGCCGAAGGACGTGACCATGTTGAACTGCCCGTGCCGGAACGCCGGTGCCGGCCCTTCGGTCGGCTCGAGCGAGAGCGTCACCACGTCGGCGGCCTCCTCCCGCCGGCCCACCACCACGTACGGTGCGGGCACCAGCGGCCCGGCGGCCCAGGTGCCGGCGACGGCCTCAGCCAGCATCGCTCTTGCCGTAGATGTCGAGCAGCCTGATACGGGTCGCCTGGAGCCGGTCGAGGATCACGGCGGCCAGCCGGTCCAGGAGGAGGAACCCGAGCATCGGGTGCTCCGCGAGCGCCACGCGCAACCGCGCCGCGTCGACACACACGACCTCCACCTCGTCGACGGCGCGGGCGTCGAACTGGTAGCGGAAGGGAGGGGCGGCCCAGGACAGCCCGACCACCTGCCCCGCCCTCAGGGTCTCGACGATCATCGGGCCACGGTTGGGCGCGTGCACCTCGATGGAGACGCAGCCCTTGGTGATGAAGTAGGTGACGTCGGCGGGACTCCCCTCACGGAAGAGCAGCACGCCGGGGCGGAACGTGGCGGTTTCCGCCTGCTCGGCCACGAGCGCAATGCCCTCGGGCGGGAAGCCGGCCAGGAATGCGTGGCCCGAGAGGAGCTCGCGCGCCGTCTCGCTCATTGGGCGCCGTCCGCCAGCGCACCGTCGGAGGCCCGGATGGCGGCCGCCTCCTCGGTGATGTCGATGCCGACCGGGCACCAGGCGATGCACCGTCCGCAGCCCACGCAGCCCGACGTGTCGAACTGGTCCCACCAGGTCGACAGCTTGTGGGTGAGCCACTGCCGGTACCGCGACGAGGTGGTGGGCCGGATCGGGCCGCCGTGCAGGTAGGAGTGGTCGACGTCGAAGCAGGACGCCCAGGACCGGCGCCGCTCGATCGTGCCGTCGACCTCGCTCACGTCCTTGACGTCCGCGCAGAAGCAGGTGGGGCAGACCAGGGTGCAGTTCCCGCAGGACAGGCAGCGCTCCGCCACCTCCGCCCACCGCGGGTGCTCGAGGTTGCGGGCGAGCAGGGCGGCGAGCCCCTCCGTCTCGAGGGAGCGCCCCATGCCGGCCCGCGCCCCGTCCACGACGTCCTGACGGGCGCGGCGGTCGTCCTCGGTGGCCGCAGTGAAGTCCAGCCGTTCCAGCAGCGCCGCGCCGGCCTCACTCCCCACCCGCACGTAGAACCGGTGCCCCCCCGCGAGGAGCTCGGTCAGGGCGAGGTCGTAGCCGGCGCGGGCATCGGGACCGGTGTCCATGGACGTGCAGAAGCAGGTGCCCGACGGCTTTCCGCACTCGACGGCGACGATGACCGTTCCGGCACGGCGCGCCGTGTAGCGGTCGTCGGGGACCTCCCCGCCGGCCAGGACCCGGTCGAGGACGTCCAGCGCCGTCAGCTCGCAGGGACGGGCGCCGACGATGGCCACCGGCCGCTCCGGGGCAGGAGGCGCCTGCAGCGACAGGACGCCGTCGGTGGCCGAGGCCCGCCACACCGTCTCGGCAGGCCGGAAGAACTCCGACTTCCACGACGCCGGCCCCACGGCCCAGCCGAAGAGCTCCGGGTCCCCTCCCTGCTCAATGCGGTACCGGCCCGGTGCCTGGACGTCGTGCCAGCCGGCGGGCAGGTCGCCGCGGCCTGTGACCTCCCCGTGGACGATGGCGCCGTCACGGGCGACGGGACCGAGCGTCCGGTACCCGCGCTCGTCGAGCAGCGCGAGCAGGCTGTCGAGCCCCTCCAGGTCGATGACCGCATCGTCTCCCGGACGCACCCGGCCCAACTTATGCCTCGAGGGGGGTGGACGCGGCAGACGCCTCGGGAGACCTGGCGTCGCCGGCGACGGCCCCGATCAGTGCTCCACCGCGCCGCCGACGACGGTGGCCAGGTCGACGAGGCGGCTCGAGTATCCCGTCTCGTTGTCGTACCAGCCGAGCACCTTGACGAGGTTGCCCCGAGCCATGGTCAGCTTCGAGTCGAAGATGCACGATGCCGACGAGCCGACGATGTCGGTCGACACGAGGTCGTCCTCGGAGTACTCCAGCAGGCCGGCGAGCCGGCCCACCTCGGCGGCCGCACGGTAGGCGCCGCAGATCTCGTCGACCGTGGGCGTCGCCCGCAGCGTGGCCACGAGGTCCGTGATCGACCCGTCCGGGACCGGGACGCGCAGCGACAACCCGTCGAGCCGACCGTCGACGTCGGGGAGCACGAGACCGGTGGCCCGGGCCGCACCCGTGGTGGTCGGCACGATGTTGATCGCGGCCCCTCGGGAGCGTCGCGGGTCCTTGTGCAGGGCATCGACGAGGTGCTGGTCGTCCGTGTAGGCGTGGACCGTCGTCATGAAGCCCTGCTCCATGCCGAAGGCGTCGTCGAGCACCTTGGCCATGACGGCGAGGCAGTTCGTCGTGCACGACGCGTTGGAGACGACGAAGTCACGCGCCGGGTCGAACGTGTCCTCGTTGACGCCGACCACGAAGGTGGCGTCCGCGTCCTTGGCCGGCGCGGAGATGATCACCCGCCTCGCCCCCGCCTCGATGTGGGCGGCCGCCTTCTCGCGGCTGGTGAGGCGGCCCGTGCTCTCGATCACGACGTCGATGCCCAACTCGCGCCAGGGCAGCTCGGCAGGATGCGGCTCCATCAACATCGTCACGGGCGAGGATCCGACCATCATGGTGTCGTGCTCGACCGACACCGGTACCGGGAAGTGCCCGTGGACCGAGTCGCGGGCGAGCAGACGGGCGAGCGCCTCGGGATCGCCGAGGTCGTTGACCGCGGCCACCTCCACGTCATGGGGTGACTTGAGGGCGGCCCGGAGGAAGGCGCGTCCCGTCCGGCCAAACCCGTTGATTGCGACTCTCACAGCCATCCTCGACATCTCCATCGCCTCGCGGGGGCCGTGCGGACCCTCCAGGTTCGATGGTCCCATCGACCCCCGGTCAGCAGTAGTGCCAAAGGTCCCCGATCGAACACTGCTACCCCTGTGCGCCCAGCAGCTCCAGCACGCTCTCCAGGGAGCCCCGCCGCCTCCGGAGTCCCTCGCGGTACGCCGCGTTGTCCGTTGCCGCGATCTCCGAGCTCAAGTCGCCGAGCGTCCCTTGCAAGAGCTCGCGGAGGTCCGCGGCCTGCTCATCGGTCAGTTCGATCCTCATCGTTCGCTCCTCGTGGGTGGGCCGGGCAGGCTGCGCCCGGACATGGCAATGCCAATTGAGTCCCGCCGCCACGCCGGGCACCAGGGACCTTCGTCACCATCGGGTCCCGGGCGCCGGGGACCTTTGGCTCTACTGCGCACGCAGGGCCACGGGCACGCTGGAACGGTGTTCGAAGTGCGATTCCACGGGAGGGGCGGGCAGGGCGCCGTCACGGCGGCCGACCTCCTCGCGCTCGCCGCCTTCGAGGAGGGCCGCTACGCGCAGTCCTTCCCGAACTTCGGCTCCGAGCGGATGGGTGCCCCCGTGGTCGCCTACTGCCGGCTCGGCGAGCGCGAGATCCGGACCCGGGAGCCCGTGGTGGCACCGGACTGCGTGATCGTCATCGACCCGACCCTGGTCCACCAGGTCGACCTCTTCGCCGGCCTCGGCCCCGACGGCTACCTCCTGGTGAACTCCTCCCGGGCCCTCGACGAGCTCGGGCTGGGGTCGCTGGCCGCCCGCTTCCGACCCGAGCGCATGCTCACGGTGCCCGCCACCGAGGTGGCGTTGCGCCAGGTGGGCAGACCGCTCCCCAACGCGGCGATGCTCGGCGGCTTCGCCGCCCTGACCGCGGAGGTCACCGTCGCTGCGGTCTCCTCGGCCCTCCGGGAGCGCTTCAGCGCCAACCCGTCGGTGGCCGAGCGCAACGTCGCGGCGGTGGCCGAGGTGTTCCAGCAGGCGCGCCAGGTCATGAGCGCCAACGGAAGGGCGATGCTCGGTGCTCCGGCAGATTGAGGGCTCGCGGGCCGTCGCGCGGACGGTGGCCTTGTGTCGGCCGGAGGTCGTGTGCGCCTACCCGATCTCGCCGCAGACCCACATCATCGAAGCGCTGGGCGAGATGGTGAAGTCGGGCGAGCTCGCGCCGTGCGAGTTCATCAACGTGGAGTCGGAGTTCGCCGCCATGTCGGTGGCCATCGGCGCCTCCGTCGCCGGGGCCCGGGCCTTCACCGCCACGGCGAGCCAGGGCCTCCTCTTCATGATGGAGGCCGTCTACAACGCCGGCGGGCTCGGGTTGCCCATCGTCATGACGCTGGCCAACCGCGCCGTCGGCGCCCCGATCAACATCTGGAACGACCACAGCGACGCCATGGCGGCGCGCGACGCGGGCTGGGTCCAGCTCTTCGCCGAGACGGTCCAGGAGGCCGCCGACCTGCACATCCAGGCCTTCCGGCTGGCCGAGGAGCTGTCGGTCCCGGTCATGGTGAACATGGACGGCTTCATCCTCACCCACGCCACCGAGCGGGTGGACCTGCCGAGCCAGGAACTGGTGGACGTCTTCCTGCCGCCCTACGAGCCGCGCCAGATGCTCGACCCCGACGAGCCCTACTCCATCGGCGCCATGGTCGGGCCCGAGGCGTTCGAGGAGGTCCGCTACCTGGCCCACGCCCGCCAGCTGACCGCGCTCGGGCGCATCGGTGAGCTGGGCGCGGAGTTCGCGGAGGCCTTCGGGCGAGACTCGGGCGGGCTCGTGCACCCCTACCGCAGCGCCGACGCCGACGTCGTGGTCCTGGCCATGGGCTCGGTCCTCGGGACGATCAAGGACGTCGTGGACGAGCTTCGTGACGCCGGGCTCCGCATCGGCGTGCTCGGCATCACCTCGTTCCGGCCCTTCCCGATCGACGCGGTGCGCAGCGCGCTCGGGAGCGCGCGCCATGTCGTCGTGCTCGAGAAGGCCTTCAGCGTGGGATTCGGCGGCGTGCTCTCGACCGATGTCGCCATGGCGCTGAGCGGCCTGCCGGTCTCGGTCTCCACCGTGGTGGCCGGTCTGGGGGGCCGTGCGATCACCAAGGCGTCACTGCGAGGTGTCTTCGATGGGGCACTCCGGGGCGAGGCGGAACGGCTGACGTTCCTCGACCTCAACATGGCCCTCGTCGAACGCGAGCTCGAGCGGATGGCCACACAGCGGCGCTCCGGGCCGACGGCCGAGAACATGTTGCGCGACCTCGGCGTGGTCGCCTCGAGGATCGGCTGAACGGTGAGCGTCCGCTTCTACCAGGTGGGGAGCTTCGCGGTGGGCAACCGGCTCGTGAACCGCTCCGACCGCACCGTGCAGTCCGACCCCGAGCGGAGCAACTCGCTGACGTCGGGGCACCGCGCCTGCCAGGGTTGCGGCGAGGCGCTGGGCGCCCGCTACGCGCTGGACGCCGCCATGCGCGCCACCGGCGGCCAGATGGTCGCCGTCAACGCGACGGGCTGCCTCGAGGTGTTCTCGACGCCGTACCCCGAGACCTCGTGGCAGATCGCCTGGTTCCACTCCCTGTTCGGCAACGCGCCGGCGGTGGCGACCGGGGTCGCGGCGGCGCTGCGGGTCAAGGGCCGGGCCGGGACTCGGGTGATCGGCCAGGCCGGCGACGGCGGCACGGTGGACATCGGCTTCGGGTGCCTCTCGGGCATGTTCGAGCGCAACGACGACGTGCTCTTCATCTGCTACGACAACGAGGCGTACATGAACACCGGTGTGCAGCGGTCGGGGGCGACCCCGCCGGCGGCGCGGACGGCCACCACCGAGGCGGTGGGCCCCCAGCCGGGGAATTCGTTCGGGCAGGGCAAGAACATGCCCGAGCTGGCCATGGCACACGGGATCCCCTATGTGGCCACCGCGACCGTGGCCGACCTGCACGACCTGGAGGACAAGGTGACCCGGGCCATGGGTCTGCACGGCGCGCGCTACATCCACATCCTGGTCACGTGCCCGCTCGGCTGGGGCTCCGCACCGGGCGACACGGTCAAGGTCGCCCGCCTGGCGACGCAGACCGGCCTCTTCCCCGTGTTCGAGGCCGAGCACGGTGAGGTCGTGCGGGCCTCGACCATCCGCCGCCCGGCCCCGGTCGAGGAGTACCTGCGCCTGCAGACCCGTTTCGCGCACCTCTTCGACGCGGCGGGGAACCCGGCGCGGCCGGACATCATCGCCGCGCTGCAGGCGATGGCGGACCGCAACATCGCCCGCTACGGGCTGCTCGAGACCGAGGACGTGGCCCCGTGACGGAGAAGCCCTTCGCCATCACGCTCGAGGTCGGCTCCAGCCTGGCCAACAAGACCGGCTCGTGGCGCGTGGAGCGGCCCGTCTACGTCGACCGCCTCCCCCCCTGCAACAACGCCTGCCCGGCGGGAGAGAACATCCAGCAGTGGCTGTACCTGGCCGAGGACGGCTCCTACGAGGCGGCCTGGCGCCAGATCATGCGCGACAACCCGCTGCCCGCCGTCATGGGACGGGCCTGCTTCCACCCCTGCCAGACCGCGTGCAACCGGGCCACGGTGGACGAGACGGTTGGGATCAACGCCATCGAGCGCTTCCTGGGTGACCGCGCGCTGAGCAACGGCTGGTCGCCCGACCCGCCGGGACCACCCACGGGGAAGGCGGTGCTCGTCGTCGGCTCCGGTCCCGGGGGCCTCTCGGCCGCATACCACCTGCGCCGCCTCGGGCACGAGGTCGTCATCTTCGAGTCCTCGCCTCTCCCCGGCGGCATGATGCGCTACGGCATCCCCTCCTACCGCCTGCCCCGGGACGTCGTGGCGAGCGAGATCGCCCGCATCCAGTCGATGGGCGTCGAGATCGTCTGCAACCGCACGGTCGGTGACCTCGCGCAAGCCATGGCCGACGGCGGCTTCGACGCCGCCTTCCTCGGCGTCGGGGCCCAGCGGGGCAAGCACGCCGACATCCCCGCCGGCGACTCCGCACGGATCCTCGACGCGGTCACGCTGCTGCGCGAGACCGAGTCCGACGAGGCCCCGGTGCTGGGGCGCCGCGTCGTCGTCTACGGCGGCGGCGACACCGCCATGGACGCCGCCCGCACGGCCCGGCGCCTCGGCGCGGACGACGCCGTGATCGTGTACCGGCGCACCCGGGAACGCATGCCGGCCAACGCCGAGGAGGTCCAGGACGCCGTCGACGAGGGCGTGCGGCTCAAGTGGCTGTCGACCATCGTGGGCCAGGAGGGCGAAGTCCTCACGATCGAGCGCATGCAGCTCGACGAGTCGGGCTTCCCGCAGCCGACCGGAGAGATCGAGGAGCTGCACGCGGACTCGGTCGTGCTGGCGCTTGGGCAGGAGGCGGACCTGTCGCTGCTGAGCGCGACCCCGGAGATCACGGTCGACGGCGGGGTCGTGCCGGTCGGGGCGGACATGATGACGGCCCGGCCGGGCGTGTTCGCCGGCGGCGACATCGTGGCGGGCGCCCGCACCCTGACCGATGCCATCGGGCACGGCAAGCGGGCGGCACGGGCGATCGACGCCTGGCTGGCGGGTCGCACGCCGGGGCGGCCGGCGCGCCACGAGCTGGCCACGCCCGAACACCTCAACACCTGGTACTACGCCGACGCGCCCCACGCCGTCCGACCCCGCCTCGAGGCGGCCCGGCGCACCTCCACCTTCGACGAGGTGGTTGGCGGGCTCGACGAGTCCACTGCGCTGTTCGAAGCGCGCCGCTGCATGTCGTGCGGCAACTGCTTCCAGTGCGACAACTGCTTCGGCGTCTGCCCCGACAACGCGGTCATGAAGGTGGACGAGGCGCACGGCTACCGCTTCGACTTCGACTTCTGCAAGGGCTGCGGCCTGTGCGTGCAGGAATGCCCGTGCGGCGCCATCGAGATGGTGCCCGAGGACATCTGACCGATCGCTACCGACGGCTGCCGATCTCCGGCGATCCGGTGTGATCGATGACGACCCGGCCGCTCTCGACCGCTCTCATGAACGCCTGGACGACCTCTGCGTCATAGATCGTGCCCGCGCCACGCTCGAGCTCGTGGAGCGCTGCGTCGAGACCTAGCGCCGCCCTGTACGGTCGCCCCGACGCCATCGATTCCACCACGTCGGCGACGGCAATGATCCGACTGCCGATGAGGATCTGCTCGCCCCGCAAACCCCGTGGATACCCTGATCCGTCGCACCGCTCATGGTGCTGGAGCACCATGAGCGCAACGCCTTCGGGAAAATGGACTCGTTGCAGCAGGTCGAACCCGGCCTGGCAGTGCATTCGGACCACCGCCATCTCGGGCTCGCCGAGACGTCCCGGACGCGTGAGTATCTCAGACGGAACGGACAACTTGCCGATGTCATGGATTGCCGCTGCCAGTTCGATTCCCTCGATCTCGGTGGCCCCGAGTCCGAGCTCGGATGCCACGGCACCCGCAATGCGCGCCACCCGCTGTTGGTGACCCGCGGTGTAGGGGTCGCGCATCTCGACAGATGCCGAGAGGGCGCTGACGACTGCTCGGATCAGTGTTGCTTGATTCTCTTCCACTTGCTTCCGGTCGGTGATGTCGACCACGACAATGGCGATGCCGATCACCTCGCCGTTCACCTTGACCGGATTGAGGTTCGTGAGCCAGTAGTGGTTCCGGTCCGGGTCCATGGCCGTCGGGCCCGAGACCTCCTGGTTCACGACCGCCTCACCGGTGGCGATGACCCGCTGGTAGATGGGCTCGAGGGTCGGCCACAGCGCCGGAACGACTTCGCCGAACTTCCGGCCGATCTGGTCTTCGACCTTGCCGCCATGGACCGAAGCGAGCATGGAGTTGATGCGCTGGAGCCGAAACTCCCGATCCACGTAGCCGAATCCAACCGATTCCGTCGCCTGGAGCGAGTCGATGACCGAGGACGCCTGCAGCGTCGCACGATTCGACTCCCGGAGGCTTTCCTCGAGGCGGTCCCAATCAGCTTGTGCGAATATCGGATCGGCAAGGTCCACTCTCGGCCGAGCGCCGGCTTCGGCATCACTGCCGACGTCCCAGATGGTGCCGGTACGCGCTCGTCCCCTTGCCTTGGCACGGTACAGGCCGCGATCAGCATCGTGAAAGAGCCTCTGGCTCGTGGGTTCCATGTAGTCGAGGGTGGCGAAACCGATGCTCAAGGTGATCCCTGCTCTCCCGTCCTCGAAGGAATGGATCATCCGCTCCGCCACGTTGCCCGCACCGACCAGATCGGTGTTGGGGAGGATGACGGCGAACTCGTCGCCTCCGATCCTCGCAACGGTGTCGATGGACCGGCTCGCCCTTCGGAGGATCTCCCCGGCCGCGGTGAGAGCCGCGTCGCCTGCCGCATGACCATGAGCGTCGTTGAACGACTTGAACAGGTCGACGTCAGTGACCAGCAGGCTCAGCGTCTCACCGTGCCGCACGGCGCGGTCGACTTCGATGTCCAGCCGCTCGTAGAAGACGCCGTGGCTCAGACACCCGGTGAGCGGGTCCGTGCGGACCCTGCGGTGGAGCTCCCGAACGAGACGATCCTCGTCTCGTTCGAGGCGTGAGCGATAGACAGCCGAACCAGCGCTCAGTACCACCGTGCCGATCAAGAAGGCGGACAGTGCCGCGATGTCTCCCGACGTCGCCTCCACATGTGAATCGGCGAGGGCCACCACGACGAACTCGACGCACGCCGCGACGCCGCAGATCGTGACCTGGTTGGCCGGGAGAGCCAGGGCGGCACTCATGACCGGGAGCGCGATCAAGACGATGAGTGGACTGTCGAGGCCACCGTCCAGATAGACGCAGAGGAACAGAGCTCCTCCCGCAATGAGGGTTGCGACAAGCGAGAAGGAGATACGCCACGGATACATCGAGACCCGGCCGATGAAGGCCAGGGTCACGGCAGCGACGACGAAGGTCAGCGAGCTGACGGCCCACAGCGCGGAGCGATGCGGGCCGTCGGGGGTCGCGGCGAAGTAGGACAACACGAAGAGGCTTCCGCCGGCCAGGGTCAGGAAGGCGAGGCGCCCGTGGGACGTCCAAAAGACCCTCTTCTGCGCATCGAAGGGGTGATCGACCGTCTCGACGGCCTCGTCGCCGAGACCGCCCGGACTCTCGAATTGGCTGCCCGCAAGCAGCTCAAGGCTCACAGTGGGGTATCGGAGGAGATCAGGCCCACCCTGAGGAAGTCGACGGAACGGCCGGACCCGAGGCGCGCGCCGGGCTCCGCCCGGGACCTACCGGCGGTGGCCGAAGCTGTGGCGGGGCGCCACGCCGCCCGACATCTCGGGCCGGCCCGGCACGGCCGCCTCCAGCAGCATCCGCCACTCGGCGGCCGCCACCGTCTTGCGCACGGCCTCGACGGCGTCGGGGTTGACCGAGATCGACGTGATGCCCTGGCGGACCAGGTGCTCGGCGAAGGCAGGCCGGTTCGACGGGGCCTGGCCGCACAGCGACGACGTGATGCCCGAGGACTGGCAACCCCCGATGATGCGCCCGATGGCGTCGAGCACCGCCGGGTCGGCCTCGTCGAAGACGTCGGCGCAGATCTGGGAGTCGCGGTCCACGCCCAGCATGAGCTGGGTCAGGTCGTTGCTCCCGATCGACACGCCCTCAATCCCCATGGTGGCGTAGGTCGGGATCCAGTAGGCCACCGACGGCACCTCGGCCATCACCCACACCGGCAGCGAGCCCGCCACGGGGCTGGCGTCGACCACGTCGAGGCAGGCCTCGAGCTCCCACGCCGTGCGGACGAAGGGGATCATCAGCACGAGGTTCGGTGTCTCCTCCAGCACTTGGTTCAGCACGTCGAGCTCGAGCCGGAAGAGGTCGGGCTCGCGCACGTAGCGGTAGCAACCCCGGTACCCGATCATCGGATTCTCCTCGTGCGGCTCGAACTCGGCGCCGCCCTCGAGGTTGGAGAACTCGTTGGAGCGGAAGTCGATGCTGCGGTACACGACGGGGCGCGGCTCGAAGGCGCGCGTGATGCGCAGCAGCGACTTGGCCATGGAGTCCACGAAGGCCTTCTCCTCGCCCCTCTCCAGCAGCTTGCGGGGGTGGACGCCCTTCAGGGCGTCGGTCACCATGAACTCGGCCCGCAGCAGGCCCACGCCGTCGACCGGCAGCGCCGCCACCTCCTCGGCATGCTCGGAGAAGGCCAGGTTGACGTAGATCTTGGTGGCCAGGGCGCCCGGGCCGGCCGGCCCGGACTGCGCCGGCGCCGCAGGGGCCGCCACGCCGACCGAGGCGGCCGCCACGGCCCCCTCGGTCACCGTCCCCTGGGCGCCGTCGACCGTGACGAGCTCGCCGTCGCGCAGCACCGTCGTGGCGTTGCGGGCGCCCACGACGGCCGGGACGCCGAGCTCGCGCGACACGATGGCGGCGTGGCACGTCATGCCACCGCCGTCCGTCACGATGGCCGCGGCGCGGCGCATGGTGGGCACCCAGTCGGGGCTGGTCATCGGCGCCACCAGGACCTCACCGGCCTGCAGGCGGTCGCCCTGGTCGGGCGACTGCAGCACGCGGACGACGCCCGAGGCCCGGCCCGAGGAGGCAGCGAGGCCCTGGACGAGCAGCGTGCCGAGCTCCGCCACCGCCGCGGTCGCCCCTGCGCCGCCGACCGCGGTCACGGGGCGGGACTGCACGAGATACGTCTGGCCGCCGGCCATGGCCCACTCGGTGTCCTGCGGCGAGCCGTAGTGCGCCTCGGTGGCCAGGCCGATGCGGGCCACCTCGATGATCTCGTCGTCGGAGAGGACCCGGCGCCCGCCCTCGGCCGGGTCGAGCTCCACCCGCTGGTCCTCGCCGTCGGGCCCGCGGACGATCTCGAAGGACTGCGTGCCCACCCGGGCGTGCAGCAGCCGCGGCCCGTCCTTCGAGACCACGTAGGTGTCCGGCTCGACCAGGCCGCTCACGACCACCTCGCCCTGGCCGAAGGCGGCCTCGATCACTATGTGGTCCGTCTCGCCGGTCGAGGGGTCGACGGTGAACATGACTCCCGAGCGCACCGAGGGCACCATCTCCTGGACCACCACGGCTATGGAGGGCTCCTCGGTCAGGTCCTTGTCGCCCCGGTAGAAGATGGAGCGGGCCTTCCACAGCGAGGCCCAGCAGTCCACCACGCGGCCCAGCAGCTGCTCGTCGCCGGCGACGTTGGTGAAGGTCTCGTTCATCCCGGCGAACGAGGTCCCCTCGGCGTCCTCGCCGATGCCCGAGGACCGCACGGCCACTCGGATCTTCTTCCCCAGGCGCTTGTAATTGGCCACGATGTCGGCGGCCAGATCCTCGGGGATCGGCACGGCGTGCACCAGATCGCGCGCCTCGGCGGCCAGGCGGTCGAGATCGTCCTGCGACGCCGTGCGGGCCTCGGCGAGGATCGCGACGAGCCGTTCCCGGATGCCGGCCCCCCCGATGGCGTCGAGATACGCATCCCCCGTGATGACGAAGCCGGGTGGGACGGGCAGGCCACCCGCCGTCAGCTCCCCCAGGTTGGCGCCCTTGCCGCCGACCGAGCCCGTGTCCGTGAGCCTGATGTCCTCGAACCACCGAATTGCCTGCACGACTTGCACCTCCGCGACGGTGCCGGGCGCGCCGTCTCCATCGATCGTCCCTGATCAGCGGGGAGGCCGATAGGGTCCAATGTCCCTGTTTGCGGGCGGTGGCCTCTGTGACACTGGGGCCATGCAGACGCTCACCTTCGAGGAGGCGGTCGCGCGGATCCGGGCGCTGGACGGGAGCGAGCCGCGGATCGTGATCTCGGGCAACGCGGCGACGCCCTTCACCCTGATCCGCGCCCTCACCGGGGCCCTCGAGAGCTGCCGCGTGTTCCAGCTCAACGCCCAGTACGACTTCAGCGACCATCCCTCCTTCGTCTGCGAGACGCCGTTCGTCGGGCCGGGAATGCGCCACGACCCGATGCTCGACTACCTGCCCATGCGGCTCTCCCTCGTCCCGCGGCTCTTCGACACCGTGCGCCGGCCCGACGCCGTGCTCCTCCACACGTCGCTGCCACGGGACGGCAAGGTCTCGCTGGGGATAGAGGTCAACGTCCTGCCGGCCGCCATCGAGCAGGCCCGGGCCCGGGGCGGCCTGGTCCTGGCCCAGGCCAACCCGCACATGCCCTACACGTTCGGCGCCGGGGAGATCCCCCTCGGGTCGATCGACGGCATGATCGAGGTCGACGAGCCGCTCGCCCCCGCCGCCGAGCTCGGGTGCGAGGAGGCGGCAGCCGCGATCGGCGAGCGGGTGGCGGCCTTCGCGGCCGACGGCACCACGCTGCAGCTCGGGATCGGGCTCATCCCCACGGTGGCGGCCCGGATGATGGCGCGGCGGCGCGGCATGCGCGTGTGGTCCGAGATGATCAGCGACGGGGTCATGGACCTCGACCATGCCGGCGCGCTCGACCCGGCGGCGCCGGTGTACACGTCATTCCTCATCGGCTCGGCCGAGCTGTACCGGTGGGCCGACGGCAACGAGCGCCTGCGCATGCTGCGGACCGAGACCGTCAACGACCCGGCCCGCATCGCGGCGCACCCGTGCATGCTGTCGGTCAACGCGGCCATGCAGGTCGATCTCTTCGCGCAGGCCAACGCCAGCTACGTCGACGGGCAGATCCACTCGGGGTTCGGCGGCCAGCCGGACTTCGTCATCGGCGCGCTGCACTCACCGGGCGGCCACGCCGTCGTGGCCCTGCACGCCTGGCACGACAAGACGGACACCTCGACGGTCGTGCCGGTCCTGACCAACCCGGTGACGTCCTTCCAGCACTCGGCCGTGATCAGCGAGCACGGGTGCGCGGAGCTCTTCGGGCGCTCGCAGCATGCCCAGGCCCAGTTGCTCATCGAGCAGGTGGCCGACCCGCGTGCCCGGGCGGGCCTGGTCGGGGCGGCGGCGGGCCTCGGGCTCAGCCGCGACATCGACTGACCCCGAGGCCCGGCTCAGCCCAGGTCGTCCTCCCCGTCGTCGGCGTCGGTGTCCCGCGCCAGCGGCGCGCTCAGGTCCCACCCCTCCTCGCCCTCGCGCGGACGCAGCGTGGCGGGCCGGTCGGCGCCGTCGGGGTCGTCCATGCCGCCCTCCAGCGTGACCATCCGCTCGGGGTCGTCGAGCTGGGCCCCGAGCTCGTCGAGCTCCAGCTCGTCCGCGACCAGGCTGGGGTCCAGGGAGGGGTCCTGCTCGAGGTCCTCGAGGAAGTTCGGGCTCAACCGCTGGCCCTCGTCCTCGGCCACGTCGCCCTGGCGGAAGGTCTCCGTCTCGAGCGCCTCGTCGGGTGACCACTCGTCGCCGCTGCTCATGTGCGGGCCTCCTTCGGTACCGTCGTCACGGCCGTGCCGGCACGCGTCCCCATCCTGCCCGATTCTCCGGCCACCCACGAAGGGTCCTTCGGCACTTCCCGTCCCGCGGCGAGCCGCGCACACTCTCGTGGTGCCAGGATGGCCCTCGTCGGCCGGCGGCACGACGAACGACGGAGGAGCGAACATGGCAGCGCCCGAACACCTCAACAGCCACCAGCGCGACACACTGGCCCAGATCTTCCGACACCCCTCGAGCCACAACATCGAGTGGCATGCCGTCCTCTCGCTGCTCAACGCCGTGGCCGACGTGCACGAGACCCACAAGGGCAACGTTCAGGCCGCCGTCGGGGGCGAGACCGAGACCTTCGAGCCGCGCGGCAAGGACATCGACCCGGAGCAGCTCGCCATCCTGCGCCGGCTCCTCAAGCGGGCCGGCTACGGCCCAGACGAGGTGCCCGCGTAGGGCCATTGGTCCCATCGCGGGGCCGGCGGCTGCCGCTCGTGACCAATTGCCCTGTCGGGCCGGCCCGATCGCGGGTCACATGTCCCCATGGGCCTCTACGACGTGCTCTGCGTGGGCGACGCCGCCACCGACGTGTTCATCCGGCTGTCCGACGCGCACATCCGCATCTGGGAGGACGACCACGGGCACTGGATGGACCTGCCCTTCGGTGGCAAGGTCCCCTTCGAGTACGCGCTGACGGTCGAGGCGGGCGGCAACGCGCCGAACGCGGCCGTCGGGCTGTCCCGTCTCGGCGTGACGACGGGCATCGCGGCGCACGTCGGGAGCGACGACGTCGGCCGCACCATGCAGGCGGCGCTCGAGCGCGAGGGGGTCGACACCCATCTCGTGCGCTTCGACCCCACGCAGCCGAGCAACCGCAACTTCGTGCTCTGGTTCGGCCAGGACCGCACGATCCTGGTCCGCCACGAGCTCTACGACTACCACTGGCCTGACCTCAGCCCACGCGAGGTCCCGCGCTGGCTCTACCTGAGCTCGGTGGGCTGCGACGCGGCGGACTACTACGAGCAGCTCGTCGGCTGGCTCGATTCCGAGCCGTCGGTGCGCCTCGCCTTCCAGCCCGGGACGTTCCAGATCGCCCAGGGCACCGCCGCCATGCGCGGCCTGTACCGGCGGGCCGACCTGTTGATCTGCAACCGCGAGGAGGCGGTCGAGATCGGTGGCGGGGACCACGGCAGCCTGGCCGAGATCCTCGAGTCCCTGCACCGGCTCGGCCCGAGCACGGTGGTGGTGACGGACGGGCCCGAAGGGGCCTACGCGTCGGACGGGTCCCGGCGCTACCGGGTCCCGTCGTACCCAGACCCCTCGCCGCCCAGGGAGCGCACGGGCGCAGGGGACGCGTTCTCCTCGGCCCTGGTGGCCGCGCTGGTCAAGGGGCTCCCGCTCGACACGGCGTTGGCCTGGGCCCCGGTGAACGCGATGAGCGTGGTGCAGGAGGTCGGCTCGCAGACGGGCCTCCTCGGCGAGAGCGAGCTGCTCGGCCATCTCAAGGCCGCGCCGGAGCCCTACGCCGTCACGACCTGGTGACGCGCCGGCGGCGCGGGGTGCCCGGTGGTGCGGCCGGCCGGTGGTCGCGGGAGACTGACCGCGTGAGGGTCCCACGGTGACGACGTCCCCCGTCCTGGCGGCCGACGTCGGCGGCACGCAGATGCGCGCGGCGCTGGTGGGCCCGCAGGGTGACATCCTGGCGCGCCGGTCGGCCCACACACCCGAGCACGCCGGCGTCCCGGGCGCGCTGATCGACCTCGTCCGGGACGTCGGGGCCATCACCGACCACGGACCCGCGTCGCACGCCGTCGTCGCCCTGCCGGGCTCGGTCGACTACGAGGCGGGCCGGCTGCTCTGGGCCCCCCACCTGCCCGAGCGCTGGCCCCAGCAGCTGTCGCGCGACGAGCTCACGGCGCGGCTCGGCCTGCCGGTGCACGTCGCGAACGACGCGGACTGCGCCGCCGTCGGAGAGGCGGCATTCGGCGCCGGCGTCGGGAGCGCCGACGTCGCCTACCTCACGATCTCGACGGGCATCGGAGCCGGTGTCGTCCACCGTGGCCGCCTGCTGCGCGGCACACGGTCGCTGGCCGAGGTCGGCCACACCGTCATCGACTGGACCGCCTGGCTCCGGGGCCGGCCGTGCACGCTCGAGGAGCTGGGGTCGGGCAGTGGCGTGGCCCGCATGGCGAGCGAGGCCGGCCTCACCGCTCGCGACGCCCGGGAGTGCGAGGCTGCGGCGGCAGGTGGCGATCCGCGCGCGCTCGCCATCTGGCAGGGGGCCATCGCCGCCTGCGCGGCCGGCGTGGCGAACCTCGTCATGTCCTTCTCACCGAGCACCGTGGTCATCGGCGGCGGGCTCGGCCGCCAGCAGGAGTTCTTCGGCCCGGTGCGCGAGCTGGTGCTGAGCAGGCCCGAGCACCACCCGGCGGAGCTCTCGATCGTGCCGGCCGCGCTGGGGGACGACGCCGGCCTGGCCGGCGCAGCCGCCTGGGCCGGGGCCGCCGGGTCGGGCTGAGCGCGACCCGGCGCGACCCCATCACGTTGCGGCACCCCCTCTCAGGCCGTGCACAGTAATGGGACCTTGGCCTCTATAGGGTTCTCAGAGTTGCAACGAAACTGCAATGAACCCACCCCTATTGGGGTATGGAGAAAAAGCAGAGGCCCCGCTTGACCGGGCGGGCCAAATCCAAAGGAGACAATGTGCGTTTCAGCAGGGCAGGCATGTTCGGGGGGCTCTCCCTCGCATTGTCGGCGATGCTGGTCGGTGCCGTGTGCGGCGAGGCCTCGGCCTCTGTCCGCACGAGCGTTCCGTCCAACATCTCGACCACATCGTTCAACAACAGTTTCACGATCATGAAGCAGTTCAAGTCGCTGGCCGCGGCCGGTCACGGGAAAGTGGCGGCGATCCTGCCCGACACGGTGAGCTCGACCCGCTACGTCGAGTTCGACCAGCCCGACATCACCAAGGCCCTCTCGACGGCCGGCCTGAGCTCGTCCCAGTACGTGGTGCAGAACGCCCTCGGGAGCGACGCCACGCAGCTGACCGACGCCCAGACGGACATCTCGAACGGCGCCACGGTCCTGCTGGTCGACCCGCTCGACTCGGGCGTCGGGACGCAGATCGAGAGCTACGCCAAGTCGCGCGGCGTCAAGGTCATCGACTACGACCGCCTGACGCTGGGCGGAAGCCGCGCCTACTACGTCAGCTTCAACAACGTGACGGTCGGCAAGGTCATGGGCCAGGGCCTGGTGAGCTGCGTCTCCTCGTGGCACGTCTCCAAGCCCCAGGTCGTCGTCATGCACGGCGCCGTGACGGACAACAACGCCACGCTGTTCGCACAGGGCTACGACTCGGTGATCAACCCGTACTTCTCGAACAAGAAGTGGACCGTCGTGGCCCACACCGCGGGGACGTGGGACCCGCCGACCGCCGAGACCGAGTTCCAGGCCGTCTACACGGCGCACCCGAACGTCAACGCGGCGCTGATCCCCAACGACGAGACGGGCGCACCGATCATCACGTACCTGCAGTCACTGCACGTGAAGCCCAAGACGTTCCCTACCACGGGGCAGGACGCGTCGCTGACCGGTCTGCAGAACATCCTGGCGGGCTACCAGTGCGGCACCGTCTACAAGCCGATCTACCTGGAGGCTCAGGCGGCCGTCGCGCTGGCCCTGTACCTGCGGGCCGGCAAGACGCCGCCCAAGTCCCTGGTCAACGGCAAGACCCAGGACACGACCGCCAGCGTGAGCGTCCCCTCGGTCCTCGAGACGCCCAAGTGGGTGACCACGTCCAACATGAACGCCACCGTGATCAAGGACAACTTCGTGCCCGCGTCGCAGCTCTGCACGGGCTCGTACGCCGCCGACTGCAGGGCGGCCGGCATCAGCGGGTAGCGGTCATTGGGTCCGACAGGCCCCGCTGGGTAGTGTCGGCCTCAGAGAAGTGACTCCATGCAGACCCCCCGTCCCGAGAGGGATGGGGGGTCTGCCGCTGGAAGCTCATCGACGACATCGACCGCTGGGGCCAGGGGGTGCCAACATGACCGAAGGTGCGCCGCCGCTGCTCGAACTGCGCGGCGTGAGCAAGGTCTTCGGACCGGTGCGTGCCCTCAGCAACGTCAACTTCACCGTGGAGGCGGGCAAGGTGACCGCCCTGGCGGGCGACAACGGCGCGGGCAAGTCCGTGCTGATCAAGACGGTGTCGGGCCTGTGGGAGCCGGCGGAAGGGGAGATCCGGTGGGAGGGGAAGCCCATCCACTTCCACAGCCCCAAGGATGCCGAGGCCCACGGGATCACGACGATCTACCAGGACCTGGCGCTGTGCGACAACCTCGACATCGTGCAGAACATGTTCCTCGGGCACGAGAAACGGCGCCACGGCCTGCTCGACGAGGCGACGATGGAGATGGCGGCGCGCCAGACCCTGGACGACCTCCACGTGACGACGGTGCGCTCCATCCGCCAGCCCGTCGCATCGCTGTCCGGCGGCCAGCGCCAGTCCGTCGCCGTGGCCAAGGCGGTCATGCAGGCAGCCAGGCTCGTGATCATGGACGAGCCCACCGCCGCCCTCGGCGTCGCCCAGACCCAGATGGTGCTCGAGCTGATCAAGCGGCTGTCGAGCCAGGGCACGGCCGTGATCCTCATTTCGCACAACCTCAACGACGTCTTCGAGGTGGCGGACGTCGTCGCCGTCCTCTACCTGGGGCAGCTGGTGGCACAGGGCCCGGCGTCGGAATTCGACCGCCAGGTCATCGTTGACTACATGACCACGGGCCAGACAGAGCGGACGGCGGCGGCGGGATGATGCGCCCATGACGGACACCATCGACCCGGTGACGCCCGACGAGCGCTCGGACGGGACCTCCCCCACCGACACCGCGGGCACCCCGGACAGCGCCGTCGCACCCGACCAGCTCGTCGTCCTCGCGCCGGACGTCCTCGCCGAATCGCTCGGTGACTACCTGCACGCATGGTGGAGGCGCATCCGCGGCGGGGAGAGCGGGGCGCTGCCCATCATCGTCGGGCTCATCGTCATCAGCATCTTCTTCGAGGTGCAGTCGAGCGCGTTCCTCTCGGCCACCAACATCGTCAACCTGTTCGTCCAGGCCACCTTCATCATCCTGCTGGGGATGGCCGAGCTCTACGCGCTCCTCCTGAGCGAGATCGACCTGTCGGTGGGCTTCGTGGGCGCGGTGGGCGCAGCCATCGCCATGGCCCTGATCGGAGCCCCGCAGAACTGGGTCTGGTGGGCCGGGCTCATCGTGGGGATGGGCGCGTGCTTCCTGATCGGCGCGTTCCAGGGCACCATCATCACCCGGCTGAAGATCCCGTCCTTCGTGGTGACCCTGGCCGGCCTGCTCGGCTGGCAGGGCGTCCTGATCTACGTCTTCGACGTCGACAAGGGTGCCGTCGGAGGCGTGATCACCATCTCCAACCACGTCATCGACGACCTCGTCAGCGGGAACATGACCCCTACGGCGGGGTGGATCCTCTTGGTCGTGCTCGTCGGCCTCTACGGGCTCTCACTCGTCGTCCGCAATTCACGTCGCCGCCGGCAGGGGCTCACGGCACCACCGCTCAGCATCACACTCCTCACCGTGGGCGCCGTCGCCGTCGCCGGCGTCGTGCTGGTGTACGTCTGCAACCTGAACCGGGGCGTGCTCGTCCCCGTCGAAGGCGTCCCGTGGGTCATCCCCTTCCTGCTGGTGATCCTGGTCGCGCAGTCGTTCCTGCTGTCGCGGACGCGCCTCGGTCGGTACATCTACGCCATCGGGGCCAGCCCCGAGGCCGCCCGTCGGGCCGGCATCAACGTGACGCGGATACGAACCATCGCGTTCGCTCTCTGCAGCTTCACCGCAGGCCTGGCCGCGGTGGTCTACGCGTCACGGCTCGGCTCCATCTCCATCGGCTTCGACGGCGGCACCTACGTGCTCTACGCGGTCGCCGCCGCCGTCATCGGCGGTGCCAGCCTGTTCGGCGGGCACGGCAAGCCCATCCACCCGCTGCTCGGCGGCCTGGTGATCGCGACCCTCACCAACGGCCTCGCGTTGCTCAACATCAGCACCGCCGGGACGGACATCGCGACCGCCATCGTCCTCCTCGTCGCCGTGGCCGTCGACTCGACGCTGCGGCGTCGCGGTCGATCGGGGGCGGCCTGAGCGAGCGGCCACGCCCGATCGCGCCCGCCGCGTGAAGCGGGGCTCGGCCAGACGGCACGCAGTCGTCGGAGCGGCGCTCGCGCTGCCGGCGCTGGTGGCGCTCTCCCCCCTCGCCCCGAGCGGGGCCCCGGGCGCGGCGGCGTCGCCCGCCGCAGGCCCGTCGTGGACCGTCTACCACGGCAGTGCGGCCGGGACCGGCGTGGCCGTCCCGGTGTCGTCCGTCTCGGTGTCCTCGCCGGCCTGGACGTCACCCGCCCTCGACGGCCAGCTCTACGGCGAGCCCCTGGCCTCGGACGGGCGCATCTTCGTCGCCACCGAGAACGACACCGTGTACGCCCTGTCGGCCACCAGCGGCGCGGTCGAGTGGTCGAGCCACCTCGGCTCGCCCGTGCCGTCGGGGTCGCTCCCCTGCGGCGACATCTCGCCCAGCGTCGGGATCACGGGCACGCCGGTGATCGACCCGACGCGCTCGGAGCTCTTCGTGGTCGCCGACGAGCTGGTCGACGGCAACCCGGCCCACGAGCTGGTGGGCCTGGACGCGGCGACGGGCAAGACCGAGCTGACCCAGGACGTCGATCCCACCGGCTCCGCGCCGTCGGCACTGCTGCAGCGCACGGGCCTGACCCTCGACGAGGGGCGCGTCGTCTTCGGTTTCGGCGGCAACTACGGCGACTGCGGCTCCTACCGCGGCTGGGTGATCGGGGTGCCGGAGGCGGGCGGCACCCCGGCCGAGTTCGCCGTCGACTCGGGTCCGGGCGAGCGGCAGGGCGCCATCTGGATGGGTGGGGCGGCCCCGGTCGTCGACGCGGCCGGCGACGTCTGGGTCACCGCCGGCAATGGCTCGGTGACGTCGGGTGGCCACGCCTACGACAACAGCGACTCAGTGCTCGAGCTCTCGCCGTCGCTCACCCTCCGCCAGTACTTCGCGCCGTCGTCGTGGCCCGCGGACAACGCGGCCGACCTCGACATGTCGACCGCCCCGGCGCTCCTCGCCGACGGGCAGGTCGTGGCGGCGGGCAAGTCGCGGACCGTGTTCCTGCTCGACGGGTCCTCCCTGGGCGGCATCGGTGGCCAGCAGTCGTCCCTGGCCGGTGCGTGCGGCGACGACATCGACGGGGGTGTCGCCGTGGTGGGCACGATCGTCTACCTGCCCTGCCTGAGCGGCACCATCGCCGTGCGGGCGTCGTCGTCCCCCGCCGGCCTCCACCTGCTCTGGAGCGCCTCCGCCGGCGGGGGGCCTCCCATCGTGGTCGCCGGCCTCGTCTGGACGATCGGCCAGAACGGTGTGCTCTACGCCCTCCGCCCCTCCAGCGGCACGGTGGCGGCGCAAGCCAGGGTCGGGGCGCCGGCCAACCACTTCCCGACCCCCTCGGTGGGAGACGGGCTCCTGCTGGCGCCGGCGGCGGACCGGGTGGTCGCGTTCGCGGCGTCGTCGCCCGCGGCGGGAGCGGGAACGTCGACCAGCACGAGCACGACGGCGGCGCGCCCGACGACCACCGTGCCGGCGACGACGACCACCGCCCCCGCGCCCGCTGGTGGCTCGAGCGCCGGGGTCACCGCAGCCGCGGTGATCGGCGGCCTGGCTGTCGCGGGTGGGCTCACCTGGGCGCTGGTGCGGCGCCGGCGCGCCCGGCGCGGTCAGTGAGCGGAGACCAACATCTCGAACAACGTGCCCAGGCCGGCGAGGACGAGCGAGCCCGACACGATGACCGCCGTCACCTTGATCAGCGGCCGGTGCATCGGCTCCCAGTCCCCGACGTCGGCGAACTGGTCCAGCACGCCCTCGTCGGCCTCCCCCCATGCGGGCTCCCCCGGGGGCCGGTCCTCGAGCGGCCGGGGCTCGCGGGTGGCGATGTAGCCGATGAAAGGCGCCAGGCCCTCGGGGAAGTGGGGCTGCGGTGGTCCAGGGAGATGGCCCTGCATCGGCTGTCAGACTAGACCTGCCCACGCCGCACCCGGCTGCTCACCGTCTACCCTCGGTCCATGGACCAACCCCAGCAGATCGGGCTCACGGTGGCCGAGTCGACGCCGCGCTTCCCCCACGAGCCGAAGCCGCCGGCCGGCGCGCCCAACGTCGTCGTCGTCGTGCTCGACGACACGGGCTTCGGCCACCTGGGCGCCTTCGGCTCGGACATCGGGACGCCGCACATGGACGCTCTCGCGGCGGGCGGCGCACCCTTCAACCGCTTCCACGTCACCTCCCTCTGCTCGCCCACCAGGGCCTCCTTCTTCACCGGCCGGAACCACCACGCGGTGGGCATGGGCTTCCTGGCCGACATCCCGCTCGCCTTCCCCGGCTACCACGCCCGGCTTCCCAGGTCCGCCGTCGCGCTCCCCCGCCTGTTGCGCGACGCCGGCTACTCGACGCTGGCCGTCGGCAAGTGGCACCTCACGCCCCGGGGGTACCGCTCGGCCGCCGGTCCCTTCGAGACCTGGCCCCTCGGCCTCGGGTTCGAGCGCTACTACGGCTTCCTGCAGGGCGACACCAACCAGTGGGCGCCCAACCTGGTCTGCGACAACCACTACATCGACGCGCCGCGCCGCCCCGAGGACGGCTATCACCTCAGCGAGGACCTGGCCGAACAGGCCGTCCGCATGGTCCAGGATCAGCAGCAAGCCGCGCCGGGCAAGCCGTTCTTCTTGTACTTCGCGCTCGGTGCCATGCACGCGCCGCACCACGTCGCACCCGAGTGGGTCGAGCCCTACCGCGGCGTCTTCGACCAGGGATGGGACGCCTGGCGCGAGGAGCTCTTCGCCCGCCAGGTCGCCTCGGGGGTCGTGCCCGAGGGCACCGTGCTCACGACGCGCCCCGAGTGGGTGCAGGCGTGGAGTGCGCTCTCGGCGGACGAGCGGCGGCTGCTCGCACGCCAGCAGGAGGTCTTCGCGGGTTTCCTGACCCATACCGACGCCCAGATCGGCCGAGTGCTCTCGTCACTCGAGAGCCTCGGGGCGATGGACAACACCCTCGTCATGGTGTTCTCGGACAACGGCGCCAGCGCCGAGGGGGGCACGATCGGCAGCGTCAACGAGCACCGGTTCAGCTCGCACCTGCGCGAGTCGCTGGCCGACAACCTCGCCCACTACGACGACTGGGGCGGGGTCACCACCTACAACCACTACTCCTGGGCCTGGGCCTGGGCCGGCAACACGCCGCACAAGCTCTGGAAGCGCTACACGTGGCTGGGCGGCACGCGCACGCCGCTCATCGTGCACTGGGGCGACCGCATCGCCCGGCCGGGCACCGTGCGGTCCCAGTTCGCGCACGCCATCGACCTGATGCCCACGATCATGGCCGCGGCAGGACTGGAGGTGCCCGAGGCGGTGGACGGCGTGGCCCAACAGGAGCTCGACGGGGCCAGCCTGGTGCCGGCGCTGGAGGATGCGGGCGCGGCGGAGCTCCGGCCGACGCAGTACTTCGAGATGATGGGCTCGCGCTCCATCTACCACGAGGGATGGAAGGCGACGACCGACCACATCAGCACGGGCGTCCGCGACGAGGAGGAGCTCGCCATCGGCAGCCGCGACTTCACCCAGGACCGCTGGGAGCTGTTCGACCTGTCCGCGGACTTCTCCGAGGCGATCGACCTGGCGGACGCCCACCCCGAGCGCGTCCGCGCCATGGAGGAGCTGTGGTCCGCCGAGGCGGCGCGTAACAACGTCCTGCCCATCTCCGACGCCCTGGCCGAGCGCTTCGGCGGCTTCATCCCCGCGCCCTGGCCCGCCGGGCCGTCGGGCACCTACCGGCCCGGCGGCGGCGCGGTGGCCGACGAGGCGCTCCCCCTCCTGTGGGGCGGCTTCCGCATGACGGCCGCCGTCGACACCGACCCCGGGACCGCCGAGGGCGTGATCTTCGCCCTGGGCGACTGGTTCGGCGGCTGGGCCCTCTACGCCGTGCACGGCGTCGTCCACTTCACGTTCGCCCGCGCCGGGGATGCGATCGAGCTCGCCACGCCGACGGCCCTCCCACCCGGCGGCCACGAGATCGCGGTCCTCTACGAGATCGATGCGGCCGGCGCGGCCGGCCGCATGGCCCTGTTCGTGGACGACGTCGGGGTCGACGAGACCACGCTCGAGGGCACGCTCCCCCTGGCCCTGCAACACGGAGGGGCCGGCCTCCGGCTCGGGCGCGACACCGGCCTACCCGTCTCGGCGCGCTACACGCCGCCGGCGCCCTTCACGGGCACGGTGCACGAGCTGCGGATCGACGCCCCGGGCTCGCCGGAGGCCGACCGTGCGCACGAGGTGCGCGCCGCGCTGCACGCAGACTGATGCCGCCGCTCGGAGCATCCGTGCGCGAGGCGATCGAGGGTGGCCATCTGGCGCACCTGGTGACGCTCAACCCCGACGGCAGCCCGCAGGTCACCGTCGTCTGGATCGGGCTCGACGGCGACGAGGTGGTGGCCGGCCACCTCTTCAACCACAAGAAGCTGCGCAACGTCGCGCGCGATCCCCGGGTGGCGCTCTCGCTCGAGACGGGACGCCCCGGTACCGGTGGCCTCGCCGAGTACCTGGTGCTCTACGGCACGGCCCGGGTCACCGACGGCGGCGCACCCGAGCTCCTGCAGGCGTTGGCGCAGCGCTACATGGGCCCGGGTGTGCGGTTCCCGCCCATGGACGACCCGCCGCCCGGCTACGTCCTCCGGATCTGCGTCGAGCGCGTCGCCGGCAACGGCGACTGGGGCTGAGCCGGCCGCCTCAGGGCTCCCGGCCCACCGCCGTGCGGGCGTGCGCCAGGTGCTCGCGGGTGTGGCGCGCCGCGACGGCGGCCAGGTCGCCCGTCGGCAGGTCGCCGGCCGCCGGCCGGGCCGAAGGCCGCCGTGCGGTCGAGGTCCTCGTCGCTGAGGCCGCGCAGCGCCTCCTCCAGCCGGGTGCCGTTGACCTCCAGGAGGGCGACCGTCTCGACCGGGCCCACCCTCGCCATCTCCACGGCGTGCACCGCGTTGGCGCGGTCGATGTCCCCCGCCGACTGCGCCACGCCCTCGCCGCTGGCCATCTCCGCCAGCCATCGCCGGCCGTGGGCGTGACCCTCGGCGATGTGGTGCAGCACGACGCCGACGGTCCACCCCTCCCCCGGCACCGTCACCGCCCAGTCGCCCTCGGTGCAGGCGCGGGCGAAGTCCAGCGCGTCCGCGTTGGCCTTCGCGAAGTCGTCGGCCAACGCCGCCGCCCGCTCACTCGCCATCACGCACCCCCGCCAGCTCGCTCAGGTCCTCGACCCGCCACGAACCCGGTTGCGCCCCCTCCGCCGCGGCGCGCACCGCGAGCCGCTGCAACAGCGCGTTCACCGGTGTCGCCACGCCGTGGAGCCGGCCCAGCAGCACGATCTCCCCGTTGAGGAACTCGGCCTCGATGGAGCCCGCCCCCCGGGCCAGGCTCTGCCAGCTCGACCCGCCCTGCCACTCACCCGACTCGGTCGGTGACAGCTGCAGGTTGTCGGCGCGGCGTACGCGGTCCTCCTCCGAGCTGGCCACGTCGATGCCCGCCGCGGCGAGGGTGGCGCTGCCCTCGCGCTGCGCCTCCTTGGCCAACGCGCTGAACCTGCCCTCGGGGCCGCAGAGCGCCTCGACCGCGTTGGCGAGGTTCATGAGCAGCTTGCGGTACTTCCAGCGCATGATGTCGGGCCGGGCGACGGACTGGAACGACGTGGTGGCGATGGCGTCCGCGATGCCCTGGCCCATGTCGTCGATGCCGCCGGGGAAGCGACCCAGGTCGAGCATCCCCGAGACGGGCGCCGAGTGCAGCTGGACGACGCCGGGACGCAGCTGGGTGGCCGGGCACATGACGCACATGGCGAAGGTGTTCGGGAAGTGGCGCAGCACCCGGCGCTCGTTCTCCACGCCGTTCTGCATGCAGACCACCGGCGTGGCCGGCGGCGCCACGGTGAGCTGCGTCAGCGCATGCTCGGTGTGCTGCCCCTTCACGGCCAGCAGCACGACGGTGTCGGCGGCCGCCTGCTCGTCCCACGCCACCTCGGAGGGATCCGCGACGGCCGGGATGGGGAGGGTCGCCGTCTCGTCGGGCGCCTCGAGGACGAGGCCCGCCTGCAGGGCGCGGCCGTGCTCGCCCCGGGCGACCAGGGTCACGTCGAAGCCCGTCTGGTAGAGGCGGGCGCCGACTGCGCCCCCGATTGCACCGGCACCCAGGACGACGAAGCGCATGGAGAGCACTCTGCCACGTGCCAAGCTCTGCGCATGGCCTCACTGCAACCCGGTCGAGCGCGCTGCGTCGTTGGGCGGGGCCGTCGCGGGCGCCCCGCTGCGTCTGGTGGGCGGCCTGGCCTCACCCGCCCGCGGTGACATGGCGCGCAACGTCCGGCGGGCGATCGGGATCAACGAGGAGCCGCCGGCGATCGCCACCGATCCGCACGACGCGTACCTGGCGCCCGACGGCGTGGCCCGCCTCGTGCATGCCGACCTGCCCTCCATGCTCATCGGCGGCGTCACCGCGCTCCTCCTCCAGATGCTCCACCCGCTGGCCATGGCCGGGATGGCCGAGCACTCGGGCTACCGGGAGGACCCGCTCGGCCGGCTGCGGCGCACGGCGACCTTCGTCGCCGCCACGACGTTCGGCACGACGGCCGAGGCGGAGGCGGCCATCGACCAGGTGCAGCGGGTGCACCGCCGCGTCAAGGGAACGGCGCCCGACGGCCGGCCGTATTCCGCCGACGATCCCGATCTGGTCACCTTCATCCACGTGGCCGAGGTCTCGAGCTTCCTCGCCTCGGCGCGCCGCTACGGGTCCCGGCCGCTCACGCCCGAGCAGTGCGACCGCTACTACGAGGAGGTGGCGCCGGTCGCGTACGCCCTCGGGGCCACCTGGGCCCCGTGCTCGGTCGATGAGGTGGAGAGCTACCTGCTGCGGGTGCGCCCCGAGCTCTATGCCGGGCCGCAGGCCAGCGCGGCGCGGGACTGGCTCGTGCGCGGCGTGGCCCGGCGGCCCGCCGAGCGCGCCGTCTACTCCTTGGTGCTGGCGGCCTCGGTCGGCGTGCTCCCCGACTGGGCCCGCCGCGAGCTCGGGCTGTCCCTCGCCGGTCCCCTCGACCTGTTCGTCGACTCGGCAGTCGTGACGCCGCTCGCCCGCGCCCTGTCCGCCGCCGTGCGCTGGATGGTGACCCCGCCCCCCTGAGCTCAGGTGGCGATCGTCAGTCCGCCGTCGACGGCGACGACCTGCCCGGTCACGTAGGCCGCTCCGGCCAGCGCCACGATCACCTCGGCCACGTCGCCGGGTTGGCCCGAGCGCCGCAACGGGGCCACCTGGCGGACGGCCTCACGCACGAAGTCCCAGTCCTCGGTCCAGGGCGTGTCCACCAGCCCGGGCGCCACGGCGTTGACCCGGACCTCGGGCCCGACCACCTTGGCCAGGAGCACCGTCATGTGGTTGAGCGCAGCCTTGCTGGCGGCGTACGGGATGGAGGAGCCCGTGGGGCGCAGGCCGGCGATGGACGCCACGTTGACGATGGAGCCCTGCGCCTCGCGCAGGGCCGGCATGGCGGCGACCGACATGGCCCACGTGCCGAACACGTTCACCTCGAAGATGCGCCGCCAGACGTCGACGGAGGCCGCCGCGAGGTCATGGTGCGGGATCAGCGCGGTGGTCCCGGCGTTGTTCACGAGCGTGTCGAGGCGGCCCCACCGATCGAGGGCGGCGGCCACCAGACGGTCACCGAACGCGGGGTCCGTGATGTCACCCTGCAGGTACAGCGCGTCGGGCAGCGCCGCGGCCACGGCCTCTCCCTCGTCGACGGTGCGCGACGAGTTGACCAGCACGGCGGCGCCGGCGGCGGCGAAGGCCCGGGCCGTGGCCGCGCCGATCCCGCTCGACGAACCCGTGACCGCGACGACGTGGCCGTCGAGGGGCGCCGTGCTCATCGCCGCCCGTTCACCGCGGGGTGATGCCCCACCGCGCCGTCCACTCCTGGCCGGGTTGGAGGTCGATGACGTCCTTGCCGGTGCGCAACGCGTTGGGGGGACACGTCATCGGCTCAATGGCCACGGCGCGCCGGCGCCGCTGCACCTCGCCCAACGTGTCGCCCGTGTAGACCATGAGGTAGGGGAAGCCCTCGTCGACCCACAGCGTGGCGCCGGTGACGCCGCCGGGCGCATCGAGGCTGGCCCGGGCCCTGCCGTCGGCGTCCCGCTCCAGGGTGGTGTAGGCCGTGTCGAGCACGGCCGGACCCACGAAGCGCGACGTGGTGAAGTCGCGCTCGGTGCCCTCGACCGGGGCGAGCGCACCCGTGGGCAGGCCCCGGTCGTCGAGGTCGAGGGTGTGGCGCGCGGGCACGCGCAGGATGGCCCCGTCGACCGTCTCGGGCCCGGCGGTGAGGTAGGGGTGGAACCCCAGGCCGAAGGGGATCGGCCCCTCGTCGAGCGACTGGGCCCGGGTCGTGAGGGTCAGGCCCTCGCGGCCCACGTGGTACTCGAGCTCGAGCAGGAGCGAGAAGGGGTAGCCCGGCGACGGATGGAGCTGCAGGCGGAGGGAGAGCTGGTTCTGGTGCCGGGTCTGCAGCGTCCAGGGGAGCCAGCGCACGAGGCCGTGGATCGCGTTGCGCCGCTCGGGCTCGTCGAGAGCGGCCTGGGCCCGCACTCCGTTGAACTCGTAGCGCCCGTCGGCCAGGCGGTTCGGCCACGGGGCGAGCACCTGGCCCCGGCCCGAATGCGACCACTCGTCGGCGCCGAAGCCGTCGATCACCTGGTGCTGCCCCACGTTGTAGGCCCGCAGGGTGGCGCCGACCTCGCAGACGACGACCTCCTGGCTGCCGTGCCCGATGCGCCACTGCTGCCCCGTGGGCGAGGCGACGGAGATCCTGGGCGTGCGTGCCGGCATTGCGAGTGAATTGAAGCAGACCAGGACCTCTGCATGGGTGAGGGGCCCTTGCACCCCGCGGTGAAGCCCCGGTTACCGCTGCACGAACGCCAGGTGACCGGCCATGGCCCCGCGGATCGCGGCCGATAGGGTGGTCACACGTGAGGATTCTCGTCACCAACGACGACGGAGTGGGGGCACCGGGGCTGGCGGCGCTGACCAGGGCGCTGGTCGCCTGGTCGGCCCGTGCGGGCACCGACGGGCCGGGCGCCCCGCACGAGATCATCGTGGTGGCCCCGAGCTCCAACTACAGCGGCGCCAGCGCGGCCGTGGGCTCGGTGACGGACCGGACGACCATCACCTACCAGCGCGCCTTCGTCGAGGGGGCCGAGGCGGTGGAGGCCTACGGGCTCGATTCCCCGCCCGCCCTCGCGGTCATCGCCGGCGCCCTGGGGGCGGTCGGCCCCAAGCCCGACCTGGTGCTCTCGGGCATCAACCACGGCGTCAACGTCGGCCGCTCGGTGCTGCACTCCGGCACGGTCGGCGCCGCACTCACCGCCAGCCAGCTGGGGATCAGCGCGCTGGCCGTCTCGCTCCGGGTCGGCGAGGAGCCCGATCCCTGGGAGTCGGCCGCCGAACTGGCGGTGGCGCTCATCCCGATGCTGGTGGCGGCGCCCGTGCGGACGGTGCTCAACCTGAACGTCCCGCACCTGCCGCCCGAGGAGATCCGCGGCGTGCGCTGGGCCCGCGTGAGCGGGGCGGGGCTGATCAAGTCCGCCCGGGGCTCTGGCACGTGGGAGGCGCCCAACCGGGAGGAGATCGAGGGCCCCGCCGCCGCCGAGGCGGCGCGCTCGGTCATGGAGGGCGAGCCCGAGGAGAAGGGGCGGATCGTCCTCACGGTCGGCTCCCCCTTCCCCCACACGGGCGACCTCGGGCTGGCCGACGCGGGGGCCGAGGACGCCACCCTGGTCGCCCAGGGCTACGCCGCCCTGACCGCGCTGCGCGGCCCGCGGGCCGAGGAGGATCCCGAGCTGTTGGGCCAGCTCGACGAGCAACTGGACGCCGCCCTGTCGGGGCGCGTCGAGTACTGAGCCGCCGAAGCCTCAGTCGTCGTCGGGCCGGGGTGCCCGGCGGGCCCGCTTGGTCTGCGCCCGGTGGCGCTTGTCCTCCACCCGGCGTGCCTGCGAGCTCTTCGTCGGGCGGGTGGCGCGCCGGGGCGTCTGGTCGCGCAGGCCGGCATCGAGCTTGGCGGCCAGCCGCTCGAGGGCGAGCTGGCGGTTGCGCGCCTGGGAGCGCGACTCGGCGGCGCTGGCGCGCACGACGGGGCCGATGCGCTCGAGCAGCCGGGCCCGTTGGCGCGGGCCGAGCGTCGCGGAGCCCTCCACGTCGAATTGCACCTCGACCCGGCTGAGCGTGCGGTTCGCGTGCTGGCCGCCGGGGCCCCCCGGCGTCGTGGCGCGCCACGAGATCTCTGCCAGCGGCAGGTCGAGCCCCCGTCGCACGTGCAGCGTCTCCTCTCCGGCCACGAGACGAGCGTAGGAGGACCGGGTTACGCTCGGGTGCATGGACCATCGCCACCTCGGACGCTCGGGCATGGAGGTCTCCGCCCTCTCCTACGGGAATTGGATCACGCACGGCAGCCAGATCGCGGAGGAGGCCGCAACGGCGTGTGTGAAGGCCGCGCTCGACGCGGGGATCACCACCTTCGACACGGCGGACGTCTACGCCATGGGCGCGGCCGAGTCGGTGCTCGGACGGGCCCTCAAGGGCGTCCGGCGCGACTCCATCGAGATCTTCACGAAGGTGTACTGGCCCACCGGACCCAACCCCAACAACAGGGGCCTGTCACGTAAGCACATCATGGAGTCGCTGCACGCATCGCTCGAGCGGCTGCAGACGGACCACGTCGACCTCCTCCAGGCGCACCGGTTCGACTACGAGGCGCCGCTGGAGGAGACCATGCAGGCGTTCGACGATCTCGTGCGCCAGGGAAAGGTCCATTACGTCGGGGTCTCGGAGTGGACGGCGGCGCAGATTGAGGACGCGCTCCGGCTGGCCGACGACATGGGTTTCGACCGCATCGTCTCCAATCAGCCCCAGTACTCGCTGATCTGGCGCGTGATCGAGGCCGAGGTGGTCCCGCTGTGCCAGAAGGAGGGCGTGGGCCAGATCGTGTGGTCCCCGCTCGCCCAGGGTGTGCTCACCGGCAAGTACCTCCCCGGCACCCCACCGCCCGAGGGCACGCGGGCGACCGGCCCCGAGGGCGGGGAGGTGAGCTGGCTCCTGCGTGACGAGGTGCTCGAGCCCGTCGCAGGCCTACGCCGCGCTGTGCCGCGAGGCGGGCTACACGCCGGCGGCGGTGGCGCTGGCGTGGGTGCTGCAGAACCAGAACGTCGCCAGCGCGATCGTGGGGGCCAGCCGGCCCGAGCAGATCGCCGAGAACGTCAAGGCGCTCGACATCGTGCTCGAGCCCGACCTGGTGGAGGCGATTGAGAAGGCGCTCGAGCCGGCGACGCTGTTCGACCCCGCCTTCACCTTCAGCCCCGCCAGCCGGGCGGAGGCGTAGCCGCCGCGCTCAGCCGGGCTGGTCGAAGCGCGAGGTGAACTGTCGCACCTCCAGCGTCGAGTGCGTGCGGTGTTCCTCGAAGACACGGGTATAGCCCGTGTGTGCGATGCGCCACCCTTCACCCGTCAACGTGTACCGGTCGTCGTAGAAGGCCGTCCCGGCGATCTCGACGTCGGCGGCCGGCACGATGACGCGGTCCTGCAGGTACCACGTTCCCTCGGCGGTCGTGTCCGAGGTGAAGGTGATCTCGGGGTGATGCCCGTGGTGCTCGGTGACGATCCCCCGGTCGCCCAGGACCGCTCCCAGCCACGAGACGATGGCCGCCCGCCCCTCGAGCACGGTCTTGCCGTCCTCGTAGGACGTGGTGGCGTCCTCGGTCAGCAGCTGGCCGAGGTCGTCGAACTGCTTGAGGTCGAGCGACCTGAAGTAGGCGTACTTGAGGCGCCGGATGGCCTCGAGCTCGGCGGCCGTGTCCATGTGCGCACCCCTTTCGGTCCGGCCGCAGGCGTGCCCACCCGTGGCCGGGGCCAGGGTAGTTTCCGCCGGAGTTGGCGGGCGGCCCTGGCGCAGACCAGCATTCCCCCGATGCCGAGGGACAAGCAACGCCAGCGCATCGCCGCCTACGGCGTGGCCCGCGACGGCGACGGGCGGCTGCTCCTGGCCCGCGCCTCGCCCGCCCTCACCCTGCGCGGACGCTGGTTCCTCCCCGGCGGCGGCGTCCAGCACGGCGAGAACCCCCCGGACTCGCTCCGCCGGGAGATGGAGGAGGAGTCCGGGCTGACGGTCACGCTCGGCCCGCTCCTCGACGTCCTCTCCGACGTCCGCACGATCCCCGACGGCACGGAGCTGCACACCGTGCGCCTGGTCTACCGCGTGGACTCGTGGGAAGGAACCCTGCGGCCCGAGGTGGGCGGCACCACCGATGCCGTGGGGTGGTTCACCCTCGAGGAGATCAAGGACATGCCGCTCGCGCTCTACGTCCAGACCGTGGTGGAGCGCCTGCTGTGACGACGCCGGAAGGGACCGATGGGCGTCACCACGTCGTCATCATCGGGTGCGGCTTCGGCGGGCTGTTCGCCGCCCGGGCCCTCAAGCGCGCCCCGGTCCGCGTCACGCTGATCGACCGCAGGAACCACCACCTCTTCCAGCCGCTGCTCTACCAGGTGGCCACGGGGATCCTCTCGGAGGGCCAGATCGCCCCGGCCATCCGGGACATCTTCCGGAACTACCCCGCACTGCGCGTCGTGCTCGCGCGAGGCGGAGGCGATCGACCTCGAGGCCCGGGTCGTCCACGTCGACGAACTGGGCGAGCGGCTGGCCATCGGCTACGACAGCCTGATCGTGGCCGGCGGGGCGGTGACCTCCTACTTCGGGCACGACGAGTTCCGCCGAGCGGCCTCGGGCATGAAGTCGCTCGACGACGCCCTGGCCCTGCGGGGCCAGATCTTCGGCGCCTTCGAGCAGGCCGAGGCCGAGGCCGACGAGGCGACCCGGCGGCGGCTGATGACGTTCGTCGTCGTGGGCGGCGGCCCGACCGGCGTCGAGATGGCGGGGCAGCTCAAGGAGCTCTCGCGGCGTGCGCTGCATCGCAACTACCGCCGGATCGACCCCAGCGACACCCGGGTCGTCCTGGTGGAAGGGGTGGACCGACTGGTCAGCTCCATGGGTCCGCGGCTGTCACGCCTCACGGCGCGCGACCTGACCCGCATGGGCGTCGAGATCCACCTCGGGGCCATGGTGACCGACATGGACGACGGGGGTGTCGAGATCACGAAGGGGGACGGGAGCACCGAGCGCATCGCCGCCGCCACCAAGGTCTGGGCGGCGGGCACCCGCGCCTCGGGGTTGGGCGCGCTGCTCGCCGAGGCGACGGGGGTGGAGCTCGACCGGGCGGGGCGGGTGCGGGTGGCGCCCGACTGCTCCCTGCCCACGCACCCCGAGATCTTCGTCGTCGGCGACCTCATGGCCCTCGACGACCTGCCCGGCGTCGCCGAGGTCGCCATCCAGTCGGGCGCCCATGCCTCCCACACCATCGTGCGGCGCCTGGAGGGCAAGCCGCCCAAGCCCTTCCACTACCACGACCTGGGGACGCTGGCCGTGATCTCCCGCTTCCGGGCCGTGGCCAAGGTCGGGCCGGTGCGCGTCGGTGGCTTCCTCGGCTGGCTGCTCTGGCTCGTGGTGCACATCACCTTCCTCACCGGCTTCAAGAACCGGTTCGGCGCGCTGGCCCGCTGGGCCGTCAGCTTCGTCGGGCGGGGCCGCTACGAGCGGGCCCTCACGGGGCGCTGGGTCGCCGGCGCGAAGCGGGCCACCGAATCTGCCTAAGGTTCGGACCGAAGACGAAGACCCACGGGGGGATCCCATGCCCATCAACGTGACGCCCATTGCGGGGCTCAGCGACGACATCAACGACATCCGGCTGCGCACGGCGCGCATCGTCAACGAGAAGATCCTGCCCAACGAGGCACTGCTGTGGCACGCGCGGGGCACCGACGTCACCGACGCCGAGCGCGCGGAGGCCAAGGCACTGCGGCTCGAGATCCAGGAGAAGGTGAAGGCCGAAGGTCTGTGGGCGCCCCACCTGCCGCCCGAGTACGGCGGCATGGGCATCGACTTCATGGCCCACGCCTACATGAACGAGATCCTGGCCTATGCGGTGGGCGCCGCCTCGCTGTTCGGGGTGGTCGCCCCCAACTCGGGGAACCAGACCATCCTGGCCAAGTACGGGACCGAGGAGCAGAAGAAGAAGTGGCTGCTCCCGCTCGTCGAGGGGACGATGCAGTCGGGCTTCTCCATGACGGAGCCGGAGAACGCCGGCTCGGACCCGCGCTCCATTCAGACCACGGCCATCCGCGAGGGCGACGAGTGGGTCATCAACGGGCACAAGTGGTTCACGTCCAACGGGCTCGCCGCCGACTTCTTCATCGTCATGTGCCGGGCCAAGGAGTCCAAGGACGACGAGAGCCCGGGGCGGATGGTCCAGATCATCGTGCCCACCTCCAACCCGGGGGTGATCATCGAGCGCGGCATCGGGATCTGGGGCAGCCCGAAGTCCGACCACTGCGAGGTGCGCTACGACCACGTGCGCGTCCCGCTGGAGAACCTGCTCGGGCAGGTCGGCGACGGACACCGGGCCGCCCAGGACCGCCTCGGCGCAGGCCGGATCTTCCACTGCATGAACTCGGTCGGCCAGATGTGGCGCGCCTTCGACCTGATGATCGAGCGCATGCTGACCCGCGAGGTCCACGGCGGGCTCCTCAAGGACAAGCAGTTCATGCAGGGCTTCGTGGCCGACAGCTACATGGACCTCCAGGCCGCCCGCCTCATGACGATCCATGCCGCCGAGAAGGTGGACAAGGGCGACCCCCAGGCCCGCACGGAGATCAGCGCCATCAAGGTCTTCGTGCCGGCGGCCTACACCCGTGTCGTGGACCGCGCCATCCAGGTGTGGGGAGCCGCCGGGGTCACGAACGACCTGCCGCTGGCGCAGATGTACCTCGGCGCCCGCACGCTGCGCCTGGCCGACGGTCCCGACGAGGTGCACCGGATCCTCATCGCCAAGAACGTCCTGCACCACTACGAGAAGGGCGAGAGCTGGGACTTCGCCGGGTGATCCGCCGTTGACCTGGGAACCAGGGCCGGCCGTCGCGGTCTTCGCCCAGGGCATCTTCGAGGGCAAGGTCGCGGTCGTCACGGGCGGTGGGACGGGCCTCGGCCGCGAGGTCGCCCACGGCTTCGCCCGCCTCGGGGGGCACGTGGTCATCGCGGGCCGCACCGCGGGGCGACTGGAGGAGGTGGCGGCGTCCATCACGACGACCGGCGGCAGCTGCCTGGCGGTCCCCACCAACATCCGGGAGCCCGCGGAGGTCGACGCGCTGCGCGACGCGGCCTACGGCCGCTACGGCGCCGTCGACGCGCTCGTCAACAATGCGGGAGGGCAGTTCCCCGGCCTGCCCAGCACCATCAGCGACGGGGGCTGGCGTGCCGTGGTGGACCTGAACCTGAACGGGACGTGGAACATGACCAGCCGCTTCATGGGCCCGATGGCCGAGGCCGGCTCGGGCGCCATCGTCAACGTCGTGCACACGTTCTCCCTCGAGCGGGGCGCGCCGATGTTCGTCCACTCGGGCGCGGCACGCGCCGGCGTGGTCAACATGGTCAAGACGCTGGCGCCCTACCTGATGCGGCGCGGCGTCACCATCAACGCCTTCGCTCCCGGCGTCTTCTCGACGCCGGGCATGGTCGCCTCCGAGCTGGCCACCGTCGGGCGCACCGAGGCCGGCTTCGCCGACGAGCTGGTGGCCGAGGGGACGACCGTGCGCCTCGGCACGGTCGACGAGATGGCGGCGATGGTCCTCTTCCTGTGCTCTCCCGCGGCGCGCTACGTCTGCGGCGCCACCGTGGTCGCCGACGGCGCGTCCATGCAGACCAATTGGGTGACCTTCTTCCCCGAGGGGGAGATGTAGGCGGTCCTCACTCGGTGCCGGCGACGGACGGGGCCGGGTCGGGGTCCATGGTCGCGGGGGCGGTACGGGCCAGCACGGTGACCGCGACGCACATGGAGGCAAACGCGAACGAGCCGAGGGCGAGCCGGCCCACGTGGACCGTGAAGGTCTCCCCGAAGATCCACACGCTCAGAGCGATGCTCACGATGGGGTCGACGATGACGATGAAGGGCTGCGAGATGCTGAGCGGGCCGACGTGCAGGGCGGCCTGGTTGAGGACCTCGGCCGCCAGTCCCGTGACGGCCAGCGCGTAGAGCGGCCAATGGGTGAACATGCCGGGCACGCCGTGCTGCGTCAGGGTGTCGGTCGTCGCCTTGATGAACGTGGCCACCAGCGCCCACAGCGTGGACGCCGAAGCCCCCAGCAGGGCGGCCCGCCTCCCCGGCGAGCCGTGCAGGCCGAGCACGGCCAGGATCGTCGCCAGCCCCGCCGCGGTCGCGGTGGCCGAGACCCAGGCCCCGCTCGTCGGCAAGGTGCTGCCCCCGCTGGGCTCGGCCATCGCGATGAAGAGGGCCAGTGAGGCGCAGGTGAGGGCGGCGGCCCACCAGGTGACCGTCCGGATCGACTGGTGGAGCCAGAGCCACCGCAGGACCAGGGCGAAGACGAGCTCGGTCACCAGGAGCGGCTGCACCACCGATATCGCGCCGTCGTGCAGGGCGACGGCCTGGAAGAGGAAAGCCCCGGCGAGTGCCACCCATCCGAGGAGCCACAACGGGTTGGAGAGGAGGTAGCGCACGAAGCGCCAGCCCTTGGAGTGCCGAGGGTCGCCGATGCTCGCGACGTGCTGCATGACGACGTTCAGAGCATTCGAGAACGCCGCCAGCAGAGCGAACAGGACGGGCATCGGGCCCATTCTCCCGGGAGTCCCGGCTCATGGCCAGTGCCGTCGGCCCGGGCGAACAGCTCTCCCGAGGCACCGGCCCCGAGACCGGCGGTGTCAGCGACGGAGTCCGCTCAGCCGCCGGCGGCGCGTGCCGTGCAGACCCAGCCGAGGTCGTAGGAGCGGACGTCGACGTCGCCGAAGCCGGCGGCGGCGAGCCGCGGCGCCAACTCGTCGGCGGCGATGGGGTTGTAGGTGTCGCCCTCGTGGAAGAGCGCGCTCCCCTCGCTGTAGGTCCCGTCGGCGGCCACCAGCACGCCCCCCGGCACGAGGACGCGGGCCAGCTCGGCGAAGACACGGTCCTGCGCCTCGGAGGGCGCAATGTGATGGAGCATGTGGAAGGAGGCCGCGCCGGTGAAGCTCTCGGGTGCGAACTCCAGGGCGGTGGCGTCGCCGACCACCACGTCGACGTTCCCGCCCGCGAGCCGCTCCGCCAGCGCTGCCGCCAGGCCGTCGTCCACCTCGACCGCGGTGAGGTGCGCGGTGACGGTCCGCAACACGTCCGTCGTGAAGCCCGGCCCGGGACCGATCTCGATCGCCGCGTCACCCAGGTCCACACCATGCAGCGCGACCGGCAAGATCGTCTCGTGGACCATCCTCCGCCAGTCGTCGCTGGCGCAGTACTCCATGTGGCCAGCGTTCACGGCACGCGGCTCAGCCGGGAGCCTGGACCCGGTATTCGTCCTTCCACCAGCGCGCCGCCCGGACCTCCTCGGGGTCGGTGCGCAGCGTGGGGTCCTGTCCCAGGTCGGCCGGCGTCGGCCCGATGCGCTCGGCGATGGGGCGGAGCGTGTCGAGGTCGAAGCCGTAGCAGCGGGCTGCGGTCTCCCCGAGCAGTTTGCGGGCGTCCTCCACGGGGATGGCGCCGAAGTCGCCGCGCAGGCGCTCCTGGGTGTGGGGCCAGGTGCCCTCGGGGTGCGGGTAGTCCGTCCCCCACATCACGACGTCGCAGCCGAGCACGTGGCGGCGGCGGATCTCCTCCTTCGACATGGTGGACGCGCCGATGAAGATGTTCTCGCCGAAGTAGTCCGACGGCAGCTTCGAGATCTTCCCCTGCAGGAGCGCCGCCATCTTCTTGGTCGTGTGGCCGCCGCCCATGTACTGGTCCCACTTCCACATCATGTCGGCGGCCCAGTAGGCGGCAGCCTCGGTCACCACGTACTTGAGCCGCGGGTAGCGCTCGAACACGCCGGAGAAGAGGAGGTGCCACATGGGTCGGGCGGCCCACCACACCACCTCGGCCAGGTAGATCCCGATGTTGCCGTTGTACTCGTCCTGGGGCGCCTCCCCCGAGTGGGTGTGCACGGGGAACCCGGCCGCCTGGCAGGCGGCCCACACCGGGTCGTAGTCGGGATGGTTGTAGGGCACCAGGTCGTGCCACATCGTGGGCACCATGATCCCCCGGATGCCCGGTTGGCCGGCCAGCCACTCGATCTCGGCCACCGAGCGCTCGACCCCGTGCGTGATCGGCACCAGTGCGATGCCGCCGTGCCGCTCCGGGCTGCGCGCGCACATCTCGGACGAGGAAGCGGTTGTGCGCCCGCGCGCCGGCGAAGGCGAGCTCGGGGTCGGCGATGGCCCCGGCGGAGAGCCCGGCACCGAAGGGCGGGGAGGCCATGCCGGTGATGGCGTCCGCGTCGGCGAACATCACCTCGGCGGTGACGCCGTCGGCATCGAGCTCCTTGTCGCGCTGCTCGATGTCCCAGGCGCCGCGCAGTCCCTCCTCGTTGTCGGTCTCCCATCCCATGATGTAGTCGTAATTCATCTGGAGCTGCTCGTCGCGGTTGGCCTGGCGCTCGGCCAGGTACTCGTCGAACTGGGGGTGGTAGCGGGCGTCGAGGTAGGGCCGGTACTCCTCGCAGTGCAACCCGGCATGGGCGTCGGCCGAGATGATCGTGTAACGGTCGCTCATCGTTTCGCCCCGAGCACCGAGAGGTCGTCGTAGCGCTGGTGGATGAACGGCTCGAGGCCGGCCCGCGGCACGGGGCCGATGATGCGGCCGACCTGCGTGGAGGCACGCTCGGTCCAGTTCAGGTCCACCATGCGGCGCACGACGAGGTCGGCCACCGGGTCCAGGGGCGCCTCCTTGAGGATCAGCTCGCCGTCGATGCCCTCGTGGAGCCGGGTGCGCTCGGTCTTCTCGCCGTAGACCAGCAGCGGGTCCTGGTCGAGCACACCCGCCTCCTCACAGGAGGGTGAGAGCTTGAACCAGAAGTCCGTCTTGGCCAGCTCGTAGTTCTCCCGGGTCTCGCTGATCCGTCCGGTGATCTCGCAGATGACCGATCCCATGCGGGCGATGTGGCCCGAGACCCTGTCGCCGTCCCGGTGCACCTCGACCTCGGCCAGCTTCTTGGGCTCGCCGTTGACCTCACGGCCCCCGATGAGGGACTGCTCGGTCGTCATGGGCATGAGGATCGGGTACTCCCCCAGCCGGTTCTCGTGGCGCGCCTGCACGCCGATCCAGCCGGCGCCGAACACGGGCAGGCCGGGCATCTCGACCCGGGTGATCGTGATACGCACGAGCGGGTCGAGCCCGGGCTCGAGCGGTGGCGGCAGCACGGCCGCGATGATCTCGGGATCGGTCTCGTAGACGGCGGTGACCGCCTCCGACCAGATGTCCGCCTTCTTGGCCTCGATCTCCCGGTTGACCTGTTGGGCGCGAGCGCCGTACCTGACCGTGTGCATGTCTCCTCCCATTTTCTCCGTCGTCACCACGCCCGCAGGATCTGCGTGGGGTCGAACGCGTTGCATGTCGTTGCGGTGGGCCAGTCCTGCGGCGGCAGCGGCCGGGCCACCTCGGCGACCAGCGGGCCGATGCGGTCGCCGATCGGCCGCAGCCGGTCGAGGTCGAATCCGTAGAACGTCGCTGCCGTCGACTCCACCATGGCCCGCACGTCGGGCTCCGCATAGTCGGCGAAGGCCACGCGCAGGGCCTCGGTCGTGTAGGGGTAGCTGCCTTCGGAGTGGGGGTAGTCGGCGCCCCACATCACGTGCCCGATCCCCAGCTCCCGGCACAGAGGCGCCTCGCTGGGGCGCAGGAAGCTGGCCCCGATCCAGAAGTTCCGGGCGAAGTACTCGGAAGGCGTCATCGTCATCTTCGCCGCAGCGGCGCCGAAGAAGTTCGCCTCGGCGGCGTTGGCCGTGGTCATACGGCCGTAGAACCAGTCGAGGGTCTGCAGGCCCCGCGGCAGCCAGGCGACGCCCTGCTCGGTGACGACGAAGCGCAGCGTCGGGTGGCGCTCGACCACCCCCGCGAAGATGAGGTGCCACACCGAGCGGTGGCTGAACCACGGGATCTCGATCAGCATCATCGCCCGGGCCGACTCGTGCTCGCCGTAGTCGGGCAGGGCGCTGCCCCCGTGGATGTTGATGGGGACGTCGAGCTCGGCGCACAGCCGCCAGAGCGGCTCGTAGTGGTCCTCCCACAGCGGCGGCAGGTGGGAGTTGGGCGGGATGGACGGCAGGAGGATGCCGCCGAAGGGCTCGAAGGTCTCGGCGGCCCAGCGCACCTCGGCCAGTGCGTCGTCGATGTCGTTGGCGAAGACCTGGATGATGCCGGCGCGGCGGCCGGGTGTGCGGGCGCAGAAGTCGGCCAGCCAGCGGTTGTGGGCCTGGACACCGGCCCAACGCCGCTCGTAGTCCTCGGGCGTCGGCGGCAGCGCGACGAGGTTGCCCTCGGCGAAGAAGGGTGGGACGGTGTTGGGGAAGAGCACCTCCGCCGCGATGCCGTCGGCCTCGGTCTCGGCCAGCCTGCGCTCGCTGTCCCAGCTCCGGTACGCGATGGGCGCGATGAGGTCCGCATAGGGGTTCACGTACTGGGCGGCCCAGGCGTCGAACTCGTCGTGCCAGCGGCGGGCCAGGTAGGGCCGGTAGTCCCCGATGTCACCGCCGGCGTGCCCGTCCGCCGAGACGACGGTGTAGCGCTCGCGTGCCGGTGCCGTCGCGGTCATCAGCTCAACGCCGCCGGCGGGAGGCGCCCGGCCCCGATGGCGTCGGCGCGCCGGTGCAACATGGCGGCGGCCTCCTCCAACCCGTGGCCGATGATGAAGTCGCCGCGCTTCACGCCGCCGACGCAGAAGCGGCCCAGCTCGCGCAGGTCCACGACCTCGACCGGGCGTCCGGCCGCCTCGAGCTGCGCCTTGAACTCCTCGAAGGTGGTCCCGGGCGCAGGCGGCCGGGGCTTCGTGCGGGCCAGGGCGGCGGGACGGTTGCGCTGGGCGGTCCACAGGCCGGTGTCGAGCAACCCGCCCGAGGGGTAGAAGACCGCGGCCCGGACCTCGGTGCCGGCGGCGGCGAGCTGGTGGGCCAGCGCCTCGGTGAGGCAGGAGATGGCAGCCTTGCTCGACGCGTACACCGAGGCGTAGGGCACGGGGGCGATCCCGCCGTCCATGCTCGACGTGTTGACCACGACGCCGGGCTCGCCGGACTCGATCATCCGGGGCACGAACGACAGCATGCCGTTGGCCACGCCGAACACGTTGACCGAGAAGCACCAGGTCCAGTCGTTGGGCTCCTGCTCCCAGGGCCGCCCACCCCCGCCGGAGGTCACGCCGGCGTTGTTGAAGAGGAGGTGGCACGCTCCCTCCCGCGAGAAGACGTCCGCGGCCAGCGCCTCCACCGATTCGGGCGACGAGACGTCGGTCTGGACGCCGCGCACCGCACCGGAGTCGGCCAGCTCCTTGACGGCGACCTCGAGCACCGGCGCCTCGACGTCGGCGATGACGACCCGGGCCCCCTCCTCGAGCAGCGCCTCCACGATGCCGCGGCCGATGCCGCCCGCTCCCCCGGTGACCACCGCCACCTTGCCGCTCAGATCGTCCAATTCGTCGCCCCCGTTTCTGACGCCCCGTCAGCCATTCCACCCTATGCCAACCGGCGGACGGGGCTGTCCGGCCGGCAGGGCCAGGGCCAGGCCATACGCAGCATCGCCGGGTGCCGCGTGTAACCGCAACCGCTGCTGTAGCGTCGATTCCGCAGTTCGAGACCGTGGAGGTGGCGATCGTGAAGCACAGTCGGCTGTGGCAAGGGATCTGCGTCGGGATGATCGGCGTCGCTCTGACCCTGGCCCCGATGAGCGCCGCCTCGGCGTCGCACAAGAAGCACCACCACTCGAGCCACGTCAAGGGCTCGAACCCCACGGCCGCCATGTGCCAGGACGTGAAGAACGAGCAGACCGGGTCGAGCTCCGTCGGCTCCTCCCTCGGGAAGGCGATGTCGTCGGGCAACTTCGCCGCCGCCAAGCAGGCCTTGCTCGCTGCGTTCAGCAGCGACCAGGCCAACGTGCAGAAGGCGCTCGGCGTCATCCGCACGGCGCCGGCCAACGTCCAGGCGGCGTTCAAGAACCTCCTGTCGTACGTGCAGCAGGTCAAGACCGCCATCCAAAACGCGTCGAGCGAGCAGGATCTGATCTCGTCCTTCGAGACCCTGGGCAAGAACACGCAGCTGCAGACCGACGGCCTGACCATCGCCAACTGGTACACGTCCGTGTGCGGCGGCACCCTCGCCACGACACCGACCACGAGCTGACGACCGCACCGTAGGGCGGCCCCTTGCCGGAGACACCGCCGCAATTGCGCGTGGCGCGGCCCGACGAGGCCGTGCCCCTCGGCGAGATGCCGATGGCGCGAGCCTGGCTGCAGCACCTGCGCGACAGCGCCATCTACAAGGTCGAGGGGCTGACACCGGAGCAGTTGCGCTGGCAGCCGGCTCCGACCGCCAACTCGCTGGGCGTGTTGGTGGTCCATCTGGGCCATGCCGAGAGGCTCTGGCTGCGCGCCATCTGCGCCGGTGAGCCGATGGACATGGGTTGGCGGGCCCACATGTTCGAGTTGCCCGACGGGTGGGGCGTCGCCGAGGCGGTCGCCTTCTATCGCGCCGAGAGCGCACTCGCCGACGCCGTGCTCGACCGGGCGACCTCCCTCGACCTGCCCTCCGCCGGCGACCTGCGCACGACGACCCTGCGCTGGGCCGTGTACCACCTGATCGAGGAGACGGCGCGGCATGTCGGGCACATGGACATCACCCGGGAGCTGCTCGATGGCAGCGTCGGCCGCTGACGCCGCCGCGGGCCTCGAGCCGCTCGGGCCGGTCCTGCCCCCAACCGGGCCCCGCCGCGTGGGATCCTGGAGGGCAGCGCGGGCGGTACCCTGGGCCCCAGCGGGGCCTGATAATTGGCGCAGTCAAGTTCGGGGCGTGGGAGGTCGAGAAACCGGCCATGGACGTAAGAGCCGACGAAGCGGGCCTGACGGCCGACCCGTCCGCCACGGCCGTCGTCGAGCGGACCGGGTCGCAAGGCCAGGGCCAGCTCTTTCACGAGGCGCTCGCCTACCCGACCTACGCGGACACGGACAAGATCCCCGCCGTCGGACGCAGGGGCCGCGCCAGCGACCGTACCGGGCCGGCGCGGTGGCTGCGGGTGACGGTCGCGCTGGTGGCGCTCGCCGTGGTCGCCGCCGGCGCCGCGCTCGGTCTCGTCAAGGCCGGGGTGATCGGCAACGGGAGCGGGAACGGTGGCCGGACGAGCGGCGCTCCGCCGGCGCACCACCAGACGGTCCCCAACCAGAAGGCCCCGCTGGTCAGCCTTCTCACGACCGGGGCGGCCGGGGCCACCTACAGCATCGCCGTGCCCGCGTACCAGGTAACCGTCGTCACCTCGACGGGACGGTCCTGGGTGAGCATCGGGACCGTGGGTCAGCACCCCATCTTCGAGGGCATCCTGGCGCCCGGCACGAGCCAGCGCGAGATCCTGCTCGGCGCCTCCCAGGTGGACATCGGTGCGGGCGGGACGAAAGTCATCGTGACCTCCGGCCACCGCTCGACCACGCTCACCCCGCTGGCGGCGCCGTTCAACTACCAGTTCACGCCCAAGCGCTGACTCTCAGACGGCCCGCAACGCCTCCGTCGGGCCGCGGCGCGAGACGGTGACGAGCGCGTCGAGGAGGCGCGCCGCGCATCGTGCACTCGACCCGTCCCCGCACGAGGGGAGCGAAACGACTCAACTTGGCCCTCTCGGAGACCGACAGGAGAACCTGGTGGAAAGCAACGCGCGACGGCGGAGTGCTCGCTCTGGCCTTGGTCATCCGTAAGAACGGATCGGCCGCACTCGCGAGTCGTTGGGCTCGAACAGACCCAGCCGAGGCGGAGGAGCGCAATGGCAGGCTTGCTGGCGAGGATCGGTCGGAGCACGTACCGGCACCGCTGGGCGACGCTGCTCGCCTGGTTGTTCGTCCTGGTCGCGGTCACCTCGCTCTCGGTCGCCTTCTCGAAGCCCGAGTCGACCAATTCTCCGTGCCGGGCACCCAGTCCCAGCAGGCGATGGACCTGCTCGAGCAGCGCTTCCCTGCCGCCTCGGGCGCCACGGGCCAGATGGTCTTCGCCGCGCCGGCGGGCTCGACCTGAACGACCCCGCCGTCAAGGCGGCCGTCGAGGCGTCGTCGCCCGGGCCCGGAAGGGATCACAGGTGCTGCTCGTGACCGATCCCTACGGCGGCAGTCGATCTCGCCAACGGCCGCATCGCTATGCGACGTTGCGTTCAAGGTCCCCGCCAGCGGATCACCGATGCGGCGAAGCAGGATCTCGCATCGCGGCCCGACCGGCGCGTGCCCGGCGGCGTCACCGTCGCCTTCGGCGGCGGCATCGTCAACCAACCGACGACGAAGAACTCCGACGCCCTGGGCCTGCTGATCGCCTATCTCGTGCTGACATCACCTTCGGTTCCATGATCGTGGCAGGCCTGCCACTGATCAACGCGCTCATCGGCGTCGGCATCGGACTGACCGCCATCAACGCACTGAGCGGGTTCGTCTCGCTGTCGGCCACCGCACCCATCCTCGCCACGATGCTGGGTCTGGCCGTCGCCATCGACTATGCCCTCTTCATCGTCCACGGTTCCGCCAGGAGAAGGGCCGGCGCGTCGCACGAGGATGCGGCGGCGACAGCCGCCGGAACGGCGGGGACGGCCGTGGTCTTCGCCGGCTGCACCGTGGTCGTCGCGCTGACCGGCCTCGCCGTGACCGGCATCCCCTTCCTGACCGTCATGGGGCTCTGCGCGGCCGGCACCGTCGTCGTCGCGGTCTGATCGCCGTGACGCTCATCCCCGCGCTCCTCGGCTTCGCCGGGGGCAGGGTCAAGCCGACGCGGGTGAAGGAGCCGGGCCGGGGCTTCTTCGCCGGCTGGGTGGCGCTCACCACCAGGCGCGCCGTCGTGGTCCTCGTGGCGGGCGTCGTCGTGCTGCTCGCCATCGCATCGCCCTGTTGAAGCTGGACCTGGGTCTGCCCAGCGCCGGCACGCTGCCCAAGTCGGACACGGCCCGCACCGCCTACGACCTCCTGGCGAGCGGCTTCGGCCCGGGGATCAACGGGCCGCTGCTCGTCGTCGTGGACGCACCGGAACGGCTGGACCCGGTGGCCGTCGCCGAGACGGCGACCAAGGACCTGAAGACCGTGCCCGGTGTCGCCTCGGTCTCGCCACCGCTGCAGAACGCCAGCAAGAACGTCACCGTCGTCGACGTCATCCCTACCTCGGGCCCGAGCTCGGTCGCCACCAAGGACCTCGTCGCGACATCCGGAGAAGGCGACTGCGGTGGCCGCGCCGTTCGGTGTCCGGGTGCTCGTGACGGGGCGACCGCGCTGGCTATCGACATCTCGGCCAAGCTCGGTGCCGTGCTCCCGCTCTACCTGCTCGTGGTCGTCGGCATCGCTGCCATCATCCTGATGCTGGTCTTCCGCTCGCTGCTCGTCCCGCTGACGGCGGTGCTCGGCTTCCTGCTCACCATCGGCGCCGCGCTGGGCGCCGTCGTCTTCATCTTCCAGCAGGGCCACCTGGCCAGCGTCGTCTCCTTGCCGGCGGCGTCGCCCGTCATCAGCTTCCTGCCGTTGATGATGACCGGCATCCTCTTCGGCCTCGCCATGGACTACGAGATGTTCCTGGTCAGCCGGATGCGTGAGGAGCACGACCGCGGCCGAGCCCCGACCGAGGCCGTCCGGGCGGGTTTTGGCCAGTCCGGCCCGGTCGTCACCGCCGCCGCCATCATCATGTTCTCCATCTTCGATAGCTACTGACTCCAGCTACCTCAGCACCAGCACGATACGGAACCATCTCAGCGTCATCTACCCTTCGTCGTGCGCATGACGTTGATCCCCGCGGCCATGGCGCTGCTCGGCCGGAGTGCCTGGTGGCTGCCACGCTGGCTGGACCGCCTGCTGCCGTCGATCGACGTGGAGGGAGCCGGGCTCAGGCGCACCGTCGAGCCGGCCGGCGCCCTCGCCTGAACACCGGGGCGAGAGGCCTGGGCTATGCCAGAGAAGGTGAGAGCGCTTTGCATGTGAGCCGACTGGAGTGACGTCAGCTGCGATAGATCGAGCGCAGGTGGGAGTCACGGTGAAACGTGACATCGACAGGTCGGGATCGCGTTTGAAACCAACTCCGTATCTGACTCGCGTGAGATCAAGGAGATCGGGGGTTGGGGTGTGTAGAGCGGAGGAAAGTGTGAGTGAGGGGGGAAAAGAAGTTCGGCGTGCACTCGCAGGCCGACCTCCTGGCAAAGCTCCTCGAGAGCGCCGCACACGCCGAATCGGTGCCATGTGTCTAGGGGTCGCCCGAAAATCGGGATATTTGTCTAGTTCGTGCTGCTCAGAGCGCCGGTACCCTCGAGACAACGAGAGTGAAATCCCGATTGGAGCCTCCCCGTGGGGTGATCGGGAGCGGGCCGACCGTGAGCCAGACGATCGGCCACCGAGTGGTGTGTTGGTCCACTCGGGCGAGCGCCGGAGCGCGTGGTTCGACCAGGGCGCTCGGTCGGTGAGCCCCGCGTCCTGGGACGCGACGTCTCCACCGCTGCAGGCAACTGGCATTGAGATCGAAGGACGACAGACGGTGGAACTACAAACGAGCGACGAGGTCTTGGCCCTTCTCGACTCCGTCGTTCAGGCACTGACGGAGAACCAGGCTCGCCTCGATCTGGCACTCCGACGTGCTGAACAGATCCGCGAACAACGGCTGGCGGGTTGGTCGTACACCCGGATCGTCGAGGGCTCGCCAGGCCCGCTGCTCGTGGAGCTCCTGACCAAGAACCTCCTCGTCTTGCACACGATCGGGCACCAGCTGCGAACCGCTGAAGCCCGCGCCCTCCGGAAGGAAGGGCTGACGACGGTGCGGATCGCCCGACTCTTCGGCGTCTCCCGCCAACGCGTGACGATCCTCCTGCGATCGGGATCCGACAATGGCAAGGCTTGACCGTCCTCCTCGTTCGGTAACGAGTCCTCGCATCCGGGCACGAACTCGAGAACGATCTGTGAACTTTCCGATTGCAACCCCTACCAGTAACGATTGTTGTCGGGATTACCGTTCTGATGTGCAATCTCGGTGAGACGGCGGCGCGGGTGCAACTCGCCGTGCACGTCACCACCATTCAAAGGAGCGGGAATTGGATCGTGGGTCATTCGGGGGAACCCGCGGCGTCGGGCGCGGTCGCGGGACGCCAGCGCCATCGAACCGGCCACCGGTGCCGCTACGAAGAGCGGCCCTCGGCTGATGTGACCTTCCGGCGGGGGCGGACAGAGTGCGGAATCTGTACACCACCGGCGGGCATCCAGCAGGGGTCGGCGCGCGAACCTTCTCGGCGCGCCCGCAGACAGGTGCGGGCTGGTGACCTTGACCGCTTCGGACGAGGACACCACGACCGGAGGATTCCGCCCGGCGTGGTCGGTGGCGGCCGTCTGCATCGTCGTGCTCGGGACTCTGGCCGTCGTCGTCGGCGCCTTTCAGGTGCTGCAGAGGAGGGATAGAGAGGATGTGGAGAATGGAGTGTGAGAGGAGGGTGAGAAGAGTTAATGGACAAGGGGTATGTGTAAGAGGTAGTAGAGATAGAGGGTATTGGAATTGGAGATGGTGAGCGTAAGTATAGGTTAGAGGCAAGGGAGCAAGTGGATAGAAGGGGGAGCTGGGTAGGAAGGGGTTAAGAGGTGGCGAGGCGAGGGAGACGGCCTAAGAATGGTAGTGGAGAGTTGGAGGTGGAGGAACCGAAGATGGCAATGCGCGAGGGTAAAGACTTATGAGACAAGTGGATGGGGCAAGAGTAAAAGAGATAAAGGGAATAAGGGCAGGAGATATAAGTAAGGTACAAGAAGGGCAACAAGGAGGAGATGGGAAAGGGCAAGAAGATATAAGAGGGAGGCAAGGAGAGGAACAAGGTGGAGGGGAGAGGTGAATCGCTCAAAGGATGGAAAGGCATGGAGTGCAAGAGGGGATAGTGCTATAGGAGGATAGGGAGGGCGATAAGTGGAAAGAGGTGCTATATCGCTACGAGGGAAAAGGCGGCGACACCTACAGCGAGGGTTAGGCTAAGGGGTAGACGCAAGAGGCAAAGATAGACATGCACAATGGGTGGCTAGTCCGCGTCGTCGGCGCGGACCGAGGAGGCAGATATACAGCAAAGAAACAGAGTTGGAGGTGCTACTGGGAGGCATTCCCTTCCCAGATGATGGGTGAGCTCATCTAAGTGTTAGGCACAAGACGGTCCCGCGAGCTCAATAGAGGAAGAGAGCAACAAAGAACAGCAACACCAGGCCTAACACGACTCATAGACAGGGCTCCCGAACGGAAGCATATACAAGATAGGATAGACCGCATGGACATGCAGACCACCAGAGAGCCTCTCCTGGTAGCAGAGCTCTTCCTGGGCAAGACAACTACAAGGACATCAAAGACACCATAGGTCAAAGGATAGGAGAAGAGCTGCTCGCTGACGTAGGGAACAGGTTGTCGGCGCTCCTAAGAGGCAGTGACACTGTAGGGAGACTGGGGGGAGAAGAGTTAGTGATAGAGATGGGAGGCTCCGCATCGGAGAGAGACGCGGAGCTGTGGAGACAGAGTGCAGAAGTAGCTAGAGATCCAGATAGACCTCTGAGGGACCTCAGCTCAGATCGAGGTCACAGAGAACATCGGCATCGACGTCGGTGAGGGTAACGGCGCAGGAGAGGAGGAGCTGTTGAGAGACGCAGACATCGCGCTGTATCACGCAAAGGAGGAGGGCAAACACAGGTACGACGTGTACTGAGAAGAGATGAGGCAGTCGATGGAAGATCGACAACAACTCGATCTGGAGCTCCATACTGCCTTGCACGCAGGCCAATTCTACCTGCAGTAACAGCCCACCCACGACCTCTCCAAAGAAGAGGTCGTGGGGGTGGAGGCCCTCAGGCGCTGGCGGCACCCGACGAAGGGCGACCTGGCGCCCAACACATACGAGCCCTCGCTGGAGTCGAGCGGCCTCAACATCCCCGTAGGGCGGTGGGAGCTCGAGACAGACAGACGACAAGGTGCGAAGAGGCACGCACTGGGACACCGCAACGCCGTGACAGAGAACGTGACAGCCGGGCGGAGAAGCGAGACAGGAACGAAGACGACGAGACGCGAGCCTAGACGAGAAGAGAAAAAGAAAAAAAAAAGAAGAAGAAGGAGAAAAAAGAGAAAAAAAAGAAGAGAAGAAAGAGAGAGAAGAAAGAAAGGAAGAAAAAGAACAAGGAAATGGGGGAGAGGCTGGCCAACGAAGATAACGGGAACGGCAACACCACAAAGGCGAAACAGCAGATGAAACCGACAGACAACCACAAGGAAGAAAGGACGTACGACACGGGACAGGCAGACACACACAAGACGAGAGAGAAACAGAAGACGAAAGAACAGAAGGGAAGGGAAAAAGGGCAACAGGAAAAAGAAGAGGGAAAGGAGAAGAAGGAAAAAAGAAAAAAAAAAGAAAGGAAAGGGAAGGAAGAAGGAAAAGGAAAAAAAAAAAAAGGAAAGAAAGAAAAGAAGAAGAAAAGAAAAAAAAAAGATGAAGAGGTGGAGAAGAGAAAGGGTCAATCCCGGGGGCTTCCGCACCTGAGGGGGCGCGCACAGACGGCCTGACGTCAGCGTGTGAGGCGCCAGAACGCGCTGGGTCCTGAGAGCGGCGCGGTACTTCGCAGCACCGCCTCACTCACGTGGGAGCCCTGGCGCACCCGAAGGATCCCGATCTGGGACCCGGCCGCGAGCGGCACGGAGAGCGCGGTGACCCGGACCGTCGTGGGAAGTCGGAGGCCGGGCCAGCCGACGACCGTCACCGGCCCGGACGCGGCGACAGGCGTCGACGCACCCCACGGAGCGGAGAGGCGCCCGACGACGTGTCCGGCCGCGATGACCGACACGTCGGTCATCGCGGGCAGGGCGGCTTTCAGCAGGGCATCGCCGGCGTCCACCGCAGCGGTGTCGGGGCCGTTCGGACCGGACTGGCCCAGCACCGCCCCGTAGACGGTGACGGTCTGCCCGTTCATGTCTTCTGCGCGCGCGAAGAGATAGCAGCCGTTCGTCGCCGTGTCCGACCCGGCGGCGATGCCGACGATGCCGTCCTGGCCGAGGTCGAAGTTGGGGTTGTAGCGGAGCCCGGCCGTGGGAAGGGTCGTCTCGCCGAGCGACACGATCTGGCTGAAGACCTCGATCCGCATGGCTGCCTCGCCGAGACGGATCAGGTCGCTCGGGGTGCTCATGGTCCCTGGATCCGCCCCGCTGGGATCCGTGATGCGGGTGTGACGGAGGCCGAGCGAGAGCGCGGCGAGGTCCATCTTCGTCACGAAGGCAGACGTGCTCCCGGCGTCCCAGTCGGCGAGGAGCGTGGCCATGTCGTTGCCCGAGCCGATGAGGAGCCCTTCGAGTGCGTCCAGCTCGGTCAGGGTCTCACCGGCCGCCACGGTGACCTCGGGTTGGCCCGCCGTGCTGCCGGCCTGGTAGGCGGAGAACGTCTGGGGCGTCACGCTGATGGAGGGCCCGGTGGAGCCGTTGGCGGCGAGGGGGTGGTCCTTCAAGACGACGTACGCCGTCAGCACTCCGGCCAGCCCGCCAATCGGTGCGGGCTGGGCGTCCCGGACCTGTCCGAGGCCGCCGACACCTTGCACCACCATCGCCGCCTCACCGCTCGCGGGCCACGGCAACGGAGGTGCGTTCCCAGGGATGCGCACCGGCGTCGTGGGCCCCACCAAGACGGGTTGGGGGACGGGCCGCAGCCATTGCACCGCCACCCCGAACCCGACGGCGAGGACGACCACGACCACGAGGCCAACCGACGACGCGTCGCATGATCCGCGACGAGCGGTCGGCAGCCATGATCTTCCGGGCCTCTTCGCTCGGCGGCGGGAGTTGGCGTCCGAGCTCGGCGAGACGGCCCTCGGTGGTCCGGCTGAGCCCATGCCGCCGGGCATGGGCTGGGCGTCCTCGTGCGCCGGGAGGCGGGTCGCTGCCGACCATCGGTTGGGACTCTATGACCGCCAGGTGCCCGGACGGAGTCGCCCCTCAGGGCTTCATGGGAGACGTCTCTCCCTGCCGAGTGACTCCGCTTGACTCGCGACCTGTCAACAGGTCCAACACATCGCCGATCGCTCGTTCACGGTCGGGAAGTCAGGCAGAGCCAGGTGACTCTGCACTTGATATCGATTGCGGCGCCCTCCTTCTCCTTGACGACATAACCGGCATCGGTTAGATCAGCCACGATGGCGTAGGCATGACGCTCGGTAATGCCGAGTTCGCTCGCGATCTCGCGTAGACGCACATCCGGATTCTGGGTGATGCAGAGCAGTGCCCGGCCGTGGTTGGTGAGGAAGCTCCAGTTCGCCACTGGGCACAACTTACCAGATATCTCTAGAAATCGATTGCTAGTATTGATGAATCTAGAGTACAATCTAGGTAATACCTCGAACGTCCGTCTCAGACGGTTGTTTATTTCGGGGTTTCAAGAGGGGGGGCCGACCGTGGGGTCAGCCTGGGCATTGTCATCGCTTCTTCCGTCTCGTACGTGCGTTGTGGCAAGCGCTCGCGCATCGACGGAAGGACAGGAGCGTCCGACGGCGTTGTACAGGTCGCTGCGCTGCGGCCGCGGGGACTGCGAGCTCTCGCCTCCAGTCGCACGGTGCATTCGGCATCACCACGGCGGCCAGCTCGGCCTTCGCCGCGGCGACTCTGGAGCTCCGGCGGTCGCGCAATGCGATCCGCCTGCCTTTCCGACCGGAGCCGGCGAGGAAGTTTTCCTGCGACGTCATCGTGGTGAACACCAATACGTTGACTGGCGCCACGAGTTCGACGATCACCGCCACCGCCTGCCTGGCGGCGGCAGGCGTACCTTCCCCCCTGCCGGTTGCAGTGACAACGGTCACGACATCGAACCAGACTTGTGACCTCAATCGACCAGTGCAACGGCATTGTGGACGGCGGCGGAAGCAATGTGTACCTGCAACGTGACGTTCACCAACGAGATCCCCAGTTGGCACATCGACCGCGCGTGCCACTGTCGACCAGTGCATCGGTTCGGGCAAGAGGCGGCGGGCGGCACTGATTGACGTGTGCCCCGTGTGGCGAGCACCACCAATGCCACCATCACGCAATGCAACGGTTCGGGAACCGGTGGCGGCGCGTCCATCGCGGGTGAAATGACGGTGGGCTGCACGTCACAGGCGGCACGACGGCGCTCCCCGTGACCATCAATCAATGCAATGGATCCGCCAACGGTGGCGGGAGCACGGAGACGTGCACGACTACCTTTGATCAACAACTTCATGGCGCCCGTCGCCACGGCGCGGCACGATCCGGTACTACGCCAACTGGAGCCGGTGGATCGGGCGACACTCGGGAACGCTCAGGGTCGAGCGGAGCGACTCTGACTGGCGCGGTGAGCCAGCGGGATCCGGGGCGACGGGTCTGAACGGTTCGGCACAGGGAGCTGGGCGGTTCGACTGGCACGGCTATGAGCGTGGGGACGATCGGTGTCGTTCCTGCCGGGGCACCTCAGACTGGGTTGGGTGGAGCATCTCACTCACGAGAGAGCGATCTTCTTGTTCGCGGGGGTGCTCGCATTCGTTGGGGCGGGGCTGGCATTGGCCATCGCCATGCGCCGACGCCGAACTCACTCCGCCAAGGTGCCAATGAGACAGCGTGAACCCGAGCTTCTGGTTGCGACGCTTTGCGCCATCCCTCGCGTAGATGGGGTCTGATCGCTGCTTCATTGCTGCTGATCGGGTCAGCATGCCTCGTCCTCGGGCTGCGAGAGCATCAGCATCCTTTGGCCGGACCGCGCAGCTCCGCCGGGTGCACAAGAGCCGTGAACGCCCAAGGCGGCACCTGCGCAAGGTCGCCACTACTCTCGACACCGCTCGCTCCGCACCGTCTTGAGCTGACGATCCCCGCTATCTCGCTGGGGGTCTCGTTATCGACACTTGGCCTCAATGTCTGACGGGACAGTGCAAGTACCAACAGATGTGCAACAGCCGGGCTGGTATCGGGCTAGGTCCAACGCCGGGTGAGATCGGCTCAGCGGTGATCTTGGGACACGTTGATTCCTAGCAGGGTCCCGCAGTGTTCTTCAAGCTACGGTCGCTGGTGGCGGGAGACCAGGTCGATGTGAGCTTGGCGGATGGAGTCACCGCCGAGTTCAAGGTCACCTCCGTGTCATGTACCTCAAGGCGGATTTCCCGGACCAGATGGTCTACACATCGAACGGCTATAGCGCGCTCCAGTTGGTCACCTGCGGCGGTGTCTTCGATACGACGGACAGGCCACTATCTCTCGAACGTTGTCGTCTACACATCTCTTTTCGCACTGGTTTCGCCCGCCGCCGTATAATGCGTGGACTCGCCGAGCGAACGGTGGATCGATCCAGCGGTCGTGTACGCCATGTCCTTCGTTGGAAGAAGTCACAGAAGTGCGTCACGACGCACGGTGCGACGAAATAGCGGACGCATGCAAAATGCTGCAATGTTATTGTAAAGAGTACATTTGCAAGGGAAGGGAATATCAGAGAGGTGGGGGCAAGTGGAGTCTCAACGAGTTGTAGATTGTGCGACGGAAGCACTCGCTACTGCTCAAGATAGAGTGCTGAGTGACAACGATACGATGACACGGACTTTCCTATAGCTACGATCTCTCAAGATCACTCTCATGGACAGGTGACATTTAGGGAGATACGGATGGGGGAGATGAGCGCAAGAGAGATGAACGCAACAGAGCGGCATAGACGGACGCGTAGAACGCTCTCGGCTCGTCTGGTCGCTGAGCGAGGTAAGCGCTGCTAGTGATCGGGAGTCGGCTTAGGTAGACGGGGCGTGGAAGATCATCAGGACCGACGACCAGAACGCCCGCTAGGTTTCGAGGTCACGGTAGCTCAGATCGCTTAGACGCTCAAGCTGGCTATAGTACAAGAGCAGGATCTAGTAGTTGGCGATGGTGCGTCTTAGTCCGCAACTCTGAGAAGACAGAAGCTGAGTTCTTTCAATGGAAGAGCTACACCTCTGCCTTACAGCGCTACGCAGAGCTACAGGGCATTTCGGAATTGACGATGGTACCGGCCTAGCTCTCCGCCTACGCAGCACGCGATACGCTCGAAAAAAGGGGCGATGCCGGCGTCCGGAACGCTCCAGGTGAGCCGAACGGGGTACCGCCGCAGGCACAGCCTAGAGAAGATCACGCAGACGGCGATGCCGAGCTGACCTACGGCGGGAAACGACTACAGCACGAGGAGCGCCGGACCGTATTTCTTCAAGGCAGGGATAGCGGAGAAGCTCTCTACATTCCTACAAGACGGGAAACTTGAAAGAGCTGGCTCTTGGCAACGCTATCTATCAAGGCGTCATGACGCCCACCACGGTGGCTGCACGTCGCGCGTGATAGGGTGGACTGGCATTGAGATATTGCTGGGGGTACTGCTAGACAACACACTCTCACGCTCATCCACAAAAAGAGGTACTCTTTCGTTAAAACAACGGATATTGCAAGGTGACATTCACGCTGGCACAATGCTGGCACACGGACAATAGATGTATATAGATCTTCACAATGGTTGGCACGTCGAAGTTCTCGGGGTTGCTAATGGTTTGAACCTGCTCACTGATGGGAGGTACTCGGTGCTGTTGTTAGGTGGCGCTGGTACAAGTTGATGCTGGCTGTACTCATCTAAGTGCTCGGCAAGAGCTGGTCACGGGCTCTCCGGTTGGTGAAAGAAGATACGAACAAGCTACATTTACAGGCCTTTCACGACGCTCTGACCGGACTCCCCAATCGTGCGATGATCATCCACCGCATCGACCAGATGATGACCCGGTCGAGGCGGGTGCCTCGGTTGGTGGCCGCGCTCTTCCTCGATCTGGACAACTTCAAGGAAATCAACGACGCGCAGGGCTACCACGACGGCGATGAGCTCCTGTAGGCATTGCGACCAGCTGGTAACGACTCGTCCACGAGAGGAGACAGTATTGGAGGGATCGGTGGTGATGAGTTCATCGTGTTGACCGAGGGCTCAGCATCGCGAGCGGCGCTGTGTGGACTCGCCGAGCGATCCTTCACGAGCTTGCAGCTCCCTTTGACATCACCGGCGCACCCGTCCCGTCACCGCCACTGCCAGCATCGGCATCGCCATCGGGACACGGGTCACGCCTGAGGAGCTGTTGCGACGATGCCGACATCGCCCTCTACGACGCCAAGGCGGCGGGCAAGTTCCGGTACGCCGTCTATTAGGATCGGATGAAGGAGACCATCGACGAGCGGCACCGCCTCGATGTGGAGCTCGACTTCGCTCTGACCTGGGGACGAGTTCTTCCTGCAGTACCAGCCCACGATCAGCCTGGCGACTGGCTCGGTAACTGGAGTGGAGGGCTGCTGCGGTGGCGACATCCGACCCAGGGGACCCGGCCAACGATGGCCTTCGTCCGGCGCTGGAGTCAAGCGGGCTCATCATCCCTGTCGGCCGCTAGGTACTCGAGATGGCGTGCCGGACCGCAGCGATGTGGCACGACGCTCGGCCATCAGATCACGGTGTCGGTCAACGTGCTAGCCCAAGCAGCTTCAGCGGGAGCGTGTGATCGATGATGTGGAGGGCGCATTGCAGTCGAGCGGGCTCCGATCCCGCCATGCTCGTTCTCGAGCTGACGGAGACTACTCTGATGCGCGAGTGGAGACGACATCATCGCTCGCTTGCTGCGACTGCAGGCGGTCTGGGGTGCGTCTGGCCATCGATGATTTCGGGATCGGGTTCTCCTGGCTCGCGTACCTCGAGCAGTTTCCGATAGATGTGCTGAAGATCGACCAGTCCTTCGTGTAGGGCCCGACGGTGACCTCCAAGTCCCTCTCAATCATCCAGACCTTCGTGCAACTGGGCAAAGCCCTCGAGCTGGAAGTGGTGGCCGAAGGGATCGAGAACGAGGTCCAGCGGGACCAGCTCGTGACACTAGGGGTCGACATGGGCCAGGGGTACCTCTTCTCGCCGCCGCTCGACGCCGACGCCCTCCTCCTGCTCCTCGATGCGGCGGCCCTGTGCGTCGACCCGGTGGAGGCCCTCGCGTGAGAGGTGGATCGAAGGGATCCAGGGCAGCCCGTTGGGCACTCCGACGAGGCGTACCGCTCTCTCTTCGAGTCGAACCATCTCTCGATGTGGGTCTATGACATCTCCACCACGGCCTTCCTGGCGGCCAAGCAGCAGCGGTCGAGCTGTACGGGTATTCGGAGGAGGAATGTCCTGAGCATGCGGCTGGTGGACATCGGCGCCGAGGGACAGGCCACCGAGGATCGCGCGCCATCGTCGACGGCCGGCCCCTTGGCATCGTCGGTCCTATGTCAACGTGACCAAGGCTGGTGAGCAGATTGAGGTGATCATCAGCTCGAGCCTGATCGAGTTCTCCGGATGCCAGGCTCGTTTCGTCGTGGCAGAGGACGTCAACGAGAGACAGCGGATTCAGAAGCTTCTAGACTGAGCACAGCGCCTGGCCAGCATCGGGGAGCTCGCCGGAGGTATCGCGCACGACTTCAACAACATCCTGTGCTTGATCTCGCTCTACGCGGAGATGGTGGCCGAGGCGATCACGCCGGAGGCCGTAGCGGCTCGCGCCACCGATGGTACGCATTGGGAGGCCGTCCGGGCAGATGTGGACCAGATACTTCTCGCCGTCGAGCGTGGTGCAGAGCTGGCGTTCAGGCTCCTGGCCTTCGCTGGCCGCGAGGTCTTCCAGCCCCGCGCCCTCAACGTCAAGACGGTCGTCGACGAGGTGGCGGCGCTCTGGAGCGCTCACGGGTGAGCTCGTCCAGCTGGTCGACAACGTGGTCGCGGAATCTGGCCCATTCTCTTCGACCGGCCTACTGGAACAGGTCCTCTTGAATCTGGCCGTCAACGCCCGTTATGCCCTCGCCAGCGGGGGCACGCTCACCATTGACACCGAGAACGTCCTTGGAGACTCACGGAGGGGCAACGATGTGCGGATCCGGGTGGTGGACGACGGAGTCGGTATGACGACCGACACGCTCCACCGCGTGTTCGAGCCCTTCTTCACCACCAAGCCACTCGGTGAGGGGACCGGCATGGGGCGTGGCCTCGTTCTACGGGATGGTCACGGGTGCGGCGGGACCATCGAGATCGAGTCGAGCTGGGTCACGGCACGACGGTCACGATCGTCATGCCGGCGGGTGACGGGGCCGTGCGGGAAGAAGGGGTGGTCACGGTCCCGGGCGCAGCGGACCCGAGGGCTCTGGGCGCGAAGGTCCTCCTGGTCGAGGACGACGACGTCCTCCGCGAGGCCATACGGAGGATGCTCTTGAAGAACGGCTTCCAGGTGTTCCGCTGCGCCGACGGCACCGAGGCACTCCACGTCGTGCGCAGCACCCGGACCGACTTCGACGTGTTGCTCACTGACGTCGTCATGCCAAGATGCTCGGGCCGCAGCTGGCCAACCTTGTCGGGGCGGAGCAGCCCGGCGTCCGGGTGCTCTTCATGTCGGGCTATGCCGCGGGGGCTCTCGGCCCCACCAACAGGCTCGATGAGAGCTGCGTGCTGCTGAGGAAGCTGTTCGGGCAGAGCCAGCTGCTCACCAAGCTGCATCACGTCCTCAGCTCGGAACCGGCGCAGCCCGCACGACCCGCCCGGGGAGCAGCACCCCGCAACGGGTCGGTCCCTGGGTGGAGGGCCGACCCGGGCACACGCTCAGCGAGTTGAGACGGCCTCCCGGATGGGGCGGCTACGAGCAGCCGCTCGTCGTCCCGCAGCTGCCGCACACGTAGCACGACCCCGCCCGCTGCATGATGTTCCCGCAGCTGTAGCAGTAGGGGGCGTCGCGCTGCTCCGCCCTGGCCAGGGGCTGCACGCCGGCGGCACCGGTCGCCCGGCTGAGCCCGTCGTCCACCAGGCCCGGTGAGGGTGTCGCCATCTCCTCCACGCCCGGCAGCGTCGGTTGCGTGCGCTCCTGCGTCGAGAGGATGCCGAGCTCCGTGCGCTCGTCGACCGGGAGGTAGTCGAGCGCCAGGCGACGGAAGATGTAGTCGATGAGGCTGGTGGCGATGCGCAGCTCGGGGTCGTCGGTGATGCCCGCCGGCTCGAACTTCATGTTGGCGAACTTGCGCACGAAGGTGCCCAGCGGCACCTGGTGCTGGAGCCCGAGGCTCAGCGAGATGGAGAAGGCGTCCATGATCCCGGCCAGGGTCGAGCCCTGCTTGGAGACCTTGATGAACACCTCGCCCGGCCGGCCGTCCTCGTACTCGCCCACCGTCACGTAGCCCTCGCAGTCGGCGACCCGGAACGAGAACGTCTTCGAGTTGCGCTTGCGGGGCAGGCGCTCGCGCACCGCAGGGATGATCAGTGGCGCGTCCCCTCGCTGCCGCTCGTGGGCCAGCGCCGCCTCCAGCTCGGCGATGTGCGCCGCGATCTCGCGGTCGCGGGCCTCCGCCTCCGAGCCCGCCGGCGCCAGGTCACCGCCCTCGCCGGCCACCGCCGACTCCTTCTTGGTCGTCGACAGCGGCTGCGCCACCTTGCAGTTGTCGCGGTAGATCGCCACGGCCTTCAGGCCCAGGCGCCAGGCGTCGATGTGCAGCTGCTCGACGTCCTCGACGGTCACGTCCTCGGGCATGTTCACCGTCTTGGAGATGGCGCCGCTGATGAAGGGCTGGACCGCCCCCATCATGCGGATGTGGCCGGAGTAGTGGATCGTGTTGTCACCCATGGAGCAGGCGAACACGGCCAGGTGCTCGGGGGCCACGTGGGGTGCGCCGACGATCGACATGTGCTCGTTGATGTAGGCGACGATCTCGTCCACCTGGTCCGGGCCGTAGCCCAGCTTGGCCAGGGCACGCGGCACCGTCTGGTTGACGATCGACATCGTGCCGCCGCCCACCAGCTTCTTCGTCTTGACCAGCCCCAGATCGGGCTCCACGCCGGTGGTGTCGCAGTCCATCAGCAGGCCGATCGTGCCGGTCGGCGCCAGCACCGAGGCCTGCGAGTTGCGCACGCCGTAGGCCTCGGCCAGGTCGACGGCCTGGTCCCATGCCTCCTGCGCCGCCGAGAGCAGCTCGGGGGGCACGACGTCCTCGTCGATGCGGGCCGCCTCGGCCTGGTGCATCCGCAGGACGTCGAGCATCGGCTCGCCGTTGTCGTGGTAGCCCGCGAAGGGTCCCATCCGGGCCGCGGTGCGGGCCGACGTCGTGTACGCGTGACCGGTCAGCAGGGCCGTGATGGCGGCCGCCCACGCCCGCCCGGCGTCGGAGTCGTAGGGCAGGCCCTGGGCCATCAGCAGTGCGCCCAGGTTGGCGTAGCCGATGCCGAGCTGGCGGAAGGCGCGGGTCGTCTCGCCGATCTTCTCGGTCGGGTAGTCGGCGTTGCCCACAATGATCTCCATCCCCGTGAACACCACCGACACCGCCGCCTTGAAGCCCTCGACGTCGAACTCGTCGTTCTCGTCGAGGAACGTCAACAGGTTCATGGAGGCCAGGTTGCAGGCCGAATTGTCGAGGTGCACGTACTCCGAGCACGGGTTGGAGCCGTTGATCCGCCCCGTGTTGGGTGCCGTGTGCCAGCGGTTGATGGTGGTGTCGTACTGCAGGCCCGGGTCGGCGCACTCCCAGGCCGAATGGGCGATCTGGCGGAACAGGTCGCGGGCGGGCACCGTCCGCACCACCGAGCCGTCCGTCCGGGCCGTGAGGTTCCAGTCACGGCCGTCGAGCACCGCCTCCATGAACTCGTCGGTCACCCGCACCGAGTTGTTGGCGTTCTGGTACTGCGTCGAGTGGCTGTCCGCGCCGTCGAGGTCCATGTCGAAGCCGGCGTCGCGCAGGACCCGGGCCTTGCGCTCCTCGATCGCCTTGCACCAGACGAAGTCCTCGACGTCGGGGTGGTCGGCGTCGAGGATGACCATCTTGGCCGCGCGCCGGGTCTTGCCGCCGGACTTGATCGTGCCCGCCGACGCGTCGGCGCCGCGCATGAAGCTGACCGGTCCCGACGCGGTGCCGCCGCCCTTGAGCAGCTCGTGCGAGGAGCGGATGCGCGACAGGTTCACCCCGGCACCCGATCCGCCCTTGAAGATGACGCCCTCCTCGGTGTACCAGTTGAGGATCGAGTCCATGGTGTCCTCGACGGAGAGGATGAAGCACGCGCTCCCCTGCTGGGGCACGCCGTGCACCCCGATGTTGAACCACACCGGCGAGTTGAACGCCGCCCTCTGGTGGATGATGAGGAACTTCAGCTCGTGGTTGAAGAGCACGGCCTCCTCGTCGTCGACGAAGTAGCCGTCCTTGATCCCCCACGCCGTCAGCGTGTCGGCCACCCGGTCGGCCACCTGGCGCAGCGACCACTCGCGCTCCTCGGTGCCGAGGGTCCCCCGGAAGTACTTCTGCGCCAGGATGTTGGTGGCGTTCACGCTCCAGGACTCGGGCACCTCGACCCCGAGCTGTTCGAAGGCGACCGTGCCGTCGCGGAAATTCGTGATGCGGGCGTCGCGCCGCTCCCAGCGCACCTCGTCGTAGGGGTGCACGCCTTCGGTGCTGAAGTGCCGGCGGATGCCGATCTCGGATCGCTGGGGGGCGATGGCCATGGCGCTGGGATCCTCCTCGTGGGCTCTGTCCTGCGGGGTCGTTCGTTGCGTGCTGCTCTGCCTTGTCGTCGCCGCTGTGGCCCCCTCTGCACCCGCAGGAGGTGTCGTACGGCCCGTGCTCCGATCCGGCGCCTGAGGGAGGGCACGAGTCGCCTCACCACAATATATAGTGGCTGGCCCTCCCCCGAGACACGAGATGCTGTGTCATTACAGCACTGTAGTTACGCCCTTGTCAACCAAAGCCCTGCATCAACCATGCAGGTCACGGGCCGTTCGCGATGGTTAGCGCGGCAGGGTCTCCCGAACGGCCGCCCACGACGCCGATTCCCTGCAAACCGGTAGCGTCGGCCCCCCATGGCCAAGGTCGTCGCCATCGATGCGGGCACGACCGGCGTGCGCGCCCTCGTCGTCGACGAGCAGGCCCGCGTCACCGACGTGGCCTACCGCGAGCTCGCCCAGCACTTCCCCCGACCCGGATGGGTCGAGCACGACCCCGCCGAGATCTGGGCCGCCGTGCGGGCCACCCTGGCCGAGGTCGGCGCCCGGCTCGCCGATTCCGGGGAGGCCGTCGCCGCCGTCGGCATCACGAACCAGCGCGAGACGCTCGTCGCGTTCGACCGCTCCGACGGGCGACCCCTCCACCGCGCCATCGTCTGGCAGGACCGCCGCAGCGCGCCCCTCTGCGCGGAGCTGACCGAGGCCGGTCACCTGCCGTTCGTGCGCGACAGGACGGGTCTGGTCCTCGACCCCTACTTCAGCGCGACCAAGGCGGCCTGGCTGCTGCGCTCCGGCGAGCTCCCGCTCGCCGCCGGCGACCCGAACCTCTCCTTCTGCACCGTCGACACCTGGGTGCTGTGGAACCTCACCGGCGGGCCGTCCGGCGGCGTCTACGTCACGGACCCGTCCAACGCGAGCCGCACCCTCCTGCTCGATACGACGACGCTCTCCTGGTCCGTCGAGCTGTGCGACCTCTTCGGCGTGCCACGGCACACCTTGCCCGAGGTGCGGCCGTCCGCCGGACGCTTCGGCCTCGCCGCGCTCGGGGACCTCGGCCCCGCCTCCGCGGTCCTCGACTCCGTCCCGGTCGCCGGCGTCCTCGGCGACCAGCAGGCCGCGCTCTTCGGCCAGGCCTGCTTCGAGCCCGGCATGGTCAAGGTCACCTACGGCACCGGCAGCTTCGCGCTGGCCAACGCCGGGCCGGAGCGCCCGCCGGCACCCGAGGGCCTCACCGTCAGCTGCGCCTGGGACCTGGGTGCCCACGCGCCGGCGTCACCCGGGCCCGTCGCCTACGCGCTGGAGGGCTCCACCTTCGTGTCGGGGGCGGCGATCCAGTGGCTGCGCGACGGGCTCGGCATCATCGACGAGGCAGCCGAGGTGGGACCGCTGGCGGCGTCGGTTCCCGACAGCGGTGGGGTCACCTTCGTACCCGCGCTCACCGGCCTCGGCAGCCCGTGGTGGGACCCCCGGGCCCGCGGCCTCATCACGGGCCTCACCCGCGGCGCCGGACGGGCCCAGATCGCGCGGGCCTGTGTGGAGTCGATGGCGTTCCAGGTGCGCGACATGACCGATGCCATGGCCGCCGCCTCCACCCATCCCCTCTCCGCGCTGCGGGCGGACGGGGGCGCCGCCACCATGGACCTCCTCCTCGAGCTGCAGGCCGAGCAGAGCCGCATGCCCGTGGCGCGGCCGCGCGCGCTCGAGTCGACGGCCCTCGGGGCGGCCACCGTGGCCGGCCTGGCCGAAGGTGTGTGGTCCTCGCTCGAGGAGCTCGCCGGCCTCTGGGAGGCCGAGACCGTCTTCGAGCCCGCGCTGCCCGCCGAGCTGACCGACGCCGTCCACGCCGTCTGGCGCCGGGCCGTCGAGAAGTCGATGGGGTGGGCCGACCTCCCATCGGGGTAGGCGGTCCGGGATCCCACCCCGGACCGCCCGGATCGCGAGCCGGAAACCTGTGTGACAAGCAGGAATCGTGCGTTGCCATTCGGCATTGGGCCTACCACGCAACCGGTGCCGAGAGCAGAATGAAACCCGGGAGAGCTCGGATCCGCGCGTGCGGACCCCGACGCTTGCCCAGCACGGAACAGGGAGTGCGACGTGGTGCTCGGCGAGAGTCGTCTGCGGGTTGCAGAGCGATGGTCCGTTCGGCTTCGGCCGATGGTGTTGGGCGCCGGATTCGCGGTCCTGGTGCTCGTGGCCGGAGCTCTCACCGGTCTTGGCTCCGCCGCGGCGACAGGGGGCGCCACGCCCGCCGCTGCCCCGGTCGCGTTGCGCTGTGACGACGTGTGGACGGGCGGTGGGGGAACGGCCCAATGGGACAACGCGGCGAACTGGAGCACAGGGGTGCCGGACGACGGCAGCAGCGCCTGCATCCCCGGCGGCGAGACGGTCGTCGTCCCCGACGCGCCGTTCACCGTGGGCGAGCTGACCGTCTCGGCCGGCGGCACCCTCCGCGTCGGCACGGGAAGCGGGAACGGCGGCGCCCGGGCGAGCCTGTCGGTGTCGTCGGGTCTGGCGGTCGACGGCACCCTGACCGTACTGGGCACCGTCGATGGCGGGAACGCTGCCGTCTTGACGAACGACGGCACCATCGCGATGGCGCCCGGCGGCCTGATCGACCTCGGCGCGGCGGCGACGCTCACGAACGAGCACGACGGTCTCCTGGTGTTCGGCATCGACGGCGCACCCGGTTCGACGTCCGACTACGGGCGGATCACGAACGGCACCCTCTCGCTCGGTGGCGGCGCCGACCCCGTGTTCGACGACGGGTTCGCACCCTCGTCCGGCGAGGAGTACGTCGTCGACCACGGAACCTCCACGGGTGCCTTCACCACGGTGCTCCACGGCGCGACGGCCGACTACTCCCATACCGACGAGGTCGGCCTCAGCGGTGCCGTGCCCGCGGCCGCGACCTCGACCAGCGTCACGAGCACCCAGCCCACCGGGTCGGTCCACGGGCAGGACGTGCGCTTCACGGCAACGGTGACGTCGGCCCCCGGCCCGCCGCCCACGGGCCTGGTCAGCTTCGACACCGGTGGCCATCTCCTCGGCACATCGCCCGTGACGTCGTCCGCCGGCAGCACCACGGCCACGCTCGACACCTCGGAACTGGGCGTCGGATCCGAGGCGATCGTGGCCACCTACAGCGGTGACGTGGTGTCCGACGCGAGCATCTCGCAGGCTCTCACCCAAGTCGTCGAACCGGCCCCGACGGACGTCACCATCACCCCCACCCCGGCCAGTCCGCTGCCGGGCCAGGAGGTCACCTACGCGGCCACCGTCGGCGACGTCGCCCCGGGAATCGGGACACCGACGGGCACGGTGTCGTTCAGCGACGACGGCGTGCCGGTGAGCGGGTGCCAGTCGCTCGAGCTGCCTGCGGACACCCCCCCACAGGTCCGGTGCGCCGAGACCTACGGGCCGAACACGACCCACGACGTCGTCGCCACCTACAGCGGGGACGTGAACGACGCTGCGAGCCAGGGCTCGCTCAGCGAGACGATCGGGCAAGTCCCCACCCAGACGTCGATGGCGTCGTCCTCGCCCACGTCCACCTATGGCCAGGGTGTGTCCTTCACCGCGACGGTGGCTCCCGGCAGCGGGTCGATCGACCCGACAGGGACCGTGACCTTCTACGACGAGACGACGCCCCTCGGCAGTGCGCCGTTGTCCCCGGCGGACGGCGTCGCCACGGCGACCTTTACCAGCTCGAGCCTCACGGCCGGCTCACACTGGGTGACAGCCGACTACAACGGCGACGCGAACTTCAGCACAAGCTCGTCCCCTGCGCCGATCCGCCTCAGCGTGGCCGAAGCGATGACGTCGGTCACGCTGGCCAGCTCGGCCGCGGAGACCGCCGTCGGGGACGTCGTGACGTTGACGGCCACCATCGGTTCCGCCGCCACGGGCGAGACCGGCACGGTCCAGTTCGACGACAACGGGTCCCTTCTCGGGGTCGGCACCGTCTCGAACGGTCAGGCCGTGTTCCAGACCTCGTCGCTGACACCCGGCAGCCACCCGATCACGGCCGTCTACGAAGGGGACGACGAATTCGTCGGCACCTCCTCGACGAATACCGTCAACGAGGAGATCATTGCGGTGCCGGGGTCGCCGGTGCCTACGACGACGTCCGTCGTGGCGTCGCCGCCCACTCCCACGTACGGCGCGAGTGTCACGCTGACCGCCACGGTCGCCCCCATGTGGGGAACGGCACACCCCACCGGAGCAGTCACGTTCATGGACAACGGCACGACGACCCTCGGCTCCTCGGTGCTGGCCACCGCCGACGGCGTGACCACGGCCAGCATGCTCATCACCACACTGCCGGTCGGCCCGAACTCCATCACCGCCTCCTACAGCGGGGGCGGCGGCGGACTCGGGAGTTCGTCGGAGGCGGAGTCGCTCACCGTGAGCCGGTCGCCGACGAGCGTCGTCCTCGGCAGCTCCGACAACCCGTACATCTTCGGTGAGCCGGTCACGTTGTCCGCGAACGTCTTCCCGGCCACCGGGTTCGACGAGACCGGCAACGTCACCTTCTACGACAACGGCACCCCCATCGGCACGGGCACGGTCTCGAACGGTGAGGCCCAGCTGACCACGACCTTCGTGCAGGTCGGCACCAACGTCATCACGGCCGCCTACGGCGGCTCCGGCCTCTTCGTCGGCTCCTCCACCACGGCTGCGTTGAGCGACGTCGCCCTCTCCTAGGGCCAGGACCGAACCAGGGTTCCCGATCTGCCGGCTCGGAGGTGAGGATCGGGCCGAGAAATAAAGCAAGCTATTCCTTGTTATATTCACCCAGAGGAGCGGACCCGCCGCTCGGAAGGGTGGGCAGCCATGAGCGTGGCCATCGTGACAGGGGCATCCCGGGGACTCGGGGAGGCATTGGCGACAGGGCTGGCGAGGGCCGGCTGGTCGCTGGTGATCGACGGGCGCGACGAGAGCACGCTCGAGGCGGCGGCCGCCCGGATCCGCGCCGGAGCGGCACGTGACGCCCGTATCGTCGCCCTGCCCGGCGACATCACCGACCTCGACCACCGCCACGGCCTCACCGCCGCCGCGTTCGAGCTCGGCGGTCTCGACCTCGTCGTGAACAACGCCGGCACGCTCGGCACCGCACCGCTCCCCTCCCTGGCCGACTACCCGCTCGGTGACCTGCGCGTCGCCTTCGAGGTCAACGTCGTCGCCCCGCTCGGGCTCGTCCAGGACGCGTTGCCGCTGCTCCTCGACGCGCCGCACCCGCGCGTGCTGAACATCACGTCGGACGCCGCGGTCGAGGCCTACGAGGGCTGGGGCGGGTACGGGGCTGGCAAGGCGGCGCTCGAGCACCTCGGCGCCGTGCTGGCCGTGGAGTTCCCCGCCCTGACCGTGTGGTCGGTCGACCCCGGGGACCTGCGCACCGCCATGCACCAGGCCGCGTTCCCGGGCGAGGACATCTCGGACCGGCCCGAGCCCTCCACCGTGGTGCCCGCCTTCCTCGAGCTGGTCGGGAGCGACCGAGCGAGTGGTCGCTACCGGGCCGGCGAGCTCGTCTCGACGGGAGCCGTGGCGTGAGCGCACTGGCCGTCCCGTCGCTGGAGCCCGGCCTCGCCGCCCGCCTGCCCGAGCTGCACCCGCTCTCGTTCTCGCTCCCCCCCGAGCTCGAAGCGCCCTCGCCGCCCGAGTACCGCGGCATGACCCGCGACGCGGTGCGCATGCTGGTGGCGACCAAGTCGGACGGCTCCCTCGTGCACTCGCACTTCTCCGAGCTGCCCCGCTTCCTCGACGAGGGCGACCTGGTGGTGGTCAACACCTCGGGGACGCTGGCCGCCGAGCTCGACGGCACGGCGCCCGACGGGTCGGCCGTCGAGGTGCACCTCTCGAGCCGTCTGCCCGCCGGACTGTGGACGGTGGAGGTGCGCCGCGAGGGCCAGGCCTATCTCGGTGCCGCGGCCGGCGACGCCATCGCCCTCCCCGGCGCGGGGCGCATCGACCTCCTCGCCCCCTACTCCCCGGGCCCCGGCGGCGCAGGCGTGCGCCTGTGGGTCTCCCGGGTCGACACACCCGAGCGCCTGCACAGCTTCCTCGCCCGCCACGGGCGGCCCATCCGCTACGGCTACGTGCGGGGCAGCTACCCCATCACGGCCTACCAGAACGTGTACGCCACGGAGCCGGGGTCGGCCGAGATGCCGAGCGCCGGGCGCCCGTTCACCCCCGAGGTCCTGACCAGGCTCGTGGCCAAGGGCGTCGGCGTGGCACCCCTCCTGTTGCACACCGGCGTCGCTTCGCTGGAAGCCAGCGAACCGCCCTACGCCGAGTACTTCAGGGTGTCGCTCGCCACCGCGCACCACATCAACGACACGCGCCGCTCCGGCGGCCGGGTCATCGCGATCGGCACCACCGTGGTGCGCGCGCTCGAGTCCGTCGTCGACGAACATGGGCATGTGCACCCGAGCGAAGGTTGGACCGAGACCGTGGTGTCGCCCGAGCGACCCGTCCGCTCCATCGACGGGTTCCTGACCGGCTGGCACGAGCCCGAGGCGTCCCATCTCGCCATGCTCGAGGCGATCGCGGGCCGGCCGCTGCTCGAGGCGTCCTATGCCGCCGCGCTCGCCGACGGCTACCTGTGGCACGAGTTCGGCGACGTCCACCTGATCCTGCCGTGACGCCCGATCCCGCGATGGTGTCCGCAGGCACGACACCGGAGTCGCCGCTCCAGCAGCTGCCGACCACGAGGCGGGCCATCCTCAACATCCTCAAGCGCCAGGGCCCGCTCGACGCGGCCGCGGTGGCCGGGGCGCTGTCCCTCACGCCCGCGGCCGTGCGCATGCAGCTGGCCCGCCTGGAAGACGACGGGCTGCTCGTGCACCGCGACGAGGTGCCCGAGGGGGCGGGCCGCGGCCGTCCCCGGCACGTCTACGAGCTGACGGCGGCGGCCGAGTCCCTCTACCCCAAGCGCTACGGCGACCTCACCACCGAGCTGCTGGGCTACCTCGGGGGCCCGGACGCGTCACAGGTCGACGAGCTCTTCGAGCAACGGCGCCGGCGCCGCGTCGCCGGCGCGCTCCCGCGCACCGCCCACCTGCCCTTCGACGAGCAGGTGGCCGCGCTCACCGCCATCCTGGACGAGGACGGCTACCTGGCCGAGGCGGAGCGCCTGCCCGACGGGAGCTGGCGCATCACCGAGCACAACTGCGCCATCCTCACGGTGGCGCACGGGTTCTCGCAGGCCTGCACGAGCGAGCTCGCCTTCATCCGCGACGCGCTGCCCGGGGCCACGGTGCGCCGGGTGGCGCACCTCATGGATGGCGCACACGTGTGCGCCTACGTCGTCAGCCCGCCGGCGTCGTAGAGTCCGCCGCCCGGATCTCCAGGACGGAGGCGCCGTCCACCTCGTGGATCTCGCTCTGCAGGAGCTCGATGAGGTGGTGCCCGCCGATCTCGACCACGAACTCGTCGACCGCCTGGCCACCGTCGCGCTCGAGGATGTTGATGGCCACGATGTCCCCCCCGACGGCCCCGATGCGGCTGGCCACCAGGCCGAGGGCACCGGGCCGGTCGGGCAGGGCGATCCTCACCACATAGCCAGCCATGCGGCAAACGTTAGGCGGTGAATATGAACTGACTGTTTCGAAACAGAGACGAATCCTCTGCGCTGCGGGTTCTCCTCAGGCGGCGGCGCTCGTGCGTGCAGGCACGTACTCGTCGACGTACTCGCGCTCGGCGAGACGGGCGATCTCCCGCATGAGCTGGTCGGTGAAGGCCCTGCACTCGGTGTGGTCGTGGTTCTCGAGCGGGTCGTCGGGGTTCTCGGGCGGGTCCATCCGCATGGGCGTGCCGAAGCGGATGGTCACCGTCTTGAAGGGCCGCATCATGTTGGAGTTGACCGGCTGCACGTCCACCGTCCCGACGACGCCCACCGGGATCACGGGCACGCCGCACTCCCGCGACAGCCTGGTCACGCCGGTCCTCCCCTTGTGCACGAACTGGTCGAGGCTCCGGGTGCCCTCGGGGTAGAGGCCGAGGATCCGTCCCTTCCCGAGCACGTCGTTGCGTGCCGTCTCGAGGGCCCGCTCCGAGGCGCTGCCGCCTGTGCGCCGAATCGGGATCTGGCCGGCGGCCCGGAAGAACCAGGCCGTCTTCCACGAGTCGAAGTACTCCGCCTTGGCGAGGAACGTGACCTTGCGCCGGACCACGAGCGGGATGAAGAACGAGTCGCAGAAGGACTGGTGGTTGGCGGCCAGCACCGCCGGGCCGTGCTTCGGGATGTTCTCCCTCCCCTCCACCTTCACCCGGAACAGGACGAAGAAGATCGGGGTCAGGACCGCCTTGAGCACCCAGTACGTCACGGGCCAAAGGTACCCCCCACCGGCCGGCGGCGCACCGGGTACCACGCTGTGCTGAACTGCGGTGCCGGATCACCGGGGAGGGATGTGCACGTGACCAACGAGACCTTGACCGCGGAGCCGTTCCTGGGCGGCCTGTTCTTCGGGGAGTGCCCGCGCTGGCACGACGGCCGCCTGTGGTACTCGGACTTCTTCGACCACGCCGTCTGCTCGGTCGCACCCGACGGCGAGCGCCGCGTCGAGGTCGCCTTCGACGGCGAGCCGGCGGGGCTGGGCTGGCTGCCCGACGGGCGCCTCCTCGTCAACTCGCGCCTCGACCGCGCCATCATGCGCCGCGAGGACGACGGGACGTTCGTGCGCCACGGGGATCTGACGCCCTGGGCCACCTGGCACGCCAACGACATGGTCGTGGCCTCCAACGGCCAGGCCTACGCGGGCAACTTCGGCTTCGACCTCGACGGCCTCTACGACGGCTCCGTCGAGGCGAGCGCCATCGCGCCCACCTCGCTCGTACGCGTCGATCCCGACGGCACCAGCTCCGAGGCTGCGGCCGACCTGGCGTTCCCCAACGGCACGGTCATCAGCGAGGACGGCGCCACGCTCGTCATCGCCGAGAGCATGGGCGGCCGCCTGACCGCGTTCGACCGCACGGCGGACGGCACGCTGGCGAACCGGCGCGAGTGGGCCGCCCCGCCGGGGCTCGCGCCCGACGGCATCTGCCTGTGCGCGGACGGCTCCATCTGGGTCTCCAATGCCTTGGCCGCCGAATGCGTCCGTGTGGCCGAGGGCGGGGAGGTGCTCGAGCGCGTCGTCACCTCGCAGAATTGCTACGCCTGCATGCTGGGCGACGACGACCGCCGCACCCTCTACCTGATCACGGCGCCCGACAGCCATGCCGCCAAGGCACGGGCGGCGCGCAACGGGGCGATCGAGAAGGTGCGGACGAGCGTGCCCGGGGCGGGCCTCCCCTGAGGGGACCTAGCCGAGCTTGGTGAGCGCGCCGCGCAGGTTGCGCACCGCCTGCCCGATGCGCTGCTCGTTCTCGATCAGGGCGAAGCGCACGTGGCCGTCGCCGCCGGGGCCGAAGCCGACGCCGGGCGAGGTGGCGACGTCCGCCTCGCTGACCAGGTATTTCGAGAACTCGAGCGAGCCCATCTCGCGGTAGGGCTCCGGGATGGGGGCCCACACGAACATGGTCCCCTTGGGGGGCACCAGGTGCCACCCGATGCGGTTGAGCCCGTCGCAGAGCGTGTCGCGCCGCGACCGGTAGATCCGGTTGATCTCCTTGGGGTAGTCCGGCGCCTCGTTCATGGCCACGATGGCCGCGATCTGGATCGGCTGGAAGGTGCCGTAGTCGAGATAGGTCTTCAGCTTGGTGAGCGCCTGCACGATCTCGCGGTTGCCGACCACGAAGCCCACCCGCCACCCGGCCATGGAGAACGACTTGGTCATGGTGTAGATCTCGACGGCGACGTCGGTGGCGCCGGGCACCTGCAGGATGGACGGCGGGTCGTAGCCGTCGAAGCCGAGGTCCGCGTAGGCGAAGTCGTGCACCAGGACCACCTCGTGCTCGCGGGCGAAGGTCACCAGGCGCTCCATGAAGGACAGGTCGACGCAGGCGGTGGTCGGGTTGTGCGGGAAGGAGAGCACGATGACGCGCGGCTTGGGCCACGACTCCTCCCACGCGCTCATGAGCCCGTCGAAGAAGGCGTCGCCGGGGTCGGGCGCCCCGCCCTCCTCGGTGGGGACGGCCGGGCCCGCCAGCGGGACCTGGCGCACGTCGGCGCCGGCGAACAGCGGGCCCCAGATGTGGATTGGGTACGAGGGCGAGGGCACCAGCGCCGTGTCCCCCGGGGCGACCAGCACCCACATCAGGTGCGAGAAGCCCTCCTTGGCCCCGATGGTCGTCACCACCTCGGTCTCGGGGTCCAGCTCGACCGCGAACTTGCGCCGGTAGAGGTCGGTGATGGCGCTGCGCAGCTTCGGGATGCCCCGCGACGCCGAGTAGCGGTGGTTGCGCGGGTTGGTGGCGGCCTCGGCCAGCTTGCCCACCGCCACGTCGGGCGAGGGCAGGTCGGGGTTCCCGAAGCCGAGGTCGATGACGTCCCGGCCGGCTCGCCGCGACGTCGCCTTCAAGTCGTTGATGGTGGCGAAGACGTAGGGCGGCAGCCCGTTGATCCGGCGGAACTCCATCACGGAAGTCTACGGCCCGGCACCCACCCCACCCGACCGCCGGCGGCTCACCCCGCCATCGGCGCCGCCCGCGGGCACCGTGCCGGGCGCACGCGGTTCAGGCGACGGCGCGGGAGGCGTCGACCAGCTGCGCGGCGTCGACCGGCCAGCCGAACACGACCCAGGTTGCACCGGCGTCGTGCAGCGACCGCACCGTCTCGGCGATGGGTGGCGAGCCGTTGGGCGGCGGGCCCGCCCAGGTCACCTCCACCGCGTCGGGTCCCTGCGCTCGCTCGGCCACCCGCGCGGGCTCGGCATCCCACACGTTGAGGGCGGCCCCGGCGGCGCGGGCCTCCTCGGTGCGGCCGGCCGACCCACCGGCGACCCAGACGACGAGCCCGCTCCCCGCCAGCTCGCGGCCCAGCGCGACCAGTTGGGCCCGTCGCTCGGCGGCGGGGGGGAACGGGATGCCGTAGGAAAGGTTCTCCTCCTCGCTCAGCCGGTCGCCGGTGCCCAGGCCCGCGATGACCCGGCCGGGCGCCAACCGGTCGAGGGCCCTGAACTGCGCGGCCAGCACCGCGTTGGGCGCCAGGCCCACCCGGGCCACCAGGGTGCCGAGGAACGGGCCCTCCCCGGCGCCACGCGCCGGGCCGAGGCGCGTGGCCAGCGCGCCGAGGACGGGGAACGGCGCCAGGGCGGGCCGCTCGGGTTGGCCCATGGGCCAGATGTGGTCGTAGCAGAACACCCCGTCCACCCCCGCGCCGACCGCGTCCTCCGCGGCGGCGAAGGCGTCGTCGGGCCGCTCCCGGAACGTCGGCAGGACCACGCCGGTGCGGATCACCACAGCCCCCCCTGGCGCGCCGCCAGCGCCGCGCCGACCGCGCCGGCCCGCTCCCCGAACGCGGCGGGCACGATCACCACGGCGGGGCGCCGCTCGCCGCCCTCGACGAGCTCGGCGTAGGTGGCCCGGGCCGCGTCCACCAGGAGGTCGCCGGCCCGCACCACGCCTCCCCCCAGCACGAAGCACTCCGGATCGAGCACGCAGGCCAGGTTGGCCAGACCGAACCCGACCCACCAGCCGACCTCGGCGATCACCCGCTCCGCCGCCGGGTCGCCGGCGGCCGCGGCGGCGGAGACGTCCTCGCCGCGGACGCTCTCGGGGTCGCCCCCGGCCAGCCGCACGACCTCGCCCAGACGCCCCGCCAGCGCCGCCTCGCGGGCGAGGACACCGAGCCCGGCGCCCGAGGCGAAGCGCTCCCAGCAGCCCCGGCGCCCGCACGGGCAGGCCGGTCCGGTCGGGTCGACCACCATGTGGCCGATCTCGCCGGCGAAGCCCGCCGAGCCGACCTGCACCCGCCCGCCGGTGACGATCCCGCCCCCGATCCCGGTGCCCAGCGTGACCATGACCACGTCGTCGTGGCCGCGGGCGGACCCCAGGCGGTGCTCGGCGAGCACCGCGAAGTTGGCGTCGTTCTCAATGAGGAGGCGTCGGCCGGGGAGGCGGCCCCCGATCAGCTCGGTCCAGTCGACCCCCTGGGCCTGGGGCAGGTTGGGCGCGAAGCGGAGCCGGCCCTGCCGGTCGACCATGCCGGGTGCGCCGACGCCGACCGGCGCCGCGCCCGCGGCACCGACCTCGCGGTCGAGCTCGACGACCACCTGCGCCACTGCGTCGGCCACGTGGCTGCCCACGATCTCGCGGGTGCCGCTCGGCGTGGGGACCCGCGCCTCGGCGACGACCTCGGCGCTCGGCCCGAGCGCGACGCCGAGGACCTTGGTCCCACCGATGTCGATGCCGTAGGTCACGCCGGCAGCGGCCGGCGGGCCCGCATCGGCGCTCACGAGATGGACTCGACCCGCGCCTTCAGCTCTCGCATGGCCGTTGCCATGATGCGGCTCGTGGCGCGCATCTTGATGAAACCGGGGATGGGCACGCGCAGCTCCGCCTCGAGGTGGTACGTGACGTCGGTACCGCCATCCTCGCCGGGATCGAAGACGTAACTGCCGTCGAGCTTGGTGGTGATGTCGCCCTGCGTCAGCTTCCAGGCCAGGACGTGGGGCGCCTCGGCGTAGTCGTAGGCCAGGGTGTAACTCGTGCTGCGGCCGAAAGCGGCGGCGCGGAAGGTCACCAGCAGCGGGCGCCCCTGCTCGTCGCGCTCCTTGACCTCGATCTCCTTGATGTCGGCGGCCCATTCCGGGTAGCGCTCGAGGTCGGCCGCGACGTCGAAGCACCGCTCCGGTGGTGCCGCTACCGAGATGTGCTCTGTAGCTTGATCGGCCACGCTCAGTGCTTCCTTCCTGTCCGGTGCCATCGGCCCAGCGGTGAGTCAGATTGCCACTCCGGCCAGCGCCTCGGCCAGCCTAGAAGCGAGAACGTCGTTATCGAAGACTTCCTGAACCCGGGCCCGCGCCGCCCGGCCCATCCGGCGGCGGCGGGTCGGGTCCGCCAGCAGGCTGCGCAGGGCCTCGGCCACGGCACCGGGGTCCCCCGGGTCCCCGACCACCAGGCCCGTCACGCCGTCGAGGACGGCCTCCGACGCTCCCCCGCTGTCCCCAGCCACCTGGGGGACGCCGGCGGCGGCGGCCTCGAGGAACACGATGCCGAATCCCTCCTGCTCCAGGCCGAGCCACCGGCTCCGGCAGGCCATCACGAACACGTCGGCGGCGCCCAGGAGGGCGGCCCGGTCCCCGTCGCTCACCCGCCCGAGCACGCGCACGCACTGCGGGCTCTCGGCGGCCAGCCGCCGCAGGCGGGCCAGGTCGCGGCCGTCGCCGGCGATGGCGACCACGAGGTCGGGGTACGACGGCGCCAGGCGGTTGGCCGCCTCGATGAGGACGTCCATGCCCTTGCGCGGCACGAGGCGGCTCACGCTCACGATCAGCGGGCCCGGTGCCGGCAGGCCGAGCCGGGCCCGCGCCGCGCGACGTTCGGCCGCCTTGAGGGGCGTGATGGCGCCGGCGTTCACCCCGGGAGGGACCTCGACCACCGGCGCCGTGAGCCCGGGTGCGGCGTGGCGCGCCTCCGCCGCCGGGTACCGGCCGGCCGACACGACCAGCGCCGCCCCCCGCAACACCCGGGCCAGCGCCGCCCGCGACCCGGGCAGTCGCCCCGGCACCGTGACCTCGGCGCCGTGGAGGATCACCCCGTAGGGCACGTCGAGGCGCGGGCCCAGGAGCCCCAGGGGCAGCGCCGGGTCGAGCAGGACCAGGTCGACCTCGTGCTCCCGGGTGCACCGGCGCACCGCGTCCAGCGCCCGGGGGGTCGGGAAGAAGAGGACGGGCTCGGGCACCCGCTCGATGTGCACGCCCCGCTCGGCCTGCTCGGCGTCGAACGCGGCGGCGTCGTCGGCCGACGACGCGGTGAGCACGACGTAGGAGGCCGGGTCGAGCCGCCGCCACAGCTCCCAGAGGTAGTTCTGGATGCCGCCCACCTTGGGCGGGAAATCGTTGGTGACGAGCAGGTGGCGCTTCACCACGCCCCGCGCTCGCCGCGCCGGGACAGGGGGGTCGATCGGCGGCTACCCGGCGCGGTCGCTGAAGCGCAGCGTCGGCACCAGGCCGGCGCGCTCGAGCATGCGCATGGCGCGCGCCTCGTCGGCGTCGATGACCACGGCGTCGTCGGGCTCCCTCCCGAGCAGGAAGCTGACCACACAGTCGTCACAGGCCACGGTCTCGCGCAGCGCGCAGCAGTCGCAGTCGATGGTGAGCCCGCCGGCGTCGTCGGTGGTGGGCTCGATGTCGGTGTCCCTGGAAGTCGGCATGACGATGACCCTCTCTGTTCGGGCCAAGCATGACCAGGGGCTGTGACACGACGGCGCGACCTGACGCGGACCGGGGACACGGCGCTAGGCCGGGGACACGGCGCCCAGCGCGATCTGCAGCGTCTGGTCGAGGCCCCAGGCCACGCTCTCGGTGAGCACGGCCCGCGCCGCGGCGACCACGAGGAACGGCGGGCCTGCGACCCGGTAGTCGCGGAAGGCGGGCGTGCTCATCACGACCGCGACCGGGCCGTCGGGCGCGGCGCCCGCCAGCGCGGCGATGGCGTCGGGATCCTCCTCACTCGGGCTCCTCGTCACCACCGCCAGGCGCGCCGCGCCGTCCAGGCCGGCGTGGAGGTCGGTCAGGCCGTCCCACAGGTCGCGGCAGCCCAGGCAGCCCGCCGAGAGGAACAGGAGCAGCACCGGCGCGGCGGCCTCCACCACGTCGATGCGGCAGGGGGCGCCGCCGGGGTCGACGCCGACCACGTCGTGCGGGCGCGTGGCGGGGTGGTCCGTGTAGGTGGGGATGGGGCGCAGCCGGCTCAGGATCTCCGCCGGCGGCTCGGTCATTGCACCTCGGCGGACGCGCCGGGCTCGGTGTGCGCCTCGTCGCCGATCTCGACCACGCTCCGCCCGTGGCCGCACCAGCGGCACACCACGTCGTCCACGGTGCGCGCCAGGACCTCGGTGTCCTCCACGACGAGCTCGCCGCCCACCGTGTAGTGGTAGAAGGCCCTGGTCCTCTCCGAGACGGTGACGTCGAAGCGGGTGAGGTTGCCGCAGGCGTCGCACCGGTATCGAGGGGCGTTCACACCGGTCCACGGTAGTCCGCGGTGCGGTTGCGCCCTCCCTGCCCCGGGCACCCCCTCAGATGCGGTCGAGCAGCTCGCTCTTCTTGGCGGCGAACTCCTCCTCGGAGAGGATGCCGCGCTTGCGCAGGTCGTCGAGCTCGATGAGCCGGTCCCGGATCTCGAAGGGGAGGGCACCCGCCGGCGGGTCGCCGGACGCCGGCGCACCCGGTGCCGGCGTGCTGGGGGCCGGCGCGGTGGACGGCGGCGTGCTGACCCCGAAGGGCGGGGTGTCGTAGGTGTCGTACCGCTCGGCCTCGGTGCGGGGATCGGCGCGGCGTGCGGCGCCGCGCTGGTCGTAGGGCAGCATGTCGTGGGGGACGGCCTCGCGGCGCCCGCCCCCCACGATCTCGTTGATCTGCGAGTTGATGACGCGCTGGACGATGGCGGGCTTGCGCATGTACTCGAGCGTCAGCGAGTCGTCCTCACCCTGCACGTCGATCACGAGGCTGCCCGTGCCGAGGAGCCGCTCGATCAGCGCCTGCCGGATGTTGACCTCGGTGATGCGCTGCAGGCGCAACTGCACGGTGTCGCGCCCGAGGATGCCCTGGCGCACCAGTATCCGGGTCGACGTGAGCGCGACGTCGTAGGAGCGCCAGCGCACGTAGCGGCCGAGCAGCCACAGGCCCGGGATCAGGGCGATGATCAGGAGCGGGTAGTTCGTCCAACCGGGCGGGTTCCGCCACAGGACCACCAGGACGATGAGCGCCGCCCACACCCCGATGGACGTGAAGAGGGGGCCGAAGAGGAAGATCCAGTGCGGGCGCAGCTCGGCCAGCAGCTCCTCGTCGTCGTTGAGGAACTTCCGAGGCAAGGCCATCGCCCCAGCGTACCGGCGGAGCAAGGGCGTAGCGTGGCCGCATGGCCTATGCCGAGGTGGAGCCCGACGAGGTCAAGGCGCGCCTCGCCCGGGGCGAGGACGTGTTCCTGCTCGACGTGCGCGAGCCGGACGAGGTCGCGGCCTGGGCCTACCCCATCGGGGTGAACATCCCGCTCGGTCAGCTGGGTGACCGGCTGGACGAGCTGCCGCGCGACGCCACCATCGTGGTGGCCTGCCACGTGGGCGGCCGGTCCGCCGCGGCGGCCAAGGCGCTCAGCGAGGCCGGGTGGACGGCGGAGAACCTGACGGGTGGCGCGGTGGCCTGGGCGGCCGGGGAACCCGACGCGTCGGAGTAGTCCGCGGCGGGTGTGCCCGCGGCAGGTTCAGCTGCGCGAGCCCTGCGCCGACCCGGACCCCGGGTCGGCGGACGACACGAGGCCGTGCACCATGGCGTCGGCGAAGCGGAAGGCGCCGGACGAGTAGACCGGGCACACGTCGTGGTCCGCCGTCACGGGGCAGAAGTGCACGCCGTCGGTGGAGCGGACCACGTTGGACCGCACCCCGCCGACCACCGGGCCGGTGCAGGGCTCCGCGTAAAGGCACGGCAAGGTCTGCGCGAACGTCCCGCCCGGCTCCTCGACGGCGGCACCGGCATCGACGTAGGTCACGTGCGCCGGGTCGGCCGCAGCGATCTGCGCGTACTGGAGGTCGAGGGCGTCCCAGTTCGGGTCGGCCGCCTGCTGCGCGCGGGTGACGGGGGCGCCGACGAGGAATACGTGGGCACCGGCCGGCACCCAGATGGCGATGGCCGCCAGGGTGTCGGCCCGGTACTTCGCGTAGTACGCCGGGGTGTAGTTGTCGATACCGGCCATGCAGGGCGTCAATGCGTTCCCGCTGAATTCGAGGATGACCGCGTCGAAATGCATGGTCGCACGCATCGTGCGCATCCTGGCCAGCCAGTCGCAGAGCGCCGTCCCGCCGTGCGAGGCGTAGTAGGTGGTGTTGGTCGTGTCCGCCGCCGCCATGAGGCGGACGAAGTAGGGCTCGGCCTGGTACGAGAGCGAATCCCCGAAGAGCGCGACGCGCGCCGGGTACGGATTCGGGATGGGGCCCACCCCGGCGGGCGCCGAGATCGGGGTCGAGGGGGCCCCGGGCCGGGACGAGCAGGAGGCCAAGAGGGCGGCGGCGACCACGACGGCGGCCGCCAGGGCGAGACGGCGGCGCGGCGCGTGCATCACCTCAGGAGAATGCGTGCTGGCCCCGGCCGGCAACAGGGCACAAGGTCCCTTCGAACGCGACGTAGGCCGCGGTCCACCCAACGGGGTCTACGGCACCCGGTAGGGCTGGTGGGGATCGAACCCACGACCCAAGGATTATGAGTCCTCTGCTCTGACCACTGAGCTACAGCCCCGGGTTGCGGGGCGATGTTAGCGACGGATGCGTCGTCGGCCGGTCCCGCCTGGCCCGCGCGGCATGCGGCGCGCCCGCCGCGGCGTCCCGGGACACCCCGTTTGGCAACATAGCGCCGTGCCCTCCCCACCGCGTCCGGTGTCGCGCCGGACGTGTCCTCGCCGCACGGCCGTCGCGACCCTCGCCCTGAGCCTGCCGATCATCCTCGCCGTGGCGGCCGACGCCGTCTGGTTGCGCTCCGCGCCAGCCGGGGCCGCGCCGGCCCGCGGCCTCACCACGTTGCTGGCCGGGTCGTGACGTCCACCGGGGAGCCGGCGCCCTTCCACAGTCCGCCGGCGGCCGGGGACGCGCCGGTGGCGGCACCGTGGGCGCGGCTGGGTCCGTGGCTGCTCGTCGCCCTCGCCGTCGTGTGGGGCCTGTGGGAGCTGCGCCCCGAGCTGCGGGCCGTGCCCTACCTCGACGACAGCTCCGTCCACCAGCAGATGGTGCGTGCCGCGGCAAGCCGGATCCGCCAGGGCCATCTCCCCCTGACGAGCTGGTTCCCCTACCTCGGGCTCGGGTCGCCGCAGTTCCTGCACTACCAGAGCCTCCCCTCCATGGTGGCGGGGACCGTCGGCACGGTGCTCGCCCCCGACACCGTGTTCCGCTGGTCCCTGTACCTGCTGCTCGCACTGTGGCCGCTCAGCGTCTACTGGTGCGGCCGCCTGTTCGGCCTCAGCCGCTGGACCGCCGCTGCGGCGGCTGCGGTGTCGCCCTTCCTGGCGTCGGCGGCGGGCATCGGGTACGAGACGAAGGCCTACGTCTGGGTCGGCTACGGCGTGTGGACCCAGCTCTGGGCGTCCTGGACGCTGCCACTGGCATGGGGCTTCACCTACCGCGCCCTGTCCTCGCTCCGCCACGCGCTGCTCGCCGTCCTCTTCATCATGCTCACGGTCGCGCTGCACTTCGAGACGGGGTACCTGGCCTTCGTGCCGCTCGTGGTGTGGCCCTTCATCGTCCCCTCCGACCTGTGGCGCCGCCTCGGCCGTGCGCTGGTCCTCGGCGCGGCCGCGCTCGGGGCCTCGGCCTGGGTCATCGTCCCGCTCCTCGACCAGTCGCACTGGGCGGCGCGCAACGAGGTGCTGGGCGGCACGGGGCTGGAGAACGGGTACGGCGCGCGCCAGATGCTGTCCTGGCTCGTCACCGGGAACCTCTACGACGACGGCCGCTGGCCCGTCGTGACGATCCTCGTCGGCGTCGGCCTCGGGGTCTGCCTCTGGCGGTGGCACGCGAACCGGGCGGGCCGCGCCCTGGTGAGCATCTGGGTCGTCACCCTGCTCATGTCGTTCGGGCGGACCACGTTCGGATCGCTCTACCGCATCCTGCCCGGCAGCAGCGACATCTTCATCCGCCGTTTCCAGATGGGCGTGCAGCTGTCGGGGATCCTGCTGGCCGGCATCGGCATCGTGTTCCTGGGACGGCTGGTGCTCCATGCGGCCGTCGATCTCTTCCCCGAGGAGAAGCGGGGCTGGGTGTCAGAGCCGGCCGGGCGCGGCCTCGTCGCCGGCATGTGCGTGGTCGCGCTGGTGGTGGTCCTGGCGCCGGCCTGGAGCGCACTCGACGCCTACGACGGCCACAACGCGACCAACATCGGCGCGCAGGCCGACGCGGACGCGCGGCAGGACCCGCAGATCGACCGGCTGCTGGCGTACGTGCAGGCCCATCCGAAGGGCCGCGTCTACGCGGGCACGCCGACCAATTGGGGGGCGAACTTCCTCGTCGGCGCGGTGCCCGTGTTCAAGTACCTCGACAGCAAGGACATCGACGAGGTGGGCTACACGCTGCGCACGGCGTCGCTGATGACGGACCCCGAGTACTACTTCGACGAGACGAACCCCGGGGACTACCCGCTCTTCGGCATCGGCTACATCATCACGCCGGCCGACATGGCGGCGCCGGTGGAGGCCGACAAGGTCGGGTGCTCGGGCGACTACTGCCTCTGGTCGCTGCCCGATGCCGGCTACATCCACGTGTACGACACCACCGGCGTGCTGACGGCCACCCGAGCCGACGTCGGCTCGCAGAGCGAGACCCTGCTGGCGTCCCCTCTGCTGAGTGACCAGCACGACCTCACCGTGGCCTTCAACGGGGCCGCGGCCTCCACCCCGACCGCCCCCGGCGAGTCGGCGCTGGCGCGGTCGCCGGGACACGTCGTGGTGGAGCACGCCGACCTCGCGAACGGCACCGCCCGCGCGGTCGTCACGACGAACCGACGGGCGACCGTCGTCCTCAGCGCGTCCTACGACCCGGGGTGGAGCGCCACCGTGAACGGGCGGCCGACGCCGACGGTGATGGTGGCGCCCGCGCTGGTGGGCGTCGTGGTGGGCCCCGGGGTCCACACGGTCGCGTTCCACTACAGCGGCTACGGGTCCTACGACGCGCTGTTCGTGCTGGCGCTGGTCGTCTTCGCCGCTCTGGCCTTGGCGCCGGTCGTATGGCGGCGGGTGCGCGGTACCGGGGCCGGGGCGACGGATCCCCAGAGAGTCAACGGTTCGGTTTAGAGTTTTGAGAGCTCCCGCCGGCGCCGCAACGCAGACCGCCGCCTCCGGCCGCTACTGCAGGTACCCCTCGACGGTGTCGGCCGAGCGCTCCTCGACGGCATCGGGGTCCTGACCGGCGCTGCGCTTGGCGCGGCGCTGGCGCAGAAGGTCCCACATCTGGTCCAAGGTGACCTCGAGCTCCCGCTTGCGCGCCAGCTCGTCGTCGCTCAGCCCCTCGCCGACGTGCGCCTCCTCGAGGCGCTGCTCCTCCTCGGCGAGCAGGCTGATCCGCTCCACGATGTCCTTGTCGTCCATGTGCGCTCCGATCGCCGGTCTGTCCCTGTGCCTGTGCCAGCCCTGTGCCAGCCCTGTGCCAGTGCGTGACCGCGCCAGTCTGCCCGGCCTCAGGCCGCGGCGCCCAGCTCGCCCCCGCCGCCGGCCGCCCCCGCCTCCGTGCCCGTCCCGGACAAGGCCGGTGTGAGCACGTCGGCGATCGTGGCGGCCAGGTGGAACGTCATGACCTCGCGCACCTCCTCGGGGACGTCCTCGAGGTCGGGGCCGTTGCGCTCGGGCAGGACGACCTCGGTCAGCCCCGCCCGGTGGGCGGCCAGGACCTTCTGCTTGACACCGCCGATGGGCAGCACGCGGCCCTGCAGGGTGACCTCGCCGGTCATCCCCACCACCGGGCGCACGGGGACGCCCCGCAGCAGGCTGACGAGCGCCGTCGTCATGGTGACCCCGGCCGACGGCCCGTCCTTGGGGACGGCCCCGGCGGGGACGTGGACGTGGAAGCGCTTGCCGGCGAAGGCGGCCGGGTCGATCCCGAGCTCCGTCGCGTGCGAGCGCACGTAGGACAGCGCGATCTCCGCCGACTCCTTCATCACGTCGCCGAGCTGGCCCGTGAGGGTGAGACCCTCGGTGCCGTCGGACACGCTGGCCTCGACGAAGAGGACGTCGCCGCCCGCGCCCGTGACGGCGAGGCCGGTGACCACGCCGGGCACGCTGGTGCGGTCGGCGGGCTCGAAGAAGAAGTGCGGCCGGCCGAGCCAGCCCCGCACGTCCTCGGCCCCGACCTCGACGGGGGCGGTGCGCTCGCCCGAGGCGAGCTTCGTCGCCACCTTGCGCAGCAGCTTGCCCAGCTCGCGCTCCAGGTTGCGCACGCCCGCCTCCCGCGTGTAGTCGGCCACGATGGCGCGCAGCGCCTCGTCGCTGATCTGCACCTCGTCCTCGCGCAGCGCGGCCCGGGTGAGCTGGCGGCCCACCAGGTGGTGCTTGGCGATGGAGACCTTCTCGGACTCGGTGTAGCCGTCGATCCGGATGAGCTCCATGCGGTCGAGCAGCGGCCCGGGGATGGTCTCGCTCACGTTCGCCGTGGCGATGAACAGGACCCGCGACAGGTCGAGGTCGACCTCGAGGTAGTGGTCCCGGAAGGTGTGGTTCTGCGCCGGGTCGAGCACCTCGAGCAACGCCGACGACGGGTCGCCCCGGTAATCGGCGCCGATCTTGTCGACCTCGTCGAGGACGATGACCGGGTTCATGGTCCCCGCCTCGCGCAGGGCGCGCACCAGCCGGCCCGGCTGGGCCCCGACGTAGGTGCGGCGGTGGCCGCGGATCTCGGCCTCGTCGCGCACGCCGCCGAGCGAGACGCGGACGAACTTGCGCCCGAGGGCGTTCGCCACCGACTCGCCGAGCGACGTCTTGCCGACGCCCGGAGGCCCGACGAGGGCCAGGATGGCCCCCGAGCCGCGCCCGTCCACGGGCGACAGCCCGCGCTCGGCCTGCAGCTTGCGCACCGCGAGGTGCTCGAGGATGCGCTCCTTCACGTCCGCGAGGCCGTCGTGGTCCGCCTCGAGGATGCGCGAGGCCTCCTCGATGTCGAGCCGGTCCTCGGACTCCACTCCCCAGGGCACCTCGAGCACGGTGTCGAGCCAGGTGCGGATCCAGCCCGTCTCGGGGCTCTGGTCGCTGGTGCGCTCCAGCTTGTCGATCTCGCGCTCGACCGCCTTTTGCACGTGTTCGGGGAGGGCGCGCTTCTCCAGCTTGGCCCGGTAGTCGTCGGGGTCCTCGCTGTCGTCGTCGTTGAGCTCACCGAGCTCCTTGCGGATGGCATCGAGCTGGCGGCGGAGCAGGAACTCGCGCTGCGTCTTCTCCATGCCCTCCTCGACGTCGGTCTTGATCTTCTCGCGCAGCGCCAGGTCGGCCAGCGTGTCGCGGGCCCACCCGAGCACGAGGCGCAGGCGCGCCTCGACGTCGAGCGTCTCGAGGACCTCGACCTTCTGGGACAGCGAGAGGTCGGGCGAGTAGCCGGCCACGTCGGCCAACCGGCTCGGCTCCGTGATCTCGCGCAGCTGCGCGGCGATGCGCCCGGCGCCGCGGGAGTGCAGGATGTTCTCCAGCACGGCGCGGTACTCCCGGGCCAGCTCGTGGGCGGCGGCGCTGGGCTCGGGCTCGGCCAGCGGCTCGGCCTCGACCCAGAGGGCCTCCCCCGTCCCGGGCACCCCGGTGCCGATCACGGCCCGGTCGTCGCCCCGGATGGCCACGGCGGCCAGGCCGCCGGGGAGGTCGCCCTCCTCCATCACCTCGGCGATGACGCCGACGCTGGCGAAGCGACCCTCGATGTGGGGCACCAGCAGGAGCCGGCCGCCCGAGGCGCGCGCCGAGTCGACGGCGGCCCGGGCCTCGTCGGACTCGAGCGCCATGGTGAAGACCATCCCCGGCAGGACCACGCCGGACTTGAGCGGGAGCAGCGGGAGCGTCAGGTTTTCGTTCGTCATGGGAGGGCTCTTTCTGTGAATAACCTCTGACTGGTCAACAATATGGGTGCGATGCTGATTCCCGAGCGGGGCGGGGCCGATTCCGGCCCCCGACCAGGGCCGGAGCAGGAGGACGGGGCAGCCACCACCCCGTCCCGCCTACGCTGGGACCCGTGGACGGGACCAGCGCAGCACCGGGCCCCGAGCGGGCCGACGGGACGACGCTGGCGCCGGCGCGGCCGGTCCCCGACCTCGACGACGGCGACCACGACCGCATGGCGCACATCGTCCTCGAGGGCTACAGGCCCAAGGACGGCGACTTCGTCTCGGTGGGCCCCAGCGTCGTGGAGGGCATCGTCAACCGGACGGCCGTGCGGGCCCTCTGCGGCAAGGAGTGGGTCCCCGGGCGCGACCCGGGACGCTACGGCCTGTGCCCCACCTGCAAGGAGATCGCCGAAGGGATGGGCTGGCAGGTCCCGGCCAGCTGACGTTCGTTCGGCGCCACGGTGAGCCGCGGGCCGTGACCGACCGGGCGAAAGGCTGGGACGGCGGCCACCCGCCCAGCTACCGTGCGACCACCGATCGGCGAGGGCGGGGCGAGCGCCGCCCGGAGGGAGCACGTTGGCACAGGTCAGCTTCGACGACGTCACCAAGCGCTTCGGTGAGACGACGGCGGTCGACGGACTGACGCTGTCGGTCCCCGACGGCGAGCTCCTCGTGCTGCTCGGCTCCTCGGGCTGCGGCAAGACGACCGCGCTGCGCCTCGTGGCGGGGCTCGAGGAGCTCAGCGACGGCACGGTGTCGATCGGCGAGCGCATCGTGAACGACGTCGACCCCAAGGACCGCGACGTGGCGATGGTGTTCCAGAGCTACGCGCTGTACCCCCACCTGACGGTCGGCAAGAACATCGAGTTCCCGCTCCGCCAGCGCGGCGTCGACAAGGAGGAGCGCACGGCAAAGGTGAAGCGGGCGGCGGAGACCCTCGGGCTGGGCGAGCTGCTCGGCCGCAAGCCGGCCCAGCTCTCCGGTGGCCAGCGCCAGCGCGTGGCACTCGCCCGGGCCATCGTGCGCGAGCCGCTGGTGTTCCTCATGGACGAGCCGCTCTCCAACCTCGACGCGGCGCTGCGCGTGCAGACCCGGGCCGACATCGTCGAGCTGCAGAGCCGGCTGCGCACCACCACGCTCTACGTGACCCACGACCAGGTCGAGGCGATGACGATGGGCAACCGCATCGCGGTGATGAGCGAGGGCCGGCTCCAGCAGGTGGCGGCGCCCGAGGACCTCTACGCGCGCCCGGCCAACGCGTTCGTGGCCCACTTCCTCGGCAGCCCCGGCATGAACCTCGTGGAGGGGATGCTGGTCGAGAACGGGCCGGCCGACGCGGAGGGTGCCGGGGGCGGCACGCTGTGCGTCGCGTTCCCGGGCGCCTCGGTGCCGTTGCCCGCCGCGGTGGCGAGCCAGGTCCGGGGCCTCGGGCCCGACGTGGTGCTCGGCCTGCGGCCCGAGTCGCTGCGGCTCAGCCCCGACGGCGCCATCGCCGCCACGGTGATCATCGTCGAGCTGCTGGGCGCCGAGACCCACGTCATCTGCCACACCGAGACCGGCGCCCGCATCATCGTGCGCCAGAACGCGGCGGCCGCCAAGCCGAAGCTCGGCGAGGCGGTCCGCATCTCCGTCGACGGCGACGCGGCGGTGTACCACCTCTTCGACGCGTCCACCGGCGAGCGGCTGGGCGGGTCGTGACGGCGGCCAGCCCGGCGGTCGAGGCGTCACCGGCGCCGGCGACGACGCCCAGGGCGCCGGACCACCACGGGCTGCGGACCCGGCTGCGCAAGGAGGCCGCCCTGGCCTACCTGCTGCTGGTCCCGGCCATGGTGCTCTTCGGGGTCTTCTCCTTCTATCCCTTCCTGCGCAACTTCAAGCTCATGCTCTACGAGACGCCGCCGGTGCCCGGCCTGCCGGCGCACTACGTCGGGCTGCACCAGATCATCCCGACCATCACCTCGACCCAGTTCACCCAGAGCCTCGTGACGACGATCATCTTCGTGATCCTGGTGGTGCCCATCAGCCTCATCCTCGGCCTCGTGCTCGCCGTGGCGGCCCACCGCAAGCTCAAGGGCATGGCCGTCTACCGCGTCATCTTCTCCTCCACGGTGGTCAGCTCGGTGGCCGTGGCCTCGGTCGTCTTCGGGACGCTGCTCAACCCGGTCGTCGGGCTCCTGCCCTGGCTCGGCATCAACCCCACCCCGCCCGCACTCGAGAGCACGACGTGGGCCCTGCCCTCGGTCGCGCTGATCACGATCTGGCAGTTCCTCGGACTCTCCTTCATCATCATGTCGGCGGGGCTGCAGTCGGTCCCCGACGAGCTGATCGAGGCGGCACGCATCGACGGGGCGGGCGCCTGGACGCGCTTCTGGCGCATGACCGTGCCGCTGCTCTCCCCCACCATCTTCTTCGGCCTGGTCGTGAGCACGATCTACGCCTTCCAGGCCTTCGGCGCCGTCGACATCCTCATCGGCCCGCAGAACACGGTCCGCCTGCACACCAACGTGCTGATCTACAACATCGTCAACACCATCCAGATCGAGCAGAACCCGGGGGCCGCCGCCATCATGGCCACGGTCCTGTTCCTCATCATCCTGGGCCTGACCATCCTGCAGATGCGGTTCCTCGAACGGCGGGTGAACTATGCCCGCTGACATCCCGAGCGCGGGCGCGGGCGTGACGCCCGGGGCGACCGAGGCCACCGAGACCGCCGGGGCCCCGGCGCACCGCAAGCCACGGCGTCGGCTGCGCACGTTCGCCAGCTACACGGCGCTGACGGCCGCCGCCGTCGTGGTGATCTTCCCCATTTACGTGACCATCGTGAACTCCCTGCTGGCGCCCGACCAGCTCGTCCAGCAACCCCCGCCGCTGATCCCGACCAACCCGCAGTGGCACGACTACACCGCCGCCTGGACGTCCGGGCAGATGTCCAAGTACATGGCGACGTCGGCGATCATGACGGTCGCCATCGTGGTGGGGCAGCTCGTGACCTCCATCCTCGCCGCCTACGCCTTCGCGTTCCTGCGCTTCCCGTTCAAGCGGACGCTCTTCGTCGTCTGCCTCACCACGCTCATGATCCCTCTCGAGGTCACCTTCATCACCAACCTCGACACGGTCACGTCCCTGCACTGGTTCAACTCCTACGAGGGACTCGCCATCCCGTTCCTGGCCACCGGGTTCGGCATCTTCCTCCTGCGCCAGGCCTTCCTGCAGATCCCCCGCGACCTCCAGGAGGCCGCCCAGCTCGACGGCTACGGGCACCTGCGCTTCATGACCCGTGTCGCGGTGCCGCTGGCGCGCCCCTCGCTCGCCGCCCTCGCGGTGTTCTCGTTCCTCGGGGCCTGGAACCAGTACCTGTGGCCGCTCGTGTCGACCGGTGGCTCGACGCCCCTCTACACGGTGCAGATCGGCCTGAAGCAGCTCCTCGGCACGCAGGTCTCGCAGATCCCCGTCTCGCTCGCCGGCGCCGTCATCGCCTTCGTGCCGCTGGTGATCCTGCTCCTCATCTTCCAGAAGCAACTGGTGCGGAGCCTCACGGCCGGCGCCGTGAAGTAGCAGGCGCCCGCCGCCCCTGCGGCCCGGGTGCTAGGCATGGGGCATGCGGACCACTCGCCTCTCCAGACTCGTCGCCGCGGCGCTGTTCGTGACCTCCGCCGGCGCAGCCACCGCGTCGGCCGCCGTGCTCGGCGGCGCCGCTCCGGCCGGGGCGGCCAGCCTCCCGAGCTGCAACCTCAAGGCCCTGGCCCACCACAAGGGCACGGTCGACATCAACTTCTGGGAGTCCGCCTCGGAGGCCAACCTGACGGCGCTGGAGTCCATCACCAACGCGTTCAACTCGAGCCAGTCCCAGGTCCACGTGACGCTCGTCACCCAGGCCGGCTACGACGACACGTGGCAGAAGTACCTGGCGGGGCTCAGCAACGGGCAGCTGCCCGACGCCGTCCAGCTGGAGGACCAGCGCACCCAGGCCGCCATCGACACCGGGTCGTTCCTCCCGGTCCAGTCGTGCATGAACGCCGCCAAGTACTCGACGAGCGACTACCTGCCCCGGCCGCTGGCCTACTGGAAGGTCAACGGCGTGCAGTGGGCGCTCCCCTTCGCCGTCTCGGCGCCGATCCTGTACTACAACCAGAACGCCTTCACCAAGGCCGGGCTCAACCCGGCGAACCCCCCCACGACGCTGTCCCAGATGGTGGCCGACGCCAAGACGCTCAAGGCCTCGGGCAGCGGCATGGGCCTCGTCCTCGACCCGTGGCACCTCGAGACCTGGCTGTCCACGGCGAACCAGCTCTTCGTGAACAACAAGAACGGCCGCAGCGCCCGGGCAACGGCCGGTGTGTTCAACACGCCGACCGCGGTCTCCATCTTCAGCCAGCTGAAGCAGCTGGTGACGTCGGGGGACGCCACGACGAACCCGTCGACCGGCCCCGACGAGTACGACAACCTCCTCGGCATGGGCAGCGGGAAGTACGGCATGACGATCGAGACCTCGGCCGCCCTGGGCACCGTGACCAAGCTGCTGGGCAGCGGGCAGTACTCCAGCGTCAAGCTGGGCATCGGCGCCTTCCCGGTCTACAGCTCGTCGGTGCAGGGCGGCGTGGAGCCGGGTGGCTCGGGCGTCTACATCTCGAACAAGGTGCCGGCCATCAACCAGGCCGCCGCATGGGACTACCTCTCCTACATCTGCAACACGCAGAGCCAGGCCACCTGGGCCGCGGGGACCGGCTACATCCCGGTGCGCAAGTCCTCCGCGCAGACCGCGACGGTGCAGCACCTGTGGGCCACGAACCCCGGGTACAAGGTCGCCTACAACGAGATCAACAACGGGACGAACAGCCCCGCGACCTCGGGCTCGGTCATCGGTCCCTACGCCGACGTGCGCACCGACATCCTGAACGCCGAGATCTCCATGTACACCGGGGGCGCATCCCCTTCGGCCGCGGTGAAGTCCGCGCAGTCGAACGTCAACAGCACCATCTCGAGCTACAACAGCCGGCTCGGGGCGTCCTAACCCCGCTCCGTCGACGGAGCGGGCCAGCGGATGCGGGGGGCCGTCGTGTCCCCGAGCGCCGGACGCGGAAGAGCGCACGCCGATGGCCGCGCACTGAACGGCGCACAGGCGAGCGCTGTCAAAATTGATCGGCTTTTCGGCGCCGCGGATCAATAGAGCCGAAAGTCACATCGCGGGGAACCATCACCGCAACTTCGACGGTGCGTGGATACCATCGCCGGGGCAATGGTTCTCCGTGACGCGGTCGCTGCAATGGGGCAACGGGAATGGTGATCCACGAGAGCGTGCCGGCCGAGACGCTCGAGGGCGCCGCCTACCGTGCCATGTTCGAGCACACCTCCGAGGGCGTGCTCTTCTCCACGCCCGACGGCCGCATCACCGCCGCCAACCCGGCGGCCACCGCCCTGCTGGGACTCGGCGCCGAGGAGATCTGCCGGATCGGCATGGCGGGACTGGCCGACGCCGACGACCCCCGCTGGGAGATCGCGCTCGCCGAGCGCGACCGGTCCGGGTCCTCGGTCGGCGTGGTGCGGTTCCGCCGGGGCGACGGCCGCATGATCGACGTGGAGGCGACGACGCGGCAGTTCCGCGACGCCGAAGGTGCGGTCCAGATCCTGAACATCCTGCACGACATCGCGGGGCGCCTCGCCATTGAGCGCGAGATGGAGGAGCTCAGCGCACGCCTGCTCGAGCTGGCGCAGACCGACGAGCTCACGGGTCTGCACAACCGGCGGGGCCTCACGGTCGCCGGCAACCGCCTGCTGCAGTACGCCGACCGCCAGCACGCCGACATCGGGGTCCTCTTCGCCGACGTCGACAACGTCAAGGAGCTGAACGAACGCCTGGGCCACCACGCGGGCGACGCGGCGCTCCAGGCCGTGGCGCGCGCGCTCTCGGTCGCCTTCAGCCGCAGCGACGTCCTCGCCCGTATAGGAGGCGCCCAGTTCCTCACGCTGACCCTCAACCCGTGCCAGCCAGACGCCGGCACCGTCACGCGCCGCATCGAGGCCCATCTGAGCGATCCGGGCACCACCGAGTTCGTCGGCGCAGAGTTCTCGGTCTCGTTCGGCTGGACGACGCGCCACGCCGGCGACCGTTGGTCCCTGGCGGACCTGGTGGCCCGGTCCGATTGGGCCATGCTCGAGGCCCGGGAGGCCCGGCAGGCCGCCCGTGGCTCCGCCCTCGGCCACGCCTGACGCGCCATCCCCGCCCTGCCGAGCTGGACTGCTCCACCTCGAGGCACCACAGCCGGGCCATTCCCGACTAATCCACTTGTTTTTAGTAATCCCAGTGTATTAAAGTGATCTGATGGACAAGAACACCCTTTCGCGCCCCTCCCGCTCGCGGCGGCGGATCGCCGCCGCCGGCACCCTCGCCCTGTCGGCGTCCGCCCTCGCGCTGAGCGCACTCCCGGCCGGCGCCCAGAGCGGCAGCGTGAACCTGGTGGCCTACTCGACGCCGAAGCCCGCGTACAGCGTCCTCGCCGCCGACTTCGCCAAGACCAAGGCCGGGGCGGGCGTCACGGTCGTGCCCTCCTTCGGGCCCTCCGGGACCCAGGCCACGTCGGTGGTCAGCGGGCTGCCGGCCGATCTCGTCAACTTCTCGCTCGAGCCCGACATGGCCAAGCTCGTCAAGGCCGGCCTCGTGGCCGGCTCGTGGGACAAGGGACCCACCAAGGGCATGGTGACGGACTCGATCGTCTCGTTCGTCGTGCGCCCGGGCAATCCCAAGCACATCACGAGCTGGGCCGACCTGGTGAAGCCGGGCGTGGGCGTGATCACGCCCAACGTGTTCAGCTCGGGCAGCGCGAAATGGAACATCATGGCTGCCTACGGCGCCGAGCTGGCGCTGGGCAAGACGCCCGCACAGGCGCAGGCCTACCTCTCCTCGCTCCTGCACAACTCGGTGGCGCAGCCCACCAGCGCCAGCGCGGCGCTGCAGACCTTCCTGTCGGGACAAGGTGACGTCCTCCTCGACTACGAGGACGACGCCCTCTACGCCAAGAGCAAGGGTGAGCCGGTCGACGTGATCACGCCGCCGCAGACGATCCTCATTGAGAACCCGATCGCCGTGACCACCTCGGCCGGGCCGGCGGCCAAGGCCTTCCTGACCTACCTGCTCTCCCCCGCCGGCCAGACCGTGTGGGGCCAGCAGGGCTACCGGCCGGTGCTGCCGTCGGTGGCGTCGAAGTTCCACTTCCCCCAGCCCAAGACACTCTTCACGATCGACCACCTGGGCGGCTGGACGTCGGTCAACAAGTCGTTCTTCGACCCCCAGACCGGCATCGTGGCCAAGGACGAGCAGTCCCTCGGCGTCTCGACGGCAAGCGGGTAGGCGGGGCCGGCCGTGACCGGCGTGGGCGTCACCGTCGCCGACCTGGACCTCCCGGGCGGGGAAGGGGCGTCCAACGGCAGCCGCCCAGGACGGGGGCGAGGGCACCGTCGCGTCCCCGCGGGTCCCTCCCCCGTCCGCAGGACGGCGGGCCGCGTCGTCTGGCGCGCCGGCGGCCCGGCGCTCGCCATCACCTATCTGTCGCTCCTCGTGCTGCTCCCGCTGGCCGCGCTGTGCGCGAACGCCTTCAGCGGCGGGTGGGCGGCTTTCTGGCGCGCCGTCACCCTGCCCGAGGCGGTCGCCGCGCTGGAGCTGACCCTGGGTGTCGCCGCAGCCGTCGCGGCCTTCAACTCGGTGGCCGGCCTGGCCATCGCCTGGGTGCTGGTCCGCGACGACTTCCGCGGCAAGGCGCTCGTCGGCGCCGTCATCGACCTGCCGTTCGCGCTGCCGACCATCGTGGCCGGCCTCACCCTGCTCGCCCTCTACGGCCCCAACAGCCCGTTCCACGTCAACCTGGCCGGGACCCGCCTCGGCATCGGCGTCGCGCTGCTCTTCGTGACCCTGCCCTTCTGCGTCCGCAGCGTCCAACCGGTGCTGGCCGAGCTCGACGCGGAGACCGAGGAGGCGGCCTCCTCCCTCGGCGCCAGCCGCCGCCAGGTGCTCGGCCGCGTGATCCTGCCGAGCATCCTGCCCTCGGTGCTGGCCGGCGCCGGCCTCGCCTTCGCCCGGGCCGTGGGTGAGTTCGGCTCGATCGTGCTCATTTCGGGCAACCTCCCGTTCAAGACCGAGGTCGCCTCCTCGTTCATCTACAACCAGTCACAGAGCGACAACCTGCCGGGGGCCAGTGCGGTCTCGGTCGTGCTCATCGCCATCTCGCTGCTGGTGCTCGTGGGCCTCGGCTGGGCCCGCCGGCGCTTCGAAGTCCCCGAGACCATATGACGCGGCTCGCGTTGGCGCCTGCCGCTGCGCTTCGCCGTGCTGGGCTATCTGGCCCTGCTCGTGCTCCTGCCCGTGTCCACCGTGTTCTACCGCGCCTTTCAGCACGGGCTCGGCGCGGCGTGGGACGCCATCACCGCGCCGGACGCCCTGCACGCCCTGGTGCTCACGCTCCTCGTGGCCGCCATCGCCGTGCCGCTCAACACGGTCTTCGGCGTGGGCGTCTCGCTCATCCTGGCCCGGCACCGCTTCCCGGGCGCCTGGCTGCTCGATGCGCTGGTCGACATCCCCCTCGCCATCTCCCCCGTCGTCATCGGGCTGGCCCTGATCCTCGTCTACGGCCGCACGGGGTGGTTCGGCCCCTGGCTCGGTGACCACCACATCACCGTGATCTACGCCGTGCCGGGCATCGTGATGGCCTCCGCCGCGGTGTCCCTGCCCTATGTCGTCCGCGAGGTGCTCCCCGTCCTGCAGGAGATCGGGACCGAGCAGGAGCAGGCGGCCCGCACGCTCGGCGCCGGGCCGCTCACGGTGTTCCGCCGGATCACCCTGCCCAACATCCGCCGCGGCCTGGCCTACGGAGTGACACTGACCACCGCCCGGGTGCTCGGGGAGTTCGGCGCCGTCGCCATCGTCTCGGGCGCCATCGCCGGGAAGACGCAGACCTTGACCCTGTTCATCTCCGCCAGCATCGACAACCTCGACACCACCAGCGCCTACGTCGGCGCCGTGGCGCTCTGCCTCTCCGCCCTGATCATCCTGGTCCTCCTCACGGTCAGCGACCGCAACCGCGACGCCTGGCACGGAAGGCCGGCGGCATGAGCATCCTCGTGGAGTCGATCTCCAAGCGCTTCGGCGACGCCGTGGCGCTCGACGGCGTGAGCCTCGAGGTCCCGGGCGGGTCGCTCACCGCGCTGCTCGGGCCGAGCGGCGGCGGCAAGTCGACCCTGCTGCGCATCATCGCCGGCCTGGACACGCCGGACAGCGGCACCGTGCGCATCGAGGGCGAGGACCTGACCGACACGCCGGCGCGCCACCGCGGCGTCGGCTTCTGCTTCCAGCACTACGCGCCGTTCCGCCACCTGACGGTGCGTCGCAACGTCGCCTTCGGCCTCGAGATCCGACGGCTCCCCAAGCCGCAGATCAAGGGGCGCGTCGCCGAGCTGCTCGAGCTGGTCGGTCTGGCGCATCTGGCCGAGCGCTACCCCTCGCAGCTCTCGGGCGGCCAGCGCCAGCGCATGGCACTGGCCCGTGCGCTCGCCATCGAGCCCAAGGTGCTCCTGCTCGACGAGCCCTTCGGGGCGCTCGACGCGCAGGTGCGGACGCAGCTGCGCCGCTGGCTGCGCGACCTGCACGACACGCTGCACGTGACCACGGTGCTGGTGACGCACGACCAGGAGGAGGCGATGGAGGTGGCCGACCGCCTGGCCATCGTCAACCACGGGCGACTGGAACAGGTGGGCACGCCGGCGAACCTGTACGACCACCCGAGCAACGAGTTCGTCCTGACCTTCCTGGGTCCCGCCACGCAGCTCGACGGCGAGTGGGTGCGCCCGCACGACCTCGTCGTGCACAGGGTGGAGGACGGGCCACCGGCGGGCGGGGCTCCGGAGGGCACGGTCGCGCGCGTCACCTATCTCGGCTTCGAGGTCAAGGTCGACATCGATCTGGTCCGCGGCGGGACGTGCTGGGTCCAGCTCAGCCGCGGCAGCGCGGCCGAGCTCGCCCTGGCGCCGGGCCAGCGGGTCTGGGTGGCGCGGGCCGATGCCAGCGCACCGAGCCGCTTCTCGTCGCTGCCGGCCTGAGCGTGCCGGGACCCGGTGCCCGTACAGTGGCGGTGTCCGCGGTGCACGGGCAGGTGCACCCGAACCGATGTGTGATGGAGCGTCATGCCCGATCGGAACCAGAGCGAGACCCCCGGACCCGAGCCCGAGGGCGATCCCGACCCGACGTCCGATGACCGCGAGCGGGTCGACCGGCACATCGACGAGCAGGAGGAGGAGTCCTTCCCCGCCTCCGATCCCCACGCCGACTGGTCCGGTGGTCCGTCGCTCTGACGGCGTGACGAACGGCTGATCGGGCCCGTATCTCACATTCTCGTTTGCCCCTGGATACGGGCCTGCAACGGGCGTAGGGTCGCACCGAGGGAGACGAGCGGACGGTTGTCGCCCCTCCCTTGCCCGGCGGAGTCGTGGAGCGGGGCGACGACGTCCCGGCACGCTCGCGAAACCAGGGAGGGATACCCATGTATCTGTTCAGTCGTACCGCCCGATTGGGCGAGGGAAACCCGCAGACGCAGCTGGACTGGGCGCTACGGATCACCGAGAAGGTCAACCAGATCTCCGAGATCCCGGTGCAACTGTGGACCACCGTGTTCTCGCCGTCCTCGGGACGGCTGGTGTGGACCGCCACCGTCGAGAACCTGATCGAGCTCGAGACGATCGAGAACAAGCTGCTCGCGGACTCCGGCTACACGGCGCTGGTCGAAGAGGGCGGCGCCCACGCGTCGGGCGACCCGATCGACGACAACCTGCTGCAGTTCATCCACGCCGACCCCAAGAGCGCGGAGATCGACGCGCAGTACGCGACGACCGTGCAGGCGACCATGGCGCCGGGCGGCCTCGTGCGCGGCATCGAGCTCGGCGTGGAGACGGCGCTGCGAGCCGCCGAGATCACCGGCTGCCCGACCTCGTTCTGCGTCGCCGCCACCGGCGTCTACGGGTCGGTCGAGTGGGTCACCGTCTACGCCTCCGTCGAGGAGCTGCAGCACGGACAGGAAGCGCTCGCGGCCGACACCTCGTTCTCCGAGAAGGTCGACAAGGAGCTCAGCAAGGTCTACCTGCCCGGCGTCGCCGTGCAGACGGCGTTCCGCAAGATCGCCTGACCGTCCCTCGGTGGAGGGCCGGCCGGCGGGCAGACCCTCCACCGAAGACGGGACCCACGCCCACCACCGCCGTCACGTCCTCGCGTCGCGCCCGATCCTGTAACCGCCCGGGCACCGCGCCGTCATTGGAGGGCACGGCCGGAGAGGCCGGACGGTGTGGAGGGAGATGCCATGTCAGCAGAGGATCTGGCCCGGGGCCTGCGGGCGATCGACCAGGATGATGTCCGGCACAAGGTGGCGGCCGGTGACCTCACGGCAGCGGGAGACCTGGACCTGACGGAGGAGGAGGCGGGCCTGTTGCGCGGGGCGGCTGACGACTACCCCGAGGTGGCCGGGTTCGCGTTCGAGGCCTACATCAAGCTGGACGGCATGGACGGCATGGGGAAGATCACCCCGACCTACACCGACGCGCTGCAATACCTCCAGGGCTACGAGAAGCCCTGAGTCGCCGTGCCGGACCCCGAGACCTGGGCGGCGCTCGGCCGGGCGCTGCGGCGCGAGGCGACTGCCGGCGGGGGCCCGCTCGTCGACGTGACCGCGGGTGCACGACGCCCCGCCACCTCCGTCCGCGACTCCCTTGGCGAGGTGCTGTTCGAGGCCCTCGTGCGCGAAGGGCTGCTCGAACTGACCGCGGTGGGGGCGTCGGGGGCGGAGGTGGCAGCGGGCGTCCGGTTGCTGGCCAGCCCGGATTTCGTGGTGGCCGCACCGGACACCGGGCATCGGCCCGACCTGGTGTACGTCGGGCCCGACACGAGTCTGCTGGTCGAGGCCGCGCTGCGCCTCGCCCCCTCGGGTGAGAGGGCCGTCGACCTGGGCACCGGCGCGGGGCTGGTGGCCGCGGCGCTCTCCCGACGCTATCGCTGCGTCGTGGCCACCGACATCGTGCAGCGGGCGACCGAGGTTGCCGGCTGGACCATGATGCTGAACGCTCGGCCGCCGGGACACGTCTGGCTCACCGTCGAGGCCGATGTCACCGGCGGCCTGCGGAGGGGGTCCTTCGACCTCGTGGTGGCCAACACGCCCTGGGTCCCGGCGAGCGCCGACCCGAACGCGCCCGCCCGCGTCTTCGCCGACGGCGGCCGGGACGGGATCGAATTGCCCGCGCGTTTCCTCGTGGAAGGTGCGTCCCTGCTCCGACCCGGCGGCCTGGCGGTCATGCTGGCCCTCCATTCCGTGCGGGCCGACGGGCGGCGCCCGCTGCTCGAGCTGTGCGGGATGCTGGAGCACGACGGCTTCACGGCGGCCGTGATCCCGACCACGCTCAACACCACCTACGCCGAGCTCTCGCCCAAGGTGCTCGCCCGGTGCCCCGATCTCGTCGAGGCGGTCCACGTCGCCGTGGTGGTCGGGGCGCCGCCCGCCGAGGGCGGGCGGCGGGAGTCGCTGGTGGTCGCCTGCGACGCGCTGGCCAGGCGCTGGGGCACCACCCGGCTGGGCCTGGGTGTCATGGCCTGAGACCCCCGATCCGGCGTCACCGGGCCCGGCCCGGTGTTGTTCGTGCGTTGTGCCAGTTCGGTCCGGTCGGCTCTAGCTGGCCGAGGACCGCACTGTCAGCATCCTGTACGAGGGGCGGTGATCGGGGGAGAAGTTGTCGTCACCGCCCCTCATCCAATTGCCTCGTGTCATGGGCTCGGGGTCGGGGCTCGCGACCCGCCCTCCGACCGGATGGTCCGCATGCGGCCGCCCGTCATCGGCCACCATGGAGGGGTGCGGACGAAGGTGGCAGCCGCCGCCCCGCGTGGCCCGAGAGGGACACACTCGACGCGCCACCGGGCGCTCAGCGCGACACTGGTCGCCGCGGCGTCCGTCGGTCTGGTGCTCGCCGGCACGTCATGCCCGCCGAACGCAGGCGCTTCGGCCACGGCGGCATCGAAAGGGCAGCCGAAGTCTCTTCCGCTCACACCACCGGTGCGCGCCGGCCAACCGCTCGTCACCCCGGGTCACCAGGCGACGCAGGGCCCGGTCGGCACCGATCCGACCACTGCGCACGGGATCCACCTCACCGTGCTCAACGGCCTGCTGCACGGCCTGCCGATCTTCAACGCCGATTTTGCGGACCCCTTCGCCATCGTGGTCGGCGACTCCGTCTACGCCTACGCCACCACGACCACCGGAGGGCCTCATTTCGCGCCGGCCCACATCCCGGTCATCGCCATCACGCGGGCCACGGGCTTCGCCGGGCACTATCTGGGCGATGCGCTCCCGACGTTGCCGACGTGGACCGTGCCCGACTACCAGTGGGCACCCGCGGTGTGGGCCCGTCCGGACGGGACCTACGTCCTGTACTACGCCACACCGGCCACGCACCCGATCGGCTGCGTGGCGCACCCGACATCGGCCGGATGCGTGCAGACCACCCACGGACCGAACACGGCCATGTGCATCTCCCGCGCCACGAGCACGAGCCCGGCGGGCCCGTTCGTCGACGATTCCTCGTCGGCCTTCATCTGCCCCACGGCGCAGGGCGGGGCGATCGACCCGAGCATCTACGTGCGGTCGGACGGCACCCCGTGGCTGCTCTGGAAGAGCGACGGCGACTGCTGCAACATGCCGACGTACATCTACTCCCAGCAGCTCTCCCCCGACGGGCTGTCGACCGTCGGGCCCCCGCATCAGCTGATCGGCGCCACGCAGGCCTGGGAGGGGGGGCTGGTCGAGGCGCCCTCCATGATCAAGGAGGGAAGCATCTACTGGTTGTTCTACTCGGCCAACCTGTGGGGGACCCCGAACTACAGCATCGGCATCGCCGCCTGCCTCACCGTCACCGGTCCCTGTGCGAAGCCGCTGGACCGGGCCTGGCACACCAGCACCAACAGCGCCAACGGCCAGGGGTACGGCGGTTCGGAGTTCTTCCAGACCGGCGACCTCATCTGGATGGTGCACCACGGTCTCGTCCCCGGGCAGTCGGGTGACTACGCGCACCGGCGTCTCTACGTCGACCTCCTGGCCTTCCCGCTGCGAGGGCTGCCGCGGGTGGCGGCCCGTGCTCCTGCCGCGGCGTTGGCCGAGGCGACCCTCTACAGCGGCGACCCCAGCCTCCCGCGGCAGCCGAGCGGCGCCTTCACCCACCTGATCTCGGCCCTCCCGGACTCGATCAGCCGCGTGAACCCCCACACCGCCGTCGGCGACGGCGACCTGGCCTGCGCGGAGCTCACCCACCAGGACGACATGGCCCGGATCGTCCGGTCGCTGCAGGGCCGGCACCTCACCGGCTTCGAGGCCTACGTCGTCGCCCAACTCGCGGCCACCTACCTCTGCCCCGCGGAGCTCCCGCTCGAGACCGCGGACATGCAGCAGGCGCTGCTCGGCCAGTGAGCGGGCCCCTCAGGCCGGATAGGGATCGTCGAGCAACGACGCCCCGTGCCCGAGGGCGGCGAGGGAGAACCCTGCCGTCCTTCGGTACTCCTCGGTGACCTCGGCGATCTCCTCCGGCGTGATCACGTCGGCGATGTTCGTGAACCCGTCGGGCGCCCGCTCCTCGACCAGCATCATCGGGACCTCCGGCCCCATGCCCCGGTTGGCGGCGACGATCGCCGCCGTTGCCGGCCGCCGAACCGCCTCGTAGTGACCCAGCGCCTCGTCGACGTCGTGCCGGTGACGCCGGAGACAGCCGGCGAGCACGCGGGCATCGAGGATCGCCTGGGACGCGCCGTTGGAGCCGATGGGATACATCGGGTGCGCCGCATCGCCCACGAGGGTGCTGCGCCCGAAGGTCCACCGTGGGAGGGGGTCGCGGTCGACCATCGGGAACAGGAACGTCTCGGGCGCCGACTGCACGATCGCCGGCACGTCGAGCCAGCCGAAGTCCCATGTCGCGAACTCCGGAAGGAAGTCCTCCAGTGACCCCCGGAGGTTCCAATCCTCCGCCGCCGCCGACTCCGGGCCGGGCCGCCGGAGCTCGGCGACGAAGTTGAAACTCTGGCGGCCGCCGCGGCACTTCGGCGATCGGGTAGCCGACGAATTTCTGCTCGGGGTGCCCGGCCCAGATCATCGTCCTCCCGTCGAGGACCGGCTCGACCTCTGCCACGCCTCGCCACAGCAGGGACCCGTTCCAGAGGGCCGGGCCCTCCCCGGGGTAGCGCTGGCCACGAGCCGCGCTGTGGATGCCGTCGGCCGCGACGACGATGTCCGCCTCGACCTCCCCGTCGTCGAACTCCGCCACCGGCCGGTCCTCGCTCCCGGCGATCCGGACGAGCCGCCGGCCCAGGTGCAGCGTGTGCAGGCCGACGCGGGCGACGAGGGCCCCGAGCAACACCTGCTGGAGGACGCCGCGGTGGATGGAGAGCTGGGGCCAGGGATAGCCGGCGGCGATGCCGCGCGGCTCGCTCCAGATCTCCTGCCCCCGCTTGGTGCAGTAGAGGAGGCGCGACGGAGCGACCGAACGCGAGCGAAGCTCTTCGAGCAGACCGAGCGCATGGAGCTCGCGCACGGCGTGGGGCAGGAGGTTGATGCCCACACCCAGCGGGCGCATCTCCGTCACGGAGTCGAACACCTCCACGGACACGCCGATCTCGTGGAGGCTGAGGGCGGTCGCCAGGCCTCCGATCCCGGCACCGATGACCACACACCGAAGGTCCGAGTCGGACACGCTCAGAGGACCTCGTGCACGTCGATGCGGACGGTGGCCCGCGCACGCTCGCCCGAGGAGACCGCGAGGAGATCGTTGAGCCATCGGAGCCGAGGTGCAGCGGTCGACAGCCGCACATGGGTCCGGAAGTAGTACTCAGCGGGATCGACGCGGTCCCCGCGGGCGATCCGGGCCGCGACGGACTCCTCGGCCTTGCGGATGCCGCGGGACCGAACCTCCATCGTCTCGCCCGCGTCCGACGCCAACGCGTAGCGGGCGTCGATCTCGAGCACGCCGTCGGGGCGGATGGTCTGCCAGTCGATGCCGCCCGGGAGGACGGTGCCCGCGGTGCCGCCCAGACGCCCACGGCCCTCGAAGGTCCCTCCGTCGAAAGCGACGTAGCGCCGCCCCCCTCCGAGGTCGACGACGGGGCGCACCTGGACTTCGATCACGACCAGCTCACGCAGCTCCGGCACGAGATGGGTTCCCCTTTCCGGCGGCAGGGCCACGGACCGGAGGCCAGAGGAGCAACCCGTCCCCGGTTGCCGGGGGATGGTAACAGCCGGGACTCCCGCCGGGGCCGGGCGACCGCGCTGCGACTACAGGGTGGTCGTGGCGCGACCGCCGGCGGGGTCGATGGAGATGCCGTCCGCATCGCACGTGATGGTCATGCCCTCACAGGCGGCCTGCACCCGTTCGCTGCCGGCTCCCCAGCACCTCTGTGCATCGGCGACCAACAGCTCCAATTCGTCGTCGGTGTGATACGGATCATGGTGGAAGAGGAGCAACCGGTCGACCTCGGCCATGCGCGCGAAGTCGACGACATGGGCGATGGCCGAATGGCCCCATCCGATGTGGTGGGGATACTCGCCATCGCCGTACTGGGCATCGTGCAGCAGCAGGTCGGCGCGGTGGGCGAGGTGGTAGCCGCTCACCCATTCCACCGGGCGCCCGGAGAGTCCCAGTCCGAGTCCCGGCTCGTGATCGGGCAGGTAGACCACGGAACGGCCCTGTTCCTCTATGCGGTACCCGACGGTCGGCCCCTGGTGGGTGACCAGCGACGCTCGCACGGTCAACGAGCCGATGGTCATGGTCCCCTCCGGGGCGTCGTGAAATTCGAGGCGGGCCGGAATGTCGGTCAGTCGCACCGGGAAGAGGGGTGGCGAGAGGTACCTCGAGATCCTGTCGGCCAGCGACTGCACGGGTGAGGCGGGACCCCAGATGTGGATCTCGCGACCGGGGTCGAAGAGCGGCCGGAAGAAGCCGAGGCCCTGCAGGTGGTCGAGATGGAGGTGGCTGAGCAGCACGTCGATCCGCGCGCCGCCGTCGCCGCTCATCGCGACGCCGAGCGGACGCATGCCCGTACCGGCGTCGAGCACCAGCACCTCGCCGCCGTCTCCACGTACCTCCACGCAGGAGGTGTTGCCTCCGTACCTGAGCGTGTCGGACCCGGGCACGGCCAACGACCCACGGCACCCCCACACCCGGATCTTCATTCCTTCGCCCGCCAGAACACGGTCAGCACGCCGTGCATCTCGCCGACGTGGCCGAAGAGAGGGTACGCGGTGACCTCGAACGGCTGGCGCGTCCCGTCGAGGGTGGTGGCCAGCAACGTCCGATGGGCGGGTTCGCGGTCGTAGAAGGCGACGCCCGCCGGCGAGTCGCGCCGCCTCATCGGCGTCCCGTCGACGTTGCCCAGCTCCAACATGGCTCCGAACTCGAGGGCGGTGATGCCGCCGATGTCGCCGTATTGCTTTCCGAGCAGGAGCTCGGCTGCCTCGTTGAAGAACACGAGGATGCCCTCGCCGTCGATCAGGAACATCGGCGTCGCCAGGTTGGCCGCGAGCTCGCGCGGCAAGGATCAGCGGAAGGCTGGGCTCGTGCGTCGTGCTCCCGTCCGGTCCCATGGCTGCAGAGTAGCCATGACGCCCGGCCCGACGACGGGAGATGCTCCCGGGAGCTGCGAGGTCCCGGCCCGGCGGCTCAGGCCTGCGAACGGGTCGGGTCCATGAGGTGACAACTGACGGTGAGCCCGCCGACCACGGTGGGCAGCGGCTCCTCGACGGCGCACACCTCCATGGCGTGGCGACAACGGGTCCGGAAGTGACACCCGCTCGGGGGGTTCATGGGAGAAGGAATGTCGCCCTCCAGGACGATCCGCAGCCGTCGTCGAGCGGGGTCGATGCTGGGCGACGCCGAAAGAAGGGCCTGGGTGTAGGGATGACGGGCCGAGCCGAAGAGCTCCTCGACCGGTCCTTCCTCCACGACGCGCCCGAGGTACATCACGGCCACCCGGTGGCTGAGGGAGCGCACGAGATTGAGATCGTGGGAGATGAACAGGTAGGCGATCCCCAGGCGCTCCTGGAGGTCGCCGAGGAGGTCGACCATCTGCACCTGGGTCGCGACGTCCAGCGAGCTGAGCGGCTCGTCGAGCGCCAACAGCTCGGGTTCGGTGGCCAGAGCGCGGGCGATGGCGGCCCGTTGCAACTGGCCGCCGGAGACCTCGCGGGGGCGGCGCCGGGCGAAGGCGGCGGGGAGGCGAACCTGGTCGAGCAGTTCAGCCGTCCGTTGCTCGCGGGTGGCCCGCCCGAGGTCGGTGTGGACCAACAGGGCCTCGCCCACACTCGATCCGATGGTGGCGAGCGGATCGAAGGAGGAATACGGATCTTGGAAGACCAGCTGCATCCTCCGGCGCAGGGTCCTCAGGCGGGCACCCGTGACGCGGGTGATGTCCTCGCCACCGAGCAGGACCTGCCCGGACGTCGGGTTGATCAGGCGCAACAGCAGTCGAGCCAGGGTCGACTTGCCCGAGCCCGTCTCACCGACGAGCCCGAGCGTCCGCCCGCGCACGACGGTGAGGTCCACGTCGTCGACGGCGTGCACCGTGCCCTTGCCCCGGCCGGGAAGGCGGACCGTGAAGTCACAGGAGACGCCGACGAGCCCGGCCACTGCTTCCTCCTCCGGCGCCGAGACCGTGTCGAGGTCGCTCGTCACGTGGTCCCCACCGGGTCGGCGCCGAGCCGGGCCGCCACCTCGGACCCGACTCCGGGCAGGGTGAGCTCCTCGAGTCGCCGACACCGGCTCGAGTGATCGTGGCCGGCCGCCGCCAGGGTGATGGGTTCGCTCCGACAGGACTCCTCGGCATAGGCGCAGCGCGGATGGAACCGGCACCCCGGAGGGAACTGACCGGCCTGGGGGACCTGGCCGGCGATGAGCGCCTCACGGTCCCCCGGACCCCGGATGCCGGGGGAGGCCGCCAGGAGGGCCGCCGTGTAGGGCTGGCGAGGGCGCGCGAAGAGATCGGCCGTCGCGGCATGCTCGACCACCTGGCCGGCGTACATCACGGTCACCTCGTCGGAGAGCTCGGAGATCAGCGCCAGGTCGTGGGTGACGAACAGCACGGCCAGGCCGTTGGTCTCGCGCAGTTCGTTCAGGAGCTCGACGATCTGGGCCTGGACGGTCACGTCCAGCGCCGTGGTCGGCTCGTCGGCGATGAGCAGCCGCGGGTAGCAGCTGAGGGCCATGGCGATCATCACCCGCTGGCGCATCCCGCCCGAGAGCTGGTGCGGGTAGGCGGAGAGACGTTGCACGGGATCGGGGATGTGCACGCTCTCGAGCAGCCTGGCCGCCCGGTCCCGGGCAGCGGCCCGGCTCAGCCGTTCGTGCAGCCGGATGGCCTCGACCAGCTGGTAGCCGATCGTGAAGGAAGGGTCCAGGCTGGCCAGCGGGTCCTGGAAGACCATGGCGATGTCGCGCCCGCGGATCTGTCGCAACTCGTCGAAGTCCATGTCGAGCAGGTCGTCCCCGTCGAAGCGGATCGATCCCCCGACGATCTGCGCCGGCGGCGAGGGGAGGAGGCGCAGGATGGCGAGCGAGCTGACGGTCTTGCCGCAGCCCGACTCCCCCACCAGCCCGACGATCTTGCCCGCCCCGACGTCGAAGGAGACGTCGTCGACGACCCGTACCCGGCCTGCGTCCGTCTCGAACTCGATGGCCAGGTCGCGGACCTCCAGGAGCGCCGGGTGGCCATTGGTCTGCGCGGGAGCGTCGGCCGGCGCGGGTTGCGCAGGCCGAGCCACCGCGGTGATGCCGCGCTGGCGCTTGACCCCGCGCTGGCGACGCGACCGGGTCGTCGCCCCGCTGATCGTGTCGCGCAGGGAGTCACCGATCGTGTTGAAGGCCAGCACCGTCAGGACGATGGTCAGACCGGCCGGCACGATGGACCACGGGTGGGTGAAGAGCGAGGTGTCGTAGGCCTCCTGGACCATGGCGCCCCAGCTGGCCGCAGGCGGAGGCGGCCCGAGGCCCAGGAAGGCGAGCCCGGATTCGGCCAGCAGGGCGGAGCCGAGGGCGATGGCGATCCCGACCACGAGCCCGGTCATGACGTTGGGGAGGATCCGCACGATGACGATGCGGGTGGGAGAGGAGCCGATCGACGTCGAGGCCTCGACGAAGGACTCCTCCTTCACGGCCAGGGTCTGCCCGCGGATGAAGCGGGCGAAGCCCGGCGCGAACACCAGCGCGAGCGCCAGGGCGACGTCGTTCACCGAGGTCCCGACGACGGCCACGACGGCGAGGGCGAGCACGAGCGGCGGGAAGGAAAGGCCGGCATCGGCGCCCCGCATCAAGAGGTAGTCGAGCCGGCCACCACGGAACCCGGCGACGAGGCCGATGACCAGGGCCAGCACGAGGGCCAGGGCCACCGTCTCGAATGTCACCTGCATGGAGCTCTGGGCGCCCCAGATGATCCGGGAGAGCACGTCGCGCCCCAAGTCGTCGGTCCCGAGCCAGTGACTGCCGCTGATCCCGGCCGAGGCCTGGCTGAGGTTCTGGGCGTTCGGATCGTACGGGGCGATCAACGGGGCGAAGAAGGCGAAGACGATCATCAGCAGGAGCCAGGCGAACGACAGGAGGACGCCCACGTTGAGCAAGAACCGCCGCAGCCGCCGGTGCTCCGCCATCCACCGGCGCGGCGAACGTCGGTCGTTCCCCGTCGCGCCGAGGTCGCCGGCCACGGTCGTCACGCCACGCGCACCTTCGGGTTCAAGTACCCGTAGCTGATGTCGACCAGGAGGCTCATGGTCATCTGGAAGAGGACGAAGACGATCGCCACCCCCTGGACCACCGGCAGGTCGTGGTCGGTGATGCCGCTCAGCATGTAGGGCCCGAGGCCTGGCATCGCAAAGATCTGCTCCACGATCACGGCGCCACCGAGCAGGTACCCGATCTGAATTCCGAAGATCGTCACCACCGGCATGGAGGCGTTCTTGAACGCATGGCGGAACAGCACCGAGCGGCGCGTCCCGCCCTTGGCCCAGGCCGTGCGCACATAGGGCGTATCGAGAACGTCGATCAGCGAGGCCCGCAGCTGGCGGGCCAACGTCGCCCCCACCAACAGGCCCAGGGTCACCGCCGGGAGCGTGATGTCGGTCAGCCAGCCGGTGAACGACGACGTGATGGAGGTGTAGCCGGTCGGCGGGAAGATCTTCCAGTGCACGGCGAAGATCGACACCAAGATGATGGCGAGCCAGAAGCTCGGCACGGCCAACCCCAACGTCGAGAACGTCCGGGCGCCGCTGTCGACACTTCCCCCGGCCGGACCCCGGACACGATGCCGAGCGGTATGCCGACGATGAGGGACACAATGGCCGAGGCGACGACCAGGCCGAAGGTCACCGGGAACCGGGCGGCGATCTGCTGGCTCACCGACTGGCCGCTGGAGAGCGAGGTCCCGAAGTTCCCCCGCACGGCCCCCGTGAGCCAGTGCCAGTACTGGACGAGCAGTGGATCGTTCAGATGCAGCTGCGCCCTGACGCGGGCGATCTCGGCCGGTGTGGCACTCACCCCGCCCGCCAGAGTGACCGCCGGGTCACCGGGAACGAGCGCCAGCAGGAAGAAGATGGCGAACGACACGATGAGCAGCACCGGAATGATGCTCACCAGACGCCGTAGGACCAACCTGCCCACTCGACTCCCCTGGCAGCCCTTTGCTGTCGTGTACCGCCCGACCGCCCTGCCGCTGTGGCAGCGCAGCGCATCCTACTCAGGCCCGAGTTCAAAAAGACGGAGCAACCAGCTCCGACACCCGCGGGCACCCGGAGGCTCGGGCATGGTTCCCGTGTTCCTCTCCCGTGTCGAATACTGGACAATCGCGTGACTTCCGGTCAAGCTGGCGGGGATTAGGTTGGGCCGCGTCAGAGTGACATGGCGTGTCACTCGTGCCTCGGCGAGGCTGCGTGGCAGAACGGGGGGAAGTTGACGCGATCAGGTCCTGCTCGCAGGAGCACGCCGATGCGGGCGTCGTCGCGACCCACTCACCACCACCAGCGGCCAACGCTGTCGTCGGCGTTGCCGCGTCATCACACCCTCGGGTCACTCCGCCCGTGTGGGAACCAGAAAGTTGAGCTGCCTCGATGAAGACCAAGTGGGGAACTGGGACCCGGCGCATCAGCATGGCGGTGATGGCCGCCGGTCTGATGCTGAGCGCCCAGGTGCTGGTGGCCGGCGGTGCGACCGCCGGAGCCGCGTCGAGCAGTGGTTACGGCAACCTGACGACCGGGTACGACCTCTCGGAGGCCATCAACCCCATTGAGTTCGATCCCGTCCAGTTCACCAGCTCGGCCTGCTGCTTCGCCTACGACTGGCCGATCTACGCCGGGCTCCTGCGCGAGACGACGAGTGGGTCCTATGTCCCGGACCTCGCGTCGGCCGCCACGGTGGTCAACCCCACCACCCTCGACATCACCATCCGCCCGGGCCTCGTCTACTCGAACGGCACCACCCTGGACGCGGCCGCCGTCAAGGCAGGCTTCGAGCGCAACCTGACCAATCCGCACTCCGGGGTGTGGGACCAGTCCATGTCCGAGATCGCCTCCATCAACGTCACCGGGACCGACTCGTTGGTCATGAACTTCTCCCAGCCGGTGGCGAGCACCTTCTACCCCCTCCTGGCCGACCAGGAGTCCTTCATGGCCCTGCCGACGGGCCCGAGCGCAGGGAACCCGAACCAGAACGTGGTCGGCGCCGGCCCGTTCGTCCTGAAGAGCTATGTCCAGGGCGAGAAGATCGTCCTCGAGAAGAACCCTCACTACTGGGACGCCAAGGCCATCCACCTGTCGGGCGTGACCTTCGTCAACGTGCCCACCGGGCCCCAACAGCTCAACTCCCTGGAGTCAGGGCTGGTCCAGGTCGAGGGCATCCCCGACAACGACATCCCCGCCCTGAAGGCCCAGTCCAGTCTCCAGTCCAGCTCGCAGTTCCCCGACGCCAACTACTTCTTCGTCCCCATCTGCAAGTCCTCGGGACCGCTGGCCAACGTCAAGGTCCGTCAGGCCCTCAACTTCGCGACCAACCGGACGGCCATCAACAACGCGCTCCTCTACGGCAAGGGGCAGCCCGCCTGGAGCATCTTCCCGACCACTTCGAGCTACTACGACCCTTCGCTGACCAACATCTACGCCTTCAACCCGAGCAAGGCCAAGTCGCTGCTGGCCGAGGCGGGCTACCCCCACGGCTTCTCGACCAGCCTCATGGCCCTGCCCGTGGCCGCCGGTGAGCAGCTGGCCACGGTGCTCCAGGAGGAGTGGAAGCAGATCGGCGTGAACGTCCAGATCGTCCAGAGCTCGAACTACGTGGCCGATCTGTACACCGACAACAAGGCCCAGATGGGGCTCAACCCGCAGGGACTGCCCGGGATCCAGAAGATCACCACCCAGTACACCCCCGGCGACGTGGGTGACCTGTGCAACTACGACAACGCCACCCTCAACAACCTGACGAAAGAGCTCGAGGCGCTCCCACCGAGCAGCTCGAAGCTCAAGAGCGTCTGGACCCAGATTCAGGACTTCGTCATCAAGAACGCGCTCTCCGTCTACGTCGACTACTCCCCCAACGTGACCGGGGCGGCCAAGGACGTGAAGAACGTCCAGAACATCCCCTACGTGGGCGGGGTCCTCAACTACTGGGTGGTGTCGGTCCCGGGTTGACCGCGGCCGGGCGAACCAACAGACGGCCTGCCGGGGCGGTCAGGCCTTCTTGACGAGCGGGATGTCGTAGAGCGCCGCCCAGTTGGTGCTGACGATCCGGGCCTTGCTCTCGTCGGAGAGCGGGAGCTTGTCGAAGGTGTCCACGGCGTGGGGGTACTTGGAGTCCCCGTGGGGGTAGTCGGTCGAGAAGATCAACCGCTCGTCGCCGAACGTCTCGACGAAGTGCGGCACCGTCACCTCGTCGGCCTCGACCGAGACCCAGCAGTTGCGCTTGAAGTACCCCGACGGCGGCATGGTCAATTCGGGCGCCTCGTACCAGCCCGTCCACTCCCAGTGCTCGTCGAGGCGGTAGAGGAACCACGGGGCCCACGAGCAGTTGCCCTCCAGCAGCGCGACCTTGAGGTCGGGGAAGCGCTCGAGCACGCCGCCGCCGCACAGGCAGGCCGTGACGAACTGGATCCCCAGCGGCTGGCTGAAGGTGTGCCACAGCATCAGGCGGTCCAGCACCTCGAGCCCGAAGTCCGGCGTGAGGTAGGTCTGCCCGCCCCCGTGGAAGGCCAGCGGCACGCCCAGCCGCTCGATCTCCGCCCACAGCGGGTCATAGGAGGGGTGGTGCCACGGCCGCCGGTTCACCGCGGCCGGCGGCAGGAAGATCGCCTTGAAGCCGAGCTCCTCGACGCAGCGCCGGGCCTCCACGACGGCGCCGGCCACGTCGTGCGCCGCCACCATCCCGGCCCCGAACATCCGGTCCGGCGCGTGGTCGCAGAAGTCCTTGAGCCAGTCGTTGTAGGCCCGCGCGATGGCGGTGGCGAACTCGGGCTCCAGGCCGTCGGCGCCGATCTGCTCCGAGGAGTCCAGGCCGAGCACGAACAACCCGCGGGAGGGGAAGAGCACGGCCAGGTCCAGCCCCTCGGCGTCCATGGCGTCGATCTGCGACGGCGCGTCCCAGCCCCGCGCCTCCGACGCCGCGTACACGGTGTCGTGCTCCTTCTGCCACCCCGTCTTGCGGCCTTCCACCCGCATCGGGCGGGTGGCGCCCATCCGGAGCATGACGTGGTTCTTCACCCGCACCCGCATGTCGCGCGTGATCTCGGACAACCCGCGCGGGGCGGCGTGGGCGTAGGCCGGGTCGATGTAGCGCTCCCAGAGGTCGGGTGGCTCCATCACGTGGAGGTCACTGTCACAGATGACGTGGTCGCGTAGCCCCATGAATGTCGACCCCCCGGGTCCCTGACGCTCGAGTCGGTTTCCACTATACGCTCTCGTCCGGCGACCTCTCAGGGGCCGCGGCCAGGGCGTTTACGGACTCGGGGAGGGTCGATGGCGACAGGTGTGATCGGGCTGGGGAACATCGGCGGCGCCATCGCGGCCAACCTCGTGACGGACGGCAACGCAGTGGTGGTGCACGACGTCGACGCCGCCGCCATGGAGGCGGTGCAGGGCGCGACGGCCGCGCCCGACGTCGCGTCGGTGGCCGCTCAGGCCGACATCACGCTGCTCTCGTTGCCGACGCCGGACGTGGTGGCCGACGTCGCCGCGACCTGGGCCGACGCCGCCGCGCCGGGGTCCATCCTCGTCGACCTCTCCACCAACGCTCCCGCCGTCGTACGCGAGCTCGGCCAGCGCCTGGCCGTGTCGGGCCACCACCTCGTCGAAGCACCGCTCACCGGCGGGGCCATCGGGGCCGAGAAGCGGATGCTCGTGTTCATGGTGGGGGGCGACGACGAGTCCGTGGCCCGCGTCCTCCCCGTGCTCGAGCCCCTCGGCCGCGCCACGTTCCACGTCGGCCCGCTCGGCCTCGGCAACACCATGAAGCTGCTCAACAGCCTGGTCGCCTTCACCACCACGTGGGTGAGCCTCGAGGGCCTGGCCATGGCCACCAAGGCGGGCATCGAGGTGCAGAAGGCCGTGGAGATCCTGCGCACCGCCGGGGCGTCGAACTTCTACATCGACCGTCAGGTCGAGACGATCGACGGGCGGGGGCGGCCCACGCAGTTCGCGCTGGAGCTGGCCGCCAAGGACGCCGGCCTCATCGTGGACTGGGGCAACACGCTCGGCGCGCCGACCCCGGTGGCCGCGGCCGTGAAGGGGGTCCTCGACGGCGCGGTGGCGAACGGGCTGGGCGGGGCCGACTGGAGCGAGCTCGTGGCCGTCGCCGAGCAGCAGGCCGGCGTGGCGCTGCGCTGGAACGCGGACCCGTCCTGAGCGGGTCCGCCCGCCGGGATCAGTCCGTGCCGAGCACGTCGGCCGCCACCCGCAGGGCCGAGCCGGCCGCAGGGACGCCGGCGTAGATGGAGACGTGCATGAGGATCTCGACGATCTCCTCGCGCGAGATCCCCACGTTCAGCGCGCCGGCCAGGTGCGACCGCAGCTCCTCGGGCTGACCCAGCGCGGCGAGGAGGGCGACGGTGATCATGGAGCGGTCGCGCACCGGGAGCCCCGGGCGCGACCAGATGTCGCCGAACGCGCTCTGCTGCACGTGGTCGAAGTAGTCCGGCGCCAGCTTGGCCGCGGGGAACTGCCCCCCCGGGCCCTTCAGGATGGCCGGCCAGAGTTGGCCCTGGATCTCGCGGCCGGCAGCCCGGCGCTCGTCACTGGTCGTCATGCTCGACTCCTCTCCACACCCAAGAGATTCACGGTGGCGATGCTCCCGCCACCCACGAGATGCGTCAGCGCCACCCGCGCGTCCTCGACCTGCCGTCCCTCCGCCTCGCCCCGGAGCTGGAGCACCGCCTCGTGCAACATGGCCACACCCGTCGGCCCGCCGGGGTGCCCCCGCGCCAGCAGCCCGCCGTCGGTGTTGAAGGGGATGCGCCCGCCCGGCCCGGTCTCGCCCTCGGCGACCATCTTCTCCGCCTCGCCCTCGGCGCAGAACCCGAGGAGCTCGTAGTACTCGAGCTCCTCGTTCACGAAGGCGTCGTGGCAGTAGGCCACGCTCACGTCCTCGGGCCCGAGCCCGGCCGCCTCGTAGCACTCCTTCGCCGTGAGCTGCGTCATGGTCGAGGGGCCGACGACCGGGCCGACGAAGGTGTGCCCCGGGGAGTAGGTCTCCGACGTCAACGCGGAGGCCAGGGCGCGCACCAGGGGCCGTCCCGGCTGGCGCGACCGCACCAGGTCCTCCCGGGCGACGACGATGCAGGCGGCGCCGTCGTCGGGCGGGCAGCACATCATGGTGGTGAGGGGCTCGGCCACCATCCGGGCGGCGAGCACCTCCTCGGGGGTCACGACGTGGTCCGAGCGCCGGTGGGCGAACGGGCACACGGCGCCGTAGTTCCAGTTCTTCGCCGCGATCGTGGCGAAGTGCTCCGGCGTCGTGCCGCGGTCGTGCATGCGCCGCTGCGCCCACAGCGCGAAGTAGGCGGCGGGGAGGATCGGCGCGTCGATCTGGTCCCGCCCCGCGCCGCGCCCGCCGGTGCCGGTCATGTCGGTGAACTTGTCGAAGCACAGCGCCATGGCCACGTCGGCCCGCCCCGAGGACACGGCCCATGCCGCCTCGCGGAAGGCGACGAGCCCGGTGGCCGACGCGTTCTCGATATGGGTGACCGGCAGCCCGGTCAGCCCGAGCTCCTTCATGGCCTTGATACCCAGCATGGGGGCCGGCTGGATGTAGCCCACGAACGCCTCGTCGACGTCGGCCAGCGTCATCCCGGCGTCGTGCAGTGCGAGCAGCCCGGCGTCCCGGGCCAGATGGGACCCGGGGATGTCCTTGAACATGCCGAAACGCACCATGCCGACGCCGGCCACGGCGACGCCGTCGAACGCCAGGCCGTGCGTCACGACGGGCTCCCCGCACCGGCGCGGGCGGGCCGGAAGCGGTAGATCACGACGTCGTCGCCGTTCGAGTTCTGGCGCAGCGTCTCGAGGTCGATCTCGACCGTCATGCCGATGGCGAAGTCGTCGCGCCCGCCCGAGAGGATCGACTGCACCCGGGGCCCCTCGGGCAGGTCGACCTGGGCCACGCCGTAGCCGGCCACGTCGGCGTCCAACTTGGCGAACAGCGGCACGTGGCAGTAGGTCCAGGTGTGGATGGTCCCCTGCGTCGACAGCTCCATGTCCTCGGTGCCCTCGTGCAGGCACTTGGCGCAGACCAGCCGCCGCGGGAAGAACGCCTCGCCGCAGGCCGGGCAGCGGCTGCCGAGCAGCCGCGGCGGCTCCGCCGGGTCCTCGGGGATCCGGAAGAACCCCTCCTCAATGGGGACACGGGCCATGCGCTCCTCGTTTCGGTCGGCCGGGTCGTGCTCGACGGTGCTGCCGCGGTCACGCTAGATGCCGCGCCCGCGACGGTCCCAAACGGAAACTCCGGCACGGGGTCATCGGGGCAGCCCGAGCACGTGCTCGGCCACGATGTTGCGGTTGATCTCCGACGTCCCGCCGGCGATGGAGGCCTGGCGGACCGCCAGCAGGTTCTCCCCCCAGCGGTCCCCGAGGGCCTCGAGGCCGATGAGGTCCACCGCCAGGTTCGCCAGCTCCTGGTCGCAGTGGGCCCAGGCCAGCTTGGCCAGGCTGCCGCCCGCCCCCGCGGCCGACGGGTCGGCCAGGGAGCGCTCGGTCAGGAAGCGCATGCACGCGATGTCGGCGTAGGTGCGGGCCAGGCGGTCCCGCAGCCGGGGATCGCGCAACCCCTCGCCCGCCCTGGTATCGGCCAGAAGGTCGTCGAGCTTGTTGGCCAGGCCGAGGTGCAGCCTCGCCACGCCGGCGCGCTCGAAGCTGAGCGTCGTCATGGCCACCGCCCAGCCCTCGTGGAGCGAGCCCAGCATGGCGGAGCGGGGGACGCGCACGTCGGAGAAGAAGAGCTCTGCGAAGGACTGCCCACCCGTGATGGTCGTCAGCGGCCTGGCCTCGATGCCCGCCGTCGTGAGATCGACGAGGAAGCACGTGATCCCCCGGTGCTTCGGCGCCGCCGGGTCCGTCCGCACGCACAGCTGGCACCAGTCGGCGAAGTGACCCATGGAGTTCCAGGTCTTCTGCCCGTTGATCACGAAGTCGTCGCCCTCTTCGACGGCCTGGGTGCGCAGCGCGGCGAGATCCGACCCGGCGTCGGGCTCCGACATGCCCTGCGACCAGATCTCGTCCCCGCGCAGCATCGGCGTGAGGAACCGCTCCTTCTGCTCGGCGGTGCCGAAGTGCATGATCGCCGGTGCGATGTTGGAGACACCGATGACGTTCAGCGGGCCGGGGGCCCGCGCCCGGCTCATCTCCTCGAGGTAGACGAGCTGCTCGTCGACGCCCGCACCGCGCCCGCCGTGCTCGACCGGCCACGACGGCGCCGCCCACCCGCCGTCGGCCAGGGTCCGGTTCCAGGTGCGCAGCACCTCGAGGTTGGCCCCTTCGACCGCACGGCTGCCGACCCGGACCACCTCGTCGGTGAGGTGGTCAGCCAGCCACGAGCGCAGCTCGTCCCGAAATGCGTCCAGACTCGTTCCCCCGCCGGCGTTGCCCATGGCGACCCTGTTTCTAGCAAGCCTCGACAGCGAGGATGAAGTCCTTCGCCCGTTCTCCGGCCGGTCGAGGTGCCCACAGCGGCCGGCGCAGCCGCTGCGCAACGTGTCCTGAGTTCAACAGGTCCCGCAATTACGGGACTACGAATTTGGGACGTATGACGATCCAACGGATGGACAATGTCGGCGTCGTCGTCGACGACCTCGACACTGCTGTTGCGTTCTTTCTCGAACTCGGTCTGGAGCTGGACGGCGAGGCGGCGGTCGAGGGACGTTGGGTCGACCGCGTCGTCGGCCTCGACGATGTCCGAGGCGACATCGCAATGGTGCGGACTCCGGACGGCCACGGCCGGCTCGAGCTGACGAAGTTCCACTCGCCGGCGGCGGCCGGCGCCGAGCGGAACGCACCGGCGAACACGCTGGGCATACGTCGCATCGTGTTCGCCGTCGACGACATCGAGGACGTCCTTGCCCGCCTGCAGGCCCACGGCGCCGAACTCGTCGGCGAGGTGGCGCAGTACGAGGACCGCTATCGGCTCTGCTACGTCCGCGGCCCCGAGGGCATCATCGTTGCGCTGGCCGAGCAGCTCAGCTGAAGCGTTCGGCGCAGGTCACGACGGCCGACGGACGACCCTGTCCCGACGACCAAGTGCACGACAGGCCGGATCCAAGGTAATTTCGCTGCGGGAACGGGGGGTGTCGGAATGCGCAGAGTGACGTGGTTCTGTTCGTTGGCCGTGCTGATGGCCGTGTCGACGCTGTGCGCGGGCCTCGCGCCGGCGCTGACCGGTGGGGCCGGCGCCGCCCCGCCCAGCACCACCCTCCACGGCAACGGCTCGGTGGACGAGGCCTGGCTCACCGGCGCCAACCCGGGCGACCGGATCACCCTCGTCCAGCACTATGCGGCGGTTCCGGTGACCGGCAACCCCGGCACGGCCGACGCGCTGGGGTCGCTGATCATCCGCAACCTCCAGCCGGGCCACGACTATTCCTGGCGCGACGACACGACCGGACAGCGCACCCTCCCCTTCGCCGTCCTGGCCCCCGGCGACAACCCGCCGGCCAACGCGCCGCTGTACACCGGCCAGCCCATGCACGACGGGCTGAACTACATCACCATGCGCGACGGGATCCAACTCGCCGCGACGGTGCGCTACCCCTCTGGGAAGACGTGCTCGGCCACCGCCCCCTGCCCCACCGTCATGGAGTACTCGGGCTACGACACCGCCGGCCCGACCGACCCCATCCCGTCGCTGATCGACGGCGCTCTGGGCGTGCCCTGCAAGAACTGCGGGGACCCGAACCTGCTGCCTGACAGCGCCACCGACGTCGGCGCCGTCGTCGCACGACTATCCGGCTTCGCCACCGTCAGCCTCCAGATGCGCGGGACCGGCTGTTCGGGCGGCGCCTTCGACCTCTTCGGCTACCCGTCCGACTACGACGCCTACGACGCGGTCGAGATCGTCGCCCACCAGACCTGGGTGGCCAACCATGCGATCGGTCTCGTCGGCATCAGTTACTCGGGCCTGTCGCAATTCCCGGCGGCCGGCACCGATCCGCCGGGGCTCGCCGCCATCGCGCCGATGAGCCCGACCGACGATCTCTTCTCGACCGGGTACCCCGGAGGCATCTACAACAACGGGTTCGCCGCCGGCTGGATCAGCTCTCGCATCGATGACGCCAAGCCCGCCGCCACCTATCTCAACGGCGCGCTGGTCCAGGCCTCGACGACCCCGATCTCGGGCGTCGGCCAACCCTGGACCTACTACGAGATCGACGCGGAGCTGGCTGCCACGAACGGGGCCTCGTCGACCTGCCTGCAGAACCAGGCGCTCCACCAACAGTCACAGGACCTGGCCGGCCTGGTCGGCCCGCAGCTTGTCGCACCCGGCACCGGCTCGGGTCGTGACCCGGCGCTCTTCGACCGTCGTTCCATGGTCGACTGGGCCTCGCACGTCACGGTCCCGGTCTTCGTCTCGGGCGCGTTGCAGGACGAGCAGACGGGCCCGCAGTGGGCCGCGCTCATCGATGCGATCCCCAAGACGACGCCGGTGTTCGCCAACATGGTGAACGGTGGCCACATCGACTCGACCGACCCCCAGACGATCAGCCGGTGGCTCGAGTTCCTGGACCTCTACGTGGCCGACAAGGTCCCCACCCAGCCGAACTCACTCGAGGCCCTCATACTCGACCGGTTCGCCTCCTTCGCCTCGTCGGTCAAGGCGCAGGCACCGCTGCCCTCCATCCGCTTCACGACCGCGCCCAACGTCGCGACCGCGCGGGCCGACTTCGCGGCGCAGACGCCGCTCGTGCGCGTGCTCTTCGACAGCGGAACCGGATCCGTGGGCCCCGGCGACATCGAGTCCACCTACAGCGCCGACTTCTCCTCCTGGCCCCCGGCGGGCACCGTGACGAAGCTCTACCTCGGTCCGAGCGAGTCATTGCAGCCGCAGCGGCTTTCTGCATCGGCCACCGCCCCCTTCACCCTCGATCCCAGCGGGCGGCCGAGCACGAGCCTCCCAGCCGGAGCGAACGCGTGGGCCGCCGATCCCCCCTGGGACTGGACGCCCGTGCCCGCGGCCGACGGGATCGCCTTCCAGACGGCCCCCTTCACGACCGCGACCACCATCGTCGGGCCGGCCACCCTCAATCTGTGGGTCAAGGCCACGGCTCCGGTCGAGGACCTCCAGGCGACCATCACCGAGGTCCGCCCGTCAGCCACACAGGAGGAATACATCACCTCGGGCTTCCTGCGCAGCTCGAACCAGGTCGACGCCCGGGACTCGACGGCCCTCTTCACCGACCCCACCTATCTCGCCACGGACGCGCGGAACCTGTCGCCCAGTCGATACTCCTTGGTGCGGATCCCGATCGACCCGATCGTCCACACGTTCCGACCCGGCACCGAGTTGCGCGTGGTGATCTCCGCACCGGGTGGGGACCGACCGGAGTGGACCTTCGACACGCTCGACAACGGCCAACAAGCGACGGTCGGCCTGGGCGGCCTGGCCGCGTCGTCCCTCGTCGTCAACGTGGTTCCCGGTGTCGCCGCCACGCCCACCCTGCCGGCGTGCGGCTCGCTGCGTGGCGAGCCGTGCCGGGCCTACCAGGCGGAGAGCAACTAGCTCAATCTGCGCCGGCGGAGCGAAAACGACGACGAACGCTCCGGGGGAGAGACTCGAACTCTCAACCTTCAGCCGCTCTGTCCGCGGCCATGTTTGCGGCGCGGATAATACGTCAGGGGTACCGCCCCATGAAGAAGATGAAGCAACTCCCGCCGGCGGATGTGCATCACTTGATGTTCGTGTTCGTCGACGCGGTCACAGAACGGGCATTCGTCATTCTCGAAATCAACGGACCGTTGCGAGTCGGCATGCTTCATCGGGCGTAAGGACCTACAAGACTCGAACCGGGCATGTGGAGACTTGGATCGATTGTGTCCACAGGCCCGGCGATATTCTCTGGAGCTTGGCCCCGGAATGGTGGCCGCGATTGCAGCGAACACCCCATTGAGTGCTCGCTCAAACGTTTCTCGAGAGAAGCAGAATGAACCGACAACAAGTTGGCCGTCATGGAGCCAGAAAGACTCAACGGGGCTACCGCCCAGGCACTCAACCCGCCCTTGAAACCGCCCGACACAGTTCTAAGATCGACATTTCTCTCCCATCCCTTAGTCTCCGCCAGTTGAGGGCCCGCACGAACGAAGGGGTTGCACCGGGATTGAGACTCGAATCCTCGACCTAGGGGACTCCCAGGAGGAGGATTTCTACCGGTACCTCTTGAAAAATCCAAGCTAGATGCCTATGTGGTCCTACCGCCGATCACCGCTCATGACCGCACTTTGCCGATCGTTCGCGCACGGATCGCGCACGATGCTCTACACATTCAAAGGCTTCTCTGATCAGAACGCGACCTCGAGTCCGGTGGCCCGTAGCTTCGATGGCCCCGTGAGGGACATCAGCGTCGAGGGGGCGGCGTTGCGCTCTGTCCGACGATCGGCCAGCCTTCCGCGCCGCCTCCAGACGAGAGCGGACACCACTGAGAGATTCGACGGTGAGGTCGGTGTGGACGGGCGGCTGTAGGCCCTTCCGCGAGAACTTGGTGAGACGTGGAGGCGGTTGCTCCCCCGGATCATCGCCGTCCCCTCCCATCCACACAAACGTCTGCGGCATTCCGGAAGAACAGCGTTTCGCTCCTCCAGGGCATCCCCGGCCTCGATCAACCATGCCTCGGCTCGGTCTCAAAGTTCGTCGGCCGGCCGGTCGTGCAAATCGGCAAGGGCTTCTCTTCATGCGCGCCCAAGCGCGAGGAGGACATCATCTGCGGAAGACTCGCTCATGGGTTCCGAGGCCCCGCTCTGGCTTTCTGAGGTCCAGCGTGATCGCGGCTCCCTGCGTGTGATCCGTCCATCGGCCCGTCCCACCACTTCATCGCTCCAGAATTGTCTGGAGTCGGATTCGCGTACCAGCCGGCCGGAACGCCCGTGGCCGCGACGTCCGGCTTGCAGACCGGCTGGGCCGGGTGGTTCGGGAGACGGCGTCTGTCGTGACCGTCATGTTTACCCCTGAGTGTCCTTGACGTAAACACGCCGCGACAGAATGGCTCATCCTGAGAGTCTGGTCGCCCACGCCCGCTATACATGATGCATGGGCAAAACGCCTCGCCCATTGAGGCGCGTGTTTCTCGCGGCCTGTGTTCTCTCCCTGGGTGGTCCCCTGGGTGCGACCATCTCAGACGATGCCCCGTCGGCTGCAACGACCGCAGCCGGTGACATGTCCCCTCCTTCCGGCTACTCAGCCTCACAGGAGATCTTCGACGACCAGTTCAGCGGTACCAGCCTCGACACCACCAAGTGGAACACCTACATGGGCGCACAAGGTGGCGTCTGGAACGACTGGGGCAACCTTCCTCTGCCCTATTCGGGTCCGGATGTCGGCGGAACCGATCTCGAGATGTACGGGCCCTCGCAGGTCAGCGTGAACAACGGCCTGACCCTCACGGCTCAGCGCAACACCAACCAGTACGCGGGCTCCTACCCGTGGATCAGCGGGGTGGTCACGACCGAGGGCAAGTTCACCCTCCCGACGACCGGTTGGTATGTGCAGGCAAGGATCAAACAGCCTGACATGACGCAAGGGTTATGGCCGAACTTGTGGTTCCTCCCTGCTACTCCAGGCCCCTTCAACGAACTTGATTTCGTGCAGGGTGGATTCACCTCAGGACCGAGCAATGTGAACGAGGCACCCGTGGGCGCGGGCTACTTCGACACAGCCGGGACGGACATCAATATTGGTGTACCCAATGTTGGTTTCGATGCTTCAGCCGGCTTCCACACCTACGGGATCCAGTGGACGCCGGGCGTCGGCATCGACGAGTACGTGGACGGCAACCTCGTCTGGTCGCTCTCCCAGTCACAGGTGCCCGGCGGCATCGTGGCGGAGCCCTACGAAATCATCTTGAACCTCCAGGTGGCGGCCAACGCAGACGCTGATTGGCGCACGGTGACAACGGCTACGTCGCCCGGTGGTTCGATGGAGGTCGCCGAGGTGCAGGCCTACTCGCCAGCGCTGCCCACGGTCGCGACTCCCGAAGCTCCCGACGCTGTCATCCTTCCCGTCGTTGCCCTTGGCCTCGTGGGGGTCTCCGTCATTTATCGTCGACGTCGAGGGTCGCTGGACTGAACGGTCCGCCTCATGAAAGCGCGGCATGACCGGGAGATTGTCCACCGCGTCGTGTGAGCTGCGCGGTGGCACTCGGGACCGGCGGAGTCGACGGTGATCAGGACTCGTGCGCCGCGCGACCCCAGCGTCCAAGAAGGAGCCGATGTTGCGGACATTCGCCGCCATGGGGAGCAGGGCCGTCAAAACCTTCTGGGAGGCCGCTCACTGGGGCAAGTCGAAGGTTTGATGCGTTCAGCCGAGATCTGCGAGAGCAGACGCGGCGCGACGTGCGACAGTCCCGTACCCGTGACTCGCTGCGGAGGCATGCGCTCTCATGAGCAATTCTCGTGCCCGCTCGGAATCGCCCGGATCACGGCGTTCCAACAACATTCTTCCCCAAGAGAGTTCAGTCCGGGCGGCAAAGAACTTCGCGCCGACTCGATCACTGACCGCAGCAGAATGTGAGAAGTACGACTCTGCCTCGCCAAATCGACGAAGGACCGTAGCCAGGCCACCGAGGGTGCGACTAATTGGGCCAGTCGTGGTGAGATCAGTGTAGAGCCACTGGTCCGCAAAGGGTGACAGGCGTTCGAAAATTGGACCTGCGAAGTTGGGGTCTTGGAGTTCAACTGCCGCCTCTGCATAGGCGATCATCCCGGTGAGCCAAGTTGCGTCGAGTGGGAGATCGAAACCGGTGATCGCAAATCTCTGCAGAAGATGCCGGGACTCCTCAACGTGATCAGCTTCCGAATGTGCCAGAGCAAGAGCCGCTACGAACACAGGTAAGCCGGGATTGTCGTCGATTGTCTGCTGAATCATCGGGATCAGGTCACCCAATGTTCCGCGCCAAAGACTCACCATGATGAACTGCGCTCCGAAAATCACAGCGGCATCTGGCTGACCACCATCGATGGCAATCTGAAAGGCCTCCATTGCCCACTTTTCCGCCTCATCGGTGTCACCAGCGATCAGAGCCCTCGTCGAGCGCTGGAGAGTGTGAACCCACGTCAGGAAGGGCTGATCGAGCTGCTCAACGAGAGGACGCTTGATCTCAAAACAGCGATCCATCTCGACGATGTCCCCCGCGCAAGCGGCAGTGAAGCGGCGACCACTCGCAGCAGCACACAGCAGCAGCGGGTCGCCGATGCGTTCGGCACGTATGAGACCGTCGGACGTTCGAGCCACGGACCACTCAAGCAGGGACGGGACGGCCAGTGGTAGAGACACGTGGTTGAGCACTTGAACGATGGTGACATCATCGCCACTGTGCTCTGCGATGGCGATCGCCTCGTCAGCAAGTTCCTTCCGACGATCAAGTGGGCTCCCAATTGTCAGTTCGGAACACAACATGGCAAGCAGAAGAGCCCGCTCTGGACGCTCGGCCGGAAGTCGGTCCAAAGCCAACTCCAACATCTCAACCTTTTCCGCATCGAGGGTATCGACCGTGCTGAATGTCCCTCGATCGTTGGCCAGAGTCGCAGCCACCAATCGGTCGGTATCGCCGATATCTGCTGCTCGCTGCGCAGCACCCAAGAGAGTGTCACGAAACCTGGGATCTCCCGTCTGCCGCTGTGCGGTCCCAAGTCCAATGCGAAGATCGAGACCGAGCTCCTCATCCGGGTTGTCAACGCGTGCAAGGATATCCAGCGCCTGAGAGTAGTAACGCAGTGCGTCGTGAGGAGCTAGGGCAATCAGCGCTGCATCGGCAGCTTGGCGTGAGTATTCGATTGCCTTCATCAAGTCCACGGGCTGAATGGCGCTGAACCAGTGGCGGGCAAGTTCGCCGACCCGAGCGCCCGGCCGTTGACCGCAGAGCTCCTCCAAAGCCTCTGCGACTTGTCGGTGCGCACGCGCTCGGCGGGTGGGTCCAAGGTCCTCATACAGAGTGTGCTGAATGAGGGCGTGGGCGAAGATGTAGCGACCGGCGGCATTCGTAAGCTCGCGTACCAGCGCGACCGCTGCCGCAGCGTCGAGGATGTCGAGCAACGCCTCTTCCGTGGTCCTTGTCGCACGGGCCAACAACTCGAGATCGAAATCCCGACCGATGACGGCTGCCACCGACAACACGTGTTCGGCCGCGGGTCCTAGTCGTCCGACCCGGGCACCGATCACCACGCGCACGCTTTCGGGTAGGGCGATCTGCTCGAGTGGACCTTGCGCTGTCCATCGTCCTGCGGTGTCCTGGTAGATGGCACCGGTCTCTGAAAGATGTCGCAGAACTTCGCCCACGAAGAATGGGTTGCCGTCCGTCTCGTTATAGACAGCGTGGGCAAGTCGCACCCCGGCGTCATCCATAGCTTGACCGGCGGCGGCCTCCATGAGAGAGAGCACCCCCATATCGTCAAGCCCGGTCATATCGATGCGCGAGACGCCACTCTGTCGATGCAGCGCGGCGAGGGTCTCGACGAGTGGGTGGGTTCGCGACAGCTCACTGTCGCGATATGTCGCGATCACTAACACCCGAGTGACTTGCTCGGCAGCGATCAGGTGTCGCAAGAGTAGCAAGCTTCCTTTGTCGGCCCATTGCAGGTCCTCAAATACAAGTACAACGGGCTGGTGTTCTGATGCTTTCGCCAACAACCGCGCCACTGCAGCGAACAGGAGGAAACGCTCGGTGTCGGCATCGGTGGCCTTCGAGACAGGGAGTTCAGGGAGCCTCTTCGAAAGGGCCGGGACCAGTCGAACCAGATCCGCTCCGTACTCTTCGACATGAGCGAGGAGCCGGTCCTCGGCCGCGTGGGTGACGTAGTGGTTCAGGGCCTCGGCGAAGAGCTGATAAGGGGTTGCCAGGTCTTCCTCGCAGTGTCCGAACAGGACACAGGCCCCATCTTCTAATGCGGCCCGTGCCGCCTCGGCCACCAACGCCGTCTTGCCGACACCAGCCTCACCCGAGATAAGGAGGACCTCGCGCACGTGGTCTCCGGCGACGCGCTTGTTGGCGTCGGCAAGCGCTTGTAGCTCCGGCTCTCGTCCGACCACGCCGACCGTGGGTCGCACGGCCAGACGGCCGGGCAACGGGATGGAGATGCTCGGATCCACCCCTCTGATCGGCTCCCAGAGCACCTCGACGGCTTCGACCGGTTCGGCCAGGCCCTTCAGACGGAGTTCACCTAAAGGGCGGCACTGGTGGCGGTTGCGGCGACCGGCCATCAAACGCACTACGTTCGCAGCAAGGACTTGCCCCGCCGTACAGGTGGCACAGAGCCGGGCTGCCTCGATTACGGGATCACCGAAGTAGTCGTCGTCCTCTTTGGTGACCTCTCCTTGGCTCAATCCAACCCGAAGGCCAACTGTGACCTCACGGCCACGATTGTCCAGTTCGACGCCCTGCTGCATGGCGACCCCGCAGGCCAACGCCGCTGATGCAGATTCAAAAACCATCATGAGCCCGTCGCCCAGGTTCTTCACCTCGTTGCCCCCCGCCTCGGCCAAGGCCTGGCGCAAAATCGAGAAGTGCCCGCGACGGACCTCATCAGCCCCCTCGGGTGAGAACTGTTGGGACAGCTCTGTGGAACTCACCACATCGGTGAACAGGACCGCCACGTTCTCTGTGGTCATCGCCGACGTACTCCTGCCAGCATGGTCCTACCGTAGCGAGGGCTGACGACAACCGCTCGATCTGAGCGCCTCCGGCCGAGCAACTTCTGGGTCATCTGGGAAGCTGCTCGTCGGCGGGCCGGGCTGAGGTGGGTGCTCTTCCACGATCTGCGCCACTTCGCTGCCAACAAATTCGCCACGACAGGAGCGAGCACGAAGGAGCTCATGAGCCACGGCCGGTGGAAGTCCGTCGCCGTGGTGGTGCGCTACGAGCACGCGTCCGACGAGCGTGACGCACTGCTCGCTCAAGAGCTCAACCGCTACGCCAACGCCCAAGACGTGGTTCCGATCGCCGAAGGTTTACAACCAGATCGCGCACGTAGCGCGCACGACGGGGGTGAAGCTGAAGGTGAGGTCAGGTCACCCTCAAACCACCGCTGACCAGAACAAACGACGACGAAAGCGGTTCTTCGGAATCTGGCGGGGTCTGCCTGCTCACCGGACGACGATCGAGCCCAGGACGCGCCAGTTCGGTTTGCCGGCGTAGAGCAGGGCTCTGATCCGGTAGTTCTCGAAGTTGCGGAAGCCGAAGGCGATGCGCTTGATGCGCTTGATCAGGTTGTTGAGGGCCTCGGTCGGACCGTTGGAGACCCTGGCGATGTGGAAGTTGGAGATCTTGTCGAACCAGTTTTTGATCGTGCGCCCGAGCTTTTGGATCTCCGGCGGCATGGCGCGTCGGAGGCAGTGACCCTGGAGCTCATCGAGGAGCGCTCGGGCTTCGTCGAGATCGCGGGTGCGATAGAAGTCACGCAGGCGCTCTTTGATCCGATAGGCGATGGCCACCTCGGCACCGGGGTCGCCGAGCGCGAGGAGTGACCACAGGCGCTCGGTCGCTCCTGCATCGAGCTTCTCCTCGCCGGTGAGCAGGACCCGGCGGGCTCGATAGAGCGGGTCGTCTCTGCGGCCCCGGTGCCCGAGCTGCTCGGTCTGGACCCGACGACGGACGGCGTCGAGGCAGCGGTTGGCCAAGGAGATGACATGGAAGGGGTCGACCACCTGGGCGGCCTTGGGCAACATGACCGAGTACACCGCCGCATAGGTGGCCGACATGTCGAGGGCACCGAAGCGGATCCGCTCCTTCCAGGCCGCCGGCTGCTTGTCGATCCAGCCCGCCACGTCGACGTAGTTGCGGGTCGGGAGGATGTCGATGATCTGGTGGTTCTCCACGTCGGCCACCGTGGTGGCGTAGCTGGTGTGGATCCGCGCACCGAGTTTGACGAAGGAGGTCTCGTCGAGCCCGATGGCCGTGGTCTTGTTCAGCCGCTTGCGGTCGGCCGCGAGCAGGGCCTCGCCATAGGTGATCACGGCGTCATTGACCGTGTGCCAGTCGCAGGCGAGCTCGCCGGCCACCTCGGCCACGGTCCGGCCTCCGCCGACTTGGACCGTCGCCCACTTGGCCGCTCTGGTCGTGAGCAGGCAGTTCTTGGCCGCAATGCGGTGGTCGCTGAGCACCCAGGTCTTCTTGGCGCAGCGCTCGTTCACACAGCGCATCCGGTGCTTCTTCCAGGCCAGTGACATCGGCGTCCCGTAGACGGGCAGGTCGACGTAATGGACCACCGGACGTTCCTTCACCCGGGCCTCCACAGCACACGATGGGCAGCGCACTCGATCCCTGATCAGCTGCTCGATGACCAGCTCGACGTGGGGCCCGCGTCGCTCGTAGTGCAGGACCACCACGTCTTTGAGGCCCACGAGAGCCTCGAGGATCTCGCTAGGGTCGCGAAGAACGAAGGTGCTTCTTGGTTGTTGGCTCACACCTCAAGCTTGAAGCACCTTCGTCGCGCTCGAGGTGATCCTGGTCAGGGGCGCGACCCCGCCAGGATCCGATGAGCCACGAAAGCTCCGGGGGAGAGACTCGAACTCTCAACCTAGCGGTTAACAGCCGCTTGCTCTGCCATTGAGCTACCCCGGAAAGGGTTGAGAAAACAGCCCCCGAACGATATCAGCGGGCCACACTGCCGCCGGCGACAGCACGGCCCGACAAATCCCGACAAAGAGGACGGATCAGGACTCTTCGAGGTAGTCCCGCAGCAGGTGCGCCGCATCGGGCCGGCGCAGCTTGGCCAGGGTCTTGGACTCAATCTGGCGCACCCGCTCCCGGGTCACGCCGAACTCCCGGCCGACCTCTTCGAGCGTGCGGATCTTGCCGTCGTCCAGTCCGAAGCGGAGCCGGACCACGTCCTGCTCGCGCTCGGAGAGATGCCCGAGCGCCTCACGCACGGCCGCGTCGAGGAGTGAGCGCGTCGCCGCGTCGTCGGGCACCACCGCTCCCCTGTCCTCGATGAGGTCCGATAGGTTGAAGTCGTCCTCGTCTCCGACCGGCTGCTCGAGCGAGACCGTGTCCTGGTTGATGCGCAGGATCTCGCGCACCCGCTCGATGGGGAGCTCGACGCGGTGCGCCACCTCTTCGATCGTCGGTTCGCGTCCCAGTTCCTGCAAGAGCTGGCGCTGCGCCCACACCACCTTGTTGATCGTCTCGACCATGTGCACCGGGATCCGGATGGTGCGGGCCTGATCTGCGATGGCACGGGTGATGGCCTGGCGGATCCACCACGTCGCGTACGTCGAGAACTTGAAACCCTTCGTGTGGTCGAACTTGTCGACCGCGCGCATCAACCCGAGGTTCCCCTCCTGAATCAGGTCGAGGAAGGCCAACCCGCGATTGCGGTAGCGCTTGGCGATCGAGACGACCAGGCGGAGGTTGGCCTCGATCAGCTCGTCCTTGGCCTTGAGGCCCTTGCGGACGAGGCGCCGGTTCCGGGAGACCTCGCCGGCGTCGAGCAGGTCTTCTCTGGGCCCCTCCCCCGCCACGGCCACGTCGTGGGCCGCCAGCTTGGCCGCCGCCGCGTTCCCCTCCTCAATCGTCTGGGCGATCTCCACCTCGAGCTCGGCGTTGAGGAGCGGGACCCGCCCGATCTCCTTGAGGTAGGTGTGCACCGGGTCCTCGGCGCTGCCACCCGACTCGCTGCTGGTGGCCGGCCGCTTGCCGTTGGTCTCGCGCCGCGACTCCGTCTTGGCGCTGCCGTTCGACTTCGACGCGGCTCGAGGCGCCTTCTTCGCAACGACCTCGACGGTGAGCACCTCGTCGTCGTCCTCCTCGACGAGGACGACGCCTTCGGCGTTCACCCGCATGAGCAGCGTGGTCAGCACTTCGGCTGTCAGCTCGACGGTGTGCAGCGCCTCGATCAGCTCGTCCTGCGTCAGCTGTCCCTTCTCGCGGCCGACGGCGAGCGCGGCCTCGAATTGGACTTGTGACACGCCGGCTGGAAGCGCGACATGAGCAATCGACGCCAGTGACTCCTGCGCGGGAGGCGCGTCGACCCCGTCGTCGTCGATAGCGATTGCAGAATCCTCGGTCACTCTCGCCCTGCCAAGTCCTTCACTCCTCTGGCTCCCTCTCGACCAACCACGCTACCAACCGATCGGCGGCGTCGCGCCCAGATCGTGGATCCTCGAGTTCGTCCAGCCAGAGCCGCACCTGCGCCGTCTCCGCCGCCCGTGCCTGCCACGAGTCGCCCTCCGCCCGCGACTCGATCTCGACGTCGCCCAGCGCGCGGCGTGCCGAGACGCGCAGGAGCCCGGCGACCACGGCATCGACCTGGCGACCCAGCTCAGGGTCGTCCGACATCGGCTCTTCGACAATGACGCGTCGCAACAGGCTCGCCACCTCCGGTGACGCGGTCTCCACCGCCTCGTGCGCGCTGTCGTTCTCCAAGAGCGCGACGAACGCCTGGCGTTGCACAGGGTCGGCAAACAGAACCGCGTGCACCCGGTCGTCTACATCTTCGGGTCGGTGCACCACCAACTTGAGTGCTTCGAATCCCGGCCCTGGTCGGAGCGCTGCCGTCAGCGCCGCCTCACTCCCGTCGTCCTCGGGTACGAACCGGTCGCCGTCGTCCTCGGGGTACTCCACGGGCGGCGGCTCGTCCCGTCGGGACCGGCCGCGCCGGACCGGGCTCTCGGCGGGCGGGTGGGCCCGGAGGTGGTCCAGGCGCTCCCGGAGCCTCGTCGCGTCGACCCGGCACGTATCGGCCAGCTGCATCACGTATTGGTCGCGCACCAGGTCGTCGGGGTGTTCGGCAACCGCGGTGAGGGCCGCCTCTGCCGCCCGCGCCCTGCCCTCCGCGGTGGTCAGGTCCCCGGCACCGAGCATCCGATCGACCCGGAACTGCAGGAAGGGCCGGGCCTCCTTGACGGCGCGGGCCAGTTCCCCCGGGTCGGTGCGGGCCAGGTCGCCGGGATCGCTCCCACCGGGCAGGTCGGCCACCACGACGTCAACCTCGTGCTTGCGCTCCCACTCGTAGACGCGCGAGGTCGCGCTCTGCCCGGCGGCGTCGGCGTCGTAGGCGAGCACGATGCGCTTGGCGAAGTTGCGCAGCAGAGTGAAGTGCTCCTCGGCCAGCGCGGTGCCGCACGTCGCGACGGCCCACGGCACACCGGCCTGGAAGCAACCGATGACGTCGGTGTAGCCCTCGCACACCACGACCTCGCCCTGGGCGATGATCCCCTGCTTGGCCCAGTTGAGCGCGTAGAGCGTCCGGCGCTTCGAGTAGATCGGCGACTCCTGCGAGTTCTTGTACTTCGGCTCCGGCCGGTCGGGCGGCGCCTGGCCGGGCCGGGGCGGCAGGATGCGCCCGCCCAGGGCGACCGGGCGACCCGAAGGGTCGCAGATCGGGAACAGCACGCGGGCGCGGAAGAAGTCCTGCGCGCGGCCGCGCCGGTTGACGAAGCCGAGGCCCGAGTCGGACAGCACCTTTTCGGGCAGGCGCAACGAAGTCGCCAGCGCGTCCCAGTCGTCGGGCGCCCAGCCGAGCCGGAACCGCCGCACGACGTCCCCGTCGTAGCCGCGCGAGCGCAGGTAGTCGCGGGCTGGTCCGGCGTCGGGTGCGTGCAAGAGGCGTTCGTGGTACCACTCGACGGCACGCTCCATCGCCGCGAGGAGCTCCGAGCGCCGCTTGTGGTCCCGCCCCATCTCCTGGTCCTCGTGCAAGGTGATGCCCGCCCGGTCGGCCAGCAACCGCACCGCGTCGACGAAGTCGAGGTGCTCCATGGCCCGGACGAAGGTGATGGCGTCGCCCGACTGCTGGCAGCCGAAGCAGTAGTAGAAGCCCTCCTCGGCGTTGACGCTGAACGACGGGGTCTTCTCGGTGTGGAACGGGCAGAGCCCGCTCCAGCGCCGGCCCACCTTCTTCAGCGCCGAGTGCTCGCTGATCAGGGCCACGATGTCGGTGGCCGCCCGGACCTGCGCGACCTCCTCGTCCGGTATGCCCACCCCCTGACGGTACCGCGGCGCTGTCCGTTTCGTGCCTGGCCTACGGTTGCCCGGTGACGGTCACCATCTACGGCGTCTGTGCCCTGACGTTCATGATGGGGATGTACGCCCTGGAGGCGCGCGGCCGGGTGTTCGTCCTGGCCTTCGCCCTGGGCTGCGCCCTCTCCAGCTCGTACGGCTTCCTGTCGGGCGCCTGGCCCTTCGGTGTCGTCGAGGCGATCTGGACCGTCATCGCCCTCCGGCGCTACCAAGTGGCCCGCCGCCCGGGGGAACCGGCCTCCTGACCCTCGGGAGGTCGGGAGCTACCTGTCGTCGCCCGCGGCCAGCACGGCCTGGGCGGCGGCCAGGCGGGCCACCGGGACCCGGAAGGGCGAGCAGCTGACGTAGTCCAGGCCGGCGTCGTAGAAGAGGCCGATGGACGCGGGGTCGCCGCCGTGCTCGCCGCAGACGCCGACCTTGAGGTCGGGCCGGGTGATGCGGCCGCGCAGGGTGCCGAGGCGCACCAGCTCGCCGACGCCGTCGAAGTCGACCACCTCGAAGGGGTTGCGCGGCAGCAGGCCGAGCTCCAGGTAGGCGTCCATCATCCGGCCCTCGACGTCGTCGCGGGAGAAGCCGAAGGTCATCTGGGTCAGGTCGTTGGTCCCGAAGGAGAAGAACTCGGCCACCTCGGCGATCTCCTCGGCCCGCAGCGCCGCCCGGGGTGTCTCGATCATCGTCCCGATCAGCACCTCGAGCGTGCCCGCCTTGACGGCGCCGGCCTTGGCCCCCTTGGAGGGCTTGGGCGCCCGCTCCTGGTTGACCTCGGCCACGGCGTCCTCGACCCAGCCGCGGGCGAGGGCCATCTCGGCCCGGCTCACGGTGAGCGGGATCATGATCTCGACGATCGGGTGCCCGCCGTCGGCCACCCGCTGGCGGGCCGCCTCCATTAGCGCGCGCACCTGCATGGCGTAGAGCCCGGGCTTGATCACCCCGAGGCGCACCCCGCGCGTCCCGAGCATCGGGTTCGATTCCCGCCACATCAACGCGGCCTCGTAGAGGCGGCGCTCCTCGGGGTTGAGGCCGACGGTGGCGTCCTTGTGGGCCAGCTCCTCGGTCGAGGGCAGGAACTCGTGCAGAGGCGGGTCGAGCAGGCGGACGGTGACGGGGAGCCCGTCCATGGCGGTGAGGATGGAGAGGAAGTCCTCGCGCTGGACGAGGCGCAGCTCTTCGAGCGCGTCGGCCTCCTCGGCGGGCGAGTGGGCCAGGATCATGCGGCGCACGACGGGCAGGCGGTCCTCGCCGAGGAACATGTGCTCGGTGCGGCACAGCCCGATGCCCTCGGCACCGAGGTTGCGCGCGTTGGCGGCGTCGTCACCGGTGTCCGCGTTGGCCCGGACGGCCAGGTGGCCCTTGCGGATGTCGTCGGCCCATGACAACACGGTGTCGAAGGCGGCCGGGGGCTTGGCCGCCGTCAACGGCACCTGCCCGGCCACGACGATCCCGGCCCCGCCGTCGAGCGAGACCCAGTCCCCCTCGTAGAGCATCACGCCCCCCGCGCTCACCTGGTGGTCGCCCAGGCGCAGGACCTCGGCCCCCACGACGGCGGGCTTGCCCCATCCCCGGGCCACGACGGCCGCGTGGGAGACCAGGCCGCCCCGGGCGGTCAGGATCCCCTCGGCGGCCAGCATGCCGTGGACGTCCTCGGGCGAGGTCTCGTTGCGCACCAGGACGACCTGCTCGCCGCGCTCGGCTGCCGCGGCCGCGTCGTCGGCGGTGAAGTAGATGCGCCCCACGGCCGCCCCCGGGCTCGCCCCGAGGCCCTTGGCCCACACCTCGTAGCCCGAGCCGGCGAACTGGGGGTGGAGCACGGCGTCGAGGTGGTCCTCGGTGATGCGCGCGACCGCCTCGGCCCTCGAGATCCCGAGGTCGCTCGGGCGCACCATGTCGACGGCCATCTTGAGGGCGGCGGCACCGGTGCGCTTGCCCACGCGGGTCTGGAGCATCCACAGCTTGCCCTGCTCGATGGTGAACTCGGTGTCGCACATGTCGCGGTAGTGCGCCTCGAGGCGGGCGAAGATCGCGAGCAGCTCGGCGTGGACCCTGGGGAACTGGTTCTTGAGCTCCGCGATGGGCTCGGTGTTGCGGATGCCGGCCACGACGTCCTCGCCCTGCGCGTTGACCAGGAAGTCGCCGTAGGCGCCCTTGGCCCCGGTGGCGGGGTCACGGGTGAACCCGACGCCGGTGCCCGAGTTGTCGTCGCGGTTGCCGAAGACCATCGCCTGCACGTTGACCGCGGTGCCGAGGTCGTGGGCGATGTGCTCGCGGTCGCGGTACGCGATGGCGCGGGGCCCGTTCCAGCTGCGGAACACGGCCTCGATGGCGCCGCGCAGCTGCTCGGCCGGCTTCTGGGGGAACGGCTTGCCCGTGTGGCGCTCGACGATCTGCTGGTAGGAGTCGACGAGGTAGCGCAGCAGCTCGGTGGGGACCTTGGCGTCCGAGGTGGTGCCGGCGAGCTCCTTGGCCGCGTCGAAGAGCGAGTCGAACTCCTCGCCGGGCAGCTCGAGGACGATGCGCCCGTACATGGCGATGAAGCGCCGGTACGAGTCGAAGGCGAAGCGCTCGTCCCCGGTCTGCTTGGCCAACCCCTCGACGGACTCGTCGTTGAGACCCAGGTTGAGGACCGTGTCCATCATGCCCGGCATGGAGAACTTGGCGCCCGAGCGCACCGAGACGAGCAGGGGGTCGGCGGCGTCGCCGATCGTCTTGCCCATGGCGCTCTCGAGCCGGGCGCGCGCCGAGGCCACCTCGGCATCGAGCCCCTTCGGCCAGCGGCCCGCCATGTAGTCGCGGCAGGCGTCGGTCGAGATGGTGAACCCCGGAGGCACCGGGAGCTCGAGTACCGACGTCATCTCGGCCAGGTTGGCGCCCTTGCCGCCCAGGAGGTCCTTGAGCTCCATGGGCGGACGGGCGTGGTCGTGGTCGAAGTCGAAGACGTACGGCATCGGGCCTCCTTGCCCTGGACGGGCGGACCGCGCTGGCGAGCACGGTCACTGGGCGGTCACACTCCCATCCCAACCTGGGACGGGGCAGCCCATCCTACTTTCCCGCCGACGCCCGCTCAGCCCGCCGTCGAGGGCACGTTCCGACCACGGCGCGCTCGAGAAGATCGTCGGAGGGCCGGGAACTCCCACCCTGAGCCCAGGGATGCGGTCCAGCGCCCGAGACGTTCGTCGTGCCGGGACCCGGCTGACCACCGCTAAGTTGCTCGCCAATGACGTCGGGCCCGAACCTCGCCGTCGAGGCGCACGACCTCGTCAAGGTCTTCCCCCGCGGGAACGTGCGCGCCCTCGACGGCGTCTCGCTCGAAGTGGAGGCCGGCACCGTGCTCGGGCTGCTCGGGCCGAACGGCGCCGGCAAGACCACCGTGGTACGCATCCTCTCCACCATCCTCGGCCCCGACGAGGGACGGGCCTCGGTCCTCGGCTACGACGTGGTCTCCCAGGCCGACGCGGTCCGTCGCACCGTCGGGCTCGCCGGCCAATACGCGGCGGTGGACGAGAACCTCACGGGCCGGGAGAACATCCACATGGTCGGGCGCCTCTCCCACCTGAGCCGCAAGGTCGCGTCACGCCGGGCCGGCGAGCTGCTCGAGGACTTCGGGCTGGCCGGTGCCGGCGACCGGGTGCTGAAGACCTACTCGGGCGGCATGCGCCGACGCCTCGACCTCGCGGCTGCGCTCGTGGCCAACCCGCCGGTCCTGTTCCTCGACGAGCCGACGACGGGGTTGGACCCCCAGAGCCGCCAGGCCCTGTGGGTGGCGATCGAGGACCTGGTCCGCGAGGGCACGACGGTCCTGTTGACCACCCAGTACCTCGAGGAGGCCGACCGCCTGGCTCGCGACATCGTGGTGATCGACCACGGACGCGTCATCGCCGAGGGGACGCCGGCACAGCTCAAGGCCGACCTGGGGACGTCGGTCGTCTCCGTGACCCTGGCCGACCGCAGTGCGCTGGAGGGCGCGGTCCCGCTGCTCGCGCCGTTCTCGGAGAAGGCGCCGGTCGTCGAGGACCTCGTGATCGAGCTGACGGTCACCGACGGCCCCAGAGCGGGGGCCGACGTGCTCCGCTCGCTCGATGCCGCGCAGGTCGCCATTGCCGGTCTGGCCCTGCGCGAGCCCAGCCTCGACGACGTGTTCCTCAGCCTGACCGGACACAAGACCACGATCGGCGAGGACGAGGAGGCAGTGGCGAAGCCGAAGCGGAGCCTGGGCCGGGCCCGCAGGAGCGACGCGGCCGACGGGAAGGACGCCGCATGACGACGACCACCATCACCCCACCGGTGCGCCTGAGCCAGCCGAGCCAGGGCAATCGCCTGTCGTGGGCCGTGTCCGACGTCATGACGATGACGTGGCGCAACCTCCTCGCGCTCGTCCGGACGCCCGAGGCGCTCTTCTTCACCACCTTGCAGCCGATCATGTTCGTGCTGCTCTTCACCTACGTCTTCGGCGGGGCCATCCACGTCCCGGGCGGCCACTACATACAGTTCCTGATGCCAGGCATCTTCGTGCAGACGGTCATCTTCGGTGCCATGAGCACGGCGGCGGGGCTCTCCGAGGACCTGCACAAGGGCCTGATCGAGCGCTTCCGTGCGCTGCCGATGAGCCGCGCCGCGGTGCTGGCCGGACGCACCACCGCGGACGTGGTCCGCAACGTCTTCGTCGTGACGCTGATCACCGTGGTGGGCTACGCCGTGGGCTTCCGCATCGGGACCAACTTCGCGCTGTTCCTGTGCGGCGTGCTGCTCATCCTGCTGTTCGCCTATGCGTTGAGTTGGGGGTTCGCCTACATCGGCCTGTCCGCGCCCAACGCGGAGACGGCCCAGGTGATGGTCTTCCCGCTGATCTTCCCCCTCCTCTTCGCCTCGTCGGCCTTCGTCCCCGTCGCCACCATGCCGGGGTGGCTGCAGGGGTTCGCCGAGCATCAGCCGGTGACCCAGGTGGTCAACGCCACGCGGTCGCTGATGGTCGGCGGGGTGCTGCACGACTCGGGCGCCGTGGTGGCCGCCCTGTTGTGGTGCGCCGGCCTGCTCGTGGTCCTGGCCCCGGTCGCGGTGCGCAAGTACCGCAAGGTCGCCTGACCGACCCGCTCCCCCGCCGGGCGGCTACTCCTCGCCGGTGCGCCGGCGCAGCTCTGCCACGAGGTCCGCGATCGGCAGCCGCACCTGCTCGGTGGTGTCGCGGTCGCGCACGGTCACGGCGTCGTCCTCGAGCGAGTCGAAGTCGACCGTGACGCACCACGGCGTCCCGACCTCGTCCTGACGCCGGTAGCGCCGCCCGATGCTCTGGGTGACGTCGTAGTCGACCATGAAGTGGGGCTGCAGGCGCGCCAGCACCTGGCGGGCCAGCGGCTCGAGGGTGTCCTTCTTCGACAGGGGCAGCACGGCCACCTGGTAGGGGGCGAGCCGCCAGTGCAGGCGCAGCACCGTGCGGGCCTCGCCGCCCACCTCGTCCTCGCCGTAGGCGGCCAGCAGGAAGGCCATCATGGTCCGGGTCGCGCCGGCCGCCGGCTCGATCACGTAGGGCGTGTAGCGCTCGTTGGTCTGCTGGTCGAAGTAGTCGAGCGTCACGCCCGACGCCTTGGCGTGCGCGGTGAGGTCGTAGTCGCCCCGGTTGGCGATGCCCTCGAGCTCGTCCCAACCCCAGGGGAAGAGGAACTCCACGTCGGCCGTGCCGAGCGCATAGTGCGAGAGCTCCTCGGGGTCGTGGTGGCGCAGCCGGAGCTTGTCCGCGGGCATGCCGAGGTCGAGGTACCACTGCATGCGCTCGGCGAGCCAGTAGTCGAACCACGCGTCCGCCTCGTCGGGCGGGACGAAGTACTCCATCTCCATCTGCTCGAATTCACGGGTGCGGAACACGAAGTTCTGCGGCGTGATCTCGTTGCGGAACGACTTGCCGACCTGGGCGATGCCGAAGGGCGGCTTCTTGCGTGTCGTGCCGAGCACGTTTGCGAAGTTGGTGAACATGCCCTGCGCGGTCTCGGGGCGCAGGTAGGCCACGTGCCCCTCGTCCTCGATCGGGCCGGCGTGGGTCCTGAACATCAGGTGGAACGCCCGCGCCTCGGTCAGGTCGTGCGAACCGCAGTTGGGGCAGACGCCGGCGATCTTGTCGGCCCGCCAGCGTTCGTGGCAGCTCTTGCAGTCGACCAGGGGGTCGGTGAAGGTCGCCAGGTGGCCCGAGGCCTCCCAGACGGCGGGCGGGCCCAGAATGGCGGCGTCGAGCCCGACGATGTCGTCGCGCTGCTGGACCATGGCGCGCCACCAGGCGTTCTTGACGTTGCGCAGCATGTTGACGCCGAGGGGCCCGTAGTCGTAGGTCGAGCGGAACCCGCCGTAGATCTCGGCCGAAGGGAAGATGAAGCCGCGGGTCCGGCACAGCCGCACCACCTTCTCCATCAGGTCGTCGGAGGCGGCCGCGGGGGCCTCGGCGGTCTCGGTCATCGGTGCAGGATACCGGAGCGGATTCTGGCGCCGACCTCGTTGGCCAGCAGCCGGCCCCGCACGGTGAGCACGGCCCGGTCGCCGGCGCGCTCGATGAGGCCGGCGAGCTCCTCGGGGCGCTCGAGGCTCGCCCACGGTACCCCGCGTGGTGTGCGCAGGGAGAGCGAGAGCGCCTCGAACTCGCGCTGGCCCTCGGTGAGCACCTCGCGCCCGGCCTCGGGTGGGCGCCCGCCCTCCACGGCCGCGATGAAGCGCTCGGGCGTCCGCACGTTCCACCACCGCACGCCGTCGCGGTGCGAGTGGGCGGCCGACCCGACGCCGAGGTAGTCGCCCTGCTCCCAGTAGAGGTGGTTGTGCCGACACTCGTGGCCGGGCCGGGCCCAGTTCGAGATCTCCTCCCAGGCGTAGCCGGCGGCGCCGAGCACCCGCTCCGCCCGCTCGTAGCGGCGGGCCTGCGCGTCCTCGTCGGGGTGGCGGGCCCGGTCCCGGGCGAGGGGCGTGCCGGGCTCGACGGTGAGGCCGTAGGCCGAGAGGTGCGGCGGCGGGTGCGCCAGAGCGAGGACGTGGTCGAGCGCGGCCGCCCAGTCGTCGTCGCTCTCGGTGGCGCCGCCGAAGATCAGGTCGAGGTTCCAGGTGGCGAAGCCGGCGGCGTGCACCGCGGCCGACACGTGCTCGGCGGCATGGGGCACGTGGCGACGACCGAGGCCGCGCAGCACGTGCGCGTGGGTCGACTGCAGGCCGAACGACACCCGCGTCACGCCGGCGCGCCGGTAGGCGCCGAGGTGCGCGTCGTCGGCGTCCTCGGGATTGCACTCGACGGTGACCTCGGCGCCCGGCGCGCGCGGGATGGCGTCGAGGATGCGGCACAGCGTGTCGGGGTGGAGGCGGGACGGGGTGCCCCCTCCGAAGAAGACCGAGGCGGCCGGGGCGAGGTGGCCCGCCCCGGCGGCGCGCTGCAGCTCGAGGACGCAGGCGTCGGCGTAGCGCTCCATGAGGTGGTCGCGGTCGGTGTAGGTGGCGAAGGCGCAGTAGTCGCAGCGTTCCCGGCAGAACGGGACGTGGACGTAGACGCCGAAGGCGCTCAAAGGCCGGCGGTCGAGCGCACGGAGCGGATGCGCCGATCGAGGTGGGCCTCCATCGCCGCGGTGGCCAGCTCCGCCACCTCGTCGGCCGCCGGCGGCGGCGGCCCCGCCAGCACGGCGGCGAGGTCGCCGCCCAGGATGCGGCCCAGGAGGGCGAGCGCGGCCGGGCTCATGGGGCGGCCGCTGCGGTGGGCCCGGCACAGGGTGCCGCCCACCACGAGGTCGAACGCCACGAGCTCGACCGTGCCGTCGGGCTCCCCGCAGCTGGCGCACTCGTCGAGGACCGGCCCCGCTCCTTCGAGGACCAGGGCCTTGAGGAAGAAGGCCGGCGCGAGCAGCGTCGGGTCGGACCGCACGTCGGCCAGGGCGCCGAGCGCGCCGACCAGCATGGCGTAGAGGCGGGGGTCGGGGTGGCGCTCCTGGGCCATCTGGTCGGTCACCTCGAGGAGCGCCATGCCGCGGGGCATGCGGGCGAGGTCTTCGCGGACCGCCCGGAACGCGTCCAACACCTCGACCTGGTTCACGATGTCGAGGTCGCTCCTCCCCTGCCACAACAGGAGGTCCACGTGGGTCAGCGGCTCCAGGCGGGCGCCGAACTTCGAGGTGGTCTTGCGCACGCCCTTGGCGACGGCGCGCACCTTGCCGTGGCGCTCGGTCAGGAAGACGACGATGCGGTCGGCCTCGCCGAGGCGGTAGCTGCGCAGGACGACGCCCCGGTCACGAAACAGGCTCACCGGTCGGCGACCGGCCGCTGGTGGGCGGGGTCGAGCGGGCAGTAGCGCTCGCCGCGCTTGGCCGCCTCGGCGACGGCCCGGCGGGCCTCGGCGGCGTGGTCGGCCGCCCGGTCGTGGGCCTCCTGGGCGGGCCGGGTCCGGGCGAGGGCGGCGGCGCCGTGCGAATGGCGGCCGTAGAGCAGGTTGCCGCAAGCGACCAGCACGGCGAGCATGACCAGGGCGATCACGAGCGGGCCCGAGTGCGTGGCGACGGCGGCCACGACGACGAAGGCGGCCAGGAGGGCGATCCCGGCAACGAGGGCGATCCGCGTGGCGGTCATGGTCCACCCATTTTCGCAGCTGTGGACCCTGGGCCGGGTCGGGGGCGCCGCGGCCGCTGCGGCCCCGGTCAGGGGATCGCCGTCGTGGTCAGGGGTTGACGGCGCCGAAGCGCCGCACCCGGCGCTGGTAGTCGATCACGGCCTCGTAGAGATGCCGACGGCGCATGTCGGGCCACAGGGTCTCGGGAAAGACGAGCTCGCTGTAGGCGATCTCCCACAGGAGGAAGTTCGAGATGCGCGTCTCGCCCGAGGTGCGGATGACGAGGTCGGGGTCGGGCATGTCGGGGAAATAGAGGTGGCGCCGGATGGCCTTCTCGTCGACCTTGTTGGCCGGGGTGCCCTCGGCGACGAGGGCGCGCACGGCGTCGACGATCTCGGCGCGGCCGCCGTAGTTGAAGGCCATCGTCATCACCATGCGCGTGTTGTGCCTGGTGAGCTCGATCGACTCGTCCATGCTCTTGAGCACGCCGCGGGGCACCCGCCAGTCGCGCCGGCCGGCGAAACGGATCTGGACTCCTTTGTCGTTGAGCTCGTCGCGGCGGCGCGCCAGCAGCGACCGGTTGAAGTTCATGAGGTAGCGCACCTCGTCGGGCGGCCGGCGCCAGTTCTCGGTGGAGAACGCGTAGAGGGTGATCCACTTGATGCCGATCTCGAGGGCGCCGTTGACCACATCGAGGAGCGCGGTCTCCCCGGCGGCGTGCCCCTCGGTGCGGGGCAGCCCCCGGGCGTTGGCCCAGCGACCGTTGCCGTCCATGACACAGGCGACGTGGACGGGGACACGGGACAGATCGAGCTCCGGCGGGACGGGGTCCGGGGTCTCCGAGCCCTCGTCGCGGGCGGTGGAGGTCACCCGCTGAACCTACCGCGACGCGCCCGCGCCCATTTACCCGCGGTCGGCGCCCTTCGTGTTGAATGGGTCCACCCCCCACCAGGCGGTGTGGGGAGAACGGAGGACACCCATGACAGACCAAGCGTCTGCTCCCCGCCCCGACACCACCGACATGTACGCCGTGCACGGCGTCTTCCGGGACACCCTCGGTGCGGCCCCGCGGCTCGTCGGCGGCATCGGCCCCGGTGACGGCGAGCGGGTGGCACTGATCGCCAACTACTACGAGAACGTGCTGTCCTTCCTGGAGTCGCACCACGACGCCGAGGAGAAGCTGGTCTTCCCCCTCCTCCGCGAGCGGTGCGCCGGCGAGGACGCGCTCATCGACGAGTTGGTCGCGCAGCACGAGGAGGCGATCGAGCTGCTGGAGGAGGCGCAGCGCATGCTGGCGGCCTGGCCGTCGGGGGACGCCGCCAGCCAGAAGGCGGCCGAGGACGCGCTCGAGGCGCTGCACACGCAGCTGGTCGCCCACCTCGACGAGGAGGAGGCGCGCGTGTTGCCGCTGGCCGCGGCCAACCTCTCGATGGAGGAGTGGGGCAAGCTGCCCGGGCACGGCATGGCCAACTTCCACGGCGACAAGATCTGGCTGATCCTCGGGCTCATCAGGGAGCGCATGACCGAGGAGCAGCGCGCCGCCATGCTCGAGCACATGCCGCCCCCCGCCCTCGACATGTGGACCGGCTTCGGCGAGCAGGCGTACAAGGACTACTCCGCCGAGGTCGTGGTGGAGGTCGGCCGGCGCTGAGCCGGTGCTGCCGCGGCTGTCGCCACGGGCGGGCATGATCGGGGCGTGGAGAGCTGGGAAGACCCCGACGTCGACCCCGACGTCGAGCTGGACGCCGATCTCGACCTCGATGCCTTCGAGTCCCCGCGGGGGTCGGACGGCGACGCCCGGCAAGCCGGTGACGACGGGGTTGCCGGCCTCGACAAGATCACGCTGCAGATGCCGGGCGGCGAGCACCGGCCCGAGCAACAGGAGATGTGCCGCGCCGTCGCCGAGGCGCTGGTCACGGGGATCCACCTCGTCGTGCAGGCCGGCACCGGGACCGGCAAGTCGCTGGCCTACCTCGTCCCGGCCGCGCTCGGCGGCAAGAAGGTGGTCGTCGCCACCGCCACCAAGGCGCTGCAGGACCAGTTGGCCACCAAGGACCTGCCGCTCGTCGAGGCGGGCCTCGGGCTGCCCGTCGCCCTCGACTACGCCGTCCTGAAGGGGCGCAGCAACTACATCTGCCGCCAGCGCGTGGCCGAGGTGGGGTCCGGGGGGATCCAGCCCGAGCTGGGTGACGGCGGCGGCGAGCCGCCCGACGAGCCCGAGGCCGACGCGGAGGAGCCGGCGGGCCGGGTCGCCGCCGCGCCCGAGGGGATCGTCGAGGAGGTGCGCACCCTGGTCGCCTGGTCGCAGACCTCGGCCACGGGCGACCGTGCCGACCTGAGCTTCGAGCCCTCCGCCCGGGCCTGGAACATGGTGAGCGTCAGCCCGAGGGAGTGCCCCGGCGCCTTCAACTGCCCGTCGGGCGGGCAGTGCTTCGCCGAGGCGGCCCGCGACCGGGCCAAGGCGGCCGACATCGTCGTCGTCAACACGCACCTCTACGGGTCCCACCTGGCCAGCGGCGGGGCGGTGCTGCCCGAGCACGACGTGGTCGTCTTCGACGAGGCCCACCAGCTCGAGGAGGTCATGACCTCGAGCCTCGGGGTCGAGGTCACCCCCGGCCGGTTCCGCTCCGTCGTGACCGCGGCGCGCCCGCTCGTCGAGCAGCGCGACGCCGACCTGCTCGACTCCCTCGCCACGGTGGGCGACCAGCTGGGCGCGCTGCTGGCCGACCGGGTGGGGACGCGGGTGCTCCACGACGCCACCCGGTCCCCCGCCGACGACCGAGCGCTGGCCGAGCTCGTCGCCCGCGCCGCCGAGATCGCCCGGCGCGTCACCGACGCGCTGCGCCGCGGCGGCGCGCAGCGCACGCTGCTGGCCGACGACGGGGCCGGCGCCGACCCCGACCGGGCCAGCCGCAAGACCCGCGCGCTGCAGGCGGCGGCGCACCTGGCCGAGGACCTGCACCGCCTCGTGGCGCGCACCGACGGCGAGGTGGCGTGGGTCGACGGCACCCGGCGCAACGTGCGGCTGCGCCTCTCGCCCATTGACGTGGGGCCGGCGCTGGCCAGGATGCTCTGGGGCGAGGTGACGGCGGTGCTGACCAGCGCCACCATCCCGCCGCGCATCGTGGAGCGGGTCGGGCTCGAGCGCTTCCCCTCCGAGGAGCTCAACGTCGGCAGCCCGTTCGACTACCGCGCCCACGCGTTGCTCTACGTCGCGCGCCACCTGCCCGACCGCCGCGCGCCCGGGGCGGAGGAGGCGCTGCACGAGGAGCTGGCGCTGCTGCTGGAGGCCGCCGGAGGGCGCGCGCTCGCCCTCTTCACCAGCCGGCGGGCCACGGAGGCCGCGGCCGAGGCGCTGGAGGCCGAGCTCCCCTTCACCATCCTGCGCCAGGGGGACCTCCCCAAGGGACGGCTGCTCGAGGAGTTCGCCCGGGACGAGACCTCCTGCCTCTTCGCCACCATGGGCTTCTGGCAGGGCGTCGACGTCCCCGGCCGGGCGCTGTCGCTCGTGACGATCGACCGGCTCCCCTTTCCGCGACCGGACGACCCCCTGCTCCAGGCGCGCCGCGACCGCGCCGGCGGGCGCGCCTTCTCGCTGGTCGACCTCCCCCGGGCGGCCACGCTGCTGGCGCAGGGGGCGGGCCGGCTGATCCGCAACGCGGAGGACCGCGGCGTCGTCGCGGTGCTCGATCCGCGGCTGGCCACGGCTTCGTACCGCGGCGTCCTGCTCTCGACCCTGCCTCCCATGCGGCGCACGGTGGACCGCTCCGAGGTCGAGTCCTTCCTGCGGCGGGCGCTCGAGGGCGACGCGGCGTAGGCGCCGCGTGCGGGGTGGCCGGGTCGCTACTCGGCGAAGTCGAACACCAGGTTGCCCTCGGCGTCGCGGCTGCCCACGGTGGCGACCCGCATGACCCAGCGCCCGGCCACCTCGCGCAGCTGCTCCCGGTCGAGGGTGTACGCCCGCTCGTTGCGCCGCACGTCGCAGAGCACGAGGCCGGCCTCGGCGAGGAGCCGGAGGTGGCGCGAGACCCCCTGCCATGGGATGTCGAAGCGCCGGGCGATGTCGTGCGAGCTCAGGTACCCGCCGTGGTCGTGGAGGACGGCGAGGATGCCCCGGCGGGTCTCGTTGGCCAGTGCCTTGAAGACGCGGTCCAGCGTGGCGGGGTCGGCGACGTCCCGCAGGGTCGGCGGATCGGTGCGGCCCACCTTGAAGGCGGGGACGCGGGGACGGGTGGTGGGCATGGCGCCAACTCTAAACAACCCTGCTTACCTCGCATCGCAGAGCGGAGTCGCCGGTCGAACTCCGCCGGTACGGTTCTGGGCGTGTTCTTTGACCCTCTGCCTCCACAGCCCACTCCCGAACAGCGGAAGTGGTCGCCGCCGCTGTGGGACCGTCCCTCAGAGGGAACCATTCCCGCGGTCTTGGCGGTGAACGAGCTCGTGCACCAGAACGATGACGCCGTCGTCATGCTCGACACTCTGGGCGTCTACCCCAACGGCTTCACCATTCAGGTCTCTATCCACCTCAACCCCCACAGGGCGCAAGAGACCATGCAGAGGTTTCGTGGGGCAGCTCGGATGCAGATGGTTCGCGCCGGAGTGCGCTTCGCCGATGGACGAGAGGGCGGCCGACGCCCACAAGGCGGTGCCATGCTCGTGAAGGACGACCAGGGAGTCCCGACGGAGCCCTATGTGGGTTTCCACGGCGGCGGGGGCGGAAGCAGTGGATGGCGTTTCGGGTTCTGGGTGTTTCCGCTGCCGCCAGATGGACCATTGGACATCTTCATCGGCCTGCCAACGGATGAACCCATGGAAGTGAAGGTCGCTCTCGATGGCGCTCAGGTCCGTTCGGCAGCCGCACAGGCGCGGATCGTCTGGACGTGAGCTGCTTGACCACTCTCCATCACCGGGGTCCGGGTGCCCCCCTACGCCGGTCCGGTGGCCGTGGTTGCACTGCGAGTCAGGCTTGGCGACCCACAAAGGCAAGAAGTCTGTCCTGAGCGTCGGCGTCGGAACGAGCTTCCAGCTTTGCCCCAAAAAAGCCGGGAGCACGAATGAGGGCGTCGATCGGCTCGAGATTGGCGTAGGTCACAGAACACGCTTCTGCGAGTAGGCGGTCATTGACGCCAATGGCTCGAGCAAGGTCCCAGGTGTGGACCAACAGGTCTCCGAGAGGAAAGCCAAATCCGTCCTTGGCGGGCATCTCACCGAAGGGGAGCTTCACCATCTCGTCGAGCGCGCCCGGCGCGCTCAGGGAGCGATCAGCAGCGTGACGCACCGTGTTCCACACCTGGACCAGGTCATCTCCTGTCACGTCGATGTCTCCCGTGGCGCCAAGAGCCTTGGGCACCATCCGCTGTGCGCCTATTGCATGATCGACCAACTTTGTGACATCCCACTTCTCACAACAGGTGGGCCGTGACCAATCCTCGGGACCGACTGCCTCCAGTCGCTCGCTGAAGCCGTCTGCGACCTGTCTCCACAGTGCCAGTGTCTCGGTCACGTCGACTCCCTTGTTCCCCTCGGTTGGCTTCGTCCAAGAGGGTACTGTGTGAGACGCAGACCGCAGGCCTGACACGTATGGTGGTGGAGCGAACTTTCTGATTTCGATTGGGTGAGGGCATGGGTTGTCGAAATCGAGGCGATTCCTCGTGGCGGCACAGGGAAGGGGACCGTGCGCCCGCTTCCACGTGACGACCGTGACGACTACACGCACGATGCCGCTGCGGCGCGGCGCCGGGTGGTGAGTGCGGAGACGGGTGCACGGCTCGATCATGTCGCTGCCTTCTCATTCGATCCGGGTGTCCTTCCGGGGAACATGGAGGGCTTCAGCGGCGTGGCGCAGGTGCCACTGGGCTTCGCCGGTCCACTCCTCATCGATGGCGAGCACGCATCCGGGGAGTATTTCGTTCCTCTGGCAACCACCGAGGGCACCCTGGTTGCCAGCTACGGCCGGGGAATGCGTCTCACCCGCGCGGCGGGTGGCGTCACGGCGACGGTCATCGACGATGCCATGCAGCGGGCACCGGTGTTCGTGTTCGAAGACGCCCGAGCTGCTCGCGACTTCGGCCAATGGGTTGCTGAGAGCTTCGCCATCATCAAGTCCAAGGCCGACGAATCGTCTCGGTTCGGAAGTCTTCGCGACATCGAGCAATACGCGCTGGGCCCGATGCGCTGGCTCCGCTTCAACTTCACCACCGGCGACGCCGCCGGCCAGAATATGGTGACGCAGTCGGTCCATGAGGTGTGTACGTGGATGATCGATCAGCGACCTCGCGGGCTCACGGATTTCGCGCTCGCCGCCAATCTGGATACTGACAAGAAGCATTCGAGCTTGAACAACCTCCATACCCGCGGCAAACGGGTGGTGGCCGAGACGACGCTGCCGCCTGCGCTGATCGAAGAGGTGATGCACACGAGCGCCGAGGACCTCTTTCGACTGCGCCAGCTTTCGAACATGGGCAGCCTGCTCGCCGGTTCGACCAGCAACGGCGCCCACTACGCGAACGGGATCGCAGCCATCTTCATCGCCTGCGGCCAGGACGTCGCGAACGTGGCCGAGTCCTCGGCTGGCTTCAGCTACAGCGAGCTGCGTCCCGACGGGAGCTACTACGTCTCGGTCACGATTCCTTCTCTCGTGGTCGCCACCATTGGTGGCGGGACCGGCCTACCGACGCAGCGCGAGTGCCTCGAGGTACTCGGCTGCTATGGCCAGGATCGGGTGAAGGCGTTTGCCGAAATTGTTGCGGCGACCGTGCTCTGCGGTGAGCTCTCACTCGGTTCGGCGATCGCAGCCGATGAGTGGGTGTCGAGTCATGAGATCTACGGTCGTAACCGACCCCCGTCGGAATGACCTCGATCTCCCACGCTGGGATCGAGTCGGAGACCTTGAATGCCCCCGCCGTGTCAGCAGAGCAAATGGACTTCGATGTAATCGTCGTCGGGTCGGGCTTCGGGGGATCGGTCACTGCGCTGCGATTGACCGAGAAGGGCTATCGCGTCTGCGTCGTCGAAGCTGGCCGGCGCTTCGCAGACGACGAATTCGCCGAGACCTCATGGGACGCGCGGCGGTTCTTGTGGGCACCGATGCTCAAGTGCTTCGGCGTCCAACGCATCCACCTGCTGAAGGACGTCATCGTCCTGGCCGGGGCGGGTGTCGGCGGAGGCTCGCTCGTCTACGCCAACACGCTCTACGAGCCGAAGTCCGACGCGTTCTACCGCGACCCGCAGTGGGCGCACATCACCGACTGGCATAGCGAGCTCGCCCCCTTCTACGACCTTGCCCAGCGCATGCTCGGGGTCGTCACCAATCCGACGATGACGCCGTCGGATGTCGCCCTGCGCACCGTCGCCAAGGAGCTGGGGGTCGGCGACTCCTTCGGCATGGCCCCCGTCGGCGTGTTCTTCGGCCGGGACGGGCGCAAGGAGCCGGGCGAGGAGGTTGCCGACCCCTTCTTCGGTGGCGTCGGGCCGGTCCGACGCGGCTGCATCGAGTGCGGCCAGTGCATGACCGGTTGCCGGAACAACGCCAAGAACACCCTCGTCAAGAACTATCTGTACCTGGCCGAGCATGCGGGCGCCCAGGTCCTCCCCCTCACGACTGTCGAGAAGGTGCGCCCGCGTGCAGGCGGTGGCTATGCCGTCAGCATCAAGACCACCGGCTCATGGATGGCTCGACGCACCCGGGCAACCATCACCGCCGAGCAGGTCGTCTTCGCCGCCGGGACCTGGGGCACCCAGCAGCTCCTGCACCGCCTCAAGGCCGACGGGGTCCTACCGGGGATCTCCGACCGGCTCGGCGTCCTCACCCGCACCAACTCTGAGGCCCTTTGCGGCGCCATGACCAGCCCATTCATGAAGGACAGGCCCGACTTCACCACAGGCGTGGCGATCACGTCGTCGATCCACCCCGACGAGCTGACCCACATCGAACCTGTTCGTTACGGCAAGGGCTCCAATGCCATGGGCCTCCTCGCGACGGTCATGACCGACGGCGGTGGGCGCGTCCCCCGCTGGCTCCGCTGGATCGGTCAGGTCCTGCGGCACCCCGGCCACCTGGCGTCCCTGGTGTTCGGCCTCAATCACTGGTCAGAGCTCGCAATCATCGGCCTCGTCATGCAAACCAACGACAACTCCCTGACGGTCAGTCCGAAGCCGAGCCGGTTCGGACGTTATCGACTGACGTCCCGCCAGGGCCACGGCCTGCCGAACCCGACCTGGATCCCCATAGCGAACGAGGTCATGCGCCGACTGGCGAAGAACATCGGCGGCCATCCGTTCGGCAGCATCGGCGAGATCATCGATGTCCCGATGACCGCTCACTTCCTGGGTGGCTGCACCATCGGCAACGGCCCCGAGACCGGTGTCATCGATCCCTACCACCGCCTCTATGGCCATCCGGGGCTGCACGTGGTCGATGGGTCGGCCGTGACCGCCAACATCGGTGTCAATCCCTCCTTGACCATCACTGCACAAGCCGAGCGGGCCATGGCCATGTGGCCCAACCGCGGCGAAGCCGACCCGAGGCCGGCGATGAACGAGCCGTACACGCCCATACCGCCGGTGTTGCCAAGGTTCGCCGTGGTCCCCGACGATGCCCCCGCAGCCATCCGCTACTACGGAAGTGGTGACCGGCGCGATCACTGACTCCGTGTGCGTCACCCATGGCACACCCCATACGAGAGCAGGAGAGAGGGCCTGTCAACCCGCCGCCTTCTCGAGCTCGGTGAATGCCGCCGACGTCGCGTCGGCAAGCTTCCAGGGGTCTTCCACGATCTCGGGACACACGACGAAGCCGAAGTCGATGTGGTCGAGATAGCTGAGCACGGTGACGTTCAGCCCGCCACCGTCGAGCAAGGGGCCGATCGGGTAGTTCGCCACGAGCCGCGCGCCACCGATGTACAGCGGGAGCGGCGGGCCTTGGACGTTGGAGACGATCAGGTTGAAGATCGGCGGGTGACGGTCGGCGAGGCGGAGCCGGCTGTAGGCCCGGACTCCGGCGGCGAGGAGTCCGGGTGGGGCGATATCGGCCAGGTCGAGGATGAGGTCATCGCCGAGCGCGTGCTGCATGACCTTTGCGCTACTCGTCGAGGTATGGATGGCCCGGAGCCGCTCGACCGGATCCTCGAGTTGCGTGGGCAGGGCGGAGCCCATCACGGCGGTGGCGTTTCCCCACACGCCCCCGGATGCATCGCCCCCGTCGTTGACATGCACCGCGACTGGTATCTGCGCGATCAGCGGCTTGCCGGGAAGCTCGCCGCGATCAGCCAGGTAACCGCGTAAGGCGCCGGTGCAGATGGCGAGGACCACGTCGTTCACCGTCACGGAGAAGGCGTTCTTGATCGCCTTCACGCCGGAGAGAGGGACCGAGCAGTAGGCGAACCCGCGATGTGCGGTGATGGACCGGTTGAGCGACGTACGCGGCGCCTGGAAGGGCAACGTGACCGCCGGCCATTCCGGGGAGGCGCGCAGCTGCAGCATCCTCAGGGCCGAGCGGCTCAGGTGGACAGCGGTACGGGCGGCCCGCAGCGGGGTGCCCGCCAGCCGGGGCACCGCCCGCAGGGCCATCTCCCACCCGGGCGGGACCCGCTCGCCCTGAAGCACGGGCGTATCGGGCCGGTCCAGGGGGGCGCCGGGGTCGAGGTCGTAGAACACCTCGTACAGGCGGGCGCCCCGAACTCCGTCCGCCAGGGAGTGGTGCATCTTCGTCAGCAGAGCCACGCGGCCGTCCTCGAGGCCATCGATGAACCAGATCTCCCACAGGGGGCGACCCCGTTCGAGCTTGTAGGCCAAGAGATCGCCCACCAGCGCACCGAGCTCGCGGGGGCCGCCCGGGGCAGGGACGCCGACGGGGCGGATCTGGCGGTCGAGGTCGAGGCGCAGGTCGTCCACCCACGCGGGGCGGTCGAGCCCGAAGGGAACCTCGACCAAGCGGCGCAGGAACGGGCCGAGCAGGCCCGCCCTGGCCTCGACCAGCGCGCGCAACCGATGCACATCGAAGCCGCCGGGGGCGGTCGAAGGGTCGAGTACGGCCAGTGTGCCCAGGTGCATGTGCCAATTCGGTGTTTCGCCGTAGATGAAGCTGGCGTCCGCACCACTGAGCCGCTGCATCTCACACCCCCGAGTTCAGCTCCGCTTCGCAGCCTTCGTCGGAGCCCGCTTCGCCGGGGCCCGCTTCGCTCCCGAACGCTCCTCGTGCAGCGCGTCCTGGCTCGCCTTGACGATCTTCTCCGCAAACTGGGTCGACGTGCCGACGAGCTGCTCGGTCATCTTGAACGCCGAATCGATGATCCGCTGCCGCGGGCCGTTGTCCGCACCCACGTCGGGAAAGGCACCGTTGACGGTGTCAAGGAACTTCCGAACCGATTCGAGCGCGGTGTTCCCGGTATCACGAAATGACTCGATGATCCGATCAGCGCTGCCGGAGCCAGTCTTTGTGCTGGGCATGGGGTCCTCCCATCTCTTGGGACCTGATTCGCCGATGTGTGGCTGCTCCCATTCTCTTCACAGGCACGAGGCGGCCAAGTAGAGGCCTTCGGCACCTTCTCCCCGCACGAGGGTGCCGCCGGACACCGGGTCGGGCGCCCCCGTCGCCGGACCGGGCTCACCGAGCCCTCCCCGAGGGCAGGGCCGCCAGCACGAGGATCACGCCGGCGACGGAGACGGCGCCGCCCACCGCAAGCGCCACCTCGTTCCCGCTCATGAACGCTGTCCGGGCCGCACGGGCCAACAGGACCCCCGTCGACCCGCCGGCGCCGGCTGCGACGCTTAGCGCACCACCCAGTGAGCCCAGGATCGTCTGCATGATGGATGCCGGCACATGTCGAGCGGACAGCGCCGCCGTCATGTGGTCCTGGTAGCGGGTCAGCATCACGCTTCCGATCACCGCGACGCCGAGCGCGCCACCGACTTGGAGGGCGACGGTATTGGTGGCCGATCCGATGCCCGAGTCACCTTGGGGCACCGATCCGATGACCGAATTCGTCGCTGTCGGGAGCAGCAACCCCGCGCCGAACCCGATCAGCACGAGACCGAGCACGACATCGCCATACGTCGTCTCGAACCCCGAAGCTGCCGACACCTGCCACAGGCCGGCGGCGATCAATGACAGCCCGGCGGCGACGGTGAACTTGACTCCGATGACGCGGGACACGGGAGGGGACACCGCGGCACTCACGATCACCATGCCGGCGATCGGGAGGATGCGGATCCCTGCTGCCAACGGTGAGAGCCCGAGATCGAACTGCAGGAACTGGGTGGAGAGGAAGAGCGCCCCCATGAGTCCGAACACCCCGAGACACTCGGCCGCGAGCGCGACGGAGAACCTGCGATCACGAAAGAACGTCAGGTTCAGCATGGGGTGCGTGCAGCGGGCTTCCCAGGCGACGAAACAGCCGAGCACGACCAGGCTGGCGAGACCGGCTCCGAGCACGATCCGCGACGACCACCCTTGCGACGGGCCCTCGATGATCGACCAGAGCAGCAATCCGAGGCCGGCGATCGAGAGCACCGCCCCGACCGGATCGGGCCGGGACACGTGCGGATTCTTCGACTCGGGCACGAGGATCACCGCTCCGACGAGGCCGGCGCACACGATGGGGACGTTGACCAGGAAGATCGATCCCCACCAGAAGCGCGAGAGCAGCAGGCCACCGGCGATGGGTCCGACGGCGATCCCGAGCCCGACGGTCCCGGCCCACGCACCGATGGCGCGCGCCCGCTCGGTCGGATCGCGGAAGGAGTCGTTGATGATGGACAACGACGCGGGGATGGTGAGCGCAGCACCGGCCCCCATGAGGGCTCGACAGGCGATCAGGACGTGGACCGAGCCCGAGAAGGCAGCACCGATCGATCCGGCCGCGAAGACACACAACCCGATCAGGAAGAAGCGCCGGCGTCCGAACCGGTCGGCCAGGCTGCCTCCGACGAACAGCAGCCCCGCGAACACCATTGCGTAGCTGTCGACGATCCACTGCAGCTCACTCGACGTCGCGTGGAGGTCCCGGACGAGCGTCGGGAGGGCGACGTTGAGAATGGTGTTGTCGACGTTGATGATCAGAGCGGCGAGGCAGACCACGACCAGCGCGGCCCAGGGGCGCCGACCCTTCTGAACTTGCCCTGCCGCCGGTGCTCGAATCGACAGGGTCACTTAGCCATTCCAACGGACCGGGTTCGAGGAGGCCAGGGCCGAAAGTCATCGGGACATGACGGCACCGGGACGCGGGTAAGGGCGCGCCGAAGGCGATCTCCGCTCGGAGCGACGGCGCGCCGTCGTGGGGGTCAGTAGCCCAGGCGGTCGAGCATCTCGGCCCGGTTCTGCCAGCGCCGCTCCACCTTGACGTGCAGGTCGAGGTAGGCGCCCTCGGGCAGCGCCGCCCGCACCGCGGTGCCGACGGCCTTGAGGACCTCGCCGCCCTTGCCGATGACGATCGCCTTCTGGGAGTCGCGCTCGACGATGATCTCGACGCGGATGTGCGGCCACTCCCACTCGGTCACCCGGCAGGTGATGGCGTGCGGCAGCTCGTCCCTGGTCCTGGCCAGCAGCTGCTCGCGCACGAGCTCGGCCACCCAGAGCGCCTCCGGCGTGTCGGTGACCACGTCGGGGGGGAAGTAGGGCGGGCCCTCGGGCAGCCGGCCGACGAGGTGCGCCGTCAGCGCCTCCACCCCCTCGCCCGAGCGCGCCGAGACCGGGAAGTACTCCACCTCGGGCAGGTCGCCCAGCGCGTCGACGGCCTCCTTCGCCTCCGTCAGGCGCTCGAGGAGCTGGGCGCCCGAGGCCCGGTCGATCTTGTTCACCACGACGAGCAGGCCCGGTGGCGCGTGGCGCACGGCGCGCTCGAGGACGGTCCGGTCCCCCGGCCCGACCGCCGCGGTGGCGTCGACGAGCGCCAGCACGAGGTCGACGTCGCTCAGCGCGTCCGTCGCCGTCTCGTTCAACCGCGTCCCCAGCGCGCTCTTGGGCCGGTGGATGCCGGGCGTGTCGACGAAGACCACCTGGGCGTCGGCCTCGTCGTCGTGCAGCACCCCCAGAATCCGGTGGCGCGTCGTATTGGGCCGAGAGGAGGTGATGGCGACCTTCGTCCCCACCATCGAGTTGACCAGTGTCGACTTGCCGACGTTGGGCCGGCCGACCACGGCCACGAAGCCCGAGCGCACCGCGCTCAGCTCCCGTTGTGCGAAACGCCGCCGTGGGCCCCGCCCGCGGCCCGCCCGGCCTCGGCGCCGGTCCCGTCCTCCGGTGCACCCGTCGGCTCGATCCGGACCCGGCCGATGCGCCGCCCCCGCACGTCCACGGCCGTCAGGCGGAAGCCGTCGACCTCCACCGTGTCGCCGGGGTCGGGCACGCGTCCGACCAGGTCCAGCATGAGGCCGCCGACGGTGTCCCAGGTGCCGCGGGGCAGCTCGGCGCCGAGGAGCTCGTCGGCGTCGTCCACCGAGTAGAGCGCGCTGACCAGCACCGAGCCGTCCTCACACCGCTCGACGGTTGGCTCCTCCACGTCGAACTCGTCGACGATGTCGCCCACCAGCTCCTCGAGGAGGTCCTCGAGCGTGATCAGCCCGGCCGTCCCGCCGTACTCGTCGACCACGATCGCCAGGTGGAATTTCTCCTCCTGCATCTCGCGCAGGAGGTCCGACACCTCCTTGGACTCCGGGATGAACTTGGCGGGCCGCATGCTGTCCCGGACCGGCTGCCCCGCCTTGCCCACCCGCTCGGCCCGCACGAGGTCCTTGGTGTAGGTGATGCCGATGATGTCGTCGATTCCGTCCTGCTCGACGGGTATCCGGCTGTACCCGGCGGCCAGTGCCGACTCCAACGCGTCCCGGACGGTGACGTCGGCGTCGACCGTCACCATGTCCGGGCGCGGCGTCATGACCTCGCGGGCCACGGTGTCGCCGAAGTCGATGATGGAGTGGATGAAGGAGCGCTCGTCCTTCTCGATCACGTTCTCCTCGTGGGCCACGTCGGCCATGGCCTTGAGCTCGGAGTCGGTGATGTAGGAGTGGTGCATGCCCTCCTGGTCCTCGCCGGAGACCCCGATGATCCGGTTGGCCAGACCGATGAGGAGGGCCGAGAGCCAGCGGATGGGCGGGAAGCGGATGAGGGTGCTGACGATCGGGGCGCTCAGCAACGCGGCGCGCTCGGAGTGCTGCACCGCCCAGTTCTTGGGCACCGCCTCGAAGAACACGAAGATCACGACGATCTCGAAGACGATGCCGAGCAGCACGCCGAGGCCGCCGAAGAGGTGCTCGGCGACGATGCCGACCAGGGTGGCCGAGACCAGCTGGCAGATCAGCACGAGCAGGAGGATCGGGTTGAGGAACCGGGCCGGGTTGTCGACCAGGCGGGCCAGCTGGCGGGCGCCGCGCTTGTGCTCGTCGACCAGGGACTTGGCCTTGATCCGGTTCATCCGCACCAGGCTGGTCTCGGCCATGGCCAGCACGCCCGATCCGGCCAGCAGGATCGCGATCACCACGATGAGGATCGCGTCCGAGGACTGGAAGCCCGATGCGGCCAGTTGCGCCATGCTCACGCCCCGGGACCCGCCCGGTAGAAGCGGTGCAGCAGCTGCTGCTCCAGCGCTTCCATGCGCTCCGCCTCGGCGTCGTTCTCGTGGTCCATGCCGAGCAGGTGGAGCAGGCCGTGCACCACGAGGAGCGCCACCTCGTCCTCCAACGGAACCTCGTGCTCGGCCGCGTTGCGCGCCGCCACGACGGGGCAGATGACGACGTCCCCGAGCAGCATCAGCGCGCCCTGCTCGGCCGAGGTCCCGGGGCCGCTGCCGCCGAAGTCGGGCGAGCGCCCGGTCGGCCCGGGCTCGTCCTCAATGGGGAAGGAGAGGACGTCGGTCGGCCCGCTCTTGCCGAGGAACTGCTCGTTGAGCGTGGCGATGGCGTCCTCGTCGACGAAGAGGAGGGACACCTCGGTCTCCCCCTTGATGCCTCGCGCCACCAGGACCTGGCGCGCCAGCTCGGCCCAGCGGGTCACGTCCATCGGATGAGCCTGCTGCTCATCGGCGGCGAAGACGTCGATCGTCACTGCGTGGGACCCGCCCGCCCTTCTGCCACTTCGTAGGCGTCGACGATGTCCGCCACGATCTTGTGGCGGATGATGTCCCGGCGGGTCAGGTGCACGAACGCGATGTCGTCGATCGCGCCCAGCACCGGCTCGAGCCCCACCAGGCCCGACCGGCCTCCCGGCACGTCGATCTGGGTGACGTCGCCGGTGACCACGCACTTGGAGCCGAACCCGATGCGGGTGAGGAACATCTTCATCTGCTCGGGTGTGGTGTTCTGCGCCTCGTCGAGGATGATGAACGAGTTGTTGAGCGTGCGGCCCCGCATGAAGGCGAGCGGCGCCACCTCGATGGTGCCGCGGTCGAGCAGGCGCTGGGCACCCTCGGGCTCGAGCAGGTCGTAGAGGGCGTCGTAGAGCGGGCGCAGGTACGGGTCGACCTTGGCCATCAGGTCGCCGGGCAGGAAGCCGAGCCGCTCCCCCGCCTCGACCGCGGGTCGGGTGAGGATGATGCGCGCCACCTGGCGCGACTGCAAGGCGTGCACGGCCTGGGCCACGGCGAGATACGACTTCCCCGTTCCGGCCGGCCCGATGCCGAACGTGATGATGTTCTGCGAGATCGCGTCGACGTAGCGCTTCTGCCCCGCCGTGTTGGGGCGCACCGTCTTGCCGCCGGCGGCGCGGACCACCTCGGAGCGCAGCACCTCGCTCGGGCGGATGTCCTCGCGCACCATGTCGATCGTGCGGGCCAGGGTGGAGGAGTCGAGGTCCCGGCCCGACTGCACCAGGAGGATCAGCTCCTCGAACAGCCGGACCACCACCAACGCCTCCGGTCCCTCGACCGCGATCCGGTTCCCCTGCACGACGATCCGCTCGCCGGGGAAGGCCTGCTCGACCTGGCGCAGGTGCTCGTCGCGGGTGCCCAGGAGCCCGGCCATCAGGTGGTTGCCCGGGACGAAGGTCTCGGCGTGCATGGTCGTGGTCATGACGCGGTCATGTGACGGCGAAGTGCCCCTTGAGCGGCTGGCCCCCGAGCACGTGCAGGTGCAGGTGCGGGACCGAGTTCATGGCGTCGGGCCCGACGTTGAAGATGAGCCGGTAGCCGCGATCGGGCCCGGCGACTCCGGCCGCCTCCGCGACGGCCCGGGCGGTGACGAGCATGTCGGCCAGCACGGCGCCCTCCTCGGGTGTCACCGTGGACGCGTCGTCGATGTGGCGCCGGGGCACGACGAGGACGTGCAGCGGCGCCGCGGGGTGGATGTCCTTGAAGGCGACGGTGGTCTCGGTCTCGTGCACCGTCTCGGACGGCACCTCGCCCGCCACGATCTTGCAGAAGAGGCAGTCGGTCATGCCCCGGGGTCGCCGTCCTTGCGCGCCGGCCTGATCACCCGCCCGAACTTACCGGCCCCCGGGGCGCCGCCGTGACCATGGGCGCCCCTCACCGCCGCGGGCCCCCTGCGGTCCCGGGGGACCCTCCGGGCCCGTCGGGCCCGCCCGCCGCGGCCACGGTGCCGGTGCGCAGCGAGGCCAGCAGCGCTGCCGCCGTGACCGCCGCCGTCTCGGCCCGCAGCACGCTCAGCCCGAAGCCGACCGTCGGCAGCCCCGACGCCAGCTCCTCGCTGCTCCACCCGCCTTCGGGCCCGACCGCGACCACGCGCTGGGACGGCGCCGGCCGGTCGCCGCTCAGCTGCGCCAGCACCACCTCCCCGGGACCGCCGAGGCCGGCCAGGTCGGCGAAGGGCACGGTGTCGCCCACCTCGGGCAGCCAGACGCGGCGGCACTGCGCCGCCGCCCCTCGGGCCACCCGGCGCAGGCGCTCGACCGCCGCCTGCCCGCGCGCCCCGGTCCAGCGCACGATGCTGCGCTCGCTGCGCAGCGGCACGACGCGGTCGATGCCGAGCTCGGTCAGCTTCTGCACCACCCATTCCGGGCGCTCGCCCTTGACCGGCGCGAAGGCCACCGTGAGCGACGGCTCCGCCCGGGCCTCGAACTGCACGGAGCCGTCCGCGCCCACGCCGCCGGCCGCGCCGGCCGCGCCCCGGGGCCGAGCGGCTCGAGGCCGGCCTCGCCCCGCCACGTGGTGCGGGCCCAGTGGCCCCGCCCGTCGGACGCCACGACCTCCTCCCCCGGGCGCAGCCGCAGCACCCGCCCGAGGTGGTGCTCGTCCTCGGCGGCCAGCACGGGGTGGGCCGGATCGTCCACGAAGACCTGGGCCGCCGCGGCGGCCCGCACCGTGATGGCGGCGTAGGCGGCGCCGGCGCTAGCCAAAGGCGGAGCGCAGGCGCGAGAAGACGCCCTCGCCGCCCGCGGTGCCCGGCGGGGCCACTTCCTCGCCGCGGCCGGCCGCGAACTGGCGCAGGAGCTCGTCCTGCTCGGGGGTGAGCTCGGTGGGGGTGGCCACCAGCATGTGCACGAAGAGGTCGCCCCGGCCCCGGCCGCGCAGGTGCGGCACGCCGAAGCCGCGCAGGCGCTCGACGTGGCCGTGCTGGGTGCCCGGCCGCACGGTCAGCTTCTGCGGGCCGTCGAGCGTCTCGACCTCCGCGTCCGTGCCGAGGGCCGCCTGGGCCATGCCGATGGTCAACGTCGTGTTCAGGTGGTCGCCCTGGCGCTCGAAGCGCGGGTCGCGGGCCACCGCGAGATGCACGAAGAGCGAGCCGCTGGGGCCGCCGCGCTGTCCGGCCGCCCCGCGCTCGGCCAGCCGCAGCGTCGAGCCGTCCTCGACGCCCGCGGGCACCTCGACCGTGAAGGTGCTCTCCTCCATGCGGCGCCCCTCGCCGCGGCAGTCCGCGCAGGGGTCGGGGATCATCTCGCCGGTGCCGCCGCAGCGCGAGCAGGCGACGCTCGTGACCACCTGGCCGAGCAGCGACTGGCGCACCCGGCGCAGCTCGCCGCTGCCCTGGCAGTCCACGCAGGTCACCGGGTCGGTCCCCGGCGCCGTGCCCCGGCCGGCGCACGTGGCGCAGGTGGCCGGGAGGCGGACCGAGATGTCCTTGCGGGTGCCGAAGACGGCCTCGGCGAAGTCGAGCCCGAGCCGCACCTCGGCGTCGGCGCCGGCCTGGGGCCCGCGGCGCCGGCCCCCGCCCGCCCCGGCCATCTGGCCGAAGAACGCCTCGAAGATGTCCCCCAGCCCGCCCTCGAAGCCGAAGCCGCTCATGCCGCCCGCCTGCGCCCCGAACACGCCCTCCGCGCCGTAGCGGTCGTAGCGGGCGCGCCGCTCGGGGTCGCGCAGGACCTCGTAGGCGACCGTCACCTCCTTGAAGCGCGCCTCGGCCTCGGGGTCACCCTGGTTGGTGTCGGGGTGCAGCTCGCGGGCGCGCGCCCGGTAGGCGCGCTTGATCTCCTCGTCGCTGGCGTCGGCGCGCACCCCGAGCAGCGCGTAGAGATCGCCCAGGCCGTCAGTGACGGCCATCGTGTCCTCCGCTGCCGCCGCTTCCGAGGCGCTCGCCCAGCCGCTCGCCCACCACGTGGGCCGCCGCCATGGCCCGCGGGTAGTCCATGCGGGTCGGGCCGAGCAGGCCGACCGCGCCCAGGTCCTGGCCGTCGACCGACATCGGCGCCACCACCACGGCACACGAGGACAGCGGCTCGAAGCCGTGCTCGGTCCCGATGGCGACGGAGAGCCCGCGGCTGAGCACGTCGCGCAGGAGGTTCACCACGACGAGCTGCTGCTCGAGGATGCCGAGGACCGAGCGCACCGTCTCGACGGCCTCGAAGGACTCGGCCAGGCGCGCCGGGCCGCCGACGAACACCTGGTCCGCCTCCTGGGCCTCCATGGAGCCGAAGGCCGTCCGGGCCGCCGCGATCAGGCGGTCCACCCCCTTGGAGCCGCTGGCCGCGACGGACCAGGGCTCCGACAGCGTCCGCCCGACCAGGTGGACGCCGAGCTGGGCGCCGGCCCGGCCCAGCGCGTCCTCGGTGGTCCCGGGCGGCAGGTCGATCGTCCGCTTCTCCACCGCGCCGTCGGAGAGCACCACGACGAGCAGCGCGTGCGACGCCGACAGGCCGACCAGCTGCACCGAGCGGATCGTCGCCGTGTCGTGCGAGGGCCCCACCACGACCGCCGCGTAGGAGGTCATCTCCGAGAGCAGGCCCGTCGCCCGTTCGAGCACCGTCTCCATCTCCCCTTGGACCTGGTCGAAGAACTGGGCCACCTGGCGGCGCTGGCTGGGCCCGAGCACGCCCGGCGCGGTGAGGTGGTCGACGAAGAAGCGGTAGCCCTTGTCGGTCGGGATGCGGCCGGCGCTCGTGTGGGGTTGCACGAGGTAGCCCTCGCGCTCGAGCGCCACCATCTCGGAGCGGACCGTCGCCGGCGACACCCGCACCCCCCGTGCGCTCGCCACGTGGGAGGAGCCGACGGGCTCGGCCGTGCCGATGTACTCGGTGACGACGGCCTCGAGGATGGCGGCCCGGCGGGCGCCCAGGGCGCGCTCCTCCGCGCTGGCGTCGACGGTCGGGGCGGGGTCGGTGGGCGGGTTCATGGGAGTGCCTGGCACTCGAGTTTACCGAGTGCCAGGCCCCCGGCCCCGGGCGGCACCCGGGGTGGCCCGGACAGGCACGGGAAGCGGCCGGCCCGGCCTCAGTCGTCGCCCAGGCGCAGGGCGGAGATGAAGGCCTCCTGGGGCACCTCGACCCGCCCGATGTTCTTCATCCGCTTCTTGCCCTCCTTCTGCTTCTCCAGCAGCTTGCGCTTGCGGGTGATGTCCCCGCCGTAGCACTTGGCCAGGACGTCCTTGCGCTTGGCCTTGACGGTCTCCCGGGCCACGATGCGCCCGCCGATGGCGGCCTGGATGGGGACGTCGAAGAGCTGGCGCGGGATCAGCTCACGCAGCTTCTCGGCCATCTTGCGCCCGTAGATGTCGGCCGAGCCCTTGTGCACGATGGTCGAGAAGGCGTCGCAGGGCGTGTGGTTGATCAGGATGTCGACCCGCACCAGGTTGGCGGTGGCGTAACCGGCCGGCTCGTAGTCGAGGCTGGCGTACCCCTTGGTGCGGCTCTTCAGCTGGTCGAAGAAGTCGATCACGACCTCGGCCAGCGGCACGGAGTAGACGAGCTCGACGCGCTCGGGCGAGAGGTACTCCATGCGGGACATGTCGGCACGGCGGTTCTGGCACAGCTCCATGACGGTGCCGGTGTACTCGCTCGGCGTGATGATGGTCGCCGTGAGCATCGGCTCGTCGATGTGGTCGATGCGGCTGGCGTCGGGCAGCTCGGTCGGGTTGTCCACGTCGAGCTCGGTGTCGTCGGTGAGGAAGGCGCGGTAGGCCACGCTCGGCGCCGTGGCGATGAGCGAGACGTCGAACTCGCGCTCCAGGCGCTCGCGCACGATCTCCATGTGCAAGAGGCCGAGGAACCCGCAGCGAAAGCCGATGCCGAGTGCGTGGGAGGACTCGGGCTCGAAGGTGAAGCTGGCATCGTTGAGCTTGAGCTTCTCGAGGGCGTCGCGCAGGTCCGGGAGCTCGTCCCCGTCGACGGGGTACAGCCCGCAGAACACCATCGGCTTGGGGTCGCGGTAGCCGGCCAGGGCCTCGGTCGCCCCGTGCTGGGCCGTCGTCACCGTCTCGCCCGAGCGGGCCTCGCCCACGTCCTTGATCCCGGCGATGAGGTACCCCACCTCGCCGGGGCCGAGCCCCTCGACGGGGAGGGCCTCGGGCGTGCGCACGCCGACCTCCTCGATGTCGTGCACCGCGTTGGCCTGCAGGAAGCGCACCCGCGCCCCCGCGTGCAGCGTACCGTCGACGATCCGGAGGGAGCTCACGACGCCGCGGTACTGGTCGTAGGACGAGTCGAAGATCAGCGCGCGCAGCGCCGCGTCGGGGTCGCCCACCGGGTGCGGGATGCGGGCGATGATCGCGTCGAGCAGCTCACGCACGCCCTGGCCGGTCTTGGCGGAGATGTGCAGGATGGAATCGGCCGGGAGGCCCAGCACGTGCTCGATCTCGAGCGCGCACCGCACCGGGTCCGCGGCCGGCAGGTCGATCTTGTTGAGCACCGGGACGATCTCGAGGTCGTTCTCGATGGCCTGGTAGCAGTTGGCCAGCGTCTGCGCCTGGATCCCCTGGGACGCGTCCACCAGCAGCACGGCGCCCTCGCACGCCGCCAGCGAGCGGGAGACCTCGTAGCCGAAGTCGACGTGGCCCGGGGTGTCGATGAGGTGGAGGACGTGGCCGGCGTGCTCGACCCGCACGTTCTGCGCCTTGATGGTGATGCCCCGCTCGCGCTCGATGTCCATGGAGTCGAGGTACTGCTCGCGCATGAGGCGGGGGTCGACGGCACCCGTGATCTCGAGGATGCGGTCCGACAGCGTCGACTTGCCGTGGTCGACGTGGCTGATGATGGAGAAGTTGCGGATGCGCTCGACCGCGACGAGTCCGGTCTTGCTGGCGGGGGGCGGCACGGTCTGTCGATCGTACCGGCCCGGCCCGCCGCCCCCGGTCGCCTGGCCTGGGAACTTGGGCGCCCTCCCCCGGATCTCCGCTGCTCGGGGCGGCCCGCCGCCTGCTACAGTTGACCTCCGCACCGGCGGGCTCACGCCTCGCCACCGCCCCCTTCTTGAAAGCACCGAGGATCGTCACGTGGCCAACATCAAGAGCCAGATAAAGCGGAACCGCCAGAACGAGAAGCGCCGGCTGCGCAACAAGTCGGTCCGGGCCGAGCTGCGCACACGCTCGAAGAACGCCGTGACGGCCGCCGAGAACGGGTCCGAGGACAGTGTCGAGGTGCTGCGCCTCGCCGTGAAGCGGATCGACAAGGCCGCCGCCCGCGGCGTGATCCACAAGAACACGGCGGCCAACCACAAGTCCCGCCTGGTGCGGCGCATCGCCGCCATCGAGGCCGCCGGCGCCGAGTAGCGCCGCCCCACCCTTCCCGGCTCCCTCCTCCCCCTCTCGCATCCCTCCGCTGCGTCCTCGTCGGCGCTCGGTCGTCGGCGGCCGCCAGTCAGGACTGTGGCGACACGACCGTCACGCTCAGGGTGAGAAGGACCTGGGGCGGGATGGTGCACGGTGTCGAGGTGCCGGCGGCGCACTCCTGGTCGAAGCCGGCCATCACGGTGGCGGCGCCGGGCGTCACCGCCGTGAGCTGCGCGACGAGCAGCGAGCCCCGCGACGACGTCGAGCGGATCTGCAGGATCGGCGGCGAGACCTGGACCGCGGGCTCGCCCCACGGGCCCGGGACGCCGATCGCGGCGTACGACTTGTCGAAGGTCACGGTCAGCGCCGTTCCCGACACCAGGCACACGGGCGCGGGGTCGTTGCCGACCGCGGCGGTGACCGACACCGGGACGGAGGAGCAGTGGCCGGGCGGGGGCGAGGTCGGACTCACCGGTGCGACCGGCGGCGCCTTCGTGGTGACGGTCGCCCGGGTCGGCTCGTGGCTCACGGCGCGCGGCGGCGTCGGGGCGGTCGCGCTCTTCCCGGCATCCGGCGAGACCCCACAGGCTGCCGCGCCGGCGCCGAGGGCGAGCACCGCCACGAGGACGCCGGGCAGGCTCGGACGCACGCCCGATTATCACCCAGGCCCGGCCCTGCGATGCGGCACCGATGCGCGTCCCTGTGGGGGATCTACCCTATGAGGCGGAAGGTGAACATCTTCTCGGGCACGATGCACGCGCCCAACGCGTCCGCGTGGTCCAGCCACTCCTCGAAGGACGGGCCCTGCTTGGGCAGGTACTCGTCGAGCATGGCCCGGCGCAGCTCGGCGCCGCGGGGGTCGTCGAGGGCGAAGGTCTCGGCCCGCCCGTGCACCGTCACCGCGAGGTCCTCCCCCGGCAGGTGCGTGGCGCTCACAGCGGGGCGGCGCGCCAGGTGGCGCAGGCGCACCGACTCCCGGCCCGAGCTGAACCAGAACGTCCCGTGCAGGAAGTAGCCGTCGACCGGCCCGCACAGCGGGCGCCCGTCGGAGGTGGCCGTGGCCAGGACGAGGAGGCGCATCCCCGGTAGCAGCTCGGTCAGCTCCCGGGCGCCGAGCCGGCGCTCCTCGCTGATGATGTCGCGCAGGTGCGGCCCGGCGCCGTCCATGGAGGCGTCGAGCAGGTCCTGCAGCCGGTCGAGTTCCTCGGATGTCTCGAGCATGGGGCCAGTCCAGCACCCGGGTGCGCGCGCCGCCCGGCCGGCGTGGAAGGCTTGCGGGCGATGGCGGACGGCCTCGTCCTGACCCGCCGGGCCTCCGAGCGGGGCGTGCACGAGACGGTGCAGCGCGCCGGGTCGGGTGCCGGCGCACCGGTCGTGCGCCACTACGTCGGCTACGAGGAGTGGGCCGACTGCGGCTTCTTGCGCCGGGAGATGGCCCGCCACGGGGTCGCCCTGATTCTCGGCTTCGGCGACGCCATGGAGGTCTTCGAGGACGAGGCGGGGAGCCCGGCGCGCCCGCTCGGTGCGTTCGTGGTCGGCAACCAGTCCCGCTCGAGCGTGACGGGGGTCGGCGGCCACCAGCTCGGCGTGCAGGTCGAGCTGACGCCGGCAGGCGCCCTCGCGCTCTTCGGTGCGGTCGAGGAGCTCAACGACGCCGTGATCCCGCTCGACGAGGCGCTGGGCGGGCACGCGACGCGCCTGCTCGGACGGCTGGCCGAGACGCCGTCATGGGCCGATCGCCTGGACGTGCTCGACGAGGCCCTCGGCCGCACGGACCCCGTCCCCTCGCTGACGCCGGAGGTGGCGTGGCTGCGCCGCCAGCTGCTCGCCACGCAGGGCCGGGCCCGCGTGGAGCCGCTCATGGACGAGACTGGCTGGAGCCGGCGCCTGGTCACCGAGCGCTTCCGGCGCCAGCTCGGCCTCTCGCCCAAGGCCTACGCCCGGCTCGTGCGCTTCGAGCACGCCAGGGCGCTGCTGAGCGCGCCGCGGGCGGCACGGACCCTCGCCGACGTGGCGATGGAGGCCGGCTACTACGACCAGTCCCACCTGACGCGGGACTTCGTGGCCCTGGCCGGCATGACGCCGGGCGCCGTCGCCGCCGACGCCGGACTCGCCCCGGAGGTCATGTTTGTCCAAGACGCCGGGCCCGCCGCGTCGGCATAGTGGTGACCATGACCATGACCAACGACACCACCACCAAGACCGCCGTCATCCCCGTCCTCGTGTACGCGGACATTCAGGCGGCCCACGACTTCCTCGTCCAGGCGTTCGGCCTCACCTCCGGGGGCCTGCACCGCCTCGACGACGGCACCGTCGTGCACGCCGAGGTGCGCAACGGCGACGCCGCCATCTGGCTGCACGGCGAGACCGCGGAGCACGCGATGGCCTCGCCCCGGGGCGCGGCGCGCTCGCACGGGGGCCTCGAGGTCGTCGTGCCCGACGTCGACGCGCACTACGCCCGGGCCAAGGCGGCCGGCGCCCGTCTCGACAGCGAGCCGACGGACCAGGACTACGGCCTGCGCGAGTACGGGGCGCGCGACACGGAGAACCACCGCTGGTGGTTCTCCTCGCCGCTGCACTGACCCGGCCGCCCCGACCCCCGCGTCGGGCGGGCGGCCCGGACCCAGCGCACTAGCGGCGGGCCGAGGCCCGGGGCCGCTGGGCGCGGGCCGGCCGCGTCTGGCGGGCCAGCCGGGCCACCAGGATCTCGACCACGACGTCGGCGTTGAGCCCGCTGGCGCCGCGCACGTCCAGGTCGGCCGCGGCGATCAGGTTGATGGCCTCGGCGATGCGGGCGCTGCCCAGGCGCCGCGACTGCTCGAGCGCCTTCTTGGCCACGAAGGGGGCGGTGCCCAGCAGGGCCGCCGCGTCGCGCTCGCCGCCGACGTCGTCCCCGTCGAGCGCCAGCATGTTGGCGAAGTGGCCGTGCACCGTCGCCAGGACCTGGACGGGCACCAGGCCGCCGGCATCGAGCATGCGGTGGAGCACTACAAGGGCCCGCCCCGGCTCGCCCTTGTCGATGGCGTCGGTCAGCTCGTAGCGCGGGACGTTGCCCGCCTCCCCGAGATACGGCGCCAGGTCCTCGGCGGAGACGCGCGCCCCCTCGCCGTAGGCCGCGCTCGAGCGCGCCCATCAGGCCCTCGACGCGGCCGAGGTCCTCGCCCACGTGGTCGGCCAGCAGGCTCTCGGCCGCCGGCTCGAGCCGGACCGGCGCCGCGCGGAGGTGGCCGTGCAGCCATGCCTTGCGCTCCCCCGCCTTGCTCGTGGTCACGTCGATGATTTCCCCGGCCGCGCGCACCGCCTTCAGCAGCGGCGCGGGGATCGTCCCGCCCCCGCCCACCAGGATCAGCACGGTGGTCGGGAGCGGGCTCTCGACGACCTCGACCAGCCGGGGCACGTCGGCGGTGAGCAGGCGCCCCGCCTCGCGCACGACCACGACACGGCGGTCCACCAGGAAGGGCGGGGTGAGGCAGGCGTCGACGACGGCCCCGACGCTCAGCTCCTCGCCCGGGCCCCCACCGATCTCCTCCACCACGAGCGCGTGGTCGAGGTCGCCCACCACGTCGGCCAGCAGTCCCCGCACCTCCTGGGCCACGACCGAGGCGTCGTCCCCCTTGACGAGATACGTCGAGGCGATGGTCCGGGTCACCGCGCCTTCCCGGTCACTGGGCCTCGCTCACCGCAGCGAGCACGTCGCGGGCGCGCACCGTGCCCTTGACGTCGTGCACCCGCACGATGCGGCAGCCCCACGCGATGCCGAGGGCCGCCGCGCCGATGGAAGCCTCGCGGCGCTCGGTCAGCTCCAGGTCGAGCACCTTGCCGAGGAACGTCTTGTTCGAGGCCGAGAGCAGCAGCGGGTACCCCAGTGCGGCCAGGTCGGGCGTGGCCCGCAGGAGGGTGAGCGACTGCTCGGCCGTCTTGCCGAGGTCGAGGCCGGCGTCGAGCACGACGCGGGTGGCCGGGATGCCGGCGGCCCGCGCGCCGGCGGCGCGCTCGGAGAGGAAGCGGGCGACGTCGCGCACGAGGTCGTCGTAGCGGGGGTCCGGGTCGGCCACCCGCGGCGCCAGGCGGATGTGCGTGATGACCACGGCCGCGCCGTGCTCGGCGGCCGCGGCGGCGTAGTCGGGGTCGGCCAGGCCGCTGATGTCGTTGCCCATGACGGCGCCCTCGCCGTACGACGCGCGCGCCACCGACGCCCGCCACGTGTCGACCGACACCGGCGTCGCGAAGCGCGCCACGAGGCCGGCGACGACCGGGACGACGCGGTCGAGCTCCTCGGCCTCGGTGACCTCGGGACCGGGCCCGGCCTTGACGCCGCCGACGTCGAGGATGTCGGCGCCGTCGGCCTCCAGCTGCTCGGCCCGGCGGTAGAGCTTGTCGAGCTCGAACGTGGCTCCCTTGTCGTAGAAGGAGTCCGGCGTGCGGTTGAGGATCCCCATGACGAGCGCCCGGTGGGTGAGGTCGTGGCGCCGGCCGCCGAGGTCGAGCGCGGGGGCCGGCGCCGTGGCGGGCGCGGTCGCGGTCGCGGTCGCGGTCGCGGTCTGCGTGCCGCCGGCCGGGCCGGCCATCAGAACAGGCGCGCTGCCAGGGCCCGCCGGTACTCGTTGGTGCGCGGATCCCCGGCGCCCATCGCCTCGAGGAGGTCGACGAACTCCTGGCGGGCGGCGTCGTCGTCGCGCACCCGCTCGAGCAGCTCGTCCAGCTTGGCCGCCAGCTCCTCACGCCCCGAGCGCGAGACGTCGACCCCCACCTCGAGCAGGCGCGCCTCGGCGGCCAGGGCCCGGCTCGACTCGGTCTCGGGGAGGCGCCCCAGCAACGCCAGCGCCTCGGCCGCCTCGCCGCGGTCGACCAGCAGGCGGGCCAGCGCCTCGATGCCGGCCGCGTGGTCCGGCTCGAGCTCGAGCGCCCGGCGCAGCGACGCCTCGTCGCCCGCGGCAACGAGCGTGTCCGCCTCGCTCGGGGCGGGCGCCAGGCGCTCGACGAACGCCCGCACCTGCGCCTCGGGCAGCGCGCCGATGAACTGGTCCACCACCTGGCCGTTGCGGATGGCGAACACGGCGGGGATGGACTGCACCGCGAACGTCTGGGCGATGCGCGGGTTCTCGTCGATGTTGACCTTGGCCAGCGCCACCGCACCGCCGGTCTCGGCCACCGCCTTCTCGAGCAGCGGGCCCAGCGTCGTGCACGGCCCGCACCAGGGGGCCCACAGGTCGACGACGACGGGGACGGCGTCGCTGCGGGTCACCACGTCGGCCTGGAATGTCTCGTCGGTGACGTCCATCGGCCCTGACGCTAATGGCTGTGCCCACCCCCGTCGCACGGCCGGACCCGGCTGCGGGGAGCGGACCGGCGCCGCCCCGCGCCCACCACCGACCTTGGGTCGGCGCCCCGTGCGAGACGCCTGCCTGGGCCGCACGGCACCGATTAGCGTCGGTTCCCATGTCGCAGGTGCCCGAGGGGATCGACGAGGCGAAGGTCACCGGCTGGATGCTCGACCGTCTCCCCGAGCTCACCACCCCGTTGACGTTCACGCTGATCGCCGGCGGCCGCTCCAACCTCACCTTCCGGGTGGAGGACGCGGCGGGGCGGGCGTGGGCGCTGCGCCGGCCGCCGCTGCACCACGTCCTGCCGACGGCGCACGACATGTCCCGCGAATACCGCCTCATGCACGCGCTGGGCCCGGCCGGCATCCCGGTCCCGGTCACGGTCGGCCTGTGCACCGACGAGTCGGTCAACGAGCGCCCCTTCTACGTCATGGAGTTCGTGGAGGGCCACATCCTGCGCAGTGCGCCCGAGGCGGAGGCGGCGTTCGACGTGGCCACGCGACGCGCCGTCGGGGACCACATGGCCGACACCCTGGCCGCGCTGCACGACGTCGACCCCGAGGCGGTCGGGCTCGGGGACCTGGGGCGGCACGAGGGGTACATCGAGCGCCAGCTCAAGCGCTGGCGGGGGCAGTACGAGCAGATGCAGGTGGAGGGCGTCGACCACGGCGGACTGGTCGAGCGGGTGAGCGACGAGCTGGCCCGGCGCATCCCCAAGCAGCAGCGGACCTCGGTGGTGCACGGCGACTACCGCATGGACAACGTCGTGCTGGCCGACGACGGGACCGTGCGGGCCATCCTCGACTGGGAGATCTGCACCCTGGGCGACCCGCTCGCCGACCTCGGCATGCTGATGGTGTACTGGGCCGACCGCAACGACACCATGGCCGTGCTCGGGCTCTCGCCCACGACGGCGCCGGGGTTCTCGACGCGGGCCGAGGTCCTGGCGCGCTACGACTCGGTCTCGGACCTCGACACCTCGGGGGTGGGCTACTACGCCGCGTTCGCCTACTGGAAGCTGGCCTGCATCCTCCAGGGCGTCTACGCCCGCTACGTGGCCGGCGCCGGCGCCGGCGACCAGGGCAGCGTCGACTCCTTCCCGACCCAGGTGGGGCGGCTCTTCGAGATGGCGGCCGAGGCGCTGGAGACGGCGCCGTGAGCCCCGAGGGCGGCGGGCTGACCGAGCTCTTCGAGGTGCACCGCGAGCCGGTGCTGCGCGAACCCGTGCTCGTGGTCTCGCTCGAGGGGTGGGTCGACGCCGGCCTCGGCGCGACGACGGCGATCGCCGCGCTGCTCGGCCAGGGGCACACCGAGGCGCTCGTCACCTTCAACGGCGAGCACTTCCTCGACCAACGGGCGCGGCGCCCGGTGGCCCGGATCGTCAACGGCGTGACCACGGAGCTCACGTGGCCGATCACCATGGTGCGCCAGGGCGAGGACGAGTCGGGGCGCGACATGCTGTTCCTGGTGGGCCCGGAGCCCGACTTCCACTGGCGCGCCTTCATCGACGCGGTGGTCGGGCTGGCCCGGTCGTGGCGGGTCCGCATGGTGGTCGGCCTCGGGGCCTTCCCCGCGCCTGCGCCGCACACGCGCCCGGTGAAGCTGGCCGCCACCGCCCCGGTGGGCTCGTCCAACCTCATAGAGCAGGTGGGCATCGTGCAGGGCGAGCTCGAGGTGCCCGCCGGCGTCCTCTCCGCCCTCGAGCTGGCCTTCGGCGCGGTCAGCACCCCCGTCGTGAGCCTGTGGGCCCGGGTCCCCCACTACGTGGCGGGCATGCCGTTCCCCGAGGCCAGCGCGGCGCTGATCGAGGGCCTGGCCAGCGTGGCAGGGCTGTCGCTCGACTCCTCGGCGCTGCGGCGGGCGGCGGACAGCTCGCGCCACCAGGTCGACCAGCTCATCGCCGACAACGCCGAGCACCAGGCCATGGTGCGCAAGCTCGAGGAGAACATCGACGCCTCGGAGGGCAACGCGATGGGCGTCGACGCGGTGCCGTCGGGCGACGAGATCGCGGCGGAGCTCGAGCGCTTCTTGCGCGGCGAGGAGCAGTAGCCGGCCGATGAGAGAGAAGGGAAGCGGTCCATGAAGATCGACGGAGGCCTCGGGTTCGATCCGGGCGGCATCGCGAGGCAGGCAGCCAAGGCGGAGGCGGACGGGTACGACGGGGTGTGGTCGGCGGAGACGGGGCACGACCCCTTCCTGCCCATCGCCGTCGGCGCGGAGGCCACCGAGAAGCTCGAATTCGGGACGGGGATCGCCGTCGCCTTCGCCCGCAACCCGATGAACCTGGCCGTGCTGGCCAACGACCTGCAGCTGCTGACCAAGGGCCGCTTCATGATGGGGCTGGGCAGCCAGATCAAGCCGCACATCACGAAGCGCTTCTCCATGCCCTGGTCGCACCCGGCGCCGCGCATGCGGGAGATGATCCTGGCCATCCGCGCCATCTGGCGGACGTGGGAGACCGGCGATGACCTCGCCTTCCGCGGCGAGTTCTACACCCACACGCTGATGACGCCGTTCTTCGACCCGGGCAAGAACCCCTACGGCAATCCCAAGATCCTCCTCGCCGGCGTCGGCGAGCACATGACCGAGGTGGCGGGCGAGGTGGGCGACGGCTTCCTCGTGCACGGGTTCACCACGGAGCGCTACCTGCGCGAGGTGAGCCTGCCGGCGTTGGAGCGCGGCGCGGCCAAGGCCGGCAAGACGCGGGGCGACCTGACGGTGTCGTACCCGGGCTTCGTCGTCAGCGGCGTCGACGACGCCGGCACCGAGGCCGCGGCGGCGGCGGTGCGCCAGCAGATCGCGTTCTACGGCTCGACGCCCGCCTACCGCCCGGTCCTCGAGCTGCACGGCTGGGGCGACCTCCAGCCCGAGCTCAACACGCTGTCCAAGCGGGGCGAGTGGGTGAAGATGGGCGAGCTCATCGACGACGACGTGCTCAACGCCTTCGCCGTCGTGTGCCCGCTCGACAAGGTGGCGACCGAGGTGCGCAACCGCTTCGAGGGCATGGTGGACCGCTTCAGCTTCTACGCGCCCTACAAGATGGAGCCGGGGCTGTGGCGCGAGGTGCTCGCCGGCTTCCACGACTGAGCCGGCCGGCACCGGATCGGACCGCGGGGCTCAGCTCCGACAGCGGGGCGCGGCTCAGACGACGACGTTGACCAGGCGGGGCGGCCGGGACACGACCCGGGTCGGGGTCGCACCCTTGAGGGCCTCGGTGACCTTGGCCGAGGCGAGCGCGGCCGCCTCGGCATCTGATTCGGAGATGGCGGCGTCCACCTGAATGCGGTCGCGCAGCTTTCCGTTCACCTGGACCACCATGGTCACCGTCTCCTGGCGGACGAGCTCGGGGTCGGCGGCCGGCCAGGGCTCGAGGTGCACCGAGGGCTCGCCCGGGTGGCGGCGCTCCCACAGCTCGGCCGTCACGTGGGGGGCGAGGGGGGCGAGGAGGGCGAGGAGGGCATCGAGCGCCTCGTGCCACACGTCGGCGTGCGGTCCGGGGCCCGCGCCGTCACCGTGCCCGTCACCGTGCCTTTCGCCGCTGCCGTCACCGCCGGCCGCGTCGCCGCGCCCGTAGCGCTGCAGGAGGTTGAGCAGCTCCATCAGGTGCGCCACGGCCGTGTTGTACGACCAGCGGTCCAGGTCCCGGGTGACGTCGGCGATCGTCCGGTGCGCGGCGCGGCGCACGGCGAGGTCCGCCTCCGTCTCCGCACCCCCCCGCAGGGGGGTCTGGGTGGTGCAGGTGCGCCACAGGCGGTCGAGGAAGCGCCCGCAGCCATCGATCACCTGGTCCGTCTGATCGGACCAGTCCATGTCGTCGAAGGGAGGGCCGACGAAGAGATGGAAGAGGCGCAGGGCGTCGGCCCCCACCGTGTCGAAGTGGTGCTCGGGCGCGATCAGGTTGCCCCGGGACTTGGACATCTTGGTGCCCTCCATGCGGATCATGCCCTGCGCCAGGTAGTGCTTGAAGGGTTCCCGATCGACGCCGGGCGCCAGCCCCACGTCGATCAGGGCGCGGGTGAAGAAGCGGGCGTAGAGCAGGTGGAGGATGGCGTGCTCGATCCCGCCGATGTACTGATCGACGGGCATGAAGTGCCGGGCGGCTTCGGGATCGAAGGGGCGATCGGTGCTCCAGGGGTCGCAGAAGCGCAGGAAGTACCACGACGAGTCGACAAAGGTGTCCATCGTGTCGGTCTCGCGCCGGGCCGGGCCGCCGCACACGGGGCAGGTCGTGTGCAAGAAGCCCTCGTGGAGCGCGAGGGGCGACTGGCCCGTGGGGAGGAACTCCACGTCGTCGGGCGCCACGATCGGGAGCTGGTCCTCGGGCACCGGGACCACCCCGTGCTCCTCGCAGTAGACGGCCGGGATCGGGCAGCCCCAGAAGCGCTGCCGCGAGACGAGCCAGTCCCGCAGCCGGTAGTTGACCTTGCGCTCGCCGACGCCCCGCTCCTCGAGCCAGTCGATGGCGCGGGCCTTGGCCGTGGCGATGTCGAGGCCATCGAGGAAGCCGCTGTTGATCTTGGCGCCGTCACCCGTGTAGGCCTCGCCGCCCTCGGCCTCCCAGCCCTCGGGGGGCTGGACGGTGCGCACGATGGGCAACCCGTGCACGGTGGCGAAGGTCCAGTCGCGCTGGTCCTCGGCGGGCACGGCCATGATCGCCCCGGTGCCGTAGCCCATGAGGACGTAGTCGGCCACGTACACGGGCACGGGACCCCCGGTGAAGGGGTTGACGACGTGGCTGCCCGTGAAGGCGCCGCGCTTGTCGAGGGCCGCCGCGTCGCCCTCGGCCATCCGCTCGATCTCCGTTTCCTCGGCCGCCCGGCGGCGCAGCTCCTCGACCGCCGCGCGCTGGTCCGCCGTCGTGAGCTCGTCGACCAACGGGTGCTCGGGGGCCATGACCGCGTAGGTCATGCCGAAGCTGGTGTCGGGCCGGGTGGTGAAGACCCTGAGGACGAGGCCGGCGCGGCCCTCGACCTGCAGGTCGAACTCGGCACCCTCGGAGCGCCCGATCCAGTTGCGCTGCATGACCTTGGCCCGCTCGGGCCACTCCAGGTCGTCGAGGGCGTACAGGAGCTCGTCGGCGTAGTCGGTGATCCGGAAGAACCACTGCTCGAGGTCGCGCTTGACGACGAGGTCGCCCGAGCGCTCGCAGGTGCCGTCGGCGAGAACCTGCTCGTTGGCCAGCACCGTCTGACAGCCCGGGCACCAGTTGACCGGCGCCTTGGCGCGGTAGGCGAGGCCGGCCTCCCAGAGGCGGAGGAAGATGAGCTGGGTCCACTTGATATACGACGGGTCGTGGCTGTGCACCTCGCGCCGCCAGTCGTAGACGGCGCCCAGCCGGGTCAGCGACGACTTGAGCTCGGCGATGCGGTCTTCGGTGAAGACCCGGGGGTGCGTGCCCGTCTTGATGGCCGCGTTCTCGGCCGGCAGGCCGAACGAGTCGAAGCCGATGGGGCTGAGGACGCCCTTGCCGAGCATGGTCTGGTAGCGAACGACCAGGTCACCGAAGGTGTAGTTGCGCACGTGGCCCTGGTGGGCCGGGCCCGAGGGGTAGGGGTACATGCACAGCGCGTAGAACTTCTCGCGTGGGTCGTCGTTGTCGATCTCGTAGGTGCCCTCGTCGGCCCAGTGGCGTTGCCACTTGCGCTCCACCGCATTGACGTCATAGGCGCGTGCCATGCCACCAGGGTAGGCGACGTCGACGGCGTTCCCGAGCAGCGTGGCAGGGCATTCCGGGCACGTTGGGCGTGCCCGCACGCTCCGTTCGGGACCGCCGCCGAGTCGGGGCGGCCGTCGGTGACTGCTAGCGTGGACCTCCGCCACTGGGGGCGTAGCTCAGCTGGTAGAGCGCTTGACTGGCAGTCAAGAGGTTCGTGGGTTCAAGTCCCATCGCCTCCACTTTCCGACGCAGGTCAAGGACCTGAACGTCTATCTCCGAATTGCCGGCTGCCGTCGCCGTCAACCTTTTGTCAACGCTTACCTCGGCTCTAGCCGAGCCCGCGTCCAATAGAACGCCATCTTGGCTTGCATGATCTTCAGCTCAGCTTCGTCCATCGACAGGGCGCGCGTGTCGTTCTGAGGCTCGCGAGGTAGCTGGTAAAGGGCAGTCTGTCAACGCGATGTCAACCACTTTGAGGTCGAACAACCGTACCCACGGGTCAGGATTCGACCCAGTCCCAGTGTTAGGGGATGCGCAGATCGCCTGATCTACTCAGGACCCGAGCCTTTGCTACTGGCTTGCCCTCACGATTTCCAAGCCCGTTACCAATATCCAGGATCCTGGAGCGTCCTACTTGTGAGCGGCGCTCACGAACGCACCGAAGACTGTGAACGCGCGAATCCGGTATACGGAACCGTCGCGGTTGTCACGTTGGCGTCACATGAAAACCCTTGGTCGGTGTGTTCCATGTTACGGGAATCTTATCTTTGCGCAACGCGCCTTGCGATGTCTGGGAGCCGGTCTTAGACCTCCCACATGGATCTTCACGGCGCAAGTTACCAATTTCGCAAATCATCTGGAGTGCTGGCCGGCCTTGCACTTATCAGCGGAGGCCTCGGGGGTCTGTCCATTGGTACCGCTGGGATCGCGGGCGCCGACGGACCCCAGACGGTGTGTGGGCCCTCGACAACACTCACGCCCAGCGTCTCCCCTACGGTGACAGCCGAACCCCTCACCGTTCCTCAGTACAACGGCAACGATCTCACCGGCGTCCAGCTCTCGCTGAAGATCACCCACACGTTCGGCCCGAGCATTTTTGTGTTCCCGGGTTCAGTTCCTGTCTACACGGCAGCCGCTTCCGGAGACAACGTGCTCCTCGAGATGTCCGGACCCGGGCTCCCTGCCCTTGGGCCCTTCGTGAACACGGCGCCTACGGGCAATGCCGGCTTCGCCGTCTCGGGCATCACATTCAGTGCGGGCGATCCGGCGCCAGCGCTTCCCTCTGGGTTGGTCGCGGCCGCGAACTCAGATGGCATCTCTGTCGAGACCAGCTCCGGTGGGGTCGACCCCAGCTGGAACGGTCTCGGTTTCGGCCTCCCGCAAATTCTGGCGGCCCCTTGGGCCACTGAGCCCGCCGCGGTCGTAACGGCCGACGATAGTTCGAAGTTGAACGCCACCGAGCAGACGCAATCTGTCGCCGACTTGAGCGACTACGAGGGGGCGGGCTCCGTATCGCTCAGTGCCGCGTACTTCAATGGAGGGCTGCACTCGTTTGGAACGGGGTCGAACGTCGCCTTCGGATCAACGGACTCGATGAGTGTAGAAGCGTGTGCGACCTATACGGTCCTCGGGGCAGCGACGCCCGAGGCGCCGGCGGCGGTCCTCCTGCCTGTGTCCGCAGCATTGGTCGGGTTTGGCTCTCTGCTGGTGGTCCGGCGGCGCAGGAGGATCAACTCGAACTGAATCGGCAACCAATTGTGGATCGTGTTCGCTGCCCAAGGGGGTCGACAACCGCAAAGTGGTTGCTCCCATGGTGATGGCATGGCGAACGGGAGCCACGGCTATCGCGACCATCTAGGTGTCGGGGCAGGTTCAGGTTGATGGCTCAGTTCCCAACCGCCGCCCCCTAGTCGTCGGCAACAGCGTCGTGTCAACGCGATTGTCAACGTAACTTCGCAAGTCTCGGCCCAACGAGACCCCAAGAGACCCCATTGCGAGCCGCTGCAATTCCCAGGAGACCTGCGTAAACCAACCCTGACCCCTCACCACCTTATGACGGGAACCGGCCTGGCAGTCAAGAGGTTCGTGGGTTCAAGTCCCATCGCCTCCACTCAACTCAAATTCGCACGTCGGCTCGTTTGCACGCTCCAGACATGGTTCCGACATCGTGCCGCGGGACAAAACAGGGCGAGAAATCGTGACTCGCTACGGGATGGAGTACGCCTGCACCTGCGCGATCTCCATGCTCGAAGTGGGCGTGTTGGCGTTGGTGAGGGTATGCCAACCCAATGCATTCGGGCCGGCCACCTCGAGTTGGAGGATGATCTCGTAGGGCTCTGCCGTGATGGTGACGGCGGTCGACGCGCGCAGGTGCCACACCTCCTTCCCGTCGAAGAAGAGAGTGATGGCTTGGCCCGGGATGAACTGGTACCCATAGGTGTGGTACCCGGCTGTCACGTCGGCGCCGGTGATCCAGCGGTCGTGGACAAAGCCCTGATCAGCGAAGTAGATGGAAGAAACCACCTGGTTCGGATCGCCCAGCGGCGAACCGCCTTCGTAGCCGTCGAACTCGTTGAACGCAGTACCGGGAACTCCCGGCAAGAACCAGATGGCGGGCCACATACCCTGTGACTCGTCGGGCATCTTGGCCTCCACCTGGACGTACCAGCCGCCGGTCGGCAGGCTGAACTTTCCCTCGGTCGTGACCACACCGCTGATCCATGGGTAGGTGCCCGCGTACCCGTTGGTGTTGGGCTGCGCCGTCAGCGTCAGCCCATTGTTGACGGCGACCTGTGATGGCCCGAACATCGCTTGCTCAGTCAAATTGGTGGGTACGTTTGGCCCGGAGTAGGGCGGGGGGAGGTTGCCGTCGTCGTTCCAGACGATCCCTTGAGACCCCATGAACGTGTTCCACTTGGTGGTGTCGAGGCTGGTGCCCGAGAACTGGTCGTCGAAGATCAGTTGTTTGCTCGTGTAGCCGGCCGGAGGCGACAGCGTCGTCGTGGTGGTCGTGGTGGTGGTGGTGGGAAGGGTCGCAGTGCTTCCCTCGGTGGAGATGCCGCCGTAGTTGAAGATGCCGCCGTCGGAGGCCACCAGCCAGTAGCCGCGGCCGTCGGGTGTGGCGGCCATCCCCACGATGGGCCTGTTCAGCGGCATGCCGCCGGTCGAGCCGAAGAACGCGGCGTCGCCGTAGTTGAAGATGCCGCCGTCGGAGGCCACCAGCCAGTAGCCGCGGCCGTCGGGTGTGGCGGCCATCCCCACGATGGGCCTGTTCAGCGGCATGCCGCCGGTCGAGCCGAAGAACGCGGCGTCGCCGTAGTTGAAGATGCCGCCGTCGGAGGCCACCAGCCAGTAGCCGCGGCCGTCGGGTGTGGCGGCCATCCCCACGATGGGCCTGTTCAGCGGCATGCCGCCGGTCGAGCCGAAGAACGCGGCGTCGCCGTAGTTGAAGATGCCGCCGTCGGAGGCCACCAGCCAGTAGCCGCGGCCGTCGGGTGTGGCGGCCATCCCCACGATGGGCCTGTTCAGCGGCATGCCGCCGGTCGAGCCGAAGAACGCGGCGTCGCCGTAGTTGAAGATGCCGCCGTCGGAGGCCACCAGCCAGTAGCCGCGGCCGTCGGGTGTGGCGGCCATCCCCACGATGGGCCTGTTCAGCGGCATGCCGCCGGTCGAGCCGAAGAACGCGGCGTCGCCGTAGTTGAAGATGCCGCCGTCGGAGGCCACCAGCCAGTAGCCGCGGCCGTCGGGTGTGGCGGCCATCCCCACGATGGGCCTGTTCAGCGGCATGCCGCCGGTCGAGCCGAAGAACGCGGCGTCGCCGGAGTCGTCCGGGCCTCGGTTCGCCGCCACGAGCGAGGAGGCCTCGTCCGTGGACAGGACCGGGACCAGGGAGGACAGGACGAGCACGATCGTCGCGACGACGGCACTCCTGAAACGGAAGGACCGCGCCCTGGTCAACAACACGGCCAAGGCCGGCGGGAGGCCAGCGGCATCGCCGGAAGGTGCACTGTGAGCACTTTAGGCAATGCCGGCGTGTGTTTCGGGGACCGAGGAGACCACAGAAATTCGTGGGTTCAAGTCCATCGCCTCCACCAAATTACCCGGACGGCCGGCATCGTGTCTTCGTAGCGGTGCGTCCCGGTGCCGGTGCCTCTCACCGGCCCCGCGTCTCGGGCTCCCAATAGTGCGACGGGTAACACACGGTGACCGCCCGGTCGACGTGACCGATCCGCACGCCTGACTCGAGCATGCGCCGGCAGAGGTTCCAGTCCGAGGGCTCATCGAGGAGCCAAGACCTGGTGCTGAACTCGTAGAAGCGGAGCGCGGCCATGAACATCGCCCCCTGGAAGTTGAACAACCCGTGCTCCGGCGGGTAGCAGGACACGATTTCGTCCGCCTCGGGAGGAGGATGACGCACCACGAGGTCGCCGTAGACCATTTCCGAGCGGGTCGAGCGAGCGTGCTCCAGGAGGCACTCCAGGTGGTTCGGCTCGAATTCGTCGTCGTCGCCGAGCATGGCCAACCACGTGCCCCGGGCCAGTTCCGTGCCGACATTCACGCCGGGGGCGCCGGCCACATGCCAGCGGTGCTCCCGGTCCTCCGGGTAGGGATACCGGTACGGGAGATTGACGAACCGCACCCGGGGATCTCCGAAATCCTCGATCCGCTCCGCCACGTCGTTGGTGCAGCCGTCGCCGACGACGATCACCTCGAAGTTCTGGTAGGTCTGGCGGGCAATGGAGGGAAGCGCCCGCTCCACCAGCAATGTGCTCCGCACATACGTCGGAATGCGCACCGTGATGAGTGGCTCCGGGTGGCTGAACGCCTCCTCGTATGCCTCGGTCCTCCGTGCGGCGAGCAGTTGGTGGCGGAGATGCGGAATGTCGTCGAGCGACGCTGCGGCGATGCGTCGCACCTCGGCGATTCGGGCGTCGAGTCGGGCCATCTCCGCGCTCACCGCGTCGTGGGACTCCGAGGTGATCGATCGCAGCTCCGAGAGCGTCTCCCCCAGCTGCGACACTGTCGCGGCGAGTCGCTCCACTTCTTCTCGCAGGGCCTCGGTGCGACTGCCTACTTCTTCCCGCAGGGCCTCGGTGGGGGGGCCGACGGACCTGTCGATCAACCGCTCGAACTTCCGGCTCACCGCCATGCGGACGCGCCGGGGACGAGCGCGGTCAGAGGCCAACGACGCACCCCACGGCACTGACGATTCGGCCCAATTCCGCCGGGGTGAGCCAGTCGTCGAGCGGAAGCGAGATGATCCGCCCGCAGAGGTCATCGGTGACCGCAAGGTCTCCGGCCCTCTCCAGTTCGGCAAACGCCGGATGACCGTGTAGCGGGGGATTGAAATACGCCCGCCAGCCCACCTCGACCTCGTCGAGCTTCATGCCCAGCTCGTCCCGGTGGCGCTGGGTCGGCAGGGCCACGGACACGAACGCGGGGACCCCCAGCGCTCCATCCGACTGGAATGCGCACCCGAGTGATTCCAACTCCGTGATGTACCAGCGAAGCACCTCCTGTCGCTTGGTCAGACGGTCCTTGAACGTCTCGAGCTGGCGGATCCCCATGGCCGATGCGAGCTCAGGCAATTTTCCGTTCTGACCCAGACCCCAAGATCTTCGGTCTTCGTCGAATCCGAAGTTCTTCAATTGATTGATCTGCCGTATGAAGCCGTGGTCGCGCGATACGACTGCCCCGCCTTCACCGATGCCCATCGTCTTGGTGGCATGGAACGAGAAGATCTCACAATCGCCCCGGGCGCCCAGCGGCTCGCCCCACGGATACTCGGACGCAAAACCCGCTGCCGAGTCGACGACCAGGGGTACCCCGTAATGTGCAGCCAGGCGCTCCCAGGCGTCGATCGCCGCGTTGGCCGTGCCAAACGTGCTGGTCAGGAGGATCCCGGCCACGTTGTCAATTTCCCTCTCCAAGAACCGCTCGGCCATGCGCAGGGCGGGCTGCCAGGTCTCGGGCTCAATGTCGATGAGCACGGGCTCGAATCCACTCCACATCAATGCGAGCGGAACTGCCGCAGCGGTGAAGGATGCGACCGGCACCAGCCGACGATCAGGGTGGAACAGTGTCTTGCACGCGAGTTGGATGCCCACGGTGGCATTGGCCGTGACGGCGACCTCGACATCACGACCGATCCAACGCGCCAGCTCCGCAGCGAACCGAACCTCGAATGGTCCGCTGTTGGTGAAGACCCCCGCTTCACAGATCTCCCGGTAGTCCTGGGCCACGACCGAGGGGTCGGGGAGCCTGGGGGTGAGGAAGGGAATCCGTCTCATCTGGTCGGACCGTAGGGATCGGGGGGACACCACAGGGCGACCTCGTCGTTGTCCAGGGCGGGCGAGAACGAGGCGCAGCCGTACGTCGCACCCGTGACGCCAACTCGATGGCCCTCAACCTCGATCCTGCCCTCCTGGAGCCAACGGGCCACCTGCAGGAGTGCCTTGCACTGCTGGACGAACACCTGATGACGAATGAATGCGGTCGGTACACCCGGGTCGACCGGACACGCGGTCTGCATGACGATCTTCCCCTCGTCCATCACGTCGGCGATGAACTCCACCGTGTTGCCGGCGAAACGAGCCGGGTACCGCATCGTGTCTCCGAAACCGTCCATCCCCTTGAAGGCGGGGAGCAATGAGGGGTGAAAATTGAGGATCCGGTCTCGATACGCCTCCCGAAAATCGGCCGAAAAGAAGCTGGTGTAGAAGGAGAACACGTAGTCGATCTCCATCTCGTCAAAGAGCCTCAGAACCCGGGCGCAGAACATGTCGACGTCGTCGTTCGAAATGGTCGTCGTGCGAACGCCGTGGTTCCGCGCCTTCTCCTGGGCCAAGCCGGCGCGGTCCACCACGACCTGATGGACCTTGGACCGGAAGTAGTCGTTCTTGAGGACCTCGTTCATCACCGACCCGGACGTCGAGACGACCATGGCAAATCGCAGCTCGCGGTCGCTCATCCAAACTCTCCGCTTCGATAGGCGGGGAAGTAGCCCTCGGCGCTCGTTGGTCGTTCTCCCGCCAGGGACTCATAGATCTCCGGTTGCAGTATCCGCTCGCACAGATAGACGGCCTTCGTGGTCGTGCTCCAGCCACTCTTGAACTTGGCGAGCCCGTCCGGCTCGCCGACCGAGATGCCCGAGCTGCCCGTCAGGTTCACCCATGACACCCGACCCGTGAAGTAGTTCAGCATCGTCCACTTGGTGGCGTAGGACGCTCGCAACTCGTACCCCAGGTCCGAGAAGGCAGCCAGGTGGCCATAGGCCACGTCTCCCTGCACGAACCAGAGGTCGAGGCCGACGATCTCATCGCCTGCGGTTGCCCCGAACATCACGAGGCCAGGAGTCTTCAGCTGCTTCTCGAAAGCCGGTCGCGAGAACGCGCGCAGTCCCGAGATCGAATGGCGGCACGTCAGGTTGGCGTACAGGCGAACCCAGTCGTCGATGTGCTCCCAGGGGCGCTCGTACACGTCAACTTCCAGTGACCGGAGCGCGCGGCGGGCGTGGGCGCGGTGTGATGGCCGCACGAACGCTTCAGGCGGTGTACTGAGTTCGGCGACATAGTGATCCTTGAATCGAACGACGTGATCGAAGGTCTTCTCGAGGTTGTCGCCGCTCTGGCACGCAAAGGGATCGGCCACCAGAACCACGCTGATCAGATCGGTTGCGAGGGCCGAGAGATCTTCGTCCAATCGGCTCCAGTCGCGGCAGAAGAACATTGGGTACGGACCCATCGCGTCGAAAAACTCGGTGCACCCGACGCGACGTTGCAAGAGCCAGCCTCCGCTGAGTGGCAACAACAGCGGGCTGCCGAACTCTGCCAGCGACGAGGCGTAGTCCTCGTGGCCGTAGCCGGTGAGGTCGTCGTCGAGGTTTCTCTGACCGGCCATCACGATCCTTGCGGCGACCTCCGTAGCGACGCCGGGCAACGCATGTTCAAAACTATAGGGTCGCCCTATGCGCCCAGAGGGGTATGACGGACGGGCTCGAGGAGCCGACCAACTCGACCTGCGTGCGCACCTCAACCGCGCGAGAGCACCGCGCTCGGCAGCCAGAGCGCAAGGCCCCGCGTCCTGACGAGAAGCGGGTGACCCTCGGGCGACGGCACGAAGAGGTCGCGTCGGCGAGGGTTGGGGGCACTCTCCGCAGCCAGAGCCGGGTGGGCACCGTCACCCCGGGGACGAGGGCTGACCCGAACGTCGGCGGGCCAACTGCTACCTTCAGCGCCATAAGCCCGGACACCACCTTCGGACTCCAACGGGGAGAATCGCCGACATGTCACCGCGTGCTCTCGCCCTACGGCGTGCGCTCCTGATGCAGCGTGCGCCCACGCAGGGCCCGGCGCGTCGTTTCCTCCGTTCGGCCGGGCTCGTTCTCGCCGGCCTCGGCCTCCTCGCGACGGCCGGCTGCTCCTCCCGAGCCTCGAACAACCCTCCCGCGGCGCCGAGCAGCCTGAAGCGCCCGCTGCCCGCCGGGCCCGTGCCCTCGGAGATCGCTCGCATGGTGTGCATCCCGAAAACGCAGAGGGAGATCGCCCAAGTCCTCGGCGTCCGGGCATCGGTCTCGACGCCCACCTGGGTCGACCATGCCTACTCGTGCAGCTACCACTACACCGATGGCCAGTTCGTGCTGACGGTCAAGGAGCTGTCCAGCTGGCCCCAGACCCTGACCTACTTCACCGCCGTCGGCAAGCGCCAAGGGCGCACCGCCACCGTCCCCAACCTGGGCCAGGGTGCGTTCCAGACCGCCAACGGGTCGGCCGTCGTCCGCAAGGACTGGAAGATCCTGACCGTCGACATCTCGGGGCTGCCCGCCCAGTTCGGCAAGCCACCGACCGGCCGGGGGGACGTGGCCGTCACTGTGGCCGACGTCATCCTCCAGTGTTGGGCCGGAGACTGATACGCACCGACCAACCTTCTGATCGGCCGAACGACCGACCGATTGCTCAGACCCTCGGGACCCCAGAATCTCAGAAGGAGATCGCGCCCGAGTCCACCTGCGCCGGCCAACCGATCGCGCCGGCAGAGCCGGCCGGTGGCACCGTCATCACCAGACCGAGGCACATTTCGTCCGAAGAGCCATCTCCCCACGTGACGAAGCGGGGCGGCAGGTTGCGCAGTGTCGGCAGCTCCTGGCGCAGCACCGGGTCGTACGTACAGGTCACCTGGATCTTGTCGCCGGGCACGACGGAGATCGGCGTCTGCAGGTTGTACGCCTTTTGGTAGTGGAAGTTGTAACTCGGGACGTCGAGGATCGTCTTCTGGGTCGGCGTCCCTGGGTTCAAGGTGATCTCCAGGCTCTGCCCGAGCAGGTGCATGTGCGCGCCCGCCCGAACGATGGTGCCCGCCTGCATGACCGGCCAGGAGCACGAGGTCGTGTCCCCGGCGGGGGGGTCGACCGGATTGCGCCCGCACACCGACTCGATCGTGTCCACGAACCCGACCGCACTCTGCCCGAATCGCTGCCCGAGGTCTGCGAGCGAGGCGGCGCGATTGCACAGCGGGCCGGTCACATTCACCGGGCAGGGAATGTCCGGCGGGGCCGGCATCAGGGCCAGGCTCATCGGGCGCAGTGGCGTCGACGCGGGCACGGTGTGCAACACGAGCTTGGCCCGCACCGGCTTGTCACCGAGCAGCAGATTGTAGTGGATCTGCATGACGACCAGGCTGCCCTTGGGCAGGGGCTGCCCCGTCCCGGCCGGCAGCACGTCCTCCCCGTGCCCAGGCGCCCAGGCCGACAGCCACGGTGTGTCCCCCAGGTGCGCCAATGACGTTCCCGGCAAGGCCGCTTCTCCGAAGCAGGTCCAGCCCTTTCCGCCCGGGTTGCTCGCCTCGGCCTCGGCGGCAAATTGCGGTGGCACCAGGAACAAGATGGCGTGGTGTACCTCGACGCTGTTCGGGAAGAACTGGCTCGAGACGATGAAGGAGTTCTGCGTGACGTGGGGGTTCACCAAGGTGCAGTGGTAGTCGTCGGTGCCCCCGTTGGGCGGGTGCGGCTTGTAGGCGCTCGGCGCCTGCAAGCTGATGGTCGTCACCGGCGGCGTCTTCGTGCTCACCGAGTCCCGCGCCGACGCGGGCGTGCTCATCACGAGCACCACACCGACGAGCAGCAGCGGCGCGGCCAGACGCAAAAAGATCCCACTCCTCACAGCGGTGAAATCTAGCGGGTCCACCGCGTCTCTTCCTGGCAGGGCGGCACTTCACGCGGGCTGCCACGACCGTTTCGAGGGGCTAGGGCGAGATCGTGCGGGTGACGGTGAACGTGAGCGGTCGGTGGTCGATGCTGGTCGACACCGAGAAGTGCCAGGTCCCGGGCGTGATGACCACCACGTCGATGTAGTGGGCCGGGCTCGAGGTGAACTGTCGGAGGCTCTGCGGCACCGCCCCGTCCCGGGACGCCGTCACGCTCGGCCTGGAAGAGGGCACCGACGGCAGGATGAGGTGGAACTCGTTGGGACCCGTTGACCCCGGCGCCAGGTACACCTCGGCCTGGCCGCCGGTGGCCAGCGGCACCTCGATGATGTCGGGCAGCGTCGGCAACAGGCTCTGGCCCTTGGCCGGTGACACCGACTGCGCGGCGACCGTGGCCCCTGCGAACAAGAGAACGGGCAGGGCCACGGCGACGGCGAGGCCGCGCCGCCTGTGGACGAGGCGTGACGGGCGGACCGATGCCAGTCCGCCACGCCCGAGACGGGTGAGGCGAAGGCTGTTGGCGACGACGAGCAAGCTGGAGAGTCCCATGGCCACCGCGGCGACGAGGGGGTCCAGCAGGCCGGCCGCGGCCAGCGGCAGCGCCGACACGTTGTACCCCATGGCCCAGCCGAAATTCTCGAGGATGACGGCGTAGGTCGCGGACGCGACACCGACCGCGGCGGGCACGCCCTGCAGGTCGTTGCCGATCAGCGCCACATCGCTCGTGGTCAGGGCCACCTCGGAACCGCTGCCGATGGCGCAGCCGACGTCGGCGGCGGCGAGGGCTGGTGCGTCATTGACGCCGTCACCGACCATGACCACCCGTCTCGAGGCCCCGCGCAGATCGCGCAGGGCCGCCAGCTTCTGCTCGGGGTCCAGGCCGCCCCGTGCGGTGTCGATGTCCAGGCTGCGCGCCACCGTCGCGACCGCTTCCTCGCTGTCGCCACTCAGGATCGCGGTGCGGATGCCTGCGTCGTGCAGCCGGTCGATCGTGCGGGCGGCCTCCGGCCGCAGTGGCGTAGAGATGGCGAGGACGCCGACCGGCTGGTCGTCGACCACCACCGCGACCGCGGTCTCGCCACGCGCCCGGTAGTCATCGGCCGCCGAACTGAGCACCGGGGGAAGGGTCACGTCGTGCGCCCGCAACACCCGCACCGACCGGCCGTCCACCCGCCCGGCGACACCGACCCCTGGGAGGACGGCCACGTCCGTTGCCCGGCGGCACGAGGTTTGCGCGGCGCAGATGGCCTTGGCGATCGGGTGCTCGATGTCTGCTTCGACGGCCGACGCCAAGTCCAAGACGTGTTCGGTGGTGTGCCCCGCTCCCGGCGCGACCGCCACCACCGTCGCGATACCCATGGTGAGGGTGCCCGTCTTGTCGAACGCGACGCTGTCGACCCCGGCCAGGCGCTCGAGTGCGTCGGGGTTACGGATGAGGATCCCGAGGGCCGAGGCGCGGCCGCAGCCCACCATCATCGCCACCGGCGTCGCCAGGCCCATTGCGCACGGACAGGCGACGAGCAGCACCGCGATCGCGCTCAGAACGGCTGTGCCCACATTGTCGTCGAGGAGCCACCAGCCGAGGAAGGTGGCAGCGGCGACGAGCAGCACCACCGGCACGAAGACGGCGCTCACGCGGTCCGCCAGTCGTTCCAGCGGTGCCTTCTGGCGCAGCGCGTCGTCCACCACTCGCTGCAGACGCGAGACGACCGATTCCGCCGCCACCGCCCGTACCTCGACCACGAGCACACCCGCACCGTTGCGGGTACCCCCGGTGACGAGGCTGCCGGGACCGTGGTCGACGGGCAGGGGCTCGCCGGTCAGCATCGACTGGTCGACTGCCGACCAGCCCTCCATGATCTCGCCGTCGAGCGGGATGGTCTCGCCGGGCATGACCCGCAGCCGGGCCCCGACAGGAACGGCCTCCGGGGCGACGATGCGGTCGGCCTCCACTCCCGCGGTGCCGGCCGCAACGAGGCGCGCCGTCGGGGGCCGCAGGGCCAGCAACGAGTGCAGTGCTCGCGCCGCCCGTGCCCGCGCCCGCGCTTCGACGGCGCGGCCCGTGACCAGGACGGCGATGATGAGGGGTGCCATGGCGCCGTGCAGGCGTGCGGCGAAGGCGCCGGCGCCGCTGCCGCCGAGGTGGAGGTGCCTCCCACCGAGGGCGATCGCCTCCACCGCACTCACGGCCAGGGCGGCCAGCGTGCCGAGCGAGATGAGGGTGTCCATGCTGACCCCCCCGTGGCGGAGCAGCCGTGCGCTCGAGCGGAGGAACGGCCAGCCGCCGACGAGCTGGACCGCGATGGCGAGGAGCAGCACCACCCAACCGCTCGCTGCGTTCTCGGGCGCCAGGAGCGCCACCAAGAGCGCGGCGAGGGCCAATGGCCACGAGACGATCGCCCGCCAGCGCCAGCCCTCGCGGTCGGCCGGCTCGCGGTCCACCGACGGCTCCTCGAGCACGGGTTCCGCGGAGTAGCCCACAGCATCGACCGCGGCGCACAGCTGGTCTTCCGACGCCTCCGCGGCGTCGAAGGTGACGTAGGCGCGCTCGGTCGCCAGGTTCACCGCGGCGCTGGCCACGGCCGGCACGGCGCGCAGCGACCGCTGCACCCGTTGGGCGCACGACGCGCAGTGCATGCCACCGATGGCGAGCTCGGCCGTGGACAACTCGTCCGCCGCAGCGACCCGGTGGTCGGTCGACGGGAGCGCGGTCGTCATGGCCAGGGCCGACCCGCGTCCTCGACGGGGGACAGCGCGTACCCGAGCTCGGAGATGGCGGCCTGCAGGGCGTCCACGTCGGTGACGCGATCGTCGTACGTCACCTCGGCCCGCGCGCTCGAAAGATCCACTCGGGCCGAGACCAGGCCGGGCTGCTCGGCCAGAACCTCTTCTATGAGCGCGGCGCACGACTCGCAGGACATGCCGCTCACCGCGAGCTCAACGGTGGTCACGGGCGCTTGGTCACGACCAGGCCGGCGGGGGTGATCACGTACCACTTTCCTCCGAGGTTGTTGATGTCCTGGCCGGTGACGTCACCGGGTGCCGAGTCGATGACCCAGGTGTAGAGCGGCCACTTCTTGTAGGTGATCTGGACCGTCCCGTCCTTGCGCTTGGTCGTCCCCAGCAGCGTGGAGCGGACGCCAGGACCGGCGGGCGCATCGGCCACCCCGCTCGGCAGCACCAGAGGCGGCCAGCCTTGCGCGCACTTGTGGTAGCACGTCGACCTGCCGGAGTGCTTGTCCGGTGCGAAGACGTAGAGCGTGAACCCCTGCCCGTCCACGAGCACCGTGCCCAGCCCGTGGATCTCGGCGGTCTTCACCTCGTAGACCGGTGCGGGCCCGGATTGCGCTGTCCTCGCCGACGCGGCTGCCGCGGGGAGGATCGCGCCCGACCCGGCCGCCAGGGCCAAGCAGGCAACACCCCCCACCACGGCGGGCGCACAGCGTCGCACCCTTCCTCCGCTCAACGTCATCACCTCGTCCGGCTCGCAGCAGTCGCTGCCAAGGTACCAGTGCGGCGCCCGCTCAAATCATCAGGATCAACATGAGCCCCATGGCGACGCACATGACGACGTGCGAGGCATCGAGAAGGCTGGGTGCGCCGACGATGCCGTCGACCCCGACCGCAACGGCGGTCGTCCCGTCGCCCTGCCCGTCGGAGGCCCGGACCGGCCACCGGGCGCCGCAGTGGGTGCCGTAGTGCGTGGCGCCCTTGTTGGGCGAGGCGACGGTGAACACGGCCGAACCGAAGAGGACGAAGGCGATGAGCAAGGCCAGCCCGGGGTCGATGCGTGCCCCGCTTCGGGCCACGGCCATCGCGGCCATCGACATGGAGTGCGCGGACGCACCCACGGGGAACCAGAACATCAGGAGCATGGCGAAGCTCATCACCGCGTGGACCGCAGTGTGCGGCACGTGCAGCCCCCAGGCCTGAATCGACTGGGCCGAGCGGGCGATGAACCACACCAAGAATGCGCCGAAGATCAGCTGCCACATCGCGCTGGGACCGAAGGACCACTCGGGCACGAACATGCCCGCCATGGCCACGCCCATCACGACGTGCGACATCTCGACGTCACGGCCCCCCATCCGCCTCTCGAGGGCGGAGGTGACCAGCAACGTGACCCCGTAGGCGGCGACCACCAGCATCACGATCCCGAAGAAGTAATACAGCCCCGCGGGAGGCCCCACCATCGCCGTCAAACCTCTCGCGCCGGGCGGGGGCCCGGATCGCCGGCGACGACGCCCGCCGGTGCCGGCGCCAACGGCCAGTAGGCCAAGAGGAACAAGAGCACCAGCAACCCCGAATTCGGGTCGGTCGCACCGGGCACGAGGTCGCCCCCGAAGTTCTGGACGGCGACCCAGACGAAGACGAAGACGACCATCGCCACCACCAGCACGGTCTGCGTGCCGGCCGGGTGGAGGTACACGCCGACCGCGACGAGGAGACAGAACAGCGCGAACAGCACCGCGACGGCAGTCCCGTCGTGCAGCAGGACAGCCTCGGACCACCTGTCGATGCGCAGCACCCATCCGGGCTGGCCGGTCGCCACTTTGGCCACGAGGTCATTCAGCGTCCGAGGCGACCGGCCGTTGCCCACCACCGTCAACACGGCGAGGAACAGCCACACGGCGGCCCACACGGCTTTCGCCGTCGCCGGACCGAGGGTACGCGCTGCCACGAACGGGGTATTCGGCCCGTCCGAGGGCCACAGCAGCACGGCGAGCACCGCGTAGAACAGCACGGCACCCGGCCCGCCTCCGAGCGGCGTGGCCGAGCCCGTGAGGATGCCACCGAGGCCTTCTCCGAACCACCACACGCCGAGCGCCCACACAACGGACAGCACCAGCGCGGGCCGGCAGGTCCGCCGCCATGCAATCCCGAAGGCGATGGCGAACTGGACGCCGGCGAAGATCGCATTGGTGAGCACCGGATGGTGCGAGACGATCGACGCATTCCAGGTGATGGTGTGCGCGACCCATGAGGGATCACCCGTCGCCTGCCCATGCAGCATGCCGCTGAATCCGTCGGCTCCCTTGGTGAACATGAACGGCTGGAGCTGCAGGGCCGCGTCCATGAGCCACACCGTGGCCAGCAGCAGCCGGAAGGTCTGCTGGAGATCTCGCCCGGATGCCGTGGGCGCGGGCGGTGGCCCCGGTCCTGGGGTGCGATCGGCGACGGATGTCCTGGCACCCTCGGTGAGTGTCACCTCTCACACCTCCCCCGCGACCCACGAGCCCCCACGACGGCCATCGTCAGAGGGTACCGAAGCTCCACGGGAGTCCGCCCGCGGGCCCGGGCTCGCCCGGGGCGGCCACGGCCCGTGCTCGCCCCGGGCGGCCACCGCCCGGGGCCGCCGGCATCCCACCTTTGCGCGTCGGCGCTCGGTAATTTTCCGCTCGTGCCAGAGCAGACGGTATGGCGTCAGGAGTGCGCTCGTCGGCCGGGGGTCGACAGCACCCTCGTGGTCACCTGTCACCTCGGCTTCGCGAAGAACCGCTCGGAGACGCTGTGTGGCAAGTCGACGCGCGGAATGAGCGCTGATCCCGGGCCGTGGGTCGAGTCCGTCAGCCGATGCCCGAAGTGCGGGATGCTCGGCTGCGTGTAGGCAGTCGGGGCAGAGCCGTGCCGCCAGGCGCCGGCACGGACGTTGTCAGCATCTTCCCGCTATCGGTAGAGTCCCAGCGCCTCCACCAGCCTGTGCGGGTCACCAGACCGATGGCGCAGAATGGGCGTCCGGAACGGACGCGGGACGCCTGCGCCCGTCGGGCCGGATTGAAAACAGGAGGAGTGCCATGACCGTCGTCGACCGGCAGCCAGTACCGCTTCACCACGTCGACCGCCTCTTCATCGGGGGCGGTTGGGTCGAGCCCTCCTCGGACGCGACCATCGACGTCATCGACCCGGCGACCGAGGAGCAGTTCCTTCGAGTGCCGGCCGCCGGTGCGGCCGACGTCGCACGCGCCGTTGCGGCAGCCCGTGACGCCTTCGACCGCGGTCCGTGGCCCACACTGAGCCACGCCGAGCGAGCCGATTACTTGCGCCGGCTGGGGAGGGCCGTGGCGGACCGGGCCGAGGACCTCGGCCAGATCTGGCCCCGGGAGTCCGGCGCGCTCTACACGATGGCGGTGGCGGCCGGGCAATTCGCGGGGATGCCATTCGACGCCTACGCCGCTCTGGCCGACACCTTCCCGTTCGAGGAGCGAGCCCAGCCGACCATGGGGGGTGCCTTCGGCCTGCTGGTGCGTGAGCCGGTGGGTGTGGTGGGCGCGATCATCCCGTGGAACGCCCCCCTCGGCTTGATCTCCCACAAAGTCGGCCCGGCCCTGCTGGCCGGCTGCACCGTCGTGCTCAAGCTGTCGCCCGAGGCGCCCGGCGAGGGTTACCTGGTTGCCGAGGCCGCGGAGGCCATTGGCCTGCCGCCCGGCGTCCTCAACGTGATCACCGCCGAGCGCGATGTCTCCGAGTTGCTGGTGCGCGACCCGGGAGTGGACAAGATCACCTTCACCGGATCGACCGCGACGGGGCGCCGCATCGCCTCGCTGTGCGGGGAGCGGATCGCCCGCTGCACCCTGGAGCTGGGCGGCAAGTCGGCCGCCGTCATCCTCGACGACGCCGACCTCGAGGCAGCCGCACACACCCTGGCGCGATCGGAGTGCTTCCTGGCCGGCCAGGTCTGCTCGTCGCTCACCCGGATCGTGGTGTCCGAGCGCCGCCACGACGAGTTCGTCGACGCGTTGGCGGCGGCCTTCTCCTCCGTGAGGGTCGGCGACCCGTTCGACCCGTCCACCCAGATCGGCCCCCTGACCTCCGCCCGCCAACGCGACCGGGTGGAGGGGTACATCGCCAAGGGCGTCGGGGAGGGGGCGACACTGGTCACCGGTGGGGGCCGCCCGGGCCACCTGGACCGGGGCTGGTTCGTCGAGCCGACGGTGTTCGCCCAGGTCGACAACAGCTCCACGATCGCCCAGGAGGAGATCTTCGGCCCGGTGCTGGGTGTGATCCCGGCTGCCCACGAGGAGGACATGGTGACGATCGCCAACGACACCATCTACGGCCTCAATGCGTCGGTGTTCACCCCCGACGTGGATCGGGCCCGCGAAGTCGCTCGCCGTCTGCGCTCCGGCACCGTGGGGCACAACGCGTGGCGCACCGATTTCGGAATCGCCTTCGGCGGGTTCAAGCAGTCGGGCATCGGCCGGGAAGGCGGCAAGGAGGGACTGTTGCCCTTCCTCGAGACCAAGACCGTCATCCTCGAAGAGGTGCCGAGCGGGTACGAGCCCTGAGCTCCTGTTGCGCCGGCGAGCTCCCTGCCGCGCGCAACTCGATCGCCAGAGGGCTGCCCTTCAGGTGTAGATCGGTACCTCGGGAGCGGGATTGAGAAGATTTGCGAAAACAGGGGTGGCCGACGACGAAGGCGCGGGGCGTCGCCGTCCGTCGGTTGTCGTCAGCTCGACGCTGAGGTCAACCCCGGGACCGCTTCTCGACGTGCTGGAGCTCGATCCACAACGGGAGCAGGAACCAGATGTAGACGTTGGTCAGCGTGAACTCGTCGTCGTTGTGGTGGGTGACCATGGTGCCGACGTCGGTGATCCGGACGCGGTCGTCCTTGCTCTGGTACGCCCTGACCCGTTCCAGCAGTTCCGACAACTCCTCCGGGGACGACACCTCTATCCCGAAGTGATCCATCTCGGGCGTGACCATGAATTCGTCCCGCGCCGGCAACAGATAGAGGAACTGCCGCCATTCCCCCGTGTAGAGGATCAGCGGGTTGCCCTTCTCCGTGCTGTTGTCTCCCTCGGTCCATCCGAAGACCTCGGAGAAGAAGTCCAAGAGCGCGGCTCGCCCGTCGTCGTTCATGATGTCCGCGTCCACGCTGATCGCCACATGGTTGATCCGGGGCGCCAGTGGCGTCGCGCTCATGACGGCATTCCGGGCCGGACCATCACCTTGCTGGGGATCTCGCCACGGGCGAGCCGCTCCATGGAGTCCATCACCCCGCTGAGCGGGATGCCGTCGGGTTCGATCAGCGACTCGAGCGGCAGGGTCCCGCTGTCGAGGAGGTCCACCGCCGGGCCGAAGCCGTCGTCGTTGTAGTTGTAGGCCCCGACGATCTCGAGCTCGAAGATGATCACGCGGTTCTGGTTGATTCGGGGTGGTTCGAACCCGGTCCCGACGATCACCAAGGTGCCGGCGTAGTCCAGCTGGTTCAGGGCAGCCTCAATGGCTCTGGCGTGTCCCGAGCACTCGAAGACCACGGCATAGGGCGCCTCCACCGGTCGGCCCATGGGTGGCTCCACCAAGGTGTCGGGTGTCACCACCCGGGTGGCTCCGACGTCGAGGGCCCGCCGGCGGCGGACGGATGAAGGCTCGCTGACGGTGACGTCGGAGATCCCCTGCGCGCGCAGCACGGCGATGATGAGGAGCCCGACCGGGCCGGCCCCCGTGACGAGCACACGATCACCGGGCCCGACGTCGGCGAGCCCCACTGCGTGCAGGGCGATCGCCGTGGGTTCGGCCAGCGCCGCGACCCTGGTCGGCAGTGAATCGGGGAGCCGGATGAGTCCGTCGGCCGCGACCGTCTTGTAGCGGCAGAACGCACCTCGGTACCCGAGATAGTCCGCCGAGGCACGCTCGAGGCACACGGAGGGGCGGCCCCGTCGGCAGGGTCGGCACACGCCGCACCCCGGCGCCGAGTTCCCGACCACCCGGTCGCCGGCGGACCAGCCCGATCCGCTCGGCGCCGAGGCCACGATGCCCGACCATTCGTGGCCGAGAATGGCACCCGGCTTCGCGTAGCGCTCCAGGACCATGTGCAGATCGGATCCGCAGATCCCGCACTCCGCGATTTCGACGAGCACTTCTCCGGGCCCCGGTTCGGGACGGGGGACGTTCTCGACGGCGATCTTGCCGTCGCCGACGTAGACGGCCGCTGGCATCAATTCGGGAGCCACGGCGCCAACACTAAGGGCCTTTTGCCGGCGATGCCTTGGCTCCATGCGGCGGAGCACGACCTGTCGTCATTACGACGACGGCTGCCGGGGTCGCGGCGCGGCCGGGTCATCCGGCGGCACGACGCTGGGAGCTCCGGTCCGAGGAGGACGTAGCATCGGCCGGCAATGGAGCAGCTCCGAGGGCGCACCGCGGTCGTCACCGGAGCCGCCAGCGGCATCGGCCTGTCCATCGTCGAGTCCTTCGTGGGCGAAGGCATGCGCGTGGTGATGGCGGACATCGACGAGGAGCACCTGGCGACACACGCAGACCGGCTGTCGGCCGAGGGTGCCGAGGTCTTCCCCGTCGCGGCAGACGTCACCGATCCCGAGGCCGTCGAGTCGGTCGGCCGTGCCGCCATCGAGCGCTTCGGACGGCTCCACGTCGCCGTGAACAATGCCGGCGTGGTCACCGGTGGCAACTCGTGGGAGATCCCCCTCCGGGAGTGGCACCGCGTCGTCGACGTCGACCTGTGGGGTGTCATCCACGGCGTCCGCTCCTTCGTCCCGCGCATCCTGGCGTCGGGTGAGGAAGGGCACGTCGTCAACACCGCGTCGATGGCGGCTGTCCTGTCGCTCGCCCGTCTGGGGCCGTACACCGTGGCCAAGCACGGCGTGCTCGGGATCTCCGACGTGTTGCGCGCCGAGTTGCAGGCCATGGAGGTGCCCGTCGGGGTCAGCGTCGTCATGCCGGGCATGGTCAAGACGGGGATGAATCCGATCGGCACCGTGGCGGCGGACGCCGTGGCCGCCCGCGTCGTCGACGCCATCCGCCGGCAGCGCAGCTACGTCTTCACGGACGACCACTCCGCGGGCGAGATGCGCGAGCGCCTCGAAGCGATCGTCTCGGCGAAGTCCGAGGAGACCGGTTGAGCCGCCGGATGCCGTCGGAAGGTGGCGGTCCGGTGCAGAGCCGGCGGTAGCCTCCGGCGATGTCCGCGGACGACCTCGCCGCCGAGCTGCTCGAGACCGTCCTCGCTGCGGACCCGCTGACGGGTTCGCTGTTCGGGTTCCCCGGCTACGACGACCTCCTCCCCGACTTCGGCCTCGAGGCCGAGCGGGAGGACGCCCGCCGGCTGCGCGCCGTGGCCGAGCGGGCCGAGCGGATGCCGGACCGGGACCTGCACGAGGCCGAGCGCCAGACGCTGGACTTCGTCCGCTGTCTGGCCCGGAACATGGCCGACGCCGCCGCGGTGCCCCTCGTCGAGTTCTCCGTCTGCGACACCTTGGTGGCTCCGGTCAACCAGGTGCTGACCTCGCTGCCCAAGGTGCCGCTCGACACCGGGGAACGCCGCGCGGGCTACCTCGCCCGGTTGCAGACCCTGCCCGCCGTGCTGGCCACCGCCGCCGAACGGCAGCGGCAGGGGTCGGCGGCCGGCCGTACGGCCGTCGCCCGGCTCGTGCACGCCGCGCTGGCACAGCTCGACCTGCTGATCGCTGATCCCACGGTGGGCGCGATCGCCAGGAGCGGGGAGGGCGGTGCGACCTTCGCGGCCGAGGTCGCCGCGGCGATCGAACGCCACGTGCGCCCCGCACTGGGCGCCTACCGGGACGCGCTGGAGTCCGACGTGCTGCCGGGGGCCCGCGACGACGACCACCCGGGCCTCTGCTTCCTCCCCGACGGTGCTGCGATGTACCAGGTCCTCGCCCAGCTGCACACTTCCATGACGCACTCCCCCGACGAGCTGCACGCCATGGGCCGGCAGATCGTCGGCGAGGTGCGCGAGGAGCTCGTCGGGACCGGATCCCGTCTCTGGGACACCACCGATCTCGCCGAGATCTTCGGTCACATGGCCGACGACCCCTTGCTCCGCTACCACACCCGCGACGAGATGCTCGAGCACGCGAGGCGGGTCGTCACCGCCGCCGAGGCGGAAGCTCCCCGGTGGTTCGCCGTGGTCCCGGACGAGCTCTGCACGGTCGAGCCGGTGCCCGAGACCGAGGAGGCCGGCATGGCGGCCGCCTACTACCTGCCGGGAGCGATCGACGGTTCCCGCAGGGGGACCTACTTCCTCAACACCTCGAAGCCCGAACAGCGGCACCGCTACGTCGCCGAGGACATCGCGTTCCACGAGGCGGTGCCGGGACACCACTTCCAGCTGACCATCGCCATGGAGTCCAAGGATCTCCCCCCGGCACGCCGCGTGCTGCACGACACCGCGTGCGCCGAGGGGTGGGGCCTCTACGCCGAGCGCCTGGCGGACGAGATGGGGCTCTACAGCGACGAACTCGCCCGGATGGGGCTCTTCGCCGCCGATTCGTGGCGCGCCAGCCGGCTGGTCGTCGACACCGGCCTGCACGCCATGGGCTGGACCCGGCGGCAGGCCCTCGACTGGATGGCCGAGCACACCCCGCTGCCGCGGATGGAGATCGAATCCGAGGTTGACCGCTACATCTCCTACCCAGGGCAGGCCCTCGCCTACATGGTGGGCCGGCGGGAGATCGTGCGGCTCCGCCAGGCGGCCGCGGATCGTCTCGGCGGCCGCTTCGACCTGCGCGAGTTCCACGACGTCGTACTGCGGGCCGGGAGCCTCCCCCTCCCCGCTCTGGCGCGCACCGTCGAGCGCTGGATGGAGCGGGCCGGTGCCTAGGCCTGGCTACTGCTCCAACGGCGAGTGCTGGTTCCCGATGGCGTTGTCGACCGTGTCCACCCACTGACGGGGCGACCAGCTGCCGGTCTCGGGCCGGGCCGCCATCTCGAGCTCGAGGGGCACCAGGACCGAGGTTTGCAGGTCGGCCAGGGTGAACTCGGCGTCCGTGTGGTCGAGCACCCGGTAGGCGAGGTAGGAGCGGGCGATCCGCCAGCTGCGCGCCGCCCTCCGGGGCCGGTACGGGCGGAGCACGCTCTCACCGATGCGGCTCTCGTCGCCGTGGGCCAACAGGTTCGTCCAGGCCCAGACGGGGACATCGACGCCCCGCTCGTCCCAGTACTCGGCCAACGTGCCGTCCAGGAACGCCTCACACTCCCGCGCCAGGATGCTGCCTCCCGGCTGCTGCTGCCGCTTCCGCATCGACCACTCCTCCACACCTGCGCCTGCCCCCCGCTCCGGCACGGCCACCTGCGCCCATTGTGCAGAGGCGCCTTTGGGCCCAATAGGGGCAAAGGTCACACGCTCGGCGCCGCCCCCTTCGCTGCCGTCCGGGCCGCCAGGACCACACCGAAGAGGCACACGGCGGTGACATGCATCGCGGTGCACCACAGGCAGATCGCGCCGATCCGGAACAGCTCGACATAGACCAGGTACAGCACCATGGCGGCGCCGGCACCCGAGACGACGAGACGGGCACCGTCTAGCCAGGTGGGGCCGGTGCGCCAGGCCCAGGGCACCGTCAGCGCGGTCATGACCGCCGCCCACACCAGCCCGAGGACGGCCACCGGGACGCCGAGCACGACCGACCACGAGCTGGTCGTCACGAGCGTGCAGTTGACGATCCCGGTGTCGGGACAGGCCAGCGCGGCAGGGTCGTGGTAGTGGGTCCACGTCAGGTACGACGCGATGGCCACCGCGACCAGGGAGAGACCCAGTGAGGCGGCCATCGCCCATCGCGGCACCCGACGTGAGCGCGATGACCGCCGGGACCGGGACCTCGCTGTCGTCGTGATCGTCACGCCCCGATCTTCTTCGCGATGGCGCTGATGGCGGGTGAGCTGCACACGTTGCTGGGCTGGTTGCCCGTCACGCTGCAGATGGCGGCCGTGATGTTGTTCGCCGTCCCGTCGACGGCCTGGGCCACCGGGCTGGACGGGTCGCTCAGCGCGGCTGCGATCTGCGCCCGCGACAGGCCCTGGAGCACCTGGGGCGAGTAGCTCGCACCGTCGATGACGTACCTGTTCCCGATGTCGAGGAACGGGATGGACCCCGCGGAGTCATAGGTGCTGAGCAGCGAGCTCTGCGCGGCCGTCGGCCTCTGCAGGGCCTGGTACGTGTCCCCGGCCGGCTGGTTGGTGGCCTCCTCGACCGGTTGGAAGTCGAGGTAGGGGCTCGAGTAGCTGGAGCCGTAGAACGAGAGCGTCTGCGTGTTGGGGTAGACGTCCCCGCTCGCGGAGTGGGTCGCCGAGAGGTGCGAGAACGTCCCGAACCGTGACAGCGCGACCGCCAGCCCCCACCGCTCGGCGGCGCAGTAGGGGCAGTACTCGGCGCCGACGTAGGTGATGACGGGCTTGCCATCATCGCCGCGGAGGATCGCCCCGCTGCCGCCGGCCCGGCTGGGCGGCACGATCGACGCCGGGTTGCCCACCGAGTCGAGGGCCGCCGTCGGGACCGACAGCGACGCCAGGACGCTCCGGGGCAGCGCCGTGGACCCGGTGTCCGCCGACGAGGCGGTGCCACCGGCCGTCAGATGGGACGAGGACGGACCGGACGATCCCCCCGAGGCCTTGATGACCACCATCGTGGCGATGGCGGCCACGACCAGGCCCACCGGCACCAGCGCGGTCAGCACGGGGTGCCGGGAGCGGAACGAGGCCTGCGCGGGGGCGCCGCGCGACGACGGTCTCCCCGACCGCGACGCCCGGGCCTCCCGGGTCGCCCGGTTCTTCGCGTTCTGCTGCTTCGTGTTCTGCTGCTTCGTGTTCTTCGTGGTGGGCCGCGCCTGTGGCGACGGCCTGGTTGCTGACTTGGACATGTCGTTCTCCTTGATTGGCCGAGGCGGCGGGAAGGGCACGCGCTCGGAAGCTCGATGCGGAGGCGCCTGAGGGCCTCCAGGGCTGAATGATCCGGCGTGTCCGTGCCCGTTGAGCGGGCGGATGGACGTCGCCGGGTGCGCAGTGACGAGCTAGGAGAACTGGGGTGGGTGAAACAGCGGGTCGCGGGTGCCCGCCGGCAACGCGACGACCAGCGCTCGCCGGCGCCGGATGACGGAGGCGGCTGCGGCCGCGACCGCGATCCCGGTGAGCGCGACGGCCAGGGCGACGGCCAGTGCCGCCGGGGCGGGAGCGGGGGTGCCCTTGCCGCAGCTGACGTCGAGGCAGCTGAGCGGCACCGAGACGGGAGCCTCGGCGAGCTGCACCATCTCGGTGGCGGTGCTCGGGACCCCCGAGAGGACGGAGTGGGGCATGAAGCCGCCCAGGATGGCGGTGGCGACGATTGCCACGAGACCGAAGCGCCACTTCATCCGCATGGCAATCAGGCTACGGGTCACAGATAAGTCCTCGGTAAGAACGCGAGGTTTCTTGCGGATGCCGTGGATGTGGCTCGACAACGCATGCACAACCCGGCAGGCCCGCCCGGCGCAGACATGCGCTACTCGGCCCGATGGTCCTGGTCGGCGTCCTGGCGCAGCAGGTGGACCTGCCGACCGGCCCGCACCGGCACCCGCACCCGCTCGAACGATGCCGCGACCTTGTGGTGCCAGATCGCGTACCACGAGGCAAACCCGGCCACGAACAGGGCCACTGCCCCGATGATCACCGCGATCTCACCCATGTCGATCCCTCTCCCGTGTGAGGCGAACTGATCACCTGCTGACCCGCCCACCGCCTCGCGGCGGCCCCACTCGTTGCTCCCAGTGTGCGGGCGCCAGCGTGACCGAACCAGGGACGAAGGTCACTTCCGGGGAAGATACGGCGTGGTGCCGAGGCTGCCGGCGGCTGCGGGACCTGTGCCCCAGGTGTGAAGGCCGCGTTGCTCTCCTCCCGGGCCCTGGGGCCCGAGGGCCTACGCGGTGCCGGAACTCGCCGCGGGCAGCGCGATCTTGCGGGCCCACGCCGCCACGAGCTGCAGCAGCCCGAGATACACCGCCAGCACGATCAGGATGATCAGGAGGCTCCACCCCGTGAGGTTGCCGCCGAACACGAGGAAGAGGGCGGCGGCGACCACGCCGACGATCCGCAGGCCGCCGACGTGCTCGAGGATCCATCCCCCGGTGCGCCGGACACGGTCCGACCCGGCGGCGGCCCGCCCGGTACCCGACGTGAGCGCACGGGCCTGCGCGGCCACCCAACGACCCCCCTTGGCCACCGTCGAGCGGATCCACACGGCGTAGCGGGCGGGTCCCGCGAGCCAGGCGCCGAGGGCGACCAGGACCGAGACGAGCAGCATCCAGCGCAGGTCCGTCTTGAGGAAGCGCAGCATGGTGTCCCAGACCGCGGCCGCCACGTCCCTATTGAAGCTGTGCCCGGCCTGGTTGATGAACGTGATCCGCCCCAGCGAGAGGCCGGCGAGCAGCAGCAGGGTCATCAGGGTCACCCCGATGGCCATCCGCAGCAGGGTCTTGCGTCGTTCCACCGCGAGGGCGATGCCGATGGCGGCGAGCGCCAGGGCAATGGCGGGAATGGCCCACTTCAGCGTGACGATCGCGTTGAAGAGCCCCGTGAACTTCGAGACCTGCGACTTCGACACCACCGTGACGCCGAGCTTGTCGCCCTGGGTCAGAATCGGCTTGAGGGGGTTGAACAGCGTGATGCCCTTGGCGTTGGCCTGATCGATGATGTTGTTGAGCGCGGGCGTGACGTTCACGACGATCCCACCGCCCTGCTCGAGCTTCTGCGTCAACGGCGACTGCTTGCCGGTCAGCACGTCGATCACCGCGTCGTGGGTGTGTCGATTCAGGAAGTCCCACAGCTGTCCGAACTTCGGGCTCTCGAAGAACTTCAGCGCCAGCCCGTACACGTAGTTGTGCACCTGGGCCACGATCGGCGTGATGATGGGCTTGGCCTTGGGCGGTAGTGCGGCCGTCACCTTGTTCTGGACGATGTGCGTCGAGAAGAGCTCGTCCGTGGCCTTCGCCGCCAGGTGGTCGACGATGACCTGGTTGCGCGCCAGCGGGGCCATGGTGGCCACGTACTGGTCTGTGTTGGTCACCGTGCGGATGGCCCACACAGAGATCACCGAGATGGGGATGAGCAGAGAGGCCAGGACCACCAGGACCCAGGCGGTGATCCGCCTCGTCCGGGGGGCGCGGGGGCCTTCCCTGGTTTTCTCCTGAGACGTGGCCGCGCCCACGACCGAACCCTCAGGCGTCTCCTCCGGCTCCATATCGTTCATTTGGGCACGCTCCTCCACCAATGCCTAGTGCCAAAAGGCCCTAGTGCGCACGGATGACGACGGGGTAGGACTGGGTGCGTGGTGAGCCCGGAGACCCCGCGAACGAGATTCCGCATCGTCGTCCTGAGCGCCGTCGCGGCGTTCTTCTCCCCCGTGGTGTTCGTCAGCATCATCGTCCTGCGGAAGGCCGAGCGCCGCTTCAGCGTGCACGCCCGCGTCTGGGGCAAGCGCCTCCAGCACGAGATCGCCCGCTGGACGTAGGGCGGGTCGCGGGCGCCGCACGCGACCTACGCTGAGCGCGTGCTCACCGGGTTCGCCCACACGGCCGTCTGCGTCCCGGACCTGGAGGCGGCCGTCACGTGGTACTCCGAGATCCTCGGCCTCCGGGTGCTGTCCGCGCCCTATCGGATGGAGGGCAGCCAGATCGAGCAGGACATGGGTGAGCTCGTCCCGTCCCCCGTGGTCGTCAACGCTGCCATCGTGGGATTCGGGAAGGACGACCGCGTCATCGAGCTGATCGAGTATCCGGCGGCACCCGTCGTTCCCGCCGGACCCGGCTGTCCCTCGCTCACGAGGGCCGGCATCACCCACGTCGGCGTGCTCTCTGACGATATTACGGCCACACGATCCGAGCTCGAGTCACGGGGCGTCGAGTTCCTCACGAGCGGGATCGCCGATGTGGCCGGGCTGAAGACGACGTGGTGCCGTGACCCGTGGGGGACGATCCTCATCCTCATGGAGAAGCGCGAGGAGGACCGCCCCTACTGGCGCCAGCTACTCCCGTAGGGGGCGACGATTGCTCCATTCTGGCTGTGGATAGTCACCTCTGAGCCAAAAAAAGGCCCCCGGCAGGGCCGAGGATGTGCACCGCAGGGCGTCCATCGGCCACAATGGGCGCCATGAACAAGCGAGAACTAGCAAAAGCCGTCGCGGTCCAGTCCGATGTCGAGTTGAAGACCGTCGTTACCGTCCTCGATGGTTTCACCGATGTGGTGACCGCCGTCGTCGCCAAGGGTCAGGAGCCGGTCTCGATCCCCGGTTTCGCGAAGTTCGTCAAGGTCGACCGCCCCGCCCGCATGGGCCGGAACCCGGCCACGGGTGAGGCCATCCGCATCAAGGCGTCGAAGAAGGCGCGCATCACCCCGGTGAAGGCGTTCAAGGACGCAGTGCTCGCACCGGCGAAGGCGCCCAAGCTGGTGCGCGGTGCATACCCGACGCTCGATACGGCGGTCGCTGCCGCCGGCAAGAGCGCCGCACCCGCTGCCGCCAAGGCGCCGGCGAAGAAGGCCACGACCACGCGAAGGGCCCCCGCCAAGAAGGCAACGGCGCGCCGGGCCCCCGCCAAGAAGACGACGACGCGCCGGGCTCCGGCCAAGAAGGCCACTGCCGCGCGGCGGACGGCCAAGCGGTAGCGAGGTTCGCCACCTCCCGGACGCGGGGCTCCACATGGGACCCGGCGCGGGACATGGCGGACACCCCCGAGGGTGAGCCGCTGGCCGACAGGCCGCTGACCCAACCGCACCGTGACCGGCTGCCGGCCGCCGATCCCGCCCGTGCAGAGATCCTCGAGGCGCACGCCGCGGCCCTTGCCGAGAGAGCGGACACCTACGTCGATCCCGGGTCGGGGCTGCTCGTCCTGACGGCCGCGTACCTTGCCCGGCGCGGCTTCTGCTGCGGGTCGGGATGCCGACACTGTCCGTACGTCTCGTGAGTCACGGCGAGCGGGAGGGCCGACCCGTATGCTCCAGGCTGCACTCGGCGCGCACGGAACGGTCATGACATGAGCGACACCTCCCAGGGACCCGGATGGTGGTTGGCATCCGACGGTAAGTGGTACCCGCCCGAGCTGTGGACCGGGCCGCCCGCGGCCGGGCCGTCGGCACCACAGACGATGCCACCGTCGAACCAGGGGCAAGCGCCCGCGTACGGCGTCGGCGGATGGACCGTCGCGCCCGGGCAAGCCGGCAACATGCCGCACTACCCGGCCGGACCGTACGGAGGGGCGAGCCCGTACCCGTCCTACGGCTACGGCTACGGCCAGCAGATGCCCTACGGCGCTCCCGCCGCGAAGAAACAGACGAACGGTCTCGCCATCGCGTCGCTGGTCTGCTCCTGTGCCGGCGTCCTCTTCCTCGGCGTGCCCGGCATATTGGGCATTATCTTCGGCTTCGTGGCCCGTGCGCAGATTCGCAAGTCGAACGGGGCCCAGGGCGGCGACGGTCTCGCGCTGGCCGGCATCATCGTCGGATTCGCGTGGATCGCGATCCTCAGCCTGATCTTCATCGTGGCGGCGACCTATTCCGACAACAACGGTGTCGTGCACGTCATCAACGTCGTGCACGCCTTGGCTTAGGAGCGTTTGCATGCAAGGTCTTCTCTACGGCGTCCGGCCCGAGAATTGGACTCCACCCGACGAGTCGAACCATCTGATGGTCGGGCTGTCCAAGGTGCCCATGGTCATGAAGGAGCTGGACCGGCCCGGGTTGGTCCGTGACGACTGGGCCGTGGCGAAGACGCGGCTGACCGGGATCTGCGGCTCCGACGCCAAGATGGTCTTCATGGACTTCGGCGACGACTTCGGCGACAGCGCGCTGAACGGGTACTTCTCGTTCCCCACGGTGTTCGGGCACGAGGTCGTGGCCGACGTCGTCGAGGTGGGGCCGGCGGTCACGACGCTCGAGGTCGGCCAGCGCGTCGTCCTCAACCCGTGGCTCTCGTGCGGGCCGCGGGGCATCGACCCACCGTGCCCGTCGTGCCAGGACGGTGACTACAGCCTGTGCTGGCACTTCACGGAGGGGCCGATCGCCGCCGGCATCCACACGGGGACGTCGAAGGACGCACCCGGCGGCTTCGCCGAGTACCTGCCGGCGCACGAGTCCATGTTGATTCCCGTGCCCGACAGCGTCAGCGACGAGGTGGCGGTCCTCGGCGACCCCTTCGCGGTCTCGCTGCACTCGGTCACGAGGCATCCGCCACCGCCGGGCGGCAAGGTGTTGGTCTACGGCGGGGGCGCGCTGGGGAGCTGCGCCACGGCCATCGTCCGCGCGCTCTACCCCGACGTCGAAGTGATGGTCGTCGCCCGCTTCCCGGCCCAGGCGGCACTGGCCCGGCGCCTCGGCGCGACCGTCGTGGACCCCTTCCCGGTCGAGCAGCTGCTCGAGGAGGCGGCGGCGTGGTCGGGCGGGGTGCTCCAGAAGTTCGGCGGCGACGCGCTGCCCATGGCGCACCCGGGTGGCTTCGACGTCGTCTACGACACGGTCGGCACGGCGCAGACCGCGGAGATCGGCGTCCGCCTGCTCAAGCAACGCGGCACCATGGTCAAGAGCGGCGTGCACGCGCCGGAGCGCTGGGAGTGGTCGCCGCTGTACTTCAAGGAGCTCTCCTGGGTCGGGTCCAACGCGTTCGGCGTGGAAGAGGTCGACGGCCTCCGCCTGCACGGGATCGCCCACTACCTTCGTCTCGCCGAGCAGGGCCGCGTGGACATGACCGGCATGCTCACCCACACGTTCCGCCTGGAGCAGTGGCGCGAGGCGTTCATCGCGCTGGCGACCCAGGAGGAGAGCGGTGCCATCAAGGTGGCGTTCGACTTTCGCTGAGCGCCTTGTCGGGCACTCCCCGGATGCGGTCCGGCGGACGGACTGGGCGGCCTATCCAGATGCTCCTCTCGGAGCGAACGGGTAACGTCGTGTGCCGGAGCCGGCGAAGCAACAGCGATCACCCACGACCCAAAGGGGGGCCATGAGCAGCAGCCCGTCCATCACCGATCCGGATCTCGACTTCGAGCCGAAGTGGGGCATCGAGTCGCCGTCGACGACGATGTTCGACTTCAACTACACGGGCGGGCGGGACCAGCTCCTGCGCCTCTACGACAAGGGCACACGACGCCAGTGGATCGGCAGCGACCGCCTGGACTGGAGCCAGGAGGTCGACCTGACCAACCCGGTCGGGATGCCCGACGAGATGAACCCCATCTTCGGCACCGAGTGGTGGGACAAGATGTCCGAAGAGCGCAAGGGCGAGCTGCGCCGGCACTTCGAGGCGTGGCGCTTCAGCCAGTTCATGCACGGCGAGCAGGGCGCGTTGATCTGCACGGCCAAGATCGTGCAGACGGTGCCCGACATCGACTCCAAGTTCTACGCGGCCACCCAGGTGATCGACGAGGCGCGCCACGTCGAGGTGTACAGCCGGTACCTGCACGAGAAGGTGCAGCTGGTGTACCCGCTCAACAAGCACCTCAAGGCGCTGCTCGACGACGTCATCGCCGACAGCCGGTGGGACATGACGTATCTCGGCATGCAGGTGCTGATCGAGGGGCTCGCCCTCGCGGCCTTCGGGATCATCCGCAACAACGCCACCGAGCCGTTGGCCAAGGCGCTCAACGCCTACGTCATGCAGGACGAGGCACGCCACGTCATGTTCGGGCGCCTGGCGCTGCGCGACTACTACCCGCAGCTCACCCAGGCCGAGCGCGACGAGCGGGAGTCCTTCTGCATCGAGGCCTGCTACCTGATGCGGGACCGCTTCCTCGGCGAGGAGATCTGGGAGCGCCTCGGCCTCCCCCCGAGATCGGCGTCTACGTGGAGAACAGCGAGACGTTGCGGGTGTTCCGCAACTTCCTCTTCATGCGGATCGTCCCCATCCTGCGCGACATCGGCCTCTGGGGTCCGAAGCTGCGCTCGGCTTTCGAGGAGATGGGCGTGATCGGCTGGGCCGACACCGACATCGAGTCGGAGATGGCCGCGGACGAGAAGGCGGCGCAGGAGTACGACGAGGCTCGCGACGCGCGCATGGCGCACGTGAAGGCGGTGGCCGAGCAGGCCTGAGTCAGTCTGCTCCGGCCCGATCGGTCCGGCTGTCGCCCTCGAGCCCGGCCTGAATCTGCTGCGTCGGCTCGTTCGTATCGAGGTAGTCGCGCCAGGAGGTGACCTTGCCGTCGGCGTCCACGTCGATCACGGTCGCTCCCTGCATGGTGATGGGAATCCCCGGGCCGTCCCCCATGGTGAACGTCCCCGTGCCCGTCCACTCGAAGACGGCCCAGTCCGCGCCGCCCCGGATCCGGTCCACCCGCTGCGACCAGTCGGGGAAGATGGCGTCGGTGTCCCGCGCGATCTTGTGCAGGTCCGTGCTCCACGGGGTCACGGGATCGCAGAACCGGCCGCCGGGTGCGAAGAGGGCCGCGAACTCGTCGGGGCCGTGCACCGACTCGAAGGTGCGCGCCCACCCGTCCCAGTCCGGCTGGGCGCCCTTGCCCTGGGCCCCCGGGCTCACCGTCGTCTCCTCGCCTTGCCGCCACTCAGGCTCTCGGCCTCGAAGGTGACCACGGCGTCGTCGAGCGGGAGCACGACCTCGGGCCGCACGAACTGGTGCGCCTCCGCCACCAGGCGGACCGCCGTGCCCCAGGCCGTGAACCCGACCGCGTGGCGGGCGAAGCTCATGGGGCCCTCCGTGACCCTCACCTCCACCACTCCCTCACCGCCTACCTGCAACGCGGAACGCTGCATCTTCTCCATGGCCGACGCGCGGGCAGAGTACATGGCCTCCGTGTAATTGGTCAGCTCGACGTTCTGGGTCGATTGCTTCATGGCGGTGCCGGCCGTTCTGCGGGGGGCGTAGACGAAGCAGGCGCCGAAGGCGAGACCGACCGGCATCCAGCCGGCACGCTGGAGCAGCGTGAAGTCGCGGGCCGAGAGGTCGGACACGAACGGCATCGCCTGGGCCGCGTCGGCGCCCCGGGAGTCCTTGCCGTCCGTGGGACGCACGGCGGTGCCGACGAGCTCGACGTCGATGTGGTGGGTGCGCACGGACACCTCGATCCGCACGCCGACGACGCCATGGCCGTGCACCTTGCTGCACTCGCCGCGCAGCTGGCGGGCCGCCTGATCCACGGCGGCATCGTGCGCGTCCGATGCGAGCGAGATGGAGCCCCTCCCCCAGTTCCACACCCCGATCGGGACGGAGACCACGGCGACGCCGCAGACCAGGTCGAGCGGCTCCCAGCCGGCGGCGTGCAGCAGCAGCGCCTCGTCGACCGACAGGTCCGAGGTGATCCCGCGCGCCTTCGATGCGGGCGCGGCGGTGGCCAGGGACTGGGCCCCCCGGAGCATCTCGGCCCGGATGTCGGGGGTGGGGGCGGTGGCGGGGCCCGCGTTCATGCGAGGCGCACCGTCGGCCTGGGGAGCACGATCTCGTCGAAGTCCTTGAAGCGCCGCACCCGGTTGCCCCGGAGCGTGCAGTCGATGACCTCGTCGCCCTGGGAGAGCTCCCGATTGACCACCTCGATGGTGGCGCCGTGGAGCTCGTCGCCGGCCAGCTGCTCGCGCACGTGCTTGCGGGCGAGCTGGCGCACGGCCATGTGGGCCTTGCTCACCTGCTCCACCAACTGGGGGCCGATGGAGGGAGCCCACCCCAACGTGCTGCCCTCCATGTAGTACTCGGTCATGCAGTAGGCCCAGACCCGGACCGAGGCCAGCGCAGCGACCACGGCCACGGGCATGAAGCCGGCCTCGATCGACTTGGTCAGCCGCTGCCCGGCCAGATAGGTGGTCCACGGCACTCCTCCCGCCGGTGGCGGCCCACCGTCGACGGTGACGGCGGTGCCCAGGAAGTGGAACTCGGTGGTGCCCGTGTCGGCCACGTTCGAGATCCGGTCCACGACGCCGATCACGCCGTGGGCGCCGTGGGCGGTGGCCTCCTCGAGCATGCGCCGGTACGACGTGCCGTAGCCCTGGGCCCAGGCCTGTTCCACCCAGGGCTGCTCGAGGTTCTGACCCCACGTGCGGTGTTCGGCGGACACGAAACCGTGGGGACACCGGTAGGTCTCCGAGTACGACCCGTCACTCTGGGGACCGCCGACGTAGGGCGACATGCCCCGCATGTACCCCGACCCCTGCCCGTACCAGCCCCACTGCATCACGCAGAAGCCCTGGACGAGCGCGACCGGCTGCAGGCCCAGGTCGAGGCAGGCGGCGAAGTCGGGCACCGTCAGGCCCGAGGAGAACGCCGTCGACTCGAGCCGGCGGACGGCCGCCTCGGGGAGATCGGTGCCGGTCATCAGTTGTCGAGCGAGATGATCGTGATCGGCTTGGGCAGCGTGACCTCCCCGCTCGTCTTGGTCACCGCGGTGCCGAGCGCCAGGAACTCGATCGTGTGCGAGCCCCACTGGTGCGACTTCTCCTCGAGGCGGACGCCCACGATGCCGTTGGCGTTGAGCCGGCCCGCCTCGTCCTGCATGCGCGTCATCGCCAGCTCCCGCGCCTCGTAGAGCGCCTGGGTGAAGTTGGGCAGCTCCACGTTCTGGCCCATCGACCCGAGCGCCTGCGTGAGCTTGCGGTGCGCGATGTGGAAGACGCACGTCCCCATGACGAGCGCCTGCGGGACGTGCCCGGTCTGCATCAGGGTCCAGAAGTCCTGGCCGGAGAGGTCGGAGGTGAACGGCTTGCCGAGGGCGTTGCGGTACGACACCCCGTCCTCGGCCTTCACCGCCGTGCCGAATGCGATGAACTCGGCCGAGTCGTTGCCCCACTCGTAGTAGTTGACGTCGAGGCGCACCCCGACGACCCCGTCGGCGCCCAGCTCCTCGGCCTCCTCCTCCATCCGGTTCATCGCCAGCTCCCGGGCGGTGTACATCGCCTCGGTCAGCTTGGACAGCTCCTGGCTCTCGCCCCACTTCCGGGTCTGGATCCCGATGTGGTAGATCGACGATCCCATCACGAAGCCCAACGGGTGGAACCCGGCCTCCTTGACCAGGAGGAACTCGTTCACCGAGAGGTCGGACGTGAAGAGGCCGTGCTCCAGCTCCTCCAGCCGGTGCGCGGCGTCCTTGGGCAGGTCATGGCCGATCTCGGCCGGGGGTTCGGGTGGTACCTGCGACGGGTCGGTCACGACTGTCCTCCGATCACGATGTTCTCCAGGGCGAGGCGCGCCTGCTCGCTGTGGGCGGCCTCCGACTGCAAGGTGGCGAGGAGCCGGGTGAGCCACGCGTCCATCCCGACCTGCTCGCTGCGGATGCGGATGCCTCCCGACGAGTGACCGATGCTGCAGCGAACGGTGCCGCCCTCGACGACGGCCTCGAGGGTGTCGTCGCCGAGCGAGATCCGCGCCGACTTGATGTCGTCGGACTTGCGGAAGCGTCCGCCCGAGCGCTCGACCACCATCCGGTCGCCCAGGACGTCGGCCAGCTGGGACACGAGCAGCTTGAGCATGATCCGCAGGTCCGTGCTGTTCGACGCCAGCTGCGACACCGCCATGCTCAGATCGAAGGCGGAGTCCGCACCCGCAACACCCTGGCCGGGAGCCGAACCGGTCAGTGCTGCATCTTCAGCTGGCGAGCCGGAGGGCTCCATCGACATTGGCCGCATCGTACCGCCACGCCGCCGGCGCGGTTCGGCGCACCCGCTCGGTCACGACGGCCGCGGCTCGCAGATCACGACGGGGATGTCCCGGCCGGCCCGCGCCTGGTAGGAGGCGTAGCCCTTGTAGGCGGCGACGATGTCCGGCCACAGCGCCTCCTTCTCGGCGGCCGACGCGGTCCTGGCCCGCATGGAGCGGGTCTCGCCGTACATGGTGATCTCCACGTCGGGGTTCGCAGTGAGGTTGCGGTACCACTGCGGGTCCCGGCCGTCGCCGCCCTTCGAGGCGATCAGGACCACCCGCTCGTCGTCGTGGATGGGCGCAGTGAGCATCGTCGTGCGTGGCTGCCCGCTCTTGCGCCCGATCGTGCGCAGCTCCACCCCCGGCATGCCGAGCAGGTCGCGGGGCCACCGGCCACCGGTCAGCTTCAGCGTCGCCTTGTGCGTGAGGTTCATCAGCTTGAAGCCGGCGTCGACCAGGACGTTGCGAGTTTCGGCCATGATGGTGCCTGATCCCTTCCGTGTGGCCCTTCACTTCGGTCGTGCGAGTCGTGCTCGTGATGCACGTCGCTCCGACGTGCCCGAGAAGTTCTCCCGGAAGGCGGGAAACGCGAGTTGATGTCCCCGCCCGGCACGCCAACATACCCGTCACGGGCGAAACGCCCGCTCCCCAACGAGAAGACCCGCTCCCCAACGAGAAGACCCGCTCCCCAACGAGAAGAACAGCCAGAGAACGGTCGTTCCCGACGGAGAAACCGCCATGACGTTCGGTAGCATGGCGGCACGGGATTCGGAGGTTGGCGAACTCATCCAACAAGGAGGATGGTGTCTCCCCCAGGCATCGGCACCAACCGGCGACGTGCTCCCCACGCGATCCTCCGATCGCTGCTCGCAGCGTGGGTCCTCCTCGGCGCGGCCGCCGTCCTCTCCGTCGGAGCCCCGGCCGCCGGCGCGGACAACTGGTCCCCCGTCCACCAAGGGGACTTTCCGGATCCGAGCATCCTGTACGTCCCGGGACCAGCCAACTCGCCGGGCGTCTACTACGGCTTCGCCACGCAGAGCTTTGCTGTAACGAGCAGCATCATCAACATCCAGGTCTCGACCTCGACGGACGGCGTCAACTGGACCCCGCTGAACGGTGTGGACGCCCTGCCCACGCTCGGGTCCTGGGCCAAAGAAGGAGAGACGTGGGCACCCAATGTCGTCCCCGACGCCCAGGGCCACGACTTCGTCATGTACTACACGGCGACAGAGGCGTCGTCGGGCGACCAGTGCATCGGCAGGGCCACCTCGGTCACGCCGATCGGGCCCTACACGGACACGTCCAACCTCCCAGTGGTCTGTCAGGACGGCTTCGACGTGAACAGCGCGGGCACGTTGGTCGACAACGGGAACTACGGCGGCAGCATCGACCCCGACGTCTTCACGGACCCGGCCACGGGTGACCCGTGGCTGATCTGGAAGGCCGACAGCAACCACCTCGGCGCGGGGGGCGCCACCTCCATCTGGTCCGTCCCCCTCACCCCGGATCTCGTCCCGGTGGCGAACACGACGCCGGCACCTCTTCTCAACGCGAGCCAGACCAACTGGCAGAGCGGCATCGTCGAGGGTCCCGACATGGTGGCGACGCAGACCACGACGGGAACGCCGCCTCACACGACGACGGTCGACAACTACTACCTGTTCTACGCGGGAAGCGACGAGGGGGCGTCCACCTACGGGGTCGGCTGGGCCACGTGCAGCGGCCCATCGGGACCCTGCACCGATCAGTCGACGTCCGGGCCGTTGCTGGCCTCGGCGCCCGGCATGTCCGGGCCGGGTGGTCCCGACGTGTTCTCCCTACCTGCGGTCGGACAGTCTCCGGGTCACCTGGTCATGGCCTTCGCCGCCTGGCAGGGGACCGCCATCGGGTACCTCTCCTGTGGCATCCGACCCATGTACCTGGCCGACCTCAGCTTCGGAGCGAACAGCGACGGTGCGCCGACGCTGTCCTCCAACGATCCCGCAGCGGCGCCCGCCTCCAGCCCGAGCTGCCCGGGACCGCCGGCGCTCCCGCCCGGATACTGGCAGGTCGCCGCCGACGGCGGCGTCTTCACCTTCGGGTCCGCCGGCTTCTACGGCTCGACCGGATCGATTCGGCTGAACAAGCCCGTCGTCGGCCTGGCGCCGACGCCGGACCGTCGGGGCTACTGGCTCGTGGCGAGCGACGGCGGCGTCTTCGCGTACGGCGACGCCGGGTTCTACGGATCGACGGGCAGCATCACCCTGAACAAGCCGGTCGTCGGGATGATCCCCTCCGTCGATGGGCACGGCTACTGGCTCGTTGCCAGCGACGGCGGTGTCTTCGCGTTCGGGGATGCACGGTTCTACGGCTCGGCCGGGGGCGACGGCCTGGCCTATCCGGTCACCGGCGCCGCGCCGAGCTTCCTCGGTGGCGGCTACTGGCTCGTCGACGCCAACGGCCAGGTCTTCAACTACGGCAACGCCCCGTTCGAGGGGCAGCCGGCCTTCGCACCGGGCGGGTACCGGATCACCGGCCTGGCGGCGACCCACGATTCCTCCGGGTACTGGCTCGCCAGCGCGAACGGCAACGTGGCCGACTTCGGGGACGCCGCACCCTACGGTTCCATGATGGGCGCCCGCCTCAACGCGCCCATCGTCGGGATTGCCCCCACCCACGACGGCGCCGGCTACTGGCTGCAGGGATCCGACGGCGGCATCTTCACCTTCGGCGACGCGCCCTTCTTCGGTTCCATGGGCGGCCGTCCGCTCAATGCCCCGATGGTCGGCATCGCCTCGGTCTGAGCCCTGCCCGCGGGGAGGACCCCGGCCGCGGCCAGGCCCCGACACCTCGGCCCGTCGCCGGGGCCTCCCCGCGTCCCGGCCACCCGGAAAGCGCCTCGAAGGGTCATACGGTCTGAAGCCGCGTCTGGATTGCGGCCTATCCTGTGCTCGGCGTGACCACCGGGACGGGAGGGAGGGCAGCTCATGAGAGGCAGCGGCGGCGGGTTCGAACTGCGGGGCATCAACCACCTGGCGCTCGTGTGCCGGGACATGGAGCGGACGGTCGACTTCTACACCAACGTGCTCGGCATGCCGCTGGTCAAGACGATCGAGCTGCCGGCGGGCATGGGCCAGCACTTCTTCTTCGACTGCGGCGGCGGCGACTGCCTGGCCTTCTTCTGGTTCCCCAACGCCCCCGACGGTGTGCCCGGGGTCAGCGCCCCCGCGGCCCGGCCGGACCAGGGTGACCTCACGAGCGCCATCGGCTCCATGAACCACGTCGCGTTCGACGTCGCCCCCGAGAAGATCGAGGAGTACCGCGACCGCCTCATCGCCGCCGGCGTCGACTGCACCGAGATAGCCAACCACGACGACTCCGAGTGGGGCATCAGCGACACCATGCACACGGGCGTGTACATCCGCAGCATCTACTTCCAGGACCCCGACGGGATCCTCCTGGAGTTCGCCTGCTGGTTACGCGAGTTCCACCTCTCCGACGTCTCCCACACGCCCGCCGGGGCCGTCGACGCCAACCTCGCCGCCGAGCCCGAGCTGCCCAGCCAGCCGACCCCGGTCTGAGGGTCCCGCCGACCGACCCCGAACCCGACCCCGACACCGACACCGACACCGACACCGACACTCATACAGACACCGTGCCCCGACTCCGCCAGGTCCCCAAGGACGAGGCCACCGCGCCCATCGTCACCACCATGTACGAGTGGCTCTTCGAGGGCCGCGACCCCGTCGCCGAGCCGGGGCGGTGGGACGGCACCACCGGCGACTGGTGGACCGTCTTCGCCCTGAGCCCGGACATCCTCGATCACTGCGTCAAGGGCTTCGGGCTCTACCAGTCGCCCACCCGGACGCTCGACCCCAAGCTGCGCGAGCTCGGCCAGATCCGGGCCGGCTGGGCCGCCGGCAGCCAGTTCGTCTTCAGCCAGCACGCCAAGTCGATGCGCGAGCTCGAGATGCCCGACGCGAAGATCACCCACATCCCCGCCTGGAGCGTCGCCCCCGAGGGCACCTACGACGCCGCCGAGCGCGCCGTCCTGGCGTACACCGACTGCCTCGTCTACGACCACGGGCGCGTCCCCGACGAGCTCTTCGCCGAGCTCGAGCGGCACCTCGACGAGGTGGCGATCCTCGAGCTCACCTACATCACGACGCTGTACTTCCAGCACGCCGTGATGTCGAAGGCGCTGCGCACCGAGTTCGACGACCGCGACGATCCCGTCGTCGAGGTTCCCGGCCCTCCGGGTGCCTCCGCCCTGCATCCGGGCTCGGGCCGGTGACGGCGGCCCACGTCGTCCTGCCGGACGACGAGGCACGGCACACCCCCGACGACGAGGACCTGTGGAACGAGTCGTACTACTGCGACTTCGTCGGCGCCGGCGGGTCGTTCGGCGGCTGGCTCCGGCTCGGGCTCTATCCCAACCGCAAGGTCGCCTGGTGGACGGCCTGGATCGTGCGCCCCGGCGAGGCCGGCATCTGCTCGGTGGACTACCGGGCACCGGTCCCTCCCGGTGACGGCCTCGTCTCCGAATGGGGGACCGACGGCGAGAGCCCCGGCCCGGGCCGGGTGGAGATCGACCTCGTGCGGCCCCTCCTCGCGTTCCGCCTGGCGGCCGACGTCCCCGCCACGGCGATCGACGACCCCGCCGCCGTCTACCGCCTCGGCGAGAACTCGGGCGAACCGGTCCGCCTCGCCCTCGACCTGACCTGGACCACCGACGGTGTCCCGTACCACTACGACCTGACGACCCGCTACGAGATCCCCTGCCTCGTCACCGGCACGGTGACCATCGACGGCGAGACGCGCACGGTCGACGGGCAGGGCCAGCGCGACCACTCGTGGGGCGTGCGGGACTGGTGGGCCTTCGGATGGTGCTGGAACTCCATGCGCCTCGATGACGGCACCCGGGTCCACCTGGCCGACATCCGGATGATGCCCGGCGTCCCCGTCTTCTTCGGATACATCCAGACACCGGGTGAGGCGCATCCCGCCACCGCGCTCACGGTCACCGAGGACCTGGGCGAGCACGGCTTCCCATCCAGGGCCCGCATCGAGATCGCCGCCGCCCCCGTTCACGACCTCGGCCTCGACGTGACGCCCGTCGCGTTCGGGCCGGTGCTGCTCCGCAACGACGACGACCGGACCAGCCGCTTCCCCCGGGCCATGGTGCGGTGCCGGGCCGACGACGGCCGTGCGGGCTCTGGATGGATCGAGTGGAACCAACCCGATCCGGCCCCCGAGTCCCCCGGATCCCCCGAGTCCCCCGGCTCCCCCGCCGCCTGAACCCCACTAAGACCAACACCTACGGGGGCACGTGGCTCGAGTTCTCGGCGCTCGACGCCCGCTTCGCATCGTTCGACCAGTTCCTCGATGCGGCCGACCTCGTCGCCGCGGCCTTCCAGGGCCACACGTCACCGCTCACCGTCAGCCGCCCCACGACCTACCAGGGTCACAGGGTCGTGATCATCAAGGACACGGTCCACAGCAACGGCAGAAAGTCCACGGGCCTCATGTACGTCGCCGCCGAGGGGCAGCCCTACGTGTACGGGATCGTCGACGACACGCCGGGCCAGGTCGGCACGCTCGTCTTCAGCCACTACGGCAGGGCGGTCCCCCTGACCGTCCCGCCCGACGCCGTCAACCTCACCTGAATCCGGGGCGGGCGGCCGGGTCCCCCTGCCGGACCGGTTCCGGCGGGCGGACCGCAGTGGCCCATCCGAAACGCGGCCTACGTGGACCGGCCTGCGTGAACCGCCCTACTTGAACAGGTCGCCCAGGACCTTGGTCGCCCCGACGCCGACCGCCGCACCCTCGGCGCCCCGGTGGTCGTCGGGCATGTACTCCCCGATGACGCCGGCCAGCAGGGCGATGGGCATCGACTGCAGCCAGATGCGGCCCGGCCCGGTCAGCACGGCGAAGTGGTGGCCGTCGGCGCCCATGTAGCGGTTGGCCAGGCCCGGGACCTTCTGCACGGTGAACTGGACCGAGGCCTGGAAGAGGCCGGCGTGGCCCGGGTGCACCCGCATGGTCTGGCCGGCGGCGAGGTCGTAGACGATCACCTCGCCCGACAGGTCGATGAAGGCGCGGCCGGTGCCGCCGATCTTCTGGAGGATCAGCCCCTCGCCGCCGAAGATGCCGCCGCGGAACGACTGCTGGAAACCCATGGACAGCTCGATCCCCGGCGTGGCCGCCATGAAGCCGTGGCGGTGCACCATGAACTCGTTCCCTGGGGCCACGTCGATCGGCAGGATGTGGCCCGGGACCTTCGACGCGAAGGCGATGGAGCCGGCACCGCCCTGGGCGGTGTAGGTGGTCATCATGATGGAGGCGCCGGACACGGCCCGCTTGACCGCCCCCATGAGCCCCTTGCCGCCCATGCCGCCTCCGGTGTTGGTCTGCATCTGGATGGCATCGGACATCCAGGAGAACTCGCCGGCCTCCGACACGATCGACTCGCCGTCGGCGAGCGAGAGCTCGAGCACCGGCATCGTCGTTCCGTGGATCGTCTCTTCCATGGTGACCTCCTCTACCCGGCCTCATCGGGCTCTCTGCGATGCGACCCATCCGTGTGCCGCACCCTGTGACGCTTGAGATCGTCGCCGGTTACGCGGTGGCTGCACCGCCCGGCAACTCCACCTCGCCCGAGCGTACGTCCTCGCCGGGCCCGTGTGCACCGGTCACGAGCCTCTCCGCCAGCGACACCTCCACGAGGCCCAGGGCCACACCGAAGCCGAGGCCCAGAGCGAAGTTGGTGAGGAAGACGAGGAAGACCCGCTCGTGGGGCACCAGGTCCTTGATGAGCAGGATCACCTCGTGCTCGATGGCCAGGGGCAGCGTCACCATCACGAACACGATCCAGAAGTGGGGCCAGACCAGCCGCACCGAGCGCCGGAAGGCCTCGCGCACCGAGCAGTCGAGCAGGTTGATGAGCGGTCCGACCAGGGCGCACAGCGTCCCGACCACCAATCCAGGGATCACGAGGACCAACGCGCCGATGGCGGTGAGGACGAGCAGGATCGCCTCGGCGATCACGAGCCGCACCCAGGGCAGCGTCGCCAGCACCTCGGAGACGGGCTGCGGCGTCAGGTTGCGCTCGACCGCGCCGACCAGGCGCTCGAGCATGCCCGCGTAGAAGGTCAGCCCGAGGGAAGACGCGCCGAAGATGACCGCCCCGGTGAGCGACTCGAGCCCGAGGTGGTCGGTCGAGATCTCGGTGAACCAGGTGCTCTGGAACGCATCGAGGCCGAAGATCACCACCGCGGGCACGATCACCCGGGCGGGCTCGAGCCGGGCCGTCCGCCACGCCATGGAGATCAGCTCGAGGGGGTGCAGCGGGTGCCGGCCCGCGTGGCTCGGCCGGGTCTGCCGGGGCTGGCGCAGGAACCGGAGGTGGCGCCGGCCGCGGCCTGGCTCGTCGCCGGCGGCGCCGGCGGCGGGGGCGCCGGGGGCTCCCGCCCCTGTCGATGGGGGACGGGGCTCCTCGGGCAGCGGGTTCAGCAGATCCGCCGGCTCGTCGGCCGGGTCCCCGCGCCGCGCGCTCATGCGGGCGCGAACCCGTCGCCGACGAAATCGAAGAGGACCCGGCCGGGGTCGAACGGCGCCGTCGCCCCGTCGAGGCGATGGTGGCCGACGGTCATCACGGTCCCCTCGGGGGCTTGGAAGTCGAGCTCCGTGAAGCCGGAGGCGGCGAAGTCGGCCCGGATGGCCGGCGTGGCGTCGGGAGGGCGCCGGTGCCGGGTCCAGATGACATGGCCGCCCGGGACGCAGAAGCTGCGCATCTCCTGGATGGTCGCGGTGATGTCGGCTGCGCTGATGTTCCCGAACACCCCACAGACCAGGACGATGTCGGCGGGCACGTCGTCCGCGTACCAGCTGGACCGCGACGCATCCCCCTCGACGATCCGAAACCGGTCGGCCACCCCGGCGGATGCCGCGCGGTCCCGGGCGAAGGCGACCAAGGCCGGATCGAGCTCGACCAGGAGCGCCGAGACACCCGGTCCCCTTGGATGGGTGGCCACGACGTCGATGACGTCCCTCCCCTGCCCCGCGCAGAGGCTCACGATCCGGATGGGCCCCGGATGGGGATCCGGGATGTCGTCGAGCGCGGCGCGCACCATGGACTGCACCGCACGCAGCCGCCGCGAGAGGTTCGAGGACGGATCCTCGTAGGGCCGGTGCCAGCGCACCCAGTGCGAGTCCGCCCCCGCCGCGCCCACCTCTGGATGGTCCCCGGAGGCCATGACCGCCCATCGTAGGGTGGGCCACGTGACCGCCCCATGACCGCCCCATGACCGGCCGATGACCGGCCGATGACCGGCCGATGACCGGCCGATGACGCCGTGATCAAGTACCTGGGCTCCAAGCGCCGCCTCGTCCCGGTGCTGGGCGAGATCTGCCGGGCCTCGGGCGCCCGCAGCGCGCTCGACCTCTTCACCGGCACGACCCGCGTCGCCCAGGCCTTCAAGGGGCACGGCGTGCACGTCACGGCCGTCGACAGCGCCCGATACGCCCACGTCTTCGCCCGCACCTACATCGAGGCGGATGCCGCCGCCACCGACATGGGCGCGCTCAGGGCGGCGGTCACCCGTCTGAACGACCTCCCCGGCAAGGCGGGCTACGTCACCGAGGAGTTCAGCCGTCAGGCCCGCTTCTTCCAACCGCACAACGCCGCTCGGATCGATGCCGTGCGCGATGCCATCGAATCGGAGTATGCGGGGTCACCCCTGTTCCCCCTGCTGTTGACGAGTCTGATCGAGGCGGCGGACCGGGTGGACTCGACGACGGGCGTGCAGATGGCCTACGTCAAGCAGTGGGCGCCGCGGTCGTTCAACCCGCTGGAGCTGCGTGTGCCCGAGCTCCTGGCCGGCGCGGGGCGCGCCATCCAGGGCGATGCGGTCGAGCTGGCGCCGGAGCTGGGACATTTCGACCTGGTCTATCTGGACCCGCCGTACAACCAGCACCGGTATTTCACCAACTACCACGTGTGGGAGACGCTGGTGGCCTGGGACGCGCCCGAGGCCTACGGCGTGGCCCGCAAGCGGGTGGACGCCCGCGACCCATCCACACGGTCCCCGTTCAACTCGAAGCGGACGATGCCGGCGGCGCTCGCCTCGGTGGTCCGATCCGTGGACTGCGATCTGCTGGTGCTGTCCTACAACGACGAGTCGTGGCTCGAGCTGGACCAGCTCGAGGCGATCTGCGCCGCGCCCGTGCGCCGGGGCGCGCGCCTGCGTGCGGTCGAGACCCTCGCCTTCGACTCGGCTCGATACATCGGGGCCCGCATCGGCATCTTCAACCCATCCGGAGAAAAGGTCGGTCGGGTCAGCCACCTGTCCAACCAAGAGCTGCTGGTCATCGCCGGGGAGGCGGCCCTGGTGCGCCACGTCGTCGAGGCCGTCGGCTCGGTGTCGCAGGGGACCGCAGCAGACGGGCCTCTTGCTCCTGTGACTCCCGCCGGCGTCGCTGCTCGTGGCGCTCTCGAAGCTCCCCTTCGGGCAGCGGTCGCCGCATCCATGGCGGATCGGCTACAACAGTCAACGTGAGCAACGTCGGCGACGTGGGCGACGACACCGTCGGCACCGACAGCGGCGCCCGCGGCAACGAGGACGAAGTTCCCGATCACCCGCGCCTCGAGGCCACCGATCTCTCGCGCCGGCTCTCCAAGGACGAGGAGGCCAAGCGGCTCGGTCGAGCCCAGCGCCGCCTGTTGCACCTACGACTCATCAACGGGGGGCAGCTGCGGGAAGGGAAGCTGGGCCCTCCGGTGTGCGTCATCTTCGAGGGATGGGACGCCGCCGGGAAGGGCGGCGCGATCAAGAGGCTCGTCGAGCCCCTCGACCCCCGTCACGTACATGTCGCCCCGTTCGCCGCGCCCACACCCGATGAGCTCCGGCACCATTTCCTCTGGCGGTTCTGGCCGCCGTTGCCCGGCTGGGGCGGCATGACCATCTTCGACCGCAGCTGGTACGGGCGGGTCCTCGTCGAGCGCGTCGAGAGCCTGGCGACCGAGGTGCAGTGGCGCCGCGCCTACGAGGAGATCAACGACTTCGAGCACACGCTGGCGGAGGAGGGGATGATCGTCATCAAGCTCTGGATGCACATGTCGCACGAGGAGCAGTTGCGCCGGTTCGTCCGGCGCCGCGACGATCCGCTCAAGTCGTGGAAGCTCACGGACGAGGACTGGCGCAACCGCGAGAGGCGGGCGGAGTACGACCAGGCGGTGTCCGACATGCTGCGCCTGACGAACGGCCGGCTCGCTCCGTGGGACGTGGTCTCGTCGGAGAACAAGCGGAACGGCCGGGTCGAGGTCATCGAGACGGTGATCCGTCGGATGGAGCAGGGCATGGCGCGCTGGGGCGTCCCCGTACCCCCACACGATGCCGCCGAGGAGAAGACCGAGCTCGCCCTCGTCTTCGACGACGCCGAGTTCCAACCGGATCCCGACGCGCCGCCCAACGGCGCCGACTCAGATGATCCAACGCAACAGCGGAGAGACTCGCACCGCTCCCAGGACTCAAGAGACACAAGAGACACAAGAGACCCGAGAGACCCGAGAGACCCGAAGGACTCGAAGGACCGGCACGATCCGCAACCACCGCGAGATCCACACAACGAGGAGCGCCTCGAGGCATGAGCCCCGCGCCACCGGCCAGGCCGGGCATCACGATTCCCTTCGACGGGATCCCGCTGCACGCCCACCGCGAGTGGTTCGCCCGCCTTCGTGAGCTCGGTTACACCGACCTCTGGTCGGCCGAAGTCGACGGGGCCGACGGCTTCACGCCGCTGGCCCTGGCCGCCGCCTGGGAGGAGGAGCTGAATCTCGGCGTGGCCATCACCCCCGCCTACACCCGCGGTCCGGCACTCCTGGCCCAGAGCCTGGCCGCCATGGCCGACGCCGCCCCGGGCCGCTTCGCCTGCGGGCTCGGCGCCTCGTCCGAAGTGATCGTCGCCAACTGGAACGGCATGGCGTTCGAGAACCAGTACCGGCGGATGCGCGACACCCTGCGGTTCCTCCGACTGGCCTTCAGCGGCGAGAAGGTCACGGAAGACTTCGGGACCTTCAGCGTGAAGGGCTTCCGCCTCGCCCGGCTCCCCGAGCAGCTCCCGCCCATCTACCTGGCGGCGTTGAGGCCCGGCATGCTGCACCTGGCCGGGCGGGAGGCCGACGGGGCGATCCTGAACTGGCTGAGCGCCGAGGATGTGGCGACATCGGTGGCGGAGGTGCAGAAGGCGGCCGAAGGGGGTACACGGCAGATCGTCGCCCGCATCTTCGTGATCGTCACCGAGGATGCGGGCGTCGCTCGCTCGGTGGGGCGCCGCATGATCACCGCCTATCTCAACGTCCATGCCTACGCGGAGTTCCACCGCTGGCTCGGGCGCGGTCCGGCGCTCCAGCCCATGTGGGACGCCTGGGCAGCCGGCGACCGCAAGGGCGCGCTCGCGGCCATCCCCGACGAGGTGGTCGACGAGCTCGTCGTGCACGGCTCCGTGTCCGAGTGCAAGGCGCACGTGCAGCGGTACGTCGACCACGGTGTCACCATCCCCGCCCCGATGATCATCCCGATCGGGGTCGACCTGGCCGAAGCCGTGGCCGGCCTCTCCCCGTCGGCCGGATAGTCCGGGATCGAGAGGCGCACACGGGCATGGCAGAGATCGACTTCCGCACCACATCGCTCGCCGACCTCAACCGATCCGTGCGGGCCAAGGAGACGAGCGCCCGGGAGCTCACGCAGGCCGCCTTGGATCGGATCCAGAGGCTCGACCCGCTGTACCACGCCTTCGTCGCCGTCGACGGCGAGCGGGCCCTCCACGCCGCGGCCGGGATCGATCAGCGGATCGTCGACGGTGAGGACCCTGGCCCACTGGCCGGGATCCCCATCGGGGTCAAGGATCTCCAGAACGCCGTCGGCTACACCACGACCTTCGGGTCCGCGCTCCACGCCGACGACCCGCCCTCGACCGTCGACGATCCGTTCGTCGCGCGCATGCGGGCCGCCGGATGCGTCATCGTTGGCAAGACCAACACCCCCGAGTTCGGCTGGATGGCGAACACCACCAACGCGGTCTTCGGTCCCTCGCTGAACCCGTTCGACACATCGAGAGGACCGGGCGGTTCCTCGGGCGGCGCGGCAGCCGCACTGGCGGCCGGCATGGTCCCGCTCGCCACCGGCTCCGACGGCGGCGGATCCATCCGGATCCCCTCCGCCTGCTGCGGCCTCTCGGGCATGAAGCCCAGCCTCGGCCGCGTGCCCGCCGGCGGCCCCAACCCGCCTGGATGGATCGACCTGTCCACCAACGGGCCCATGGCCTGCCGCATCGAAGACGTCGCCCGCGCCCTCGACGTTGCCGTCGGACCCGACCCCACCGACCTCCGTTCGCTCCCGCGCCCCGAGGCCTCCTGGCTGGCCGCCCTCGACGATCCTCACGTCCCCGTGCGGATTGCCTACGCGCCGACCCTCGGCTACACCACCGTGGACGCCGAGGTCGCCGCCGCCTGCGACCGGGCCGTCGAGGTGCTCGAGTCGCTGGGTGCCGACGTCGTCGTGCTGGAGTCCGTCTTCGATGCCGACCCTGTCGGTGATTTCCTCACCTTGACGGGGGCGGCCACCCTGCGCACCCTGCGGCCCCTCATGGGGCACCCGCGCTGGGAGGAGGTCCATCCGGTGCTCCGCCACTTCGTCGACGCCGCGCAGGCGACCACGGCCGAGCAGCTCCTCCAGGCCTTCGACCGCTTCCACTACATGAACCTGCGACTCGTCGAGCTCTTCCACACGTCCCGCATCCTGGTGACGCCGACGTGCTCGGCGGTCGCTCCGTTCGCGGGTGAGATGACCAGCTCGGTCAACGGGGAGACGACCGTCAACTGGGTCCAGTTCACCTACCCCTTCAACATGACCCGATCCCCGGCCGCCACCGTCCCGGTCGGCCTGAGCACCCATGGTCTCCCGATCGGCCTGCAGATGGTGGGGCCCCAGCACGGCGATCTCGTCGTGCTGCGCACGGCGGCGGCCCTCGAGGCCGCCATGGATCTCGATCTGCTCGCTCCCCTCCCCGATTGACACTGTCCTCCCCGATTGACACTGTCCCTTCCCGATTGACACTGTCCCTCCCGATTGACGACCCGAGCGCTGCCAACCAGAGATCCCTGCAAGATTGGGCCCCGACGAAGAAAGGAACCGATTCCTCATGTCGATCGCCACTCCAGCCAACCCGACTGACACCGTCCGCCTCGTCAGTGCCGAGGACGCACCCTGGGCCGACACCGGCATGGGCGTCCTGTTGAAGGTGGTCCGCTTCGACTCGCAGCACGGCACGTGGGTGATCCTCAACCGCTTCCGTCCCGGCGTGCAGCTCCAGAAACATCGCCACACCGGCTCGGTCGACGCCTTCACCTCGGCGGGGCGATGGCACTACCTCGAATACGACTTCTACGTCACGACCGGCTCGTATTTGTACGAGCCGGCGAACTCGGTCCACACGCTCCACGTGCCCGAGGACAATCAGGAGGACACCGACGTGTGCTTCATCATCGAGGGCGCGCTGTTGAACCTGGCCGAGGACGGGTCCGTCGAATCGGTCTCTGACGGGCCGGGAACGCTGGAGGCGTACTACGCGCTGCTCGAGGCGCAGGGCGACCCGCGCCCCAACGGGCTGATCGTGTGATCGTCTGGTCATTGATCGCCCTGATCGTCTTCGTTTCATGACCGTCGACGGAGGCCGCCTCACCGACCCGACGCTGTACTCGGGCGGCGACCCCTTCGAGCTCTACGCAGAGTTGCGAAGGACCTCGCCCGTGTGCTGGGTCGACCGGGAGGGCGGCGGTTTCTGGGCCGTGACCACCCACCCCGAGGTGTCGGCGATCGGGGCCGACCCGGTGGGGTTCTGCTCGTCGCGGGGGATCCTGATCGACGAGATCGGCACGACCTACGACGCCCCGCCGACCATGATGCACACGGACCCCCCGCAGCACACCCGCTACCGGCGGCTGGTCCAGCCGGGGTTCAAGCCGTCGATGGTGCGGCTGATGGAGGCGGGGGTGACGGCAAAGGCACGGGCGCTGCTCGACCGCATCCAGGCGGGCGAGGCCTTCGACGTGGTGTCGGGGCTGTCCATCCCGTTCCCGCTGCAGGTGATCTGCGAACTGCTCGGTGTGGATGGGTCGCAGTGGCCCCGCTTCTTCGAGTGGTCCGAGGCGGTCATCCCGGGCGAGAGCGAGCGGTCGGAGGAGGAGCGGGGGCTCCTGCAGATCGAGATGTGGGAGTACCTCATCGGGGTGGCCGAAGAGCGGCGGAAGGAGCCGGCCGAGGACCTGGTGTCGGTGTTGGCCAATGTGGGCGCTCCTTCCCAATCCAGAGACGGCAGCGATGCCGTGGATAGGGGCGAGCAGCTGAGCGAGGCGGAGCTGGCCATGTTCCTGATCCAGCTGTTGGTGGCCGGGAACGAGACGACGAGGAACCTGATCTCGGCCGGCCTGGTCGCCCTATCCGAACGCCCGGACCAGTGGGCGGCGTTGCGAGCCGACCGAGAGCTGATCCCAACAGCCGTCGAGGAACTCTTGCGCTGGACGACGCCGGTGATCTCGTTCATGCGCACGGTGACCTCCGCCACCACCATCCGGGGACAGGCGATCGCCGCCAGAGATCCCGTGCTCCTCGTGTACGCGTCGGCCAATCGTGACGAGGACGTGTTCGGATCCGATCCCGACCGGCTCCGTGTCGATCGTCACCCGAATCCACACGTGAGCTTCGGTTTCGGGCCCCATTTCTGCCTGGGCGCCGCGCTGGCCCGCCTCGAGGCACGCGTCGTGCTGGGTGAGCTCCTCGATCGTTTCGAGTCCCTCACCCCGGCCGGCCCGGTCGAGCGGACGCCCAGCCCGGTCATCGCGGGCGTCCGGCGCGCGCCGCTGGTCTTCGCCTAGGCGTCTGTGGATGCCGGGCGATGAACCGGCGCCAGCGCCCCGAACATGCGCCGAGGCTCAGGCGGGCGCCCAGGAGAGATCCACCGGGCGCTCGTCGGGGTCTGCGGTCGTCGCAACGTCCACCTCGGGAGCGCCTCGGCCGGGCAGGAGCCTGAAGGCGGCCAACGCACCCACCACGGCGACCCCTGCTCCGGCGATGCAGGCGACGCGCAGACCGCTGTGGAACGCGAGGAACGCGATCGACTGCAGGGCCGGTTGGACGGTGTGCGGGGCGTGTGCCACGACGGCCAGCGCAGCAGCCATGGATTGGTGTGCCTCGGCCTTCGGGCCGGCGGGGATCGGCAGGGGCCGGAACGCACTGATGATCCGGGGCCCGTACGACGACGCGAAGATCGAGCCGAAGACGGCCACCCCGAGGGTCCCCCCGAGCTCCCTGGTGGTGTTGTTGACCCCGGCGGCGGCGCCACGCTGGTCGTCGGCCACCGAGCCCATCACCGCCTCCGCCGTCGGCGCAGTGATGGAGGACAGGCCGAGCGCCAGCAGGATCATGGCGACGATGATGGGTCCGAAGTAGGCGGTGTTCGCTTCGGAGTTGAACGCGGCCACGAGCAACCCGCCGCCCATCAGCAACAAACCGGTCGTGACGACCAGGCGCGACCCGACCTTGAGCGCCACCACCGCCGCGATCGGCGTGAAGATGGCCGCGACGATGGCGAACGGAAGCGTGTGCACACCGGCGGAGAGCGTCGAGTAGCCCTTGACGAACTGGAAGTACTGGGTGATGAGGAAGATGAAACCGAAGAGGCAGAAGAACGCCACTGAGATCGAGAGTGCGCCGCCGGTGAACCGCGGGATCTTGAAGACCCGCACGTCGAGCAGCGGGCCCTCCGTGCGCAGCTCGAGGAGGGTGAAGGCCGTCAGCAGGACTGCCGCCACGGCGAAGCACGCCAGCGTGCCCGTCGACGCCCAGCCCCACTGCGGCCCCTCGATGATGGCCAGCACCAACATGGTCACGCCCACGGTCGAGATCAGCACGCCCCGGATGTCGAACGGGTGCTCGCGCACCTTCGGGAGCTTGGGGATCAACAGCTGGCCGGCGATCAGGGTCACGATGACGATCGGGACGTTCACGAGGAAGATCGACCCGTACCAGAAGTGCTCGAGGAGTGCACCGCCGACGATGGGCCCGAAGGCCACCGCGATGCCCGACGTCGCGCCCCAGATGCCGAGGGCCTTCTGACGCTCGGAGGGGTCGGGGAAGACGCTGGTCAAGATCGCCAGGCTGGCCGGGAAGATGAAGGCGGCGGCCACGCCCATCAGCGTCCGCGTCGTGATGAGACCGCCCGTCGTGTGCGACCAGGCGGCTGCCGCCGAGAAGAGCCCGAAGAACACGAGGCCGGCCTGCATCGTGCCCTTGCGCCCCAGGCGGTCACCGATGCCGCCGCCAGCCAGCAGCAATCCGGCGAAGGCGAGGCTGTAGGCGTCGACGATCCACTGGAGCGAGGTGATGGAGGCGCCCAGGGTGCGGTTCAGGGTGGGCAGGGCCACGTTGACGATGGTGTTGTCGACGACGACCAGGAAGACCGACAGGCACAGCACGGGGAGCACCACCCAGCGGCGGTCCTTGGATTGGGAGGTCGGGACGGGAGGGGTGAGGTCCATGAGTTCGAGCGAGGTACCTGGCATCACGGCTCCTTTCGGATGGACACTGCAGTTGTATAGAACACTGTGCTATAGTTGTAGCACAGTGTTCTTCAGTACGCTAGGGGTGTGATGGAAAACCGCCGGACCAGGACTCCCAGCGCCGGGATGGAGGCCGCCCTCCTCGCCTCCGCCGCCGACATCCTCGAGACGGAAGGCCCCGACGGCCTCTCGGTCCGCCGGATCGCCGCCGCCGCCAACGTCGCCCCCATGGGGGTCTACAACCACTTCGAGTCGAAGTTCGGCATCATCGAGGCGCTCTTCATCCAGGGCTTCGAGCGGCTGCGCGAGGCCCTGGCGTCGATCACCGACATCGAGGACCCCTACGAGGCGCTCCGGGAGGGCGGCCGCCGCTACCGCACCCTCGCGCTGGCGCACCCGATGGTGTACCAGATCATGTTCCTGCGGGCGGTGCCCGGATTCGAGCCGAGCGAGCACGCGCTCGAGATCGCGGCCCGAGCCTTCGAAACCCTCGTCTCGGCCGTCGAGCGCGCCATGGCGGCCGGCGTCCTCGCCGACGCCTCCCCCACCGAGACGGCCCAGCTGATCTGGGCCAACATCCATGGTTGGGTCTCCCTCGAGCTCCTGGGCCACGGCTTCGTCGAGGATCAGGACGCGGGCTACGACCGGATCTGCACGTCTCTCCTAAGGGGCCTCCGCCCGTAGTCTTCGCCCAGCCGCACCGGCGGGCACCGACCCATCCAGATCGACAGGGCTCGTCCCGGCGCGCCGCCTACCGCGGATCGGGGCGGTCCAGGTTCCAGTGGCGAGCGACGGAAGGGAACCACTTCGTCACGTCGCCGTCTCGGCGGGGGAACACCCCGAACCTGGTGATGGTGCGTTACCCGCCCTCGTGGTCGCCGTAGAGCACGTCGATTGTGAACGACCGAGCCTCGTTGATGTCCCTGCTCAGCGCGGCGTGGTCGGGATCGCTCGCATCACGGATCGCGCCCTGCCAGAACCCGATGTCCCCCGCCGGGGTGTAGAGGTCCCGCGTCTGCATCCGGAACTCTTCGGGATCAGCGTGCGGCGGCGTGTCGCCTTGCGCCAGCTCCGTGATGACGTTCCATCCGAAGGCGACGGCCAGTCCCGAGCCCACGTTGCGAACCGAGATGGCAAGGTAGATGCTGCCGTCGATGAACTCGATGACCGCCTGGCTCCCCTCCAGAAGCGCCCAGTGGTCGTCCATCCACCTGATCTTCTGCGGCAGATCGTTGGGCCGCGAGGTCACCAGGACCGGTCGCAGGTTGGCCTCGAATGATGCCTCGGCCACCCGGGCCGAGAGGTTGGCGGAGCGCACGGCGGCGAAGGTGGCGATGGCCAGCACAAGCGTCCCGATGGCGGTGGCGAACGTCGCGATCGTTGCCCAGTCCTCGGTGGCCACCACCATGCCGGCAGGTTAGGGCGTCCGTCGTCGATCAGGAGCGGAGACCCGGATGCGCTCGTGGCCGCGGCGGTTCGCTGGCAGACTCTGCCCATGCTCGATCACATCTCCATCCAGTGCGCCGACCTTGCCGCCAGCGCGGCTTTCTACGACGCCGTGCTCGCCCCCCTCGGCGGCGGACGCGTCATGGAGTTCGGCCCCGCCATCGGCTACGGGGTTCCTCCCATGCCCACGTTCTGGATTGGGGAGCAGCAAACAGGCGACGGCTTCCGGGAGTCACACATCGCGTTCACGGCAAACGACCGGGCGACCGTCAACGCCTTCTTCGACGCCGCCCGCGACGTCGGGGCTGAGGTGCTCCACGAGCCGCGGCTGTGGCCCGAGTACCACCCCGACTACTACGGCGCCTTCGTCCGCGATCCGGACGGGAACAACGTCGAGGCCGTGTGCCACACCCCCGGGTGACCCGTCTCCGGGCCGCCGCTCAGCCGTAGAGCGCGTCGAAGTGATCGAGTGCCGCGGTGCACACGTCGTGTCGCGCTGCCGGCAGGGTGCACGTGACCACGTACGCGGTCGCGGCCGCCGCTTTCGGCGGCGAGTACAACATCACTCCGTTGGCTGGATTGGATCCACCCGACGGCATGCCGTCACCGGCCACGCCCGCCGGGTCCTCGAACGCGACCTCGCTCGAGGTGAGCGCATCACGGGTCTCCAGGCCGGGGCGCGTCTCGGCGCACCCGCGCCCGAGATCCTGCCTCGTGGCAGCTGCCGCAGATGGAAAGAGCGGACACGCCAGGGCCGCTCCCTGCACGGGGCTCCCGCCGGTCTCGTACCCGACGATCGCCTCGTCCGCAGACGACGCCGCAAGATGCCACCCCGTGTCCGGATCGGATGGAACCGGTTCACCCATGGGCGAGATGAGCAGACCGCCGCTCCCGTCCGCTCCGTAGAGTCCCCGGCAGGCCCAGTCCATCGGTCCGATCAGCATCATGATGCCGGCCTGGTCGGTGTAGACGACCAGGTTTGCCGCTTCGTTGACCGGCACCGTGACCGTTGACGTGGTCGGAAGCGGAGCCGTGGTCGGCGGCGGCGTGACGGCGAACGACGTCGGGCACCGTTCGATCGGCAGGACGGCCGACGTCCATCCGGCGGTGCCCGCGGTGGTCGACGTCCGTGCCGATCCCGTCGACGACGACCCCGAAGCCGTGGTGGACGTGGAACGGCCCGCACGGCTCGGAGACGAGCTCGGCATGGATGGGCCCCCGCACGCGGCCAGGACGAGCCCGCCGACGAGGACCCCGGTGATCCGGATCCATCCACGCCGTCCCGCCGGGAGGACCTTCACGGGCGAGGCCGGCGCCCGGTCTAGGCGTCGACCGTCAGGGCGTCGAGCAGGTCGGCAAAGCGCCGCTGCGCGTCCGCCCGACGGGTCGGGATGTGCTCCGACGGGACCTCGTGCGGCTCGTAGCCCTTGAGGATACGGCGGGCCACCGTCTGGCGGTGCACCTCGTCGGGACCGTCGTACAGACGCGCCGCCCGGGCCGCCCGGTACATGGACTCCAGCGGGAGGTCACAGGAGAACCCGAGCGACCCGTGCACCTGGATGGAGCGGTCGATCACGTCGTAGAGCACCTTCGCCCCGAAGTACTTGATCATCGCAATTTCGACTCTGGCCGCCGCCGCCCCCTCCTGATCCATCTTCCAGGCGGCCTGCAACGTCATGAGCCGGGCTGCCTGCATCTCGGCCATGGAGTCCGCCACCCAGTTCTGGATGGTCTGCTTCTCCGCCAGCGTGGAACCGTGCGCGTAGCGGGACACCGCCCGCTCGCACAGCATGTCGAAGGCGCGGCGGGACTGACCCAGCCAGCGCATGCAGTGGTGGATGCGACCGGGCCCCAGCCGGTGCTGCGCCAGCGCGAAGCCCGAGCCCTCCCGGCCCACGATGTTCCCCACGGGCACCCGCACGTCGCGGTAGACGATCTCGGCGTGGTTCCCGAAACGCCCGTACGGCGTGTGCGGATCCTCCATCGTGGCCACGTCCCGCACGATGTCCACCCCGGGCGTGTCCACCGGCACGATGATCATCGACGACCCCTGGTACGGATGGACGTCTGGATTGGTCACGGCCATCACGATCAGGAAGTCCGCCACCGATCCGTTGGATGTGAACCACTTGTGCCCGTTGATGACCCACTCGTCGCCGTCCCGCACCGCGGACGTCGTCAACAGCGTTGGATCAGACCCAGCGGTGTGCGGCTCGGTCATCGAGAAGGCCGACCGCAGCTTCCCATTCAACAACGGCTGCAGCCACCGCTCCCGCTGCGACTCGTCACCCGTCGCCTCGATACCCACCGCCAGCAACTCCGCGTTCCCCGAGTCCGGCGCGTTGTTGCCGAACACCACCGGCGCCAACGGCGACTGGCCCAGGATCTCGTGCATCAGCCCGAGCTTCACCTGCCCGAATCCCATCCCGCCCAACGACGGCGGGAGGTGGGCCGCCCACAGGCCCTCGGTCTTGACCCGCTCCTGCAATGGCCGGATCACCTGCAGCAGCTGGTCGTAGGTGAGCTCGAACGTCTCGAGCGGGAAGACCTCGTCCCGCACGAAGCCGCGCATCCACACCAGCTTCTCCTCGAACTCCGGTTCGGTCGAGAAATCCCAGGCCATTGCCGCTCCTCCCTGCCGCCCGTCAGCTACCGGGGGCCCCCACCCTGCCACTACCGTGGGCGCCGTGACCACCACGAGCCACGTCTCCTTTCGCCCGTCACCGCCCTCCCGCCCCGCTGCCCACCCCCGATCGGACCATCCGGACACCTCCGATCCGGATAGCCCGCCGCCCCCGCCCCAAGTCGCCCTGAGCCCGGCGGACAGGGCCGTCATCGCCTCGGCAGAACATGCCCTCCTCGACGAGCGCCGTCTCCTGACCGCGGAGGAGCTCACGGCGCTGGCCGAACTGCCCGACGGAGCCGTCATGGCGCTGGCCTCGCTTGCCCACCAGGTGCGCCTGGCCTGGTGCGGGCCCGAGGTCGAGATCGAGGGGATCCTCTCGGCCAAGACGGGAGGATGCCCGGAGGACTGCCACTTCTGCTCGCAGTCCTCCCGCTTCGACACTCCGGTCAAGGCCACGCCCTTCCTCGACCCCGCCGAGGTGCTCGCCGCGGCCCGCGAGACCGCCGCCCTGGGCGCGTCGGAGTTCTGCATCGTCCTGGCCGTCCGCGGGCCGGACGAGCGCACTATCCAGCGCATCCTCGACCTCGTCCCGCTGATCCGAGACGAGACGGGGCTCAACGTCGCCGTGAGCGCCGGCATCCTCAGCGAGGACCAGGCGAAGAGGCTCGCAGAAGGCGGCGTGCACCGCTACAACCACAACGTCGAGACGGCCCGCTCCCACTTCCCGTCCATCGTCTCGACCCACTCCTGGGACGAGCGCGCCGAGACCTGCCGCCTGGTGAAGGCCCACGGCATGGAGCTGTGTTGCGGCGCCCTCATCAACGTGGGCGAGTCGGACGCCCAGCGCGTCGAGCTGCTCACCCAGCTCCAGGGGCTCGAGCCGACCGAGGTGCCGGTCAACTTCCTCAATCCCCGTCCCGGAACCCCACTCGGCGACCGGCCGATCCTGGGTGCCTGGGAGGCCATCCGCTGGATCGCGTTGTTCCGCCTCGCACTCCCCTCGGTGATCCTGCGCTACGCCGGCGGGCGCGAGGTGACGCTCCGTGACCTGCAGGCCATCGGGATGACGGCCGGGATCAACGCGCTCATCGTCGGCAACTACCTGACCACCCTCGGCCGTTCCGCCGAGGAGGACCTCCAGATGCTCGAGGACCTGCGCATGCCGATCGGCGCCCTCACCGCGGCCATCTGACACCCCCTTCCGCCGTGCCCTCGTCCGTGACTGCGCACTGCACGGGTTGCGGGAAGCCCACCGGCGAGTGCCCCGGATGCGGGCGCGCGCTCGACCCGCCTCGCTTTTGCGCCCGGTGTGGCCGGCGCATGACCGTCACGGTCGTACCCACCGGCTGGGTAGCCCGTTGTCGGGATCACCCCGAACTTCGCTCTGACTGACTCGCCCGATCCGCTTCAACGAGAAGCGCCGGGCGGCTCGAGGGGCCCATCGCCACACCCAAATGCCCTTCGGGTCAAGAATGCGACATGGCCGCAACCGACCCGGAGGATGGCCAGCCCGACCTGCTCGACCAAACCCACCAGCCCGCCCCATCCGAGCACAGCGGGCAATCGGGACATCCGGTGGCCGCGGATCCGGTGGCCGCGGATCCGGTGGCCGCGGATTCGGCTACCCGGTGGGAGCGCCTGCAGAAGAGGGCGCAGCGCACCCGTGCGGACATCGAGGCCCGGCGAGCCGACTCGGCGTCGATCGACACCGCACTCGAGGCAGTCGAACGCGACGCCCAGACCGGGGGCGGCGTCCTTGCAGCGGCGGTGGCCTTCCGACTCTTCATGTTCCTCGTTCCCTATGCCTTCGTGCTCGTCACGGGCTTCGGCCTGTCGGCGTCGGCCGCCGGCCAAGCCCCGAAGGATGCTGCCAGGACAATGGGTATCGGTGGCCTCCTGGGCAGTGCGGTCGCGAGCACGAGCACCATGTCCTTGGCCAACCGGTTCCTCGCGCTGCTGTTCGGAGGCATCGCGTTGGCATTCACCGCCCGCTCCCTCGTCAACGTCCTCTGGATCGTCCACCGGTTGATATGGGGAGTCACGCGCACGGGGAAACCGACGCCCTGGGCGCCGCTGATCCTCGTCGGCTACGTGACCGTGCTCTTCGGCTTCGCCGACTTTGCGGCCTGGCTCGGATCGCAGTCACTCGGGCTGCGACTGGTTGCGGTCCTTCTGACCATCATCACGTCTGGCGGCGCCTGGTTGCTGGCATCGTGGTGGCTGCCGCGTGAGGAGTGCCCGTGGTGGGAACTCCTGCCCGGAGCGCTCGTCGTCGGTATCGGAGTTGGTCTGCTCCACCTGTTGACGATCACCTATGTCGCCCACGTGGTCTCGAGGAAGTCCTCCCTCTACGGTGCAATCGGGATCGCGGTGGCGTTGCTCCTTTGGACCTACTTCGCGGGCCGGCTGCTTACGGCCGCCATCGCCGCCAACGCGTCGCTGTGGAGGCGGCGGCACGGCGAACCGGTGACGACCCGAAGTGGCCCCGCGTGAAGACGCCGCGGCGGGGAGCACCGCCCGTTCTTACCTGAGCGCCGAGAGCCGGATCAGCGACGCATAGGCCCATCCCGCGAGGCACGAGCCGGCCGCGGTGTCGTCCAGGTCGGCGACGGCACCGACCTCATGACCCGGCCATGCGGGGTCGTGAAGGACACCACCACGTTGGCATCGCCTTCCATGACCCAACCCAGTTCATGTACGGCCCGGTGGTGGCGGTCGCACAACGTGACCAAATTGTCGAGGTTCGTCGCACCGCCGTGGGCCCAGTGGCGGATGTGGTGCACGTCCGTGAACTCGGTGTAGGTGCATCCGGGGAACCGGCACCCCTTGTCCCGGCGGGCTATCTCGATCCGCTGGGCGACCGTCGGGTCACGCCGGGCCCGGCCCTGGTCCAGGATGCAGCCGTCGCGGGACTCCACGGAGAGGACCACGTGGGCGTCGCAGGCCAGCCGGCGGGCGACCTCGGCCGAAACAGGCCCCACGCCCTCGACCTCAGGCACGCCCTCGACCTCAGGCACGCCCTCGACCTCAGGCACGCCCTCGACCTCAGGCACGCCGCCCCCTCGTCTGCCCCGAAGGGCATCCGCGTCCGTACCCCCATCGGCCGTCAGTTGCACGGACCCGCCCGTGCAACTCAGGAGCAGCTCGAGCGGCGCGTGCACGATGACACGTGGCCGGATTGGACGTTGGCCCTCCGACGACGACGCGCTCCCCACCCGGAACAGGCACATCATCGTGTCGTACAGGCGCTGGTCGTAGGTGACGTAGCCGAGCGGGTCCTGCTCGCCGCCTTGTGCACCGGCGATCTCCCGCTTGTCGGCCGCCACGCGGGTGACGAGCGCCGATTTCGCCGTGGCGTAGTCGTCTGTCGTGAAGGCGATCCACATGGTCCTGCGCGTGTCGTTGAACCGGAGCGTGCGTCGATCGAACTCACGGGCGGCCGAACCCTGCGCCTCGAATGCGTCCTCGTGCCCTTCCCCGCCCTGCCCCTCGGGCTCACCAGCTTCGGCGGACCGGCATGGCGCGGTCCGGGATGCCATCACCTCCGCAGCCGCCTCCGTCTGGGCCCGGTGCCATGCCACCAGCTCTCGCGCCTGCCGCACGCTCCAGTGCGCCGACGCCTCGCGCAGTGCAGCGTCGGTCTCCACCGACGCCACCTCCGCCAACGGTTCCACCAGGTCCAGGGACAACTCGCCCGACGCCAGACCCTCGGCCAGACAGGGGAGCGACTCCAGGTTGGCCGCCGAGCGCACCCACTGCCGGGCCGTCGACGTGCTGACCCCGCACTGCCCGGTGACCCACGTGACCATCGACACGGACCCGTCCCCGCGCCACGCCTCCGACCGATCGAACTCGGCGATGTCGGCCAGTTGCTCCCGATGGAGCGCCGAGATCTGCCTGGACCGCCCGACGATCCGTACGGCGAGGTCCTGAGAACGGGCGTCACCACCGAAGTTCCGGCAGGGCGGCCTGCGCCGGAACGACCGGTCACCCCTGGCTCCAGCTGGCGGACCACTCCTCACCACGGGAGAACGGTCGGCTTCAGCCGGTCACGATCTCGGCCAGCTCGCTTTCGCCACCCGGAAGCGCGACGACCTTCAGCCCGTCACGAGCGCGCAGCCACGCGACGTTCTGGATGTGGACGTCCATCGCCGTATCGAAGCGATTCAAGACGACCACGAGGTCGGCATCGAGCGCCCCAAGTGCGTCGACGGTGAGCCGCACCACGTTGATGGTCCCGAGCCCGGCGTCGGCAACGAGCAGCACGAGGTCAGGGTCGAGGGCCGCGCACAGGGCGGCGCAGTCGCCGTCGGCAGCCAACGGCGAGCGCAGGCCACCCGCCGTCTCGACGAGGCCGACGTCGACGGGCTCCGGCGCCCACCGCAGCTCGGACACCAGGTCGGCGATGCCGAACGAGGGGCGACCCAGCGCGTCGGCCGCCATGGGAGGCGCCATGGGCACCTCGTACCAGCGCTCGGCGGGGCAGACCTCCTCGGGTCGCTCCCCGGAGGCGGCGGCAAGCACCGAGGCGTCCCGACCGGCGGGATCGTCGCCCGGGTCGAACGACTGCGCCGGCTTGCGCGCGGCGACGCTCCGACCGTGCGCCCGGAGGTCGGAGAGGAGGCGGGCGGCCACCCACGTCTTTCCGACGTCGGTGCCGGTGCCGACGACCACGACGAGGCGGCGGGGACGCGCGCCGGGCGGGGGCACGCCGCTCAGCGCACGGCGGGCGCTGGATGGGCGGGACGGGGCAGGCGGACCAGCGCATCGAGCAGCCGGGTCACGTCCTCGTCGGAATGCGCCGCCGAGAGCGTCACCCGCAGCCGGCTCGATCCGGCCGGCACCGTCGGCGGCCGGATGGCCGGCACCCACAGCCCCTCGTCGAGCAGGGCGGCCGAGGCATCGAGCGCCGCCTGCTCGGGCCCGAGGACGACCGGGATGATCGGGCTCGGATGGCCTGGCGGGACGAGCCCGGCCTCCGCCACCCGGTCGATCAGGTCGGCGAGGCGGCCAGTCAACGCGGCGCCCTCGGGAGAGCGGAGGACGCGGAGCGCCGCCAGGGCGGCGGCGGCGTCGGCCGGCGTCGGCGCAGTCGAGAAGATGTAGGGGCGGGCCCGGTTCACCAGCAGGTCGACGACGTCCCGTGACGCCGCCACGAACCCGCCCAGCGCGCCCAGTGTCTTGGACATCGTGCCCACGCGCACGACCGTTCCCCCGTGCGCACCGGATCGGCCTCCCTCTCCCGCCGCCCCGTCTCCGTCCCGCTCGGCGGTGGCGGTCGGGAGGTGGGGGCCGAGGACGGCGTGGGCCTCGTCGAGGACCAGCAGGGCGTCGTGGCGGCGGCTCACATCGAGGAGCTCGTCGAGCGGGGCCACGTCCCCATCCATGGAGAACACCGAGTCGGTGACGACGATCGTCGGCGCGGCGGCACCCGTCGGATCCGCCCCCGGCCCCGCCGTGAGCAGCTCCTCGAGGTGGGTCGTGTCCCGGTGGCGGTACACCGCGAGAGTGGAGCGGGAGAGCCGGCACCCATCGATGATGCTGGCGTGATTCAGCTCGTCCGAGAGCACGCGGACGCCGGGCCCGCCGAGCACGGAGAGGACGCCGAGGTTGGCGGCGAACCCGGTCGGGAAGCAGACGGCGGCCTCGGTCCCCTTCCAGTCGGCGAGCGCCGCCTCGAGCTCGCTGTGGATGGGGCGAGAGCCGGTCACGAGCCGGGAGGCGCCCGAGCCGGCGCCCCAGCGGTCGAGCGCATCGTGCGCTGCCGCAACCACCGCGGGGTGTGCGCTCAATCCGAGATAGTCGTTGGATGCGAACGACACCACCTCCCCGTGCGCCCCCCCGAGCGCGCCCGCCGGCCCCCGGGCGTCGAACTCCCTCGGCGCACGCCAGCGTCCCTCTTCGATGACCCGGGCCAGCTCGCCCCGGATCCGTCCCCTCCAGGGGTTCTCGCTCACGGGCCCGTTGCCTCGCCGGCGTCGCCCGACGGCGAGGGCGTGCCCGTCACCTCGTCGAGCGCCCCATCCAGAGCGTCCACCATCCGCAGCACCTCGCCCTCGGTGATGGTCAACGGCGGCATGAGGACCACCACGTCGCCCAGCGGCCGCAGCAACACGCCCCGGGACACCGCCCCCGCACAGACCCGCCGGCCCCAGCGCAGCCCCGGCTCGGGCGGGGCCAGCTCGATCCCCACCATGAGGCCCCGCTGCCGGACCTCGCGCACCGCCGCCCGTCCGGCGACCCGTTCTCCGAGGAGGGAGGCCAGCTGGTCGGCGCGCGCCCGCACGTTGGCCAGCACATCCAGGGACTCGACGAGGCGGAGATGCTCGAGCGCCACCGCCGCCGCCAACGCGTTCCCGCCGTAGGAGTGCCCGTGATAGAAGGTCGCCGGCCCGAGGTCCTCGCCGAGGAACGCGCCGAACACCTCGCCCGACGCCACGGTGGCCGACATGGCCAGGTACCCGCCCGTGATCCCCTTGCCCAGGCACAGCAGGTCGGGCCGCAGCCCGCACTGCTCGGAGGCGAACAGCGTCCCCGTCCTCCCGAACCCGGTCGCCACCTCGTCGCAGATCAAGAGGACGTCGGCCCGGCGGCACGCCTCGCCGACCCGCCGCACGTCGGCTGCGGAGGCGCACAACATCCCCGACGCGCCCTGCACCAGCGGCTCGAGCACCACGGCCGCCAGCTCGCTGGCGTGGGCGTCGATCGCGGCGCAGGCCTTGCCCGCCCATCCAGGGTCCGCGTAGCCCGGGGTGCGGACGACGGGAAAGCACAGCGGCTCGAAGACCGCGCTGAACACGCCGCCGTCACCCAGCGACAGCGCGCCGATCGAGTCCCCGTGGTAGGCGTCGCCCAGCGCGAGGAACGCGGTGCGCCCGGGCACGCCGCGGTTGCCCCAGTACTGGAACGCGACCTTGAGGGCCTGCTCGACCGCCACGGCGCCGTCGCCCGCGAAGAGGAAGTGAGGGTCGTCGACCGGGACGACCCGCGCCAACGCCTCCGCCAGCTCCACGACGACCGTGTTGCCGTTGCCGAGCATTGTCGAGTGGGCCACCCGGGCCGCCTGGGTGGCCAGGGCGGCGTCCAGCTCCGGGACGCGGTGCCCCAGCGTGTTCACCCACAGCGACGAGATGGCATCGAGATAGCGGCGCCCGTCGGCGTCGATCAGCTCGCGCCCCTCGGCCCGCTCTATCACCAGGGGCGTGTTGCCCGCATAGGCCGCCATCTGGGTGAACCCGTGCCACACGACGGCCGCGTCGCGCTCGACCCAGCTCCTCGATGTGGACCCGCTCACCCCCCGATTCTGGACGTCGCCGGGCCGGCGGGGCCAATGCGCGCCGTGCGCGAGAATGGTGCATGGACCTTATCGGGGTCGTCGACACCATGTTCGCCCGCTACGACATGGGCGCCGAAGCCGTCGACGAGCTCTCGGAGTGCCCGGGCTACGGCACCCGGTTCACCGTCGTGCGCCGCACCGTGCCCGGCTTCAAGGACCTGGCCGTGGCGGCCAAGAAGCTCATCGAGGAGGAGGGCTGCCGGATCGTGGTGGCCCTCGGCATGCCCGGCAAGGAGAAGGTCGACAAGGTGTGCGCCCACGAGGCCTCGACCGGGATCATGACCGCCCAGCTCATGACGAACACGCCGATCCTCGAGGTGTTCGTGCACGAGGACGAGTCCGACGACCCGGCGACGCTCGCCATGGTGTTCAAGAACCGCTCGCGGGACCACGCCCGCAACGCCTACCTGATGCTCTACGAGCCCGAGGCGCTCACGGCCCGGGCGGGCCAGGGCATCCGCCAGGGTTTCGCCCACGCCGGGCCGCTGGAGTTCTGAACGGCCGCTGGAGTTCTGAACGGCCGCTGGAGTTCTGAATGGTCCGCGGAGTTCTGAACGGCCGCTGGAGGTTTGAAGCGCTGCTGGATTACCGAGGCGGACCCAGGTTCGGACCGACCCCTCAGCCGGCGAGCCCCGGACGTGTCCGCCGACCCGGGTAGATCCACCCGCCAGCTGAAGGGCGGTTGCCGTGAGACTGCTAGGGCACGGTGTCCCTTGGATCTACCGCGATCTCCGACACGGGCTACGAGTTGTTCCAGGTCATCGAGAACGACGTCCCGTCCGAGCTCAGCGCGCTGGGTGTGGCCAGCGTCGTGCCGTTGTCCACCATGGTGATCTCGTTGGCGTTGAACCTTGACAGCGAACCGGTGGTTCCACCGGCGTCGACCAACGTCGAGCCCGAGTAGCCCACCTGGCCGAAGTCGGCCAGCGGCACCTCGCTGCAGAACAGGACGTTGCAGGACGACGGCGCCTCGGCGATGACCTCGGCCGAGGACCGGGCGAAGCCGCTCCCTGCCTGTGTCGTCGAGAACATCCAGTTGGCGGTCGTGTCCTTGATCGCCAGGCTGAACGAGTTCCCGGTCTTGTCCGACGCCACCAAGGCCGTCATGTGGTCACCCGGGCTGACGGCGTCCTGGCTCGGGAGCGTCACCGAGGGGTTGGGGTACATCTCGTACCAGGCGTCGTAGCTGGGCGTGCCCGAGTTGCAGTCAGAGTCGGTCCCGATCTGCTCGACGCTGGACGACGTGTACCCGTCGAGGCCGACCCAGAACGCGGACGCCGCGCTCGGCCCGCCGAGCAGGCCGCCCAGCCCGCCGAGCCCGCCCAGGAGCCCGCCCAGGCTGAGGCCCCCGCCGGAGCAGTTGACCGCCGGCTCGGTCCACGACGAGGCCACAGAGCCGTAGGTGTCGTTGATGTCGGCGTAGCCGCCCCAGTTCGAGGACTGGACCGCGGTGGCGTGCCGCAGGCCGCCGAGCAGGGAGCCGAGGCCGGGGAGGACGACCTTGCCGATGATGGGCACGTGGTAGATGCCGGGGGTGGCGGGATCGCCGGGTGCCGCCGGACGGGATGGAGCCGCCGCGGCCGCCGCAGGCGACCCGGCGGCGGGGGCCAGGACCGGGGCGGCCGGGGCCGCCAGGCCGATCAGCACCAGAGCACCGGACAGAAGCACCTTCCGCATAGAACCTCCCCTGATCGCCGGCTCGTGCGAGCCGATTCCCACCAGATCAGCGACTGCAGACCGGCTGCGGCGGCGGCGGCCCGGGCCGGTCACTCCCGTTGCCGTTCGGCGGTCCACGGCCGGCGCAGTCCCCCGGCGCGCCACGAGGGCGCATCGGGGTACCGGAGTGGTAACGGGTTCGGCTCAGGGATCTCGCGGGAGACCGAGCACCTTTTCGGCCACGATGTTGCGCTGCACCTCGGCGGTGCCGCCCCCCACCGTGAGGGCCGGCGCGAAGAGGAAGCCACGGGACCAGGTCGGGTCGGTGCCGGCGGCGGTCCGGTCGGTGCCGGCGGCGGTCCGGTCGGTGCCGGCGTCGGGTTCGGGGCGGATCGCCCCCCAGCCGCCGACGGGCCCCGTGCCCGCCAGCATGGCGTACGGGCCGGCCGTGTCGCGGGCGACACCCATGACGTGCTGGCCGTGGGCGTCGGCGATGGCCTTGCGGACCGAGGCCTCCGCGCCGGGGGCCTTGCCGGCGAGGACGGCCGAGACCATCCGGAGACGGAGGACCCGGAGGATCCGGCTCTCCATCCAGACGCCGACGAGGCGGTCCCGGGTCGTCGGGTCCGGGGCGCCGCCGGCCCGGCGGATCAGGTCCACGAGATCGTCGGCGGTAGGGCCCATCCCCCACAGCGCGCCCTCCCCCGACAGCGACACCCGCTCGTTGCCCAGCGTGACCTTGGCCAGGTCCCAGCCGCCGTGCTCGGGCCCGACGAGATGGTCGGCCGGGATCTCGACGTCGCTGAAGAAGACCTCGTTGAAGGCGTGCTCCCCCGTCATGTCGATGAGGGGCCGGATCTCGATGCCGGGCGCGTCCATCGGACACACGAAGTAGCTGATGCCCGAGTGCTTCGTCGCGGCCGGATCGGTGCGGGCGAGCAGGATCCCCCACTTCGCGATGTGGGCGTAGCTGGTCCACACCTTCTGCCCGTTGACCACGTAGCGGTCGCCCCGGCGCTCGGCCCGGGTGGTGAGCGAGGCCAGGTCCGAGCCGGCGCCCGGCTCGGAGAACAGCTGGCACCAGAACTCCTCGCCGCTGAGGAGGGGCCAGAGCCAGCGCTCCTTCTGCTCCTCGGTGCCGGCGTACATGAGGGTCGGCCCCGCCCAGCCGATGCCGATGGGGTTGACCGGGCGCCTGACGCCCGCCCGCCGGAGCTCTTCGTCGATCACGAGCTGGGTCAGCGGGTCGGCGTCGAGTCCGAAGGGTGAGGCCCAGTGGGGCACCACGTAGCCGGCCTCGGCGAGCTGGCGGCCGGTGGGGTGCGGGTGCTCGGCCAGCCAGTCCCTGACGCCGCCGCGGCGGGGATCGTCGTCGCCCGGGAGGCCGAGGTCCACGCGCGAAGCGTAGGCTCGGCGTCTCGCATCACGCATCTCAGCGGGGGCGGGGGGGTCGACGGGGGTCGACGGTGCAGGGGACGGTGCAGCGACTGTGTCGAGTCGAGTGGCGGCGGATGGGAGTGAGGCATGACGGACTGGAACTACGCAGACGTGTGGGAGCTCGTGGCCGGCTGCCGACCCGAGGCGGCCGCCATCACCCAGGGCGGGCGCGAGCTGACGTGGGACGACTTCGACCACGGGGCCGACGGCGTGGCGCAGTTCCTGCTCGACCTCGGCGTCGCCCGGCAGGACAAGGTGGCGGTCTACCTGTACAACTCGCCGGAGTACATCCAGGCGACGTACGCCGCCATGAAGGTCGGCCTGGTGCCGGTCAACACCAACTACCGCTACGGCGACGACGAGCTCAGCTACCTCTGGGAGAACGCGGACGCGGTGGCGGTCGTGTTCCACGGGTCGTTCACGGACCGGATCGAGCGGATCCTCGACCGGGTGCCCGGCGTCAAGGGGTGGCTGTGGGTCGACGACGGCTCGGGCCCGTGCCCGGACTGGGCCACGCCGTACGAGGACGCCCTGAAGTTGGCGGTCGGGCGGACGCGTGCTCCGTGGGGACGGAGCGGTGACGACCTCTACATGCTCTACACCGGCGGCACGACCGGGATGCCCAAGGGCGTGATGTGGCGCCAGGACGACCTCTTCGCGCGGCTCATCGACGGCGGCGTGCGCCACTACGACGTCAACGGCGGGCTCGAGGGCGTGCGGGCCGCGCTGGAGTCGAACCCCACCGGCGGGGTGACGCTCATGCCGGCCTGCCCGTTGATGCACGGCACGGGCGCCTTCACCGCCAACACCGTCCTGGCCGAGGGCGGGCGGGTGTGCCTGCTCGAGAGCCGCAAGTACGACCCCGTCGAGATGCTCGACACCATCCAGAGGGAAAAGGTGAACGGCCTCGTGATCGTGGGCGACCCCTTCTCCCGGCCGCTGCTCGCCGTGCTCGACGACGATCCAGGGAAATGGGACCTGAGCTCGCTCATGATGATCATCTCCTCGGGCGCGATGTGGAGCGAGCCCGTCAAGGAGCGCCTGCTCGGCCACCACGGCTCGATGCTGCTCGTCGATGCCTTCAGCTCGTCGGAAGCCCTGGGCATGGGCGTGTCCGTCTCGGGCGGCGGTGCCGCGGCCAAGACGGCGTCGTTCACGCTCGGCCCCGACGTCAAGGTGCTGAGCGAGGACGGCTGGCCGGTGGAGCCCGGGTCCGACGAGGTGGGGGTGCTCGCGCTGGCGGGGCGCAATCCCCTCGGGTACTACAAGGACGAGGAGAAGTCGGAGCGCACCTTCAAGGTGATCGACGGCATGCGCTACTCCATCCCGGGCGACTACGCCCAAGTGGACGCCGACGGCACCATCCACCTGCTGGGCCGGGGGTCGGTGTGCATCAATTCAGGCGGCGAGAAGATCTTCCCCGAGGAGGTGGAGGAGGCGCTCAAGACGCACGACGCCGTGCACGACGCCGTCGTCGTCGGCATCCCGCACCCCACCTTCGGCGAGCAGATCGTGGCCGTCGTCGAGCCGGTCGAGGGCACCGCGGTGCCGAGCGAGGCGGAGCTGATCGGGCACGTGAAGGAGCGCCTGGCGCACTACAAGGCGCCCCGTCGCGTGCGGTGCGTGGCCACGATCGGCCGGGCGCCCAACGGCAAGGTCGACTACAAGCGTCACCGGGCCGAGTCGGCGGAGGAGCTGGGGGCGCTCGCCGACTGAGCCGATGTTCATCGCCCCGGTCGACGCCACCCTCGGCGAGAAGGAGTGGCGCCCCTTCCTCGAGGCCCATCCCTTCGGGCACCTCGTGGCCCCGGGCGGCCCGCGGCGCGACGTGCCGGTGGTGGTGCCCACGCAGTTCGTGCTCGCGGGCGACACGGTCTGGCTGCATCTCGTGCGGGCCAACCCCGTGTTCGACGCGCTGAGTGAGAACCGGCGGGTGCTGCTCAGCGTGGCCGACGACTGGGCCTTCATCCCCTCGTCGTGGAAGGCGGTGGGTGGCGAGGACCCGGCACTCGGGATCCCGACGACCTACTACGGCGCCGTGCAGCTCGTCGGCACCGCGACGGTGCACGACGAGCGGACGTCACCCGGGAGCGTGGCCGCCATCCTGCGCCGCCAGCTGGCGGCCTTCCAGCCCGACGTCGAGGTGGCGGACCCCGGCGAGGCGCACGGTGCCAAGCTGTTCGGGATCCTCGGGATAGAGATCCGGATCGACGGCGTGACGGCGAAGTTCAAGTACGGCGGCAACGTCGACGACGCGCACCGGCGTGCGGTGGCGGATCGCCTGGTGCGCCGGGGCGGTCCGGGGGACGACGCGGCGGCAGGCCACGTGGTGCGGCGGCTGGAGAGCTGAGGCGGGACTGCTCGGTGAGGCCGGCGGCGCTCTACTCGACGGCGGCGGCCAGGTTGGCCAGCGTCGCCGCCATCTCCTGCTCGGCGTGAGCCGCGCTGTGGTCGCCCATGACCCGCGCCACGAAGGTGAACCAGGAGTTGCGGCGATCCTCCCATGACTCCGTGACTCGGCAACCCGATTCCGTGTCCTCGAACTCGTAACGCCAGTTGGCGACTTGGAGGGGGCCCGAGGTCACGGCGAACTCGAAGGCCTTGCCCGGCTCGAAGTCCACGATGGTGACCGTGGTGGACCAGCGCCGCACCCCGTTCTTGTTGTTCCCCTTGAACACGGCGCCGAGCGCCGGCCCGTTGGCGCCCTTGACCCACTTGCCACCGGCGTTCTCGGGCGACCACTCCCCCATCCGCGGCAGGTCCGAGACGAGCGCCCACACCTTCTCGGTGGGAGCGGCAATGTCGAGCGTCGCAGCGGTGTGGTAGGCCATGGGGAAACGATAGGTGGGGCCCGGTGCTCGTTCCACCCGCTGAGGGCGATCCGTTTGTTACCTCGGCTACCAGGGCACGTCTAGTTACACGAGCGAAATGGCCCCATTTGGCGTCAGAGGAGGAACCAATGCGTTCAATCGCCCGGTCTGTCGTGCTTGCTGTTGTCCTGGCGGTCGGAGGATCAATCGCAGGTCTCGGAGCCGCTCAAGCCGGTGCCGGGGTCCCGGTCCCGCCGGTGCCGGTCACACCTTCCACGTGGACCCTGGGGAGCGTGCCCTCCCCCACCGCCACGAATGACGTGCAGCTCGCCTCGGTGACATGCGCAACCAGTGCCTTCTGCGTCGCGGTGGGCAACCAGTCCGCCGGCAGTGACAGCAACACGCTGATTGAGCAATGGGACGGCACGAAATGGTCGATCGTGACCAGCCCCAACCCGACAGGAGCAGGCCAGAGCCAGCTCTACGGGGTTTCGTGCGCCGGCCCCTCGTTCTGCGTCGCCGTCGGCGTCAGCGGCCCTGGCAGCACATTCGTCAACCCGCTGGTCGAGCAGTGGAACGGCACCACATGGACACTCGTCAACGCCGTGAACCCGTCGGGCTCCACGGCGACGCAGCTGTCCGCCGTCTCGTGCCTCTCATCGACGTGGTGCTCGAGCGTCGGCTACACCGAGGATGCGTTGCACAACAGGCACGTACTGACCGAGGCGTGGAACGGCATGGCGTGGTCGGTCGTCACCGCGCCCGAGCCAACCGGCGCAACGGCGTCCCAGTTCAACTCCCTGTGGTGCGCCTCCTCGTCGTGGTGCATGGCCGTGGGCGACTACACGAACGCGAGCAGCAACACCCTCTCGCTCGGCGAGGTCTGGAACGGAACCGCCTGGTCGGTCGTCGTGACCCCCAATCCGGGAGCGGGAACCAGCGGTGAGCTCAACGGGGTCTCGTGCGCAGGAGCCGGCTTCTGCGCCGCCGTGGGTCAGTGGTACAACGGCACGTTCTTCCAAGCCCAGTTGGCAACCTGGAACGGGACGGCGTGGACGAACGCGACCGCTCCCGAGGCCGACCCGTCCAACTACAACTACCTCGTCAGCGTGTCCTGCATCAGCGCGACCTCGTGTGGCGCCGTGGGATCCGTCGGCGACGTCACCGCCGTGCCGGTCGCGCTGACGTGGAACGGCTCGTCGTGGTCGATCGTCACCGCACCCAGCCCACAGGGCTCGACCTCGGCTGGCGCGTCCGCCATCACGTGCCTCACAAACTGGGCCTGCGTCGCGGTCGGGAGCGCTGACCCCACCGTCTCACAGCCCTATGTCATGACGGCGCCGATCGCGCGGTCGGGGTACCGCTTCGTCGCCACCGACGGTGGGGTCTTCGCCTATGGGACCGGTGCGCCCTTCATCGGATCGCTCGGGGGCACCCCACTCAACGCGCCGGTCGTGGGCATGGCCGTGATGCCGGCGGGCGACGGGTACTACCTGGTGGCGTCGGACGGCGGCGTGTTCGCCTACGGCTCGGCCAAGTTCTACGGCTCACACGGCGGGCAGCCGCTCAACAAGCCCATCGTCGGGATGGCCGTCACCGCCGACGGCGCCGGGTATTGGCTGGTGGCCTCGGACGGCGGCATCTTCTCCTACGGGGACGCGCAGTTCTACGGCTCCACGGGCTCGCTCACGCTGAACAAGCCGGTCGTGGGCATGACCGTCACCCCCGACGGAAAGGGCTACTGGTTCGTCGCCTCCGACGGAGGGATCTTCAGCTACGGCGACGCCGTCTTCCAGGGGTCGACGGGCAGCATCGTGCTCAACAAGCCGGTGGTGGGCATGGCCGCCACGACGTCGGGCGGCTACTACCTCGTCGCGACGGACGGTGGCGTGTTCGCCTTCCCGACGAAGGGGGGGCCGCCCTTCCTGGGCTCGACCGGCTCCATGGTGCTCAACAAGCCGATCGTCGGGATGACCGCGGTCGCCGGCGGCTACTACCTGAGTGGGTCCGACGGTGGGGTGTTCACCTTCCCGACCAGCGGGGGGCCGACGTTCTACGGCTCGACCGGCTCCATCGTGCTCAACAAGCCCATCGTGGGGATCGCCGGATAGAGGGCGGCGGGACCAGGGCCGGCCGCCGGAACGGGCCGGGCGCAGCCGGGGCGGCGGGCTACCCGGACCGCCCGCGCCGCCGCTTGCCTCTCGCTTGCCCGCAGAACGAGAACGTGTTCTAACCTGACCGCGATGGAGTTCAACCTGGCCGACCTGTTCGAGGCCGCCGTCGACGCCTACCCGGAGCGGGAGTACCTCGTCGCCGACGGCAAGCGCAGGACCTACGCCGAGATGGAGGCGCGAGCCAACAAGCTGGCCCACCACCTGGCGGCGCAGGGGATCGGGCCGGGCGACCACGTCGGGATCTACGCCTACAACTCGGTCGAGTGGGTCGAGACGGCCTGGGCCGTCTTCAAGCTGCGGGCGATCTGGATCAACATCAACTACCGCTACGTCAAGGACGAGCTCCGGTACCTGCTGACCAACGCCGACCTCAAGGCGCTGGTGCACCAGCGTGAGTTCTCGCCGCTCGTCACCGCCTTGCTGCCCGAGCTGCCGGAGCTGCGGCACGTGATCGTGATCGAGGACGGCAGCGACGTCGAGCCGACGCCGGGCGCGGTGGGCTACGAGGAGGCGCTGGGGGGCCATTCGGAGGATCGCGACTTCGGCCCCCGCACAGGAGACGACCTCTACATCCTCTACACCGGCGGGACGACCGGCATGCCCAAGGGCGTGGTGTGGCGGCACGAGGACGTCTTCTACGCGCTGGGCGGCGGGACCGATCCCGTGACCAACCAGAGGATCACGGACCCGGCGGCCATGGTGGCCAAGGGCGCCGGCGGGGGGATGGTGCACCTGCCCGTGGCGCCGCTCATGCACGGGGCCACCCAGTGGTGCGTCATGGGCCAGAGCTTCGTCGGCTCCAAGATCGTGCTGATGGCCAAGTTCGACCCCCACCACGTCTGGCGGCTCGTCGGCGAGGAGCGGGTCAACTCGGTGATGATCACGGGGGACGCGATGGGCAAGCCGCTCATCGAGTCGCTGGCCGTTGCGGGGACGGATCACGACCTGTCCTCCCTCCTGGCCGTCGTGTCGTCGGCCGCCTTGTTCTCGGCACCCGTGAAGGACCAGTTCTTCGTCCACCTGCCCAACCTCGTGATCACCGACGCCATCGGCTCCTCCGAGGGCGGCAACAACGGCATGACGGTCGTGACCGCGGGCAACACGGCCATGAAGAGCGGTCCGACGGTGCACCTGCTCGGCGAGACGGTGGTGTTCGACGAGGACCTCGAGTTGGTGGAGCCGGGCTCGGGCGTCATCGGCAAGATCGCCCGGACGGGCGACATCCCGCTCGGGTACTACAACGACGCCAAGAAGACGGCCGAGGTGTTCATCGAGGTGGGGGGCCGGCGGTACGTGATGCCCGGCGACTACGCCACGGTCGAGGAGGACGGGTCGATCACCCTGCTCGGCCGGGGGTCGATCGTCATCAACTCGGGCGGCGAGAAGATCTTCCCCGAGGAGGTCGAGTCCTCCGTCCGCTCCCATCCAGACGTCATGGACGCCATCGTGTGCGGCGCACCCGACGAGCGCTGGGGCCAGACGGTCGCCGCCATCGTGCAACCCCGGGTCGGTCACGAGGCGCCGAGCCTCGAGTCCCTGCAGGAGCACTGCCGCCAGTCGATCGCCGGCTACAAGCTGCCCCGCCGCCTCTACGTCGTGGACGCCGTCGAGCGCTCGCCATCCGGGAAGCCCGACTACACGTGGGCTGCCGCCATCGTGAACGCGGGGCGCGGGGTCGAAGCGGGGGCCCCGTCGGGGAGCGGTCCGGATCCGGGAGCCTGACCGGAAGGTCGACGGGCGTCGACGCAACGCACTACGGTGCGTCGATCACCTCCCGCACCGGTACACCACGCTTGGCGTCACGCGCGACCACGGTCGGGCGCTGCGCCCGACGGACGGCGGTCACCGCCCTCTGGGCGATCGCGGTGAGCAGCCTGTTCCTGTTCACCACAGGCGCCGCGCTCTCGCTGGGGGAAGTCACGGCCTCGGCCGCCGGCATCGCCCACGTCGACGCCACGACCTCGTGGACCGTGTACCACGGCAACCCGCTCGGGACCGGTGTCGACCCGTCCGGGGTCACGTTCTCGCCGCCCAATCTCGCCTGGCACTCGCCGGTGCTCGACGGGCAGGTCTACGGGGAACCGTTGGAGGCGACCGGCCGCGTCTTCGTGGCCACGGAGAACGACACGATTTACGCGCTGGCCGCCGACAGCGGCGCCGTCCTGTGGTCCGCCCACATCGGAACCCCGGTGCCGTCGGGCGACCTGCCGTGTGGCAACATCGGCCCGACCGTCGGCATCACCGGCACCCCCGTCGTCGACGTGGCCCGCGGGGAGATCTTCGCGGTGGCCGACGTGCTGAGCGGGGGTGCACCCGCTCACGTCCTCGTGGGCCTGAGCCTCTACAACGGCACCGTCATGCTGGGACAGGTGGCGGTGGACCCCCCGGGGCAACCCACCGCGGCGATCCTGCAACGCACCGGGTTGAACCTGAGCGACGGCCACGTGATCTTCGGCTACGGCGGCAACGACGGCGACTGCTCGACCTACAGCGGCTGGGTCGTGTCGGTACCAGAGGGCGGGGGGACGCCCGGCTACTACCAGGCGGTGCCGGTCGGCAACGACGGGGCGGTGTGGATGGGCGGCGCGGCGCCCGAGGTCGACGGGGCGGGCAACATCTGGCTGGCCACGGGCAACGGCTCGTCGTCGAACCCCTACGACAACAGCGACTCGGTCCTGGAGCTGTCGCCGGGCCTGGCCCGCACCCAGCTCTTCGCCCCGACGACGTGGCCGTACGACAACTCGCACGACCAGGACCTCGGATCGAGCTCGCCGGCGCTGCTCTCGAACGGGACGATCCTCCAGGTCGGCAAGTCGTCCACCGCCTACCTGCTGAACCAGGCCGATCTCGGCGGGATCTACGCCGCGCCACAGATCTCCGCCTGCGGCAGCGACTCCGACGGCGGGGACGCGATCGCGGGGACCGTCGTGTTCGTCCCTTGCGGCAACGGGGTGCAGGCCATTCAGACCAGCCCGCTCGGCGCGCTGTGGCAGACCTCCTCGGGGGCGCACGGCCCCCCGATCACGGCCGGCGGGCTCGTCTGGTCGATCGGCGGGTCCTCGCTCTACGGGCTCGACCCGGCGACCGGGACGAACGTGCAGCAGGTCTCGGTGGGCAGTCAGGCCAACGACTTCCCGACCCCCTCGGTGGGCGACGGTCTGCTCCTCGCCCCCTCGACCGACCAGGTGGTCGCGTTCTCCGGCTCCGCCGGTCTTCCCGGCCCGCCGTCACCCCCGCCCCCCGCCCCGCCCAACTCGTCGTACTGGCTCGTGGCCTCCGACGGCGGCATTTTCACGTTCGGCAACGCCGGCTTCTACGGGTCGACCGGCAGCATCCGGCTGAACAGGCCCATCGTGGGGATGGCGCCCACGTCGTCGAAGAACGGCTACTGGCTGGTCGCCTCCGACGGCGGGATCTTCACCTACGGCGGTGCCGGCTTCTACGGATCGCAGGGGGGCAAGCCGCTGAACGCGCCCATCGTCGGCATGGCCGCCACGCCGGACGGGGGCGGCTACTGGCTGGTGGCTTCGGACGGCGGCATCTTCAGCTTCGGCGACGCGAAGTTCTACGGGTCCATGGGCGGCAAGCGACTCAACAAGCCGATCGTGGGGATGGCCCGCGCCTCGAGCGGGCTCGGCTACTGGCTGGTCGCCTCCGACGGCGGCATCTTCAGCTTCGGATCCGCCGCCTTCCACGGGTCCATGGGCGGCAAGCGACTGAACAAGCCGATCGTGGGAATGGCCTCCACCTCCGACGGGCTCGGCTACTGGATGGTCGCGTCCGACGGCGGGATCTTCGACTTCGGTGACGCCGGCTTCTACGGCTCTGCCGGCGGCACCCCGCTCAACTGGCCGGCCGTCGGCATGGCGGCGACACCGGACGGCCAGGGCTACTGGATCGGCGCGGCCGACGGTGGCATCTTCAACTACGGGGACGCCAACTTCTACGGTTCCGAGGGCGGCCTCGCGCTCAACAAACCCGTGGTGGGAGTGGCGTCGGCCAGTTGAGGCGGCGGCGACTGCGGCTGCGGCGGCGGTTGCGGCTGCGGTGCGCCGGGTGACGTGCCGCCTGCGCTCACAACGCGATGACGCCGGCCGGCGTCGGGGCAAAGCCGCAGGCATCGAGGTAGAACCCGCGCAGGTCTTCTTCGAAGTCGACGTGGATCCACTCGCAGCCGGCGGCGCGCGCCTCCCGCGACGCGACGTCCAAGAGGCCGCGGCCGATCCCCTGGTGACGGGCGGCGGCGTCGACGAGGGTGTCGAGCACGAAGGCATGCACGCCGCCGTCCCAGGCCACGTTGACGAAGCCGACCAGGCGCTCCCGGTCGTAGGCGCACACCCAGCCCAGGCTGTGCTGCTCGACCTGCCGGCGCCAGCCGATGGGCACGACGGCGTGCCCGAAACCCTCGGCATGCAACGCGTTGACGTCCTCGTCGGCGAACGCACCCCGCCATCGGTAGGCCACATCCATGGGAGGACAACCTAGGTCCGCAGGGCGCGGTGCCGGACCGGGCACGTGCCGCACGCGATGATGCACCGGTGCCTCCCGGCTCCGTGCTCCTCCTGACCGGCTCTCCGGGGTGCGGCAAGACGACGGTGGCGCCGCTGGTGGCCGACCGCCACGAACGGTCGGCCTGCCTCGACCTGGACTGGTTCTTCGCCAAGCTGCGGCGCGGCGCGATCGAGCCGTGGCGGGAGGAGGCGCACACGCAGAACCGGGTCGTGCTCCGTGCCGCCGCCGAGGCAGTGGCCGCGTTCGCCGAGGGGGGCTACTTCACCGTCGCCGAGGGGATCCTCTACCCCTTCATGCTGGACCTGTTCGCCGCGGCCTGCGCGCCGCACGGCGTCGTCATCAACTACGCGGTGCTGCGAGCGCCCATCGGGGTCGTGCAGCAACGCGTGCAGGACCGCACGCTCGAGCCGCCCCACGCCGGCGCGCTGGCCGACGCCGCGGTGGTCGACGACCTGTGGGCGCAGTTCGAGAGCCACGGCGTCGAGGAGCGCCACCGGGTCGATGCGGGAGCACGCGACCCGGAGGAGGTCGCCGAGGAGATCGACCTGCGGCTGGGGTCCGGCGAGTTCCGCCTGTAGGGGCCGGCCCGGACCGGGGCGGCCGGCCGCCCGGCAGGGCGGAACGGCGGCGAACTACTGGGCGGCGAGCCGCTGCTTGGTCGTGAGGTGCTCAGGGTCCTTGTCGAAGTCCTTCAGCACGTGCTTGCCGAACGTCTCGACGGCCTCCTGGCACGACTCGATCTCCATGGAGGTCGACAGCATCCCGAAGGCGAGCTGGTCGGCGCCGGTGGCGGCGAAGCTCTCGACGGCCTTGCCCACCTCGTCGGGGGTGCCGACCGCGGTCACGCCCGCCGCGATGGCGGCGTCGAGCGTGGCCGCATCCATGGCGGGGATGATGGCGGGCCACTCGGGGATGCCCGGCGGCCGGGGGAACGTGTCGAGGTAGCGGAACACGAGGCTCAGGTGGTAGTTCGAGTCGGCCTCGAGGAAGGTCTTGCGCGCCTTGGCGCCGTCCTCCATGCAGATCATCTGCGTGGTGATCATCACGTTGTTGTTCACGAAGCCGCCGACGGGGTTCGTGCAGTCCTGAATCTTCTCCTTGTAGCGGGCCACCAGCGGGGTGAGCTGGTCCGGCGTCGAGAAGCCGAAGCACAGCACGCCCACGCCGAGCTCGGCCGCGAGGTCGAAGGTGGAGGGGCTGCCGGCCGCCATCCAGATCGGCGGATGGGGCTTCGAGTAGGGCTTGGGCAGGACGTTGCGCGTCGGCATCGAGAAGAACTTGCCCTCGTAGCTGTAGTCCTCGTCCTTCCACATGCGCACGATCTGCGGCAGGGTCTCGGCCACCATCTCGCGGGTGAGCTCGGACTCCTGAATACCGAAGCCCTTCTGCTCGGTCGTCGACGAGCCGCGGCCGGTCCCGAACTCGAAGCGACCCTCCGAGAGGTGGTCCAGCATGGCGACGCGCTCCGCGATCCGGGCCGGGTGGTTCACCGGCGGCGTGATGTTGAAGATGCCCGAGCCGATGTGGATGTTGCTCGTCTTGGCGGCCACGAAGGCGAGGAAGGACTCGGAGGCCGACAGGTGCGAGTAGTTGGTCAGGAAGTGGTGCTCCGACGCCCAGGTGTACTTGAAGCCGGCCTGGTCCGCCGCCACGATGAAGGCGACCTCGTCCATGATGCGGTCGTGCTCGGCGGACGCACCGTGCCGCTCGATGTACTGGGGCAGCACGCATGCGGCGTTGAAGATGCCGAATTCCATGGGGATGCACGTCCTCGTCTACGGTCGCCGGGGTCCGTTTCCGCCGGCGCTCCAGCGACGGTACCACGGGACCGTCTAAAATGCAACGTGTTCCAATAATGGACGTTCCATCCCTGGTCAGAGTCGTTTGGAGATGCAGTGAACCCAACTGAGGCGGATCAGGCACATCAGGCGGAGGCGGTGCCCGAGACCATCACCGCTGCCGTGCTGGCCCGTGCCGGCGACCCCGGGCCCGGGCTGGTGGCGGGCGACCTCCGGCTGACCCATGCCGAGGTGGTGGGCCGGGCCGCCGCCCGGGCGGCCTGGCTGCGGGCCCGTCGCGCCGACGGCCCCTTCCACGTCGCCGTCATGCTCGACAACGTGCCCGAGTTCGTCTTCTGGCTCGAGGCGGCCGCGCTCGCCGGCGCCGTGGTGGTCGGGGCCAACCCCACCCACCGGGGGGACGAACTGGTGCGCGACCTGACCCACACCGAGTGCCAGTTCCTCGTCACGGATTCGACGTACCTGCCGCTCGTGGAGGGCGCCCGCATCGGCGACGGCCTGGGGGTCGTCTCGGCCGGCAACGAACGAGTGCTCGTGCTCGACACGGCCGGGGCGCGTACGCAGCTGGCCGCCTACGAGGGCACACCGGCGGCGGACGTGGCAGACGTCACCGTGGCGCCCGAGACCCTCGGTTACCTGCTCTTCACGTCGGGCACCTCGGGCGCGCCCAAGGCGTGCCTGTGCAGCCAGGGCCGCCTGGCCCGTATCGGCGCCATCGTGGCCCAGATGTACGCGCTGAAATCAAGGGACGTGTGCTACCTGTCGATGCCGCTGTTCCACTCGAACGCCCTGATGGCCGGCTGGGGCCCCGCGCTCATGGCGGGATCGACCTTCGCGCTCCCCGCCTCGGGCCGCTTCTCCGCGTCGGGCTTCCTCCCCGACGTGCGGGCGGCCGGCGCGACGTACTTCAACTACGTCGGCAAGCCGTTGTCCTACATCTTGGCCACGCCCGAGCGGCCCGACGACGCCGACAACCCGCTGGTCCGCGCGTTCGGCAACGAGGGGTCGGCCGACGACGTCGCCCGCTTCGTCGAGCGCTTCGGTGTCGCCGTGACCGACTCCTACGGCTCCACCGAGGGCGGGGCCACGGTGGCCCGGACCCCCGACACGCCGCCCGGCGCGCTTGGCCGCGCCCCGGAGGGCACGGTGGTACTCGACCCGGCCACCGGCGAGGAGTGCCCGCCGGCCCGCTTCGACGACCGGGGCCGGCTGCTCAACGCCGCCGACGCGATCGGCGAGCTCGTGTCCAAGACCGGCGGCGCGGGCTTCGAGGGCTACTGGCGCAATGACGACGCCGAGCGGGCGCGGCTGCGCGAGGGGTGGTACTGGACCGGCGACCTGGCCTACCGCGACGAGGCCGGCTTCTTCTACTTCGCCGGCCGGGACCACGACTGGCTGCGCGTCGACGGGGAGAACTTCGCGTCGGCCCCCATCGAGCGCATCCTGCAGCGCCACCCCGACGTCGTGCTCGCCGCGGTCTACGCCGTGCCCGACCCCTTGGTGGGCGACCAGGTCATGGCGGCGGTGCAGCTGCGCCCCGGCGTGGACGCCCTCGACGCCGAGGGCCTTGCGCCGTTCCTGGACGCCCAGGGGGACCTGGGCACCAAGTGGGCGCCGCGCTTCGTCCGCATGAGCACGTCGTTGCCGCTGACGGCGACGAACAAGGTGATGAAGCGGGCGCTGCGCGCCGAGCGGTGGACGTGCGGCGACCCCGTGCTGTGGCAGCGCACCCGGGGCAGCCCCTACGAGGTGCTGGGCCCCGAGGACGCCGCGGCGCTCGAGGAGACGGTGGGCGACCGGCCGATCTGATCTGATCTGATCTGATCTGATCTGATCTGCGGCCCGGTCGGGGGTCGCAGGCCCGTCGACGAGTCAGGCCGTGCGTTGCGCCAGCACATCGGGCGGAGGGTCGTACGACTCCTGTCCGCCGTCTCTCACGAGCTTCGTGGCCTCCCCGTCAACCGAGATCCAGCGCTCTTCATGGATCCCGTACGCATCGTGGTGCCAGCCCCAGGCAACCGCCTCGCCGTCCATGGATCGAGTTTACCTAAAGTTTCCCTTTCTGTCACTCTTCATTCATGTAGTTCACCAATCCGTCCCATGATCAGGCTCGGAGCTGAGCCGGCCGAAGAGGGGCACGACGGTGCCGGTCGCCGGCGACGTGGGCCATACATGCAGGTAGAGGTCGCCCCGCGTCGGGTTCGGATGGACTTGGGCCGGCCGGCCGGCCGGCCGGCCCGGGCGGGCCCGGGCGGGGCTCAGCGGTCGACGCCGAGCACGAGCCCGCTCGTGGGCACGCCCGTGCCCGCCGTGACCACCACGTGCTCGAGCCCCTCCACCTGGTTGACCGACGTGCCACGCACCAGGCGCACCCCCTCGGCGATCCCGTTCATGCCGTGCAGGTAGGCCTCGCCGAGCTGGCCCCCGTGGGTGTTGATGGGCAGCGCGCCGCCGAGCTCGATCCGCCCGCCGCCCACGAAATCCTTCGCCTCGCCCTTGGCGCAGAAGCCCAGCTCCTCCAATTGGTAGAGGACGTAGGGGGTGAAGTGGTCGTAGAGGACCGCCGCCTGCATGTCGGCCGGTCCGAGGCCCGAGGTCTCCCAGAGCTGCCGGGCCACCACGGCCATCTCGGGCAGCCCGAGCAGGTCGTCGCGGTAGTAGCTCGTCATCATGTCCTGGCCGGCGCCCGAGCCCTGGGCCGCCGCCCGGATGACGGCCGGCGACGTGCGCAGGTCGCGGGCGCGCTCGAGCGAGGTCACGACGAGCGCCTGGGCGCCGTCGGTCTCCTGGCAGCAGTCGAGGAGGTGCAGCGGCTCGACGATGAAGCGGCTGGCCTGGTGCTCCTCGAGCGTGATGGGCTGCTCGTAGAACCAGGCCCTGGGGTTGGTCGCCGCGTGCTTGCGGTCGGCCACGGCGACCCGGCCCAGGTCCTCGCTCGTGGCGCCGGTCATGTGGAGGTAGCGCTGCGCCGCCATGGCCACCCACGACGCCGGCGTGAGGAGCCCGACCGGCAGGTACGAGGCCATGTGCGCGTTCTCCGCGTTGGGCACGGGGGCCCGGCCCTGCACGCCGGCACCGAAGCGGTTGCCGGAGCGCTCGTTGAAGGCGCGGTAGCAGACCACGACGTCGGCCACGCCGGAGGACACGGCCAGCGCCGCCTGCTGGATGGTCGCGCACGCCGCGCCACCGCCGTAGTGGATGCGGCTGAAGAAGGTGAGCTCGCCGATGCCGAGGCTGCGGGCGATGTCGATATCGGGGTTGGTGTCGGAGCTGAAGGTCACCATCCCCTGCACCTCCGACGGGGCGACGCCCGCATCGTGCAGGGCGGCGCCGACCGCTTCGACGGCGAGACGCAGCTCCGAGCGCCCCGATTCCTTGGAGAACTCGGTGGCCCCGATGCCGGCGATGGCCGTCCGGCCCGAGAAGGCGTGCGGCATCAGGCGCCCGCCTCGGCGACCGGGAGGGCGACCTTGACCGTGCCCGTGACGTGATCGCCGAGGTGGTTGGCGCCCCGGATGGTGACGGTCACCTCGCCGCTCGCCCCGTCGTCCGCCAGCGGGCCCTTGTCGGTGACCGACCCGGTCAGCGTCATGGTGCAGTCGGGGTAGTTCGGCGCGCCGAGCCGGATGTTGACCTCGAACAGCCGGCCGCGCGGACCCGACCAGTCGGTGACGTAGCGGCCGACGAGCCCGTTGGTCGTCAGGATGTTCATGAAGATGTCCTTCGAGCCCCGTTGCGTGGCCAGTACGGAGTCGTGGTGCACGTCCTGGTAGTCGCGGCTGGCGATGGCGCCCGCCACGATCAGCGTCCGGGTGATCGGGAGGACGAGCGTCGGCAGCTCGTCGCCCACGGACACGTCGCCGAACGTCGGCCCGGACGCGGTCACCGCGCCGCCTCCGCCTCGGCGTCCGCCAGCGCCTGCTCCGCGATCTCCGCCCCGAGCCGCGCCAGCTGGGCGCTCGGACCCCCGAGCAGCAGCTCTATCTGCTTGCCCCACAAGAAGTAGCGGTGGATGGGGTAGGTGATGTCCGCGCCCATGCCCCCATGGAGGTGCTGGGTGGCGTGCACGGTCCGCTGCCCGCGCTCGGCGGCCTGCCACTTGGCCACGCGGGCGGCGTCGGCGGCGTCCCGGCCCGTGTCGAAGCGCCAGGCCGCGTTCTGCCACGTCACCCGCATCGCCTCGATGTCGATGGCGGCGTCGGCCGCCCGCAGCATGGTGGCCTGGAAGGTGCTGAGGGGGCGCCCGAACTGGTGGCGGCCGTTCAGGTACGCGGCGGTCTGGGTGAGCGCCGCCTCGCACACCCCCACCTGCGTCGCGCACAGCGCGATGGTGGCGGCCACCGTCAGGAAGTCGAGGGTCGGGCGGCCCATGTCCGGGCCGACGAGGATGTCGTCCGCCCCGACGCGCACGCCGGCGAGATGCAGGTGCGGGTGGATCTCGCGGTTGGTGGTCACCGCGCGCTCGAGCGAGACGCCGGACGCCAGCGGGTCGACGAGGGCCAGCAACACGCCGCCGTCCGCCCGCGCCGGCACGACGATCCGCTCCGCCAGGTGCGCGGAGGGCACGGCCAGCTCGGTGCCCTCGAGCACCCACCCGTCCCCATCCCGCGTCGCGCTGACGGCCGGCGTGCCGGTCGGGCTCGCCGCGGTCCCGCTCAGGGCGGCGGTCAGGAAGACGTCGCCGGAGACGACGCCGGGCAGCCAGCGGGAGCGCTGCGCCGGCGAGCCGAAGTGCGCGATGGGCAAGGCGCCGAGGACAAGCGTCGCCCACAGCGGCACGGGGGCGACGGCACGACCCTGCGCCTCGAGCAGGAGGCAGAGCTCCATGAGCCCGTGGCCGGCACCACCCTCGGACTTGGGCACGGCGATGCCGAGCAGGTCCGCGTCGGCGAGCGCCTTCCACACGCCGCGGTCGACGCGGTCGTCGGTCGTCTCGATCGTCCCGACCCGCTCGGGATCGACGAGGCCGGCGAACACCCCCGTCGCGGCCTCCGATACGGCGAGCTGCTCGTCGCTCATGTGGAAGTCCATCAGGCGCCCACCTCCCCGGCGGGCACGAAGACCGGCAGCGACAGCTCCTCGTCGTGGTCGACGAACTGTGCCCGCAGCTCCATCCCGATCGCGATGCCGTCGGGCTCGACGCCCCCGAGGTTCGCCACGACGCGGGTGCCCTCCTCCAACTCGACCAGGCCGATCGGCAGCGGGTACTCGAACGCCGCCACCTGCGGGTAGTGCACGACGACGAAGGAGTACAAGGTCCCGCGCCCGCTCGACTCGACGGTGTCCCAATCCAGCGAGCCGCAGTGGGCGCACGCGGGCAGGGGCGGGTGGCGCAGCGTGCCACACGACGTGCAGCGCTGGATCAGCAGCCGGTGGGCCCGGGCACCGTCGAACCAGAAGGCGTTGTCCTGGGTGATCGCCGGTCGCGGGCGGGGCGGTCGCGCCGCCTGCGCCGCCGCCTGCGCCGGCGCCGGCGCCGGGGAGGCGCCGCCGGCGGGCGGCAGGTACTTGAGGATCCGGAAGCGCTGTGTCGCCACCGGTTCGCCGGCGTCGAAGAGCGCCTTCACCTGCTCGGGCGACACCGAGACGCCGACCGGTACGTCGGCGTCTCGGACCGCGACGTAATCCATCCGATTCGTGACGAAGCGGCCGGTGCCGAGCGCGGTGCGCTTCGGATCAGAGATCGACTCGATCACCAAGTGCACCACCAACCGGTCCCCCACGACGAGCGGTCGGTCGTAGTGCTGCTCGCAGTTGGTGGCGACCACCGAGGTCAATCCCTCGTCGTCGAGCAGGCGCATCAGGATCTCGTTCGGCCCGTTCCCCTGCGCCGTCCCGGCCGCCCGGGCGTCCTCGAGCGCCATGGAGGCGCGCAGGCCGCGCATGATCCAGGCCTGCAGCATGGTCGGCGGCGCGATGAGGCGGTCGTAGCCGGCCTCGCGGGCCGCCTCGTCCGACAGGTAGACCGGATTGTGGTCGCCCATCGCCTCGACCCAGTGCCGGATCATGGGCTCGTTCACTGCATGGGGCGACAGCGGGGACAGGTTCGGCAGCCCGAGGTCCTGGCCGACGAGCGCCGCCAGCTCGGCGCTGTGGTCGGGAAACGGCGCGAGCTCCTCGAGGCGCCCATCCGACCCCGCCCCCGACCTGGATTCCGCCGCCTCGCTCACCGCGCCCCCCGCGTCATGCCCAATCCCGCCGAGGCCACGATCTCGCGCTGGACCTCGTTGACGCCACCCCCGAACGTGTTGACCTGCGCCTGGCGCGCCGTCGCCTCCAACCGCCCCCGCAGCAACGCCCCCGGAGAGCCCGGCGTCAGGTAACCCGCCGGCCCCACCACGCCGAGGAGCAGGCGCACGACCTCGATGATGCGCTCGGTCCCGAACACCTTGATCGACGACGACTCCGCGCCCGTGAGCTCGCCGTCGGCCACGTGGACGGCCATGCGCCAATTGAGGAGCCACATCGCCTGCAGCTCGGCATGGCACTTGGCGAGATCCATCTGCACCCAGCCCTGGTCGACGAGCGTCCTGCCGTCGTCGGTCGGCTGCCGCGCCGCCCAGGCGACGATGTCCTCGTAGAGGGAGAGGGCCAGCCCGCTCCAGGCCGCCAGCCCCACCCGCTCGTGGTTGAGCTGGGTGGTGATCATGCGCCAGCCCTCGTTCTCGTCCCCGACGCGGTTCGCCACGGGGACCCGCACGTTGTCGTAGAAGGTCTGCGTCGTCGTGAGCCCGCCCACCGTATGGATGATCGACCACTCGAAGCCCGGCGAGGACGTCGGCACGCACAGGATGGAGATGCCCTTGTGCTTGGGCGCGTCGGGGTCGGTGCGCACGGCCAGCCAGATGTAGTCGGCCTGGTCCGCGCCGCTGGTGAAGATCTTGGCCCCGTTGACGAGGTACTCCTCGCCGTCGCGCACGGCCCGCGTGCGCAGCGAGGCCAGGTCGGTGCCCGCCTCGGGCTCGGTGTAGCCGATGGCGAAGTTGATCTCCCCCGAGAGGATCTTCGGCAGGAAGAACGACTTCTGCTCGTCGGTGCCGAAGCGCATGATCGTCGGGCCGACCGTGTTGATGGTGACGAACGGGAACGGCGCGCCGGCGCGCCTCGTCTCGTCGAAGAAGATGAACTGGTCGGTCGCCGGCCGGCCCTGCCCGCCGAACTCGCTCGGCCACCCGATCCCCAGCCAGCCGTCCTTGCCGATCTGGCGGACCACCTGGCTCCAGGCCTCGCCGCCCTCGCCGCCCTCCGCCAGGCCGGCCCGCACCTCGTCGCTCAGCAGCTCGGCGTAGTAGGCGCGCAACTCGGCGCGCAGCTGCTGCTGTTCGGCGCTCTCTTCGAGGAACATCGTGGGGCAGCCTCGCGTGCACTCCGCGGTCCCTGCCAGGTCAAGGCCGCGCTCGGCCGAAAACTGTAACACGTTCTCTTTCTGGTGGCCCGGGCCCACCGGGCCCCGGCCGCCGCCCCGGCCCTCCCCCAGCCCTCCCGGCGGCCTCCAGGTGTCGCGGCGTCCCCGAGGTCGTCGAAACCAGAAGACCCCGGGAACGAGGAGCTCCGAGGAGCGGCCCTCGGGAGTCAGTTCCGGGTGGTCGGAAGCAACGCGGCGAAGCAGACCATCCCTGCGATCCCCGCCACCCATCCCATCGAGTCATAGGGGTGCATCGTCTGACCCGTCATCACGTCGGTCCGTGTGTAGATCAAGACGGCCCAGACTCCGACCAGGACCAAGAGCCCCCCCAGCGGAACCAGGATCAGCTCTTTGACCCTCCACTTATGGCCCCCAACCATGAGGGCACCCTGCCCTGGCGGGGACGGTTGCTGAGAAATTGTCGAAATTGTCGCCCGGCACGCTCCCCTATGATCACTGACACACGTTCTAGAAATTGGCACGAAAGGCCCGGCATCCGGCGCCGGTGGGCGGCGCCGAAATGCCCGAAAGGGGGGCCCATGGGTCTCGACGAGATCGATCTGACCGACGGGCGCAACTTCGTGGCCGGGGTGCCCTACGACTGGTTCGCCGAGCTCCGCCGGGAGGCGCCCGTCTACTGGCACCCTCAGGCGGGGGCGCCCCGCGGCGGCTTCTGGGCCGTCACCCGCTACGACGACTGCGTGCACGTGAACCGGGACTGGGAGCACTTCTCCTCGGCCCGCCGCACCTCGCTCTTCCCCGAGATGGACGACGACCAGCTGGCCCAGCAGCAACTGATGATGGTCAACATGGACCCGACCATGCACACGCGCTACCGCCGCCTGGTCAACAAGGGCTTCACTCCCAAGATGGTGCGCGACCTCGAGCAGCAGATCGTCGGGTACGCCGACGGCATCATCGACTCGGTGTGCGAACGGGGCGCGGCCGACTTCGTCGAGGAGATCTCCGCCGAGCTCCCGCTGCTCGTGATCGCCGAGTTGCTCGGGGTGCCCCAGGAGGACCGGCGCATGGTCTTCGACTGGTCGAACCGCATGATCGGCTCCGACGACCCCGAATACCAGATCCCCGGCACCGATCCGGGGGATGCGGCCATGCAGGTGTACGCCTACGCAGAGGAGCTGGCCTCCCAGCGTCGACTCGAACCGCGTCAGGACCTGGTCTCGGTCCTCCTCGACGCGGAGGTCGAGGGCGAGAAGCTCGACCAGCTCGAGCTCGACCTCTTCTTCATGCTCCTCGTCGTGGCCGGCAACGAGACGACCCGGAACCTGATGTCGGGCGCCATGACGGCCTTCTTCGACCACCCGGACCAGTGGGAGCTGCTGCGCCGGGACCGCTCGCTCCTGGGGGACGCGGTGGAGGAGATGCTGCGCTACGTCACCCCCGTCATGCACTTCCGCCGCACCGCCACGATGGACCTCGAGCTGCGTGGCCAGCAGATCAAGGAGGGCGACAAGGTCGTCTTCTGGCACACCTCGGCCAACCGCGACGAGGCGGCCTTCGAGGATCCCGACACCTTCGACGTCACCCGCTCCCCCAACAACCACATCGCCTTCGGCGGCGGCGGGCCCCACTTCTGCCTCGGGGCGAACCTGGCCCGCATGGAGATCATGGTGATGTTCGACCGGCTCCTCGACCGCATCCCGGACATCCGCCTCGACGGCGAGGTGCAGCGCCTGCAGTCGAACTTCATCAACGGGACCAAGCACATCCCCATCGCGTTCGCACCGTCGGCCCCCGTCGGGGGCACCCCGCTCCCCGCCCGGGCCCGCTGACGTGGCCCCCGGGGCCGAAGGCGCCCGTGCTCCGGTGCGCTTCCACCAGTCCGTCACGTTCCTGCCCACCCGCCAGGCGGTGCCCCTCGCCCGGGCCTGCGACGAGCTCGGCTACGGCGGCATGTACATCTCGGACCACCTGTTCAACCCGCGCCACCTCGAGTCCCGCTACACGTACTCGAAACGCGAGGACGGCGCGCCGGGCTGGGAGTCCGAGACGCCGTGGCCCGACCCCATGTGCGTGATCTCGGGGATGGCGTCGGCCACCGAGAACCTCCTCTTCACCACGGGCGTGTACATCGCGCCGGCCCGCGACCTCATCACCGTGGCCAAGTCCGTCGGCACCGCGGCCGTCATCTCGGACAACCGCGTGCGCCTCGGCGTCGGCGTCGGCTGGTGCAAGGAGGAATTCGACCAGACGGGGCAGGACTTCGGGACGAGGGGCAAGCGCCTCGACGAGATGATCACCGCACTGCGCGCGCTCTGGCGCGGCGGGTGGGTCGAGTTCCACGGCGACTTCTACGACGTCCCGGAGTGCCAGATGGAGCCCGCCCCCACCGAGGCGGTGCCGATCATCGGCGGCGGCCACTCCCCCATCGCGCTCCGGCGGACGGCGGCGTTGTGCGACGGCTGGATCGCCGCCGGCGCCTACAGCGAGGAGGAGGCGTGGCTGCACCTGGCCAACCTGCGCGACGCGCTGGACAAGGCCGGACGTGACGACGAGGGCTTCACGATCTACCTGTCGCTCAACGAGCGCCCCGACGTGGAGCTCTACCGGCGCTTCGCCGACGCCGGCGTCACGGACTTCGTGTGCGCGCCCTGGATGTTCGTCGACGTCGCGCCCGGCACACCGGACGACGACGCCCTCGACGCGCGCCTCGGTGCGGTCAGGTGGTTCGCCGACGAGATCGTGGCCAAGGTCTGAGTGAGCTCGCCGGCGGCACAGATGCCGGGCACGGGACGCGAGAGGAGCCGCACGTGAAGACGATGAAGATCGGCCTCCAGCTGGGCTACTGGGGGTCGGGGCCGCCCCCGAACGCGCTGGAACTGGTCATGGAGGCCGACCGCCTCGGCTACGACTCCGTGTGGACGGCGGAGTCCTACGGCTCCGACGCCCTGACCCCGCTGGCCTGGTGGGGCTCGCGTACCGAGCGGGTGCGCCTGGGCACGTCGCTCTGCCAGCTCTCGGCGCGCACGCCGACGGCCATGGCCATGGCGGCGCTCACCCTCGACCACCTCTCGGGCGGGCGCTTCGTCCTCGGCCTCGGCGTGTCGGGCCCCCAGGTGGTCGAGGGCTGGTACGGCCAGCCCTTCCCCGCCCCGCTGGCACGCACCCGCGAGTACGTCGGCATCGTGCGCCAGGTCCTCGCCCGCGAGGGACCGGTGACCAACGACGGCCCGCACTACCCGCTGCCCTATCCGGGCGGCACGGGCCTGGGCAAGCCGCTCAAGCCGATCGTGCACCCGCTGCGGGCCGACGTCCCCATCATCTTGGGGGCCGAGGGGCCCAAGAACGTCGCGTTGGCGGCGGAGATCGCCGACGGCTGGTTCCCCATCTTCTTCTCCCCGCGGGCGATGTCCTCCTTCGAGGCGTCGCTCGACGAGGGCTTCGCCCGGCCGGGGGCCCGCCACAGCGCGGCGGACTTCGAGGTGCTGGCCTTCGCGCCGACCGTCATCAACGACGACACCGAGGCGGCCGCGGACGGGTTCCGGCCGTCTCTCGCCCTCTACATCGGCGGCATGGGCGCCAAGGAGATGAACTTCCACTTCGACGTCTTCGCGCGCATGGGCTACGAGGAGGCGGCCCACAAGATCCAGGATGCCTACCTCGACGGGCGCAAGGACGATGCTGCGGCCGCGGTGCCCACCGCCATGGTGGAGGACATCGCGCTGGTGGGCCCGGTGGCGAAGATCCGCGACGACCTCGAGGCGTGGCGCGAGTCGCGCGCCACGACCATGCTCGTCAACGGCGACATGGCCACCCTGCGCACCATGGCCGAGCTCGTGCTCGGCTAGGCGCGCCGCAGCGTGAAGGACGGCTCCAACCGACCGATCTTCTTCTGTAGGCGCTGGGACCTACTCGGATCCCGGCTCATGGCGCTCACCAATACGATTGCGCTGGCGCGGTCCTTCGAGTGCGAGTTCCGCTTCACCTGGCCCGAGGGCCCCGACCCGTACATCGCGGACCCGACACCTCTTCTCTCGCGACCGTTCCTCCAGCAGTTCGAGATCACGGAGGAGGACCTGCGGGGCCGCACGGTGCTCCCGGAAAGTGAGATCCTCTCCCGGAACCGAACGGACGTGCGTGAGCTCTTCGCCGGCATGGACGAGCAGGTGTTCGTGCAGATCCATCATCCCTTCGACATCGTCCGCGCCCGTGACGACGACCCGACTGAGGCAGCCAGGGGGTTCATCGATGCCTTCCGCTCCATCGAGTGGAGCGACGAGGCGCGGCGGCTCGTCGACTTCGTCTCCAGCTGGAATGCAGAGGAAGTCATTTCGGCCCTGCACGTCAGGGGCGGAGACATCGTCTCGGGTCGCTGGCGCCATTCCATGTACTACGGCAAGTACATGCCACTTCCGTACGTCGCCTACGCCGCCGAAGAGCTCTCGCGACTCGCGGGCCACCTGCTCGTGCTGTCCGACAACGCGATGCTCCTGGCCCGGCTCCGGCGTCGCTTCGATTCCGTCGTGACTGCGGCCGATCTCGTCCCCGGGTACGTCCTGCTTCCGGTCATGCTGCGGGCGTTCGCGGACATCCTCGTCATGTCACGCTGCGGCGCCGTGTACGGACCATCGGACAGCGCCTTCAGCTCGCTCGCGGCCCACCTCGGTGGGAGCCGCGTCAAGCCCGCCGATCGGCTCGTGCCGCGGGGAGAGGAACGCAGCGTCTTGTTCTCGGGCATCCGTCGGACCGAAACGGAGCTGGCCGAGTCTCCCTTCCTGCGCCCCTTTGTCGCGCGCGACATCGCCTGGTACCTCGACGTGTTCGGCGATGGTGTGCCGCTGGGCGAACAGCTCGATCTGGCCCGCCGAGCAGTGGCGCTCGACCCCGACTCCGTCTGTGTCACCGCGAGATTGGCCCACCTGGCGGCCCTGCAGGGCCACCGGGAGGAGGCGGCCACTGCCGCGGCCTCCATGGCGCGCATGAGCGTGGAGGCCGCGGAAAACGCGGACGCGCTGGTCGAGTCGCTGGCCACGCAGGTGGCCGTGGCATGCTTTGCGCTCGTCCTGGGGGGCACACAAGAGGGCGGGCTGCGCGTGCCGCGCCGGCGTCCCGAGCCGGAGGAGCGGCGCGCCAGGATGACGTCCGCCCTCGAGGGACTTCGGTCCTCCATCCATCTGGTGCGCGAGACCGATTCCTTCGAGATCGACAACGATGCCCTCGCCGACAACCTTGGGGACCTCGTCGCCCTGGTGGAATGGCTCTCCGAGGCGGACGACGCCGTTCTCGCCGACCTCGCACGTCGTGGCGCCTCGTGGGACGGCACGACGGTCGACATGGGGCTCTTCCGTGCACCCACGCCGGGCGCGCACCATGACGACACCACCATTTTTCCAGGGGTCATGCGCAATTTCGATCGAGCGGTCGTTCATCTGTCCCAGGCCATCGGGAGCGTGATGACCCCCGTGCGCGAGGACCCGACCGCACCGATGCGAGGCTACGTCGATGAGGTCACCGCGGGCCAAACGGGCGTGCAGTGGCTGCGGGGCTGGGTCACGGAGACCGTCGAGCGAGAGGGCAAACTGGTGGGCGGGTTGGTCCTCGTCACGTCGGTCGACTTCACCGGCGGCGCGGCCACCACCTTCACGCTCTCCGACTTCGACACCATGGTCGGCCCCACGTTCGGGAGCACCGTCGGTTTCCGCATGCCGGTGCCCAGCGGTCTGGCGCGAACGACCGACAACACGGATGCGCTCCGCGTCTTCGGCATCGCCAGGGATGGCCGGGCATGCGAGTTGGAGCGCGGCTGAGGACCGAGAGCAGGCCCAGCCCCGTGTCGACGTCGAGTTCGAGCTACATCGCCCGCGGACCGGCGGCGTACGGACCGGCGTAGCTCGAAGGGCCGAACCCGAGGATCGGTATGAAGATGAAGGCCAGCAGGATCAGGCCGACCGCGAAGCCCGTGCTCTTGGAGAACGACTTCGCGAGGTCGATGGCCACGATGATGAAGATGACGATGTTGACGATCGGGATGAAGTACAGGATCAGCCACCATCCCGGACGCCCGACGACCTTCAGCATCGTGTAGTAGTTGTAGAAGGGGATGATGGCCGCCCAACCGGGCTTGCTCGCCTTCACGAACACCTGCCAGAGCGCGGCGATCTCGAAGACGATCACCGCGATGTAGACGATGATCAGAATCCCCACGCCGGCGCCGGACGAAGCAAGCAGCGCAGCTGACATGTCGGTCCTCCCGTTCTGCCCCGCCACCGCTCCAGCGGGCGCAAACGATCGTAGGCTGCCGCATTCCCGGCTGCAGGGATCCTGACCAGGCATTCACTGAACGGTCACACGGATCGGCCACAATGCCGGCATGACCCTCTTCGACGTCTCCGGCCTGTTCGGGCCCGAACCCGGCCGGCCGGCGGCCGCGCCGGTCCCGCCGGAGCCGCCTCCGGCCAGCGGGTGGCGCCAGCGCGATGCCGCCACGGCGGACCTCCGCCCCGTGGTGGAGATCCGCGTGAGCGCCCGTCGCAAGAAGACGTCGGAGGCCAAGTGGGTCGGCGAGCGCATCGTCGTGTCGCTGCCCGCGCACCTCGATGCGGAGTCGCGGCAGAAGACGACGGACTGGCTGGTCGAGCGTCTCCTCACCCGGCACCGCCCGCAGGCGCATCTCGGTGACGACGAGCTCTTGGCGCGGGCCGTCGCGCTCAGCGACCGCTACCTGGTCGGCGAGCGACCGGCCTCCGTTCGGTGGGTCACCAACCAGACGGCCCGCTGGGGCTCGTGCTCCTATTACTCGGGCCATATCCGGGTGTCGCACCGGCTGCGCGCCGTGCCCGAGTGGGTCCTCGACTCCGTCCTGGTCCACGAGATCGCGCACCTGACGCATCCGGACCACTCCCGCGCCTTCCACCGGCTGGCCGGCGGCTACCCCCGCCACGAGGAGGCGGGCCTGTTCCTGGCCGGCTATGGCCTCGGCCTGTCGCACCCTTCGACCTGATTTCCCTACGGGCGCCACGGAGGCGCCACGCCCGAACGTTCAGGCGGGCTCGTCGGCGAGGATGCGTCCCAGGCGGTGCAGGCTGGCGTTGGCCCCGCCCAGCGTGAGCTCGATGTGGCGCGTCAGGAGGAAGTAGCGGTGCAGCGGGTAGTCACGGTCGACGCCGACGCCGCCGTGGAGGTGCGAGGCGGCGTGCACCACCCGCTGCCCGCCGTCGGCGGCCCAGAACTTGGCCACGGCCACCTCCGCCGCGGCCGGCAGGCCCGTCGCCAGCCGGGACGCGGCCTGCCACGCCGTGAGCCTGATGGCCTCGGTGTCGACGTAGGCGTCCGCCGCCCGCTGCCCGACGGCCTGGAACGTCGCGATGGGCTTGTCGAACTGCACCCGCGTCTTGGTGTACTCGGCCGTGAGCTCCAGCGCCGCCGCGCACACGCCGGCCTCCTGAATGCACAGGGCCGCGGTCGCGTGCTCGGTGATGGCGTCGATCACGGCGGCGCCCTCGGCGCCGTCGCCGAGGAGGCGGTCCGCGCCCACGGCGACACCCGCAAGCTCCACGATCGCCTCCGGGCGCCCCGACGTGGTCGTCTGCCGCGTCATCGTGAGGCCCTCGGCACCCGCGTCGACCACGAAGACCCCGACGCCCGTGACCGCGCCGTCGGGCGCCTGGCACGTCGCCGGCACCAGCAGGGCGTCGGCGACGAAGGCGGCCGGGACGCACGCCTTGGTGCCCGAGAGCACCCACGAGCCGTCCGGCTGCGCCGTGGCCGTGGTGGCGGGCTCGGTCCCGCCGGGCACGATGACCTCGCCCACCAGCTCGGCCATGGCCGCGGTGAGGACGGTCTCGCCCGCCGCCACGCCGGGCAACCAGGCCTTGCGCTGCGCGTCGGTGCCGAAGCGGGCGATGGGCAGCGCGCCGTAGACCATCGTCTCGACGACCGGCACGTAGGCCGCGGTGCGGCCGACCGCCTCGATCACGAGGCAGGCTGCGACGAAGTCGAGCCCCGCACCCCCGAACTCATCACCGAGGTGGATGCCGAGCAGGCCGGCGGCCGCCAGCTCCCGCCACAGGTCGCGGTCGATCGGCCCCTCGTCGCCGGCCTCCGCCTCGACCTGCTTCAGCCGCTCGTGCGTCGACCGTTCACTGCAGATCTGCGCCGCCAGCTGGCGGACGGCTTCCTGCTCTTCGCTGTAGGTGAAGTCCATAGGGCCCTCCTGGCTCGAAGCGGGCTCAACGCAGCGACCGCGGCATGCCGAGGCCGAAGATGGCGATGAGGTCCCGCTGGATCTCGTTGGTCCCGCCGCCGAAGGTGAGGATGATCATGGAGCGGGCGTACATCTCGAGGCGACCGGCGATCACGGCCGCCGGGGACCCGCGCGTGAGGTAGCCCGCCTGGCCCAGGATCTCCATGAGGGAGCGGAACGCGCGCAGGTAGAACTCCGTGCCGAAGACCTTGATGCTCGACGCGTCGGCCACGTCGAGATGGCCCTGCGTGGCCTGCCAGGCCACCTTCCAGTTGATGAGGCGGAGGAACTCGAGCTCGGCGTACACCCGGGCCAGGTGTTCCTGCACCCATTCCTGGTCGACGACGCGTCGGCCGTCGGGGAGCTTCGTCGCCTGGGCCCAGGCCCGCACGTCCGTCAGGACACGTTCGATGATCCCGGGCGAGCACAGGGTCACCCGCTCGTGGTTCAGCTGGTTCGTGATCAGGTTCCAGCCCTGGTTCTCCCCCCCCACCAGGCTGCTCGCCGGCACGCGCACGTCCTCGTAGAACGTGTAGTTGATGTTGTGGTCCCCGAGGAGCTTCATCGGCACCACGCGGATCCCGGGCGTGTTCATCGGCACCACGAACATGGAGATGCCCTTGTGCTTGGGGACGTTGGGATCGGTGCGGGTGGCGAGCCAGACGTAGTCGGCGTCACCGGCGAGGCTGGTGAAGATCTTCGAACCGTTGATCACGTACTCGTCGCCGTCGCGCACGGCGCGGGTGGACAAGGACGCCAGGTCCGTGCCCGAGTTGGGCTCGGTGTAGCCGATGCAGAAGGCGATCTCGCCGGCGAGGATCTTGGGGAGGAAGAACTCCTTCTGCTCCTGCGTGCCGAAGTTCATGATCGTGGGGCCCACGGTGTTGATGGTGAGCATCGGCACGGGCGCCCCGCTGCGCATCGATTCGTCGAAGAAGATGAACTGCTCGATCGCCGAGCGGCCCTGCCCGCCCCATTCGGTGGGCCAGCCGATGCCGAGCCACCCGTCGCTGCCCATCTGCCCGACCACCTTGCGGACGACGGGGCCGACGCCGCCGGCCTTGGCCAGCTCCTGTTCCACCTCGGGCGTGAGCAGGTTCCGGTAGTAGGCGCGCAGCTCGCTCTTCAGCGCCTGCTGCTCCTCGGTGTAGGCAATCTCCATCGGTGTCCCTCCCGGGTGGCGGGTCCGCATCGGCCCACGTCAAACGCCACGTCGTCACCGGCTCATCCGTGCGGGCCCGGCGCGCTAGAACACGTTACAGTCCGCTTCGGGACGACGGCCAATGGCCCCGCCCGAAGGACCCTCTTCTACCGACAAGTAACCTGCAATCCGCCCTGGGGGCGGGATCCCCCGGCACCGGAACGAACCGAGGAGCCGTCACATGCCTGAAGCCGTCATCGTCGCCACCGGTCGCACCCCGATCGGTCGGGCCAACAAGGGCTCGCTCGTCGAGTGCCGGCCCGACGACCTGAGCGCCCTCGTGCTGCGGGCGGTGCTCGACAAGGTGCCGCAGCTCGCGCCCGGAGACGTGGAGGACGTGCTGCTCGGCTGCGGGCAGCCGGCGGGCGAGGCGGGCTACAACGTCGCCCGGGTCGCCGCCATCCTCGCCGGGTTGGGCGACGTCCCCGGCGTGACGGTCAACCGTTACTGCTCCTCCTCGCTCCAGACCATCCGCATGGCGGCGCACGCCATCCGCGCCGGCGAGGGGGACGTCTTCATCGCCGCCGGCGTGGAGACGGTGAGCCGCTACCTGCACGGCGCGTCCGACACCGGGCCCCACAACCCCGAGTTCGCCAGGGCGGAGGAGCGCACCAAGGTGCGGGCGCCGGCCGTCACCGAGCCCTGGGCCCCCGCGACCGGCCTGCCCGACGTCTACATCGCCATGGGCCAGACGGCCGAGAACGTGGCCGAGTACGAGAAGGTCGGCCGCCACGAGATGGACGAGTTCGCGCTGCTGTCGCAGACCCGGGCGGTGACGTCGCAGGAGAACGGCTTCTTCGAGCGCGAGATCATCCCCGTCACGCTGTCCGACGGCACGGTGGTGACCAAGGACGACGGCCCGCGCCCCAACACCACACTGGAGGGCCTGGCCAACCTGCAACCCGTCTTCCGCGAGGGTGGCACCGTGACCGCGGGCAACGCGTGCCCGCTCAACGACGGCGCCGCCGCCGTCATCGTCATGAGCGACACCAAGGCCAAGGCGCTCGGCATCACGCCGTTGGCGCGCATCGTGGCGAGCGGCGTGTCCGGCCTCAACCCCGAGATCATGGGACTCGGCCCCGTCGATGCCTGCCGCCAGACCCTGGCGCGGGCGAACATGAAGATCGACGACATCGACCTGGTCGAGATCAACGAGGCCTTCGCCGCCCAGGTCATCCCCTCGGCCAAGCACCTCGGCATCAGCTGGGACAAGCTCAACGTCAACGGCGGGGCCATCGCGCTGGGACACCCGTTCGGACAGACCGGGGCCCGCATCATGACCACGCTGCTCAACGGGCTGGAGGACGCCGACAAGACCTTCGGCCTCGAGTCCATGTGCGTCGGTGGCGGCCAGGGCATGGCCATGATCGTGGAGCGCCTGAACTAGCCGGGTCCGCCCCGAGCGAAGAGGTTCGCGATCCCCTCGCCTGGGCAGTACTGTGCGCGAAAGTCGATTTGCAACGGAGGTCCGCTTGCCGGGCGACGAGCCACGATGGCGGCAGACCGCCAGACGAGTCCCACCGATCAACCGGGCACTGCGGCGGCTGCGCCGCAGTGACGAGATCGTGGCGCTGCAGCAGGAGCTGGCGCACCAGAGGGATGAGCTGGCGCACCAGAGGGATGAGCTGGCGCACCAGAGGGATGAGCACTCGGTGGCCGGCGTGGCCGTCGACGCCGGCGTCGTTCCCTTCCTGACCTGGCGGCCGCCCGGGCACTACTACTCCCCCGTCCCCGACCTGGGGGAGATCCGGCGTCAGGCCGACCGCATATACGTGCGGCGGCCCGGCCCGCTGACCGGTCTCGACCTGCACGAAGAGGAGCAGCTCGCGTTGTTCACGACGCTGGCCCCGCTGGCGAAGGACGTGACCTTCAACGCCGACCCGGGGCCCGACCGGAGGTACTTCACCAACAACCCGGCCTACGGAGTGGGTGATGCCGTCATCACGCAGGCGATCCTGCGCCACCTCCGCCCGGCGCGCTACCTCGAGGTGGGCTCGGGCTGGACCACCGCCCTGGCGCTGGACACCAGCGACCAGTGGCTCGGGTCGGGGCTGCGCGTCACCTGCATCGAGCCCTACCCGCACGACCTCCTCAACCTGTTGCGGCCGACCGACGACGTCGAGGTCATCGCCAGCCCCGTCCAGGACGTCGACGTCGCCCGCTTCGGCGAGCTCGAGCCCAACGACGTGCTGTTCATCGACTGCTCGCACGTCGTGAAGACGGGCAGCGACGCGCACCACCTCGTCACCCGGGTGCTCCCTGCGGTCCCCGTGGGTGTCTACATCCACATCCACGACATCTTCTGGCCCTTCGAGTACCCCGAGGTCTGGATCGAGGAGGGGCGGGCCTGGAGCGAGGCGTACCTCCTCCATGCCTTCCTGCTCTACAACGACGCCTTCCGGGTCGTCCTCTTCAACGACTGGCTCACCCAGTGGCACCGCGAGCGCATCGCGGGCGCGGTGCCGGCGCTCGCACCCGGCGCCGGCGGCGCCATCTGGCTCCGCCGCGAGCATTAGCAACCGAGTGCCCGCCGTCGCGCCCAGCCGGCTTCAAGTCCCGCCGCGCGCCCCGGCGGCCTGCGCCTCGTCGACCGCGGGAGCCGGCCCCGGGTCGACGCCCTCGCGGCCGGCGAGGTGCAACGAGACGAGCTGACCCAGCAACGCCAGGTCGAAGAAGCGGCACAGGTCGTCGTCCCCTTCGCCCTCCACCTCCATGACGTCGGCCATGACCTCGTCGGTGGCCGCGCGCACGGCCGCGAACAGACCCGCGGCGTCCGGGCGCTCGCCGCGGTGGCGCAGCAGCACGAGCGACATCACCTGACGGGTGACGTCGCCCCCCTGCCCCCAGCCCGCCAGCTCGCCGTGGGCCAGCTCGGGCAGCGCGGCGGCGAACGACGGCGCCTTGGCGTTGAGGTTCACCTGCGCCTTCCACCAGCGGGCCGCCACGGCGGCGATCCCGTCGGCGCCGTAGACGAGGGGGATGGTGCGCCCGAGTTGGCGGGCCAGCACCTCGGGGGGCCCGCCGGGTGCGATGAAGGCGTCGCGCCGGCGCTCCAGCGCGGCCGCGGCGTCGACCACCGAGGACGAGGCGTCGGGCATCAGGCCGGCGTCGGCCAGCGCGACGAGGAGCGGCACGGTGGCCGCACCCAGCTCGGCGCGCGCCACCGGGCCGCCGGGCGTCAGCGGGCACCACGGGAGGCCCGCCACGGCGGCCAGGCGCTCGAGCGCGTCGTCGCGGCCGACCGCCACGACGCGCGCCCCGCGTGCCACCGCCTCGTGCGCGGCCGCCGCCGTGTCGCCGCCTTCCCGGCACGACACCGCCAGGACCAGGGTGCCGCGGTCGACGAAGGCGGGCACCTCGGCGCCGTGGCCCATCCAGAACGGCACCCGCAGGTGTGGTGCCGCCAGTGCCAGCGCGGCCTCGCAGGCGGTGGCGCCCGTTCCCTGACCGAACGCGGCGACCGAGCGCACGTCGGTGGCGGCGAAGGCGGCGCCGGCCAGCGCCTCGCGCGCGCGTGCGAACGAGGAGCGCAGCTGCTCGGGGAGCGCGGTGGCGGCCTCCCACATCCCGAGCGAGTCGAGGTACGGCCGGTCGGTCACCCCTCCGGAGGCCCGGTGGCCCGCACCTTGTCCCTCTCGGCCTTGGCCATCAGCCGGTCGTGCTCGGCGTCGCCGACGTCCACCGCCTCGTCCACCAACAGCACCGGCACGCCGTCGACGACCGCGTAGCTCTTGCGCAGCCGAGGGTTGTAGAGGACGTCCTCGTCCTCGAACCACAGCAGCGGGCCCTTGTCGACCGGGCAGGCGAGCACGTCGAGCAGGAGTGGGTCAAGACTCATGGTGGGGGCTCCTCACGTCAAGTCGGGACTGCATCGGTCTCAATTCGGGCCGGCACCGCGCCGGCGTTGGCGGCGATCAGCTGCCGCACCTCGGCCACGTGGGCGTCACACAGCTCGGGCGTCCTCGCCTCGACGTTGAGGCGGAGCAGCGGCTCGGTGTTGGACGGCCGGACGTTGTACCACCAGTCGGCGTGCTCGACCGTCAACCCGTCCAACCGGTCGATCGACGCGCCCGCCGCCCGTTCGGCCTCTGCGATGGCGGCCACCGTGGCCGCGGGGCTGGAGACCTCCGTGTTGATCTCGCCCGAGTCGGCGTAGCGCCGGTACGGCGCGAGCAGCGCGGAGAGGGGCTCGTTGCGCTGACTGAGGATCTCGAGCACGAGGAGCGCCGTGATGATGCCCGAGTCCGCCCGGAAGTTGTCGCGGTAGTAGTAGTGGCCCGAGTGCTCGCCGCCGAACACGGCGCCGGTCTCGGCCATCACCTTCTTGATGATGGAGTGGCCCACCTGCGTGCGCACCGCGGTGCCCCCCATCTCGGTGATGACCTCGGGCACCACGTGGGAGCAGATGAGGTTGTACAGGACGGTCTCACCGGGGTGCTTGGCCAGCATGGAGGCCGCCACGAGGGCCGTGGTCAGCGAGCCGGACACGGGCTCGGCCTTCTCGTCGACGAGGAAGACCCGGTCGGCGTCCCCGTCGAAGGCGAGGCCGATGTCCGCCCCCTGCGCCAGGACGGCCTCCTTCAAGGAGAGGAGGTTCTCGGGCTGGATCGGGTCGGCGGGGTGGTTGGGGAAGGTGCCGTCCAGCTCGGGGAAGAGGATCTCGACGCGGAAGGGCAGACGGTCGAACACGATCGGCACGACCAGCCCGCCCATGCCGTTGGCGGTGTCGGCGACGACCTTGAGGGGTCGGAGCGAGCGCACGTCGACGAAGGACACGACGTGGTCGGCCCATGCGCCGAGCAGGTCGAGCTCGCGCCACGCGCCCCTGGGCGGCGGGACGGGCTCCCCGAGGAGCTTCTCCGCCTCGGCCTCGATGTCGGCCAGCCCGGTGTCGCGCCCGATCGGGCGCGCCCCGGAGAGGCAGAGCTTCAGGCCGTTGTACTGCGCCGGGTTGTGCGACGCCGTGAACATGGCGCCCGGCGCATCGAGGTGCCCCGAGGCGAAGTACATGAAGTCGGTCGAGGCCATGCCGAGGTCGGTCACGTCGGTCCCCTCGGCGCGCACGCCGTCGGAGAAGGCGCGCGAGAGCTCGACCCCGGACTGGCGCATGTCGCGGGCGACCAGGATCTCCGGAGCGCCGGCGAAGCGGGCCATGGCGCGGCCGATGGCCAGACACATGTCCGCGTCCAGCTGATCGGGGACGGTGCCGCGCACGTCGTAGGCCTTGAAGACCTGGTCCATCCTGCTCACGGGGCCCAACCATAGGCGTCCCGCTCCCCCGGTCCGAACGTGTGACGGGCCGGAGCTCAGTGGAACAGCACGCTCCCGTTGGTGGCGATGGCGATGATGGCGACCAGGTTGAAGGAGGCATGCGCCACCATGTTCATGCCGAGGCGGCCCGTGCGGTACGAGACGGCGGCCAGGATCACGCCGAACGCCGCGAGGCCGGCCAGCTGGACCCACTCTCCGTGGGCCAGGCCGAAGAGGAGCCCGTCGGCGATCACGGCCAGGACGACGCCGGCGGCACGGGCGCCGCCGGCTGTTGCCACCGGTGTGAAGAGCCGGACGAGCGCCTTGAGCAGAAGGCCGCGGAAGAACAGCTCCTCCATCGCGGGGGCGAGGAGGACCGTGGCGATCGCGATGACGACGAACCCGCCGCCGTGCGCGGCGCCCGTCAGCTTCTGCGAGGGCGCGTTGAAGTTGTGGATGTCGTGCTGGAAGGGCGCGTACATCAGCGCCACGAGGATCTGGCCGCCGACGCCGATGGCGATCCCGACGAGGTCGATCAGCCGGAAGCGGAGGCCGAGGTCGCGCACGAAGTTGCGCGTCCCCTGGGTCCGGCTGGCCAGCCACGGGGCGCCGATGAACCCGACCCAGAGCCCGAGCAGCGTCGACACCACATACCACTCGGGCGGTACCGCGGCCGACGCGATGGTCTGCAGCTGGGCCCCGGTCTTTCCGGCGATGGCGCCGGCCACCAGCCCGAAGACGAGCGCGCCGATCTGCCCCACCAGGAACCCGACGACCGCGTAGACCAGCCAGATCCACCCCTGGCGCTTGGTCTGCGGCGGGACCCAGGGGGTGTCGAGGAACGGGACCTCGCCCTCGTTCTGGCGCAGCGCCGCCACCGGCGGGGGTGGGGCGGCCACGGCGGGCACCGGCGCCCAGGCAGGGTCGGCCGGTGGGCGTGGCGGTGCTTGCTGCACCCATTCACGGGGCACGCAGCCTGCCGGGACCGGCCCCGGGGGGCGCGCGGGCGGGCCGGGCGGGCCGGGAGCCGGCGCGCCGGGCTCGCTGTCGGTCATCAGCAAGACGTTACCGGCGCACAAGGGGCCCCCGACCTGCAGGGGAGCACGCGTACGCCGCACCGGTGGGGCGGTCACCGCTCTGCAGGGGGGGCGCCTAGCATGGAAGCGGTGAGCCCGCAGCGCACAGACAAACCGCAGAACCGCCCCAACACGCCTGCGGGCGGCGGCGACGGCCCCCAACCCCCGGTGCCCACCGGCCAGAGCTGGCGCTGGCTCTGGGGCGTGCTGGCCATCGGGATCGTGGCCATCCTGCTGGCGGTCGGCACGATCAAGACCACCAATTCCAAGACGATCTCCTACACCAAGTTCCTGCAGGACGTCTCGTCCAAGCAGGTCTCCACGGCCCAGATCTCCAACTCGAGCGGCGAGATCACCGGCAAGTTCAAGGACGGGTCCAGCTACCAGGTGCAGGGGCCGAGCCCCTCGCTGCCCAACGATGTGACCACCATGCGCAACGACGGGGTCCAGGTCAGCTTCCCGACCCCGTCGACGAACATCTTCAGCGCCCTCCTGCCCTACCTCTTCATCGTCGCCCTGGCCGTCGGGTTCATCTACTTCATCGGCCGCCAGACCCGGGGCCAGATGTCGGGGATCATGTCGATCGGGCGCTCCAAGGCCAAGACGTTCAGCAGCGACCGCCCCTCGACCACCTTCGACGACGTCGCCGGCTACACCGGGGTGAAGCAGGAGATCAGCGAGGTGGTCGACTTCCTCAAGACGCCCGCCCGCTTCAAGGAGATCGGCGCCAAGATCCCCAAGGGGGTTCTGCTCGTGGGGCCGCCGGGCACCGGCAAGACGCTCATCGCCCGGGCCGTCGCCGGCGAGGCCGGCGTGCCCTTCATGTCGGTGAGCGGGTCCGACTTCATGGAGATGTTCGTGGGCGTCGGGGCCAGCCGGGTCCGCGACCTGTTCCAGACGGCCCGCAAGCAGGCACCCGCCATCGTGTTCGTCGACGAGATCGACTCCATCGGCCGCAAGCGCGGCGCCGGCCTGGGCGGCGGCCACGACGAGCGGGAGCAGACGCTCAACCAGATGCTCTCGGAGATGGACGGCTTCGACACCTCCGAGGGCGTGGTGATGATCGCCGCCACCAACCGGCCCGACATCCTCGACCCCGCCCTGCTGCGGCCCGGGCGCTTCGACCGCCAGATCGTCGTGCCGCTGCCCGACCTCGAGGAGCGTCTCCCCATCCTCCAGGTGCACTGCAAGGGCAAGCGGATGTCCTCCGACGTCGACCTCGGCGTCGTGGCCCGGGGCACCCCGGGCATGAGCGGCGCCGACCTGGCCAACCTCGTCAACGAGGCGGCCCTGCACGCCGTGCGCCGGGGCAGCGTGGAGATCGCCATGGCCGACTTCGAGACGGCGCGCGACCGGGTGCTGCTCGGCCAACGCCGCGAGTCGATGGTCCTCTCCGAGGCCGAGAAGGAGCGCATCGCGTACCACGAGGGTGGGCACGCCGTGCTGGCCTACGTGCTCGAGCACGCCGACCCGGTGCACAAGGTCACCATCCTCCCGACCGGCATGGCGCTCGGGGTCACCCACCAGCTCCCCATGGAGGAGCGCCACATCCACCCCCGCCAGTACATCGAGGACTCGCTGTGCGTGCGCATGGGCGGCCGCTGCGCCGAGCTGCTCGTCTACGGGGACCTGTCCACCGGCGCCGCCAACGACCTGGTCGGCAACACCGAGCTGGCGCGCAAGATGGTACGCGAGTGGGGCATGAGCGACGCCATCGGGCCGATGGCGTGGGGCTCGCAGGGGCAGGTCTTCCTGGGCGAGGACCTCATGCACACCCGCGACTACTCCGAGGACACGTCCAAGGTCATCGACGACGAGGTCGAGCGGATCCTGCGCTCCGAGGAGTCGCGGGCGATGGAGGTGCTGAGCAAGCACCGCGGCGGCCTGAACGCCATCGCGCGCGCCCTGCTCGACAACGAGATCATCGATGGCGCCGAGGTGGCCCGCCTGGTCGACGAGGCCCACGGATCCCCGGTGCACAGCGAGGGGGCCAAGTCCGTCCCGCACTTCCACGAGGCCGCCATCAACGCGCCGGTGCCCAACGGGGCAAACGGGGCCGGCAACGGCCACGGCCCGCTGGCGGACGCCGGCACCGAGATCGACGCCGACGACGCCCCCGTGGCCGTCCCGGCCGCCCCGGCCCCGCCGACGGCGGGCCGGCCGACCCCCGAGGCGTGGCCCCCACCCCCGTGGCCGCCGCCGGCCGACCCCTCCGCCGGCGCACCGGAGGGACCCGCCGCCCGCTAGGCACGGCCTGAACGGGATCGAACCGATCCGGACCCCGAGGCGTCATGAAGGGGGATGGTGGAGCACCAGCTCGCAGAGTGGCTCGAGGACGGGTATGTCGCCTCCTTTCGCACGGCCTGCCTGATCCTGGGGAACCGGGCCGACGCCGAAGAGGCCGTCCAGGACGCCTACCTGCGCGCCTGGCGGTTCCGCGACTCCCTCTCGGCCGTGCCGAGCATCAGGCCCTGGCTCTACCGCGTCGTCGTCAACTCGTGCTACTCCAAGCTCCGCCGCGAGATCCCCCACCGCGACCGACGGGCCGGTGACGAGCCGCTGGCGCACCTCCCCGAGGGAGGCGGCGGGCCCGAGGTGCGGGCGGAGCAGTCCGAGGTGGCCGAGACCGTGCTCGCCGCCCTGCAGCAGCTGCCACTGTCGCTGCGCGTGCCGGTCGTGCTGCGCTACTACGCCGACCTGAGCGAGAAGGACATCGCGCTCGCCATCGGCCGGCGCCAGGGCACGGTGAAGTCCCGCCTGCACGAGGCCCGCCGGCGCCTGGCGGCCGACCCCGCCCTGTCCGCCCTGGCCGGCGCGGGGGACGCACCCCGGAGCGAGGAGACCGGCCCATGACCATGCTCGACGACGACCGCCTCGCCTCCCTGCTCGACCGCGCCGGCGCGGCCTTCGAAGTCCCCCCCTCGGGCGTCGAGGACATCCTGGCCCGGGCGGCCGGCCCGGCCCGGAGCGCGGGCCGTGACGACGGCGCCGACGACACGGCCCCTGGCGCGCCGGGTGACGGCGATGCGTCAGGGGACGGGGACGGCCTGCCCGCCCCGGCGGACCGCAGCCGGGTGCGCCGGCTCGTCGTGCTCGCCGGCCGGCACCGCGTGCTCTCGGCCGCCGCCTGCATCGTGCTCGCCCTCGCCCTCGCCGGCACCGTGGTCGGGCTCGTGCGCTCGCCGTCGGGACCGACCCTGACCTCGGCCCTCCCCCGGGCGCACGCGGGGACGCTGGTGCCCGCCGGCGCCGCGTCCACCACCGTCCCGCACGGCCCCGCCTACGCGGGCACCACCCCGTCGAAGGCGGCCGCGCCGGCCTTCGGGACCGGAGCGTCGGCCGGCGCGTCCGGGGCTCCGACCGCCGGCCCGGCGGTGACCACGCCGACTGCGCCCTCCCTGCCGAGCGGCGCCGTCGGCCAGTCCCCCAAGATCGAGCAGACCGGGTCGCTCGGGCTGACCGTCGGGCGCGGCAACCTGGGCCGGACGATGACGAAGCTGACCGCGCTGGCCGTCGGCAGCGGCGGATTCGTGGCGAACTCGCAAACGCAGTCCTCCGGTGGCGCGCCCTTCGGCAGCATCACGCTCCAGGTGCCCGTGGCCGACTTCTCGGCTGTGCTGAAGCAGGCGCAGTCGCTGGGGAAGACCTCCGACCTCACGACGAAGGCCACCGACGTCACCGGCCAGTACGTCGACCTCCAGGCGCGCATCGCCGCCCTCGAGGACAGCAGGCAGCAGTACCTGAGCATCCTGGCCAAGGCGACCACGGTGGGTGACGTGCTGTCCGTGCAGGAGCAGATCGACACCATCCAATCGCAGATCGAGGAGCTCCAGGGCCAGCTGCAGCTCCTCACGAGCCAGACTTCGTACTCGACGTTGACCGTGACCGTCAGTGAGGTCTCGCCGCCGCCGCGCCCGGCCCCGCTGCCCGAGTCGGGAGTGGTGCGGGCGTGGCACGACAGCATCGGCGGCTTCGTCACCGGGGTGGAGGGCGTGATCCGAATCGCCGGACCCGTGCTCTTCACACTGCTCTGCCTCGCCGCCGTCGTCGTGGGCGGGCGCGCGTTGTGGCGCCGCTACCAGCGCCACAACCTGTAGCCGGACTCCTCGCTCAGAACGCGATGGGAGCGGCCAGGGGGAGGCCGGGCATCGTGACCACCCCGAGCCCACCCGAGGGGCCGACGTCCTCGCTGATCGCCATCGGTCCGCTGGCGCGGACGACGATCTGATCGAAGCCGGCGCGCGCGAGGGCTGCGCCGCCGACGGCCCCCGTGGACCCGGCGGGGATGGTGGCGGCGCCGATCGTGCGGCCGCCCGACGGCGCCACGGCAACCACCGTGTAGTGCTCGTCGGCGCCCGACGTGTTCGTGAGCGCCAGGTAGTTGGGTCCCGCTCCGCTCACGGCGGGGTTCGCACTCGTGCCCGGCGGCGGGACCACCCACGCGCCGGTCGGCGAGGCAGTGCTCAACCCGTCCACGGCCAGCGCGCTGCCGGACCGGGGTGTCGGATATGAGCTCGGCGCCGAGACCGTCCGCCCCACGACGACGCCCGGGCCGCCGGTGGCCTCGATGTCGGCCGAGTACGTGGCGTTGTGGGGTATCCGCGTCTCGCTGCTCGTCTCGAGGGCCCAGGTGGTGCCCGGCGCGACCCTCCGGGTCAGCGGGGCGAGCTCGGTGCCACCGAGGCGCACCCGGACGCTCACCGCCTCGGGCACCGTGCCGGGGTTGAACACGTCGATCTCTCCGGAGCCGCCCCCTGGGTCCTGGGCCTGGGGGATCACCCAGTGCATGTCGGGCCGTGCGGCACCCGGCACGAGCGCCAGGCCCGGGGAGGAGCCGGTGAACCCCTGCACCTCGGCGGCCACGACGCGTCCGGTCCGGGTCGACACGACGGTGCTCACGGTCGATGCGTTCTGCACCTCGGAGGCGACGTCCTCGGAGGTGACCTGGCCCGCCTGCAGCACGATCCCCTGGTAGTTGATGGGATGGACGGTGCCGGTGGGCGTGACGAAGCTGAGGTCGACCACGACGGGCGTCGACGTCGGGTTGAACAGCGACACGGAGAGCGGGTCGGCGTTGGCGGTCGTGCCGCCCGGGAAGTACCACCCGGCGGCTGTCGTGCTCTGGCACGGTGCCTCGGACCACCCCGACGAGCCGTGCACGGCCTGTGTGACGGCCACGCCGCCGCCGGAAAGGGTCACCGCCTCGGCCTCCCACGACCCCGAGGAGACGGCGGGAATGCTCGGGGTCACCACCGCGAGGGCGGGCACGGCCACGGCGGTGTGCACCGTGCCGCCCGCGTCGGTCACCGCGGTGATGGTCCCGGTGACCGGCCGCGCCGTCGTGTTCGTGAGGATGAGGAAGCCCGGTGCGCTGCCCGTGCTCGTCGTCTGCCCCGTGCAGTAGGACGCCGAGGACTCCGCGTCGGGCGCGCTCACGAGGGTGCTCGACGTCGCCGGCGCACCGGCCGGTGCGGGCGTGCTGCGGGCGGCGGCGGCGACGCTCACGCCGACCACCACGAGGACGACGACCGCCAGCACCACCCAGCGCCGCTCGCGGCTGTGGTGGGCCGGGCTCACGGTGCCCCCCGGGCGCCGGCGGCCCGCTTGGCCTTCGTCCGCCTCGACCGACCCAGGATGGCGGCGGCCAGGATCGCCCACGCCGCGACCTCGAGCGTCACCGCGATGGGGACGAGAGGGAACTGCGAGAGCGACAACGAGGCATCCCCGCGCTGCACCGCGTACTGCGCCGCCCAACCGAAGGCGGCGCGGCGCGGCGCGGCGCGGCCGTTCACGCCGAGCGCGAAGCTGCCGGCCGGCGCGTAGCCGGCGTAGAGGGTGCCCGCGGGGACCGGCCCGGTCGCCGGCGCGCCGCTCGACAGCGCGCTCAGCACGGGTTGCCAGCCCGCCACGCCCGCCGGCCCGGGGTAGGACCACGTGCGCACCGCCGGCAGCGGGCTGGCGCGCTGCGAGGTCACCGGGATGGCCTCGCCGTTCTCGAACACCTGCACGCCGAGCTCGCCCGGGACGACCTGCAGGTCTCCCTGCTCGAGGAGGTCCGCCTCGAGCCCGGCGGGCGGCGGGGCCGCCACCGACGGCGTGACGGTGCCCACCATGGAGGGGGCGAGGGCGTCGACCACGACGACGTAGCGCACCCCGGCGGGTGCGAGGAGCCGGCCCAGGTGCACCGTCCCGCCCGACACGGCGAGGCGGACGGCGTCGGCCACCAGGCTGGCCGGCCCGTCACCGGCGGGGGTGAACACCTGCGCGGCGTCGGGCAGATCCTCGGGCGTGAGGGCGAAGGCCAGGCCTGGCTGCACCGACCAGCCGCCGGCGGGCAGGGCTCTGGGGTCCCCCAGCCACAGGACCCTGGCCACGCCCGTCGTGCCGGGACGGGCGAGGAAGGCGAGCGGCGCCTCGACCCCTTGGGACGCGAGGTCCCAACGGCCACCGGCCGCCGACGCGGCGACCGGGACGAGGCCGAGGGCCACGAACACCAGGGCGGCGACGCTCACGACCTGACGCCACCCGAATTCGCGGCCCGTGAGGTCGTTCTCGAAGGCGGAGATGCCGAGCCCGACGCAGGCGGCGACGGCGAGCGCCGCAGGCACCAGCACGACCGACTCCGAGGGCGTGAAGGAGCCCAGGTCACCGCGGGAAGCGGTGTAGGCCAGTCCCCACGACGCCAGGGCGGTCACCCACAAGCGGGCCGCCCAGCCGAGCCTGACCCCGCGCCCGATGACGAGGGGCAGGGCCGCCGCCGCGACCAGGAGCCAGGCGATGGGCGAGCGCGCGGCCGGCCCGATGGCGAAACGGAGCACCTCGCCCCAGCCCGGCGCCGTCGCACCCGAGATCGGCAACCCGAAGATCTGCACCGAGGCATTCCCGGCGACCACCGTCCCGATCACCCAGGGCGCGGCCAGCACGAGGGCCGCCCCCACCCCCTCCGCCGCGACCACCAGGACCCGCGCGGCACGGTCGCGTGCGCCGACGAGCGCCGAACCCACGAACCAGGCCAGCGCCATGGCGACGACGAGCGGGACGATCGCCGGTGCAAAGCCCGACGCCGCGGCGATGACGGCGCCGAGGATCGCGATCTGGCCGGCGGGCCGGCTACGCCACCGCGGGCCGGGCTCGACGGCGAAGGGGGCGATGCCGGCGGCGCGGGCCAAACGCAGCGCGATGAACGGCAGGGCGGCATAGGCGACGAGACCGTCCCAGCGACCGGTGCCGAGCGCTCCGTAGGGCAGCGGGAGACCGAGGTAGCAGATCACGGCGACGACGCGTGCCCTGGGCGAGACGAGGGGGCGCATGAAGCGCGAGACCCCCCATGCGCCGAGGGGGATGCAGCCGAGGAGGAGGACCCGCTGCAGGGTGCCCATGGCGCCGAAGAGCACGGTCCCGCTGAGGCCGACGATTCCGAAGGCAGGGGAGGCCGGTGCCGTGGTGCCGACGCCGACCGACTGCCAGCCCGAGAAGAAGTGGTGCCAGCTGGTGGACCACGAGGGCAGAGGGGCGAGCTGGCCCACCAGGGGCAGGGTCCCGAGGAACAGGTCGCGTGTGCCGACGGCGATGACCAGCAACGCGACGACCACCGCGGCGGCGCGTTGGCGCCCCGTGCTGAGCGGGGCGGACCGGACGCGGCGCCCGAAGCGGTCCCGGCCGGCGCGGCGGCCCAGGTCGTCGAGCTCGTCGAAGTCGGTGTCCTCGCTGAAGGCCGACCCGACGCTGCCCGTCAGGACGGCCACCTCGGCTCGCTCGTCCGACCGCTCCAGTAGCTCGCGTGAGGCCGCCACGGCGTTGGCGGCGGCCAGTCCCTGATGGGTCAGCCGGCTGAAGTACTGCGACAGCCGGGCGCTCCCCCGCACCTGCAGCCGGCGTACCTCGGCGTCGGGGAACAGGCGGTGCTGGGCGAGCTCGCCCCGCAGGACGGAGAGCTCGGTGAGCCGGCGGGCGTTCCAGCGCCACGCGCCCACGACGGCCCGGACCCGTTCGCGGTCGCGGGAGAAGAGCGCCACGATCACCTCACCCAAAGCCAGCAGGGCGGCTTGCGGCAGCACCCGGACCAGGGAGATGCGGGTGTAGCACTTGAGCACCGCACGCAACTCGTGCCGTCGCTGCAGCGCCTGCATGGTGACCTCGTGCCGGCTTCCCGATTCGCCGCCGACCGCGAGCGGCTCGCTCCCGCCGGCGACCGCCTCGCGGTGGCGCACCCGTGCGTCGGGAGCGACGACCACGCGTGACCCCGCCACCTGGCTGCGCCAGGAGAAGTCGAGGTCCTCCCCCATGGCGACGATGCCGGCGTCGAAGCCCTTGAGCTCGGCGAAGAGGTCGGCCCGGACGAGGATGCAACCGCCAGGGGCGACGAACACATCGCGCACCGCGTCGTGCTGTCCGTGGTCGACCTCGCCCTCCACAATCCGGTCGACGACCGCGCCCGTCTTGTCACAGCTCATCCCGACGTGCAACAGGATGTTGGGGTCGTCCCAGTTGACGAACTTCGGTGACACCACGCCGGCGTTGGATCTGAACGACTCCTCCACCAGCTTGTGGACCGCGTCCGGGTCCAGGGCGACGTCGTCGTGGCAGAGAAGGAAGAAGGCCGCACCCTCCACCATCCCGAGGACCTCGTTGGAGGCCGCCGCGTAGCCGGGCCGCCCCGGCAACTGGCGGACGAAGGCGTCGGGGAGGATCCGCGCGACCCGATCCGTCACCGAGAGCCCCTCCGCACCGGTCGAGAGGACCAGGACCGAGAGCTCCCCGTAATCCTGTGCTGCCAGGGAGGACAGCGCCTCCTCGAACCAGGGCCCCGGGTCGGTCGTGACCACGACGGCGACCACGGCCGGCACTTGGGCGTCCATCAGGTGCCAGAGGCTATCGGGTGCAGGATCGGCCCCTCAGGCACGAATTCGGCGCTCGGCTGCTTGCTACTGTTATACAAACGTGATACTCTTGTACACGAACGCAGGGACCGACGGGCGGCCCCGGCGTACCGAGTGTCAACAAGAACCCGACCACACAGGAGGCCTCATGCCTGACGTCACCACCAACATCAGCACCCTCTCCAAGGGTGTGACCGACCTGGCCCGCGACGCTGCCTACGTCGCCGTCGGCCTCGGCGTGCTGGGCTACCAGCGGGCCCAGGTGCAGCGGATCGAGCTGCAGAACCGGCTGTCCCAGGACTTCTCGCTGGACCAGCGCGTCGACGACGTGCGCCAGGGAGTCGCGAAGGGGTTCCACCAGATCGACGACCTGGCCGAGTCGGCCGCACACTTCGTCGAGACCACGCTCCAGCCGTTGGAGGAGAAGCTGCCCCCGTCGGTGTCGCAGCTGACCTCGAAGGCTCGGGAGCAGGCCCGCGAGGTCCGGACCCAGATCCGCCAGCTCGTCAACGCCTGAGCAGCACCGCCCCACGCTCGCTGACGACGCTCGCCCTCAGTCCGCCTCCCACGAGGCCAGGACGTCGGCGAGCGTTGTCGCGAGCGGTATGACCGGCCGCCACCCCGTCGCCTCGCGGAGCCGTCGCGCGTCGCCGCGCAGCACCGGCACGTCGACAGGGCGGACCAACTCGGGGTCGGTCTCCAGCCTGAGGTCGGATCCCGCCAGCTCCAGGAGCAACGCGGCGACGTCCGCCATGGCGCAGTCCGTGCCCGAGCACACGTTGTAGACGCCCCCCGGGACCCCCTTCTCGATCAGAAGGCGGTAGGCCGCCACCACGTCCCGCACGTCGGTGAAGTCCCGCCGGGTGGTCAGCGTCCCGACCCGCAGCGAGTCCGCCCCCGACCGGCGGGCGTCGACGATCCGCTTGGCCAGGGCGGGCACGAAGAAATTGGGGGACTGGCCGGGGCCGATGTGGTTGAAGGGCCGGACGACGATGACGGCCTGGCCGTAGCCTCGCCAGGCCTGCAGGGCCACCGCTTCGGCGGCCAGCTTGCTCGCGGCGTACGGGCTGGCCGGAGCGGTGGGCGTGAACTCCCCGAGCGGGAGCTGGTCGGGGGTGACCACGCCGTAGACCTCGGCCGAGCTCACGATGAGGACACGGGGGCTCCGCTCGAGGTCGCGGGCCGCGGCCAGGACCTCGGCGGTCCCCAGCACGTTGACCCTGAGCACCTGGCTCGGGTTCTCCCAGCTCTCGCCCACGTGGGTCATCGCCGCCAGGTGGTAGACCGCTTCGGGCCCGACGTCGGCCATGACGCGCCGGACGGCCGCGCCGTCGGCCACGTCGGTCTCGATGTCGATGACCGCGACCTCGTCGCCCGCATCCTTGAGGTGCGCGGCGAGCCACTGGCCGACGAAGCCCTTGCCGCCGGTGATCAGCGCGCGCACCCGCGGAACCCTACTGTGCGGCCGCGTCGGCCACTGCGTAGGCGCCGACGTGCCGCGCGATGCTGGCCTCCCACGTGCGTTCCGCCGCCACCCTGAGGCCCAGTGCCCGGCGGCTCGTGCCGCGTCCGCCGTCGAGCGCCGTGCCGATCGCCTCGGCCAGCGCCGCGACGTCGCCCGGCGGCACCAGAAGCGCAGCTCCGGCGGCCAGCTCGGCCATCGCGGTCCCCTCGGTGGTCACCAGCGGTGCGCCGCAGGCGAGCGCCTCCAGCGCGGGCAGACCGAACCCCTCCTCGAGTGCGGGGTACACCACGACGGATGCCTGACGGAGCAGGGCCGGCACCGCCCGGTCCGGCAGGTACCCGGTCCGCACGATCCTCTGCTCGTGGCGGGCGGCGGCCAGGGCGCGCTCGGTCTCGGCCATCCCCCAGCCGGGCTGGCCCCCCAGCACCAGCGCCACCTCGGGACGGGAGTCTGCGAGAAGGTCGAACGCGGCCACCAGGGACGCCACGCCCTTGCGCGGCTCCAGGGTGCCGACGAACGCGACCAGGGGCCGGCCGGTGGGCACCCCCAGCGCGTCGAGCTCGGCCCGGTCCGCCCCCGGGGCGGGCTCGGTGGGCGAGAAGCGCCCGTGGTCGACACCATGGGGCGCGACCACAACGGGCGCCCGCACCACGCAGCACGCCTGCAGCCGCTCCGCGGTCACCTGGCTCACGCAGATCACCACACCGGCGTGGCGGGCGGCGTGGCGGATGGCCCGGCGGAAGAAGGCCGCCTTGGACCGGACGTGCCACTCGGGATGGTCGAAGAAGGTGCAGTCGTGGATCGTGACGGCGCACGGCACCGGAGCCCGTGCGGGCATCGTGTAGTGGGGCCCGTGATGGACCCGGGCGCCGACCGAGCGCAGCACGGAAGCCAGCCCGAGTTGCTCGTAGGCGAGCCGGCCCGGCCGCGTGGCGGGCACGACGCCGCGGACGGCCGCGCCGGCGGCGACGGCGCCCCAACGCTCCTCGTCCCCCCGCCGGGCGATCAGGGTGAGTTCGACCTCGTCGTGGACCGACAGGCCGCCCGCCAGTGCCATCGTGTAGTAGCCCGCACCGCCCGGGCGCACCGGGACGGCCGAGACGTCGAGGGTGAGGGCCAGCCGGGCGCTCAACGGAGCGACCGCCACAGGTCGATGTGGGAGCGGGCCGCCGCGTGCCACGTCCTCGTCCGGGCGAAAGCGGTCCCCCGTGCCGACAGGTCGGCCCGCAGCTCGTCGTCGGTGAGCACCGAGGCCAGAGCCGTCGCGACGTCGTCGACGTCGAGCGGGTCGACGATCAGCGCGGCGGCGGGGCCGGCCTCGCCCAGGTCGTGCACGCTCGGCACTTCGGCGGCCGCCACGGTGGGCGTGCCCGCACGCATGGCCTCGAGCGGGGGCAGACCGTAGCCCTCGGTCAACGGGACGTACACGAAGGCACGGGCGCGCCGGTAGAGCTCCGCGAGCACGGGAGCGGGGACGGACCCGGTGAACACGACGCCGTCGCCGTCCTCGCGGCGCATCGAGGGCTCGGGACCCCAGCCCGTCGGGCCCACGATCACGAGGCGCCACGGCCCCGGGAGCGAGGGGCGCACCCGACCGAACGCCTCGACCAGGCGGTCAACGTTCTTGCGCGGTTCGAGCGTGCTGACCGTGAGCAGGAACTCGCCGGACACGCCCAGCCGCGTCAGGAGCGCCTCGGTGGCGACCGGGTCGGGCTCGGGAAGGTGGTCAGCCCCGCCGGGCACGACGCTGATGCGGGCCGAGTCGAAACCGAGGGCGATCACGTCCGCGGCCACGAGCCGGGAGGGCACGACGATCGTGGCCCCACCCTGGCGCGCCCGGACCAGGGCGTGCTCGTGCCAGCGCCGCCCTCGTCGCGTGGTCGCACCGGGATGACGCCGCCAGGCGACGTCGTGGACCATGACGACGTGCCGGCTCCGGTCGGACCGGCGCGCCGCAGGTGCGGCCATCGAGACGGAGTGCACGATGTCGAAGCCCTTCGGCGCGTGGCACACGCCGTGGTCCCACGCTCGGGTCAGGAGGGGGCCGGGCAGGCGCGAGGCCATGACCGGCAGGCCGAACGCCGCCAGCGGGTCGCCGGACGTACCGGTCCGCCCGGGGTGGCCGCCCGGAGCACGGCTGGCCAGGAGCGCCAGGTCGACGTCATCGCCCTCCCGGGCACACGCGGCCAGCCCGCCGAGGAGCCCGCGTGCGTACGCACCGATGCCGCCGGGTACCCGGCGCCGCAGCTGCTCGACGGCCAGGAGCACCGATGGCGGCCGCTGGTCAGGCACCGGTGCCGCCCACGACGTCGCGGTAGAGCTCCTCGAGCCCCGCGCCGCACCCCTCCCACGTGAACCGGCCGGACCAGGCGCTGCCCGCCGCCACCAGCTTGCCGCGCAATGTCTGGTCTGACACGGATGCGTCGAGTGCCTCGACGAGCCCGTCGTGGTCGCCCGGGTCCACCATGAGCGCGCCGTCGCCGAGGATCTCGGGCAGCGAGCCGGCCCGGGTGGCCACCACGGGCACGCCGGCCCGCATGGCCTGCAGCGGCGGGAACCCGAACCCCTCGTAGAGCGAGGGGTAGGCGAGGGTGGTGGCCGCTTCCATCAGTGCCGCCAGGTCGGCCGGCTCGACCCACCCCGTGCGCACGATCCGCGCGGGGCCGGCGATGTGGCGATGGCCGACGCCAGCCTCTCCTCGTCCCAGCCCGGCGGGCCGGCGAGCACGAGGGTGAGGTCGCCGTGGCGTCCCGCCACCTCGCCGAATGCCCGCACCAGTCCCGGCAGGTCCTTGCGCGGCTCGGCGGTGCCGACGGCCAGGCAGAACCGGTCGGTCCCGGGCGGCAGCAGGCGGGACAGCGCGCCGGCCGCTTCGTCCTGCGTGACGCGGGCAATTCCGGGATGCCGGGATGGACGACGCGCACCCTGGAGGAATCGGCGCCGAAGGCCTCGGCGACCTCGCCCGCGACGAACGCGGAGTCCGCATGCACCCACGCACCGCGATCGAGGGCGCGCCGGATCAACGCCGGGTACGCCAGGGTGGCCGCGTTGCACAACTCGGGGTGGTGGAGCGGCGTCAGGTCGTGCACCGAGACGACCGTCCCGGCGTGCCTTGCCGGCGGCACGACGAAATTGGTGCCGTGCACGACGTCGGTGGAGCCGATGAACCACTCCACGGGGGGTGTATTGCCGTGCGCCCAGAGCGCGTGGAGGGGCCGAGCCGGCATCGGGCGCTGTTGCGCCGTCACGCCGGCGGGCAGGTGCTCACGGATCGAGCCGCGCCGCCGCCAGCTCACTGCATAGGCCCGGACGTCGACTCCCGGGCGGGTTGCCAGGGCTCCGAGCGCGCCGCGGCAGAAAGCACCGATGCCGGTCGGGAACCCGAGCAGCGGCGTCGCATCGAGCGCGACGCGCAGGCGCGCCTCGGTGGCGCCTCGGGACGTGACGGCGCTGCTCAGGTCGTGATCGCCCCGTCGATGGAGAGAATCGCCCCCGTGATGTAGTCCGCTTCGTGCGAGCCGAGGTAGGCGAAGGCGCCGGCGATCTCATGCGGGAAGGCGTACCCGATCGGGGTCATCAGCCGCTCGATCAGCTTCCAGTCGGCGTCCTCGGGCGGGGCGAAGTTGTGGATGATCGGCGTGTCCACTCCACCCGGCGCCACTCCGTTCACGCGCACGCCGCGGGCCATGTACTCGACGGCCAGCGCCATGGTGAGCAGCCTGACGCCTCCTTTCGACGCGCAGTAGGCGGCCGAGTACGGCTGCCCCTTCATGCCCGCCGTCGAAACGGTGTTGACGATCGCACCACCGTGCTCGATCATGCCGGGCAGGACGGCGCGGCACATGAGGAACGTGCCGGTCAGGTTGACCGCGATGATCTTGTCCCATCCGCTCAGCGACTGCTCGGGAGTGTGCGCGAAGCCTCCGACACCCGCAATGTTGCACAGGTTGGTGATGCGCCCCAGCTCCTCGCGCGCCTCGGACACGGCGGCGGCAACCCCGTCCTCGTCCGTCACGTCGCAGTGCACGGCGATCGCCCTCGCACCGGCGTCGGCGGACTCGGCGTTGATCTCCGCCGCCACCGCGGCGATGGCGTCCTCGGTCACGTCGAGGCAGGCGACTGCGGCCCCCTCGGCGGCCAGGCGGCGCGCCGTGGCGCGCCCGATGCCCGAGCCGGCGCCGGTCACGACCGCCACCCGTCCGCGGTAGCGGCCTGCCGTGATGGCCTCGGGTGCCGTCCCTCGGGTGGGGTCGGACTCCCCGACTCTGGTGGTCGGACTCATGCACGCTCCTTGTCGTCGGCCTCTCGCATGGGGCCACTGCCTAGCACCCCGGACGACGGGCCACGATTCCGTCCCAGCTCCGAGCGCCGCTGCTCGGCCCCACGTGCCGCCAGCGCGGCGAGCCGGCCGGCGTCGACCTTCATCATCGGGGTCAGCGGCAGCTCGTCGACCACGACGAGCGCGTCCGGAGCCTTGTAATCGGACAGCCGGGCGGCACAGTACGCGCGCAGCGCGGCGAGCTCGGGCACCGCGCCCGTCTGCGCCACGACGACGGCCACGCCCATCTCGCCCAGCACGTCGTCGGGCACGCCGACCACGGCGGCCCGGGCCACGGACGGGTGTGCGGAGAGCACCTCCTCGACCTCGGCCGGGTAGACGTTGTAGCCGCCGCGGATGTAGCGCTCGTGGGCCCGGCCGGACAGCTGGAGGTTCCCCTCGGGGGTGCGCAGCCCGAAGTCGCCCGTGGTCAACCACCCGTCGGCGTCGAGCACGGACGCGGTGGCCGCCGCGTCGAGGAGCTGGCGCACAGGTCGGCCCCGTCCCGGGCCCCGACCCCAGTAGCCGCGCATGGTGGCGCCGGAGCGCAGCATGACCCGGCCCACGGTTCCGTCAGGAACGGGCCTGCCCTCGTCGTCGACGATCGCGAGCTCGACCCCGGCGACCGGGCGCCCCACGGTGGTCGCCACCTCCTCGTCCGACGAGCTCAGCGTCGTCCCCGTGCCCAACGAAGCTTCGGTCGAGGTGTAGCGGACGACGACGGGGACGCCGAAGCGATCGCGCACCTCGGCCACCATGGACGCCGTCATCCGCGCTGCGCCGGTCCCCGCCACGCGCAGCGCGTGCAGATCGACGCGCTCGAGCTCCTCGCTCGCCAGCATCAGCGCCCATTGCGTCGGCACGCCCTGGGCCACCGTGACCCGCTCGTCCGCCATGATGCGCACCGCCTCGTCCGCTCGCCAAGGGGTCGGCGTGATGACCGTGGTGACGGCGTTGGCGATCTCGTCCCATGCCCGCGTCATGTAGCCCACGTGCGCGAACGGCAACGGCGAGAGCCGGCGGTCCCCCGGCTGGCTCAGCACGTCCGTGCCCCTCGCCACGGCGGCGAGGTTCGCGTGGTCGAAGACCGCCCCCTTGGGCTGCCCGGTCGTCCCGCTGGTCCACACCACGGCCACCGGGTCGTCAGGCGCCAGATCGGGCCACACCTCCGCCGGCGCGCCCGCCCACGCCGCCCGGGCGTCGTGACGCACCACCACGTCCAGCCCTCCCGCGGGCAGTGGTGGCGACACGGCGGGGTCGGCCACCACGAGCACCGGCGCCGCACGCTCCACGATGGAGGCCACCTCGGCGGCGCCCATGCGGGGGTTGATCCCCGACGTGACGGCACCGAGCCGGAGCAGCGCGGCGTAGAGCACCGCATAGTCGATGCACGAGGGCAGCAGCAGGCACACCACATCGCCCTTGGCCACGCCGCGGCGGGCCAGCCAACCCGCCACCCCGTCGGCGGCACGGTCCCATTGGGCGAAGGTCAGCGAGCGCCGGTCCGCCGCGCCGGCCGGCTCGACGTAGGCCTCCACGTCGCCGTTGACCCGTGCTGCCTCCCGCAGGACCGACACGACGGTGGAGTGCCGGTCCAAGGGGATGCGCACTGGCATGGCGGGCGGCGATGGTACCAGGAGCCGGCCGGCCGGCCACTCCCTCGGGCGCTCCTATGCTCGCAGCGTGCTGGTGGCCCTGTGCGGCGGCGTCGGGGCCGCCCGGATGCTCTCCGGGCTCGTGCACGTGGTCCCGCCGCGTGCGCTCACGGCCATCGTCAACGTGGGTGACGACGTGGTCCTGCACGGCCTCCACATCAGCCCCGATCTCGACACGGTCACCTACACGCTGGCCGGCGTGGACAACCGGGAAACCGGCTGGGGAGTCGCCGGTGAGACCTGGGCGGTCATGGACGAGCTGGCCCGGCTCGGCGGCGAGGACTGGTTCCGCCTCGGCGACCGCGACCTGGCGACGCACCTCTTCCGGACGGGGCTCTTGCACGCCGGCGAGCCGCTGAGCGCGGTGACCGCCACGCTGTGCCAACGGCGCGGGGTCGAGGTGCGCCTGCTGCCCGTGACCGACGACCCCCTGCGCACCCGGATCACGCTGGCGGAGCCGAGCCCACTCGGTCCGGCCGGGACCGAGGTCGGCTTCCAGGACTACTTCGTCCGGCTCCGCCACGACGTGGCGGTCCGCGGCGTCCGCTTCGAGGGGGACGCGGCGGCCCGGCCGGCGCCGGGGGTCATGGAATCCCTCGAGCAGGCGGACACGATCGTGGTCTGCCCGTCGAACCCGGTCGTCTCCATCGGGCCCCTGCTGGCGGTGCCCGGCGTGCGCGAGGCTCTCCTCGCCCGGCGGAACGCGGTCGTCGCCGTGTCGCCCATCGTCGCGGGTGCCGCCCTCAAGGGACCCGCCGACCGGCTGATGGCTGAGCTCGGGACGGAGGCGTCCGTCGTCGGCGTGGCCAAGCTGTACGCGCCCTGGGCGGCGACCCTCGTGGTGGACACGGCCGATGCCGGCCGCGCCGCCGACGTGGAGGCCACGGGAGTCCGTTGCATCGTCACCGACACGGTGATGAGCTCCCCCGAGCGCGCGGCCGGCCTGGCCCGCGTGGTGGTCGACGGTGGACGTTGACGGCGTGCGGGTGATCCCCGTCACCGGCATCGGGGAGGTCGTGCCCGGGGCCGAGGTGGCGGGGCTCGTCGCGGGCGCCCTGGCGCCCGCCCGGCCCGGGGGGCCCGAACTGCGCGGCGGGGACGTGGTCGTCGTCACCCAGAAGATCGTGTCCAAGGCCGAGGGGAAGCTCGTCGCCGTCGACCATGGCGATCCCGCCGCCAAGTTGACGCTGGTGGAGAAGGAGTCGGTGCGCGTCTTGCGCCGCCGGGGCGAACTCGTGATCAGCGAGACGCGGCATGGCTTCGTCTGCGCCAACGCCGGCGTCGACCTGTCCAACGTGGCGGACGGCACCGCCGCGCTTCTCCCCGACGACCCCGACCGCTCGGCGCGGCGGATCCGAGCCGGCCTCCTCAACGCGCTCGGTGTCGACGTCGGGGTCATCGTCTCCGACACGTTCGGCCGGCCGTGGCGGCGCGGTGTCACCGACGTGGCCATCGGATGCGCCGGCGTGGCCGCCGTCGTCGACCTGCGCGGGTCTCTCGATGCCGGCGGCCGCGAGCTCGTGGCGACCGAGGTCTGCGTGGCCGACGAGATCGCCTCGGCGGCCGAGCTCGTCATGGGCAAGGACCGCGGTGTCCCCGTCGCCCTGGTGCGCGGGTTGCCCGCGCACTGGCTGCGCACCGCCTCGGTGCGGGCCGAGGTCGTCCGGCCACCCGGCGAAGATCTGTTCCGCTGAGCCCCTCAGCCTTGGCGGGCGCCGATGAACTCGAGCACGGCGCGGGTCCCGTCAGCCAGCTCGGTCCACGGGCGCCATCCGAGCTGGATCGCCGCTCGCTCGATATCGAGGCTCGAGCGCAAGAGCTCACCCGGGCGCAGCGGCTTCGACACCGGGGTCACTTCGGCGCTCGCCTGTGCCGCCATGGTGGCGAGGAGCTCGTTGACCGACGTCTCGCGACCGGTGCCGATGTTGCAGACGAGGCCGCCGCCGCGGGTGGCGGCCCGCACGAATGCGTCGACGACGTCGTCGACGAAGACGAAGTCCCTGGTCTGTTCGCCGTCGCCGAAGATGGTGACGGGCTCGGACCGCACGATGCGCTCGGCGAAGATGGCGACCACTCCCGCCTCGCCGTGGGGATTTTGGCGGGGCCCGTAGACGTTGGCCAGGGCCAGGGCGCAGAACTCCAGCGCGTGCAGCTCGCGATAGGCGACCAGGTAGTCGATCACCGACTTCTTCGCCACTCCGTACGGGGAGAGAGGCTGCTGGGGGTGCGATTCGCGCACGGGCAGGTCCTCGGGTACGGGTTCGCCGTAGAGCGTGCCGCCGCTCGCGGCGAACACCACGCGCTCCGTCTCGGCCTGGCGCGCGCCCTCCAGGACATTGAGCGAGCCGACGATGTTCACCGTGGCGTCGAAGACCGGCCGGGCCACGGAGACCCGCACGTCGGCCTGCGCCGCCAGGTGGAACACGAGCTCGGGCCGACGGCGCGCCATGAGCTCGACCACTGCGGGTGCCGTGATGTCGAGATGGTGGATCGTGAGCGCCCTTCCGGCGCTGGCGCGGGCCTCGGCCAGGTTCGAGAGGGAGCCGGTGGAGAAATCGTCGACGACATCGACCTCGTGCCCCTCGACCAACAGGCGGTCCACGAGGTTCGAGCCGATGAACCCGGCCCCTCCCGTCACCATCGTGCGCATGCGACTTCTTAGCCCGAGACGCGCTCGCCGTCGACCAGGGTTCCCGAGGACACCACGGCATCCGCCCCCAGCACGGAGACCGCCCGGACGTCGGCGCGTTGGCCGACGATGGAGCGGGGGCCCATGACCGAGCCGGACACCTGGGCGTCCGCCGCGACATGGCACCCCTCCATGAGCACCGAGTCCGTCACCAGCGCACCGGCCGAGACCACCGAGCCGCGCCCGAGGATGCTCCGCTCGACCCGCGCGCCGGGCTCCACCACGCATCCTGCGAAGACGACCCCGGGGCCGACCATCTCGCCCTCCAGCTCGCTCGCACCCTCCACGAGGAAGCCTCGGCCCCCGTCCACGAGCCCTGGGGCCACCACCGCGCCGCGCTTCCCGTTCACGTAGTCGAAATTCGCCTCCAAGTAGGCCGAGGGGGTGCCGGTGTCGATCCAGTAGCGGTCGTCGGCGCGGGCGAAGAGGCATGCGTCGCGCACCATTGCGGGAAACGTCTCCCGTTCGATGGAGACCCGGCCGCCCTCGGGGATCCGGTCGAGGACGGAGGCCTCGAGCACGTAGGTACCCGCGTTGATCTCGTTGGTGGGCGCCTCGTCGCGGGGCGGCTTCTCGACGAAGGCCGTCACCCTGCCCTCGCTGTCGGTGGGCACGACGCCGAAGGCGGACGGGTCGGTCACCGGATGGAGGTGGATCGTCCCCTCGGCCCCACGCTCGCGGTGGAACGCCACGAGGCTCGTCAGGTCCAGATCCGTGAGCACGTCGCCGTTGACCACCACGAAGGTCTCGGCGATGCCGGCGAACGTGGCCGCGAATCGGACCGCACCCGCCGTGTCGAGCGGCTCGGGCTCGACGGCGTAGGTCAGCCGTACCCCGGCAGCCTGCCCGTCGGGGTATGCCTCCATGAAGGCGTCGGGCAGGTAGCCCAGGGACAGGACTGCCTCATCCACGCCGTGCAGGGCCAGCTGGCCGAGCACGCGCTCGATCATCGGGACGCCCACGATCGGGAGCATCTGCTTCGGTGTCGTGAGCGTCAAGGGGCGCAACCTCGTCCCCTCGCCTCCGACGAGGACGACCGCCTTCATTACTTCGTCGTCGTGGTTGACGAAGGTTTCGTCGTCGTCGTGGACGGGCCCGTCGTCGTGGTCGGCGGCTTCGTCGTCGTGGTGGTCGCGGGAACGGTGGTCGTCGTCAACGAGCTGGGCACCGTCGTCGAGGTCACCATGTGCGCCGTCGTGGTCGTGGCACCCGGTGTCGTCGTGGTCGTGGCGACGGGCTGGTTCCCCGCCAGCACCTGTACCAGCGCGAGGATCGTCGTGGTCGGCGGCTTGGGCAGCGACGTGCCGGGGGGCGCAAAGCCCACGGTGATGAGCTGCCGGTTCAGGAACTTGAGGTCGGCGGGCTTCAGCGTGGTCAGGCCGCCCGCCTCCACCTGCTCGCCGTTCTTGCCCGTCTTCGTGGTCAACACCCACGAGCGGGCCAGCACCTCGCCCACCTTCCCGGCATCCGGGGTGCCGGCGGCGCATTTCTCGCCGTTCGTGTACGTGGGCACCTTGGGGGACGGGTACTTCAACTCCGTGTTGGTGAGGGTGAGCCCGTTGTACTCCTGGGCGAACTTGCCCAACGTCGCGTTGTTGCCCGCCTCGCTCGCCGTCTTGGGTGCGATGAGCAGGACGCCGCTCCCGGTCGTCGTCAGCCCGGTGGTGGTGCTGGTGGGCGATGCGGCGAGCGCCGGCTCCGTCGTCCCGCAGATGTCGAAGGCCAACCCCGCGTGCCAGGTCGTGTTCGTGGTCGGCTCCACCACTGCCGGCGTCTGGTCGTAGTGATACTTGGCGAGAGCGACAGATCCGAGCCCGACCAGGACGATGATCACCAGGGCGACATACCAGTTGACCGGCATCTGCCCGCGATAGGTGGTGCCACCGCCCGTTGCGGCGGCGCGGGCTACCGACTTCCCAGAAGAGCTTCTCGCCATGGCGGGAGGCAACCCTACAGCCTGGCGGGGTGACCTCCGGCGGCAGGGGAACCCCGCAGCAGGCCGCGGTAGAGGGCCGTCGTCTCGGGATGGAGACACCCGAGCCGGGGGTCGCCGCCACCGACGATCTCGGGCACGCGGGAGCCGGGCCGCGCCGGCTCCCCTGCCAGCGAGAGCAGCTCGGCCATCGCCGAGCGCAATCCCACCCGATTGCCCTCGGCGGCCGTCGCGCGCAGCAGGGCGCGGTAGAGCCGCTCGTCGTAGGGGCTCACCCGCAGCGCCTGCCTTACCACCCAGGTGGCATCGCTACCACGGCCACGCCGCACCAGCTGCTCGGCGCCCCTCAGTGCAGTGCCGACCACCAGTGACTCGACGCGCGCCTGTGTGCCGTCGAAGACGGCCCAGTCGGATCTGCGCAGTCCGTCGAAGAGCGGGCCGCGGACCAGGCCCATCGCCTCGACGAGCAGGTGGGGATCGCCCGACGCGGCGAGCGAGGCGAAGCGCTCGACGTCGGTGGTCACCGATTCACGCACCCGGAGGCTGGCCCCACGGGGGAGGTGAGGCATGCCGTCCGCGCCCCGGCCGAGCGCGCGCCGGGCGTCGGACGCGGTCGAGTGCACGGTGGGGAGGACGACCGGTTGGTCGGGCCAGAGCGCCAGGGCCCACTCGGCATGGCGAACACCGCACCGGTGGAAGGCGAGGTACACCACGAGCTCGAGGGCGGCGGCGCGCCGGAAGGGCTCGGCTCCGCCACTGACCGTGACCGGTCCGAGCACCGCGATCTCGACGCCGTCGACGGGCACGCAGGGGAACGGTCGGCCAGGCCGAGCGTGGGGGCGGAGGGATTCGAACCCTCACTGGGGACGGTTTAAGCGCCCTGCCTCTGCCAGTTGGGCTACGCCCCCGGTGCTCCATTCTTGACCCCGGCGGGCACGCCCGTGAGGATGACCCGTGGTCGAGGACCTCGGGCAGGTCGATCTCACGACGGCGCGCTGAGGAGCGGGATGGACCGGCCGGCGAGCGATCAGCCGGGCACGCCGGACACGAGCGGGCGATGCCGCTCAAGGACCGCCAGCTCGGCGTCACGTGGCGCGCGGACCAGGGACGTCCGGGCACCGAAGATCATGGTGGAGCGACCGGCCGGGTCCCACTCAAGCCACTCGTCGATGCCGCCGTGGGTGGGGTTCCCGCCCGTCGCGAACGCGAGCCAGGCGCGCTGCATCTCCTCGGAGAGCGCCGCCACCGCGGGACCGCTCCCGGAGAACAGCTGCACCACGGGCAGGTGCACCGCCCCGAACACGAAGGGCAACTCGAGCGCGTGGCACGAGCCGAGCATCCCGTCGAACGCCGGGGACTCCCAGTCGAACAGGTAGACGAAGGTGTTCGAGCCCCGCCCCGCGTGCGTGGCGGCCAGCTGCAGGCTGGGCCACCGGAAGACCACATCGGTCCCCACTGCCACCCAGATGTCCTTGGGACTCACCGGTTCCTCCCGGGCCCGCCGGGCCGCCCGGTACGCGTCGACCACCTCGCGGGCGGGCATGTCGGGAACGGCGTTCGCCACCCAACGCTCCATGCCCTCCTCGTCGAGGGCCATGAGCGCCGGATTGCCCAGGCCGAAGAGGGTCAGCTCGTCACGATTGGTGCCGATCAACAGGTCCACGCCGTCCGCAGCGCCGTTGGCCACGGCGGCCAGCGGGTGCTGAGGCAGCACGACGCCGTCGACGACGGGGAGATACGGCAGCGGGATCATCCCGGGGTCCGGGCGGCGCTTCCCGATCTCCTCCGTGGCGGCGACGAGCTCGGAGGCCGGGACGTGCTCCAATGACGCTCTGGTGCACGAAGCGAGCCCCAACACTGCCGCCAGCCGCTCCGCCGTGCGCTCCGCCTCTTCGACGGTGTGCACGTGCGCCCCGCCGCTCTGCACCACGGCCCGGTGGAAGAGACCGGCGGCGGCGGGCGTGCCGAGCAGCGTCGCGACGCTGAAACCCCCGGCTGACTCGCCGAAGATGGTCACGTTGTGGGGATCACCGCCGAAGGCCGCGATGTTGTCGCGCACCCAGGCGAGCGCGGCCAGCTGGTCGAGAACGCCCCAATTGCCGACCTGCCCGTCCCGGTCGGCCAGGTCGCGGTGGCCGAGAAAACCCAGCGCTCCGAGCCGGTAATTGATGGTGGCCACGACGGCATTGCCGTTGCGCACCAGGTTGCCGCCCCGGTAGAGGAAGACGGACCCGCTGCCCGAGGTGAAGCCCCCGCCATGGATGAACACCATGACGGGCCTGCCGCGCCCGGGCTCCAGCGTCGGCGCCTCGGGGAGCTCCGGGGTCCACACGTTGAGCGACAGGCAGTCTTCGCTGTGCGGTTCGGACGTCTCGGGATCGGAAGGGCTGGTGATCCCCGGCACGGCCGCCGACTGCGGTGCGATCGGCCCGAACGTCGAGGCGTCGCGCACCTCCTCCCACGCCGCGGGCGGTTCGGGTGCTCGCCACCGCAGCTCGCCGACGGGAGCCCGCGCGTAGGGAATGCCCGAGAACGACCACAGGTCGCCCCGCCACACGCCCCGGAGGCGCCCCTGGGTGACGGAGACGACGCCCTTCATGAACGGCACCCTACGGACGGAGGCCGGCAGGGTCAATCGTGACCGATTGCTCGTTGGACCGTGACAATGTGAACGGCGCGCGAACACCGGCTGCAACCCGACCGAAACGACGGGGTGTCGGTTCTGCAACCGCCCAGCCGTTACGCTTTGCCACGTGGGTGCAGTGAATTGTCGGGGCACTGTCCGCAGGCGGACCCATCTCATCCGGGCGACCATGGTCGCCGGGCTCCTCGGCGCGTGGCTCTCGACCACTGCCACCGCCGGTGCCACGACCTCGACCACCCTCCCCGGCCCGGCGCCGAACCAGACCCAGATCAACGCGACGCAATCACAGGTGAGCCAGATCGAGGCGACGTTGACGCAGGAAGAGCAGCAGACGTCGATCCTCGACGACAAGTACAACACCGCCGTCCAGAGCCTCCAGAACGCGCAGGCCACGATGAAGTCGCTCACCACCAGCCTGCTCCACACCCGGTCCTCCGTCGAAGCCGACAAGCGGACCGTCACGACCGACGCCGTCGCGGCGTATGTGTACGGCACGCCGGACACCGGCTTCGCCTCCTACTTCTCCTCGTCGGCCGACCTCAGTCAGGCCCGCAACCAGTACACCAACCAGATCGTGGGCAACCTCACGAAGGACGAGGCCACCTTGCAACGCTCCGAGGCGCGCTTGCAGAACGAAGAGGTCCAGCAGCAGAGCGTCGCCGCGCAGGCGCAGGCCGAGGCGGCGCAAGCCAAGTCGTTGGCGCAGGCGAACGAGCAAGAGGCCGCGGCGACGAAGGGGACCCTGGACCAGGTGCAGGGTCAGCTGGCACAGGAGGTCGCACAAGCGGCGATCCAGGAGGCGCAACAGGAAGCGGCGGCCGCGGCCAAGGCCGCCAGTGAGAAGCAGCAACAGGAGGCCGCCGCGGCCGCGGCAGCGGCTGCCACCGTGGCCGGCGCGGTGGGCGGGTCGTCCAGTGGTGCCGCGGCGACCGACGCGGCCAACCAGGCTGCGGGGGCGACCGGGCCGGTCGGCGGGTCCTCGACCGGTGGCGGCGCGGGCATGGCGGCGGTACAGGCGGCAGTGTCCCAGCTCGGCGTGCCCTACGTCTTCGGCGGCGAGCAGGCCGGCGCCGGCTTCGACTGCTCGGGGCTCGTGCAGTGGGCCTGGGGGCAGGCCGGCGTGTCGATCCCGAGGACCACCGAGTCGCAGTGGCCCGCCCTGACCCATGTGTCGCTCGACTCGCTCCAGCCAGGTGACCTGCTCTTCTATTACAACCTCGACGGCGACAACCAGGTGGACCACGTCGTGATGTACACGGGATCGGGTCCCTACGGGACGGACACGGTGATCCAGGCGCCCTTCACCGGGTCCACGGTGTCGTACTCGCCCATCTTCACGGAGGGTCTCATCGGGGCGGCGCGGCCCTAGCCACGACCACTCCCCCGGTGACCTGCGGGGATGGCCCGAGGCGCCGCTGCGGGGCGCGAGTCCCCCGAACCAGGATTTCAGTGCCCGTGCGCTCGGTACCATGGCCCGATGGCCAGCGGGCGCCCGGCTGTCGGTGAGAGGAACCGGTCGACGGCGATCGTCCCGATCCGAGTCCCCGCCGAGGAGGCCGACGACCAGGAGGATCCCCGATTGTCGGACGTCGACGAGTGGGGCCGGTCGGAACGCACGCGGGCACTGGCGCGGGCGCTCTACGAGCCGATCTACTCGAAGTGGTTCCGCGCCGAGTGGGAGGGCCTCGAGAAAATCCCGACGGAGGGCGGGGCGCTGCTGATCGGCAACCACGCGGGTGCGATCCCCTCCGACGCACCGGTGATCATGCACGGGATCGAGAAGGAGCTCGGCCGTCCCGTCTACGGCCTGGCCGACTACTTCTTCAGGACGGTGCCCGTCGTCGGGACGCTGTGGGCCCGAGCCGGCGGCGTGTCGGCCCGTCCCGCCAACGCCTACCGGTTGCTGAAGGAGCAACGGCAGCTGGCCCTCGTCTTCCCCGAGGGGACCAAGGGTCCCTCGAAGTCCTTCACGGACCGCTACCAGCTCCGCCGCTTCGGGCGCGGCGGCTTCGTCGAGATCGCCATGCGGGCCGGTGTCCCCGTCATCCCCATCGCCGTCATCGGCTCGGAGGAGGCCATGCCCGTGCTGCTGCGGCTGCCGACCCTGGCCCGGGCCCTCGGCATCCCCTACTTCCCCATCACGCCCAACCTGTTGGCCTTCGGGCCCCTCGGCGTCGTCACCCCGTTCCCGGCCAAGTTCAAGCTGCGGGTGCTCGACCCGGTCCACTTCGACGTCCCGGCGGACCAGGAGCGGTACTCGAAGAGCCGGATCATGGAAGAGTCCGAGCGCATCCGCTCGCTGCTCCAAGAGTCCGTCTACGACATGCTGCGCGACCGGCACAGCGTGTGGTTCGGCTGACGTCGCCCATGAGCCGGCGGGTCCTCGTCACGGGTGCCGACACCTTCTGGGGTGGCCGCATGATCCAGGCCCTCGAGACCGACCCCACCATGGACGTGATCCTCGGGATGGGCACCCGGGCACCGTCGGTGCCGTTCGAGCGGGCGGAGTTCGTGCGCGCCGACCAGACGTACTCCATCATGAACCGGATCGTGAAGGCGACACAGGTCGACACGATCCTGCACACGTTCATGATCACGAACTCGACCACGGTGCCGAGGCGGGCGATGCACGAGACCAACGTGATCGGCACGATGAACCTGCTGGCGGCCGCCGGGGCCGCCGGCTCGTCGGTGCGCCACGTCGTGGTGAAGTCGTCGACGCTCGTCTACGGCTCGGCGGCGAGCGATCCCAACACGTTCCACGAGGACACGGTGCGCACGAGCCCCGTGAAGAACAGCGTGGAGCGCTCGCTGGTCGAGGCCGAGGGCCTCGTGCGCGACTTCTCGGAGGACAACCCGGCGACACGCGTCACGGTGCTCCGGTTCGCCAATGTCCTCGGCACGCACCTCACGACGCCGATCAGCCGCAACCTGGCGAGGCCGTTGTGCCCGGCGATCTTCGGCTTCGACCCGCTCCTCCAATTCGTCGAGGAGGACGACGTCGTGCGTGCCCTCGTCCACGTGACCCGGGGCAGCATTCCCGGCCTGTACAACGTGGCGGGCGACGGCCGCCTCCCCTGGAGCGAGGTGGCCGGCATCTGCGGGACCCGGCTGGTCCCCCTGTCACCATTCAGCCCGTTGAAGCTCCGTCCCGTGGCCAGGCTGTTCGACCTGCCCGAGGAGCTGGAGGACCTGCTGCGCTTCGGGCGCGGCGTCGACACGCGGCGGCTCGCGGCGACAGGTTTCAACTACAACGCCACCAGCGCCGGCGCGGTGCGCACGTTCATCCGGGCGCTCCGCCTGCGCCGCCAATCGGGTCGCCAGCCGATGTCGTACACCTACGAGCACGACGTCGAGCAGTTCTTCCGCCACTCGCCGTCGGTGATGGGCGCCACCGACACTTGAGGCTCAGCCGAGCCACTCCGCGGCGAGGCTTGGCTCGCGGAGGACCCACTCCTCGGCCGTGATCGCATAGCGCACGTGGTCCTCCCAGACGCCGTCGATCTCGAGGAAGCGCAGTGCGACCCCTTCCTCCCGGACACCGAGCTTCTCGACCACCCGGCGGCTGGCGAGGTTCCTCGGGATGATGGAGATCTCGACCCGGTGCAGCGAAATGGCCTCGAAGGCGAACCGGAGCGTGACGACGACGGCCTCGGGCACGAGCCCCCGGCCGGCGAGCGCCTCGTCGATCCAGTAGCCGATGAACGCGCTCTGGAACGGCCCGCGCTGAATCGACGAGAGCGTCACCTCCCCGGCGAAGCGCTCGCCGAGGAAGATGCCGAACCCGTAGCCGGTGCCCAGGTGGCGCTCGCGCTCGCGGATGCCGCAGCGGGCGGCGAAGCTGGGGCGGTCCTCCGACGGCACCGGGGCACCCTTGGGCCGCGGCTCCCAGCGGAGCAGCCAGTCGGCGCAGCGGGTGCGCACCTCGTGCCAGGCCGGGAAGTCGTCCTCGGTCAGCGAACGCAGCAGCACGCGCTTACCCCGCAGCTCCAGCGGAGCGTGGCGCACGGCCCTGGCCGCGCTCATCGTCCCAGCACCTCCTCGAGGGCGCCGAGCAGCGCGAACACGTTGCGCCGGCGAGCCACGTGTCCCATGCAGCCGATGCGCCAGACCTGCCCCGCCAGCTGTCCCGCCCCGGCCCCGATCTCAATCCCGTAGGAGTCCAGGAGCTCCCGCCGGCACGCGGCCTCGTCGACCCCCGCCGGGACGCGGACCGTCGTCAATTGCGGCAGGCGGTGCTCGGCCTCGGCGTGCAGCTCGAGCCCGAGGTCGACCAGCCCGTCCTGCAGCAGCCGCCCGCACTCGGCGTGGCGCAGCTGCACCGCCGCGAGCCCCTCGTCGAGCACGGCGCCCAGCCCGGCGTGCAGGGCCGCCACCATGGTCACCGGCGCCGTGTGGTGGTACACCCGTCCGCCACCGGCGGCCTCGTTGACGTAGCGCGCGAGGAGGTTGAGGTCGAGGTACCAGCTCGACGGCCGCTCGACGAGCCGGTCCAGGGCGCGCGGCGAGACGGTCAGTGGCGACAGCCCGGGCGGGACGCCGAGGCACTTCTGCGTGCCGCTGTAGGCCACGTCCACGCCCCAGTCGTCGACGGCGACCTCGATCCCGCCCAGGGAGGTCACCATGTCCACCAGGAGCAAGGCGTCGCCCTTGCCCCGTCCGAGCGGCTCGATGTCGCTGCGCACCCCCGTCGAGGTCTCGGCGTGCACCAGCGCGATGATCGCCGGCGCCGGATGGGCAGCCAGGAGCCGCTCGGGGTCGATCGGCTCGCCCCATTGGGCCTCGACCCGGACGACGTCGGCGCCGACGCGACCCGCCACCTCGCACATGCGTTCGCCGAAGACGCCGTTGACCCCGACCACCACCGCATCGGCCGGCCGCACGAAATTCACGAACGAGGCCTCCATGCCGGCAGACCCTGTTCCGCTGACGGGCAGCGTCAGGGCGTTCGACGTGGCGAAGACGCGGCGCAGCCGGTCGTTCGTCTCGTCGAGCAGTGCCAAGAACTGCGGATCGAGGTGTCCGACCACCGGTCGGGCCAGCGCCATGGCGACCTCGGGGTACGGGTTCGAAGGCCCGGGACCCATGAGCAGGCGGTCGGATATCCCCACCCGCGCATCGTGGCAGGTCGGCGCTCACCTGCGCCAACGCGCCCGGTGACGCGTCGGGCGTCCGGTAGATTGCCCTGCGTGGAACGGGTGCTCTTCGCCCCTCGCGAGCTCCCGCCCCTGCCTTCCGACGTTGCGACGGATCTCCATGCCTATACGACGTGGGTGCGCGCCCGCGAGGCGTTCCGCCGGACCAGCACCCCGGCTTCGGGCGGCGCCGTCCTCGCACTGGTGATGGTCGCGGGTGACGCGCCCGAATGGGCGGTCGCTCGCAGCGTGGAGGCGCTGTGCGCCCAGACGAGCGACCGCTGGTCGCTGACCGTGGTGGCGTCGGCTCCCCGGGTCGAAGAGCTCACTCCGGTCGCCCGGTCCGCCGCCTCCCGGCGGGCCCGCCGCCGGGTCGGATCGGTGGCCGCCCCCGAGGGCGCGTCGGCGGCGGACCAGCTCGGGCTGGGCCTGGCGGCGCACCCGGGCGACAACGTCGCGTTGATCTTCCCCGGGGACGTCTGGGCCCCGGACGCGGTCGCCCTGCTGGGCGGGGCGATCACGCAGACGGGGGTCGTGTACGCGGACGAGGACACGCTCCGGCCCGACGGCACCCACGCCGCGCCGCGCCTCAAGCCGGACTACTCACCCGACTTCCTGCTCTCCTCGTCCTACGTGGGCCGTCCCCTCGCCATCGGTGCCGGCCTTACGGGCACCCTGCCCCAGCTCGTCGCAACGGAGCCCGACGGGCTCGAGCACGAGTGTGCCTTGTACGCCTGCGCGGCGGCGAGCTCAGTCACGCACATCGCCGAGGTGCTCTGTCACCGAACTCATGGCGACGAGGGCTCCGCACCCAGGGACGTGGGCCACGTCGAACGGGCGCTCCAGCGCCGCAACGAACGAGCATGGGTTGCCCCGGGTTCCGTGCGCGGTACGTTCCGCGTCGAGCGGCACCCGGATGCTGGATCAAGCGTGAGCATCCTGATCCCGTTCCGTGACGAGCCCCGCTTCCTCCGGACCTGCGTCGATTCCGTCACGGCGACGACGCAGGGCCACGATGTCGAGTTGGTCCTCATCGACAACGGTTCTTCTGACGCGGAGACCATGACCCTGATCGACCGGCTGGCCGCCCGCCCCGACGTGCGGATCCTGCGCGACGCACGGCCATTCAATTGGGCGGGACTCAACAACGCGGGCGCGGAGGTCGCCCGGGGCGACGTCCTCGTCCTCTTGAACAACGACATCGAGGCCCACCGGCCGGGGTGGCTGTCCGCACTGTGCGCTCAAGCACTCCGATCCGACGTCGGCGCGGTCGGCGCCCGCCTGCTCTACCCCGATGGCCGCCTGCAGCACTGCGGCTTGGTCGTCGGGATGGCGGGTGCCGCCGGGCACCCGTTGGTCGGCTTGCCCGAGGGCGCGGCCGGCTACCTGAACATGGCGATCGCGACCCGGGAATGCTCGGCCGTCACCGGCGCGTGCCTCGCCACCCGCCACGAGGTCTTCCGTCGCCTCGGCGGCTTCGACGAGGCACTCGGCGTCGACCTGAACGACGTCGACTTCTGCCTTCGGGCCGGAGGCGAGGGCCTGCGCACGCTCTACGAGCCCGCCGCGGAGCTGATCCACCATGAGTCCCCGAGCCGGGGAACCGCCGGCGGGGTCGGCGACATCGTCAACTTCGTCGACCGGTGGAGGGATTACATTACCGAAGGAGATCGCTATTTCAACCCACATCTCACTCGCGCCGACGCGTCGTGCGGACTGGCGAGGGCTGACGAAGAGGACGCCTGGAACCGATGGTACTCGACCCTCACCATGCAGTAGCCGACGATCAGGACCTCGCGCCCCACACGTTGCGCCGACCGGCCGACCCACCACCGCCTCTCCCCCATGTGCGCGGCGGCGACGCACTGCAGTCGCTCTCCCGCGAGTTGGAGGGACGGCGCGTCGGGCCCTCGTCGAGGCGAGGAGCACTCCGCGCCTGGGCGGGGCGCGTGTCGGGTCGATCGGACCGTCGCCTGCTCCTCGCACTGGCGCAGGCCACGGAGGTCGTAGCGACCCGCTGCGACCTCTTGGCCGACCGGCTGGCCGCACAGGAGGCCCTCGGCGCCGACGTCGCCGGCACCTTCGGGGAGGAGATCACACGGTTGCGGGCGGAGGTCCTGCACTTGCGGCGACTGGTGGCCCGGCCCGACGCCCCGCATGAGTGAGGGTGGAACCGTCGTCGTCGCCGGCCACTGGCACGACCGAACCGAGCTGAGCTTCGTCACGCGGGCCATCGCCGGGGCGGCGTCGCGCATCGGCCCGGTCTCGGTCCTCGTCCCCGGGGCCGCCGGCCGGCGCCAGCCGGACGGGGCCTTCGACCTCGAGGGCATGGGAGAAGGAGGCGAGCTCTGCTGGCCCGGCGGGGAGCCCGCCACCGGCGCGGTCGTGGTCGACCACCTGACACCCGCGGTCGCCGCGTTGCTGGCCCGCAGCAACCCCGGACCCGTCTTCTACCTCTCCGCCGAGACGCCGGCCGACCCCGCCTGGCACCACCTGCACCTCGTCGCTGCGGTCGACGGGGAGGGGGATGTCTGCGTGCACGTACCGGTCAACCCGCTGGCGGAGCGGCACCGGCACCATGGGTTCGGCTTCACGGGCTACCAACTCGTCCTGTCCGGTGGCGCGGGAGCCGGGGACGAGCCCCCTCCTGCCGTGGCCTGGCTGACTGCCGCCTTCCACGACGCGGACGTCCTGGTCGTGGAGGACGCGGTCGCGTCGGCCTGGCGTGGCCGGGCCCTCCGGGGCCGGGTCGCCGTGGACACCCGCATGGACCTGTGGCGGCTGCTCGCACACGCCAACGTCTGCATCGACCTTGCGCCCGGCCCCTACGTCGCCCGCGAGTGCGTGGAGGCACTGCGTTTTGGCACCCCGATCATCGTGCCCGAGCAGTCGGGACCCGCGGTGGTGCACGCACTGGCGGGCGGAGGCTCGACCTTCGGCGACCCGGAGGACCTGATCGGTGCTGCGGCAAGGATGCAGAGCGCGGCGAACCGGTCCGCGGCCTCTGTCGCCGGCCGCCGCTACGCCGATGCCCGCTTCGGTGATGCCGGTGCACCGGTCACACAGCTGCGGGCGCTGCTGGACCGGGGGTGAAACGGACCGTCCGCCCGTTGACCGCTCACGCACCGGCATGGGTCGGCCACACGGACACGCCGCCCTCGGTACGATGCGGACCAAGCGCCTGGTCGAAGAGTGCCGTGGCGCACGCAGCCCCGGTGGCCTCCGGCACCACGACGACGTATTGCGCGTCCCACCCCCGCAGGGCGGACCGGGTACCCGAGGGTGGCAGCTGCGGCGGGACACCGGCCACGCACGACGTCAGAGCGCTCCCGAGGACGGAGGGCGCCGGGTTGAAGGACGCCGCCCCGTCGGGCGCGCTTGCGAACACCGCGTAGCCCCCCGGCATGCGGAAGGTCATGTCGGACATGGCCTGCCAGAGCATGGCGGAGGAATCGCCCGGGTTGGAGCTGGGGAAGACGACCAGAGTCGTGCCGACGGGAAGAGAGCGGGCAGTGCTCGTGAAGAACGACGGCACGGATGCTGGGCTGGACGGGTACGGCCAGGCCGGCACGAGGGGCAACAGTGCCACGACCGCGACTGCGAGGCACACGGCCGCCGACCCGACACGGCTGGCCGGCCATGCCATCGCGTGGATGTGGTCGAGGGTCAGGGTGAAGAGAAGCGCGGCGAAGAGCCAGAAGAACAGGACGTACCGCGCCGCCGAGCCGCTGGAGACCAGCGGTAGGTGCGCCAGGACGATGAACGGGAGCCTGACCACCGTACGGTATCCGTCAACGTGCAGACGGGAGCCCATCGACAGCACCATGGCCGCCGCCGCCATGAGCGCGGTGAAGACAGCGAAGCGATTCCGGCGGAGCAGGACGACGCCCGCGATCAGCACGAGCAGCAACGGCACCCCGACATAGGTCCCGTTCTCCAACGTCGCGTCACTTACGATGTGCCAGTTGGCATCCCGCTGCGCAACGTACGAATCCCCCAGCGACGCCTCGTTGAAAGTGAAGTGCTGGTTCTGTGTCGGGACGACCAGCCCGGCGGGATCGCTGGAGATGCCTGCGATCGCCACCGCCGGCTGCGCCGGGCCATTGATGTGATGCGGACCCTCCAACGCCACCCAAGCCCCGTAGCCCACTCCGAGAAGGGCCACCACGATCCCGACCGCCATCATCTTTGTCATCTTGGCGAGGTCCACGTCGAGACGCCGGAAGAGCAACGCGCCACCGACGACCAGCGCCATGCACGACACGACGACGAGGGAGGCGAACGCCTCGGTCGAGATGTAGAACTGTGCGAGGTAGCAGCCGCCCAGCGCGATTCCGTAGAGCCATGGCGAGCGGTCGTCGCTACTGACGAACCGATGGATGACGAGGATGATGAGCGGCGGCACCACGTTGAAGATCAAGAACAGGTGTGCAACGCCCTCCGCCACCGCGAAGGGACAGAACCCGTAGAGCAAGCCGCCGACGAACGCCGCCGGCCACCAGTCCGTGAAGCGCCTTGCCATCACGAAGAAGGCCATCGCCGACGCCGAGAACCCCAGGGCGACCATGACGTTGAGGGTCGCGATCGGCCCGAAGACGAGCGTGACGGGCGCGCCCAGCATCCCGAGCAGCGGCATCGTCGTGTTGTCCATGAGGTTCAGTCCGACGGGATAGTTCAGCAAGGCGTTCGCGAACGGGTTGACGCCGTGCAGGACGTTCCAGGGCGTTTGCGCCAGGAACCACACCTCCTCCCCGGTGTCGTTGCCGCCGGACGCCTGGAGGGAGTGTGCGAACCCGTGGAGCCACACGTTCTTGTTGGCCAGGAATGCGACGAGCACGTAGGCGGCGAGGCTGAACACCGTTCCCCGCCAGCGAACCGGGCCCGCTGGTGGCGCCCGTCTCCTGGCGTGCCGACCCCGGCGGGTTGGAGGCCCCTCGACTGCGCTATCCACGCTTCACGAGCGCGTTCCGCTCAGAACGCGGGAGTCGTCGTACCGCAGCAGGAACGGGTGCTCCGCGCCACGCTCCGACGAGACGGCCGGTCGCGTCGGACGTGCGGGTCCGGCGTGCACATGGCGTGGAACATTACCAGTTGCCCTCCGCGCGATCGGGGCGGGCGCCGCGCCGATCGCGCCCCGCCATCACGTGCAGCACGACCAGCGAACTCGGCCTTGCGAGGACGCGGCCGATCGGCGGACCGGCAGCTCCCGGGGGGAGCTCCCCTCCCGGGACAACCTGGGCGAGAGAGATAAGCTTTGCCGGAACTCGGCGGGTCCCTGGGCCCGCGTGGGAGGCAGTTCCCAGTGCTGAATGCTGAATGACCAGGTCAGAACGAATAACTTCCTCCACATGATCTCCATGGCCCCCTTCATCGCGTGACCCGCAAAGCCGAGTCGCCGCCCGACGACACCGCCGCCGCGACCGCCGCGACCGCGGCAAGCAAGGAGGCAACGAGCCTCGAGGAGATCCTCCAGCTCGAACCCGTGCGCCCGGTCGAGGCCGGCCTTTTGTTCTCGCCGCTCCTCTCGTGGTTGGTCGCGCGCGTGCGGCCGGCCCTGACCGTCGAGGCGGGACCGGGCGAGTCGGCATCACTCTTCTCCACCTGCGACGCCGTGCGGAGGCTCGGTCCCGAGGCGCGCTGCGTCGCCGTGCGCCTCGTCTCGTCCGACAGTGCCGCCGGTCGCGACACCCCCGCCTTCCGGCGCCTGCTGGCCGAATGCGCGAAGAGGTTCGGGTACGCCGTCAGCGGCTACGACACCGAGGCGGAATCGCTCGACGCGCTGGCCGGTGGCCCGCCGGTCGATCTGCTCCACGTCACCCTTCTCGACCGGGACGACATCGAGCTACCGGACTTCGGCGCGTGGTTCGACCGCATGGCGCCGGGCGGCACGGTCGTGGTCACCTCGACGGCCGCCGACGTCTCTTCCGCCTTCGGCGAGGCGACTCGGCTGGTGTCCGCCCGCTATCCCTCCGCGCGCGTCTCCCTGGGCCTGACGACCGAGGCTCTGGTGGCCCAAGCGCCCGTCGATGGTGCGGCGCCCACGGTCGAGCTGCTGCGCAACGTCCCCACGAGCGTGGGAAGCCTGCTGGACATTCTCAGCGGAGCGGTGGAGCCCCTCGAGCACCTCGACGAGTCCACGTCGCCCGTGGCCCTACGCAACGTCGTCGCACGATGGATGGAGGGCCAGCACGCCGAGCGCGAGGCTCTCCTGGCCGCCCTGCGGGCCTACCAGGACCTGACGACGCATCTGTCGGTCGATGCGTCCGAGGCACGCCGCCAGCTCGCCACGCAAGTGGAGTCGGCGCGTCTCGAGCGCGAACACCTCGCCAGGGAGTTCCTGGACCGACTCGACGTGCTCTCCGCCAAGATCTCCACCTCCGCCGCACGGTCCGCGGCGCAACTCGAGGACAAGGACCGCTTGCTCGGGGAGCTGGAGCAGCGCATGCTGGCCTACGCCGGGCAGGCGGCGACGGCCCAGAGTGTGATCGACGACCTCAAACAATCGAGCTCGTGGCGCCTCACCGCCCCGCTCCGCCTCATGTCGAGGCTCGCGGCGCGTCGCCGGGCGCCGAACGAAACCGCGAGATAGTCCGAGCGCTCCGTTGGCTGCCGCGTCTGACCCGTTTCACGACAACGTCTCGGTCATCGTTCTCAATTACAACCAGGCGGAGACCACCCTCGAGTGCCTCGATGCGCTGGCGCGCGCCGAGAGCGCCCTGATCCGGGACATCATCGTCGTCGACAACGGATCGGATCCCGAGGAGGTCGCCATCCTGCGGGCACGGAAAGCCCGGGACGACTTCACGCTGGTCGAAGTCGGGGTCAACCGCTTCTTCGGGGAGGGGAACAACATCGGGGTGGACTTCGCCACGAGCGACTACATCGTGTTCCTGAACAACGATGCATTCGTCCAGCCCGGCTGGGTCGAGGCGCTCGCCTCGACCATGAGAAACGACCCCTCTGTCGCCGCCGTCGGCCCGATGTTCCTCTACCCCGATGGAAGGGTGCAGGAGGTCGGCGGGGTTGCCGTGGCCACCGGCGACGTGGTGCAGATCGGGAAAGGGTCGGTATGGGGGCCCGATCACTTCGACACACCGTGTCCGGTCGACTACTGCTCTGCGGCCTGCCTGATGATGCGGCGATCGGACTTCCTGAGAGTGGGAGGCTTCGGCTTCGAGTGGGAGCCGGCCTACTACGAGGACACCGACCTGTGCCTGAAGCTGTGGACGCAGTGTGGGAAGGTCATGGTGAACCCCCTGGCGCGTGTCGTGCACATCGAGAGCAAGACGACGTCCGACTCCCGGCTCCAGCTCCAGGACATCTCCGAGATCAACCGGGAGCGTTTCGCGAAGAAGTGGGGCGCCTGGCTCGACGCTCGGCAGACCTCGCATCTCGCCGACCTTGCTCCTCGGGCGGAGATGAGCGAGCTCTCGACGACGGATCTCGACTTCCTCGGTGCTGTGCGCACACCTCCCGATTCCCAATTCGTCCTCTACTCGCCATATCAACTGGTGCCGGGTGGTGGTGAGCGTCTGTTGTTCGAAGTGGCGTCGCACCTCTCGTCCCTCGTCGGAACGCCCAACGTGGCCTTCGCCACGCCGCAGCGCTACAGCGCCATCCGAATGCAGCAGATCGCGGCGACCTTCGGCTTCGAGCACGTGGTGGGTTTGACCCTGCCGTGGGACGAGGTCGAACGGGACGAGTGCCGCTTCTCGTTCGTCCTCGGCAATTCCATCGTGCCGCCGGTGCCGGCCTTCGGCGACACGAGCGTCTACCACATTCAATTCCCCTTCTGGGTCCCCGACGCGGACGTTGAGGCAAGAGGTCACTGGCTGAGCGGCTACGACGAAATCTGGGTGTACTCGGAGTTCGTCCGACGCAACGTCAACGGCCTTGTTCGTCATTACGGTCTCGAGGCACCGCCCATCCGGCACATCCACGCCCACGCGACGTGGTCCGGTGCGACCAGCGGCCTGCCCTGGCCCGAGCGCCGGACGATCCTCACCGTGGGACGCTTCTTCACCGGCGGCCACAACAAGCGGCAGGACGTCGTCATCGAGGCCTTCCGACGCCTGGTCGACGGGGGCGTCGAGGGCATGGACCTGGCCCTGGCTGGCTCCATTCACCCGAGCCCCGAAGGCAGGCGCCGGTTTCACGAGCTCCAGAGGCTCGCCGCCGGCCTCGACTGCACCTTCTACCCCAACATCGCTCGCGGTGATCTGGCTGCGCTCTACGAGCGATCGGCGGTGCTGGTCCATGCGGCCGGGTTCGGTGTGGACGCGGACGAATTTCCCGAACGGCTGGAGCATTTCGGGATCACGCCCATTGAGGCAGCGAGCTTCGGGTGCATCCCTGTCGTGTTCGGAGCGGGTGGGCCGAGGGAAGTCGTGCGCGAGCTCGGCTGCGACACGACGTTCTCCACCGTCGACGAGTGTGCCCGGATCGTTTCCGACCTCCTCCACGACCCCCACGGTTCTGCCGAGATCAGCGCGCATATCATCGAGAGTTGCCGCACCTATTCCGCGGAGGCGTACTTCAAGGGGATCGATGAGTCCCTGCGCGACCTGGGAGTGCTCTAAGGGCGGCTCGCCGCCTGCGCTCGAGCGCGGCCATGGCGCGGTTCGCCCTGATGCGACGCGTCGCCGACGCGCTGGTGATTCGCTGGAGAGTCGAGTACAGCAGACCGGACTCGAGCGCGGCCACGTCCGACTCGAGGGCGGCGACCTGCGCCGTCAGCCGCGCATGCTCCCACTCCTCTTCGTCGAGGGCGATGAGCGCAGTCGGGAGCGCGCCGCGGACGTAGTACTCGCCGGCGTTCTCGGCGGCCAGCCGCTCGCGCTCGTTCTCTTCGGCTTCCCATGTTGCCAATTGGTCCGTCTCGCTCAGCACGGACTTCTTGGGCCTCCCGCTGAAGTAGGCGAACAAGGACGAGTCGGGGTGCTCCCCCAAGAAGCGGTCGTCCGCCTCCATGATGCGCCTGAGCCACGTGGACTGCTCCGCAGGGTCGGTCGCCTCGAACATGCGGGCATTGTGCGTCAACAGGGGATAGGCGATCGCACCCCCGAGGGCGGTGAACTCACTGAAGGTGAAGTAGCGGCCGAACGTCTCGAGGATCAACTCGGAGTGGATGGCCTCCGTGGGATCGGTCGCCAGCATCGTCGGTAGGTGCGGATAGCGCAGGTCCTGACGCAGGGAGGCCGGCAGTTGCCGGTTGACCGCCCAAGCCTCCTCCCAGGCCTCGGGCGTGTACTGGTTCCGGTGTGGCCCGACGTAGTCGAAGGAGACGAACCAGCCGTCGTCGGGAAGGACGCGGCACAGCTCGCGGAACACGCGGTCGATGGCCGCGATGTGGTGGCCGGCGGCGTGGTTCACGACCAGGTCGAACTCCATCGGTGGCAGTGCCGCGGTGTTGACGTTGAGACGCTCGTAGGAGAGCGGAAGGCCTGCTTCGTCGGCCGCCGTCCTGGCCTGCACGAGCAGCTCTTCGGAGTAGTCGATGCCAACCGCCTCGAGGATGAGCCCTGAAGCGAGGAGCTCCCGCTCCACCCAGCCGTTCCCGCAGTTGAGGATGAGCGCCCGCTCGAAGGTCCGCTCCGACACCTTCGCGAAGTGCTCGAACCACGGCCGGCTGGCATCACCGGAGATCCGCGCGTTGATCTGATGGATGACGATCTCGAAGTCGTTCCAGTACTTGCCCTGATAGTAGATGTCGCTGTTCTCGTTGACACCGAGCTCCGGCATGGTGATCGCCTACCCACGCATCCGGCGCTCGAGCGCGGCGGCCAACCGGCTGCCCCGTGCGGAACGCCCCCAGGGCGAGTCGGCCAGGCGCCTCGCGGGGAGTACAGGAACCGAGCCTGCATGGCGTCGAGCTGGAACTCCAGCGGGCCGAGGCGCGATCGGAGCCCGGCATTCAGCGCGCGCTGCTCCTCGAGTGCGACGAGTACGGTGGCGAGGGGCCCCCGTTCGTAGTATTCGCCGCCGTTGTCCTGCGCCCGTTGCTCACGGTCGCGTTCGGCCGCCTGCCATTCCTGCAGCAAGGCCAGCTGCTGCAGGACGGGCTTCTTCGGCTGTCCGGCGAAGTAGGCAAACAGGGTGGACTCGGGATGGCGGGTCAGGAAGTCGTCGTCGATCTCCATGATCCGGGTGATCCAGTGTTCCCGTTCGGCACCCTCCGCTGCCTCGGACATCCGCGCGTTGTGCGTCAGGAGCGGGTAGGCGATGGCGCCACCGAGGGCCGTGAACTGTCCTTCCGAGAAGTAGCGGTGGAAGGTCTCGAGGATCAACTCGGAGTGCACGGCCTCGGTGGGGTCGACCACCAGCATGACCGGCATGGGCGGGTAGGCGAGGTCCTGGCGCAGGGTCTCCGGGATCCGGTGGTTCAGCTGCCACGCCTCCTCCCAGGCGTCGAGGCGGTACTGGTTCCGGTGTGGGCCTACGTAGTCGAAGGAGACGAACCAGCCGTCGTCGGTGAGGATTCGGCACACTTCCCGGAAGACCCGGTCGATCGCGGCGATGTGGTGCGCCGCGGCGTGGTTCACGACGAGGTCGAACTTCCCGTCCGGCAACGCCCCCGTGTTGATGTTCAGCCGTTGGTACGTCAGCGGCATCGCCGCCTGCCGCGCCGCGGAGGCCGCCTCGTCGAGCAGGGACTGCGAATAGTCGATCCCGACGCCCTCCATGACGAGGCCCGACTGCACGAGCTCCCGGTCCACCCAACCGTTCCCGCAGTTGAGGAACAGTGCCCGTCGAAAGGTCCTTCCAGTCGCACCGGCAAAGTGCTCGTGCCACTTCCGCGTGGGATCGCCCGAGATCCGCCTGTTGATCCACTGACGGACCACCTCGAAGTCGTTCCAGTACGTGCCCGTGTAATAGACGTCGCTGTTCTCGTTGACGCCGAGCGATTCGGACATGGCTCCTCTGGTAGGGGCGGCGCTCTGCAATGCTCAGAGGGGCCGAGCAGGTCCGACCGGGCTCATGCCCGGCCACCCCGGAGGATGGCGCGCAGCCTGCCGACCCGTTGCATGACGGCGTACGACCGCGAGCTCCGGATGGCTTCGAGTTGCTGCTGGGTAGCCTCCAGGTCGGCGCGCAGCACACCGGTCGCCGTGGCCAGTCCGTCCGCCCGCGCCGTTGCGGCGTCCCGCTCCCCTCGCAGCTGCTCCATCCACTGCTTGAGCTCTCCCGCGTGGGCGATCCAGGCTTCCATCTGCTCGCCGACACGTGCGTGCTCTTCTCGCAGTTCGGCGTAGTCGGCGAGGTGGACGACCTGCTCCTCGAGGATCCGATTCCGGACCTCGAGCTCGAGGGCCCGGTCGGACACCTGGTCCAGCCGGTGCGCCATGTCGACGACCGCTTGCGACCCGTTGTCAAGGACGGACCTCATCACGAATTGGTAGGTCTCGAACTCCGGGTCGGCACGAACCTCGTCAATGACGGCCTCGGGGAAGTCCTCCCTCGAGACACCCAGTTCGGTGTCGAAGAGCGGCATGACGACACGCCGTGTCTCGACGGCCACCAATCCCGCGTCCTGCAGCAACTCGCGCGCCGTCTGCAACGTGAAGAACCGGATGTGGGTCCGGTCGAGGAGGCCGATCTCCTGGTACCGGAAGGCACCGTGGAGCAGGGACAGCCGCACGTCGCCGTGGGCCACGTTGGGCAGTGAGGTGACGACGAATCCGGACGGCTTGAGCTTGCGCACCGCCACCCGCAGCACGGCCAGCGGGTCCTGCAGGTGTTCCAGGACGTCTCCGAACGTGAGGACGTCGAACGTCTCGTCGTCGACCAGGTCCCAGACCTCCATGTCGTCGACGTTGCCCACCACGACGCGCTCGGCCCAGTTCTCGGCCACCTTGGCCGCCTCGGGGTCGAGCTCCATCCCGACGACCTTGCACCCACGCTCGGCCAGCACCTTGGTGAAATAGCCGGTGGCACACCCCACTTCGAGGACCGTCTTGTTGTGCCCGATCATCTCGAGAGCGAAGGCGTGCGTGTTGTTCTCCGCATCGGGATCGACCGTCAGGTCATAGACGAACTCCATTGCACATGCCCTCTCTCGCCGGTCGGCGGTCACATCACTCTATCCCTTGACCGGAAGGTCCCGACCTGTCAGAGCGCTGTATCGACATCACCAGGCCATCGAGGATGTCGGACTCCGAGACCAGGCATTCCGCCGGTCCGAAGCGCGCCATCACCTCGTTGAGCACCAGTGCGCCGCCGAAGATGACGTCCCTGCGCCCAGCGGGGATCTCGGGGCGCAGGGCCCGCTCCGCCACCCGCTCGGAGCCCAGGACCGCGCACCACCTCGCCACCGCCTCACGGGTCAGGACCGCCCAGTGAATGCGGTCTCTGTCGTAGTGCGTGAGGCCAAGCTCCAGGCTGGCCAGCGTCGAGACGGTGCCCGCCAGGCCGACGAGGCGCGACACGCCGTCCGTCTCCGCCAGCTTGGGGATCTCCCGCGACGCGCGGTCGAGCTCCCGTTGAATGGCACCGACCGCTTCGGCCACCTCGTGCGCCGTGGGCGGATCCCCCCTGAGGAATCGTTCCGTGAGCCTGACGCACCCGATGTCCAGGGAGACGGACAGGACGTCGTCCTGCACCCTGGTGACGATCTCGGTCGACCCGCCGCCGATGTCGACCACCACGACGTCTCCCTCGGTTTCGGGGAGCCCGACGGTCGCGCCGGCGTAGGAGAGCCGACCCTCGTCCCGACCGGACAACAGTTCGGCCGGCACGCCGACGATCTCCCCCGCGCCGCGCAGGAAGACTTCACCGTTCTCGGCGTCCCGGACGGCCGACGTCGCCACCAGGCGAGAGTGCACGACCGCTTCGGCATCCATAATGGATCGAAATTCCCTCAACGCGGCGAACGTCCGTTCCATCGCTTCGGTCTGCAGGCGGCGGGCGGCATCCACGCCCTGGCCGAGCCGGGTGATCCGCATCTCTCGCGCCTTGACCTCGTCCCCGGACCCGACGACCAACAGGCGGGTGGAGTTGGTCCCACAGTCGATCGCGGCGACCGCGGCGGTCTCCCTCACGGCGCAGAAGTATCACACGGACGACGACGCTCAGGCCTCCGGCCGCTGCAGACCGAGACGCTCCGCGGTCCACGCCCCGACGGGGTCCGCTCCCCCGGCGAGCCACCAGGCCAGGTGTGCGTGGAGGCACTTGACCCCCTGACGCGTGCCGCCCACTCCCCCGCTCGGCCGCGGCCCCGTCCACCCCTGGGGGATGAGGGCGTCGCGCTCACCGGCGTAGCGGCGGTGGCATTCGGCGAGCGCAGCGGGATCCACCTGCGCCTCGGCGTCCCGGACCCCGCCGGCCGCCTCGAGGCGTCCGACCACCGCCCGCAGCCCTGGGTCGACCAGCCAGTACCTGGTCGGCATCGGCGTGCCGTCGCGCAGGAAGGGCGCGTTGGCGATGACCACGGGGGCGCCGTCATCGAGGCGGACCACGACGGTGAAATCGCCGCCCGGGTCGCGGCCCAGCAGCAGGGCCACCGCCTCGTCGTCGCCCGTCCACTCCTTCTCGGCGCGCACCGCCCGGGTCAACGCCAGAATTCGAGGGCGTGCAGCATGCGCGACACCATGCCCGATCCCGACGATGCGCCGGTGGACGGTGCACCGTGGGACGCGACGCGGTCGGCCGCCGGCATCGTCGTCGTCGTGACGCCCCCGGGCGGGAGCTCTGACGTGGCGGACGGCGCGACCGGGCCCGCGGACCCGGGGTCCCCGGCGTACGGGGTGCCCGCCGCTGCCGCACCCGAAGGCGGTAGCACCTGGTAGGCCTGCTGGCCCGGGGTGACGAGCTGGTACTGCGCACGGGCGATGCGGCCGATCTCGCTGGCGTCGCTCAGGTTCTTCTTCTCCTGTGCCAGAGCGGCGTCCTGCTTCTTGAGCGCGGCCAGCTGCGCCTCGGTGGAGGCCAGGTTCGAACGCTGGTTGAGAAGCGAGCCGGCCGGGAACCACGCGAAGAGCACGACCGCGGAGACCACGACGGCCCCGAGGAGCATCAGCCGGGGGCGCCCGGCGCTGCCGGCCGGCCGCGGCGAGCGGCGCGCCCGTCCGCGGCGGCTAGTGCCCGCCACGCCGGATCCCCTCGCCCGACAGCGCGGCGCGGCCGGGGAAGCTGGCCGACTCGCCGAGGTCCTCCTCGATCCGCAGCAGCTGGTTGTACTTGGCGACGCGGTCCGAGCGGGCCGGCGCCCCCGTCTTGATCTGTCCGGCGTTCACCGCGACGACCAGGTCGGCGATCGTCGTGTCCTCCGTCTCGCCCGAGCGGTGGGAGATCACGGTCCCATAGGACGCACGGGTGGCGAGAGCCACCGTGTCGAGCGTCTCGGTGAGCGTGCCGATCTGGTTGAGCTTGACCAGGATGGCGTTCGCGACACCCTCGCGGATGCCTCGCTCGAGGAGCGAGGAATTGGTGACGAAGATGTCGTCACCAACCAACTGGATCCTTCCACCCAGCGCCTTCGTGTGGGCCGCCCAGCCGTCCCAGTCCTCTTCGGCCATGCCGTCCTCAATGGACACGATCGGGTAGCGGTCGACCAGGTCGACCCAGTAGTCGGCGAGCTCGGCGGGCGACAGCGTCCGCCCCTCCCCGGCGAGGACATAGGACCCGTCGTCCCACAGCTCGCTGGTGGCGGGGTCGAGCGCCAGCGCGATCTCCTCCCCCGGGACGCGGCCGGCCACCTCGATCGCCTCGAGCAGGAGCTTCACCGCGTCCTCGTTGTGCGGGAGGTCGGGAGCGAAGCCTCCCTCGTCTCCCACCGCCGTCGAGAGCCCGCGATCGGCCAGGATCGAGCGCAGCGCGTGATAGGTCTCCGTCCCCCAGCGCAGCGCCTCGCCGAAGGAGGCCGCGCCGAGGGGCATCAGCATGAACTCCTGGAAGTCCACGGAGTTCGTAGCGTGGGCGCCTCCGTTGAGCACGTTGAGCATCGGCACGGGTAGCGCATGGGCGTTGGCGCCGCCGAGGGAGCGGTAGAGAGGGATCTCGAGGTCGTCCGCCAGCGCCTTGGCGCTCGCCAACGAGACCGCCAGCATCGCGTTCGCCCCGAGCCGCCCCTTGTCGGGGGTGCCGTCGAGGTCGATCATGAGGGTGTCGACGGCGCGCTGGTCCAGGGCGTCGAGCCCGCGCACCGCGTCCGCGATTTCGCCGTTGACGTTGGCCACGGCCCGGAGCACGCCTTTGCCGGAGTACCGCTCGCCCGCGTCGCGGAGTTCGACCGCTTCGTGGATGCCGGTGGAGGCACCGGAGGGCGCGATGGCGCGCCCACGGGCGCCCGAGTCGAGGAGCACCTCCGCCTCGACGGTCGGGTTCCCTCGGGAGTCGAGAACCTCGCGCCCGATCACGTGCTCAATGGTGCTCACGACATCACTCCTTGGGTGCCCGCCCTGGTGGGACACCGGGGCACAAGGCTAGCGGTTGCCAATCTCCTGTTCGGGGACGCCTTCGGCCGCGCGGATGTCCGCGCGCAAGCCCAGCGCGCGCGTGCGCAGCGCCTGCTCCGCGTCCACGCCGAGGCGTTGCGCGATGTTGGCCACCGCGAACAGCAGCTCGCCCACCTGCCCGGCGAGCTCGCGGGCGTCGTCGGAGAGAGGGTCGTCGGCAGCCGGCTGCGCGCTCGCAGCGCGCCCCGCCAGGGATTCCATCGCTGCCGCCGTTTCGGCGCGCGCCCCGGCGTCGAAGGGCTCGAGGCCGACCGAGCGCGCCTTGCGCGCCAGTTTGGTCGTGAGCATCAGCGCGGGCAGGCCGGACGGTATGCCCTCGGTGACGCTGGACCGGCCCTTCTCGCTCTTCTTGATCGCTTCCCAGTTCGAGACCACCTGGGCCGCATCGGGTGTGTCGACGTCAACGAACACGTGGGGATGGCGGTGCACCAGCTTGTCGTGCACGCCCTGCGCCACGGCCGCCAGGTCGAACCGGCTCTCCTCGCCGGCCAGGCGGGCGTGGAAGACGATCTGGAACAGCAGGTCCCCCAATTCCTCTTGCAGGTGTGCGAAGGCAGGGCCCGTCGCGTCGGTCGTCTCCGGCGCGTCGGGAACGTCCAGAGCGGAGAGGGCGTCGAGTACCTCGTAGCACTCCTCGACGAGGTGCGGCATGAGCGACGCGTGGGTCTGCGCCCGGTCCCAGGGGCAGTGCGCACGCAGCGTGTCCATGAGCGCGGCCAGCCGGGCCACCTCGTCGCCGGCCCTGCGGCTTGCCGTCGCGGGCAGCGCCGGCACGTAGAGAGAGGTGAGATGGTCGGGCTCCAGGGTCCGATCGAGCTCCCACCAGTCCACCGTGGCCACCATCTCGTCGGGCAGCCCGAGATGGTGCAGCAGCACCGGGCGGGGCAGCGGCCGGCCGGCGTCGTCCGGCGCCCCGAGCTTGACCTCGGAGAGCAGGTGCCGCGACCAGCATTGGCCCACCAGGAACGGCCCGGCCTCGGCCGCTGCGGTGGACCCGAACGCCGCCGCGTCGACCAGCCGCACGCCTTCGGCCACGGGGTCGATGCCCAGCGCCGCCCAGGCCAGGTCCAGGAAGGAGACTGCGGGCACGATCGCGACCTCGACCCGGTCGTCGGCCCGCAGCAGCTCGACGGTGCGCTCGGCCACGAGGGGCGATCCGGGCACCGCATAGACGACCGGCTCGGGCGCTGCGTCCACCGCCGCTGCGACCAGTGCCTCGACGATGGCCGTGTACACCTCGTCGAAGGTCGCAGCCGACTCGTAGAGGTCGTCGAAGGCGCGCGCCGCGTCGAAGCGCGCCGCAGCGGGATGGCGCGCCGTTCGCAGGTAGACCCGCCCGGGCTGGGCCAGCAACGTGGCGGCTCCGGCGCTGAGCAGGTCGGCGTCGGCGGGCCCGAGTCCCACCACCGTCACGTGGGGGCGGGTCCGCGCCACGCTCAGCCGTTGGACGGGCTGGCCGCCGATGCCGGCGTGGCGCCGGGCTGGTTCGCCGACGAATTCAGCACGTCGGAGGTGTTCGGCGTGAACGGGGTGAACACGCTCGCCGTCGCGGGGACCCACACCCCGTAGCGCGGGTCGACACTGACGGCGGAACGCCGCTCGGCGGCGGTGAGGGCCTTCTGCGTCGCGCTCGCCCCAGCCGCCTGGGCCGCCTGTGCCACGGCCGACTTCGCCGTGGCGAAGGGCGTGGGCGTCCGCTTGGTCAGCTCCAGGAGGTAGTAGCCCCCGTTGACGTTGACGGGCCCGGCGACGCCTCCCACCGCCAGGCTGTCGAGCTTGGCGCTGGCGGGCAGCTGGGTGGCGAAGTCCGCGAGCACGCCGCATTGCAATTGCCCGGTCTGGCTGGCCCCTTTTGCCAACTGGGCGAACGGCGTCCCGAACGCGGCGGCCGCCGCTGCGTCCTGGGCCGCGGCCTGGTCGGTGTAGACGGCTGCCGTGAAACAGGCCGTGTCGAATTGGGCGCGGTGCTGCTCGAAGTAGCGCTGGAGGTCGGCCTCGCTGGAGCCCACGCCGGCCAGGTCCTCCTGCAGCGCGCTGGCCGTGGCAACGAACTCCACCTGCTGGTCGACGAAGGATGTCGGCAGCGTGCTCAGCACCTGCTCCCCGCTCACCGGTTGGCCCGTGGCCGTGCAGCTGTAGCGCGGGTCCTGCCCGGCACTGGTCTGGAGGATCTGGGACATCACCTGGGAGATCTGGGTGCTGAGGTTGGTGCGGGCGTCGGCCAGCTCCGTCGGGGTGACCGTGACGTGGTGCGCGTCCGCCACCTCGAAGATGATCTGATGCCCGATCTCCGTCGAGAGGTAGGTGCTGACGAAGGCGTTGTTCGCCGTGGGGTGGTCCCCCGCGTTCTGGCCCGTGCCGGCACCCGTGACCGGCGGGAGCTGCTGGCTGCTGCCGCCGGACGCGAGGTAGGCCTGCGAGTTCAGGTAGCACTGGTAGGGGATGGATGAGGCGATGGCGTTCACGTCGCTGTTGAGCGTCTGCTGGCTGATGCTCGAGCCGTTGACAACCGCCGCGTTGGTGGGGATGGTGAGCGCGGCCGCGGCCACGCCGCCGGCGAGAACGATGAGGAGGACGAGGAGCCGCTTCACGCGCCGCGCATGCTACAAGGTGTCCCCGCCCAGGCCGGCATCGCCCACTGCGATCAGCTCCTCGACCACGCGGCGCACCGCGTCGGCGGCCGGCTCCCCCTCGGGGATGGGCACGAGGAGCTGGGACATGTCCTCGCGGTACGTGGCACCCGGCGCCACACGACGGAGCCGCACCTGTGCACTGGCCGGCAACGTGAGCGGCGACACTCGCACCACCTGTCGGCGTGTGCCGCCGGGGCGGACCGAGCTCATGGTGATCTCGCCGATGCCGCGAGCCATCGCGCTGGCACGCAGCCGGGCCAGCGCCAGCAGGCCCGTGGCCGGGACGGGCAGCGGGCCGTAACGGTCGGCCCACTCCGCGCCGATGTCGTCCACATCCGCCGCCGTGGCCGCCGACGCCAGCCGGCGGTACGCCTCGAGCCGTGCGTCCTCGGCCACCACGTAGTCCGAGGGGAGGTGCGCGTCTCCCGGGACGTCGATGGAGACCGTGGGCGGCGCCGGCCTGGCCTCGCCCCGCGCCTCCGCCACGGCCTCGGCCACCAGCTGGACGTAGAGGTCGTACCCCACGGCCGCGATGTGGCCCGACTGGTCCGAGCCGAGGATGTTGCCCGCCCCCCGGATCTCCAGGTCGCGCATGGCGATCTTGAAGCCCGACCCGAGTTCTGTGTGCTCTCCGATCGTCCGCAACCGCTCGTAGGCCTGCTCGGAGAGGACACGGTCGGCCGGGTGGAACAGGTAGGCGTAGGCCCGCTGGCCGCTGCGGCCCACCCGGCCGCGGATCTGGTGGAGCTGGCCCAGCCCGAGGAGGTCGGCCCGGTCCACGATCAGTGTGTTGACCGACGGCATGTCGATACCCGACTCGATGATGGTGGTGCACACGAGGACGTCGTAGCGCCGCTGCCAGAAGTCCAGCACGACGGTCTCGAGGCTCCCCTCGTCCATCTGCCCGTGCGCGATCGCCACCTTGGCCTCGGGCACGAGGTCGCGGACGTCGCGGGCCACCCGGTCGATGTCCGAGACCCGGTTGTGGACGTAGAACGCCTGGCCCTCGCGCAGCAGCTCCCGCCGCAGCGCCTCGCTCACCGCGGAAGGGTCCTGCTCGCCGACGTAGGTGAGGATCGGGCGGCGGTCGGCCGGCGGCGTGTTCACCATCGACAGGTCCCGGATGCCGGTCAGTGCCATCTCGAGCGTGCGCGGGATCGGGCTGGCCGTGAGCGTCAGGACGTCGACCCCCTCGGCCATGCGCTTCACGGCCTCCTTGTGCGTCACCCCGAAGCGTTGCTCCTCGTCGACCACCAGCAGACCCAGCTGCTTGAATTGCACGTCCTGCGCCAGGAGTCGGTGCGTGCCGATCACGACGTCGACGCTCCCGTCGGCCAGCCCCTGCACGACGGCTCGCTGCTGCGCCGGGGACAGGAAGCGGCTCAGCATCTCGACGCGCACCGGGTACGGCGCGTAGCGGTCGGCGAACGTCTGCGCGTGCTGGCTCGCCAGCAGCGTCGTCGGGGCCAGCAGCGCGGCTTGCGTGCCGTCCTGCACGGCCTTGAAGACGGCTCGCACGGCGACCTCGGTCTTACCGAAGCCGACGTCGCCGCAGACCAGGCGGTCCATGGGCCGCGGTTCCTCCATGTCGCGCTTGACGTCGGCGATGGCCCGCAACTGGTCCTCCGTCTCGACGAAACCGAACGCGGACTCCATCTCCACCTGCCACGGCGTGTCGGGAGCGAAGGCGCGCCCCTCGACCGCCAAGCGCCGGCGGTAGAGCTCGATGAGCTCGGCCGCCACCTCGCCGGCCGCCGCCCGCGCCCGGGCGCGGGTCCGCTGCCAGTCCGCCCCGCCCATCTTCGAGAGCGTCGGGGACTCGCCGCCCGAATAGGGGGTGATCGCCTCGATCTGCTCCACCGGGAGGTACAGGCGGTCGGAGCCCCGGTACTGCAGGATCAGGTAGTCGCGCGTCGTCCCGCCCATCGTCCGCGTCGTCACGCCCTCGAAACGGGCCACGCCGTGCTGGCGGTGGACGACGAAGCTCCCCGCCTCGAGGTCGTCGAAGAACCCGTCGGCCGCCCTGGCTCGCGGGCGGGCCCGCCGGTGCGGCATCCGGCGACCCGTGACGTCGGTCTCCGAGAGGACCGCCACCTTGGCGTCGGGGAGGATGAAGCCGTTGGTGATGGGCGCCGCCACCACGGCGGCGCCCGGCGCGCCCGACGCCGCCGGCTCAACCGGGGCGTACACGCCTTCGGCGGCCAGGGCGGCGGACAGCCGTTCGGCGCCCGGGCCGGTGGCGGCGCACAGCGTCACCGCGTAGCCCTCGCCGACGAGGCGGGTCACCCCGGCCGCCAGCCGGGCCGGGTCCCCAGCCACCGGGTCGAAGCGGCGCACGGTGAGTGTGGGGCTGGAGGGCCCCTCGGGGACCGGCGGCAGGGCCACGACGCCGGCCGGGCAGTCGCGCAGCAGCCGGTCGAAGGGAAGGTGGAGTCGGGGGAAGGCATCCTCCTCCCCCTCCTTGGCCCCCCAGGTGGCCGCGAGCGTCTCGGCCAGCGCGGCCTCCTCGTCGAGCAGCTGCACTGCCCGGTCGCGGATCCGCCGCGGCTCGACCAGGACCACCTGGGCGCCGGACGGCAGCAGGTCGGGCAGGAGGCGCTCGCCGGGCTCGAGGAAGGGCAGCCACGACTCCATGCCGTCGAACTGCTCACCCTGCGCCAGCCGCTCCCACACCGACGACCCCCACGGGCGCCGCGCGCCGAGTGACGCCGCCCTGGCCCGGAGCTCGGGCGTGGCGACGAGCTCGCGGCACCCGTAGAGGACGGCGGCGGACAGGTCGCGGGACGACCGCTGGTCGCTGACCGAGAACGCGGTGAGGCGATCCACCTCGTCGCCCCACAGGTCGATGCGCACGGGCTCCTCGGCCGTGGGAGGGAAGACGTCGACGATCCCGCCGCGCACGGCGAACTCGCCTCGGTGCTCCACCTGGTGCTCGCGCCGGTAGCCCTTGGCCACCAGCTCGGGCAGGAGCGTCCCGACGTCGACGACTGCGCCCGGGCGGATCACGACCGGCGCCGACCCGTCTTGGGGCGCGAGGCGCTGGAGCAGGGCGCGGGCAGGCGCCACGATCACCCTCGGTGGCGCGGGCAGTGAGCCGTCGGGTGCCCCGCCCAGTGCCTGGAGCACGGCCAGGCGCCGTCCCATCGTCTCGATCTCGGGGCTGACGCGCTCGAAGGGGAGCGTCTCCCAGGCCGGCAGGACGGTGACCGGTCCCGTGAGCGCTCCGACGACGTCGGCTGCCCCGGCGTCGTCGTGCTCCGCCGCCAGCAGGCACGCCAGGTCGTCGCCCAGGCGCTCGGCGTCGAGGCCCGTCGCGGTGACCACCAGCAGGGGTGTGCGCTCGGTGAACGCGGCCAGGGCGGCGGCGACCACGGCTTGCGCCGCTTCGGCGACGGCGATGGTGGCGTCGGCCGCCCCCACCAGGGTTGCGATCACCGGGTCGGTGCGCAGCAGGCGGGGGACGGCGGCCAGGCTGCCGCCCGGGCGGGAGGGCGCGGGGGTCGGATGGATTGCGGTCACGGGGCTCGGCCTACGACGGCAGCGAATGGCACCACGCCATGGCGGCGTCGACGCCGTCGGCCGCGATGCGCTCGACGGAGTCGGCCGCCGTCTGCACCGCGACGGCCAGCAGGTCGCGTACCGCCCGCGGCGGGCGCCCGAGCACGTGCGACGCGCCCGCCGCCGCGCTCGGCGGCTTGCCCACGCCGATGCGCACCCGCAGGAAGTCGGACGAGTGCAGGTGCGACGAGATGGAACGCAGCCCGTTGTGCCCGGCCAGTCCGCCGCCCGCCTTGAGCCGCACCGTGCCGGGGGGCAGGTCGAGCTCGTCGTGCACGATCACGATGGTCGCCGGATCGTCGATGCCGTACCGCTTGGCCAGGGCGCGCACGGCGATGCCGGACTCGTTCATGTAGGTCGTCGGGACGGCCAGAGCCACCCGCCGGCCGGCGAGCGTCACCACGACGGCCCGGGCCTGGACGCCCTTCTCGGCGCGCAGCGGGGTGCCCTGGCGCTGCGCCAGGAGCTCGACGGCATCGGACCCGGCGTTGTGCAGGCTCCCGGCGAACTCCGTCCCGGGGTTGCCCAGCCCGACGACCAGGAGGTCCGCCGGAGTCCCCCGGCGCTCGGACCGGGCGAAGGGGCGGCGCAGGGCCTAGCCCTCTTCGCCCGTGGTCTCGGCTGCCTCCCCGCTCGGCTCGGCGGTCTCGGCCGCTGCCCCCTCCTCGCCCTCGACCTCGCCGGCCTCCTCTTCGAGCGTGACGACGCGCGGCGGTTGGCCGATGGCGATCGCCGTCTCGGGGTCGGTCTCGGTGGTGACCCCCTCGGGCAGCGAGATGTCCGACACCCGCACCTGCCCACCGATGGTGAGCCCGCTGATGTCGGCCTCGAGCACGGTGGGGATGGCCCCGGGGAGCGCCCTGATGGGGAGCGTGAACATCTGCTGCTCGACGAGCCCGTCGCCGTGGTGGACCTCGAGCGCCTCACCGACGAGCGTGATCGGCACGTCCGCGCTGATGACCTCGTCGCGGCGGACTATGACGAAGTCGACGTGCGTCACCGTCTGGGCGACGGGGTGGCGCTGCATCTCCCGGGCGATGGTCAGGAAGGTGCCCGAGCCGGTGTCGAGGGACAAGAGCTGGTTGGCGCCGGCCTCCGTGTTGAGGGCGGCCCGCAGCTCCCGGGCCACGACGGCGACGGCCACCGGGTCGGTCCCGTGCCCATAGACGACGCCCGGGATCTTCCCGGCGCGCCGCAGGCGGCGCACGGCGCGCGAGCCGAGCGGGCGCCCGACCTCGGCGGCAAGTACGACTTCGGCCATAACGGATCTCCTCAGGTGGCAAGAGCGGCGTGCGCGGACGGCGGGGGCGCCTCCGGCGAACGGCCTACCAGCGTAGCCGCCCGGCGGGGCGGGCGACCACCGCGCGCCGGGCCGGGCCCGGCGGGCCACGGATCGGCGCCCCCGGCCCGCCTAGACCAGGTTGTCCCCGCCGAAGAGTTCGGAGACCGAGGTGTCCTCGAAGACGGCGTCGATGGCGTCGGCGATGATCTTGGCCACGGACAGGACCTCGAGCTTGTCGAACGTGCGGTCCTCGGCCACGGGGAGGGTGTCGGTCACCACCACCCGCGAGATGGGCGCCGCCTTCAGCCGGTCCACCGCCGGGTCGGACAGCACGGCGTGGGTGGCCATGGCCGAGATGTCCGACGCACCGGCCTCGGCCAGCAGCTCGGCCGCGGCGCAGATCGTCCCGGCCGTGTCGATCATGTCGTCGATCAGGACGCAGGGACGCCCCTCGACCTCACCGACCACGTGGCGCGCCTTGACCTCGTTGTAGGTGCCCCGGGGGCGCGTCTTGTGGATGAGGGCGAGGTCGAAGCCGAGGTGCTGGCTGTAGCGCTCGGCCACCTTGACCCGGCCGGCGTCGGGCGCCACCACCACGACGTCGTTGCCGAAGTTGTCCCGCATGTAGCCCTCGAGGACGGGCGCCGCCACCAGGTGGTCGAACGGCACGTCGAAGAACCCCTGGATCTGCCCCGAGTGGAGGTCGACGCTGATGACGCGGTCGGCGCCCGCGGCCGAGAGCATGTCGGCCACCAGCTTGGCCGTGATCGGCTCGCGCCCGGTGGACTTGCGGTCCTGGCGCGAGTAGCCGTAGTACGGGCACACCGCCGTGATCCGCTTGGCCGACGCGCGCTTGGCGGCGTCGATCATGATCAGGTGCTCCATCAGCGAGTCGTTCACGGGGCTGGCGTGCGTCTGGATGATGAAGACGTCGCAGCCCCGGATGGAGATGTCGTACTTGCAGTAGATCTCCCCGTTGGCGAACTCGCGTAGGTTCGCCTCCCCCAGCTCCACGCCCAGGTGCCCCGCGATGTCCTGTGCCAGGACCGGGTGCGAGCGGCCAGAAACCAGTTCCAGGCGACGCCGCGGGATCAGCTCCACGGGGCCAACGCTACTCGCCACGGCGGGGCCCGGCTCGGGGCCGCTCAGGTGTCGGGGCCCCCGAGCACCGAGTGCGGGCCGACCTCGCAGCCCGCCGCCACTTCGGCGCCGGGCTCCAGCACGCTGTAGGGGCCGATGCGCGCTCCGGCCCCGACGGTGGCCCGGGTGCACACGCTCTCGGCCACCACCGCGCCCTCGCCCACCGTGGTGTCGGTCAGCACGCTGTTCGGACCGATCTCGGCGCCGGCGCCGATCGTGCAGGCGCCCCGCAGGATCACGCCGGGAAGCAGGGACACGTCGGCGTCCAGGCTGGCCTGGGCGTCCACGTAGGTGCGCTCGGGATCCCACATCGTCACGCCCCGTCGCATCCAGCGCTCGTTGATCCGGTCGCGCAGCTCCGCCTCGGCGACCGCCAGCTGCGCCCGGTCGTTCACGCCCGCCGCCTCCATGGAGTCGGGCAGCACCAGGGAGCGCACCGTGTAGCCCGCGCTCGAGAGGACGGCCACGGCGTCGGTCAGGTAGTACTCGCCCTGGGCGTTGGCCGGGCTCAACCGGCGCAGCGTCGGCGCCAGGATGCTGCGCCGGAAGCAGTAGAGGGAGGTGTTGACCTCGTCGATCGCCCTCTCGTCCTCGGTGGCGTCGGCCTCCTCCACCACCCGGGCGACGTCGCCGTCCTTGCCGTGCACGATCCGGCCGTAGCCCGTGGGGTTCTCGACGACGGCCGTGAGCAGCGTGGCCCCCGCGTCCTCGGCCCGGTGCGCGCGCACGAGCGAGGCCAGCGTCTGGGGTCGCAACAGCGGCGTGTCACCAGGGAGGACCACGACGTCCTCCTCCTCGTCGTCGTCGTCATCGGGCAGGCCGGTCAGGCCGACGGCCAACGCGTCGCCGGTGCCGGACTGGGTGAGCTGCTCCACGAACTCGATCTGCATCGACGGCGGGGCGAGCTGCACCAGGGTCTTGGTGACCCACTCGCCGCGGTGCCCCACCACCACGACCACCCGCCGCACGTCGATCTCGGCCATGGCGTCGAGCACGTGGAGGATCATCGGGCGGCCGCACAGGAGGTGCAGGGGCTTGGGGCGCTCGGAACGCATCCGAGTCCCCTCGCCGGCGGCCAGGACCACGGCGGAGAGTCGGCGTTCGTGCATCGCCGCATTCTTAGCCCGCCCGGCCACCCGGCGTACGTATGGGACACTCGTATAGTGCCGGAATTGATCCCCTACGACGAGTTCGGGCTCTTCCACGAGAACGCCGCGGAGTACGGGCTGCCGTATCCGGGCCCGCCCGACGTGCGCCGGGTCGACGTCGAGGTCTCGCCCTCGAGGCTGGTCTCCAGCTTGGTGTGGGGCACCGGGGAGCCCGAGCTGGTCCTCGTCCACGGCGGAGCGCAGAACGCGCACACCTGGGACACCGTCGCCCTGGCTCTCGGGCGGCCGCTGGTGGCGGTCGACCTCCCCGGCCACGGCCACTCCGACGGCGGGCCCGAGGGCTCCATCTCCATCGGCACCAACGGCCGTGACCTCGCTGCCGTCGTGGCGCAGCTGGCCCCCGGGGCGCGCGGCGTCGTCGGCATGTCGCTGGGCGGCATGTCCTCGATCGCGCTGGCGGCGCACGCCCCGGAGCTCGTGCGTGCCCTCGTGCTGGTCGACATCACCCCCGGGGTGAACGCCGAGAAGGCGGCACCGGTGACGAACTTCGTCAACGGGCCGGCCAGCTTCGACAGCTTCGACGAGCTGCTGGCCCGCACGATGGAGCACAACCCCACCCGCTCGGAGTCGTCGCTGCGCCGGGGCATCCTGCACAACGCCGTGCAGCGCGAGGACGGGAGCTGGGTCTGGCGCTACGCGCGGTTCCGCACCGACCCCGCCGCCGGCGTGCCCGACTTCGCCGACTGGTGGGGGGCGGTCTCGGGGCTCACCGTACCGGTCCTCTTGGTCCGGGGCCTCGCCTGGTCCGTCGTCGACGACGCCGACGTGGCCGAGCTGCTGCGCCGCCAGCCGACCGCCACGGTGGTGGGCGTCGAGGGCGCGGGGCACAGCATCCAGGGGGACCGGCCCCTCGAGCTGGCGGCGATCCTGAACGACTTCCTCTTCCCCGGCGGCTGATGGACACGCGCGTCTGGCTCTCACGCCGCGCCCTGAAGCTGCATGCGCTGATCCTCGTCCTCGTCCCGGCCTTCATGGCGCTGTGCATCTGGCAGGTCAGCCGCGCCCTCGGTGGCAACAGCCTCAGTTGGGCCTACGTCTTCGAGTGGCCCATCTTCGCCGGCTACGCCGTCTACATGTGGTGGCGCTTCGTGCACGAGGCGGCCGAGGTCACTCCGCCCGCTTCTGCCGGGCACCCTCCCGGCGGCACCGGACCCGGCGCCGACGCCGAGAGCGCGGCACGCCAGGAGAAGGAGGACGAGGAGCTCGCCGCCTACAACGAGTACCTGGCGCGTCTGGCCGAGCGGGACAGGGCCGCGGAGCGGTGACGGGGTGCTCCGGGGGGAGGGCTCGAACCTCCAACATCCGGCTCCAAAGGCCGACGTTCTGCCGATTGAACTACCCCGGACCGAGGTGGTCGCCCCCCAGAGGTTAGACAGCGGCCGGCCGTGCCCGGGCGAGGCGCGGCGGTAGCTTCTTCTTTCGTGCGCATCCTCGTGGTCGACGACGACCTGGCGGTCCGCCGGTCGATCGACCGGGCTCTGCGCCTCGAGGGCTACGAGGTGCTGACCGTCCCCTCGGGCGGCGAGGCGCTCGAGGCGCTGGCGCAGACGCCGCCCGACGCGCTGATCCTCGATCTCGGGCTGCCCGACGTCGACGGCCTGGCCGTCTGCCGGCGCATGCGCAGCGCCGGGGACGACACGCCGGTCCTGATGCTCACGGCGCGCGACGCCGTCGACGACCGGGTCCAAGGCCTCGATGCGGGCGCCGACGACTACCTGGTCAAGCCGTTCGCGTTGGCCGAGCTGCTGGCTCGTCTGCGCGCACTGCTGCGGCGGCGCTTCGAAGGGGAGGGTGGTCTGCTGCGCGTCGGTGACCTGTCGCTGAACCTCTCCACCCGGGAGGGGCAGCGGGGAGAGCGCACCTTCACCCTCACGCGGATCGAATTCGACCTGCTCGAGATGTTCTTGCGCCACCCGCGCCAGGTGCTCACACGCGACGTGCTGCTGAACCGGGTCTGGGGCTTCGACTTCGACTCGGGCACCAACTCCCTGGCCGTCTACGTCGGCTACCTCCGGCGCAAGCTCGAGGAGGGGGGCGAGCCCCGCTGCATCCAGACGGTCCGCGGCGTCGGCTACGTGCTGCGGGACGCGTGACCTTCCGCACCCGGCTCGTGCTGGCCACCACGTCGGCCGTCGTGGTCGCCGTGCTGGCTGCCTCGCTTGCCTCGTTCCTGGTGGCGCGCAACACGCTCCTGCAGGCGGCCGACAACTCGCTCACCACGGCGGCGCAGCGCGTCCTGGCCGGCCAGGAGATCGGCTCGACCACGGCCACGCTGGGGCAGGTGATCGACACCGGCGGCGCCGTCGTCTCCGGGGGCGGTCTGCCCGTCAACGGGCAGGTGCGGTTGGTGGCCGTCGGGCTCGCCCCCGCCTTCTTCACCACGGTGAAGGTCGACGGGAACCAGATGCGCGAATACGTGGAGCACCTCCCCGCCGGCACGACGGTGCAGTCGGGCATCCTCGTCGAGGGAGGCGCGCTGCAGATCGCCACGCTCCTCAACGTCAGCTCGGAGCTGCGGACCCTGGCGCTCCTGCTCGGCCTCGTCGCCTTCGTCGGCGTCCTCCTGGCCGTCGTGCTCGGATGGCTGGTGGCCCGCACCGCCCTCGTCCCGCTGAACTCCCTCACCGACACGGTCGAGGACGTGGCCGAGACCACCGACGTGACGCGCCGGTTGTCCCCCGGCGGCCCCGACGAGCTGGGCCGCCTGCGGCGCACGTTCAACCGGCTGCTCGAGGCTCTGGAGTCGTCGCGTCGGGCCCAGAGCCAGCTCGTCCTCGACGCGTCGCACGAGCTGCGGACGCCGCTCACCAGCCTGCGCACCAACCTCGAGGTGATCCGCCGGGTCGACGAGCTCAGCGTCGAGGACCGCTCCGTGCTCGTCGACGACGTCCTGGTGCAACTGCAGGAGCTGACCGACCTGGTCGGCGACCTCGCCGAGCTGGCCCGGGGCGACCAGGAGCCGGCGCCACCGGAGATGCTCCGCCTCGACCTGCTCGTGCGGGACGCCGTCGCGGTGCAGAACACGCACGCCCGGACCAAGGACGTGCGCTTCGAGCTCGACGCCGAGCCCACCTGGGTCGAGGGCCACACCGACCGCCTGAGCCGCGCCGTCGGCAACCTGCTCGACAACGCCCGCAAGTGGAGCCCGCCCGGGCGGCCAGTGTCGGTCGAGTGCCGGGACGGGACGGTCGTCGTCCACGATCACGGCCCCGGCATCGCCGAGGACGACCTGCCGCACATCTTCGACCGCTTCTACCGCTCCGCGGCCGCACGGGGGCTGCCGGGATCGGGCCTGGGCCTCGCCATCGTGGCCCAGGTGGTCAAAGCGGAGGGAGGGACGATCCAGGCCGAGAACGACCCCGCCGGCGGGGCCCGGATGTCGCTGCGCCTGCCCACGGTGTCAGGACCCGGCGAGGACGGCACATCCCCCTAGCGCGCCCACCCGGGTTCTCCGGGTCTGCTCAGGCCTTCCCGATGCCCTGCCCAGTCGGTTGCACCGCAGCTCAGCGGGCCGCGCCCTCGGCCGCGATCAGCTCGATCCGGTTGCCGAAGGGATCGTCGACGTAGGCGCCGTCCCCCGGCCCGCGGTCGGGGTTCGGCCGTACCTCCACCCCGGCGGCGGACAGCGTGGCCTCCAGGGCACCCAGGTCACGCACCACCAGCGCCGGATGGGCCTTGCGGGCCGGACGGAAGTCCTCCTCCACGCCCAGGTGCAACGCCACCTCCCCCCGGCTGAACCAGCAACCGCCCCGGGCCGCCAGGGGCTCGGGCTTCGGGAGCCGCTCCAGGCCGAGGAGGCCGGAGTAGAAGGCCTCGGCGTCCGCCTCGCGGCCGGGCGGCATGGCCAGCTGGACATGGTCGAGCCGGACGATCTCGAAGCCCATGCTTGCCTCCTCGTGCCCGGACCGACCTGGCAGTCGGCCCCCTGGACCGCTAGCCTGCCGCAGGCCATGGGATCACTGATCAAGAAGCGCCGCAAGCGGATGCGCAAGAAGAAGCACAAGAAGATGCTCAAGGCCACCCGCTGGCAGCGCAGGGCCGGCAAGTAGCGACCGGCGGGCTGCCGGCGCGCCACGCGCCCTCCCCGCTCCCCTCAGTCACCCCCCCAACCCGCAGGCACCGTCCGCACCCGCTCCAGCCGCGCCGTTGCGTCCCCGCTGGTGAGCGAGGCGGCGGTCCCGCTCACGGAGACCGCGCCCTCGACGAACCACGTGGACCCACTGCCCGCCAGCGTCGGCTGCCGCCCTGTCAGCTCCCCGAGCGCGTCGCGCCAGCGGGCCAGCCGGGGCTCGACGGCCAGCGCGGCCGCCGTCAGCTCGTTCGGCCCCTCGCCGCGGTGCCCTGCGTCCCAGGCCGCGAACACGCGGGCCGTGTCGACGCCGAACGGCGGCAGCACCAGCAGGTAGTCGCGGGCGACGAAGGGTAGCGGCGACACCCGCTCGCCCACCCCCTCCACACGGGCGCGGCCGCCGACGACGCAGAAGGGCACGTCGGCCCCGAGGCTCGCCGCCAAAGCCGGGTCGGTGCACCCGGCCCAGCGCAGCACCGCAGCCGCGTCCGCCGACCCACCGCCCAGGCCGCCGCCGAGCGGGATGCGCTTGGTGAGGCGGACCGAGGCCTGGCGGGCGCACGCGGTCAGGGCGCGGCCGATCAGGTTGTCCTCCGCGGGCGGCAGGCCCCCGGACCGCGTCCCCGGGTCCGCCGCGACCTCCAGACCCGACCCGCCGTCGGTGAGCACCAGCTCGTCGGCCAGGCTGAGCGTCACCATCTCGGCCTCGAGCTCGTGGTAGCCGTCGGCGCGGACGCCGCGTACCAGAAGCGACAGCGTCAGCTTGGCCGGGGCCGCCACCGTCACACGGGCTTCGCTCCTCACAGTGCGGCCAGCCTCCCCCATTCAGCGATGCCGAGCTCCTCGGCCCGGGCGTCGGGTCGTACCCCGGCGCGCTCGAACGCGTCGGGCTCGACCACGCCGGCCAATGACCGGCGAAGCATCTTGCGGCGGTGGGCGAAGCCGGCGCGCACCACGGCGTCCAAACGGGCGAAGGTCACGAGCGAGGCGTCGACGGCCGGCGAGGGCAGCCGCTCGAGCCGGACGAGGACCGACTCGACCCGTGGGCGGGGGATGAACACCGACGCCGGCACACGGCCCACCACCTCGGCCCGGGCGAAGTACGCGATCCGGACCGAGACGGCGCCGTAGGCCTCGGCCCCCGCCACGGCGGCCATGCGCTCGCCCACCTCTCGCTGCACCATCACCAGGAGGTGGGCCACCGCCGGCACGTCGACCAGGACGCGCAGGACGAGCGGGGTGGCGACGTTGTAGGGCAGGTTGGCCACCAGGCTCCACGGCCCCTCGGCCCGCTCGGCGAGCAGGGCGGCCAGGTCCACGGCCATGGCGTCCGCCTCGACCACCTCGACGCCCGCCGGCTCGACGACCGAGCGCAGCACGGGGATCAGGTGGCGATCCGTCTCGACCGCCACCACGGTGGCCCCCGTCTCGGCCAACGCCAGCGTCAGGGATCCGAGCCCAGCGCCGATCTCGAGCACCCGCGAGCCGGAGGTGACCCCCGAGAGGCGAGCGATGCGGCGGACCGTGTTGGGGTCAGCGACGAAGTTCTGCCCGAGGGCCTTGCTCGGACGGAGCCCGTGCGCCGACAACAGCTGGGCGATGTCGGCGCCGGAATGGGTCACCAGGAGATTGTGACGTCCACCACTCCCTGGCTCATGTCGGCGATCTGGGCGAAGCCCTCGGGCGAGAGGTCGACCACCCTGGGGTAGCCGGCGCCCTCGCGGTCGTCCACGGTGCACACGGTCGACGCCCCGGTCTCGGAGTTGACCACCGTCACCACGGTCCCGAAGGGCAGCGTCGGGCTGGCGCACATGCCCGACGGGGCGGCCGCATACCAGGTGGCCTCACCCGACTCGTCGTGGGAGGCCACCGCCGGGGCCAGCGGCACCGTCGTCGTGGTCGTCGACGGTGGCGGCGGTGGCGCGGTCGTCGTGGTGGTCGGCGGCGGCGGCGGCGCGGTCGGCGCCGGCGCGGGCGGCGCCGTCGTCGTGGTTGCCGGCGCGGCCGTCGTCGTGGTCGTCGCCGGCGCGTGGTACGCCACGAGGTGCGAAGGGAGGTTCACGCCGTCGAGGTGCGAGGCCGGGTGCACGACGGCCTCGCGCCCGCCGCGCGCCGTGCGTGCCGCCTCTTGGGCGCGTGACGCGTGCGCCGTTCCGTTGTGCAGCAACAGGAGAGGCACGCCGAACACGACGCCGCAAAGAAGTGCAGCGACGCCCAGGCGCCTCCCCCCAGTGCTCTGGTTCCGCAGGGCTCCACCCTTCTCCGGGGACACAGTGCACCCGCGCCGACACACGGGTGGCGAGGGATTTCTCGAGAACTTAGATAACCATTCTCGGGCAGCGCAAACCCGAAATGGGAGGGAAGCTTTTCGCGCGCCATTTCCCCAGGTCACACACCGTGCGGTTCGCGATATTTACAAGAACGCCCAGTTCAGAACGTCTTTTTGCAGAAATTTATCATCAAACATCCAGGTCAGGAGGTTCTCGTATTACGCACAACAGCGCGTGAATTAGCTGCCTGTGGAGAACGCCATGGCGGCTGCAGCCGCCGTCCGCTCCATGACCTCGTCGACGCGGCAGTCCTTCAGCGCGGCGACGGCTTCGCCGACCAACGGGAGGTACGACGGTTCGTTCGTGCGGCCGCGATGCGGCACCGGCGCGAGGAACGGGCTGTCGGTCTCGACGAGCAAGCGGTCGAGCGGGCAGCGTGCCGCGGCGGCGCGCACGTCGGCCGCGTTCTTGAACGTGATGATGCCGCTGAAGGAGATGAACATGCCCGCGCGCAGGCAACGATCGGCTTCGTCCGGGCCGCCGGTGAAGCAGTGCAGCACGGTGCGCTCGGGAACGCCCTCGGCGCCCAGCACGTCGAACAGGTCGGCCCAAGCGTCCCGTGCATGGATCACCAGCGCGAGGTCGTGCGCGTGGGCCAACGCGATCTGCGCCGCGAAGGCGGCGCGCTGCGCCGGGCGCGGCGAGTGCTCGTAGTGGTAGTCGAGACCGCACTCGCCCACCGCCACCACCGCGCCGTCCCCCCGGCCCACTTCGCGCGCCAGGAGCGCCGCCACCCCGCCCACCCCTTCGCTCGCCTCGTGGGGGTGCAGCCCGACGGACGCCCAGGCCCTGGGCGCCGACCCGGCACGGGCGGTCTCCCGGGCCACCCCCACCGCCTGCTGCGAGGTGGCCACCCCGGTGCCGATGCACACGAGGCGGTCGATGCCGGCCTCCCGCGCCCGCACCATGAGCGGCTCGAGCCCCGCCCCGCCGGCTCCGTTCCCCTTCAGGAACTCCTCCTGCACGTGGCAGTGGGAGTCGAACCACCCCCCCACGTCAGGCCTTGCGCCGGGGGAACAGGGGATCGCCCTTCACGACCTCGGCCCCGCCGCGGTAGCCACCCCACACGGCAGCGTCGGGCAGGCGGGCGGACGACGGGTCGCCCTCCAGCCCGATCCGGCGCCACACTTCGACCGCCGTCGACGGCATGGCGGGTGCGACCAGGACGGCCACGATGCGCAGCACCTCGAGCGCGTCGCCCAGGACCGCGTCCACCGCGGGACCGGGGTCCAACTTCCAGGGTTCGGCGGCCTCGAGCTCCGCGTTGGCCGAGCCGATGAGCCGCCACGTCTCCTCCAGCGCCTCGTGGGGCGCCCAACGGGCCCAGGCCGCCGTCGCCGCGTCGAGCACCGCCGACGCCACCGGTCCGAGCGCGCTGTCGTGGTTGCAGCTCGGGCCCACCCCCCCGCACTTCGAGTGCACCACCGTCGTGACCCGCGACACGAGGTTGCCGAGGTTGTTGGCGAGGTCGGCGTTGTATCGGGCCACGATTCCCTCGTAGGAGAAGTCGCCGTCCCCGCCGAGCGGCACCTCGCGCAGCAGGTGGTAGCGCAGCGGGTCGACCCCGATGTCGTCGGCCAGCGCGAGCGGCGACACGTCGGTCACCTTGAGCGGAGGCGCCCCCTCCCCACCCGCCAGCCCGGTGGCGATCATCGTCTTGCCCAGCTTCTGCCCACCCATGAGCAGGTAGCCGTGCACGAAGATCTCCTCCGGCGGGCTGATGCCCGCCGCCAGGCACATCGCCGGCCACCACACGCAGTGGAACTTGAGGATGTCCTTGCCGATCAGGTGGTGCGCCGTGCCCCAGCGCCGCGCGAACGTCTCGGGGTCGCCGCCGTAGCCGGCCACCGTGAGGTAGTTGATCAACGCGTCGTACCAGACGTAGAACACGTGTCCCTTGTCCCAGGGCACGGGCACCCCCCACGAGAAGGACGTGCGGGTGATGGAGACGTTGCGCAACCCGCCACGGATGAACCCGAGGGCCTCGTTGCGCTTGGACACCGGCCGCACGAAGTCGGGGTGACTGTCGTAGTAGTCCAGCAGGCGCTGCTCGAACTCGCTCAGCTTGAAGAAGTAGTTGTCCTCCTGCATCTCCACCACGGGGCGGCTGTGCACGGGGCACAGGCCGTCCACGAGCTGGTCCTCGGTGTAGTAGTCCTCGCAGGCAACGCAGTAGAGCCCCGAGTAGGGCGCCAGCTCGATGTACCCGTTGTCGTAGATGCGCTGCAGGAACTGCTGGACGACCGCGTAGTGCCTCGGTTCGGTGGTGCGGATGAAGTCGTCGTTGGAGATCTCCAGGCGTGCCCAGGCCTCCTGGAACCGGGCGGACGTGCGGTCCGTCCACTCCCCGGGGGTCATCCCGTTGGCCTCGGCCGCCTCCACGATCTTGGCGCCGTGCTCGTCGGTGCCCGTCATGAACCAGACGTCGTCGCCCAGGAGGCGGTGCCAGCGCGCCAGGGCGTCGGCGTTGACCGTCGTGTACGCCGTGCCCACGTGCGGCGCGTCGTTGACGTAGTAGATCGGCGTGGTCAGGTAGTACGGGGGCACCGGCGGTAGCGTACCGGCGCGTTCAGTCGCCGCCCGACGAGCCGGTCGCCGCGTCGCCGGCCCGGACGCGCAGCGCGGCCTCGTACGCGCGCCGCCGCGGCACGCCGAGCGCCGCCGCCACGCGCTCGGCCACCTGGCGGGGCCCCGCGGACGGGTCGTCCCCGAGCTCGGCCCGCACCGCGGTCTCCACTTCGGCCTCGCCTGCCGGCTCACGCGCCGGGGCGGCGCCGATCACGAGCACGACCTCGCCCCGCAGCTCGCGGCCCGCGAACTCCCGGGCCGCCTCGCCGAGCGGGCCACGCCAGACCTCCTCGTGCAGCTTGGTCAGCTCGCGCACGACGGCGACGGGTCGCTGCGGGTCGGCAGCAGCCAGCTCGTCCAGCGTGCCGGCGACGCGGCCCGGCGCCTCCAGGACGACCGATGTCCGCTCGTCCTCCATGAGTGCCGCGACACGGCGCCGGCGCTCGTGGCCCTTCCGGGGGAGGAAGCCCTCGACGCCGAAGCGGTCCGTGGGCAGGCCGCTGACGACGAGCGCGCCCAGCACCGACGACGGGCCCGGCACCGTGCTCACCGTCTCGCCGGCGGCGGCCAGCCGGGCCGCCAGCCACGCGCCGGGGTCCGACACGCCGGGTGTGCCGGCATCGCTCACGACGGCCACCGTCGCGCCGGCTGCCACGGCGCCGGCGACCCGCTCGAGCCGCTCCGACTCGTTGTGGCCGTGCAGCGAGAGCAGGCGGTTGCCGGCGGGGAGGCCTACGGCCGAGAGCAGCGCCCGGGTCCGGCGCGTGTCCTCGCAGCAGATCAGGTCCGCCGTCGCCAGCACGTCGCGCGCCCGCGGTGAGAGGTCGCCCAGGTTGCCGATCGGCGTGGCCACCAGCACGAGCCGGCCGCGCCGCTCCTCGCTCACGGCCCGTCGCTCACTGCACCGTTCGGCACCTCGCGCACCTCGAGCTGGTCGCCCACCCGTACGCCCCAGCGCTCCAGGGCGCCCGCCTCCGTCTCGACGACACTGCGGGCGCCGCGCCCCCCGACCGCCACCCGCCACGGCTTGAGCCGGGTCAGCCGCACCACCGTCAGGTCGTCGGTGAGAAAGGCCACGTCGATGGGGAATTTCATGCCGGCCGTGTGCACCGTTCGGGTGCCTTCGACGTGCAGCGCGCCCTCGCAGCCCGTGCGCCCACGCAGGGCGCCACGCTCGGCCGGCGAATCGGCCATCTCAAGTGCGCACACCACGTCGCCGTCCCGCAGCAGCCATCCGGACCGCATGCGACCGAGGCTACCGGACGACCTGCGCCGCTCCGTCTATGATCGTCGCCCCATGTCGAAACGAACGGTGAAGCGCAAGCTCAGGACGAAGAAGAAGGCCAACCACGGCAAAAAGCCGAATTGCGGCCGCGGTTAGCGAGGCGCGGCCTCCCCGCCTGAGGGCCCCGTTCACGTCCCGTCCCAGGCGACGCCCCTGGACGACAGCACGCCGCTCAACGTGGAGGGCCGGTCCGAGATGATGCCGTCGACGCCGAGGCCCACCAGGCGCTCCATCGACTCGGCGTCGTTGACGGTCCACACGTGCACGGCCTTGCCCGCCTCGTGCGCCGCCGCCACGAAGCGCTCGTCCACGACGACGAGGTCGCCCTGGCGCTCGGGCACCTGGTAGGCCACCGCCGGGACGTCGGGCATGTCCTCGCCGGCCTGCACGGCGCGCCAGGCCTCTGCCGTCGCGATGGTGCCGGCCGAAGTGGGCACCGTGGGCGCGAATTTCCGGAAGGCGTCGGTCGCCGGGTCGAGGAACGAGGCCACGATGACGTCCTCGCTGCGCCCGTACTCGGCCAGGAGGCGGGCCAGCGCCTCCTCGTAGGGCGCCACGACGGGCGCCGTCTGCTTGATGTCGAGGTTCAGGACGGCACGGGGGAAGCGCTCGAGGACCTCGCGCAAGGTGGCGATGCCGAAGGACCGGTCTCCCGGCGCCCGGCCCCGGAACGGGTAGTCCCCGGCCGGCCGGCCGGGTGTCACGTCGGCGCCGGGGATCCACCAGTAGGAGAAGTCCAGCTGCCGCAGCTCCTCCAGCGAGAACGAGGCGATGGTGCCCGAGGCGGCGGTGGTGCGGTCGACCGTGGCGTCGTGGCAGACCACCAGCTCGCCGTCCGCCGTGGCGTGCACGTCGAGTTCTATCCCCGTGGCGCCGGCGTCGAGCGCGTGCGCAATGGCGTGCAGGGTCGACGACGGTGACTCCCAGGCGCCACCCTGGTGCGCATAGGCGATCACCCTCCGCTCGAGCCAGGGGGACCGCTCGCTCACCTGCCCGACGGTAACAGCCGGGCCCGTCCCGGCCGGCCCCGGGCCCGGGCGAGACCGCACCGCCCTGCGGCGGGCCTATCCTCGTTCGGCGTGCTCGACCACCTTCTCGTCGACGTCATCAGCACCATCCGCGCCTCCTTCGACCGGGCGCTCCTCCAGCGCCAGGCGGTGGAGGAGCGCTTCCAGGTCGACGTCTTCCTGGGCGACGTGTCCTGGGAGACCTCCTACAGCCTGCCGGGCGAGGAGCAGCCACCGCGCGTGCGCGCCGACGTGTCCGTCGACTGGCCCACCTGGAGCCAGACCTCGTATCGGAGCTGGTCCATCGGCGAGCCGCCCGACGAGCTGCCCGAGGTCGTGATCGAGGTGGCGCTGCGCGTCCAGCGCATGGCCGAGGCGCCCGACACGGAGAAGGTGATGGCGGCGCTGCCGATCACCGGCCCGCTGGGTGACCCGATGGACCTGGTCCGCACCGCCACGACGATCGAGCAGGTACGCGCCGACGCGGACGGCGACGCCGGACGGCTCCGCTGGGCCGCCGAGGCGACCTACGAAGGCTCGGTCCGCTTCAGCGAGCACCAGCTGGAGGACCCCTCGACGATCGCGCCGGTCTTCGACGGCCTGACGCGCTGGATCGCCTCCACGCTGATCTCCCTGGCCGACCTTCCCTTCACGTTCCTGCCCGCCGGGGAGGACGACGACTGAGCCGCACGTCTCGGCGCCGCGCCCTGGTCACCACGCTCGTGCTCGCGCTCGGCCTGCTCGCCCCCGCTTGCGGGTCGTCCGCACCGGCCGCACCACCACCGGGACAGGGGCTGGTGCTCGACCGGCCGACGCCACAGCACGTGCCGCTGGTCGACCAGCACGGTCGCCCCGTGTCCCTGGCCGCGCTGCGCGGCAAGGTGGTCGTCCTGGCGCCCTTCCTCACGCTGTGCCAGGACGAGTGCCCGCTCGTCACGGGCGCCTTCATCTCCCTCCAGCGCGACCTGCGCGCCGCGGGCCAGGCACAGCACGTCGTCTTCGTGGAGGCCACCGTGGACCCGGGCCGCGACAGCGTGGCGCGCCTGGCCGCGTACCAGCGCGAGTTCGGGGCCGACTGGGACCTGTGGACCGGCACCCCGGCGAACGTCGCCGCCTTCTGGGAGCCGTTCGGCGTCGAGTACCAGATCGTCCCCGAGGACCAGCCGCCGCACCTCGACTGGCTCACCAACGCGCCGCTCACCTACGACGTGGACCACACCGACGGCTACATCCTCATCGGGACCGACGGCCGCGAGCGCTTCGTCGACGCCACCGCCCCGGACCTCGGCGGCCGGCTCGACCGCAAGCTGACCTCGTTGCTCGACGACGGCGGCGTGCACAACCTGGATCATCCCCAGGAGCCGAACTGGACGGTCGCCGACGCGCTGGCGTCGATCAGCTGGGCCCTCGGGACCGACGTCCCCGCGTCGGGCTCATGAGGTCGGCCGGGCTGCGTCGTACCGCCCTGGCCGTCCCCGCAGCCCTCGCGCTGCTCGCCCTCGTCCTGACCGCCTGCTCCGGTGGCGACGTCACCGTGCTCTCGGCGCCCCCGACCACCGACACCTCGCTCACGCTCACGCTGCAGCGCTCGCCCGTCGGCCCGATCCTCGCCACGGGCGGTGGGGACACCCTCTACGACTTCGCCCCGGACAGCCCGACCCACAGCACCTGTCTCGACGACGGCTGCGTGTTCCAGTGGCCCCCACTGATCCGGTCGGGACCGGTCCGCGTCGGCCCGGGCGTCGACCCGGCGCTGGTGGGGATGCTGCGGCGGCCCGACGGGTCGACCCAGCTCTCCTACGGGGGCCACCCGCTCTACACCTACAACCTCGACGTGACCCCCGGGGTCGTCATGGGGCAGGCGATCGACCAGGACGGCGGGCTCTGGTACGTGCTGAGCGCCAGGGGCAAGCCGATCACGACGGCCTTCTCGGTCACGAGCCCCGACGTCAACCCGAACAGCTGACGACCGCCCTCAGGTGTTGAAGCGGAACTCCGCAGGCATGAGCGGTTGTTTTGGGCAGTTTCTGATTCTTGGTACTTGACCTGCTCTATTGCTTGTGGCTGGCGTTGATTGTTTCCGGCCCTCTTGGAACGTCCTGCGGACTTTTTGCGGACCGGCACTACGCCACCAGCGCGCTCCGCATCGCCTTCGCTGGGCCTCCGTCGTCCCGGCCCACAAGCCCATAGTCGCTACGTCGGCCAGCGCCACAGCGAGACACTCCGAGCGCACCGGGCAGGAGTCGCAGAGCGGGCGTACCGCGTCGTACTGGCCCCCACGCCCGACGACGAACCGATCGACGCCTAAGCCTCTACAGCGGCCCGCTGGTGCCACTCCGGGCGGTGCAACAACGCCTCGAGCGTGACCGCCGGCTCGGGCGCATCGGGGAGCATCAGCCAGGCCGTGAGGAGCTCGCCCACCACGGCCAGGGTATGCCCCGCGCCGGCTCGAGGTCGGTGATCCCGCCTATGACGGGGGCGCGACGGATTCGCCAGAGCGACCTTCCCAGGTGCGGTATCTGACCTACGCTGACAAACTGCACGGCACCGGAGCACTTGGGGGTGAGGCCGATGGCGCAGAAGCAACAGGAAGTACGCGTGCCTGTCCTGGCTGGGGGCCTCGGATGACCGGCGGCCCGGTGGAGATGCTCGCTGCCGTAGGGCAGTCGGAGGTCGCGCGCGTCGTCTCGTACTCGATCGCCCTCGCCGTGGTCCTCGGGCTGCTCGTCGCTTGCGTGTGGCTGCTGGTGTTCGACCGTCGTCGGGACGGTGCGGCCCCGGTTGTCTTCGAGACCGAGACGGACCGGGAGGAGGCGGCGTGTCGCTGAGGCTCGATCCGTTCGACGGCGAACGCGATTCGTGCTGCGCCGCACGGGTCCGCGCCAAAAGAACGGGGTCGCTCGCTCTGCCTATACCCCTCTTCTGGGGCGTCGCCAACGTTGCCGAGTGGAGGTGGTCCCGATTGCGTTTCGGGATATTGCTCCGCCGGGGTGCCACCGACGCAGCTGCGGAGAAATGGAGGAAGACCGCAACGTCCCGGAACCGCCCATCCAACCAAGCGGGTGGACCCGTCCTCCGGCGCGTATCAGGCGCCGTCGGTGAAGCTCAATATCCCCAGGCCACGGTCAGAACTTCGCCAATGGCGGCTAGGGGGTCGTGGCTCGGCTCAGCCCCGTCTTCTCGCCGGGTTGAGCCGCGGACGCTCTACGTCCCGACAACATCATCGCAGCCATGACATTTGGCTCTGTCATCATCGACCGAGATCGGCAATCGTGACTCTGTGGTGCTCTCGGATCGGGCGAGGCTTTCGCGACGGCCTGTCTGGCGGGCGGGAGCACTGACGGCCATCGTTGCCGTGGCCGTCGCCGTAGTCGCTCCCGTTAGCGGGCTCGCCGCGCCACCGAAGCGCGCAGCTGGCACTCTGAACCCACCCCCTGCTCCCTCATACGCCGAGGGCCAGGTGGTGCCGCCCTATAACGTTGCCATGCCCGACCCTGCCGTGATGGTCGGAGAGCACGCCGACTATCTCTACACCGGTGCCGATGGCCTTGACCCACCGAATGTCTCGGTGCGAGCGTTCACCGACATCGAACATCTTGCTGCCCCGGGGGACGCCATGCCCACGCTGCCGCCGTGGACCAGTGGCTGGATCTGGTCCCCCGATGTCCGCCACGTCGACGGGCGTTACGTGATGTGGTTCGCCGCGCCCGACGTTCACGACATCCTCGCGACCGGGGTGGCGGCAAAGTGCATCGGGGTGGGGGTATCGACCTCGCCCTTCGGCCCCTTCATCGTCGCCCGGCAACCGGTCATCTGTGACCCGTCGGGATCCATCGACCCCCGGACCTTCGAGGCACCCAACGGCCAGCTCTGGCTCGACTGGAAGGCGGACGTCAATGCCGCCTGGGGACCGGCACAGAACCCCGATCTCCCTCAGAATCAGCCGTCGGTGCTGTGGGCTCAGCAGCTCGCGCCCGACGGCATGACCCTGGAGGGATCACCATATGAGCTGCTTGCCGCCACCAGGCCCTGGGAGCACAAGCTCATCGAGGCACCCGATATGGTCCACGCCGACGGCCGCTTCTACCTGTTTTTCTCGGCCAACCCCTCCTACCAGGACGGTGACGGCATCGGCGTGGCGTTGTGCCGGGGGCCGGCCGGTCCGTGCGAAGAGCCCTACGCCGGGCCCATCTTGGGCTCGAGCCCGCTCGGCCTGGGTCCAGGCGAGGAGTCGCTCTTCACCCAAGGCGGTGTCACCTGGATGCTTTTCTCCCCGAGCGGCATCGCGCTCTACCGCCAGCTCGCAGTGGCACGGATCGCATTTGGACCCCAAGGCCCCTATGTGTCAGCCTTCGACGGCGCCATCGCCGGCCATCCCGGGTAGCGAGGGCACCGTCTCACTTCGAGTTCCCCATGGCAGGCCCGGCATCTTTCTGCCCTTTGACGCTTCATGAAGATCCTCGGCCACGGCAGCGCCACGAAGGCGATCAATTCGTCGCCGGCAGCCATTGGCCGACGGCCGAAGACCGCACCCAAAACGCCGCCGAGGGACTGGTCCGTGAGACGCTCGACGCGACTCCTGCGGACTCCGTGCGGACTTCCCGCAGCCAGTAGGCGCCTGACCTGGGACTAGGCCCGTCTCAGGTGTTGAAGCGGAACTCCACCACGTCGCCGTCGCGCATGACGTAGTCCTTGCCCTCCATGCGGGCCTTGCCGGCCGTGCGCGCCGCGGCGACCGAACCGGCGTCCATCAGGTCGTCGAAGCTGATCACCTCCGCCTTGATGAACCCCCGCTCGAAGTCGGTGTGGATCACGCCGGCGGCCTTGGGGGCGGTGTCGCCGACGTGGATGGTCCAGGCCCGAGCCTCCTTGGGCCCCGCCGTCAGGAACGTCTGCAATCCGAGGGTGGCGAAGCCGACGTGCACCAGCTGCTCGAGGCCCGACTCCTCCTGCCCGTAGCTGCGGAGCAGCTCCGCGGCGTCGGCCCGGTCGAGGCCGGCCACCTCCGCCTCGATCTGGGCGCACAGGACGATCGCCGGCGCCGGCCGCACGCTCTCCGCCAGCCCGGCGGCCAGCGCGGCGTCGCCCAATGCCGCCTCGTCGACGTTGAAGACGTAGATGAAAGGCTTGGCCGTCAGCAGGTGCAGGTCGCGCAGCAGTCCGTTGTCCACGTCGCCGGCCGCGGCGGCACTCGAGATCGTGCGGCCCTCGCCGAGGATCCGCTCCGCCGCTGCCACGGCATCGACGGTGGGCTTGAGAGCCGCCGCGCCCTTGGCCTCGCGCACCAGGCGGGGCAGGCGCTGCTCCACGGTCTGGAGGTCGGCGAGGATCAGCTCGGTGTTCACCGTCTCGATGTCCGCCGCCGGGTCGACCCGGGCGTCGACGTGGACCACGTCGTCGTCGTGGAAGGCGCGCACCACCTGACAGATGGCATCCGTCTCGCGGATGGCCGCCAGGAACTTGTTGCCCAGCCCCTCGCCCTTCGATGCGCCGCGCACCAGACCCGCGATGTCCACGAACGTGACCGTCGCCGGCACCTCGGGGGCGCCGTCGTAGAGCGCGGCCAGCCGGGCCAGCCTCTGGTCGGGCAGCGCGACGACACCGACGTTGGGGTCGATGGTGGCGAAGGGGTAGTTGGCCGCCAGCACCTCGTTGTCGGTCAACGCGTTGAAGAGCGTCGACTTGCCCACGTTGGGCAACCCGACGATCCCGATCGACAGGCTCACGATGCGCCCGGCTACGCCGGCAGGAGGCCGGCGCCCGCGGCGAGCACCTTGAGGTCGGCCTCGGGCCGGGCTCCGGTGTGGGAGATGACCTCCGCCGCGCAGAGGCCGCCGAGCGCGGTGCTCTCGAGCGGGCCCAGGCCGTGGGTGAGCCCGAAGAGGAAACCGGCCGCGAAGAGGTCGCCCGCCCCCGTCGTGTCCACGACACGGTCCACCGCCGCGGCGGGAAGCGCCTCGGGACCCTGAGCGGTGAGCACGACCGCACCCTGCGCGCCGCGCGTCATGACGACGAGCAAGCCGGTCTCCTCTGCCGCCGCGATCGCCCCGTCGTGCGAGCTGGCCCCGAAGAGCATCGTGATCTCCTCCTCGTTGCCGAGCAGGATGTCCACGTCGTCGATCAGCAGGTCGAGGAACTCTCGCTTGTGTCGTCCCACACAGAACGGATCGGAGAGGGAGAGCGCCACCGAGCCCTCCGAGGCGTGCGCCGTGGCGGAGGCGTGGCGCATGGCCTCCTTCGCCGCCGGGACGTCCCACAGGTAGCCCTCGAGGAGCACGACGGAGGCCCGGGCCACGAAGGAGGTCGGGACACCCTCGGGCGACAGCGTGGAGGCCGCCCCGAGGTACGTCCCCATGGTCCGGTCGGCATCCTCTGTGATGAGGACGATGCAGCGGCCGGTGCCGAGCCCGTCGCCGGCTGCGGACTCGCTGAAGTGCGGTTCGAACTCGACGCCGGCCGCCCGCAGGTTCTCGGTGTAGGTGCGGCCGATCTCGTCGTCGGCCAGGGCGCCCACGAATCCCGCCTTGCCGCCGAGCTCGGCGATCCCCGCCGTCGTGTTGGCGACCGAGCCTCCCGAGACGTAGCGGGGTGCCCCCAGGAACGCCTGCACGGCGTTGGCCGTCACCAGGTCGATCAGCGTCATCGAACCCTTCTCCAGGCCGACCTCGTCGAGCTGCTCGTCGTTCGCCATCTCGATCACGTCGAGCAGAGGGGACCCGATGGCCACGACGTCCAGATCGTGCCCGGAGCCCTCCTGCGCCACGGGGGGTGGCTCGGAGTCGTGGGGCGTGGGTGCATCGTGGGCAGGCACGGAGCGAGAAACTACTCGCGGCGCCGCGGGTAGCCTTCACCGGATGCCACCACCTCCCACGCCGAACGCCGCGCCCAGCTCGGAGGGGTTCCGCCTGCCGCGGACGGTCGAGCCGGTGGCCTACCGGATGGAGATCGAGCCGAACGAGGTGTCCGCGACCTTCTCGGGCACGGTTGCCATCGACGTCGTCGTGCACGAGGCGGTCGAACAGATCGTGCTGAACGCCGCCGAGCTCGCCGTGAGCGACGTCGAGGTCCTCCTCGCCGACGGCGGCATCGTCGCCTGCAGCGTCACCTTCGAGGACGAGCTCGAGCAGGTCGTCTTCCGGCCCTCCCAGGAGCTGCCCCCCGGACCGTGCACCGTCAGCTGTCGCTTCACGGGCACCCTCAACGACAAGCTGCGCGGGTTCTACCGCTCGACCTACACCGGTCAGGACGGCGAGACCCAGACCATCGCGACGACCCAGTTCGAGTCCGTCGACGCCCGGCGCTGCTTCCCCTGCTTCGACGAGCCGGATCGCAAGGCGGTCTTCGAGATCGCGCTCATCGTCGATCCGGACGTGGACGCGATCTCCAACTCCCCCGTCGTGGGGGTCGACCAGGTCGGCAAGAAGCGGCGCATCCGGTTCTCACCCACCATGAAGATGTCCACCTACCTGGTCGCCTTCGTCGTCGGGAAGCTCGAGGCCACCGAGACCGTCGACGTCGACGGGGTGCCGCTGCGGGTCGTCGCCACGCCCGGGAAGCGGCACCTCGGGCAATTCGCCCTCGAGGTGGGCGCGTTCGCCCTGCGGTTCTTCACCGAGTACTTCAACGTCCCCTACCCCGGTGAGAAGGTGGACCTGGTCGCCATCCCCGACTTCGCGGCCGGCGCAATGGAGAACCTCGGCTGCATCACCTTCCGCGACACCGCGCTCCTCGTCGACGCGGACGCCGCGGCCCGTGCCGAGCTCGAGCGCGTGGCCGATGTGATCGCGCACGAGCTCGCGCACATGTGGTTCGGGGATCTCGTGACGATGGGCTGGTGGGAGGGTATCTGGCTCAACGAGGCGTTCGCCACGTTCATGGAGATGCTGTGCGTCGACGCCTTCCGACCGTCGTGGGACCGCTGGGTGGGCTTCGCCCCCTCACGCGAAGCGGCCCTCGCCGTCGACGCCGTGCACTCGACCCGTCCGATCGAGTACCCCGTCGGGCCTCCCAAGGAGGCGGAGGGGATGTTCGACCTCCTGACCTACGAAAAGGGCTGCGGGGTGCTGCGCATGCTCGAGCAGTACATCGGAGCGGACATCTTCCGGGACGGGGTGCGCACCTACCTCAAGGCGCACGCCTACGGCAACACGGTGACCACCGACCTGTGGGACGCGCTCGAGGACGCCAGCGGTGCCCCTGTCCGCGACGTGATGAACACCTTCATCCTCCAAGGTGGGCACCCCCTCGTGTCGCTCCACGGCGACACCGTGACGCAGCAGCCGTTCTCGTTCGGCCCGCCGCCCACGGGCACCACGTCGTCCATCGGGACGGAGTGGCGGGTGCCCGTCGCCGTGCGCGCACTGCCGGCCGGGGACGGGCCCGGTGCGCCGACGCGGCACCTGGTCCTCGGTCCCGAGCCGGTGACGGTCGAGGAAGCCGCACGCGGGCTGGCCGTGCTCAATGCAGGCGGCTGGGGCGTGTACCGGGTGGGCTACGAGACCGAGCACCGGCTGGCGCTGGCGGAGCACCTGCGCGAGCTCACCCCGCTCGAGCGGTCCAACCTGCTGGCCGACACCTGGGCGACGACCCTGGCCGGGCACACGGCCCTGCGGGAATTCCTGATCCTCGCCTCGCGCCTGGGGCTCGAGACGGACCCGGCGCCGTGGGCACCCGTGGGCGCGGCTCTCGTGCTGACCAACCGCATCGCGCCGCCCGAGTCCACGGGCGCCCTGCACGCCGCGGTGGCGGCGCTCATCGGTCCGACGCACCGCCACCTCGGCTTCGACGCACGCCCGGGCGAGAGCGACCGCACGCCGTCGTTGCGGGCGCTGGCCATCAACCTCTTGGGCACCGTCGGGGCCGACGAGGAGGTGCGCGCCGAGGCGGCACGACGCTTCGACGCCTCCCCCATCGGCGGTGGCTCGGGAGACCCGATCCCGGCCGACATCGAATCGGCCGTGCTGGCCGTCGTCGCCCAGCTGGTGCGCCCAGGTGACTACGACGCCCTTCTGGGGCGCTACCGGTCCGCCTCGACGCCGCAGGAGGAGATGCGTTCGCTTGGCGCCCTCGCCGGTTTTGCCGACGTCGACCTCTGCCTGCGCACGTTCGACCTGGCCCTGACCGAGGTGCGCAGCCAGAACGGGTTCAGCGTCATCGGCGCACTGCTGGCCAATCGTGTGGGCAACCAGGCCGTGTGGGAGCGCGTCACCGAGAACTGGGAGACCATCCTCGACCGGTTTCCCAAGAACGCCCCGCCCCGCATCGTCGAGTCACTGCCTGCGCTGTGCGCGGACGCCGACTTCGCCGAGCGCGCCGTCGCCTTCCTCGATGCGCACCCGCTGGAGTCGGGACCGCGTCGTGTGGCGCAGTCGGTCGAGCGCTTGCGGGTCAACGTCGCCTTCGCCGCCCGCGAACGGGCCGGGCTGGCTGACTCGTTGCGGGTCGCCGGCACAACCCCCGCTTGATGGCCGACGCGCCGGACGGCCGCGGTCCCGAACGGGTCGACAGACTGTTCGCGACGGCGCGGGGCACACGCGGCTTCATGCCCGACGACGAAGGGCAGGCGCTGTTCGACGCCGCCCTCCGAGCCGGGCGGGCGGAGGTCCCCGGGGCGAACCCGACCACCTTCGTCGAGATCGGTGCCTGGTGCGGCAAGTCCACCGTGTACCTCGGCGCCGCCGCCGAGGCGACGGGCGCGGTGCTGCTGTCCGTCGACCACCACCGCGGATCCGAGGAGAACCAGCCCGGATGGGAGCACCACGAGCCCGATCTCGTCGATCCCGACGAGGGCCGCATCGACACCTTGTTGCACTGGCGGCGCACCATCTCCTCCGCCGGGCTCGAGTCCTCCGTCGTCGGCATCGTCGGCGACTCCCCGACGGTCGCGGCCCGCTGGGACCGGCCCCTTTCGTTCTGCTTCATCGACGGAGGGCACGGCGAGGAGCCCGCGTGGGCCGACTTCCGGGGCTGGGCGCCCCATGTCGCCGTGGGCGGGTGGCTGGCCATCCATGACGTGTTCCCGAACCCGGCGGACGGCGGGCGGCCACCCTACGAGATCTATCGCGCCGCGCTCGACTCGGCGGAGTTCGTGGACGACGGCGGCTGCGGCAGCCTGCGGGTGCTGCGTCGCATCGCCCCGCCGGGGCGTTGAGCGGCCCGCGACAGCGCCGATTGCCCGACAACGAATCTCACTTCGGTGTCAGTCCGAGGGTTCAGATGCGCCTCAGTCCCTGTTGCGTTGATATCGCAAGCGCAATGCCCGGAAGTACCATTCGGAGGTATCCATGGGTGAAGACCCGCATGTCGCTCCTTTCTTGACATACATGCGAAGGATGATCGGCAGCCAGGATCCAGAGGCGGTGACGTCATCGCGGCACGCAAAGACATTCTCGGCCGACACGTTGGTGGGTGTGGCGGTCGGAGACTTGACCTTCTGGGACAAGAGGCGGATCCGACGAAGGACCGGTTTGACCCGCCAGTTCGCAGGCGGTTACCAGCTCGACTGCCTTGAGAACGTGCCGGTGGAGATCTATGACCATTGGGATCTTGATTCGGTTGCCCCGAAGCCGACCTCATTCGATGTCTTGGCGATCGTCACGACCTACAACGAGGCAGACGTGATCGGCAGATTGCTCACGCGCCTCCGTTCACAGGGGATCCGCGTCCACGTAATCGACAACTGGTCCAGCGACGAGTCCGTTGAGGTTGTCTCAGAGTTCGTCGCTCGTGGAGGAGTGACCCTCGAGCGATTCCCGGCGGAAGGACCATCCGAGTTCTTCGAATGGGTGCACATCCTCCAGCGAGTTGAAGAGGTGGCACACCGCTCGGGCGCCGATTGGGTGATCCACCACGATGCTGACGAGATCCGACAGTCACCGTGGCCACACGTGGATCTTCCAACCGCGATGTGGGCGGTCGAGCAGTGGGGATACAACTGCGTCGACCATTGCGTTGTCGAGTTTCGTCCGGTCGACGAGTCCTGGGAGTCAGGGGGTGACCTCATTGGCGCGTTCCCATGGTTCCAATTCGGAAGTAACGCAGCTCACTTCCTACAGTTGAGGGCTTGGAAGCCCCAACCGGGCCCGGTGTCGATTGCACCCTCCGGCGGTCATGACGCAACCTTTGAAGGACGTCGCGTCTTTCCCTACAAGTTCATCAATCGCCACTATTCGATAAGGTCTCAGGCTCACGGTGAACGCAAGGTCCTCCGAGAGCGTCATGGCCGGTGGAGCCCGTCAGAGCGGTCAATGGGATGGCACAACCACTACGACCAATTCGGAGAGGGCTCAAGCTTCATTTGGGATACTGCGGACCTGTTCCGGTGGGAAGAGGTCGATCAGCGATTCCTTCTGCAGCGCCTCGCTGGAGCCGGGCTCCCAGGAAATCCGAACCCTGGAGAAGGGCCATCACCGACCTGACCTACTGCGATCATTGTCTTCAACCGCTGTCGGCACAACCCATCGGCGGTAGAACGTCAGCCGCGCGAGTAGCGCCGCTGCAGGTCGGCGGCCGTGCACCCCTCCGTGGCGTCGCCGCAGTGCGGCTCGGCCAGGTCGAGCGGAGCCGGCAGGCACTCGCCGCGGAAGAGCCCGGCTGCCGGCGTCGTGCTCGACAGAGCGTCGGCCGCGAGCACCATGGCGGCGAAGGTGTACGTCGTCCGCTCGTGCTCGGGGAACGTCTCCTCCTCCGGGTAGACCATCCCCGTCCAATAGGAGCCGTCCTTCAGCCGCAGGTTCTGCCCGGCCGCGAAGAGGTCGCGGGCGTGGTCGCCCATGCCCAGCGCGTCGAGCGTCAGCACGCACTCCGCCGTCTCGGCCGCCGTGACCCAATCGCCCGTCGAGACGCAGCGCACACCCAGGCCCTCCATGACGAAGGTCGACCAGCCCTCGGCGATGCGAAGCCGACCCGCCTCGCCCTCCAGCGCGCCCGAAAGCATGGGGTAGTACCAGTCCATGGCGAACTCGACCTTGGGAGCGAAGGCGCCGGGGTGGTGGGCCACCGCATGGCCGAGCCGGCCCGCGGCGAGCTCCCAGTCCGGGCGGTCCTTGGCGAGGCATTCGGCGATCGCCACGGCGCAGCGCAGTGAGTGGTAGATGGAGGACGAGCCCGTGAGCAGGGCGTAGCCCTCGGGCCGGCCGGCCGAGTCGAGCGACCACAGCACCGAGCCGTCGGGCTGCTGCCAGCGCAGGATGAAGTCGATGCCCTTCTCAATCGTCGGCCACAGCTCGCCCAGGAATTCCACGTCGCCGGTGATCAGGTGGTGGTGCCAGCCGCCAGCCGCCAGGTAGGCGCACACGTTGGTGTCGAGGCGGGGGTCCTTGACGGTGTCGCCCTGGTAGTAGTTGAACCAGCTGCCGTCCGCGTGCTGGCGACGTGCCAGCCACCGGTAGGCGTCGACCGCCTCGTCGACGAGGCCGCACACGGTGAGCGCCATCGCGGCCTCGACATGGTTCCAGGGATCGCAGTGCCCCCCGACGAACCACGGGATCATCCCGTCGGGGCGCTGCACCTCGGCGATGGCGTGCCCGGTGGCGAGGACGTCCGCGCCCGAGAGGATGCCGGGCACCTCAGGGAGCGTGACGGCGGAGCGGATCTCCTCGGTCGTCATGCCGCCGCCCCCTGGGTGGGGCTGGTCGGCCCCCGCCGGCCGGGGACGCCGCGGGGCACGTTCGGGCGGGCGTCGGGCAGGCCCGCGACGGTCGCTTCGGGCTTGGCGAGATAGAGCACGAGGCTCTTCCCGATCAGCGGGCTCAGCACCCGGTCGGCCGCGCGCGTCACCAGCGGACCCTTGACGATGTCCCAGACCAGCACCTTGTGATACGCCTCGACGGCCGGATGCGAGTCGTTGGACGGCCCGACCAGGCAGCGCAGCCACCAGTAGGGCGAGTGGAGACCATGCGCGTGGTGGTATCCGGTCGGCACGAGGCCGCTGGAGCGCAGTCGCCGTTCGAGCGTCGACCTCCGGTAGATGCGGACGTGGCCGCCGGGGGTGTCGTGGTACTCGTCGGAGAGCGCCCAATTGACCGCCTCGGGGACGCAGCGCGGCACCGTCACCGCCATGGCCCCGCCGGGACGCAGCACCCTCGCCAGCTCGCGCATGGCGGCGGTGTCGTCGGGAATGTGCTCGAGCACCTCCGAGGCGATCACCCGGTCGAACGTCGCATCGGCGAAGGGCAGCGCCAGTGCGTCGCCCTGCACCGCGGTGGCGGGGTGACCGGCGGCCAGCTCGCCCGCCTCGACCATGGCGCCGAGCGTGGCGCGCACCTGCGCGACCTCCTCGGGGCCGGCGTCGAGGGCCACGACCGAGGCGCCGCGGCGGGCCGCCTCGAAGGCGTGGCGCCCGAACCCGCACCCCAGGTCGAGGACCAGGTCGCCCGGGCCGACGCCGAGGCGCTCGTAGTCGACGGTCAGCATCAGGCCGCTCCCTGCGCCCGCACGGCCACGGCGCGCTCGGCGACGGACGCCGGCGCTCCGGGCAGGGACCGGCCTTCGAGGACGGCCTCGTAGCAGGCGGCCGTCCCCGCCGCGGTCACCTGCCAGGTGAAACGGCTCACGACGCGCTCACGACCCGCCGCGCCGAGCCGCGCCCGCAGCGCCGGGTCGTCGAGCAGCCGGGCGATGGCGGCGGCCAGCGCTCCGGGGTCGTCGGGCGGGACCAGCAGCCCGGTCTCCCCGTCCGTGCCCACGACCTCGGGGAGCGCGCCCCCTGTCGTCGCCACCACGGCGACGCCGCAGGACATGGCCTCGATCGCCGGCAACGAGAACCCCTCGTAGAGCGAGGGCACCACCGCGACCTGCGCCTCGCCGTAGAGGCGGGCCAGCTCGTCGTCGCTGATGCCGCTCACGCAGCGCACGGCGTCGGAGAGCCCCAGGCGGGCGATGGCCCGGTCGACCCGGCCGCCCTCGCTGGGCCGGCCGATGACGGTGAGCTCGACCTCGCGCTCGGTGCGCAGTTTGGCGACGGCCTCGAGCAGGGGCACCAGGCCCTTCATGGGCACGTCGCTGCTGGAGGTCACCATGATCCGGCCGGGCACCGGGATCACGTCGTCGAATGGCCGGAACACGGTGTGGTCGACCCCGACCGGGACGACGGTCATCCTCTCCGGAGCGACCTCCATCTGCGCCGCGATGTCCTGGCGGGAGTTCTGCGAGACCGTCACCACGGCCGGGAGTGCGCGGGCGACGCGCACCTGCATGCCGAGGAACCCGAACCAGCGGCGGGTGGTGAAGCGCTGCCAGGGGTTCGTGGTGTGCGAGAGGGCGAGCTGACGGTCCACGGTGATCGGATGATGCAGCGTGGTCAGCAGCGGCCACCCGTCCTCGACCATGCCCAGCATGCCGCGGCCCAGGCACTGGTTGTCGTGGACCACGTCGAACTCGTCGCGCCGCTGCGCCAGCAGCTGGCGGGCGCGCAACGAGAAGGCCAGCGGCTCGCCGAAGCCTGCGGTGCACATGATGCCGAACTCGATCCCGTCCTCGCGCGACGTGAACTCCCTGGGGTGCGGCACGCGGAACGGGTCCGGATGGCGGTACAGGTCGAGTCCGCGCACGGGCGTGAAGCCCACGCCGTCGTCGAGCTCGGGCCAGGGCGGGCCGGCGAACACCTCGACCGAGTGCCCCAGGGCGACGAGCTCCCTGGTCAGGTGACGGGTGTAGACGCCCTGGCCGCCACAGCGCGGGTTCCCCCGGTAGATGAGGAAGGCGACGCGCAGGCCCCCGGGACCAGGTGGCGCGGCGGCAACCGGGGCGGGCAGCTCGATGTGGCGCGAGCGCTCCCAGGACTCCTTCGTCTCGATCCATTTTTGGCGGGGCGTTTTAGGCAATGGGTGTCCCGACGCGCTCCACCATGGCCGCATAGCCTCCCCGAACCCCCTGGTCCGGCGCAAACGCCGCCTCTCCAGGGCGGTTGCGAGGCCGTGGCCAGGTCGCACCCGCCCGACGGGGACGGGTACCGTGCAGCCATGGACCTCGCCTACCCAGCCGAAGCGGAGGAGTTCCGCGGCGTGATCGCGGGGTGGCTGGAGGAGAACCTGCCCGCCGGCTGGGGTGAGCCGGGTTTCTCCATGACGCCCGAGGAGCGCAAAGCCTTCAACAGCGAGTGGACGGCCAAGCTCTTCGCCGGCGGATGGATCTGCGCCAGCTGGCCCGCCGAGTACGGGGGCAAGGGGCTGAGCCTGCTCCAACAGGTGGTCCTGAACGAGGAGTTCGCCCGGGCCAGCGCACCTCTGCGCGCCGACTTCTTCGGCGACACCCTCGTCGGCCCGACGATCCTGCAGTGGGGCACCGAGGAGCAGAAGAAGCAGTTCATCCCCGGCATCCTCAAGGGAGAGATCTCGTGGTGCCAGGGCTTCAGCGAGCCCGATGCCGGCTCGGACCTGGCGAGCCTGAAGACCAAGGCCGAGCTGGACGGGGACGAGTGGGTCATCAACGGGCAGAAGGTGTGGACGACGCAGGCCCACGACGCCGACTACATCTTCCTGCTGGCCCGCACCGATCCCGACGCGCCGAAGCACGCCGGGATCTCCTACCTCCTCGTCCCCATGAAGCAGCCCGGGGTCGAGGTGCGGCCGATCGAGCAGATCGACGGGTCGGCCGAGTTCAACGAGGTCTTCTTCACCAACGTCCGCTGCCCGAAGGACAACGTGATCGGCGGGGTGAACAACGGGTGGAAGGTCGCCATGACCACGCTCGGGTTCGAGCGCGGCACCTCGTCGACGACGGGCCACCGGCGTTTCCAGAAGGAGTTCAACGAGATCCTGCAGGTTGCCCGGGACAAGGGGCGCCACCGCGACCCGCTGACGCGCCAGCGACTCGCCCGGTCGTGGTCGAAGATCAAGATCATGCAGATCAACGGGTTCCGGACCCTGACCGACGCCCTCAACGGCACCCACGCGACCGCCGCACTGGGTGCCTGCAACAAGATGTTCTGGTCCGAGGCCCACCAGGAGACGATGCTGCTCGCCATGGACATCCTGGGCCTGGAGGGCCAGATCCTGCTGGGCGACGACGACGCGGACGCCCTGCTGCCCGGGGCCCGGCGGGCCAAGTCGAGCTACCCCGTCGGCAACCTCCAGGCACTGTTCTTCTTCTCCCGCTCGGAGACGATCTGGGGCGGCGCCGCGGAGATCCAGCGCAACATCGTGGGCGAGCGCGTCCTCGGCCTGCCCAAGGAGCCCCGGCCCCAGTAGCCCGCAGCGCGGGTCAGGCGGCCCCCGTCTGGTCGGGCAGCAGGACCCGGAACGCTGCGCCCCCGTCCGGGGCGTCCTCCACCCAGGCCCGGCCGCCCTGGATCTCGGCGAACTTGCGCACCACGAACAGCCCGAGGCCCAGGCCTCCCACCGTGCTGCCGGCCCGACGTTGAAAGGCCTCGAAGACGGCCTCCTTCTCGGCGTCGGGTATCCCGGGGCCCGAGTCGTCCACCGCGAGGAGGACGTGGCCGTCGCGGCGGGACAGCGCCACCCGGACGCCGGTGCCCTCGGGCGTGTGGCGCAGGGCGTTGCTGACCAGGTTGTCGACGATCCGCGATGTGAGCTCCGGGTCCAGCTCGACCATCGTCTCGCCGGTCGGGAGCGCGATCGCCTGGTCCGCCCCGTTCAGGTTGTGGGCACGCTCGGCGACCAGTGCGGCCAGGTCGAACCGCCGCCGGTGCGCCGCCACGTACCCACCGATCACGCGCTCGGAGTCGAGCAGGTTGGTGAGGATCGCGCGCAGCTCCGCACCGGTCGTCGCCAGGCCCTCGGCCATCTTGCGGACATCGCCCTCGGGGAGGTCGGGGTGGCGCACCAGGAGCTCGGCCAGCCCGGCCACGGCGGCAATGGGCGTGTTGAACTCGTGGGACGCCGCCAACAGAAGCGCGTTCTTGGCCTCGTCGGCGTCCCGGAGGGCGGCGGCCGCCATCTGCTCCCGCGTCAGCGCCTCCTGCAGGGCGGCCCGGACCGCCTCCCGCTCGCGGACGTCGCGCAGCGCGTACTGGAGGCCGAAGGCCCGGTCTTCGGGGTTGCGGAAGGGGGCCACCCGCGCTTCCACCGGCACGTACGCGCCGTCGCCGCACCGGAAGCGGCACACCGCGGCGACGCCGCTCCGGCCGAACAGCACCTCATCTTGGAGCGACGACAGGGCGGATCTGTCGTCGGGATGGACGAAGCCGGCGATGGACGCACCTTCGATGTCCGCAGGGTCGATGGAGAGCACCGTGCGGACGGAGGGCGACGCGAACGTGACACAGCCCGCGCTGTCGGTCGCGATGACGACATCGGCCGCGCTCTCCGCGATGAGCCGGTAACGGGTCTCGCTGGTGACGAGCGCGCGCTCCGCCTCCATGCGTCGGCGGATGTCACGCAGGAGCCAGCGCACGCGCGGACCGCCGGGCTCGGCTGCTCCCGCGGCGCTCCCGACGGTCAGGTGCACCGAGGCGGGGAAGGAGTCCTGGTTGGGCGGGGCGAACCGAGCCTCGAACTCGAGCACCGGGCCGTGCTGCCCGGTCACCGCATCGTGCAGATGGTTGAGGACGAGACGACGGTCGGCCGCGTCCACGAAGACGACGATCGGCTTCTGCTGCAGGAATGGGCCCGCCGTCCCCAGCAGCTCGCTCGCGGCGCGGTTGGATTCGAGGATGACCCCGACGGTGTCGGTCACGAGGTACCCGTCGGGCGCCAGGTCGAACAGATCCCGGTAACGGGCTGATTCGACGTCGAGCTGCCGCTTCGCGTCCGCCAGGGCCTCGTTCTGACTGTGGATCTCCTCCGTGCTCACCTCGAGCTCCTCGATCGCCGCCGACAGCTCCTCGAGCATCTCGGCCACCAAAGGTGACGGCGGGCCTCCCGACGCGTCCAGCACCCTCTCCGAGAGGTCCTCCAACCGGCGGATGAGCGCGTCGGCCTGCCGCTCGAAGTCCAGATCCCCCGCGCCGGACTGCCGGGTGGTCACGTGGCGATGTCCTCCACCCTGTCCATGACCAGCATGGCCGACGTCTCGGGCTCGTGGCCCGAGATGGGCATGACCCGTACGCGGCAGGTGAAGGCGGTGCCGGACCGGTCGGTTGCCCGGACCTCGAGACTGGACGGCAGGGCGCCCGCCTTGCGGCACGCCCGCACCGGCTCCTGGAGGACCCCCAGCGGGAGGCCGAAGTCCAGCCCGAAGAACGGCTCCCCTGCGACACCCTCCTCCTCGAGCCCCCACAACTCGGCCGCCGCGTGGTTCCACTCCTCCACGAGCAGCTGCGCGTTCAGCACGACGACGGCGGAGGGGAAGTGATCCATGACCTGGCGGTGCAAGCTGCTGAAGCGGCGGAGCTCCAGGTTTGCGTCGACCAACGACTCGTTGAGTTTCTCGACGGCGTCGCTGGTCGCCTTGAGCTCGAGGTAGGTCAACTCGAGCTCCTCGTTGGACGACCTGAGCTCCTCGTTCGTCGTCTCGAGCTCCTCGTTGGAGGACTGGAGCTCCTCGTTGCCCGTCTCCAGCTCTTCGTAGCTCGACTGGAGCTCCTCGTTGCTCGTCACCAATTCCTCGTTGGTCGACTGCAGCTCCTCGTACGCCGTCTCGAGCTCCTCGTGCACGTGGCGGTAGCTCTCGCGCAGCTGCATGGAGCTGCGGACGTCGGCGAAAGTGACGGCGGCGCCGAGCACGGCCTCATCCTTTGTGAACAGCGGGAGGACCCAGACCTCGAGCTGGAAGGTCTCCCCGTCCGGCGCTTGGTGCTGGGCCACGCCGACCCGGTGGGAGACCCGTTCCAGCAGGGCGCGTCGGACGTGGGACTCGAGCTCCAGCGCCCCGAAGGCGAGCCGGAGATCGCCCAGCGCCCGCGCCATGTCGGTCGGCGCGATGCCGAAGAGGTCCCTGGCCGAGTCGTTCGCACCGGTCAACAGCCCGTCGGGGTCGACGAGCAGTTCGGCGACCACGGACTCGACTGCGGCCGTCATCGGTGGTGCCGGCGGGGCCACCTCTGGGGGCAACTCCAGCCGGCCGAGGTCGAACGGGCGTCGGCCGGTCGGGTCCGCGTGAGAAGGGCTCGCCTGCTCCTGGGCGGTCGGCAGCGCGGTGAAGACGCGATTGCGCAGGCTCATCGGCGCGAACCGGCCGGCGCCACCGCGCAGCACCATCTCTGCCCGGCCGAGGAAGAGGAATCCGTCACCACCCAGCGCGTATTGCAGGCGCGGGATCACGAACTCCTGCGTCTCCGAGTTCAAGTACATCAACGTGTTGCGGCACGCCACGAGGTCGACACGGGAGATCGGTGGGTCCCTGGTCAGGTCGAGGCGGCCGAAGACGACCGTCCGGCGAAGCGTCGGCGTGACCACCCAGCCACGGTCGTGGATGTCCCGCTCGAAGTAGGTGGACCGGAGCTCCTCGGGGACGTCGTGGACCGACTTCTCCGAGTAGACGGCTGCCCTCGCCTGGGCCAGCGCCTCGAGGTCGACGTCGGTGGCGTAGATCTTGACCCGCCGCGCTGTCTCGTCGATGCCGAGCCGGTTGGCCACGATCATGGCGAGCGTGTAGGGCTCCTCGCCGGTCGCGCAGCCGGCGCTCCACAGGCGTATGGGCTCGTCGCCGTCGTGGCGCGAGATGACCTGCGGGATGATCTCGGTTTCGAGGTATCGCCAGGCCGCCGGATCACGGAAGAAACCGGTGAGGTTGATCAGGATCGTGTTGAACAGTGCCGTGAATTCGTCGACATCGGCCTCGAGGACGTCGCGGTACTCGGAGAGGGATCGGATGCCGAGCTCGCGGGCCCGCCGGCGAGCTCGACGCCCGATTGAGGCGCGCTTGTAACCGGTGAAGTCGAATCCGCGTTCGTCCCGGATGAACTCCAGAAGCTCCTCGAGCTCGTCGTCGTGGGCGTCCCCCGCCTTCGTCACCGCGCCCGGATCGGGCTCGGGGCCCCGAGGTGAGCCTGCGGCGCTCACCGGCTCACCTCGGCCCATCGTCGGTCGCCCGACCGACGAGCTCGACGAGGGCCGGACCGATCTCCTCGAGGCGCAGCACGAAGTCGACATCGCCCGTGTCGATGGCGGCCTGGGGCATGCCGGCGAACTCGGCGGACGCCGGATCCTGGGCGATGACGGCTCCGCCGGTCCCCCGGATCGCGCGCACTCCCATGTTCGAGTCGCTGCCCGTCCCGGAGAGGACCACGCCGATGGCGCGACCTGGGAACGACGCCGCCACGGACTCGAACAGCACGTCCGCCGAGGGCCGCACGAAGTGGACGGGTTCCGCGTGCGACAGGCTCAGGTGCCCGTCCGCGCTGACCAGGAGGTGCTCGTCGGGCGGAGCGATGTAGACGGTGGCCGGTTCGACCACGGCGCCCTCTCTGGCTTCCTCCACGCGGAGCGAGGTCCTGCGCTGCAGGATCTCGGCCATGAGGCTCCCGTGCCGGGGGTCCATGTGCTGCACGACGACGACCGGGACGGGGAAGTCCGCCGGGAGCGCGCTCACCACCGCGCTGATGGCCGCCAGCCCGCCGGCCGAGGCCGCCAGCAGCACGACGTCGCACGGCCGGCCCGAGAGGGACCGGCGATCGCCATCGGTCGGCTGCGGATCGGACATGGCGACCCGCTCAGCCGCCATGGGTGTTTCGGGCAGCACGCTGGGAATCAATCATTGGCAACACCGTTATCGTGGCATATCGTGCATGTGGTCAGGCAGGGAAGCACGCCAAGATGCGCAGGGGGTGTATGCAGTGAACACCGGCGGGCCGCTCAAGGTGATGGTCGTGGACGATCACCCGGTCTTCGGTGAGGCGCTCGCGCTGGCCATCGACGCGACCGGGGATCTGACCTGTGTCGGGACGGCGCTCGACGTCGACCAGGCGACCGGCCTCGCGGACGAGTTCGAGCCCGACGTCGCTGTCGTGGACGTCCAGCTCAACGGCACAGACGGCGTCGCCGGAACCCGGCGCCTCTTGGAGCGTCATCCGGGGATGCAGGTGCTCGTGCTGACCGGCCTGCCGCTCAGCCAGACGCTGGTTCGGGCGGTCGCCGAGTCGGGGGCCGCGGGCCTTCTCCCCAAGTCGGCCAGCCTGGGCGAGGTCGTCGAGACCATCCCCTCACTCCGGGACCACAGCTTTGCCATGGACCGCCAGTGCCTGGTGTCGCTCTGCGAGTCGACCGAAGGCGACCAGGTGCCCCCGCGAGGCCGGGGCCTCTTCCTGACCCGGCGCGAGCAGGACATCCTCTCCCTGCTCGCGAGCGGTGTGGACCTCCAGAGCGCGGCCGCACGCCTCGGCATCACCGTGAACACGGCTCGTGGCTACATGAAGAACCTCTACCGCAAGCTGGGCGTCCACAACCAGCTCGAACTGCTGGCGGTGGCGCGGGAACGGGGCCTGATCGCCGACGGGTAGTGCCCCGATGCGCGTGAGCGCCCGCCCGTCGTATCCGCACCGCCCCATTGCGCGCGCTGCGATCCCGGCCTGGCGCTGCCACGTGGCGCGGGTGACCTTTTCCCCTACCCTGGGTTGCCGATGGGGACGATGATGCGGGTCATGAGCGGGTCGAGAGCGCCGCGGGAACGGGGTGAGCCGAGATGCTGGTGAGAGAGTGCCTGAGGAGCGCGCCGGTGACCGTCCCTCCCGGCTGCACGATGGAGGAGGCCGGCCGCCTGATGGGCAGCCACGGCGTCGGGTCGCTCCTCGTCGTCGAGGGTGACCGCCTCGTCGGGATCGTGACCGACCGCGACATCACCGTGCGTGGGACCGGCGAGGGCAAGCCGCCCACGGCCGACGTCAGGGCGGTGATGACGGCGGACCCCGTCACGATTCAGGGCTCGGCTGACGTCTTCGAGGCGTTCCGCGTGTTCAAGACGGCCACCGCACGCCGGCTCCCGGTCCTCGAAGAGGAAGACCTGGCGGGCATCATCTCCGTGGACGACCTGCTGATCTCGTTGGTGGTCGAGTTCGGCGCCGTCCTGTCGCCCGTCGCGCAGGAGCTCGTCCACCCCGCCTGACTCCCCGCCTAGCTGGTGCGGCGCTTCGCTTCGTACACCGCCTCGGTGAGGGGGATCATCACCGGCATCGGCACGACGTTCGTCGGCGCCGATGCCTCGGTACCCGACACCAGTACCTCGGTGCCGACACGCCGCTGCCGCATGCCGAGCAGGTAGAGCGGGATGCTGGCCAGCAACGTGGCCACGCCCCCGATGACCAGAGCCACCCGGGGGTTCGTCGCGTCGCTGATGTAGCCCAGCAGCGGCGCACCGATGGGGGTGCTGCCCAGGAAGGCGATGGCGTTCAGCGACATCACGCGGCCCCGCATGGTCGGCTCGGCCCGCAGCTGCAGGGTCGCGTTGTTCGTGGCGACGAAGGAGATGCTGGCGGCGCCCATGGGGACGAGCAGGGCGAGGGCCCAGACCTGGGTCGGCGACAGCGCCACCGCGAGGATGGCGACCCCGAAGGCGACGCCGATGAAAGAGAGCAGGCGGGTGGTGGGCCGGCTCCGGAACGCCGTGGCCAGCCCGCCGAGGACGGCTCCCGCGCCCATGGCCACCATGAACCAGCTGAGGAGGCCCGCACCGCCGTGAAAGGTGAATTTGGCCAGGAGCGCGAGCGTGACCGTGAAGTTGAAGGCGAAAACCCCGACGATGGCCATGGAGACGAGCGGGACCCGCAGGTCCGGGGTCGCCCAGACATAGCGCAGGCCCTCCCGCACCTGGCCCTTGGCCCGCCGCACGCCGGGACGTCGGATGAGCTCCGACGCTCGCATCATCGCCAGCGCCACGATCACCGCGGCGTACGAGACCGCGTTGAGGAAGAAGCACGTCGCCACGCCGACGGTGATGATCAGCACGCCGCCGATGGCCGGCCCGATCACCCGGGCCGAATTCATCAGCACGCTGTTGAGGCTCACTGCGTTGGGCAGCAGATCGATCCCGACCATCTCGGAGACGAAGGTCTGGCGCGCCGGGTTGTCGAACAGGTTCACGAACCCGAGGCCCGCCGCGAGCACGTAGACCTGCCACAGGGTCACGGCGTGCGTCACGACGAGCAGGCCGAACACGAGGGCGAGGACGCCGGCCGCACCCTGGGTGGCGTAGAGCACCTTGCGCTTGTCGACCCGGTCGGCGATGAGACCCCCGAACGGGCCGAGCAGCAGCAGCGGTAGGAACTGCAGGCTGGTGGCGATGGCGACGTCGACGCCGGTGCCGTGGAGCGGAAAGAGGATCAGGTACGCCTGCGACACCGTCTGCATCCAGGTCCCGGAGACCGAGATGACCTGGCCCGTGAAGTAGAGCCGGTAATTGCGCACCGAGATGGCGCGGAAGGTGCGGCGCCCCGCCTCTCGCACCCGGCGTCTCACGGCTTCGCCAAGAGGTGCTCGAGCAGCGCAACGAGCTCCGCCGCGTGCCGCTGCTCGTCGGGGCCGAGCTCGCCGAGGCGGCGCAGCAGGAAGGCGTTCTTCCGGGTCCGCATGCGCTCGAGGGTGCGCTCGCCGGCGGGCGTGCTGCGCACCCTGGCGCTCCGCCGGTCGTTCGGGTCGGCCACGCGGGTCACCATGCCCGCCTCGGCCAGGCTGGCCACGATCCTCGTCATGGTGGGCGGCTGCACCTGCTCGATCGCGGCCAGCTCGCCCAGGGTCGGGCTGCCGTGCCGGCTGACGGAGGCGAGCGCCGAGGCCTGGGCGGGCGACAGGCCGCCCAGGGACTCCTGGCGGAGGCGCCGCTGCAGGCGGTTGACCGCGATGCGCAGGCGGCCGGCCACCTCCTCGTCGGTGAGCGGAGCGGCCTCGGTGCGCATGCACCAAGTATACTTAGTTGAGCTAACTAATCAATCGGGAAGCCGGAGCGACGATGCAGGGTGCGCCGGCGGCGCTCAGATGTTGGGGACCCCTCAGATGTTGGGGACGTAGCCGCCCGAGCCGAGCGAGGCGCTCTCGTCGAAGCTCAGCGAGTCGTCGAGCCCACCGATCACCTGGGTCACCCACGGCAGCCGATCGCGCAGGATCCGCTCGACGCCACCCGACAGCGTGGCGGAGCTCACGGCGCACGAGCTGCACGCCCCCTGGAGCTGCACCTCGACCACGCCGGTCTCCACGTCGGCGCGCAGGAGGACGAGGTCGCCGCCGTCGGCCTGCACGGCAGGGCGCATGAGGTCCATGATCCCCTGGAGCTTCTCAAGGCGATCGGCCCTCTCGGCGTCGCTCAACTCTGCCCTCGTGTCGGTCACCCACCCATTCTGCCGTGCCGGCGCTCCCGCGTGACCGCCGCCGGCAAGAAGCGCTCCATCGTCTCGGGCGCCATGCCTCAGTCGAGACCGACCGGCTCGGGCCGTCCCCCCTGCTCGACGGGGTTCGACAGCTCCCCGATCCCCTCGATCGCGATCCGCACGGTGTCCCCGTGGGCGAGGAACCGCGGCGGATCCATCCCGGCCCCCACGCCGGCCGGTGTCCCGGTGGCGATGATCGTGCCCGGCTCGAGCGGGAACGCGGTGGTGAGGTACTCGATCATGTCGGCGCAGCCGAAGATCAAGTCGGCCGTGCTCGAGTCCTGGCGCAGCTCGTCGTTGACCCAGGTGTGGATGGCCAGCGCGCCCGGGTCGCCGAGCTCGTCGCCGGTCACCAGCTCGGGGCCGAAGGGCGCGTGGGTGTCGAACGACTTGCCCATGGTGAACGTGGGCGTGCGCCACTGCCAGTCGCGCGCGCTGACGTCGTTGATGATGGTGTAGCCCGCCACCACCTCGTGCGCCCGGGCGGCCGGGACGTGCTGGCACCGGCGCCCGATCACCATGGCGAGCTCGCCCTCGTAGTCGACCATGTCCGAGACCGAGGGCAGCACGATGGGCTCGCCCGGTCCGGTGACGGCGGTCCGCTGCTTGTTGAACCAGTACTGCCATTCGGGCGGCTCCCGCCCCATCTCGGCCACGTGCGCCCGGTAGTTCATCCCGATGGCGAGGATGGCGGGCGGGTCGGGCACCGGCGCGTGCCGGCGCACCTCACCCGACGCGTAGCGGCGTGCCCCGCCGGCCGCGGCGGCGCCGGCACGCTCCAGTGCGGGAGGACCGAGCGCCAGGAGCCCGACCATCGTCTCCGGCAGCCCGGCGGCTGGGTCGCTCAGGTCGACGACCTCGTCACCGTCGAGGAGGCCGGGCCGGGCAGGGCCGCCGGCCAAGGAGAAGGTGACGAGGCGCATGCTCCTCCCCGGGCTCAGCGCAGCGACGCCTTGTAGGCCTCCCAGCTCTTGGTGGCGTGACGGGCGGAGAACGCGCCGATCATCTCGACCACGCCGAAGACGACGGCCAGGATGCCGATCAGGACGACCAGCGCCGTCAGCGGCGCGCCCGGGTGCCGGATGCACAGGAACCCGATGGCCACGGCGATGATGCCGCGGATGAGGTACGCCCACCAGTAGGGCAGGTAGTGATACCGCAGCGACTGGACGATGTCGAAGATGCCGAGCACCAGGAACGCCCACCCGATGAGCACCGCGGTGATGAAGATCGTGATGTGGGGCCACACGAAGCCCACGACGCCGACGCCGACCCAGATCAGCCCGAAGACGAGGTGCGTCCAGCGCTGCCGGGCCATCCTGACGGCGCCGACGATCTCGAAGATGCCGACGGCGATGAAGAAGGCGCTGGCCAGGTAGACGATCGCGTACACGCTGGCGTGCCGGTAGCTGATGATGAAGAACCCGAAGATGACGGAGAAGATCCCGCCCACCAGGTACCAACCCCACATCTTCTCGAGTTGCTCACTGACGACGTCACCGACGGCGATGTCGTCCTCGATCAGAACCATGGTCATGACGTCCTCCTTGGCGAGTAGGAGCGCACTGCAGGTGGCCGCAGCGTACCGCCGCGCACCACCCGAATTGGGGGATCTCGCCGTTCAGCCGGCGCAGGAGCGCAGCGCGTGCAGCGCACGGCTGCCCCACGACGCACCGGCGCTGGCCCAGCGTGACGGGTCCGCCAGCACGTCGTCGGCGTCCGCCCACAGCTCGTCCTCGACGGGCTGGAGCTCCGCGCGCACCGCCGCCAGCGCGTCCGGGTCGGCCTCGACCCGCTGGCGCAAGGCGTCGGCGGCATGCCAGAGCTCCTCGCCGGAGAGCTCGAGAGGGACGAACGGGGGTGGCCCCGCGACCGTGCGCGGGAACGCCGGCACGTAGATGCTCACGCACGGGCTGCCCAGCGCCACGTAGACCCGCATCGGCGCGCCGTCCTGCAGGCCGAGCGGGAGCTCGGCGATCATGGACGCGGCGGTAGCGCTCAGGCCGCGCACGTGCATGCAGACGCTCACGCCGCTGAAGTCGGCGCCGACCCCCTCCGGCGGCCGGTGGACCGGTCCGCCGCCGCCCGGTGCGCCCCAGGGCCCCGAGCCGTGGTCGCGCAGGTGCGCCGCGGTGGCTGCCGGCGTCAGCCCGCCGGGAGGGGCCGACGCCGAGGAAGCGGCGGCTGGCCGCCAGGCGGACGTCGGCGTAGCGGGTGTCCTCCCCGGCGTCCCGGAACCGGCCGAAGTCCTCGCCGGGGCCGAGGCCGACCGAGGCCCGCGTCCACCCGGTGCCGATCGTGAGGCGGTTGGAGATGGCGGTGCCGGCGGGGAACGCGGCGGCCGCGTAGTCCGAGCCGGCCGTCTCGAGGACGTACGAGACGGTCGGGTCCGCGACGAGGAAAGAGGAGTCGTACGCCTCGCCGTGCGCGGCGTCGGCGATGCCACCCTGCCCGCAGGCCTCGAGGAGCCCGGTCATGACCTCCACCGCCTCCGCGGCGCTCCGGGCGCGTTCGAGGCCGAGGCGGACCAGGTCCATGCCGATCAGAGCAGGCGGGGCCGTCGCCGCGTCGTGGGTCGTGCTGACACGCTCATTGCCGATGGCGACACCGTGCTCGTTGACACCGTGCTCCGCCCCCCACAGCCAGGTCGGGCACGAGAGGAGGGTGGCGTGCGCACCGGTGTCGCCGATGGTGAGGTACTGCGTGCGCAGGGTGCACCCGGCGGATCCACGGCGGCCGAAGGGCCAGGCGACCTGGACCTCGCCGGGCGGTCGGTCCGAGTTCTTGGCGAACACCATGCCCGACGGGCCCGGGGCGCACAGGGTGTCGCACACGGTCGCAGCCTACGGCGGTGGGTAGGGTGGAACGCCGTGGAACCACGTGCAGTTCTGAACGCCGACGAGATCGACCTCTCCGACATGGAGTTCTGGGCCCGGCCCTGGGACGAGCGCGAGGGTGCCTTCCAGACGCTGCGCCGCGAGCGCCCCATGCCCTTCTTCAAGGAGCCCGAGATCCCAGAGGCACTCACCTACGTGATCCCGAAGGGACCCGGCTACTACGCGCTGACCCGGCACGCGCAGATCTCCGAGGCGAGCCGGCACCCCGAGGTCTTCCAGTCCGGCCGGGGCGCCACCTCCATGATCGACATGCCCGCCGAGATGCTCGACTTCTTCGGCTCGATGATCAACATGGACAACCCGCGCCACGCCCGCCTGCGCCGCATCGTGTCCGCGGCCTTCAACCCGCGCATGATCAAGTCGATTGAGGACCGCATCGACTACGTGGCCAACGACGTCATCGACCGGGTGGCCCCACTGGGCGGCTGCGACTTCGTCACCGAGGTGGCCGCCCGCCTTCCCCTCGAGATCATCTGCGCCATGATGGGCGTGGCGGCGTCCGACTACGACACCGTGTTCAGTTGCTCCAACATCATCCTCTCCAACGGTGACCCCGAGTACGTGCCCGAGGGCTCGGACCCCATGGTCGCCTTCATGACCGCCGCCCAGCAGCTCAACCTGCTCATGACCGACCTGGCCGCCGTCCGCCGCGAGCACCCGACCGAGGACGTCACCTCCGCCCTGGTCAACACGAACGTCGACGGCGAGAACCTCACGGACACCGAGCTGGCCTCCTTCTTCATCCTGCTCGTGGTGGCGGGCAACGAGACCACCCGCAACGCCATCAGCCACGGGCTGCTGGCCATGACGCAGCACCCCGAGCAGCGGGCGCTCTGGCAGGCCGACCCGGCCGGCATCGCGGCCACCGGGGTCGACGAGGTCGTGCGCTGGGGCTCGCCGGTGATCTGGATGCGCCGCACCGTGGCCGCGGACACCACCCTCGACGGCACGGAGTTGCACGAGGGCGACAAGGTGATCATGTTCTACAACTCGGCCAACCGGGACGAGGACGTGTTCGACGACCCCTTCACCTTCGACGTGCGGCGCACCCCCAACCCGCACATCGGGTTCGGGGCGGCCGGGCCGCACTTCTGCCTGGGCGCGCACCTCGCCCGCCAGGAGATCGACGTCATGTTCCGCAGGCTCTTCGAGCGGCTGCCCGACATTGCGAGCGTCGGCGAGCCGGACCGGCTGCTCTCCCCGTTCATCAACGGCATCAAGCACCTCGACTGCACCTTCACCCCGGCCGCGCCCCGCTGAGAGGACGCCCGGGCCGCCCCGGGCCGGGACTCGCGGAGGTGGTCGACCATGCGGGCCTAGATCGCGTCGGAGGTGGGGTCCGTCCACACGCACGGGTGGGTGCCCGGGCCGCCGGGTGACCCGTGGACGAAGAGCACCGGGCTGCCCGCACCCTCCTCGACCAACGCGACGGTGCCGGCCGGGGTCTGGAGGATCGACTCGTTCACGAGCGAGGCTACGCGCCGAAGAATTCCCCGAACGCGGCGAGAGCACGCGGCCCCCACACCGTGCCCGGGCCGCCGTTCATGGAGATGGCGACGCCGATCATCTCCGCGGCCTCCTCGGTGGTGGCGCCCTGGCGGGCGGCGCCGCGGGCGTGGGCCGCGATGCAGCCGTCGCACTCGCGGGTGACGGCGATGGCCAGCGCGATGAGCTCCTTCGTCTTGGCCGACAGCACCCCGTCGGCCATGGCGGCCGTGCTGAGGGCGCTGTAGGCGGACATCACCCCTGGGATGGCCTCCCGCAACGCGCGGTGCGGCTCGCGGAGGTCCTCTTGGACCTGATGGAAGTGTTCATGTGCCATGGCGCATGCTGGCACGCCTGTGCCATGGCGTGGGAACTGCTCAGGAGCTCCCGGCGCTCCTCGGGCCGCGGCTGCGGACCTCCTCGACCGCGGACATCGCGTCGCGGAGCTCCTTGATCCAGTCCGCCTCGTGCTGGGCCACCAGGCGCACACACCAGGCCAGGGCCTCGCTGCGGCTGCGCGCCACGCCCGCGTCGATCAATGTGTCGAGCACCCTGCGGTCCGCCATGCGGAGCCTGGTCATCACCGGCACGCCGGCCGTGGTGAACAGCGCGGTGGAGCCACCGCACACCGCACCCCACGAGACCGTACGGCGGAAGCCGGGCTGCGCCTCGTCGGCGATGCGCATGCGAGCGCCCCGGCTCTCCTCCCGGAACCCCGTGATCCTCGCCTGCTCGGCCACCCGCACCTCGTCCTCACCGGCCCCCTCGGGCAGCTGCGGGGGCGCCAGGGTCCCGACGACCTGGATCTCGTCGCCGTCGATCTCGATACTCGGGCTCCCCTCGAACCACGAGTCGGGCACCCGACCGGCGAACCAGGCCCCGATCAGGCGTTCCTGCTCGGGGCCCGAGGGCGGCGGGGTGGTCGAGCGCCTCCGGCCGCGCTGGGCGGCCCGGTAGCCTTCGTTCGTGTCATCTTTCATATTACGAGATTACATGATTACCTCGTCGCAGAGCAATGGCCTGGACCTGGCTCTTCACGCCAAGGGCAGTTTGAAACCGACGTGGCTGGGAGCGAAGCCGAGCCGTTCATAGAAGCGGTGGGCTTCCTCGCGCCGCAGGTTGGAGGTGAGCTGCACCCGGTAACAGCCGAGGGCGCGGGCCCGCTCGATGGCGTCGCGCAGCAGCGCGGTGCCGATACCGCTCCCCCGGTGATCGGGATGCACGTGCACCGACTCGATCTCGGCGCAGCGCCCGCCCTTTAGCTGCAGGTGCCGGAACACGATCAGCTCGCACACGCCGACGACCTGGCCGGCGAGCTCCGCCACCAGGACGGCGCCGCCGGCATCGTCGATCTCGCGCCGCGCCGCCGCGTAGGGGCCGATGTCGGCGGCGTCCTCGTTCCGTCGAGGGTCCCCGGGCAGCGCACCGAGGACGAGCAGTTCGACGGCCCGACTGAGATCGGCGTCGGTGGCCCGCCTGACTACGAGCCCCGCAGGGGTCTGACTCGAGTCACTGGGGGCAGGTATGCATCGTCATGGCGACCGGCGTGCCGGGTGTGAGCACCGTGCCCGGCGCCGGGCTCTGGCTCAACACGATCTGCGGTGGCAACGTCGCCGCGACCAGCTGCACGACGGACGTGGCCACGCCCAGCGATGTGGCGGCGCTCGTCGTTGTCGTCGCCGGGCGCGTCGTCGTTGTCGTCGGCGGGCGCGTCGTCGTCGGTGGGTGCGTGGTCGTCGTGGGGCCGACCGAGTTGCACGCCCATGTGAGGCCGGCCAAGGCCAGGAGATGCACTGCCGACCCAAAGGTCTGACTCGTGATGTTGGGCACGACCGAGCCGCCGGGGTAGCAGCCCGACCAGCTGATCCCGACGTACGAACCCTTTGGCCTTGTCGCGCCGGGAAGGAGGGGGACGGGCGGCTTGCTCGGAATCGAGAGCGACACGACGACGCTCTGACTCGTCAGGGTCCCCTTGTTGCACGCCGGATTCGAGTTGATGGCGAGGAAACCCGCGACCCGGAGGTAGAAGTGGGCAGGCGTGATCTTCATCCCGATCACGTTCGGAACGGCGACGCCCGGTGTGGTCGGAACGGTCGTCGGAACCGTCGTCGGAACCGTCGTCGGTACCGTCGACGTGGTGCTTGTCGTCGTGGTCGTCTTCTTCGATGCAGCTTTTCGTGGGGGGGCCGCGGAGCTACAAGAAGTCAGGGCAAGTACCGCCACCAGAACGGTCACACACGCCGCCACTCGTCGCTGTCGACTATGCGAGGGACCACGTCGGACCCTGACACACCCTGGCGGGCGCAGGAGGGGCTGCTCTCTGGTCATTGGCAGATGTCCACTCTCAATCACTACACGCTGTCGGCGGGCGCGCGGTCACCCGGGATCGCGTGCACGGAGGACTCCGTCGCCAGGACCCTAATCCAGCGTACAGGCTGAGAACGTGCGCCTCGGATTGAAGGCAGAGGCGTCGATGTACGATCACCTCTCCGGCCTGGGACCAGTCCGGCACGATCCTGAGCACGCCGAGCGGTCCGAGGCACGGGTCCGTGATGGCGCGGTGGAACCTCAGTGACCGCTCTTGCGCTCCCGCAGCGTGATGGCGCGACGGGGACAGTCCCGGGCGGCCCGCTTGGCCGCGTCCACGAGCTCGAAAGGCAGCGGCTTGCCGTCGACGATGGGATAGCCCCACTCGTCGAGCGTGATGGCCTCGGGCAGCAGCTCGGCGCAGTAGCCGTAGGCGTCGCAAGCGACGGGGTCGACAAGGATGCGGAGCATGGTCAGGCCGCCCTGACCGTCTGAGGGAAGCGGAGCTGCGTCGGGCGGTTCCAATGCAGGCAGGGCGCACCGTGAGCGTGCGTGCGCACGTCGTCTGCGAAGACGTTGAGCGCGCTGCGCACGAGGTTGACGGCCCCGTCGGGATGCCGGCAGGCGCCGCGCCCGTCGACCTCCTTCAGTCGCCTGTCGAGGCGGGCCGTCAATTCGTGGTCGACATGCCCGCGGGCCAGCCGCGTCAGGTCGTCGGCGATGGCCGGCAACCCGTAGACGCACGGTCCGCACTGCCCGACGCTCTGGCTCGCCATGTAGTGGGCGATGCGGGCCGACTCCATGAGCCCGCAGGCGTCCTGCCCGAGGACGATCACGATGCCGACCCCCGCCGTCGCCCCGATGGCGCGCAGCGACAACGACGCGTAGGGCGTACTGAAGTGGGCCGGGTCGACCCAGGAGCCGCCGTACCCTCCCACGAGGAGCGCCTGGGGGACGCCGATGGGCGTGGCCCGGTTGGCCAGATCGAGCAGCGGTGTCCCGCGGTCGACCTCGACCACGCCCGGGTGCTCCACCGCCCCGGAGATCGTGATGAGCGAGGTCCCGGGGTCCTCGACCAGACCATGGGCGCGGAAGGCGTCGGGCCCGGTGCGGGCGATCATCGCGACGTGGGCCAGCGTCTCCGCGTTGTGCACCAGCGCGGCGCGACGGCCGATGCGAAGGGCCGTCCCCTTGTCGGGCCGGAAGGTCGGGAGGGACTGGCCGGCGTCGACCCAGCGGACCAGAGCAGATTCCTCGCCGGCCACGAAGCGGTCGGGCGGACGCACCATGAACTCGGAGACCGGCGCACCTCCGGCGGCGCGCTCGGCCATGGCGGTGGAGACGGCGGCGGCGGCGTGCTCGCGCCCGTCGGGCACGCACACGACGACCCGGCGCGCGCCGCTGGCCGCGGCCAGGAGCTGGGCGCCGTCGAGCACCAGATGGGGCGACCGCATCAGGAGGAGCTTGTCCTTGTCGCTGGCCGGTTCACCCTCCATCGCGTTGACGAGGATCGTGCCGCCCCCGCCGGCGGCGTGCGCCACCGAAAGCTTGATCGCCGCCGGGAACCCGGCGCCGCCGCGGCCCGCCAGCCCCGAGGCCTCCAGCATCGACACGAACGCCTCGCGCCAGCCGGGGGCGCGCCGCGACGGCAGCGGGACCGGTCCGAGCGTCTTCACGTGACCGGCGAGGTCGGTGGGGTGGCCGAGGAGACGGTAGCGGCCGGTGGCCGGAATGACGTCGCTCACGCTAGGCACGGGGTCCCTCCACCCGCCCCCGGCCGCTCAGCGCGAGGTGCTTCGGCGGCACGCCGGAGACCGAGGCGCGTGCAGTCCTCGCTTCGACCTGGCGGGCGGCCACCCGCAGTCGCCACACGAGCGCGGCGCCGACGGACGCGACACAGGCCACCCCGAGCGCGATGACCCAGCCCTCGCTCGCGTCGGTGCCCATGCCGAACGTGTGGGCCAGGGCCACGGGCCAGCTGAGGTAGGCGAGCCAATGGATGGCACGCCAGATGCCGGGTCGCATCCGCGCCCGGAGCAGGCTGGTCACGAACACGGCGAGCAGCAGATCGAGCGCGACAGCGCCCACCCCGACCCACACGCGCCCGTAGCTCGAGGTGAACGGGACGACCACGGCGGCCCAGCTGATGTTGACGTACGTATCGAGCACGCTGGTGAGCACGTGGATCCCGAGGAAGACGACGGCGATCATGGAGAGGCGGCGATGCAGCTCCTGCTGCGCGAAGCCCGGCCAGCGCCGGGCGCGGGCGCGGGTGGTGGTCGTGATGCCCAACACCATGGTCACGGTGAGCAGGACGAGGGCCATGATCCCGCTGGCCCGCGTGGCGTACCACAGGGAGGTCGAGCTCATGCCGCCTCCCCGGGCCACCCGTGTACCGAGAACACCCGCCCGTCGAAACGGACGAGGCGCAGGGACTGGTCGAAGCCGGCGAGCCTGTCCAGGGCCTCGGCGCCCCACACGATGGCGGCGGTCGTCAAGGTGTTGGCCTCCACGCAGCTGGCGCCGGTGGCCGAGACGAGGAGCCAGTAGGGCGCCACGGAGTCACCGGTCCGGGGGTCGACGATGTGGTGGACCTGCCGATCGCCCACCGTCCACGCCCTGACCGAGGTGGCGGAGCTGGCGAGGCCGCCGTGGGTGATGGCAACCACCTGGTCGACCAGCCCGGGCGGGGTCGACGACTCCCGGGCGATGCCGACGGCCCAACCGCCGGCGGGTGGCCGGCCGGCAACGGCGACGTCGCCGCCGAGGCTCACCAATGTGCCGCTCCCGATCGTGCGGGCGATGTGCGAGGCAGCCCGGTCGGCAGCCAGTGCCTTCGCAGTCGAGCCCAGATCGAGGCGGACACCGCGCGGGATGCGGACGGAGCGGCTGGATGGGTCGAGCTGCACGTGCAGATAGCCGGCGACGGGCCCGAGGGCGCCGGGCGGAGCGGACGGCCGCGCCAGCACCTCCCCGAGGTCGGCGTCGTAGCCGAGGGCCGCGATGGCGTTGCCGATCGTCGGATCGACGGCGCCGCCGGTGCGCTCCGCGGCATGCAGTGCCACCGAGAGAGCCTCGAAGAGGAGCTCGCTGACCTCGACGGGACGTCCGGCGTTGGCGTGCACTGCCTGTAACTCGGAGTCGTCGCGGAACCGGCTGCAGGCCAGGTCGATCGCCTCGAGCTCGGCGGTGAGCAGGTGCTCAGCCTCGTCCGCGGCGTCGCTGTCCTGCACGACGACGGTCGCCGTGGTGCCGATGGCACGGAAGGAGCGGCTGGTGAGGATCGGCTCGCGCACCGTCGTCGTCGTCATGCCGAGGACCCGCCCGAGGTGACGGTCGGGGTCGACGAGCTGCTCATCGGGGTCGACGAGGAGCTGCCGGCGGACGTGGAAGAGCTGGACGAGGAGGACGAGGAGCTGCCACCGGCGACGGTCGTGGCGGTCGAGCCGGACGGCACGGTCGCCGTGGCGGTGCTCTTCGCCGTGCTGCTCGAACCTGCGTGGTCGTGGGACACGGCGACCCCGATGGCCACCGTGACCCCGGTGGCGGCCAGAACGGCGCCGCGGGTGAGGGTGCGCAGCCGCGCTCTGGCCTTGTCCCTGCTCTGGGCTGTGGGGGGTTCACCAAGGGTTGACATGGGACGGGAGGACCTCTGCTCGGGGGACCACGTCATCCCACCATCCGGGCATCGATACCCTCGCAGGATCCGCTGTGGGTCTGCTGTGACATCTGTTCCCGCCGGCCCGGGTCACGAATCGGCGCCCGCCGCTACGATCGCCCGCGCCGGCCGACGACGCGACGCCGGCAGGGAGTGACGATGTCCCAGGTCAACACGGTGCTGGGCCCGGTCGACGGCGGCCGCCTGGGCCGCACCCTCATGCACGAGCACATTTTCGTGCTGAGCCCCGAGATCGAGAAGACCGGGGAGGAGTGGGACGAAACCCTCCAGCAGGGGCGGGCCGTGGCCAAGCTGCGCGAGCTCAAGGAGCACGGCATCGACACCCTGGTCGACCTCACGGTCGTCGGGCTGGGACGGTACATCCCCCGGATCGCAGCGATCGCGGCGCAGGTCCCCGACATCAACGTCGTCGTGGCGACGGGGGTCTACACCTACAACGAGGTCCCGATGTACTTCCACTTCCGCGGTCCGGGCACCGTCCTCGGCGGACCCGAGCCCATGGTGGACCTCTTCGTCCGGGAGATCCGGCAGGGAATCGGAGACACCGGTGTGCGGGCCGGCATCCTCAAGTGCGCCTCGGATCGTCCCGGCATCACCCCGGGCGTCGAGCGCGTCCTCCGTGCCGTGGCGCGGGCGCACCGAGAGACCGGGGTCCCGATCACCACACACACGCCCACGCCGCCCGAGCCCTGGGGCCTCGAGCAGCAACGCGTCTTCAAAGAGGAGGGGGTAGACCTCGCCCGCGTGGTCATCGGTCACAGCGGCGGGACCGTCAACACGGATTACCACCTGAGCCTGATCGACAACGGCTCGTATCTCGGCTTCGACCACTTCGGCCTGCCCGGCATCACCCTCGAGGAGCGTGTGGACGCCGTCGGCCGGCTCTGCGAGCGGGGATACGCCGAGAGGATCGTGCTGTCGCACGACGCCATGTGCTTCGTGGACTGGTTCCCGCGCTCGGTGATGGACGCGTCACAGTCGTGGCGCTGGACGTACATCTCCGACGAGGTGCTCCCCGCCATGAAGGCGCGCGGCATCAGCGACGCTGAGGTCACGACCATGCTGGTCGACAACCCGCGCGCCATCCTCGGAGGGGGCGAGCCCTACTGATGGTGCCCCCCGCTCCCGTGGCGTGACGCTGCTGCAGACCGAGCTGCTCGCGGAGCTGGCGCGGACCTTTCCCCACGGCGTGGCGTGGCGCAATCTCGCCGACGGCTCCGAGCTCACACTCGACGGGTGGCACCGCCGATCCAACCGTCTGGCCCGGGGACTCTCCGAGCGCGGGCTCCGGCGCGGCGACCGGGTCGGGCTCCTGATCGGTGGTGACGAGCCCCTCGAATGGCTCGTGTCGTACATGGCGATCCACAAGGCCGGTGCGGTGGCGGTCCCGCTCCTGGCCCGGCTCGGTCCCACCGAGCTGATCAGGATCCTGCGGCACGCCGAGGCTGCGGTTGCGTTGTGCAGCGCAGTGCCCGACGAGGTCAGGGCCGCGGTGCCGACGATCGTGGGCACGACGACGGACGGCCCCGGTGGCTGGGCCGAGATCTTCTCCCCCGACGACGAGGACCTGGTCCAGGACCTCGCCCCCGACGACGCCGCCGACATCATGTACACCTCTGGGACGACGGGCGAGCCGAAGGGCGTCCTCGTGCGGCACGGCGGCCTGTCGACCATCGATCGCGTCCCGTCGGCCTGGCTCGGGCTGGGGTTCCTCTCCTCCTCGCCGTTCGCGACCACCAGCGGGTCCCTCCTCGTCTGCGGCCCCATGCGCGGCGGGCTCAGCGGTTGGTTCCTGCCCCGCTTCGATCCGGACCGCTGGCTCTCGGCGGTCGAACGCGACCGCCCCGTGGCCGCGTTCCTCGTGCCGGCCATGGTCGAGCTCATTGTGGGTCGCCCCGGCTTCGAGTCGGCGGACCTCTCGAGCCTCGCAGTGGTCAACATCGGCAGCGCGCCGATCGCCAGTGCCACCTTGCGGCGGTTCGGGGCCGGGCTCCCCAACGCGGAGGTCCTGTGCGGCTACGGAATGACGGAGTTCGGGGCCGTCACCGCGGTGCCAATGGGCGACGGCGGGACGCACCTCGGGTCGGTGGGTCTGCCGCTCCCCGGTGTCGAGGTCCGGATCCTCGACGCCGATGGCGGGAACTGCCCGGCGGGCCAGGTCGGGCAGGTCGCGATCGCCGGCGCCCAGCGCCCACGCGAGTACCTGGCCGATGCGGAGGGCACCCGGCGCACCTGGGTCGGTGGCTGGCTGCTGAGCGGGGACCTGGGCTACCTCGACGCCGACGGCCACCTCTGGATCGTGGGCCGTGAGAAGGAGATGATCATCCGGGGCGGCCACAACATCGTGCCCGGTGAGGTCGAGGCGGCGCTCTTCGAGCATCCGGCCGTGACGGAGGCGGCCGTCGCCGGCGTGCCGCACCCGGTCCTTGGCGAGGACGTCGCAGCCTGGGTGGTCCTGCGCCAGGCCGCCTCCACCGACGAGTTGCGCTCGTTTCTCCTGGAGCGTCTGGCCGACTACAAGGTACCCCGTCGCATTACCGTGGTCGGCGCGCTCCCGCGTAACGAAAGTGGCAAGGTCCTCAAGTCCGAACTCGTGCGCGGCGACCAGACGAGGAGCCCATCGTGACGGCGAGCTTCACCACCTTGACGATCGAGGAGATGGGGCGCGTGCGGCGCCTGACACTCAACCGACCCGACCACCACAATCCGCTGACACCACGCTGCATCCGGGAGATCCTGCAGGCCGTCGGCGACGCCGAGGTCGATGCGGGAGTAAGCGTGATCGTCATCCGCAGCACGGGACGATCCTTCTCGTCCGGCTACGGATTCATCGCGGAGGACACCGACCCGGGCGACTTCGCTCCCCACACGTCCCTCGAGGGTGACGTGTCCGCCATGCTCGCCCTCGCGGCGGGATGGGGACGGGTGTGGGACTGCGCCCTTCCGGTCATTGCCCAGGTGCAGGGCAATTGTCTTGCGGGTGGCACGGACCTCGCCCTGCACTGCGACCTCGTCGTGGCGGCCGACGACGCACGCATCGGCTTCCCGCCGGTGCGTTCCATGGGCGTCCCACCGACCAACATGTGGCTGTATCACCTCGGCCCCCAATGGACCAAGCGGTTGCTCCTGACCGGCGACACGCTCACGGGGACACAGGCGCGTGACCTCGGCCTGGTCGTCGCCACGGCACCGGCTGATGCGCTGGACGACGTCGTGCTCGGGCTGGCCCAGCGCATGGCGCTGATCGGCAGGGACCTCCTGATGGCCAACAAGCGGGTGGTGAACATGGGGGTGGAGCTGATGGGGCGCTCCCAACTGCAGCGTTTCGCGGCGCTCAACGACGCCATCGGCCACCGCGCTCCCGAGGCGGAGGCGTTCTCGGAGCGGATCGCCCAGGTCGGGCTCCGTCAGGCGGTGCGGGAACGGGATGCGGGTTTCGACCCGCCGCTGAGCGATCCGGCCTGACGGGCGTCAGACGTCGGTCAGCGACGTCTCGGTGATGCCGAGGACATGCAGCGTCCGTCCCAAGCCGAGGAAGGCGGAGACACAGATGGTGAGATCGAAGATCTCGGGGTCCGTGAACGAGCCCCGCATCTTCTCCATGAACGCATCGTCGATGCCGGTGTGGTCGAGGGCGAAACGCTCGGCGTACTCCACGGCCAGGCGCTCCAGCCCGGAGAGCGCGCTTTCGTCCGGCGAACCGACCGCGCAGTAGAAGTCCTCGCTCAGACCCTGTGCCCTCACCGCGTCGGCCCGGAAGGCAAGGCAGACCGTGCATTCGTTGAGCTGCGCGATCCGCATCCTCGCTGCCTCGCGCACCCGCACGGGCAGGATGCTCTTGTTGTACGCCGCGTCCACCAGGCGGGTGGCCGCCATGCCCAGCGCGGGCTGGAGCGACCAGATCTGCACGGCGTCACCACCCTCGCCGGGCGGGATGTCGAGGCGGGCCATGGGCCGACTTTATGCCAGTATGCGGGTCTTGCGTGCAGTGGATCCGGGCGGCTGAACACCCCGGGGAACGGAAGAAAAGGAATGACGCTGGCTCGCTACACGTTCGATTCGGTGCGCTCGTGCGTGTGGGTGAGCGGCCGCTCGAGCCTGCACCCGATCAACACGGAGACACGCGGGATCACCGGTTGGTTCGAGGTGTCGACCACGGCCACGGGCGCCCTGGACCTCGAGCGGCCGGTGTCCGGCGAGCTCGCGCTCGCAGTGGAGCGCCTGACATCGGGGAACCAACTCTACGACCGCGAGCTGCGACGCCGGATCGATGCGCGGCGCTACCCCACGATCACCGGGACCCTGACGAGCGTCGCCCTCTCTCAGGCCCACCCCCACTACACGGTCACGGGAGACGTCTCCTTCCACGGGAAGACCCGGACCTTCGAACACGAGATGCGGATCGAGTTCGGGGCAGGCGGCGCAGACGGCGTGAGCCTCACCGGCGAGTACGTGTTCGACATCCGTGAGTTCGGGATGAAGCCGCCGAGCATGTTGATGGTCCGGGTCTACCCGGAGATCAGCGTGCGGGTCGAGCTCCACGGCACGCGCACCGAGTGACAGGGGCTGGTCGGTCGGCTCGCGCGCTCTGGCACCACCATCCGGCAGGATTAGCTGGCGACTGCGTCAATCCTTCGGAGCACAGGGCGAGGACATCGAGAGGGTCGCCCGACCTATAGTCAGCCGACCCATCCGATACGTACGAGGGGGAGATCGTTGAAGCGCCCGACCACCGCTGTTGGCCTACTGCTGGCTGCCGTACCGTTGCTCGTGGGCTTCTCCTCATCACCGCCTAGCGCCGCAGCTACCAACAGCCAACATCCACGTGTCCAATGCCCACCCAGCGACGTGCCGGGCGGGCCGACCGGTTGCTACCTCGTGCCCCCGGGAATCCACAAGATCAAGCACGTGATCATCATCATGCAGGAGAACCGGTCGTTCGACTCCTACTTCGGCACCTACCCGGGCGCCGACGGGATCCCGATGAAGCACGGCGTTCCGACGGTGTGCGTCCCGGACCCGACAACGAAGAAATGCGTTGCGCCGTTCCACGATGTCTACGACGTCAACGGAGGTGGCCCTCACGGTGAGCCGGATGCAGTGGCTGACGTCAATAAGGGCAAGATGAACGGGTTCATCGCATCCGTCAAAAAGGCAAATCATACGTGCACCAATCCGGGTGACCCCGCATGTAGAGCGCAGAAGAACAACACCTCCCTGCCGGACGTCATGGGCTACCACACCGCAGCAGAGATCCCCAACTACTGGACCTACGCCAGTCAGTTCACCCTCGACGACCACATGTTCGAACCGGTGAAGTCATGGTCACTGCCCGACCACCTGTTCATGGTCTCGGGCTGGTCGGCCAAGTGCAAGAGCAAGAAGGCATCGAGCTGCAAGAACAACAACGCTTACGACAGCGCTTACGATCTCGGTGTCTTCAACAAGGCCGTCGCGCAGGAGATGGCCGGAGGGACGACCGACGTCAATCTGGCGTGGACCGACCTGACCTGGCTCCTCTTCAGGCACCATGTGTCGTGGGGGTACTACGTGCAGACCGGCGACCAGCCCGACTGCGCAAACGATTCCGCTTTGACGTGCACCCCCGTCAAGCAGAGCTACCAAACCCCCGGCATCTGGAACCCGCTGCCCCTGTTCACCGATGTGCAGGCCGACCAGCAGGAGAAGAACGTCCAGCCGCTGGACAACTTCCTCACCCAGGCCCACACGGGGACACTGCCATCGGTGTCGTGGGTCACTCCGTCCGACTTGGACAGCGAGCACCCACCTGAGAGCGTGCACCAGGGCCAGGCGTACGTGACCTCCGTCATCAACTCGGTGATGGAGGGTCCCGATTGGAAGTCCAGTGCCATCTTCTTGGCTTGGGACGACTGGGGTGGGTTCTACGACCACGTGAAACCACCGTCCGTCGATCAGAACGGCTACGGCCTTCGGGTCCCGGGCATCACCATCAGCCCCTACGCAAAGTTGGGTCATATCGACCACATGACGCTCAGTTCGGATGCATACCTGAAGTTCATCGAGGACGACTTTCTAGGCGGTGCCCGGCTCAACCCGAAGACAGACGGTCGCCCCGACCCTCGTCCTGATGTACGCGAGAACGCCAAGCAGCTCGGCAACCTGGCCAACGACTTCAACTTCAACCAGGCGCCCCGCCCACCGGTCCTCCTGCCGACCAACCCTCCGTCAGACTCACCGAAACTTCCCGTTTGGACCATCGGAGCAAGCCAGTGCTACGGCTGCACAGTGCCACCTACCCCGAGGCTGACCGGAGACAACCCCAACCCGGCCTGACGTCGAGGTGAGCGTGGCCCTGGAGTAGTGGGCCGATGCACACTCCACTTGGGGACGGAGGAACGTAGCGCTCCCATGACGCCGCCTGGTCGGGGAACGTCCCGAAAACTTCCTCTCGGACCTCACCACGTCGCTCATGAGTCTCTCGGGTCGCTGGAGCGACCTCGGGCTTCATCAAGAGGCTCGGGAAGCAAAGGGCGAAGCAATTGCCATCGCGCAACGAATGACGAGGTAGGCGGACGCATTCACCTCGAAGCGGCCCCCCCAGGACGTTTCCAGCGGCTCTATCACCTATCCCCGTGAGAGGGGTCAAGCCTGAGCGGTTCAGGCTGCACGGCGCCCCCGGAAGGATTCGAACCTTCGCACACGGTTTAGGAAACCGATGCTCTATCCCCTGAGCTACGGGGGCTGGACACAAAGTGCTGTGATCCTCAGCCTGGGTGCTGCCCGCCAGGTTAATTCAACGCGACTGCTGGTCCATGACAGGCACCCCGCGCAACGGATGCGGTCTTCAGCCGTTGATCAAATATTGATTCTTTCTGATTGATTCTGCTCTCGCGCTTCGCAGTGCGCATGCGTCTGCCGGAACGCACAACGTCCGAACACCAATCCGTAGCGTACCGGTTGCGAGGTGGTGGCCGGTCGCAAAAAGACCACGACGACCTTTACCCAACCTCACAACAGGTCGAATTGGTAGCTGTCGAGAAAGGCAAACCCCTCGTGAGAGGGGGACGCAAAACCACGGGACTCCCCGAGTCAGCCGGGTCGCCGAAATAGCCATGAGTCACCTCGCTATTCCCTGCGATCCCGTTGTCGGGGGTCGAAAGGAATCATGCGGACATACTGGAGACTCCGGACCCCACGGCGTTCTCGCATCGTTTCGTCCCTGGGCTCGCTGCTCGCCGTACTCGTGACAGCAAGCACCACTTCTCTGTGGATGGGCGCGGCACTCACCTCTGAAGCAGGTGCAACGACAGAAGTGTGGGGTGCGTACAGTGGCGGCCGTTGGATGGCGGCAGACCCGGACGGTGGTTACTGGATCGCTTCCATGGCGGGTTCGGTGACTCCCTATGGTGGAGCACCCTCGCTCGGATCACCCTCCTCATTTGGCATCCATCTGTCCCGACCCACCATGGGGATGACGGCCACGCCGACGGGACGGGGCTACTGGCTGGTGGCCTCCGACGGAGGCGTCTTCAGCTTCGGGGACGCTGCCTTCTACGGCTCGACCGGGTCGATCCACCTCAACCAACCCATCGTCGGGATGGCGGCCACGCCGACGGGACGGGGCTACTGGCTGGTGGCCTCCGACGGAGGCATCTTCAGCTTCGGGGACGCTGCCTTCTACGGCTCGACCGGGTCGATCCACCTCAACCAACCCATCGTCGGGATGGCGGCCACGCCGACGGGACGGGGCTACTGGCTGGTGGCCTCCGACGGAGGCGTCTTCAGCTTCGGGGACGCTGCCTTCTACGGCTCGACCGGGTCGATCCACCTCAACCAACCCATCGTCGGGATGGCCTCCACGCCCGACCGCGGTGGCTACTGGCTGGTGGCATCCGACGGGGGCCTCTTCACCTTTGGCGACGCCGCGTTCCATGGCTCGCTCGGAGGGAGCGGAAGGACAGTTCTCGGTGTGGTTGTGACTCCTTCGACCTCGGGCTACTCCTTGGTGCAAACGAATGGAACGGCCACTTCCTTTTCTGCAACCGAGTCGGTTAGCAACACCGCGGTCCTGAGCTCCCAACCAGTCCAAATCGGTGGCGGAACCCAAGGGTCGGACTGCGCACCCACACTCCAACCGACGGCGAGAGTGGCTTCAAGCCTCGACAGCGTGTTCGCAAACGAGACTGGACCGGGTTGGATCGGCGGAGACGGGACTTACTCGACGGAACTGCCGAATGGGCAGGAATCCTTCGTCTTCTCCGACACTCTGATCGGCACCGCCCAGTCAAGTGGGCTATCGAGCCTCACCGGCATGCCGCACAACAGCGAGCTCGTCGGCGCGTTGCCCAACCTCAACACCGACATCAGCGGCACGTACGGATCTCCAAGCTCCCTGATTCCTGACCCGGGCAGCAACGATCATTGGTGGACCACCTCGACATACGTTGAAAACGGTAGCCAATTGGTCTACGTAAACGAATTCGCTCCGGCGCCGGGGAACCTCGATCAGTTCACCGGTCAATCAGGTATCGCAGTTCTGTCGGTTTCCGGTAGCGGCATGCCTTCCTTCAGCTCGATCACGCCTCTCCCGACCGATCCCAATACACAATGGGGCATTGCGGTGGTTCAGGACGCCTCTTACACCTATGTCTATGGCATCGACAGCGCCGTCTACGAAATGAAGGTCGCCCGCGTTCCTGTCGGTGATTCGTTGCAGACCAATGACTGGACATACTGGAACGGCTCGCAATGGGTGAGCGGCGAGGCCAACGCCGTGCCGATTAATACCGGTGCTGAGCTCACCGGCGTCACCGCACAAGCAGGTGGCGTCGGGTACGTGGGGGTATCGATTCCAGGCGGTGTGTACCAGGGCTCAGCAGTCACCCTGTCCTATGCGTGCTCGCCTACCGGGCCTTGGAGCACACCGGAGACCGTGTATTCGATTCCGCAGATCTCCGAGTACCCGGATGAGATTGCCTATATGCCCACGTTCCATCCTGACCTCACCGGCCAGGGCGGACTAGTTGTCTCATACAACATCAACAGCTCGAACGCTGCATCGGTCCTGCAAAACGTCCACCAGTATCAGCCGCATTTCTTGCTGCTGAGCAACTGACCAGGCACCCGGCATCGGTGCGCGACGGAGATTGCGCCGTTCGCGGATATCTCGTCTGGGGCACTCCCACTCGGACGCGGAGAGCCCATTTTGGTAGTCCGTCCGCCAGGAGGAAGGACGCACCAGTTCAGCTCCTGCCGCCATCTGTGTGACCACCGTTCCTGCCGCCACCAGGCTCCTACTCGCGGGTGGTGTCAGGCAGTCCAACTAACGCGTCATTCGGCTCGCCCGGCTCATGACTCGACTCCGTTTGTTCGCGCCCGGTCGATCGCCAGCGCACGATGGGCACAAGCACAGCCAACAGGGCAACGACGGCGCAAGCCTGGGCTGGCGCGCTGAAGGCACCAGTCTGTGACAGCGCCCCAGTCCCTGGGTTGATAGCTGCAATGACTCCAGCAGCTGCCATGCTGACGAGAGCGACCCATGGCAGCCAAGCCGAACGCCGGGCACCGACGAGGACGAGCAAGGGCACAACGAGCACGAGCGGCCCACCAATTGCAAAGATCACACCTGCGGAGAGCCCGATCGACAGCCACAACGGTACTCGCTTGCTCCACGGAGGCGAAGGCTCAAGGTCCACCCCGCGACGTTTGCCGATGACACCAAATGCAATGAGAAGGAGAAGGATGACGCCTAACGCCCCGAGTCCCATACCCAGCGCATAGATCCGTTGCGGACCGAAAGTCAATTGGACGGTCCCGCCTCGGCCAGCAGGCACCAGGTAACCCTGCTGCCAACCATCGAGCCGGACAGGCGTGAGTGTCTTCCCGTTCAGCGTCGCAGTCCATCCCACGTTGTAGTTCTGGTGCACCTCCAGATACGTCCCAGGTCCAGAGGTCATGGTCAAGGTCCGCGACTCGGGACCCCAGCTGAGAACCCGCGCCTGTCGAGCCACGGCATGACGAGCTGTGGGCACACCCAGTTCCTTGAGGGTCAATGCCGAGACATTGAAGGGCATCCGGCCCGCTGGCGTAACCAGCTCATGCGGGCCGCTCTTGAGTGTCACAGCCTTCAATGGACAAATCGCAAGGCTCAGTGGCTTCAGCGCCAGCAGGTCACCGATTGTGGCCGGATGACTGGGATCCTTCCCCAGGCTTGTCTGATATGTCGTCCCGTCCACGTCGACCGGCGGTCCGAAACCACACGGAACCGAAAAGCTAGATGCGGGATTCGGAGATACAACTCGATATTTCGTTAGTGCAGGAAAGTCGAGCTCAGCCAGCCCAATCGGTGCGGTAACGATCCCGCCAAGTGGATTGCGAACCAAGCGAGCCTGTACCTTCGGAAAGCTAATTGTGACGCTATTCGTCTCGAGCGGAGCGAAATCCAGCGTGGCGTGATTACTTGATGTTGCGACGTGGAGTAGACGACTACCTGCCGGGCTCGAAATGAGAACCTCTTTGACCGGGGACGTCGTGAAGGCTGCAACTTGCTCATCAACCAGTTTGAGACTCGACAGTTTCTGCACAGCCGGCCACCGCATGTGGATGCTGGCAACCGTCGAATTCGCGATCCATGACGTATTCACACTGTTGTCAATCAGATTCTGCGGTCGGAACGCGGGCAGGTTCCCCAGAGTTGAGGACGCGGTGATGGTCAATTTGGAAGTTCCAAGCAGCGCATCGAGCGCCGAACCAGGCCTGGGTTGCGCCTGTCCTGTGATATTTGTGGATATTCTGCGCGGAGTGCTGAACACTCTCGCCATGACTGGCTCAGAACTACTCCGGAGAAGGTCATTGACGTCGTACGGCTGCGCTTTGAACGAGAAGGCTAATTGACGAGCATTGCTCCCGGCGGGTTCCTCCGGTGGCTTCAGAAGCGACTGAACGTGGACACCGGGAATCGAGATAGAGCGAATGCCCGCCTGTTCAGTGTTGTTTCCCTTCAGAGAAACGAACGTCACGCGGAGAAACCGAGCAGTCCCTGTTGGGACATTTAGCTGTTGCCCACGGTTGCTCGTACTGACGTTCGTGAGGACTGCTCCCCGATCGGTTGACACACGCACTTGAGCGGGGATGGCTTGGCCCGGCCCACTGATGAACTTGACGCGAGTGCCCTTCGGGTTCACCGGATGGTCAAAGTCGATTTGGATCCATTCACCGACAGCACCGTTAGGATTCCCCGTTATCCAGCCCGCCGACGATTCCCCGTCGAACACGTTCGTAGGGTTGTACTCCGGCAGGCTCAAGAAGACGGAACTCGTCGAGGAGGCGGTGACGCTCTTTGCGCCTTTCAGTACGGCTACCGTCTGATGTTGGACGCCCGGGAAGGGTAACAGTTGGGCGGGACGCGAGGGCGTGTTCGGGAGCCCCGCCTGATCCGGTGTTTCTTGCGTCGCGGTGTACGTGTAAGAGTCGTTGTCGTTCACGAATCCGAAGTTGGTGTCCTGGCGGCGCAACGTATCGGTGACCGCAAAGAGAGGTCCGTGGTACCGACCGTGCCAGTCCCCGGCCAGTATCGCCGCCTGGCCTTCGCTGAGCACTCCCTGTTGGAGCAACTGTTCGATTGCTTCTGGTCCACCGCTCACCAAAACAGCCGATGAAGCAGGGTACGTGGCAACTGGTGAGTTTGCGCCGTCGTTCCCGCCCGGTGATGACGCCCGGTATATCTGGACTGCCGGATACGAGACGCTGGGCCCACTCTCGTTCAGTTGCAGAGTCGGCACGTCAGTGGTCGGCGTCCGAATCGCCGGTCCGAATTGGGCCACCTGAGTGAAACCAGAGTCGTCCAGAACTCGATGGACTTCAAAAGGCGACGGAGAGTCTGAAAGCTGCCACTGTATGTCGTTCTGTACGACGATGTACTTGATGCCAGACCTCCTGAGCAGTGCCGGAAGTCCCGAGTTGGCAGTACCCGTACTCAGATCGAGTTCGATGGCATTAATCATCCTTGTGCTTCCCGGCCCACCGAACGGAACGTTCTCATCGGTTGTCCACGGGGAAGTCGCAAGGGCCTCCAAGGGATCATCAACGGACCAACCCCAAACGTAATGGCCGTGACTCGAAGCTGGCAACACGAGCGCTGTGTTCCTTGGGGATTCTCGCGCCAGAAAGGCTGCCACCTTGTACCAGTATGACGGAATGGCAGTGAACGAATACTTATTGGTTGCACGCCCCATTAGGTAGGGAGTCGCCAGCGAAAGCACCATGGCAACGGTTACGCATCCAGCCATGATTTGCCATGTGGTACGCGTCAGGTGCCGTGGCTTCCACTGAAAGAGCTTCGAAAGAGCGTGTGCAATACCAAGAGCCATGATAAGGGCAATTGCCGGCCCCAGTTTGAAGACGCTTCGGAGAGGCGCGAGTGGACCGTTCAATACTCTCAGGATGGGTTGGCTCAATGGCCCGCCGAGCGGCCCCCAATACGCGGCCATGGACCCGACTGCAAGTAGCGCAAGACCGACAACGAGGAATCGCCTTTCGCGTATTTCCCTACGTGCGAGTCCCCATAGACCAGTCGCGGCCACCAATGCCGCGCCAATGATGGTGATCGGGAGACTTACGATCGTAATCGCAGCTTGTTCCCATGACAATTTGTCGAGATTCAAGTACGCCAGCCAGACGTTCGTTCCATCCAGGGCTGCTGTCGCTGACGACGTGGACGTGGTGGTGACCGACTGCTCGACGAACGGAAGGAAATTGAATCCGTACGCTCCCAGAAAGAGGAGAGGAAATACCCACCACGCGGTCGCGAGCCCGACGCAGACCACCCACCACCCAATGAGTGAACGTTTGCGCGCAGAGGGTGCACGAGTTATGAGGAAAAGCGCTGGTATAAGGAGGGCATAGAGCGTATCGGCAGCATTTGTTCCGCTCATGAACAGCACTGCAACCGCCGATAGGGCAGCCCCCCGAATCGGTGATCCGCTGCGGCTGGCACGCACAAGAGGAATGGTGGCCCACGCGGTCAGGACTCCTGGGGCCGCAGCAACCGAGTTGGAAGAAACCAGGATTGTAAATGTGGGCCATAGTGCAAAGATCGCCCCTCCCGCCAACCTCGATTCCAATGACCCAATGTCCAATTCTTCGGCGAGGCGGACGAAACCCCAAAACGCAACCGTGACCACGATCGCCATCCAGACTCGTTGGACCAGCCAGGCCGGAATAGCGAGGGCGTGACCCACAATGAAGAGAGCCGCGCTCGGAAATGCATATCCCTGAATTTGGTTCCTTACACTGCCGAACCAGGCATTAGGGTCCCAGAGATATAGGAGGTGGTGAAGAAAAGTAGTGGGATCAACCGTGAGATCGAGCTTGGAGTCGAACACTTGCCGGCCGAACGCATCCGGCACGAATGCTGCCAGGGCAAGCGCGAAAGCAGCCGCCAGCCACCACCTCGTTGCCCGCTCGTGTGTGGGTTCAGAACCTGGTTGTGCCAAATCGAAATCTGGCTCTACCAGTTCAGAACCTGGTCGTAGTAGGTGTTCCTCGGTTAGCATCTCTCCTCAGATAACAGATTTGACGCCTTGCGGAGTACATGGATGAAAGGCTCAAGCAGGCTCGCTGCGGCGACCGGCAGCTGCATAGTGTCTTACCCGCTTCCCTCCTTGCGATCGAATGCGTATCCCCCAGGCTGGCAAGCCGGATGACATCCGGTTTGTCCGATCTGATCTCCGCCGGCCGGCGCAGATCATACCGGCATGCCCCTTCTCTTGGCTATCGCGGGGCCGGCGGTCGGGACGAACCTGGTCCAAGCGCACCATTGCCACGTTGCAGCGACTCGACGTCGGCTTCACCATAGACGTGCGGATACAAGAGTCCGTGGTCAGCGCCATTTCCGCCATCGACCCCTCCGCCTGGATCCCGATCGGGTACACCAAAGGCGGCGAGTCCGAGGTGGTCGAGTGCGACTGCACGTGCACGTTATGTAGCTCTTGAGGGGCCGGCCACGACATCTCATCATTCTCGGGCGCGACGTCAGGATTCCTGCTTGCCCGAGCCAACGATGCTATTTCGCTTCAGCTGGACATGAGGAGGTATGCAGCGGCAGAAAACACCTGAACGCGACCGACCAGCCCGGGGTATCGACGATGTCGACGAAGCCCTCATGGGCCTCAGCCACCGACTTGACGATGGCTAACCCCAGACCGGTACGTGACACGCCCGTCTGCGTCGACGAGGTCAGGCCGTAGAAGCGTTCGAAGAGCTGCTCGCGCTCGCCTGTTGGAATACCGGCGCCCTCGTCTAGGACCTGGATCCGGGCATAGTCGCCGGCCGTGTCGACCAAGATTTGCACGCGTCCACCGCGGGGTGAGAACTTGATCGCGTTCGAGAGCAGGTTGCCCAACAGCTGCTGGAGCCTGTTGCGGTCGCCAATGATCGGCACCGTCTCGTCGCATGGCTCCATGGTCACGATAACGCCGGCCATGGTGGCGGAGGTCTGCACAGCGTCAACCGCTTCTTTGGCCAGAGTGGCCAAGTCGAGTTCGGTGAAGGCTACCTTTAAGCCCCGTTCGGCCCCCCGATCCGCCAGCATGTCGTCGGCCACCCACTGGAGTTGCTCGGCGTTGCGTTCGACAGCCTGCAGCATGCGCACTTGGCTCTCGGTGAGCCCCGACGAGGTGTCGAGCAGCAGTTCGGCGAAGCCACGGATCGAGGTGACAGGGGTGCGCAGCTCGTGAGATACGGCGGCCACCGCGTCGTCCTTGATCTGGGTGAGCTCGCGGAGGTGGCCCTTCTGCTCGATGAGCGACCGCGTGACCTCCTTTTGGATGGCAGTAAGACGCTCGCGGTCTGCCGCGAGCTCCTCGCTCTCGGTCACATCAATGACTACGACCACATAGCCGGGCTTGGAGGGCGACGACACGTCTTTGAATTCGATCCGCTCGGCGGCTGCCTGGACGGCACCGGATGCCTCGACGTCGACCTCGTCCCATGGTTCGAGCCCGTTCTTGCGGGCGGGGGCGGGCAGAGCGCGCACGTGCACCACACAGCGGCGCTTCTGGCCGTCCCTACGCGTCGCCGTCCATGGGAGCTCGGTGGCTACCTCAGCGTCGAGAGCCACGAGGGCATTGCGGATCGATTCGATGGTCTGGCGGCGCTCTTCAATCTGGGACGGGTCGATGAAGTCGGTGATCGAACGGATGCCGATCACCTCGGCCGCGGAATAGCCGAGCAGCTGCTCTGCGCCAGCGGAGAAGAAGGTGATCGTGCCTGATTGGTCGACGCCCATGATGGCGCTCCCCGTGGCGGCCCGCAGCAGGGTCTCCAGACGCTCATGCGCCGATCGCGCTCCAGATGCGTTTCGCCAGGCGACGCGGAACTGCTCGACCTGGTCGGTCAGCGCGCGGCGGCCGCGCGATACGACTGTGTACACCGCGAGCGCGATCAGGGTTGTGACCGTCGCCACCACGACCACCTGGCGCCACTCGTGCGTCGGGTACTTCGGCGGTCCGAGGATAAGCACCGCTACGACCGTGAGCACGGTACCCACGACCACCAGCGCAAAGACAGTGAGCCGGACCCCCATCGACCACGAGGAGCCCATAGGGAGGGGTGTTCCGAAGCTCTGACTGCGACGCCCCTTCGAATCGGCCTTGGGCCAAGCCGACCCCTCCAAGGGCTCCGCTAATAGTACCGGTTGCCGAAGTCCGGCACGGTCTCGATCCCACAATTGTCGCTTTCGTTCCGGCTTCGCTGACACTGAAGTTGCAGCACCAGCACCCAGCACAGACACATCACTTTGCCGCTCGGCGCTATGCCCCTCGTTGACAAACGTCAGGGCCAAGAGGCCGACTGCCAGCAATGCAAAACTTGCCAATCGCAGAGACAGGGAAAGAGGAACGGCAGGAAGGTGTTCGTGAAACAGCGCATCTCCGACGATCATGAAATACGCAGTGGAAAGGACGCTGCTCACGGGAACAAAGACCGAAGTAGTGCTCCGCTGTAAGGCCATCTGAAACATCAAGAAGGCGAGCAAGGCAGTAGCCAGAAACATGTAGAACATCGGAGATGAGAGGATCCGCGGTATGGCCGCGATGACTCCCCAGCGCTGCAAGAGCGTTGACATCGATTTCGTATCCAAGGCTGCGCACCCATACAAGAGGCCAGCAGCCAGGCCATAGAGAGGTGCTCTCAACTTCTTGCGGTGTCTAGCCGAACCATGCAACTGACTGGCCACCGCGAAACACAAGACGCTCACACAAATGGTCACACCCGAAACGACCAGCAGCGCCGACAAGCCGGCAGATCCGGTGGCCCGGTCCGAATGGGAGTCCAGTGAGAACACCAGAAGACAGAGCGCCCCCAGCAAGGACGCGATCCCGAAGTACTCGGCACGTCGAAGCCGGTCTCCAAGGAAAATATGGGACAGCACAAGTAGCAATATGGTTCCGGTAGGCGCCACCGCTTGGACTACCGAGATCGATGCCAATGATAGAGCCAGCATCTGCGCCACAATGCTTGCCGCAATCATGCCGAATCCCAAGATCCAGACGGGATTGCGGATCAGCCTGCGGACCATTTCGCTGGTCTTACGTGCATCGAAGGCAGGCATGCGGCGCATCGCAAGCTTTTCAATCACGACTCCGACATTCGCTGCCGCCGCCGCAGCACAGCCAAGCAGAATTCCAGAGGTAAGTTCGTGATTCATCGCGTCGAGTCACTTCCGAAGTCACGAATCGGAACAGACAGCCGATTCAGCTTCCGCTCCTCTTGAAGGACCAGCCAACCTTCAATTGTCTTCGGAATATCAATCCGCGTTAACAGAGACCCATCATCGATATTTCCCGTACGGATACCTTGCTGGATCCTCTTGTCAATCTGCGTGTGATCGCTCATCGTCTTGATCCGCCCGTAACAGCAGTTCCCTCTGCCGTGACGCGATGCTGCAGAAGTACGCGAAGAGATCGTGGGCACTGGCGAGTTGAGCTGCATTTCGTGGATGGAGAAGCGCTTCCCTCATCTGTTCATTGATCTTCCGCCGATCCGTATGAGGGCTTGGAACCGATCTCACCGGATCAAGTCTTGGATGAATCAGCTTGTCCGCCCATTCAATCTGCGCGAATAGGTGCTTCACATTTGAAGACCCTTCGTCGAACGGGGGAATTTGCAACGAATACCTACGATTGATCCTGTCAATGACCGTCGAAATGCTTGACGTGATTTCATCGAAGTCACAAATGAGAAGTCGTTCAGCATACGGAACAAGTTCTCGATGGTAGGAACAGTATTCTTGAATGACTGCGGACGCCGAGAACCTTTGGTCATAGGCCAGGTACGACGCGAGAGCGAAGACCGGATCCCGGATTACGAAGACAGTCGGTAGACCACGCGCAAGTGCGAGCTTGATTTGAGAAGGCTGGTGGACGTGACTAGCAATGGTAATCCGGTGACCGCAGGCGTCCCCAATGGCAAAGGTAGTGAAGGTATTTCCGGATCGTGGAAAACCCTCAATGACGAGTTGCGTCGACTCCGTGATTCGCCGGCTAATCCCCAGCGGAGTGCAACGAAGCAAGATCGGCAAGAAAGCCGGGTCATGCCCAAGAGCATATTTGGCCCTCCGGAGGAATCGGCGCCAAGGGTATTGCGACTTGAGCGGCTCCGCCTGAACGTCAATTCCCTCTTTACCCTGCCTGAGATAGTTCACTCACACCTCCCACCCGAAGTCAACAATCAGTGGAAATACGCATCCGCGTCCCGCTCAGAATGCCTGAGCAGGCTTCCGTCCCACCGCCCAATATGTGGCCGTGTGGCCTTGTGGGAAACCGTTGAACTCTATATCGAAAGCCTCAATATCGATGAAGCCGACGTCGGTCAGCATGGACAGGGCCTGGTCTGGAGGCACGACGCAGCCGAGCCAAGTGTCGATGTCACCTTGAACTGGCAGCACTCCGATCTTCCTCAGCGCTGCCCCCGAGGCGACGCGGAGTGGTCTGGGCATTCCGCGCACGATCGCTTGCCGGAATGAATTACTTCCTCCTCGCAGATGCACCTGAAAAGTTCCGCCAGGTCTAAGAACCCTTTGAATTTCAGCGAAGTATCCGCGGACGATTGACGGTTGGCGGGCATGGATGAATACTTGATAGGAGAGCGCGTAATCAATCGATTCGCTGTCGACTCCATTGAGAGACACGCCGTCACCCAGGATCCATTTGACTTCCACCGGACATTGGGCGCGACCCTGCTCGATCATGCCTTGTGAGATATCGAGACCCCAGACTTCAGCGAAGCGATTGGACAATCCCTCAAACAGACGACCCATCCCGCATCCGATTTCGAGTACACGCAACTCAGATGGATCAACTGAAAGAACTTTCAGAGCTGGATCGACGATCTCTTCAACAAGCTGGGCTCCTTGCGAATAGAAATCGCGAACCTCCCAATTCCGTCGCCGGGCATCAATGGCATAAAGGGGATCGGTTCCAGCGCGAGCCTCCCAAGACTTTCGCATGGTCTGGGCATCGGCGAGATCTTTTTCGTTCATGGCCATCTGATTGAACTCCCGCTTCTCGATTGGAATAATTCATCGTTTTGCATCCACAGACAGTAGTAATGGCTTCTACCAAACGGACTCTCATACATGACTCGTCGGCATTCAACCATCGTCGTGGAGGCACCTCTTCGACCGCTCAGCTTGCCGCCGAATCCGATTCGCCACTTGGCTGGCAAGTTGAATCATCCGACGGACGCTTCCGGAGGATTAGCAGCAGATTCCATGTTGCCACCTCTCGGACGACAGGCACTCGAACGAGCCAGTCGAACCAACTCGGGTAGTAGCGAGGAATCGCCTCCACGATTTCAACCTTGCCCCACCGGTGGCACCAGCGCAGGAGCGGGCCTATATGAACCGGAAAGAGGCTATGCCCGAAATGGTGAACTGGGTCGTAGCCGGTGCGTTGTTTGTATCGGCTGGCTGACCACTCTCCACCAAGGTAATGCCATGGCGTTGTCTCGTGACCGCCCCAAGGTGAGTACCAGTTCGTGAACGAAATGTATATGAGCCCACCCGGCTTCGTCACACGGACGAGCTCGCTAATGAAGGATTGGGGATTCTCGACGTGCTCAAGGACGTTGGAGCAAAAGGAGAGGTCCGCGGTCGAATCGGGGAACGGGAGCCGGTATCCGTCTCCGATGATGGACCCGCTCGAGACCGTGCGACCCGGTGCCACCGCGACCCAATGCGGCGTACCCGCCGCCTCTTTGGTGACAACCCCATCTTTGGCAGCCTGAAGTGCCCGTATGTCGGGTTCCACGAGGACACACCGACCACCGGCGGCTCGGAACGCATCCGTGGAATACCCCTGGCCACCTCCGATGTCGAGGACGATTGCTCCTTCAATCGGCATGTGAAGGCTGACCTGCCTGACGGCGTCGTCGGCCAGCAGTCGATGGAACTGGTCCGGGTCTGACTGTTCCGCCCGAAAGGCTCTGAAGAGAGCGAGTGACCGACGGACGTCCTGTTTTGCTGGCACCGGCATCACTCTTGCATTCCTGTTCGTCTTTGGGTCCCGATCAATTCCGACGCGCGATCAACCGGGCTTTCGAGCCGCGGCCAGGAGCTTCGATGCCAGGCTTGGCATGAGGCAGAGAGGACGGTCAAGTGACTTAAGCGGACCCGGAGCGTCGTGATGCTCGGCCTGCCGGAGGGCCGAGCTTAATGGGGTTGCGGAGTCCTCGTAGAGCACCCGAAGGTGAGTTTCACTCACGGTCACTCACGGATTGGTGCGGGCGTGGCTCCCCGCGGACCGTCTTCGTAGGTCTTGAACTGTAGCGATCGGTGCGAGATCGTTGGTAATGATGCAGCACCGCTTCTGCCGCGACACGCTCGAACTCAGTCACACTGGTCTCCACTGGATAGCTCAACGCACTCTTGATGCCGACCTCTCTGAACTGTTCACGGAGATCCGCGTCCTGAGCAAGCAGGATCCAGTGCTTCTTGAAGGATTCTGGGTCACTCGCTAGCAGGCCAGTCTCATTGTCCACTATCGCATCACGTACACCCGGTACGTCAAAGCCCACTGCAGGCGTGCCCCTCACTGCAGCCTCCGTAATAACCAGCCCCCAGCCCTCCCAGGAAGCCGGATGAAGGAGGAGCCAGGCTTCACTCATGAGCCGGTGCTTCTCGGCCTCGGAGACGAACCCGGTGAACTCGACGCCGTCGACATTCCTGCTCTCCAGCCTTGCGCGGTCCGGCCCGTCTCCGATGATGGTGAGGCTTCCGCCCGTCCGTTCCCTCACGGATTCCCACATCTCCAAGAGCAGATCGATCCGCTTGTATCCCACTATTCGACCAACCGCCACGAAGCTTGGCAGCCGTGATTTTTCCACGGCGGGTGGCGGTTCGGCGACCCCTTGGGGGATCATTCGAATCTGATCCTTCGAGATCCCGATTTCTAGAAGAGACGATCGCGAGGATTCAGACACCGTGACGACAAGGCTCTTTCGGTGAACGCGCGGCATCACATCTGACTCGATCATGCGGCCAAGTGCAGCTAGGACGGGTCCAAACCGAGAACTCCACTGCTCCGTGTGTACGTGGTTTACCAGGCAGAGGGTTGGCCCACGGCGCCACAAGGGTGCCAGATATGGCATACCGTTGCACACTTCGACAACGAGATCTGTGGACCGAAATGATCGAAGGTAATGAAAGGGAACTCGAACGTATTGTGAGTATTGGCCACCTGAGCCCGTCACGCGATAGAGCGAATTCGGTTCAACGGGGTCACCGCAGAGTAGCGACACCTCGTAGTCGCGTTGAGCGAGACCGGAGGCTAACTGGTGTACGAGCAACTCAGATCCGCCGGCCATCGGATTCGCGAGATCACGCCACGAGACGAACAGGACGCTCCGGGGTCGCCACGCAGTCGTGCTCACGGGTTCGGCGTCTTCGGCTGTCCCGACTAATTGTTTCTCCGTAGCTTCACTCGAGCCTGGTGCGAACTTGCCACGCAGGTTCGTCCCGCTGGCGGACGCGTTGGCTCCCGCGACGCTTCGCGTCGCGTGCCGGGGCCTCTCGGCCGTGCCTCTCCCCATCGTTCCTCCGTCCCCAACGTTCTCCCCAGGCCCGGAGTCCCGCTTTCCCCGGAACGACGAGCCTATGGCAGAGTCCATGGAGCTTCCACTGGTTCCTGCAGCTCCACTCCCCAACCTCACGCGCTTGCACAAGAAATATGCATTGCCAGCACTACTTGCCAATAGAGCCAAAGGTGGGTACTTTTCACACGCAACAGGGGTAACCGAGCGCGCGTTTGGCTAGCTGGGCTCGCCGCTTCTTGGCGCGTCCGGAGCAGACCGGTCCACCCTCTTCTGGGGCCAGCACATGCCCGCGGGCGTTCACACCGATGATCGGCATCTGGCACTTCCGCTCATCTCTCTGCAAGCTCTAGTATCTCAGATGGGTACGCGGCCTCCGACAGAGGTCGGAGCACGTGCGTTGCGCTTCAGCCGGTCCGGCCCACCAGTGATTGGCGCGCCCGCGCTGATCATCAGGACCCAAAGGAGCTGTGATGACTTCACCCCTGCCCTACAAGGTGGCCGACCTTTCCCTGGCCGCCTTCGGCCGTAAGGAAATCGAACTGGCCGAGCACGAGATGCCCGGCCTCATGGCCATGCGGGCGGAGTACGCCGCCAGCCAGCCGCTGGCCGGCGCCCGCGTGACCGGATCGCTGCACATGACAGTGCAGACCGCCGTGCTGATCGAGACGCTGACGGCGCTCGGCGCACGGGTGCGCTGGGCCAGCTGCAACATCTTCTCGACCCAGGACCACGCGGCAGCGGCCGTCGCGGTGGGCCCTGACGGGTCCGTCGACGATCCCAAAGGTGTTCCCGTGTTCGCCTGGAAGGGCGAGACGCTCCAGGAGTACTGGTGGTGCACCGAGCAGGCACTGCTGTGGCCCGGCGAGGGCGGCCCCAACATGATACTCGACGACGGTGGTGACGCCACCCTGCTCGTGCACAAGGGTGTCGAATTCGAGAAGTCTGGTGCCGTACCCGACCCGTCGACGGCCGAGTCGGAGGAACTCTCGGTCGTCCTCACTGTGCTCAGTCGCAGTCTCTCCCAGGACCCGGGTCGTTGGACGTCCATCGCCAACGGGATCAAGGGTGTGACCGAGGAGACCACGACGGGTGTGCACCGGCTCGTGGACATGGCGAAGAAGGGTGAGCTCCTCTTCCCGGCCATCAACGTGAACGACTCGGTGACCAAGTCGAAATTCGACAACAAGTACGGCTGCCGGCACTCGCTCGTCGACGGCATCAACCGCGCCACCGACGTGCTCATCGGGGGCAAGGTGGCTGTCGTCTGCGGGTACGGCGACGTCGGAAAGGGTTGCGCGCAGTCGCTGGCCGGCCAGGGTGCCCGCGTGGTGGTCACCGAGGTCGACCCCATCTGCGCGCTGCAGGCTGCCATGGAGGGCTACCAGGTCACGACGCTCGAGGACATCCTCCCCCGGGCGGACATCATCATCACGACCACCGGCAACAAGGACATCATCACTGCCACCCACATGGCCACCATGAAGCACCAGGCCATCGTCGGGAACATCGGTCACTTCGACAACGAAATCGACATGGCGGGCCTGACGAAGATGCCCGGGGTCGAGCGGGTGAACATCAAGCCGCAGGTCGACAAGTGGGTCTTCCCCGACGGGCACGCCGTCATCGTGCTCTCCGAAGGGCGGCTGCTGAACCTTGGCAACGCCACCGGGCACCCGAGCTTCGTCATGTCGAACTCGTTCACCAATCAGACCATGGCGCAGATCGAGCTGTTCACCCAGACCGGGCAGTACGTCAACGACGTCTACGTGCTGCCCAAGCACCTCGACGAGAAGGTGGCGCGCCTGCACCTCGACGCGCTGGGGGTCAAGCTGACCACGCTGACCCAGGAGCAGGCCGACTACATCGGGGTGCCGGTTACGGGTCCCTACAAGCCCGATACCTATCGGTACTGAGCTGGTCAGCCCAGCGCGGCGGTCGCGATCACCGTCCCGCTGGGTGACACCACCTCGGCAGTGCGGAGGTCAGCAGGGTTGACGGGGAGCGGGGCGCTCCAGGCTCCGTAGCCCTGGCGCGCCACGAACGTCCCGACATGGTGCGTCACGCCGTCGTCGGTCACAACGACGCAGTTCACGGTTCCCCGGGCGGAGGAATCGGCCAGCGTCATCGACATCCACGGCCTGCTGCCTCCGAAGGCGGCCACGCGACCCACCGCCCGGCCGTTCTCGACGAGATCGCCCGAGACACCGCTGTGGTGTGCCTGCGCCGTGGCGGTCGGTGACGGGGACGCTGACAGACCCAGTCCAAGGCCCAGGGCCAGCGCCGCCGCGGCGGCGGCGACCGAGACAGGGATCCAGTGCGACCGCCGGAAGCGGTGGCGGCGCACGTCGGCCACACCCATCCGCTCGAACAGGCGCACCTCGAATCCCGCCGTCGGCTCCGACTCGGGAGCCACCTGCACGACGGTGTCGGCCACGCGTGCAAGCTGCTCGAGCTCCTCGGCACACCGGGGGCAGGATTCCACGTGCGACAGCGTCCGAGCCCGGTCTCGCCCGGTGAGCACACCCAGCGCAAGCTCTGCCAGGTCCTCCCAGTAGCCCTCGCACCCCCTCTTCATGTCATCGCTCATCACTCACCCCCTCTATCGGCTCGACGGCGGCGCGCAAGCGGGTGAGGGCCGTCCTGATGCGCGTCTTGGCCGTGCCCAGGGGGATGCCCTCGGACTCGCTGATCTCCAGGGCCGTCCTGCCATAGACGGCGGCCAGGACGACCGCCCGGCGCTGCTCGTCGGGCAGCACGGCGAGAGCGGCCCGCACGGTCTGGCGGACGTCGCCCCGGTGCATCGAGTCCTCGGGGTTGTGCTCGTTGCTGCGCAAGGCGGATGCCGCGAAGTCGTCCGGGTCCGTGGGGACGGCCCGCCGGAGGCGCAGAGCGTCGATCGTCAGGTTGCGCGTGATGGTCAGCACCCACGACGCCACCGTTCCCCGCCGGGGGTCGAACACCGGCGCGTGGCGCCAGACCCTGATCATCGCCTCCTGGGCCACGTCCTCCGACACCCCGGTGTCGCCCGTCATGGAGTACGCCAGCCCGAAGACCCGCCGCTGGTAGCGGCGCACGAAGGTGATGGCGGCCGCCTGCTCCCCCACGGCCATGCCGGCCATGAGGCCCTCGTCGGACAGCTCGCCCTCGGCCACACGCGATTCTCGCATCATGGGGGTGTACGGACGGGTCCGCCCCAGGGATTCACCCTGGTCGGGGCAATCCCGACGCCCGCATGGCCCGTATCCCTGCCGTGACCGCGCGGTCGCCGGACATCCAAGACCGGGCCCGTTCCGGAATGATCGCGGCCGTGCTGGCCTGAGCCGCGCTCTGCCACATCAGATCGGCTGCCCGCGTTCGCTCCGGCTCGACCCCAGCCCGCGCGACCACGTAGGGGGCGATCCGGACCGGGCCTGCGCTCCTCTCCCAGTTGGGGCGTGTGTCCGCCTCGGGCCTCTCCGGTCAGCGCAGCCCGGCGAAGAGGTCGTCCTCGGGAACGGGGGCGTTCGTCGAGTCCACGGCCCGGACGAAGCTCTCCGATCCCATGATGGTCGAGAACATCTCCTCCCCCATCTGCAGGAAGAAGATGTTGTCGCTCTGGCTGGCGTGTGCGGCCAGTGACGCGTACTTGCGGCCGGCCACCGCAGTGCAGTCAATGATGGTCGTGATCAGCTCGTCCGGCGTGCCGAAGTCCGGGTTCTGCTCCAGGTCCGCCGGGCCCTCGATGCCGGCCTCTGCCAGGACGTCACGAAACCCGCGCAGCATCGAACGCGCCACTGCCGTGTAGTACAGCTTTGCGGGAACGCCCGACTGTGTCAGCGCCGCGAGTGTGACCCGGTTCGCTTGAATGTGGTCGGGGTGTCCGTAGAAGCCGTTCTCGTCATAGGTCACTACCACTTGCGGCTCGTAGCGGCCCATGAGCTCCGCCAGGCGTCGCGCCGGCGCCTCGATCGGCGTCTGCCAGAAGGACCCGGGTGACTCGTTTTGTGGCCAGCCCTCCATCCCCGAGTCGTGGTAACCGAGCATTTCGAGGTGCGACACGCCCAGAACCTCGCAGCTGGCCTCGAGCTCCCGGCGGCGCAGCTCGACCACGGCGCTTTCGTCGTGCCCCGGTTCGCCGGGCTTCGCTCCGCCTGGTGCGTCCCCAAGCTCGCCGTTGGTGCAGGTCACCAGGACGGTGCGCACCCCCTCCGTTGCGTAGCGGGCCAGGATGCCGCCCGTTCCAATCGCTTCGTCGTCGGGATGGGCGTGGACGGCCATCAGGGTCAGACGTCGAGAGCTCATGCGCCCAAGCGTAGAAGGTGAAAGGACTTCTGAGGCCACCCCACCGCATTGCCATCGCGCTAATACCTTGAGCCGGATCGCATATGATCCGCCGGATCGATTGGGCCGGGGAACGGCGTCTCATCCACGCCGGTCGTGAGAGGTCTCTTAGGGGAGGTGGAGACGGTGCTACCGCAAAGACGCGTTGAGGAGATGGGTTGGCTCGAGTTGAGGGCCCGGCGGGCGCAGTCCAGGCTGTCGTTCGGTCCCCTCCACGCGTCCAGGAAGAGGAACGTCACTCTGAGCGCACTCTTCGTGGGCATCGTTACTCTCGCCTCGCCTCTGAGCCCGCTCGTCAGCACCACCCCTTCGTCGGCTACAACACCGACGGTCGCCCCGGCGATCGAAGATGTGGCATGCGCCAATGCGAGTCAGTGTGTCGCCGTCGGCGTGTTGGGGAGTTCGGTCCTGGTCAGCACCGACGCGGGGGCGACTTGGTCGCGCGTAACCATCCCCACCCATCATTCACTCTATGGCGTTGCGTGCCCTACCCTAAGTCGGTGCGTCGCAGTAGGGGATGCAGGCGTGGCACTCGCGACGAACAACGCTGGGCGTGCATGGTCGGCGGCGCCAACCGGCGTGTCCGTCCCCCTCTCTGGGGTTAGTTGCCCGACGGCGCTGCAATGCACCGCCGTCGGAGATAACGACACCGTACTTGAGAGCAGTGACGGGGGATCGAGATGGACCCAGACCTTCTCAAAACTCGGCGTAATGAATGGCGTGTCATGTGGCTCACCGGCCCATTGCTCCGCTGTGACCAGCAACGCGAACGCCACCCTCACGACCAGGGACGGCACGACGTGGGAAGTCACTCCCGCGCCATTTTCGATTTACGCCACGCTGTTCATCGCGAATGGCGTCTCGTGCATCCAGCAGCGATGTGTCGAGGTTGGAGATCGCGGCGCGATCGCCGAGAGTGATGACGGCGGCTCCACGTGGACTAATGCAACGACGGGCACGACGAACCTTTACGGCGTGACCTGCGTCTCGGTGACTGAGTGTGTCGCGGTGGGCGCCGCGGGCACCGTGCTCCGCACCGCCAACGGCGGTGCAACCTGGATGTCCGACGTGCCGCCAACTGGCGAGAACCTGTTGGGAGTCTCATGCCCGGTCGCCGAAGAGTGCGTCGCAGTCGGTGGCGCTGGAACGGTGCTCACTTCGAGCGACGGGGGCTCGACCTGGACCGTTCGGGCTGGCACTCCGGCACCCGCACAACAGCTGCAGGTCCTCATGCTCGGGGACTCGTTCGCGGGAACGTTGGCCGAGGGCCTCGCCCGAAACAGCCCGGCATACGGAATGACGATCATCAACGGCAGCACCGACGGATGTGCACTCGCCATCGGCGGTCCGATGCTGGAGAATGGTCAGCCCAGCCCCGAAGGGGGGCTGTGCGAAACGAGTCCCGGCTGGGCGCCATATTACAAAGCTGAAATCGCCAAGTACCACCCCGCTCTCTCCGTGGTGGTGCTCGGGCCTTGGGATCTCCTGACCCGGTTGCTCAACGGCAAGTATCAGGCTCCGGGTCAGCCGGCCTACGACGCGTACTTCCGTCAACAGGTCGCAACGGCGCTCCAGATCCTCACCGGGAGCGGTGGGCGCGTCGTCGTCACGACAGCTCCCTATGTCCGCCAGCATGGCCCCGAATACTGCGCCCCGAAGCCTGCGCTGGTGGCCAATTGTCCGAGCGGGGGGCAGCGGGTGGCAGCTCTCGACAGCGCTGCGAAACAAGCTGTCGCGGACTTTCCGGGCCGGGTGACGTTGGTCGACCTCGGCCGAGAGCTCTCGCCATCCGGCAAGTTCGTCAGCAGCGTCGACGGTGTCACCGTCCGGCGTGCCGATGGCGTGCACGTGACCACCGCTGGGGACGACTGGCTGGCACCCTGGTTGCTGCCCCGATTGCTGCTTGCCGCGCAAACCTCTGGCGCTTCCGCCACAAGCCCGTAACCGTTACTCCAATGGAGCGCCAGGATCTTGAGGAGGGTGCGTTGCTGTCGGCGGCCCTCCTGGGCGCCCGGGTCGGCCTCTCGCCGGAGGCGCGCCACCCCTCGCTCCTCGCCCGCGAGCTCACGAGCCTCGACCTCGTGTGCGACGGGCCCCACTTCCCGGTGCGCGACGCCGTCAACCGGCCTCGCCCCGCGGGCCCGGGGAGCCCGCTCGTGGCGCTCGATCTCACCGGTGGCGACGATCCGCCCGGCCGGCTCGCCGGCATGGCCGACCTGTTGGTACGCGCGACCGGATCGTCGGGCACCTGGTCGCTGATGCGCCCGTGACCGACGCCACCCTCGTCCACGAGCTGCCGGGCGCCCCGCCCCAGCAGCCCTTCGCCGTCACCGGCCGGCACCTGCCGGCGCTCAACGGGCTGCGGGCGGTGGCCGTCATCGGCGTGATGGCCTACCACCTCCAGCTCGGCTGGGCCTCGGGCGGCTACCTGGGCGTCGACCTCTTCTTCGTCCTGTCTGGCTTCCTCATCACGACGCTGCTCCTCGAGGAGTGGGCGGGCACGGGTCGCGTCAACCTGGCCGCGTTCTGGGGACGGCGGGCCCGGCGGCTGCTGCCCGCCCTCTTCCTCGTCGTCGGCGCCCTCGCGCTCTATCTCGTTCTCAACGCCTTCCTCGGTGGCCCCGGTGCCAACGGGCTCGTCGATCTCTCGGGCCTGCGCGGCGACGCCATCTCGACCCTCTTGTACGTCAACAACTGGCACTCGATCTTCGTGCACCAGTCGTACTTCGCCCAGTTCTCGACGCCCTCGCCGCTCGCCCACACCTGGTCGTTGGCGATCGAGGAGCAGTTCTACCTGGTCTGGCCGCTGGTGCTCCTGCTCTTGTTCCGGGTGATGCCGCGCCAGTGGCGCACGAGCGGCGTGGTGCTCGCCGTCGCTCTCGGTGTCCTCTCCTCGGTCCTCATGGCGGTGCTGTTCCATCCCGGGGCCGATCCCACCCGCGTCTACTACGGGACCGACACCCGGCTCTTCGACCTCATGGCCGGCGCGACCATCGCCTTCGTGGCGGCGGCGCGCCCCCAGCCCGGTCCCCGGGCGCGGCGGACCCTCCACGTCGTGGGCCCGGCGGCCGCCGTCGCCCTGGGCGTGTTCTGGGTCAGCGCCGGCACACCGGCGGGCCTCCCCACGAACTTCATGTTCGAGGGTGGCTTCCTCCTCTGCGCGGCGCTGGCCGGGCTGGTGGTCGCCGACGCCCGCCTGGTCGAGCCGGGCTGGTTCGCCCGCGCGCTCGCCTGGCACCCGCTCCACTTCCTCGGCACCATCTCCTATGGGATCTACCTGTGGCACTGGCCCGTCATCGTCTACCTCAACGGGGCCCGGACCGGGCTCTCGCCGTGGCCCCTCGACCTGGTGCGCATCGCCCTCACGCTGGTCCTGGCGACGGCGAGCTACTACCTCGTCGAGCGCCCCATCCGCCTGGCCCACCAGCGCGGCTGGATCCGCTGGTGGGGCGCCCCGCTGGCGGGGGTGGCCTCCGCCGTGCTCATCGTCGTCGCCACCACCCCCTCGGTCGCCGACCCCTCCAGCGTGGTCGGCACGACGCACCTGCCCCCCGCCAGCGCTCCGGTCTCCGGTTCGCACGCCGGCGCCGGACCCGCCCTCAGCGTCCCGGGGGCGGGCGGCTACGGGGCCGAGCAGCCGATCCGCCTCACGACGGCACCGTCACCGAGCGATCCGCTCCGGGTCATGCTCCTCGGCGACTCGGTGATGCACGACGCCAGCTACGGGATCGCCGCCGCGCTCGAGGCGACCGGCGAGGTCTCCGTCGCCACCCGGACCATCGATGGCTTCGGCTTGACGGTCGCCACGGACTGGCCCACGTCGATCCCCGACCTCATCCGCCAGACCCGGGCCCAGCTCATCGTGGCCACGTGGAGCTGGGACCAGTACGGGCCCACCACGCCCAACGCCTTGCACCAGCCGGACCAGTACACCAAGCTGCTCCGCCGGGCCGTGGCGACGATGCTCACCCCGGGCAACGGCGTCGAGGGGGTGGTCTTCAGCCAATTCCCCATGGAGGGCGTGGTGCCCGGTGAGGCGGCCTCGACGCGCGAGCGCCATGAGGGCGGCGCGGCCTGGAACGCCATCGCGGCCAAGATGACGACGTACTTCCCGGGCCGCGTGATGTACCTCCCGGTGGCCGACTCGGTCCTGTTGAACGGGAAGTACTCGACCTGGCTCCCGCCCGAGGGCGACGCGCATGCCCCCGCCAGTCGGTGGATCCGCGTGCGCAAGCTCGACAACGTGCACTTCTGCCCCGAGGGCGCCGCCCGCTACGGCGACGCGCTCCTCACGGACCTGAGCGCCCTCTTCGGGCTCGCGCCGGCCGGCGGCGACTGGTCACAGGGCCCCTGGACGTCGGATCCCACCTTCAACGACCCGCCGGGCGCGTGCCCCGACGACCACCCGCCCGGCTGAGCCCGGGCGAGCGCCCGGCGGCGCCGTCCTAAGCTTGCGGCCGTGACCAGCACACGGATCGAGAGCGACAGCATGGGGGACATCGAGGTCCCCGCCGACCGGTACTGGGGGGCCCAGACCCAGCGTTCGCTGCACCACTTCGACATCGGGACCGAGACGATGTGTGGGAACTGCGATTGATCCGAGCGGGCGTCCTGAAGCAGTACGGGGGAACCCACGTCCTACGGTAGCGACGGGACCTGATTGTTGAACCACTCCCCACGCCAGTGTGAGTTCCTGTCGGTGGGGGGACTTGCTCTCCTAGTACCGGCCAAGTTCAAGGGGAAAATCCAGCTCAGGAAGGTAGCCTAGGAGTGTCCCAGAGGTTGGCCGCTGCTCCCGTCGACCCTCGGCCGGCTCGGAAGGCTACCCAGTGCGCCGGAGGCGCGAGCTCAGGTGGACGGAAGCTTCAACGCTTCGGACAACACGCCCTCGAGGAACACGCCGTAGTTGGCTGTGATGTGACAGCAGTCGGAATAGACGTCAATGTTGTCCACGATCGCGGGACAGCTGTTCCGGGTGCAGAACCAGGGAGCTACGTTGACGAACTGTGCTCCGGCCTTCGAGGCCGCCGTGCGCTGTGCCGCCTGGCTCTGCGCGAGCACGGCCTGCCCCGTCGGCGTGCTACAGGTCTGGACATTTCCTTCGTGAGCGGCCAAGCAGTTGGGCCCCGTCTGATCAAGGTAGGGGATGTCGCCCAGCAGGACTGCGGTACGGCCGGGTGCCGCCAGATCCTTCAGAAAGGTGACGAGGCCCTTGGAGAACTCACTCTGGCTTATCCGAGTTTCATTACCGGTGTACAGATCGAAATCCTCAGTCGTGGCGATGACGATACTGGGGTCGAACTGCTGAATCCGCGTGAGCGCCCACTTCTTCCAGGTCGTGCACTGCTGGTTCGGTGTGCCGTTGAGCCCGTTCCAGAAGCTCACCATCGGCAGTGGGCAGGGAATCTTGGCCAGGAATAGCAGGCTGTATCCGTTGGCCGTCGCGATGTTCGCGACGGCGGTCGACCACATCACGGCGTGCGAGTCTCCGATGAGGACCATCCGTTTCGTAGTCGCTGCGGCGTTGATCACGCAGGGGAACGGGGTCTGCAAGACGGGCTGATTGACCACGCAATCCGAAAAACCTTTCGGCGGGACAACGCTTTGTGAGGCCGCCTGAAGACTTGGGCTCAGGTTGGCCGGCACGTTCTGCAATCTCGTTCCGGCGGCCACGGCGGAAAGGACCGGCGGGCATGCCGGATACTGGCACTGCGTGGCGGCGGCCATCTGGGGCCCTGACATCTGGGTGGACGCGGAGGACGACGCCAAAGCCGCTGGCGTCCAACCTCCAATGACCACGAGCAGAACGCCCAGCACCAGCAGCGCTCGGGATACGTGGGCCACCTGTGTTCGTCGGACTCGCGAACGTACCCGCATCTTCCTCCTATCGCCCATACTGGGTGCGCCTCCGTTGCTGGAGCCGCACATTAGCCCGATGCCGCACCTCGACAAATGGCGGGCCGATTTCCCGCGTCCGTCCTGCCGGCCCTCGACGTGGTCACCTGTCAGCCAAATTCTGCACGACGCTCGCATCAACGAGAATCTCTCAGGGATGGCTGGCGATCTCAAAGGTGGTGACGCCGATTGAGGTCGCGACGAGGACCACGCCGAGCCCGATGCTCAATCGCCACGATTGACGCAGCCTCTTGGCATGGCGGATCGGGTTCTCGATCAGGAAATACGTGGCCACCGATATGACGAGCGCGACCGCTACCCATCCCAGGTTGTCCTTCAGCGAGAGTCCATGGCCTGCGAACTCCATGGGAATGATGAGCAGCGGCCAGTGCCAGAGGTACATGGAGTAGGAAACTCTCCCGAGCCATTGGAATGGCAGGAGGCGGAGCACCATCTCGGCCCCAAACCTAAATCCGGCAGTGCCACCCGCTATCACCGCAGCGGTCGAGATCACTGGAAGTGCCACAGCCGAGCCCGGATAGGGCGTTGCGGGCGAGTAGACGAAGCCGGCGAGGAGGATTCCGCCAAGGCCGATCCAGCTGAACACGCCAGCCAGCCACCGTGGCAGGTGGATGAGGTGCCGGGCATTGATGGCGACCAATGCCCCCAGGGCGAGCTCCCATGCTCTGGTGAAGGGCGAGAAGTAGGCGGCCGTCGCGTTCGACGATGTTTGGACGATCGACCACCAGAACGATACGACGATCGCCGCGCCGATGACCGCACTGATTCGGTGGAGAAAATCGACGCGCCGAATCGCCATCGCTGCGACGCCGATGAAGAGCGCGGGATAGACGACGTAGAACTGTTCCTCGACCGACAGAGACCAAAAGTTCTGAAGGGGCGATGGTGGAAGCTGCGAGGTCCAGTAGTTGGTACCCGTGGCGATGAAGCGGAAGTTGACCCAGAAGGTGGCTGCAGCTCGGCCGTCTCGCGCTGTGCTGCCTCCCGATAGGAAGCCGAGCCAGTGATAGGAGGCCAGAACCGTCACGATGATCACGAGCGTCGCAGCAGGGATGATGCGCCTCGAACGTCGTCCGTAGAACGCCAGAATCGAGTTTCGACCTGAACCGGTGCGCTCACGCAAGAGCACCCCTGTAATAACGAAGCCGGAGATCACGAAGAAGACGTCGACGCCCACAAAGCCACCCGTGAGTCCGGGTACGCCTGCGTGGAAGAGGACGACCAGGGCGACGGCGATAGCCCGCAGTCCCTCGACGTCAGGGCGGAACTTGCGGTCTCCGGGTGCCGTGCCCGCCTCGTCACCCGACGGCAGAAAGCGGTCTGGCGCGACGCGTTCCTCGGTTTCCTCCACGCTCATTCCGCCGCTCCACCCTCCTATAGCCGACGGCTCAGAAAGGACCCTAGCAACACACCCTGGCGAGTGTCTCGGGCGAAGATGCCGCCGACCCGACTGGGTGAGACCGGCCCAACGATGCCTCCGCGCTGCTCACCCAACCTAGAGCAACCGAGCCATCCCACGTCCCTGAAGGGAGAAAGTCCTTGAAGGGCCCGACCATTGTGTTGGTCTCCTCTGCTGCCGTTCTCGTGTTGGCGAGCTGAGCTCCGTGCCTGGCCAGCGTCGTGGTTACCGCAAGACCCCAATGCCCAATGCCCACCCGTCCGAAGGCGTGTCGCATCGCGGGCCGCCCTTCGTCCTGCGCATGGAGCTTGGTACCATCACCTGATGAGAATCTCCTTCAGGCACGTTGGATCAACCGCGGCGTGGGTTGCGCTGACCAGTTGCGTGCTGGTTGTCGGCCCTTCGGGCTCCGCCGGCGCGACTGGCGGCGTAGCGACGGTCACTGTCAGTGGCGCTACGACGTATCAGTCGATCAACGGTTTTGGCGTATCGGAGGCCTTCTCACAAGCGCGGACGGTGATGAACGCCCCACCCGCAGTGACGAACGCCGCGCTCAGTCTGTTGTTCGGTCGTACGAACGGCGCCGGTCTCAGCATCCTCCGAAACTTCATTCCCTCGACGACGAACGTCGGGACCATTGAGCCCACGGCTCCGGCGAGCCCGAGCACTCCGCCCGCCTATCAACCCCTGGGGGCCGATGACGGCCAGGAGCGGCTGTCGAAGTACCTTCAAACGTGGTATGGCGTCAACCAATTCGTGGCCGATGCTTGGGGGGCGCCACCGTTCATGAAGACGAACGACTCGGATTCAGGAGGCGGCACTCTGTGCGGTGTGCCAGGCGCCACATGCACCAGTGGAGATTGGAGGCAGGCGTACGCGAACTATCTCGTGCAGTATGCAGAGGACTACGCCGCCGACGGAATCAATTTGGAGTACCTCGGGTTCGAGAACGAGGCCAACTTGGCGCCGAGCTACTCCGGAATGGTGCTCACACCCGTTCAGACGGCCAATTTTGCCGATGTGCTTGGCCCGGACTTGGCTAGTTCTGGGCTGTCCACTCAAGTCGAGTGCTGCGACACCGAGGGCTGGAACTATGCGGCGCAATATGCCAACGCCCTGGAAGCGGACCCTACGGCCTCCTCCTACGTGAAGCTCTTCACAAGTCACGGTTACACGGCGCCACCAAAGTCGCCGCTTGCCGGTTGGACGAATCCCGTCTGGGAGACCGAGTGGTCCACGTTCGATACCTGGGATCCGTCCTGGGACGATGGGACCGGCGCGTCGGGATTCACTTGGGCGCAACGCATCTACCAGGGCCTGACCTCGGCCGATCTGAGTGCCTTCTTCTACTGGTGGGGCACGAGCACGCCCACGTACAACGGCGACAACGAGAGTCTGGTTCAGATCAATGGCTCGACCGTCGTGCCCTCGGGCCGACTGTGGGCGTTTGCCAACTTCAGCCGGTTCGTGAGGCCCGGCGCAGTGCGAATCGCAGCCTCGAGCGACACGAGCAGCTTGGAGATCACAGCGTTCAAGAATGCTGACGGGTCGTTGGCACTCGTCGCCCTCAATACTGCGCTGAGTCCTGTGACGGCCGACGTCTCGCTCAGCGGAACGGGTCTCCCAAATGGTGTGTCAGCCCAACCGTATGTCACCGACCCGGGCAGCAGCATGGCGAAGAAACCGGGCATCACGGTCCAGAATGGAGCGTTCTCTGCGTCCGTACCGGCGCGCTCCGTCGTCACTTACGATCTGCCCGCTTGAGGGAGAGAGCATCTCTCGGGGCGTACGGCCACAAGAAGCGGGAAGCAACAACGGAGCCCTGAGCAACCTACCTGTCGCTTGGGTAGTACCTCACGTCCGCACAAGGGGATGCCGGATCGTTGTCCTCGTACACCAAACGTGAAGGCACTGTCAGTCTGTCTGGATCGGTCGCGCCTGGTAGTTGGGATGCTTGCGCGCTGCTCGGAAGGACATCAAGCGGTCGCTTGGGCGCGGCCGGCAGGGTCTTGGTGCGCTGCGGATGTCGCCCGTCGGGATCAGTAGGCGCAGTGTGCCCGACTCCTGCCGCCGCCGTCATGACTGCAGGCCGCCGACCGCGCCCGCCAGGCGCTCCAGCTCGGCGCTCCACTCCCCCGGCGGCGCCATCGGGCGCACGATGAACTTGGAGAACCCGGCGGCGAGGAAACGCTCGATCATGGCCCGCAGGCCGCCGAGCCCGACCGGAACGATCTGCTCGAGCGGTCGGCCCCGGGCGCGCCGGGCGAGGGGCGACGACGCCAGGGCGGCCACGTCCGTTCCCTCCGGCGCGTAGAACAGGCTGACCCCGAAGTGCTCCGGGCTGACGGAGCGCCCGTGCTCCGCCGCCACCGCCTGAATCACCGCCTTGCCCTCCGCGGCGTCCGCGGGCGTGCAGAACGCCGGGATCCACCCGTCGCCGAGGCGCCCGCAGCGCTCGAGCGCGGCCGGCAGGTTGCCTCCCAGCCAGACGTCGAAGGGGTCCTGGACCGGGCGCGGCGAGACGGACACTCCGGCGAACGAGGCTGCCGGTCCCTCGTGGGTCACCTCTTCGCCCGCCCACAGGCGGCGCAGCACGGGCAGGGCGTCGTCCATCAGCGCGCCGCGCTGCGCCGTGGGGATGCCGATTGCGCTGCGCTCCCCGCCGATGGCGAGCCCCGGGACGAAGGTGAGCAGGAAGCGGCCGCCCGAGAGCACGTCGAGCGTCGCCACGGCCTTGGCCAGCCACACGAGGTTGCGGCCGGGCAGCAGCATGGTCGTCCCGATCTTGAGGGTCGGGCAGGACCCCGACACCCAGGCCAGGCCGACCAGTGGGTCGGGTCCCGGACGCGAGAGCACCTCGGGCAGCCAGAGCGAGTCGAAGCCCGTCTCGGAGATCCCCGTCGCCAGCGCGACCATGGCGTCGGGCCCGAGGATCTCACCACCGGCACTGATCCCGATCCGCACCTTCACGGTGCCGTTCCCCCCGGCGCATCGCGGAGCGCCGCGACGGCGCGTGCGACGCCGTCGTCGTCGACGTCGCGGTGGGTCACCAAGCGGACCGTGTCCGGCGCGATCGCATGGGCCAGCACGCCATGACCCTCCAGATGGGCGAGCAGCTTGTCCGGCCCCGGATGGGTGAACGTCACGATGTTGGTGCGCACGTCGGCTGGGTCCAAGCCGCAGGAAGGCCAGCGCTCCGCCACCGCGTCGGCCAGCCGCCGGGCCCGCGCGTGGTCCTCGGGGAGCCGCGCCACCATCTCGGTCAGCGCGACCAGTCCCGGCGCCGCCAGGACACCGGCCTGGCGCATGCCGCCGCCGAGGCGCTTGCGGGCCAGGCGTGCCTCGGCCACCACCTCGGGCGCGCCGGCCAGGAGCGAACCCACGGGGGCGCACAGCCCCTTGGACAGGCAGCACATCACGGTCGTCGCGCCCGCGGTCCACTCGGCGGCCGGCACGCCGGTGGCGGCCTCTGCGTTGAACAGCCGCGCGCCGTCCATGTGCACCGGGACCGGGCCGGCCGCGTCGATCAACGCTCGCAGGCCCGACGTCGTCCAAGGCGCACCCGACGCCGCCATATGCGTGTTCTCGATGCTGACGAGCGAGACGGCGGGGTGGTGGTGCGCCGACGCGTCGCGGGCATGCCGGACGTCGTCGGCGCGCAGCATGCCGCTGTCGTCGTCCAGCTCGATGAACTGGATCCCGGCGTTCATGGCCGCCGCGCCGTACTCGTAGGCGACGACGTGCTGCCGCCGCCCGGCGATCACGGCGGTCCCCGGTCGCGTCAGGACCCGGATGGCGATCTGGTTGGCCATCACGCCGGAGGCCACGAAGAGCGCCGCGGGTTTGCCCACCCGCTGCGCGAAGGCCTCCTCGAGCGCGCGCACCGTCGGGTCCTCGCCGTAGTCGTCGTCCCCCACCTCGGCGTCTGCCATGGCGCGGCGCATCGCGGCGGTCGGCTGGGTGACGGTGTCGCTGCGCAGGTCGACCGGGTCGGGCACGCGCTCAGGCTATCGGCGCGCCGTTAACATCCGGCGGTGACCACGCCCCCCTCCGATGCCGGCACGGGCTTCCCGCCAGCCGTCAGCCAGAGCATCCACGAGCTGCTCGACGTCGAGTTCGTCGAAACCGGCCCGGACCGGGTGGTCCTGCGCATCCCCGTCGACTGGAAGGTGCACCAGCCCTACGGCATCCTCCACGGGGGGGTCTCGGCCCTGCTGGCCGAGTCGGCGGCCAGCCTGGGCGCCGCGCTGGCCGCCGGGCCCGACCGGAGCGTCGTGGGGATCGAGCTCAACGCCAGCCATCTGCGCTCGCTGCGCGACGGCCATCTCACCGCCGAGGCCACACCGGTGCGGGTCGGCCGGACGGTGCAGGTCTGGCGGATCTCGCTGACCGACGACGACGGGCGGGCCATCTGTGACGCGCGTTGCACCCTGTCCGTCCTCGGAGCCCCCGGCGGGGAGTCAGGGGCGGTGCGCCCACCGGGAGTCTCGGAATAGAAAGACCGACCCCACCGGCGTATTATGTCGGTGTGACCCCGGTAGGAAGTGGAGTGCCCCGTCCGTCCCTCGGGCTCATCCTCCCCGCTACCACGCAGGGAGAACTCCCCTGCGAGAGCGGTACTACCCTTGGTAATACCAACGGCGGGGCCGAGCTGGCCGAGCTGTGCCGCAGAGCCGAGGCGACCGGAGCCGACTCGCTGTGGGCGGTGGACCACCTGTACTGGCCCCACCCCATCGGCGAGGCGCTCACCACGCTGGCGGTGGCCGCGGTCACGACGACGCGGCCGACGCTCGGGACCTGCGTGCTCCAGCTCCCCCTGCGCCGCCCCGCTGCGGTGGCGAAGCAGGCGACGTCGCTCCAGCTCCTCTCGGGCGGCCGCTTCGTGCTCGGCCTGGGTGTCGGCATCCACGAAGGGGAGTACGAGCGGGCCGGCGTCGACTTCCACCGCCGGGGACGGCTGATGGACGAGGGCGTCGCCGGCCTGCGCGAGGCCTGGGGCCCCCACGACGGGGCCTCGGACTACGTCCAGGAGCCGGCGTCGGCGCCTGTGCCGCTGTGGTTCGGGGGGAAGAGCGACGCCGCCCGACGCCGGGCCGCCGCCGTGGGCGACGGCTGGATCCCGCTGTTCCTGGCTCCGCAGGACTACGCGCCTGCGTGGGCCGCGCTGCGGCGCGAGGCCGCCGAGGCCGGTCGCGACCCCGGGGCGGTCGAGCCCGCCGTCGTCGTCTTCGCCTGCGTGGGTGACGACGACGCGGGGGCGCGCGGGGCCGCCTGGCTCTCCGGGCTCTACCGGCTCCCGGCCAAGGCGTTCTCGCGCCATCTGGTGGCGGGGTCGCCGGACGCCTGCGCGACCGCGCTCCGCCGCTACGCGGCGGCCGGCGCGCGTCACATCGTCGTGATGGTGGCGGGGTCGCCCGCCGTCGAGCACTTCGCACTGCTGCGGGCGGCGTTCGCCCGCGACGAGGAGCGGGTCCTGACGGGAGCACCGGCATGAGCAGCACCGACATCGCCATCCTCGGCACGGGCATGACGGACATGAGCCGCCGCGACCTAGATCTCGACACGATGGCCTACCAGGTGATGCACGAGGCCCTCGGCGACGCCGGCGTGTCGCCGCACGAGCTCGGTCTCGTCATCGTGGGCAACGCGATGGCCGGGCGCCTGAGCGACCAGGGCTGCATGCGGGGCCAGACATGGTTGCGCAAGGCCGGCCTCAGCGAGGCCGCCATCATCAATGTCGACAACTCGTGCGCCGGGGGCAGCTCCGCTCTGCACCTCGCCACCATGGCGGCGACCGTGCACGATCGACCCGTGCTCGCCCTCGGCGCCGAGAAGATGTGGACCGGCAGCCGCTCCGAGACGATCGCGGGCATTGAGGACGGGCTGCCCGCGGAGTACCGCCGCGACCTGCACGAGCGGCGCCATGCCGACAACAATCCGGCGGGCAGCATCCTGATGGGCCTCAACAACGCATGGGCGCACCGGCTGATGGCCGAGGTCGGCGCGACGGTGCGCCAGATCGCCGCCGCGGCGGCCAAGGCGTTCCACCACGCCTCGCGCAACCCGCTGGCCCAGTTCCAGCGAAGGGTGACCATCGACGAGGTGCTGGCCTCCCCCCAGGTGGCCGGCGTCCTGACCCGCCTCATGTGCAGCTCGTTCACCGACGGTGCCGCAGCCGTCGTGCTGGGCGGGCCGTCCGTCCGGGCCCCCGCGTCGGCGCCCCGTATCATCGGGTCGGTGGCGCGCTCGGGAAACGGCTTGCTCGACTATCACGACCGACTGACCCAGACGGCCGAGTCGGCCTGGGAGTCCTTCGGGCTCGGGCCGGACGAGATCGACCTCGTGGAGCTGCACGACGCCACCGCCGCCGAGGAGCTCTACGCGCTCGAGTCGCTGGGCTTCTTCGCACCCGGGGAGGCGGGCCCCGCCACGGAGGCCGGCGCCACCGCCGTCGACACGCCGGGTCTCGTGGTGAACCCCAGCGGCGGACTGGTCGGCCGTGGGCACCCGCTGGGAGCCACGGGGCTGGCCCAGGTGGTCGAGCTGGCGACCCAGGTCCGTGGCCGGGCCGGGGACCGCCAGGTTGCGGGCGCCCGCACCGGCGTGGCAGTGAACACCGGCGGCATCATCTACGGGGACGCCGGGTTCGTGGGCATTCACGCGGTGCGCGCCGGGTCGGCCGCGTGAGGGGGATTCGCATCACTGGTTGGGGCATCGCCGTGCCGGACAAGGTCGTGACCAACGACGACATGGCGGTCAACCTCGACACCAGCGACGAGTGGATCGTCGAGCGGACCGGCATCCGTGAGCGCCACATCGGTGGCACCACCTCCGGCCTGGCCATCGAGGCGGCGCAGGAGGCCCTGGCCTGCGCCGGCCGCTCGCCCGAGGAGATCGAGCACCTCGTGCTCGCCACCACGACGCCGGACGGCATCGTGCCGGGCACGGCGCCCACGGTGCAGCACGGCATCGGCATGCGCGGCGGCGCGTTCGACATCAACGCCGCGTGCTCGGGGTTCGTCTACGGCCTCGTCACGGTCGCCGGCCTGATCGCCATCGGGTCGGGGCCCGTGCTGCTCATCGGGTCCGAGACGCTCTCGCGCATCACCGACATGGACGACCGCAAGATCGCCATCATCGTCGGCGACGGTGCGGGCGCCGTCGTCGTCGAACCGGTGGACGGCCCCGGGGGCCTGCTCAGCTGGAACATGAACGCAGACGGGTCGCTCAAGCACCTGCTCAAGTGCGAGCACGGGGGCACGCTGTTCATGGACGGCAAGGAGGTCTTCCGCCGCGCGGTGCGGGTCGTCGTCGAGTCGGCCGAACGCGCCATGGCCGACGCCGGCCTCGGGCCGGACGACATCTCCCTCATGGTGCCCCACCAGGCCAACTTGCGGATCATCCAGGCCGCCGGACAGCGCCTGGGGATCCCCGAGGAGCGCACGGCAGTCGTCATCGATCGCTACGGCAACACCTCGTCCGCCTCCATCCCGCTCGCGCTCTACGACTCCATCTCCCGTGGCCGCGTCCACGACGGCGACAACCTCCTGCTGACCGGGTTCGGCGGCGGGATGACCTGGGCGAGCGCGATCTTCCGCTGGAACGCATGACCGACGGGGCAGGCGGGGCGGGCCTGACGCTCGTCGTCCTGGCCGCCGGCCGGGCCAAGCGCTACGGAGGCGTCAAGCCGCTGGCCCCGGTCGGGTCGCACGGCGAGGCCGTCATCGACCTGGTGGCCTCCGATGCGCTGTCCGCCGGCTTCGACACGATCGTGCTCGTGCTGAGCCCGAGCACCGGGCCCGCCATCCGCTACCACGTCGAGCACGCGTGGCCCTCGGGCGTCGACGTGCGCTTCGCCACGCAACCCGTGCCGCGGGGCACGGTCGACGCCGTCCTGTCCGCTTCCGACGTCGTCGGTGACACCCCCTACGGCGTGGGCAACGCCGACGACATCTACGGCAGGGCCGCGTGCGTCCAGCTGGTCGGGCACCTGCGGGCCCACGGTGACACCAACGCCCTGGTGGGCTACCGCCTGGCCGACGCGGTCGTCGGCTTCTCGCCGGTGACCCGCGGTATCTGCCGGGTCGGGTCCGACGGGATGCTCCTGGGCGTCGACGAGCGGCGCCAGGTGACCGCCACGCCCGAGGGGGGCTTCGTCGCCGCGGACGGCCGCGAGCCTGCCACCCTCTCGCCCGACGCCCGGGTGTCGATGAACCTCTGGGGCTTCACCCCGGCCTTCCACAAGGCGCTGCAGGGGGCCATGGACGCCGCCGTGGACGCCTCGGCTGAGTCCGAGGTGCTGCTCCCCGAGGTGGTCGCACAGTCGCTCGGCACCAGCTCGTTCGCCGTGCTGCCGGCCGGAGGCCGCTGCGTGGGGGTAACCCATCCCGACGACCTCTCGCTGGTGCAGGCCGAGCTGAACCGCCAGGTGGCCGCCGGCGAGCGCCCGGCGGGACTCTGGCCCTCCCTGCGCTGAGCCGCTCCGAGGCGGGCTGACCCGACCGGGGCGCGGGACAAGCCCCGTTCCGTCGTTACCGGGGCATGGGGAGCGGTACGGCCAAGGGGTGCCCAGACGCGACGCAACCCCGAGTAACCGTTCGGCCGAAGCCTCCCGTGCTCCTCGGGGCTACGTCAACGACGACCCGCTGGCACCGTACGGGAGTCGTGTCGGACAACCCCCGTCCGAGCCGGCCACGGCGACTCCAGGGAAGCCACCGTCGCGCACCACGGACCATCTCAGCACGGATTCTCGTGCCCACTCCGGTCACGCCCCCCTTGCGGGTTGCGCTCCCGACCCTCGATCCCGCCTTGCAGCGTTCTCTCGGCTTCCCCCCGGTCCGCCTTGCGGCTTCCCTTCGGGCTTCCCTCGCTCCCACCTTGCGGCGGTCGCTTGAGGTTCGGTGGGCTCTTGTCTCCGAACTGGGAACAGGTTGCGCTTTGCGTCACCCAAGGTCAATGGGCATTCGCGAAATCCAGTGGTTCTCCCCATGTTTCTTCACGTCATCCCCAAGGGGCGCCGTCGCCATCCCCAGTTCTTCCCCATGGTGAAGTCGTCGCGCACCCGTCAGGCCGCCGTCGCCACCGGCGTCACCGCCTTCCTCGCCGCGTCCGCGCTCCTGCTGACCAGCGTCTCCGGACTGGGTGCGCCGACCGCCGGCGCGCGTGCGGCGCAGGAGGCCGGCGTGACCCCGGTGCTGTACCTGTCCACGGGTGCGCTCGGCGCCGCCGCGGGCGACGCCGCGCTGGGCTTGCGCATCCCGTACTACGAGCCTCCGAGCCTGACCGATCCGGCACAGCCGGGCTTCACCATCAACTCGGGTGCCGACCAGCCCGACCCCTTCATGTACCAGCAGGGCGGGCGCTACTACCTCTTCACCTCCCAGGACCGCGTCCCGACGAACGTGCCGGTGCGCTCGGGCACCGTGGTGGGCCAGTGGGGCGCTCCCACCGACGCCCTCCCGGACCCGCCGGCGTGGGCGCAACCGGGCGTCATGTGGTCACCCGACGTGGCACGCTTCGGCGGCCACTACATGCTGTATTTCACCAGCATGCTGCGCAACGTCTCACCCGGCACGATGTGCATCGGCGACGCCATCAGCACGGCGGTGGCCGGCCCCTACATCGCTGCGCCGTCGCCCTTCGTCTGTCAGCAATCGCTCGGCGGCTCCATCGACCCCCGTGTCTTCGTCGACGGGACAGGTCAGCCCTTCATGATCTGGAAGTCGGAGCAGAACGCGCGTTCGGCGAGCGTCGACACGCAGATCTGGAGCCAGCCGCTCAGCGCCGACGGCCTGCGCCTGGTGGGGACGCCGGCCGTGATCTTCGGTCCCGACGAGCCCTGGCAGGGCCACATCGTCGAGGCGCCACAGCTCGTCCTCGTACGCGGCGTCTACTACCTCTTCTACTCGGGCGGTTGGTTCAACCAGCCGGGTTACGCCGTCGGGGTGGCCCGCTGCGCCGGCCCGCTGGGCCCGTGCACCGACGCGTCACCGTCGCCGCTGCTGGGCTCCAACGCCCAGGGCGAGGGCCCGGGTGAGGAGTCCGTCTTTGCCAACGCGGCCGGCGTCTGGCTCCTCTACACGCCGTCGCGCTCCACCCTCCCCCTGCCCGGACCGCCCCGTCCCGTCGCCATGGCCCATCTCGGCTTCGGGTCGGACGGCCCCTACCTGGCCGCGCCGCTCGAGGTCGGGGGGTCGGCCTGAGAGGACCGGTCGGCGCAGCGCGGCCCCGGAGCCTGCGCTGAATGCCGGGCCGCTGGGCCACAGGCGCCCCCGGATCTCGGGTGTCGGGACCGTAGGCTCGGCGCCATGGAGCTGAGCAGCGAGTGCGCACGTGTCCTGGGCTCGCTGGTGGAGAAGAGCCTCACGACGCCCCAGCAGTACCCCCTCACGGTCAGCGCCCTCCTGGCTGCGTGCAACCAGACGTCGAACCGTGAGCCCGTCGTCAGCTACGACGAGACCGTGGTGCTCCGCGCCCTCGACGACCTCAAGGAGCGACGGCTGGTGCGCTTCGTCCTGCCCTCGCACGGCCGTTCGGTCGTGCGCTACCGCCAGGTCCTCGACGAGGCCCTCGCCCTCGACGACCGGCAGTGCGGCGTCCTCGCCGTCCTCATGCTGCGTGGCCCGCAGACGGTGGGCGAGCTGCGGCTGCGGACCGAGCGGATGGCCCGCTTCGACCACTTGAGCGAAGTGGAGCACGAGATGGAGCTCCTGGGCGGGCGCGACGAGCCGCTGGTCCGCAACGTCGGGCGTCGGCCGGGCCAGAAGGAGGAGCGCTGGGCCACCACGCTCGTCGGCATCGATGAGCCTGTCCTGCTCCAAGATGCCGGCGCCGGCGCCGAGCCTCGCCAATCCACGGAGGCCGCGAGCGTCCTGTCGCCCGTCGCGCCGTACGACCCGGCGGGCGAGTTGCGCTCGGAGCTGGCCGCCCTCAGGTCCGAGGTCGCCGAGCTCCGGCGGGCGCTCGAGGAGCTGCGCTCCAGCCTCGGCGGCTGAACCTCAGAGCGCCGCGGGGCAGACGCCGTACGACTTGATCTCGTAGACGGGCGAGCTCGGTGGGGACGGGTAGGTCTGGCTGTCGAGCGCGAAGACGATGCCGTCGTGGGACTTCCAGAAGTCGGTGCCCGTCTGGGTGAGCCGGTAGCTGCGCCTCACCTGCGCGAACGTGCTGCCGAGGGAGATCCCCCGGGCCGTCGCCAGCTTCGGCGAGACGGCCGAGGGCGAGGGCGACGGCGAACCGGAGGCGCTGACCCAGTAGCGGTACCCACTGAAGCGGCCGTGCCGGAACTGGACGATCAGGTCGTGCCACGCCACCTGGGTGTACCCGCCGACGCAGCCGGCGTCGGGGTGGCCCGTCGGGGACCCCAGACTGGCCGAGATCGCGCTCGTCACCGAACGGGCCGGCGAGCCGAAATGGGCGACTCCGAGACCGTTGCCGGCCAGCAGCACGGCGGCCCTCGCGCCCGGGCTCGCGGCCGCCACCGGCGGCGAGCCCACCGGCGACAGCACCAGCCATGCCGCGAGACCCCACAGCACCGGACGGAGCAGCCGCACCACATGGGGACCACGCATCGCTCCAGTGTCCCACCGGGCGTGTTGCCGCAGCGCGCGCGAGCCAACACCCGGCCCGCCTCCCACCTCCCTGCCGGCTCACAGCGGCGTGACGTAAGCCCCCGAGATCCCGCCGTCGACGAGGAACGTCGACGCGGTCATGAACGAGGAGTCGTCGGAGGCCAGGAAGGCCGCCGCCGCGGCGATCTCCGAGGCCTCCCCGAAGCGGCCCATGGGGATGTGGACGAGGCGCCGGGCGGCCCGCTCGGGGTCCTTGGCGAACAGCTCGGTGAGCAGCGGCGTGTTGACCGGGCCCGGGCACAGAGCGTTGACCCGCACGCCCTGCCGGGCGAACTGCACGCCCAGCTCACGCGACATGGCGAGCACGCCCCCCTTGGAGGCGGTGTAGCTCACCTGGCTGGTGGCCGCTCCCATGACGGCGACGAACGAGGCCGTGTTGACGATCGACCCCTTGCCGCGGGCCAGCAGGTGCGGGAGCGCGTGCTTGCAGCAGAGGTAGACCGAGGTGAGGTTCACCCGCTGCACCCGCTCCCACGCCTCGAGGCCGGTGTCCAGGATGGAGTCGTCGTCGGGCGGGCTGATGCCGGCGTTGTTGCAGCAGACGTCGATCCCCCCGAAGTGCCCCGACACCTCCGCGTAGAGCGCCTCGACCTCCTCCGAGGACGTCACGTCGGTGCGGACGAAGATGCCGTCGACCGCGGCCGCCACCTCACCCCCGGCGCCCTCGTCGAGGTCGACCACGGCCACCCGGGCCCCTTCGGCGGCGAAGCGCTCGCACATGGCGCGGCCGATGCCGCTGGCACCGCCGGTCACGACGGCGACGCGGTCGACCAGGCGGCGGGCGTAGGGGGCGGTCTCGCTCATTTCTCTCCTCGTGCTGTGATGCGGCGCGGCGCCACGGCCGGTGTCCGCTAGTCCGAGCTGATGAAGACGTTCTTGACGTCGCAGAACGCATCGAGGGCGTCGGGGCCGAGCTCGCGGCCGATCCCGGACTGCTTCACGCCGCCGAAGGGCGTCCAGTAGCGCACCGACGAGTGCGAGTTGACCGACAGCGTCCCCGTCTCGACGGCCCGGGCGACACGCAGCGCCCGACCGACGTCGCGTGTCCACAGCGAGCCCGAGAGCCCGAAGGGGGTGTCGTTGGCGAGGCGGACGGCCTCCGCCTCGTCCTCGAACGGGATGACGACGACCACCGGCCCGAAGATCTCCTCGGTCGCGGCCCGCTCGCTCGCCCCGACGGGGGCGAGCACGGTGGGGGCGAACCAGTTCCCGGGGCCCTCGGGGCACGTGCCCCGCACGGCCACCGGGGCGTCCGCGGGGACGAAGGAGGCGACGGTGGCCAGGTGCGCCTCGGAGATCAGGGGGCCCATCTCGGTGCCCTCGAGCGTGGGGTCGCCCACGACGACGCCACGCACCGCCGGCTCGAGCAGCGCCATGAAGCGTTCGTACACGGAGCGCTCGACGAGGATGCGCGAGCGGGCACAGCAGTCCTGGCCGGCGTTGTCGAAGACGCCGTAGGGGGCACGGGCAGCCGCCAGCTCGAGGTCGGCGTCGGCAAAGACGATGTTGGCGCTCTTGCCGCCGAGCTCGAGGGTGACCCGCTTGATCTGCTCGGCGCAGCCCGCCATCACCGAGCGCCCCACCTCGGTGGAGCCCGTGAAGCACACCTTGCGCACGGCGGGATGGGCCACGAAGCGCTCGCCGACCACGCTGCCCTTGCCGGGCAGGATCTGCAGGACGCCCTCGGGCAACCCGGCCTCGAGCGCAAGCTCGCCGATGCGCAGGGCGCTGAGCGGCGTGATCTCGGCCGGCTTGAGCACGACGGTGTTGCCGGCGGCCAGCGCCGGCGCGAAGCCCCAGCCCGCGATCGCCATGGGGAAGTTCCAGGGCACGATGACCCCCACCACGCCCAGAGGCTCGTAGAACGTGACGTCGATGCCTCCCGGCACCGGGATCTGCCTGCCGCACTGGCGCTCCGGGGCCGCCGCGTAGTACTCGAGCACGTCGCGCACGTTGCCCGCCTCCCAGCGTGCGTTCCCGATCACGTGGCCCGCGTTGGCCACCTCCACGTCGGCAAGCTCGTCGACGTGGGCGTCCACGGCGGCGGCGAAGCGCCGGAGCAGCCGGGCCCGCTCCCCCGGCGCGACCTGCCGCCAGGTCTCGAAGGCGCTGGCCGCCCGCCCGATGGCCGCGTCGGTCTCCCCGGCGGTCAGCCCCTCGACCTTGGCGATCACCTCTCCGGTGGCGGGGTTGCGGACGTCCACGGACTGATCTTTGCCGATGGTGGCCTGCAGTCCCCAACCGGCAGGCCGACCGGCCCGTCCCGGGCCGCGGGCCCACCGGTAGTGTGCGGGGCCGTGCCCGAGACCACATCGCCGAAGACGGCCGTCCAATTCAACCTGGCCAAGGCCTTCGACGTCCTCGTCGAGAGCCTGGCCGACCGGGAGTGCATCGTGTGGCGCGACCGCCGGCTGAGCTACGGCGATCTGGCCGACCGTTCGAAGCGGCTGGCCGCCTACCTGCACGGACGCGGGCTCGGCGTGCACCGCGAACGGGCGGACCTGCAGCCCTGGGAGTCGGGGCAGGACCACGTCGCGCTCGCCCTCTACAACGGCAACGAGTACCTCGAGGGGATGCTCGGCTCCTACCGGGCCCGCGTCGCCCCCTTCAACGTCAACTACCGCTACGTCGGCGAGGAGCTGCGCTACCTGCTCGACGACGCCCGGCCGCGCGCCATGATCCTGCACTCGTCGCTGGCCCCCACCCTGGCCGAGGTGCTGCCCACACTCGGCGCGGCGCCCGACGTCCTGCTCCAGGTCGAGGACGAACCGGGGCACGACCTCCTCCCTGGGGCGGTCTGGTACGAGGAGGCGTTGGCCGCATCGTCACCGGCCGGCGCGCCGGTCGACCCCTCTCCCGACGACCTCTACATCCTCTACACCGGGGGCACGACCGGCATGCCCAAGGGCGTCCTGTGGCGTCAGCACGACATCTTCATGGCGGCCATGGGCGGCCGGAAGGTGGGCACGTGGGAGGTCGTGACGAGCTACGAGGACATCACGACGCGCCTCGCCGAGAGCTTCCCGATCCGCCTCATGGTGCTGCCGCCGCTCATGCACGGCGCCGCGCAGTGGGCCTGCTTCATGCTGATGGCCCAGGGGGCGACCCTGCTCTTCCCCGACAAGACGCACCGCGTCGATCCCGACGACGTGTGGTCGGTGGTCGAGCGCGAGAAGGCCAATTCCATGACCATCGTGGGCGATGCCGTGCTGCGCCCCCTTCTCCTCCAGCTCGACGCCAAGCGCTACGACCTCTCGTCCTTCTTCGCCGTGGGCAACGGCGGCGCGCCGCTCACCCCGACCGTGCGGGCCATGGCGGTCGAGCGCATCCCCAACCTCGTCATCTCCGACTCGGCCGGGTCCTCGGAGACCGGCGCGCAGATGCACGTCACCTCGGTCGACGACGTCGAGGTGGGGACGTTCCTGCCCGGCCCCGGCACCGTGGTGACCGACGAGTCGTTCACCACGGTGCTCCATCCGGGTCACGAGGGCAACGGCTGGCTGGCGCAGACGGGGAGCGTGCCGCTCGGGTATCTCGGCGACGAGGCCAAGACGGCGCGCACCTTCCCCGTCATCGGCGGCGTCCGCTACTCCATCCCCGGCGACCGGGCGCGGCACCTGGCCAACGGGGAGATCCAGCTGCTCGGGCGCGACTCGGTGACGGTCAACTCCGGCGGCGAGAAGATCTTCGTCGAGGAGGTCGAGCGGGCGATCGCCGGGCATCCCGCCGTGGCCGACGTCGTCGTCACGGGGCGGCCGAGCGAGCGTTGGGGCTCCGAAGTGGTCGCCGTCGTCCAGCTCGCCGACGGCGCCTCGGCCGACGCGGCGTCCATCGTCGAGGAGGCCTCGGCCCACATCGCGCGCTACAAGCTGCCCAAGGAGGTCGTGTTCGTGACGAGCATCCAGCGCTCTCCCTCGGGCAAGGCGGACTACCGCTGGGCGGCCGAGACGGCCGTCAAGAGCGCCGCGGGCGCCTGACCTTGGCGGCGCCCGGGCCGACGATCGCGACGGCGCGGCTGGTGCTGCGACCGTTCACCGACGTGGACCGGGCGCCCTTCTTCGAGCTCAACAGCCATCCGCTCGTCGTCGAGTCGCTCGGCTCGTCGCCCACCCGGGCCGAGAGCGACGCCATCGTCGATCACATCGAGGCGGAGATGGCCCGCGACGGCTGGGGGGTGTGGGCGGTCGCGGTGACGGGCGGGGTTCCCTTCGTGGGCATGGTCGGGCTGCACCGCGTGCGGGCGGAGCTGCCCTGCGCACCGGCCGTGGAGGTGGAGTGGCGGCTGCATCCCGACCACTGGGGGCAGGGGTACGCCACCGAGGCGGCGACGGCCTCGGTGCGCTTCGGCTTGGACGAGGCGGGGCTGGACCAGATCATCGCCTTCACGACGACCCTGAACACCCGCTCGCAGGCGGTCATGGAGCGGATCGGCATGGTGCGCGACCGGGGGGGCGACTTCGACCACCCCCGGCTGCCCGAGGGCAGCCCGCTCCGGCGCCACGTGCTCTACCGGGTGACGGCGTCACAGGCGCGCCCTACGGTGGCGCCGTGAGCGCCGCCGAGCCGACACGCTGTGACTGGGCGGGCACGGATCCCGCGATGGTGGTGTACCACGACACCGAGTGGGGTGTACCGGTGCACGACGATCCCACCCACTTCGAATTCCTCGTCCTGGAGGGCGCGCAGGCCGGATTGAGCTGGGCCACCATCCTCAAGCGGCGCGCCGGCTACCACAAGGCCTTCGCCGGCTTCGACGCCGCCAAGGTGGCGCGCTTCACGCCGGCCCGGGTGGAGAAGCTGCTCGGGGATCCCGGGATCATCCGCAACCGGGCCAAGGTCGAGGCCACGGTGCGCAACGCACGCGCCTTCCTCGACGTGCAGGAGGAGTTCGGCTCCTTCGACACGTACGTGTGGGGCTTCGTGGAGGGCCGCCCGATCGTGAACAAGTGGAAGCGCATTGGACAGCTGCCGGCGATCACGCCGGAGTCTGAGGCGCTCAGCAAGGACCTGCGCCGGCGCGGCTTCGGCTTCGTCGGCCCCACCGTCTGCTACGCGCACCTGCAGGCGACCGGGCTGGTCAACGACCACCTGGTGCGGTGCTTCCGCTACGGCGAGCTCACAGCGGCCGGCGCATGAGGACCCGGGTGCCGAAGCGGCCCATCACCGCCTCCTCGGGGTCGAGGCCGTGGGTGACCAACCAGTCGTCGACCGGACCCACCTCGACGAAGCCCTCCGACGCGTAGAAGGGGCCGTTCCAGGGCACGGCATCCCGGTACGTGGCGAGCGTGAGCTCGCGATAGCCGTGCCCGGCCGCCCAGGCGCAGCCGGCCCGCAGCAGCGCCCGACCGATGCCGCGCCGGCCGTGGTCGGGGTGGACGGAGAGCTGCTCGAGGTGGGCGCCGCCCCCGACTCGGTCGATGCGGCACAGCCCGACGGGCGGGTCGCCGGCCACGAGGACGACCAGGGCCGACGCGAACCCCTCCACCGTGCCGGGGCCGGGCAGCGGGCCGATTCCGAGCGGGACGAACACGGTGTCGGCGGCCGCCTCCAGTGCGGGCAGCAGCGCCAGCTCGTCGGGCCGGACGGGACGGATGTCGTCCACCCCTGGACGGTAGCGTGCGGGCCCGTGCGCGCCGTCGTCTGCAACGAGTTCGGTCCGCCGTCGCTGCTGCGGGTCGAGGAGCTCCCCGACCCGGTGCCGGGGCCCGACCACGTGGTGGTGGACGTGGAGGCCGCGGGCGTCAACTACGTGGACGCGCTGTTCGTCGGGGGGAAGTACCAGATCAAGCCGCCCGTCCCCTTCGTGCCGGGGACAGAGTCCGCCGGGCGCGTATCGGAGGTCGGCGAGTCGGTGCGCGGGCTAGAGGCCGGCCAGCGCGTGCTGGTCTCGGCCGGGCTGGGCGGCTTCGCCACCAAGGTCGCGGCGCCGGCGGCCGCGGTGACGGCGCTGCCCGACGTGCTCGCCGCGCCGCGGGCGGCCACGTTCACCCAGAGCTACAGCACCTGCCTGTTCGCCCTGCGGGAGCGGGCGGCGGCCCAGACGGGCGAGTCGGTGCTCGTCCTCGGCGCCGGCGGTGGTGTCGGGCTGGCCGCCATCGGCGTCGCCCGGGCCCTCGGGTGCCGGGTGCTCGGCGTGGCCTCGACCGGGGAGAAGCGCGCCGCCGCGCTGGCCGCGGGGGCAGAGGCCGTCCTCGACCCGGCGGCCACGCCCGTCAAGGACGCGGCACGGGCGTGGGCCGGGGGCACCGGCGTGGACCTCGTCGTCGACCCCGTCGGCGGCGCGCTGGCCGAGCCGTCGCTGCGCGCCCTGGGCGACCGCGGCCGCTACCTGGTCATCGGTTTCGCGGCCGGGCCGATCCCGTCCATCCCGCTCAACCAGGTGCTGCTGCGCAACCGCACCGTGGTCGGCATCGACTGGGGCATCTGGGCCATGCAGCACGCCGACGAGCAGCGCGCGCTCCTGGGCGGCCTGCTGGCCATGGTGGCCGACGGCACCCTCGACCCGGTCCACCCGACCGAGTACCCGCTCGACGACGTGGCCCGGGCGCTCGAGGACCTCCTCGGCCGGCGCACGGTGGGGAAGATCGCGCTCATCCCCTGAAACCTCCTCGTCCCCGGTCCGCGGACGCGCCGTTGCCCGTGCTCAGGCGTCGTGCGACCGCACCCACCACCAGGTGAAGCCCACCGACGCCAGGGCGAGCACGAGGAAGATCCCGGCCTCCATCCCCTGGAAGGCCCAGAAGCGGCTGTCGGGCTGGTAGGTCACCAACTGGTGGAATCCGTGCGAGGCGAAGCACCGGACCTCCACCGCCTTCCCCTGCATGCAATCGGCGGGGATTCCGCTGACGGGGAACCCGCTCCCGAGGTCTTGGCCGCGGCCGTTCACGAAGCTGGTCGACAGGACCCACGCGCCGGGAGGGCTGCTGGCCGGACCGGCGGGCGGGAAGAGCTTCGTGAGGGGCGACATGAGATGCGGGCGCAGATAGACGCCGATGACCGCGCGGAGTCCCACGAAGAGGGCGAGCGTGGTCGCGAGGCTGGGGAGCACGCGTCGCAGCACCGACCCGACTGCGATGCCGAGCGCCACGGCGAAGAGCGCGTAGGCCACGGGGACGATGCCCTGAATGTCGAAGGCCTGGAAGCGTGAGTTCAGCGCGTTCTCGGGGAAGCGCCAGTAGGTGACGAGTGCCGCCAGTGCGGCTCCCCACAGCGCCGCTGCGACCAACGACCATCCGATGTTCACGCGGAGCCAGTGCCGGCGACTGACCCCTTGCGTCCATGCCAGATTGTGCGTGCCGTCCTCGAACTCCTTCGACAGCAACGGCGCACCCCAGAAGAGGCCGAAGAGCAGCGGCACGACCAGCGTGAGGTCGACCAGGTCGATGATCGCGCCGTCGCCGCGGAAGAGCGACGACGAAACGAGGTCGCCGCAGTGCGCCGCGGCGCAACTGGCGAGCGAGTTGCGGTAGTCGTCGGCCATCACGGTCCCCGTCACCAGCAGCACGACCGCGAGCACGGCCAGTGCGGCGGCGGCGAAGTAGACCTGGTTGCGGTGCAGACGCCAGACGAGAAAATTCACTGTGCCACCTCCAGGCGTGGCCGCGCCGTGTCCGAGCGCGCCTGATCGCTGCCCATGTAGGCGAGGATCACGTCCTCGAGGCCGACCTCGGCCTCCTCCCAGGCCGGGTCGAGCACGGGGCCCTCGGTGCGGACGAGCAGCCGGGTCTGGCGTTGCGTCTGGGTCGCGGTGATGACGGTGAGGCCCGGCTCCACCTCGGAGAGCGGGCGCCGGGGACCGATCAGCACGCGGTGCGTCGCCAGCACGGAGTCGATGTCGGCGCAAAGCTGGACGCGCGCTGCGCTCAGCAGGATCACGTGGTCACAGACCCGCTCGAGGTCGTGCAGGAGGTGCGACGAGAGCATCACCGACAGGCCGCCGTCGGCCACCGCCTCGCTCAGGGTCGTGAGGAACTCGCGCCGGGCCAGGGGGTCGAGCGCGGCCACCGGCTCGTCGAGGAGCAGGAGCCCGGGCTGCTTGGCCAGGGCCAGCCCCAGGCCGACCTGCGCCCGCTGGCCGCCCGAGAGGGTGCCGACCGGCCGATCCAACGGGACCTGCAGCCGCGCCAGCCGCTCCCGCGCCCCGTCGGCGTCCCACCGTTGAGGTGGGCGCCGAGAGCGATGTGATCGGCGGCGCTCAGGCGCCGGTACAGCGGGACATCCTGGGCCAGGTACCCGATGCCGGCCAGGAACTCCTCGGTCCCGTCGGGGGCCCGGCCCCGGACCTCGACGGTGCCGGCGCTCGGTGCGGCGAGACCGACGAGGAGCCGGAGCAACGTCGTCTTGCCGGCACCGTTGGGTCCGACGAGTGCGGTCACGTGCCCCTCCGGCACCCGCAGCGTGCAGTCCTGCAGGGCCCAGGCCGCTCCGAACCGCTTGCCCAATTCCGCCGTCTCGAATGCTGTCGCGCTCATGCGATCCTGACTGCGTCCGAGGCTCGCAGCGTGTCGCGCAAGAGTGCCTCCATGGCCTCGTCGTCCATCCCCTGAGCCCGCGCCGACTCGACCCACTTGTGGAGGGCGCGGCCGAGGCGGGCCTGGGTTCCGGGCGGTGGGCCGGCCGGGCGCCGCGCCACGAAGGTGCCCACGCCCTGGCGGCCCTCGACGATGCCCTCGTGCTCGAGCTCGCGGTAGGCCTTCAGCACCGTGTTGGGGTTGATGGTGAGCTCCGCCGCCACCTCCTTGACCGTCGGCAACCGGTCGCCGACGTCGAGCAGGCCACGGCGCACGGCCTGGCGCACCTGCTGGGCGAGCTGCAGGTAGGCCGGCACCCCGGAGTCCGCCCGCAGATGGAAGCTCATCGACTGCGGCAATACTTCACTAGTCATCTAGATAACTATAGATACACCACGACCGATGTCAAGGGGCCCGCACCCCGGCCTCAGTGCGCCACGACGTGGAGCGGGAAGCTGAAGTGCCGGTTGTCGACGACGAGGGTGTAGGCGCCGACCGCCACCCGCGCCGTGCCGTTGGGCTTGGTCTGGTCCCACCTGCCGGTGCCCGAGACGGTGCCGTTGGCCGCCAGCTGCGCGAAGCCGAGCGCCGGGCAGTTCACGACCTGCACGCCGGGCCACACGTTGGTGTGGTTCGCTCCCACGATCTCGAAGCCGACCGACCCGCAGGGACCGGCCTGCAGCGTGGTCGCCGTCGGCCCGGGTGTCACGCCGGCGTAGGGCGCCGTGTAGTTGCACGGCGTCGAGGCCCCGTTGCGCACGGTGAAGCTGATCTGGAGGGTTGCCCCCGGATGCAGGGTGAGGGTGTTGACCGCGACCAGGAGCTCGGTCGTCTTGGCGTGGCACTCCCAGAACGTCACGTGGCCCACCTGGGCCAGCTTGGGCGCGGGATGCCTGCCACCCCGGGTGCCCGACGCCTGGGCGCCGGCCGATGGCCCCGCCGTCGCCACCGCCACCGCGGCCGCCGTCACGACCAGTGCCCGCCACGGGCCCGATGCTGCTCTCCCCATCCCCACAGCCTGCCCGATGGCGCCCACCCGCCGGGGGCGGTCAGGAGGAGGCGAAGGCCGGGATCACCTCGGTGCCCATGAGCTCGATGGTCTGCATGACCGACTCGTGGGACACCTTGTACGGGTTGACGAGGCAGAGCAGGAGGTCCACGCCGGCCGCCTCGTAGGCACGGCAGGCCTCGATGCACTCGGCGGGCGTCCCCAGCACGCAGGCGTTGGAGTCCGTCAGGTACTCGAGGTTGAGCAGGTCGAGCAGGCCCTCGTCGTCGGTCTTCTTCATGTCCGCGGCGTAGGCGTAGCTGCCCAGCCCCTCGTTGCGCTCGGCCATCCAGTCGGTCAGGGTGGCGATCTGGCGCGCACCGGTCTTCGGGTACCACTCGAAGGACTCGCGCGCCTCGGCGATCGCCTGGTCGCGATCGGGCGCGCAGATGGCCATGGTGAAGGTGGCCGCCTGGTCGTGCACGAAGGCGCCGAGCGGCGCGTCGCAGCGCGCCACGGCGTCGCGGTAGATGTCGATCTTCCGCTTGACCTCCGCCGGCGGCAGGCCCACGGCGAACGAGCACAGGCCGAGGCCGCTGTCGCCCACCTGGGCATGGCCCTCGTCGCTGGTCGTGGCGCCCCACAGCGGCGGGTGCGGCTTCTGCCACGGCTTGGGCTGCACGCGGCGCCGGGGCATCTGCCAGAACTCGCCGGAGAACTCGTGCTCCTCGTTGGTCCAGCAGCCGACGACGTGCTCGATCGCCTCCTGCCACATGCGCCGGCTCTCGGCCGGGTCGATACCGAAGCCCTCGAGCTCGGCCCGGGTCGCCGAGCGGCCCGTCCCGAGGTCGACCCGGCCACCCGAGAGCAGGTCGAGGACGGCCACCGACTCCGCCGTGCGCACGGGATGGTTGTAGGGCTTGGGCATGAGGCGCACGCCGTAGCCGAGGCGGATGCGCTCGGTGCGCGCCGCGATGGCGCCGTAGAGCACCTCGGGGTTCGAGCAGTGCGAGTACTCCTGCAGGAAGTGGTGCTCGACGGTCCAGAAGGCGTGCCAGCCGAACCGATCGCCGGCGATGGCCTGCTCGAGGGTGTTGCGGTAGGCGACGAGCTCGCTGTCCTCCCCCCAGGGCCGGGGGACGGGGATCTCGTAGAACAGCGCGAACTTCATGGCGTGGGCTCCCCCCGGCTGGACGGTGGTCCCGGGCACGGCCCGGGCTAGAACAGTGCCCTGCTCCTACCAGCCCGGGTCGCCCGGGCGCAACCAAACCCTTGGAGGTGCCATGCGTGGATTGGGCGGACGGACCTACATCGTGACCGGCGCGGCCTCGGGCATAGGCCGGGCCACGGCCGCCCGGCTCCTCGACGAGGGTGCCCTCGTCATGGGGGCCGACCTCGCTGTGCCGCCCGACGACGTCGCGGAGGGCAGCGACGAGTCGGGGCGATGGGCCTTCACCCGCGCCGACGTGACGGACGAGGACTCGGTGGCGGCGCTGGTGCGCGCCGCGGTCGACTTCGGCGGCGCGGTGCACGGACTGGTCAACGCGGCCGGGGTGGCGGGCGGCGGCCCGGTGCACATGCTGCCGGCCGAGGAGTGGGCACGGGTGATCGAGGTGAACCTCACGGGCACCTTCTTCACCGCCAAGCACGTCATCGCCCAGATGCTCAGCCAACCGGTGCGCGACGACGGCCAGCGGGGGTCGGTGGTGACGGTCGCCAGCATCGAGGGTCTCGAGGGGACCGCCGGCGGCAGCGCCTACAGCGCGTCGAAGGGCGGCGTGGTCATCCTGACCAAGAACATGGCGATCGACTACGCCGGGCGCGGCATCCGGGTCAACGCCATCTGCCCCGGCTTCATCGAGACGCCGATGACGGCGATGATCTTCGGGCCGGGCATGGAGGACGCGCTGGCCGACATCGTGCACGAGCACAAGCTCGGCCGGCGAATGGGCCTGCCTCACGAGGTCGCCTCGGTTGCCGCGTTCTTGCTCTCCGACGACTCGTCGTTCGTCACCGGCCACGCCCTCCCCGTCGACGGCGGCTACACGGCGGGGCGGGACCACGGGGTCACCGACATGCTCGGCCTCTCCGGGCCCGAGTGACGGCCTGACCCCCGCTGGAGCCGGCCGGTCGGGGTGGCGTCAGCCCAGCACCAGGCGCCCCCCCGTGAAGTCGAGGACCACCCATCCGAAGCGAGCGAGCTGGTCGGAACCGAGCAGGCCGTCGATGCCGCCCAGGCTGATGGCCCCGAAGTCGGTCTCTCCGACGAGTTGGGCGCGCAGTGGCTGCCCCGGCACCGACCACGGGCCGCTGTGCACCAGCGGGACGGTGATGACAGAGCACACCGTGGACTGACGCTGCGCGAGGTCGGTGCCCTTCAACGCCGCGGCACGGGCGACGGAGGTCCCCACGACGCTCTGCGACGACCCGGTGTCCACCACGAAGCTGCGCCTCGGACCGTCGGCGAAACGGACCGCCACGCTGAGATAGACGTCGCCGGGCACCGACGTCACCGTCAGAGGCACGGTGGTCCCGGCGCCTTGGGTCAACGCCACCGGCGGCGGTCCCTCCGGGCCGGTATAGGGGGCCGAGGCCGTCAACGACGGGCCCTCCGCTCCCGGCAGCACGATCACGCCGGCCGCGAAATCGAGGCGGACGGCGCCGAAGCGCGCCAGTACGTCGGCGCCCACCAGACCGACGGGCTCGCCCTTCCCGCCGACCTGGGGCAGCGTGGCCGCCGTCAGCTGCTGGGGCGCGAGCGTGACCCCGTCGAGCGACCATGCCCCGACGGCGACCGGCCGGGCGGTGCCCGTGCAGCCGACGCCCGCGAACGAGGTCGCCGGGCCGGCCGACGCCAGGTGCAGACGGCGGGCCAGGCCGGCGTCGATGGTCGACTGCCCCGCTCCCGAGTCGAGGACGAAGGGGAACGGCCCCTGCGCGCCGACGCACACGTCGACCGTCTCGGCCACCTGCCCGGCGATGGTGCTCACGGTCATGGGCACCCGTGTCGTCCCCCCGGGCCCTGCCGTCGCCCCGGTGCAGCCGGCGGACGTTGGCGGCAGCTTGAAGGTGACCTCGGGCTCCACGTGCACGCGTGGCCGGTACCGGGAGCCACCGGCACCGGCCGCCGGGACGAACGCGAGCACCGCGGCTGCGATGGCCACGATGGCCGCGACACGGAGCCCCGGTAGTCGGCGCACGGTCTAGCGGGACAGCGCGAGCCGCACCGTCGCCACGACCATGCGCACCCCGAGCACCACGACGGCGAGTGGGAGGGCGGCCCGCCGCCAGCCTTTCGTGGTCCGGACGCTGAAGCGCAGGGCAGAGCGGTGGTGGGCCACCATCATGCGGTAGGGGTGCCGTGCCGTGCTCACACCCTGGACGTGGGTGACCTCGGCGGTGCCGGCAAAACCGACCCCCCACCCGGCATGGTGGGCGCGCCAACACAGGTCCATGTCCTCGGCGTACATGAAGTAGGCCTCGTCGAACCCGCCCAACTCCTCGAGCGCGTCGCGACGGCCGAGGAAGCATGAACCCGACACCCACCCTGCCTCCGTCACCACGCCGCCCTCCGGGGTGCCGGGGTTGTAACGCCGCGTGAACGGGTTCTCGGGATTGAAGAGCGCCAACAGCGCATGCCCCGCCGCGTCGGTGAACGAGGGAAAACGGCGCACCGAGGGGTACACGTCACCGGTCTCGGTCAGGACGCGCGGGCCGACGATCGCCCAGGCCGGGTGGGACTCGAGGCTGTCGCGCAGGGCCGCCAGTGCGCCGGCGTGGACCACGAGGTCGGCGTTGGAGACGAGGACCCATTCGGGCGGCGCCGGCCGGCCGGCCAGCGCGGCCAGCCCCCGGTTCACGCCCGCGCCGTAGCCGACGTTGCGACCCGGCCGGACGATGTGCAGGGGCGGCGCCGGTTGCGTGCCGAGGAGCCCGTCCAGAGCGGCCGTCGTGCTCCCCGAGGCGCCGTTCTCCACCACGACCACGGGTGCGGCGCCGTCGTCGAGCAGGGAGCGCACACAGCTCTCGAGCAGTGGCCCGGCATCGTGGTCGACCACGACGGCGCCGATCTGGCCCGGCACCAGGGGCTCAGTACTCCCTGGTGAAGCGGAACTTGACCAGGGCCTTGAGGGCGCCGAAACCGTCGCGCCAGGTGATCTTCTTCCCCTCGTCGTGCTCGCGCCCCGCATAGGAGATCGGCACCTCGTAAATCCGGTGGCCGCGCCGGAGCACCTTGGCCGTGATCTCGGGCTCGAAGTCGAACTTGTTGGACACGATGGTGATGCCCTCGAGCACCTGGGCGTCGAAGAGCTTGTAACAGGTCTCCATGTCCGAGAGGGTCGAGCTGTACAGCACGTTGGTCACGAGGGAGAGGAGGCGATTGCCCATCCAGTGCAGCGGCAGCATGTTCTTGCGCTCACCGGTGAAGCGGCTCCCGTAGACGACGCGGGCCTTCCCGCGCAGGATCGGGTCGAGCAGGCGCGGCCAGTCGTTGGGGTCGTACTCGAGGTCGGCGTCCTGAATGAGGATGAGGTCGCCCCGGGCCTCGGCCAGGCCGGTGCGGATGGCGGCGCCCTTGCCCTGGTTCACCTTGTGGCGGATGACCCGCACCGTCGAGTCCTCGAGGGCGCCGAGCACCTTGTCGGAGCCGTCGCTCGAACCGTCGTCCACCGCGATGATCTGGAGCACCAACGGGAGCTCGACCGCTCGCATGCGCCGGATCACCTCGGCAACGGTGACGCGCTCGTTGAACACCGGCACGATCACCGTGAGCGACCGGTAGGTCCGCGGCGGGGGCAGTTCCGTCAGATCCGGCTCCGTCATTTGCCCCTCACCTTCTCCGCGAAGTAGTCGATCGTCTTCTCGATGCCCTCCCGCAGGCCGGTCGTAGGCTCCCACCCCAGCTCGGTCCTGGCCAATGTGATGTCGGGGCAGCGGCGGGTCGGGTCGTCGGTGGGCAGCGGCTCGAACACGATGCCCGACGTCGAACCCGTCACCTCCAGCACGAATTGCGCCAGGTCGCCCACGGTGCGTTCGTCGGGGTTGCCGATGTTGACGGGCCCCGTCAGCGAGGAGTCGAGCAGGGCCAGCAACCCTCCGATCTCGTCGTCCACGAAGCACAGGCTGCGGGTCTGGCTGCCGTCCCCGTAGACGGTCAGCGGCTCGCCCCGCAGCGCCTGCACGATGAAATTGGACACAACCCGGCCGTCGCCGGGCGAAAGCCGGGGCCCGTAGGTGTTGAAGATCCGGGCGATGCCGACGTTCACGTCGTGGGTGCGGTGCATCGCCATGGTCAGGCTCTCGGCGAATCGCTTGGCCTCGTCGTAGACGCTGCGCGGGCCCGTGGGATCGACGTTGCCCCGGTAACTCTCGACCTGGGGGTGCACCTCGGGGTCCCCGTAGACCTCGCTGGTGCTCGCCATCAGGAACCGTGCGCCGTGTGCCCGGGCCAGCTCGAGCAGGCGGCGAGTGCCCTCGCTCCCGACCGCCAGCGTGTCGAAGGGGCGGGCCAGGTAGGCCGGCGGCGACGCGGGCGAGGCGAGGTTGCACACGGCGTCGACCGGGGACGAGTCCCCGAGGTCCACGTTCTCGCTCACGTTGGTCACGATGAGGTTGAAGCGTTCGTGGCCCAGAAGGTGGGCCACGTTGTCCTTCGAGCCGGTCGAGAGGTCGTCGAGGCAGTCCACGCTGTCACCGCGCTCCACGAGCCGGTCGCAGAGGTGCGACCCGAGGAACCCGGCGCCGCCGGCCACCACGACCCGGCTCACCGGCGTCCGATCCCGGCGTAGTCGAAGCCCATGCGCCGCACCGCGGCCGGGTCGAGGAGGTTGCGGGCGTCGACGATGCAGGGCTCGGCCATGACGGCGAGGACCCGGGAGAAGTCGAGCCAGCGGAACTCGTCCCACTCGGTCAGCACGACGAGCACCCGTGCCCCGGTCGCCGCCTCGTAGGGGTCTGCGCGCAGGTGCAATCCGCGCAGGTCGTCGGGCGGTTCGTCCGCGGCGTCCACGGTCGGGTCGAAGGCCTGCACCGTCGCCCCCAGCTCCACGAGGCGGTGGCTGATCTGCAGGCTGGGCGAGTCACGCCGGTCGTCGGTGTTGGCCTTGAAGGTGAGACCCCACACGGCCAGCGTCGCCTCGTCGACCGAGCCGCCGCATGCCGCCTCGACCTTGGAGACCACGCGGGCCAGCTGCTCGTCGTTGGACGCGATGGCACCGGCCAACAGCGAGAAGTCGTAGCCGGCCTCACGCGCGATGTGGAGCAGGGCCCGCGTGTCCTTGGGCAGGCACGACCCGCCCCACCCCGGCCCCGGTCGGAGGAATTCGAAGCCGATCCGCCTGTCGTAGCCGAGGCCGAGCAGCACGTCGCGCGCGTCCGCACCCACCTCCTCGCACAGCCCGGCCAGGGCGTTCACGAAGCTGAGCTTGGTGGCCAGGAACGCATTCGAGGCGTACTTGATCGTCTCCGACGTCGTGGTGTCGGTGACGATGAGCGGCGCCGAGGTCGACGAGAAGAGCTCACCCACCTTGGCGGCCGCCCGCGGGTCGTCGGCCCCCACGACGATGCGATCCGGGTTCAGGCTGTCGAGCACCGCCGTGCCCTCCCTGAGGAATTCCGGGTTGGAGACGACGCTGACGTCGGGACGGCCGATGACCTGCTCGACCACGGTGGCGGAGCCGACCGGCACCGTCGACTTGTTGACCACGATGGTGCCCGGCGCGAGGTGGAGCGCGATCTCCTTCGCCGCCGACTCCACGTAGGACAGGTCCGCCGAGCCGTCGGCGCTCTGGGGCGTGGGCACGCACAGGAACACGAACTCGGCGCCGGCCACCGCCTCGACCGACGATTCGGTGAACGAGAGGGTGCCTGCCGCCACGCCGGCCGCGACGAGGTCGTCGAGCCCGACCTCCACGATCGGCATGCGGCCGGAGCGCACGGCGGACAGGCGGGCGGGATCGCGTTCGGCCAGGACGACGGTGTGACCGAAGTGGGCCAGTGTGGCCGCCGTGGGCAGCCCGACGTAGCCCGCGCCGATCACGGCCACCGTGTGCCGAATGGTGCGCGGGTCGCGGGCATCGGTGCGCGCCGTCACGCGGCCGCCTCCTCTCGCCGGGCGCGCAACGCGGTGACCAGCCGGGACAGGCCGTCCTGCCAGTCGGGCAGCGCGGGGAGCCCGCTGACGCGCAGCGCCATGTTGTCGAGCACCGAGTAGGCCGGCCGTGGCGCCAGGAGAGGCGGGTCGAGCTCGGCCGTCTTTATCGGCGTCACCCGGTCGGGATCGACCCCCGCTTCCGCCAACACAGCCCGCACGAGGCCCCACCACGTCGTGGCGCCGCTGTTGGTCACGTGGAAGATGCCCGGGCGAGCGTCGAGGCCGAGGGTGACCACGGCGGGCGCCAGATCCGCGGTGAACGTCGGTGACCCGTGCTGGTCGTCGACGAAGCGGAGCTCTCCCTCACCGTCGGCCAGGCGCAGGGCGGTGGCCACCATGTTGGCGCCGTGGGCGCCGCAGAGCCAGCTCGTGCGCACGATCGTCGAGCCGGGGCGGCACTCGCGCTCGCCCGCCAACTTGGAGGCCCCGTACACCGAGGTCGGGGAAGGCGCGTCCCACTCCCGGTAGGGGCGCCCGGCCGTGCCGTCGAAGACGTAGTCGGTGGACACGTAGACGAGGTGCGCCCCCACCGCGGCCGCCGCCTCGGCGACGTGGCGGGTGCCGACGGCGTTCACGGCGAAGGCGGTGTCCACCTCGGTCTCGCACAGCTCGACCGCGGTGAGCGCGCCGCCGTGGAGGACGAGCTCGGGCCGGAAGGCGGCGAACGTGCCCAGCACGGCGTCGCGGTCGTCGACCCGCATGGTGTCGACGTCGGTGGCGAGCACCTCGTGGTCGAGGCCGGCGCGGGGCCCCTCGGGGCCGAGGAGCGCGCAACGGCGCCCGCCGGTCGGCACCTGTCCCGCCAACGCGTCACGCAGGTCGCGTCCCAGCTGCCCGTCGGCCCCCGTGATGAGGATCCGCACCGTTCAGGCCCCTCCGGTTCCCCAGGCCCCTTCGACGACGGGGGCTCGGGCCCGCAGCGGCTCCCACCATTCTCGATGCGCGGCGTACCACTGCACCGTGTCCGCCAGGCCCTGCTCCCATTCGACCGAGGGCATCCATCCGAGCTCGCGCCGCAGCTTGGACGCGTCGAGGACGTAGCGGCGGTCGTGGCCGGGGCGGTCCGGCACGATCGTCTTGAGCGACTCCGGCTTGCCGAGAACGGCAAGGATGCGGTCGGCCACCTCCATGATGGACGCCTCCACGCCGCTGCCCACGTGGTAGGTCTCGCCGATGCGGCCGTGCGCCAGCACGGCGTCGATGGCGGTGCAGTGGTCGTGCACGTGCAGCCACTCCCGCCGGTTCTCGGTGCTGGCGTAGAGCGTCAACGGCTGGTCGTCGAGCGCGAGCGCGCAGAAGTGCGGGATCAGCTTCTCGGGGAACTGGTAGGGGCCGTAGTTGTTGGCGCAGTTCGTGATGGTGATGGGCAGCCCGTAGGTCTCGGCGTAGGCGCGCACCGCGTGGTCCGCGCCCGCCTTGGAGGCGTTGTAGGGGGTGCGGGGCCGGTAGGGCGAGTCCTCGGTGAAGATCTCGTCGCCCTCCAGCGGCAGGTCCCCGTAGACTTCACAGGTCGAGACGTGGTGGAAGCGGGCCACGCCCACCTGGCGGGCCGCCTCGAGCATGGTCTGGGTCCCGAGCACGTTCGTCCGGAAGAAGAGACCGGGGTTCAGCACGGCCAGCGAGTTGTGCGATTCGGCCGCGAAGTGCACGACGGTGTCGATCCCCTCCCCTCGCAGCGCCTTCTCGGCCGCGTGCGGGTCGCAGATGTCCCCCTGGACGAAGACGATCCGGTCCTCGATGTCGGACAGGTTGGGTCGGTTGCCGGCGTAGGTGAGCACGTCGTAAACGACGACATGGTCCTCGGGGTGCTGCTCGACCCAGTAACGGGCGAAATTCGACCCGATGAAACCGGCACCTCCCGTCACGAGAAGGCGCATAGAACGGCAATGTTAGCCGGGGCCCCGGGGCCCTCCCCAGCCTCAGCCCGGCCGCAGGTGCACCACATCGCCGGCCGTGATCCGGCGGGGCCCCGAGGCCGTCTCGACCACGAGATGACCTGCATCGTCGATGGCCGCGGCCAGCCCGGTGAGCTCTTCGCCCGCCAGGGTGACCCGTACCGGCCGGCCCAGCGTGGCGCAGCGCCGTCGCACCTCCTCGGCCAGGGCGGCCCGACCGGCGGCATCGTCGAGGAGCGGGCGGCGGGCCGAGAGCGCGCCCAGCAAGCGTTCGAGAAGCGCCCGGCGGTCCACCGGCTGCGCCGACGCGCCCACGTCGTCCAGGCAGGTGCCACCCGCCTCCTCCGGGCCGGGCCAGGCCACGTTGAGGCCGACGCCGATCACGACCGACGCGAGCTCGCCACCGGAGAACTCCGCCTCGGCGAGGATGCCGGCCAGCTTCGACCCCCCCACGAGGAGGTCGTTGGGCCACTTGAGCACCGGCTCCACCCCGGCGACCTCGCGGCAGGCGTCGGCCGCCGCCAGTGCCACCGCACCCGTGCACAGGTGCACGTGCGCCCCGTCGCACCGGGGCCGCAGGAGGACCGAGGCCAGCAGGTTCGCCCCCGGGGGCGACTCCCAACGCCGGTCGAGACGGCCGCGGCCGGCCGTCTGGAAGTCCGCCGCCACCACCAGGCCCTCGGGCGCGCCCCGGTGCGCACGGTCACGCACATAGGTGTTGGTGGAGTCCACCTCGTCCAGCCAGCGGATCTCCCACTCCGCAGGTGACATGGCAGACACCATACGGCGCGTGCAATTGTGAAGGCCCGCCTCACGGAGGAAAGGCCCAGCGTGCTCGAGAAGATCCTCATTGCGAATCGCGGCGAAATCGCCGTCCGGGTGATCCGGACCTGCCGCGAGCTCGGCATCGGGACGGTGGCCGTCTACTCCAACCTCGACCGCGACGCCTTGCACGTGCGCATGGCAGACGAGGCCTACGCCCTCGGCGGCGAGACGGCGGCCGAGAGCTACCTCAATACCGAGGCGATCCTGAGCGCCATCGAGCAGAGCGGTGCCGACGGCGTCCACCCCGGCTACGGCTTCTTCTCCGAGAACACCGACTTCGCCCGCGCCATCACCGAGCGCGGTGTCACGTTCATCGGACCCCCGCCCGAGGCGATCGAGGTCATGGGCGACAAGATCAGCTCGCGAATTGCGGCCGAGAAGGCTGGGGTAGCCGGTGTTCCCGGCCGCTCCGAGCCGCTGACCTCTCCCGAGGAGGTCGTCGCGTTCGGCGACCTGCACGGGTGGCCGGTGGCCATCAAGGCCGCGTACGGCGGCGGCGGGCGCGGCATGAAGGTCGTCGCCGCGGCGGAAGACGCGGCCGAGGCCATGGAGGCGGCGGCGCGCGAGGCCCAGGCCTACTTCGGCCGACCCGAGATCTACCTCGAGCGATACCTGGCCTGGCCCCGCCACGTCGAGATGCAGGTACTGGCGGACCAGCACGGCACCACGCTGTGGCTCGGCGAACGCGACTGCTCCGCGCAGCGGCGCCACCAGAAGCTGGTCGAGGAGAGCCCGGCCCCCGACTTCCCCGACGAGGTCCGCCACGCCATGGGCGTCGCCGCGGTGAAGGTCTCGCAGTCCTGTGGCTACTACAACGCGGGCACGGTCGAGTTCCTCTACCAGGACGGAGAGTTCTTCTTCCTCGAGATGAACACGAGGCTGCAGGTCGAGCATCCCGTCACCGAGCTCGTGAGCGGCCTCGACCTCGTGGCCTGGCAGATCCGCATCGCGTCGGGCGAGCCGCTCGACTTCACCCAGGAGGACGTCCGCCGGCAAGGACACGCCATCGAGGTGCGGATCAACGCGGAGGACCCGGCGGGCGGCCGCTTCTCGCCCTCCCCCGGCACCCTCACTGCGTTCCATCAGCCCTCGGGCCCGGGCGTACGGCTCGATGCCGGCTACGAGTCGGGCGACACGATCTCGCAGCACTACGACAACCTCATCGCCAAGCTGATCGTCTGGGCGCCCGACCGCGAGGCGGCGCGGCGACGAATGCTCCGGGCGATCGGTGAGACCCGGGTGACCGGGGTGGCCACCACCCTGCCGGCCCATCAGGCCATCCTGAGCCACCCCGACTTCGCGTCGGCGGCGCACTCGACCAAGTGGGTCGAGGAGGTCCTCGACCTGAGCACCCTCGTGACGGAGTCGGCCGGCGCCCCGGTGCCCCCACCGGCCGAGGACGAGGTGCCGACCGTCCAGCGCGACGTGACCGCCGAGGTTGACGGGCGGCGGTTCTCGGTGCGGCTCTGGGTGCCCGACCTGGGCCCCGCGGCGGCGCCCGGTCGGGCCGCCGGGCGCCCGAAGCGTGCGGCGGCGTCGGCAGTGGCCGGCACCGGCTCGGGGCAGGTCACGGTCCCCATGCAGGGCACCATCGTCAAGGTCCTGGTCTCGGTCGGCGACGTCGTCGAGGTGGGCCAGGCCGTCTGCCTCCTCGAAGCCATGAAGATGGAGAACGCGGTGGCCTCCGAGAAGGACGGTGTGGTCAAGGAGGTGCGCGTGAGCGCCGGCGACTCCGTCGGCGCCGGCGACGTCGTGGCGGTCATCGAGTAGGTGGGCGCGCGTACGACAGCCGCCTCGTCGGCCAAGGATGCCGCCGCCGCCGTCATCGACCAGCACCTGGGGGAGCTCGTCTCGCTCAGCCACCTCGTCCACTCGACACCCGAGCTGTGCTTCGGGGAGACCGTGTCCGCCCGGGCCGTGGCCGAGGCGTTGCGGGCTGGCGGGCTCGAGGTCACCCAGGGCGTGTACGACCTCCCGACTGCGCTCGAGTCGCGAGCCGGGGGCGGCGACCTCGTGGTGGCGGTCTGCGCCGAGTACGACGCGCTGCCCGACGTGGGCCACGCCTGCGGGCACAACATCATCGCCGCGACCGCGGTCGGCGCGGGCCTGGCCCTCTCGGCCGTGGCGGACGACGTCGGGCTCGCCGTGCGCGTCCTCGGCACCCCGGCCGAGGAGGGCGGCGGCGGCAAGATCCTCATGCTCGAGCGGGGCGCCTTCGCGGGCGTCCACGCCGCCATGATGGTCCACCCCTGGCCGACCGAGCGCCTGACCGGTCGCTGCCTCGCCGTTGCGCACTTCGACGTCCGGTTCAGGGGACGGGAAGCGCATGCGTCGGCCGCCCCCTGGGAGGGCGTCAACGCGCAGGACGCCCTGACGGTGGCCCAGGTGGCGATCGGCCTGCTGCGCCAACAGCTCCCACCCGGGGACCAGGTCCACGGCGTGGTCACGGCGAGCTCCTCCGCCGCCAACGTGATCCCCGCCGCCGTCACGGCCCGCTACATGGTCCGCTCGCAGACCGCTGAGGGGCTGGCCGCGCTGCGGCCCCGGGTGGACGCCTGCTTCGAAGCCGGCGCGCTCGCCTCGGGGTGCTCGGTCGAGTACGAGGAGCTGGCGCCCGTGTACTCGCACATGGAGGCCGACCCGTCGCTGTTGCGCGCCTACCGCGCCAACGCCGAGGCCCTGGGCCGGCAGTTCGCTGCCGACGATGCCGGCACGCCCGCGCCGACATTCTCGACGGACATGGCCAACGTGTCGCTCGCCGTGCCCACCATCCACCCGCTCATCGGGATCGAGACGCATGGCGCCGTGAACCACCAGCGTGAGTTCGCCGCCGCCTGCGTGACCCCCTCGGCCGACGCCGCCGTGCGTGACGGCGCGGTGGCCCTGGCCTGGACGGCCATCGATGCCGCCACAGATCCCGAGCTGCGGGCGCGGCTGCTCGACGCGTGATCACCGAGCACGCGCTGCTCGAGGTCGTGCCGGGTCGGGCGGAGGAGTTCGTCGCGGCGATGGAGCGGGCCAAGGCCCTGATCGCCGGCAGCCCCGGTTTCGTCTCGCTCCGTGTCGAGCGCTGCATCGAGCACCCCAGCCGGTTCCTCCTCCTGGTCGAGTGGGAACACCTGGAGGACCACACCGAGGGCTTCCGGGGCTCGGCGGCCTACGAGGACTGGCGCGCCGCCCTGCACCACTTCTACGACCCGTTCCCCCTGGTCGAGCACTACGAGGTGGCGGTCACCGCCTGACCGTGTCGGACGGGCCCGCCGATCGGCGACAGCCCTTGTCAAGGGTCATTTCCCTAAAGGCATCCCCGGTTGGTGACGACAATGATCGTTGCAGCCCCGGCTGGCGAACACCCGGGGCGGCTCTCACCCAGGCGGTGTCAGGGGGTCGAACAAGACATGGTGACCGAGGAGGAATGGAGCGGGGAAGTCGCGAAGTCCAAGCGCTTCCGCCTGCTCAGCCCGATCATCGCTCTCGGCGCATTCGGGCTCATCTTCGTGCCCTGCATGGCCGCGGGCAACGCCATCACGACGGGCTTCGCCGCCTACCTGGTGTCCGTCGGCCTCGTGCTGGCGATCATGTTCCCGATCGCCTTCGTCCTCGTCATCCTCGGCGAGCGGCGGCAGCACGTCACCGACGAGAAGGTGCGGAACCTGAACAACGAGCTGACCGAGGCCATCGCGGCGGCCGATCGCGAGGCGGTCATCCGGGACTCCCAGGTGCAGCGGCAGCGCTTCGAGAGCCGCCTGGCCAACGCGCTGGACATGGCGGAGGGCGAGCCCGAGGTGATCGACGTGATCGAGCGGTCCTTCAGCGCCGTCCTGCCGCACGCCCCGGCCGAGCTGCTCCTGGCCGACAACAGCCATGCCCATCTCGTACGCATGGCCGCGGTGGGGCCCGACGGCGAGCCGCCCAGCTGCGGAGTGGACTCACCCGACCGCTGCCCGGCGGCGCGGCGGGCACAGATTCAGGCGTTCCCCGACAGCGACGATCTCGACGCCTGCCCGAAGTTGCGCAACCGGCCGCAGGGACGGATCTCCGCGCTCTGCGTGCCGGTCTCCATCATGGGCCGCACGGTTGGGGTGATCCACGCCACGGGTGAGCCGCAGGTGCAGGTCGAGGACGACAGGGTCGACGATCTGACCACTCTGGCCAAGCTCGCGGGTGCGCGCATCGGCCTCCTCCGGGTGATGGCCGAGACGCAGCTGCAGGCGTCGACCGACACCTTGACGGGGCTGCTCAATCGTCGGGCCTTCTCCGAGCAGGTCGCGGGTGTGCCACCGCATCTCTACCCCATCGCGATTGCGATGGCGGACCTCGATCGCTTCAAGACCCTCAACGACACCTATGGGCACGAGACGGGCGACCGAGCCCTGCGCCTGTTCGCACGAGTCCTCCGGGACTCGCTCCGGGGAAGCGACGTGGTCTCGCGCTATGGCGGTGAGGAATTCGCGATTGCGTTCCCCGACTGCACCGCTATCGATGCCAGTCGCGCCCTCAACACGGTGCGGGCCCAACTCGACGCGGCCATCACGGTGAGCGGTCTGCCAAAGTTCAGCGCCAGCTTCGGTGTCACCGACGCGGAGCCGGGCGAGGAGCTCATCGCCGTCCTGCGCCGTGCGGACGACGCGCTCTTGATGGCGAAACGCCAAGGCCGTGACCAGGTGGTGCTGCACGACGCGGGGGGTCACCCCGTCTCGACCGATGGGGAATCGGGACTGCCTCGATTCATGGACGAGCAGCTCTCCGCGGCCGATCAGACCTGAGGCGGACGGAACTCTTCTTCACGCGGCAGGCGCAGCTCCAGGCGGGGGTGCGCACGACCTGGTCGGAAAGGGGCCGGTACCACCGGCTCCCCCGTCACGCGTCAACCCCCGGGCTGGTAGACGCCGAACTCGCCACGCAGGACGTCGGCCACCTCACCCAGGGTGGCCATCTCCTTGAGGGCCGCCTTCATCGGCACCAGCAGGTTGCCGTCGCCCCTCGCCGTCTCGGCGACGGTAGCCAGCGCGCGATCGACCGCTGCCTGATCCCGCTGAGCCCGGACCGACTTGGTGCGGTCGATCTGCAGTTGCTGCAGCTTGACGTCGATCGGGAAGACCTCGGCCCGCTCGTCCTCGGCATCGGTGAACCGGTTGACGCCCACGACGACCTTCTCGCCGTCGTCGACAGCCTTGGCGAAGCTGTATGCCGCCGCCTCGATCTCTTCCTGCGGGAACCTTGCTTCGATCGCGGCTACCGCCCCGCCAAGCTGCTCGATGCGCTCCAGGTATTCGTTGGCAGCCGCCTCGACCTCGTCGGTCAGCGACTCCACGAAATAGGAGCCCGCCAACGGGTCGACGGTGTCCGCGACCCCGGACTCGAACCCGACGATTTGTTGCGTACGCAGCGCGATCTTGGCCGCCCGCGTCGTGGGCAGCCCGAGCGCCTCGTCGAAGCCGTTGGTGTGCAGGCTCTGGGTGCCGCCCAACGCGGCGGCCAGGCTCTGCACAGTGACCCGCACGATGTTGTTCTCGGGCTGTTGGGCGGTGAGCGTCGAACCGCCGGTCTGGGTATGGAAACGCAGCATCTTGGAGCGCTCGTCCTCGGCGCCGAACCGTTCGGTCATGATGCGGGCCCACATGCGCCGCGCTGCCCGGTACTTGGCCACCTCCTCGAAGAGGTTGTTGTGCGCGTTCCAGAAGAACGACAGCCGGGGCGCGAACACGTCGACGTCCATGCCGGCGGCGATCGCCGCCTCCACGTAGGCGATGCCGTTCGCCAGCGTGAAAGCGATCTCCTGCACTGCGGTCGAGCCCGCCTCACGGATGTGGTACCCCGAGATGGAAATGGTGTTCCAGTTGGGGAGGTTGGCGGCACAATAGGCGAACGTGTCGACGATGAGCCGCATGGAGGGGCGCGGTGGGTAGATATAGGTTCCCCGCGCGATGTACTCCTTCAAGATGTCGTTCTGGATGGTGCCGCGGACCTTGTCTCCCGGCACGCCCTGTTCTTCGGCCACGAGTTGGTACAGCAGGAGCAGGATGGCCCCGGTCGCATTGATCGTCATGGAGGTCGTGACCTTGTCCATCGGCAGGTCGGCCATGAGGAGGCGCATGTCGGCCAGGGAGTCGATGGCGACGCCGACCTTGCCCACCTCGCCCTCGGCGCGGGGATGGTCAGAGTCGTAGCCCATCTGGGTCGGCAGGTCGAAGGCGCACGACAGACCGGTCTGCCCGGCGTCGAGGAGGAACTTGAAGCGCTGGTTGGTGGCCTCGGCCGAGCCGAAGCCGGCGTACTGGCGCATCGTCCACAGCTTGGAGCGGTACATCTCGGGGTGGACGCCACGGGTGTAGGGGAGGGAGCCCGGTTCGCCGAGCTGGGTGACCGCGTCCCAGCCGTCGAGGTCGCCGGCGCGGTAGACGGGCTGGATGACGATGCCCGAGTCGGTGCGGCGCTCCGGGCTGGACGGGCGGGGGCTCTGTTCCTGTTCTGTCACGGACCACAGGCTACGGATGATCCGGGGCCCCGGGGAAAACGGGCCTCCGTCCCTGTCGGCGGGGCAGACTACGGCAGTGGACGCCCCTGCCTTCTCGCACTTCGGCATCTGCGTCAGCGATCTGGAGCGGTCCCTCGCCTTCTACTGCGGCGCGCTGGGCTTCGAGAAGGCCGAATCGCATGCCATCGGGTCCGAGTTCGCCCGGCTGATGGACCTGCCCGACGTCGCGGTCATGTCGCAGTTCATCCGCCGCGGGCCCACCGCCATCGAGCTTCTCGCCTTCACGGAGCCCGCCCCCTTCGGCGAGCGGGAGCGGCGGGCGGTCAACCAGCTCGGCCTGACCCACCTCTCCTTCCGGGTGCACGACGTGGCCGCCACGACGGAACGGGTCGTGGCCCTCGGAGGTGCCGTGGTCGAGACGAGCCGGACCTCCATCGATCTCGGCGGGACCGCTCTCGAGTTCGTCTACTGCACCGACCCCGACGGGGTGCGGGTGGAGCTCATGGACCTCGGCGGCTGACCGGGCGACCCGACTTGGGCCTCGGCCAGGGCTTGCGCGTCGGAGAGCGCGGCGATCACCTCGAGAGGTACCGCCGCCCTCAGCCGTGCTGCCAGACGCGCTGGGAGATCCCCCGTTTGCCGTAGAGCGCGGCGGCCGTGAGGCGGCCGACCTCGTCGTCGGTCATCCGCCATCCGAGCGCCCCGGCGTTTTGCTCGGCCTGCTCCCTGTTCTTTGCCCCCGGGATCGGCACCGCGCCCTGCGCGATGATCCAAGCCAGCGCGACCTGGCTGGGCGTGCGCCCGTGGGCCTCGCCGATGTGGCGCAGCTCGGCGACGACGGTGTCCACGTCGGCCCACGGGTGCGCGGAGAAGTTGCGGCCGCCCGAGGGAGGGTTGGAGGCCGAGTACTTGCCGGTCAGGCGGCCCTGCCCGAGGGGCGAGTACGCCAGTGGGACGACGCCGAGCTCGCGGCAGCAGTCGAGCAGCCCGACCCGGAGCGGCATGGTGCGGAGGAGGGAGAGCTCCACCTGGTTGCTCGCCAGCTGCAGGCCACGGCGGCGGAGGGCGGCGTCGATGGACCGGGTCTCCTTGGCCGAGTAGTTGGACACGCCGACCGCCTTGACGAGCCCTTCGGCGTGTGCTGCGGCGAGGGCCTCGGCCATCACGTCGTGGGAGCGCAGCGAGATCGGACCGTGGATCTGGTAGAGGTCGATGGAGTCGGTCCGCAATCGCTCGAGTGAGTGCCGCGCCGCGGCGAGCAGCGCCGAGTGCACGTTCAGCTTCCACGGGCTCGGCATGAACTTGCTGGCGATGACGACCCGGTCCCGCCCACCGGGGTCCTCGGCGAGCAGGCGGCCGATGATGCGCTCGCTCTCCCCGCTCCCGTAGACCTCGGCCGTGTCGAAGAGCACGACGCCGGCCTCGATGCTGGCCTGCCAGGCGTCCCGGATGGTCGACTCCGTGAGCGACTGGTCGTAGCCACCCATGCCCCACGTGCCCTTGTCGCCCCAGGCCCACGTCCCGACGCCGAGCGGCGGGACGGTGACGTCCGAGCCGGCCAGGGCGATGCGGTCGCTCGCCTGCGGGGGCGCCGCGTCGGTCATCGCGCGCTCGCCGCCCATGCGAGGTGGGCCTCGACCGCGGCGCGCCAGGCGTCGGCGTGGGTGAGCTGCGGCGAATGGTAGGCACCCTCGATGACGGCGAGGCGCCCGTCGGCCACCTCCGCCGCGAGGTCGGCGGCCTGGTCGACCAGCGGGTGGTCGTGCTCGCCGACGATGACCGTGGTGGGGCAGGTGATGGACGGCAGGTCGGGACGCAGCGAGACCTCCCCGTCGGCGACGTCGGCCATGAGGGCCATACCGAACCCCTTGACGGCATAGGCGTCCATGCCGGTGAAGATGGCCTCCTTCTCCTTTTGCCACTCCGCCGGAGTCGCAGCTTCGATGAGCGTGTCCTCGGGGCCGCCCAGGCTCAGGGTGGCCGGCATGCCCTCGGACGGGTCGAACGCCTCCATGAAGCCCCGCACGAGGGCACGGAGCTCCTCGTCGGGCGGCATGAACGACCATGCGCTGGTGTCCATGAGGATGAGCGAGTGCACGAGGTCGGGCCGGCTCAGGACCGTGCCGAGAGCGACCCGGCCACCCATGGAGTGGCCCAGCAGGTCGACCGGCCCCCCACCCACCGACTCCAGGAAGACCGTGAGGTCGGCGGCCAGCTGGTCGATGGTGTAGCCGTCGAGCACGCCCGCCCTGGTCGAGTGCCCGTGACCACGCTGGTCGAGCGTGACCACGCGCCGCCGGCCCGCCAGCGCGTCGACCTCGAGCGCGAAGTCGTGCGAGGAACCGGTGAACCCGTGGAGGAGGACGAGGGTGGGCGTCCCCCCGGGGCTGCTCCCCGTCACAGACCACGCCAGGTCGACCCCGTTCACGTGCAGGGACTTGGGCGCGGCCGTCTCCGTCATGGCACCTGTCTAGTGGTTCGGGGCCAGGGCGCGCTCGGGAGGAGCCGGTGTTCTTGCGCTCAGTGTGTGTGAGGCATGCAGAGGTCGTCGTACTCGGCGATGACGATCTCCCCCGCGTCAGGACCGCAAGCCGGGCAGGCGGGGTCCCGGCGCACCTTGAAGGTCCGGAAGGACTCCTCCAGCGCGTCGTAGGCGAGCAACCGCCCGATCAGCGGGTCGCCCAGACCGAGCAGGACCTTGATGGTCTCCACGGCCTGGATGGACCCGATGATGCCGGGCAGCACGCCCAGGACTCCGGCCTCGGCGCACGACGGGGCGAGCTCGGCGGGCGGAGGCTCGGGGATGAGGCAGCGGTAGCACGGCCCGTTGTAGGGGTCGAACACGGTGACCTGGCCCTCGAAGCGGAAGATGGAACCGTGGATCACGGGGATCCGCTTGAGCAGCGACGCGTCGTTCACCAGGTAACGGGTTGGGAAGTTGTCCGTCCCGTCGACGATGGCGTCGTAGCCGTCGATGATGTCGAGAACGTTGTCGGCTCCCAGCCGCACGTCGTAGGTGACGACGTTGACGTCCGGGTTCAGCGCGGTCAACGTCTTCTTCGCGGAGTCGACCTTGCGGTCACCCACCCGGTCCATGTTGTGCAGGATCTGGCGCTGCAGGTTGGACTCGTCCACGACGTCCATGTCGATGATGCCGAGCGTCCCCACCCCGGCGGCCGCCAGGTAGAGGGCGGCCGGCGATCCGAGGCCGCCGGCGCCCAGGAGGAGCACCTTCGAGCCGAGGAGCTTCAGCTGGCCGACCTCGCCGACCTCGGGCAGCAGGAGGTGGCGCTGATAGCGGTTGCGCTGCGCCGGGGTGAGCGTCTTCGGCGCCGCCCAGGGGAGCCCGGCATCCTTCCACTTGTTGAACCCGCCGACCAGCGACTGCACGTCGGTGTAGCCCAGGTCCCCCATCGTCTTGGCCGCGAAGGCCGAGCGCACGCCCCCGGCGCAGTAGACGACGACGGGTCCCGTCTTGTCGGGGAGCTTGCCCTCCACCTGGAACTCGAGGTGCCCGCGGGGCAGGTGCACCGCGTTGGGGATGGCCCCCTGCTCGTACTCGTCGGGCTCGCGCACGTCGAGGAAGGTGACCCCGCCGGCCTCGAGCAGGGCCTGCGCGTCGGGCTGCTCCACCTCGCGGATGGACGCCTTGGCCTCGTTCAGAAGCTCTCGGGGAGTGGGCACGCTGTACCTCCGGGTTGCGCCGGCTGTCTGTCAGCGGCGCATCGAACCTTTAAACACTACCAGCGGGGTCAACATTCCCAGGTCCCTGGCCCGGTGCACCCCGGTGCGGCCCCGCGGTGGGAAACTGCCCCCCCATGGAGCTCCGGGAGTCGATCCGTCGCCGCGCCATGGTGCGGAGCTTCTCGTGCGAGCCGCTCGACCGGGCGGTCGTCGACCGCATCCTCCTCGACGCCCTCCGCTCCCCGACGGCGGGCAACACGGGGGGCACCGCCTGGGTCGTCCTCGAGGGGCCCGAGGAGACTTCCGTCTACTTCGACGCCACGACCGACGAGCGGTGGCGGGAGGCCAGCCCGCGCTGGGAAGGCCTCCGGCAGGCGCCCGTGGTGCTCTTGGCCTACTCCTCGGCCGACCTCTATGTCGCGCGCTACCGCGAGCCGGACAAGGTGGGATCCGGCCTCGGCGCCGGCCCGGAGCACTGGCCGGTCCCCTACTGGACTGGCGACGCGGCCTTCGGCGTGATGGCGGTCCTCCTCGGGGCGGCCGACGCCGGGCTCGGCGCCTGCATCCTCGGGACGTTCCGGGGGGAGGCCGAGCTTGCACGGCGGCTGGGCGTGCCCGACGCCTGGCAGCTCTTCTGCGCGGTGGTGCTCGGCCGGCCCGACGGCGGGGACCACCGCTCTCCGTCCCTCGACCGTCCGCGACCCTCACCGGCCCAGCGGATCCACCGGGGACGGTGGTGACGCCGCCGCATCATCGAGCCGGGGCGGGATGGCGGTGCGCCCTTCCGGGCGGCGCGGTCTCCGCCTAATGACCGTGCACGTGCGCACGAACCCATTGAGCAGCGAGCCGTACGATCAGCAGCTGGAGGAGTCGCCGGGCGGGGAAACGGGCGCGGAGCCGACTGTGCCGGCACCGCGCCCGGGCCTCCGTGGGTCCACGCGGCCGACCCTCATGTGGCTCGCCGCCCTCTGCACGTATTTCCCGCTCGCCGCTCTCGGGTACTGGCCCGTGTGGCAACACTGGTCCGCTCAGATGAACGGCTGCAACTGTTGGGACCAACTCGAGCAGGAGTGGTTCGTCAAGTGGGTCCCGTCTGCGCTGACGCACGGGCACACCGTGCTCGTCACGCACCACATCTACGCACCCGACGGCGTCAACCTGATGTGGAACGCCTCGGTGATCGCCCTGGGGACGGCGTTCGCGCCGGTGACCGAGACATTGGGGGTGGTCCACTCCTTCGCCATCCTCTTGACGCTCTCCCTCGCCCTGTCGGCCAGCACGATGTTCGTCCTGCTGCGCCGCTGGACGACGTGGTTGCCTGCGGCGTGGCTCGGTGGCCTGGTGTACGGCTTCTCCACGCTGGCCGTCCAGGAGGCGGGGCTCGGCCGGCTCAACCTGTCCTTCGACGCCCTCCCGCCACTGATGGTCCTCGCGATCGTGAAGATGGTCCGGGAGGAGTGGTCTCCCGTTGTCGGTGGATCGGTCCTCGGGCTCCTCGTCGCCCTGCAGCTGCTGATCTCCGAGGAGATCCTCCTGATCACGCTCCTGCTGACCGGCGTCGCCCTGATCGTGCTGGCCGTGTTGCACCGCGCCGACGTCATCGACCGCGGGATGGACGTCGTGCGCGCGGCCGCCGGGGCGGCGCTCACGTTCCTCGTCATCACCGGCTACCCGCTCTACGTCCAGTTCACGGGCCCTTACCGCATCAGCGGGCCACCGCAGTCACGAGCTCAGATCGCGCTCTTCAGCTCGGACCTCCTCAGCCCGGTCGTCCCGGGCGCGACCCAGTGGCTCGATCCCGCGTGGGCAAGCCGGATCTCGGGAGCCTTCTCGGCCTCCTTGGCCGGAGAGGTCACCGCCTACGTCGGCCTACCGCTGCTCGTGCTCGCCCTCGGGTCCATCGTCCTCTTGCACACGCGGACGCTCGTACGCATCTTCGCCCTCGTCATGCTGGGGAGCTTCCTATTGTCGATGGGTCCCCAGGTCCTGTGGGACAGCCACCACACCGGGATACCCGCCCCGTACGCCGTGCTGGCGCACCTGCCGATCCTGGGCGACATCATCCCATCCCGCTTCGCGCTCGGATTCTGGTTCTCCCTGGCAGTGCTCTTCGCCATGGGACTCGACGCGGGCCGGGACTGGCTGCGGGGAGCCGCCGCCCGGTGGTCCGAGCACCGCGACGCGCCGCAGACGCGGGCCCAGATCACCCGACAGCGCACCATCGCCAAGCGGGCCGCGGGTGTGGTCACGGCCCTCGTCGGCATCGGCGTCCTGATCCCGCTCGTGCCCGACTGGCCCTACACGCAGGAGCCGGCGGACGTGCCGGCCTTCTTCACGACGAGTGGCGTGCAGCGCATCCCACCCAACTCGCTTGCGGTCACCTACCCCTATCCGCTGACGGCCACCGCCTGGCCCATGCTCTGGCAGGCCGACGCGGACATGCGCTTTCGGATGCTCGGGGGCTACGCGATCGCACCGGGGCCCGATGGCACGGGAACGTTCTTCCCCAACTCGAACCCCATGGAGTACTGCCTATTGATCATCTTCGACAGTGGGTCGCCACGACTCTGCAACCCGACTCAGCTCGCCGCCAGCCTGCGCACGTTGGGGGTCACCAGCGTGATCGCCGGTGACGACGAGCCCCACGCCGCCCTCGCCCGTTCGGTCCTCAGCCAGACGCTCGGCGCGCGTCCCCGCCGCGTCGGCGGCGTGTCGCTCTGGCAGTGCGTCCCGGTACGCGGCAGACGTTCGTGCCAATGGCGGTGACGAGCCTGCTTCCGCCCCGACGCCCCGACGCCCCGTCCGCCCCGCCGCACGGCCCGGGGAGCGGGCTCATGGCCCAGGTGACTTCGACAAAGTGTGCTCGGGTCCCTCCTGCCATCGCGCCATGGCCCACAGCAGGTCCGACAGCCGGTTCAGGTACACCACTACGAACGAGCCCTCGGCCGGCTCCGCGACGGCGATGCGCTCGGCACGGCGCACGATCGTGCGCGCCAGGTCGAGCGCGGCGGCGGCGCGATTCTCGCCCGGGACGGTGAAGTCGCTCGGCATGTCGAAACGGTCCAGGAGGTCGTCGATCCCCACCTCCAACGCCGAGACCATGTCCGGCGTCACCAGGCTCGAACCCGCCGTGAGCTTCTGGCGGTTCTCCGGGGCGGTGGCCACTTCCGCCATGAGCACGTAGAGGTCACGGGCGAGGGCGGTCAAGCGCGCGTTGGCCTCGGAGCCCGGCGCCGTCTCGGCACGGGCGACGCCGAGAGCCGCCTGCGCCTCGTCGACCGCACCGTTCAGCTCGATCCGCCACGAGTCCTTGCGGACCCGCCCGCCGAAGAGCAGGCCGGTCGTCCCGTCGTCGCCCTTCTTGGTGTAGATCCTCGGCGTCACCAGGCGGGATGCTACCTGCGCCGTTCCGGAGGCCACGGGGCGCCCCGGTAACCTGTGTGTTTGGTGGCACGCTCCCCCGAACTCCTGGGCCGGCTCGACCCGTCCGCATCCGCCTACCTACAGGCGCTGCACGAGCGCGTCGTCATCTTCGACGGCGCCATGGGCACGAACCTGCAGCTGCTCGGCCTCGGCCCCGACGATTTCGGCGGACCCGAGCTCGAGGGGTGCAACGAGTGGTTGGTCGAGACGCGGCCAGACCTGGTGGCCCAGGTGCACCGCTCCTTCTTCGAGGTGGGCTGCGACGTCGTCGAGACCGACACGTTCGGCTCGACCTCCGTCGTGCTCGCCGAGTACGGACTCGCCGAGGAGGCCTGCGCGCTCACCCGCAAAGCGGCCGAGCTCGCCCGCTCGGTTGCGGACGAGTTCTCTACGCCCGATCGGCCGCGCTGGGTGGCGGGCTCCATGGGCCCCGGCACGAAGTTCCCCACCCTCGGGCACATCTCGTACGCGGAGTTCCGCGACGCGTACGAGGAGCAGGCTCTCGGGCTCCTCGAGGGCGGCGTCGACCTCCTGTTGGTCGAGACGCAGTTCGACCTGCTCTCGATCAAGGCCGCCGTGAACGGCGCCCGGCGCGCCATGGTCGCTCTCGGCCGTCAGGTGCCTCTGCAGGCCCAGGTGACGATCGAGCTCACCGGCCGCATGCTGCCCGGCACCGAGATCGGCGCCGCGCTCACCGTGCTCGACGCCATGCGGGTCGACGTGGTCGGCCTCAACTGCGCCACCGGACCGGTCGAGATGAGCGAAGCGCTTCGGCACCTCTCCGCAGCCAGCCGCGTCCCCATCGCCTGCGTCCCCAATGCGGGCCTGCCGTCGGTGGTCGACGGCGAGATGCACTACGACCTCACGCCCGAGGGCCTGGCGGAGCACCTGCACCGCTTCGTCACCGAGTTCGGTGTCTCGGCCGTGGGCGGGTGCTGTGGCACGACGCCGGACCACCTGGCCGCCGTGGTGGCCCGCTGTGCCGCCGCCACCCCCGCCACCCGCACGTCGGTCCACGAGCCCGCCGCCGCCTCCATCTACACCTCGGTCCCCTTCCACCAGGACACCTCCTTCCTCGTCGTCGGCGAGCGCACCAACGCCAACGGGTCCAAGGCGTTCCGCGAGGCGATGCTCGACGGTGATTGGGACACCTGCGTGGCCATGGCCCGCGACCAGGTCAAGGAGGGCTCCCACCTGATCGACGTCTGTGTCGACTACACGGGCGCCGACGGCGTGGCCGACATGACCGAGGTGGCGAGCCGGCTGTGCACCCAGTCCAGCGTTCCGCTGATGGTCGACTCCACCGAGGGCCCCGTCGTGCGGGCCGCGCTCGAGTGGATCGGTGGCCGGCCCATCCTCAACTCCGTCAACCTCGAGGAGGGCGACGAGCCCGGGACGAGGCTCGACACGTTCCTCCGCCTCGCCCGCGAGTTCGGCGCCGCCGTCGTCTGCACCTGCATCGACGAGGAGGGCCAGGCTCGCACGGCGGAGTGGAAGCTGCGGGCGGCGCGGAACATCCGCGACATCGCCGTCGAGCGCTACGGCCTGGCCCCCGAAGACCTCCTCTTCGATCCGCTCGCCCTGCCGCTGTCGACGGGCATGGAGGAGAGCCGCAACGACGGCATCGAGACCATCGAAGGCATCCGTGCCATCAAGGCGGAGCTGCCCGGCGTCTCCACCATCCTCGGGCTCTCCAACGTGTCGTTCGGGCTCAACCCGGCCGCCCGCCAGGTGCTGAACTCGGTCTTCCTGCACGAATGCGTGGAGGCCGGCCTCGACTCCGCCATCGTCCATGCCTCCAAGATCCTCCCCCTCTCCCGCATCGACGAGCGGACCAAGGAGGTGTGCCTCGACCTCGTCTACAACCGGCGCACGGACGACTATGACCCCCTGCAGGAGCTCCTCGCACTCTTCGAAGGCGTGAAGGTCAACGCCAACGCGGCCGACGAGCACCTGGACTGGCCGGTCGACCGTCGCCTGGCCCAGCGCATCATCGACGGGAATCGCAAAGGGCTCGAGCGCGACCTCACCGAGGCACTCGAGTCGGGGCTGGGAGCGCTCGCCATCGTCAACGACATCCTGCTCGAGGGCATGAAGGTCGTCGGCGAGCGCTTCGCCTCGGGCGAGATGCAGCTGCCCTTCGTGCTGCAGTCGGCCGAGACCATGAAGGCCGCGGTCGCCTTCCTCGAGCCGCACATGGAGAAGGCGGACCAGGGCGGCAAGGGCACGGTGGTGCTGGCCACGGTCAAGGGCGACGTGCACGACATCGGGAAGAACCTGGTCGACATCATCCTGACCAACAACGGCTACGACGTGGTCAACCTGGGGATCAAGGTCGGCATCAACGAGATGATCGCGGCCGCCGAGGAGCACCGTGCGGACGCCATCGGCATGAGCGGTCTGCTCGTCAAGTCGACCCTGATCATGCGCGAGAACCTCGTCGAGCTCAACGACCGCTCCCTGTCGGAGATCCCCGTGCTGCTGGGCGGGGCGGCCCTGACGCGGACCTACGTCGAGCGCGACCTGCGCGAGGTGTACGGCGGCCGGCTCTTCTACGGCCGGGATGCCTTCGAGGGCCTGCGGACCATGGACCGCTTGGTGGAGCTGCGGCGCAACGGGGAGGACGACCCTGCTTTCGGTCGCGAGATCTCGGAGAAGAACGTGCCCCGGCGCAGCCGGCTCGACGACCAGGACACCGCACCCGTGGAGGGCCAGCCCGCCCGTTCCGACGTGGCGGCCGACAACCCGCTCTTCACGCCGCCCTTCGTCGGCAGCCGGGTCGCGGTCGGCATCCCGCTGGACGACATCGCCGAGTACCTGAACCTGACGGCGCTCTTCCGCAACCAGTGGGGCTTCCGGCCCGAAGGTGGGGAGAACGACGGCGAGTTCAAGGACCGGGTCAGGGCGACGCTGCGCGACGAGCTGAGCAAGGCCAAGGAGGCCGACCTGCTGGTCCCCTCGGTCGCCTATGGCCACTTCGCCGCCAACGCCGAGGGCAATGACCTCGTCATCTGGAAGGACGAGTCGCGTTCGTCCGAATGGATGCGCTTCACCTTCCCGCGCCAGCGCAAGGAACCCTGGTTGTGCATCGCCGACTTCTTCCGCCCGGTGGGCTCGGGTGAGGAGGACTTCGCCAGCTTCATGCTGTGCACCATCGGCGCCCGGGCCTCGGAGGAGACGGCCCGCCTCTTCGCGGAGAACCACTACCAGGACTACCTCTTCCTGCACGGGCTCAGTGTCGAGATGGCCGAGGCCACGGCGGAGTACTGGCACCGCCGCATCCGCGAGGAGCTCGGGTTCGCGGGCGATGACGGACCCACGCTGACGGGGCTCTTCCGCCAGCAGTACCGGGGCGGGCGCTACTCGTGGGGCTACCCGGCCTGCCCGGACCTCACCGACAACGCGAAGGTCGTGGAGCTGCTGGGAGGGGACCGCATCGGCGTCACGGTCAGCGAGGGATTCCAGCTCAACCCCGAGCAGACCACCGACGCCATCATCTGCCACCACCCAGAGGCGAAGTACTTCATCGCGTGAGTGGTCGTCCGGCCCGGGCGACGGCACGCGCCTGCCTGGCCGGCAGCCTCGCGCTGGGCACGCTCCTGGCCTGGCCCGGCTCCCCGCCGGGCGCGGCCACGCCCGCTCCCCCGCTGGACACGGTGGTCCTCCCCGACCTCGGCCCCGGCTACTCCGTCCTCTCGGAGGGACCGCTGAACGCCTCCCAATTCGCGTCGAGCTCGCCGGATCCTGCGGCTGCCTCGACGGCGCTGGCCACCTTGGCCGGGACGATCAGCACCTACGAGCGCGTCTGGGCGGACGGCGGCGGGGTCAACGAGGTGCAGGACCTGCTGGTCCGCTTCCCCTCCCCGGTGGGAGCACAGGTCTTCCTGCTCGCGGCGCGCCATTCGCTCGACTCCGGGGAGATCGTGAGCTCGGGCCCGCTGCCGGGGGTCGCGGGCGCCCGCCGAACCACGTACTTCGGGTCGACCACCCGGGCCGGCGTGGGCCAGGCGATCACCATGCGTGCCGGCGTCTACGTGGACCTGCTGTCCTTCTTCGCAGCGGCGTCGGGCAACGCGCAACCCATCACGCCGGCCGACGCAGCCAGAGTCGCCCGGGCCCAGCGCGCCGCGATGGTGGCGGCTCCGGGCGGAACGGCCGCGCTGCCCGCGACGAGCAGCTCGAGAGGCATCTCCACCGGCTCCATCGCCGCGGCCGCGGCCGTGGTCGCCGTGCTGGCCGCCGCCATGATCACCCCGCTCCTGCTGCACCGCCGGCGGAGCCGCCCAGCCCCAACGACTTGACGAGGGACACCGCTCGCAAGGTGCCGACGGGGGCTCAGCCCACGCCCGACGCGGCGGCGGCCTCCCGGGCGTGGTAGCTCGACCTCGTGAGGGGAGATGCCTCCACGTGGGCCACGCCGAGCTCTGCCCCAGCCTCCCGCAAGCGGTCGAACTCCTCGGGAGCCCAGTAACGCGAGACCGGGAGGTGGTCGCGGCTCGGGCGTAGGTACTGCCCGATGGTGACGATCGAGACGCCTACGGCGTGGAGGTCGGCCATGGTGGCGACCACCTCGTCTTCGTCTTCGCCCAGCCCGACCATCAACCCCGACTTGGTGACGAGGCCCGCCTCGGCGGCCCGGGCGAGCACGGCCAGGCTCCGGGCATACCCCGCGGAGGGCCGCACCGCGCGCTGGAGCCGGGCCACGGTCTCGATGTTGTGGTTGAGCACGTCGGGTCGGGCCTCGAAGATGGTGTCGAGGGACGTCCCGTCCCCCTTGCAGTCCGAGATCAGCACCTCCACCGTCGTGTCCGGCGCGCGCTCCCGGATCGCCCTGATCGTGTTCGCCATCGCCGCGGCGCCACCGTCCACCAGGTCGTCGCGTGCGACACAGGTGACCACCGCATGACCGAGGCCCATGCGCTCCACCGCGGCGGCCACCCGCTCCGGCTCGTCGGGCGACAGCGGCAAGGGGTGGCGCGTGTCCACCTGGCAGAACCCGCACGCCCGCGTGCAGCGCTCGCCGTTGATCATGAAGGTGGCCGTGCCGTCCGCCCAGCACTCGTAGATGTTCGGGCACCCCGCCTCCTCGCACACCGTGACGAGACCGAGGTCGTGGATGGTGGCGCCGAGCTCGCGGTACCCCTTTCCGATACGCACGGGAACCCTCACCCATGACGGCTTGCGTGCGCCGATGTCCAGGCCCTCCTCCGGCGCGACCCCCGCCTGGCGTAGGCGGCGCAGGAGCGGGCGCTCGTCGCGGTGCAGCGAGATCGAGGGTGCGCTGCGCCCGGTGACGACGTCCCGGCGCTCCACCGCACCATCACCGAATGCGGCGCTGGCCCGGGCGACGAAGGCGTCGACCACGGCGTCCATCGGGACATCGACCCCCTCCGCCCGCAGCGAGGTCACCCCCCGGTCCGCGATGCCGCACGGCACGATGTGCTCGAACATGGCGAGGTCCGATGTCACGTTGAGGGCGACGCCGTGAAGGGTCCTGCGACGGCCGGCGCCGACCCGCATCGTGCGGATCCCGATCGCCGCGATCTTCCTGGGATCGGGTCCGTCACCGTCGATCCAGACGCCCGGATACTCGTCGACCGTGTCGGCCCCCGGCAGCCCGAGGTCGGCCAAGGTGTCGATGACGACCCGTTCGAGGCGGTGCACGTGGCGGGGACCCGCCGTGGGGTCGTCGGGCACCGTGACGATCGGGTACGCGACGAGCTGTCCCGGCCCGTGATAGGTGACGTCGCCGCCCCGGTCCGTGCGCTCCAGCGTTGCCTGGACGCATGACGGGTCGACCAGCACGTGGCGCTCGTCCGCGTGGGCACCCAGCGTGTAGGTGTGCGGGTGCTCGAGGAGGAGGAGGTAGTCGTCAACCGCCCGGGTCAGCGCGTGCTGCAGGGTGAAGGCCTCGTGGTACGGGACCGTCCCGAGTGACCGGATGCGCAGCACCGGTCCCGACCTCAGAGCTCCGCGGCCCAGTCGCGGCTGCCCAGCAGGTCGGAGACCCGCGCCAGGAACAGCGACACGTAGGCCCCGTCGACGGCGCGGTGGTCCCAGCTCACGCCGAGGATGCCCGTCGAGTGGATGGCGATCGACTCGGAGCCGTCGGGATGCGTCACCACGACGGGCCGGCGCGCGATGCCGTCAGTGGCCAGGATGGCGACCTGCGGCTGGTTGATGATCGGCACCGTGAAGTACGTGCCGAAGGGGCCGTCGTTGGTGATGGAGAACGTGCCGCCGGCGATGTCGTCGGCGTTCAGCTGGCGGCTCCGCGCCCGCTCGGCCAGGTCACGTATCCGGCGCGCCACGCCCCGCAGTGTCACCTCCTCGGCCCGGTGGATCACGGGCACGATCAGGCCCTCGTGCGCCAGGTCGACGGCGATCCCGAGGTTGACCTCGGAGTGGACGAGTAGTGCCTCGTCGACCACCGACGCGTTGAGAAGCGGGAAGTCACGCAGCGCCTCGACGGCGGCCCGGGCAACGAACGGCAGGTAGGTGAGCGCGAAGCCCTCCTCGGCCTTGAAGCGCTCGCCCCACGCGCTGCGGACGCGCTCCACGGCCTCGAAGTCGACCTCGTTGGCGATGAAGGCATGGGGCGACGTGGCCTTCGACCGCACCATGTGCTCGGCCGTCCGCCGCCGCATGTTCGAGAACGGCAAAAGCTGATCCCCGGCGCGGCGGAACGACGCCATGGAGACCGGTGGCGGAGTCGGGACGCTGACGACCGGTGTCGCCGGAGCGGTCGGCGCGGGCGTCGGCGTCGCGGGAGCGGCGGCGCGGCGGCTTTCGACGACCCGCAACGCGTCCTCCCGCGTGATGCGCCCGCCGGCCCCGGACCCCGTCACCTCCGCCTCGCTGATGCCGTTCTCGGCGAGGATCTTGCGCACGATCGGCGAGAGGAGCAGGGCATCGGCGCCTGCGCCGTCGGCTCCCCCGGGCGGCGCGGGCGCGGGGGCCGCGGCCTCGACCGGTGCCGAAACGGGTGGTGGCGGCGGGGGCGGGGGCGGGGGCGCGGGCTGTGCCTGTGGTGCCGCCGGTGCGGGCGCCTCGGCGGTCGCCGACCCTGCGCCATCGCCGATGACGGCCAGCTTGACGCCCACCTCGACCGTCTCGCCCTCGGGGACGAGGATCTCCGTGAGGACGCCGGCCGCCGGTGACGGCACCTCGGAGTCGACCTTGTCCGTCGACACCTCGAAGAGCGGCTCGTCGCGCTCGACGGTTTCCCCGACCCCCTTCATCCAGCGGGTGATGGTGCCCTCGGTCACCGTCTCGCCGAGCTGCGGCATCATGACGTCAGGCAACGTGCAGACCCCTTCCCGTGAGTGCCAGCATCGTCTCGCCGAAGGTCTCGGAGAGCGACGGGTGCGGCTGGACGAACTGGGCCACCTCGTCTGGGAAAGCCTCCCAGTTGACCGCCAGGTAGCCGGCACCGAGCTGCTCGGTCACCCACGGGCCCGCCATGTGGACGCCCAGGACCCGACCCGCGGATCCGTCCGGACGGCGCTCGGCGACGATCTTCACCACGCCGTCGGTGTCGCCGATGATCTGCGCCCGGCTGTTGCCTCCGAACGGGTCCTTCTTGGTGACCACGTCGAACCCCGCCGCCTTGGCCTGGGATTCGGTCATGCCGCAGAACGCGACCTCGGGGTGGCAGTAGATGGCCCAGGGCACCTTTCCGTTGTCGACGGGCACCACCGGCTCGCCCAGCATGCCCTTGACCGCCACGATGGCCTCCGCGAACCCGACGTGCGCGAGCTGCGGCGTGTTCGCCACCACGTCGCCCACCGCCCACACGCCCGGCTCGCCGGTGCGCTGGTACTCGTCGGCCACCACGAAGCCGCGCTCGTCGACGGTGACGGCCACCCCCTCGGCGACCAGCCCCTCACTCCGGGGACGGCGGCCCACCGAGACGACGATGGCCTCGACCTCCCAGCTCTGCTCGCCTGCGCGCACGGTCGTCTCGCTGCCGTCCTGGGCGGGCGTGTGCCCCTCCACCGCCGTGCCGGTGAAGATGTCGATGCCGCGCTTCTTGAACGACCGCCCGACGAGGCGAATGATGTCGTCGTCGCAGCCCGTGAGGATGCTGTCGAGCGCCTCGATGATCGTCACCTTGGAACCGAGGTCGGCCAGGAGCGACGCGAACTCACAGCCGATGACGCCGCCGCCGATGACCGCGACGGAGGCCGGGAGCTCCTTGAGGTCGAGGAACTCGTCGGACGTCATCACCCAGCGCCCGTCGACCTCGAACCCGGGCAGCGTCCGCGGCACCGAGCCCGCCGCCAGGACGACGTTGCGCCCCGTCACGACACGGCCCGCATCCTCCCCGTCGGTCACCTCGACCCGACGGCCGGGCTTGAGCGTCCCCGTGCCCGTGACGATGGTGACCTTGCGCCCCTTGAGCAGGCCGGACAGGCCCTTGAACAGCTTGTCGACCACCGCGTTCTTGCGGTCCTGGCTCCTGGCGAACTCGACGGAGACACCCGAGACGTCGATGCCGAATTCCTCGGCGTCGCCGATCGTCCGGCGCACGGCCGCCGTCTCCAGGAACTCCTTGGCGGGGATGCAGCCACGGTGCAGGCAGGTCCCGCCCACCTTGTCGCGCTCGACGATCGCGACCGACAGCCCGGCCGCGGCACCGTAGAGCGCGGTCGCGTACCCGCCGGGACCCCCGCCGATCACGACGATGTCGAACTCTTCCTCGGTGGCCATCGCCCGTCCTACTCCTCTGTGTTGGCGAGGTTCGTCCGGCGCGCTCGGCTCCTCCGAAACTGCCCGATCGCACCAGCCGAAGGCCTCTCCGCGCTCCGCGCGTGCTACTCGGGCAGCCTACCGTTCGGGCCGGTGCACCGAGGCCGGTGCGGGCCCCGCCCACCCGCTCGAGCCGGTGCCCGAATCGGCTGCCAAGGTGGCCAGCTCGTCCACCCGGTCGTTCCACTGGTCGCCCGAATGCCCCTTCACCCAGCGGAACCTGACGACCGCCTCAGACGACAGCGCCAGCTCAATGAGCGGCTCCCACAGGTCGCGGTTTGCCACGGGCTTGTTCTGCGAATTCTTCCAGTTTCGGCGCAGCCATCCACGCCACCAGCCGTCGGTGAAGCACTTGACGACATAGGTCGAGTCGCTCACCACTTCGATCCCCGCCGACGCGTCGGGGGTCAGCGTGCGGAGGGCTTCGAGCGCCGCCATGATCTCCATGCGCTGGTTGGTGGTGTGGGGGTCGGCACCGCTGGCGTAGCGCCCGCCGGGCACCGCCCAGGCCCAGCCCCCGGGCCCCGGGTTCCCCCGGCACGCGCCGTCGGTGTAGACGATGACCGGGGCTCCGTCGGCAGGCATGACAAATGTGTAACACCCGCGACCAGTGGTCGTGCGCGTCCCTCCCCTACCGGTACCGTGGGGAAATGCTGTTCGACGGGATCAGCCACCAGGTTCCCGACACGGACCCCGGTGAGACCGAGGAGTGGCTGGAGTCGTTCGACGCCATCGTCGACGCCCGCGGACGGGCCCGGGCGCGCTACCTGCTGATGAAGCTGCTCGAACGGGCGCGCACCAAGCAGGTCGACTTCCCCGCCACGGTCTCGACGCCCTACGTCAACACCATCCCGGCGGACGCCGAGCCGTGGTTCCCCGGCGACGAGTACCAGGAGCGCCGCATCCGGGCCTACATCCGGTGGAATGCCGCCGCCATGGTCATGCGCGCCAACACGCGCACCGAGGGCATCGGGGGGCACCTCTCGACGTACGCCAGCTCGGCGGCGCTCTACGAGGTCGGCTTCAACCACTTCTTCCGCGGCAAGGCCGACGGCGGCTTCGGCGACCAGATCTTCTTCCAGGGGCATGCGGCACCCGGCATCTACGCCCGGGCCTACGTCGAGGGCCGGCTCAGCGAGGCGGAGCTCGACAACTACCGCCACGAGGTCGGCGGTGACGGCCTCCCGAGCTACCCCCATCCCCGCTCGCTGCCGAGCTTCTGGGAGTACCCGACGGTGTCCATGGGGCTCGGTCCGATCTCGGCCATCTACCAGGCCCACGTGAACCGGTACCTCAACCTGCGCCACCTGGTCGACACGTCGGGCAGCCGGGTCTGGTGCTTCGTGGGGGACGGGGAGATGGACGAGCCCGAGTCCATCGGCGCACTCGGGGTGGCGGGCCGCGAGCACCTCGACAACCTCATCTTCGTGGTCAACTGCAACCTGCAGCGGCTGGACGGGCCGGTCCGGGGCAACGGGAAGGTCATTCAGGAGCTCGAGGCGGTGTTCCGCGGCGCCGGCTGGAACGTGATCAAGGTGATCTGGGGCTCGCGCTGGGACGCGCTGCTCGCCCGCGACGTCGATGGCGTCCTGCTCGACCGCATGAACACGACCGTGGACGGCGAGTACCAGAAGCTGGCCACCGAGTCGGGTGCCTACATCCGGGAGCACTTCTTCGGACCCGATCCCCGCCTGCGCAAGATGGTCGAGGACCTGAGCGACGACGACCTCGTGTCGCTCCCCCGCGGCGGCCATGACTACCGCAAGCTCTACGCCGCCTACAAGCTGGCGACCGAGCAACGGGGGGCGCCCACCGCCATCCTGGCCAAGACGATCAAGGGGTGGACGCTCGGACCCGAGATCGAGGCGCGCAACGCCACGCACCAGATCAAGAAGATGACCAAGGCCCAGCTGCGCGCCCTGCGCGACCGCCTCTACCTGACCGACGACATCCCCGACGCCGCGCTCGAGGGTGACCCGCCCTACATCCGACCGGCCGAGGGCTCCGATGCGATGGAGTACCTGCGCGCCCGGGGCCGCATGCTCGACGGGCCGGTGCCGGTACGCGTGGTGCGTACGGTGCCGCCCCAGAAGCCCGACGCCAAGGTCTTCGAGGAGTTCGCGGCGGGTTCGGGGGCGCAGTCGGTCTCCACCACCATGGTCTTCACCCGCCTCCTGCGGAACCTGGTGCGCGACCCCACCGTGGGCTCGCTGGTGGCCCCGATCGTCTCCGACGAGGCCCGGACCTTCGGGCTGGAGCCTCTGATCGCGGAGGCAAAGATCTACGCCCCCGACGGCCAGAACTACGTGCCCGTCGACGCCGACCTGCCGCTGCACTATGCGGAGAGCACCTCGGGCCAGGTCCTGCAGGAGGGGATCACCGAGGCCGGGGCGCTGGCGACGTTCACGGCACTGGCGACGTCCTACGCCACCTGGGGCCAGCCCATGGTGCCGGTCTTCCTCTTCTATTCCATGTTCGGGTTCCAGCGGGTCGGGGACCTGGCCTGGGCCCTCGGCGACATGCGGGGCCGGGGCATCCTGGCGGGTTGCACGGCGGGCCGTACCACGCTCCAGGGTGAGGGGCTCCAGCACGACGACGGGCAGTCGCCGCTCCTCGCCTCCACCAACCCGGCCGCCATGGTCTACGACGCCTCCTTCGCCTACGAGGTCGCCACCATCGTGGAGGCCGCCGTCACCGAGATGCTCGGTCCGGAACCCAAGGACCGCTTCTGGTACCTCACGCTCTACAACGAGAACTACCCGATGCCGGCACTCCCCGAGGGAGAGGCGGGAGCCGCCATCCGGCGCGGCATCATTCAGGGGGTCTATCGCTACGCGGCGGCGCCGGAGGTCTCCGGCGACCTGCGCGCCTCGCTGTGCTTCTCCGGCCCGATGTGGAGCGTCGCCCTGGAGGCGCAGCGCATCCTGGCCGCACGCTACGGGGTGGCCGCCGACGCCTGGGCGGTGACCTCGTGGACGAGCCTGCGGGCGGACGCACTCGACGTCGAGCGCTGGAACCGGCTCCACCCGGCCGACGCGCCGCGCCGGGCCACCATCACGCAGGCGCTCGGCTCGGGCCCGGACCCCGTCGTCGCCATCACGGACTACATGCGCAGCGTGCCCGACCAGGTGGCGCGGTTCGTGGACCGCCCCTACACCTCGCTCGGCACGGACGGCTTCGGGCGTTCCGACGCCCGGGACGCCCTGCGCTCGTACTTCGAGGTCGACGCCGCCCATCTCGTGGTCGCAGTGCTGCAACAGCTGTCCCGGTGCGGGCGCGTCGCCCCCACCACCGTGGCGGGGGCGATCGCCGACCTCGGGATCGACCCGACGCGGGCTGCTCCGTTCACGGTGTGAGGTGGGCGACGAAGGTCGCCATCGCCTCCTCCGCCCCGTCGGGGACCCGCAACGTCAGTGCGCGGCGCTTCGCCCCGATCTCGATGGCGACGTCGAAGAAGGCGCAGCACTCCTTCTCCCGCTGACCGAGCGACGCCGCCGCCACGAGGGCGGCCTCCGAGTCGTCGAGCACGAAGCGCACGGAGGTGGTGCCGGCGTCGACCTCGACGACCGACGTCGCCACGAGCGCCCGCCACTCCTCGATGCGCTCGGCGAGAGACCCGGCGTCGAGCTTGCAGGCGATCACGGCGGGGTCGCCCGCGATGCTCACCGCTGATGCCCCGCCACCAGCGCATCCCTGGTGACCTCCATGTGGCCGAGATGCTGGAACAGCTCCTCCAAGATGTGCAACAGGACGGCTCCCTTGACCTCGACATAGGGCACGGGGTCCTCGGCGTCGCGGGGCACGTTCGCCGGCACGGCCCCGGCGTCGAGCCCCACGATGTCCTCGCGCAGGCGCCGCCGCGCGTGCTCGGTGCGCCGCAGGAGACCCGCCACGTCGCCCTTGGCGCTGAACTCCGCCCCCCGGTCACGCTGCACCGGGCGTTCGGCGACCGTGGCGCCGCCCCAGAACTCCATCACCCCGAGGCAGTGGGTCAGGAGCACGTACGGGGAATTGCCGCCTCTGAACGGCGGGCGCCGGTTGGCCAGGTCGTCGCCGAGCTCCTCGACGATGCGCGTCATGCCGCCGAGCGCCAGGTCGACGAACCAGAGGTAGTCGGCGGCCGAGACGGCCACGGGGGCGCCGCCCGCGCCGTTAGTGGGCGACCCAGGCATCCGGGTCCGTCACCAGTTTCTGCACGTGGGGAGGCAGCCGGCCCGTGATCACGTGGGTCAGGGTGACCTTCTCGAGCACCGAGCGCAGGCTGGCGCGGACGGCCACCCAGACCTGCTGGAGGTTCTCCGCCGCGCCGTCGTAGTTGGTGGCTTCGGGCCGGAACCCCCGCACCTCGGCCAAAGGGCCGTCGAGGGCGCGGATGACGTCCGCGATCGTGATGGCGTCGGGCTCCCGGGCGAGCCGGTAGCCGCCCTCGGCGCCCCTCTGGCTGGCCACGATCCCGGCCCGCCGCAGGTCGGCCAGGATGGCGCCGAGGAACCGGGGCGGCAGGCCCTGCTCTCCCGCCAGGTGCTCGGCGGTCTGGGGCGTCCCGGCGGCGGCCAGCGCCAGCAGGGCGCGGATGCCGTAATCGACCTTGGCCGGGATGTGCATGGCGAGAGTCTGCCCGCGCCGCGGCGCCGGGGCACGTCCACCCGCCCCTGTCTGCGTGCCAAAATCTCCCCCGTGGCTCCAACTGCGCTCCACCTGAGCGGCGACGCCGATGCCGACGCCGTGCTCAGCCGCGACCCGCTGGCCCTGCTCATCGGCATGGTGCTCGACCAGCAGGTGACCCTGGAGAAGGCCTTCTCCTCCCCCGCCGAATTGGCGCGGCGCCTCGGGGGATCCCTCGACGCGGCGTCCATCGCCGCCATGGACCCCGGCGAGCTCGCCGAGGTCTTCAAGGAGCGGCCTGCCCTGCACCGCTACCCCGGGTCGATGGCGGGGCGTGTCCAGGAGGTCTGCCGCACGGTCGCCGAGGACTACGGCGGCAAGCCCGACGCCATCTGGAAGGGCGTCCGCAGCGGTGAGGAGCTGGTGCGCCGGATCCGATCGCTGCCCGGGTTCGGGGAGCGGAAGTCCAAGATCTTCGCCGCGCTGCTCGGCAAGCAGCTGGGGGTGCGCCCCGAGGGATGGCGGGAGGCGAGCGCGCCCTTCGGCGACGAGGGGACCTTCCTCTCCGTGGCCGACATCACGGACGCCGCGACCCTCGACAAGGTGCGGGCCACCAAGAAGGCCATGAAGGCCCGGGCGCACGGCGGGACGTGATCGCTGGCCTCGCCGGCCGCCGCCTCTATCTCTGCACGCCGGACCGTCCCGATCTGGACGCCTTCCTGACCGACTGCATCGCGGGGGGCGTGGACGTGGTCCAGCTGCGCGACAAGGCTCTCGAGGCCAGGGCGCTGATCGCCCGTGCCCGCGTGGCGGCTGCGGTGTGCCGTGAGCACGACGTGCCCTTCGTGCTCAACGACCGGCCCGACCTCGCACTCGAGGTGGGAGCGGACGGGGTCCACGTGGGGCAGGACGACGCCCCGCCCTCGCTGGCCCGGCGCATCCTCGGTCAGGGTGCGATCGTCGGACTCTCCACCCACTCGGAGCCGGACCTGTTCGGTGCGGCACGAGAGGACGTGAGCTACATCTCGGCCGGACCGGTCGAGGCGACGCCGACCAAGCCGGGTCGGGCGGGGACGGGGATGGGCTACGTCAGTCTGGCCAGCGCACGATCCAGCGTTCCCGTCTTTGTGACGGGCGGCGTGACGCCGGAGAGAATCCCTGCTCTTGCAGCCGTCGGTGTGCGCCACTTCGTCGTGGTGCGTTATCTGACTCGAGCGCCGGACGCGCGGCGCGCGGCGCGGGCGCTGCGCGATGCGATCGATGCCGCGTTGAGTAGCGACCCGCCGGCGGCCTGACCGCGTCGGGACCGGCCGTGCCGTCGTCGGGGGGGTGCGACGTCGCCAAGACCCCCTCCCCCAGCGAGGTCGTCCCGCCACCTGTCCGGTGCACGACCACGCTGAAGGTCGGCGTACCCCCCTCGGTCATGACTAGTTCTCGGACGGTGCGGCGCCTTCCTTGAGCGTCAAAGGTCCGAGCCCTAGTGGCGCCGCTCCAGCCAGCCCACCAGGATGGCGATCACCCTCGGGTCGGCCCGCAGCCAGTGGCCGGCCCCGAAGACCAGGTGCAGCTCGGCCGGCCCCGTGGCGGCGTCGGCCAGGGCCCGGGCGTCCGAGACGGGCACGTCGGGGTCGTCGGACCCGTGGACCATGAGCAGCGGCCGGCCCTTCAAGAGCGCAGCGTCCTCGGCCGGGTGCAGGACCGAGAGCTCCTTGACCCAGGCCTCGGTGGAGGCGGGGAAACCGGGCGTCGTGATGAGGCCGTCGCGCCGGCAGCGGGCCAGGAGGTCCTCGGGGGCACTCGTCAGGGGACCGAGGTCCGACGGTGTGCCGAGGCAGGCCACGCCCGCCACCCGTTCGTCGAGCGCCGCGAGGTGCAGGGCCAGCACCCCCCCGAACCCGAAACCGACGACGAGCCGGGACGACTCCTCGGGGATCTCGCTCTGGGCCAGGAAGGTCAGGTCGTCCAGCCAGCCGAGCGCGGAGAAGTCGCCGGCCGACTCACCGGTGCCACGCAGCGCCGCGGTGACGACTCGGAAGCCCGACTCACGGGTCAGCCGATCGGCCAGCGCGGGGAACGTGAGAGCCACGTCGGCCGCCGCGCCCTTGGGCCGGGGCAGGTCGTGGCACAGCACGACGTGGCCGCGGACCGGTGCGCCCGGGCCGGTGGAGCTGGCATACGTCGAGAGGTCACCCGCCGGTCCGGGCCGGAGCCGGAAGGGCCCCGGCACCTCAGATCCCGATGCGCTGTGCCAGCAGCTCGCGGTGGTACGACGGGTCGCCCAGCAGCAGCTCGGAGGACTTGGCCCGCTTGAAGTACAGGTGGGCCGGGTGCTCCCAGGTGAAGCCGATGCCCCCGTGAATCTGGATGTTCTCGGCGGCGGCGTGGAAGTAGGCCTCGGAGCAGTAGGACTTGGCCAGGCTGGCCACGACGGGCAGCTCGTCGGAGTCCTCCGCCGCAGCCCACGCGGCGTAGTAGGCGGCCGACTTGGCCGACTCCACCTCGAGCAGCATGTCGGCGCACTTGTGCTTGATCGCCTGGAAGCTGCCGATCGGGCGGCCGAACTGGATGCGGGTCTTCGCGTACTCGACCGATGCGTCCAGCACGTGCTGCGCGCCCCCGACCTGCTCGGCGGCCAGCGCCACCGCGGCGAGGTCGAGCGTCTTGGACAGGCCGGCCTCGGCGCCCCCATCGGCACCGATGAGCGTCGCCGGCGTCGAGGCGAACTCCAGGCGGGCCTGCTTGCGCGTCTGGTCCATGGTCGGCAGCGGGGTGCGCGTCAGCCCGGCGGCGTCACCGGCAACAGCGAAGAGCGACACGCCGGCGGGGGTCCGGGCCGCCACGACGACGAGGTGCGCCACGTGCCCGTCGATCACGAACATCTTGTGGCCGTCGAGGACCCACCCGTCACCCTTCTTGGTGGCCGCGCACTCGATGCCGCTGAAGTCCCACTTCCCGTTGTCCTCTGTGATGGCCAGGGTGGCCATCGTCTCCCCGGAGGCGATCCCGGGCAGGTAGCTCTTCTTGGCCTCGTCGTCGCCGGAGGTCAGCAGCGCGTTGGCCGCCAGGGCGACGGAGGAGAAGAAGGGTGCGCACAGCAGCGCGGCGCCCATCTCCTCGAGCACGACGAGCAGCTCGACGTAGGTGAAGCCCGAGCCGCCGAACTCCTCGGGGATGGTGAGCGACTGCAGGCCCAGCTGGTCGGCCATCTGGCTCCACACCGCCGGGTCGTAACCCTCGGTCGTGTCCATGAGACGTCGCACCTCGCTCTCGGGCGACTTCTCGGTCAGGAACCGGCGCACCGCCGTGCGCAGCTCCTCCTGCTCGTCACTGAAGGCGAAATTCATGCCTGGGCTCCTCTGCCTCTCCCCCCGGCAGCCCGGCCGGTGGTCTGTCGCTTGGCTATATGCGGTGTCTACCAGACCAGGGCATCGGCGACCAGAAGCCCCGGCTCCGTGCCGAACGGACGACCCGGCTGTGCCACGCTGGAGCCATGGGACAGCTGGAGCAGATATGGAGCGACGCCGCCACCGAGGTCCACCAGATCGTGGTGGGCCCGATGGACAACAACGTCTACATCCTGCGTTGCCGCCGGACCGGCGACGCCATGCTCATCGACGCCGCCAACGAGCACGAGGCCCTGCTCGAGATCTGCCAGCGCCTCGGCGTGCGCCAGGTGGTCGAGACGCACGGGCACTGGGACCACATCCAGGCCGTGCCGGCCGTGCGCGACGCCGGCATCTCGGTGGCCGTGACCAGCGCCGACGCGGGCATGCTGCCCAGCTACGACGAGATCCTCGACGACGACGAGCTCCTCTCGGTCGGCGACCTGCGCATCAGGACCCTGGCCACGCCCGGCCACACCCCGGGCTCCATCTGCTTCGCCGTCGAGGGCACGAACCTGCTGTTCACCGGCGACACCCTGTTCCCGGGCGGGCCGGGCAACACCTCGTTCGAGAACGCCGACTTCGACACCATCATCGAGTCCATCGACCGGCGCATCTTCGCCGCCTTCAAGCCCGACACCCTGGTGCTGCCGGGGCACGGGACGTCCACCACGGTGGGGAACGAGTCCCCCCACCTGGCCGAATGGGTGGACCGGGGCTGGTGAGGACCGCCGCAGCCGGTCCCGGCGGCACCGCGCGGCGGGCCGTGCCAGAAAACCTGACCAAAAAGGTAAGCTTTTAGCGATGCCCACCGCCCCCCCGCTGCTCGAGGTCCGGGACCTCCACGTGTCCGCCGAGGACGGCGCCATCCTGCGCGGCGTCGACCTGACCGTCGGGGCCGGCGAGATCCACGCTCTCATGGGCCCCAACGGCGCCGGGAAGTCGACCCTGGCGGGCGCCCTGATGGGCCACCCGGCCTACACGGTGACCGCGGGCACCATCGCGCTCAACGGCGAGGACGTCACCGGTTGGGCGACCGACGTGCGGGCCAAGGCCGGCCTGTTCCTGGCCTTCCAGTACCCCGAGTCGATCGAGGGAGTGTCGGTGGCCTCGTTCCTGCGCCAGGCCATGGCGGCGCGCACGGGCGAGGAGGTGTCGGTGCTCGAGGTGCGGGTGCTCATGACCGAGTGGATGGAGCGTCTCGGCATGGACACGTCGTTCGCCAGCCGCCACCTGAACCAGGGCTTCTCCGGTGGCGAGAAGAAGCGCAACGAGATCCTGCAGATGGCGCTGCTCCAGCCCCTCGTCGCCGTCCTCGACGAGACCGACTCCGGTCTCGACATCGACGCGCTGCGCGTGGTCGGGCGCGGCGTGCGGGCCGTGCGCGAGGCACGCCCGGAGCTCGGCGTGCTCGCCATCACGCACTACCAGCGCCTGCTCGAGGAGCTCGTGCCCGACGTGGTCCACCTGCTCGTCGACGGCCGCATCGTGGCCAGCGGCGGCCCGGAGCTGGCCGCCCGGGTCGAGACCGAGGGCTACGAGGCCTGGCGATGACGCCCGCGCCCACCGGCTCCGCGCCGCTCAACGTCGAGGCGCTGCGCAAGGACTTCCCCCTCCTGACGCGCACCGTCAACGGCCGGCCCATCGTGTATCTCGATGCCGCCGCCTCCGCACTGCAGCCACGCGTGGTGATCGATGCCATGACGCGCTACTACGAGACGACGCACGCCAACGTGCACCGCGGCGTCTATGCCACCGCCGAGGAGGCCACCGCGCTCTACGAGCGGGCCCGCAAGGTGGCGGGACGCTTCATCGGCGCGCCGGACCCGGCGCACGAAGTGGTGTTCACCAAGAACACGACCGAGTCCCTCAACCTGGTGGCGCACTCGTGGGGCCGGGCCAACCTGCGGGCGGGCGACGCCGTGCTCCTGACCGAGATGGAGCACCACGCCAACATCGTGCCGTGGATGATCCTCGCCGAGGAGCTCGGCGGCCTCGACCTCCGCTACATCCCCATCGACGGCGACGGCCGCCTCGTGCTCGACGACCTCGACCGCCTCGTCGACGGCGTGAAGCTCGTCGGCATCTCGGCCATGTCCAACGTGCTCGGCACCATCAACCCGGTGTCCGACGTGGCGGCGGTGGCGCACCGCGCCGGGGCGATCGTGGTGGTCGACGCGGCGCAGCTCGTGCCCCACGCGCCGGTCGACGTCACCGCGCTGGGGGCCGACTTCCTGGCCTACTCGGCGCACAAGACGATGGGGCCCACCGGCCTCGGGGTGCTGTGGGGCCGCGCCGAGCTGCTCGACGCCATGGGGCCCTTCCTCGGCGGGGGCGGGATGATCCTCGACGTGAAGCTCGACTCGTTCCGGCCGGCGCCGCCACCGGCCCGCTTCGAGGCGGGCACGCCGCCCATCGCGGAATCCGTCGGCCTGGCCGCGGCCATCGGGTACCTCAACGACATCGGGCTGGACCGCATCCGCGCTCACGAGCTGGCCCTGACGAACCACGCGCTGGCCCGCCTGGACGAGAAGCTGGGGTCCGACGTCCGGGTCTTCGGCCCGCCGGCGGGCGACGACCGCGGCGGCGTGCTCTCCCTCGCCTACCGCGACGTCCACGCGCACGACCTGGCCCAGGTGCTCGACCAGTTTGGCGTGTGCGTGCGGCCGGGCCACCACTGCGCCAAGCCGCTCATGCGCCGCCTCGGCGTGCAGGCCACCGCCCGGGCCTCGTTGTCGCTGTTCAGCGACGAGCACGACATCGAGGTGCTGATCGAGGGATTGCTCGAAGCCGGTAGGTTGTTCGGCTGATGGCAGACCTCGAAGAGCTGTACCGCGAGATCATCCTCGACCACTACCGCTCGCCGAGGAACCGGGGCGAGCTGGACTCGCCGCCCGCGCACCGCGTGGAGGGCTTCAACCCCCTGTGCGGCGACGAGGTCGTGGTCTCCATGGTCGTCGAGGACGGCAAGCTGGCCGACCTCAAGATCGGCGGCTCCGGCTGCTCCATCAGCCAGTCGTCGGCCTCGCTCATGTCGGCCGCCGTCAAGGGCAAGCCGGTCGGCGAGGTGCGCCGCCTCATCAGCACCTTCAAGGGGATGATGTCGATCCACGAGGCCGCCCTCGAGCACGACGGCGACGGGGCCGAGGTTGCGGTGGACGAGCCGGAGGAGATCGACCTCGACAAGCTCGGCGAGCTGGCGGCGCTGCAGGGGGTCGTGAAGTTCCCGGTGCGCATCAAGTGCGCGACCCTCAGCTGGAACGCCCTGGCCCAGGGCCTCGACGAGGTGGCCGCCGAAGCCTCCTGAGCTCCTCAGAGAAAACTGGGCATTCCGACGTTCTGGTCGGGTCCCGTCTCCTCCCGAAGTTTCGACCATGGGCGCCAGATCCAGAGTGTGGCCACGAATCCGATCAGGCCGACGAGCAACAAGACCACTCCCAGCGGGTCGAGGGCACTCGCCGGCCCCGCGAGGAAGTGGTGAGGATTCACGAGGATCGGCGGCACCGGGCGGCTGAAGCGCTGCCCGACGGGAGCGGCCGCCATGGCCTGGGAACCGAAGCGGGGTCGGGCGAGGATGAGCAGACCGGCCCCTGCGACCACCGCAGCCACCAGAGCGCTGAGCGCCAGCACCAGTGAATGGATCCGGACCGCGCTGCGGTCGCGGGATGCCGAGCGGACGACGCCCCGGGCCGTGGCCCAGGAGGCAGCGAAGGACTTGGCGTCGAAGTAGCCGTTCCCCAACACCTCTTCGGGCGAGACACCGTCGGCTCGAGCCTCGGCGAGATCAGCCTCGAGGTCTTCCGCCATCTCGTTGGCGACGCCCTCGGGGACACCGAGGCGTCCCCACTCTCTTCGGCATACGTCCACGAACTGGCTCACACGCTCACCTCCGAATGCGCGACGCCGAGCACGGCGTCCACGGCGTCGCGGGTGGCCCGCCACTCCGAGATACCCGACGTGAGGGCGCGTTGGCCCTGGCGGGAGAGCTGGTAGTACTTCCGCGGCGGACCGCCGTTGCTGGCGGCGCGGTGCGTGTCCACGAGCCCGTCACGCTCGAGCCGGCCCAGCAGCGGGTAGATCGAGCCCTCGCCGACGATGGAGAGCCCGCGCTCCCCGAGACGCTTGGTCATCTCGTATCCGTAGGCCGGACCTTCGCCCATGACCGCCAGCAGGCACAGGTCCAGCACCCCGCGGAGCAATTGGGTCCTGCGGCCACCGCTTACTACCATGCGAGACATGATAGCGCCCGGTAGCTTGCGTCGCAAGGGGGCGCGAGGGTCGGAGCGCCACCGGGTCAGCCGCCGTACGGCCGCGTGAGCACCTCCATGTTGTGACCTGAGGGATCCTCGAAATAGAAGCCGCGTCCATGGTTGTTGATGCGGTTCTCCTGTTGGTGCCCGGGGTCGGCCCAGTAGGTCAATCCACGCTCTGTGACCCGGGTGAAGATGGCGTCGAACTCCTCCTCGGTGACCAGGAAGGCGTAGTGATGATGCTCGGGTGCCCCGCGGTCGTCGTAGTCGAGGCTGACGCCGTTGGCGGTCTCGAGGCACAGGAACGGTCCGAACGCCTGCGGGGGACCGAGGCCGAGGATCTCGGCGAGGAAGTTGGCCGACGCCTCCTTGTCCTGGACCGGGACGATGGTGTGGTTGAGCTGAACTGCCATGGCGCCTCCCTCCAATCTGATGCCGGCCGGTCCGCCGCAGGGGACGCTCGTCTGCGGCGCGCTAGCCGATCTCGAGGACCTCTTCGAGCAGCTCCTCCCACGGGACATTGTCCCAGCCCGACTTTTCGGCAGCACTCTTCGCGACGTCCGTCGCCTCCTGCACCCACAGGAGCTCGATGTCCTCCCCCGGACCGATCTTTTGGTCGCCCTTGACCTCCTGCGCAGCTTGACCCTTTCCGATCTCCACTTCGGAGCCGAACTCAATGCCGAGCCAGACGTCCTGCCAGGCCTTGTGCTTTTCCTTGAGGCGGACGGCCACACCGGAGAGGTGTGAGTGCCCGGGGCTCTCAGCCGTCTTGACGGCCCAATGCAGGCAGAGCCTCGCCCGGTGGAAATCCCCCCTGGGTGTCGAGGCTTCGGCTCGTTGTGTGTATCCCGCAAGCTTCTGCCGCTCCCCTTCGGGGAGGATCTCCCGGAGGTTGTTCATCAAACCCTTCACGATCGGTGACGAGCCTGTGCTCGTTTCATGAGCCATGTGCCAACCCTACAGACGCTCTCAAACGAGCCCGGTGGCAGGGAGTTGCGCGACCGTCCCGGCGAAGTACGCCGACCGCATTTCGAACCGTTCTCGGCCCGGCTGCGTCATAGTCATGTCGTGAGATCGTCCCTCCGTATCGTGACGTGTCTCGGATTGACCGCGTTCGCTCTGACGACGGGTCTGGCGTCGCAGGCCACCGGTGCTCGTTCGGTCGACGATCGGGTGGCCAAGGACCGCATCACCATTCGGATCACGCTCGACCGGACACGAGTCATCGGTGGTGCACCGATCAAGGGAACCGCTGTGGTCACGAATCACGGGTCAAGAGGGCTGCTCGTTCAGCAGTGTGCCATCGACGGGTGGCTCGCCGTAGGGCTTGCCGACAGGGCGATCCGGTTCTCCCCTGCCTTTTCGCTCGTTCGTTGCCCTCCCTCGGTGGTCCTCGCCCCGGGACCGAACAGGTTTCCACTGACGGTGAGCACGACCTATCAGGCGTGCCTGCAACCCGGCGGCCGGTCGACGACCTTCATACCGAGATGCGTCCCGACAGCGGGATCGTCGAGTTCTCTTCCGCCGCTACCAGCCGGGAGGTACTCCACCAAGGTGGTCACCTTGGGCCTGCCTTCGAGCACCAGCGTGTCGAATTCGGTGGTGGTCACCCTCTTGCCGGCGGGTCGCTGACCGGCGAGGCTCCCACCCGGCCAACTGGGGGCACCCGGCCGACTGCTATTGCGAGCCAAGGGCGTGATGTCGTTCCACGCATCGAGTGCCGTGGAGTTGGCGACCAGCGCCTTGCGCAGGTCTCCCGGAAGCTTGTGCACCACCCCACCGGGCACTCGCGCGCTGCCCACAGTGACCAAGGTAGCGGGTCACGGTGTCCACGTTGCCCGATCGCCGATCAGTGCGGCGGGCCGGCGGCTCCGCCCTACGCGCCGCGCCGCCACATCGCACAGGGGTTGTTCGTCCGCACCGAACACAGGAAGGAGAGCACCGGGTCCCCGCCATGTTCAATGTAGCTCGCACCGGGCGCTTGCAACAAGGCCCCGGTCGGTGCGCAGAATCTCCGACCCGAAGCAGAACCTACGGAATGAGGAGAGGGTGGCGTATGGCGAAGCATGCGGTGGTGATCGCCGGAGGCGGTCCGACGGGGATGATGCTGGCGGCTGAGTTGGCGTTGGCGAGAATCGACGTCGCGATCGTCGAGCGGCGTCCCGATCACCTACTCGTCGGCTCACGGGCCGGCGGTTTTCACTCGCGCACTATCGAAGTGTTGGATCAGCGTGGGGTCGCTGATCGCTTCCTGGCGGAAGGTCAGGTGGCTCAGGCCGTGATGATCGGCACGACCGTGTTGGACATGAGCGACTTCCCGACGCGTCATCCGTATTCGCTCGGGATCTGGCAGAACCAGATCGAGCTGATCATGGCCGCCTGGATCGCCGAGCTCCAGGTACGGATCTATTACGAATGTGAGGTGAAGGGCTTCGCGCAGGACGACACCGGCGTCGACGTCGAGCTGTCCGACATTGAGACGCTGCGAGCCCAGTACCTCGTCGGGTGCGACGGAGGACGCAGCGTCGTTCGTCGAGCCGCCGGTATCGATTTCTCGGGGTGGGATCCGACCAAGAGCAACCTGATCGCCGAGGTCGAGGTGACCGAGGAGCCACCGCGCGGCATTCGCCAGGACGCCGTGGGCGTCCATGGCCTCCACAGGTTGGAGGATGGCCGGACGGTCCGGGTCGTCGTGACCGAGCAGAAGCTCGGGCCGAGCAGCGAGCCCACCCTGGGCGATCTGCGCGAGGCGCTCATCGCGGTGTTCGGCACCGACTTCGGGATCCACAGCCCCACTTGGATCTCCAGGTTCACCGACATGACACGTCAGGCACAGGCGTACCGCGCTGGAAGAGTCCTCCTCGCGGGCGACTCGGCGCACGTGCACTACCCGGCGGGTGGACAGGGCCTCAGTCTCGGTGTGCAGGATGCGGTGAATCTGGGATGGAAGCTGGCTCAGGTGGTCAACGGGACCTCCCCGGAGAGCCTTCTCGATACGTATCAGTACGAGCGCCACCCAGTCGCCGCCCGCGCGCTTCGGCACACGATGGCTCTGGGCGTGCTCCAGCGGGGGGACGAGCGCACCAAGGCCCTGGCCGACCTGGTGTCGGAGCTGGCGAGCATGGACGAGCCTCGCAAACTGCTCGCCGGGATCATCTCCGGGCTGGACATTCGTTACGACGTCGGCGAGGGCCACCCCCTGCTCGGACGCCGCATGCCCGATCTGGACCTCGTGACCGCCGGTGGCCCGCTGCGGGTCTTCACCCTGCTGCACGACGCAAAGCCGGTGCTGCTCAACCTCGGTCCGCCCGGCGGCTTGGAGATCACGCCATGGGCTGACCGGGTCCAACTGATCGATGCTGAACATGTCGGCCCGTGGGAACTTCCGGTACTCGGCGCGGTGACCGCTCCTCGTGCTGTGCTGATCCGGCCCGACGGATATGTCGCCTGGGTCGGGGACGGCTCGGATACCGGGCTGCGGGACGCCCTGACCACCTGGTTCGGGGCACCATGACATGGCGCGATGCCCGGCTGTTTCGACAGGACCGCCGCACGCCATGACCGATCTCGGCCCCATCCGTGTGGCACCCACGGCACGGCGCCGCTAGGCCGGGCTGCAGGCCGTCGGGTCGAAGGAGGGCGGCGGCACCGTCGCCGTCGCGGTCGTGGCGGGCGCGCCCGTGGCGCTCGAGGGCGCAGCCGCACCGGCTGCAGGCTGCGTCGTGGTCGTGATCGTGGGGGGAGGGTCGGGGTTGCCCGAAGCGTCGGGCGGCGGGGCGGTCGGCGCGACGAGGCTGGAGCCGAAGACGTTGACGAGCATCTGCTGGGCCGCCGGTTGGTCCACCGTCAGGACGTCGCCCAGGCTGCCGAAGCCGTTGGCCGAGACCGTCGGCAGCGTCTCGCCCTGGAGGGCCGTCGGGTCGAACGAGTGGTAGGTCAGGGCGAGACCGACGAGCTCGTTGAAGCCGAAGCCGTCGTCGATCTGGATGCCCTGGTTGACCGACCCCAGGAAGGCGTTCACCGTCAGCGGGTTCACCTTCGACTTGGCCGCGCTCATCATCGACTTGATGAAGACGTCCTGGCGCTGGATGCGCCCGAAGTCGCTCGTCCCGTCGTAGTGCCAGTAGCCGTTGGCGTAGTACTCGAAGTGGCGTGCCCGCGCCACCGCCAGCGCCTGAAAACCTCCCAGCAGCTGGCAGCCCGGGGTCGTGATGTCGAGGCCGGAGTAGGCGTCCTTGGCGGGGTAGGGGAAGTCGAGGTAGATGCCCCCCAGCGCGTTGACCGCGTTCTGGAAGCCCGCGAAGTCGACCTGGACGACGTGGTTGATCGGGATGCCGAAGTTGGCGGTGATCGTCTTCACCAGCTGGTTGGCGCCCGTGTTGTAGGCGGTGTTCACCCGGTTGTAGGTGCCGTACTGCGAATTGTCCGGTGGGAGCATGGAAACGACGGTGTCGCGCGGGATCGAGACGATCTGGATCTGCTTGGTCGCCGGTGTGACCCTCCACAGCTGCAGGACGTCGCTGCGCTGCCCGGTCACCTGTGACGCCGAGCCGAAGGCCTGGACGGCCTGGCCGGTCAGGCCGGCCCGGCTGTCGGAGCCGATGACGAGGATCGTGAACGGCCCCCCGTTCTGCACGGCCTGCTCTGCGCTGATGTGGATCTTGTCGATCTGGCTGTAGCGGTACCACAGGTAGGCGTAGCCGCCCCCGGCGACGGCCACCAGGAGCACGAGGACCGCCAGGAGCGCCACGACCGCCTTCTTGCCGGCGCTCCACTTCGGCGCTCCGCTGCGCCGGCGGCCGCGCGGCCGGGAGCGTTCGGCGTCGATGGTCGTGCCGAGCGTGCGCAGACCCGCCTCGTTGGCCACGGCGTCCGGCGCGCCGCGCATCTGGCGCCCGAGCGCGGCCAACCCCTCCTGGTTCGCGGACCGGCCGCGTGACCTTCTGGAGGAGCGACCCGATCCGTCGCCCGTCGGACGACCGTTGGCCATGACGATTTACGGTACCAAGCAGGGTTGCCCCGGTGGGGGCAGGCTCGTGCGACTTTCGGATGGTGATGGGTGCGACGTTCGGATGAAAGTGCCGGCCGCCCTTTCCGTGGCCCGGCTCCCGGATCAGCGAGGGTCCTGGTAGCCGGCGTATCCGGTCTGCTCGAGCTGCAGCGCCAGATCGGCATCGCCCGTGGCAACGATGCGGCCCTCGACCATGACGTGCACCAGGTCGGCTTCGAGCTTGACCAGGAACCGGTTGAAGTGCGTGATGGCGATGATGCCGACGCCCCACTCGTCGGTGGCGTGCTGGAGCCAGCGCGCCACCTCGTCGAGCGCATCGACGTCGAGCCCCGAGTCGACCTCGTCGAGGATGCTGATGGCGGGGCGGAGCACGCCGAGCTGCACCATCTCGGTGCGCTTGCGCTCGCCGCCGGAGAGGTCGACGTTGAGCGGCCGGCCCAACAGCTTGGGATCGAGACCAACGGCCTTCGCCTCGTCGACCATGCGGGCGGACAGCGCCGCGTCCAGGGTGGCGTCGGTGGCGGACGCCGCTCCGAGCAGCGAGTGCAGGCTCACGCCGGGCACCTCGACCGGGTGCTGCAGCGCGAGGAAGAGGCCGGCCCGTGCCCGTTGCCAGGCCGGCAGTGCGGTGAGCTCCCGTCCGTCCATGGTGATGGAGCCCGCGGTGACCTCGGTGCCGGGCCGGCCCATCAGGGCATGGGCCAGCGTGCTCTTGCCCGAGCCGTTGGGTCCCATGATCGCGTGCACCTCGCCGCTGCGCACCGTCAGGTCGATGCCGTGCAGCACCTCGCGCCCGCCCGCCGAGGCGTGCAGGCCCCGCACCTCGAAGACGTGCTCCTCGCCGCGCGCGCTCACGGCAGCACCACCGACACGGTCTCGCCGTCGATCACGACCTCGTAGACGGCGACGGGCTGGGTGGCGGGCAGCGAGCACGGCTCGCCGGTCAGCAGGTCGAACGTGCTGCCGTGGCGCGGGCACTCGATCTGGCACTCGTCGGCCCACACCTCGCCCTCGGCCAGCGAGTAGTCCTCGTGGCTGCATCGGTCGTCGACGGCGTGGAAGGCGTCGCCGCAGCGCGCCAGCGCGATCCGGCGGCCGCCGACGTCGAAGCGCCTCGCCTCACCGGGCGCCAGCTCGTCGGTCTTGCACAGCACCACCGTCTCAGACACCGGCCGTCACCCGCCTGCCCAGCGCTGCGTCGAGACGCTGGTGCACCTCGCGCTCGAGGAGCGGGGTCACCTCGGGGATCGGGCCGCGGTCGATGATGGCGTCGAAGAAGCCGCGCACGATGAGCCCCTCCGCCACCTCGGGCGCCACGCCGCGCGACTCGATGTAGTACCGCTGGTCCTCGTCGATCGGGCCGACCGTCGACGCGTGTGAGCACTTCACGTCGTTCTCGAGGATGTCGAGGTTGGGCACCGAGTCGGCGTGCGCGCCCTCGTCGAGCACGAGGTTGTGGTTCGTCTGCCGGGCGTCACTACGGACCGCCCCGCGGTGGACGCGGATCAGCCCGCTGTAGACCGAGCGCGACTGGTCGGCCACCGCGCCCTGGCACAACAGCTCGCTCGTCGTGCGCGGGGCCACGTGGTCCTGCAGGGTGCGGATGTCGTGCACCTGGGACCCCTGGCCGAGATAGGTCGTCAGGATCTCGCTGCGTGCGTCACGGCCGTCCACCGAGACGTCGGCCCGCACCCGGCCGTAGGAGGCGCCGAGTCCGACGGTGAACGTGCGCAGCGAGGAGCCGGCCGCGCCGCGGGCGGCCAGGCGGGCGATCGACCAGGCCGACGCGCCGAGGATCTGGAGCGACACGTAGGAGAGCGACGCGCCGTCGCCGGCGGTCAGCTCGGTGACGGGGACGACCAGCGAGCGGTCCGGCCCCTCCGCGCCGGCGAAGACCTCGACGACCGACGCCGCCGCCCCTTCGCCGGCGCGTACGGCGAGCCGCGGGAAGGTCGCGCCGGCCGGGTCGCACCAGTGGACCACGACCAGCGGGCCGGCGACCGTCACTCCGGCGGGCACGTCGACGAACACCGGGTCGGGGGCGAAGGCGTCGTTCAGGCGCACCAGCGCGTCCCCGCCGTGCTGGGCCGACCCCAGCATCTGGCGCGACCCCGGCACGTCGTCGGCCCGTCCGAAGGCGAGCCCGGCCGTGCCGGGCCCGTCCGCCGTGACGAAGGTGCCGGCGCGCCCGTTGTGGACCAGGACGCTGCCCGCCGTCGTCCCGAGCGCCGCCTCGACGGCGGCCCGGAGCTGCACGGCGTCGGGGTCCGGCCCGCCGGCAGGGGCGGGAGCGAGCTCGTCGAGCGCCAGGTGGTCGATGGGCGAATAGCGCCAGACCTCCTCGCTCTCGCTGGGGAGCGTGGTCGATGCGAAGGCCTCTTGGCCGGCTGCCCGCCGCTCGCGGAGCCAGCCCGGTCCCGTCAGGTCCGCGGACGCGTCGGCGCTGAAGGTGGGCAGGGTCAAACCTCTCTCGGGGGGATGCGTGGTGCGTGCGAAACCAGCCCATGCACTCTAGTGGGCCTCACTTCGGTCCCCGGCCCGGCGGTTAGCCTGCGGACATGGGAAAGAGCGCGATCGCACAGTTCGAGTCGCCGGTGCTGAGCATCGAGCAGGACGAGGCGGTGGCCACCGTGTGGCTGGACCGGCCCGAGGCCCGCAACGCAATGGGGACGGACCTGTGGCGGGACCTGCCCCGGGCCATGGCCGCGCTCAGCGCCGAGGCATCGGTGCGCGCCGTGGTCTTCGCCGCGAAGGGGCCGCACTTCTCGGTTGGCCTCGACCTCAAGGAGATGGGGAGCGTCCTCTCCGGCGGTGGGGCCGAAGACGGCGGGGACGGGGGGTCCGGGAGCTCGAGCTCGCCGGCGTCCATGGCAGCCCGGGCGCACGCGGCGCGCACCAACGTGCTGCGGCTGCAGGACTCCATCACGGCCGTGGCGCGCTGCCCCAAGCCGGTCATCGCGGCCGTCCACGGCTACTGCATCGGCGGCGGCGTCGACCTCATCGCCGCCTGCGACATCCGCCTGGGCTCGGCCGACGCGGTGTTCTCGGTGCGCGAGGCCAAGATGGCCATCGTCGCCGACCTCGGCAGCCTGCAGCGGCTGCCCGCCATCGTCGGCGCCGGCCACATGGCCGAGCTGGCCTTCACCGGCAAGGACATCAGCGCGGAGCGGGCCAAGGAGATCGGCCTGCTGAACGACGTGGCCGCCGACGCCGAGGGCGCGCTCAAGGCGGCCCGAGCCATGGCGGCGGAGATCGCCGCCAACTCGCCCATCGCCGTGCAGGGCACCAAGGCCGTCCTGGCGGCCAACGAGGGGCGCACGGTCGCCGAGGGGCTCGACTACGTCGCCACCTGGAACGCCGGGATGCTGGCCTCCGACGACCTCGTCGAGGCGGTCACGGCCTTCATGGAGAAGCGGCCACCGCGCTTCACCGGTCGCTAGAGCTAGAGCGAGGTCCTCGCGCCGGCGCGGCGCGGGTTGCCTAGCGCTTGCGGCGCCACCAGCGGTTCGACGAACGCTCGCGCCGGGCGTCCTCGGCCCGCACCTCCTCGAGCACCCCCGGGGCGATCTCGTTGACGATGTCCTCGGCGTTCCCCAGGAGCTCGGCCACCTCGGGCCCACCGGCGCCCGGCTCGTCCTCAATGGCGGGCTCGACCAGGCTGCCGTGCACCCAGCCCACGTCGGCCATGCGGCGGTGGTACGACGGGCAGTTCTCGGGGCACCGCCACGGGGCCTCGGGTGCGAGATCGAGCACGCAGAAACGGGCCGCCTCGCCGGACGCGTAGGTCCGGCTCTGGAAGTGGATGCATTCCTCGCGCATTGGCACGGTTCTATGGTGTCACGCTGCAGGACGGGTTGCGTCCGCTCAGCCGACCGCACCTTCCATCTGCAGCTCAATCAGCCGGCTCCACTCCACGGCGTACTCCATCGGCAGCGTGCGCGTGACCGGCTCGATGAAGCCGTTCACGATCATGCCCATGGCCTGCTGCTCGGACAGCCCACGGCTCATCAGGTAGAAGAGCTGGTCGTCCCCCACCTTCGAGACGGTGGCCTCGTGGCCGATGCGGGCACTGCGCTCGCCGACCTCCATGTAGGGCTTGGTCTCGGAGATCGACTCGTCGTCGAGGAGCAGCGCGTCGCAGCGCACGAAGGACTTGGCGCCGTACGCGTCGGGGTCGACGTGCACCTTGCCCCGGTAGGTGGTGATGCCGCCGTCCTTGGAGATCGACTTCGAGACGATGGTCGACGTCGTCTCGGGGGCGATGTGGAACATCTTGGCGCCGGCGTCCTGATGCTGGCCGGCGCCGGCGTAGGCGACCGAGAGGACCTCGCCGCTGGCCTTGGGGCCCATGAGGTACACCGAGGGGTACTTCATGGTCAGCCGCGAGCCGATGTTGCCGTCGATCCACTCGACGTGCGCCTCGGCCTCGGCTCGCGCCCGCTTGGTCACCAGGTTGTAGACGTTCGTCGACCAGTTCTGGATGGTGGTGTAGGTGATGCGCGAGCCGGGCAGGGCGACCAGCTCCACGACGGCCGAGTGCAGGGAGTCGGTGGAGTACACCGGGGCCGAGCAGCCCTCGATGTAGTGCACCTGCGAGCCCTCGTCGGCGATGATCAACGTCCGCTCGAACTGGCCCATGTTCTCCGCGTTGATCCGGAAGTAGGCCTGCAGCGGCATGTCCACCTTCACGCCGGGCGGCACGTAGATGAACGACCCGCCCGACCAGACGGCCGAGTTCAGGGCGGCGAACTTGTTGTCGTTGGGCGGGATGAGCTTGCCGAACCACTTGCGGACCAGGTCCGGGTACTCGCGCACGGCGGTGTCCATGTCGCAGAAGAGGACGCCCTGGGACTCGAGGTCCTCGCGGTTGCGGTGGAACACGACTTCGGATTCGTATTGCGCGGTCACGCCCGAGAGGTACTTGCGCTCGGCCTCGGGGATGCCGAGCTTCTCGTACGTGTTCTTGATGGCGTCGGGCAGGTCCTCCCAGTCGTCGACCTGCCCACCCGTCGGCTTGATGTAGTAGTAGATGTCGTCGAAGTCCAGGTTGGGCATCTGGGTGGCGAACCAGGGGGCCATCGGCTTGCGCTCGAAGTGCTTGAGCGCGCGCAGGCGGAAGTCACGCATCCACTGGGGCTCGCCCTTCATCTCCGACATCTCGCGCACGATCGACTCGTTCAGGCCCTTCTTGGGCTTGAAGACGTAGTCTTCGGCGTCGCTCCATCCGAGCTGGTAGCGACCCAGGTCGAGATCCGTTGCGGCCATGTCGCTCCTGAGGTCGGGGGAAGGGGGAATTTCCCCTACCTAGATAGTAACAACTACCCGGGCCTGCCGAAACGCCCCCGGTGGGCCGTCAGGAGGCCGGGTGAGGGGCCCGGCCGTGGCAGGCTCTGCGTCCATGGCCAGCCCGCCCCAGGCGCCCCGGCGCCCCCACGTCGTCTCGGCCCACGGCCACGACCGCGAAGACCCCTGGTACTGGCTCCGCGACAGGGACGATCCCGAGGTCCTGGCCTATCTCGAGGCGGAGAACGCGTACAAGGACGAGGAGCTGGCGCCGCTCCGCGCCTTGCGCGAGGGCCTCTTCGAGGAGATGAAGGCCCGGATCAAGGAGACCGACATGTCGGTGCCGGCGCGGCGGGGGCCGTGGTGGTACTACGTCCGCACCGAGGAGGGCAAGAGCTATCCCATCCACTGCCGACGCCCCGCTCGCGGCCGCGAGGAGCTCCCCCCGGCGGGCGAGCCCGGGGGCGAGGAGCAGGTCCTGCTCGACGAGAACGTGCTGGCCGAGGGGTCCGACTTCTTCGCCGTCGGCAGCGCGGCGGTGAGCCACGACCACCGCTGGCTGGCCTACGGCACCGACCGCGCCGGCAACGAGAAGTTCGACCTGCGCTTCATGCCCCTCGACGCCGAGACACCGCCCGCGGCGGCGGCCGAGTCGGTGCCCGAGACCGGCTACGGCCTGGCCTGGTCGGCCGGTGGCGAGGTCGTCTTCTACGTCCGCATGGACGAGGCGCAGCGGCCCCACCAGCTCTGGCGCCACCGGCTGGGCGCCGACCCCGCCGGTGACGACCTCGTCTACGAGGAAGCCGACCGCCGATTCTCTCTCGCCGCGGGGTCGACCCGGGACGAGGCCTTCGTGCTGATCGGGCTCCACAGCACCAACACCACCGAATGGCTCGCCATCCCCTCGGCCGACCCGCTCTCCGCGCCCAGGGTCGTGATGGGGCGCCGGGAGGGCGTCGAGTACGCGGTGGACCACCTGACGCCCGGCGGCGGCGGGACGGGCTGGTTCGTGGCCCTGACCAACGACGGCGCCCGCGATTTCCGCGTGATCGCCGCCCCCGACGACGTCCTCGACGCCGCGGACCCCGGCGCTTGGCGCGAGGTGGTGGCGCACCGGCCGGGCGTGCGCGTCGAGGACGTCGACGCCTTCGCGTCCGCGCTCGTGCTGAGCGAGCGCGCCGAGGCCGAGACGCGGGTGCGCGTGCTGCCCCTCCCCGGGCGGGGCGACCCCCTGGCGGGCGACCTGCTCGCCACGGGCTGGGTCGTGCCCCCCATCGACAGCCCCGCGGCGACCTGGGTGGGCCCCAACCCCGAGCCGGACGCGGCGGTGCTGCGCATCGGGCGTACGTCCCTCGTCACGCCCTCGAGTGTCCTGCAGGTGGGCCTGGCCGACCGCGTGGAGACCCTGCTCAAGCAGGAGCCCGTCCTGGGCGACTTCGACGCGGCCCGCTACACGACCTACCGCGAGTGGGCCGTCGCCCCCGACGGGACCCGGGTCCCGATCTCGGTCGTGCACCGCCGGGATCTCGGGCTGCCCGCGCCCGGGCTCCTCTACGGGTATGGCGCCTACGAGATCTCCATCGACCCCGCCTTCTCGCACCACCGCCTGTCCCTCCTCGACCGCGGCCTCGTCTTCGCCATCGCGCACGTGCGCGGCGGCGGCGAGATGGGGCGCGCCTGGTACGAGGACGGCCGGATGGAGCACAAGGACAACACCTTCTCCGACTTCATCGCGTCCGGCCGCCATCTGCTCGACGCGGGGATCGTCCGGCCGGGCGCGCTGGTGGCGCGGGGTGGCTCCGCCGGCGGCCTGCTCATCGGCGCCGTCGCCAACCGGGCCCCCGAGCTGTTCCGGGCGCTCGTGGCCGAGGTCCCGTTCGTGGACTGCGTCACCACCATGCTCGACGACGAGCTCCCGCTGACCGTCGGCGAGTGGGAGGAGTGGGGCAACCCCCAGGCCGACGAGTCGGCCTACTGGCGCATGCTCGGGTACTCGCCCTACGACAACGTCACCGGCACCGACGCCGACGGCTCCCCGCGCACCTACCCCGACCTCTTCGTGTCGGCGGGGCTGAACGACCCCCGGGTGGCCTACTGGGAGCCGGCCAAGTGGGTGGCCAAGATACGGGCCCTCTCGCCCCGTACCCGGGTGCTGCTGCACACCGAACTGGGCGCCGGCCACGGCGGGCCCTCGGGGCGTTACGACGCCTGGAAGGAGCAGGCGCTCGTGTTCGCCTTCGTGCTCGACGCGCTCGGCCTGGCCGGGTTCGGGGACGAGGTTGTCGGCGCCGGCGGGGCGGGCCGCTAGGCCGTCTGCGCCGTGGCGAAGTTCAGCGTGAACGGGGCCTGGTAGCCGGGCGGCAGCGTCACCGCGGACCCGTCGACGGTCGCCGAGAAGGCCGCCGGCGCGCCGGCGATCACCGTCACCGGGCCAGTGGCGGCGATCGTGTGCGACTGGCCGGAGAACAACGTGGCCGTGAAGAGCACCGAGCCCGTCGCGCTGTCGGTCGCCTCCACCCAGCACTCACCCCTCGTGGCGGCGAGGTCCAGCGCGTAGCTGGCGTCGGCGACGTGGTAGGTGGCGCCGTGCGCGCTCGAGGCCGCCGGCGCGGAGACCGCGAGCGGCGCGGTCGACGTCGTCGTGGGAGCGGGCCGGTGGTGGACGGTGTGGGGGGGGTGCGTGCCGCTGGTGCTGGCCGTGGACGGCGTGCCGGCATGGTGCGTCGGCGTGGTGTTCGAGTGGAGCCCGGTGACGACGAGGACGACGATGAGCACGGTCACCGCGGCGATGGCCGCCACCGGCCCGCCCAGGCGGCGGGGCCGGTGGTTGATGGCGTGCATGACCCGGTCCTCGCTGCCGCTCATGAAGCCGGCGGGGACCGGCTCGGGGCCCGAGCCGGTGTCGTCGTCGAAGGTCACCGGCTCGGCGGGGTTGGGCACGGGCGGCGGGGGGACGGGCGGGACCACCGTCTTCCCGGGCTCGGTCAGGCGGACCGTCGTCGAGCTCGAGACGCGGAAGGCGCTGGCCGGGAACGTCCCCTCGCCGTTGCCGTTCTCACGGTCCGGAGGCGGGTGGGTCCGGATCTCCTCGAGCGTGTGCAGCTGCCGGTGGTAGTGCTCCACCGAGTGGACGTCGTCATGGGAGCGCCGGCGGACGACCACGGCCGCGACGGCACCCACGACGACCACGACTGCGACGATCCCACCGATCATCAGCACGGCCTCTATTCAACAGGATCGGCGGGGGGCCAGTGCCGCGGGCCGCGGGCGGGCCGGTCGGAGGGCGGCGCCGTTGCCGGCGCCGGCGCTCAGCGCGCCAGACGGGGGCGGATGTCGTCGGGAATGTCGCACCGCCGCGGGTTCGACTGGTCCCGGCCCGAGAGGATGGGCTCGGCGATGCCCCAGTCCGCTCCGACCGTGGGGTCGTCCCAGGCGAGCCCGTGCTCGTCCGAGGCGTCGTAGTAGTTGTCCACCAGGTAGGTCAGCAGGATGTCGGTCAGCGCGGCGAACCCGTGGGCGACCCCGGGCGGGATGTAGATCCCCTGGTCGACCTCCCCGTCGAGCTCGATCACCTCGGTCGCCCCGTCGGTCCCGGACCCCAGGCGCAGGTCGTGCAGCACGACCCGGGCCCGGCCGCGCAGGGCGTACCAGTAGTCGGCCTGGTGGAGGTGGAAGTGCAGGCCGACCAGCGCGCCGGCCTGCTTCTCGGACCGGTTGCCCTGGACCATCTCGCGCCCGTCCGGGAACCAGCTGCGCCGGTACGTCTCCACGAAGCGCCCGCGCTGGTCGCCGTGCACGTCGGGGCGGACGAGGACGACGTCGGCGATGACGGAGGAGGGGATCAGCTCTGGCATCGGGGCGGAACGGTAGCGGGTGGCGCGCTCAGGGAGCGAAACGCCCGAAACCGGACCGGTAGAACAGCAGCGGGCTGCCGTCCCCTATGGCGCTGGCCAGCACGTGGCCGGTCACCAGCTCGTGGTCGCCGCCGTCGAAGATGTCGCCCAACCGGCACTCGACCACCGCCAGGGAGCCGGGGAGCACGGGCGACCCCGTCAGCCCAGGCGCCCACTCGACTCCGTCGAACTTGTCGCCGCCCGAGACGGCGAAGGCGCGGCACAGCGCCTCCTGGCCCTCCTCGAGGATGTTCACGCAGAACGCCCCCGCCTTGGCGATGCGCGGCCAGCTGGTGGAGCTGCGGGCGGGGGCGAGGATCACCATCGGGGGGTCGAGGGACAGCGCGGCGAACGACTGGCAGGTGAACCCGACGGGCTCCCCCTCCTCGAGCGCGGTGACGATCGTGATGCCGGTGGCGAAGTGGCCGAGCACCTCGCGGAACCGGGCCTGGTCGAGGCCCGACACGCGCGCGTTACGCCTTGCCGAGGTCGATCGACTGGGACTCGTGGGCGGACGACACGTCCTCGACCCGCTTGGCCTCGGGCAGGCGGCGCGCCTGGTTCAGGATGCGGTCGAGCTCACGGTCGGTGTGCGACGGGTCGTGGTGCGAGAGCAGCAGCCTCTTGACGCCGGCCTCGGACGCGACATGCACGGCGTAGGCGGCGGTCGAGTGCCCCCAGTCGGCCTTGGACGAGAACTCGTCGTCGGTGTACTGGCCGTCGTGGATCAGCAGGTCCACCCCCGAGCACAGCTCGAGCACCGCCTCGGGGATGGCCCGGCGGTCGAGCGGCGCCTGGTGGTCCGACATGTAGGCCACCGAGCGGCCCTCGGCCTCGATCCGGAAGCCGAGCGTCACGCCGCTGTGCGGGATGGGCCGCGCCATGACCTTGGCCGAGCCGATGGAGAAGTCCTCGGCGCCGACGTCGACGGTGATCAACTCGCCGCGGAACTGCTCCATGTGGATGGGGAACACGGGCGGCTGCACCGCCGCGTGCAGCGCGTCCTTCAGGCTGCCCTTGGGCTGGGCCGGCCCGTAGACGGTGAGGCGGGCGCCGGGGTCGTGCAGCGGGCTGAAGAAGGGGATCCCCAAGATGTGGTCGAAGTGCAGATGGGTGAGCAGCGCCGTGGCGCGCATCGGGGTGCCGAGGGCCCGCACCTCCTTCTGCAGGACGTCGCCCAACGCCCGCAGTCCGGTGCCGAGGTCGACGATGAGCGGCTCGTCGCCCTCGACATCGATGACCAGGCACGAGGTGTTCCCCCCGTAGCGCCGGTACCGATCCCCCGAACACGGGCACGACCCCCGCACGCCGTAGAACGTGACGTTCACCCACGCCAGGCTACTCGCCCGGGGGACGGACCGGCGGGGCGGGTACCTTTCTGACCCATGGAAGAGCGGACCATCGAAGCGAACGGGCTGGACGTCGCATATCTCGCCGAGGGGCCCGAGGACGGGCCCCTGGCCCTGTGCCTGCACGGGTTCCCCGACACGGCCCACACCTGGCGCCACCTCCTCCCCGAGCTCGCCGGCGCCGGCTTCCGGGCGGTGGCGCCCTTCCTGCGCGGCTACGCGCCGACCCAGATCCCCGCCGACGGGCGCTACCAGGTGGGGGCGCTGGTGCGGGACGCCAACGCGCTGCACGAGGTACTCGGGGGCGGCGGGGACGCCGTGATCGTCGGCCACGACTGGGGTGCGCTGACCACCTACGGCGCGGTCGCCCATCAGCCCGACCGCTGGCGCCGTGCCGTCGCCGCGGCCGTCCCGCCGACGGCGTCCATCGGCCTGTCGCTGCTGACCTACGCGCAGCTCCAGCGGAGCTGGTACATGTTCTTCTTCCTCTCGCCGCTGGCCGAGGTCGCGCTGCCCCTCGACGACTACGCCTTCATCGAGCACCTCTGGCGGGACTGGTCGCCCGGCTACGACGGGGCGGAGGACGTGGCACACGTGAAGGAATCCATCGGCGAGCCCGCGCACATGCTCTCCGCCATCGGCACCTACCGCGCGCTCTACGACCCCTCGGCGCAGGTGCCCGAGCTGGCCGACGAGCAGGACGCCATGCTGCTCCCGACGCCGAAGCCCACCCTGTACCTGCACGGCCGCGACGACGGCTGCATGCTGCTGTCGTCCATCGGGTCGCCGCTCGACTTCATGGCCGAGGGCTCGGAGATGGAGATCGTCGACGGCGCCGGCCACTTCCTCCACCTCGAGCGCCCCGACGTCGTGAACCGGCGCATCCTCGACTTCCTGACCGCCTGAGCGGCCGGCCGCCTCCCCGGCGCCGCCCTCAGTGCAAGCGGAGGACGGGATCGGCCCCGCCGGACCAACGGGCGAACCCCTCCTCCACCAGTGCGGCGGCGATGCGCTCGGACCGGGGCCGGTCGCCGGGCCACCCGCAGGCACCGGCGAGCGCGGGCCGGGGCACGGCGCCGGCGCGCAGCGCCGTCAGCAGCTGCCCCCGCCCCTGGCGGTCCGAGCCGGCGAAGGCGCTCTGCCGGCGCACCGTGGGGCCGGCCCGCCACGGGTCGCCGGCGGTCGGGTCACGCCGCCAGGCGCACTGGCGCCGCAACGGGCAGCGCGCGCAGTCGGGCCGCGACCCCGTGCACACCGTCGCGCCGAGGTCGAACATCGTCTGGTTGAACTCCCACGAGAGACCGGCGGGGACGAGCCGGTCGCCCAGCCGCACCGCCGCCACCGGGCTGAGCGGCGCGCCGCAGGCGGCGCGCGCCAGGACCCGCACCGCGTTGGTGTCCACCGCGGCCACGTCCTCGCCGAAGGCGAACGACCGCACCGCGCGCGCCGTGTAGGGGCCGACCCCGGCCAGGGCGCGCAGGTCGGCGTCGCCGCGGGGGACGACGCCGGCATGGTCAGCGACGACGGCGCGCGCCGCCCGGTGGAGGTTCAGGGCCCGCCGGTTGTACCCGAGGCCCGCCCACTGCCGCACGACGTCGGCGGGCCGGGCGGCGGCGCAGTCCGCCGGCGTGGGGTAGGCCGCGCTGAAACGCTCGTAGTACGGCACGACGCGGTCCACCTGCGTCTGCTGCAGCATCACCTCCGAGACGAGGATGCGCCAGGGGTCGCGGGTGCCCCGCCACGGGAGGTCGCGGCGGTGCTCGGCCCCCCACTCCAGGACGCGGCGCCGGAAGCGCCGCACCCGGTCGGCCGGGAGCGGCCCGGCCTCAGTCCCAGACGTCGTCGCCGTAGGGCCGCCGACGCCCCGGTGCGTGGGCGGCCTTCCAGACCATCAGCTTGCGGCGGAAGTAGCAGACCTCCTCGCCGCGCTGGTTGAAGGCCTTGGTCTCGACGGTCACGATCCCCCGGTCGTCCTTGGACTTGGACGGCGTGGCGTCGAGCACCCGGGTCTCGGCGTAGATGGTGTCGCCGTGGAACGTCGGCGAGCGGTGCAGCAGCGACTCGACCTCGAGGTTGGCGATGCACGACCCGCTGACGTCGGGGACGCTCATGCCGAGCGCGAGGGAATAGACCAGGTTGCCCACCACGACGTTCTTGCCTTGCACCGTCTCGTGCTCGGCGAACCACGCGTTGGTGTGCAGCGGGTGGTGGTTCATCGTGATCATGCAGAACAGGTGGTCGTCGTACTCGGTGATCGTCTTGCCCGGCCAGTGCCGGTAGACGTCGCCGGGCACGAAGTCCTCCAGGTAGCGGCCGAACGGCCGGTCGAAGACCGTCACTCCCCCGCCTGCGGCCGCGGGCGTGTGGTGAACCCGAGCGAGGCGCCCGGGAGGGCCTCGCCGTCGATGGTCAGCCGCCAGGCGAAGCGCGTGCCCGGCTCGAGCGGGATGGGCCCGAGATTGACGGCGAGGGCCACGTCGATGGGCGATCCCTCGGGGATCCCCTGGGGCTGGCTCACGGTGAACTCCCCCCGCACCTCGACGGGCTGGGTGCCGTCCGCGGTCTCCATCATCACGGGGCGGCCGTCGGCATCCTCGAGGAAGAGCTCCCAGTGGTGGGACGTCTCCGCCTCGTGCCAGTCCACGTCGATCTTCAGTGCGACGGCGGAGGGCACCGGGTCGGGCCCCGTCATACTCCAGCCCCCGCCCAGTATGTAGAGCTTGCCGTCGGACACCTGGGCCGCGTCACAGAGCAACATCGTCACTTTCACGGGGAAGGAGGTTATCGGCCCGGCACCCGGCGCCGATAAAGGAGACGGACGGGCCCTCCGTGCCCGTCCGGGCGCCCGTGCCTGCGCAGGAGGGGGGTGGATCTCATGTCGACGTGGGCCGAGGAGCGGTCCGCGCCCGTGGTGGCGACCATGGCCATGGTCGTCGCCGTCATGGCGTTCAGCCTGCTCGGTCACTCGGCGTTGCACATCGGGCGAGCCCACCTGGTCTCACCGAGCGACTTGTGGAGCCTGGCCAACTCGTCGTCGGCCCTCCTGCACGCCCGCTTCGCCGACGTGTACACGCGCAACGGCGCGTTGACGTCGCCGCCCGCGCTCGAGGTGGTGCTGGTGCCGGTCCTCGCCGTGGGGCGGCTGGTCGGGCTCTCGCCCCACCTGCGCACGTCCGGTGAGCCGCTCAGCCTGTGGTTCGTCCTCGGGCCGGCGGCGGTCCTCCTCGCTTCCACCGCGCTGTTCGCCCTCGACGCGGTGGCGCGCCTCTGGCGGATCTCACCCCGCCGCCGCCTCGCCCTCGCGCTGGTGGGCGGGCTCGGCGTGGCCAACGTGGCCGGCGGATGGGGGCACCCCGAGGACTGCGTCGCTCTGGCCTTCGTCGTGTGGGCGGCCCTCGCGCTCGAGCGCGCCGGCGCCGGCGCCGCGGCGCGCGCGGCGCTGCTGCTCGGCATCGGCATCGCCTTCCAACCGCTCGCGCTGCTCGGTGTCGCCCCCGTGCTGGCTCGTCTCGGCTGGCGCGCCGCGGCCCGTGTCTCGTGGCGCCTCGTCGTCCCGAGCATCGTCGTCCTGGTGCCCGAGCTGGTGGCGGAGTCCCACCGCACGCTGTTCGTGCTCGTGCGCCAGCCCTTCGGGGCCCGGTACATCTCGCTGACGCCCCTCACCCACCTGGCGCCCAGTATCGGGCCCGGGCTCCTCGGCGGCGGCCCGACCCGCTTGCTCGCCACCGTGCTCGGGGCCGCGCTGGCCGTGCTCGTGTGCCGCCGCCGCCACGACATCGACACGGTGCTCGCCATGGCGGCCATCGCCTTCTTCCTGCGCGTCCTGCTCGAGACGGAGCTGAACTGGTACTACCTCTGGCCGGTCCCGGCCCTGTGCCTGCTGCTCGCCGTGCGGCGCAGCGCGTTCCGCTTCGGCCTCTGCACCACCGCCCTCGTCGTGAGCATGGTGCTCGGGGACCGCCGGGTGCACGACATCGTGCTGTGGTGGCCCGCGCTCATGGCCACGCTCGTCGTCATGCTGGGTTCCATCGGGCCGCCGCCACGCCGATGGGCCGCACTGGCCACCGGCCGCCGGGAGCGGCCGGACCCCGCCGGCCCCGTAGAGTGCGAGGCCATGGTGCCGGTCGGTGCGGGGCTTCGTCGTGAGTGAGCTGAAGGGCCTGCGCGACGACGTCTACCGGCGCCCGCTGGCCACGGCGCTCCAGCGGCTCGGACTCGGCACCGGCTGGCGCTGCGTCGACGTCGGCGCGGGCGGGGGCGACGTGTCCGTGGCCCTGGCCGAGATGGTCGGGCGTGACGGCCGCGTGTATGCCGTGGACAGCGACCCCCTGGCCCGTGACGAGGTCGCGCGCGCTGCAGCTGCGCACGCCCAGGTGATCGCGCTGACCCAGGCGGGCGAGGACCTCTCCCTGCCCGAGGAGGTGGACCTCGCGTTCTGCCGTTTCCTGCTGCTCCACGTGCTCGAGCCGATCGCCGTCGTGCGCATGATGGCGGGCGCGGTGCGCCCCGGCGGCTGGGTGGTGGCCCAGGAGCCCGTGACGTCGGCCGGCCGGATCGGCGGCTCGCCGCTCTCCATGCCCGACGCCCGTCACCCCGACGTCGGCGCACTGCTTCCCGCGCTGGCACGCGACGCCGGCCTCGAGGTCGTCGACGCCTGGGCCGAGGCGCCGGCGGGCGTCGGACCCGGCCCGGTGGCGCGCTACCTCGAGTCGCTCACGGGGGTTGACCCGGGAGACGACCCGGTCGTCCTGCCTCCGCTCGTGACGGTCATCGGCCGCAGAGCCTGAGCACCGGGCCGCCGCTCGGTGGCCCCGGCGCCAGCCATTAGGGTCGCGCCCCGTGACCACGCCCCCTGTGCCCGTGCTGGACGGTGCCGCGGTTGCGGTGGAGCTGGCCCAACACCTCGTCGACCAGGCATGCGCCGCGGTCCGCGCGCACGGGGGGATCGACGCCAACCAGGTGGTCGCCTACGACGTGGCGCACGCCGCCGCCGCGCTGTCCTCGGCGCGGGCCACGCTCGAGTACGGCACACGGGGGGAGACCGAGGCGCGCATCGCGGCCGCGTTCGTCGCCGACGTCGTGGCCGAGCTCGCCGGCAAGGTGGCGGGCCGGGAGACGCTGTGGGGGGTGGACGCCGGGTGGGCGGCGCCGGCAGCCGCCTTCCTCGCCGCCCAGCGCGATCCGGCGGTGCTGGCCGCCCTGGCCCCGGTGGAGGGCCCGCGGCACCTGGGCGAGGACTTCGAGCTGGTGCGAGAGACCTTCCACCGCTTCGCCGAGGACAAGGTCCGCCCGCACGCCGAGCACGTGCACCGGGCGAACGCCGACATCCCCGAGGAGGTGATCGAGGGCCTGGCCGAGCTGGGCGGGTTCGGGCTCTCCGTGCCCGAGGAGTACGGCGGCTTCGCGTCGGGTGGGGAGAGCGACTACATGGGCATGGTCGTCGCCACCGAGGAGCTGAGCTGGGGCTCGCTCGGCGTCGGCGGCTCGCTCATCACCCGGCCCGAGATCCTGACCCGCGCGCTGGTCTACGGCGGCACCGAGGAGCAGAAGAAGCACTGGCTCCCGCGGTTGGCGTCGGCGGAGATCCTGGCCGCCGTCGCCGTGACCGAGCCCGACTACGGGTCCGACGTTGCGAGCATCGTCACCGCCGCGTCGCCCGTGGACGGCGGCTGGGTGGTCAACGGCGTGAAGACCTGGTGCACCTTCGCCGCCCGGGCCGACGTGCTGATGCTGCTGGCCCGCACGGACCCGGACCGCTCGCTGGCCCACCGCGGCATCTCCATGTTCGTGGTGGAGAAGCCGCGCGGCGACGGCCACGGCTTCGTCTTCACCCAGGCGGACGCGCCGGACCGACCACGTGACCTCGCCCCGGGCCGCCTCGAGGGCCGCCCGATCGACACGCTGGGCTACCGCGGCATGCACTCCTACGAGCTGGCATTCGAGAACTGGTTCGTGCCCGAGGCGAACCTCGTCGGCGGCGTCGACGGGCTGGGCAAGGGCTTCTACCTGCAGATGCAGGGCTTCGAGAACGGCCGGCTGCAAACGGCGGCGCGCGCCCTCGGCGTCATGCAGGCCGCCTACGAGGCGGCGGCCGCGTACGCCGCCGAGCGCAAGGTCTTCGGGTCACCGATCGGCGAGTACCAGTTGACGCAGGCGAAGCTCGGGCGCATGGCGGTCATCATCCAGGCAACGCGCCAGAGCTCGTACCACGTCGCGCGTCTCATGGCCCGCGGCGAGGGCACGCTCGAGGCGTCCATGGTCAAGGCCTACGTGTGCCGCGCCGCCGAGTGGGTCACCCGCGAGGCCATGCAGATCCACGGCGGCATGGGCTACGCAGAGGAGTTCCCCGTGAGCCGCTACTTCGTGGACGCCCGGGTGCTCTCCATCTTCGAGGGCGCCGACGAGACCCTCGCCCTCAAGGTCATCGCCCGCCGCCTGATGGGCTGATCACCCGGGGGTGCGCGTGAGTCCCGCCCGCTCGCCGCGGCTGACGAACTTGATCGCCATCTTGCGGCTGGCCTCGTCGATCATCTCGTCACCGAACATGACGGCGCCCTTGCGATCCTCCTCGGTCGCCTTCTGGTAGGCGTCGAGGATGTCGAAGGCCCGGTCGAACTGCTCCTGCGTCGGCGAGAAGACCTCGTTGAGCGCGACGGCCTGGTCGGGGGTCAGGGCCCACTTGCCGTCGTAGCCCAGCATGCGGGCCCGCATGGAGTACTCGCGGAGTGCGTCGAGCTCGCGCACCTTGAGGAACGGCCCGTCGATCACCTGCAGCCCGTTCGCCCGGCCGGCCATGAGGATGCGGCTGAAGACGTAGTGGAAGTGGTCGCCCGGGTACTCGGGGATGTCGACCCCGCCGGTCAGCACCGGCATCTCGATGCTCGCCGCGAAGTCCGCCGGGCCGAAGATGATCGTCTCGAGCCTCGGTGAGGCGGCACAGATCTCGTCGACGTTGATGAGCCCGCGCGCCGTCTCGATCTGCGCCTCGATCCCGATGTGCCCGACGGGCAGCCCGGCGTTCTTCTCCACCTGCGTGAGCAGCAGGTCCAGCGCGACGATCTCCGCGGCGGACTGGACCTTGGGCAGCATCACCTCGTCGAGGCGCTCACCCGCGTTGCCGACGACCTCGATCACGTCGCCATACGTCCACTCGGTGTCCCAGGCGTTCACGCGCACGCACAGCACGCGGTCGTCCCAGGGGAGGTTCTTGATGGCGTCGACCACCTTCGGCCGTGCGCTCTCCTTCTCGAGCGGCGCCACGGCGTCCTCGAGGTCGAGGAACGTCATGTCGGCCGCCACCGTTGGGGCCTTGGCCAGGAACTTCTCGTTCGAGCCGGGGGTCGAGAGGCAGGAGCGGCGGGGGAGGTCCCGGGAGCGTGCAGACATGGGCCGATGGTAACAAACGCACCGCGGGGCTCCGCCGGGACGCCGCGGGTGGAGTGCCCGCGGTGAGCTCGCCGCCACGCGAGGAGCGGCGTGCGACCTCGCGGCGTCAGACGTTCAGGACAGCTGTGCCCGGAAGAACTTCAACGTCCGCTCCCACAGCGCGCTCGCCGCTGCCGCGTCGTACACCTCGGGACGCGTGTCGTTGAAGAAGGCGTGATCCGTGCCGGGATGGACGACGATCTCGACCGACTTGCCCATGGCGCGCAGCTCGTCGGCGAGCGTGTGTGCCGCCTCCGGCGTGAAGAAGGCGTCCTTCTCCGCGTAGTGGCCCAGCACCGCCGCTGTCATCGCCGAATAGTCGGGCTGCGCGTCGGGCCACGGGATGATGCCGTAACACGGCACCACGGCTGCCACGGCGTCGGGACGCTGCGTCGCCAGCACCAGCGCCAGCCCGCCGCCCATGCAGAACCCGATGACCCCGACCTTGTCGCCCGAGCTCCGCCGCAGGAGCTCGTCGACCGCCCCGCTCATGTCGCGAGCGGCCTGGTCCATCTTCATCGCCATCATCGCCTTGCCCGCCTCGTCGGGCTCGCCGGGCTTCACCTTCTGCCCGTGGTAGAGGTCGGGGGCCAGGGCCACGAAACCCTCCGCCGCGAAGCGGTCGCACACGTCTTTGATGTGGTCGACCAGTCCCCACCACTCCTGGATCACGACGACACCGGGCCCGCTGCCGCCGTCGGGAGCGGACACATATCCGCCGGCGGTCGATCCGTTACTCGCGAATTCGATCATTTCACCCATGTCGCCCGACCGTAGTTCGAAAACTTCTATTTCGTTCTTCCGAGCGATTCATCGAACGTTTCCAATTCTCTGTTTTCTCTACTCACCTGCGTGTTCGTACTGAGAGTACGACTGTACACAGGTGTTTCGCACCGATGGTGTTTGAACCATGGAGGGGTTTCCTATAAGAATGGCGCCCATCGTGACTGACGTAGAGCGGGTTCACCACCACTCCGCGCCGCGGTCGACGAGGAGCACTCGTGTGCTCCAGCGGGTCGGTATCCCCGCGTTGACCGTAGTCACAGTGTTGTCGAGCACTGTGGTCGCTTTGGCGCGCCCGGCCGCCGGCGACGCCATCTCCGACGCCAAGGCCAAGGCGGCCGCCATCGAGTCCGAGCTGTCGCAGGCGCAGAACGAGATGTCCGTCCTGAGCCAGCAGTACGACTCTGCCCGCTACCACCTGTCGCAGATCGACTCGAACATCGCCACGACCAAGGCCAACATCGCGGCGGACCAGCAGCAGGTGGCGAAGGACAAGACCACCCTCGCCAAGGCCGCCGTGGCCAACTACATCTCCAACGGGACCGCCGCCACGCAGAACCCGATCTTCAGCGGCAACCAGTCGACACTCGGCGCCAGCACGACGTACAACACGATCGCCGAGGGCGACATCTCGCTCGCCGTCGACAACCTGCACACCGCCGAGAACGCGCTGAACGCGCAGGTCGGCCAGCTGCAGGGTGAGCAGGCGCAGGCGCAGGCACAGGTCACTGCCGAGCAGAACGCGGTGGCCCAGAACGCGCAGGCCATACAGCAGCAGAAGAGCGCGCTGTCGCAGGAGCAGGGTCAAATCGCCCAGCTCGTCCAGCAGCAACAGCAGGCCGAGGCCGCCGCCGCCGCCAAGGCAGCGGCCGAGCGCCAAGCCGCCGCAGTCGCCGCCGCGGCCGCCGCCGCCGCCCGCACCGCTGCCGCCTCGTCCTCGGGCAGCAGCGGGAGCGACCCCGCCAGCACGGCCGTCCTCACCCAGGCGGCACCTCCGCCGGCGTCCCCGGGCGGGGCGGGCGCCGTGCAGGCCGCGGAGAGCCAGATCGGCGTCCCCTATGTCTGGGGCGGCGAGTCCCCGAAGGGCTCGGGCAGCCCCGGGTTCGACTGCTCCGGGCTCACGGCCTGGTCGTGGGGCCAGGTCGGGGTCGGCCTGCCGCACTATTCGGGCGCCCAGATGGCCGACTCGACACCGGTGCCGATCAGCGACCTGCAGCCGGGCGACCTCCTCTTCTACGGTCCGGGCGGTGCCGACCACGTGGCCATGTACGTGGGCGGCGGCCAGATGATCGAGGCGCCCTACACCGGGGCGTCGGTCTGGATCACCGGCCTCCGGCTCGGAAGCGGCTTCGCAGGCGCCGGCCGGCCCTAGCGGCCACGCCTCGCTCCACGACCCCCTCCCCGCCCCGAGCCCGCAAACCCGTGCTGCGGTCCTAACCTGGCCGCGAGCCGTGCGATGAAACCGATTCCCGTCAGCTTCCACATCGGACCCTTGGAGGTCCACACGTACGGCATCGGGCTCGCGCTCACGTTCTGGTTCGGGTTCGTCTACTTCGAGCGGCGACTGAGGAAGAACGGCTACCCCACCGACTGGCTCGTGCCCGTCTTCCTCTGGATCATCCTGTCCGCCATCGTCGGCGCCCGGGCCATGCACGTGCTGTCGAACCTGAGCTACTACGCGCACAACCCCGGCGACATCCTCGCCGTCTGGCAGGGCGGGCTCTCCTCGTTCGGCGGTCTCCTCCTGGCCGTGCCGGTCGGCATCGTCCTCACCCGACGCCGCTGCCCCGAGCTCCCGATCGCCCGCGCCCTCGACCTGGTCGTGCCCGTGCTCCTGGCCTGCTGGGCCATGGGCCGGCTGCTGGGCCCGCAGCTCATGGTGGCCGGTGGCGGACACCCGACCCATCAGTGGTTCGGGATGTACTACGCGGGGCAGCCGGGCCGGAGGCTGCCCGTGCCGATCTTCCAGGCGTTGGAGGACTTCGCCGTCTACCTGATCCTGATCGCGATCGAGCGCCGGCTCGACCGCTGGCCCGACGGCACGCGCCGCGTCGGCTACCCCCCGGGCATCGTGCTCGGCACCGGCATGGTGCTGTGGGGAATCGAGCGCTCACTCGATGAGCACCTGTGGCTCGGAGAGGACGGCCGGCTCGGCTCGGCCCTCGTGCAGGTGGCCGGGTTGGCCCTCGTGGCTGGCGGCGCCGTGATCCTGGTGCGCACGCGGTCGCGCTGGAACGAGTGGTTGCGGACGCACCACCCCGCGGGCGGCGTCGCGGCGGCCGACACGGAAGAGGCGACGCAGCCGGCCTGACCGCAGGGTCGCGCTGTCAGCTCCTAGTCGTCACGCAGGTGCGACACCTGCGCAGTGCGTGCCCTGGTGCGGTCGCCCCGGTGCTCGATGGCCAGCGCGTCGCCGTCCTTGAAGATCCAGCCCACCCAAGGCCCCGAATCGCCGCCCGGGCGATGGCGGGCCCGGCCGTCTCGCCACGGCCGCGTGAATTTCGCACCGGCGCTGCAACTTTGTTGCGGCATCCCCGAACATCCACGCGCCGAATACGCGTATGAGCCGGTGGCGGGGCCGATCGACTGACTTCCCCGCAAGAACGGGGCGTCTCAAGGCTTTTTCGGATGTTGCCGATACGGCGGAGAGAAGGGGGTGGGCGAGCGATGGCTACAGTCCCGCGATGTTCACCGATCATGGCCGAAAAGATCTGGAGCGAGGAAGAGAAGCAGGAGTGGCTGTCCGTGTACAGCGGCGCGGCCACCCATGTCGTGACCTTCGAGCCCATGTACCAGGTCGAGGTGTGCATCCCGCCGTGGGAGCAGCCCGACCGCCAGATCGCCCGCTCTGCCGTTGCCTGGGGCAAGAAGATGAGCCGGGTGTTCGACGAGGAGCCGTTGGGCGCGGCGGCGGTCGTCGCTGCCCATCACGAGGGGAATTCGATGGAGGTCTACCACGCGGTGACGCGCCGGCCGCGGCTGCGCCCGGTCACCTGAGCGCGTCGGCTCTAGGAGTTCGGCTTCTCGCCTGAGGCCGCCGCCTGGCGCATCTGCTCCAGGCGGTCGATCATGCCCATCCGCTCCTGCCCGACGGTGCTGTCGAGCCGCTCGGCGATCTGCTCGGGCGTCCAGCGCCCGTCGGCCCACATCGCCCGCACCTCGGCCGGCTGGTTCCACACCGCGATCTTCGAGCCGACCACGGTGTACACCTGCCCGGTCACGTGCTTCGCCTGGTCGCTGAGCAGGAACACCACCATCGGTGCCACATCCTCGGGGTCGCCCATCTCGGCCAGCTCGGAGGGGACGTTGGCCGACATGCGCGTGCGAGCCACCGGTGCGATGGCGTTGGCGGTGACGCCGTAGCGGTGGAGGCCCACGGCGGCGGACCGCACCAGGGACACGATGCCGCCCTTGGCGGCGGCGTAGTTCGCCTGGGCGACGCTGCCGACGAACGCCCCCGAGGTGAAGCCCACGAGCGCGCCGCCTCCCTCCTGCTTGCGCATGACCGCCGCCGCCGCCCGGAACACCGTGAAGTGGCCCTTCAAGTGCGTGGCGATCACTGCGTCCCACTCGTCCTCGGACATGTTGAAGAGCATGCGCTCGCGCAGGATCCCGGCCACCGCCACGACGCCGTCGATGCGTCCCCACGTCTCCACCGCCGTGGCGATGAGGCGCTCCCCCGACTCCATCTTGGAGATGTCGTCGGCCACGGCGATCGCCTCGCCACCGGCCTTGGTGATCTCGGCCACCACCGAGTCCGCCACCTCGCTGCTGGGGTCCTCGCCCGCCATGCCCACGCCGAAGTCGGCCACCAGCACCTTGGCCCCCTCTTGCGCCGCGGCGAGCGCCACGGCGCGCCCGATGCCGCCGCCACCACCCGTGACCGCGACGACCTTGCCTGCGAGGAACCCTGCCATCGTCGACTCTCCTGATCTCTCCGTCGCCCGATCCGACGGGCCGCAAATTGCCGTAAGTTAGAACACGTTCTAGCCTGCAGGCGGCGGGGGCTGCCATTTGCGCCCGCACCGCGAGCGTGCAAGGAGAGTGCCGATGGGTGACCTTGGCTTCTGGGCCCTGGCCCAGGAAGACCCCGACTACCTGGCCCTCGTCACGCCCGAGGGCGAGGAGCTGCGCGCCGGTGAGCTCCTCGGCCACGCCAACCAGGTGGTGCACGCCCTGCGGGCGCAGGGTTTCGAGCTCGGCGACGTGGTGGCAACGTTGCTGCCGAACTGCGCCGAGATGATCGAGGTCTACCTGGCCGCCCTGCAGGCCGGCTGGTACCTGGTGCCGATCAACCACCACCTGGTGGCGCCCGAGGTGGCCTACATCCTCAAGGACTCGGGGGCCAAGGCCTTCGTCGCCCACGAGCGCTTTGCCGACGTGGCCCGTGCGGCAGCCGACGAGGCGGGTCTCGACGACGCGGGCCTGTTCGGCGTGGGCGACGTGCCCGGGTTCGCCTCCTACGCCGAGGCACGCGATGTCCAGCCGACCACGTTGCCCGAGGACCGCACCGTCGGCGACGTCATGAACTACACCTCCGGGACGACCGGCAACCCCAAGGGGATCTACCGCAAGCTCATGGGCGTCACCCCGGAGCAGGCGGCACTGGGGCTGGCGGGCCTGCTCTTCCTGTTCGGGATCCAGCCTCAGGACGACAACGTCCACATCATCGGCTCACCGCTGTACCACACGGCCGTGCTCCGTTTCGGGAGCGCCTCGCTGCACCTCGGGCACACGGTCGTGCTGATGGACAGGTGGCTGCCCGAGGAGATGCTCCGGCTCATTCAGGAGCGCCGTGTCACCACGTCGCACATGGTGCCCACTCAATTCCACCGGCTGCTCGCCCTCCCCGAGGACGTCCGGACCGAGTACGACATGTCGTCGTTGCGCCACATGATCCACGCCGCCGCACCGTGCCCGATCGACGTGAAGCACAAGATGATCGCCTGGTGGGGCAACGCAGTCGACGAGTACTACGCCGCCAGCGAGGGTGGTGGCACGTTGGTCACGGCGGCCGAGTGGCTCGAGAAGCCCGGCACCGTCGGCAAACCCTGGCCCATCAGCGAGATCGCCGTCTTCGACGACGAGGGCACCCGGATCACCGAGCCCAACGTCATCGGCACCGTCTACATGGCGATGCAGTCCGCCGACTTCGAGTACCACGGCGACAGGGAGAAGACGCAGAAGAACCGCATCGGCCCCTTCTTCACGGTGGGCGACGTGGGCCTGATCGACGAGGACGGCTACCTCTTCCTGCGCGACCGGAAGATCGACATGATCATCTCCGGCGGCGCCAACATCTACCCGGCCGAGATCGAGGGGGTCCTGCTGACGCACCCCAAGGTGGGCGATGCCGCCGTCTTCGGGATCCCCCACGACGACTGGGGCGAGGAGGTCAAGGCCGTGATCGAGCCGGCCGAGGGCGTGGAGGCCAACGACGAGCTGGCCGCCGAGATCCTGGCCTACTGTGCCGGCAAGCTGGCGAGGTTCAAGACCCCCAAGACGATCGATTTCACGAGCGAGATGCCGCGGGACCCCAACGGCAAGCTCTACAAGCGCAAGCTCCGCGACCCCTACTGGGAAGGGGTGCAGCGGGCGCTCTGAGATCGCCGGCGGGGGGTGCCTGCCTACCCGACCTCCTGGACCGAGACGACGTCGAGATTGCGGAACGCGGGCGGGCCGTCCAGCAGCTCCCCCATCTTCGCCGCGTACTTGTTCACCACGGGGCTCTCGGAGTTCTTCATCGCGTCCTCGTAGGAGTCGAACTCCACGATCACGTAGTAGTGACCGCGCCGTTCCCGGTCCTCGGTGGTGGTGGCCTTGCGGGCCAGGAAGGCGGCGCCCGCCTCCTTCTCCAACTCCCGCCCCAGGGCATCGACCTCGTCGATCCGCGACGTGTCGAACTCCATGATCTGCACGAATTTGGGCATGGCGCACCTCCGTTTTCTCTCGTCTCGCCGCCGGACGCTACCGCCCCCCTCAGCCGGGCTCAACGGGCGGCGGCCCTTAGGGAGCCCGCTGTGGAACCATTGGCCCGTGAGCCGCCGCGAGGGCCTGTCGACCGACCCCGAGTACCTGCGGGAGCGCCAGTACAAGGACCCGTCGAACCTGAACGCGCGGATCGCCCTGCACGCGAAGTACGGCAGGGCCGACGAGCCGTGGTACCCGTGGCTGGCCGGTCGCATCGCGTGGCCCGCCGACGGCGACGTGCTCGAGGTCGGCTGCGGGTCCGGTGCGCTCTGGGCCAATATCGCGCCACTGCTCCCACGTCTGCGGCTGACGGTCACGGACCTGTCCGGCGGGATGGTTGCGGCCGCGGCGCGAGCGGTCGCGCCGCTCCGAACCATCGAGCTCGTGGGAGCCCGCACCTGCGACGCTCAGGACCTGCCGTGCGCGGACGCTTCGTTCGACGTCGTCGTGGCGAACCACATGCTGTACCACGTCGCGGAGCCCGACCGGGCCGCCGCGGAGTTCGCCCGGGTGCTGCGCCCCGGTGGCGTCCTGCTGGCGGCGACGAACGGCCCCCGCCACCTCGACGCCATCGCCGACCTGTCTCGCCAGGCCCTGGGTTGGTCACCCCTCGACTTCGCGGGCGCGACGTTCGGGACGGCGAACGGGGCGGCGATCCTCGGCACCGCGTTCGCCACCGTCGCGTGGCAGCCGCACCCGAGCACGATGGTCTGCACGGACGCCGGCGACGTGTACGCCTTCATCGCCTCGACCTCCGCCGGGCAGCAGGCCTCGCCCGAGCAGCTCCTGGCCCTGCGGAAAGCGATCGAGGACCGCCTCACCGCCGGCGGCGGTTCGCTGTCGGTCACCACCGAGGCCGGCTGCTTCGTCGCCCGGGACCCTCGTCCAGGGCCCCTGCTCCCACGACCTTGACGCTGCCGGGGTCCTGAAGTTGGCTGGGATCCCAGAGACTCAGCGCTTCGTAGGAGGATCACCCATGGACGTCACCATCATCGGAACGGGCTTCATCGGCTCCACGCTCGGGCGGTCGCTGGCGGTGGCCGGGCACCGCGTCGTGTACGGCTCCCGGCGCCCCGACGACGACCTGGCCGGAACCGGCGCCACCGTCGCTTCGGTCGGCGACGCGTTGTCACAGGGCGAGGTCGTCATCCTCGCCATCCCGGGCCCGGCGGTCAGCGAGCTCACCAAGGACCACGGCGACGCGTTGGCCGGCCGGCTGGTGATCGACGCCACGAACCAGATGGGCGCCGACGCGGCGAACGCCAGGGCCTCCCTCCCGCCGTCCGTCCGCTACGCCCGCGCCTTCAACACGCTCGGCGGCGAGAACCTGGCTGACCCGCTGTTCGGCGGCGTGCGGGCGGACATGTTCTTCTCCGCCCCCGGGGACGACCGGGCCGCGGTCGAGACCGTCATCGAAGGGGTGGGCCTGAGGCCCGTCTACGTGGGCGAGGACCAGGAGGCGATCATCGACGCCTTGTTCCAGCTCTGGATCGCGCTCGCAATGAAGCAGGGGCGCGGGCGGCGGCTGGCGCTGCACCTGCTGGAGGGCTGACGGGAACGGCTAGACCTACACGGTGTCGAGCCCCAGTTCCCGCCGGGCGTCCGCAGTGGTGTTGGTGTGAGGGAACGGCTCATCGGGGACTTCGAGGTGCAGCGCGGCACAGATCGGCTCCCACCCCTCTTCGGGTCGCCACTCGAGAAGGCGGTCCTTGGGGGCGGTCGCCCGCACGTTCTCGTTGTGGGCGAGGTAGGCGGCCTTGGCCGATGCCTCGTCCTGCCAGCGCGGCGTGAACGAGTGCATCATCCCCCGGCCCATGCGGGTCCATCCGTCGTCGGGAGCGTCGTCCGCAAAGTAGGTGGCCAACGCCACGAAGATCGTGCCCGAGGCGCTCTTCCACCAGGCGTCGGCGTCGCGCACCGACAACAGGATCAGGGCATCGGGGAACGCGGCGCTGATCTCCGGCCAGAACGGGGCGGCCGGCCAATCGACCGTCGCCGCGTAGCCGTCGAAGAAGTCCGGCCACGACGGAGGTCGGCCCTCGTAGGCGTCGCCCCACACGTCCGGGTCGGCCGGGCGCTCTCGGACTTCCAACATGTGGTAGCACGGCTCGCCCAGAAGCCGTTCGAGCGCGGACTTGAGTGACAGCGTCCCGGTCCTTCCCAACCCGGCGCCCACGACCTGCAGACTCATTCGCGCCATCCTCTCGGTCCGGACATCACGGATGCAGCGGTGACCGGCAACCAGATCCCAAGCCCGTCGTCAGCGACCTCCGAGCTGGTGTTCAGGGTCGCCGTCCACACTTCGCTGATGAACGTGATCATCGTGGAGTCGTGCCACAGTACCTGGATCTTCGAGCCCCGACAGTTGCGGTTCTGCCGCATCCTCAAGGGCATCGAGGTCGGGCGGCGGCGGGTCTCGACGGAGTGGCGACCCTACTGGGACCTCGAGATCGATCCACAACGTGCCGCCTTCACCGTCTACCTCGACGAGGCCCGCACGCGCCTGGTCCGGTCGGTGCGGCACACGGAGGGCTGCGCGGAGTGCGGAGGGTACGAGACCATGGAGGTGTCGCTCGAGGACATCCGTCGAGCCGTCGCCTAGGGCGTACGCTGCTTCGGCGATGGGAGCGGACGAGCTCGGAGACCGGTCGGATCCGGAAGGGCCGAAGGTGGCCGGCCTCGAACCCGTCTTCCGGCATCTCGAGGATGCCGACGTCCACTGGCAGCAGGTCCGTGCCGTGCGGTTGGCCGACGGCACCGTGGCCTCGGTGTGGGAGAAGTGGCTGGCCTTCTCCCCCGACCCGCTCTACCTCTCGCTGTACGCCAAGTGGGATCCCGGCGTGATCCAGCGCCGTCACGGGCACCTGAGCCCGCATGTCGTCATGGTCCTGGAGGGGGAGATCACCTGCGCGGGCCGGCACTGCCCCGCGGGAACCCACATCGAGCTGCCCCAAGGAGCCGCCTTCGGCCCCTTCGAGGCCGGCCCCGAGGGAGCCCTCCTCTTCGAGGTGATGATGGGTGACCCCCGCGGGTGGGGGGACGACCCGGCATCCTTCGAGCGCCTGCTGCAGCAGCGAGGTGCGGAGGCTCTTCCGGACCCCCCGATCGAACTGCCGCAGTGGCTCGAGGACCTCCGGGGGCGCTGGGTGGGCGACGCCACCGGGGGCCCGCCCCACGAATGACGAACATGCACGGCACTCCAGGCTGAGGGAGGAGAGAAATGACCACACTCGAGAACCGTCCGAACGCTGCGCTCCTCGTCGTCGACGTGCAGAACGGCGTGGTCGCCGGGAACCACGAACGCGACGCGGTCGTCGCGAACATCGGGCGCCTCGTCGACAAGGCGCGGGGGGAACAGATCCCGGTCGTGTGGATCCAGGACTCCGGCGGGCCGCGCTCAGTGGGGAGCGATGCCTGGCGGATCGTCCCCGAGCTGGACCCGACCGACGCCGAACCGCACGTCGACAAGAAGTACGGCGACTCCTTCGAGGACACCACCCTCGAGTCCGTCCTCTCGGGCCTCGGAGTCGGGCGACTGGTCGTCGTCGGCGCACAGACCGATGCGTGCGTCCGCTCGACGCTCCACGGTGCGTTCGTCCGCGGCTACGACACGACGCTCGTCAGCGACGCACACACGACCGAGGACCAGACGGCGTGGGGCGCACCGCCTCCCGATCAGGTCATCGCGCACACGAACCTCTACTGGACCTACCAAGCGGCACCGGGACGCACGGCCGGCGTGGTCGCGACCGAGGACGTCGACTTCGAGGCGACTGACTGAATCGACCTACGAGGGGGTCTTCGACCGGTGCTCGAGGTGGCGAGCGAGAACCCGCCCTCCGTCGCACCGGGCCCGGATCGAGGCGCTGCTCGTCTGAAATCGCGTCGTCAGGCGGTCGGGGCGCCACCCCGGGGGCGGGCGTGATCCTCGATACCCTCGGCGATCATCCGCCGCCAGGCCCGGTCGACCAGCGGTGCCTCCGCCACGTTGGCGTTACCCGACACGATGCCGAGCATCTGGCCGGGCAGCACCTCGATGAAGATCCCGTCGGCCTCCGCCGTCAGCTCCCCTTCGTAGTAGATGCCGCCCCAGGTGAAGATCTTGCGCCCCTCGCGGCCGGTGAAGCGCGCCACCAGGTCCAGCGGCGCCAGCAGCGGCGTCGGCCGGCGGTAGCGCACCTTCAGCGTGCCCGTCATGCCGGCCTGCCCCGCGGTGATGTTGGCCAGCCCGAGCAGCTCGTCGAAGAGCTCTGCGATGACGCCGCCGTGCACGCAGGTGGGCGGCCCCTCGTACTGGTAGCCGTAGGTGACGCGACCCCGGATCTCGCGCCGGCCGCCCTCCCCCGTCACCGCCCACACCTCGACCGGCGGTGCGATGGGGTTGGCGTACCCGACCATGGGGCTCGTCGGGAAGTGGTCCTGTGGGTGCCCATGGGTGTTCGGCTGCAGGCGCGTCGACTTCTCCGGCGGCGCGGCCGCCTCAAGCCGGTCCGCCAGTGCCGTCATTTCCTCGGCGGCCGCCGCCACGTCCTCGTCGCTCAGCGGCAGGGCGACCGAGACCCCCGCGATGCGCCGCATGGCGGCCGCCAGCCGGTTGAGGGGCCCGTCCACTGCCGACGTGGCCGGGCCGTCCGCGCCGGGGAAGCCCTGCCCCGGTCCGGGGCCGGCCGCCTCCGCCGCCCCGTCGCTCACGAGCGGGTGTAGTTGGCTGCGCGCTTCTCCGCGAAGGCCTTCTGCCCCTCGGCGGCGTCGTTGGACGAGAACACCGGCCAGCCGATCTCGAGCTCGCGGGCGAGGCCGTCGACCTCGGACATGCCCTCGGTCTCGCGCACGCTCCGCTTGATCGCCTCCACCGCGAGCGGCCCGTTGGCCCCGATCACCGCGGCGATCTCGAGCGCCCGCTCCAGCGCCGTGCCGTCGGGGACGACGTGGCCGATCAGCCCGATGCGCAAGGCCTCCTCCGCCGGCACCTCACGGGCGGTCAGCAGCAGCTCCATGGCGAGCGTGTAGGGGATCTGGCGGCGCAGCCGGACCGTCGAGCCGCCGAGGGGGAACAGCCCGCGCTTGGCCTCGAAGACCCCGAAGACGGCGCTCTCCCCCGCCACCCGGACGTCGGTCGCCTGCAGGATCTCGGTCCCGCCCGCCACTGCCCAGCCCTCGACGGCGGCGATGAGCGGCTTGCGCAGGTCGTAGTGGCGCAGCAGCGCCTTCCAGTGCAGGTCGGGGTCCTCGGCCATGCGGGACTGGTACTTCTCGGCGTCGCTGCCACCCATGGCCTTGAGGTCCATGCCGGCGCAGAACGTGCCGCCGGCCCCGGTGAGGATGGCGCAGCGGATGCCGTCGTTGCCGTCGATCTCCTCCCAGGCGTCCTTCATGCCCACCAGCATCGGGAGGCTCAGCGCGTTCTTCGCCTCCGGCCGGTTCATCGTCACGATCGCCGTCGCGCCGTCGCGCTCGAACGTCAGGTGCTCAGTGGTAACCACGGTCCCCTCCAGAGGTAGGCGCCGATTTGGAGTGCGGTCGGTGCGTCCTACAGCCGCTCGATGATGGTGCCCGTCGCCACCGCGCCGCCGCAACACATCGACACGAGGCCGTAGGTGCCGTCGGTCCGCTCGAGCTCGTGCAGGATCGTCGTGATCAGCCGGCTCCCGGTCGCCCCGACCGGATGGCCGAGCGCGATGGCCCCGCCGTTCACGTTCACCTTGTCCATGTCGGCCCCGTGCACCTTGGCCCAGCTGCACACGACGGAGGCGAAGGCCTCGTTGACCTCGAACAGGTCGATGTCCTCCATCGTCATGCCGGCCTTGGCCAGCACCTTCTCGGTCGCGACGATCGGGCCATCGAGGTGGTAGTAGGGGTCGGAGCCGGCCAGCACCTGGGCCACGATCCGGGCCCGTGGCTTGAGCCCCTCGGCCTTGGCCCGGTCCTCGGACATCCACAGCACCGCCGCGGCGCCGTCGGAGATCTGCGACGACGTGCCCGCGGTGTGCATGCCGTCGGGCAGCACCGGCTTCAGCTTGGCCAGGCCCTCGAGCGTCGTCTCACGCGGCCCTTGGTCCTTGCTCACGACCATCTTCTCGCCGGAGTGCTCGCCACGCGGCCCCTCCTCGCCGACGATGGGCGCCTCGACGGCGAAGATCTCGCGGGCGAAGCGGTCCTCGGCGACCGCCCGGGCGGCCTTCTCCTGCGACGCGAAGCCCAACGCGTCGACGTCCTCGCGGGAGATGCCGTACTTCTTGGCGATCCGCTCGGCCGCCTCGAACTGGCTCGGCATGTCGTAGGGAAGGTCCTCGGGCAACGCGCGGCCGACGCCCGGCGCCGATGCGTTCGCCCCGAGCGGGATGCGGCTCATCGTCTCGACGCCGCACCCGATCGCAGTGTCGAGCGCGCCCGCCGCGATGAGGTTGTTGGCCATGTGGTTGGCCTGCTGGGACGACCCGCACTGGCAGTCGATCGTCGTCGCCGCGACGTCATAGGGCAGGCCCGCCAGCAGCCACGCCGTCCGCGTCACGTTGAACCCCTGCTCGCCCGCCTGGGTCACGCACCCGCCGACCACCTGTTCGACCGACGCCGGGTCGATGCCCGCCCGCTTGACGACCTCGACCTGCGCCGCGCCGAGGATGTCGGCCGCGCGCAGGCCGGAGAGCCACCCGTTGCGCTTCCCGATCGGGGTGCGGACCGCCTCGATGATCACCGGCTGCGCCATGACGGACTCCTCCTGCTGCCACTCCCGGCCCTCGGCCGGCTGCCCGCGTTCGGCGAATTTAGAACCTGTTCTAACTTTACCACCGGCCCCTCCGGGGCCGGCCCCGAAGTCTGCCCGGGCCTGGTCGCCGGGCGCCAGCGCCGGCCCGCCGGACCCGGCAAGCCTCCTACACGTGCCTGAGCAGCTCCCGGGCGATGACGACCTTCTGCACCTGGTTGGTGCCCTCGTAGATCTGCGTGACCTTGGCGTCGCGCAGGAAGCGCTCGACCGGGAAGTCCTTCGTGTAGCCGTAGCCGCCGAGCAGCTGCACGGCGTCGACGGTGACCGACATGGACGTGTCGGAGGCGAAGGCCTTGGCCATGGCGCCGAACATCGTGAGCTCGCCGCTGGGGTCGTCGTCGACCATGGCGCAGGCGCGGTAGACGAGTGCCCGCGCCGCCTCGTTGCGCATCGCCATGTCGGCCAGCATGAAGCGCAACCCCTGCAGGTCGGCAATCGGCGCGCCGAAGGCGTGCCGCTGCTTCATGTAGGCGGCGGCGTAGTCGATGGCGCCCTGCGCGATGCCCACCGCCTGGGCGCCGATGGTGGGCCGGCTGCGGTCCAGGGTGTGCATGGCGACGGTGAAGCCCTGGCCCTCCTCGCCGATGCGGTGCGAGGCCGGGACGCGCACCTCCTCCAGCACCACTTCGCCCGTCGGGCTCCCGCGCATGCCCAGCTTGTCCTCGTGCTTGGCGATGCGGATCCCCCACTCCTTCTCGACCACGAAGCACGAGATGCCGCGCCCGCCTGCGTCGGGGTCCGTCTTGGCGAACACGATGTAGACGTCGGAGACCCCTGCGTTGGTGATCCAGTACTTCGAGCCCGTCAGGACGTAGTCGTCGCCGTCGCGCACCGCCCGCGTGCGCATGGAGGCCACGTCGCTGCCGGCGTCCGCCTCGGACAGGCAGTAGCTGGCCTGGATCTCGCCGGCCGCCACCTTCGGCATGTACTCCTTCTTCAGCTCCTCGCTGCCCCAGTTCATGATCGGCAGCATCCCGAGCTTGGAGATGAGGATGGTCAGCGACGTCGACGCGCAGACACGGGAGAGCTCCTCGACGGCGATGGCCTGGGTGACGGTGTCCGCCCCGGCGCCGCCGTAGGCCTCGGGTATCCCGAGGGCGGGCAGCTCCATCTCCTTGCAGGCCTCGAAGGACTTCCAGGGGAACTCGGCGTTGCGGTCGACCTCGGCCGCGTTGGGCGCCACCTTCTCCTCGCAGAAGGTGCGGAGGGTCGCACGGAACTCCCGCTGGACGTCGGTGAGGGCGAAGCTCATGGGCCCATTCTCGCAGAGCCGCCCCAACCGCTGTTCAGCGCCGGTCGGGCTCAGTACGCCGACAGGTGGCGGAGCAGGAGGTCGGACAGCTCCACCGGCGCCATCTCGGGGATCCAGTGCGACACGTTCTCCAGGACCTCGAAGGTGTAGGGGCCGTGCACGCACTCGGCCGTCCCCTCCGCCGCGGCCCGGCAGAAGGCGTCGTCACCGCTCGACCAGACGTAGAGCGTCGGGACGATGACGGGCTCCAGGTCGAGCAGTACCGCCCGGTCCATCGCCCGGTACCAGTTGAGGGCGGCCGTGATGGCGCCGGGCTCGGTGAGCGCCGTCACGTACATCGTGGCGTCCTCGTCGTCGAGGCCGGACTCGGCCAGCAACGTGGCCAGGCCGCTGCCCGTCCCCTCGGGACCGAGGAGCAGCCGCTCGGGCACCTCGGGCGCGTGGAACGATGCCATCGCCTCGCCGTGGGCCGCCTGGCCCGGGTCGCCACCGCGCAGCGCGTGCTGCAGCGCCAACGGGTGCGGCGTCGACACGACGCTCAGCGAGCGGACCCGGCCGGGATGCTGCGACGCCACGATCCAGGCCAGCATGCCGCCCCAGTCGTGGCCCACCAGGTCGAAGGTCTCCATCTCCAAGCAGTCGGCGAGCGCCATGACGTCGCCCAGCAGGTGCTCGGTGGCGTAGTCGCCCGTCGCGGTCGGGCGGGCGCCCTTGCAGTAGCCGCGCTGGTCCGGCGCGATGGCGCGGTAGCCGCCTCTCCCGAGCGCCCACAGCTCGTCGCGCCAGGCCCACGACGTCTGCGGGAAGCCGTGGAGGAGCAGGACCCGCCGCCCGTCGAGCGGGCCGCAGGCCCGGCCGGTGAAGGTGAGGCCGCCGGCCGAGATCTCGAGCCGGTCGATGGAGCCGGTTGTCTCCACGACGGGAGGCTGGCCCCGCCTAGGCGGCGAGGTCACCGCCCCGGCCGCGCGCGTCTTCGGGGCCGAGCCGGAGGACCTCATCGGGAACGGCGTCGACGAGCCGGCGCTGGGCGACGTAGTCGTAGGAGACGGCTGAGAACGCAGCGCGGCGCCGCTCTCGCAGCTCGGGTGGCGCGTCGTCGAGCAGGCCCCACAGGCGCAACGCGAATTGCACGTCGTAGATGCAGGGGGCGCGCCCGAACAGGGCCGCCCGCCTGGCGCCGATGAGCGCAACGCCGTGCAGGACGTCGTGCACCGACTCTCCCTCGCCCAGCTGCACCTCGTGCTCGAAGCGCCGCGCGAGGCGGAGCGCGAACCCCTGGTCGGGCCCGGGTGTCCCCACGCTTCGGCCCCGCGCCGCGGTCGGCACCCCGAGCTCGGCGGGACGGGACGTGGTCCACGACCCCGGCACGTGGAGGTGACGGGCCGGCCGGACCTGGTCGGCCTCGGCGATGGGCACGAAGGTCGGCTGCGTCATGGCGCGGGAGGTTAGCCGAGGGTGCGGTGAGAACCCATTCCGTCGCCGCCCGTGACCAGCAGCCGCACGACGTTGAGCGCGATGGACGAAGGGCGGGCCGCATCGTGGAAGACCTCCTGGTCCGCCGAGCGCATGGAGGCGCCGGTCGCCAGTGGCGCGCCCGTGCCGGTGTTGCGTGCGAAGAGCGGGTGGGCACCGCTCGAGACCTGGAGCCGGATCCGGTGCCCGGCGCGGAACGTGTTGGCGGTCGGCCACATGGAGATCTCCACCTTGGCGACGCCGTCGTCGTCCTTGGGCACCGATCCGGGCCTGACCCGGATCATGCCGTCGCTCAAGTTGCACGACCGGCCCTTCTCCGACACGTCACACAGCCGCACGAAGAAGTCGGTGTGCTCGAGCGAGGAGCGCAGGTACAGCGTCGCCGTCAGCGGGCCGACGACGGTGAGGTCCTCGCGCAGGACCGGGCTGGTGTAGGTGAGCACGTCGTGGCGGTGCTCGCGCCGGCGCTGGTCCTTGCGGCCGGCGCTGCGGAAGTTGAGCGACGCGCCGCCCACCGCGGGGGTCGGGTCGTGCGGGTTGTAGTGGAAGCGGTCGGCCGCGCTCTCGGCCGGGGGCGCGGTGTCGAGCGTGTGCCAGCGGCCGAGGTACCACTGCTGCGTCTCCCCCGCCGGCGGCCACAGCGAAAACTCCTGCCACGTGCACGACCCCATGACGAACACCCGCACGGGCGCACGGGACTCCCGGCCGGGCCGCTCCTCGAGCTGTTCGTCGAACCAGTCGGGGCCGTCGCGGACCGTCTCGGCGAACAGCCCCGGGCTGGCGTGCGTCCACGGGCCGACGGTGAGGCGGGCCGGGCGGCCGGCCCGCCGCAGGGCCTCGTAGTCGGCCACCTGGGCCTGCAGGAAGATGTCGTACCACCCACCGATGAGGCTCGACGGCGGCACCTTCTCCAGCCGCCGGCCGAAGTCCACGCCGTCCCACCACGGGTCGCCGGGGTCGCTGTGGGCGAGCCAGTCCTGGTAGGCGGGCGCCGCCACGCCGATGGCCGCCTCGTCGCACTTCCCGAGGGGCAGCACGTCGGCGGCGGCGGCCACGACCTTGGCCCCCTTCATCTGGGTGCGCACCACCGTGCGCCAGCCGAGCTCCTGGTGCTGCACCTGGTAGAACCACGTCAGCGCCGTCTCGAGCGCGAAGCAACCGCCCGGGAACACGACGGCGTCGCGGAAGTTCGACGCGGTCACCTGGAGGCCCAGCGCCTTGAGGTAGTCGGGCGCGTCCTCGGCGACGGCCCACTGCGTCAGGCCGAGGTAGCTCCCGCCCCACATCACCAGGCGGCCGTCGAACCACGGCTGCGCGGCGACCCAGTCGAGCGTCGTGCGGCCGTCGTCCCGCTCGTGGCGGACCGGGGACCACTCGCCCTCGGAGCCGAAGGTCCCCCGGCAGCTCTGGATCACCGTCTGGTAGCCGCGCTCGGCGTAGAGCCGTCCGAGCGGTCCGACGATCCGCCGCCCGTACGGCGTGCGGATCAACACGGTCGGCAGACCACCCGAAGCCTGCGTGGGGTACCAGCGGTCGGCCAGCAGGACGACGCCGTCGGGCATCTTGGCGGCCAGGTCTCGCTCGACGGAGACGTCGGTGCACTGCGGCGGCGGGAGTCCGACCAGCGACGCTGCCAACCGGCTCCACACGCTCATGTCGACCCCCCTGTTCTCTGTGCTCCCCCTCGGCGACGTGCGGCTGCCCGGCTCCCCGTCAGGTCGCGTGGAGCAGCCCGAAGACGATCGAATCGTAGAGGGCCTGCCAGCTTGCCTCAATGATGTTCTCCGACACCCCGATCGTCGTCCAGGTGCGCTCCCCGTCGGTCGTGTCCACCAGGACCCGGGTCACGGCGCCGGTGCCACGGCCGGTATCGAGCACGCGCACCCGGTAGTCGGTCAGGTGGATGTGGTCGAGCGCCGGGAACTTGGCGCCGATGGCCCCCCGCAGGGCACCGTCGAGCGCGTTGACCGGGCCGTTGCCCTCCGCCACGGCCACGATCCGCTCCGCCCCCACGTGCACCTTGACGGTCGCCTCGGTCGTCACGCCCACGGGGCTGACCGCCGGAGCGGCCGCGCCGTCGGCGTCACCGCGGTCGCCGTGGTCGGTGATGACGCGGAACGACTCCACGGTGAAATAGTCCGCCACCCAGCCGGTGGCGCGGCGCAGCAGCAGCTCGAGCGAGCCGTCGGCCACCTCGAAGTGGTAGCCCTCGTGCTCCAGGCGCTTGAGCTCGTCGAGGACGCGCCCGATGACCTCGCCGTCGAGCTCGAGTCCCAGCTCGTCCGCCTTCATGGCCAGCGTGGAGCGGCCGGCCATCTCGGAGACGACGACTCGGGTGCCGTTGCCGACGAGGTTCGGCTCGACGTGCTCGTACAGGTCGGCGCTGCGGGCTACCGCGCTGGCGTGCAGCCCGCCCTTGTGGGCGAAGACCGAGTTGCCGACGTAGGGCTGCTGGGGGTTCGGCGCGATGTTGACGAGCTCGGCGATGTGGTGCGCCACGGGCGTCAGCCGTTCCAGGCGCTCGGCGGGGATGGTGCGGATGTTGAGCTTGAGGGCCAGGTTGGGGATGGCGGCCGACAGGTCGGTGTTGCCCGCCCGCTCGCCGTAGCCGTTGATGCACCCCTGCACCTGGGTCGCGCCCGCCTGCACGGCCACCAGGGAGTTGGCCACCGCGCAGCCGGCGTCGTTGTGGCAGTGGATGCCGAGCTGGGCGCTGGTGCGGGCCCGCACGTCGGCCACGGCCCGCCCCACGTCGTCGGGCAGCGTGCCGCCGTTCGTGTCGCACAGGACGAGCGCCTCGGCCCCGGCCTCCTCCGCCGCGGACAGGACCGACAGGGCGAACTCGGGATTGCCCCGGTAGCCGTCGAAGAAGTGCTCCGCATCGAGGAAGACACGCAGGTCGTGCTCGCACAGGTAGCGCACGGAGTCGGCCACCATCGCCACCGCCTCGTCGAGGGAGGTGCGCAGCGCCTCGGCCACGTGGCGGTCCCACGACTTGGCCACGATGCAGGCGACCGGTGCCCCGGCGTCGATGAGGTTGGCCAGGACGGCGTCGTCCTCGGGCTTGACCCCGGCGCGGCGGGTGGAGCCGAACGCGACCAGCGTCGCCGTGCCGAGCGTCAGCTCCTTCTTGGCGCGGGCGAAGAACTCGACGTCCTTGGGGTTCGCCCCGGGCCAGCCGCCCTCGATGTAGCTGACCCCGAGGTGGTCGAGCTGCTCCGCGACCCGCAGCTTGTCGTCCACGGTGAGGGAGAGCCCCTCCTGCTGGCTGCCGTCGCGCAGGATGGTGTCGAAGATGTCGACCGCCTCGGGCAGCTCGGGCACGTAGAAGTCGTGCGCGTGCTCGCTGTGTCCGTGGGCGTGGGCGTGGCGGACGCCGCCGTGGCTGTGGGTGTCGGTGCCTACGCCCTCAGTCGACATGGTCCAGCCATTCCTTGTACTGGTCCACCTCGCCCCGCACCGTGGCGAAGTAGGTCTGCTGGATCTCCTTGGTGATGCGGCCAGGGCGCCCCGGGCCGACGGGACGGTCGTCGACGGCGCGGATCGGCACGACCTCGGCCGCGGTGCCGGTGAGGAACGCCTCGTCGGCGAGGTAGAGGTCCGTGCGGATGATGTGCTCGTGGCGCACCTCTATCCCGAGGTCGCGCGCGATGGTCTCGACGGAGTCCTGCGTGATGCCCTCCAGCGCCCCGGCGTCGGAGGTGGGCGGCGTGATGATGACGCCGTCGCGCACGATGAAGATGTTCTCGCCGGTGCACTCGCTGACGCGGCCGTTGGGCGCGAGCAGGATGGCCTCGTCGTAGCCGGCCTTGATCGCCTCGACCTTGGCCAGCGACGAGTTCACGTACATGCCGGTGCCCTTGGCCGCCGTCGGCACGGCATTGGGGTCGTGGCGCTGCCAGGAGCTGATCTTGCACGAGACGCCGTTGGCGATGCCCTCCTCACCGAGGTAGGTGCCCCAGGGCCAGGCGGCCACGGAGACGTTCACCGGGCAGGGCAGGGGGTTGAGGCCCATCTCGCCGTAGCCGAGGTAGACGAGCGGCCGCAGGTAGCAGCCGTCGTGCATGCCGTTGGCGCGCACGACGAGGCGCGTCGCCTCCATGATCTCCTCGACCGTGTAGGGGACCTCGATCATGAAGACCTTGGCCGAGGCGAACAGGCGGCGGATGTGGTCGCCCAGCCGGAAGATGGCGACACCCCGGGTCGTCGGGTAGGCGCGGATGCCCTCGAAGACGCCCGATCCGTAGTGCATGGTGTGCGTGAGCACGTGCACGGTGGCGTCGGCCCAGTCGACGAGCTCGCCGTCCATCCAGATCTTCTCGGTCGGGGTGATGGGCATGGCGGCTACAGCCTTTCTGCGATGGCGTCGCCCACGGAGGTCGTGGACAGCTGCTCGTTGGAGGTCGGGAGATCGGGGTTCGACATCTCGTTGGTCTGCTCGGCGACCGCCTTCTTGATCCGGCCGGCGGCGTCGCCCTCGCCGAGGTGCTCGAGCATGAGCGCCGCCGAGTGGATCGCGGCCAGCGGGTTGGCGATCCCTTTGCCCGCGATGTCGTGGGCGGCGCCGTGCACGGGCTCGAAGAGCGACGGCCCGGTGCGGTCGGGGTTCAGGTTGGCCGAGGCGGCGAAGCCGATGCCGCCGCTGACGGCGCCGGCCAGGTCGGTGAGGATGTCGCCGAACAGGTTGTCGGTGACGATGACGTCGTAGCGCTTGGGGTTCTCGACCAGGTAGATGCAGGCGGCGTCGACGTGGTTGTAGTCCCAGTCGACGCCGGCGTAGTCGGGCGCCACCTCGCTGACCGTGCGGTGCCAGAGGTCGCCGGCGAAGGTGAGCACGTTGGTCTTGTGCACGAGCGTGAGGTGGCGCCCCGGCCGGCTCGCCGCCAGGTCGAAGGCGAAGCGCACGCAACGCTCCGCGCCGTGGCGGGTGTTGACCGAGCCCTGTGTGGCGACCTCGTGGGCCGTGCCCTTGCGCAGGAACCCGCCCTCGCCCGCGTACGTGCCCTCGGTGTTCTCCCGCACGACCACGAAGTCGGCGCCTGCCGCGACCGATCCGGGGACCCCCGCGAAGGGGCGCAGGTTGACGTAGAGGTCCAGATCGAAGCGGAGGCGGAGCAGCAGGCCGCGCTCGAGGGTGCCGGGCGGGACCGCGGTGTCCCCGACGGGCGGCCCGATGGCGCCCAGCAGGATGGCGTCGAAGCCCCGCAGCTCGGCCAGGGTCTCGTCGGGGAGCACGGCGCCGTCGCGCAGGTAGCGGGCGGCCCCGAGGTCGAAGTGGGTCGTGTCGAGGTCGACGCCGGCCGCGGCCACGACCTTCAGGGCCTCGGCGCAGACCTCCGGCCCGATGCCGTCGCCGCCGATGACGGCCACCCGGTGCCTGCCGCTGCTCACTGTCCTCATTCTCCCTTTTCTCGCTCGGTCCCGGCGACGCCGAACTGTGCCGGGAATTGAAAAACCGTCCACCGAGTGGACGGTTCGACGGCGCGCGGAAGCGGTGCGCGCCTAGTGGATAATGCCTACGAGGTGCTCGGAACGGCGCATGGTCACCCCAGTCTCTCGCGGCCGCAGCGCCCAGTCAACACACGGTCCGGCGGCGGCCGGGCGCCCACGCGGGGCCGATTAGCCTTGTCCCCTGCCGGCGCAGTGCACCGCACCGCCCGCCATCCGCCTCCCGGAGGACAACGTCGTGACAAATGCTCCCGCCAACCAGACCGAGACGACCAAGCTGACCCAGGCCACCCACGACCGGCTGGTCGCCGAGCTGGAGGACCTGACCACCCGGGGCCGGGTGGAGATCGCCCAGCACATCGAGGCGGCCCGGGCGTTGGGCGACCTGAGCGAGAACGGCGACTACCACGCGGCCAAGGACGCCCAGGGGAAGATGGAGTCGCGCGTCCGCCAGCTCCAGGCCATGCTCAAGCGCGTCGAGATCGTCGACGAGGCCGGGACCGGGGACGGCTCCGTCTCGTTGGGCAGCACGGTGACGCTCCGCTACGACGGTGACGAGGAGGACGACACACAGAAGTTCTTCGTGGGCTCCATCGAGGAGCGCCGGGGCGACCTCCACGTGATCTCCCCCAGCTCCCCTCTCGGCCAGGTGCTGGTGGGGCACGGCGCCGGCGACACCGTCGAGTACCAGGCGCCCGGTGGCATGCTCAAGGTCCACATCGTGGCCGTCGATCGCTGAGGGGCCGATGGCGCCGCGCACGCTCAGCGAGAAGATCTGGGACGCCCACGTCGTCCATGCCGCCGAGGGCGAGCCCGACCTGATCTTCATCGACCTGCACCTGGTGCACGAGGTCACCTCGCCGCAGGCCTTCGACGGGCTGCGCCTGGCCGGGCGCACCGTGCGGCGGCCCGACCTGACGGTGGCCACGGCGGACCACAACGTGCCGACCACCGACATCGACAAGCCCGTCGCCGACCCGGTCTCGGCCCAGCAGCTCCAGGTCCTCAACGACAACACCGCCGAGTTCGGCATCACCTGCTACCCGATGGGCGACGCCAATCAGGGCATCGTCCACATCATCGGGCCCGAGCAGGGCTGGACGCAGCCGGGCATGACGATCGTCTGCGGCGACAGCCACACCTCCACGCACGGCGCCTTCGGCGCGCTCGCCTTCGGCATCGGGACCAGCGAGGTGGAGCACGTCCTGGCCACGCAGACGCTGCCCCAGGTGCGGCCGAAGACGATGGCGGTGACGGTGGACGGCGAGCTCGCGCCGGGCGCGACCGCCAAGGACATCGCGCTGGCCGTCATCGGCGACATCGGCACCGGCGGGGGCATCGGCCACGTGATCGAGTACCGGGGCTCGGCCATCCGGGGCCTCTCCATGGAGGGCCGGATGACGCTGTGCAACATGTCCATCGAGGGCGGGGCCCGGGCGGGCCTGGTGGCGCCCGACGAGACGACGTTCGCCTACGTCGAGGGTCGCGACCACGCGCCCGTGGGTGAGGCCTGGGACGCGGCCGTCGCCTACTGGCGCACCCTGCCCACCGACGAGGGGGCCACCTTCGACAAGGAGGTCGTGCTCGACGCGTCCGCCATCACGCCGCACGTCACCTGGGGCACCAACCCGGCCCAGGTGGTGCCGATCGCGGGCTCTGTCCCCGACCCGGCCGCCATCCCCGACGCCGGTGACCGGGAGGCGGCCGAGCGGGCACTTGCCTACATGGGGCTGGCGGCCGGCACGCCGATGCGCGAGATCGCCGTCGACACTGTGTTCCTGGGCAGCTGCACCAACTCGCGCATCGAGGACTTCCGGGCCGCCGCCGCGGTGCTCGACGGCCGGACGGTGCGAACCGGCGTGCGTGCGCTCGCCGTGCCGGGCTCGCACCGCGTCAAGGCCCAGGCCGAGGCAGAGGGCCTGGACAAGATCTTCACGGCCGCTGGGTTCGAGTGGCGCGAGCCGGGCTGCTCCATGTGCCTCGCCATGAACCCCGACAAATTGGCCGTCGGCGAGCGCTGCGCGTCCACCTCGAACCGCAACTTCGAGGGGCGACAGGGCCGCGGCGGGCGCACCCACCTCGTGTCCCCTGCCGTCGCCGCGGCGACGGCCGTGGCGGGGACCTTCGCCACCCCGGAGGACCTGGACTGATGGAGCCCGTCGTGATCGTGACCGGACGCGCCGTGCCGCTCGACCGCACGGACGTGGACACCGACCAGATCATCCCGTCCGACTGGCTCAAGCGTGTCGAGCGGACCGGGTTCGGGGCCGGGCTCTTCTCGGAGTGGCGGGACGACCGCGACTTCGTGCTCAACAAGCCGGACTTCGTGGGGGCGACGATCCTCGTGGCCGGCCACAACTTCGGCACCGGCTCGTCCCGTGAGCACGCCGTGTGGGCGCTCATGGACTTCGGGTTCCAGGCCGTGGTGTCCTCTCGCTTCGCCGACATCTTCCGGAACAACTGCACCAAGCAGGGGCTGCTGCCGGTCCAGGTCTCCGAGGATCTCGACCGGGCCCTGCTCGACGCGGTGGCGAACGATCCCTCCCTCGAGCTCACGATCGACGTGGCCCGCGGCACGATCGAGGCCCCGGCCGCCGGCCTGGCCGGGACGTTCCCCCTCGACGAGTTCACCCGCGACCGCCTACTGAACGGCTGGGACGACATCGGTCTCTCGCTGCGCTACGCGGACGACATCGCCGCCTACGAGCGCCGCCGCCCCGCCTTCCTGCCCTCGGCCTGACGCGGACCGGCCGTGGTCACCTACCGCCCCATGACGGAGGCCGACGTGCCGGCCGCCGTCGCCGCGTTCGACAGCGGGCTGCTCGCCATGCTGGCCCGTCACCAGCTCCCGGTCACGGGCAACTCCATTCAGGACGAGCGGCGGCGTCAGGACCGCACGCGCCATTTCCTCGGTACGGACCCGGACGGGTCCTGGGTGGCCACCGACGGCGGCACCGTCATCGGCATGTCGCAGTCCTTCGTGCGGGAGGACTACTGGATGCTGTCGCAGCTCGGCACGGTGCCGGGCCGCCAGGGCCACGGGGTCGGGCGCGAGCTGCTCCGCCTCGCCCTCCAGCACGGCGACGCCCACAGCCCGGGGACGATCCAGTGCTCGCGTGACCCCAAGGCGATGGCGCTGTACACGAGCTTCGGGTTCGTCCTCCATCCGGTGGTGGCGGCCTGGGGCGTCATGCGGCCGGGCTCGGTGACGCGGCCCGCCGAGGTGCAGCGGTTCGAGCCCGCCGACGTGACCGAGCACGAGCTCGACGCGATCGCGGCCATCGACCGCAAGGTGCGCGGCTCGGCGCGCACGGTCGACATCGTCTCCATGCTCGCTCATCCGGGGAACCGGCTCCTCCTGCACGCGGACCAGGGCTACGCGGTGGCCAGGGACGAACGCATCGTGACGCTGGGCGCGCGCCAGGAGGAGTCGGCGGCGCTCGTGCTGCGCGCCATGCTGGCCGAGTCGCCGGTGGGCGAGACGATCGAGGTGAACTGGCTGACCTCCGCGCAGCAGTGGGCCATCCGCGTGGTCGTCGAGGCGGGCATCGAGCTGCTGCCCTTCGGGCCGGTGATGGTGCGCGGCATGGACGCGCCGCCGACGCCCTACATCCCGAGCGGCGGGTACGGCTAGGACCTCGCCGGCGTCATACCGGCGCGCGCTCCACCCGGTCGGCGAAGCGCCGCAGGCCCATGCCCCAACCACCCCCGGAGCGGACGGCGTCGCGCACGCCCTCCCAGCCCTCGCCGTGACGGTCCAGGTGCCGGTGCTCGAGCTCGACCCGGGTGCGGCGCTCGCCCTCGGGCACGAAGCGGACCTCGACCTCGCTGGTCTTCGAGGGGTCGGTCTCGATCTGCCACTGCAGGTTGATGTCCCAGCTGAACACGACCCGGTTGGGCGGGTCGTAGGCCAGCACGCGCGCCCATTGGCACTCGCTGCCGTCGGTGCCGACGTCGTAGATGCGGCCACCGGCCCGGGCCTCGAAAACCATGGACTCGAGCGGCGCCTGGATGATGTGGTGCTCGGGTGGCCACCAGCTGGCCATGTCCCCGGTGAACACCGCGAAGGCCGTGTCGAGCGGTGCGTTGACGACGATGGACGTGGTGATGGCGGTGGTCGTGTCGGTCATGGTGTCTCCTCCTGTTGCTCGACTCGGGTCTTGAACTTGTGCAACGCCGTGTTCCAGAAGCGGTCGAGGTAGTCGCGCAGCCCGTCGATGCCGGCGGGATCGAGGCTGTAGACGCGCCGTGTCCCCTCCTGCACGTCGCGCACGAGCCCAGCCTCCTTCAGCACCTTGAGGTGCTGGGAGACCGCCGGCCGGCTGACGGGCAGGCGCGCTGCGAGGTCCACCACGGCCGAGGGCCGCTCGCCGAGCTGCTCGAAGATGGCTCGCCTCGTCGGATCGCCCAGGGCGCCCAGGGCGCCCAGGGCGCCCACGGCCTCGGCGCTGCGCTTCGCGTAAGTCGGCACTTACCGTAAGTTACTACTTACGGTCCGGCCCGTCAAGGGCCGTGTCCCTGGCTTGCTAGGGCAACAGGCGGTAGGACCCCACGGTCGTGGCGTCGGCCGGGAGCGGCCCCTCGGCGCAGCGCTCCCCGATGCCGGCCTGGAACGCGGCGAACGCGACCGACGTGGTGAGCGGGTTCACGTCCCCGTCGACGACCGCGACGTGGACGAAGCTCACGCCGTCGTCGAGGCGGAGGGCCGTGTAGTGCAGGCCGTCGGGCTTCTCCGCCGCCAGCTCGGCGAAGACCGCGCCTATCAGCCGCTCGTTCTCGTCGGCGTGTTCGGGCTTCGTCCGGTAGCGGACCACCTTCGTGACTGCCATGGCTTGCTCCTTGCTCCTGGTCAGCGCGCCCGCATCCGGTTGTTGCGGGCGTCGTGGGTCACCTCGGCCAGACCGAGCTCCTCCAACAGCGGCGGCAGGTACATCCCGAAGCGCCCGCGGTAGCCCTTGCGCCGGCCGTACCAGCCCCCGACCGGGTTGTCGGGCGAGCGGCCCCACGCCTCCACCGTGCCGGCCGCCGCCGGCTTCTTCTCGTCGGCGGCACCGAGCGGCACCCAGTCCCCCTGCCGGCGCAGCCAGGCGTGCAGGTCGTCGATCGCCCGCAGGTCGTAGGTGAGCTTGGTGGAGCCCACCTGGCAGACCAGGATGGGCGGCTCGGCCACCTCGTCCCTGTACATCGTGTACTCCGAGCTCCCCGGTGGCGTCTTGAGCACCCACGGGTCGTCCTTGGTCCCGGCCGGCATCAGGCGGCTCCCTTCGTCACCGCTGCCTCGAAGTGCGGCAGCAACGTCTCCCAGCCGGCGCGGTTGCGGTCGCGCCACGCGTCCGCCGCCGCACCCAACCGCTCCCAGCCGCGGTGCTCGATCTCGACCCGCGTCCGCTCGCCGCCCTCGTCGACGAAGTGGATGTCGACCTCGGTGGCCTCGGCACGGTCGCGGCCCAGGTGCCACAGGTAAGCCAGCCGGCGCGGCGGCTCCCACACCGTCACCTCGCCCCAGTCGTGGCGCTCGCCGGCCGACGTCCGCTCGTAGATGCGACCGCCCGGCCCGCTCTCGAGGACGATCGCGTTGGGGCTGCCGGTCACGGTGTGGTCCGGCGGCCACCACGTGGCGATCTGCGACGTCCACACGGCGAAGGCGTGCGGCGCCGGGCAGCCGACGTCGAAGGTGATGCGCAGCGGCGCGGTCACGGCTTGGTGTTCTCGGCCAGCAGGCGGAAGCGGGCGGCGGCCGCGCCCCAGACCCCCTCGAGGTACTCCTGCACCGCGAGCAGCCCCTCGTCGCGCAGGTGGTAGATACGGCGGTTGCCACGCGCCTGCTCGGCCACCATCCCCGCGTCCTTCAAGAGGCGCAAGTGGCGCGAGACGGCCGGGCGGCTGACGGGCAGTGCCGCCGCTAGCTCGTGCACCGGCTTGTCGCCGTCGCTGAGGAGCCGCAGGATCTCGCGCCGGGTCGGGTCGCCCAGCGCGTCGAACGGGTCGCCGGCGGGGGCGGGAGTGGGGGTGGACGGCACCGGGTCTCAGCGTCCCTTGCTCATCGGTAACACTTTGGTTACCGTAACAGAGCGGTTACCCAAATGGCAACGGGCCGCCGTGCGGCCCGACGGGGTCAGGCGGCCCTGGGCTCCTCGACCCGGGCCCCGGCCCGGGCGGCCGCCGTCTGGCGCACCTTGGCGGCGACCGACGGGGCGGTGTCGAGGATCTGGCGGAACTCGCTGGGCGAGCCCGCGTAGATCACCATGTCGGTGCGGGCGGTCACGGTGGCGTTGCGCCGGCCGCGGCCCTGCTCGGGCTGGAGCAGCGCCATCTCGCCTACCAGGTCGCCCCGCCCGATGGTGGCGATGGTGCGGCCGCCCTGGCTGACCTCCGCCTCGCCCTCGAGGATGATCATGAACTCGTCCCCGGAACCGCCCTCGCGTACGAGGGCGGTTCCGGCAGGCAGGTTCAGCCTGGTCAGCTGCCGCCCGATCAAGCTCAACTCCGACCTGCTCGCGTCCGCGAACAGGGCCAATTCCCGTAGATCGTCCCGCACGACAACTCCTTCCGATCTCTCTCACCCGCCAGAGTGGACCCCGCCCGGCCAATCTGTCAAGCAGCTAGAAGAGATACTCTAGATCTTGAATTACGATTCTAGCGGGCCGAGCATCAGAACCGTTCGCCGATCGGGCCGGACCGCCTAGACGTCGTGCCAGCGGTAGTGCGTCCAGCCCCCCATGGGCCGGGCGCCGAGGCGCTGGTAGAAGTCGATGGCGTCGGTGTTCCACTCCAGGACCTCCCACTCGATGCGGCCCTCGGTCTGCCCGCGCAGGTGGGCGAGGAGCGCGCCGGCGTGGCCCTGGCGGCGGTGCTGGGGGCGCACGTAGAGGTCCTCGAGCCAGATGCCCGTCTTGCCCAGGAAGGTGGAGAACGTCCGGTACCACAGCGCGTGCGCGGCCAGGCCGCCGGCGCCGTCCTCGACGACCGAGTCGTGGACGACCGCGTCGGGCCCGAACAGCGTGCGGGCCAGGTCGTCCTCGGTGATGACCACCTGGTCGGAGAGGTGCTCGAACGCCGCCAGCTCGCGGATCATCGCCACGAGCTCGGGGACGTCCGCCTCGACCGCCGGGCGGATCACCCCGGTCGGGCCCGGTTCGCCGCGGAGACCACGGCGCTCAACGACGCGTCGAGGATGGACGAGTCGCGGCCGACGCCCCACCACGTGGAGCCGTCGGGCCCGGCCACCTCGACGTAGGCCACCGCCGACGCGCCGGCGCCCTCGGTGAGCGCGTGCTCCGAGTAGTCCTTCACCTCGAGCACGATACCGAGGTCGGCCTTCAGGGCGCTGACCAGCGCGTCGATCGGGCCGTTCCCCTCGCCCTTGACCGTCTGGTGCTGACCGTCGACGAGCAGCTGGGCCGTGACGCTGGTGTGGCCGCCGCCGGTGGACACCTCGCTCGTGATCAGTCGCAGGCCGGCATCCTCGGGCAGGTAGATCTCCTCGAAGACGTCCCACATCTGGCCCGAGCGGATCACGGTGCCGCTGGCCTCGGTGATCTCCTGGACGCGCTTGGAGAACTCGATCTGCAGCCGCCGGGGCAGGTCGAGGCCGTGGTCCGTGTCCATCACGTATGCGACCCCGCCCTTGCCCGACTGGCTGTTGACCTGGATGATGGCCTCGTACGTGCGCCCCGTGTGCTTGGGGTCGATGGGCAGGTACGGCACCTCCCACTCGTCGTAGTCGTCCCCGATGGCCGCCATGCCCTTCTTGATGGCGTCCTGGTGCGAGCCCGAGAAGGCCGTGTACACCAGGTCCCCCGCGTAGGGGTGGCGCGGGTGGACCGGGAGCCGGGTGGCGTACTCGGCCACGCGGCGTACCTTCTCGATGTCGCTGAAGTCCAGCGCCGGGTCGATGCCCTGCGAGAACAGGTTCATGGCGAGCGTGACGACGTCGACGTTGCCCGTACGCTCGCCGTTCCCGAACAGCGTGCCCTCGACCCGGTCCGCGCCGGCGAGCACCGCCAGCTCGGCGGCGGCCACGGCGGTGCCGCGGTCGTTGTGCGGGTGCAGGCTGAGCACGATGGCGTCGCGGTTCTTGATGGTACGGCCGAACCACTCGATCACGTCGGCGTACACATTGGGGCTGTACATCTCGACGGTGGCGGGCAGGTTGAGGATCATGGGCGACTCGGGCGTCGGCCCGATCACGTCCATCACCGCCTCGCAGATCTCGACGGCGAAGTCCGGCTCGGTCCCGGTGAAGCTCTCGGGCGAGTACTCGTAGCGGATGTCGGTCCCGGACACCTGGGCCTCGTACTTCTTGCAGAGCTCGGCGGCCTTCACCGCGATGTCGACGATGCCGGCCTTGTCGAGTCCGAACACGACGCGGCGCTGCAGCTCGGACACCGAGTTGTAGAAGTGCACCACGGCCCGGGGCGCGCCGGCCAGCGACTCGAAGGTGCGCTCGATCAACTCCTGGCGGCACTGCACCAGCACCTGGATCTCGACGTCGTCCGGGATGAGCCCCTCGTCGATGATGAGCCGCTGGAAGTCGAAGTCCGTCTGCGACGCTGACGGGAACCCGACCTCGATCTCCTTGAAGCCGACGTCGATCAGCGTCTGGAACAGCGCCAGCTTGCGTTCGGAGTCCATGGGGTCGATGAGCGCCTGGTTGCCGTCGCGCAGGTCGACGCTGGCCCAGCGCGGGGCCCGCGTGAACGCCCGGTCGGGCCAGGTGCGATCGCCGAGTACGAGCGGCACGTGCGAGCCGTACTTGCCGAACGGCATGGGTGACGGGTCACAGGGCAGGGCCAGACGACCCCGCTCCATGTCGCCACCACTTCCCTTCTGTCCGTCAACCATGTCGATTCCTTCCTGGTATTACGTCGGCCCGAACCGGCGCCGGCCCAACAAAAAACCCCCTGGCCTTTCGGCGCAGGAGGTTGCGAGCGAACGCGATGTGGCGTTCGCCGTCAGGTAAGCAGCAGCTCGGACGTCGTGGGCGTGTGCATCTCGCCTCCAATTGTCCCATCGGAGGAGGGCAGCGTCAAGGCCGGGGCGGGGACCCGAAGCGCAGCAGGTTGCCGTCGCCGTCGGTGTGCGCGGCCTCCCACACGCCGAAGCCGGGATCGAACAGGTCGCCCGTCTCCCCGACCCCCGCCGCCCGCCACTCCGCGTGCAGGGCGTCCGCGTCGTCGACCGCGATGTAGGCGGCGCCCCGCGCGTCCGCCGGACCGAGGTCCGGGGCGTGCCGGAAGTGGATCCGGACCCCGTCCCGCGCGGCCGTGCCGTAACCGGACCCGTGGACGTGCACCTCGAAGCCGAGGGCCTCGTAGTGGACCCGCATCGCGTCGAGGTCCGTCGTCGGGAAGATGGGCGCGATGCTCTGGAAGGTGGCCATGGCGGGTCACGCTACCGTTGTCGGATGCGCCGCCTCCTCTGGATGCTGATCCGGGCCGCCCTGGTCATCGGTGTGCTGGCCGTGGTGCGCGCCGTCCTCTTGGACCGCGCGCCACAGCGCGCGCTCCACGGCAGCGACCCCGTCATCGGCAGCCTCGACACGTGGCCCGCCGTCCCCCGCAAGATCAGAGCGTGACCCGATGGATGTCGAGGATCCCCTCGTCGCCCCGTAGCCGCTCCACCACGAGATCGGGTGCCGGCGTCGTCGTGGAGATCACCATCATGGCGGTGGCGGACTCGGGGGAGGGACCCACGGCCATGGACGAGATGGAGACGCCGGCCTCGCCGAGCGCCGTGCCCACGATCCCGATCACGCCGGGCCGGTCGTCGTTGCGCACGACGAGCATGTGGGTGGACGGCGGCACCTCCACCACGTGCTCGTCGACGATGACGATGCGCGGCTCGATGCGCAGCCCGACCGTGATCAGCGTGCCGGCCACCGAGTGCGACCCCGAGCGGAGGGTGAGCAGCGACTTGTAGTCGTGCGACGTGCTGGTGGAGGACTCGCGCACCTGCAGGCCGCGCCGCTCCGCCAGCTGCGGCGCGTTGACGTAGGACACCGGCTCCTCGGTCGACCCGCCGAAGATCCCCTTGAGGACCGACAGCGTCAGGATGCCGGTGCTCTCCCCCGCCAGCTCGCCCTGGTACTCCATGTCGATGGCGTCGGGCAGCCCGTCGTGCAGCCCGACGAAGAAACGGCCCAGCTGCTCGGCCAGGCCCATGAAGGTCCGCACCGTGTCGGAGACGTCGCGCGCCGCCACGTTGACCGCGTAGGGCACGAAGTCGCCCGCCAGCGCCAGCAGCACCTGCTCGGCGATGGTGACGCCCGCCTTGTCCTGTGCCTCTTCGGTCGACGCGCCCAGATGCGGCGACACGACGACCCCGGGCAGCTCGAAGAGCGGGGAGGTGGTGCACGGCTCGGTGGCGAACACGTCGAGACCCGCCCCCGCCACGATGCCGTCTCGGATGGCGTCCGCCAGCGCCTCCTCGTCGACGATGCCACCCCGCGCCGTGTTGACGATGCGGAGGCCCGGCTTCGCCTTGGCCAGCAGGTCGCGCCCGAAGAGGCCGAGCGTCTCGGGCGTCTTCGGCGTGTGGATGGAGACGAAGTCCGCCTGCGCCACCAGCTCCTCGATGCTGACCAGCCGCACCCCCATCGCCCTCGCCCGCTCCTGGGACACGAAGGGGTCGTAGCCGATGAGCTCCATGCCGAAGGCGTGGGCGCGCTGGGCCACCAGCGAGCCGGCCCGGCCGAGCCCGACCACCCCGAGCACCTTGCCGTGCAGCTCGACACCCTCCCACTTCGAGCGCTCCCAGCGCCCCGCCACCAGCGCCGCGTGCGCCTGGGGGATGTTGCGCGCCTGGGCCAGCAAGAGCGCCATCGCCTGCTCGGCCACCGAGAGGATGTTCGACGTCGGCGCGTTGACCACCATGACGCCGCGCTCGGTGGCCGCGGGGACGTCGACGTTGTCGAGGCCGACGCCGGCGCGCCCGACCACCTGGAGGTCGGTGCCCGCAGCGAGCACGTCCGCCGTCACCTGCGTGGCCGAGCGGATGATCAGCGCGTGCGCCCCGGGGACCGCCCCGAGCAGCTGCTCGGGGCTCAACCCCTCCCGCACGTCGACCTCGTGACCGGCGTCGTCGAGCAGGTCGAGCCCGCTCTGCGCGATCTTCTCCGTTACCAGTACCCGTGCCACCGCGGTGGTCTCCTCACTCCCCCCGCCCGAATGTGGGTCAGTCTTGCGCCTCGGCGAAGAGGGTGGCCAACCGGGACACGCCTTCGGTGAGGTCGTCGTCGCCCAGCGCGTAGGACATGCGGAAATAGCCCGGCGCGCCGAACGCCTCGCCCGGGACGACCGCCACCTTGGCCTCGTTGATGCAGATCTCGGCCAGCTCCGCGCTGCTCGCCGGACGTTGTCCCCGGAGTGACCGCCCGAGCAGCCCCTTGACCGAGGGGTAGGCGTAGAACGCACCCTCCGGCTCGACACAGACCACCCCGTCGATGTCGTTGAGCATGGAGACGATCGTCTGGCGCCGACGGTCGAAGGCCGCCCGCATCATGGCGACGTCCTCGAGCCCGCCCGTCACGGCGGCCAGCGCGGCGCGTTGGGCCACGTTGGACACGTTGGAAGTCTCGTGGCTCTGGATGTTGGTGGCAGCGGCGATGGCGTCGCCGGGCCCGATCAGCCACCCGACGCGCCACCCGGTCATGGCATAGGTCTTGGCCACGCCGTTGGCCACGAGGCAGCGCTCGGCCAGCTCGGGCACGAGCACCGGCATGGAGTGGTGCTCGGCGCCGCCGTAGACCAGGTGCTCGTAGATCTCGTCGGTGAGGACCCAGATCCCCTTGGCCAGCGCCCAGCGGCCGATGGCCTCGACCTCGTCGCGCGGGTACACCGCCCCGGTCGGGTTGGACGGGGAGACGAAGAGCAGCGCCTTGGTGTTGGGGGTCCAGGCCGCCTCGAGGTCCTCCACCGAGGACCGGAAGCCGGTGGTCTCGTCGGAGGAGACGACGACGGGGGTGCCGCCGGCCAGGCGGATCGACTCGGGGTAGGTGGTCCAGTAGGGGGCGAGCACGATGACCTCGTCGCCGGGGTCGCACAACACCGAGAACGCGTTGGCCACCGCCTGCTTGCCGCCGTTGGTGACCAGCACCTGCGCGGCGCTCACCAGCAGGCCCGAGTCGCGCTCGGTCTTGTCGGCGATGGCCTGGCGCAGCGCCGGGATCCCGCCCGTCGGCGTGTAGTGATGGTTGGCCGGGTCGCGGCAGGCGGCCACTGCGGCCTCGACGATGTGGGCCGGGGTCGCGAAATCGGGCTCGCCGGCGCCGAAGCCGATGACGTGCTCGCCCGCCGCCTGCAGCGCCTTGGCCTTGGCGTCCACGGCGAGGGTGGCCGACGGCGCGACGGCGGCGGCCCGGCGGGAGATCCGGCGCACCTCGGTCGTGGAGGGAGTGGTCGTCACGGGTGCCATGATCTCATACGTGCCAGACGCCCCCGACATCAGAATCCCCGCCGAATTGCTCCCCTCCGACGGCCGTTTCGGGTCGGGCCCCTCCAAGGTCCGGCCGGCCCAGGTCGACGCGTTGGCCGCCGTCGCCCCGACCTTCCTCGGCACCAGCCACCGCCAGAAAACGGTCAAGGCACAGGTCGGCCGGGTGCGCGCCGGCATGCGCGAGCTGTTCTCCCTCCCCGACGGCTACGAGGTCGTGCTCGGCAACGGGGGGACCACCTGCTTCTGGGACGCCGCGACGTTCGGGCTGATCCGGGAGCAGAGCCAGCACCTCAGCTTCGGGGAGTTCTCCTCGAAGTTCGCGTCCTGCGTGAAGGCGGCGCCGCACCTGAAGGAGCCCCAGGTGATCGAGTCGGCGGTGGGCACGCATCCGCTTCCGGTGGCCGACGCGTCCGTCGACCTCTACGCGCTGACCCACAACGAGACCTCCACCGGGGTCGCCATGACGATCCGGCGGCCCCCGGGTGCGGCCGCACCCGCGGACGGCGGCGGGCTGGTCGCGGTGGACGGCACCTCCGGCGCCGGCGGTCTGCGGGTCGACCCGGCCGAGTTCGACGCCTACTACCTCGCCCCGCAGAAGTGCTTCGCCAGCGACGGCGGCCTCTGGATCGCGCTGATGTCGCCGGCCGCACTCGAGCGGGTGGAGCGGATCGCCGCCTCGGGCCGGTGGATCCCCACCTTCCTCGACCTCAAGACCGCCGTGGACAACTCGGTGCAGGACCAGACGTACAACACGCCCGCGCTGGCCACCATCTTCATGCTGGCCGAGCAGCTCGACTGGATGAACGCCAACGGCGGACTCGAATGGACCGCGTCGCGCTGCGACCGCTCCGCCGAGATCCTCTACACCTGGGCCGAGCAATCCGGGTTCGCCCGGCCGTTCGTCGAGAACCCGGCCGACCGCAGCCACGTCGTCGGCACCATTGATTTTGTGGACGCGGTCGACGCCGCCGCCGTGGCGGCGGTGCTGCGGGCCAACGGGATCGTCGACACCGAGCCGTACCGCAAGCTCGGCCGCAACCAGCTCAGGATCGCGATGTTCCCGGCGATCGAGCCCGAGGACGTCGCGTCGCTGTGCGCCTGCATCTCCCATGTGGTGGGCGCGCTCGCCGCCTGATACGGCGCCGTGTCGTGACGCACAAAGACTGGTGCTAGCCCCAGCGCGAAGACGGGTGAAAGCATCATGGTCACACAGGAGTCCAGCTCGTACTCTTCGGGTAGAGCGAAAAGACCGGGTGGGTCCCCGACGCGAGAAGGTGGAAGTCAGATCATGAGCACCGCAACTCTCGCCAACTCACCGCCGGTCACCGGCGGCGCGGGTCAGTGGGCCGTCGAGACCCACGGGCTGACCAAGCGCTTCGGGGACAACGTCGCCGTCGACGACGTCGAGCTCCTCGTCCCCCGGGGCTGTGCCTTCGGCTACCTCGGCCCCAACGGCGCCGGCAAGACGACGCTGATCCGGGTGTTGCTGGGCCTGACCCTTGCCGACGCCGGGACGATGTCCCTCCTCGGGTACGCCGTCCCCCGCCATCGTGACCAGGCGCTGGCCCGGGTCGGGGCCATCGTGGACGAGCCCCGCTTCCACCGCCACCTGACCGGTCGCCAGAACCTGCAGATCCTCGCCGCGGCGCGTGAGCCGGCGGCCAAGGGCCGCATCGAGCCGTCGCTCGAGCGCGTCGGCATCCTGCACCGGGCCGACGACAAGGTGTCGAAGTACTCCATGGGCATGCGCCAGCGCCTGGGCGTCGCCGCCTGCCTCCTCGGGGACCCTCATCTGCTCATCCTCGACGAGCCCATGAACGGCCTCGACCCGGCGGGGATGCTCGACATGCGCGACATGATCCTGTCCCTCGTTGCCGAAGGCCGGACCGTCGTGCTCTCCTCGCACCTCCTCGACGAGGTGGAACGCACCTGCGACGCCGTGGCCATCGTGGACCGGGGCAAGGTGATCCGGCAGGGACCGATCTCCCAACTGCTCGCCGGCTCCTCCTTCGAGGTGCAGGTCGAGTGCTCCGAGCCCGACCGGGCACGCAGCCTGCTCGACGCCACCAAGTTCGGCGCACACATTCAGACGGGCCCGGACGGCCTCGCCGTCACGCTGCCGGAGGGCACCGAGCGCGACGTCATCGCCGAGATCAACCGCCAACTGGTGGAGGGCGGGATCTCGGTGTACCGGCTCCAGCACATCCAGGCCTCGCTCGAATCGTGGTTCCTCGAGGTCACGAGCCGTCTCGGAGCAACCGAATGACGATCATTTCTGACGTCAGCGCACCGGCACCGGGTCCGGCCCCCGGCGAGGTTCCGGCGGCGACGCGGGGCGACCACCGCGGCTCATGGATCCCGACGTGGGGCATGGTCACCACGCGCTTCATGGAGCTGCGCAAGCGGCGGGGACTGATCATCGCCCTGATCGCCGTCAACATCGGCATCCCGGTCATCTTCCTCGCCGTGCGCCTCATCTCCCACGCAGTGGACCCCAAGTCCTACGGGCCGGCGGGCGGCTACACCATCTTCACCACCCTGGTCCTGGGCTTCATGTACGTCTTCGGGTTCATCGTCGCCGCTGTGATGGGCTGCACGGCGGGGTCGGTCGACCTCACGGATGGGATGTTCCGCCACCTCGTGATCACGGGCCGTTCCCGGCTGGCCCTGTATCTGGCCAGGATCCCCGCCGGGCTGGCCATCGTCATCGCCATCGTCGCGGTCGGCTACACGATCGTCTGCGCGGTGTGCGTGTTCGCCGCCCCGGCGCAGCTCAACTACGACGGGGTCAACGTGCCCCAGGGCCTCTCGCGCCCGGCCCTCGACGCCTGGGCGGCCGACCACGCCGACGCGGTGATCTGCAACTTCAACTTCAACGGGGGCCCTGGTCTGAACGGCGTGCCGCCCAGCGTCCCGTGCGGCAACGGTCAGACCAGCGGTCCCCCGCCCGGTGCCACCATCCAGACGCCGAAGGGCACCATCACCGTCCCCGCCAATCAGTCCCCCGCCCAGATTCGGGCGTTCGCGGTCTCGGTCGCCAACCAGGACTACAAGGACTACAGCGCCAACTTCACGGTCCCCTCGACCAAACTGATGGTCGACGTCGGCCTGTGGATCGCGCTGGAGGCGACCATCGGGTTCATCGTCGGCCTCGGGCTGGGCTCACTGATGGGACAGCGGACGGTGCCGGTGATCCTCCTCGTCGTGCTGGAGCTGATATTCACGCCCATCTTCAGCCGCCACATCATCTCGCACCTGCTCAACGTCGAGCGGGGGATCGTGGGCGTCGCGATGCTCCATGTCGAGCCGGGCGGGCTGCCGACGCCGTTCGGCGGCGGAGGCCCGGGTGGCGGAGGGGGCGGGCCGGGCGGAATCATGCTGATACCGGAGTCGACCCTGGCGGCGTCCCTGGTGATCGTGGGTTGGATCGTGTTCTGGACCGCCATCGGGGCGTGGCGGATGATGACCCGCGACGCCTGACCGGTCTCAGCCGTCGACAGCGAAACCGACGGACGCGAGCAGCCGTTCGCTTTCGTCCCACAGCTGCGACGCCGCGGCCTCGTCCTTGGCGCGGCGACTCATGTGGCCCGGCTTGGAGCGGACCCAGTACATCCCTGTCCTGGTGGCGACGTCGGGGGACGTCGCAAGGTAGAGCGAGGTCCGGGCGGCGCGCCGGGGGGTGATCTGCAACGGCCGCATGACCCGGATGCCGAAGCCCATGACCCCCGAGAGGTCTCCGTCCATCCCGAACCGGCTGCGGACCCAGCCGGGGTGCATGGCGTTCGCCGTGACTCCTGTGCCCGCGAGCCGCGTCGCCAGCCGGCGGGTGAAGAGCACGTTGGCCAACTTGGAACGGCAGTAAGCCTCCATCGCCTCGTAGCTCCTCTCACTCTGGAGGTCCTCGAAGCGCATGCCCTTCCATGCCGCATGGTGCCCGACGGATGTGACGTTGATGACCCGCGAGGGAGCGCCGACGCGCAGGCGGTCGAGCAGGAGGTTGGTCAGATAGAAGTGCCCGAGGTGGTTGACCCCGATGGTGTACTCGATGCCCTGGGCCGTCAGGGTGCGCTCCGACCACGTCCCGCCGGCGTTGTTGACGAGGACGTCGAGGCGGCCCCAGCGGGAGAGCACCTCCTCGGCCGCCTTCCTGACCGAGGCCAGGTCGGCCAGGTCGAGCGGCACCACGTGCACGTCGTCGTTCCAGGTGCGCTTCGTCACCTCGGTGGCCGCCGCCTCGGCCTTGTCCCGGTTCCGGCAGGCCAGGATGGTGGTCGCCTCGAGGGCCGCCACGCCGACCGCCGTCTCGAAGCCGATGCCGGCATTGGCCCCGGTGATGACGACGACCTTGCCTTGCATGCTCATGGGCGACATCCAGTCTGGAGATCTACCCGGGAGATCACACCCCATGCGGGCAGCCGGTGCAATTCGCAGCCATACCCCACTTCGTCGACGGGCCAACGACGCAGGTCCCGGCGCGTGACGCCGGCTGCTCCCTCGGCCTAGCCTTGCGCCGAGGGGACACGAGCCCGGCGGGAATCGACACATGACCATCGTCTCGAACCCCACCCTCGACGGGTGGCTGTTACAGGTTCTGATCACCCCTGAGGGGCAGGCCGATCCCTACCCGTGGTACGCCCGGATGCGTGGAGAAGCCCGGGCCTACCGCACGTCGTTCGGCCCCTACGTGGTCAACGGCTACGAGGAGTGCCAGGCGGTGCTGCGCGACCCCCGGCTCGGACGCGGCATCGGCGTCGAGGACACGTCGACCGGGATCTTCGGCGACAACGGCGCGCGGAGGGGTGAGTTCCTCGAGCTGTCGCAGCACAACATGCTCCTGGCCGACCCGCCGGACCACACGCGGCTGCGCCGCCTGGTGTCGCGCTCGTTCACCCCGCGCCAGGTCGAGCGGTTGCGGCCCGCCGTCCACGAGCTGGTCGACGACCTGCTCGACGACCTGGCCGAGAAGGGCGACGTCGAGTTCATGGGCGACTTCGCGCTCCCGCTGCCGATGGCCGTCATCGGCGAGCTGGTCGGCGTGCCGGCGGCGGACCGGGCCGGCCTGCAGCCGCAGGTGCGCGCGGCCGCCAAGGGGATCGAGCCCGTGCTCAGCGACGACGAGACGGAAGCCGCCATCGAATCCATCGCCACCCTGGGCGAGTACTTCTCGGCCCTGCTCGAGGAGCGGCGCCGGCACCCCCGCGACGACCTCCTCAGCTCGCTCGTCGAGGCCAGGGAGAACGACGACAGGCTCACCGACGAGGAGGTGGTGTCCACCGCCATCCTCCTCTTCGCCGCCGGGTTCGAGACGACCACGAACCTGCTCGGCAACGGGCTGCTGGCGCTGCTGACCCACCAGGACCAGCTGGCCGACTGGCGGGCCCACCCCGACATCGCCCCGTCGGCCGTCGAGGAGCTGCTGCGTTTCGACAGCCCCGTCCAGTTCAACCTGCGCACCGCACTCGAACCGGCCGAGCTGCTCGGCGAGCCCATCGCCCGCGGTGACCGCATCGTGGTCCTGCAGGGCGCGGCCAATCGCGACCCCGCCCGCTTCGAGAACCCCGAAGAGCTCGACCTGCGGCGGGAGGACAACACGCCCTTGAGCTTCGGCTGGGGCATCCACCACTGCATCGGGGCCGCCCTGGCGCGCATGGAGGGCGAGATCGCCTTCAACGCGATCCTGGCCCGTTTCCCCTCCGTCACCTCGAAGGACGTCGACCCGCACTGGCGCCCAAGCTTCACGTTGCGCGGCCTGCTGGAATTGCCGCTGCGGCTGTCAGCTCATTGAGCGGCGCCGTCCGCCGCGCCGTGGATCTCCTGTGGGGGGCCGATCGCCGACGCCTCGGGACCGAGCCTCTCGACGTAGCCGCGGTGGACGACGCGCCAGCGGTCCGGCGCGTCGAAGGGCGGCGGCAAGCCGTCAACGGCGTGCGCGAGCTGCTCCAGGCAGACGTGCCAGCCTGCTGCGTCGCGCGCCGCCTTGCCGTACTCGGGGAACGTCACGGTCAAGCGGAGGACGCAGCCCGATCCCGCCGGCTCCAGGTCGAAGCGCAGGACGTCGTCGGCCCAGCGCAACTCCATGAGCGCCGGGGGTTCGAAGGCGAGCATCTCCCCGTCGAACGGCTCCCCCTCCGACTCCCGGAACGAGAAGTGGAGCGGCGCGCCCGCCGCGCGCGCCCCCTCGATGGTCGTGGGGAACCACCCCGCCAGGCCCGCGTCCTCGGTCAGGGCGCGCCACACCTTCTCCCGCGGATGGTCCAGGTGCCGGCGGTAGCGCAGGACGGAGACGTCGCCGACCCGCTCGAGCGTGCCGAACTCGTCGCTCACGCCCACGGCTCCCCGTCCATGATCTCGAGGTGGCGCTCGAGTGCGTTGAGGTGCTCCCCCCAACGCCGGCGGTACGGCGTGAGCCACCGGTCGACCTCGCGCAACGGCTCGGGCCTCACCCGGTAGATCCGCCGCTGGGCTTCGGAGCGGGACTCGACGAGGCCGGCGTCGCGCAGGACCTTGAGGTGCTTCGAGACCGCCGGTTGACTGAGCGAGAGCATCCCGACGAGGTCACCCACCGGTCGCTCCCGCTCCACGAGGAGATCGAGGATGCGGCGACGGCTCTCCTCTGCCAGTACCTCGAACGTGGCTGTCACACAGCCAGTATTTCCCTAGACGTATATAACTGTCAAGGGATATTGGCGCCGGCGATCCTCCGGAGAGGTGGCAGGGTAGGCGGCGGCTGGCGCCGTGGCGGGAGGGTGGCCAGGAGCTCGGTGGTCGCCTCGGTGACCAGCGTCACGGCCCGCTCGAACGCCTCCTCGGTCTGGGGCGACGTCGACTGGACGCCGCTGACCTTGCGGACGTACTGGCGGGCCGCCGCCTCGATCTCCTCGGGCGTGGCCACGGGCTCGAGCCCTCGCAACGTGGTGATGTTCCGGCACATGCCGCCCACCCTATTGGTGCGACAGGCCGGGCAGGTTGGGCCGCAGCGGGTAGTCCGCGATGACGGCCCGGCAGGCGCCGATCGGGCGGACCGAGTGAGGGGTGTGGGGCGGCACGACCGCCACGCAGCCCGCGCCGAGCACCTGCTCCTCCCCGGCGATGGAGAGGGCCACCTCGCCCTCGACGATGTGCCACACCTCCTCCTGCTCGTGCTGGTGCTCGTGCAGCGGCGCCGCACCGTCGGCGATGTCGTAGTGGGCGAACGTCATGTTGGCGGAGTGGAGGTAGCGGCCGCTCCACCCCGGGAGTGGCTCGCCCGCCAGCATCTCGGAGGGCCGGACGAACGGCACCTCAGTAGTCCAGTCCCGCGTACCAGTCGCCCCGGCCGTGCGGCGTCAGGTCCAGCAGGTGCCAGACCGGCGAGAGCAGGTCGATGCCCCGCTCGGGGATGTCGTCGGCCATGTGCGGATGGCAGGTGTAGAAGTGGCGAGGCGAGCCGTCGGCATCGAGCAGGAAGACCGAGACGGTGGAGTCCTGGTTCCCCGCTTCGTCCTCGGCGCCCAGGTCGTACTGGAACGTGCTGTCGCCGCAGCTGAGGAGGCGGACGTTGTCCCACCCCCGGTTCCGGGCATGGGCGCGCAGCGGGGCGGGATCCGCCGCGGCCGCCACCACGAAGTCGGCGTTCCGGGCGATGTGGCGCGTCACCCCGTTGAGCCCGTCGACCCACATCGTGCACATCGGGCAGGGCGACGTCTGGCGCTTGCCGTACATCACGTGCTGCACGACGAGCGCCCGGTCCGGCGCCGTGAACAGCTCGCTCAACCGCACCGTGGTCACGGGCTCGTCACCGTCGGCCAGGCGCCGCGGCCCCTCCAGGAACTCGTAGTCCTCGACCACGGCTCCGGGCGGTAGCTGGCGGCGGAGCGAGGCCACCTTCTCGCGGTGGTGCATGAGCTCCACCTCGGCCTGCCGGAGCTCCTCGCGCCGCTTCGCGTACTCGTCCGGCTCTTCGAGGCGGGTCTGCTCCACGTTCCGAATGTAGCGGGGCGTAGGGGGGAGAATGGGGGCGATGCTCGGTCATCTCGGCGTCAACGTCCCGAACCTCGGGCGGGCCACCGCCTACTACGGCCCGCTCATGCCCCTCCTCGGCTACGAGCCCTTCGTCAGCGCCGAGAACGCCGTCGCGTTCATGCCCGCCGGCGGCAGGCGCGGTGCCTACCTCTTCCTGTACGAGGCGACCGAGGACGGGCCGTACTCCCGCGAGCGCACCGGGCTGCAGCATCTCGCCTTCGCCGTTCCCAGCCGGGGAGCGGTGCACGAGGTCCACGCCTACGTGGCGGGCGAGGGCTCAACCGTCCTGCACCCCCCGCAGGAGTGGCCCCAGTACCCGCCGCCCTACTTCGCCACCTTCTGGCTCGACCCGTTCGGGTTCATGCTCGAGGCGGTCTGCCACCACGACCGCGACTAGGCGACCTGCTCGATCTCGACGTTGCCCGAGACGCTGCGCACGCTCAGGTCGACCAGGGTGGTGCCGGCGCTCCCCCGGCTCGGCGCGTCATCGAGGGAGAACTCCGAACGGACGGTGCCCGACAAGGTCTCCACGTCGACATGGAGGGCCACCCCGCTGACGACGCCCACGGACACGTCCCCGGAGACGGAGCGGACATGGAGAGTGCCCTCGCCGAGGGCGAGGATGCGCACGTCGCCCGAGACGTTGACGATCCGGGCACCGTGTGACACCTCGCCGAGGCGGACGTTGCCCGACGTCGCCTTGACCTCGACCCGGTCGCCGGCCGCCCCCACCTCGAGGTCGCCCGACGCCGTCGCGAACACCGCGGAGCCGGCCACGCTGGAACAGTGGAGGTCCCCCGACGCCGAGTGCACCCGGAGGTCGCCCCCGACCGCACCGAGCGTGACGTCGCCGCTGGCCGTCTTGGCCACCACCTCGTCGATGACGTCGTCGGCGGTGATGTCCCCGCTGGCCGAGGCGAGGTCCGCCGTGTTGATCGGCCCCGTGATCTCGACGGCCGCCGAGCCCGTCAGCACCTTGACGTCACTGCCCTCGGGGACCTCGATCCGCACCGCCACCGCGTTGCGGCGGATGAAGCGCATCCCGCGCAGCCGCCGCACCTTGACGGCCACGATGTGACGGCTTCCCGACGCGCGGCACTCGACCACGGCCTTGTCGACGAGCTCCTGGGCGCCGGGCGTCTCGGCCTCCAGCGAGACCACGGTGGTCCCGGTCCGTGCGGCCGTGATCGCCACCAGACCGACCTCGTTCTCCACGTAGAGCCGGACGGGTGCCGGCGTCTCGAACGTCTTCTCCATGGTTCTTCTCCTTCAGGTCGTGCCGTAGCCGCGCAGGCGGGTCCCACCGCGTCGGCTCCGGCTCCGGTTCGACGAGCCCCGCTCGAGCGTGCGCACGATGAACGTGTTCACGGAGACACCCTCGCTCGCCGCCGCCTCTTCCACCCCCGCCTTGAGGCTCTCGCCCAGGCGGAGGGTGATGCGGGCCGACATGTCGCCGTCGGGGGGCGCGCTCGTCTTCGACGTAGGCCAGCTCCACGTCGTCACCGGCGACCCGTGTCTCGATGCGGCCCGTCGGCAGGACGTCCGACAGCTCGGCGGCGGCGTCGGACAGCAGGTCCAAGACGCGGGACGGGACGGAGCGGGCCAAGACGGCGGCGATCCGCTCGGCGGCTTCGGCCACGGCGTCGTCGCCCAACTCGCCCACCGCCACCACGTCGGAGCGCAGGCCGTCCACCACCAGTGACATCTTCATGACGTCATTATGACATCACTATGATGTCATCGTCAAGAGCGCAGGAACTCCCTGGTCAGCCGCCCGAAGCGTCCTGCACCCGGGTCTTGCCGGCCGAGATGAAGGGCATCATCGCCCGCAGCTCCTGCCCCACCTGCTCGATCTGGTGGGCCTTCCCCGCCTCGCGCAGCGCCTGGAAGCGGGGGCGGCCCGCCTTATTCTCGGCGATCCACTCCTGGGCGAAGGCACCGCTGCGGATGTCGTCGAGGATGGTCTGCATCTCGGCGCGGACGGCGTCGTCGATGACCCGGGGCCCGCGGGTCAGGTCGCCGTACTCGGCCGTGTCGGAGATGGAGTAGCGCATCCCGGCGATCCCCTGCTCGTACATCAGGTCCACGATGAGCTTCAGCTCGTGCAGGCACTCGAAGTAGGCCGACTCGGGCTGGTAGCCGGCGTTGACCAGCGTCTCGAACCCGGCGGTCACCAGCGCGGTGAGGCCCCCGCAGAGCACGACCTGCTCGCCGAAGAGGTCGGTCTCCGTCTCCTCGTCGAACGTCGTGTCGAGCACGCCGGCCCGGGTGGCGCCGATGGCGTGGGCGTAGGACAGGGCGAGGTCGCGCGCCTTGCCGGTGGCGTCCTGGTGCACGGCCACGAGGGAGGGCACCCCGCCGCCCTCGGTGTAGGTGCGACGCACGAGGTGGCCGGGGCCCTTGGGCGCGACCATGGTCACGTCGACACCCGGCGGCGGCACGATCTGACCGAAGCGGATGTTGAACCCGTGGGCGAACATCAGCATGTCGCCGTCGGTCAGGTGCGGGGCCACGAACTCGTCGTAGGCGTCCTTCTGCTCGGTATCGGGCAGCAGGATCATGATCACGTCCGCCTCGGCGGCGGCGTCGGCCAGCGACATGACGCGCAGCCCCGCCTCCTCCGCCTTGCGCCGGCTCGTACTGCCCTCCCGCAGGGCGACCCGGACGTCCACCCCCGACTCCATCAGGTTGAGCGCGTGCGCGTGCCCCTGCGACCCGTAGCCGAGGATGGCGACCTTGCGGCCCGCGATGAGGCTGGGGTCGGCGTCGGACTCGTAGTACAGCGTGGCCATGGCGTCTCTTCTCTCTTTTCTTTGTCTGATCAGTGGCGATCAAGCTTAGGCAGTGCGACCCGCCCCGTCCTTTGGAGCTCCACGACCGTGTAGTGCTCCAACAGACCCTCGAAGTCGTCGATCTTCTCCGGCCGGCCGGCCAGCATGACGGTCAGGCGGTCGGCCCCCACGCTCACGACCTCGCCGCCGAACACGCCGACCAGCTGGATCACCTGTGAGCGTTCGGTCGGGCCCACCGCCACCGTGACCAGTACCAGCTCCCGCTCCACGGCCTCGGCCGGCGACAGCTCGCTGATGGAGACAACGTTGACGAGCTTGTCGAGCTGCATGATCACCTGCTCGAGCGGTGCGGTCTCGACGTCCACGACGATGGTGATGCGGCTGAAGTGCTCGTCCTCGTCGGTGGGCGCCACGGCCAGCGAGTAGATGTTGAAGCCCCGGCGGCTGAACAGCCCCGCCACCCGGGCCAGCACGCCGGCCTTGTTCTCCACCAGCACCGAGAGGATGTGGTGCCGCGGCGACGCCGGCGCCTTGCCCCCTGCGAGCGCGCTGAGGTGGGTGGGCGGCGTCATTGCGCCGCTGCCTGGTCGGGGTGCACGACGATGTCGTCGTTGGACGCGCCGGCGGGCACCATCGGGAAGACCTTCTCGAAGGCGTCGGTGCGGAAGTCCACGACGACGGGACGGTCGTCGATCGAATTCGCCTTCTCGATCGCCGGCCCCACGTCCTCGGGCGACTCCGCCCGGATACCGATGCAGCCCATCGCCTCGGCCCATTTCACGTAGTCGGGCAGGTCGGGCGACAGGTAGACCTCCGAGTAACGCTCCTCGTAGAACATCTCCTGCCACTGGCGCACCATGCCCAGGTAGGCGTTGTTCAAGATCGCGATCTTGACCGGGATCTGCTCGGAGCTCGCGGTCACCAGCTCCTGCGCCGTCATTTGGAAGCAGCCGTCGCCGTCGATGGCCCACACGGTGCGGTCGGGGCGGCCCACCTTGGCCCCGATCGCGGCGGGGACGGCGAAGCCCATCGTGCCCGCCCCACCGGAGTTCACCCAGGTGTAGGGGTGGTCGAAGCTCCAGTATTGCGAGGCCCACATCTGGTGCTGGCCCACGCCGGCGACGACGATCGAGTCCGAGGGCGCGGCGTCACGCAGCTGCTCGATCACGTTCTGGGGCTTGATCGCCCCGCCGTCCCCATCTGCGTAGTGCAGCGGGAAGCGCTCCTGCCACTCCCGGATCTGGTGCCACCAGGGTGCGAGATCCTGCAGCATCGGCTCGTCGCCGAGCGCAGCGAGCAGCTCCTCCATCACCAGGCGGCAGTCGCCGGCGATGCCCACGTCGGGCACGCGCACCTTGCCCAGCTCGGCCGGGTCGATGTCGACGTGGACGATCTTGGCCCCGGGAGCGAAGGAGCTGATCTTGCCGGTGACCCGGTCGTCGAAGCGCGCCCCCAGGCTGACCAAGAGGTCGCTCTTCTGCATGGCCGTCACGGCGGTGTAGTGGCCGTGCATGCCCGGCATGCCGAGCGCCTGCGGATGCGAGTCCGGGAACGCGCCCCGCGCCATCAACGTCGTGACGACCGGGATGCCGGTGCGCTCGGCCAGCACCCGCAGTGCCTCGGCCCCGTGGGACTTGAGCACCCCGCCCCCCACGTAGAGGACGGGACGATGGGCCTGCGCCATGAGCTCGGCCGCCTGGCCGACCAGCACGGGGTCGCCGAATGTCACGGGGTGGTACCCCGGCAGGTCCAGCTCGTCGATCGAGGACGGCCAGTACCACTCCATGGTCGCGTTCGAGATGTCCTTGGGCAGGTCGATCAGGACAGGTCCCGGCCGCCCGGTGGTTGCAACGTGGAATGCGGCGGCCACCACCCTGGGGATGTCATCGACGTCCTTGATGAGCCAGTTGTGCTTGGTGATCCCCATGGTGACGCCGGTGATGTCGCACTCCTGGAACGCGTCGGTCCCGATGGACCCGGTCGCCACCTGGCCCGACACGACGATGAGCGGCGTCGAGTCCATGTAGGCGTTGGACAGGGGGGTCACGACGTTGGTGGCGCCCGGCCCGCTCGTGACCATGGCCACGCCGGGCCGCCCGGTGACCATGGCGTACCCCTCGGCCATGTGGCCGGCGCCCTGCTCGTGGCGCACCAGGATGTGGCGGATGGACGAGTCGATGATGGGGTCGTAGACGGGCAGGATGGCGCCGCCGGGCAGGCCGAACATGACGTCGACGCCCTGCATCTCGAGGCTCTTGATGAGGGCCTGGGCCCCTGTCAGCTTCATATATGACTCCCCTGATCGTGTTCGGCCCGGAAATTGAAAAGACCCCCCGGGATTGGGAGGTCGTGAGGCGCGCGTTGCGATGTGGGCGCGCGCCTACGTTACGAGTACCAGAATCGTCGGTCGGGCGCTGCGTGCCTGCATGAGGTGACTATTGTGGCACGCCGCCGGGCCGGGGACAACCCCGGGCCATGTCAGGTGGGCGAGGGCGTGGCCATGCCCCCGCCGAGGAGGGCGGGGAGCGCCGTCGCCCGCATCCGCGCCAGCACCCGGTCCGTCACGGGCTCGACGTCCGGGTGGACGCCGCCGTGACCGTCGGCCGCCGCTCGCCATGCCGAGGCCCGTCGCTCCCACACGTCGGGATCGTCGAACTGCACGCAGTCGAGGCGGTCGGTCGTCAGGTCGACCACGATCGTGTCGCCGTCCTCGACGAGCGCGATCGGCCCCCCGAGGAGTGCTTCGGGGGCGACGTGGCCGATGACCAGTCCCACCGATCCACCCGAGAAGCGCGCGTCGGTCATCAGCGCGATGGTGATGTGCCGCTGCCGGCAGAGGGTCGTGATCCGCGAGGTGGGGTCGAGGAGCTCCGGCATGCCCGGTGCGCCCCGGGGCCCCTCGTAGCGGATCACCACCATGTCGTTGTCCTCGAAGCTGTCCGGGTACCTGTCGAGGGCCTCGATGAGCGAGCGCTCGCCGTTGAACACTCGGGCGCGGCCGGTGAAGACGCCGTCCTTCACACCGCCCTCGACGCCGGCGATCTTCAGGATCGCACCACCGTCAGGCGCGAGGTTGCCGCGGAGCAGACGAAGGCCACCGGTGTCCTTGAAGGGCTTGTCGACCGCGTAGATCACGTCCTGATCGGGGGCCGGCGGGTCCAGCCGCCGGAGCTGCTCGGCCAGGGTCTCGCCCGTGCAGGTCATCGCGTCACCGTCGAGGAAGCCGGCCTCCAGGAGCTCGTTGACGATGACCTGGAGCCCGCCCTTGGCGTCCACGTCCACCATGGAGTAGTCGCCGAACGGTCGCATGTTGACCAGGACGGGCAATCGCCGGGCCAGCTGGTTGAAGTCGTCCTGGCTCAGCACGTCGTCCCACAGGTCGATGCCTGCGGCGCGGGCGATCTCGACGCTGTGCAGCAGCACGTTCGTAGAGCCGCCCATCGCGATGGCGACCGTCATGGCGTTGCGCAGTGACGCCGGCGTGACGATGTCTCGGGGCCGGATGCCCCGGCTCGTCATGGCGAGCAGGCAGTCGACCATTTGATCGGGGAACTCCGTCAGCCGGCGCGGGTCGTCCGACGGCGGCGACACCATGTGCAGCGGTTCGAGCCCCAGCACCGCAATGAAGGTCTGCATCGTGTTGTAGGTGAACATGCCTCCGCAGCTGCCCTGGCCCGGGCACGCGTTGAGGGCGTAGCGGGCGCGGACATCGGCGTCCTGGTCCACCACCTGGAAGGCCGACACGAGATCGATTCGGGCGCCCGTCTCCGGATCGACGCCGGGCCTGATCGGGCCGTCGGACAGGATGACCGCGGGCGTGTTGTTCTCCAGCACGGCGGCGACGGTCCCGACCGGGGGCTTGTCGCACGCCACGACGGCGATCAACCCGGCGACGCTGTTCGCCGCGAGATGCACGTCGGCGACGTCGTGGACGAGCTCGCGACCGACCAGGGAGAACCGCATTTGCGGGGTGCCGTTGAGCTGCCCGTCCGAGACGCCCAGGGTGAAGGCTGGCGGTATCAACCGGACGGACAGGTCGCCCTCGGCGATGCGGCGGGACAGGGCGGCCTGCACCGCCTGCGTCTTCTGCGGGACGCCCAGATAGCACTGGCTGTCCCCGAGGTTGCCGATCACCGCCCACACGGGGTCGTGAATCTTCTCGACGTCTTCACCGAGGAAGGCCGCCGTGCCGACCCTCTGCACGTCGCGCCCGGGGTTGATGGACACGAACGGCTGCGATTCGTTGCGCACGGATCCAAACTAGCGGTCGGGATAACGCCGGCCCGGCCGCCTGGCGGCCCGCCCCGACGTCAGGCCGGACTCGGCGCGGGGGTCGGACCCTTCGTCGGCGTGACCTCCACCCCGATGGTGGGGATGGAGCGCTCCAGGAAGGCCGGCATCCACCAGTTCACCGGACCGAGGATCTCCATGATGGAGGGTACGAGCACCATGCGCACCAGCGTGGCGTCGATGAGCACCGCCACCGCCAAACCGAGACCGAAGACCCGCAGGATGTGCAGCGGGTCGTTGATCACGAACGAGGCGAAGACACAGAACATGATGGCCGCCGCCGCCGTGATGATCCGCCCGGTGATGGCCAGGCCGTCGGCCACCGCCTCCGAGTTCACACCGGTGCGCAGCCACTCCTCCCGGATGCGCGACAGCAGGAACACCTCGTAGTCCATGGAGAGCCCGAAGAGGATCGTGAACATCGTGACGGGTATCCAGGGATCGATCGGACCCTTCTCGCCGATGCCGACGATGCTGCCGGCCCATCCCCACTGGAACACGGCGACCATCACCCCGTACGCGGCGCCGACGCTCAGCAGGTTCATGATGACCGCTTTGAGCGGGATCACGACGGAGCGGAAGACGGTCATCAGCAACAGGAAGGACAGGATGAGCACGGCGCCGATGACGAGGAAGAGCCGGCTGCCGAGGAAGTCCGCCGCGTCGATCCCGCCGGCCGTCTGCCCGCCCACCAGCGCATTGACGTCCGTCCCGTTGACCACCGGGGGTATGACGTCGTTCCGGAGGGTCTGGACGAGCGTCTCGGTCTGGGCCGACTGCGGAGAGGTCGTGGGGATGACGAGGATGACGGCGCCCGTATCGGAGGAGTTGAACTGCGGCGGTGCGGTGTAGGCCACGTCGGGCAGGCCCTTGTCGAGAGCTTGGCCCAGCCGCTCCACCACCGCGCGGTCCTGTTGCCCGTGTATGTCGACGGCGACGACGAGGGGGCCGTTGAACCCGGTGCCGAAGCCCTGGGCCAGGAGGTCGTAGGCCTGCCGCGTCGTCTGGTTCGTCGGATCGTTGCTGGCGTCGGTGAAGGCCAGGCGCATGCTGAACAGCGGGAGCGCCAGCAGCACCAGCACGAGCACGGCGATGGTCCCGGTCACCCAGGCCCTCCTCTGGACCAGCCGGCTCCAGCGGTGCCAGAAGCCGTTGGGCGGCGGCGGTCCGCCGCTCTGGAGCAGGCCGGGCAGGTGCAGCTTGTCGATGGCGTTGCCGGAGAACCCGAGCAGGGCGGGGAGCAGCGTCAGGGCGGCGATCAGCACCATGAGCACGGCGGCGATGCAGGCGCTGGCCAGCCCGATCATGTAGGGCTGCCCGATGAGGAACAGGCCGAAGAGCGAGATGACGACCGTCCCGCCGGCGAGGAGCACCGACCGGCCCGACGTCATGAGCGACGTGACCACGGCGCCCCGGGGATCCCGCCCCTCGAAGATGCCCTGCCGGTAGCGGGTGACGATGAACAGCGCGTAGTCGATGCCGACGCCGATCCCGATCATGGCGGCCATCTCGGGAGCGAAGTTCGGGACGACCAGGAAGTGGGTGACGAGCTCGAGCAGCGCGACGCCGATGCCGAGACCGAACAGGGCTGTGATGATCGGCAGCCCCATGGCGACGACGGAGCCGAACGCGAGCAGCATGATGATGATGGCTGCGGTGATGCCGATGCCCTCGCTCGCGCCGGGGGAGATCTTGGCGACCGACGAGATCGGGTAGCCGCCCAACGCGATCTGGAAGCCCGGTCTGGCCGCCGCCTCCGCCGTGTGGATCACCTGGTTGATCGGCCCGGGTGGGAGGTTGTCCGTGGTGGTGTCGAACTGCACCACGGCGAACGCGATGTTGGCGTGCGGCGAGATCTGGTGGGCGCCTGCCGGCGAGAAGGGGCTGGTCACGCTGCTCACGTGGGCCAGCGGCCGGAGGGAGGCGACGACCTGGTTGATCGCCGCCTCGTTGGCCCGGATCGGCGTGGACGTGTGGAAGACGACGTCGGCGGTGTCGCCCGCCTTGGCGGGGAAGCGTGCACTCAGGAGATCGGCGGCCCGTTGGGACTGGGTGTTGCCCGCCGTGAACTTGTTCTGAAAGCGCGTGCCCACGACCTGCGCCACGACGGTGATGCCGATGATGGCCAGGATCCAGATCACCAGCACGGTGCGGCGTCGGTCGTAACAGCGGCCGGCCAACCGGCCGAGGGCCGTCACGGAGTCCGCCTCGCCGCCGGGCGGTGTACGGGTCCCCTGGGTCTTGGACCCCGTGCTCACCATGTTCCGATCCTATGATTCATCACTGATGAGTTGTACCATGGAATTCCTCGATGGTGAATACCCCATGACCCGCCTCTTTGCAGCGAAACGCCCGTGAGCGCGGCCGGACGCCGACCAGGCAACGCCGACACCCGCGGTGACATCATCGAGGCCGCCAAGCGCGTCTTCGCGACGAAGGGTTACGACGGCACGAGCCTGCGTGCCGTCGCCCGCGAAGCCGCGGTGGACCCCGCCCTGGTGCACCACTACTTCGACGGTAAGGCCAGCCTGTTCGTGGCGGCCATGGCCCTGCCCTTCGACCCTCGCAGCGTGGCGGAACAGACGTCGTCGGCCGCGGTGTCGGTCGGCACCCGGATCGTCGTGGGCTTCCTCACCATGTGGGACAAGGCGGAGGGGACCGGCTCCTCCTTCGCCTCGTGCGTGGCCGGCATGGCGGCGTCCACCAACGTGGCCGACGCCATGCGCGAATTCGTCGCGGAGAGGGTCTGGCACGACAAGCCGGCCAACCCTGACGAGAGCCCGAGTCTCGTCAGCCAGCGACGCGCCCTCGTCTCTTCGCAGCTGATGGGGCTCGCCTTCACCCGTTACATCCTCCGGGTGCCGCCCGTCTCGACCGCCACACCCAAGGTGATCGGCCGCTGGGCCGGCCCCACCCTCGACCGTTACATCTCGGGGGTCATCGACTAGGTCTTCCTGTCCATGAGTTGAGGTTGCACATCCACCCCTTTGAGGGGTCCGGCGATGGACTCTGTGGTTTCGACCAAGAGACCAAGGAGCCCATCACCGTGACCCACACAGAGATCATCTACCGCCGGCGCCTCGCGGTGTTGGAACATGCCCAGCGGACCGGCAACGTGGCCGAGACCTGCCGGGTCTTCGGCATCTCGCGGACCCGCTACTACGAGTGGAAGAACCGGGCCGACCTCTACGGGCTCGACGCCCTCATGCCCAAGGAGCGCCGGGCGCCCCAGATGCCCTCGTCCACCCCTACCCATGTGGTCGAGCGCCTGCTCACCTTGGCCGTCCTCGAGCCCACCATCGGCTGTCGCCAATACGCCGATCGGCTGGGCGACCAGGGCTTTGTGATCGCCAAGTCCACCGTGCAAAAGCACCTGGTCGACCATGGGCTGGGCACGAGAGCCAAGCGCCTGGCCCGGGCTGCGGCCATCGCGGCAGCGACGACGGGACTCTTGACCGAGGCGGCGAGAGAGGACGAGCCCTTCGGGTTCTGCCTGGCGAGTGGCGGTCCGGGCGAGCTCGTCTGCGTGGACAGCTTCTACATCGGAAAGCTCAAGGGCGTGGGCAAGGTGTACCAGCTCAGCGCCATCGACGTCTTCACCCGCTGGGCCTTCGTCTGGCTCGTGGTGGGCACCCCTGACGCCGCCGTCTCGATGCGCTTCCTCGAGCGCCTGATTCACCACTACCGGCGCCACGGCATCACGGTCCGTGCCGTGCTCAGCGACAACGGTCCTGAGTACAACGCCAGCGCCTTCGCAGCCGCTCTGGCGGCCAAGGGGCTGCCCCACGTGCGCATCCCGCCCCGCTCGCCCAACCACAACGCCGTGGTCGAGCGCTTCCACGAGACCATCCTCCAAGAGTGCTGGCGCCCGGCCTTCCATCGCCGACGCTTCACCTCGGCCCGCCAGCTCCAGGCCGAGGCCGATGCCTGGTTGCTCACCTACAACCGCCGCCGGCGCAACCACGGCGACTACATGCGCGGCCGCACCCCTCAAGAGATCCTCGACACCCACAAGCAGCGCAAGGCAGCATGAAGACCATCAAGCACCACAGAGGCCACCTGTCACCTCAACTCCCGGTCCGGAAGGACTAGGTCTGTCCCGACAACGTGGTCGGACCCGGGACCGTTCTGACGGTGATGGCCGAGACTGCTGCTCACGTGGAGAGAGGTCCCTCCGGCGGCGCCGCTGACGTGATCGGCAGCGCGGGAGCGCTGTCCAACGACGAGCTCATGGAACGTCTCGACCTGCTCTTCCGGGAGAAGGCGACGGTCGATGGCGCGATCCTCGTGCTCCTCGGCGAAGTCGACCGGCGGCAGGCGTATCGAGACGAGGGAGCGACGTCCTCGGAGACCTGGGCCGTCGAGCGCTTCGGTGTCTCGGCTCCGACGGCCCGCACCTACGCGCGCCTGGCCGAAAAGGCTTGGGACCTGCCACATCTCGTCACCGCCCTCTGCGCGGGCGATCTCACGCTGGACAAGGTCCGTGCGGTCGCGGAAGTGGCGACGCCCGAGACAGACCGGGACCTGCGCGATCGGGCACAGGACTGCTCGGTCCGCCAGCTCGCCGAGCTGGCCCGCTCGAACGCGGTGCCGAGCGGACGCCGTGCGGAGTCCGGCCATGGGCAGCGCTTCCTCCGCTTCAACGACCAGTTCCGCACCATGACGGTCCAGCTGCCCGCTGAGTCCTATGCGGAGTCCCGGGCCGCTCTCGAGTCCCGCGCCCGCAAGATCCCTTCCAGCGGCGAGACGCCGTGGGACCAGCGCCTGTGCGATGCCTTCTTGGAGATGATCCGCTCGTCGGCGGCGGGAGCGAACCACCGGGGGACGACCTCGAGCCCGTACTTCGTCGTGGTCCACGTGCCGCTCTCAGCCCTGATCGACGAGTCCGGTGACACCACGGACCTGGCTGGCGACTTGGAGAGAGACGGACTGATCAGCTCGGAGACGGTCCGGCGCATCGCATGTGACGCCACTATCGCGATCGGCGTCGACGACGACGTCGGCCACACCATGTTCGAGGGCCGGGCCCGGCGAGAACCGACCGATGCCCAGCGACGAGAGGTGATGCGCCGGGACCGGCACTGCCGCTTCCCGGGGTGCACGAACGTGACGTTCACCAATACCCACCACGTGGTGCCGTGGAAGCCCGACGGGCGCACGAACCTTGACAACCTCGCGCTCCTGTGCGTCCACCACCACCATCTCGTCCACAGCGGTGGGTGGACCATGTCCGGGAACGCCAACTGGGAACTGACCTTCGTGGGACCGACGGGTCGCGCCATGGCGTCGCGCCCGTCTCCGGTCTGGACCGGCCCGGGCTCGTCGACCTAGCCCCGCCGCCGGCGCAGCTCGGCCGCCACGTCCTTGCCGTTGGCCTTGCCCGAGGTCGCTTTCATCACCTGGCCCGTGAACATCCCCATCAGCTTGTCCTCGCCTCCGACGAAGCGAGCCCACTCGTCGGGATGGGCCGCAATCACCCCGTCCAGCACTGTCGAGAGAGCGTCGGCCGCCAGCGCCTCGAAGCCCATCTCGGCCGCCACGGTCGCCGGGTCTCCCCCGCCGCGCTCGATCAGGGCGCTCAACACCGCCTTGGACTGGGTCGCCGACAGCTGGCCTCCCGACTCCATCGCCAGGAGGCTCGTGAAGACGCCCGCGTCGAGCCGGAGTCCTGCGTCACCCTGAGCCGCCACCTCGTTGGCTGCGCGCGCCAACGCCAACGAGGCCGATGCCCCTGCCGCGGCAGCCGCCGTCACGAGCCCGTCGAGCCCGAGGTCGACCACCGCTCGGATCTGGTCGACCTCGGCATCACTCGGTGCACCACCGAGGGCGGCGGCAAGGCCGGTCCGGCGTGCGGCGGGCATCGGGCCGAGGGTTGTGCGCACCCGCTCCTGCCAGGCGGCGTCCGGGGCCAGCGGCACCAGGTCCGGTTCGGGGAAGTAGCGGTAGTCGTTGGCCTCTTCCTTGGACCGCATCGAGTCGGTGCGGCCGGAGGTCTCGTCCCAGTGCCGCGTCTCCTGATCGACGGTGCCACCGGACTCGAGGACGGCGATCTGCCGCGCCGCCTCGTACTCGATCGCCCGCACCAGCGAGCGCAACGAATTGAGGTTCTTGATCTCACATCGGGTGCCGAAGGCATTGGTCCCGGCCGGCCGGACCGAAACATTCGCGTCGACCCGCATGGAGCCTTCCTCCATGCGCCCGTCGGACGCGCCGGTCGCCATGAGGATGCCGCGCAGCTCGGCGACGTAGGCGCGCGCGTGGCCGACGGTCCTGATGTCGGGCTCACTCACGATCTCGACCAGCGGCACTCCCGAGCGGTTGTAGTCGACGAGCGCGTGCATGGCGGAGTTGATGCGGCCACTCCCGCCCACGTGGGTCAGCTTGCCGGTGTCCTCCTCCATGTGAGCCCTGGTCACGCCGACGCGGTACCCGTCGGGAAGCTCCAGCCAGCCGCCGGCGTTCAGCGGTTTGTCGTACTGGCTGATCTGATAGTCCTTCGCCTGGTCCGGGTAGAAGTAGTTCTTGCGGGCGAACTCCGACGGCCGTATCTCACAATGCAGGGCTTCGCCGATCCGCATGGCCAGCTCGACGGCGTGCTCGTTGAGGACCGGGAGCGAACCCGGCAGTCCGAGGCAGACCGGGCAGATGTTCACATTGGGCTCGTCGCCGAACGCATTGCGGCACCCGCAGAAGAGCTTGGAGTCCGTCGCCAGCTCGCAGTGCACTTCAAGCCCGATCACCATCTCCCAGTCGGCGCTCACGATCCGGCTCCCCGGGGCGCGTACGCCTCCACCACCTTGGCCACGCGGAACATCGTCGCCTCGCCGAGAGCGGGCGCCAGGACCTGTACGCCGACAGGCAGGCCGTCGTCGCCGGTTCCGAAGGGCACGGACACGGCTGGATGCCCCGACAAGTTGGACGGGATGGTGCAGACGTCATTCATGTACATGGCCATCGGGTCGTCCACCTTCGCCCCAAGGTCGAAGGCCGTCGTTGGCGCCGTCGCGCCCAGCAGCACATCCACCGACTCGTAGGCCCGGTCGAACGCCCGCATGACGAGCGTACGGACGCGCTGTGCCTGCGCGTAGTAGGCGTCGTAGTAGCCGGCCGACAGTGCGTAGGTGCCGAGCATCACGCGGCGCTTGACCTCAGCACCGAAGCCGGCCGTTCGAGTCGCGATGTTCATGGCCTCCGCGTCCTGACCGTCGACGCGGAGGCCGTAGCGGACCCCGTCGTAACGGGCGAGGTTGGAGGACGCCTCTGCGGGCGCGATGAGGTAGTACGCCGACAGCCCGTAGGCGAACTCGGGCACCGAGATCTCGTCCACCTTCGCCCCGGCCCCGGACAACGCGTCCGCCGCCTCGTGAACGCGAGCCGCCACGTCCGGCGCGCAGCCGTCGACGAGGTCTCGGCACAGGCCGATCCGAATGCCCTCGACCCCCCGGTGCACCGACGCCAGCGTCGGCTCGGGGACCGAGGGAAGCGACGTGCTGTCCAGGGGGTCGTGCCCCGAGAGGATGTCGTAGAGGAGCGCAGCGTCCTCGACCGTGGTGGCGAACGGCCCGATCTGGTCGAGCGAGCTGGCGAAGGCGACCAGCCCGTAGCGCGAGACCCGTCCGTAGGTCGGCTTCATCCCGACCACGCCACAGAGCGCCGCCGGCTGGCGGATCGACCCGCCGGTGTCTGAGCCGAGCCCGAGAGGGGCGAATCCGGCCGCCACCGCAGCGGCCGATCCTCCGCTGCTGCCGCCCGGGACCTTCCCGGTGTGACGCGGGTTGCGCGTCGGGCCAAAGGCCGAGTTCTCCGTCGAACTTCCCATCGCGAACTCGTCCATGTTGGTCTTGCCCAGCGTGATGGCCCCGGCGGCGCGCAATGACCCGACGACTGTGGCGTCATATGGGGGGTGCCAACCCTCGAGGATCTTCGAGCCACAGGTCGTGGCCACGCCCCGAGTGCACAGGTTGTCCTTCAACGCCACCGGCACTCCGGCCAGCGGACCCGGGTCGCTTCCGGCGGCCACCGTGGCGTCGACCGCATCGGCCTGTGCCCGTGCTTCGTCGCCGAGAACGGTGAGGAACGCATGGAGCTCGCCGTCGCCCTCAGCCACCGCCGCCAGCGCCTCCTCCACAGCCTCGCGGGCGCTCCGGCGCCCGGATCGGACCTCGGCGGCCAGATCCAGCGCGGTGCTCACGGCGCCTCGCCGCCGATGCGTGGCACGCGGAATTGATGGTCCTCCACCGCCGGTGCCTCGGCGAGGACCTCCGCGCGGTCGAGACTGGGCCTGGGCTCATCGGGCCGCAAGACATTCTCGAGCGCAATGGGGTGGGAGGACGGCTCCAGATGAGCCAGGTCCAGGGCCGCGACATCGGCCGCATGGTCGAGCACGGTCCGCAGCTGAGCGGTGAAGAGTTCCACCTCGTCGTCGCGCAACTCCAGTCGCGCCAGATGCGCCACGTGGATCACATCCTCCCGGCTGAGCTTTGGCCGGCCAGGGACCTCGTCCGCCCGGTCGGTCACGGCCGAGGCGACGGCAGCACGCCGGTCACGAACTCGACAGTGCGCGACTCGATCTCGTCCTTGTCGTAGTCGAGCGTCGCCACATGGAAGCTGCGCTCGAGCATCACCTGCTCCACCGGACCCTTGGCACGCGCAACGAGGATCTCGCTCGACTTCGGGTCGACCACGTGGTCCTGGACGCTGGTGAAGACGAGGACCGGGCATGTGACCGACTCGAGGTCCGCCTCGACCTCCCTCGTACCGGCGAACAGGGAAAGTGCGGCCTGCAGCGGGAGCCCGGGGTAGGCAGACTCCACGGCGCCTTCCAACGCGATGTCGGACCCGATCCCCGGTGCGACCTCCTCGCCGCTCTCGGCCATGGCCTCTACGAGCGCCACGGTGTCGGCGTCGGGCGGTGCCACGAGCGGATTCACCACAGCGAGGGCGGCAATCGCGGGGTGACGTTCTGCCAGCCACACCCCCAGCATCCCGCCCATGGACAGGCCGACGACCGCGACCGAGTCGCAGCGCGCCGCAAGGTCGACGTACGCCCGCTCAGCCGCCTCGGACCAGTCCTCCCAGCGGGTCGGGAGCATGTCAGCGATGTCTGTCCCGTGTCCCGGCAATAGCGGCATCTCGACCGTGAGCCCCCCGTCGGCCAGCGCCAAAGCGAGGCCGCGCATCGACTGGGGGTTGCCCGTGAAGCCGTGGAGGACCAGCGCGCCGCGGGCGTCGCCGGTCACGGAATAGGGCTCGGCACCGGGAATGATGGAGGCACTCACGCTGCGGCAGCCTACCGGCGAGGCGAGTAGGGTTCCGGCGGCCACATGGCTCCGGGGCGGGGCGACCGAGGTCCTGCACCACGACCGAGACCCAGACGATGAAGGAGCACCGCAATGCCGTCGTACCCGTTCCTCAGTGACGAATGGCTGGACGAGGCCCGCAAGATCCGGGCCGAGTACGAGGGCAAGACTCCCCCCATCCCCCACGTCGTCCGTATGAACCTCGTCGTCACGGCGGTTCCCTTCACCGAGGACGACATCCACGCCCACATGGACACGTCGAACGGGGAACTGGTGCTCGACGTGGGCCACCTCGAGATCCAGGACCTCAAGGTCACCGTCGACTACGAGACGGCCAAGGCGATCCTCGTCGAGGGGAACCCCCAGGCCGGCATGCAAGCATTCATGGCCGGCAAGGTGCGGGTCGAGGGCGACATGGCCAAGCTGATGGCGCTGCAGGCAGCACCCGCGGCGAGCGACCCCAACGCGGCCGAGCTGGCCGATCGGCTGCGCCAGATCACCGAGTAGCGAGCGGCCCGGGACCTGCTCACGCCGCGTCGGCCAACAGTTCCGGGGCGCGGGCGCCCCGAGGCAGCGACCGGATGAAGAACGCGGACACGACCGACAACGCGGCCATCGAGGCACCCACCCAGAACGCGATCGAGAAGCTGTGAAGCAGCGTCGTGCTGTGGTGCACGTTGGCCAGGCCCGACCGCTTCGCAATCGACTCCTGAATCGTGAGCACCACCTGGATACCCGCCACCTCGCCAACCTGCGTGGCCAGGAGCTGGGCGGCGCTCATGACGCCGTACTCCGACTCGGCCAGCTCGTTCGACATGGTGGCCGACGTGGCCGGCATGGAGACGCCCATGCCGAGGCCCGAGAACGCGAGGGCCACCAGGATGACGAGTAGGCCCGACGAAGGCCCCAACGTGGCGAAGAGCACCATCGAGAGCAGAAGCGAGCAGGTACCGAACAGCGTGGCGGTCCGCTCTCCCGTGCGCACCGCCATGTAGCCGGCGATCGGTGCGCTGACGGCGAACAACAAGGGGCGGGCGACCGAGATGAACCCCACCTGGGAGACGCTGTAGCCGTAGACCTCTTCCATGAGCAGGGGGAACAGGAAGAAGCCCCCGAAGTAGGCGAAGCTCGAGAAGCCCTTGGTGCCCATCGGGAACATGAAATTGCGGCGCCTCCAGTACGTCGTCGGTACGAGTGGGGTCGCGAAGGTGGACTCACGCCAGACGAACACGACGGCCAGGACCGCCGCGCTCGATGCCCGCTGCGATGACCGCCGCCGACGTCCAGCCCACGATCGGGCCGATGCTCAGCACGAGCATCGCGCCGGTGACCGCGCCGGCCAGGCTCCAGATGCCCACCCAGTCCATGCCCTCCCACACACTGGACCGATTCGCCCGACGCCCTCTGCCGACGGCCTTGGGACGCCGGTCCGACGGCAGCAGCAACGCGACCACCACCGAGGCGATGACCAGGAGCACGAGCTGGCCCCAGAACAGCGTGCGCCACCCGAAGAACTGGATCACCGGCGAACCGAGCGTGACGCCGAGGACCGGCCCGCCCGCCCCGACCAGCGACCACCACCCGAGCGCTTTGACCCGGTCCTCGGGCGCGAACAACTCGAGGATGATCGCCATCGACGCCGTCCCGGTAGCGGCGCCCTGCACGCCGTCCAGCGCACGAGCGAACAGGAGCATGCCGACGTCGGGCGCGGTGGCGGTGAGGACCGCGCTGACCATCGCCCCCAACAGCCCGAACTGGTACAGCCTGCGGTGCCCGAAGAGGTCTCCCGCCTTGCCGAAGAACGGGGCGGCGACGCCGAAGGCAAGCAGCGGGCCGGTCGAGGCCCAGGCCAGCACCGAGAAATTGGTGTGGAAGTCCGCCTTGACGGTGGGCAGCGCCACGACGAAGACGGTGAACGTGATGTTCAGGGACAGCAGACCGGCCAGCAGCGCAACGAGCGCCCACCACTGGTACCGCGGGCTGCGCACCGCCCGGGAGGACACGCGGCGGTGCAGAAGGGTGAACCAGTTCGTCTCGACGGAACCGTCCGCTCCGAGGGTCCCCATCGCCCCGCCGCCGGGGTCGTATTTGGGGTCGAGCAGCAGGTCGGAGCGCTCGTCCCGGGGGGGTTCCACCTGGGACACCCTACCGTTGCCGAATTTTCCCGATCCTGCCGTGACGCGCTAGCGGAAGCGGCGGAACCACCAGTTCGGATCGCGCCCGTGGGCGTGGAAATGGTTCGGTATCTGCCGCATCACGCGGTCGACGGACCATTCACCGGCACCGAAGCGGGCGTCGGCGACCCGGGTCAGCTCGGCCAGCATGTGCGTCACGTCATGATCGGGCGGTAGCGGGCCATGGTGCTTCCACACCACCATGGGCACCCCGCACACCTCGCAGTCGGCGACCCAGCAGACATCGTCCTCGTGGTGCCACTCCGAGAGGCGCGCCGCCTCGCAGAGATCGCAGGCCGGGTCGAACGGAAGCACCTACTTGGACGTGAACAGCTGGATGGTCGAACCGGTCGGTACCGTCGAGCCGACCGAGGGCTGCGTGCCGATCACATTTTGGTTGGGGTTCCCCGTCACGCCCGAGACGCTGAGCCCCGCCTGCTGCAGCGAGTTGGTGGCCTGCGCCACGGTGTCTTGGACCACGTCCGGCACCGTCGTCGTCGGCGGTCCGGTCGACACGTTGACCGTCACCGCCGAGCCGTACGGCGCCTGCGCGCCGCTGGCCGGGTTCGTCGACACGACGTCGCCCGCCGTCACCGTGGCGTCGGGCTGGTTGTTCTGCGTGGCTGTGAGCCCCACTGCCTGCAGCGCGGCCTGGGCCTGGGCGAAGGTGTAGGTCTGCGGGATGCTCGGCACCGTCGCCGGCGAGTGGCCCAATGACGGGACGAGGGCGATGGCGGACCCGTACGGCGCAGTGGAGGGATTCGCCGTCGAGCCGAACGACCACAGCACCAGCACGCCCGTCGGCACGGTGTCGCTGTAGGTGCCCGGGGAGCACACCGAGGTGAAGTGCGCCGACTGCAGTGCCACCGCGGCCTGGGCACAGGTCATATTGGCGAGGGAGGGGATGGAGACGTCGGGCTTGCCTCCGGAGACAACCACCTTGACCGTCGAGCCCTCCTTCTGACTGACCCCCGCCGCCGGGCTCTGGGAGATGACGTCGCCGGCGGCAACCGGGATCGACTTCACCGAAGCGCTCACCCTCAGGTTCATATGGACCTTGGCCACGTCCGACCGGGCCACCGTCAGGGGCACGTTCACCAGGGAGGGTGTCGGGTGCGAGGGCGTGAAGACCTTCGCCTCGTAGGCGGCGACCAGGCCCCCGGCCACGATCACCACGAGGGCGATCACCGCCGCGATCCATACCGTCCGCCCCCGCAACCGCCTCCGCCCACCGGACGTCGTCGGTCCGGACGACTTCGGGCGCCCGCCCGACCGCCCGCCGCGGGGCTCGGCGTCGAAGATCTCCCCCGGCCCCGCCTTCGTCCCCACCGGGGCGCCGGCCACGATCGCCGTCGACGACCCCACCGTCGCCGTCACCCCCGTCTCGGTGAGCTCGGGGACGCCGGGGGCACGGAACCCCGCGATGGGTGCGGCGTCGAGATCCGGGATCGCCAGCGGCAGCGGCGCCGGCGTCGGCAGGGCGGCGGCCAGTGCACCGAGCCGGGCCGCCAGGCCCGCGGCGTCCAGGCGGGATCCGACCTCGGGCGCCGCCGCACGGGCCAGGACGTCGTCGAGGGGGCCCAGCGCCGGGTGGTGCGGGAGCGGCTGGCCGATACGGGCCGCCAACGTCCCCATCGTGGTGTCCGTCACGAACGGCACGGTCCCCGTCACGGCCTCGTACAGCACCAACGCCAGCGAGTACACGTCGGCCCGCCCGTCGACCGGCTTCCCCTCCGCCGCCTCGGGTGAGATGTAGCGAGCCGTCCCCACCATGGCTCCCGCCGGCTCCGTCCAGGCCGCCTCCGCCAGCGCCCGGGCCACGCCGAAGTCCGCCACCCGCACCCGGCCCTCCTCGTCGAACAACAGATTCGCGGGCTTTATGTCCCGGTGCACCAACCCGCGGGCGTGCGCGTAGGCCAGCCCCTGCGCCACCTCGGTCCCCAGCACCGCCGCCTGCGAGTGGGTCAGCAACGACCCCCGGTCGAGCAGATCACGGAGCGAGCCCCCGCCGAGATACTCCAACACCAGGTACGGCCCGTCCGCGTCCTCGCCCCAGTCGAAGACGCGCAGCACGTGCGGGTGGTTCAGCGACGCCACGGACCGCGCTTCGGCCCCGAAGCGCTTCAGGAACGCCTCGTCGGTGGCCAGCCCCGGCTGGAGGACCTTGACCGCGACGTGGCGCTGCAGCGACACGTCCTCGGCCAGGAAGACGTGAGCCGAAGCGCCGGTGCCCAAAGCGGAGAGCAGCCGGTACCGCTTCCCAAGGACCCGGCCGATGGAATCAGAAATCAGGGGCATCGGGGCGAACTCAGGCTACCGATCCGCACGGCGCATCCGGTGGACACCTTCTCACCAGCCACGCACACCGTCACCCGGGCAGATCCCCGGTCCCGAGCAGCGCCTCGAAGGACGCCGCATCGACGATGGGCGTGCCGAGGTCCTCCGCCTTCCGAAGCTTCGCCGCACCGGGCGCATCGCCGACCACCAGCGCGAAGGTCTTCTTCGACACGCTCCCCGGCGACGTCCCGCCCCGCGCCATGATCGCCTCCTCGGCCCCCTCCCGCGTGTAGCCCGGCACCGCACCGGTGACCACCACGGCCTTGCCGGCCAGCGTCTGCACGACGGCGGTGCCCGCCGCCTCTCCCCCGCCGGACCCTTGACCGGCGGCCCCCGGCTCCGCCGTGTTGACCCCGGCGGCTTTCAGCCGCGCCACGACTCCCTCGTTGGTCGGCTGGGCCAGGAACTCGGCCACGCTGGCCGCGATCACGCCCCCGACACCGTCGACGGCGGCCAGCTCCTCGACCGACGCCGCCAGGATGGCGTCGAGCGACCCGAAGGCCCGGGCGATGGCGCGGGCCCCCGTCGGCCCGAGATGCCGGATCCCCAAGGCCACGAGGAGCCGGCTCAGCGGCTGCGTCGTCGACTTCGAGATACCCGCCACCAGATTGCCCGCCGAGATCTCGGCGAAGCGCTCGAGCCCGACCAGTTGCTCGACGGTGAGCAGGTACAGGTCGGCCGGATCGTTGACGAGACCGGCCGCGACGAGCTGGACCACGCGCTCTTCGCCCAGCCCCTCGATGTCCATCGCCGGGCGCGAACGCGTAGTGCGCGATGCGCTGGACGCGCTGCTGGGGGCAGTCGATGTTGGTGCAGAACGTGTCGCTCTCGCCCGGCAACCGCACCAGCGGCTGCCCGCACGACGGGCACGTGGCCGGGAACGTCCACTTCGGCTTGCGGCGCTTGGGCACCCCCGGCCCGTGGCGCACGGGTCCGACCACCTCGGGGATGACGTCGCCGGCCTTTCTCACGATGACGAGGTCGCCCGGCCGGACGTCCTTCGCCGCCACCTGGTCCTCGTTGTGCAGCGTCGCCACACCGACGGTGGAGCCGCCCACGAAGACGGGCTCGAGCTGGGCGAAGGGAGTGGCCCGCCCGGTGCGCCCGATGGAGACGTGGATGGCGATGAGCCTGGTCGTGCGCTCCTCGGGGGGGAACTTGAAGGCGATGGCCCACCTCGGGGCCCGCGAGGTCGCGCCGAGGACGTCGTGCAGCGCCAGGTCGTCGACCTTGGTCACGACGCCGTCGATCTCGTAGGGCAGCGAGTGCCGCTCCGCCTCGAGCTCCCGGCACCTGGCCACCACGTCGTCCATCCCCTTGACCAGCACGGCCTGCGGGCTCACCGGGAACCCGGCCCGGGCCAGCTGCGCCAACGTGCCGCTCTGCGTCGCCGCCGGCCACGCGCTCTTGCCCTCGACGACGCCCACCTGGTACGCCCAGAAGTGCAGCGGGCGCTTGGCCGTGATGGTCGGGTCCTTCTGGCGCAGTGCGCCGGCGGCGGAGTTGCGCGGGTTGACGAAGAGCCGCTCCCCGGCCTCGGCCTGGCGCTTGTTCATCGCCTCGAACTCGGCGACCGGCATGTAGATCTCGCCGCGGACCTCGAGCAGATCCGGGTAGGGGCCTCCCGCCCTGGCCAGTTGCTTGGGCACGTCCCTGACCGTCGCCACGTTGGCGGTGACGTCCTCACCGGTCACGCCGTCGCCACGCGTGGCGGCCTGGACGAAGCGCCCTCGCTCGTACGTGAGCGACATGGCCACGCCGTCGACCTTGGGCTCGCAGGAGAAGGCGAGCGAGTCGAGGTCGAGCGACGGGTCCTGACGTCGCAGCCGTTCGGCCCACGCCCGCAGCTCGGCCTCGTCGAACGAGTTGTCGAGGCTCATCATCGGTACGCGGTGGCGCACCTCTTGGAAGAGACCCGACGGTGAGGCGCCCACCGCGTTGGTGGGCGAGTCGGGTGAGGCCAGCGAGGGGTACCGATCCTCGAGCCCGCGCAGCTCGACGACGAGGAGGTCGTACTCGGCGTCGGGGATCTCCGGCGAGTCGAGCACGTGGTAGAGCTCGTTGTTGTGCACGATGATCTTGCGCAACTCCTCGACCCGCGCCACGACCTCGGGAGGAGGGATCATCGTCAGGCCGCGATGCCCGCCCCGACCACGGCGTCGGGGTCGAGCGCGTCGTAGAGGGCCACGGTCTGCCCGGGGGCGACGGGCCGTTGCGGGGCGTCGAAGCGGACCACGAGGTCGGTGTCATCGCCGAGCCCGACGGTGCAGGGCACCGGGCGCCCGTGCGCGCTCACCTGCGCGACGGCGCGCGTGCCGGCGGGCAGCGGGTGGTCGACCCAGGTGAGCGACGGGCCGGCGAGAACGACCGAGGAGCGCAGCGCGTCGGCCGCGCTGCCGACGGTGACCCGGCGTGCCGACACGTCGACGTGGGTCACGTAGCGGCGCTTGCCGTCGGTGCCGTGACCCATGCCGCGGCGCTGGCCGACGGTGACGAGCTCGACGGCCTCCACCGAGCCGGCCGGCCGTCCTTCGATGTCGACGACCTCGGCCTCGTGCAACGCCATCCGGGCCTCCAGGAACCCGAGCCGGCCCTCCGCTCTCCCGATGAAGCACACGTCCTGGCTGTCCGGCTTGGCCGCGGTGCGCAGGCCGAGCCGGCGCGCGTGGGTGCGCACCCGTTCCTTGGTCATGGCACCGACCGGGAAGACGACGCGGGCCAGCGCGTCCTGGCCCAGCATCGACAACACGTAGGACTGGTCCTTGAGCGCGTCCGCCCCCCGGCGCAGGCGGAAGACTCCGTCGCCGGTCACACGAGCGTGGTGCCCCGTCGCCAGGCGGTCGAAACCAAGCCGCTCGGCCCGGCCCAGGAGGCGGTCGAACTTCAACGAGCGGTTGCACTCGATGCACGGGTTCGGCGTCCTCCCCCGCTCGTGCTCGACGACGTAGGGGGTCACGACGTGGCGGTCGAACTCCTCGGTCAGGTTGAACACGTGGTGCTCGATGCCCAGCTGCTGGGCCACCCGGCGCGCGTCCTCCACGTCCGCCACCGAGCAACAGCCCGAGTCCGACTCGCCGCCCCACAGCTTGAGGGTCGCTCCGACGACGTCATGCCCCTGCTCGACGAGCAGCGCCGCCGCGACGGAGGAGTCGACGCCTCCCGACATGGCCACCAGCACCCGCATGGGACCAGTGTGCCACCGGCGCTCAGGCCCGTTGACGCAGCGCAGCCACCACGGCCGGCACCAGATGGAGGGCGCGGTCCACATCGGCATCCCCGGTGCCATACCCCAGTGTCAAGCGGATTGCACCCCGGGCCAGATCCGGGGCCACGCCCATGGCGGCGAGCACGTGGCTGGGCTCGAGCGCCCCGCTGGCGCACGACGAACCGCCCGAGACGCACACGCCCTCGGCGCCGAGCGCCACCAGCAGCTCCTCGCGCTCCACCCCCGGCAGGCAGACGTGCAGGTGGCCCGGCAGCACGGCGACCCCGTCGGGCACCGTGCGGTGCGCGCCCTCCACCGCGGCCACCAGCCCGTCGCCGAGCCGGTCTCGCAGGGCCGCCACCCGAGCCGCCGCCTCGTCGCGCTCGAGGGCGGCCAGGCGCAGCGCCGTCGCCAGCCCCACCGCGCCCGCCACGTCCTGGGTCCCGCTGCGCCGCTCCCGCTCCTGCCCGCCGCCGTGCTGGCGCGCCAGCAGCCCCACCCGGGGGCTCACCGCCAGCGCCCCGACGCCGACCGGCCCGCCGACCTTGTGGGCGCTGAGCGACACCATGTCCGCGCCGGCAGTGACCTCGGCCAGGTCGAGGAACGCCGCCGCCTGGACGGCGTCGGTGAAGACGTAGGCCTGCGGGGCGCGGCGCCGCACCGCTTCCACGACCTCGGCGACGGGCTCGACGACACCGGTCTCGTTGTTCGCCGTCATGACCGCCACGAGCGTGGTGCGCGAGGAGAGCGTCCGGCTCAGCGCCTCGAGCTCCACCAAACCGCGCCCGTCGACCGGCAGCTCTCGCACGTCGATGCCTGAGCCCGCTGCCGCCTTGGCGGACTCGCGCACGGCGGGGTGCTCCACGGCCGAGCAGAGCAGCACCGCCTCGCCGCGCTCGCGCCAGGCGCGGTCGGCCACCCCGAGCAGGGCCAGGTTGGCGGACTCGGTGCCGCCGGAGGTGAAGACGACCTCGCCGGGGTCCCGCCCGAGGAAGCGGGCGACCTCCTCGCGCGCGTCCTCGAGCAGCAGCCGTGCCCGCTGCGCGGGGGGATGGCTCCCGGTCGGGTTCCCGAGCGGGGACGCGAGGACCTCCGCCATGGCGGAGCGCACCTCGGCCCGCAGCGGGGCGGTGGCCGCGTGGTCGAGGTACGTCGTGGCCACGATCAGGCGATGAAGACGGTCTTGACGTTCGCGAATTCCTTGAGGCCGATCTCGGACAGCTCGCGGCCGTAGCCGGAGCGCTTCACGCCGCCGAACGGCAGCTCGGGCATGGAGGCCACCATGGCGTTGACGAACACCGCCCCCGCCTCGATCCCGTCGACGCAGAGGTCGATCTCGTCATCGTCATCGGTCCACACGCTCGACCCGAGGCCGAAGGGGGTGGCGTTGGCCACCGCGATCGCCGCGCTCAGGTCGGGCACCCGCAGCACCAGGGCGACCGGGCCGAAGATCTCTTCGCGGGACACGGGCATGTCCGTGGTGACCCCCGAGAGCACCGTCGGGGCGAGCCACCAGCCGTCGGAGTCGGGGACCTCGGCGCCGGCGTGCACGACGGCGCCCTGCTGGCGCGCCGCCTCGATCTGGGCCAGCAGCTCGTCGCGCTGGGCCTGGCTGACGATGGGCCCGACGTCGGTGGCGGGTTCGAAGGGGTCGCCCACCACCAGCGAGCCCATCGCATCGGTGAAGCGGGCCAGGAACTCGTCGTGCACGGCGTCGACGACGATGAATCGCTTGGCTGCGATGCAGGACTGCCCGTTGTTCTGGACGCGGGCGGTGACGGCGGTGCGCACGCAGGCATCGAGGTCGGCGCCGGCGGTGACGATGAAGGGGTCCGACCCGCCGAGCTCGAGCACCGTCTTCTTCAGGGCGCGCCCGGCGGCCGACGCCACCGACATGCCGGCGTACTCGCTCCCCGTCAGCGTCACGGCGACGATGCGGGGGTCCTGTATGAGGTCGGCGATGTCCTTGGACTCGACGAAGAGGTTGGTGAAGACGCCGTCGGGAAGACCGGCCCGGCGGAACAGGTCCTCGATGGCCAGCGCGGTCTGCGGCACGTTGGACGCGTGCTTGAGGAGGCCGACGTTGCCGAGCATCAAGGCGGGGGCGGCGAAACGGATGACCTGCCACATCGGGAAGTTCCACGGCATGACGGCCAACACCGGCCCGAGGGGCTGGTAGTGCACGTAGGACCGCGCCGCCGACGTCTTGATCGGCTCGTCCGCCAGCAGGGCCTCGGCGTTGTCGGCGAACCAGCGCAGGCCCACGGCGCTCTTGGAGACCTCGGCCTTGGCGGCGGCGAAGGTCTTGCCCATCTCGGTGGTCAAGATGCGCGCCACGTCGGGAACCTCGCCTTCCAGCAGCTCGGCCGCCGTGAGCAGATGGCGTGACCGTTCGGCGAACGTGGTCGTCTTGTACTCGGCGAACGCGGCGGTGGCGCGCTGCAGCAGCCGTTCCACCTCTTCGGGCGTGTGGGCCGGGAACTCCTTCTCCGTCTTTCCGGTGGTGGGGTTGGTCGTGGCGAAGGGCATGGACCCAGTCTTACCCGGCCCCGGCCTACGATCCTCCCGCCAGGCCCAGGTGGTCGGGGACGGCTCGTCGTATGAGCTTGCCGGTCGCGGTGTGGGGCAGGTCGCCGGCGGCGAAGTAGGCCTTGGGCCGCTTGTACGGGGCGAGGCGCTCCGACGCGGCGGCCCGCAGGGCCTCCTCGGCGTTGGAGGCGTCGGCGACGTAGGCGACGCACACCCGCTGGCCCCACTGCTCGTCGGGCAGGCCGAAGACGGCCACCTCGTCTACGCCGTCGACGGCCGCCAGCACGTTCTCGATCTCGGCGGGGTACACGTTGACGCCGCCGCTGATGATGAGGTCGTGGCGCCGGCCGGTCAGGTAGAGGAAGCCGTCCGGATCGAGGCGGCCGAGGTCGCCGATGGAGCAGGCGGGGCCGCGCCAGGCGTCCCGCGTGGCCTCGGCGTTGCCCCAATAGCTGAAGCGGGCGAAGTCCGGCATGTCGCACCATATGACCCCGTCGCCCGAGGGGTCATCGATGAAGAGCCGCCGGCCCGGGCGGGCCCGGCCCACGGTGCCCGGGCGCTCGAGCCAGTCCTCGGGCGGGCACACCGTGAACTGGCCCTCGGTCGAGCCGTAGAACTCCCAGACGCCGCCGTTGCGTACCCGCTCCATCGTCGCCCGCTTTACGGACTCGGGGCAGGGAGCGCCGGCGTGGGCGAGCAGGCGGAGCGACCCGAAGCGCTCGTCGGCGCCGAGTTCGGGGCACTGGAGGACCCGCTGGAGGTGGGTCGGGACGAGAAAGGCGGTGGTCGGACGATGGTCGCGCAGCACATGGAGGGCGGTGGACGCGTCGAACCTGCTCAGGATGGCCAGCGACCCGCCCGAGAGGAGCGTGCCCGTGGAGAACCGGATCGAGACCGTGTGGTACATCGGTGAGCACACCATGTGCAGGTCGTCGCGGTCGAAGTGCCACACCGCCGCCTCGTCCTCGAAGACGGTGCGGGCCGTGGCCTCGTCCCAGATCCCCGTCGTGACGCCCTTCGGTCGTCCCGTCGTGCCCGACGTGTAGTGCATCGGGCGGGTGAGGGGGTACGGGGCGAGCTCGGTGGGCTCGCCGTCATCTATGAGCGCGACGAGGTCCTCCCGGGTGAAGACGCGCACGACGGGCTGGGAGTCCTCGGCGAGGAGGTCGCGCTCCGCCGGCGTCAGCGTGGCGTTGAGCAGGACGGGGATGAGGCCCACCCGGGCCGCGCCGAGCACGGCGCATATGAGGTCGCCGGACGACCCCAGTGCGAAGGCCACCCGGTCGCCGCCCTGGCACCCCTTGGCCAGCAGTGCGCCGGCGGCGCGGCGCTGGCGCTCCTCGGCGTCGGGCGCGTGGAGCAGCTCGACGGTGGCCGGATCCCGGGGCACGGCGGGCAGCGTACGTGCCACCATGGCGCCTGCGATGGACGTCATAGACGAGGCCCGGGCGCTGCTCGAGCAGTCCCGCCGAGTGGTCGTGCTCACGGGAGCCGGCATCTCGACGGACTCGGGGATCCAGGACTTCCGGGGCCCCCAGGGACTGTGGACCAAGAACCCCGAGGCCGAGAAGATGGCGACCCTGTCCAACTATGTGGCCGACCCTCAGCTGCGGCGGCGCGCCTGGCAGAACCGGCTCACCTCACCCATGTGGTCGTCCGAGCCCAATCCGGGGCACCGCGCCCTGGTGGACCTCGAACGGGGCGGCCGGCTCGACACCCTGGTGACGCAGAACGTCGACGGGCTGCACCAGAAGGCCGGCACCGACCCGACGCGGATCGTGGAGATCCACGGCACCGCGCTCGAGGTGGTGTGCCTGACGTGCGGCGACCGCCAACCGTCCGAGCCGGTGCACGAGCGAGTCCGCGCCGGCGACGAGGACCCGGCCTGCACGGTGACGTCGGCGGACGGCACGGCGTGCGGCGGCATCCTCAAATCGGCCACCATCAGTTTCGGCCAGAACCTGGTCGCCGACGACCTCTTCCGGGCGGAGGCGGCGGCGGCGACCTGCGACCTGCTGCTGGCAGTGGGCTCCACGCTCGGCGTGTTCCCTGCCGCGGGGCTCGTGCCGGTCGCCGTGCGCCACGGCGCAGTGCTGATCATCGTGAACGGCGGCCCGACCGAGATGGACTCCCTGGCCGACGTGGCGCTGAACGGCCCGATCAGCGAGATCCTGCCGGCGCTGGTGGACCGGATGCCGGCGGTGCGCTGACGCCGGCCGCCCCCTGAGGGCGGTTCGTCCTACTTCTTCTCGGTGGTGATCCCAGCCCCTTTGGCCTTGCGGCGGGGCTTGAGGGCGAACCACCAGATGCTGGCGATGGTCCCCAGCGTCACGGCGGCGGCGGCCACCGGCTTGACGACACTTCTGGAACCGCTCTTGGGCATGGGCGCGAACCTTACCCGGCCGTGCCCGGGACCGGTTGGTCCGGGACGCGGAGGACGACGGATCCGGCGCGCTCCGGGCCGAACGCGATGGCCAGGATCTGCTCGGCCACCCAGGCCGGGGAATTGAACCGGCGCTCCTTCTTGGCACGGCGGAACCGGTCCACCTCGGGGAACGACGCCTCGTCAGTGGCGCGGATGGCGGCCTGCATGTCCGTGTCCACCAGGCCGGGCGACAGGGCGTAGGCGGCCAATCCGTGCGGCGCCTCCTCCAGCGCCACCACACGGGTCAGCTGGTCGACCGCCGCCTTGGTGGCGCCGTACGTGGCCCACCCCTGGTAGGGCTTGGTGGCCGCGCCCGAGGACATATTGATGAGCACGCCACCCCCGGGGCGGGTCCGGACGTGCCGGGCGAACACCGACGTCCCGTTGAGCACGCCGGTCACGTTGATGTCGACCGCGCGCCGCACCTCGTCGGGGTCGGCCACGGCCAGCGGGGCGATGGGTCCCAGCAGGCCGGCGTTGTTGACCCAGAGGTCGATGCGGCCGAAGCGGGCGACCACGGCGGCGGCGAATCGATCCAGTGCGTCGTGGTCGGTGACGTCGAGGGCGGACAGGACGGGCGCCTCGGAGGCGACGATGTGGCCGTCCTGCGCCGTCGGCCGTGTGCGGGCGGCGAGGACGGGGCGGTGCCGGGCGCACAGACCGAGGTGCATGCCCGAGGCGGCGAAGTGCACGGCCAGGCCGGCGCCCAGGCCCCGGCTGGCTCCGGTCACGACGGCCACCCGGCCGCTGATCACGCGCTCTGGCGCACCGACCGCTCGTGCCGGTAGTCCTCCGCCGCGCGCACCAGCGCGTCGAAGGGGCGCTGGTCCATCTGCTCCTCGGGATGCCACTGCACGCCGAGGACGAAGCGGGCCGACGGCAGCTCCACCGCCTCGATCACGCCGTCGTGCGTGGACGCCGTCGTGACCAGGCCCCGGCCCAGGTCACGGATGGCCTGGTGGTGCGAGCAGAGCACCGTGGGCGCGTCGCCGAAGACGGCCGCGGCGATGGTGCCCGGCACCGTCTCGACGTCGACGTCGCCGAACACGAAGGGGGCGCTGCGGTGCCCGAGATGCCCCACGACGTCGGGCAGGTGCTGGTGCAGGGTGCCGCCGAGCTCCACGTTGAGGACCTGGCAGCCCCGGCAGATCGCGAGCACCGGCAGGTCGACGCGCAGTGCCGCCTCGAGCAGGGCGCGCTCGCTGGCGTCCCGGGTCGGGTCGACGCCTCCCACCTCGGGCTCCGGCTCGGCGCCGTAGGCCAGCGGGTCCACGTCCCCGCCCCCCGTCAGGACCAGTCCGTCCAGCACCGAGACGACCTCGTCCGCGCCCGACTCCGGGCCCCCCGGCCCGGTGCTCGGCGGGGGCAGCAGCAGGGGCCGGCCTCCGGCGGCCGCCACCAGCTCGAAGTAGGCCTGCGGCAGGACGGCCGCCCGGCGCTCCCAGGTGGCCCAACGGGCGTCGGCGACATAGGTGGAGAGGCCGATGAGCGGGATCATCACCACCGACCCAGCGTACATACGGGCTGGACGATCGCCCGCGGCGGGGTAGACATTCCCCATGCCAGGTCGAGAGCTCATAGATGACGGAATCGCCGACGGGTCAGTCGACACGGTCGTGGTCGCCTTCCCCGACATGCACGGTCGGCCGGTCGGGAAGCGGGTGACGGCCGACTTCTTCGCCTCGCACGTGGCCGAGCACGGGATCGAGGCCTGCGACTACCTCCTCGCCGTCGACGTCGACATGAACCCACTGCCCGGCTACCACTTCACCAACTGGGACACCGGCTACGGCGACTTCGTCTGCCTGCCGGACTACGCCTCGGCCCGCCGCATCCCCTGGCTGGAGGGGACCGCCCTCGTCATCTGCGACCTCGTCGACGACCACGGCGACCCGGTCGAAGTGTCACCCCGTCGGATCCTGCGCCGCCAGCTGGAGCGGGCCGCCGAACGCGGGCTGCGCGTCTGCAGCGCCACCGAGCTCGAGTTCTTCCTCTTCCTCGACTCCTACGAGGAGGCCAGCGCCAAGGGGTGGAAGGGGCTGACGCCGCACACGTCGACCATCGAGGACTACCAGCTCCTGCAGACGGCGCGGGAGGAGTACATCCTGCGTCGCATCCGCAACGAGATGCGCGCCGCCGGCATCCCCGTCGAGTTCTCCAAGGGAGAGGCCGGCCGGGGGCAGCACGAGGTCAACGTCACCTACGACGAGTCGCTCATCACGGCCGACCACCACCTCGTGTTCAAGAACGGGATCAAGGAGATCGCGGCGCAGGAGGGCCGGGCCGCGACGTTCATGGCCAAATGGACGATGGACGACGTCGGCTCCTCGTGCCACGTGCACACCAGCCTGTGGGACGCCGAGAGCGGCGACGCGCTCATGGCCGACCCGGCGCACCCGAGCGGGCTCTCGACCCTCGGGCGCCGCTTCCTGGCGGGGCAGCTCCACGCCGCCCGCGAGCTGGCCTGGTGCGCGGCGCCGACGGTGAACTCGTACCGGCGCTACGTGCCCGGGAGCTGGGCGCCCACGGCGGTGGTCTGGGGCGAGGACAACCGCACCTGCGGCTTCCGCGTCGTCGGCCACGGGGCCGGGCGGCGCGTCGAGTGCCGGGTCCCCGGCGCCGACGTGAACCCGTATCTCGTGCTGGCCGCCTCCATCGCCGCCGGCCTCTACGGCGTCGACCACGAGCTCGAGCTCGGCGACCCCTACCCGAGCAACGCCTACGCGGCGACCGACGTGCCGCGCATCCCCTCCACGCTGGTGGAGGCCATCGCCGAGCTGCGCGACTCGGCGGTGGCGCTCGAGGCGTTCGGCGCCGACGTGCACCATCACCTGCTGAACACGGCCGAGCAGGAATGGCTGGCCTGCAACCGGCACGTGTCCGACTGGGAGCTCGCCCGCAATTTCGAGCGGATCTAGGACGTGCTGCGCTCGCAACTGTGCTCGGCCGAGTCACTGCGCTCCCCTGCCTTGCGGGCCTGGGCGGACCGCCTGCGCCCGATGTGGTCGGCCGGCGACGAGGACCAGCGCGACGTCATGCTCCACCGAAAGATGTGGGAGTGGCTCTTCATCGCCGAGGCGCTGCGCGAGCGCGAGATGCTGGCGCCCGGGCGGGCGGGCCTCGGATTCGGCGTGGGAAAGGAGCCGCTGGTGGCGCTGTTCGCCGCCGAAGGGTGCGACGTCGTCGCCACCGACCAGCCGCACGCCCTTGCACTCGCCTCGGGCTGGACCGACTCGGAGGCCGAGTGGGCAGGAGGGCTCGAGGACCTGAACTCGCACGGGCTCTGCCCCGACGAGGCCTTCGCCCGCCGCGTGCGCTTCCGCGACGTCGACATGAACGCCATCCCCGCCGACCTGCGCGGCTTCGACTTCACGTGGTCGTCGTGCGCGCTCGAGCACCTGGGCACCCTCGCCGCCGGGACGGACTTCGTCATGGCGCAGATGGCGTGCCTGCGGCCGGGCGGGGTGGCCGTGCACACCACGGAGTACCTCGTCGGCTCCGACGACGACACGGTGGAGGCGGGCGGGACCGTGTTCTACCGGCGCCGTGACGTCGAGGCGCTGGCGGACCGCCTGCGCCACGCCGGGCACGGCATCGACCTCGACCTCACCCTCGGGGTCGCGCCCGAGGACCTCCACGTCGACGTGGCCCCCTACACCGACGTCCACCTGCGCACCCGGCTGGGCCAGTACGTGACCACGTCGCTGGCGCTGGTGATCACGAAGGGGTCCGGCCGCCGGAAGCTGCTGCGGCGGGTCAGGGGCGGCGGCCTCCCCTAAGGCGCGGCCTGGTGCAGCCGGCGACCGTTCAGTCGCTTGTGGATGCCCTTCGTCTTCTCGTACAGGCCGACGAACTCCTTGAGGAGCCCTGCATAGACCTCGGCGGCGGCCGGGTCGGGGTCGTAGGTGGCCTTGACCTGCACCGTGCCGGGGATGTCGGCCACGGTGATGTGGCCGAGGGCGAGCAGCGTGAGCAGCCCGGCGCCGCGCACGTTGGCCAGCACCGGGTCGGCCATCTGGCGGATGGTGCGCCCGGTGGCGTCGGCGTGGATCTGGGACCACAGGTCCGAATTGGCGCCACCGCCCACGAAGGCCAGCGTGGCGAGGCGCCGCTTGCAGTACTTCTCCACCGCGCCGAGCAGCCAGGCCGAGTTGAGGGCCACGCCCTCGAAGACGGCGCGCACCATGTCGGCTCGGGTCGACGACAACGAGATGTTGTGGAAGCCGCCCCGGATGGTGTGGTCGTCGACCGGCGACCGCTCTCCGTTCAGCCAGGGGGTGAAGAGGACGCCGTGCGCGCCGACCGGCACCGACGACGCCATGTCGTTGAGCGTCCCGAAGAAGCCGTCGGGGGCGCCGCCCCGGCCGAGGGCGTCCGTCGGGAAGAGCATGTTGTCGCGCAGCCAGGTCAGGCAAGCCCCGCCGGTCTCGTGCTCGTCGGCCACGAGGTAGCGGCCGGGGATCCCGGAGGGGATGGAGGCGATGTTGGTCAGCGCGTCGGTCTTCTTGAAGGAGACGTGGCAGCTGATCCAGCTCGAGGTGCCGATGTAGAGGTGGGCGGCGAAGTCCGCCACCGCCCCCGAGCCCACAGCGGCCGAATGCAGGTCGCCCGTCCCGGTCACGACGGGCGTGCCGGCCAGCAGGCCGAGCTCGGCGGCCGCGGCGGCGGCAAGGCCACCCAGCACGGTGCCGGTCGGGACGAGGTCGGGCAGCTTCGAGCGCTCCAGGCCGGCCAGCTCTATGAGGCTGTCGTCATAGGCGATCGCGCCGATGTCCCGGTTGTCGGTGACCCAGTGCCCGGTGATGGAGTCGTGCGAGGCCCGGGCCAGTCCGGTGAGGCGCAGGTTGAGGTAGTCGACCGGCTCCAGGAAGACGGCCGCCGCTGCGTAGACCTCAGGGCGCTGCTCGCGCAGGAAGTGGATGTGGCCCACCGGGTCCTTGCCCGACAGGCTCGGGATCCCCCCCGTGCGCCGCACCCAGCGCGCCAGCTTGGGGGCGGAGTAGCCCTGCACGTTGAGCGTGCCGCGCACGGTCTCGCGCACGGCGCGGGCCCCTCGCGAGTCCATCCAGATGATGGCCGGGCCGATGGCCTCTCCCCCGTCGTCGACCGGCACGGTGCCCATCCACTGCGAGGTGCACCCGACGCCGACGACGCGCTCGGGCGCCACGCCGCTGTCGGCCAGCGCACGGCGTGCGGCCGTCACGATGGCGTCCCACCAGGCCTGGGGCGATTGCTCCGCCCCTCCGTCGTGGGACAGCTCCACGCCGACCGCCCCGAAGGCGTGGGCGGCGATGCGGCCGGTGGCCGACAGCACCGCCACCTTGGGCCCGCCCGTCCCGAGGTCGACGGCGAGGACGAAGGTGTCCTCGGGGCTCGCAGGCTCCAGCGGGCGGACCTCGGTGGCCGGCACGGCGCGCAGGCCGGCCGGTCGTGTGGGCATGGGCGGCAGCGTATCCAGACGCGGCAACGCCGACCCGACCGGGCCGGCGTTGCCGTGCTGCCAGACTGCTGGATCCGGTCAGTCGACCAGGCCGGCCTCGACCTCGACCTCGATCACGACCTTGTTGCCCACCACGACGCTGCCGTCGAGCAGCGAGTGGTTGAAGCTGACGCCGAAGTCGCGCCGGTCGATCTCCGCCGAGGCGGAGAAGGCCACGACGGTCTTGCCCTCCTCCATGGACTGCCCCTCGCCCAGGAACTCGAGGTCGAACTCCACCGGGCGGGTGACGCCCCGGACGGTCAGATCGGTGCTCAGGATCCACAGGTTCTCGCGGACCCGCTTCAGCCCGGTGCTCTTGAGCTCGAGCGTCGGGTAGGTGGCCACGTCGAGGAAGTCGTTGGTGCGCAGGTGGTCGTCCCGCATCGACTGGTTGGTGTGGATGCTGGCCGCCTGCACGGTGGCCTCCACGGTCGAGTCCTCGGGCTTCTCGGCCACGGTGAACGTGCCCGATACCTCGGTGAAGCGGCCCCGGACCTTGGTCCCTATGAGGTGGCGGGCGATGAACCCGACCTCGCTGTGGGCGGGGTCGATGGCGTAGACGCCGGCCTTGGGAACGGTTGCGATGCTGGTGGTGCTGGTCATTTCTGGTCTCCTCCGGTTGATCGGATTACTGTTGAGAGTATAATATCTGATTAGACAGATACTTGTCAATCAGCAATAGTAGGTGCAGGAGTGTGTTTCGGGAGAGACTGAGCGATATGGGAACGGCGACTATCCCCGCCAAGGGCGGCGACGAGGGGCGGATCGATGACGACGGGGGGGGCGGCGGGACCTGCGGCATCCTCGGCCAGATCGACGACGAGCGCCTCCAACTCATGGGTCTGATCATCCGCACCCAACGTCGGTTGACCGATGCCCTCGAGCGCGAGCTGGAGCAGTCGGTCGGGATCCCCCTGGTCTTCTTCGACGTCCTGATCCACGTCGGCGCCGCGCCCGAGGGCCGCCTCACCATGAGCACGCTGAGCAGCGACGTGGCCCTCACCACCGGCGGCGTCACCCGCCTGGTCGACCGCATGGCCGAGGCCGGACTGGTGGCCCGGCAGAACTGCCCGAACGACCGCCGCAGCATCCACGTCGTGCTGACGCCCGAGGGGCACGCCGTGCTCGGGCGCGCCATCGCCGCGCAGATCGACGGCATCGACCGCCACCTGATGGCGCATCTCGACGACGGCGACCGCGTCGATCTCGCCACACTGCTCTCGAAGGTCCTCGACGCCGGTTGCTGACGGACGAACGCCGACGCGATGGCGTCGGCGTCACGTCACGGTCGGGTCAGGCCCCGCCTTCCACCTTGGTCAGCCACACCCGCACCGGCTGCGTCAACATCTCGTCGTCGAGCTCGAGCGCCGTGCCCTCCCCCGCGCCCGGTCCGGAGACGATCTCGGTGGCGAGGACCTCGCGGGCGATGAAGTCGAAGTGCGCCGCGATGGCGTCGAGGCCTGCCACGTGCAGCCGGATGCGGTCGGAGACGTCCAACCCGCTCGTCTTGCGCAGGTCCTGCACCAGCCGGACCACCTCGCGGGCCAGACCACGCGTGCGGAGGTCCTCGTCGAGGGTGAGGTCGAGCGCCACCACCTCGCCCCCCTCGCGTGACACGGCGTAGCCCTGCTGGCCCCGCACCCGGAGCTGCACGTCGTCGGATGAGAGCGCGACCTCGTCGCCGCCCAGGCCGACGGTGATGGAGCGGCCCTCCTCCAACGCCTCGGCCGCCGCCGCACCGTCGAGCTCGGCCAGGGCGGGCTTGAGGTCCTTCACCTTGTCCTTCAGGCGCGGGCCGAGGGTGCTGAAGTTCGGCACGAGCTCGAACGCGATGACCTCGCTGAGCTCGTCGGCGGTGTCGATCTCGTCGACGTTCAGCTCGTCGGCCACGATGTCGCGCAGGATCTCGGGCGCGCCGGCGGGGAGGAAGACGAGGGCGCGCTTGAGCGGCTGGCGCACCTTGACCGACGCTTCGCTGCGGGCGGCCCGGCCCAGCGAGGTGAGCCGACGCGCCAGTGCCATCTGCGCCTCGAGGTCGACGTCGACCAGCTCGGTGGCCGGGACGGGCCAGTCGGCCAGGTGGACGGACTCGTCCTCGCCGGCGCCGGTCAGGTGGCGCCACATCGTGTCCGCCACGAAGGGGCACAGCGGAGCCAGCAGGTGCGTGAGCGTCGTCAAGACGGTGTGCAGTGTGGCCTGCGCGGCCAGCGAGTCGCCGGGGGGCGCGTCGGGGTCCGTGCGCCAGAACCGGCGCCGGCTGCGGCGCACGTACCAGTTCGACAGGTCGTCGACGAGGGCGCCCAGGGCGATGGCCGCCCCGAAGGGCTCGTAGCCGAGGAGCCCCTCGGTCATCGACGACGTCGTCGTGGCCAGGCGCGACAGGATCCAGCGGTCGAGCGGGCCGCGCTCGGCCGGTGCCGGCACGGTGGGGTCGGCCGGGGCGAACCCGTTCAACGACGCGTACGTCGTGAAGAAGGAGAAGGTGTTCCAGAGCGTGAGCAGCATGTCGCGCATGGCGGTGTCGATCGCGGGCAGCGTCGCCCGCGTCGGCGTCCACGGCGAGCCCTGGCTGAACATCCACCAGCGCATGGCGTCGGCGCCCCGGGTGTCGAGGATCTTCCAGGGGTCGATGATGTTGCCCAGCGACTTGGACATCTTGCGGCCGTCGGCGTCCACGATGTGGCCGAGGCACACGACGTGGCGGTACGGGCTCTCGCCGAACACCAGGGTGTTGATGGCCAGCAGCGAGTAGAACCAGCCCCGCGTCTGGTCGATGGCCTCGGAGATGAAGTCGGCGGGGAACACGAACGCCTCCGCCGACCCTGCGGCGTGCGGGTACCCGACCTGGGCCGCCGGCATGGAGCCCGAGTCGAACCAGGCGTCGATCACCGGCTCGACCCGGCGCGCCACCGCCAGCTCGTCGATGTCGTCACCGGCCCCGGATTCCGCCTCGGCCGCGCAGGTCGAGCAGACGAACGTCACCTCGTCGATGGTCGGGCGGTGCGGGTCGAGACCCGTCACGTCGCGCCCGCACAGGTCGGAGAGCTCGGCCAGCGACCCCACGCACCGGACGTGCCCGCGCCCGCAGCGCCAGATCGGCAGCGGCGTGCCCCAGTAGCGGTCACGCGACAGGGCCCAGTCGACGTTGTTGGCCAGCCACTCGCCGAAGCGCCCGTGCTTGATGTGCCCCGGGTGCCAGTCCACCGTCTCGTTGGCCGCGAGGAGGTCGTCCTTGCGGGTCGACGTCGCGATGTACCAGCTCGGCTTGCCCCAGTAGATCAGCGGCGTGCGGCAACGCCAGCAGTGGGGGTACGAGTGGACGTAGGGCATGCGCCGGATGAGGAGCCCGGCGCCCTCCAGGCGGTCGTTGATGTCGTGGTTGGCCTCCCGCACGTCGCGCCCCGCCAGCCAATCGATGTCGTCGCTGAAGCGCCCGTCCGGCCCGACCGGGTTGAGCGACGGCAGGCCGTTGTCGCGCCCGATCTGGCGGTCGACCTCGCCGAAGGCCGGGGCCAGGTGCACGAGGCCGGTGCCCTCCTCGGTGGTGACGAAGGCGGCGGGGACCACCCGCCACCCGTCCGCGCCGGTACCCGACGGGGGCGGCGGAAGGTCGTCGAACGGGCGCTCGTAGTGCAGGCCGGCCAGCGCCGAGCCCGGCACCCGGGCCGAGACCCGGGCCGAGGCGCCCTCGCCGAAGACGTCGTCGACGAGCTCGTCGGCCACCAACGTCCCGTCCACGACCGCGTAGACGAGGTCGGGGTTCACCGCCACGCCGGTGTTGGACAGCAGCGTCCAGGGGGTGGTGGTCCACACCGCCAGCCACTCGGCGCCCGTGCCGGCCAGCCCCGCAGGCAAGGGGTCCTCGACGATCCGCAGCCGCACGTAGGCCGACTCGTCCTCCTCGTCGCGGTAGACGTCGGCCTGCCCCAGCTCGTGAGACGACAGCGCCGTCCCGCAGCGGGGACAGTAGGGCACGACCTTCAGGTCCTCGTAGAGGAGGCCCTGGTCGAAGAGCTGCTGGAGGTGCCACCACACCGACTCGATGTAGTCCGGGCTCAACGTCCAGTACGCCGCCTCCATGTCGACCCAGTAGCCGATGCGGGTCGTCAGGCGGGCGAACTCGTCGACGTAGGAGTAGACGGACTCGCGGCACAGGCGGGTGAACTCGGCGATGCCGACCTGGTGCTCGATCTGGTCCTTCCCGGTGATCCCGAGCTTCTTCTCCACCTCGACCTCGACCGGGAGCCCGTGGGTGTCCCAGCCGGCCCGGCGGGGCACGTGGGAACCCGCCATCGTGCGGAAGCGGCAGAACAGGTCCTTGTAGACCCGGGCCCAGACGTGGTGCAGGCCCGGCAGCCCGTTGGCGGTCGGCGGGCCCTCGTAGAAGACCCACGGGGGGGCGTCCCGCCGCTGCTCCATGGAGCGCTCGAACACCCGGTGGGCCGCCCAGCGGGCCAGCTCCGCCTGCTCGAGGGCGACGAAGTCGATGTCGGCGGGGACGGGAGTGAACACGGGAACAGGGTGATGGGCGCCGGGAACGTGGCGCCCCTGCGTCTCGGAAAGGATAGAGGGTATGCATCGGCTCGCCGGCGAGGTGACCCTGCACGTGGAGCCCTACGGCACCGACGGCCCGCGCTTCGTCGTCGCCCGGGCCGAGGCCGAGCTCGTCGACCGCTACGGCTTCCTCGACGCCGGCGAACACGGGCTCGCCGCGGCCATGTTCGACCCGCCGCAGGGGGCCTTCTGGGTGGCTCGCCGCCGCGGCGACGCCGTCGGCGGGGTCGGCCTGCGCGCCGTCGCCCCGGCCGTCGGCGAGGTGCGGCGCCTGTGGGTGGAGCCCGCGGCGCGAGGGCGCGGCGTGGGCCGGGCCCTCATGGCGGCGCTGGAGCAGGAGGCCGCCCGCCGGGGGCTCTCGTCGTTGCAGCTCGGGACGGGCGACCGCCAGCCCGAGGCGGTGGCCCTCTACGAGGCGACGGGGTGGGAGCGCATCGACGTCGACGTCTGCGGCATCCGCTTCGTCAAGGACCTCCATGGCGCCTGACTTCGAGCTGATCTGCGAGATCGAGCCGGCGACGACGCCGGACCTGACCCGGGTGCGCCACCAGATCGGGGTGCTGAGCCCGATCGCCAGCGCCTTTCTCATCCCCGATAACCACATCGGCCGTGCCACCGTGAGCAGCGTCGCCGTGGCCCACGAGGTCGAGGCGATGGGCGGGCGCTCCATCGCCTGCCTCAACGCGCGCGACCGCAACCTCCTCGGCTTCCGGCGCGACCTGCTGACCGCGTCCGCCTACGGCGTCGACCAGTTCCTCTTCGTCTACGGCGACGATCCCCTCGCCGGATCTCGCACGAGCGAGCTGACGGTGCGCACGATGCTGGCCGAGGGGCGCGCGTACGCGGGCGGCCTGCCGTCGGGCGACGCGCCGGCGCCGGCGATGCGTTTCGGGGCGGCCACCGGGTTGCGGCCGCTGCCGCCGTGGAAGCAGGCGGCCGACTTCCTCTTCGTCCAGATCGGGTTCTCCCTCGATGACCTCCTGGCCTGGCGGGCCTCGGTGGAGGTCTCGGTCCCCGTCTACGCCGGGGTCATCGTGGTGGCGAGCGCCGCCATGGCGCGCAACCTGGCCAGGGAGATCCCGGGCCTCGACGTCCCCACCGCGCTGGTCGAGCGCCTGGAGCACGACCGCTCGGCCGGCGTGCAGGCCGCGTGCGAGCTGGTGGCGGCCGTCCGCGACTCGGGGGCGTTCGAGGGCGTCCACCTGATCCCGGTGGCCCGCTACCGCGAGGTGGCCGCCCGCCTCATGGCGGGCTGACCGAGGGGGCTCAGGACGGCCGGGGGCCCGTGCACGGCTCGGCGCCGCAGGGGTCGGTCACCTCGCCGGTGGTGAAGAAGGCGTGCATCTGGTCCCAGAAGGGCGGAAACGTGCGCGGCGTCGTGTCGTGGGGGTCGGGACCCTGGGTCGGCGGGGTGTCGGCGAGCGGCTCGGGCGGCACGCCGGTGTCCCACACGAAGAGGGCCGGGCCCCGCGACGGTGTGTGCAGGGTTGCGAGGTCCCAGAACGGCTCCGACTCGGCGCTGCGCCCCGGCGCCAGTGCCGGCTCGTGGACGTGGGCGCCGATGGTGCGCGCCTCGGTCTCGGTGGCCACGTTGGTCACCTGGTGGTCCCCGAAGGCCTCCTCCAGGAGGACCTGGTGCGACGGTGTTCCGGGCAGGCCCGACGTCATCTGCTCTGCGTAGCCGTCGGCCTCACCCCGGTCCCACAGCATCTGCATCACGTCGTAGCCGAGTTGTTGCACCGCCCTGTCGGGATATGCGGTGTTGAGGATCGTCTGGAATGGGCTGAAGTCCGCGCTGCGCGAGAGGAGCACCGCGTAGTCCATGCCCGGGACGCCGAGCACCGAGCGGCGTACCTCGGTGGAGAGCGCCGTGAGAGCGCCGCCCATGATGCCGCCCTCCGAGTTGCCGTAGTAGACGAGATCCGCGGCGGGGCGGAAGAGCGGATGGTGCTGCGCGTCCTGGAAGGCGGGGTTGGTGGCGAATCCCCGCGGATCGACCATGAGGTTGCCCAGGATCTGCGCGTTGAGCAGTGCCTGCAGCAGGTTGTCCACCAGGGTGGGGAAGCCGTTCAGGTCGTCGACCACCGAGACGGCCAACCCCAGCGTGCTCGACGACAGGCCGACCCAGTCCGTCGCGCAGAACATGGTGTCGAAGCGGTCCGCGTACTGCGGCACCGCCGACTGCGTCACCTCGTCGGCCGAATTGAACAAGCCGTGGCCGTACAGGCCGATGGTCGCCGGACGTGCGGCGCTGGCCGCCTTGGGGATCGCGCACTCGAAGTTGGCGTGGTCGACGCGGCCCGCCGCGTGGACCGGGAGCCCGTCGGCGCCCTCGGTCAATGCCGAGCCCGCGGACCCCGGCGTGCCGCTCAGGTAGCTGGGCACGTCGAAGCTGCCGGTGACGACCCGGGCCAGGTGGGGTGAAGCGGACGGATCGACCTCGTCCTGCGTCACGCTGAAGGGCGCCACGCCCCTGCCCAGCGCGGCGAAGGTCTGGTCCCGCATGGTCAGCGCGGGCGCCGTCAGGTTGTGCTCGCTGGCCACCGTGAAGTCCCAGGCTAGGTACAGACGCGCGGTGCCCACCCCGAAGTGACGCAGTTGCCGGACGACCCCGCGCAGGTGGCCGGTGTAGGCGGACCCGACGGCGGGCGACGAGCTCCCCAACACCATGGAGAACCCGGGTCCCGGCGTGATGTCCGTACCGCCCGTCGTCACGAGGTCGCGCAGGGCCACGATGTAGCGGTCGCCCTCGGTGAGGTTCCGGGCCGGGTGGATCATGAGCAGTTGCGTCATGGGGTCGGCGTCGTCGGCATCGAGCTCGGCCCAGGTCGGCCAACGGGTGCCCGTCCGCGTGTCGACGAGGACGACCGGGCTGGTGGGCGCCAACGAGGCGCCCATGTCCGAGATCGTCGCCACGTCGCTCTTCGCCAGGCTGAGCCCCGCGACGTGGGTCAGGATCGTCGAACCCGGGCTGAAGCCGTCGTTATCCTCCCAGGGCGCCGGGTCGAAGGCCTGCCCGCCGACCGCCGTCGGGAAGGCGCCGGGCGGGAACGAGACCCGGCGGCCCGTCGGCATGACCGGGTCGGGCGTGGTGTAGTAGTCGCTCGGGAAGGGCAGCATGCAGAGGCTGGCATCGAGGCCGGCGCACGGAGCCGAGGCGGTCGCCCCCCACGACGGCGGCGCCGCAGCGGAGGTCGCGCCGACCGGCACCGCCAGGGCCAGGAGGGCGGAGGCGCCCAGCAGCCCCGCCCCACACCTCCGACCTGCCGGCCACCCCACGGGCGGCGACTCTACCCAGGCGCCTCCGCCGGCCCGCCGGCACCGGGACCCACACGCCGGGCCAGCTCGTCCAGCGAGGTCCGGTCCACGTCGAGCAGCGAGCCGACCACGAGGTCGGCCAGCCCGAACGCCGGGTGGTGCCCCTCGCCCTGCTCGGGCACGGCGATGCAGGCCATGCACGCCGCCTTGGCCGCCAGGACGCCGGCGGGCGCGTCCTCCCACACGAGGCACTGCCGCGGCGCCACGCCGAGCTCGGTGGCCGTCGTGAGGAACACGGCGGGGTGCGGCTTGCCGTAGGGCTCGTCCTCGGCCGAGTGGACGAGGGCGAACCGGCGCCGCAGGTCGAAGTGGGCCAGCGCGGCGTCGATCAGGCGGTACTGCGACGACGACGCCACGGCGAGGGAGAGGCCTCGCTCCGCGCAGAGCTCGATCGCGTGGACGGCGCCCGGCTTCAGCTCGCCCTTCGTCACGATGAGGTCGATCACCCGGTCGACGATCGTCACGGCCACCTCGGCCGGGGTCGGCCCGGCCCAGGGGTACAGCCCGTGCCAGTGCTCGGTGACCTCGTCGACGAACATGCCCTTGGTCGAGCGGCAGGCCTCGACGGCGAGCGGCACGCCGAGGCCGCCGAGGATCTCGATCTCGGCCTCGTGCCACAGGATCTCCGAGTCGATCAGCAGCCCGTCCATGTCGAAGATGGACGCGGCGAACCCCGCCGCGACGGGGTGCGGCGGAATCAAGCGGCGGACAGCTGCGCCTCGATGTCGCCCACGACGGCCGGGTCCTCCGGCTCCACCTGGGGGCGGTAGCGGGCCAAGACGTCGCCCGCCGGGGACACGAGGAACTTCTCGAAGTTCCAGGTGATGTCGCCGGCCTTGCCCTCGGCGTCTGGCTTCTCGGTCAGCTCGGCGTAGATGGGGTGGCGGTCGTCGCCGTTCACCTCGATCTTCTCCATGAGGGGGAAGGTCACGCCGTAGGTGGTCGAGCAGAACTGCTCGATCTCCTCCGCGCTGCCCGGCTCCTGGCCCATGAACTGGTTGCACGGGAAACCGATCACCGAGAAACCCCGGTCGCCGTAGGTCTTCTGCAGGCGCTCGAGGCCCTCGTACTGCGGGGTGAGGCCGCACTTGGAGGCCACGTTGACCAGCAGCAGGGTCTTGCCCGCGTAGTCGCCGAGCTTGGCGTCGTCACCCTGGAGGGTGTGGATGGGGATGTCGTAGAGAGCCATGCCCCGGACCCTACCGGCCGGCGCCGCCGGCGCGCCCGGGCCGTGCGGCGGTCGGGGACGATCCGCGTAGGGTGGCCGGCGTGCACGCGGTGGTGATCCGGGACGGTCGGCTGTCGTGGGAGGAGCGCGACGACCCGGTGTGCGGCGACACCGAGCTCCTCGTGGCGGTGCGGGCGGCCGGGATCAACGGGGCGGACATGGCGCAGCGGGCGGGTGCGTACCCGGCGCCGGCGGGCTGGCCCCAGGACATCCCGGGGATGGAGATGGCCGGCGAGGTCGTGGCGGTGGGACGGCAGGTGACCCTGTTCGGGCCCGGCGACCGCGTCATGGCCGTGGTCGGCGGCGGGGCCCAGGCGACCATGGCCCGCGTCGACGAGTCCCACGCGCAGGCGGTGCCGGACGCGGTGCCCTGGCCCGAGGCCGGCGGGTTCCCCGAGGTCTTCTGGACCGCGCACGACGCGCTCTTCACCCGGGCCGGGCTGCGGATGGGCGAGCGGGTGCTCGTCAGCGGTGCCGCGGGCGGGGTCGGGACGGCCGCCGTGCAGATGGCCGCGGCGGCGGGGGCGGTGGTGACGGCGTCGGTGCGGAACACCGCGCTGCACGACGCGGTGAGGGAGCTCGGGGCGTCCTCTGTCGTCGAGCCGGGCGGCGAGGGCGCGCACGGGCCCTATGACGTCGTCCTCGAACTGGTCGGGGCGCCGAGTCTGGGCGGGGTGCTGGCGCATCTCGCCACCGAGGCCCGCGTCGTCGTGATCGGTGTGGGCGCGGGAGCCCAGATGGATCTCAACCTGTTCGTGCTCATGGCGGCGCGCGCCCGCATCGGCGGGGCGTCGCTGCGCGGGCGCAGCCGGCGCGAGAAGGCGGACGTGGCGGCCGCGGTGGCGGCACACGTGCTGCCGCTGCTGGCCGCGGGGCGGGTCCGGGTGCCGGTGGCGGACACGTTCCCCCTGCCCGAGGCGGAGGCGGCCTACGAGCGCTTCGCCCGGGGCGCCAAGCTGGGCAAGATCGTGCTCGTCAATTGAGCCGGTGATTCAGGCCGTCCTCTTCGATGGGGACCAGACGCTGTGGGACTTCCAACGCGTCATGCGCGACGCGCTGGTGGCGGTGGTGGGCGAGCTGCGGGCGGCACGGCCTGGAGCGTTCACCGCGGCGCTGCGCTGGCAGGACCTCGAGCACGACCGGTCCGTGGTCGGCGCCGAGACGGACGGGGTGGAGTTCAACCTGGCCCGCCTCCGCGTGCTCGGCTTCGCCCGCACGCTCGGGCGCCTACGAGACGCCGACGGTGGTGGCGACGAGGCGGCGGACGCCGCGCTGGCCGACGAGCTGGCCCGCTCCTACTTCCACCACCGCGACCGCGACCCGGCGCTGTTCGACGACACGGTGCCCTGCCTCGAGGCGCTGCGGGCGCGCTACCGGCTCGGCCTCCTCTCCAACGGGAGCCGGCTGCCCGAGAAGGTCGGGCTGGCGGCGTACTTCGAATCCGTGGTGTTCGCCCAGGACCATTTGGTGGCCAAGCCCGCCAAGGGGATCTTCGAGGTCGTGGAGCGCCAGCTGGGCGTGGAGCCGGCGGCGTGCGTGCTGGTGGGCGACCACCCGCTCAACGACGTGGTGGGGGCCAAGCGGGCCGGCTGGTCCGCGGTGTGGGTCGACCGCGACGGCGGCGACTACCCCGACCACGACGAGGTGCCCGACGCCGTCGTCACCTCGCTCGCCGACCTGCCCGCGGCCCTGGACCGGCTCGGCTGCGGCTGAGACGTCACGCCCGGTCCTTCTCCACGCGGTAGCTGGCCTCGGCGAGGCGCTTGATGGCCGCCAGCCGCCGGTCCCACAGGCGGGCCTGGTCCGACATTGCATGGGCCGCGTCATCGAGGCGGCCCGGGACCACGCGGAAGCGCACCTCACGACCCTCCCGCTGGCGCGTGACCAGCCCTGCCTGCTCGAGCACGACCAGGTGCTTGGTCACGGCCTGACGGGTGAACGGCACCTGCTCGGCCAGGGAGCTGGCCGTCGACCCCCCGCCGTCGACGAGCAGGTCGAGGACCCGGCGACGCGACGGATCGGCGATCGCCGACCACAGCACGTCGTCGGGCCGTTCGCTCATCCGAACAGGCCCTCGAGCCAGCCGAGCTTCTCCGCCCAGCCGTTGCGGTGCTCGGCGACGTAGCGGGCCTTGTCCTCTTCGGGCCAGCCGATGGCGTCGAGGCCGGTCTCGGTGACCCGCAGCCGGGTGCGGTCGCTCCCCTCCTCGGTGAGCGTGAACTCGACCAGGACCGAGTTCCCCGGCCCGGGTGCCTCGCCGTCGGGGTGGGCCCAGCGAAACGTGAATCGTTGCGGCGGCTGGACGGCGACCACCACCAACGGCGCCGAAAACGGCCGGGTGGAGGCCTTGTCCTCGAAGACGAGGATGCCCGCTCCGCCCGGTCGCAGGTCGAGCTCCACCTTGTCGGCGAACCACCGGGCGATCTGGTCGGGCTCGGTGATGGTGCGCCACACCACGTCCACGGGTGCCTCGATGAGGACCTCTCGCTCGATGGTCAGGTCGGTCATGGCGCTCACCCCCAGCTGCTGACAAGCTCGTTGCGCGGGAACGGCGTCGCCTTGCCTCCCTCGAGCCCGTGCTTGAGGCTCAGGAGGAAATAGGCCCAGGCGGTGCTGCAGTGGTACATGAACTCCACCGGCTCACGCCACCCGGCGTGGGCGAAGACCACGACGGTCTCCTCGCCGTTCTGACGCAGGTCGAACGAGATGGTGGTGCCCACCCACTCCTCGGGACCCTGGACGCAGCGCCACACCACCCGGCTCGGCCGGGTGGACTCGACGACCTCCATGGTGGCGGCGCGCTCGGGGCCGCCGAAGAAGAAGGCGAGCTCACCTCCGACCCGGGCGTCGCCCTCGACGGTGGTCGTCCACCATTCCGCCACACCCTCGCGGGTGGCGATGGCCTCGTACACCTCTTCGATGGGGGCGTTCACCCCGACCCTGTTCCTGATGTCCGGCATTGCTCCAACCTCCTTGCTCGGTAACGTGCAACTCATTGTTGCACATTGCGGAGATAAGTGCAACCAAAAGTTGCGGTTTCTCGGTGGCGGTGGCGGTGGCGGTGGCGGTGCCGGGAGCGGGTGGCGAGGGACGTCCTACCTGGTCAGGATGACGACGCCGGCGTTGGCACCGCGGCCGACCGTGTGCGAGAGGGCGACCCGGGCCCCCTCGACCTGGCGGGGGCCGGCCTCGGCCCGCAGCTGGCGCACCAGCTCGACCACCTGGCCGAGGGCCGACGCGCCCAGCGGCTCCCCCTTGGAGAGCAGTCCCCCGCTCGGGTTGACCGGGAGGCGGCCGCCCAGATGGGTGGCGCCGGAGTCGAGCAGCGCCGCCGAGCCACCGGGCTCGCAGAGGCCGAGCTCCTCGCACGAGAGGAGCTCGCGGGCGGCGTCGGTGTCCTGGCACTCGACGACGTGGAGGTCCGACGGCCCGAGGCCCGCCTCCTCGTAGGCCGCCGTGGCCGCCAGCGTGGTCGGGGCGGGCACGGCGTCGTCGGCCAGCCCGGCCAGTGGCGTCGACTCGCTCAGGACCGACCCCGGGAGGTGGGAGCGCAGCACGGCGGCGGCGAGGGTGACCGGCGTCGGCGAGGAGGACCCGGCCAGGTCGGCCCGCCGCAGGACCAACGCGGCGGCGCCCTCGTTGGGCGAGCAGAGCATGAAGAGGTGCAGCGGCTCGCAGACGACGCGCGAGCCGAGGACCTCGTCCACCGTCGTCTCCTTCTGGTACATGGCGTCGGGGTTGGCGACCCCGTGGCGGCGGTTCTTCACCACGACGCGGGCCAGGTGGTCCTTCGTCACGCCCGAGGTCAGGCACAGGCGCTGGGCCCGCAGCCCGAAGAAGGCGGGCGTGGCGGCCAGGCCGGCCTCCTCCTGCCACGGCTCGAAGAAGGAGGAGCGGATGATCCCCTTGGGCATCTTCTCGGTCCCGAAGACGAGGGCGGTGTCGTACTGGCCGGCCCGGATGGCGGCCGCGGCCAGCATGAGAGCCGCCCCGCCGCTGGCGCAGCCGGCCTCGACGTCGACGATCGGCATGCCGGTCATGCCGAGCCGGCTGAGCACCTTGTGCCCCGTCGCCACCCCGCCGTAGGCCGTGCCGCAGAACGCGGCCTGGAAGCCACCCTTGCCGATGCCCGCCTCGCGCAGGGCGGCGCGCACCGCGGCGACGCCCATGTCGGTCGTCGAGACCCCGTCGAAGCGGCCGAAGGGGTGCAGCCCGACCCCGGTGATGGCGACGCCGGTCACGACGCGGCCGGGGCGAAGGCGTACGTCACGACGTCGTCGTGGAGGGGGACGACCTGCAGCTCCATGAGCTGGCCCACCGCCAGCGCGGCGGGGTCGCTCTCCGTCAACCGGGTGATGACGCGCACACCCTCGGGCAGCTCGACCACGCCGATGCCGAAGGGGACCTCACCCTCGTAGCCGGGAGGCGCCGCCGTCACCGCCGTCCAGGCCCACAGCGTGCCGCGCCGGGAAAGCTCCACGGGAACGGAGCCCTCGGTGGCGCAGTAGGGGCAGGCGTCGGCGCGGGGGAAGTGGGCCTTCCCGCAGGCGGTGCAGCGGCTCCCCAACAGGGCCGGCGGGTCGGCGTCGCTGAAGAGCCCGTCGCGGACCAGGACGCGCCCGGATGTCATGGCAGCTCGACCAGCTCGAGCTTGTCGTACTCCCAGAAGGTGCGCAGGGCGGCGATCCTGCCGGCGCCGTCGCTGCGGTAGGTGTACACGCCGTGGACGACGGCCTGGTGCCGGCCGCCGGCCAGCGTGGTGCGGATGATGCCGATCTCCGCCACCTCGTCGCCGCACAGGTAGGACTCGGTGAACTCGAACTCGATGGCCTCCGCGGTGGCGATCACGTTGTCGTAGAAGGCGGCGATGGCCGCCCGCCCGTGGTGGCCCTTGCCCTCGGGGTCGAGGGCCGACGGGCCGATGGGGTCGGCGACGACGGCGTCCTCGGCGAAGAGGTCGAGCCACGCCTCGCGGTCCCCGGCAGCGACGGCAGCCCGGGAGCGGATGCCGAGCTCCCGGGCGTTGAGCGGAACGTCGGTCATGCGATGCGGTCCCTCCCTGTCATCGGCTCTTGGCGATGACGTCGTCGGCGAAGCGGTTCAGGTTGTCGACCTTCGTCTGCAGCGACTCGGTGTCCTGCTCCACGCCGTAGGGCCAGCGGAAGCCGACGATGACGTCGGTGACGCCGAGCTCCTCGAGGCGCTTGACGCCGTCGGCCGTGTACGCATCGAGCGAGATCACGTGCGTCTCGAAGGGCTTGGTGTCGGTGCCGTGCTCGCGTCGCAGCGTGGCCAGGCGCTCGAGGAGGCCCGGGAGGTCGGCGGGGTCGCCCCCGCCGTGCAACCACCCGTCCCCGTCGCGGGCGGCCCGCTGCAGGGCGGCCTCGTGGTGGCCGCCGATCAGGATGGGCACCGGACGGCTCGGCGTCGGGCACATCTTTATGGACGGGACGTCGAACACCTCACCGTGGAACTCGAAGAAGCCGCCGGCCATGAGGCCGCGCATGATGGCGATCTCCTCGTCCATGCGCTTGCCGCGTCGCTCCCAGGGCACGCCGCAGATCTCGTAGTCCTCGGGCCACGGGCTGGTGCCCACGCCGAGCAGCAGGCGGTTGCCGGTCAGCACCGCCGTCGAGCTCACCTGCTTGGCGATCAGCACCGGCTGGCGGATGGGGAGCTTGATCACGAAGGTCACGAAGCGGATGCGCTCGGTGACCGCCCCCATGGCGGGGATGATCGAGAACGGCTCGAGAAAGGGCTTGTCCTCGAGGAACTCGCGGGAGCCGTCGGGGTTGAAGGGGTAGGTGGTGTCGGAGACCTCGGGGTAGCAGATGCTGTCGGGGACGACCATGGAGTCGTAGCCGGCCGCCTCGGCCGCCCGCGCCAGGGGCAGGTAGAACGACGGGTCCGTCATCGACTCCGCAAACGAGAAACGCACGGCACCTCCCCTGTCCGAGAGCACGGGCGCGCCTACCATGCGGCCCGTGCCCGCTCATCCTGCCAGCACCAGCACGCAGGGGAAAAACCCCGAGACCGCCGACGTCCCCTTGAGCAGCACGACTCCCCTGGTCACCGACCTGTCCCTGGACGACCTCGAGCGCGACGCCCGCCACGCCATCGGCGAGATGGCCTACGCCTACTACGCGGGCGGGGCGGACGACGAGCGCCTGCTGGAGGGGAACGTGGCGGCCTGGGGCCACTGGCAGCTCCACCCGCGGGTGCTGGCCGGCGTGGCCGAAGTGTCGACCGCGACGACCCTCCTCGGGACGCCGGTCAGCTCGCCGGTGGCGGTGGCGCCGACGGCGATCCAGGGGCTGGCGCACCCCGAGGGCGAGGTGGCCTCCGCCCGGGGGGCGGCCGCGGCGGGCGCGCTGCTGATCCTCTCCTCGCTCGCCACCTGCCCGCTCGAGGACGTCGCCGCGGCGGCGCCGGACGCGGCGCGGTGGATGCAGGTGTACATCTTGCGGGAGCGGGCGCGCACGGCCGAGCTGGTCGGCCGCGCCGCGGCGCACGGGTACGGCGCGCTCGTGCTCACCGTCGACGCCCCGGTGTCGGGACTGCGCCTGCGCGAGTGGCGCATGGGCGTGCACCTCCCCGACGACCTCGCCCTGCCCAACCTGGCCGGTGACAGCACCTCGAGCGCGCGCGAGGGCGGCTTCATGGCGATCGTCACCCACGAGTTCGAGCCGGCCCTCACCCCCGACGACATCGGGTGGCTGGCCGGCCTCGAGCGCGCTGCCCGTGGTGGCGAAGGGCGTGCAGCGGGCCGACGACGCGGTGCGCTGCGTGGAGGCGGGGGCGGCGGCCGTCGTCGTCTCGAACCACGGGGCGCGCCAGCTGGCCGACGCGCCGGCGACGGCCGACATCCTGGCCGAGGTCGCCGACGCCGTGGCGGGCCGGGCCGAGGTGTACGTCGACGGCGGCGTCCGGCGCTCGCCCGACGTGGTCAAGGCGCTGGCCCTCGGGGCCAGGGCGGCGCTGGTCGGGCGCCCCTCGCTGTGGGCGCTGGCGACCGGCGGGGCGGACGGGGTGGCGGCGCTGCTGCGCTGGTACGAGACCGAGCTGCGGCGGGCCCTGGCGCTGTGCGGGGCGGCGACCGTCGACGACGTCGACCGCAGCCTGGTGCGGCGCGCGCCGGCGTGAGCGCTGTCGTGACGACGGTGGCGGCGATGCTGGCGGCCCGGGCCGAGGACGACCGCACCGGTGTCCTCGACGCCAGCGGAGAATGGACGTGGCGCCAGGCCGTCGGGGAGGGCGCGACACGCGGCGCGCTCGCCCGCTCGCTGTTCGGCAGCGCCAAGCCCCACGTCGGGGTGCTCCTGCCCAACGGGCCCGAGTACCTGTTCTGGCTCAACGGCTGCGCGCTGGCGGGCGCGGCGATCGTGGGGATCAACCCGACCCGGCGCGGCGAGGCGCTGGCGGCCGACATCCGGGCCACCGACTGCGCCCTGATCGTCACCGACGCCGAAGGGGCCGCGCTGCTCGAGGGGCTCGATCTCGGCATGGCCGAGGACCGGGTCCTGGTCACCGGCACGGCGCACTACGAGTCCCTGCTGGCCGAGTTCGCCGGCGGCGACCAGAGCCAGAAGCTCATGCACGACGCGGACCGGGTCGACGAGGGCGCGCTCTTCCTCCTCATCTTCACCTCGGGGACGACGGGGGTGCCCAAGGCGGTGCGCTGCACCCAGGGCCGGCTGGCCGGCATCGCCGAGGTGGCCGCGCCGGGCTACGGCTACGTGGCCGAGGACGTCTGCTACTGCCCGATGCCGCTCTTCCACGGCAACGCGCTGATGGCGCTGTGGGGGCCCTCGGTGATGGTGGGGGCGGCGATCGCCACGCGGCCCCGGTTCAGCGCGTCGGCCTTCCTCGACGACGTACGCCGCTTCGGGGCCACCAAATTCAGTTACGTCGGCAAGGCGATCGCCTACATCCTGGCCACGCCGGAGCGGCCCGACGACGGGGACAACACGCTGAAGAGCGCGTTCGGGACGGAGGCGTCGGTGCGCGACCGCGAGCGCTTCCGGGCGCGCTTCGGCTGCTACCTCATTGAGGGGTACGGCCAGAGCGAGGGGGGTGCAGCGGTCAACCCCGTGCTCGGGATGCCGCGGGGTTCGCTGGGCAAGCCGGTGGGCGGTGTCGACCTGGCGATCATGAGCCCGGAGACGGGCGAGGAGTGCCCGCCGGCGCGCTTCGACGACGAGGGGCGGCTCCTCAACGCGGGCGAGGCCATCGGCGAGATCGTGAACCGCAGCGGCCGGGGCAGTTTCGAGGGCTACTACGAGCGGGCGGACGCCGAGGCGGAGCGGCTGCGGCGCGGGTGGTACTGGACGGGTGACCTCGGCTACGTCGACGAGGAGGGGTTCTTCTACTTCGCGGGGCGGACCGGGGACTGGCTGCGCGTCGACTCGGAGAACTTCGCGGCCGGGCCGGTGGAGTCGGTGCTGTCGCGCCACCCCGACCTGTCCGTCGTGGCGGTGTACCCGGTCCCCGACACCGCGTCGGGCGCGGGCGACCAGGTGATGGTGGCGCTCGAGACGGTCCCGGGCCGCGCCTTCGTCCCCGACGAATTCGCCCGGTGGCTGGCGGCGCAGCCGGACCTGGGGCCGAAGTGGGTCCCGCGCTACGTGCGGGTCTCGTCCTCGCTGCCCCAGACGGCCACGGGGAAGGTGACGAAGGTGGGCCTCCGGGCCGAGGCCTGGGCCTGCGCCGACCCGGTGTGGTGGCGGCCGCTCGGCCGGGCCGACCTCGGGTTCGAGCGGCTCAGCGACGAGGACCGGGCCGCGCTGGCAGCGGGGCTGGCCGAGAACGGCCGCCCGCCGGTGGGGGCCGAGACGGCCGGCTGACTACAGCCCGAGGATCGGGAGGAGGCCCGTCAGGTCCGCCACGCGGTGGTCACCGGGCTCGAGCGTCGGGGGGCGCAGCCCGGGGCGCTCGCCCTCCCGCCAGACGTGGACGGCGGTCATGCCGGCCCGCCGCGGGCCGCGGACGTCGGGCTCCCAGGAGTCGCCGACGAAGACGACGTCGCGGGCATCGACGGCGAGCGACCGTGCCGACCGTTCGTAGATGTCGGGGTGGGGCTTGCGCGACCCGGCCCGGGCGGACGTCACCGCCACGTCGACGAGCTGCAGGAGGCCGACCTCCTCGAGGTACGCATCGAGCTCCCAGCCCCAGTTGGAGCAGACGCCGACGGCGAGGCCCGCCGTCCGCAGGGCGGCCAAGGTCTCGCCCGCCTCGGCGTAGGCGACCATGGGGGCCCGGTCGGTGGCCCGCAGGTCGGCCACCATCTCCTCGACGTGCGCGTCGTCCACCCCGGCGGCCCGGGTGAAGTCACGGAGGCGCGTGCGGACCCACGCCTCGTACCGCTCCTCGCTGACCGAGTGCTCGGCGTGCTCGACGCCGTCGTAGCGGAAGAAGTAGTCCTCGAGGGCGACCGGGTCCAGGTCGTAGCCATGCGCAGCGAAGACCGACGCGTAGCTCGAGGCTCGCGTGTCGGCCCAGTGAGCCAGGGTGCCGTAGAAGTCGAAGATGACGGCGGTGGCCACGGGTCCCATAGTGCCCCGTGGGCGTGACACGGGGGAGACGCGGTTCACGGGCACCGGCCGCGCCATACTTCCTGGGTCATGGACGCCGACGAGATCCCGGACTCGGAGGCGGGTGGCGCCGGGCCCGCCGCCGGCGGGCAGAAGACCCGCGCGATGGATCATCGAGCTGGTCGTCGTCGTCGCCGTCGCCGTCGTCATCGCGGTCGTCCTCCGCACGTTCGTGGTCGCGACGTACTCCATCCCGTCGGGCTCCATGGAGCCGACGCTGCAGATCGGGGACCGGATCGTGGTCGACAAACTGAGCTACCACCTGCACGGCGTCGACCGGAGCAACATCATCGTGTTCTCGACGCCGACCACGGAGAACTGCGCGGGGCCGCCGGTGGCCGATCTGGTCAAGCGCGTCATCGGCCTGCCCGGCGAGACCATCTCCCTGTCCGGAGGCCGTGTCTACATAAACGGGCACGTCCTACCCGAACCATGGCTGCCGCAGGCGACCCGGACCGAGACGTTCCCCGGCCCGACGGACCAGTCCTTCTCGCTCCACCACCCCTATCGGATCCCGGCCGACGAGGTCTACGTCATGGGTGACAACCGGACCGAGTCCTGCGACAGCCGCTACTGGGGGCCCGTGAACGAGTCGACCATCGTCGGCAAGGTCGACGTCCGGATCTGGCCCCCCTCGCGCCTGGGTTTCTTCTAGGGCCCGCTCAGCTGCGGTGCTCTCGTCGCCACACGACACGGAGACCGGACCACGTGTCGTCGATGGCGCAGACCTTGTTGTCCACCAGGCCGAGTGGAAGGGCCACGGTGCGGACGACGCCCTCGTCCATCGTCGTCTCGACGCCCGAGGCGCGCTTGGGCCAGGCGATCCAGAGCCCGCCCGAGGGGAAGATCATGTTGGCCAGCGCATCGAGGCGGCGCTCGAACGCTCGCGCGCTGCGTGAAGAAGGCGACCACCACGTCGGCTGACCCGCGCACCTGGCGCTTCACCGTGACGCCCGACGGCAGGCCGTCGATGACGCCGGGAGGCGCCTCAATGAGCGCCAGCGTCGAGCCTTCGCTGATCCCGAGCTTCTTGGGCAGCGGCGTCCCGCTGTAGCCCGCGGCCACGCTTACGGGTTGACGGCCCGGAACACCCGGAAGGCGAGGGGGAAGTCGTACTGGTCGGGCCCGACCGCGAATCCGGCGAGCAGGTGCCCGATCGCGGCCAGCGCCTCGTCCTCACGGTCCGGCGGGATCCCGAAGAGCTGGAAGGACGAGCGATCGAAGACCGCGCTCGCCGGGCCGCGCACCGTGGTCTCGTGCTCGGTGCTGTCGACGGCGGCGAACCCCGCGCTCTCGAGCAGCTCGTGCACGTACTCGTCGTCCCCGAAGGCGAACGGCCCGACGGGGCTCTTCCCCGGTGGGGGCGTCGGCGCCGGGGGGAGCATGGACCGCAGCACGGTGCGCACGTGCCACGGGTTGTGCTCGACGTCCTGCCAGCAGGCGAACACGAGGCGGCCACCCGGCGCGAGGTAGCCCCGGATGGCGCCCAAGGCTGCCAGGGGCTCGTCGAAGAACATGACCCCGAACTGGCTGACCGCCAGGTCGAAGGGGGCCTCCGCCAGGGAGCCGGTCTGCACGTCCATCTCGACGAAGCGGGCGTTGGCCACCGCGGCCTCGCGGGCCCGCGTGCGGGCCAGGTCGAGCAGGGGGGCCGAGATGTCGATCCCGACGACCTCGCCCTCCGGGCCGACCGCACCGGCCAGCGCGAGGGTCAGTCCCCCGCCGCCGGAGCCGATGTCGCACACGCGCTCGCCCGGCTCTGCGCCGGCCGCCACCAGGACGTAGGGCGTCACCGCGTCGGTCAGCTTCTCCCGCCGGGGCCACGCCGCGGTCCACGCATCGTCGTTCCACCGCCTGGTCTCCGTCTCGTTGGCCACGGCGACACGGTACCGGGCCGGGTAGGTTCGGCGGCGTGCGTGTCGGCCTCGTCATCCTCCCGACCGACCGGTGGAGCGAGGCACGCCGCCAGTGGGAGTGGGCGGACGGGGCCGGCTTCGCCACGGCGTGGACCTACGACCACATCCGCTGGGGCGGCATGCCGGACGGGCCCTGGCACGCCGCGGTGCCCGTCCTCGCCGCCGCGGCCGTCGTGACCACACGCATCCGGCTGGGCACGCTGGTCGCCACGCCGAACTTCCGGCACCCGGTCACCCTCGCCCGCGAGGCCATCACGCTGGACGACGTGAGCGGTGGCCGCCTCGACCTCGGGTTGGGGCCCGGAAGCGAGGGCTTCGACGCGGCCGCCCTGGGCCAGGAGCCGTGGTCGAAGGGGGAGCGACTGGCCCGCTTCGAGAAGTTCCTCGAGGTGCTCAAGCCGATCGTCGACGGGGAGCCCGCCACGCGCACCTCGGTGCGGACACAGCACTACGCCGCCCGGGAGGCGCCCAGCACGCCTGGCACCGTCCAGCGCCCGCTCCCCCTCACCATCGCGGCGGGTGGGCCCAAGGGCATCCGCCTCGCGGTGGCCTACGGGCGCAATTGGGTGACCATCGGACCGACCTGGGTGGCCATCGGGCCGAACGGCCCGGTGGAACGCACCCCCGAAACGGTGCTCGAAGCCGTGCGGCGCCAGGTCACCGAGCTCGACGCCGCCTGCGCCGCCGCGGGACGCAGGACATCGGACATCGGCAAGGTCCTGCTGTGGATGCCGGTCGAACCGTTGATCGACTCGGCCGACCATTTCGACGACCTGTTCGGGCCGTACGCCGAGCTCGGCTTCGACCAGGTGGTCCTCCACCACCCCGCGCAGACGGGACCATTCGGGGGCGACGTCGCGACGTTCGAGGAGATCGCGGCGCGCCACGGCGGCGGCTGATCAGAGCGCCGCGGCCAAACCTGCCCGCGCCGCTGCGGGCTCCACGCGCTCGAGGATCACCCGCGTCGCACCGACCCAGGAGGCGCCCTCCGTCAGCGCCCGCGCGAGCGGCGTGGTCGCGCGCGGGTCGAGCAGCGTCACCTGCTTGGCCACCAACGCGTCGTCCTGGCGCCCGGGATCCACCAGCCCGACGATCCTCGTGCCGGCGAGCACGGGCATGGCGAAGTAGCCGTAGACCCGCTTCGCCTTCGGGGTGTAGGCCTCCAGCCGGTGGCGCAGGCCGAACAGCCGCTCCAGGCGCTCCCGGTACCAGACGAGGGAGTCGAACGGCGAGAGGAGGACGTTCCTCCCGCGGGCGCGCACGCCGAGCGCCGCCAGGGCGGCGTGGTCGGCATAGGCCCGCTGGCTCCATCCCTCCACACCCACCGGCACGAGGTCGGTGCCGGGCACCGCGGCACGCACGAGCGGGCGCGGCAGCCCGTGGTACACGGCCAGGTCGGCCTCGGTCGCCACTCCGAGCGAGCGCCCCGCCGCGGCGACCAGGCGGGTGGCGCACTCCTCGTCCGTCCACTCCCGGGCCAGGAGGTCCGAGGGGATGGCGCGCTCGGCGAGGTCGTAGACGCGTTGGAAGCCCCGCCGCTCGCGGCAGACGAGCCGGCCGATGTCGAGGAGCCACTCGGCGGCGATCTTGGTCTCGGACCAGTCCCACCACGGCCCGCCCTTCTTCGCCCCGCCGAGCTGGTTGGCGGTCAGGGGGCCCTCGCCCTCCAGGCGCGCCAGCACCTGGCGACAGCTCTTTTCGTCGTCTTCGAGCCGATGCCAGCGTCTGCCCTTGCGCAGTCGGGCCCGCCGCGCGAACCCGTAGGCCGGCCAGTCGTCCAGCGGCACCACGCAGGCGGCGTGCGACCAGTACTCGAACGTCGCGCTCTTCGCTCCCCAGTAGGCCCGCTCCACCCGGGCGCGCCCGATCGACCCCAGGCGGGCATAGGCCACCAGCTCGTGCGACCGGGCCAGCACCGAGATCGTGTCGAGCTGCACGGCGCCGAGCCGGCGCAGCACGCCCGGCACACCACCGGCCGCGCCCCGTGACCCGCGCAGCCCCTGCGCGGCCAGGGCGGCCCGGCGCGCCTCCTCGATGCTGAGCGTCTCGCGCACCATGGGCGCAGGACGCTACCAAGCGGTCGCGTCAGTCGAGCAGTGCGGCCGCCACCGCGCCTTCGAGCACGCGGTCGTTGGCCCACATCAGCTGTTGCTGCTTGGCCCGGCGGAAGTAGAGCTGGATGTCGAAGTCGAGGGTGAACCCGATGCCGCCGAAGAGCTGCTGCGCCATGGCCGTGATGTCCCGGAAGGTGGTGCAGGCGAACAACTTGGCCATCGGGGCCAGCGAGGTGAGCGGGCGCCCGCTGGCCCCGGCCCACGCCGCCTCGTGCACGAGCTGCTCGGCCCCGTCGAGGTTGGTGACGGCATCGGCCAGGTAGTGCGCCAGCGCCTGGAACGCGCCGAGCGGCTTGTCGAACTGCTGGCGGTCCTTGGCGTATTGCGTCGTGATCTCGAGCGCGTAGCGGGCCCCGCCCACGGCCTGGGCGCCGAGCAGGACGAGGCCCGGTTCGAGCACCTGCTGCCAGGTGGCCCACCCGCTGCCGCCCGGACCGATGCGGTCCTCCTCGCCCACGACGACGTCGGCCAGCGTCACCTCGTACTGCGTGTCGGAGGCGATGGACATCTGCTGGCGGAGGGTCACGCCGGGCGCACCGGGGTCCACGAGGAAGAGGTCGATCGCGTCGGGCGCGTCTCCCGTCCGGGCCAGCACGACGAGGCGGTCGGCCGACGAGGCGAAGGCGACGTGGCGCTTCACGCCCGAGAGCCGGAACCCCGAGCCCTCGCCGACGGCGCGCAGCGAGACGCCCAGCGGCGAGAACCCGTTCTCGGGCTCGAGCCAGGCGGGCGTCAGGATGGCCTCACCGGCCGCGACGGTGCGGAGCCACCGCTCCCTCTGTGCCGCGCTGCCTGCGGCAGCGAGCACGCCGCCGCTCATGACCGCGCTGACGAAGTGCGGGGTGGGGGCCAGCGCCCGGCCCAGCTCCTCGTAGAGGGCCACGCCCTCGATGAGCGACATGGCCGAGCCGCCGTACTCCTCGGGGAGCAGCAGCCCGATGAGGTCGAGCTCGCCGAGCTGCGCCCACAGAGGGGCCGGGTACCCGACCGGGTCGTCCTCCATGGCGCGGACGACGTCGAGCGGGCTGTGGCGCCCGAGCACGTCGCGCACGGTCTGCCGCAGCAGCTCCTGCTCCTGGTCGAATTCAAGGTCCAACACGCAGAACCACCTTCGTGCTCGTCGGGGATTGGGAAGGAGAAGGCCTCACGATGCCGGCGAGGGTCGCCACCGGTCACCCCGGCGCGCCCACGGGTTGTCGTCGGGGCTCTGTGGCAGCGCGATCCGGGCGGCGCACGTCGTCTTCACATCGCCGTCGACCGCGAGCGTCACCGCCACCGAGACGAACCCGCAGCCCACCTCGTCGATCTCGGTCGATTCCACCACCCCCCGCAGCGACATGGTGTCACCGGGGAACACCGACCCCAACATGGAGAAGGTGACCCGCCCCAGACGGCCGTGCGGCCCGGTCCAGTCCGTCAGGTAACGCTCGAACCAGGCCGCCTGGTTGGGCGTGTTCAAGAAGATGTCCTTGGTGCCGTTGCGGAAGACGGCGAAGTCCTTGTCGTGGTGCATGGGCCGCCAGTCGCGGGTGGCCAGCGCACCCAGCACGACCGTCGTCGCAGTGACCTCATAATTGAGCACCGGCAGCTCCTCGCCGGCGGCGACGTCGCCGAAGAGGCGTTGGGGGGTGACGAGGACGCTCACGACGACCCGTCCCGCGCCCGCCGGTAGCCGAAACCGGTGTAGGACTCCACGGCCACGAGCGCGCTGTCCTGGTTGGCGTAGACGACGTCGATCACCCAGAACCGGCCCGTGCCGAGCTTCGTCGTCTTCTCCTCGCTCACCGAGCGCAGCACCTGGTGCGTCCGCAGGACGTCGCCCATCCGCACGGGCTCGTGGAACTCGATCGTGTTGTCGGTCATCACCGCCTCGGGCAGGCCGAAGCGCTCCTTCAGGTCGAAGTGCACCTGCAGGGGCAGCGCCTGCTCGGTCCGCCCCGGCGCCCAGTGGTGCGGCCGGAACCAGACCGAGACCATGGACGGCGGTGCGACGGGCCCGCCGGTGAGCGCGTCCGCCACGTCGTCGTCCCAGAAGAGGGGGTTGCCGTTCTCCACCGATGCGCACGACGTCCACACGTAGCCGCGCTCGACGGGGAACTCCCCCACCTCGTGGTACTGCTCCTCGCCGATGAGGTCGAGTGCGCCGGTCAGGGCCTCGTCCGCCTTCACGCCACCACCCCCCGGGTGACCCAGCGGGCCACTGTCTCGCCGTCGACGCCGGCCTCCTTCAGGAGATGCTCCGTGTCGGTGTGGGCCATGTCGGGCAGGACCACCGGCCCGTCGGCTCGCTCCATCCCGGCCAGCAGGGGCGCCAGCTGGCGCACCTCGCCCTCCCCGGGATGCGTCGCCGAGCCGACGGCGCCCCGAGCCACGAACTGCGGGTGGCCGGCCACCTCGGAGACATCGAGCACGGGAGCGACGCAGGTGTCGGCACCGGCCAGGACCGAGACCCACTCGTCCCGCGTACACGTGTCGCGAAGGCGGCCGCAAAGGCCGATCGGATGGCCGGCTGCGCCTCGTCCGCCAGCTGGTCACCCGCCAGCTCGGGACAGCCCAGCGCCGTGCACAAATTGGCGAAGAACTTGGCCTCGATCGCCCCGACGGCCAGCCACTTCCCGTCGGACGCCTGGTACGTCCCGTAACAGGCGTACCGTCCCGAGAGCACGTCGTGCCCGGGCCGGATCTCACCACCCAGCGCCAGCTGCTCGTCGACGGGCAGCGACATCAGCCACAGCACACCCTCGGCCACCGAGACGTCGAGGTACGCCCCCTGCCCCGACGAAGCGCGCCCCGCCAGCGCGGCCGTGACGGCCAGCGCGGCCTGCATCCCCCCGGCGGCGGCGTCGGCCACGGTGGCGCCGGGTAAGGGCGGCGCGCCGTCGGCGCCGGGCGTGCTCATCGCCAGGTAGCCGCCCACGGCGAGGTAGTCGATGTCGTGGCCCGCCCACTGCGCGGCCGGGCCGGACTGCCCGTAGCCGCTCGTCGAGCAGTACACCACCCCCGGATTACGCGCCGACACCGCGTCGTAGCCGATGCCCAGGCGCTCGACCACGCCGGGCCGGAAGCTCTCGACGACGACGTCGGCCGCGGCCGCCAGCGCCAGGAACGCCGCGACGCCGTCGGCGTCCTTCAGATCGACCAGCACCCGCCGCATGCCACGGTGCCCGCTGTAGGCGAAGAACGCCGGCTCAATAGGTGCGGCGTCCGCCGCCGGCACCGGCCCCACCTTCACCACCCGCGCCCCGTAGTCGGCCAGCAGGCGCGTGCAGCGCGCCGCCGGCCCGACCGTGGAGAGGTCGAGCACGGTGACCCCGGCGAGGGGTCCGGCAGGCGACGGCGCAACGCCCACGTCAGAAGTTCTTCGGCAGTCCGAGCTTGCGCCGGGCGATGATGTTCTTCTGGATCTCCGAGGCACCGCCGCCGATGGTGTCGATCACGGTGTAGCGGTAGGTCGACTCGGCCCGGCCCTCCATCGGGGCCTCCGCGGTCTTCACCCGGAGCTGGCTCCCGGGACCCGCGATGTCCATGGACGCGTTGGCCAACCGCTTCGACAGCTCCGTCGCGAACAGCTTGTACTCGGAGGCCTCCGCGGTCGGCGCCGCCCCGCCCCTCGAGGACTCGTAGACGAACTTGAGGCCCATGACCCGCGCCACCTCGAGCTGCGTGGCCAGCTGGGCCAGCCGCTGCCGCACCACCGGGTCGTCCTTGAGCGGGACACCGTCCCTGACCGTCGTCCGCACGTATTCCACCAAGAGCTCGAAGCGCTGGGCGATGGGCGAGAGGGTGAACATGGTGAAGCGCTCGAGGTCGAGCGCCTCCGAGATGTACTGGAACCCGCGGCCCACCTCGCCCACCACGTAATCGTCGGGGACGAAGACGTCGTTCAGGAACACCTCGTTGGTGCGCTCGTCGCCCATCGTCCAGATGGCGTTGACGGTGATGCCGGGCTGGTCGATGGGGACGAGGAAGAGCGTGATGCCGGCGTGCTTGGACTCGGGGTCGGTGCGCCCCCCGACCCAGTACCACTCGGCGAAGTGGGCGGACGTGGTCCAGGTCTTCTGGCCGTTGAGGACCCAGCCGCCGTCGTCGCGGGTCGCCTTGAGCTGCATGGAGGCGGCGTCGGAGCCGGCGTTGGGCTCGGAGTACCCGACGGCGAACTCGACCTCGTTGCGCAGGATCTTGGGCAGGAACTCAGCCTTCAGCCTCGGATTCCCGTGCCGGATCAGGGTCTTGCCGATGATGCCGACGCCCTTGCCGATCTGGGGGCCGCCCCGGCCGGCCAGCTGCTCGTTGAGGAGGTACTCGTAGACGCCCTCGCCCTCCTTGCCGCCGTACTCCTTGGGCCAGGTCATGCCGAGCCAGCCCCGCTCTCCCAGGGACGCCATGAAGGCCCGGCGCTTCGGGGTGTCGACGATCTGGGCCATGTTCTCCCTGGTCAGGTCGAAGATCTCGGGGTCGTCGTTGGCATCGAGGAAGCTCTCGACCTCCTTCACGAAGGCCAGTTGCTCCGGCGAGAATTCGAAGTCCATCGCTGCCTCCAGGTCGCCCGGCGCGGCCGGATCTGACGGTGCGTCAGATAGTGGCGACATAGTAGGGCAGACCCCGCGCTTCCTCCGGAGCCGGTTCCCGGGGCGTCCCCTCGCCCTCCACGACGCGGGCGGTGTCCCACCGGCCTCGTGCGTTCGCCCCGAGGTCGGGATACCCGCCCCCGGCTCAGCCCAACTGCGTGCCGACGACCGACACGAACGAGACCATCTCGCCGGGATACCCACCCAGGTTGTGGGTCAGCGCGAGGCCGCGATCGGTGGTCGCGATCTGCCGCTCGGCCGGAGCCTCGTGACGCATCTGGAGCCAGCACTCGAAGAACATGCGCAGGCCCGAGGCGCCGACGGGATGGCCGAAGCTCTTGAGGCCCCCGTCGGGGTTGACCGGCAGGTCGCCGTGGAGGTCGAAGGCCCCGGCGAGCACCTCCTTCCAGGCGGTGCCACGCGGCGCGAAACCCAGGTCCTCCATGAGCACCAGCTCGGTCGGCGTGAAGCAGTCGTGCACCTCGGCCATGGCGAGTTGGCGCCTGGGGTCGGTGATCCCCGCCTGGGCATAGGCGTCGGCCGCCGCCGCCTCGCACTCGGGGAAGTGCGTGTAGTCGTAGCCGGGGTCGATGAGCCCGGACCCGCTCCCGGCGACGAAGGACAGAGCCTTGACGTACAGCGGTGTGTCCGTGTAGCGCCGGGCGTCCTCGGCCCGGACCACGATGGCCGCCGCCGCGCCGTCGGCGACGCCGGCGCAGTCGAACACCCCGAGGCCACCGGCGAGCCGGGGTGAGGCCAGCACGGCCTCCTTGGTGATCTCGCGCCGGAACTGGGCCCGCGGGTTGCGGGCGCCGTTGAAGTGGTTCTTCACCGCGATGGAGGCCAGGACGTCGGCCATGGTCTCCTCGTCGACCCCGTACTTGTGCGCGTAGGCGGGGGCGACCATGGAGAACATGGCCGCCGCCGTCAGCGTCCGGGCCGTGCCGTCACCGGGGGGGTTCATGGCGTTCAGGCCCTGGAACCCGCTGTCCTTGACCTTCTCCGCCCCCACCGCCATCGCCACGTCGTACGCCCCCGAAGCCACCGCGTAGACGGCGCCGCGGAGGGCCTCCGAGCCGGTGGTGCAGTAGTTCTCGACCCGCGTCACCGGCTTGTCCTGCAGCTGCAGCGGCCGCGCCAGCGTGATGCCGCTCATGCCGCTCTGCGCCGTGCCGAACCAGTAGGCGTCGACGTCCTCCTTGGAGACGCCGGCGGAGGCGAAGGCCTCGCCACTGGCGTCGACGATCAGGTCGTCCAGGCCCTGCTCCCAGAGCTCGGCGAACCTGGTGCAGCCCATGCCGACGATGGCCACCTTGTCCCTGACTCCGTGCGATCCCATCAGGACCCACCTCCCTCGCGCACCGGGCGCGCCTTCCAGAAGTAGTCATGGATGCCGTCGGTGCTGAAGAGCCGGCGGAAGGTCATCTCCACCCTGGTGCCGGCGCGGATCTCGTCCGCATCCACGTCGGTCAACTCGACCGGGTAGCGGCCGCCGCCGTCGAAGTCGACGATGGCGAACACGATGGGCGGGCTGGGCGAATAGGCGAGGCGGTCGATGGTGCAGGTGACGACCGTGCCCAAGGCGTCGGCCATTGCCACCGGCTCCATGTCGTCGACGGCGCCACCCTCCATGGAGACCCGGGACGGGGGCAGGTGCACCGCGCCGGTGCTGCGGTCCTTCGAGCCGACGAAACCGAACTTCCAGTCCTCGTTGCGGTGGGCCGCCGTGCTCGACACGCGGGCCGGCTCGGGCCGCCGGGGCGGCTCGGGCTGCAGCTGTCCCCGCCACGACAGGAACTTGGCGTAGGTGAGCGGTGCCCCGTTGGTGATCATGGTGTGCACGTCTCTCGCCGGCTGCCAGTGGGCCAGAGCATCGGTCGTTCGCAGCACGACCGCATCGGCCCCGTCGGCCAGGTGGACGAGGACCACCGGCGCACCGGGTGCGGCCTTGGAGGCGGCCAGGGACTCGAGGGCGGAGGCAAGCACGAGGAGCGGGTGGGCCGTGCCGCTCTGGCCCACGCTGGAGGCGAGGTCGTCGACGGCAGTCCCCTCCGCAGGCATCAGCTTCTTCGTCAGGCCCGCCACGGCGCGTCCGTGCATGCCGGTGACCACGAGTCGCCCGATGTCGCCGGCTTCGAGACCCGCTGCCTGCAGCGCCCGGGCGAGGGCCTCCTGGCCCAGCGCGAGGTAGCGGTTCTCGCCGAATCGCTCCTCCCAGAGCTTGGACACCCGGTCGCCCGGCGCACGCCAGCGGTCGGTGAACTCGTCGGACGCAGAGGCGGTGGCCACCAGCTCGGCCAGCACGCCCGGTCCGTCGCCCACGAGCACGGCTGCGCCGGCGTCACCGCCGGCGGACTCGTCCCCGCTCGTGGGCAGCCCGTCGCGCAGGTCCGCCGCGACGACCAGGGTGGTCCCGGTGCCCCGGAGCGCGGTGACCAGTGACCCCATGCCCGAGCGCAGAGCGCCGCCGAAGTCGTAGGCCGCGACACCGCCGGGCAGGCGGAGCGCGGCCGAAACGGCGGTCGCGTTCGTCTTGTCGAGGTAGGCGGGCTGCGAGGTGGCGAACCACAGTGAATCCGGCACGTGTCCGGGAGCGGAGCGCAGCGCCAGCCGGGCGGCCTCGACCCCGAGCGTGGTCGTGTCCTCGTCGTGTGACGCCACTGCCCGGGCCCCTTTGCCGCCGCCGCTCCCCATGAACGCCACGACGTCCGCCCGGGCGAGGCGCCGGTAGGGCACGTAACCCGCCGCACTCAGGATGCCTCGCACGGCGGACGAGCCTAACGGTTGCACGGGCGGCGACCCGTTGGGCATCAGGTCAGGCTGACCGGGCAGACTTGTGCCATGGCGGACCTTTCGGTTCCAGAGAACCAGCGACCGGCCGCCGGGAGCGGGGGTGGCCGGAACGAACGCGTGGCGGACGCGGACAGAGACCGCACCGTGACCCAGCTGCGCGAGCACGTGGTCGAAGGCCGGCTGACGCTCGACGAGTTCTCCGAGCGTGTCGGCCTGGCGCTCAAGGCCAAGACCAGGGGCGAGCTCGACGCCGTCATGGTGGACCTGCCGGCGACCCAGCCACCGCCGACGACCACCGAGATCCAGCCGACCCGGAGCGGAGCCCGGCGCTGGCACGTGGCCTTCATGAGCGGGCACAGCACCAAGGGTCGCTGGCGCATCGGCGGCAAGACCACCGCCGTCGCCGTCATGGGCGGGTGCGACCTCGACCTGCGCCGGGCCCAGATCGACGGGCCCGAGGTGGAGATCACGGCCGTGGCCTTCTGGGGCGGCGTCGAGATCATCGTGCCCGAGGGCTTCGACGTCGAGCTGCGCGGCCTCTCCATCATGGGCGGACGCAGCCTCAGGCTCCGGGACGTACCGATCGTGCCGGGCTCCCCGCGCATCGTGATCCACGGGTTCGCCGTCATGGGGGGCATCGAGGTGAAGAGCCGGCCCAACCGCTCCGGTTCCGCCCGGTCGGTCGGCCCCACCGCCGTGCCCGAGCTTCCCTCCCTCCCCGGCCGGCCCGGCGACATGGCCGCGCTGGGCCGGGACCTGCGACGCGAGCTCCGTGAGCAGCGGCACGCCGAGCGCCACGGCCACCGCCATGGGGGCATGCCCGAACGCGGTCCGGCGGCACAGGCGCAGCCGGCCGACGGCACGGTCACGATCCTCTTCTGCGACATGGTCGACTACGCGGGGATGACGGAGCGTCTCGGCGACCAGGCCTCCCGGCGGGTCCTGCACGAGCACCACCGCATCGTGCGCGAGGCGCTGACGCGGCACGGCGGGCGCGAGATCAGCGTGCTGGGAGACGGGTTCATGATCGCCTTCGGCGGAGCGGCCCGGGCCCTGCGCTGCGCCGTCGACATCCAGCGGGCCTTCGATTCGTTCGTGCCCGCCGACATCGCCGAGCCCATCGCGGTCCACATCGGCGTCCACACCGGGGACGCGGTCGTCGAGGGGGACGACTATCTCGGACACACCGTCATCGTGGCCAGCCGGCTGGCCGACGCGGCCGGTCCCGGCGAGATCCTCGTGTCGTCGATATCCGAGCAGCTCGTCCAGGGCTCGGGGGAGTTCGACTTCGACGGGCATCGCGAGACGAACCTCAAGGGGCTGACCCGGCCGCAGCCCTCCGCCACGCTCCTCTGGGCGGGGTGAAGGGGTGGACGCGGAGCTGTGGGAGCGCGTGGGTCTCTACGACCCGCTCGACCCGGCTTCGGCCGAGCGCCTCGCGCTCCTCGAGTACCTGACCGAGCGCGGCGCCACCATCGAGCAGATGGTGGAGGCCCACCGCATGAAGACGCTGCCCGGCGTGGCCGGCAACCTCGTGACCCAGGGCAAGACGCCGTTGGCGAAGGTGCGCGACATCGCGGCGGAAAGCGGCGTCGCCCTTCCGCGCGTCCTGCGCGCGCTGCTGGCCGCCGGGATCCCGGCGGATCCCGACACGGAGGTCCCGGCGGAGCTCGTCCGCCTCATGGAGGCGTTCGAGCAAGGCGCCGACCTGATGGGCGACGAAGCCACCCTCGCCTTCACCCGCGTCCTCGGTGGCGCCGCGATGAACATCGCCGAGGCCGCGGTGGCGCTCTTCTTCGCGGAGTTGGGGCCGGGGACGGTCCGCGAGGGGCCGGACGAGCTCGCCCGAGCCCGCATCTCGGAGGCGGCGACGACGGCGTTCACGCAAGTGCCCCCTGTCCTCGCACGCATGGTGATGAACGCGTTCGAGCGTGCGCAGCGGCGGGCGCAAGGGGCGCGGAGCTGGCTGGCGCCGTTCTCCGCGGACGAGGCCGACGCCGAGGGCCCCACCGAGGTCGTCGCGTTGGGTTTCGTGGATCTCGTCGGCTCGACGGCCTGGGCCCAGACCATGAACCTGCGGGAGCAGAACCTCGCCCTGACGCGCTTCGAGTCGGCCGCGTGGTCGAGCTCGGTCCTGGCCGGCGGGCGCGTGATCAAGACGATCGGCGACGAGGTGTTCTTCGTCGCGCCCACGGCCGACGCCGCGTGCCGAATCGGGATCGAGGTGTGCGAAGCCGCGGCCCTCGACCCGTTGCTCCCCGCCGCACGCGGGGCGGTGGGCCTCGGCCTCGCCATCCCTCGTGAGGGCGACTACTTCGGGCCGCTCGTGAACCTCTTGTCGCGCCTCGTCAAGGTCGGCGATCCGGGGGAGCTGGTCGTGACCGAGGCGGTGGCCGAGGCTCTCTCGTCCGACGAGTGGCTGCTGCATCCGCTCGAGCCGGCGGACCTCCGCGGCATCGAAGCCCCCCCACGAACGTTCCACGTGGAGCGTCGCCTCGGGTAAAACGACTGACCCGAACTGGATGTTCGGGCCGAGCTCGGGGGTGGCGTTTGCCCGCTCACACGCCACCGTCCCCGGGATTCGACGCGTTAACACCTAAATGCCGGGGCGTTAACACCCGATATCGTTGATGCGCCATGGTGACCTCCAAGTCCACAGTTCTGGGCCTCCGGCTCGACCACGAACGACGAGCGTGGGTCGAGTCCGAAGCAGCCGAGCAGGGGGTCACCGTCCGCGTCCTCTTCGAGCGGATGATCGACCGAGCTCGTGCCGACGAGGCAGAGCCCGAGGCCACCCCTGGCTCGGGCCCGGCACCGGCGTCCAGCCCCGTCCCGTCCGGCCGCCCAGGCGACGGGGTGTCGGGCACGGGTGTTAACACCGCCGCCGCAGCCGCGACGTCGCCGCTCGGAGACTGGGCATCGAGCTCGGGGCTGCCGCCCTGGGGGTCGTCACAGCCTTCCGACCTCGCCCGGCTGGTTGCGCTGCCCGGGGAGATGATCCACGCCGGGGTCTTCGTCGCGACCACCGTCATCGGGACGAGCGGTCGCTGCGTCCGCTGGAGCTGGCAGACCTGCACCGCACCGATGGCCCGGTGCGGGCGTGCATCGTCGGGCGCACCCTCGTACCTGCCCTGATCCGGTCAGTCCAGCAGCTCCTCCAACGGCGTATAGGCCATGCCGTGGGCGTCGGCCACCGGCTCGTACACGACACGCCCGTCGGCGACGTTCACGCCCTCGGCCAGAGCCGGGTCGCCCCGTACCGCCTCGCGCCAGCCGCCGTGGGCGATGCCGAGGGTGTAGGGCAGCGTGGCGTTGGCCAGCGCCTGGGTCGAGGTGTGCGGGACGGCACCGGGCATGTTGGCCACGCAGTAGAAGATCGACCCGTGCACCTCGAAGGTGGGGTTCGAGTGGGTGGTCGGGTGGGTCGACTCGAAGCAGCCGCCTTGGTCGACGGAGATGTCGACGAGGACGGAGCCCGGCCGCATCTGCTCGACGAGCGCGTCGGACACGAGGCGGGGTGCCCGGGCGCCGACGACCAGCACGGCGCCGATGACGATGTCGGCGCCGAGACAGACCTGCTCAATGGCATGCTCCGAGGAGGCGATGGTCTCGAGCGCGCCCCGGAAGTGATGGTCGACCTCGCGCAGCTTGTCGAGATTGCGGTCGAGGACGAACACCTCCGAATGCATCCCGACGGCCATGGTGGCCGCCGCGAAGCCGGCCACGCCGGCCCCCAGGATCACGACACGGGCACAGCGCACGCCGGGCACGCCGCACACGAGGACTCCCCGCCCACCGCCCGGGCGCATCAGATGGTGCGCGCCCATCAGGGGCGCCATGCGCCCGGCCACCTCGCTCATCGGGGCTAGGAGGGGTAGCGAGTTATCCGGTTGGCGCACCGTCTCGTAGGCGATGGCGACGTTGCCGGCGGTGACGAGGGCATCGGTGCACGCACGCGACGCCGCCAGATGCAGATAGGTGAAGAGGATCTGGTCCCGGCGCGCCCCCAACCGGTGGTACTCCTCGGGGACCGGCTCCTTGACCTTGCACACGAGATCGGCCGATGCCCACAGGTCGTCGGGATCGTCGAGGATCTTGGCCCCGGTCCGGACGAAATCGCCATCCGGCATCGACGAGCCGTTGCCGGCACCCTTCTCGACGAGGACGGTGTGGCCGGCCGACGTGAGCTCGCGCACGCCGGCCGGCGTGACGGCGACCCGGTACTCGTCCGCCTTCACCTCGCTGGGGACCCCGACGATCATGGCTACTCCTCGATGTTGCTCATCACGTGCTTGATGCGCGTGTACTCCTCGAAGCCGTAGGCCGAGAGGTCCTTGCCGTAGCCGGAGCGCTTGAAGCCGCCGTGAGGCATCTCGGCCACCAGGGGGATGTGCGTGTTGATCCAGACGCAGCCGAAGTCGAGGTCACGCGCCATGCGCATGGCCCGGCCGTGGTCACGGGTCCACACCGACGATGCCAGCCCGTACTGCACGCCGTTGGCCCACTCGAGCGCCTCCGCCTCGTCGCCGAACTCCTGCACCGTGATGACCGGTCCGAACACCTCGGACTGGACCATCTCGTCGTCCTGGCGCAGGCCGGCCACGACGGTCGGCGCAAAGCAGTACCCGCGGTCGCCGACGGGGGCGCCACCGGTGACGACCGATGCGTGTGCCGGCGTCCGCTCGAGGAAGCCGCGCACCCGCTCGAGCTGCGCCGCGTTGTTCAGCGGACCGAAGTCCGCCTCCTCGTTGTCGGTGCCGCCGACCGTCGTCCCCTCCGCCTGCTCGACCAGCGCGGCCAGCAGCGCCTCGTGGACCCGCGGTGCCGCCAGCACCCTCGTCGCGGCGGTGCAGTCCTGGCCCGCGTTGAAGTACCCCGCACCGGCGATGCCCTCGGCCGCCGCCGCCGGATCGGCGTCGTCGAACACGATGACCGGCGCTTTGCCGCCGAGCTCGAGGTGCACCCTCTTCAGCGTGGGCGCTGCCGCGGCAGCAACCTCCATGCCGGCCCGGACCGACCCGGTCACCGACACCATGGCCGGGGTGTCGTGCACCACGAGGGCCCGGCCGGTGTCGCGGTCACCGCACACGACGTTGAAGACACCCGGCGGCAGGAACTCGGCCATGATCTCGGCCATCAGCAGGGCCGTGACGGGTGTCGTGTCGGACGGCTTGAGCACCATGGTGTTCCCCGCCGCCAGCGCAGGGGCGAACTTCCACACCGCCATCATCATCGGGTAGTTCCACGGCGTGACCGCGCCGCACACGCCGAGCGGCTCGCGACGGATGAACGACGTGTGCCCGGCCATGTACTCCGCGGCGGCCAGGCCCTCGAGGTGCCGCGCCGCGCCGGCGAAGAAGCGGATCTGGTCGACCATCGGGGGGATCTCCTCGTCCATGGTCAGTTGGAAGGGCTTCCCCGTGTTCTCGCACTCGGCACGGACCAGATCCTCGGCTCTGGCCTCCAGGGCGTCGGCGATGCGGATCAGCGCCAGGCTGCGCTCCGACGGAGTGGATCGCCGCCAGCTCGTGAAGGCCTCGGCGGCCGCTCCCAGCGCCCGGTCGACGTCGGCCGGACCGGACACGGGCGCTTCGGCGAACGGTTCTCCGGTGCTGGGGTCGGTCAGTGCTGCCAGGGGCCCGTCCTCTGCGTCGCGGTAGGCGCCTCCGATGAAATTCTGCAACTTCCGCATCCTGCTCCCTTCGCCCTGTGGCCCCTGGGTACAGAATCACAGATCATCACGTCGCCAACAAGCGTTTCCGCAATATTGGGACGTTGATGTGACTAATTCTGCTTGACTGAGGTGGGTAAGATGACACAATTCTGCATATCGGGGATCGTGCCCCGCCTGCCGAACGAAGCGAGGTGTGACCATGCCGGACACCGACGAGCCGGCTGAAGAAGATCCCCAGAACGATCCGGGACCCGTTGCGAGCAACCTGCTCGACGCCCCGAACCGGGCCATCATCGAGGCGCTGCAGCGTGACGGGCGGCAGCCCTATGGCGCGATCGCCGAGGCGGTCGGACTGTCGGAGGCAGCCGTTCGCCGCCGCGTCCAGCGCCTGCGCGAATCGGGGATCATGCAGATCGTCGCGGTGACCGACCCCCTCCAACTCGGCTTCACCCGGCAGGCGATGATCGGGATCTCCGTCGAAGGAGACGTCCGCCGCGTGGCGGAGAAGCTCTCGTCCCTGCCCGAGGTCGACTACGTCGTGATGTGCGCCGGATCCTTCGACATCCTGGCGGAGATCGTGTGCGAGGACGACGAGCGCCTGCTGCACGTCCTCAACGACTCCGTGCGCTCCATCCCGGGAGTGCGCGCCACGGAGACCTTCTTGTACCTGAAGCTGGCCAAGCAGACCTATACGTGGGGCACTCGTTGAGCACCCCCCGAGTGGAGGAACGATGAGCACCACCAGTCCGGAGAATTCCAACCTGAGCAGTCAGGCGCGGCGCCATCTGTGGATGCACTTCAGCCGGATGGCCTCCTACGAGGACCACGAGGTGCCCGTGATCGTGCGAGGCGAGGGCGCCTACGTCTGGGACCAACACGGGAAGCGCTACCTCGACGGCCTGGCGGGGTTGTTCACCTCGCAGATCGGCCACGGACGGACCGAGCTCGCCGAGGCGGGCGCCAAGCAGGCGGCGACGCTCGCCTATTTCCCGCTGTGGACCTATGCCCACCCCCGCGCCATCGAGCTGGCCGAGCGGGTGGCGAGCTACGCCCCGGGCGACCTCAACCGCGTCTTCTTCACGACCGGGGGCTCCGAGGCGGTGGAGTCCGCCTGGAAGCTCGCTCGACAGTACTTCCGACTCGTGGGGCAACCGCAGCGCACCAAGGTCATCAGCCGCTACATCGCGTACCACGGCACCACCATGGGCGCGCTCTCCATCACGGGCATCCCCGACCTGCGCGTCCCCTTCGAACCACTGGTGCCCGGCGCGATCAAGGTGCCGAACACGAACTACTACCGTGCCGGGCGCGGGTACTACATGACGAGTGAGGAGCACCTCACCGACGAAGGCTCGGTACTCGACGATGAGCAGTACCCGGACGACGAGGTCGCGTTCGGCCGCTGGGCGGCAGACGAGATTGAGCGGGCCATACTCCAGGAAGGGCCGCAGAGCGTGGCGGCAGTGTTCCTCGAGCCGGTCCAGAACGCCGGCGGGTGTTTCCCACCGCCACCCGGGTACTTCCAGCGCGTGCGCGAGATCTGTGACCGCCACGGGGTGTTGCTCGTCTCCGACGAGGTCATCTGCGCCTTCGGGCGACTGGGCCACTGGTTCGGTGCGCTGCGCTACGAGTACCAGCCCGACATCATCACGGTCGCCAAGGGGATCACCTCGGGGTACGCACCGCTGGGCGCGATGATCGCCTCGGATCGGCTGATGGAGCCCTTCCTCGGGGAAGGCGCCTCCTTCCTGCACGGGTTCACGTTCGCCGGCCACCCCGTGAGCTGCGCCGTGGCCATGGCCAACCTCGACGTCTTTGAGGGGGAGCAGATCCTACAGCACGTGCAGTCGACCGAAGCGGCCTTCCGCAGCGCGCTCGAGGGCCTCTACGACCTGCCCATCGTCGGCGACGTACGGGGCGCCGGCTTCTTCTACGGCATCGAGCTGGTGAAGGACAAGGCGACGCGCCTCTCCTTCGACGACGAAGAGTCCGAGCGCCTCCTGCGCGGCTTCCTCTCGGGAGCGCTGTTCGAGGCGGGGCTGATCTGCAGGGCCGACGACCGGGGGGACCCGGTCGTCCAGCTGTCCCCGCCCCTGATCTGCGGGCAGGAGGAGATCGACTTCATGGCATCCACGCTGCGCGAGGTCCTCTCCGAGGCGTGGCGCCGGATGTAGCGCCGGGGCCCGCCTCGGGGTACCAGCGGCTCTCCCTGTGGTGGGAGGACGTCCCCGCCCCGCTGCCGGCGCGCCCCGCACTGAGCGAGGACCTGCAGGTCGACGTCTGCATCGTCGGCGCCGGGTTCACCGGACTATGGACGGCCCACTCGCTCGTGCTGGCGGATCCGACGTTGCGCATCGCCGTGGTCGAGCGTGAGGTCGCCGGCTTCGGGGCGTCGGGACGCAACGGAGGCTGGTGCTCCGCGCTGTTCGCCACGTCGGATGCCGCGCTGGCCCGCCTCCACGGCCACGAGGCCATGCGTGCGATGCGCCGCGCCATGCAGCGGACGGTCGACGTCGTCGGAACCGCCGCGGCGAGCGAGGGCATCGACTGCCACTTCGCCAAGGGCGGATCCATCGACCTCGTGCGCAGCGAGGCGCAGCGGGTGCGGGCGCTGCACCACGTGGACGAGGCTCGGACCCTGGGTTTCGGAGAGGACGACGTGCGGTGGCTCGGCCCCGACGAGGCACGAGAGGTGATCGGCGCCGACGGCATCCTCGGCGCGACGTTCACCCCGCATTGCGCCGCCCTGCAACCTGCCCTGCTCGCGCGTGGGCTGGCCGACACGGTCGAGCGGCGCGGCGTCCGGCTCTACGAGCACACGGAGGTGCTCGACGTGCTCCCCGGACCGCGACCCTCGGTCGTGACGCGCGGTGGCACCGTGCGGGCAGACGTCGTGGTACGGGCCACCGAGGCCTGGACTCCCACGCTGCCCGGGCTCCACCGCGCCATCGTGCCGGTCTACTCGCTCATGGTGGCCACCGAGCCACTGGGTGCCGGGTTCTGGTCGTCCGCGGGCCTCCGGAACCGTGCCACCTTCGCGGACCACCGCCACATGATCATCTACGGCCAGCGGACGGCGGACGGCCGGATCGCGTTCGGCGGCCGGGGCGCGCCTTACCACTTCGGGTCGTCGGTACGTGCCCGCTACGACTCCGAACCGGCCGTCCACGCCGTGCTCCGACGCACGCTGACCGAACTGTTCCCCGAACTCGACGGTGCCCGCTTCACCCACGCCTGGGGCGGCCCGCTCGGCATCCCCCGCGACTGGCATTCCTCCGTCGGCTTCGACCGCGCCACCGGCCTCGCCTGGGCCGGTGGGTACGTGGGCGACGGCGTGGCCACGACGAACCTGGCCGGGCGCACGCTGGCCGACCTCATCACGGGAGCCGACACCGACCTGGTCTCCTTGCCCTGGGTGGGCCACCGCTCACCGCGCTGGGAGCCCGAGCCCCTCCGTTGGCTGGGTGTCAACGCCGGGCTGTGGGCGATGAGGCTGGCGGACCGCAGTGAGGCTCGCCGCGGGCGCCCCAGCCGGGTGGCCGACGCCATGGGGCGCCTCCTCGGGCAGTGATCGGTGCCACAATCTCGCCGTGCAGGAGACGGCGACCGAGGCGATCACCAAGCTGATCTACACGTACGCCGAGCGGATCGACGCCGGTGACTTCGTGGGCGTGGCCCAGCTCTTCGAGCACGCGACCCTGACCTTCGAGGGGTTCGGCGACGCGGTCACAGGCCGTGACGCCATCGCGGCCCTTTACACCAGGAGCACGCGACGGTACGAGGATGGGACGCCGCGTACCAAGCACGTGATGACGAACGTCATGGTGGACGTGGCCGACGACGGCTCGACGGCGGCATCCCGGTCGTACTTCACGGTGCTGCAGGCCGTGCCCGGAGCGCTCGCCCTGCAGCCGGTCATTGCCGGGCGCTACCGTCACACCTACGAGCGGGTGGAAGGGCGGTGGCGGGTGACGACGATGCACGTCATGATCGACCTGATCGGTGACCTGGGTCATCACATGCTGTTCGACCTGGCGCCATGAGGTTGTCACTGGTCTACGGCTGGGGCTGCGCGCCCGAGGCGTTCTGGACCCTCTACTTCGACCCGGAGTTCGTCGTCCGCCTCCATCTCGAGGCCCTGGGCTCGACCTCGGCCGAGGTGGAGGCGCAGGAGGGGGACCTGACGAGCGGCTTGGTGCGCACGCTGCGCTACGGCCAACGGCCCTCCATGCCAGGTCCGGTCCGCAAGATCTTCGGTGATGAGGTCGTCACGACCGAGGTGAGCACCTACGACCCGGCCACCTCGACGACGATCTTCACCATGACCCCCGGCACCATGGCCGACAAGACACACATCGAAGGGGCCATCGCGCTCAGCCGGGAGAACGGCACCACGGTGGAGACGTTCTCGCTCGACGCCCGCGTCAAGATCTTCGGTGCCGGGCCGATCGTCGAGCGCTTCATAGAGCACCAGGCCCGCGAGATGCAGGAGAAGGCCGTCGCGTACATGCGCGCGGAGCTCGAGGGCTGAACGGCCGACCGGTCGTCAGGCCGACGAGCGTTCGCTGGGCTGCCGGTGGCCGGCCCTCGCTCCTTGGTTCCGGGCCACCCGAATCTGTCGGGCCACTTGACCGGGCGCTCCTCAGCACCCAAGCTGCGGGCGCACACCTTCGGTCGCTCGCCAGGGAGGCGCACCGGACCCGAAAGGGCGGAGTGCGTGGACGCGTGACCGAGGGCGACTGCCGGGGGGCAGCCGAGCGCGAACCAGTCTTCGGTCGGCCCACCGGGGCGTCCCCGCTGCTTCCGCAGAGGCGACAACGAGGGAGGTAACGCGGTGGCGATCACCGAGGACTACGCCGAGGACCTGGCGGTCATCCACGACCCGGAGGCCAAAGAGGCACTCCACATCGAACAGCACGGGATCGACTTCATCCCCGAGAGCGAGCGCTGGGCCGGGCCGAGGGACATCGGTGGCATGTGGGCGGGCGCCAGCGTGCAGATCGAGTACTTCATTTACGGGGCCATCCTGATGACCTTCGGCCTGACCTTCGCCCAGGTGGTCATCATCATCGTGCTCGGCAACCTGTCCTACTTCCTGCTCGGGCTCTGCTCGCTGCAGGGGCCCAATGCCGGAACCACCGTCTTCGCCATCAACCGTGCGCCCTTCGGCCCCAACGGCTCGCGGCCTATCTCCTTCTTCAACTGGCTCACCCAGATCGGCTTCGAGGTGGAGGGGCTGATCCTCATCGTCGGGACCGGGCTCGTCCTCATGATCAAGGCCGGGTACCTGCCGGGCGACCCGGCCAAGGTCGTCCTTGTGATCGTGGCCGTGCTGATCCAGGGCATCCTGCCCTTCCTGGGCCACGCCGCCATCGTGAAGACGCTGCGCCTGCTCGTGCTCCCGTTCCTGGTCCTCTTCGCCATCATGCTGGGCTTCGCCATCCCGCACGCCAACCTCCACGTCGTGAAGTCCAGCGGCGACTGGCAGGCCTTCACCGAGGCGCTCGCCTTCACCATCGCGCTGAGCGGCCTGGGCTGGACCGAGAACGGCAACGACTACACGCGCTACTGCCCCACCAACACGTCGAAGAAGGGCATTGTGGGCTGGGTCTTCCTCGGCACAGCCGTGCCCGAGATCCTGATCATGACGCTCGGCGCGGTCGTGGGCACCTTCGTCCTGAACATCGGGACCGGGGCCGGCGGCTTCCTGCCCTTCGCCCACACCCACGCCATCCCCTCCTGGTTCGTGGTGGTGTTCCTGATCTTCGCGGCGGTGCAGATCTTCGGCATCAACAGCCTCGACATGTACTCCTCGGGCGTCACCCTCCAGGCGGTCGGGGCCCCGGTCAAGCGCTACCAGGCCGTGCTCATCGACGGCGTCATCTGCCTCGGCATCACCATGTGGGCCATCTTCAGCGGCTCCTTCACCGAGTACCTGTCCGACTTCGTCGACCTGGTGATCGTGTGGATCGCACCGTGGTCAGCCATCTTCCTGGTCGACTGGGTGCTGCGGCGTTACCGCTACGTGCCGAGCGAATTGCAGAAGACCGGGCGCCAGTCGCTCTACTGGCGCAAGGGCGGCATCAATTGGGCGGCCATCGTCGCCCAGGTCGTGGGCATGTACGCCGCCATCTCGGCGCTCTACGTGAACCCGACCTACTACTTCCGCGTCCCGCGCTGGATGAACGAGGTGACCGACCACACGCAAGACGCCTATCACTACGGGGGCGACGTCAGCATCTTCCTCGGCATGGGGGTGGCGGCGGTCGTCTACCTCGTGCTCGCCGTCCGCAAGGTGCGCAAGGAGGCCGGCGCGCATGAGGCCCTGCTCGAGGAGGAGGGGCTGCTCACCGCCTGATCCGGTCGTGTTTTCAGCCCCGCGGCTCTTCGCAGCAGTCCCGGCGTCCCAGCTGCCGAACACCTAACATCTGCCCGGGAGGGGCCACCTCTATGGCGCAGCCCAACGAACTCATCCGGTCGCTGCACGAGCTGCCCGTGGGCGCGATCCTGACCGACCTGCCCACCCACACCTTCCTCGCCGTGAACGACCGGGCCGCCTCCATTTATGGAAGGCCGGCGGACGAGCTCGAGGGCACCGACGTCGCGGCCACCATCCATCCGGACGACCGGGACGCTGCCCGCGCCGCGTACGCGGCGCTGGCCGACAAGGTGATCGACGGGTACCAGGTGCAGCGCAGGGTCGTGCGACCCGACGGAACGGAGCTCGCTGTCGACATCTGGGGTCGCCGCGTCGACGGTCCGGGCCCGCCGTACGGGCTCTGGGTCCTCATCCCGGCCGCGGAGCGTGGCAGCAGCACCGACGCTCTCGTCCTGGGGGTCGCTGACGCCGTCCTGGCGGTGACCGATCACGACTGGCGGATCGAGTACGTGGGTGCCGATGCCGGTCTCCTGGGTGCCGAGGGCTCGGAGTTGCGTGGCTTTCCGCTCCTCGGACTGGTGCATCCCTCGTCGGTGGGCGAATTCCTGGCTGCCGTCGCCGGCATCACGCACGATCACGCCGTCACGTTGCTCGTACGCATGCGTATCGGGGAGCACGAATGGGCACCGCGTCACTGCCTGCTGGTCCGCATGTGCGAGCACGACCCACCCCGACTCGGCGTCGTCATCACCGCAGGGCCGCGGGACGCACCGGAGGCGGCCGCCTCGAGCTCTCTGGAGGGAGCGGTCCGCCATTGCGCGCTCGAGGCGCGGTCAGCGAAGACCCTGGGCGCGCTCCCCGCGCTGGCCGGGCTCCCGCTCGGAGACGAGCTCACGGGCCGCCAGGCCGAGATCGTGGCCCGCCTCATCGCAGGCGAGCGACCCGCCGAGATCGCCCGCTCGATGTTCCTGAGCGCGGCCACGGTCCGCAACCACCTCTCCGCCATCTACCGGAAGTTCGGCGTCCATTCGCAGACCGAGCTGCTGGCCGCCCTCCTGCGTGCCTTGGCGGAGCAGGAGCGGTAGGTCGGCCCCACCGGGCCCGGCCGCTCAATCCCAGTCTTCGACCAGGCCGCCGGCGCCGTCGGGGTGGAACAGCGGCATGGCGCCCAGGGCACGCACCAGCGCGGCATCCTCCCCGAGGGCGCGCCGCCAACCGCCGCCCTCGGTCATGAGAGTCCCGATCACCACCGGCTCGGCGTCCATGCGGCGTACGAGGCGCAGGGCAGAGGACAAGGAGGCCCCGGTCGAGATGACGTCGTCGACCACCGCGACCCGCCGGCTGCGCACGGCACCCACCCGGGCCGGGTCCATGCGCAGCCGCTGGGGCTTGTCGGTCGTGATGGAGTACACCGGCTCCGACCAGCTCTCGCCCAGGTGGATCTTCGGCGTCTTGTGCAGGATCACGTAGTCGTCCAACCCCAGGGCGCGGCTGGCCTCGATCGCCAGTGGGATGCCCATCGTCGCCACCGAGACGACGATCTCGGGCCGGGCCGGCCGCATCAGGTCGGCCAGCTCGCGGCCGGCCGTCTCCGCGAACGCGACGCCCATGTCCACGCAGATGAGAAGTGCGATCGTCAACTCGTCGGAGAGTGCGACCAGCGGGAGCTCGACCGTCTGGCTCCCGACTGTGGTCGTGTACGTACGATCGGCGGCCGTGGACATGACTCTCGTCCGAGCATATCTAGCCCGCTGAGCGGCCCGACCGAGGCCCCGGCGCGACACCCGGAGACCACGGCAACGGATGTACAGCGGTGGACATCGATCTAGGGTCCTTGGTCCCTGGTGCGCTGCCGAGTCTCCTGCCCACAATGACCGAGTCGAGGTGCGGCGATGTGCGCACGCGGGTGCGTTCCTATCTCCGGCAACGGACGAAAGAGGAGAGCGGTGGCCCGAGCAGCGCCGAAGGCAAGAGCGCCCGAGGGGTTGGCTGGAGCAGCCCCCCGACGACGGACCGGTCCCCTCGACCCCCGACTGCTCCACTACGCACGATCGACCCGGCGCTACGTCGTCCTCTCCGTCGTCGTCGGGGGCTGCACCGCACTCCTGGTGGTCACCCAGGCCTGGCTGATCGCGACGGTGGTCAACGACGCCTACTTCCACCACGGCTCGCTCTCCTCGCTGCGCGACCCGCTGGCAGCATTGTTCGCGGTCATTGTGGGACGCGCCGTGCTGGCCTGGGCGACCGAGCGGTCCGCCCACCGGGCCTCCGCCACGGCCAAGTCGGAGCTGCGACGCTCGGCGACCGAGCACATCGCTGCCCTCGGGCCGGTCGGGCTGGAGCAGCGGGACAGCGGACGGCTCACCGTGCTCATGACGACCGGGATCGACGCGCTCGACGGCTACTTCTCTCGCTACCTGCCCCAGCTGTTCCTGGCCGTGATCGTCCCGCTGACGATCATCGGCGTGGTGGCGGGCGCCGACTGGATCTCGGCCGCCCTCATCGCGGTGACCGTGCCCCTGATTCCGGTGTTCATGGGCCTGATCGGCCTCACGACGCGGGACCGGACCGCGGCGCGCATGCGGTCGCTCCAGCGCCTGGCCGGGCACTTCCTCGACGTGGTGGCCGGCCTGCCCACCCTGAAGGTCTTCGGCCGGGCCAAGGCCCAGGCCCGCGCCATCGCCGAAGTGACCGACCGCTACCGGACCACCACGCTGGCCACGCTCAAGCTCACCTTCCTCTCGTCGCTCGTCCTCGAATTGCTGGCCACCGTCTCGGTCGCACTGGTCGCCGTGGCCGTCGGCCTGCGGCTGCTGGGCGGGAACATGTCCTTCCACGCCGCGCTCTTCGTGCTGGTCCTCGCACCCGAGGCCTACCTCCCGCTACGCGCCCTCGGTGCCAACTTCCACGCCAGCTCCGACGGCTTGCGGGCGGCCGAGCAGGTCTTCGAGCTTCTGGAGGCGCCGGCCGTCGGTTCGCCGCACGGCGCGGTGCATGCGCAGGACAGCAGCATCCGGATTTCCGAGCTGGAGGTCACCTACGCGGGTCGCCGCGTCCCCGCCCTCCACGGCGCCGACCTCGTCGTCGAGCCAGGTGAGACGGTCGCCCTGGTCGGCCCCAGCGGCTGTGGCAAGTCCACGCTGCTCAACGTCGTCCTGGGGCTGTGCGACCCCGACGCGGGGCGTGTCCTCCTCGGCGGGGTGGACCTGAGCGACATCGACCTCGTCGACTGGCGAACCCGCATCGGTTGGGTGCCCCAACGGCCGCATCTCTTCGCCCGCTCGGTGAGCGACAACGTTCGGCTCGGCCGGCCCGACGCCACCGACGACGCGGTGGCCGCCGCCCTCGACGCCGCCGGACTGACGCGCGTGGTGCAGAGTCTGCCGCACGGCGTCGACACCCTTCTCGGTGACGGCGGGGCGGGGCTGTCGTTGGGCGAGCGCCAGCGACTCGCTCTGGCCCGTGCCTTCGTCCGCGACGCACCGCTCCTCTTGCTCGACGAACCCACCGCCAGCCTCGATGCCGACACCGAGGCGGACGTACTCGACGCGGTGCGCCGGCTCACCCGTGGGCGCACCGCGCTCGTCGTGGCCCACCGCCCGGCGCTCGCGGCGCTGGCCGACCGCGTGGTCGCTTTGCCGGCACCTGCGGTGGCTTCATGAGCGGCGTCCACCAGCCCGCACCCGACCGCCCGGCCGGCGTCGGGCGCACGCTCGGCATCGCCCGCGTCGCCACGGGGCGGCTGGTGCAGGCCTCGGCGCTGGGGGCGGGGGCCATCGGAGCCTCCATCGCCCTCATCGGCACCTCGGCCTGGCTGATCTCGCGGGCGGCGGTCCATCCCTCTGAGGCGTCCCTGACGCTCGCCATCGTGGGCGTGCAGCTCTTCGGCCTGTCCCGCGGCTTCTTCCGTTACGGCGAGCGCCTGGTCGGCCACGACGCCGCCCTGCGCGTCCTGGCAGACCTGCGCGTGCGGGTCTACGACCGGCTCGAAGCGGTCGCCCCGGCCGGGCTGCCACTCTTCCGCCGCGGCGACCTGGTGGCTCGCGTCGTCGACGACGTGGACTCGCTGCAGGACGTCGTGTTGCGCGTGATCCAGCCCTTCGCCGTGGCCTGCGTCGTCGGCGCGGGCACCGTTGCGGTCCTCTGGGTGATGCTGCCGGGGTCCGGCGCCGTGCTCCTCGTCGCACTGCTGGCCTCCGCCACCCTGGTGCCGTGGCTGACCGGGCGTCTGGCCCGGCGCGGGGAGTCCAAGCAGGCGTCGGCCCGGGGCGAGCTCGGTGCGGCCGTGGTCGATCTCATTGAGGGGGCGTCCGAGCTGACGGTCATGGGGGGCACCGACACACAGGTGGAGCGGATCACCGAGGCTGACGGGCGGCTGCGCGCCACCGCCCGCAAAGGGGCGGGCACCACGGGAATCGGCCTCGGCCTGACCACGGCGCTGGCCGGCCTGGCCAGCTGGGGCGCCCTGGCGCTGGGGGTGCGCGCGACCGACGCCGGCCACCTGGACGGTGCCCTGCTCGCCGTGCTGGCCCTCGTGCCACTGGCCGCCTTCGAGCTCGTGTCCCCGCTGCCGGCCGCGACCCAGGCCCTGCAGCGTTCGCGCGCCGCGGCCGGCCGTGTGTTCGCCGCCGCAGACGCCCCGGTGCCGGTCGGGGACCCGGCTGCCCCGCTGCCGCTGCGCGACGGGCCGCACGTGCTGGCGCTGCGCTCGGTGTGGGCCGGCTACCCGGGGACCGACCGCCCCGTCCTGCGCGGCATCGACCTGGAGCTCACGCCCGGACGCCGGGTGGCGGTGATCGGAGAGAGCGGGGCGGGCAAGTCGACCCTGGCCGACGTCATGGTGCGCTTCCTGCCCGTCGACGCGGGGGAGGCGACGCTCGACGGTGTGCCGCTCGAGCGACTGGCCGCCGACGACGTGCGCTCGGTGATCGGCCTGGTGGAACAGAGTCCCCACCTCTTCGCGACCACGCTGGCGGAGAACCTGCGCGTGGGCCGGCGCTCGGCCAGCGACGACGAACTGGTGGCGGTGCTCGACCGAGTGGGACTGGGCGACTGGCTGGCCGAACTGCCCGACGTCCTGGCCACCCAGGTCGGCCCGGCCGGAGCGCTGCTCTCGGGCGGGCAGCGCCAGCGCGTCGCCGTAGCCCGCGCGCTTCTGGCCGACTTCTCCATCCTGATTCTGGACGAGCCGGCGGAACACCTCGACCCCGCGGCCGCCGACGCTCTGACCGCGGACCTGCTGGCCCTGACCGAGGGGAAGTCGACGCTGTTCATCACCCACCGGCTGGTGGGGCTCGAGCAGGTGGACGAGATCGTCGTCCTTGACCGGGGCCGGGTCGTCGAACGAGGCACGCATGCCGATCTTGTCACCGCCGGCGGTCGCTACGCGGGCTTGTGGTGGGACGAGCTGATGAACGACGTGACCGCACTCGAAGCTCACACCGCGCCACCGACCTCGCCGGAGCGAGCCGCCCTGCTCGGCGATCTCGACGACGCAGTCCTCAATGAAGGGAGCGACATCCCGTGAACCCTCTGGACCTCGCCCGCTGGCAGTTCGCCAGCACGAGCATCTACCACTTCCTCTTCGTGCCCGTGACGATCGGGTTGGCGTTCCTCGTGGCGCTGCTGCAGACCGCCTGGTACCGCAACGGGGACGACACCTACCGCCGGCTGGCCCGCTTCTTCGGGTCGCTGTTGTTGATCAACGTGGCCGTCGGTGTGGTCACCGGGCTCATTCAGGAGTTCGAATTCGGGATGAACTGGTCCGCCTACTCGCGCCTCGTCGGCAACGTCTTCGGCGGACCGCTGGCCATGGAGGGTCTGGTCGCCTTCTTCTTGGAGTCGACCTTCCTCGGCATCTGGATCTTCGGGTGGAACCGCCTCTCGAAGAAGGCGCACCTGGCCTGCATCTGGCTGGTGGCGGCGGGGACGATGCTCTCTGCCGCCTTCATCATGGCGGCCAACTCGTGGATGCAGCACCCGGTCGGCTACACGACCAACAACAGCACCCATCAGCCCCAGCTCAACGACATCTGGGCCCTGTTCACCAACCCCGTCTTCCTGTGGGGCTACACCCACGTCATCGTGGCCTCCCTCGTCACCGGCGCGGTGGTGATGCTCGCGGTGTCCGCCTGGCACCTGTACCGGAAGAACCAGGTCGAGGCCTTCCGCCGCACGGCCGTCATCTCGCTGGTCGTCCTGTTGCCGACCGTCGCCTTCAACCTCTTTGTGGGCAGCGAGCTCGGCGTGCAGGAGGGCAAATACCAGCCGATGAAGATCGCCGCCGCCGAGGCGCTGTGGGAGACCTGCCCCAGCCACTGCTCGTTCTCTGCCGCCCAGATCGGCGGCGGCAAGAACGACGAGACCCCGACGCAGATCATCAACATCCCGGACCTGCTGTCCATCCTGGCCACCAACCACGTCGACGGCGAGGTGCAGGGCATGAACAACCTGAACGCGCAGTACCAAAAGGAGTACGGGCCGGGGAACTACATCCCCAACGTCTTCATCCAGTACTGGTCCATGCGGGTCATGGCCTACCTCGGCACGCTGGTCTTCCTCTTCGCGCTGTGGGGAGCCTGGCTGCTCTACCGCAAGAAGCTCGATCGCGCCAAGTGGTTCCTGCGAATCGCGCCCTGGGTGGTGATCCTGCCCTTCCTGATCAACACGGCCGGCTGGATGCTCACCGAGAACGGCCGCCAACCGTGGATCGTCCAGGGGCTGATGCTGACCAAGAACGGTGTGTCCTCTTCGGTCTCGGCGACCGATATCTGGATCTCGCTCGTCGTCTTCTACCTGATCTTCGCCATCCTCGGCGTGGCCGACGCGTGGCTGATGATCCGCTTCGGCCGCCGCTCCATTGGTGACGACCCGCTGGCCAAGATCACCTCTGGGGGTGAGGGCGGCCCCGGGGGCACCGGCGACAGCGGCACCACCTCAGTCCCCTCCGAGTCCGACTCGTCCCCCCAGGACGAGGACGACCTGGCGCTCGTCTACTAGGAGGTCGACATGGGAATCTCACTCGCAGATCTCTGGTTCGTCATCGCCGCCATCTTCTGGGCCGGCTTCTTCGTGCTCGAGGGGTTCGACTTCGGGGTCGGCATGCTGCACTCGTTCATCGGGCGCAACGATCTGGAACGCCGCGTGCTCGTCAACACCATCGGGCCCGTCTGGGACGGCAACGAGGTGTGGCTGATCGTGGCCGGTGCGGTGATCTTCGCCGCCTTCCCCGGCTGGTACGCCACCATGTTCTCGGCCCTGTACCTGGCCCTGGTGGTCCTGCTGGCCGCCCTGATGGCGCGCGGGGTCTCCTTCGAGTACCAGCGCAAGTTCGACGACCCCCGCTGGCGCACGTCGTGGCGCTGGGCCCTGACGTTGGGCAGCGCCCTGATCCCGCTCCTGCTCGGGGTGGGCCTGGGTGACCTGCTCCACGGACTACCCATCAACAGCTCCCACGAGTTCACCGGCAACTTCTTCGACCTGCTGACGCCCTTCGGTTTGTGGTCGGGGCTCACCCTGATGGTGCTCTCCCTCTTCATGGGCGCCACCTACCTCACGTTGAAGACGACCGGCGAGCTCCACGATCGGGCACAGAGGGCGTCGGTCGCCATCGGTGCGGCGGCCGTGTTGGTCACGTTCGGGTTCATGACCTGGATCCACGTCGGCCTCAGCACCGGCTTCGTCCCCAAGCCGATTGAGGCCCTGGGCCTGATGGCCGTCATCGGTGCCGCCTGGGCCGCGCAGGCCAAGGCGGAGGGATGGGCCTTTGCGGCGGCCGCGCTCGGCATTGCCGGGGCGGTCGGGGCGCTCTTCAGCGAGCTGTATCCCCGGGTGATGATCTCGAGCACCAACGCCGCCTACAACCTGACCATCGCCAACTCGGCGAGCCCGTCGTACTCGTTGAAGGTCATGACGGTCGTCGCGGCGATCTTCTTCCCCATCGTCCTGGTGTACCAGGCGTGGGGCTACCACATCTTCAAGAAGCGCCTCTCGGTCCCCAGGGCGGGAGATGACCACAGCGATGCAGCAACACCGGCATCGGCAGCCACCGCTCCCACCGAGCCCGCATAGGCCGGAGCAACCGCTCCGACCTCATCCGATCAGAGGCCGGGACTGCTCTGCATGATCCCGCCGTCGGCGAAGATCGTTGTCGCCGTGATGTAGCTCGCACCGTCGCCGGCGAGGAAGGCCACGACGGACGCGATCTCCTCCGGTTCGGCCATGCGGCCGATCGGGATGGCGCTGTCGAGCTTGGCCAGCGCGGCGGGGTCATTGATCGTCTGCGCGTTGATCGGCGTGTTGACCGCGCCGGGGCCTACACCGACGACGCAGATGTTGTGCGGCGCGAGCTCCACTCCCGCGGTCCTGGTCAGCATGCGCATGCCGCCCTTGGAGAGGCAATAGGCGGTGTTGCCGGGCATCGGCCAGTCCTCGTGGACCGAAGTCATGTTGATGATGCGGCCGCCCCCGCCCTGGGCGATCATCTGCTTGGCTGCCAGCTGCGTGCCGAAGAAGGCGCTCTTGAGATTGACCGCGATGACCTTCTCGAATTGCCCTTCGGTCGTGTCAAGCACCGAGGTCCGCGTCTCGATCCCGGCGTTGTTGACCATGACGTCGAGCCGGCCGTAGGTGGAGACGGCCGTGTCGATCATGCGTTGGAGGTCCTCGATCTTGGAAACGTCCGCCTCGACCCCTACTGCCGCCTCCCCCAGGCTGGCGATCTTGCGCTCCAGCTCCTCCTCCGCCTGCTCGTTCGCGACGTAGTCGATGACGACCTTGGCTCCTTGCTCGGCCAGGGCGAGCACCACCGCCGCACCGATCCCGGTGTTCCCACCGGTGACGATTGCGACCTTGCCCTGCAGGGTCTCAGCCATGGGCACCTCCGTTCCGCGCCCGTGCATGACCGGGCGAAGTCTCGAGCGATGGGACAGACACACGCTATCGAGCCGTTCGGCCGCGGAGAAGCGGAGGGTCTGTCAGACGTGCCCATGCCGCCGGCGTTCACCCGATGGTCACCGTTACGGGTGACTGATCACGCGTTCGTCACCCGGGCCGGGACCAATGGCCCTTGAGCCCGGCACCCGTGTTCCCTAGCATCGATCGGGTGACCGAAGACACCGCGGCTGACCGTCAGGAAGAGATCTTCCCCCCCATCGCCGACTACGGGTTCATCTCGGACTGCGAGAACAGTTGTCTGGTGGCTCCTGACGGCTCCGTCGAGTGGTTGTGCCTCCCGCGGCCTGACTCACCGAGCGTCTTCGGCGCCCTCTTGGACCGCACGGCCGGCAACTTCCGTTTCGGTCCCACCGGCACGCAGGTTCCCCACCATCGGCGCTACCTGCCGGGGACGATGGTGCTGGAGACGACCTGGCACACCCCGACGGGGTGGCTGCTCGTCCAGGACCTGCTCGTGGTGCGGCCGGTGACCGACGGGTCCCGGCGACCGGACTACCGCCGCGCCCCGGGCGACGCCGCGGCCACGGGCACTCTTCTTCGACTGGCCACCTGCCTCGAGGGCCACGTCGAGGTGGTGGCCAACGTGGTCCCCATCTTCGAGTACGGGGTCCAGACCGGGCTGTGGGACTACGAGGGCGACGGCTACGAGACGATGACGGTCCGCCCCCCGGTCGGTGACCCCGTGCTCACCGTGACCTCGACCATCCGTCTCGGCGCCGTCGGGGCCCGCTGCTACGGGCGCTCGACGCTGGAGAAGGGAGAGTCGGCCTTCGTCGCACTGTCGTGGTCCGGCCACCACCCCGCCGACATCGGCGAGGCCCAGCAACAGCTCGCCGACACCGTCACCTACTGGCGGGACTGGCTCTCCAACGGCACCTTCCCCGACCATCCCTGGCGCAGCTACATGGAGCGCAGCGCGCTGACGCTCAAGGGGCTGAGCTACGCCCCCACCGGCGCCGTCATGGCGGCGGCGACGACCTCGCTGCCCGAGACGCCCGGCGGGGCGCGCAACTGGGACTACCGCTTCACCTGGATCCGGGACTCCTCCTTCATGCTGCGCTCGCTGTACCGGCTCGGTTTCGACTGGGAAGCCCTCGAGTACTTCGCCTTCATCATCGAGGCGTTGGCCGGGGGGAGCGGCGACTTCGAACTGCAGATCATGTACGGCATCGACGGTCGGAGGGACCTGACCGAGACCACCCTCGACCATCTGTCGGGCTGGCGGAACTCGCGGCCGGTGCGGGTGGGCAACGGCGCCTGGGACCAGCACCAGAACGACGTGTGGGGCATGCTCCTCGACGCGGTTGACATTCACCTGCGCCAGGGCGCGTCGCAGATCGTCAAACCGATGTGGGAGGGCCTGGCCAAGATGGTGGAGGCGGCCATCACGCACGCGGGGGACCCCGACCAGGGTATCTGGGAGATCCGGGGCGACCCCGAGCAGTTCACGGCCTCCAAGGTCCTGTGCTGGGTGGCCATGGACCGCGGCGCCGAGATGGCCCGGATCCGCCAAGAACCCGACCGGGCGCAGGCGTGGCGCAAGGCGGCCGACGAATTGAAGGCCGAGATCCTCGACAAGGGTGTCGACGCGCGGGGCCGGTTCCGCCAGGCCTACGGCAACGAGGAGCTCGACGCCTCGCTCCTGTTGATCCCGATCCTGGGCTTCCTGCCGCCCGACGACGAGCGGGTGCGCGCCACGGTGCTCGCCATCGCCGACGAGCTGACCGAGGACGGGCTGGTGCTGCGCTACAAGGTCGACAGCACCGACACCGGGTTCGAGGGCAAGGAAGGGACCTTCACCATCTGCTCGTTCTGGCTGGTCACCGCGCTGGCCATGATCGGCGAGGAGGAGCGGGCCCGGAACCTGTGCCAGAAGCTGCTGGCCTTCGCCGGACCGCTGCAGCTCTACGCCGAGGAGATCGACGCCGCGACCGGTGAGCACCTCGGGAACTTCCCGCAGGCCTTCACCCACCTGGCCCTCATCGACGCGGTCGGTCGACTCATCGACGCCGAGAGCGGCAACGCCCGGGTCTGACGAGTTCGAGTCCCGACGGAGCACAATCCCCCTGACAACTGAGCACACCCGCCGCCGAGCGGCGGGAGGAGGTCCTTCGATGGCCGAGCACTACGACGTGATCATCATCGGGACGGGGGCGGGCGGCGGCACGCTGGCCCACACGCTGGCGCCGTCGGGGAAGCGGATCCTGCTCCTCGAGCGGGGCGGCTTCCTCCCACGGGAGAAGGAGAACTGGGAACCCGACGCCGTCTTCGTCCAGGGACGTTACGTCTCACCCGACTCGTGGAAGGACAAGGACGACAGGGCGTTCCAGCCCGGTGTCCACTACTACGTCGGGGGCGCGACCAAGCTGTACGGCGCTGCGCTCTACCGCTTGCGCCCAGGTGATTTCGGCGAGCTCAAGCACGCCGACGGCGCCTCACCCGCTTGGCCGCTCAGCTACGAGGACTTCGAGCCGTGGTACACGAAGGCCGAGTGGCTCTACCAGGTCCACGGCAGTCACGGAGAAGACCCGACCGAGGGCGCCTGGAGTCGCCAATACCCCTGGCCAGCCGTCAGCCACGAGCCCCGGATCCAGCAGATCCACAACGACCTGGAGAAGGCCGGCTACCACCCCTTCAATGCACCCTGCGGCATCCTCCTCGACGAGGCGAACCCCCCGACCAGCACGTGCATCCGCTGCACCTGGTGCGACGGCTACCCGTGCCTGGTGCAGGCCAAGGCCGATGCCGAGACCATCGCGGTCCTTCCGGCCCTGCAGCACCCGAACGTGACGCTCCAGGTCAACACCGAGGTGACACGCCTGCAGACCGACGCCGGCGGCCGCACGGTCACCGGCGTGATCACGCAGCACGGGAGCACCGAAGAGGTCTTCACCGCCGACATCGTGGTGGTCTCGGCGGGTGCCACCAACAGCGCCCGGTTACTGCTGGCGTCGGCCAACGACGCCCACCCGACCGGGCTGGCCAACGGTTCGGACCAGGTGGGGCGCAACTACATGTTTCACAATTCCAAGGCCGTTGTGGCGCTGGGCAAGGAGCCCAACGACACCGCATTCCAAAAAACGCTCGGCCTGAACGACTTCTACTTCGGAGGCCCCGATTTCGACTACCCGCTGGGCAACATCCAGATGGTCGGCAAGTCCAACGCGGAGGCCATGAAGGGCGAAGAGCCCCACCTCACCCTGCTGGCGCCCCACTGGAGCCTGGCGGACGTCGCTTCCCATGCTGTCGACTTCTGGCTCACCACCGAGGACCTGCCGATGCCCGAGAACCGGGTCACGCTCGACGGGGACGGCGACGTGCACCTGGCCTACACGTCGACCAACGACAAGGAGGCCGAGCGCCTCTACGGCGAGCTGAAGAAGATCCTCAATCACGTCGGCATGGCCCAGCACCACGTGCTCAACAAGAACTTCTACATGTCGATGGACATCCCGGTCGCCGGGGTCGCGCACCAGGCCGGGACCTGCCGCTTCGGCACCGACCCGCAGACCTCCGTGCTCGATCCCAACTGCAAGGCCCACGAGTTGGACAACCTCTACGTCGTGGACACGAGCTTCTTCCCCAGCATCGGCGCGGTGAACCCCGCACTGACCGCCATGGCCAATGCCATCCGCGTCGGCGAGCACCTCACCGAGCGGTTGGCCTGAGCCCGACCACCGGCCCGAGCCCGGTGGGGGCGCGGGCCGAGACCACCGCCGTCTACGCGGCCGGGCTCGTCCAGGGCATCGCCCTCGTCACCTTCCCGGCCGCCAGCACCATCTTCACCAGCCCTTCCCACTACGGGCTGTCGAGCACGCAGTACGGCGCCATGTTCTTGCCCCAGGTGGTCACGGCCATCACCGCCGCGCTCCTGGGCGCCCGCCTGGCCCGGAGGTTCAGTCTGAAGCGCGTCTTCTTGGCCGGCCTGCTGGCCGACGTGGCGTCGATGGGCCTGCTCGTCACGAGCCAGTTCTTCACGGGCACACATGCGCTGGCCTATGGACTACTCCTCGTCGCCACGGCGGCGCTGGGCGTCGGCTTCGGCCTGGTGGTGCCGGCCGTGAACACGTTCACAGCCGCCTTCCACCCCGGCCACGTCGACAAGGCGGTCCTCTCGCTGAACGCCCTGTTGGGCCTCGGTACCGCGTTGGCACCGGTGTTCGTGGCGGTCTTCATCGGGGTAGGTGCCTGGTGGGGGCTCCCCGTCATGTCGGGAATCCTCCTCGTGGGTCTCTTCGTCGTGAGCGCGCGGTTACCGCTGTGCCCCGCCGGCACAGAGATGTCCCCACGCGACGCCGGGGAACGGACGCGGGTGCGGCTGCCACAGCGTTTCTGGCTCTTCGCAGGGTTCGCCGTCCTCTACGGAATCTGCGAGACGATGAACGGCAACTGGTCGCAGACGCTGATGTCGCACCTCGGCGCCAGCGAGACGACAGCCTCACTCGCACTCACGACCTTTTGGGTCATGGTCACGATGGGCCGCGTGCTGTTCGCCTTGGCGCAGAGGGTGTTCCCGACGCCCCTCACCTACCACCTCCTCCCGTTCGTGCTCGCCGGTGCCTTCGTGTTCATCGCCCTCCTTCCCCAAGGTTCGACAGCGCTCGGCGTGGTCGCCTTCGGCGTCGCGGGCTTCGGCTGCTCGGCGCTCCTCCCGCTGACGATCAGTTTCGGGCAGGAGCAGCTCGTCGCCGCCTCCTCCATGGTGGCCGGCGCCATCATCGCCTTCTACCAACTCGGTTACGGCATCGCCGCCTTCGGTGCTGGTCCGCTGCAGAGCGCCGGTGTGAACCTCTCGACGATCTTCGGGTTCACGGCTGCGTTTGCCGTCGCCATGGGCGGGCTGTCGTTCATGTTGGCTCGACGCCAGCATCGCCTGTCGCACCTGCACCCGCGCCCGTCGTCACTCGGTGCCCGGCTCGAGACCAGCTGACGTCGAAGCCGTACTCTGGGGGCGCGACCACCGTGTCCCCACGACCGCTTGGAAAGGAGTCATCGTGAGCGCAACCCCGCGCCACCGCGTCGTCATCGTCGGCGGCGGCTTCGGCGGCCTCCCAGCCACCCGGGTCCTCGCCGGTGCCGACGTCGACGTCACGCTCGTCGACCAACGGAACCACCACTTGTTCCAGCCGCTCCTCTACCAGGTGGCCACCGGCATCATGTCGCCTGGTGACATCTCGCCCGTGCTCCGGCACATGCTGCGACGCCACAAGAACGTGCAGGTCGTCCTGGCCAAGGTCACGGGGTTCGACCTCGACCGACGGGTCGTGCGCGCGGCGTCCCTCCCGGGCGAGGAGTGCGACTACCCCTACGACAGCCTGATCGTCGCCGCGGGTGCCGGCCAGTCCTACTTCGGGCACGACGAGTACGCGTTGATCGCCCCGGGCATGAAGACGATCGACGACGCCATGGAGCTGCGCCGGCGGGTCTACGGCGCCCTCGAGCTGGCCGAGACGCGCACCGACCCGGCCCAACAGCGCTTCTTCATGACCTTTGCCATCGTCGGGGCGGGGCCGACCGGCGTGGAGCTGGCGGGCCAGATCCGCGAGCTGGCCTACCGGAGCCTGACCAAAGACTTCCGGAATATCGATCCCGCCGCCGTCCGGGTGATCCTGCTCGACGGCGGCAAGGAGCCACTGGCCAACTTCGGGGACCGCCTCTCGGGGCGGGCTGCCAAGGAGTTGGAGAAGATGGGCGTGGAACTGCGCATGGGCCTCCGCGTCGTGGGTGTCGACGCGCTCGGAGTCGACACCGAGGGGGCCGGCGGGAAGAAGGGGCGCTTCGAGTGCGCCACCACGATCTGGGCGGCGGGCGTCCAGGCGTCACCGCTCGCCGGCATGTTGGCCGAGGCCAGCGGTGCGGAAACCGACCGCGCCGGCCGCGTCGCGGTGCTGCCGGACCTGACCTTGCCCGGTCACCCCGAGGTATTCGCGGTCGGTGACATGGCGACCGTCAACAGCCTCCCCGGCGTCTGCGAGGTGGCCCTCCAGGGCGGCCTGCACGCCGCCAACACGATCAAGCGGCGACTCAAGGGCCGCGAGTCCGTCCCCTTCAAGTACCGCGACCTCGGCAGCGCCGCGGCCATCGGCCGCTTCAAAGCCATCGTGAGCGTCCGGGGACTGCGCCTCAGCGGCTTCCCCGGATGGGTCGTCTGGCTCTTCGTCCACGTGGCCTTCCTCAACGGCTTCGGGAACCGCCTCAGAGCTCTCTGGCGCTGGAGCCGGTCGATGCTCGGGCGGGCCCGGCCAGAGCGGGTCTTCAGCGTCGGGCACACCGGCGGTGACCTGAGCCTGCCCGAGGACGTGAGGGCCAAGGTGATGCCCAGTCCCTTCCCGGTCTTCGAGTCCGATCTCAGCCTGATCGACCGCGTGGGACGCCACGACGAGCCCGAGCGCTCCCCCGCACCGGACGACGCAGAGGCGCACCGGTCGGAAACAGCCTGACCGAGCGGACCGGGCCCGACCCGGTTCCCCCAGGGACAACTATGTTCCTCGAATGATCCTCGACCGTTTCCTCGTGACCGACCAGGTCGCCATCGTCACCGCCAGCGGACGGGGCATCGGTGCCGCCACGGCGGTCGCCCTCGCCCAGGCCGGCGCCGACGTGGTCCTGGCCGCCCGGACCGAAGACCAGCTGCGCGACGTCGCCAAGCAGGTGGAGGCGGCCGGGAGACGCGCCGTCGTGGTGCCGGGCGACCTGACGGACTTCGACCTGATGGCCTCCCTGGCGGAGACTGCGCAGCGCGAGTTGGGCCGGCTCGACATCGTCGTGAACAACATGGGCGGCACCATGCCGCGGCCCCTGCTCGACACGTCGGCGCGCTTCTTGGAGGAGGCCTTTCGCTTCAACGTCTCGGCCGGCCATGCCCTGGTGCGCGCCGCCGTGCCGCGCATGCTCGAGGGCGACCACCCGGGCGGCGCCATCGTCAGCATCTCCTCGGTGATGGGCCACGTGGCGGGGCGGGGCTATCTCGGCTACGGCACCGTGAAGGGCGCGCTCGAGCAGTACACCCGGCTGGCCTCGCGTGACCTCGCGCCGCGCATCAGGGTCAATGCCATCGGCGTGGGGTCCACCGCCACCTCCGCACTCGACATCGTGATGTCGAGTGACGAGCTCCGCACCGCGATGGAGGACGCCACCCCGCTCCGGCGGCTCGGTCACGTCGACGACATTGCGTCGGCAGTCCTGTACCTGGCCTCGCCCGCCGGCGCCTACGTCACCGGCAAGATCCTGGAGGTCGACGGCGGGCTCCAGTCGCCCAACCTCGAGTTCCCCCTCCCCGACCTCTAAGGAGGCGTCGCCATGGCATACCGCGTCGTGCAATGGGCCACCGGCAATGTCGGGCGTCACACCCTGGCCGGGATCCACGCCCATCCGGACCTCGAGCTCGTCGGCGTCTTCGTGTCCAATCCGGACAAGGTGGGCCACGATGCCGGTGAGCTGGCCGGCCTCGAACGGACGTTCGGGGTCGCGGCCACCAATGAGGCCGACGCGCTCCTGGCGCTGAAGGCGGACTGCATCGTGCACACCGCCATGGCGGACGACCGGCTCGGCGAGGCGCTGGCCGACCTCGAGCGTTTCCTGGCCGCCGGCGTCAACGTGGTGTCGTCGGGGCCGGTGTTCCTCCAGTACCCCGAGCGGGGCGACTCCATGGCCGCCCCGTTGATCGCAGCCGCCAAGAAGGCGGGCGTCTCGCTCTTCGTCAACGGCGTCGATCCGGGGTTCGCCAACGACGCCCTCCCCCTCGTGCTCACGGGCATCTGCGAGCGGATCGAGGAGGTCCGCTGCGCGGAGGTGCTGAACTACAACACCTACAACCAGCCCATGGTGCTCTTCGACATCATGGGCTTCGGCCGCGACCTGCACGACGTGCCGCTGCTGCTCACCCCGGGTGTGCTGACGATGGCCTGGGGCAGCGTGGTGCGCCAGATCGCCGCCGGCCTGGACGTGACCCTGACCGGCGTGACCGAGTGGTACGAGCGGGAGGCGGCGCCTGAGGACTTCGAGATCGATGCCGGCACCATCAAGGCCGGCACGGCGGCGGCGCTGCACTTCGAGGTGCGCGGCATGGTGGACGATCGCCCCGTCATCGTGCTCGAGCACGTGACCCGCCTGCGCGACGACCTCGGGGCCGCCTGGCCGCAGCCCGCCGGCCACGGCTGCTACCGCGTCCAGATCACCGGCGAGCCCAACTACACCCTCGACCTCCAGCTCATGGGCACCGACGGCGACCACAACACCGCCGGCCTGAAGGCCACGGCCATGCGCCTCGTCAACGCGGTCCCGGTCGTGGTCGGCGCCGCGCCCGGCCTTGTGACGGCCCTGGACCTCCCGCTCATCACCGGCCGGGGCCTCGTCGACGCGTAGGAGGAGAAGGGGCGGCGCTCGCGCTCCCCTGCGTGGGAGAGGAGAGGCGGCGACGGCAGAGGCGACGGTGCATCCTCGGGCCTTGCCCGGCGAGGCGCAGCCGGTCTGCAGTCCTCGCGCATCCCGACATCGACGGTCGCGCGACGGGGCCCGCCGACATCCGTTCTCGACAAGAGGGAGGTGGGGGCCGGGCGGGGAGGGGTCTGGGAGGACCCTGAGGTCCCGGCCCCCACCCCCCGAGCTTCCGTACCCCGGAAAATTACCATGGGCCGGCTGAGCATGAACGTGGCCGCGCCCGAGAAGGTCGTTGGGCCTCCCCCAAAGTACGAAGGGATCAAAACCGGGGCAAAGTCACGCCGACCACCGCTCCGGCGTGCACGCGACGGTGGCGGGGCGACCGCGCTCAGGAGTAGCGGGCAGCCCGGGTCCCCGGCGGATTGCTGACGCCCGGGACGGCGTCCGGATTCTCGACGCACACCTCGCACTCGAGGCCGTCGGGATCCCGGAAGAAGATGCTGAGCATGAACCCGAAGTCGGTGACGAAGTCGTCGGCCGCGCCGCGCGCCATGAGCCGGTCGCGGATCGTCTCGAAGGCGTCGAGCGACGCGGCCTGCAGGGCCAGGTGGTCGAGACGGCCGCGGCCGAACATCGGCGTCTGCCGGTCGGCCTCGGTGTTCCCCTCTATCTGGAACACGTTGAGCTCCGCCCAGTCGCCGATCTTGATGACGGAGAGCCGGGGGCCCTGTCCCTCGGGGAACTCGGACCCGTCCCGCACGACCTCGGCGTCAAAGACGTCCTGGTAGAAGTCGTTCAGGCGAGATGCATCGTTGGTGATCACGGCGACATGGTTCAGTCCCTTCAGCAACATGACGGGCTCCTCCTCGTGGCGGTCGTGGACGCACCATTCCCGCACACGTCGGGCGCCACGCACAAGCTCGTGGTCCCGAACGGGAAGCTCCCGGCGCAGGCGACGGCCTCGCTGGCCGTCGCCGACTCCCTCCGAGCGGCGCCGACCGGGCGCCGGAGACGGAAGGAGCCGGGCGGACCGTGACGGGTCAGTCCCCCGTCGAGGGGTCGATGACCGCCGAGACCCGCGACACCCGGTCGGCCGGGAAGCCGCCACAGCGAGCGTGCTCGAAGATGATGTCCGGGTCGGGCGCCACGTAGACGCAGTAGATCTTGTCGTCGGTCACGTAGCTCTGGAGCCACTTGATCTCCGGGCCGAGGTCGCAGATGACCTTGTTCGACTTGGCACTGATGTCGTGAAGCTCGTCTGCACTGAGGTTCCCCGCACCGGGGAGCTCTCGTTCGATCACGTACTTGGGCATCGGCTTTGCCTCCCCCTGATAACATACTGAGAGTATTTCTCTCACATACGATTGGTATGGTATTATGCATACTCAGGGTACGGATGTCAAGGACCGCCGCGTCGCACAGGGCGACGCCACGCGGGCGACCTTGGTCCGGGCGGCGCGCGAGCTCTTCGGGGAGCGCGGCTACGTGGACACCTCCATCGACGAGGTGGTGGCCCGGGCCGGGGTGACCAAGGGGGCCGTCTACCACCACTTCGACGGCAAGGAGGCGCTCTTCCGGGCCGTGTTCGAGCAGGTCCACGCGGAGGTGACCGACCGGGCGGCGGCGGAGTTCCTCGGGCCCGACTCGTGGGAGGCGCTGCTGGCCGGGTGCGCCCTGTGGATCGACGCCCACCTCGACCCGTCGGTGCGGCGCATCGCGCTGCAGGATGCGCGGGCGGTGCTCGGGTGGGACGAGGTGCGCGCGATTGAGAACCGCTTCGGGGCCGTCGCGCTCCGGGGCGCGCTGCGCAAGGCGATGCACGCCGGCGTGCTCGAGCGTCAACCCCTGCGCCCGCTGGCCCTCCTCCTGATCGGCGCGCTCGGCGAGGGTTGCCTCTACATCTCCGAGTCGGACGCGCCGGCGGTGGCGCGCGCCGAGGTGCTGGCGCTGATCACGCGGATGCTGTCGGCCTTCCGGGCGGGACCGGGCAGCGTGTCGGGGATGGCGGGCACCGGCCCGGAGGGCTGAGCGGCCCTCAGCGGAAGTCCCGGCTCGCCGGCACGGCCGTGCCGACCACCAGCGCCTCGACCCGCTCGGCGTCGAAGCTGACCGCCCCCTGCCCCTTGCGCACGCGCCCGCGGATCAACAGCACGGGCGCGTGGCGGGCCACGTGCCTCCAACGCGCCCAGGCGCCGCGTGAGAAGACGACGTTGACGTGCCCCGTCTCGTCCTCGAGGTTGACGAAGACAGCGCCGCGGGCCGTCTCGGGGTGCTGGCGGTGCGTCACCACGCCCGCCACGGTGGCGCGGTCCCCGTCGGCCAGTGCTTCCAGCGCCACGGCGGTCACCACGCCCATCGCCTCGAGCCGCTCGCGGGCGAGATGCATGGCCGTCCGCTCCGGCGCCAGCCCCAGCGCCCACAGGTCGTCGCCCACCGCGTCGTAGAGGCTGGGCTCGGGCAGCGGCGGGGCCTCGGTCCCCACCACGATCCCGGGCAGGCGGTCCGGCGTCCCCTGCGCCGCCGCGCCGGCCGCCCACAGCAGCCGGCGCCGGCCGGCCGTCGTCGCCCGCACCTCCCCGGCTCCGTCCTCATCTTTGGGACCCTCGGGGTCGAGCGCCCCGGCGGCGGCCAGCGTCTCGAGCTGGGCCTGGGTGACACCGGCGCGCCGCACCAGGTCCTCTCCCCCGCGCCAGGGCCGGCCGGCCACGATCCGCTCCGCCGTCGCCTCACCCACCCCGCGCACCGACCCCAGGCCGAGGCGCAGCACGGCGTCGGCCGGCGCACCGGGCTCGAGCGATGCCCCCACCTCGGAGCGGTTCACGTGCGGCCGGCGCACGCGCACCCCGTGGCGGCGCGCGTCGGCCACCAGCGACTGGGGCGACCAGAACCCCATGGGCTGGGAGTTGAGCAGCCCCGCGGTGAACGCCGCCGGGTAGTGCAGCTTCAACCAGGCCGACGAGTACACCAGGTGCGCGAACGACACCGAGTGCGACTCGGGGAAGCCGAAGTTGGCGAACGCGGCGAGCGCCTCGAAGACCTGGTCGGCCACCGCGCCCGTCACCCCGCGCGCCGCCATCCCGTCGTAGAGGCGCGCCCGCATCTTCTCCATGCGCGCCGCCGAGCGCTTGGCCGCCATGGCCTGGCGCAGCTCGTCGGCGTCGGCCGCGCTGAAGCCGGCGATGGCGACCGCCATCTCCATCAGCTGCTCCTGGAAGAGCGGGACGCCGAGCGTGCGCTTGAGGATCGGCTCGAGCAGCGGGTGCAGGTAGGTCACGGGCTCCTCACCCCGGCGGCGGCGGATGTAGGGGTTCACCGCGTGGCCCTGAATGGGGCCGGGCCGGATGAGCGCGACCTCGATGGCGATGTCGTAGAACGTGCGCGGCCGCACCCGGGGCAGGGTCCCCATCTGGGCCCGGCTCTCGACCTGGAAGACCCCGACCGTGTCGGCCCGGCACAACAGGTCGTACACCCCGGGCTCCTGGGGCAGCTGCCCCAGGTCGACCTCCCTCCCGTAGAAGTCGCGCACCAGGTCGACCATGCGGTGCAGCGCCTCGAGCATGCCGAGGCCGAGCAGGTCGAACTTCACCAACCCGATGGCGGCGCAGTCGTCCTTGTCCCACTGCAGCACGCTGCGCCCGGGCATGCGGCCCCACTCCACCGGGCAGACCTCGACCACCGGCCGGTCGCACAGCACCATGCCGGCCGAGTGGATGCCGAGGTGGCGCGGCCGGTCGAGCACCTCGGCCGCCAGCTCGGCCACGAGCGGCGGCACGCCGCCGGGCCCGGCCCCCTCGCCCGACCCGTCCGGGACACCCACCGCCTCGTGCACCGCGGCCGCCGCGGACGGGCCCCGCCCGTGCCCGGCGTCGATGCGCGCCGACCAGGCGTCCACCTGCTCGGGGCTGAAGCCGAACGCCTTGCCGACGTCGCGCACGGCCGAGCGCGGCCGGTAGGTGATGACATTGGCCACCTGCGCGGCGTGGCGGCGGCCGTAGCGCTCGTAGACGTACTGGATCACCTCCTCGCGCCGCTCCGACTCGATGTCCACGTCGATGTCCGGCGGCCCGTCACGCGCCGGAGAGAGGAAGCGCTCGAAGAGCAGCCCGAGGTCGACCGCGTCGACGTTGGTGACGCCGAGCGCGTAGCAGACGGCCGAGTTGGCCGCCGAGCCGCGCCCCTGGCAGTAGATGTTCAGCCGCCGGCACACCTGCGCGATGTCCCACACCACGAGGAAGTAGCCGGCGAAGCCGAGCTGGCCGATCACCTCGAGCTCGTGCGCGATCTGCTTCCACGCGCCGGGCACCCGCTCGGCCTGGGGCGGCCCGTAGCGCGCCGTCGCGCCCTCGGTCACCAGGTGGCGCAGGTAGCCCTGCTCGTCCATCCCCTCGGGGACGGGGAAGTCCGGCAGCCGCGGCGCGACGAGGCGCAGGTCGAAGGCGCAGGCGCGCCCGAGCTCGGCGGCGCGCGCGACGGTGCCCGGCCAGCGGGCGAAGCGCCGGGTCTGCTCGGCGGCGGAGCGCAGGCAGGCCGCCGGGGCCGACGGCAGCCAGCCCTCGAGCTCGGCCAGGGGGCGGCGCGCCCGCACCGCGGCGAGCGTGGTGGCCAGCCGGAACCCGGCCGGCGTGGCGTAGTGCACGTTGTTGGTCGCCACGGCGTCGACGCCCCACTCCACCGCGAGCTGCGCCAGCGCGTCGTTGCGCGCCGTGTCGAGCGGGTCCCCGTGGTCCCACAGCTCCAGCGCGACGTTGGCGCGGCCGAACGCGTCGACGAGGCGCCGCAGGGCCCGGGAGGCCGCCCGGGGCCCGGCGTCCATCAGCGCGGCGGGGACCGCCCCCTTCCGGCAGCCGCTCAGCACCAGCCAGTGGCCGCCCGCGGCACGGGCCAGCGCGTCGAGCGTGAAGACCGGCCGCCCCTTCTCCCCGCCCTCGAGATGCGCGTCGGCCAGCACCGTCGACAGGCGGGCGTAGCCGTCGGGGTCGCGGGCGAGCACGACGAGGTGCGCGCCGGTGGGGTCGGCCTCGCCGGTGCGCGGGCTGGCCGGCGCCAGCGTCACCTCGCTCCCGAAGACCGTCGGCAGCCCGCACGCCCGCGCGGCGGTGGCGAAGCGCACCACGCCGTAGAAGCCGTGGTGGTCGGTCAGCGCCAGCGCGGCCAGCCCGAGCCGGTCCGCCTCGGCCACCAGCTCCTCGGGATCGCTGCTGCCGTCGAGGAAGCTGAACCCCGAGTGCGCGTGCAGCTCGGCGTAGGCCTCAGTCATAGAGCGCCTCGACCCACCACTGCCCGCGCTCGGTGCACAGCAGGCGCGCCACCCCGTCGGCGGTGACCACCTGGAGGCGGGCCCGGCGCCGGCGCACCGACCACCAGCGCTCGGTCACCGGCCAGGGGCCGGCCCACCCGGTGACCGGCTGCCAGGGGCCGCCGCCGACCGACAGCCGGTCGATCCCCCCGGTGAGCAGCCCCCGCCCGCTGACCGCGACGGCACGGCCGGCCGCGTCGGCCACCTCGGCCCTGAGGGGGGCCCGCAGCACGTCGCTCGGCGCGGGTGGCGGCAGCCGCCCCGGCCACGGCGCACCGGCGGCCGGGGCGGCGTCGGCCTCGGGGCTGCCCCAGGGCACCAGCACCGACTGCCCGGCCGGGTCGCGCCCACCCCGCAGCCGGCCCATCAGCACGGCGTCGGTCCCGAGACGCTCCTGCACCCGCACGAAGGAACGGGCGGCGCGGGCGTCGGCCTCCGACGTGCCGCCGAAGAAGCCGGGCTGGGAGGGCGGGGGTGGCGCGTCCCCCCGGTCGGGGTCCTCGCCCCGGGCCACCCGCAGCCGCCGCTCGATGGTGCGGTCGCGCAAGCCGGCCAGCTCCCCGCTCTCGCCCCGGGCCACCGCATGGCAGGCGGCCGCGTCCGCCCCGAAGCGGTCCGAGATGCTCGCCGCGGGCAGCGCGGCCAGCTGCCCCAGGGTGGTGACCCCGAGCCGCTGCAGGGTGACGGCCAGGTCGGGCCGCGCCAGCGTGGCCACCGACCAGGGGGCCAGGAAGCCCGCCGTCCCCCCCGCCGGGACGATCAGCTCGGCGCGGGCGGCGAGGGCGGCGGCGAAGAGCCCGTCGGCCACGCCGATGGTGGCCTCGGTCTCCTCGTCCACGGTCGCGGCCAGGCGGGACACGACCGCCTCCTCCCCGCCGAAGAAACGGGCGGGGCCGCGGGCGGGCAGCGCGGCGACCCCGAGCCGGACCGGATGGACCCAGGGGCAGAGCTCGCCGGCCCGCGTCAGCACGCGGGCGAAGCGCCGGGCCTCCTCTCCCTTCGCCCCTTCCTCCAGGAGCTCGGGGCACCAGATGACGACCAACCGTTCCACGTCTTCTTCTCCACCGTTTCGCTCAGGCCGCCTCCGGCCCGTCACCGGGGCCGGCGGCGGCCAGCGCGCCCGAGTCGGCGGGCAACCACAGCGAGCACTCCGTGACCCGGCCGGCGGCGCGGCGCCCACTGACGCGCACCTCGGCGCGGCGCCCACGCAGGTGCCCGTGGCCCCGGCCGATGCCCTCCCACTCGACGGCGGCCCCCACCGAGAGCGCCAGGTCGCCACCCTCGGGCCAGCAGCCGGCGCCCTCGAGCAGCACCACCAGTGCCGCCTGGCGCTCGCGGGCCCGGGCGGTCAGGTGGCGCGCCGCCGTCAGGCGGGCCCGGCCGGGCGGGCGCACCAGGACGGCGTCGACCCCGGAGAGGAGGTCGCCGGCCGCCTCGGCCCACCCGCTGCCGGGGTGGGGCACGAAGACGACGCGGCGCAGATCGAGCCCGAGCCCGGCCGCCGCCACCACGCCGGGGTCGGGCAGCCCCACGGCGGCGCTCCAGCTCCCCGCCGCCGACGCCGCGGCCAGGAGCGCCAGCGCGAGGGTGGTGGCGCCGTGGCCGGGCTGCCCCACCACGGTGGTGGTCGTGCCGCGGCGCAGGGAGCCGCCGGGGAAGAGCGGGGCCAGCGGCGGGGGCACGGGCAGGGTCCGCCCGGCCACCGGCGTGGTGGGACGGACCCGGTCGGCCAGCCCGGGCGGGAGCTCCCGGGAACGGGGGGACGGCGGGTCACCGGCTGGAAAAGCGAACATGTGTTCGTACCCTAGCGAGGTCGTGTGCCGTCTGCTCGGGGACCCGAAACCCCAGGTCAGGGACGGGGGCGCCCCGGAAGGGCCCGGTAGGTCACAATGCAGCCCGCATGTGCGGACGCTTCGCCCTCTTCACTCCCCCAGCCCGGATGGCCCGATACTTCGGGGCCTTCCTGGACGAGGGCACCGACCCCGAGCATGCCCCCAGCTGGAACGTGGCGCCGACCGACGAGGTGCTCGGCGTGCGCGACCGCCCCGTGCGCCCCGCGGGCGAGCCGGAGGAGAAGCGGGCGGACACGGTCACGAGCACACGGCTGCTCCTGTCGTTCCGCTGGGGCCTCGTCCCCTGGTGGTCCAAGGACGCCGCGTCGGGCGGCCGCCTCTTCAACGCGCGCAGCGAGACGGTGGCCACGAAGGCCTCCTTCCGCGAGGCCTTCCGCGAGCGGCGCATCATCGTCCCGGCCGACGGCTTCTACGAGTGGCACACGACGAAGACCGGCCAGAAGCAGCCGCACTACTTCAGCCGCGCCGACGGCGCGCCGCTGGCCTTCGCCGGGCTGGCGGAGCGCTGGCGCCCGAAGGGCGCGCCGAAGGACACGCCGTATCTCAGGACGTGCACCGTCATCACCGCGCCCGGCGGCGCGGACATGGAGGGCATCCACGACCGCATGCCGGTGATCCTCGACCCCGCCACCTTCGACCTGTGGCTCGACCCGGCCAACGAGGACAGCGAGGAGCTGCGCGCGCTGCTGCGCCCGCCGCTGGCCGGCACGGTGATCCACCACCCCGTCGGACCGCGGGTGGGCAACGTCCGCAACAACGAGCCGGCGCTGATCGAGCCCGTGTGAGCGCGTGCCGCGTGTGAGCCGATGACGAAGCCCGCGCCCCGCTTCGACCGCCGTACCCTCCTCGCCGCGGCGATGGCCGCCGGGGGCGCCAGCGTGCTGGCCGCCATGACCCGGTCCGGCGCCGCGGGGGCGGCGGCCATGGCCCGGTCGGCCGCGTCCACCGCGCCGGCCGGCTCGGACCTCGGGGCGATCGAGCACGTCGTCTTCTTGATGCAGGAGAACCGCTCCTTCGACCACTACTACGGCACGTACCGCGGCGTGCGGGGCTTCGACGACCACCCGGCGGGGTCGCTCGGCGTGTTCGCGCAGCGCTGGCCCGGCGGGCGCGACAGCCACCTGCTCCCGTTCCACCTCGACTCGACGTCGGGGATCGGCGCGTGCACCAACGACCTCGACCACAGCTGGCGGGGGCAGCATCTCAGTTGGGACCGCGGCAGCAACGCCGCGTTCGTCGCCACGCACGTGATGCCGGAGTTCGAGGGACCGGACCAGGGCGTGCTGACCATGGGCTACTACCAGCGGCGTGACCTGCCGTACTACTACGCGCTGGCCGACGCGTTCACGATCTGCGACAACTACCACTGCTCGGTGTTCGGGCCCACGCACCCCAACCGGCTCATGTCGCTCTCGGGCACGCTGGACCCCACGGGCCACGCCGGCGGCCCGGTGCTGATCACCGACCCCTCGCCCGACGCGGTCTACAGCGTCAGCTGGGACACCATGCCCGAGGTGCTCGAGGACGCGGGCGTGAGCTGGAAGGTGTACACCCCGCAGGGGGCGATCTACACGCCGGCCTTCTTCGAGCAACACGGGCTGGTGGCGACCGACGCCATCCTCCCCTTCTTCTCCCAGTACAAGAGCCCGACCTCTGCGCTGTACCAGAAGGCCTTCCTGCCGCTGTATCCAGCCGACTTCGCCAGCGACGTCGCCAGCGGCCAGCTGCCGGCCGTCAGCTGGATCCTCCCGCCCGCCGGCTACGACGAGCACCCGTCGTCGCCGCCCGCGCTCGGCGAATGGTTCACCAGCCAGCTGCTCGAGACGCTGATGTCGAATCCCGCGGTGTGGTCCAAGACGGTGCTGTTCCACATGTACGACGAGAACGACGGGTTCTTCGACCACGTGCCCCCGCCGGCGGCGCCTGCCGGGACGCCGGGCGAATACCTGGCGCTGCCCTCGCTGCCCACCGACGCGGAGGGGATCCGGGGGCCGGTGGGCCTGGGCTTCCGGGTCCCCCTGCTCGTGATCTCACCCTTCAGCCGGGGCGGCCACGTCGCGTCGCAGGTGTTCGACCACACGTCGCAGCTGCGCTTCTTGGAGGAGCGCTTCGGCGTGCGCGCCCCCAACATCTCGGCCTGGCGCCGCCGGCAGACGGGCGACCTGACCCCGGCGCTGCACCCGGGGCGGGCGGAGGTGGCGGTGCCGGCGCTGCCGTCCACGTCGCACGACCAGATGGCCGACGTCATGGCCCTGGGCTGCACCCAGGCCATGGTCCTCAACATCGACACGAACATGCCCGTCTACCCGGTCCCGCCGCACCAGTCGATGCCGCGCCAGGAGGCCGGCTGAGCATTCGGCTACCTTCTCGGGCGCGACGCCGACGACGCACCGTCACGCGAGGACACGGAACGTGTGCGGCGGCGCGGAAGGGGCCGGGATGGGACGAGCGGGGACGATCGTCGTGCTCAACGGGACGCCGCGCTCGGGGAAGTCGAGCATCGCCGCGGCCCTGCAGGGCACCGCCGACGGCGTGTGGCTCAATCTGGGTGTCGACGCCTTCGAATCGGTCACCCCCGCCCACCTCAGGCCCGGCATCGGCCTGCGGCCGGGTGGTGAGCGGCCCGATCTCGAGCCGCACGTCGTGGCGCTGTTCGACGCCCTCTACGGGTCGGTGCTCGCGTGCAGCCGTCTGGGACTCGACGTCGTGGTCGACGTGGGCCACCACGACGACTACTCGTCACCGCGGCGGATCCTCCCTGCGGTCGCCCGCAGGCTGGCGGGTCTCCCCGCCTACCTCGTCGGGGTCCGCTGCCCCGACGAGGAGATCCTGGCCCGACGGGACCGGGTCGAGCCGGGTCGTGAGGGTCGCTATGCCGGCCGCGATCCCGACGGGACGGTCCCCGACATCGTGCGGCGCTGGGACCGAGCGGTGCACGATCCGGGCATCTACGACCTCGAGGTGGACACGTCGAGGTCGTCGCCCCCGGCGTGCGCGGCGGCGATCGCGGGCCGCATCGGCGCAGGGCCGCCCACGGCGTTCGCCGAGCTGGCCGGGCGTTGACGTAGCCTCCCCGCCATGCGCGACCCCCACGGCGCCCTCCCGGCATGACGATCGTGCTCATCCACGGCGGCGGGACCACCGCGCGCTTCTGGGACCGCCTCGTCCCGCACCTCGAGGGAGCCGTCGTCGCCGTCGACCTGCCGGGCCGGGCCGACCGGGCCGCGGACCTGGCGACGCTGTCGGTCGACGACGAGGCGGCGTCGGTCGTGGCGGACATCGAGACGCGAGCGCCCGAAGGGCCGCTGACGATCGTGGCGCACTCCTCGGGCGGCCTGGTGGTGCCCGGCGTGGTGTCCGCCCTGGCGGGCCGGGTGCGCTCGATCGTCCTGAACGCGGCGCTCGTGCCGGCGGAGGGAGGCTGTGGCATCGACTGCATGAAGGAGCGCCACCGAGAGGGCCTGGTGCTGGCCCTGGCGGCGGCCGAGAGCGAGGGCCGCAGGATCACGCTGCCCGGGCCCCCTGCCGATCCCGAGTCCTTCCGTCACGCCTACGGCGGCGACCCCCTCGACGACGAGACGCTGGCCTTCGTCGTCGATCCCGTCCGCTGCGTGGAGGACACCGTGCACCACTACTTCCAGCCGGTGCACTGGTCCAAGGCCGCGGGTGTCCCGGTGACCTACGTGCTCAACGAGCGGGACCGGCCGGTGCCGCCGGGCACCCAGGAAGAGATGGCGCAGCGGCTCCCCGGGCCGGCGACGGTGATCCGGGTGGACTCGGGCCACCTCCTGCCGGTGACGTCGCCGGCCACGTTCGCCGGCCTCCTCGGGCCCTGAGCTCGCGCCGCCCGCGAGGGCGGTCATAGTCTGGGGCGATGGCGCTCGTGGTCGAGGACATCGTCGCCCGCTGTCGCGCGGCGCTGGACGAGCACACACCCGTCCTCGCCGTGCGCGACGTCCTCGACGCGCTGGTGGCGGACCCGGGCGCACTGGAGCGGGCCCTCGGTCCGGTGGAGTCCGGCGGCATCCGGGCGCTGCACCGCGACGACGATCTCACCGTGCTCCACGTGGCCTGGACGCCCGGCATGGCCCTCAATCCCCACGAGCACCGCATGTGGGCGGCCATCGGCATGTACGGCGGCCAGGAGGACAACGCCTTCTTCCGCCGGGCTCCCGCCGGCCTCGAGGAAGCGGGTGGCCGGGAGCTGCCGGCGGGCGAGGTCCTCGTCCTGGGCGACGACGTGATCCACTCGGTGGCCAACGCCCGCCGTGAATTCGCCGTGGCGCTGCACGTGTACGGAGGCGACTTCTTCTCCGTCGAGCGCTCCGAGTGGGACTTCGGCACCTTCGAGGAGCGGCCGCGCGACCTCGAGCGCACCCACCGTCTGTTCGACGAGGCGAACGCCCGCTGGCTCGAGCAGCGCTGAGGCGGCCGCCGCCAGGAGGTCAGAGCGACGCCGCGCACAGCCGAGCGAGCGCCGCGTGCACGCGTTCGGCGCCGCCGGGACCGGGTTCGATCTCGAGGACCTTCCGGCGGCTCGTGGTCCCGCGCACGAGCGTCACCGACCGACGGGGAAGGCCGAGCACCGCGGCCACGGCGCGCATGGCGGCCTCGGTCGCCCGCCCGGCGTCGGGCGGCTCCGCCACCCGAACGACGAGCGCCCCGTCGAAGTCGCCGCCCACCGCGGGCCTCGAGGAGCTCGGCCGTACGTAGATCGCCACCCGCACGGTGCCCAGTCTGCCCGGTCGCCCCGCGGGTCCTTTGCGGGGCGACCCGGCGCGACGGCCTTCAGCCCTCGGGGTCCGGGCGGGCGCTCGACGCGTAGCTGTCGTCGCTGGCGGCCGAACCGAAGCCACCCGGATCGTCCTGCGGCGTCTGCCAGTAGATCTCGATGCGGCTGATGAGGCCGTCCTCGCCCACCTCGAACGCATAGGCCTCCTGGAGGTGGAGCTCCTGCTCGGGATAGCGCAGGTGCTCGGTCACCCGGGCGAAGGCGGCACGCCCGTCGTCTGACCCGACGATCCGCCGGACGTCGTTGCGGTAGTCGGGCGGCACCGTCCCCCGCAGGAAGTCGAGATAGGCGTCGCGGCCGTCGAGCCGGTCGCCGAAGGGGCCGATCCGCACGACACCCTCGCCGAGGACCGTGGCCAGGCCGTCCCAGTCCCGCGCGGAGAGGGTGGAGAAGAAGCGTCCCACCACGCCTGTCGCGCTCGAGCTCACGGCGCCTCCTTCCACCCCGAGGGTACCGAGCGGGCCTGGCCCGCGCCTCTCCTTCTCCTTAAGATCCCGGCAGCACCGACCGGGGAGATGCCACGTGACGACCGCCGAGGACAACCGGGAGCTGACGGAGGCGTTCTGGGACGACCTCTACCGGCAGGACTTCGCGTCCTTGGTCTCCCACTTCACACCGCAGGGCGAGTACACCGACATCTGCACGCCGGACGACGACGTGGCGCGGGGTCCCGCCGAGATCACGGCGCGCCTGACGCTCGCGTTCGGCAAGCTGACGCGCCTTTGGGACGAAAGGCTCCATCTGGTCGCGGGCGACGACGTCGTGATGACAGAGCACATCGAGCACTGGGAATGGCCCACGGGCGAGACCATGGGGCTCCACGTCGCGTCGGTGCACGAGGTGAGCGGCGGAAAGATCACGAGATGGACCGACTACTGGGACATGAACGTGCTGACCGCCGCGGCGCCCCAGTGGTGGTTCGACCACGTCCTGCAGGGCTGGAAGTAGGGCGAGCAGGGCTCCCCGAGCCCCGTCGAGGGCCGCTAGTGGAAGCTGGCCAAGATGAGCGCGAACCCCATGCCGACGCCCGCCGCCGCGGTGAACCAGAGGGCGCGCACCCACCACCTGCCGCGCTCGTGCCCCTGCGGCCGCATCCAGTCGCCCCGTGCGATCGCCGCGGCGGCAACGGGGTCGACGACGGACGCCGCCTCCGGTCCGGGGCGCACGGTCGGCGGCGGTCCGGCCGCCTCGGGCCCCGGGTCTGACGCGTCGGATCCACCGATGGGCCGCCGCTCCGGCTCTCGCATCCCGTCCGTCCCCACGCTCAAAGTCTCGCAGATCCGGCGCCCCTGACACCGCACATCGGACCTCCCGCCGGGCGCGTCGGGCTGGCAGACTGCCGCCATGCCGAGCTGGGGCGATCTCGAGGCACAGGCACCCGAGCTGGCGGCCTTCGGAGCGGACCGGCTGATCAGGGCACCGGCCTACCTGGCAACGATCCGCCCGACGGGCGGGGCCCGGGTCCACCCGGTGGCGCCGATCATCGGGGACGGCAGGCTGTTCGTGTTCATGGAGCCGACGTCCCCCAAGGGACGAGACCTGCGCGAGCGGCGGTGGTACGCATTGCACAACGGCGTGCCCGACACACTCGGCACGGGCGGCGAGTTCTACGTCAGCGGCCACGGCGTCTTCCGGGACGACCCCGCCCTGCGGGTGGTCGCGGCCGACGCGGCCGCGTACTCCCCCGAGGATCGCTACGTCCTGTTCGAGCTGGAGGTCGACGAGGCCCGCTGCAACGGGTACGGGGACGTCCCGTTGCCCGACCCACCGCGCTGGACGGCGCGGTAGGGCCGGGTCGCTCAGCGGCGTGAGGACACCTCCCGGGCCACGATGACGTCGGTCTCGCCGGGGTGCGGTCCCCGCGTGACACGCCGGCCCGCCCAGCCGGTCCGGCGGAGCGCCTCGCCGAAGTAGCCGATGTCGAAACCCAGCTCGAGCCAGCCGTGCGTCCGGCTCGACCAGACCGAGAGGCCGTCGAGCCGCGGCCCCCAGGGGTAGTCGAGCCGCTGCACCGGCTCGGCCGCGAACAGCACGGCGCCGCCGGGCCGCACGATGTCGCGCAGCCCCCGCAGCATGGCCATGTGGTCGGCGCAGTGATGGAAGCTCTCGAAGAAGACCGCCGCGTCGAACGGCTCGGCCGCGGTGAAGGACAGCATGTCGCCCTGCACCACGGTGACGCGTCCCGGCCCGTCGCAACGCTGCTCTACGAGCCGGCAGAACTTCTCGTCCAGCTCCACCGCGGTGACGTCGAGCCCCGTCGCCACCAGGTCCCGGGTCAGGTTTCCCCACCCCGGGCCGAACTCGACGACGCGTGCCGCCCCGGCGTGCGGGGGCAACAACACCTGCGACAGGCAGTGCAGGAGGTGGCCGCGGGCTTCCAGGTCACGGCCGACGAGCGCCAGCGACCCGCTCTGGTACGGGAACGGGCGGGCCAGGGCGGCGGCCAGGTCGAACGGCGAGGTCTCGTTGGTCGTGTCGTAAGCGGCGCGACCCGAGATGCGGCGATAGAGGTCCCACGTCCAGTCCCGGTAGGCCTCGGAGAAGGGATCGTCCGGCGGCCCCGTCGGCAGCGCGACGACGAAGCCGTCGAGGAGGGCACGAGCCTGGTCCGGTTGGGTGCTCATCAGCGCGGTGGCCCGAGCGAGCTGGGTGTCGAGATCGCCCAGGGCGATTCGGCGCGGCCCGGGCCGGCCGAGCAAGGCGCGTAGCCGGCGCCGCAGATGCGAGGGGAGGGCGTCGACCGCCCGGCCGCCGAGATGCACCAACGCGCGACGGGACCGGCCCATGGAGGCGTGACGCTACCGGTCCGTCCGCCGGGCGCGGACCTCGGCGCCCCCGTCAGCGAGGACGTCGCCGCAGGTTCACGTCCGCGATCGCTGCCGGCACCCACCCGACGTCGGTGTCGTTCAGGTCGGTACCCGGTGGGACGATCTCGTCGATCCGGTCGAGGACGTCGGCGCTGAGACGCAGCTCGAGTGCGGGAAGCTGCGACTCGAGGTGCTCCATCGTGCGGGGTCCGATGATGGGCGAGGTGATGGCCGGGTGCTCGAGCGTGAAGCCCAGCGCGAGCTCGATCAGGCTCAGCCCGGCGTCGTCGGCCACCTTGGTGAGCTCGCCGACGGCCTGGACCTTCTGCTGGTTCCCGGGCAACGACATGTCGTAGTGGTGCGGGATCATCGTCGAACGGCGGCTCGTGTTGTCCTTACCCGGGCCGAAGGCGCCCGAGAGCCAACCGCCGGCGAGCGGGCTCCACGACAGCACGCCCATGCCGTACTTCTGGCACATCGGCAGCACGTCCCTCTCGATCCCCCGCACGAGGATGGAGTAGGGCGGCTGCTCGGTGACGAAGCGCTCGCGGGCGCGGCGCTCGGCCACCCACTGCGCCTCCACGATCTCGTGGGCGGGGAAGGTCGAGCTGCCGAAGTAGCGGATCTTGCCGGCGCGCACCAGGTCGGTCAGCGCACCGAGCGTCTCGTCGATGTCCGTCTCCGGCGACGGCCGATGGATCTGGTAGAGATCGATGTAGTCGGTGCCGAGCCGGCGCAGGCTGTTGTCGCACTCGGCGAGGACCCAGCGGCGCGAGTTGCCCTGCGCGTTGGGGTCGCGCCCCATCTGCCCGTGCACCTTGGTGGCCAGCACGACCTTGTGCCGCTTCGTCTTCGCCAACGCCTTGCCGACGATCTCCTCGCTCTCGCCGAACGAGTACATGTCGGCGGTGTCGACGAAGTTGATCCCCGCGTCGAGGGCCGCATGGATGATGCGGACGGACTCGTCGTGGTCCTGGGTGCCCCAGGCCCCGAACATCATCGCCCCCAGGCAGAGCGGGCTGACCTTTATGCCGGTGCGGCCAAGCGTGCGGTACTCCATCGGGCCGACACTAGCCAGGCTCCCGGCCGAAAGCCCCGCGCGCCGTCCTCAGCCGCGCAGGCGGGTGGACGCGTCGGCCGCGGCCCAGAGGAGCGCGGGCTCCCCGCTGCGCCCGAAGCTCCGCAGCGCCGCCTCGGTCAGCTTGATCGCGTGCTCGTCACCGCTCTCGAGCGCGCGGTCGACGAGCTCGTTCGCCGCAGGGACGTCCCGCACCGGCTCGGGGGTCTTCCGGTCGAGGTCGTAGGCGACGTGCAGGGCCGCCACGGCCTGCCAGACGTAGCCCAGCGCGGCGGCGCGGTCCTCCTCGGCCAGCCACGGGAGCAGCAACTCCCCGGCGAGCGGTGCGGTGACGGAGTGCAGGAGGCCGATGGCGCCGCCCGCGTCCGCATTGCGCAGGTAGGCCCGCGCGCCGCCGGCGGCCAGCTGGTCGAGCAGCTCCACCGCTCCGCCGCCCCATCCGAGCGACGCCACCGCCTGTTCGAACTCGTCGGCGATGTCGGCGATGCCCGCCACCATGTCGCTGATCAACACCTGGCGCGGCGCATCCTCGGGCAGGTAGGGCAGGTCGGCCAGCGCCTCGGGGACACCCTCGCTCCCGATCAGCAGCGGTGGCCCGGGGAGCTCCTCGTAGCTCGACGCCCAGAACGCGAGCCCGGTGGCGACCTCGAGGCGCCGCGGATCCGTGTCGGCCGCTCCCAGCGCCCGGAGCGCGTGCCCGGTGCGGATCAGCCCGTGGGTCGCCGCCCCGACCGCCCCCGGCAGCAGCCGCGGGGCCCACTCGCCCACCACGGTGGCGGGAGGCCGGTCGGCCACCTCCCGCTCGAAGAGGGCCAGCCATTCGGGGTAGCGGTCGGCTCGCCCGAGCGCGGCGGGCCAGTCCTCCTCGGTCAGGGGCCGGGCCGCCGGCGCGGGGGCCGGCTCGAGGCGCGTGCGGTAGCGCGCCACCCAGACCGCAACGGCGGCGTCGCGACCGAGGTGGGCCAGGGCCTCGGCCACCATGGGCCCGTGGTTGGCCAGGCCCAGCGATCCGTACCTGGGCGCCGTGGCCGCGAAGACCGTCAGGGCGTCATCGAGGACCTCGGTCTCCACGGCCCCAGTATGTCGAGGTCCGGCCCCCGTTGCCCGTGGTGGCTGCCGCTACGATCCGGCCTTCGAAGACGGGAGGGCTGATGGCGACGACGGCGCCGCTGCACGGCATGAGGATCATCGAGTGCTCGGCGCTGGGACCGGCACAGATCACGACACCCCTGGTCGACCTCGGGGCCGAGGTGATAAAGGTCGAGCCGCCGGCGGGTGACTACATCCGTGAGATGACCTGGCCCATCGTCGAGGGCACCTCCCTCATGCACCTGCACCTCAACCGGGGCAAGCGGTCGCTGGTGCTCGACCTGCGCACGGAGGCGGGCGTCACCGTCCTGAAGGAGCTCACCGCCGTCTCCGATGTCGTCGTCGAGGCCATGCGCCCAGGCTCGCTGGCCCGGCGCGGCGCCGGGTTCGAGGACCTGCGCGCCGTGAACCCCAAGATCGTGTTCTGCACGATCTCGGGCTACGGCATGACGGGCCCCTACCGCGACTACCCGAGCCACGGCGTGGCGTACGACACGTGGGCCGGCATCGTCAACGTCGCCACCGACGGGGAGGGGTTCGCCTACATCCCCGAGCACGCCTCCATCGGGATCCATGCCGGTCCGCTCTTCGGGGCGCTCGGCATCCTCGCCGCGGTGCTCCGCGCCCGGACCACCGGCGAGGGCTCCTACATCGACATCGCCCAGTCCGACGCCGCCGCGGCCATGGACTGGCTGCGCAGCGAGACGTGGCGGGCCTACGAGCGGCCGGAGTCCGAGGTCACCGGCAACAAGGCCGACGACTACGAGCGGCGCGCCCCGGGCACCGCCGGCATGGTGGAAGGCGTCCGCTACCAGGTCTACGAGACGTCCGACCAGCGCCACGTGCTCTTCATGGCGTCCGAGCAAGCCTTTTGGAAGAACTTCTGCGAAGGGGTCGACCGGGTGGATCTCTTCGAACGCTGGCCCGGCTCGAAGTACGCCGACCACGCACGGGGCAACCGCGAGCTTCGAGCGCGAGCTGCGCGACATCTTCCTCACCAAGACGGCCAGGGAGTGGCTCGAATTCGGCGGCAGGGTCAACACACCGATCGCGCCGGTCAACACGCCCAGGACGCTGCTCGACGACCCCCAGTTCGCTGATCGCTTCCCGTTGCTGCCGGCAGCCGAAGTCGGCGCCGACCAGCTCTTCACCCCCCTGCACTTCGTGGGCGAGGAGCTGCCGCACCCCTCCCGGGCACCCACGGTCGGCCAGCACACCGAGGACGTCTTGCGCTCGGTCCTCGGATATGACGACAATCAGATCTCATCCGCCCGGGACGGGGGGGCATTCGGGACCGACGCGTAGGTGGCGTCGTCGGCACAAGGGAGGGTCTGATGGACAGGGTCCGGCTCGGCGTGCTGGGCGCCGGGAACATCGCGGCCATGAACGTGCGGGGCTACCTCGAAGACCCCCGCTGTGACGTCGCCGCCGTGTGCGACTCGGACGCAGAGGTGGGCCGCCTCGCCGCCAAGGAATGGGGAGCCGATGCCGTCTACAGCGACATCGCCGATCTCCTGGCCGACGACTCCATCGACGCGGTCGAGGTGCTCACCCCGACCCATCTGCATCATGACCACGTCATCGCCGCGCTGGACGCCGGCAAGCACGTGTCTGTGCAGAAGCCGGTGGCCAACTCGGTCGACGACGCGCTGGAGATGCAGGCGGCAGCGGACCGGTCCGGCCGCATCCTGCGCATCAGCGAGTGCTTCGTCCACTACCCGCCGCTCGAGCTGGCGAAGCGACTGGTGGCCGACGGTGCCATCGGCAAGCCGACCTCGCTGCGCATCCGCACGCTCGTGGGGCAGACGGACTCCGCCTTCCAGGCCGCGTTGCGGCCCGAGGGCTACGGCTGGCGGCTCGACAAGCGGAGCCCCGGTGGGCACCTCTTCGACGACATGGTGCACAAGTACGCCATGGCGCTGTGGCTGCTCGACCTCGACATCACCTCGGTCCAGGCGGTGGTGCGCCGGCGCGATCTCTTCTTCGAGCCCTGTGCGGTGATCTTCGAGTACGAGGACCCCGAGGTGCTCGGGATGATGGAGGTCCAGTACGCGCCGAACTTCTACATGCGCTCGCAGTACTACGGGGCCGACGAATTCTTCGAGATCACCGGCGACGAGGGACAGATCTGGGTCACCCGGGCCACCGGCGAGATGCTGGACCTCGCCCCCGTGATGCTCTTCACCGGCACGCCGCACGAGCGCACGACGACCGAGTTCACCGACCTCGACGCCGACTGGGGCACCGGCTTCGTGCGCTCCTCGCAGCACTTCGTGGACGCGCTGGTGCAGGGAACTCCGGCCGCCTTGACCGTCGCCGAGGCGACCGACGTCCTGCGGCTGTGCTTCGCGGTCTATCAGGCAGGCCAGACCCGGGCGCCCGTCGACCCCCGCACCATCACCGGGTCGGTGAGCCCGCCCGGCTGGGCCGAGTGGTAGGTCACTCCCAGGGCGGCGCGCCGACCTCGATGCGCGCCAGCGAGGACTGCACCGTGCCGAAACGGCCATCGTCGGCCGCCCATTGGCTCCTCGCCGCGAAGACCTCCTCGCGGGTGCGTCCCACGAAGTTCCACCACATGAGCACGTGCTCGGGGAACGGGAGTCCGCCGAGGAGCAAGGCGCGGGCCGGCGCGTCCGTGACGAACGCGCACTCGTCGCGCCGCGTGCCGAGGTAGGCGAGCACCCCGGACCCGACGGACTCCGGGCCGACCTGCACGCTGCCCTCCAGGACGACGAGCGCGTGCTCGTAGTCGTTGCGCAACGGGACCACCGTGGTGCCGCGCCCGAGCGCCAGCTCCACCCCGACGTGCTCGCTGTCGCGCCGGGCCGGTGACTCGAGCCCGGCGAAGTCGCCGACGAGGACGGTGGCCGCCCCGCCGCTGAGCTCGGCCCGCGGCAGCTCGGCGTGGTGCTCGAAGGCCGCGGCGCCGTCACGGGTCGCCTCGGGCTGGGCCACCCAGAGTTGGACCGCGTGCAGCTGATCGGCCACCCCGGGGTCCTCCTCGGCATGGGCCACGCCGTGGCCGGCCGTCATGAGGTTGAGCTGGCCGGGACGGATGAGCTGTTCGGAGCCGAGGCTGTCGAGGTGCACCAGCGCGCCCGAGACCAGCCAGGTGACCGTCTGCAGACCCATGTGCGGATGCGGCCCGATGCCGAAGGCGCCGGGACCGCCGGCCGGGACCGGCCCGGCATGGTCCGCGAAGCACGAGGCGCCGACCGTGCGCCGGGGCCGTTGGGGCAGCACGCGCCGCACCGGCAGGGAGCCCACCTGCGTGGCCCGCCCGGGCTCGATGTCGATGACAGGCCCCGGGGGCGTGGCCGCTGCGGCGGGGGTGGCCGTCACGTCGTCGGTGGCAAGCGGTCCGCTCACGATTGTCTTCCTACACCTTTATGGTGACGTCGGACACTGACGACCCCGGAGGCCTCCATGACGACTGCCCATGACGATGTGAAGGTCGTCGACGTACCCGCGGAGAGCAGGTTCGTCGCGCGGGCCAACGGCGCCGAGGCCGAGTTGGTCTACCGCCTGAACGGCAACCGGATGGTGCTCGTCCATACCGGGGTCCCCGACGAGCTGGGCGGCCGGGGCCTCGGGGGACGACTGGTCATCGCAGCCATCAGCCGGGCCGCAGCGGAAGGTCTGACCGTCGTGCCGTGGTGCCCCTTTGCCCGCCGCTGGCTGCAGGAGCACCCGGATCTGGCCGCCGCCGTCACCATCGACTGGGAGTCGCTTCCGCCACCGGCGTGAGCGGCGCGGGCTGACCCGCGCTCAGACGCGGGCGAAGAACTCGATCAGGTGCCGAGCCACCTCGTCGGCGTGCGTGAGGATGCCGATGTGCCCGGCGCCGGCGACCTCGCGGTACTCGCAGCCGGGGATGGTCCCCGCCGCCTCGCGCGCGTAACGGGGCGGCGAGTCGATGTCGTGCTCGAACGCGAGCACGAGGCACGGGACCCGCACCTCGGCCCAGCGGGTGGTGCGGGCGGGATCGGTCGACCAGGCCAAGGCGGCCTCGTACTGGCCCAGGCGGCCAGGGTTGGGCCACACGGGGACCTCGCCCAGGAGCGAGAGCCAGGTGCTGACCACCTCGGAATCCTGGATGTCGGAGGTCGGGAGGTAACGCATCGTCTCGGTCGCGTAGAAGAGCGGCGGCAGGTCGTGGTCGAGCTTGGCCAGGTCGCGCTCCACCGTGGTGATGGCGATCTCCCACGCGGTCGGCCTGTTGGCGCTGCCCATGAGCGCGGCGGCGCGGACGCGGTCGGGATGGTCGAGCACGAGCGTCTCCGCGATCCACCCGCCCATGGAGTGGCCCGCCATCCGCACCGGACCGTCCCAGCCGAGGTGGTCGAGGAGGGCGAGGGTGTCGTCCGCCATGACCTCCACGCGGTAGGGAGCGGGCGGCGACGACGACGGCTCCACCCCGCGGTTGTCGAAGGTGGCCACTGCGTAGCCCGCGGCCGCGAGCGGCGGCACGAGGGAGAAGTGCCAGGCGGCAGCCGGCTGGCCGCAGCCGGCCACGAGCACGAGCGGCTCCCCGTCGCCCGTGACCTCGTAGGCGAGCGTGGCCCCGTTGACCTCGACCTCAGGAATGGAGCACCTCCGAGAGCAGCTTGGGCGCGACGTTGCGGCCGGTGAGGATGACCACCGTCTCCCTCCCGCCGGGGTCCGGGGTGACCACGCCGGCCCGTAGGGCGGCGACGCCGACAGCGCCCGCACCCTCGAGCACGAGACCCATCTTCGTGGCGGCGTACGCCATGGCCGAGCGGATGTCGGCCTCGCTCACGGTCAGGACGGCCACGCCGTGCTCGAGCGCGATGCCCACCGTCACCGCGCCCGGCTCGAGGTTGCCGGCAAGCCCGTCGGCCACCGTCGGCTCGACGTCGATGGGCACGATGCCGCCCGCCGCCAGCGCGGTGCTCATGGAGGGCGACGCCTCGGACTCGACCCCGATGACGCGCACGCCCGATCCCTCGAGCCCGAGGATGATGCCGGCGAGCAGCCCGCCGCCGCCGCAGGGGACGATCACGGTGCCGAGGTCGCGCACCTGGTCGAGGAGCTCGCGGGCGAGGGTCGACTGCCCGGCGATGACGTCGGGGTCGTTGTAGGGCGACACGTAGCGGCTGCCCTCCCGGGCCGCCAGCTCGAGCGCGTGCGTCTCCGCCTCCCGGTAGCCCTCGCCGTGCAGGACGAGGCGCACGTCGAACTGTTGCAAGGCGGCGACCTTGGCGGCGGAGGCCCCCGTGGGCACGACCACGGTGACGCTGGCCCCGAGCTTCGACGCGGCGTAGGCCAGCCCGAGCCCGTGGTTCCCCGCCGAAGAGGCCACGACGGCACGGCCGGGATCCTGCTCCAGGGTGGCCGACACCGCCGCCAGGCCCCCACGCACCTTGAAGGAGCCCGTGGGCTGGACGGTCTCGACCTTCGCCGAGACGGCGGGCCCGAGCTGGGGGGTGCCGATCACGGGCGTCACGTCCAGGAACGGGCGCACCGCCTTCCAGGCTGCCTCCATCCGGGCGGGCCCCGGGACCACCACGTCGCGCACCGGTCCAGTCTGGCCGAGGCCGGCCTGGCATGCTGAGCGCCGTGGAGACCGGGACCATCACCGTCGACGGCGCCACCGTCCGCGTGCACGCGGACACGGCCGCCATGGCCCGCGCCGCCGCGGACGAGGCCCGCGACGTCATGCGGGCCGCGGTGGCGGCGCGTGGCGTCGCCCACGCGATGTTCGCCACGGGGAACTCCCAGCTCGCCTTCGTGCACGCCCTCGTCGAGGAGACCGAGGGCGTCCCCTGGGCCGACACGGTGGTCTTCCACATGGACGAGTACGTCGGGGTCGGCCCCGACCACCCGGCGGGGTTCCAACGCTGGATCCGGGAGCGCATCGCGGAGCCCGCGCACCCGCGGGCGACCTACTACGTCGAGGGCCTGGGCGACGCCGAGGCGGAGTGCTCCCGCTACGCCGGGCTCCTGCGCGCCCACCCGCTCGACCTGTGCTGCCTCGGGATCGGTGAGAACGGGCACCTCGCCTTCAACGACCCGCCGGTGGCCGACTTCGCCGACCCCCTCGACCTCAAGGTGGTCGAGCTCGAAGCCGCCTGCCGCCTCCAGCAGGTGCACGAGGGCCACTTCGCAGGGCTCGAGGCCGTGCCGACGCACGCGATCACGGTGACCGTCCCGGCCCTCCTGCGCGCCGGCCGCGTGCTGGCCGTGGTCCCCGAGGCGCGCAAGGCCGAGCCGGTCCGCGCCGCCCTCACGGGACCGGTCGCCACGTCGTGCCCCGCCTCGGCACTGCGGACCACCTCCCACGCCACCATCCACCTCGAGCCCGACTCGGCGCGGCTGCTGCCCGACTGAGACCCCCTCCTCGGGGGGTTTCAAGACCCCCCGATGCCCACTGACGTCGTAGAGGTGATGGACTGGGTCGTGGAGGAAATAGCACCCGAAGCTGGCGACGGTGAAGGACGCGCCGTCGCTGCGGCGACCGCGCCGCTCCCACTGCTCCCCCCGCACCTGCTCGAAGACCGTGGCCAGCTCGTCGGCCGACCCGAGCAGCTGGGCCGAGACGGCGGCTGGATCCTGCTCCAGGTAGCGCTGCTCGACCGCGGTGGCGTCCTGGTCCCAGTTCGGGTACAGCGGGTCGTCCTCGCGCAGCATCAAGAGCAGGCGGATGCGGTAGAGCAGGCAGACGTCGCGGACGTGACAGGCGTACTCGAGCGGCGCCCAGCGGTCCTCGGCCGGACGGCGGCGGAGCCCCTCGGCGGGCCGTTGCAGCACGGGCACCCACGCGGCTGCGTTGGCGCGCAGCAGCGCCCCGACGGAAGCGGGCGGCACCGACGACGCGTCGAACCCGCACTCCGGGCACGGGCGCCCGAGCACCCAGGTCCAGTCCTTGGTGTCGGGCACGATGGGCACGCTCAGACGCCTTCTTCCCGGTGGAGCCAGGCCAGCATGTCCGCCGGGGCCATGGTCGCGACGCGTTCGTGGTAGCGCGCCAGCTCGCCGGCGCTCAGGAGCGCCGGGCCGTCCCCCGAGACGCCGTGGCGGAAGAAGGCCGCGGGGTCCTTCAGCACGCCGAGGGTGTCGGGGGACGACGCGCGCGAGGGCTCCCGCATGGCCTCGAACGTGGCGGCGTGCACCAGGGCGGGCCAACGGTCCTCCGCGACGGGGAAGCCGAGCCGGTGCGCCAGCGCACGCATGGCGCCGTCGAGGTCGGCGCGCAGGTCGTCGTAGTGCACCAGCACGACGTTGGGGTCGTGCCGGCGGCCCCAGGCGTCGGAGAGGTGCAGCATGGCCCCCGGCAGGGTGTCGAGCCACTCCCGGGCGTCGCCCGCCCAGTCGATGAAACCCAGCAGCCACTCGTGCAGCGCCGGGCGGGGCGGGCGCGCGGTCTCGGGGTTCCCCGTCAGCTCCGCCATGCGCCGGCGGTCGATGTTGTCGCCGTGGTGGTAGAGCGAGACCGCCACGTCGAGCGGATGGCGAGCCACGACGACGTAGGTCGCCCGGCCGTCGAGCGGCACGCCGTCGAGCGGCGTGTGCGTCTTGATGACGCGCCGGTGCCGCTGCGCCTCGAGGCGCGCGAAGACGTCCTCCTTGGACCGGACCAGGTGATCGAGCCAGGGCGAGAGGGCCCCCAGGCGATCGGGCAGGTCCGGGGTGCCGAACACGAGGAGGAGGCAGATCATCTGGACCCACGTGGTGCCCGACTTGGACCGCGTGCTGATCACGACGTCGCCGGGGCGGAAGGCGAAGTCCCACCAGCGCGCGCTGTCCTCGTCGGGCGAGGTGTAGTGGACGAGGGGTGCCCCCGCCGTCGTCAGGCCCGGCGGCACGTCGCGGTCCTCTCCCATGCAATCAGCATGTCCGATAGCGGGACCGCCCATTCGAAGCCACGGCAACCACATCGAACCCTGTGGGCAACGCCGGGGCAATGGCCGGTCCGTAGGTTTCGGGCACGGAGAGCCGGGCGTGTCGGGCACCGGGGCGCGCACGCGGGACGGAGGGGCACTTGACGACTGCGATCGCCACCGGACAGGGCCTGGCTGTGCCGGAGCGCGAGCCGCGCCCACGCCGCCGGCGCCACGTGCTCAAACGAGTCCTCGTCGCCACCGGCTCCGGCTTGCTCGCCCTCATCCTCCTCGTGGCCGGCTGGGTCGGCATCAGCCTCTACCGCATCGACCACGCCGTGCACCACGTCGGGGTGCCGGCCTCACTGCTGGCCAAGGGCAAGAACGACCTACTGGCCATCGTCAAGGGCCCGGACCACACCGAGCAGATCTTCGTGTTCCATGCGACAGGCGGGCACACCCACGTCCTGAAGATCCCGAACAGGCTGGCGTTGCCCGCGCCCGGCGGTGGCCGGGTGCCGATCGACACCCTCAGCCTGCACTCCCCGGCCACGATCATCGCGGGCCTCGACAGCCTGGGCATCCCGGTCCGCCACTACGTCGGCGTCGACCTGCACATGGTCAGCCCGACCTCGAGCCTTGGGCGCCTCGCCACGGGCAACCTCTCCGTGACGTCGCTCATCTCCGACCCGACGGGCACCACCTCGCTGCTCGAGCAGGTGGCGTCGCACATGTATCTCGGGCCCGGGACACCGGTGTCCGCCGTCCTGTCGCTCATGGACGTGCCCACCGCCAACCCGGTCAACGTCCCCACCGACAAGGACGGCAGCGGCCACGTCGTGCTCGCACTGAGCTTCTCGAACGTCCTGCGCGGCTTCCTGTAGTGGTCATGGGGCGGGGGCGGGGCGGGATCCGGCGCTGGCAGGACCGGCTCCGTCGCGCCCTCCGGGGCCACAAGGTGGAGGCGGGGCCTGACCGGGGAGCTCAGCGCTCGTCGGGTGGCGATGGCGCGGGTTCGGGCGCGGGCGCCGCTGCGGGCAGCAGCACGACGGTCGCCCGCGCCGACACGCAGGCGTCGCTCGACCAGGTGCTGCGCCAGGCGGCCGAGGCGCGGGCGCCGCGGCCCAGCGACCTGGACTGAGCCCTCAAAGTCTCAACTATCCTGTTCAGGGACCGGGGCGGCATGCCCCCGCGGCGCTCAGGGAGCGGTGCCGGTGGGGCTGTGGCCGAGCCGGCGGTCGAGGAAGGGCATCGCCTCGGTGCCGTGCCACTGGTGGCCACCCTCGAAGACGTCGTGCACCAGACGGTCCGCGGCGCCCTGCTGGGCGTAGACGAGGCGGGTGCGCCGCACCGACTCCACCGCGGTCGCCACCGGGAACAGGTCGTCCTGGGTGCCCGACTCCACGAGCAGGGGACGGGGAGCGACCAATGCGCCGAGGTCCTCGTGCTCGAGCCGGCCCAGCATCCCGAAGAGGATCTGGGAGCCGCACATGTTCCAGGGCATCTTGTGGCTGTCGGCCCACGAGGAGAAGTAGCCGCTGACCACCGATGCCGCCACCCGGGAGTCGACGGCGGCGGTGAAGAGCGTGACCGTGCCCCCGTAGGAGATGCCGACCATGCCGAGGCGCGCCGGGTCGACGAGCGGGTGCCGCTCCAGCACGTCGAGGCAGCGCCGCAGGTCCCAGATGTTCTGGGCCAGCGGGTTCCATCCCGCCATGGCGGCATGGACCAGGTTGGTGTCGCACGCGTAATGGTCCTCGGGGTTCCAGTCGAGCCGCTCGCCGAAGCAGCGCAGGTCCGGCGCCAGCACGACGTAGCCACGACGGGCCAGCTGGAGCCCGTAGTCGGCGTCGGGCATGTCGGTGTGCTCGAGGCCGACGACCTGCGACTTGCCCGGACCGTGGCCGTGGCAGGCGAGCACCGCCGCCCCCGGGGTCTCATGCTCACGCCCCTCGGGCACGAGCAGGTAGGCGGGCACGGACATGGTGTCCTCGGTGTCGAAGACGATCTTGTCCCTGCGATAGCCGTCGCAACGGACCGACTCGAGTGTCTCGATGTTCAAGACCACGGGATCGGGCTCGGGCCCCAGGAGCTCGGTCAGGCGGGAGCGACAACGCCCGACCCAGGCTTGGAGGGCGGCGGGATCCCCCTCCCCCTCGGGCAGGGGGTCCTCGTGGACGGTGGCGCCCAGGCGGACCATCCACTGGTACCAGGGCGAGTAATTCCTCGCCGGCGGGGTCAGGACGAGGCCCCCGGTCTCCGCGTCGTTGCTCATGGACGGCCCCTCTCCTCGGCGAAGCGGTCGGTGCGGGGCCAATGTAGGTGAGCCGACCACGATGAAGCGCCGTGGCGCCGGCTCGGGCAGAATTGCGCCGTGACCCTCGCCACTTCCGTCAGCGTGCACCCGATCTCCCCCACCATCGGCGCCGAGATCCGCGGCGTCGACATCTCCGCCCCCTTGGTCGCCGAGGTGGTGGCGGCCGTGCGGGACGCGCTGAACTCGCACCACGTGATCTTCTTCCGGGACCAGACCCTCAGCGCCGAACAGCAGGCCGACTTCGCCCGCCAGTTCGGCACGGTCACCGAAGCGCACCCGGTGCTGCCCTCCATTGAGGAGAGCCCCGAGGTGCTCGCCATCGACGGCAAGGTCGACCGGGCCAACTGGTGGCACACCGACGTCACCTTCCTGGAGACGCCCGCGATGGGCTCCATCCTCTACATGCTCGAGGCGCCCGAGGTGGGCGGCGACACCATGTGGGCCAGCCTGCAGGACGCCTACGACGGGCTGGCCGCGCCGGTGCGCGCCATGTGCGACCAGCTCATCGCCATCCATCACGACCCGTGGTTCGCTGCGGACGTGGCGGAGCGAGGCGGGTACGAGTGGGACGGCACCTGGCGGGAGAAGCTGCTCCCCGCACTCCACCCCGTGGTGCGCACCCATCCCGAGACGGGGCGCAACGGCCTCTTCGTCAACCGCCAGTTCACGCGGACGATCTTCGGGCTGTCGGACAACGAGAGCGCAGCCGTCCTCGAGATGCTCTACCACCACTGCACCAGGCCGGAGTACACGTGTCGCTTCCGCTGGCGCGCCGGCTCGGTCGCCTTCTGGGACAACCGGGCCACGCTGCACTACGCGCTCGACGACTACGGCGACGCGGCCCGCTACGCGCACCGGGTGACCCTGCGGGGCGACAAGCCCTTCGGCCCGGCGATGCCCCGACCCGCGGGCTGACGGGCTGACGGGCGTCAGTGGCGGCGGCCGGCCTGCCGGCCGACCTCGGCATCGCCGCGGCGGCCTTCATCGGGACCAACATCGACAACACGCTCGTGACGATGGCCATGGTGGCGGGCGCGCCGGTCGAGCGGGCGCACCGCATCGCAGCGGGACAGCTGGTCGGATTCGCCATCCTGGTCGCGGTCGCCGCTGCGGGGGCGATCATCCTGTTCGAATTCTCACCGGCCGTCGTGGGCCTGCTGGGCCTGGTCCCCCTCGCCATCGGAGTGAAGGGCCTCGTCGGGTTGGAGAGGGCGCCGGCCAGATCGGGTGGAGCCGGCGGCGACGGCAGACGCCGCGGCCACTCCGGGGCGGCCGACCGTGCGGTCGGCCGGTCGCTCACGGCCGCAGTGCTCGTCACCATCGGAGCCGGTGGCGACAACCTCGCCGCCTACATCCCGCTGTTCCGGGTGGGCGGGACGACCAACATCGCGGGCATCGTCATCGTCTTCGCAATTGGGGAGGTCGCAGTGACGGCCGCCGTGCTCAGCGGAGGGCGCCATCCCAAGGCGAGGGGGATGATGGATCGCCTCGGCGCCGTCGCCGTACCCGTCCTTCTCTGCTGCATCGGCGTGCTGGTGATGCTGGAGGCGGGGACGTTCTCACTGTTGTAGCCGGGACGTTCAGAGGCGACCCTGACGGCGCCACGCCGGAGACGAGATCCCGACAGGGCGCGAGGTGCAGTAGAACGGGTGATTGCACCGCCCCGAGAACCGTCCGCCGAGAGAAGGCAAGCGATCATGACGTTCGTCCCGTACGACCGGCCGATCCGGGCTGCCTTCATCGGCCTGGGTCGCATCTACGACCTGAACGTCCGAGCGTACTTGGGTAACCCGGACGTCGAGGTCGTGGCACTCGTTGATCCCGATCCGCAGCGTCGTACCCAACGCCAGTCCGATTGGCCCCAAGCCCGCACGTTCGCAACTGCAGCCGATCTCGCGTCGAGCGGCCTGGCGGTCGACGCCGCAGAGGTCCTGCTTCCGGTCCCGCTCCACACCGACGGAGTCCGTGAGATGCTCGGCTACGGCTGGCACCTGAACCTGCAGAAACCGATGTGCAGCGAGCTGGGCGAAGCCCGGCAGATGCTCGAGGCGGCCCGAACGAACGACCGCGTCCTGCGGGTCATGGAGAACTACCTCTTCTATGAGCCGTTGCAGAAGTTGAAGGAGACGGTCGAGTCGGGGGACCTGGGCGCCGTCAGCGGCTACCACATGAAGATGGTGGGCAGCAGCCGTGGTGGCTGGGATGTGCCCCGGTCCAGCTACGAATGGCAGTTCGCCCAGATGCGCCGGGGCAGGGGCATCCTGGTGTTCGACGACGGCTGGCACAAGCTCTCCACGGCGTTGTGGCTCTTCGGCCCACTGCGGGAGGTCCGGGCGTGGGTCGGCGGCACCGAGGTCCTGCCGGATATCGAGCTCGACGCGCCAACCACCATCGTCTGGGAGCACGAGAACGGCATACGCGGCGTGTGGGACATCACCTTGGCCCCTGACATGTATCTCCGTTCCGACTACTACACCAATGACGAACGGTGGGAGGTCACCGGTAGTCGCGGCTACTCACGGGTCAACCGCTGCACCGGCAGGGGCATTCAACAACCGAGCCTCGAGACCTACATCGACGGCGAGATGCGGACCTTCCATGCGCTCGACGACGACTGGGCCAGCAGTTTCCGGGACTCCGGACGCCACTGGCTGCGCTGGCTCCGTACCGGAGAGGGCCCCTTGTGGTGGAGTGCCGAAGAGGCCGTCGACGTGTTGCGGTTCGCGCTTGCTGTGTACGCAAGCAGTGCGGCGGGCGGCGTGGGCATCGACCCGGCGTCGATCCGGGAAGGGTGACGACGGCCCTGCCTAGCATCGCGGCGTGACCGACACCCGGTTCACCCAGACGTCCGGCTTCCGTGGCTGACGTGCCGGACCTGCCGTCAGTAGCCGAAATGCGGCTATGGATCGAGGATCTCGTCGCCCAGGGCGTCCGGCGGCCCGGCTATCCCGCCGACAAGTGGGCTGAGGAATTCATCTTTCGAGAATTCGACTCGCGGGGGCTCGAAGGAGTGCGATTCGAGCCGGTGGAATCAACGTTCTGGAGAGACAGCCGCGGCGAGCTGTCGGCCTCGGGAGATTTCCATCCCATTGAGATCGAGTGTTTCCCGGTCCCGCTGTCGGAGCCGACCCGGGTCGAGGGCCACCTCGCGCGCTGGAACCCGGCCGATCCCAGTGGCGTCGCCGGCAAACTTGCGCTCTACGAACTCCGATTCGACTCACTACCTGACGAGTTTCCCGTCATGTCGCGGCGAGCCCCGACCAAGGGCAAGCACTCTTCGCCGCAGGCGCTGGTCGAGGCCGGATGGGCGTTCGACCCCGATCACACATTCGCCCGAGGACGACACCGCCTCCCCTTTGCCGTCGAGCTCCAAGAGACGATGGAACCTGCCATTGCGGCGGGAGCCATCGGATTCGTCGGGGTGCTGCGCGGGTACCCAAGCGGCGGCTGCGAGTACTACGTGCCCTACGACGGCCGACCCCGGGCGATTCCCGGGGTCTATGTCTCGGAGAGCGAAGGGGATCGTCTTGTCTCATTGTTGGAGAACGGTCCTGTGGAGGCCATTCTCGAAGTCGTGGCTGAGCGGGGGGTGACGACGTCTCGGAATGTCGTCGGTGAGCTGCCAGGAGCCGACGATGAGTGGGTCATCGTGGGGACGCATCATGACGCACCGTGGGCTTCGGCCGTCGAAGACGGCACCGGGATCGCGATGCTGCTCGCCCAGACAACGGCCTGGGCCGCCGTACCCGAGTCCGAGCGGCCGCACCGGTTGATCTTCGTGGCCACTGCGGCACACATGTCCCATGGAGCGGGTACGAGGGCGTTCATCGAGCGCCACCGCGGCATGCTCGATCGAACGGTGCTCGAGGTCCACCTCGAGCACGCAGCACTCGACAGTCCGCCCCTCGAACCGGGGCGTGACGGAGCGAGCACGCTGGTGACGCCTCGTTGGTGGTTCACCACCGAGAATGCCGCGCTCGAGCAGATCGTCTGGGACGCGATCGTGGAGCACCACCTGGACCGATCCCTCGTCCTCACCCCCGACGCGCTGGCGCCGTTCCCGACCACCGACGGTGGGTTCTTCCACCTGGAGGGAGTGCCGTTGGTCAACTACCTCACCGCACCGTGGTACCTCTTCGATCCGGCTGACACATTGGACAAGGTCGATCACGCGTCGCTCTCGAAGGTCAGCCTCGCCGCGTTCGACATCGTGCGTGCCACGGCCGGGGTCTCTGCGAGCCAGATGCGGTCTTGACCGCCGGTGGGACACTACGCGGCGGTGAGCACTCCTGGCGGTGAGCACGAGGATCGGGCAATCTGTGCGCATGACTCCTGCCCCGAACCCGTCGCCGGTCCACTTCGAGGGGAACGTTGCGAACATCGATCGCAACTGGTCGATGACCATCACGTCTGCCCCGCCGGGACCGCCACGGCGAATCGATGGATACACCATCGGAGCGATCCCCAACATCCATGGGCCCGGACCGCATGGCGGTGAGGTCCACCCGGACGGCGACGAGTTCCTGTACGTCGTGAGCGGAACGATGGAATTGATCCTTGACGACGGTGACGAGCAGGCCGTGGGCGTCGAGACGAGGGTTCGACTTCGGCCCGGCGACGCGTATGTCGTGCCACGCGGTGTCTGGCACCGCCTCGAACCGGTCGAGCCCAGCTACCTCCTCCACGTGACACCCGGCCCGAATGGTGGCCACCGACCGCGTTGAGAACCGTCTTCCCCACGAACTCGGCTGTCCCCGAACGCCTGTGGCGTATCCGAGCGCAGGTCTGAAAGTACAGTCACGATGTCCTCCCAGGAGGAGAGCGATGCTCGAGAACGATCTGAATCAGCAGCAGGTCGATCAATTCATTGAGGACGGATTCGTACACCTCGAAGAGGTTGTTCCCGCCGAGGTCGTTGCTGCCGGTCAGGAGGCCATTTGGTCAGATATCGGCATGCGCCGAGAAGACCCCGCGTCGTGGACCGCGCCGGTCGTCAGGGTTCTACCCACCGATGCTCGGCCGTTCTCGGCTGCATTCGAAAACCCGCGGCTCTTCACGGCGTTCGACCAGCTTGTCGGAGTTGGACGCTGGCAGCACCGGCCGCATCTGGGTCAATTCGTCGTCCGGTTCCCGCATCATGCTGATCCCGACGACACGGGTTGGCACGTCGATGAGAGCTTTCCCCCGCAGGGACGGGTGGACGCAGACTTCGATTACAGCCATTGGAGAGTCAACCTCCTCTCCCGCGTGCGTGCACTGCTCCTCTTGTTCCTCTTCTCCGACGTCGGACCCGATGACGGTCCCACCCGAATACGGGTCGGATCGCACCTCGACGTGCCATCTCTCCTGCGTCCGGCCGGCCTCGAAGGCCTACCCTTTTCGATGGCGACCACGCGTGCGGCCCAAGCGTCCGCCTCACGGCGGGTGACCCTCGCCACGGGACGCGCGGGCGACGTCTACCTCTGCCATCCGTTCTTGGTTCATGCCGGGCAGTCCGTCGAGGGCGGGAGCCCCCGTTTGGTCTCACAAACTCCGTTGGTGAGCCAGGAGCCCGTGATCCTCGACCAACCAGCTGAAGCCGACTCACCGATCGAGAGCGCTATCCGGCGGGGCCTGATGGATCGGGCCCACGACACCTCGAGTGGTCCTCGTTAACGGCCAAGTCCGACGAAGGCAAGCACGCCAGTCTGCTCGACACCCACCGGTCACCTGTAGTGAACTTCGACCCATGGCCGACCGACTCGAGATCTCCCGTGACATCGCCGCACCACCCGAGCGTGTCTATGCCGCCATCTCCGACGTGACCCGCATGGGCGAGTGGTCCGAGGAATGTCACGCCTGCGAGTGGCACGAAGGCTTCGACGCTCCCGTCGTCGGTGCCACCTTCGACGGCCACAATCATCACGGCGAGCACGAGTGGACCACTCAGGGCAAGGTGATTGAGGCCGACCCCGGGCGAGCGTTCGCCTTTGAGTGCTCGATGATGGATTTTCACTACTCGACCTGGGGGTTCCGCATCGAGCCGACCGAGTCGGGAAGCCGCGTCACCGAGTGGAACGACGATCTCCGGCCCGAGTCCGCCATGGAGCTCAGCAAGCAGATCTCGGGTGTGGATGATCGCACGGAGCGAAACCGTCGGACCATGAGCGGCACCCTCCAGCGCCTTGCCAGCGCCGTTGAGAACTAATCGTCTTCCCCTTGGTTCCCACAGCGGCGTACCTCATCGCCCGGTCCAGCGCGGCGGGCGGTGCTTAGCTGCGGCCCGAAATCCCTCCGCAGCGTCCTGGGTCGCCCCGGCGACCTGCCGCATGGTCTCGCCGAAGCGGACCGCCTCCAGCATCGCCATGGGTCGAGTCCGCATCGCCATCTCCTTCATGGCCCGCTGAGCCAGAGGCGCTCCGCCGAGAAGGCGTTGCGCCAACGCGTTGGCCTCGTCGAGCAGGGTCTCATGGGGGACGACCCTCCAGACCAGACCCATGGCCTTGGCTCGCTCAGCATCGATGCGCTCCCCCGTGAGCAAGAGCTCCATGGCATCCGCCCAGTTGAGCCGCTGCGGCAAGCGTATCGATGCCACGATCGCGGGGACTCCGAGCCTCACCTCTGGAAGGCCGAATTCGGCTCGATCACTCGCCAGGACGAAATCGCACCAGCTGGCCAGCGTCAGGCCGTAACCCAGGCAGTATCCGTTGACGGCGGCGATGACCGGCTTGAAGATCTCCCAGCCGCTCTCAAAGGAATTGAGCGTCGGCTTCTCCCAGAACGTGCCCGGGAACTCACCCGTCGACCCGGCTCCTTGGCGGAGGTCCGCCCCGGCGCAGAACGCGCGTCCCGAGCCGGTGACGATAGCCACCCACGCGTCCTCGTCGTCCCGAAAGCGCGAGAAGGCGTCGTTGAGGTCACGCCGCATCTCGGCGTTGATGGCGTTGAGCGCGTCGGGTCGGTTGTAGGTGATGGTGGCCACATGGCCCTCGAGTCGGAAGGTGGCCGAATCGCCCACCGCACCAGTCTGCCCGGTCGGGAACTCCAGTGGTCGCACCGTCGGACTCGAACCGCGCCGACGTCGCGCCTCGCGGGACCTTTGTCGCGGACAATCGCCAGGATTAGCCTGGTTCCATGGCTGGACGCGCGACCCCTGCGAGCCTCGGCAGGCGCATAGAGGCCCTCGCGCTCACCCCGCTGCTGATCATCGGCACGCTGGGCATCGGCTGGCTGATCTGGAGCGTCTTCGAATGGCGCAACGGTCGGACGCCGAGCTATCGACTCTTGGGGTTGCGCGTTCTCCGACGGTCGGACGAACGACCAATACGTCTCGTGAGATCGCTCGCCCGCGCCAGCATCTGTTGCCTCTTGGTCCTACCGACGGTCGCAGTCTGCTCCGTCATCGCCGTGTGCTTCGCCTTCGGCGCATCCCCCCCGGACGGCCTGCTCAGTCAACCTCGGACCGCGCCCTGGGACTCCCTCACTGCCACGAAGGTATCGGACGAACGCACTCGATCTCGGGGGAAGGCCGATCTCGCCCATGGGATCCTGGAACCCATCGATCTCGCAGCTGCCACGAGATCCTCGGGGACGCGCCACAACGGGCACTCCCGCTGACCCCCAATGGCCTTGGCGGTGTTGCCGCCGACCGGTAGCCGGGCGTCTCCTGTCCCTGGCACATCCGTCAATCGCGACGGGTCCCGCCGGGCACCGAACCGATGACGCACGCGACGGGAGGCCTCAGGTTCAGCGTCTCGACACGGATCGCAACAAGATGAGCCGCCTCGAGCAGCTCCACGATCTGAGCGGCGGCGGCCCTCGTCGTCTCGGCGGTCGCGCCAGGACAGCGCGGTTGCGAGACGATCGCGATGCTCCCGCCGTCGCTGAGCAGACCCGCCAGTTGTCCGAGCCGGAGCGCGGGTTGTGACCACATTCCCATGTTGTTGACGGCCAGGATCTTGTCGAACTGGGAGTCCAAGACAGGTGGGTCGTCGATGGAGGCGACGATCAGCCGCACCCGGCCCGCGCTGATCGCGGCCGCATTTCGGCGGGCGGCCTGGGCGCGCATGGTGGCGGACCGATCGATGCCGACGACGTGGCCATGGGTCGCCCGCCGTGCGATCTCGCGGATCGCGATGCCGGGCCCGAACCCGATCTCGAGCACGCGATCCGAGGGTTGCACGTCCATGAGGGACACCGCCCACCTGTTGCGCTTGCGGTTCGATGGTCGCAGCGCCATCTCCCAGCCCACGAGGTGGCCAGCCAGCCCGCGGGGGTGCATGAACTGGGAGACGACCCGGCGACCGAGCCGCTTCCTCATGGTCATGATCGTCGGTGTACACCTTGAAGTGCTCTTCAAGTCAAGCTGAATCGAGCGACGGCCACCGGATGAGCTCGATTCGGATCCGTCGGTATCCTCGGGGTCGTGATCAAGCTCGTGTTCTGCCTCCGCCGTCGGCCGGACGTGGACGAGGCCGAGTTCCACCGCTACTGGCGCGAGGTCCACGGGCCGTTGGCGGCCTCGTTCGCACCGGTGCTCGGGATCCGCAAGTACGTGCAGGCGCATACCAAGGCGGGACCGGTGGGCGATGCGATCGCCTCCGACCGGGGCGCGCCCGAGCACTTCGACGGCGTCGCCGAGCTGTGGTTCGACAGCCTGGACGCGCTGGTCGCGGCCACGCTCACCCCCGAGGGTGTGGCCGCAGCGGCGGCGTTGCACGCCGACGAGAAGACGTTCATCGACCATGAGCGGTCACCGATCTTCCTGGTCGAGGAGCACCAGGTCCTCTGAGCGGCGCTCGGGCCCCTGCGCCGGTGCGACAATGGAGGTGATGCTCGACCCGACCGTCGACGACCTGATCCTGGACCTCCTCGAGTGGGTGGCGGCAGACCCTCGCCCCTACAGCGAGGTGATGGACGCGTGGCGCACGTCGTGCCCGCGCCTGCCCGTGTGGGAGGACGCCAACGCGCGTGGCTTCCTCGTGCGCCACCGCGAGCCCGGGCGCGGCGAGTTCGTCTCGGTGTCGGCCACCGGGGCCGCATACCTGCGCACGCGCCGCCCGGTGACGCGCTGAGGCAGGCGCCGGCCCACGGCCTCGGCTGTCCCATGCCGGTGGGGATCCCGGCTCCCGGCCTCCCGGCCCTCGTCGCGGTCGCATTGGCTGCCGCGCGCCTTTGGTGCTTGACTCGACCACCTCCGGAGGACGAAAGGAGGGCCGATGCAGGACTTGCAGGGGAAGGTGGCCGTGATCACGGGCGGGGCCAGCGGCATCGGGCGGGCCGTGGCGGAGAAGGCGGCGGCCGAGGGGATGAGGCTCGTCCTGGCCGACATCGAGGAGGGCCCGCTCAAGGAGGTCGAATCCGAGCTCACCGGCCGGGGGGCCGACGTCATCGGCGTCGTGACCGACGTGTCCGACGCAGCGTCGGTGCGCCGGCTGCGCGACCGGGCACTCGAGCGCTTCGGCGCGGTCCATCTCGTCCACAACAACGCGGGCGTCGGGACGGGCGGGCCTATCTGGGAGTTCTCGGAGGAGGACTGGCGCTGGATCCTCGGGGCCAACTTGTGGGGCGTGATCCACGGCGTCGCCACCTTCGTGCCGCTGATGATCGAGCAGGGCGAGGGACACGTCGTGAACACGGCGTCGATCGCCGGACTCACCACGACCGCGTTCCTCGGTCCCTACCACGCCACCAAGTTCGCCGTCGTCGCCATCTCCGAGTCGCTCTACAAGGACCTGCAGGTGGCGGGGGTGCCGGTGGGCGTGTCGGTCCTCTGCCCCGGCTTTGTCCAGACACGCATCGCCGAGTCCGACCGGAACCGGCCGGCGTGGGCGCCGGGGCGTGAGGTCGAGGGCGCCGAAGAGCTGCGCGCCGCCATTCAGGGCATGGTCGACGGCGGGATCCCTCCCGCCGCGGTGGCCGACCGGGTCATCGACGCGGTCAAGCAGAACACCTTCTACATCCTCACCCACCCCGAGCTCACCGAGGCCGTCCAGATGCGCTGCGACGACATCGTGCAGGGCCGGCCGCCGACGGCGACCAACATCGCCTGAGGCGGCCCGCCGTCAGCCCGCCGGCAGCGGCTTGAAGGGCTGCTCGGTCACCCAGCAGGTCCCCTGCGGCTTGTGGTTCGTCTTCAGCTTGCACTGCGACGACGGCGGCACGTTGTTGTGGATCTTCACGACCTGGTACTGAGTGGGCCCGTAGAACTTCGACGGCCCGAAGCTCCACACCGGTGAGAGCGTGCCCGGGTAGTTCGTGATCTTCGACATGGCCTCCACGAACGTCTTTCGGTTCAGGTCCTTACCGGCGTCCTTGGCCGCCGTCGCGAAGAGCCGGATGGCCCCGCACCACGCCTGGATCGGGCCCTGCTCCTCGATGTAGTAGCTCGTGGTGCCCGCGATGGGCTTGGGGTGGTACGAGTGCCACGTCTGGTAGCACGAGCGCACGCCGGGGTCGTAGCCACCCTGGCTCTCGGGACGGGCGTCGTCGAAACCGCCGAGGGTCTCGGTCGTCACGCCCTCCTGCCCGTCGAGCGCGGTCTCGTAGGGGACGGGGATGAGACCCAACGCCACCTCGACGGTCGACTCGTAGTCGCTCAGCAGCAATTGGGGAAAGAACTGCTGCGACGTCTCGGCCGACACGTACGGGAAGAAGGCGTTCTCGGGGAGCAGGGGGAAGACGGACTGCACCCCCGCCGCCTTGAAGCGCTCCACGGCGAGTTGCGCGTCCGAGTTGGTGGCGGCCGACTGGTCGGGGTTGCCGGCGACGGTCGCCACTTGCGGCGTGATCCCCGCCTTCTTCAGGTCAGGCAGCAGATAGGAGTTCAGTGCCGCCTGGTCGCCCGCCTGGTCGGAGACGACGATGCCGACCTTCTTGCTCTTGGACAGCCGTCCCGAGGCGAGGCCCCACTGCACCGTGGCCGCCAGCACCGGCGCCTGGTCGGGCCCCGTCCACCACAGGTAGGGCGAACCCAGCTGCGTCCAGTTGGTCGTGGTGGACCAGGCGCTGATGAGCGGGGTGTGGCCCTGCTGGGTGACGCAGAGCTGGTTGTCCCCGATCCACGTCCCGATTCCGTCGACCACCGCGAAGACCGCCGGGTTGCCCTGCGTCCATTGCGCGCAGAGAGCCTGCTCGTTGGCATCGTTGGCCGGGTCGAAGCTGACGATGATCGGATTGATCTTGCGCCCGTTGATGCCGCCGCTGTTGTTGATCTGGTTCACGTAGAGGTTGATGGCCGCGGTCTGCTCGTTGTACTCCTTGTCCTGCGCGAACCCGAACCGTCCGGCCTCGCTGTTGACGGCGACGACCGGAAACACCACGTTGATGGTGCTGGCCGTCACGCCGCGCGTGCTCGTGCTGGCCTGGCTCACCGGCGTGCCGGTGGTTTGGCTCGAGGTCGAGACCTCGGCGGCGCCGGCGGCGCCGGGGCTGCCCGGGCTCCCCGAGGGTGCCAGGGCGAGCCAGGCCACCAGCCCCACCACGAGGGCGATCACGATGAGCGCGGTGCGCACCTGCATGGCCCGGGGCCGCCGGCGCAGGCGCCGCCAGGACCGGCCCAACGGCGCCAGCGGGTGGTGCAACGCCGCCCGCGGCGCAGTGACTTCCGTGCTCGTGTGCATGCTCACGCTCCTTCGCTGCGGCTTGTGCCGCCGCCCTCCCCGATCGGTCCTGATGCCTGCAGGGCCTCGTCGCTCGCACCAAGGTAGGCGGCCAGCGCCTTCGGGTCAGCGCGGATGGTCTCCGGGGGCCCGGCGGCCACCACCCGGCCCAGCTCCATGACCACGACCTGGGAGCACAGCGCGAAGACCAGCGGCACGTCGTGCTCCACCAGGATGATGGTCGTGTCGGCCACCTGGTGCAGGCGGCGAAGCAGGGGGATGAACGCCTCTGCCTCCCGCTGGGCGATGCCGGCTGTCGGCTCGTCGAGCAGGAGCAGCCGGGGTTTGGCCAGCACGACCGAGGCGAGGTCGACCACCCGACGCGTCCCGGTCGACAGCTCGGCCGTGCGGTGTTGCCTGAAGCGCTCGAGCCCGAAGGCGGCGATCACCTGGTCCACCGCCTCGAGCTTGCGCCGCTCCGCCCGCCGCGCCCACGGGAGGCGGAGCGTGGTGGGGACCACCGCGACCTCCTGACGCGCGTCCTCGCAGAGCAAGAGCACGTCGAGCACCGTCAGCTCCGGGTAGAGGCGGCAGTCCTGGAAGGAACGGACGATCCCGATGCCGAGCCGCTCCTCGGGCAGGTACTCGGCCAGGTCCGTACTGTCGAGATGGACCCGGCCCGAATGCGGCGCCACCAGTCCCGAGATCACGTCGAGTGTCGTCGTCTTCCCCGAGCCGTTGGCGCCGATCAGGCCGACGATGGCGCCCGGCTCCGCCTCGAAGGTCACCCCGTCGAGGGCGTGGACGCCGCCGAAGCGCACGTCGATGCCCTCCACACGGAGGCGCGCGGGGTGGGTGGACGGTGCCGCCGGCGCGCTCGGGGCCGGCGTGGTCACTGCTCAGCCCCGTCGGCGACGAGGGTGGCCGGCACGTCGGTGGCGCTCCCCGAGGCCACCGGGGGCTCGGCCCGGCGCGAGGCGATCCGCTCCTGCGCGCCCCGGATCCCGAGGGCGACCAGGTCGCCGGAGCGGCGCAACAGCTCGGCCAATCCGCCGGGCAGGTAGAGGATGAACGCGATGAGGCCCAGGCCGCTCGTGATGAACTGGATCGTCTGGTTGGCGCCGAACATGGCGGGCAGGCCCTCGAGGTACAGCGCGCCGAGGATGGCGCCCGAGATGGAGCCCAGGCCACCGATGACCACCATGGAGATGATCACGAACGACGTCGTCGGGTCGAAGGTGATGTCGGTGTTGTTCAGCTGCTGGGTGGCGAAGGCGAAGCACACCCCCGCGTAGCCCGCCATGAACCCCGAAAGCCCGAAGGCCAGCAACTTGGTGCGCAGGATGGGGATGCCCATGGCGGCCGCGCCCAGTTCGTTGTCCCGCACCGCGACGAGGCGCCGCGCCACTCCCTTGTCGCGCCAGATCCGCACCATGTAGACGGACAGCAGCAGGACGCCCAGCGAGAACCAGGCGAAGGCCCGCTGCGAGCTCAGACTGAGGCCGAAGAGCGTCGGACGGCTGAGGACGGTGTAGGCGGGGTCGGGCAGACCGGTGCACAGCGTCTTGTCGATGCCTGGGACGGTGAAGCAGGGGGTGGCGAGCACCGCGGTCTGCATGAACAGCGCGAAGGCCAAGGTGGTGACGGCGAGGAAGAGGCCGGGCATGCGCAGCGCGGGCAGGCCGACGAAGATGGCGACCACCGCCGTGACGGCGCCGCCGTACAGCATCACCAGGGGCAGCGGGAGCGACGTACCCAGGTGGACCGCGACGAGCGCTCCCACGGCGACCAAGCCGAACTGACCCAGAGACACCTGCCCCGCCCACCCGGTGAGCATGGTCAGCGACAGGGCGACCACGGAATAGATGCAGATCTGGCTGAACAGGACGTTGTTGCCGACGGAAAGGACGAACGGCAGCAGGACTGCCGCTGCGATGGTCAGCCAGATCCCGGTGACCGAGACCCGGCGGCGCAGCTGGTCTGTGCCGGCCCGCATGGTCGTCACGGCGCCGTGCTGCCACGTGCTGCGCTCCTCGGTCCGGGCCCCCTTGCGCAGCGCGCTCACCCGCACCAGCAGCACGGCCATGACCACGATGAAGACCACGAGCTGCTGCTTGGCCGGCGAGGCGACGTTCCAGGCCAGCAGCTCGAGGAAGACCCCCATGCCCACGCCGGCGATGAAGGCCACCGTGAGGTTGACCATGGCCCCGATGAGCGCCGCGGTGAGCGCATAGAGGAGCAGGTCGGGTGAGAGCGCCTGCGTCAGCGCGCTGGTCTGGTTCGGTGCGTTGAGGATTGCCGTGAACGCGGACAGCGCGCCGGCGACGGTCCAGGTCAACGTCGAGGTCCGACGGATCCATACGCCCGAGAGGCGGGCCGAGTCGGCGTTCTCGGACATGGCGCGCATGGCCAACCCCCACGAGGTGAAGCGGACGGCCAGCACCAGGGCGAGCGTGACGAGGGGTGCCACGATGAGGGTCATCACCTCGGTAGGCGTGATGATGAACGGCCCGAGCGAGAAGGACAGGTCGAACGGCACGGGGACCGGTTTGTAGAGGTTGGACGGCCTGATGAAGGGCAGCGCGGTCAGCGCGAGGAGCACGTAACTCAGCCCGATGGTGGCCACCATGACGAGGACGCGGGGACGGTTGAAGAGCCGGCGCAGCACCAGCTCCGACCCTGCGCCCACGCCGGCGGCCAAGCCGACCGAGAGCGCCAGGGAGAACCAGTAGTTGAAATGGAAGTCCGCCGTGAGCTTCACCAGGAACACGGCGGCGATGACGCCGATCTGGCCCTGCGCGAAGTTCAGTACCCGGTTGGTGCGGTAGACGAGCACGAGTCCGAGGGCCAGCAGCCCGTAGCCCAGTCCGTAGAAGACGCCCTGAACGAGGACGAAGTCGGGAGCCGAGAAGGCGAGCACCTCGGGCTACCCGAGACCGGCGGTGGCGGTGCCGAGGAAGACGGGCCGCAGGAGGTCGTCGCGAGCCATCAGCTCTGAGGTGGGCCCGTCGAATCGGATGGTGCCGCGCTCCATGAAGAAGCACCGTTGCGCCAGGCTGAGGGCTCGGTTGAGGCTCTGCTCCACCAGGATCACGGTGGTGCCGGCCTCGTTGATGCGCCGCACCATGTGCATCAGGTTGTCCACCGTCATGGGGGCCAGCCCGAGTGCCAGCTCGTCGATCATGAGCAGCCGCGGCCCCGTCATCATGACGCGGGACAGCGCCAGCATCTGCTGCTCGCCGCCCGACAGCGTGCCGGCCGGCTGGTCGAGTCGCTCGGCCAGCTCGGGGAAGGCATCCAGCGCCTCGTCGTAGGCCCGGTCGGCCCGGGCCCGGTCCCGCCGCAGCGTGTGGCTTCCGATGCGCAGGTTGTCGCGCACGCTGAGCCCGGGGAACGTCATCTTCCCGCCGACCAGCAGCGCCACGCCCTCGTCGATGATCTGCTCGGGCTCCAGATAGGTCGAGTTCATACCGAAGAGGCGGATCACGCCCCGGTGGGGGTGCGACAGGCCCGAGACGGCGCGCAGCAAGGTCGACTTGCCCGCGCCGTTGGTGCCAAGCAGCGCCACCATCTCACCCTCCTCCACCTGGAGGTTGATGTCGAAGAGGACCTGGTTGGTGCCGTAGTAGAAGTCGAGGTTGTGGACCTGCAGGGCGGGGATGGCGCCGCCCGCCTGGCGCCGCTTACCCTCGGCATAGCGCTCGAGTACGTCCTCTATGACAAGGGTGATGTCCCGGCGCACGCTGCGCGAGCCGATGACGAGCAGGAGCCCCCCGACGGCGCAGACCGGGAAGATCAGCGTGAGCGCCACGATGATGCCGTGCAGGCCCCCGAGGGCATCGGACACCGCGCCGAGGACGACCGACCCCGCGAAGCCCCCGAAAACGAGCGAGTACACGCCGAACATGGCGAAGCAGATCGTGCGCATCTCGGGCGGGGCCGTGGCGGCCAGAGTCAGGAAGATGCAGATGGCCAACGGCGACACGGCGGCGTTGGCCAGGAACTGCAGCGTCACCACCAGCCAGAGCTGGGGCACGTAGAGCGAGAGGACGTAGAGCCCCCCGTAGGCCGTGATGCAGAAGCCCGCGATGACGAGCGGCCGCTGCGGGGCGCGGCGGAAGTAACGGTCGCCGAACACATAGGCGAGGGGCAGCCCGAGGAAGGCGGCCAGCCCGATGATGGCGTACACCTCGCTGCGCTGGGCCGTGTCGAGGTGGAACTTGTCGATGAAGAAGAGGTTGCCGAACAGCGGGGCACCCGTGCCGGCGAAGCCGAGGATGGCGACGGCCACCAGCTCGTAGTACAGCGAGCGGATGCGCAGCAGCCTGGTCACGGCGGAGCCCAGGAGGACCCGGGGCGCCTTCTCCTGTTGGGCCTGGAGGTCCATCCCCGACGCCTTGAGGATGTGGCTGCTCTCGTTGGCGCCCTTGGCGGGCTCGTTGAGGGTGAAGAGGGCGAGGCCGAGCGGGATCCCGGCCAGCGCGACGAGCAGCCCGTAGCGCCAGTTGTGGGCGATCGTCACGACATAGCCGAAGATCAGGATCCCGATCGTTTGCGACAGGGGGTCCGAGAGGTTGTGCCAGCTGAAGATCCGCCCGCGCCCCTCGGTCGGGTAGGCGTCCGCCAGGTACGAGTTGTGCACCGTGTTGTTCACGCCGGTGCCCACCGAAGCCGCCAGGTAGAGGAAGGCGAACCACCAGACGTTGGGCGAGATCGCCATCAGGCTGCCGAAGCCCGCGAAGACCAGCAGGGCGACGGCCGCCACCACCTTGCGGCTGCCCCGGTCGGCCCACAGCGCCAATGGCACCGCCCAGAGGAGCTGGGACACCTGGGCGATGAAGGCGACGGCGCCCAACGACGCGTTGGACATGTGGAAGGACGTCTCGAGGTTCCTGCCGACGAGGGCGATGCCGTTGCCGAAGGTGCCCGGGACCAGTGCGGCAGCGGTGAGCAGGACGAGGGGGGCGTAGCCGTACTGGTGGAGGATGCCGGCGAGCGGAGGAGGCTTGCCCTCCCCCGTGCCCGGCATCACCTCGATATCCGCCACCACGTCGGGGTCACTGACTTGCGCCACCGCCTCCCGCAGCAGGTCCTCCGGGACGGCGAAGTCGAACAGCGGTTCGTCGGGCACTGCACCGGCACTCTATCCCTGACACGCGCGTCAGGAAGGGGTGCTGGTCAGGCCGAGGGACGCACCGTCGCGACTGTGAGCGGCCCCTCGGGCAGCACCGCGACCCGCGCCCGCGGCCCGAGGCGGTCGAGCGCGGCCGCCACGGCGCCGTCGAGATCGGGAGCGGGGACGAGCAGCGCGCCCGGGAAGTCGGACTCCCCCACGCCCGCGCTGTGCAGGTGCACCTCGGCCCGGGCGAGCACGCGCCCGAGCACCTGGGCCTGCCACCGGTCGAGCTCGGGCCCGGCGGCGGCGTCCGTCAGGTCGGCCGGCGAGCCCGCCCCCGCCACAATCCGGGCGAACGCGCCGCCGGCCGGCACCCCGTCCTCGCAGGCGGCGGCCATCACGATGATGCCCCCGCCGCGCACGATCCGCTCGGCCGCCGCCATCCCCTTGACCGCCTGGTAGAGGTTGCGGTCGAGCGGATGACCGCCGTTGGTCGAGACGACGAGGTCGAAGGGCGCGGCGACCTCGCGCACCGCGGAGGAGTGCACGTGTGCGCAGGCGGCGTCGTGCGCGTCGGGCAGGGGCCCGGCGAAGACCGCGGTCACCTGACGCGCCCGGTTGATCGCCACGTCGAGCGACAGGTGCGGCGGCGCCAGAGCGGTGGCCGCCCGGACGAAGTCGTGCACGGGGTTGCCGGCACGGGTGACGAAGGTGGCCCGCCCGTCGGCGATGCGACGGGGATGGTGCGCCTCCAGGATCGTCTCGGTGGCGGCCAGTCCCGGGCACACCGCCTTGGGACCGCCGCTGAAGCCGGCGAAGAAGTGGGGCTCGACGAAGCCGGTGACGATGCGCACGTCCGCCTGGACGTACTCGCGCTGCAAGAGCACCGGCACGCCGTCGACGTCGCCGACGTGCTCGTGCGCGTCGCTCGTCGCATCGTGGTCGACGATGGCGTAGCGCGCCTCGAACGCGGGGCCCGACCAGCTCCCGCATCTCGGCGGCCGTCGCCTGGCGGTGCGTCCCGGTGGCGCACAGGAGCGTGATGCGGTCGTCGGGCACGCCGCAGCGCTCGAGCTCGGCCAGGAGCGGCGGCAGCACGGTGCGGTTGGGCATGGGCCGCGTGAGGTCGGGGAACACCACGGCCACCCGCCCGGTGCGCCCGGCCAGCTCGCCCAGGGGCGGGCCGGCCACGGGGCGGTGCAACGCGGCGGAGATGGCCGCCGCCTCGTCCTCGAGGCCGGGCAGGTCCACCGGCTCGACCACCTCGGCGCCGTCGGGCACCTCGACGGACGTCCCCTGGCGGCCGTAGGCGAGCTCGACGCGCACAGGGGTCAGAAGACGGGGGTGCGGTCGGGACCGGGAAGCGCCTCGGTGGCCGCCAGCGCGGACTCGGCGACGTGGTCCACCCGGGCCCGCAGGCCGCGGTAGAGGTCGACCACGGCGGGGTCCGGCTCGATCGGCGGCTCGACCGGGTCGAGCTGGTCAAGGGTCAGGCCCATGCCGAGCGCCCGACCGGCCAGCAGCGCGGCGCCCGCCGAGGCGGCCTCGCCCGAGCGGTGGCGCGTGGCGGGCATGCCGAGGACGGAGGTCAGGACCTCGACCCACACGGGCAGCCCCGAGCCGGCGCCGCCCAGGGTCACCCCCGACGCGATGGACCCGCCGAGGCGCCCGACCGTGACCACCTCGAGCACCCGCAGCACGTCCCAGGCCACCGACTCCATCACGGCCCGCGCCAGGTCGCTGGCGCCGTGGGCGGCGCCCAGCCCCACGAACCCGGCCCGGGCGTCGTCACGCCACCACGGGGCGCGGGCGCCGTCGAGCCAGGGCACGGCCACCACCCCACGCGCCCCGGGCGGGCTCTCCCCGGCCAGGCGGGCCAGCTCGTCGGGCGTGCGGTCGAGCAGGCGGCCCAGCCAGGCCAGGAACGAGCCGGCGGCCGACAGGCCGCCCTCCAGGAGCCAGCCCCCTCCGGCGGCCCGGGTCACGACCGCGCCGGCCGGGGACGGCACCGGGCGCTCGTGCACCGGCACCGAGACGTTGCCGGTGGTGCCCCAGCTGACCATGGGGTGGTCCTCGGACGCGCCCGACCCCAGCACCTCGCACTGGCGGTCCCCGGCGCCGATGACCACCGGGATGCCGGGGCGCAGCCCGAGCTCGGCGCCCGGGACGGACTTCAGCTGGCCGACCACGGTGTCGGAGGGCACGACGCTCGGGAGCTTGCCCAGCGCCGGCCCGGCCAGCTCGCGCACCGCGTTGCCGTCGAAGTCGTACAGCCCGCTGCGCGACGCCGAGGTGGCGTCGGTGACGAGCTGGTCCGTCATGCGGTACACCATGAGGTCACGCGGCGACAGGATCACGTCCGCGCTCTCCAGGCGACCCGGCTCGTTCTTCGCGAGCCAGGCCAGCTTGGCCGCCACCGCGCCGGCGTCGAGCGGGATGCCGGTGCGGGCCCGGTTGATGTCGTCGCCCCCCATACGCTCGGCCAGGGCGCGCGCCTCGGCCGCGGCGCGGTGGTCCGACCACAGGATGCCCTTGCCGATGGGGTCCCCCGCCTTCACCGGGACGAAGGTCTGCCGCGCGCCGGAGCAGGCGATGACGTCGACCTCGGCGAAAGCCTTCGGCGCCTGGGCGCGGGCCTCGGCGCACGCGATGACCAGCGTCGTCCACCAACGCAGCGGGTCCTGCTCGGCCCAGCCCGTGTCGGGATGCGTGGTGGTCAGCTCCGAGCGCGCCAGCGCGGCCAGGCCGCCGTCGCCCCACAGCCCAACCTTGGTGACGGTGGTCCCGAAGTCGACGGTGAGGATCACCCGGTCACCGGCCGTGCACGAGCGCGTCGACGAGGCCGGCCATCTCGGCGGGATCAGGGTCCTGATACAGCGTGCGCCCCATGGCCATGCCCGCACCTCCTCCCTCCATGACGTCGCGCACCTCGTCGAGCACGTGGTCGCGGCCCGCACCGGTGACCGGGCCACCGAGGAAGAGGACGGGCACGCCGACGCTCGCCACCACCCGGGCCACCGCCCGCTGGCGCTCCGCACCCGGGTTGGCCGCCGGCACGGGGACCTTGATCACGGGCGCACCCATGTCGTGCGCGATGACCGCCGCCAGCACGACGGCGTCAGCGTCGCGGCGCACCCGGCCCTCGTGCCACACCAGCGGCTCCACCAGCGCCTCGAGCCCGGCCTCACGCGCCTGCTCGAGCACCTGGCCCAGCAGCTCCAGCGCGGCGGCCGAGACCGGGTCGTCGAAGTCGATGCGCGTCATGTGCTTGACACCGGTCCAGCCGTCGGCGGCCGCCCGGGCCACGCTGGCGACGAGGCGGTCGTCGAGCTCGAAGACGGAGCCGGCGAGGCCGGTCCGGTTGATGGACAGGTACGTGCGGTGCAGTGCGGTGACGTGGCCCGCCGACGCCAGCGACGTGAGCGGCTCCGCCGTGGCCAGGATGCCGTCGCAGAACGGCAGGGCCCGGGCCAGCGCGCCGGTGAAGTCGGCCCAGTTCTCGGTGGTCAGCACGGCTCGGGCCCGGTGGTCCGCCGCCAGGATGAGTGCCGGCGTGGGCAGCGGGGACGTCATCCGGCGCCCGCCAGCGCCAGGACCACCTTGGCCACGGCGGAGAAGTCCTCGCGCCCGTAGCCGGCGGCGCTGGCCGCCGTCAAGAGCTGGCGCGCTGCCGCCGTGGTGGGCACGCTCACGCCGCGTCCGGCCGCGTAGGCCAGCGCCAGGTCGAGGTCCTTGGCCATGAGGTCGGTCATGAACCCCGGCTGCCACCCGTTCGACGCCGGGCTCTCGGGGATCACGCCCGGCACCGGCAGGCGGGTCCGCACCGCCACGCAGTCACCGGTGGCGTGGGTCAGCACCAGCAGCAGCTTCTCCATGTCGACACCGGACCTGACCGCCATGGCGGTCGCCTCCGCCGTCGCCGTCATCTGCGCCGCGTAGATCACCTGGTTGCACAACTTGACCACTTGGCCCATGCCGGGCCCCCCGACGTGCACGACGAGCCCTGCGAAGGGCTCGAACGCGGGCTCGGCCTCGGCCAGCACGGCAGCGTCGCCGCCGACCATCAGCGTCAGCGTGCCTTTCTGCGCGCCGCCCGTGCCGCCCGAGAGCGGCGCGTCGAGGTAGTGCGCCCCGGTCTCACCCACCCGGGCGTGCTGGGCCCGCTCCACCTCGGGATCGATGGTTGAGCAGTCGACCACGGTCTGGCCGGCACGGAGCACGGGCAGCATGGCGTCGACGACCTCGACCACCTCGGGCGAATTGGGCACGCACAGGATGACGACGTCCGAGGCCTCGGCCACGCCCTGCGGGGACCCGCCGTCGGCTGCGCCCTGCGCCACGGCGGCGTCGATCGGCCCGCGGCCACGCGAGGCAACCGTGACGTCGTGGCCGGCGGCGACCAGATGGCCCGCCATGGGCAGCCCCATGGCGCCGAGCCCGATGAATCCGATGCGCATGCGTGTCCCTCCAGACGTCCGGGCCACCGGCTAGGCGAAGTGCGGCAGCCACTCCGCCGTGCCGGCGAGCAGCTCGTCCACCATCGCCTCCATCGCGCGCAGGTCGCCCCGGCCGGCCAACGGGTCGAGGGCGAACGCCTCCGCCGCCAGGGAGCGATCGCCCCGGACCGCGGCCTCGACGGTCAGCTCCTGGGTGGCGACGTGGCGCCGGACGATCTCGTCGTAGGGGTGCGGCAACGCAGCGCGGTCGCGCCCCCGGATGCCGTCGCCGTCGATCACGCAGATCGACTCGAGCACCGCGTCGGGCGGCAGGCCGACTCCCTGACCGGTGTTGGGGATGTTCACCGGTGCCTCGAAGGGCTCGCCGCTCAGCATGGCCTGGATCATCGGCGACGGCAGCTCCCCCGACTGCCAGGTCTGCAGGTCCTTGGTCCCGGCCAACCACGCGTCGACGTCGGCCACGTACTCGGCCTGGTGCTTCTCCCGCCTCGAGATCGGGCTCAGCTCGATGTTGTAGGCCCCTCCCCACTCCGACTCGGGGGTGAGGGCGAACGGGACGAACTCGGCGATGTGCCGGTCCCCGGCGGCGGGGAAGGTGCCCCAGCGGTCCAGCAGCGTCAGCTTGAACACGTGGCGCCGGGCGAAGTCGAGCTTGGAGAACGCGTCGGCCTCGGGGCGCCCGGGTCTCGGCGCGAGCGACGCCAGCCCGCCGACCTCGTCGATGAGCTGGCGCAGCACGTCGAAGCCGTCGGCGCCGTCGACCTCGAGCGCGGTCAACACCGGGAAGTGGTTCACGCCCGTCACCGACGCCGAGACGGCCTCGGCCGGCCGGCCGAGCGCGATGGCCAGGTCCATGCAGAAGTTGCCGACCTCGTGGCAGAGCCCGACCGTCTTGATGCGGGTCTCCCGGCACACCGATCGCGTCAGCGCGGTCATGGGGTTGGTGATGTTGAAGAGCCAGGCGTCGGGGCAGCACTCCTCCATGGCCTTGCCGATGCCGACCAGGACGGGGATGTTCCGCAGCGCGCGGTTGATGCCGCCCGGGCCGACGCTGTCGCCCACGGTCTGCGTGATGCCGTGGGCCGCCGGCACGTCGAGGTCGACCGCCATGGAGCGGAAGCCCCCCGTGGAGATGCACACGATGACGAAGTCGGCCCCTTCGAGCGCGGCCCGCAGGTCGGTGGTGGCGGCCACGGTGGCCTTGGACCCCATGGCGTCGTTGACCTTGTTGGCCAGCGCCTCCATGTTGGGCAGGGGCGCGGGGTCGATGTCCTCGAGCACGAGGTGCATGCCGGCGAGCGCCGGCGTGCCGAAGAGGTCGGCCATCAACTCCGGTGCCCACTGGTAGCTGCCGCCGCCGACGATCGTCACTTGGGTGCCCACGACGCCACAGTACAGTCCCGGTCGTGCGCAGCCTCCGGCGTCGTGCCCCGCTGGCGCTGGCCGCGGTGTTCGCGGGCAGCGGCACGGTGCACCTGGTCCACCCGCAGTCCTTCGCGTCGATCATGCCGCGTGCCATTCCCCAGGAGCGGCACGCCTCGCTCATCTACGCCAGCGGGGTGGTCGAGCTGGTATGCGCGGCAGCGCTGGTCCGGCGCACCCGGTGGGCGGCCGCGGCCAGCGTGGCCACCCTGGCCGCCGTCTTCCCCGCCAACGTGCAGATGGCGCTCGACGCCGGCACCGGCCGCAACGACGGCCCGGCCGACAGCCGCGCCGTCGCCTGGGGCCGCCTCCCCCTGCAGCTGGTGATGGCCTGGATGGCCCTCCAGGTGCGCCCTCGCCGCGATCCGGGGTGACCGCGGTGGGCCGGCTGGTCGAGGTCTGGGCCTTCTAGGTCGGAGCCTCACCCAGAGGCTTCTCGCCCCAGAAGCAGGCGAAGGGGTTCTCGTTGTAGGGCGGCACCTCCTCGTAGCCGGCGGCGCGGTAGAGGCGCTGCGCGTGGACCTGCTTTGGTCCCGTGTCGAGGCGGGCGCTCCGGTAGCCCAGGGCGGCGGCCGCCTCCTCCAGTGCTGCGAGGAGCTGCTTCGCCACGCCCCGCGAGCGGGCGGCGGGACGGACGTACATTCGCTTGATCTCCGCCACGCCCTCGCCCAGGCGGCGCACCCCTCCCCCGGCGACGGCTTCGGTCCCCTCGTAGCCGACGAGGTAGACGCCGCCGGGCGGCCGCAGCTCGGCCGGCAGCAGCGGCGGGTTGTCCAACCGGCCGGGGGACTCGTAAGCACCGACGAGCTCGGCCTTCATCTCGGTCAGCAGTCCGCTGGCCGGCGGCTCCTCCGGGTCGCACGGCTCGAAGCGCACCGTGCTCATCCGGTGTCCCGCCTCACGCCACGCGGTCGGGGTGCAGGGCCTTCGCCATGCGGCGCATGCCCTCGCGCCAGGGGACCGTCGTCGGCCCGACGAGCTCGTGCATGCGGGTGGTGTCGATCTGCACGCTGTCGATCGTGTGCTCCGTCGGCTCGAAACGGGCCTCGGCGCCGGCCAACCCGGCCAGGTAGGTGCACCACTCCTCGATGCTCACCGGCTCGCTGCCGCCCCAGTTCACGGTCACAGCGGGCACGGCGGCCACACCCAGGAGGCGCGGCACCATGGCGAGGATGTCGTCGGCGTGCAGCGGGTGGTACACGCTCGGCGCGTTCACGTGGACCGGGACGGCATGGCCCGACAGCATCATGTGCAGGTGGATGGCGGGCCAGCCCCCGTTGTCGCCGTAGGGCACCGACAGGCGCGCGATGGTGGTCGGGAGCCCGAAGCGCTGCGCACCCCAGCGCGCCGTCCCCTCCGCCGCGATCTTGCAGATGCTGTACGTGCGCAGGAACGGCCAGACACCGTGGTTGTCCCCCAGCGGGCCCTCCTCGTCGAAGACGCGGTGCCCGTCGGGCTTGTAGACGGCGGTGGAGGAGCAGTGCAGGAAGGCGCGGGCGCGCTGATGGTGCTCCATGAGCGCGGCCAGGCCGCCGCTGTTGGCCGCCAGGTCGCGCTCCCAGTCGTTGGTCTTCGCCACCGCGAAGTGCAGCACGTAGTCGGCGTCATCGGGCAGGCCGCCGACATCCCCCGCCACGAGGTCGACCGGCACGCACTCGACACCCGCCGCCTCGAGGTCGCTGCGCGCGGCCGCGTCGGAGAAGCGGGCCGCCCCGATGACCCGGTTGTCGCGGGCGAGGGCGGTGGCCAGCGGGCGCGCCACCTGGCCGGTGACGCCGGTGACGACGACGGTGTTGCCGGACAGTGTCTCGGGGCTCATGACCCCCTTCGTACTCGCTACGCTGCCCCGCGTGCATCTCTACGCGGCCTACCTCGGCGGCGAGCTCGGCCCCGGCCGGATGGGCGAGGACCACGAGGTGGTGTTCGTGGTGGCCGACGACGAGATCTCGGCCCGCCGGGCGGCCAAGGCCAAATGGGGCGGGGACGGCCGGCCCCATGTCGACGCCCTCACCCGCGTCGACATGATCGACGGCTACGCCGTCGGGCTCACGCCGAACGGCCAGGGTGACGTCACCGACACCGTCGGCTACAACGAGTAAGCGCTTCCGACAGCGGACCAGGCCGCTCAGACGGCGGGCGAGAGCCCCCCGTCCAGGTTGATGGCTGCGCCGGTGAGGTAGGAGGCTCGGGCAGACAACAGGAAGCAGCCCAGGTCCGCGAACTCCTCGGCCCGCCCGAAGCGACCGAGCGGGATGGCGGCGTCCTCGGCGAAGCGCGCGTAGAACTCCCCGAGCTCGGTCCCCGCCCCGGCGGCGCCCCGGACCCACTGCCCGCTCTCGATCAGGCCGATCAGCACCGCGTTGACCCGGATGCCGTCGGGCGCCAGCTCCTTGGAGAGCGCCTTCATGAGGGCCATGCCGGCGGCACGGGTCACCGAGCTCGGCTCGCTGCCGGCGCCAGGCGCCTTGGCCGCCATGGCCAGGGTGAACAGGACGGCGCCGCGGCTGGCCCTGAGCTGGGGCAGGACGAGACGGGTCAGCCGCACGGCGGCCATGAGCTTGAGCTGAATGTCCGACTCCCACGTGGCGTCGTCGATGGACTCGACCGGCCCGGCCGCGGCACGACCCGCGTTGTGCACCACGCCGTCGACGCGGCCCCAGCGGGACACCGCGGCATCGGCGAACGCCTCGAGGTCCGCGGCCACCGACACGTCGGCGCGCTGCGCCAGCACGTCGGCGCCGGCCGCCTGCAGTCCCTCCTGGGCCGCCCGCAGACGCTCCTCGTCGCGACCGCAGACGGCCACCGACGCGCCCTCGGCGGCGAGCTGGGTGGCCAGCGCCAGCCCGAGCCCGTCGCTCCCCCCGGTGACGAGCACGACCTTGCCCGCGAGCTCGAGGTCCATCGGTCACACCTCCTTCGTCGTGGTGGCCGTCACGGCCGCCAGGAATCCGTCCGCCTCCGCCTGGGACCGCAGGCGGACGAAGCGCAGGTGCGCCCACCGCTGGTCGCGCTCGGCCTCCTCGTAGCGCCGGCGGTAGGCGCCGTGCCGCGTGGCCGCCCAGGCGATGATCGACTTCTCCGGGTTGACCGACCACAGGTTCGAGAGCGGCTCCCGGTTGCCGTTCCACAGCTCCTCACGGGTCGCGGTGCGCCGCACCGTCCGCCTGATGGTCCGCGCCAGCACCGTGGCGTACGGGAGGTCGAACCACACGACCGTGTCCGCTTTCGCCCAGACGACCTCGTGCGCGACCGAGTAGTTGCCGTCGACCACCCAGCGCGGCGGCTCGGTCGCCGCGGCCACCCGGGAGCAGAACTCCTCGTCGGCGAGCGGCGTCCAACCGGGCTGGTGGTAGATGGAGTCGAGCTCGACGTGGGTCGCGCCCAGCACCTGCGCCAACGAGCCGGCCAGCGTGGTCTTCCCGGAGCCCGTGCACCCGATGACGGCGACCCGTTCGATCTCAGCGCTCCTGCTCGGTCGGCCGGACCAATATCTCGTTGACCGCCACCCGTCGTGGCTGGGTGACCGCGTAGCGGATGCTCTCGGCGATGTCCTCGGCGTGCAGGATCTCGATCCCCCCGAATTGCTGGGCCATGCCCTCGAGGATCTCGGGACGGTTGTGGAAGGCCAGCTCGGTGGCGGTGGCCCCGGGCTCGATGAGGGTCACCCGCACGTGGCGGGCCGTGACCTCCTGGCGCAGCGACTCGCTGAACGCGCCGACGCCGTGCTTGGTGGCGTTGTAGACGCCGCTGTTGAGCCGCGCCACACGTCCGGCGACCGAGCTGACGTTGACCACGTCCGCCACCTGGCGCGGCTCGGCCTCTCCGGCCGCCAGGAGGTGCGGCAGCGCGGCGTGCGTGCAATAGAGCAGCCCCAGCAGGTTCAGGTTGACCATGCGCTGCCACTCCTCGAGCGGCGCACCGACGATCGGCCCGAGCAGCATGACGCCGGCGTTGTTTACGAGCATGTCGAGGCGTCCCAGCTCGCTGACCGTGCGGGCGACGGCGCCCTCCGCCTGGGCGGGATCGGTGACGTCCGCCTCGATCACCAGCGCCTTGCCCGCTCCCCCGATGCGCTCGGCCAGGTCCTCGAGGCGGTCGCGGCGCCGGGCCACCAGCGCGACGGTCGCCCCTTCCTCGGCCAGGGCGACCGCCGTCGCCTCGCCGATGCCGCTGCTGGCGCCGGTCACGAGGGCGACCGTCCCTTCCAATCTCTTCGTCATGGAGCCTCCATCGTCTCGGGACGGCCACGCCGGCGCGGCCCCGGGAGGCTCTGGAGGCTACCCGGCCCCGGTCGGCTCCTTGTCCGACGTGTCGGCCGGGGCCGCGTCGCCGTCGTCGTCGAAGGGCTCGATCCCGAACAGGCCGACCGGCACGCCGACATCGGACGGCACGCGGGTCGGGGTGTCGCGGTTGAGCACTTCACCGCGGAAGAAGGTCGGGCGGAACGCCATCCAGAGGTACATCAGCACCACGCCGAGGATCACCGTGCCCACATCGAGGGCGAAGACGCCACCGATGACCCGGTCGGTGCCGGGGAACGTGAAGTGGCTGTAGCTGTTGACCGGGTTCCAGTAGTACCAGAAGGACCAGAACATGGCGAACCACAAGATGATGCCGCCGAGCAGGGGCAGGATGCCCCGCAGCCACAGCGTGCGCGGGCTCTCGCGCAGGGTCTTGCGGTAGTACCAGAAGCACGAGAACCCCGTCAGCCCGTAGTAGAAGGCGATCCACACCCCGAGGGCCGACACCGAGTCCGCGATGACGCTGTTGCCGTTGGACACGTAGTTCATCACCACGTAGAGCACGATGGAGACGCCCCCCATGGTCAGCGTCGAAACGGTCGGCGTGAGGTACCGCCGGTGGATCTTGCCGAAGGCGTCCGGAACGGCCTTGAACACGGCCATGGAGAGCGTGGTGCGGGCGGTGGGCAGGATGGTGGTCTGGGTCGAGGCGGCGGCCGAGCTGAGCACCATGAGGAGGAGGAGGTGGGACAGGAAGCTCCCGAACCCCGAAGACCCGAAGATGGAACTGCCCAGGACGGAGAGCACGTCACCGATGTTGTTGGGGTTGGTAAGACCGATCCCCTTGCTCCCGATGCCGGCGTAGGACTGGGTGGCGATGATCACGACGGCGTAGATGGCCAGCAGGATGAAGGTGGAGGTGACGGCGGCGCGGCCCGGGATCTTGTCGCGTTCCTTGGTCTCCTCGTTGACCGACACCGCGGTGTCCCACCCCCAGTAGATGAAGAGCATCAGGGTGAGACCGACCATGAAGCTCTCGGGGCCCGGCAAGGCAAAGGGGTTGAACCAGGACCAACTGGGCGTGAGGTGGCCGACGGGTGCGGTGCCGTTGCCGACCTTGACCAAGGCGACGACGGAGAGGACGAGCAGCATGGTGATCTCGATGCTGAGCAGCACCTTCTGGAAGTTGGCCGAGATCTCTATCCCGACGTAGCAGATGGCGGTCATGGCCACGATCCACATGATCCCGACCAGCAGCACCCACCCGCTGTCGGCGTTGTGCCCGATCCCGTTGGCGTTGAAGAGCAGGAACACGTACTGGCCGGCGATCTGGGCCAGGCTGGCCATCACCAGGATGTCGGCGGCAATGATCCCCCAGCCACCCAGCCAGCCCGTCTTGGGCCCGAAGGTCCGGGTTGCCCAGGTGAAGGTGGTGCCGCAGTCGGGATCGGCGGCGTTGAGGGCCTTGTAGCCGTAGGAGATGAGCAGCATCGGCACGAAGGCCAGGATCGTGATGATGGGCGCCTGCAGGCCGGCGATGGCGATGACCACGAAGCCGAGCGTGGCCGCCAGGCTGTAGGCCGGCGCGGTGGACGCCACCCCCACCACCACCGAGGACCCGAACCCGAGCGCGCCGCCCTTGAGCCCCTTGTCGGTCCCCTCGCCCTTCTCAGCCAGTGAAGCGTCGAGATGTACCACGACCACCCCCCGTTCTTTCAAGGATGGCTCTGCACCATACTCAAGGAGCGCCGGAATTTCTGGAATTTCTTGCTGATCCCGTCTGTGACGGGAGATCTCAGAACATTTTCAGGGCAAGGAAGGGCTCCCCTGCCTAATTCCGTCGTTACCCCGGCTCCGACCCCGTCTCCTCGATGCCCTCCCGGAGCTTCTCCAGGCTGGACGACAGGAGCCTCGACACGTGCATCTGGCTCACGCCGACGGCCACGGCGATCTCGGACTGGGTGAGCCCGTCGACGAAGCGCATGCGCAGGATCGACTGCTCGCGGGGAGGGAGCGTTGCCAGCGCGGGGCCGAGCAGAGCCCGGTCCTCCACCGAGTCGTAGTTGCCGTCGTGTTCGCCCAGACGCGCCGAGAGTGGATCGTCCTCGCTCTCCGTCGCGTCGATGGAGGCGGCGCGGTAACCCTGGCCGGCCTCGATCGCCTCGATGACGGCTTCCTCGCCCGCCCCCGTGGCCTCGGCCAGCTCGGCCACGGTCGGGTTCCGGCCGAGCTGCTGGGCGAGCGCGGACGTCGCGTGCCCCAGCTCGAGGTACAGCTCCTGCACCCGGCGACTGGCACGTACGGCCCAACCCTTGTCGCGGAAGTGCCGCTTCAGCTCGCCGATGATCGTACGGGTCGCGAAGGCGGCGAAGTCGACGCCGCGTGCCGGGTCGAACCGGTCCACCGACTTCACCAGTGCCACGGATGCCACCTGCACGAGATCCTCCAGGGGCTCGCCGCGATGGAGGAAGCGCCGCGCCAGCTGGTGCGCCAGTCCCAGGTTCGAGGTGATCAGCTCCTCGCGTGCCGCCGGGTCGAGCGGCGCTTCCTCAGCTGCCGTGACGTCCGACTGCGGCCCGGGAGCGCGTTCCCGGCCCCCCGTCACTCCGCATGCCCCTCCCTGCGCTTGCGCAACCACGCACGCACGAAGCCGTCCTGGCTCTCCCTGCCGTGCTCGTCCACCAGCGCGTCCAGGATCTGCTCGCTGAGCTGTGCGACCTCCACGGAACCCTCGGGCCCCGGCAGGTCCGCCGCGGTGGCCCGCTCGAGCGTGCAGACCACCCCGATGGCGTCACCGAACACGGTGAGCTCCAGGCAGAGGTCGCCGGAACGCGCGTCACTGCCCTGCAAGGTGAGGAGGCACAGCTCGCCCACGGCGAGCCGGAGGTCCTCGAGCTCCTCGATGTCGAAGCCGGCACGGGCCGAGATCGCACTCGTCACGAGCCGGGCGAGGACGATCAGGTCGCCCCTGGCCGGGAACTTCAGCTCTATCCGGTCGCCCGTCACGAGCAGGTCGGGTGCCTCCGTCATGACGCGCCGGCGGCTTGCAGGGACTCGGCGATGGTGAACACGTTGGTGAGGCCGGTGATCTCGAAGATCTTCATGATCCGCGGATCGGCCACGACCAGGTGGAGGTCACCGCCCACCTCCCGGCACCGTTTGAGCGCGCCGACCAGCACACCGAGAGCGGTGGAGTCCAGGAAGGTGACTCCCAACAGGTCGAGGACGACGGTCGACTCGCCCTGGGCGATGACGTGGTGCAGGCACTCGCGCAGCTGTGGCGCGGTGGCGACGTCGATCTCCCCGCTGACGGCGATCACCGGGGGGGTCACACCCGCCCGCTCCTCAATCTGGAAGTCCTGGTCCACTCCGTCCTCCCGGATACCCGGCGTGTCCGGGGCCCTTTCCCGGACGCGTTGCAATGCCGATTGGCCAGTGCGTTCTATAGCCCCCGGACAGAGAACCTAAACCTCGGGGGTTTCCGGCGGTCCACCCTCGGGTGGGCGCGAGCGGCACAACCCCGGTGAAGGCCGGTCCCCGGCGCGCGCCGTCCGGCAGGGAGAATAGCGTTTGACCACCACACCGCGGCCAGCGACCGGGGAGAGAAGACGGTGCCCGAATCAGGCGAAGAAGAGCTTCAGGCAACGGCTCGCAGCGATCGGGCCGATCGCGCCGAAGCCGTCGCCACGCTCATGTCGCTCCTCTGGGTGTCGACCGTGGCGATCCTCTTCGCCATCTACGGAGGCAACGTCTCCCTGGTCGGCCTCCTGGCGATCACCCCCTTCATCGCGGCGGCGTTCGCCCGGCCGTCGCGCGTCCTGGTCGTCGGGTTGCTGGCGACCTTCTTCGCGCTGGTCATCAGCACGCCGCCCCACAGCTACGGCGAGCTGAACCACACGCTCCGCGTGGTGACCCAGCTGGCCGCCACGGCCCTGGCGATGTGGATCTCCTATCTCCGGGGCCAGCGCAACGTCCAGTTGTGGACGGCCCGCTCCGAGACCAGGTACGAGCGGCGACGTCGGGTCGCAGCGGAGACCGCGCAGCGCATGCAGGCCATGGCGCGCGCGCTCACGACCGCGGCAGACCCTGCCCAGGTGGCCGACGCCGTGTTCGCCGCCCTGCGCGACGAGCTGCACGTCGACGCCGCGACGTTCGCCCTCCTGAACGAGCGGGGACACCTTCAGACGCTGCGGCGGTTCGGGTACGGCCCCGAGGAGCCGATCGACGGTGTCCTCCCCACGCTGCAGCCCGACGGCCCCATCCTCGGCGACAACGTTGCGCTCTTCACGGAGTCCCTCGAGGACCTGCGGCGTCAGCGCCCCGACGTCTATGCGGCGCTGGGCTCGACCCGCTTCCGTGCCCTGGCCGTCGTGCCCCTGGTCGTCTCTGACCACACGATCGGTGCCGTCGTCGTGCACTGGGACCACGACCGCGAGATCTCCGACCCCGACCAGAGCTTCCTGTTCACCATCACCGGCGCTGCGGCCCAGGCGGTGGAGCGGGCCCGCCTCACCCTCACCGAGTTCGTGAACCTGGAGCGGAGCCAGCACCTGCACCAGCTCAGCTCCGCGCTGGCCGCCGCCACGACGCCAGGCGACGTGGCCCATGCCGCCATCGCCGGAGCGCGACGTGCCCTGGGCGCCCAATCCGCCGTGGTGCGCGTCCCGGCGTCCGGCGAGCGCGCGCTGTCGTGTCTGGCCAGTAGCGGGCACCCGTCCCTCCTGTCGCGCGCGATGGTGCCGGTCGACAACGGCCATGCCGGCTTGTGCTTCTCCAACGGCCGGACGGTCGTGGCGATCATCGGCCCCGACGCGGAAGCCGGCGCGGACATTGCCGGGGAGCTGGTGCCCCGGGCGCTGCGTCAACTGGCCGAACCCGTCACGGTCGTCACCGAGCCGCTCGTGGGGAGCGTCGGGCCGCTGGGCGTCCTGTCGCTCGCCTTCGTGGCCCAGTCCGAGCCGAGCGCGCCCGACCTGCGCTTCCTCTCCACGCTGGCCGGCCTGACGGCCCAGGCGCTCGAGCGGGCCCAGGTCTTCGAGCACGAACGAGAAGCTCTGCGCGCCGCCGAGGCGGGCCGCGAGCGGCTGTCACTCCTCTCGGAGGTGACCCGGCTCTTGAGCTCGAGCCTCGAGCCGACCACCGTCATCCGGCGGACGATGAGCCTCGTGGAGGGGAGGCTGGCCGACTCGTGCGTCGTCCAGGTGCCGGACGAGGGCGGGCTGGTTCGCCTCGACATGCGCCATCCCGGGGGCACTCCGGCCCCCGCGGCAAACCGTCGCATCCACCGGGAGCACATCCCCTTCGATTCCGACCTCCCGGCCGCCGTCGCCTACCGGACGGGGCGGACGCAGCTCGCCCCTCTCGAACGGGGCGAAGCCGGCGCGGATCCCGCGGCCGTGTCCACAGTGCTCTCGGTCCCGCTGACGGCCAACGGCGAGGTCATCGGCGTCATGACGTTCATCGACGGTCCCGGGCGGCTCTTCGAGCCGGACGACGTCTCGCTGGCGACGGAGGTGGCGAGCCGGGCGGGCGTCGCGCTGTCGAACGCGACCCGATTCCAACGCGAGCACGTCGTCGCCGAGGTGCTCCAGCGGGCCGTCCTGCCGGACTCGTTGCCGGCCGTCGAGGGGCTTCGGCTCGACGCCGAGTACCGCGCCGGGGTGGCCGGCACGTACGCCGGGGGCGACTGGTACGACGTGTTCGAGCTGGGCGACGACGCCGTGTTCTTCAGCGTGGGCGACGTCATGGGCAAGGGCGCAGCTGCTGCCGCGCTCATGGGCCAGGTGCGCAGCGCCATCCGTGCCTACGCGGTGTCCGGGCTGTCGCCCACGGAGGTGCTGTCGGCCCTCGATGGCCTCTTCGACGCTCTCATCGAGGACAGGGTCGCGACCGCCGTCGTCGGCACGATCACGCCGTCGACGGGACGCGTGGTGCTCAGCAACGCGGGACACCCGCCGCCGCTGGTCGTGCGGGCCGACGGGAGCGCGACCTTCTACCCCGTGCAGCAGTCGCTGCTCATCGCGGCGGGGCTCAGCGGCGCCCCTCGGCCCCGCGACGAGCTCGTGCTCGACCACGGCGACTCGCTCCTCATGTACTCCGACGGCCTGATCGAGCGCCGGGGCGAGCTGATCACGAACGGCATGGAGCGGCTGGCGGCGGCGGCAACAGATATTGCGCGTGCGGGCTGGCCCGACCGTCCCGCCGTGACCTTCGCCTCCACGCTGAGCATGGAGGAGCGCACCGACGACGTCGTCGTGCTGTACGTCAACTACACCGGTGTCGGCGCGGAGCGCATGAAAGCCCAGCTCGTGGGTACGACACGTGATGGGATGTCGACACTGCACCTGGAGCCCGTGGTCGAGAGCACCCCCGTGGCGCGTCATTGGATCGCCGCGCATCTGCGCGACCTCCCCGCCGAGGTGACGGGTTACGCAGCCCTCCTCACGTCCGAGCTCGTGACCAACGCGGTGCTGCACGCGGCGACGCCGATGTCCGTCACCCTCCATATCCTCCCCGATCGCATCCGGGTGGACGTGGCCGACGGCAACCCGGCGCTCCCGTCGCTCAAGGAGTACGGGCGGGAGGCGGCCACCGGGCGTGGGCTCACCCTCTTCAACACGCTGGCGTCGAACTGGGGGGTACAGGCGGTGGACGGCGGCAAGATCGTGTGGTTCGAGTTGCCGGTCGACTTCCCGGTGTCACCCGGCAGCGTCTCCGACGGGACCTTCCGGTTCGACATCACCGGCATCACCCACCCCGACCTCCGCGGCGACGGCGGCGAGTCGCCCGAGGTCGCGGTCCGGCTGATCGGGATCCCTGTCGGGCTGCTGCAGAAGTCCAGTGAGGAGTACGAGGCTCTCTTCCGCGAGCTGCGCCTGATGAAGGAGCGTTCCGACACCGCCGCCACCGCTCCCGTCTTGCCCGAGCGGCTGGCGGTGCTGGTCTCGGAGATCGGGACCCGGTTCAACCGGCTGGGCCCGGGCATGGACGAGATGTGGCAGGGCGCCGTCGACGACAAGGTCGACTACTACGACTGGACCCTCGTCCTGCCCCAGTCGGCCGTGGTTGCCTGCGAGTTCTACGACGCCATGTTGGACGAGGCGGACGAGTTCGGGCTCTCGCAGCGGCTCCTGACCCTGCCGGCCTCGACCACCAGCGTGGCGGTGCGCCGCTGGTTCCTCTCCGAGATCATCGGCCAGCTGCACGGCAAGGCGCCCGTCTCGTGGAGGGAGAGCCGCTTCCACGCCGAGCTCGAGACGGTGACGTCGAGCTGAGCCGGCCGCGTCAGCGGGGCTTGGTCGTCGCCCGCTTCAGCACCTTGCCGTAGTGCTCGAGGCCCTCGTTCGAGAGCGAGGCCGCCGGTCCGCTGGCGATGGAGACCCGCTCGGGCACGATCCCCCACACCGGGACCTTGAGCTCGGTCCACCACTCGATGGTCGCCTGCAGGTCGTTGGTGCCGAGCCGGGCCGAGCAGATGACGACGCCGGCGGGGATGTTGCGGGGGGTCATCTCCAGGGTGGTCACGACCCGGTTGGGCTCGACCCCGCCGGCCCGGGTCGGGATGATCACCGCGTCGGCCCGGGCCAGTGCCGCCTGGACGACCGTCCCCTCGCCCGGCGGGGTGTCGACGACGACGAGGCCGTCCTCCTGGTTCATCGCCTTGGTCACCGTCCGGACGGAGGGGCCTTCGATCAGCTCGACGCCCTCGAAGGGGTCGGCGTCGAACCACTCCGCGGTCGACCCCTGGGGGTCGGCGTCGACCAGCAGGATCGGCCCGCGGCCCCGGCGCGCCCCGACGGCGGCCAGGTAGACGGCGGTGGTGGTCTTGCCGACCCCGCCCTTGACGTTGCTCACGACGATGTTCATGCGTCCGGTCCTCTTACCGCTCGGGAGTGCGGCCCCACGGTACCGGGCGCGGGGGTTGCTCGATCACGGCAGGAGCAGCGCCCCGAGGCGGCGCCGGGTGATGACGACCCCCGCCACCGCCATCACGACCAGGTAGGCGATGTGGCCCAGCAGGGTCCAGCTCCAGATACCCAGGTCGGCGGCGCGGACCAGCACCACGCCCTGGTAGAGCGGGGTGCAGCGGACGACCGCCTGCAGCCACCCCGGGTACACGGTGATCGGGTAGAAGGTGGCCGAGAAGAGGAAGAGCGGGATGAAGGCCAGCGACACCATGTCGAAGTCCTGCCAGGTGCGCATGTAGGTCGTGCCGGCCATGCCGGCGGACGCGAAGGCCAGGCTGATCAGCACCGCTGCCGGCCAGCACAGCACCGCCCAGGGCGAGACGATGTAGCCGAGGATCGCCATGATGGTGAGGAAGGCGGCGGAGTAGAGAGCGCCCCGCAGGACGCACCAGCTGAGCTCGCCCAGGGCGACGTCGCCGACCCCGAGCGGCGTCGACAGCATGGCGTCGTAGGTCTTGGCGATCTTGAGCTTGAAGAAGACCAGGAAGGTGGAGTCGAGCATGGCTCCGTTCATGGCCGAGGAGGCGAGCAGGCCCGGCGCGACGAAGGCGGTGTAGGGCACGAGCCGGCCGTCCACGGGGATGGGGCCGACGAGATGGGACAGGCCGACACCGATGGAGAGCAGGTAGAAGAGCGGCTCGAAGAACCCCGAGACGATGAAGATCCACGAGCGCCGGTAGACGAGGATGTTGCGCTCGAGCACCCGCGAGGCATGGCGCCCACCGAGGAGGGACAGGGGGGTGATGCGCGCCACCACCCCCGGTGGCCGGCGGTCGACGTCCGTCGCCGTCGTGCTCACGTCGCCCTCACACCACCAGCCGCCGCGCGAACGTGCGGCGGCCGACGACATAGCCCACGCCCGCGCAGGCACACAGGTAGGCGACGTGCCCGAGGTCGGGCCAACCGACCTGCCCGAGCGTGAGGTCGCGGCAGAGGGCCACCCCGTGGTACAGGGGTGTGGCGTAGGCCACGGCCTGCAGCCAGGTCGGCAGCTGCGAGATCGGGAAGAAGGTGCCCGAGAAGAGGAACATCGGGATGATGGCGAAGCGGTACAGCGTCGAGAAGGCCGAGTCCTTGTCCTGGGTCGCGGCGAAGGCGGCGACCGGCGCGGCGAACGCCACTCCGGTCAGGACGCCGGCCGGCAGGGCGAGGATGGCCCAGGGGGAATAGACGATCCCGAAGGCCGCCATGACGGCCAGGTAGATGGAGACGACGACCGCGAGGCGGGCGGCGATCCAGGCCAGGTGGCCGAGGAGCACGTCGTAGACGTCGAGTGGGGCGGCGAGCTGGGCAAAATACGTCCGCACCCACTTGATCGCCCCCATCACGGGATAGGTGGCGTCGTTCGTCCCGATCTGCATGCAGGTGCCAGCGAGCAGGCCCGGCGCGAGGAACGCGACGTAGGTGACGCCGCCGACGCCGTGGGAGTGCTTGTCGATGAGCGAGCCGAGCGCGATGCCCATCGCCGCCAGGTAGAGGACGGGGATGAGGAAGCTGGTCACGACGGAGCTGCGCCATGTCCGCTTGTACTGGTAGCCCCAGTAGCTGGCGGCGCGCAGCCACTTGGGGGTCGCCACGCGACGCGCGGGCACGTCCTCGCCGTGCCGGAACATCACCCCTCCCGGCGCCCCCGCGCCGCCCACCGCGGCCATCGGGTCAGTCGACCAGTGAGCGGCCGGTGAGGCGCAGGAAGACGTCCTCGAGCGTCGAGCGGCGCACCAGCGTGCTCTCCGCGACGTGGCCCATGCGGGCCACCTCGGCCAGCGCGGCGTCGCCGTCGTCGGTGTAGAGCAGGATGCGGTCGGGCAGCACCTCTTGGCGCTCGGCCAGCTCCGCCAGCGAGGGTGCCAGCTCCTCGTGCTGGCCCGGCGCGAACCGCAGCTCCACGACCTCCCTCGTCGAGAACGCCTCGATCAGCTGGCGCGGCGTGCCCTCGGCGGCGAAGCGGCCCTTGTCCATGACCACCAGCCGGTCGCACAGCTGCTCCGCCTCGTCCATGTAATGCGTGGTGATGACGAGGGTGACCCCGTCCTGCTTCAGGCGGTAGAGCCGGTCCCAGAGCAGGTGGCGGGCCTGGGGGTCCAAGCCGGTGGTCGGCTCGTCGAGGATGAGGAGGTCCGGGTCCGAGATGAGCGCCCGCGCAATGGTCAGCCGCCGCTTCATGCCGCCCGAGAGCGGGTCGACCCGGTCGTGCGCCCGGTCGGTGAGCTGGGCGAAGTCGAGGAGCTGCTCGGCCCGCTCCCGGATCACCTTCTTGGGCATGTCGAAGTAGCGCCCGTAGATCATGAGGTTGTCGAGGACCGTCAGCTCCAGGTCCAGCGAGTCCTCCTGGGGGACGAGCCCCATGCGGGACCGGATGCGCGCCCCGTCGGTGGAGGGGTCCATGCCCAGCACGCGCAGCGTGCCCCCGCTCAGCGGGCTGATGCACGAGATCATCCGCATGGTCGAGGTCTTGCCCGCGCCGTTCGGCCCCAGAAACCCGAACGACTCGCCCTTGGCGATGGTGAAGTCGACGGAGTCGACGGCGACGAATTCCCCGAAGCGCTTGACCAGGCCGTGGGCCTCGACCATCGGGGCGGGAACCGCCGCCGCCGACCCGGGTGCGGACGCGGCGGCGGGTGTGGGCTCCGCAGCGGGGACGTGGGTCATCGGCGAGGAGGAAGGTGACGCCATCGTCAGGGAACGATACCGTGCCGCCCAGGAACCCAGAACAAGCGGGGAGGGCGTACCGATGACTGGAACGGGAGAGGGGCGGGCGTTCCCCGAGGGCTTCGCGTGGGGCACGGCCACGGCCGCCCACCAGATTGAGGGCGGCAACACCAACAACGACTGGTGGGCCTTCGAGCACACGCCGGGCTCCGGTTGCGCAGAGCCGTCCGGCGACGCCTGCGACTCCTGGCTGCGCTGGGAGGAGGACGCCGACATGGTGGCGGGGCTCGGGCTCGGCAACTACCGGTTCTCGGTGGAATGGAGCCGCATCGAGCCGGCAGACGGCGAGTTCTCCCGGGCCGCACTGGCGCACTACCGACGCCAGTGCCTGGGCCTGCGCGAGCGCGGCGTCGACCCGGTGGTGACCTTCCACCACTTCACGACGCCGGCCTGGCTCACCGCACAGGGTGGGTGGGAGACCGGCGTCGCCGTCGAGCGCTTCGGCCGTTTCTGCACGATCGTCGCCGAGGCGCTGGGCGACGTCATGACGAGTGCCTGCACCCTGAACGAGCCCAACATCGTGGCGACCATGGGCTGGCACGCCGGCATGTTCCCGCCGGGGAAGACCGACGTCGCCCTGTCGCGTACGGTCGGCGCGCACCTGGTGGAGGCCCACCGTGTCGCAGTCGACGCCATCCGCGCCGCCGCACCCGGGGTGCCCGTCGGCCTCACGCTGTCCATGACCGACTACCAGCCCGCATCCGGCGGCACCGAGAAGCTCGACAGCATCCGCCACCACGCCGAGGACGTCTACCTCGACGCCACCAAGGGAGACGATTTCGTCGGCGTCCAGGTCTACACCCGCATGCTGATCGGCCCCGACGGTTGGGCCGGCTACGAGGACGGGGTGCCCGTCCTCGACATGGGCTACGAGTTCTACCCGGCCTCGCTCGGCAACTGCCTGCGGCGGGCCTGGGCGTACACGGGCGGCTCCGTCCCGCTGCTGGTGACCGAGAACGGCATCGGCACGACCGACGACGAGCAGCGCATCGACTACGTGCGCCAGGCGCTCTCGGGCGTGCTCGACGCCATCGCCGAGGGGATCGACGTGCGGGGCTACACCTACTGGTCGCTGCTCGACAACTTCGAGTGGGCGCTCGGCTACCGGCCCCGGTTCGGCCTGGTCGCCGTCGACCGCGCCACGTTCGCCCGCTCGCCCAAGCCGAGCGCGGCCTGGTTCGCCTCGGTGGCGGCGGCCAACGCGCTCGACGCCTGACCGCGACTCAGACCGAGGCCAGTGCGGTGTTGGCCACGATGGCGTCGGTGACGGTGCCCCAGAGCGGCTCGGGAAGGTCGTGGCCCATGCCCGGGATCGTGATGAGCTTCGAGCCGGGAACGGCCGCGGCCGTCGCCTGCCCGCCGCTGAGCGTGACCAGCGGGTCGGCCTCCCCGTGGATCACGAGGAACGGCATCTGCACCCCGTGCAGGCCCTCGGTGCGGTCGGGCGAGGAGAGAATGGCGCCTAGCTGGCGCGCCGTCCCCTCGGGGCAGAAGGCGCGGTCGTAGGCGGCGGCGGCGCGCTCCCGCAGCACGCCGTCATCCGTCGGGTACCCGGGCGAGCCGATGACGCGGCTGCCCTCCACGCTCGCCGCGATCGCCTCCTCGCGGTTCGTGGCCACCGGCCGCAGCAGCGCCGTCATCGCCTCGCCGGTGGGCGCCCCGACCGCGCGGTCGCCCGTCGTCGACATGATGGAGCAGGCGGTGACGAAGTGGTCGCCGTGGTGGATGACCAGGGCCTGGGTGATCATGCCCCCCATGGAGACACCGACCACGTGGGCCCGGGCCACACCGAGCTCGTCGAGGAGCGCGGCGGCGTCGTCGGCCATGTCATCCACGCGATAGGACGCGGTCGAGGCGGCGCCGGTGAACAGCGAGGTGAGATCGGGCAGGCCCTCGAACTTGGTCGACAAGCCACAGTCCCGGTTGTCGAAGCGGATGATGTAAAAGCCACGGTCACGCAGTCCGTCCACGAACCCCTGCGGCCAGGCGGTGAGCTGACCGCCGAGGCCCATCACCAGCAGCATGGGCGGGTCGGCCGGGTCACCCTCGGTGACGTACTCGATGTCGATGCCGTTGGCGTGGGCGGTGGGCACGGGGCTGCTCCCTTCGGTGGTGACGTTCCTTGTTTCCCGGAGGGTTTCCTACCAGGTGCGAGACCTCGACGAGGGGCCCGGTCAGGCGGGCGAGGTGGGCCCGGCCAACGACGCGTCCTCGTGGCGGGCGCGACGAAGCCGCGGGCCCGGCTCGAACCCCACCAGCACGACCTCCACCGAGGCCATGCACACGATGAAGATGGGAAAGGCCGCGACGTCGAAGGTCCAGACCTGAATGGTGAGGAGAAGGATGGCCATGCTGATGACGGCCCCGAGGTAGGAATAGACGGTCTCGGTCCCGGGGTGGGTCCAGCTCTTCATGACGGTCGGCACCCCGGCGAGGAAGTCGGCCGCGATGGCGGCGCAGATGGCGAGCACGCCGTTGCGCGTCACCAGCCAGACGACCGTGCCGACCACGGACATGACGCCACAGGCGTAGTCGATGCGGCGGATCTTCCACACCGCCGCCGAGTTGTGGAAGGAGGCGGCCAACACGAGCAGTGGCATGAAGCCCACCATGAACGTGGGGAGGGCGCGCAGGCCCACCCCCTCGTTCAGCTCCACGGCGGCGGCGAGCAAGGGCGCGACGGCCCACAGGAGCCACGTCACCCGGTTGGGCTTCGTCGTTCCCCGCAGGGTGTCGCGCAGGTATACGGCCGTGCCCAGCGCGCCGATTGCGGTCCCGAGGTAGATCCAATTGACGTTGATCACCGTTTGACAGTCTGGTGTGCCGCGGGCCGGCCGTCTTGTGCCGGGGCGACGCCTCTTCGGGGCCGCCGCCCGCTAGGTTCGCCGCCAGGGGATCTTCGCGAAGGAGCGCCGGTGCCGAGCAACCTGCAACACAGCGACCTCCATGGGTGAGCTGCTGGTCGTCGCGTTCCTCGGTGGGCTGATCACCGGGCTCTCCCCGTGCATCGTCCCGGTCATCCCCGTCGTGATGGCCGGCGGCTCCACGGCCACGAGCAAGGCCCGGCCCTACGTGATCATCGCCGGCGTGGTGGCCAGCTTCAGCATCTCCGTCCTCTTCGCCAGCTCCCTCCTCAGCTTCCTCCACCTCCCGCAGGACTTCTTGTTCTGGCTCGGCGTCGCCATGCTGGGCCTGCTGTCGATCGGGCTCCTGGTCCCGCAGGTGGGCGAGGTGATCGAGCGCCCCTTCGCCCGGCTCGGGTCGTCCCGCTACGCGACCGAGGGCGGCGGCTTCGTGCTCGGCCTCAGCCTCGGGCTCGTCTTCGTGCCCTGCGCAGGGCCCGTGCTCACGGCCATCTCCGTGGCCGCGGCCCATCACCACGTCGGCGCGTCCTCGCTGCTCGTCACGCTCTCCTACGCCATGGGTGTCACCGTCCCGCTGCTCGTGCTGGCGGTGGTGGCCCAGCGCGCGACCACCTCGTGGTCCGCGTTGCGCGGCCATCTCCCCACGGTGCGCCGGGTGGCCGGCGTCGTGCTGGGCGTGACGACGCTGGCCATCGCCTTCAACTGGCTGGGGGCCCTGCAGCGCGACGTCCCGGGCTACACGACGGCGCTCGAGGACCACATCGAGTCCACCGGCTCGGCGTGCACCGCCCTGCAGCGGCTGAGCGGCGAGCACCAGAACCAGTTCGCCGCCGCCAACGCGCGCCTGGAGGGGCAGAAGGCGACGTGCACCAACACCGACACCGGCAACTCGCAGAGCGGTCGCCTGGCCGCGGGGTCCACCACGACGACCACCACCCATGGCACCACGAGCACCACCGGCACCGGTGCGCAGAAGCCCGCGGTGTTCATGGCCGGCAAGACCAACCTGCCGGCGCTGGGCCGGGCGCCGGACTTCACCGGCATCACGGCCTGGTTCAACACGCCGGGCAACCAGCCTCTCAGCCTGCGCGGGCTGCGCGGCAAGGTGGTGCTGGTCGACTTCTGGACCTACTCGTGCATCAATTGCCAGCGCGCCCTCCCCCACGTGGAGGGCTGGTACAACGAATACAAGAAGGACGGCTTCGTCGTGGTGGGGGTCTCGGCGCCGGAGTTCGCCTTCGAGCACGTGGTCTCCAACGTCGAGAGCGCGGCGGGGAGCCTGGGCATCGACTACCCGGTCGCCGTTGACGACAACCTGGCCACATGGACCGCCTACAACAACAATTACTGGCCCGCGGACTACCTGATCGATCCCACGGGGGTGGTGCGCGCCTACAGCTTCGGGGAGGGCGGCTACGGCACCATGGAGGGCAACATCCGGATGCTGCTGAGCGCCAATGGCGTCACCGGCCTGCCGCCGCGCACCGACGTCCCGGACAAGACGCCGACCAACGACCTCACACCCGAGAGCTACGTCGGCTACAGCCGCCTCAGCAACGCGGTGGGCACGGCGGTGCAGCCCGACAAGACGGTCGTCTACCACGCCCCGTCGTCCATAACTTCCAACAGCCTCGCCTTCGGCGGGACGTGGACGGTCCACAGCGAGGAGGCGACGGCCGGGCCCGACGCCACGCTCGGCCTCCACTTCACGGCCGACGACGTGTACCTGGTGATGAGCGGGCAGGGCACGGTCGGCGTGGCCTACAACGGTCGCCACCTGACGACGGTGAACGTCGGCGGGGTCCCCAAGCTCTACACGTTGTTCTCGGGAGGCGCGCTGCAAACCGGCGTGCTGACGCTGACCGTGTCCCCCGGCGTGGAGGCGTACGACTTCACGTTCGGCTAGCGGCGCCCCTCAGTTGATGGAGCGTTCCTTGCCCGCCCAGTAGGGCGCCCGCAGCTCGCGCTTGAGGATCTTGCCGGACGGGTTGCGCGGCAGGGCGTCCACCGTGTCCACCGAGGTCGGGCACTTGTAGTGGGCCAGGCGCTCGCGGCAGTGGGCGATGACGTCACCTTCGTCGAGCGTCGTGCCCGGCGCCGGCACGACGATGGCCTTCACCGTCTCGCCCCACTTCTCGTCGGGCACGCCGATGACCGCGGCGTCCACCACGGCCGGGTGCGAGAGCAGGACGTTCTCGACCTCGGCGGGGTAGATGTTCTCGCCCCCGCTCACGACCATGTCCTTGATCCGGTCGTGCAGGTAGAGGTAACCGTCCGCATCGAAGTACCCGGCGTCGCCTGTGCGCAGCCATCCGTCGGCGTCGACGGTCCCCGCCGTCTCCTCGGGCTTCCCCCAGTAGCCGGCCATGTTGTAGGGCGAACGCGTCCAGACCTCGCCGACCTCGCCGAGCACGGCGTCCTTTCCGGTGTCGGGATCGACGACCCGGAGCTCCACCGTTTCGTGGGGCTTGCCCGCGGAGCGCAGCAGCCCGCGCCGCGGTCCGTCGGGGTCGTGGTCCTCGAACGGCAGCGCGGTGATGGCGCCGGTGGTCTCGGTCATCCCGTAGACCTGACAGAAGCTGCAACCGAAGGCGGCCATGCACTTCACCAGCACGTCCTCGGAGATAGGGGACGCGCCGTAGAAGATCAGGCGCAGGCTCGAGAGGTCGGTCGCAGCCAGCGAGGGGGTGGCGAGCAGCATCATCAGCACGGCGGGGACCAGGAACATCTCGGTGATGCGCTCCCGGGCGATGAGGTCGAGGAGCACGGCCGGATCCACGTCGCGCAGGATGATCGACCGGCCGCCGCGGGACATGGCGCAGAGCGCCCAGCCCGATCCCCCGATGTGGAACAGCGGCATGGCGACCAGGCTGACCGTGTCGTCCGAGATGTTGAACGTCTCGCCGGCGGCGCCGATAGCCGTGGACAGATTGGCATTGGTCAACATGACGCCCTTGGGAAGGCCCGTCGTGCCCGAGGTGTAGAGCTGCATGCTCACTTCGCCGGGCGGCCCGACATGGCCGGGGTCCTCCGCGGGGCATCCTTCGAGCCAGGACTCGAAGGACTGTGCCCGCGGGTCGGCGCACGGCGGCGCGCCGGAGCCGCCGACGACCACGATCCGTCGGACCGCGGGCACGCCACCCGGCATCTCCGCCAGGGCCGACAGGTAGTCCGCGTGCAGCACCAGCAGCGGTGCTCCCGAGTCGTCGATGATGCCCGCCATTTCCGCGGGCGCGAGCCGCCAGTTGACCGCCACGTTGACCGCGCCGATCAACGACCCGCCGAAGAGGAGGTCGAAGTAGGCCATGCCGTTGCGGTCGAGGAACGCGATGCGATCCCCGACGCCGAGCCCGTCGCGGCGCGCCGCCTGTGCCACCCGGCAGGCGCTGTCGAACTCCTCCCCCCACGTGCGTCGCTCGCCGCCCAGCACGAGCATCTCGTGGTCGGGTTGCCGGTCCGCCAGGTACCGGATCATCCCCGCAACCGTGTAGCGGTCCCGTTCGGTCACAGAGACACTTCCAGGCACGGCTGACCTCCTCGGGGCGACGTTTCGGGACGGGACCCTAGGCAGCGCCGCGCCACCGCCGCTCGGAGGGCCAACCGCCGTTGATGCCTTTTGTCGTGCTCGGGTTCCTACTGGTCAGGCGCATATTTGTGAAATTGAAAACAAATTTATGTGCTTCATTGACTCAAATGCGGGCCTGCCACCTGGGAGTTTGTGATTTCCGTCACAAAGTCTCTGGGTAAATACCCAGTTCAGAGCGCTGGTTGGGGGATGAATGCGGGTTCTGTTCATCCGACTGCTACATTGCCCAGCGCAAATCCGGTTCGGCCTTTTTGATGCATGTCGTACGCGGAGTTCCGGCTCCATACACGAAGCGTGCGGCCGATCGGAGCCATTCATACGACCAGAGGTCCCGACGCGCTCGAGCGAAGGCGGGTGGGGACCACGAAAGCAGGACGAGACCAGAACCACCCCGAGGGCTGTACACAACCGGCCGCACACCCTGCGGCAATGAGCCAGAACGGACGATGCCTCCCCGCTCTCCGTTCGGGGCGCGAATGCAAAGGCCGGAGCCCGCCTACACCGAGCAGAGCCTGGCGCAACGACGCGCCCGACGAAGGGAGGTGCCGTGCGGATCCGCATTGCACTAGCGACGGCCGTCGCCGTCATTGTCTTACCTGCAGTTCTTTTCGCGTTACTCAGCAGTCCCGCAGCTTCGGCCCGGGTGACCCGCCACGTGGCGATCGGTCATCGCCGAGGGGTGAAGGTCGACATGAAGCTCATGTCGTACGCCCAAGCCGAGAAGGTCGCGAAGGTGGCGACGTACGCCAACGCCGTGGCCGCCCAACAGCAATCCACGTTCTTCAAGGACGTCGCCTTTCTCACGTACCTCAAGGACGTGAACTTCATAAAGGCGGTCGCGATGCAGCAGCAGGCAGCAGCACGGGCGCAGGCCGCCGCTGCCGCCGCACGGGCGCAGGTCGCCGCTGCCGCCGCACGGGCGCAAGCCGCTGCCGTGCCGGCGCCCGCACCCGCCCCCGCTCCCTCGCCGGCGCCGGCACCGGCACCGGCCGGCGGTGCATCGGACGCCACCAGCACGAACACGCCGGACTGGGCCTGCATCCGACAGCACGAATCGGGTGGCGACTACGCCGTCGGCAACGGAGGCGCGTACCAGTTCGAGTACGGGACGTGGCGCTCCCTCACCGGGCTGCCCGACCCCGCCGAGGACTACTCACCCGCCGTACAGGACGCGGCTGCGCTCAGGTTGTTCGCCCAGCGCGGTTGGGAGCCCTGGAGCACCCGCTACGTCTGCGGGCTGTGAGGACCCAACGATAGATGGGCCCCGGCGTGCCGGGACCCCGAATTGAGGACGACACCAAGCTTCTACTCCAGAGGGCTGACCACATCCGGCCGCACACCCTGCGGCAACCAGCCAGAACGCGCGACGCCTTCCCGCTCGCCGTTCGGGGCGCGCATGCACTGGCCGGAGCCCGCCCAACACCGCTCAGAGCCGGGCGTGCGCCGAGCGTGCGCGTCACGAAGGGAGGTGCCGTGCGGATCCGCATTGCACTCGCGACGGCCATGGCCGTCATCGTTCTTGCCGTTCCAGCTGCACTCATAACGTCCAGCGGCGCTGCCGCCTCGGCCCAGGCGACGCGCCACCAGGCGGTGAGCTCGCACCGGGGTGCCGACGTGCACCGTGCAGTGCGCATCAACGACACGTTGATGTCCTACTCGCAGGCGCGCAAGGTCGCCAAGATGGTGACCTACGCCAACGCAGTCCAGACGGCCCAAAAGGCCACCTTCTTCAAGGCCCTGGCCTTCTTCCAGGCGGTCGCCGCCCAGGAGCACACCATCCCGGCCGCATGGGTGGCGACGGCCATCTGCGAGGAGGGGGGCCGCGACGACCCCTACGCCGGGTACTTCGGGATCCTCGAGTGGAACGGCTTCGGCGGCTACCCCACCGCGGGCAGCGCGCCCCTGTCGGTGCAGCTGGCCTGGGAGGCACGGTACGTCGGAGGACCGCCCGACGCACCGGGACAGTGCCACGGCTATTGAGCCGCAGCGGCCGGCCGTATGAGCAGATTCCGACGACCGGCTGCTACCCCGTTGCGAACATGGCGGTCACCTGTGCCATGTCGAAGTAGTCGCGCCATGCGGTGATCTTCCCGTCGGCGACGTGGAAGGCACCCATGACGGGCAGGGGGGCAGTCTTCCCCTGGATCGTGAAGCGGTCGGTCCGCTCGGTCAGCACCGTCGACCCGTCGCTGGCCAGGTGGTGCACCTCGAACTCCAGCCCCTCGCACATGCCCAGGAACATGTCGATGACCGCCATCGTGGCCTCGATGCCCTCGGCCGGCTCCATCGGGATGTTGTGGTAGACGACATCGTCGGAGAAGAAGGGTCGCAGGACGTTCGGGTCCCGCGTGCTCGCGGCGGCGCAGAAGTCACGGACGACCTGTTCGGCACTTGGCATGGCTCTCCTCTTCCGGTGGCAGTGGCAGCACACGGTAGCGAAGGATCCGCCATGATGAAGGGGTGACCGCGCCGACCAAGCGGGTAGCCGTCCTCGCCCCCATGCAGCCCGAGCTGAAAGCCATCGTCAAGTCCTTCGGCCTGCAGCCGACGAAGGAGGACCCGGTGTTCTCGCACACGGGGACTGCGGGCAACTGGTCGGTGGCATCGCTCGTGACCGGCATGGGTCCGGCCCTGGCCCGGGAGGCCACCCGCAAGGCGCTCGCCACCGGGCCCTTCGACCACGTCATGGTCATCGGGATCGCCGGCGGGCTCGACCCGGAGCTCCCCGTGGGCTCGCTCATGGTCCCCGAGCGCGTGCAGCTCCACCCCGACGGCCCCGTCTACCGCACCCACCCCATCGCTCCCCGGGAGGCCGCCGGCAGGCTGATGACGACGGACGGGCTGTTCGACGACGACGACATCTGGCAGCCGATCCTCGAGCGAGGCTTCGGCGCGGTCGACATGGAGGCGGCCGGGGTGGCCGAGGTCTGCGAGGAAGCGGGCGTCGAGTGGTCGGTCTACCGCGGCATCAGCGACCGGCCCGACGAGCACATCGTCGACCAGGCCGTCTTCAAGCTGAGCAAGCCCGACGGCTCCGCCGACCCCGTGGCGCTGGCCAAGTACCTGGCGCGCGACCCGCGGCGGGCCAAGGCGCTGGCGCATCTCAATCGCTGCATGCAGGCAGCGGCCAGCCAGGCCGCCGACGCGGCGTTCGCCGACCTCGTGGGGACCTAACCCTCCTCGGGCTCGCTGAGCCGCTCGTCGGACCCGTCGCGGCGTGCGATGACGTGCAGGTCGATGTCGTTCTCTGACGCCATGCGGAGGATCTGCTGGATCACCGATCCCCTGGTCACGGACTGCCAGCGGGTCAGCCGGGACGTGCCCACGACGATCTGCGTGATCTGCTGGTCGACCGCGGCGGCGAAGATGGTCTTGGCCACGTCGTCGCCCTCGAGCGTCTGCCACCGGCCTCCCACCGCCGTCACCAGTTCCTCGAGCTCCTTCGTGCTGGCCCGAGACGCGTCGTCTCCCGAGATCACGTGCACGGCGATGAGGTCGGCCTTGATGCGGGCTGCGATGCGGGCCGCCCGCCGGATCACCGACGCGTTCCCCGGCGCGCCGGTCACCGCCACCATGATCCGCTCCGTCGTCTCCCAGAGCTCCCCGGCCGCGCCCTTCGTGCGCAGATACTCGAGGAGCTCCTCCTCGGTCTCGTCGGCCACGAAACGCAGCGAGAGCTCACGGAGCGCCACGAGGTTCTCGGCCCGGAAGAACCCGTTGAGCGCCGCGGGCACCTTGTGCTCCGGATAGATGTTCCCGTGCAGCATCCGGCGGCGCAGTTGGTCCGCCGAGGAGTCGATCAGCTCGAGCTGGTCGGCCCGCCGCACCACCCAGTCAGGCACCCGCTCGCGCACACCCACTCCGGTGATCCGCTCGACGGCGTCGGCCAGGGACTCGATGTGCTGGACGTTGACGGTCGATATCACGGCGATGCCCGCATCGAGGATCTCCAGCACGTCCTCCCAGCGTTTCTCGTGGCGCCCGGACCCCGGCACGTTCGTGTGGGCCAGCTCGTCGATCAGGACCACCTCGGGCTTGCGGGCGATGACGGCGTCGGCGTCCAGCTCCTCCCACACCGAGTTCCGGTACTCGACCGCCTTGCGCGGAACGACGGGCAGGTCGCGGATCTGCTCCATCGTGTACGGACGCTTGTGCGTCTCCACGAACCCGACCACGACGTCGGCCCCGCGTTGGAACCGGCGCCACCCCTCGTCGAGCATGGCGCAGGTCTTGCCGACGCCGGCCGCCGCGCCGAGGTACACACGGAAGCGGCCGGTGGGCCGAACTCCCTCGTCTTCGCCGCTCTTGCTCATCTGGGCCTTTCGCCGGGTCCCATCAGTGCGTCGGTACACTCGGAGGACCCTCCGAGGGACGGAAAGTAGTGACGTACGTGAGACGAAGCGGGCTGGTTACCAAGGCAACGTACCAGCGTACGGCGTTGGGGATCGTCGTCACGCTGGCCGGCCTGGGCGCGCTCCTGGCCCTGCTGCTCCCCTTCCGGTCCCACCTGAGCATCGCCATCCCGGCGCTGGCGTTCGTGCTGCCGGCGATGGCGGGCGTGGTCATCGGCGGCTTCGTGCCGGGCGTCGTCGGCGCGCTCGCCGGCTTCCTCGTCTACGACTACTTCTTCCTGCCCCCGTACAACACCCTGACGGTGCGGTCGCCCTCCAACTGGTTCGCACTGGCCGTCTACGTCGCCGTCGTGCTCGTCGTGGCCCAGGTCGTCGCCAGCCAGCGGAGCGCGCGGGAGGAGGCGCTGCGGCGAACCGAGGAGTCGGAGCGCCTGTTCGAGCTGTCGCAAGCGCTGATCGGCGACCTCACCCTCTCGCAGCTCCTCACGCACATCGTCGGCACCGTGCAGAGCGTCTTCGTGCCGCGCTGGACGGCTCTCGTGCTGCCCGACGGCGGACGCGATGTGTCGGGATCCACCGAGGTGCTGCGCGTCGCGGCCTCCGCGGGCCAGGCCCTGACGGACATCGACGTGGCCTCCGTGACGTCGGGGGGCGGTCAGGCCCGCTCCCTCGGGCTGGTCGACGAGACCGGCCCGCGCCGGGTGTCGGTGGCGCTGGTGGTGAGCCACCGGCCCGTCGGCATGCTCGTGCTCCAGGACGTGCAGCTGGCGGAACGGGAGAGGAACCTGCTCGGCACCTTCGCCAACCAGGCCGCGCTCACCGTCGACCGGGCCCAGCTCCGCGAGCAGGCGCTGCGGACCCGCCTCCTCGAGGAGATCGACCGCTGGCGCAGAGCACTGATGGGCGCCGCCTCGCACGACCTGCGGACGCCGCTCGCCTCCATCAAGACCGCCGTCTCCAGCCTGCGCCAGGTCGACGCCCCCCTGGGACCGGAGGACCGGGCCGAGCTCCTGGAGCTCATCGAGCTGCAGGCGGACCGTCTGGCCCGGCTCGTGACCAACCTGCTCGACATGACCCGCATTGAGGCCGGGGCGCTCGAGCTGCGGCCGACGACCGTCGCCTTCGACGAGCTCGTCGCCGAGGCGGTCGCGTCGCTGGGCGGCCTGGTGGCGCCCGGCCGCATCAGGGTCGACGCACGGGACGACCTGCCGCTCCTGCACCTCGACCACGTCCTCATGAGCCAGGTCCTGGCGAACGTGCTGGAGAACGCCGAACGGCTGTCCCCCGACGACAGCGTCATCCGCGTGGCCGCGCGGACCGCACCGGGGAGCGCCGCCACGCGGGTCGAGATCGCCGTGAGCGACGACGGCCCCGGCATCGCCCGCGAGGAGCGGGAGCGCGTCTTCGAGATGTTCAGCCAGAACGGCGGTGGGGGTAGGGCCGGCCTCGGCCTGGCGATCGCCAAGGCGTTCGTGGAGGCGCACGGCGGGCTGATCTGGATCGACCCCGACGTCGCCCGGGGCGCCCGGGTCGTCTTCACGGTGCCGTGCGAGACGCGCGTCACGGCGTCGGTCTGAGCGCGCCGTGACCAAGGTCCTGGTCGTCGACGACGATCCCTCGCTGCTGAAGGCACTCCGGATCGGTCTGACCGCCCGCGGCGACGAGGTGCTCACGGCGCACTCGGGGACGGAGGCCGTCAACCAGGTCGCCCTGGGCGGGCCGGGCCTGGTAATCCTCGACCTCGGCCTGCCCGACCTCGACGGCCTGGAGGTGTGCCGCCGCATCCGCGAGTTCTCCGACGTGCCCATCGTGGTGTTGTCCGCCTACGGCGACGAGCGCCGCAAGGTGGAGGCGCTCGACAGCGGGGCCGACGACTTCGTGACCAAGCCGTTCGGCATGGCCGAGCTGGAGGCCCGACTCCGGGTGGCCCTGCGCCACGCCGGCGCGCGCCAGCGTGAGGCCGCCGAGCACCCCACCACGCTGGAGGTGGGGGACCTCGACATCGACTTCGTGCACCACATGGCGACGCTGGCGGGCTCGCCGCTCCAGCTGACGGCGAAGGAGTTCGAGCTCCTGGCCTACCTCGCCCGCCACGCCGGCAAGGTCTGCACCCACCACATGATCCTCAAGGACGTGTGGGGGCCCGGCTACGGCGCCGAGTCCAACTATGTGCGGGTCTACACGCACCGCCTGCGCAAGAAGATGGGGGACGAGGAGGGCAGGCTGCTCAAGACCGTGCCCGGCATCGGCTACCAGCTCGTCCCCGACGCTCACTCCCCCGCCACGAACGAGTAGAGCGGGTTGCGCATCAGAAGCACGCCGTTCTCGAGCGCCGGGGTGCCCTCGGCGACGAGGCGGAGACCAGCGACGATCCCCGGCACCTCGACGCGACCCATGAAACGCAGTACAAGCGTCCCGGAGCCGTCACGGAGGACGGCGTCGGTGCTGACCCAGGGCCGCTCCGTGGAGACGACCGACTCGATCTCGCCGACGACCATCGCCCGCCGACGCGGCACCAGCGCGGCGATGACGGTCGTGGCCGTCACGTCGTGAGTTTGGCGAGCGCCTCGTTCAGCTGCAGTACGTTCACGAAGGGCGAGCCGAGGAAGCCGAGCGGCATGCCTTGTGTCTGCTGGTTGATCAAGCTGCGCAGGCGGGACGGCGAGATCCCCGTCGCCCGCGAGACCATCGGGATCTCGGCGTACGCGTCCTGCGGCGTGATGTCGGGGTCCAGACCGCTCCCCGAGGTGGTCACCAGGTCGGGCGTGGGGTTGACGCCGCGGCTGCGCCAGTACGCCACCAGCTCCTTGGTGTAGTTGAGGAGCTCCTGGGAACGTGGCCCCAGGTTCGTCGTGCCCGAACCTCCGGCGGCGCCGTTCGCCACCAGAGGGTTGTCGCCCGGGTGGCCGACCGGGCTGTCACCCTTGTACTTCCCGACATCGGAGTAGGGGCCCAGGTTGTCGGGGCGTCCCTGGAACACGCAGCTGCCCAAGGGATGACCGGGGCAGCGCGTCTGCGACCAGTCCTGGCCGATGAGCCTCGAACCGTTGGCCGTGATGGAGCCGTCGGCCTGACCCCGGAAGAAGGCCTGGGCGACCCCAGTGCCTGCGAAGGCGTACAGGAAGCCGAAGAAGACGGTGAAGACCAGGACCGAGATGATCGAGCGGCGGAGATGGTTGATCATGTGAGGCTCGCTATCAGTAGGCGTGGAGGGCGACCAGGACGAGGTCGATGAGCTTGATGAAGATGAACGGCACGATGATCCCGCCCACGCCGTAGATGAAGACGTTTCGGCGAAGGATCGCCTCTGCGGACGCCGGCCTGAATTTCACTCCTCGCAACGCGAGCGGAATGAGCGCCACGATGACGAGGGCGTTGAAGATCACGGCCGAGAGCACCGCACTCTCCGGGCTGTGCAATTTCATGACGTTGAGCGCGTTGAGTTGCGGGTACGTGGCCACGAACAACGCCGGGATGATGGCGAAGTACTTGGCGATGTCGTTGGCGATGGAGAACGTGGTGAGCGATCCCCGGGTGATCAGCAGCTGCTTGCCGATCTCGACGACGTCGATCAGCTTGGTGGGATTGGAGTCGAGGTCGACCATGTTGCCGGCCTCCTTGGCCGCCGTGGTCCCAGTGTTCATGGCCACACCCACGTCGGCCTGGGCCAGGGCCGGCGCGTCGTTGGTGCCGTCGCCGGTCATCGCCACGAGCTTCCCCCCTCCTGCTCGTTCCGGATCAATTGGAGCTTGGCTTCGGGAGTCGCTTCGGCCAGGAAGTCGTCGACGCCTGCCTCTTGGGCAATGGCGGCCGCGGTCAGCGGGTTGTCGCCGGTGATCATGACCGTCTTGATCCCCATTTGGCGCATCTCGGCGAACTTCTCGCTGATGCCGACCTTCACCACGTCCTTGAGCTCGATCACACCGAGGATCGTCGGGCCGTCGGCGACGACAAGCGGGGTGGACCCGGCCCGGGCGATGCGATCGACGATCTCTTGGAGCCCATCGGGCGGCGTGCCCCCCTGCTCGACCGCCCAGGCCCGCACCGAATCGGCCGCGCCTTTGCGGATCTGGCGGCCATCGACGTCGAGTCCCGACATCCGGGTGGTCGCCGAGAACGGGACGAACTCGTGTGAACCGACGGGCAGCTCCCGCTCGCGAATGTTGAAGCGCTCCTTGGCCAGGACCACGATGGACCTGCCCTCGGGCGTCTCGTCGGCCAGCGACGCCAGCTGGGCAGCGTCGGCCACCTCCTCTTCCGTGTGTCCGTGCGCCGGGAAGAACGCCGACGCCATGCGGTTGCCGAGCGTGATCGTCCCGGTCTTGTCGAGCAGCAGCGTCTGCACGTCGCCGGCCGCCTCGACGGCGCGTCCGCTCATGGCGAGGACGTTCCGCTGTACGAGCCGGTCCATGCCGGCGATGCCGATGGCCGAAAGCAGGGCCCCAATGGTGGTCGGGATCAGGCAGACCAGCAGGGAGACCAGGATGACGACCGACACCGTCGCGCCCGAGTACTTCCCGAAAGCCTGAAGCGTCACCACGACCGGGATGAAGACGATGGTCAGCACGGCCAGGAGGATGGTGAGGGCGATCTCGTTCGGCGTCCTCTGCCGGTTGGCCCCTTCGACCAGGGTGATCATGCGGTCAAGAAAGGTCTGGCCGCGTTCGGCCGTGATACGCACCACGATGCGGTCGGAGAGCACCCGTGTCCCGCCCGTGACGGCAGAGCGATCACCGCCGGACTCACGGATGACGGGCGCCGACTCCCCGGTGATGGCCGACTCGTCCACCGAGGCGATGCCCTCGATGATCTCGCCGTCCGAGGGGATGAGGTCGCCCGCCTCGCACACCACGAGGTCCCCCTTCGCCAGATCCGCGGCATGTACCCGCTCCTCCGTGCCGGCCGGCGTGAGACGGCGTGCCTCGGTTTCGGCGCGCATGCGGCGCAGGGTGTCGGCCTGAGCCTTCCCTCGCCCTTCCGCCATGGCTTCGGCGAAGTTGGCGAACATCACCGTGAGGAAGAGCCAGACGGTGATGGACCAGTCGAACACCCCGGGATGCGCGATCGACTCGATCAGAGTGACGACGGTGCCGACGAGGACCACGAACATGACCGGGTTCTTGATCTGCACCCGAGGGTCGAGCTTCTTGAAGGCATCGACGAGGGCCCGACCCATGATCTGGCGGTCGAAGAGACTCCGAGACCCCGCGACGCCGTGAGGCAGGTCGCTTGGCTGGGATTGCGGTTGTGTGGTCACCGTGGTCATTAGAAGAACTTTCCGTGACTGAGCTGCTCGACGATCGGGCCGAGCGAGACGGCGGGGAAGAAGGTGAGGCCGCCGATGATGATGATGACGCCGATGGTCAGCCCGACGAACATGCCGTTGTCGGTGCGGAACGTCCCGAGCGAGGCGGGGACGGTGTTCTTGGCGGCCAGGACGCCTCCCAGCGCGAGGGCTGGGATCATGATCCCGAAGCGGCCGATCATCATGTCGATGGCGCCGACGATGTTGTAGAAGGCGGTGTTGCCGGTTAATCCAGCCATGGCCGACCCGTTGTTGTTGCCCTGCGAGGTGAGGGCATAGAGGATCTCGGAGAACCCATGAGGACCGGCGTTCAGCGGGCCGGCCCGCCCGGCATGGAGCGACACCGCAATGGCCGTGACGACCAGAACGGTGACCGGCATCACCACCGCGGCCAGGCCGGCCAGCTTCACCTCCCGGGCCTGGATCTTCTTGCCCAGGTACTCGGGTGTTCGCCCGATCATGAGGCCACCGATGAAGACCGCGATGACGGCGTAGATGAGGATGGTGTAGAGCCCGCTGCCCGTCCCGCCCGGGGTCACTTCGCCGAGCATCATGCCGGTCATGGGGCCGAAGCCGCCGATCGGGGTGTACGAGTCGGTGGAGCTGTCCACGGCGCCGTCGGAGGTCTGGGTCATCGACACGTTGAACAGTGCGCTCGTCGTGTCGCCGAATTCGGAGTTCTTGCCATTGGTGTTGCCCACCGTGGAGTGCACTCCGGCCGCCGCCACCGCCGGGTTGTTCTGGTGCTCGGCATAGGCGGTGAAGCCGACCCAGGTGCCGAAGATCAGCATCATGGCGACCAGCAGGGCGGCGCCGTGGCGGATGCTCCCGACCATCTTGCCGAAGGTGTAGGTCAGCGCAAACGGAATGGACAACGTGAGCCAGATGTAGATGAAGTTGGTGAGCGCCGTCGGGTTCTCGAAGGGGTGGCCCAGGTCGACGTTGAAGAACCCGCCGCCGTTCGTGCCCAGCTGCATGATCGACCCCATGAAGCCGGCTGGGCCCCGCGGGATGGTCTGCGAAACGCCGTTCATCGCGTTGTGGATCGAGACGGGCCCGGCCAGGGTCTGCACCGCGCCCGAGGCGACCATCACGATCCCGGCCAGGAAGGCGATCGGGAGGAGGATGTAGAGCATGCAGCGGGTGATGTCGACCCAGAAGTTGCCGATGGTGGGCGAGTTCCGCCGCGAGAAGCCCCGGGTCACGGCGATGGCCACGGCGATCCCGACCGCAGCGCTCACGAACTGCTGCACCGTGAGCACGCCGATCTGCGAGAAGTACGACATGGTCGTCTCGCCGCCGTAGTTCTGCCAGTTGGTGTTGGTGAGGAACGAGGTGATCGTGTTGAAGCTGAGCGCTTGCGGCACGGCCCCGAAGTGCTGCGGGTTGAGCGGCAGCGAGCCCTGGATCCGCAGCAGGAAGTAGCCGACGACGAGGAACACTCCGGAGAAGATCACCGTCGAGCCGGCGTAGCGCTGCCAGGACTGCTCCCTGTCGGGGCTGGTCCCGAGCAGCCGGTAGAACGGTCGTTCCAGCCAGGCCAGGTAGTGGACGCGACCGTCGAAGACGGCGGCCATGTACGAACCCAGGTACCGCCAGGCGATCCCCAACGTGACGATCAGGAGGACGACGGTCCAGAAAAAGCCCACGTCAGAACCACTCAGGCTTGAACATGGCGATGCCCAGGTAGATGAACATCACGATGGAAATTCCGAGGAGGAGTCCCTGGACCCAGGTCATACCCGCTCCAGGCACCAGATGAGGCCCATGAACACCGCGACGAACGCCACGAAGCCCACGATTGCGAGGAAGTCAGCCATGGGCGCCATCGTGGCGGTGCCGCTGTCAACGCGACGTGAACAGCGGCAATTGGCTTGTCAACAATTCGTCAATGGCCGTTTGGCCCCGGCTAGTGCGTAAGGTGAGCCGGGGACGGATCGGTGCGTCCGGCCAGGACCGAAAGTGGGGTGGACGATGGCTTTTGACCTGCAGGGATGCCGCACCTTGGTGACGGGGGGCTCCTCGGGCATCGGGGCCGGCCTGGCCGAGGCGCTGGCCGCGCGGGGGGCCGTGGTCGGCATCTGCGCCCGCCGGGCCGACCGGCTGGCCGAGGTGGTGGAGCGCTGCATGGTGCACTCCCCGGACAGCCGGATGTGGGTGGTCAACCTGGCCGACCCCGATGCGGTCGACAAGCTGGCCATCGATGTGATGGACGCGTTCGGCGGGATCGACCTGCTGGTCAACAACGCCGGGATCCCCAAGCGCCGTCATACCACGGCGCTCGACATCGACACGATCACCGCCGTCATGCACGTCAACTACCTCTCGCCGATGCGCCTGACCATGGACCTGCTGCCCCAGATGCTCGCCCGCGGGTCGGGCACCATCGTGAACATCTCGTCGATCGCCGCCAAGCTCAGCGCCCCCGGCGAGGCTGCCTACGACGCGTCGAAGGCGGCACTCACCGCCTTCTCCGAGGCGATGGCGGTGGACCTTTGGGAGGACGGCATCAAGATCATGGTGGTCTACCCCGGCGTGATCGACACCGAGCTGTTCACCCTGCCCGACAACGACGTGCCCGACCTGCCGGTACCGGCCGAGCCGGTGTCGGTGGCCGTCGACGCCATCCTTGCGGGGCTGGACGCGGGCGCCGCCCAGGTCTACGTGCCCGAGTGGTTCCACGGTGTCACCGCCAACAAGGAGAAGGACGTCGGCGCGTTCCTCGAGGGCACCGCCGCCTACCTGCGCGAGCAGAAGCAGAGCCAGAGCCAGAAGACCTGAGGGAGGACGCATGAAGATCGAGCCCGATGCGGCCGGCATGAGCGCGGAGCGCCTGGAGCGCATTACCGAGCACTTCGGTACCCGGTACGTCCAGGCGGGCAAGATCGCCGGCTGCCAGGTCACCGTGGTGCGCGGCGGGCACGTCGCGTACCAGCGCTCGCTCGGACTCATGGACCGGGAGCGCCAGATCCCGATGGCGGACGACGCCATCTTCCGCATCTTCTCCATGACCAAGCCCATCGCCTCGGTCGCGCTCATGCAGCTCTACGAGCGGGGGATGTTCCAGCTGCTGGACCCGGTGCACCGCTACATCCCCGAGTGGCGGGGCCAGCAGGTGGGCGAGGTGCAGGACGACGGCTCCGTCACGCTGGTGAAGCCGGAACGCCCGATGAACATGCGCGATGTCCTCATGCACACGACGGGGCTGCCGGGCGGGCTGTACCCCGGCAACCCCATCGACGACGCTTTCAACACCGCGCGGGCCGCACTCGGGGGCGGGCAGACCCTCGAGAGCGTCACGGCGCTGCTGGCCGAGCACCCGCTCAAGTTCCACCCGGGCACGCACTGGAACTACGGCATCTCCACCGACATCGTGGGACGGCTCGTGGAGGTCCTCTCGGGGCTGCCCTTCGACGAGTACCTCCGGCGCGAGCTCTTCGAGCCCCTCGGCATGGTCGACACCGGGTTCTTCGTCCCCGAGGCCTCGCTCCCCCGCTTCGCCGCCTGCTACGAGTACCGCCCGGCCAACACGCCGCGCCTCTTGGAGAGCCCATTCTTCAACGGGTTCGTGCGCCCGCGCACCTACCTCTCGGGTGCCGGCGGGCTCGTCTCGACGACCCACGACTACGTGGCCTTCTGCCAGATGCTGGCCAACGGCGGCCATCTCGAAGGCCGCCGCGTGCTGGGTCGCAAGACCCTGGAGCTGATGACGGTCAACCACCTGCCCGGTGGCGCCACACTGCAGGACATGGCGATCGGAGGCTTCGGCGAGGCCGGGTTCGAGGGCGTCGGCTTCGGCCTGGGCTTCGCCGTCGGCCTGGGCCCGGCGGCCACGACCATGGCCGGCTCGGCCGGCGACTTTTACTGGGGCGGCGCCGCCAGCACCGCGTTCTGGGTCGATCCGGCCGAGGACCTCTTCGCCGTCTTCATGACACAGCTCTTCCCGTCCATCGCCTACCCCTTCCGCGCCCAGCTCCGCGCGCTCGTCTACCAGGCCATCGACGACTGATGGCCGGCGGCGAGGAGCCCGTCGGGCCGACCGACGCCACCGCCGTCCCCCGCTTCGCCGGCATCGGGACGTTCGCCCGGCTGCCGATGGTGAGCGACGTGCCCCGCTGGGACATCGCGGTCGTCGGCGTCCCCTTCGACGGCGGCACCAGCTACCGCCCCGGTGCGCGCTTCGGCCCGGCGGCCGTGCGCCAGGGCTCGCGCCTGTTGCGGCCGTACAACCCGGCCCAGGACGCGCTGCCCTTCGCGCTGGCCCAGGTGGTCGACGCCGGTGACATCGCCTGCACGCCGTTCAGCACCGAGGAGGCGGTCCCCCAGATCGAGGCCGCAGCCGACGCGCTCCTCGAGAGCGGGGGCCGCCTGGTGGCGATCGGCGGAGACCACACGATCGCCCTGCCGCTCCTGCGCGCCACCGCCCGACGGCACGGGCCACTCGCACTGGTCCACTTCGACGCCCACCTCGACACCTGGGACACCTATTTCGGGCAGCGCTTCACCCACGGGACGCCCTTCCGCCGCGCCTGGGAAGAGGGGCTCCTCCGGCGCGGCCACAGCGTCCACGTCGGGCTTCGAGGCCCGCTGTACTCGGACCGCGACCTGCCCGACGACACCGGTATGGGCTTCGCGCAGATCACGACCGACGACGTCGACACCCTCGGTGTGACCGAGGTGGTGCGGCGGGTGCTGGCACGTACGGGGGATGCCCCGGTCTACGTGTCGGTGGACATCGACGTGCTCGACCCGGCGCACGCGCCCGGGACCGGCACGCCCGAGGCGGGCGGCCTGACCAGCCGCGAGCTCCTCTCCCTCCTGCGCGGGCTCGAGGCCGCCGCCGTGGTCGGCGCCGACGTGGTGGAGGTCTCCCCCGCATACGACCACGCCGAGATCACGGCGGTCGCCGCCGCCCACGTGCTCTACGACCTGGTCACGCTGCTGGCGCGCCGCCCGGCAGGCTGACCCACCGTCCCGTCCGCGACCACAGGGTCTGCCGGGGCGCGGCGCCGGTGTTGTAACAGTCCATTCACGTACGGGAAACCGGCCGCGAACGTTGCGCCCGTAGGGTGACCGTCACGCCGTTGACGATGGAACGCAAGGTACCGACGTGAAGCGAGACCTCCTGGTGGGCGTGGCCCAGTGGCTGGCCACGCCGGGCGAGCCCCGCGAGAACATGAGCGTGGCGCTCGGCATGATGGACGACGCGGCCTCGCGCGGCGTGGAGCTCCTCGTGCTCCCGGAGCTGTGGTCGTGCGGCTACGACCCCGAGACGCTCGGCCGCGACGCTCGCGCCGACGCCGAACCCCGCGAGGGCCAACGCTCGAAGCGGCTCGGCGAGGCGGCCCGCCACCACGAGATGTGGCTGGCCGCAGGCAGTGTGCCGGAGCTGGGCGAAGACGGCAGCCTCTACGACACGGCGCTCGTCTACAACCCCCGGGGCGAGCTGGTGGCCTCGCACCGCAAGGCGCACCTCTACCCGCCGACGCTCGAGAACACGGTGTTCACCCCCGGCGACCGCTTGACGACGTTCGACGACCCCGCACTCGGCCGGGTCGGGCTCGTCGTCTCCTTCGATGGCGACTTCCCCGAGGTGGCGCGGACCCTGGCCCTGCACGGCGCCCGCCTGGTGATCGCCCCGGCGGCCTCCGAGGTCGAGGGGGCCAACGCGTGGGACCTCCTCTATCCCGCCCTGGCCCTCACCAACAGCCAGTGGTGGGTGCAGGCGAACCAGGCGGGCTCGCACGCCACCTCCACCCTGTTGGGCGCCAGCCGGATCGTGGCGCCGACCGGCACCGTGGTGGCCGAGGCCAGCCGGGCCGCACCGGGCTCGTCGAGCCGGGCCGAGCTGCTCGTCCACCGCATCGACCTGCACATCGCCTACGAGCGCGAGGGGATCTCCGGGTTGCTGGAGGACGAGCGCCATCCCGAGCTCTACTTCGACCGCGTGCCGGCGGAGTCCAGGTAGCCCGTTCGCGCACCTCGGCGGGCCGGGTTCACGAGCGACGGAATTCGGCCTCGTTGCGGTCGATCCAGGCGGCGAGCTCGCCGAGGTCGCGCAGCCAGATCTCGCGGTCGTCGTCGGGCACGTAGACGCAGACCGCGCCGTCGATCACGTTGATCGCGAGCATGATCTCGCCCCCGTGATCGAGGCACCACGAGGGCTCCGCCCCGGGCGTGGGTGACGGCTCGTAGCTCCAGCCAGGCCGCCCCTCGAGGAGCCGGCCGATTTGCTCGAACAGATCGACTTCGTGTGGCACGCGGAGGCCTTTCGACGCTGGGCCGGCGCCAGTCTCCCACCCGGTTTCGCCGACCTTCGCGTGAGTCCCCGACATCCCCCGTTCCACATCCGGGCCTCGGTACGTTGGCTTCATGGGCGACGCGCCGACGCGCCAGCGGGACGACGACGTCGCCTGGGGCGTCCCGTCGCACGGGGAGCCGCGCTGGCCCGCCCTGCTCGCCGTCCTAGCGGCCATCGCCCTGCAGCTGGTCCTCCCCGACGACCTCATCCGGGGCCTCGGCAACAGGGCCCTCATCCCGTCCCTCGAAGGTGGCCTCCTCCTGGTCCTGCTCATCGCCAACCCAGGGCACATCTCCAGGGAGTCGTCGCGCCTGCGGATCATCGGCATCGCGTTGATCGCCCTCATCACCGTCGCCAACGTGGTGTCGCTCCTCGAGCTGATCCACGCGCTGCTCTACCCGAGCGGGAGTCACGCAGGTGGTCGCTCGCTGGTCTACGCGTCCGTCCCGATCTGGCTGACCAACGTAATCGTGTTCGGGCTCTGGTACTGGGAGCTCGACCGCGGCGGTCCGGCGGCTCGGGAGCAGGCGCGCCACCGCCAACCGGACTTCCTCTTCCCCCAGATGTCGACTCCGGGCTCCGCGCCGGGGTGGACGCCGGACTTCCTCGACTATCTCTACACGTCGTTCACCAACGCAACCGCGTTCAGCCCCACTGACACCATGCCGCTCACGGCCTGGGCCAAGTTGCTGATGATGCTGCAGTCCCTCGCCTCGCTGGTCACGGTCGCCGTGGTCATCTCGCGGGCCGTGAACATCCTGGCCTGACGGGATCCGGGTTCGGCGGGCCGCTCGCCAGGTGCTGCTCAGCGTCGACGGGTGGACAGGCATACTGGCCCGATGGCCGCACCGGAGGTTCCGCGCCTGGTCCTCGCCTCCGGCTCCAAGGCGAGGCTGCGGGTCCTGCGCGACGCCGGCTTCGCTCCCGAGGTCGTCGTGAGCGGAGTGGACGAGGAGGTCGGCGACCGCGGGACCGCCGAGGCGGTCGCGGTGCTGGCCGAGCGGAAGGCCTCGGCGGTGGCGCCGCGGTGCCCAGGCGCGCTGGTCCTGGGGTGCGACTCGCTGCTCGAGCTCGACGGGGTGTCACTCGGCAAGCCGGCGTCGGGCGCCGAGGTCGTCGCCATGTGGCGGCGCCTCGCCACGCGTCAGGCCCTGCTCCACACCGGTCACCACCTGGTCGACACGGGAACCGGGCGGCGAGCGCGTGACGTCGCCAGCACGTTGATCCGTTTCGGCAGCCCGACGGACGATGAGCTCGAGGCGTACGCGGCGCGTGGCGAGGTGCTGGAGCTGGCCGGCGCGTTCAGCATCGAGGGTCACGGGGGACCCTTCGTCGACGGCATCGACGGGTCCCCCTCCAACGTCCTCGGGCTGTCGCTCCCCCTCCTGCGCACGCTGCTCTCCGCAGTGGGCGTCCGGATCAGCGATCTGTGGCGCGACCCGGCCTGAGCACCGGGCCCCGGCGCCGGCCGGTCAGCCGGCCGCGACCTGGAGCAGGAACCCGGAGACCGTCTCGGGCTCGGTGATCATCAGGTCGTGACCGGTGTCGATCTCGAACACGCGGTCTGCGCCGCGCGTCCGCTCCGCCACGTCGATCTGGCCGGTGCCGAGGGGATTGACGCGCACGATGTCGGTCCGCGGGATACGACGCAGCGCCTCTTCGTCAATGAGGCGCAGGTTCTGCTCGAAGGTCCTCCAGGGCTGCGGGGTCAGCCGGCCCTGCATCCAGGCCAGGGCACCCTCGTCCGTCACGCCGTAGAAGCGACCGGCTTCGGGCATCGCAGTGAGCACCAGCTCGACACCGTCGACGACCTTGCCCATCCCCCGCGCCATCTCCATCAGGTCCGGGGACACGTCGGCGAGCGACTGGCCGTCCACCGGGGTGGCGGCGTCGAGATACACCAGGTGCCCGACCCGGGACGACGCCCGGTCCGCGACCCCGGTGATGACCATCCCGCCGTAGCTGTGGCCCACCAGGATCACGTCGCGGAGGTCCTCGTACTTGAGCACCGCCACGACGTCCTCTATGTGCATGTCCAGGTCGACGTCGGGGCCCAGCAGGTGCGCCCGCTCGCCGAGGCCGGTCAATGTCGGCGTGTACACCTCATGGCCGCCGGCGCGGAGATGGGGCGTCAGGCGCTGCCAGCACCACCCGCCGTGCCCCCCGCCGTGCACCAGCACAAACGTCGCCATGACCCTGCCCCCTTCGTTGCCATCGGGCACTTCGCCGCGGCTCTCGCTCGGACGAGCTCTCGGTGCCCGCGGCGGGGCCACCCTAGTTACTTCCCCCTGAAAAACCCGCAGTGACGCCAGGCCCTCCCTGGGCATCGCCTGCATCTTGCTGTCGAGTGATTTCCGACCTTGATCCTGGTGGTGCCGGGTTCGATTCGACCTATTCGCAGGTCGTCAGTGCCCCGATCTTCACCAGGTTGTGGTTGAAGACCCCGTAACCGCACCAGGTGCGGGCTCCTTCGATCCCGTCGATCTGCGTCCGACTCCAACCGAAGTCCCGTTTGAGACAGCTGATCCGGCCTTCGCTTCCGGTTCTCCACTTCACCAGGCGCTGGAACTGGGCTCGGCTCTCGACGACGCGCCGTGACGCGCTGGGTTTGCCCTTTGTCGGAAGCACGACTGTCCTCACCCCGAGCGTGCTGAGCTGTTCTCCGACCGCGTTCTCGCCATAGCCGCGGTCCGCGGTGACCGCCGTGGGCATGCGCCCGGCCCGCCGAGCCACGCGCTCGACGGCGGGGACGAGCATGGGTGCATCGGGCGGGTTGCCGACCTCGACGTTGTGGTCGAGCACCACGCCGTCCTCGTTGTCGACGACCTGGGCCTTGTAGCCGAACTCGACGGGCTTGCCGAGCCGACCCTTGCGGATGGGGCGGGCATCGGGGTCGTGCAGCGACACCAACCGGGTCGCTCCGTCGGGAACCTCGCCGCGAAGACGCTTCTCGGTCTGTTCGGCGATCTGGGCGACCCGACCGGCGGTGATCACCAGTTTGCCGGCGATCGAGCAGAGGCTTCTGGGGGCGGCGTCACCGAGGTCCTTGAGGGCCCGCAGAGCGTTCGCGGCCACCCGCCGGGCCTCGTCGATAGCCTTCTGGGCGATGCGGACCATGTCAGCATTGGTGGCCAGGACCTCGTCTTTTGCCTCGCCGCTGCGTCGTCGCAGGTTGGCGCCGATGGAGCGGGCCCGGGCCCGCATCATCCGGGTCCGGTCCCGCGACCTGGTCCTCGAATCCAATCCGGCACCCTTGAGCTTTTCGATGCTCTTGGCCATCTTGGCGACACCTTTGGCCAAAAGACCCGAGTCCGTCGGATAAGCGACGTTGGCGGGCACCACCGTGGTGTCGGCCCGGACCTTGTTGGTCTTCAAGACCTTGGCCGCCTCCGCGTTGGCCACCAGCGCCTCGTTCAGGCCGTCGACCGCGGACGACCCGCACCGGGTGGTGGTCTTCATCAAGGTGCTCGGGTGCGGCACCGCCGTGCCGAGGGGGATCCGACAAAAGCGCTGCCACGAGATCGAATCGGCCACCTCGCGGCACAAGGGCTCGAAGCCCAGGCGGTAGCGGTACTTCAAGAACATCAGCCGCAGGTACGTCTCGATCGGCACCGACGGGCGTCCGAGGGCAGCGTGGAAGTGCGCCCGGAACGGCTCGAAGAAGGCCGCATCGTCGAGCAGGCGGTCGACCGCCTCGAGCTCGACCGGCATCCCGAGGCACATCTCGGGGAGGATCGCTTCCCACAACGTGGGCTGCGCGTTTACAGTTCTCAACACGATGGCCTCGATCCGTACTAGTCCTACGGTTCGGGGCCATCCTTATCGATCGGGGCTCAAATCGCGAGCACCTACGGCGACTTTTTCAGGGGGAAGTAGTTAAGGTCTGGCGCCATGAACTTCTGGGTGACGTACCCGCTCATCTCGCATCCGTACAATCCCGCATTCGTCACCAAGGCGGGACTGACCGAATTCTGCGCCGTCGCCGAGGCGGCCGGGTTCTCGGGGATCGGGTTCACGGACCACCCGGTCCCCACGGACCGTTGGCTGCAGGCAGGTGGGCATGACGCCCTCGACCCGTTCGTGGCGCTGTCCTTCTGCGCAGCCGTGACCGAGCGCATCCGCCTGATCCCGAACATCCTTGTGCTGCCGTACCGCAACCCCTTCCTGGTGGCCAAGTCGGTCGCGACCCTCGACGCGCTGTCCGGTGGCCGCTTCACCCTGTCCGTCGCAACCGGCTACCTGCGCGGCGAGTACGGGGCGTTGGGGGTGGACTTCGATCAGCGCAACGCCCTCTTCGACGACGCCATCGAGGCGATCCTCGGCATCTGGGGCCAGGACGACTATGCCCACCAGGGGTTGACGTACACCGCCAAGGGTCAGTCCGCCAACCCCAAGCCCGATCCGCTCCCCCCCATCTGGGTCGGCGGGAACAGCCGGATGTCGCGTCGGCGGGTCGCTCGCTACGGCAACGGCTGGAACCCCTTCCCCGCACCCCGGGTCCTGGCGCAGACGGCCAAGACCCGAGCGCTCGAGTCCCTCGACGACCTCCGCCCCATGCTCGACGAGCTGTGGGGGTTCGTCGAGGAGGCGGGACGGGACCGCTCCGAGATCGACGTGTCGTTCGGCACCGGAGCCGGCGGTGATCCCGGGAGCGACAGGTTCGACGCCGACGCCCACCTGGCCGCCGTGGGCGAACTGGCCCAGCTGGGCATCACGTGGTCGGGTGTCGGGGTGCCGGGCGACTCGCTGGCCCACGCCGTCGAATCGCTCCAACGCTTCGGCGAGTCGGTGATCCGCCGCCAGTAGACGGCGCACGGAGGACCGGTGCCGACCTGCTCAGGGCGTTGCCGCGGGGTCCGTGGTGCCGAGGACGATGCCGGCGAGGCCCTCGACCAGCTGCGCGGTCGAGCGGAGGGAGGGATCGGGTGATTGGGCCGCCGCGCTCAGCGCGGCTTCCGCCATGGCACGCGCCACCGGCTCGGCGATGGGCGGCGGGGGGCTGGCGGCGCTCGCCGCCACCTGCGCCAGAAGTGCCGCCGACGCCGGTCCGACCGTGACCGTGTAGCGCGCAGAGGCCCCGGCCGTCCCCATCGTGGTCACGTAGGCCATGCGGCCGCCGTCGGGACGGGTCACCACCGTGTCGAGGCGCGCCGCCCCGGCCGCGTGCACCGTCCCGGTCACGGCCGCCGGGATGGAGATCACCGTGTCGGTCTGCGCGTCGCCGCGCCGGCCGGCGCCCGTCGATACCGCGGTCATGGCGAAGGTCCTGGTCGCCGGGTCGAACGCGTAGGCGCCGAGCCGCCCGGCGGTGGCCACGGGCCACACGCGCGCCAAGAGCTGCTGCCGGCTCGCGATCACGAGGTCGTTGGGCGACGGCACCGACGCCGGGTTGCCCTTGCCCGGTGTGCCGTTGGCGGTCGTCTGGTAGCTCGAGCGCTGCCAGCGCGTGCACCAACACGACTGCGACGTCTTCGACAGCCCCTTCCAGGCCCACAGGGTGCCGCCGGTCTGCGTCGCCTCCTGCGCCGCCAGTTCGTTGGCGAGGATGGACGGGTCGGTCCCGGCCGAGTCACCGAATTCGGTGGTGAACACCGCGGTGTGCATCGCCTGCGCCTCCGACTCGGCGGTCTGGTAACCGAAGGTGAAGTTCGGCGGGAACCCGCCCGGCTTCGCCGGCTCGCCCAGCAGCTCCTGGGCGACCGTGAAGGCGTAGGTGTACACGTGGGGAGCGAAGACGAGGTTGGGATAGGACGAGAACGGTGCCGAGGCCTGCAGCGAGAAGTCCACGAGGTTCCTGTACGCCAGCGGCTCGAAGAAGACCTCCTGGCGGTTGACGGCCGCCAGCTGGGGGTACGCGCACGTGCCCGCCAGCGAGGTCGGGGTGGCGACGGGGCAGGTCGGCAGTCCGTCGCGCACACCGGTGATGGCCTCGATGGCGCGCCGGTAGAAGGGGTAGAGGTCCTGGCTGCTCGCCTGGTAGCCGTTCGCCGCCGGCGTGGAGCCGATAGACCCAGGCTGGGGCTCGTTCATGATCTCGTAGCCCAGGACGGCGGGGGTGCCGGCGAAGCGCCGCGCCAGCGCCGCCAGGGCGCCGATGTAGTGGTCCTGCAGGCCGGGCCCGGGCGCCTGTCCCCGGGGACCGGCCACGGGCGCGTTCTGCCAGAAGTTGTAGAAGGACGCCGACTCGGCAGGATTCAGCTCGTCGATGCCGAACAGCGCGCACGCCGGCTTCCCGTCGTCCTGCACCGCCCACCCGGGCGCGCCGTCCCCACCGCCCGACGGGGTGCAGCCCGCCGGAGTGGTCCCGCTCTTGCTCGGCACGATGTAGCGCGAGTACTGGTCCTGGTGCATGTCGAGGACGACGTAGATCCCCTGTTGGCGCGCCCAGCCGACCACCTGGGCCACCCGGTCGAGGTACGTCGCGGAGTAGGCGCCCGGCTTGGGCTCGAGCTGGCTCCAGTTGAGGACCAGGCGGACCACGTTGAAGCCGAGCGCGCGCATCTGGGCGAAGTCGTCGCCGCTGCCGGGCCCCGTCGACTGGGAGAAGGCCGGGAGTGACGCCTGCACCTCGCAGAGCGGCGGCTGGGGAATCAGCGGCGAGGCCTTGGGACAACGCCCGTCGTAGGCGGAGGGCGACACCGGGAAGAGCGCCGGACCGCCGTTCGCGTTGGGATAGGCGACGTCCTCCATGCCGACGGCTGCGACGCCGCGCAGCAGCACTTCGCGACCGGCGGCGTCGGCCAGGTACGGAGTCAGGTCCGGTCCGCTCGCCGGCGTGACGACGTGGAGGAAGCTCAGCGGTGGGAGCATGCCTGGTGCCGGGGCGGCGGCCGCACACGCCGCAAGGGGCGGCATGAGGACGCAGAAGGCGGCGGTGAGGGCGAGCGGGAGCGCACCGATGCGGGCGAGGCAAAGGCGTCCGGGCATGGCGGGGCAACCTAGCGGACCGCCCGGCCGGGTTAGGCGCGGGCCGGTCAGGGCCCACGCACGTTGGTAGGGTCGCCGTCATGGCGTCGGTCTCGCTCTACGAGGGCCTCCTGACGACCCGTGCCATCCGGCGCTACACCGACGAGCCGGTACCCGACGACGTCCTGCGCGACATCGTCTTCGCCGCCACCCGCGCCCCGAGCGGCTCGAACCGCCAGCCCTTCCGCTTCGTCGTCCTGACCGACGGGCCGGCGGCCCAGGAGGCCAAGCGGCTCATCGGCGAGGGGGCGCGCGGCTTCTGGGCCGCCAAACGGGCCGCCGACGGCTACGACAAGGGATCGGGCGCCGACGCCGACTCCCCCAAGGCGCGCATGGCCCGCACCATGCAGCACTACGTGGACACCTTCGAGTCCGTGCCGGTGCTCATCCTCCCCTGCTTCGTGCGCTACCGGCACGCCCCGCTGCACACCGACGGCGCGTCGGTCTACCCCGCCTGCCAGAACCTGCTGCTGGCCGCCCGCGCCCTCGGCTACGGCGGCGTCATGACCATATGGCACCACGGCGTGGCCGCCGAGCTGGCGGCGCTGCTGCACATCCCCGACGGGGTCGAGATCATGGCCACCATCACGATCGGCCGGCCCGAGGGGCGCCACGGTCCGGTGCGCCGGCGCCCGCTGCCCGAGCTCGTCTACGGGGAGCGCTGGGGCGAGGCCCCCGGGTGGGCGGTCGACCCGGAGGGGGTGGCGCACACGGCGGCGGGACCACCGACCGCCAGCTAATACAGTCTGGGGAGATCGCCCGCACGCGGAAGGCTGACCATGCCCCCTCCTGTCGACCCCCCGGTCTTCGACGCCGACAACCACTACTACGAGGCGCTCGACGCGTTCACCCGCCACCTCGACCCCACCCTCGGGCCGCGGGTGATCCAATGGGCCGAGGTCGGCGGCCGGCGCTACCACGCGCTGGGCGGCCGGATCAGCCGGGCGGTGACGAACCCGACCTTCAACCCGATCGCGCCGGCCGGCGCGCTGGTCGACTACTTCCGGGGCAACCCCGACGGCCGTCCGATGCACGAGCTCATGGGGACACCCGAGCCGATCCGTCCCGAGTACCGCGACCGCGACGCGCGGCTGACGGCGATGGACGCGCAGGGCCTGGCCAAGGTGTGGCTGTTCCCGACGCTCGGCATGCTCTACGAGGAGGCGCTCAAGCAGGACCCGGGCGCGGTGGTCCTCTTGTTCCGGGCCTTCAACCGCTGGCTCGCCGAGGACTGGGGCATGGACTACGCCGACCGGATCTTCGCCGCCCCCTACATCACGCTGGCCGACGTGGACGAGGCGGTGCGCGAGCTCGAGTGGGCGCTCGGTGCGGGCGCCCGCACCGTGGTGATGCGGGCCGCGGCGCCCACGACCGTGGCGGGGCCGCTCTCGCCGGCGGCCGACGCGTTCGACCCGTTCTGGGCCCGCGTCAACGAGGCCGGGACCACGGTCGTCGTGCACGCCGGTGACGCCGGGCTCTCTTCGAACGGGTACGCCGCCGACGGCTTCTCGGCGTCCTTCCGCTCCGGGGGAGGCCGGCCCAGCATCAAGATGTTCGCCATCGAGCGGGCGGCCCACGACTTCCTGGCCACGCTGATCCTCGAGAAGCTCTTCGACCGCTTCCCCAACCTTCGCGTCGCCTCGGTCGAGAACGGATCGGAATTCCTGGCCCCTTTGTTCAAGAAGATGCGTACGACAGCCCGCCGCATGCCGGGCTACTTCGCCGAGGACCCGATCGTCACCTTCCGTCGCCACGTCTGGATCAACCCGTTCTGGGAGGACGACGTCGACGAGATCGTCGACCTCATGGGCGACGACCGGGTGATCTTCGGCTCGGACTGGCCGCACGTCGAGGGGCTGCCCGAGCCGACGGACTGGGTGACTGAGCTGCAGAAGCTCCCGCCCGAGTCGGTGGCCAAGATCATGGGCGCCAACGTGGCCGAGCTCAACGAGTGGCGGCCGGCACCGTGACCGAGGTCGTCGACCGCAGCGAGTCGGTGGCTTCGGCCGCGCCCTCGTCCCAGATGGAACCGCATGTCATCGTCCTCTTCGGGGCGACGGGCGACCTGGCGGCGCGCAAGCTGCTGCCGGGGCTGCTCCATCTGTCCCAGACCGGGATGATGCCCGACTACCGGATCGTCGGGAGCTCCACCAGCGACCTGAGCGACGAGGACTTCCGCCACCTGGCCCGCCACGCCTGCGATCAATTCGCCACGGGCAAGATCTCGCTGCTGCAGTGGGCCAACTTCGAGAAGCGGCTGACCTTCGTGTCCACCGGTGCCGGGCCGGAGGCCCTGGCCGACGCGGTCCACCAGGCGGAGGACGCAATCGGTGGCGAGCCGCGCCGGCTGCACTATCTGAGCATCCCACCCGTGGCGGACCGCGACGTGATCCAGATGCTGGCGGACGCAAAGCTGGTCGAGCGCTCGCGGGTGATCATGGAGAAGCCGTTCGGAACCGACCTGGCCAGCGCCGTGGCGCTCAACGACATGCTGCACCAGTACTTCGACGAGAGCCAGATCTTCCGCATCGACCACTTCCTCGGGAAGGAGGCGGCGCAGAACATCCTGGCCTTCCGTTTCGCCAACGGCCTGTTCGAGCCGATCTGGAACCGGGACCACATCGACCATGTGCAGATCGACGTGCCCGAGACGCTCGGTGTCGACGACCGTGTCAAGTTCTACGAGGCCACCGGCGCGTTCAAGGACATGGTCGTCACCCACCTGTTCCAGATCCTCGGCTTCATGGCCATGGAACCACCGACGGAGCTCTCCGCCGGCCCCATCAACGAGGAGAAGAACAAGGTCTTCCGCTCCATGCGTCTCCTGAATCCGTCCCAGGTCGTGCGCGGCCAGTACGAGGGCTACCGCGACATCCCCGGCGTGGCGCCCGACTCGGACACCGAGACGTTCGTGGCGCTGCGCTGCGACATCGACAACTGGCGCTGGGCCGGGGTGCCCTTCTTCCTGCGCACCGGAAAGCAGCTCGGCGGCGGCGAGCGCATCATCTCCATCGCATTCCGTGAGCCCCCGAGGTCGATGTTCCCTGACGACTCGGGCATGGGCAGCCAGGGCCCCGACCACCTCACCTTCGACCTGGCCGACTCATCGAAGCTGTCCCTGTCCTTCTACGGGAAGAGACCGGGGCCCGGAATGAAGCTGGAGAAGCTCAGCCTGCAGTTCGCGCTGCACGAGACGGGGCAGGATGCCGACGTGCTCGAGGCCTACGAGCGCCTGATCCACGACGCCATGGTCGGCGACCACACGCTGTTCAACACCGCCGAGGGTATCGAGCGCCTGTGGGAGATCTCGACGCCCCTGCTCGAGGACGCGCCCGCCGTGCAGTCCTACGCCAAAGGGAGCTGGGGGCCACCGGCCATCAACGACCTCATCGCGCCGCGCACCTGGCGGCTGCCCTTCGAGCGCCGCTGGCGCGGGGCCAGCGCCGGCTGAGCGCCCCGGTCGTGACCTCCGCCGACACCCACGTCATCGTCGGCGGCGACGCTGCTTCGATCCGGCCCGCTCGCGTCAGAGCCTCGCCGCGGGACGCGCTGCGACGACGACGTCGGCGTTGCGCAAGCGCTGGAGCACCCGGTTCTCTCTCCCGTACGACAGTGGCGTGAACAAGAGCGTGTCGAGCGGGAACCACAGGCCGACCCACACGAGGACCCATCCTCCGGAGTCGACGACGAGGTTGGCATTCCCGCCGGCGCCGACGATGCTCGACTTGATGATCACGAGGACGAACCCCAGGACGACCACGGGGAGCCCGATCCACAGCGAGAACAGGCCGTCCAGCCGGACGGCCCGGCGCTCGCGCTGGTTGTAGGCGATGCGATGTTCGCAGTAGCGGTTCAGGGTGCGGCCGATCCGATGGTCCAACCCGTCGGAGATCTGGTCGGCCGGCAGCGACAATTCGATCCGCACGGGTCCCTTGGGCCGGCGGCTGCGCAGCATGCTGATGCAGTACTCCAGACCCGTCATGAAATTCCGGTACTCGGAGAACAGGTCCGCGGGCGCGAGCACGAACATCTCCTCCGGGCTGGTCAACGACAGCGAGATGACCTGGGGGGACTGCTCCGTCACGCCGCTGGGGCCTAGCCGGGGACCAGCAGCACGCGGCCGAACGCCTGGCGGCTCTCGATGTAGGCGTGGGCGCCGGCGGCGTCCGAGAGCGGGAAGGCGCGGTCGATGACCACCCTGAGCTCGCCCCGGGCGATGTCGTCGAGGTGCCGGGCGATCATGGCGTGCGCGCGTGGGAACAGCAGCAGCTCGGCGCCCAGGAAATACCCCGAGAGCGTCTGGTTGTTGGGCCGCATGCCCGAGATGTCGAGGTGCTCGGCGGCGGCTCGCCCGGCGTCGCCCACGGTGACGCACCGGCCCCGGTAGGCGAGGACGTTGATGCTCCCCTGCAGCGTGACGCCCCCCACCGAGTCCACCACCACGTCCACGCCGCGGCCGTCGGTCAGCCGCCGCGCCTCGGCGACGAAGTCGTGGGTCGCGTAGTTGATGCCTTCGTCGAGACCGAGCTCGCGCAGGCGCTCGAGCCGGTCGTCACTCGAGGCGGTGGCGAGGACCCGGGCACCGGCCCGCTTCGCCATCTGGATCGCGGCGATGCCCACCCCTCCCGCGCCGGCGTGGACGAGCGCCGTCTCGCCCGCCTGCAGCCGGCCGAATTCGAACAGGCAGTCGTCGGCCGTCCCGAACGGCACCGGCACGCAGGCCGCCTGGTCGGTCGGGACGCCATCGGGGATCCTCCAGGCGAAGCCCTCGGGCACCGCCCTCCGCTCGGCGTGCGAGCCGTCGATCCCGACCGTGACGGCGCGGTCCCCCACCGCGAAGCCGCGCACGTCCGCACCCACCTCCGCGACCGTGCCGGCACACTGGTAGCCCACGACGTGGGGGACCCGGGCCAGGTCGCCGCCCAGCCGGTTGAGCGTGTCGCCGCCCTCGATGCTGATCGCCTCGACGTCGACCAGGATGTCGCCTGGCCCGGCTACCGGGTCGGGCACGTCCTCGTAGCGGAAGACGTCGGGGGCCCCTGTCTCGTAGTACACCGCTGCCTTCATGAGCGGACATACTCCCGCATCCGGAAGCGCCGCGTCCTCTCGGCGTACCACCTGGACGTCTGGGGCAGCTGGGTGGCGATCCTCCCGTTCTCGTTCTTGAAATAGCTCTGGCACCCGTCGCTCCAGATCGTGCCGGCCAGTGCCTCGGCCAGCTCGCTGTTGTAGGCGTCCATCACGTCGCGCCGGACGTCCACGGCGCGCGCCCGGTGCAGGCGCATGGCCCGGAGTGCGCCCAGCACGTAGGTGGCCTGGGCCTCGAGGATCACGATGATGGAGTTGCCGCCCTGGTTGGTGTTGGGGCCGTAGAGGATGAAGAAATTGGGGTACCCGGCCACGGTGAGGCCGAGGTAGGCGTGCGCCACCTCGGCCCAGTCGTCGTGCAGGCGGCGCCCGCCCACCCCGACGACGTCGATCCCCTTCAGGTACTCCGTCGCTTCGAATCCGGTGGCGAGCACGATGACGTCCGCGGGCCGCTCCCGGCCGTCGGCCGTGACGACGGAGCCAGGGGTGACCCGCTCGATGCGCTCCGTGACCAGCTCGACGTTGTCGCGCACGAGCGCCTTGTAGAAGTCGCTGCACACCAGCGTGCGCTTGCACCCGAAGGGGTAGTCCGGGGTGAGCTTGCGGCGTAGCTCGTCGTCCTTGATCCGGTGCTCCAGGTGGCTGAGCGCCAGCGCCTTCAGCTGTTCGGCCACCTCGTCACCGTGGCGAAAGGCGATCGTGTTCTCGAAGGCCCAGTAGATCTCCCGGCGGTGGCGCCGCACGGCGATCGGGTTGCGGGCGAAGCGGCGCTTCTGCTCCTCGGTGAAGGGCTTGTCGGAGCGGGGGAGGATCCACTGGGGTGTGCGCTGGTAGACGTCGACGGTCGCCGCGACCTTCGCCAGCTCGGGCACGATCTGCGCCGCGCTCGCCCCCGTCCCGATCACGGCGACCCGCGTGCCCGCGAGGTCGTGCTCGTGCTCCCAGCGGGCGGAGTGGAAGCACGGCCCGGCGAAGGACCCCAACCCGTCGATGTCGGGGGTCGAGGGGACGGTGAAGGTCCCGATGGCGCTGACCAGCACGTCGGCCGTGTACGCGTTGCCGTCGGCGTCGGTGAGGTGCCAGCGCGCCGAGCCCTCGTCCCACCGTGCCGTCGTGATGCGGGTGTGCGTGCGGAGGTGGGGCCGGATGCCGAAGCGGTCGGTGCAGTCTTCGAAGTACTGGAGGATCTCGGGCTGCTCGGCGTAGGTCTTGGTCCAGTCGGGCTTGAGGGCGAACGAGTAGGAGTAGAGGTGCGACGGCACGTCGCACGCCGCGCCCGGGTAGGTGTTCAGGCGCCAGGTCCCGCCCACACCGTCGGACGCCTCGAAGAGCACGAAGTCGCGCTGGTGGGACTTGGCCAGCCGGATGGCCAGGCCGAGGCCGCCCGCGCCCGCCCCCATGATGGCGACCCGCCAGTGCGGGACGGCCCCACCCCCGTCCTCCTCGCCCCCCGTGGCCACGTCATGCACCGTCCGCCGGCAGGGCGGCGAGGTTCCGCCGGGCCACGTCGTCCATCAGCTCCACCGCCACGCCGTTGGGGTCGCGCACCACGGCGAGGCGCACGGGGCCGACCGCCGCCACCGTGGGCTCTCCCCCGACGCCGAGCTGCGCCAGGCGCGGCAGCACCGAGTCGAGGTCCGCGTAGAGCGAGAGGAGGAAGAAGCCCTCGGCCGGACCGGCGAGAGACGCGACGGGCGGCGCGGTCCCGTCCATGACGACCAGCTCGACGATGCCCGCCTCGGGCGCCGCCGCCTCACCCAGGAACACCGAGCGCAGCGTGGTCGACGCCGCACCGAAGAGCACGGGCCACGGGCCCTCGAACGTGTGGTCCATGAGCACCTCGAGCCCCAGACCGTCGCGCCAGAAGACCAGGCTGGTCTCGACGTCACGCGTCGCTATCGCGGAGTGATGCACCTTCGCCACGGGCCCAGAGTCTGTCACCGCCGGCCGGGTACGGTCGGGCGCTGCGCTGGACCGAAGGGAGAACCATGGAGCACGAGACAGAGCCGCCGCTCGCACTGGTCGTCGGGGGCGGGTCGGGCATCGGCGCCGCCTTGGCCGACCTGCTCCGGGCCCGGGGCACCACGACCGTGACCTGGGACGTCGCGGGTGCCCACGACGTCACCTGCGACGTGACCGAGCCCGGTGCCATCGACGAGGCCGTCGGCCTGACCCGCCGGCGCTGGGGTGTCCCGAACTGGGTCACCGTGACGGCGGGCGTCGGGCACGGCGGCCTGCTGGCCGACGTCTCGGTGGAGGACTTCGACCGGGTCATGCGGGTGAACGCCCGCGGGCCCTTGCTCTGCATGCGGGCCTGGATCGGCGCCATGCGGGAGCAGTCGGTCGCCGGGTCCTTCGTCGCCACCTCCAGTGTCAGCGCGCACCTGGTGGACCGCAACATGGGCGTCTACTGCGCGTCGAAGGCGGCGCTGTCCATGCTGGTGAAGGTGGCCGCCGCCGAATGGGGTCCCCTCGGCCTGCGGGTCAACGCGGTGGCGCCGGGCGTCACGCGCACCCCCATGCTCGGGCGCGGCCCGTCGGCGACGGTCGAGGGCTCACCGTGGCTCGCCGGTGTGGCCGAGCGCACCGCGCTGGGGAGGCTGGGCGAGGCCGACGACATCGCGGAGGCCGTCGTCGCGCTGCACGCCATGGAGTGGGTCACCGGCCACGTCCTCGAGTGCGACGGCGGCCTCTCGCTGCACAGCCCGGCCGACCCCTACGGCGCCATGCTGCGCATGCGGGCCGAGGGGCGCTGAGCGCCGCGGCCGGTGCGGCCGGTGCGGCCGGCTCAGCCGGCCCGCGGGGGCCGCAACCCGTCGCAGACGATGCCGAGGAGGTCGCCGACAGGCGAGGCGTCGGCGTGGGCGGCCGCCTGGCACGTCGCGCCGACGAGGGACATCACCGTGACCGCGGTCACGTCGGGACGCACGGCACCGACCGACTGCGCCCGGCGCAGCAGCACGCCGATGGCCTCGCGCAGCCCGTCCTTCACCTCTGCGGCCGCCAATTCGAACTCGAGGCCGGCACCCGCCACGGCGACGAGCAGGTCCCGCTTGGCGGCACCCTGCTCCACGACGTGCTCGAGGAATCCGAAGAAGGCCGTCGCGGGGTCGGGTGCGTCGGCCAGAGCCCGCGCGTCGAGCGTCAGGTCCGTCAGGCGGTCCATCAGGATCGCCTCGCAGAGCTTCTCCTTGGTCGGGAAGTGACGGTAGAGGGTCCCCACGCCGACGCCTGCCTTCTCGGCGATGGTGTCGACCGGTACCTCGATCCCCTCGGCCGCGAACACCACCTCGGCCGCCTCGAGGATGCGAGTGCGGTTGCGCTGGGCGTCGGCCCGCAAGGGGCGCGCGGCACCGGTGCTCGGCTCGTCACACCCGCCCGGTAGGTTCGGCTTGGGTCCCACGGAAATCTTCTCCCTCCCCGTTGACAAACGGAGTGCTCGTTCCGTATAGTCTAACTGGAACCGATACTCCGATTCCGATTGTAGGCCATCTGGGCCGCCAGGACCAGACCCTTTCCCAGGTGAGGGCCGCGGCGGCAGCCGGAAGCATCGGATTCGGACCATTCCAGGAGACGGAGACCACGCCATGACAACGACCCTCGACCGCCCTGACCGGACGACCGGAACCGAGCCCGACCTCGACCCCAAGCGCTTCCGGGCGTTGGCCATCATCGCGGTGGCCCAGCTCATGGTCGTGCTCGACGCCTCGGTGGTGATCATCGCCCTGCCCTCGGCCCAGCGGGCCCTGCACATCTCGACCGCCAACCGCCAGTGGATGCTCACCGCCTACACGCTGTCGTTCGCCGGACTGCTGCTTCTCGGCGGCCGCATCGCCGACTATTTCGGGCGCAAGCGGATGTTCGTGATCAGCCTGATCGGCTTCGCCGGCGCATCCGCCCTCGGCGGCCTGGCCCAGAACTCGGCCATGCTCTTCAGCGCCCGCGCCCTCCAGGGTGCCTTCGCCGCGATCATGGCGCCCGCGGCGCTGTCGCTGCTGACGGTGGCCTTCACCGAGCCCAAGGAGCGAGCCCGGGCCTTCGCCGTCTACGGCGGCATCGCCGGCGGCGGCGCCGCCATCGGGCTCATCCTCGGCGGCATGCTCACCGAGTTCGCGTCGTGGCGCTGGACGCTCCTCATCAACGTGCCCATCGCGGTCGCGGCCGCCGTGGCCGGCTTTCGCTACGTGTCGGAGAGCAGGGCCTCGGCCAACCACGGCTACGACCTGCCGGGCGCGGCGACCGTCACCGGTGGGCTGTTGGCGCTCGTCTACGGGTTCACCAAGGCCGGCACGGACGGCTGGACTTCGTCGGTCACGCTCGCCCTCTTCGGCGCGGCCGCCGTTTTACTGGTGGCCTTCGTCGTCATCGAGCAGCGGGCTGCCCACCCGCTCCTCCCCCTGCGCATCGTCCTGGACCGCAACCGGGGCGGCTCGTTCCTGGCCTCATTGCTGGTCGGGACGGCGATCCTCGGCACCTTCCTCTCGCTGACCTATTACTTCCAGGGCGTGTTGCACTATTCGGCGCTGAAGTCCGGCTTCGCGTTCGTGCCCTTCTCGCTGGGCATCATCGCCGGTGCCACCGCAGCCAGCCGGCTGCTGCCTCGCATCGGCCCGCGGGCGCAGTTGACCGGCGGGCTCCTGATGGCCATGGCCGGCCTGATCCTCTTCAGCACCCTGGACGTGCACTCCGCCTACGTCAGCACCGTGCTCCCGGCCGAGATCATCGTGAGCCTGGGCATGGGCCTGTCCTTCGTGGCCCTGAGCAGCACGGCCCTCATCGGGGTGAGCCCGGAGGATGCCGGGGTGGCCAGTGCGTTGGTCAACGCCACGCAGCAGACGGGGGGCACCATGGGCGCCGCGCTCATCAACACGATCGCCACCAGCGCCACGGTGTCCTACATCGCCGCCCACGGCACCTCGCCAGCGGCCCTGACGGCCGGGGCGATCCACGGCTACACCACCGCCTTCACCTTCAGCGCCATCGTTCTTGCCCTCGCGGCCGCCGCGGCCTTCACCCTCATCCGGCGGCGGGCGCGCACCGCCGAGGCGATGGCACGGGGCGACGAGCCGCTGGCGCTGGCGACCGTCTGACCGCCGGCCGGGTCGGCGGCGCCGGGTCCCCCCGGTGACCGCCGCCTCCGCCGGCTACTCCCCGACGATCTCGATGGCGTACTCGGGGCAGTTGGCCACGGCCAGGCGGGCCTTGTCCTCGAGCTCGGGCGGCACCACGTCGACGATGACCGAGGCCTGGCCGTAGTCGTCGACGTCGAAGATCTCGGGCGCGAGGCCGTAGCAGCGGGCGTGGCCCTGGCACTTGTCGGGGTCGACGCGGAGCTTCATCAGAACACCACCGGGCAGATGCGCGGGCCACGGACCTGGCCGCCGGCCCAGGTGACCTCGGCGCCCTCGGCGAGGGAGAAGTCCGGGATCCGGGCCAGCCACTCCTCGAGCGCCACTTGCAGCTCCATGCGGGCCAGGTTCGACCCGGCGCAGCGGTGGATGCCCGAGCCGAACGCCACGTGGCGGTTGTGGGCCCGGTCCAGCTCCACGACGTCGGGATGCTCGAAGACCTCGGGGTCTCGGTTGGCGGCGGGGAAGTTCATGAGCACCTTGTCGCCCGCTTTCATGGGGCAGCCCGCGTACACGACGTCCTCGGTCACCTCACGCGCCATCGTGACGGGCGAGTAGGCGCGCAGCAGCTCCTCGATCGCTGTCGGCATGAGCTCGGGCTCGGCGACGAGGCGCTTGCGGTCCTCGGGGTGGGTGGCCAGGTGCCAGAGCGACGACCCGATGGCGCTCCACGTCGTGTCGACCCCGGCGATCAGGGCCAGCGCAGCCATGCCGAGCACGATCCCGTCGTCGACGGGCTTGCCCTCCACCTCGGTGGTGAGGAGCTCGCTGAGCAGGTCGTCGCCCGGGTTGGCCCGCCGTTCCTCGAGCTGGCCGACGAAGTAGTAGAGGAGACCCTCGGCCCCGCGCTGGCGGCGCTCGGCGTCGTCGGCGAACTCGAGCACGTCGCGCACCCAGCTGGTGAAGGTGTCGGACAGGTCGGGTGAGACGCCCAGGATGTGGGCGATGACCCGGACGGGGATCTGCTGGGCGTAGTCGGCCGCGGCGTCCGCGTGGCCGGCCCCGGCGAACCCGTCCACCAGCTTGCGGCACAGGTCGCGGGTCAGCGGGATGTAGCTCTCGACCCGCTTGTGCGAGAACCAGGGCAGCAGGAGCCTCCGGGTCCAGGTGTGCAGCGGCGGGTCCGAGGAGATGGGGGGCAGGCCGTACTCGAGGTTCGGTCCCTCGAAATTCTCGTTGGGGTCCTCGTCCTCGTCACCGGGGATGACCGCCACCTTGAGCGAGCTGAAGTGCTCGATGTCGTGCGCCATGGCGGTCACATCCTCGTAGCGGGTGGGCAGCCAGCTGCTCTTGCGACGGTCCGTGTGGGCGATCGGGCACGTCTGGCGGAGCTCGTCCCAGATGCTGAAGGGGTCGGTGACGTACCGGGGGTCGAGGACGTCGAAGTCGGTGGCCCAGTCCTCGACCGGCGCGGTGTGTGCCATGGTGCTGCCCCCTTTTGGTCCTGTAGTGAGCTACTCGACAATGAGCCTAGTGCGGCCGGCCGCGGGTCCCAAGGCGACCGGCGATGTTGTGACCTTGGTCCCAGCCCCTGTTCAGGGCGGCTTCACCCCCCGGGCGCATGGTGCACCCACGGCAGATCGCCGGACGAAACACGGAGCAGGAGCGAGACGACATGCAGAGCGACGAAGTTCCCGATCCGGTCCACCGCACCGGAACCGGTCTCCCCCGCCCGCGCCGAGGCGCCCGCTGGCGCTGGTCCACCCCCCGCACGACCCTCGTCGCCGGTGGCGTGCTCGCCACGCTGTGGGGCCTGGGCGCCGGCGGCGCCGCGGCGGGAGCGGCGACCGCCACGGCCGGCCCGAGCAACCAGGCCGGTGCGAGCGGCCAACCACGGCCGGGGTCGGCCCGGCCCACCGTCGTGGGCAGGATCACGGCGCGCAACGGCAACGGCATCACCGTGCAGACCAGGCGCAAGAAGACGACGACGGTCGTCTACTACGCCGCGGCGAAATTCACGACCCTGTCGGGTCCGGGCGGCACGACGTCGGCCTCGAGCGCGTCGGCGCTCGAGATCGGTGCCTTCGTCGCCGTGCAGGGCACCACCAACGGTGATGGCAGCGTCATGGCGTCGAGCATCGTGATCAGCACTGGCCCGCCACCCGCCGGGGCACTCGGTGCCCGTCCGGCACGGCGCACGGTCGGGCGGTTCCCCTAGCCCGTGACGCGCGCACCGGCGCGCAGCACCTCGTACTGCCGGGACGCGTCGTCCGCGGTGACCCGGGTCGTGGCCCCGCCCGGCTCGGTGCGGAGCACGGTGGCCCCGGTCGGCGCGAACTGCACGATGTAGGCCTTGCGCACCGCCTCGGTGCGGTTCGGGCCCGTGGAGTGCGGCGTCAACGACGAGAAGACGACGATGCTGCCGGCGCGCGCCGGCACAGCCACGGCGTGGGCGGGCTCGCGCAGGCAGACGAATCCGATGTCGGAGTACTCGTGCGCCAGGGTGCCGAGCCGGTGCAGCCCCGGCACGACCCACGGGCACCCGTTGTCCTCGGTGGCGTCGGTCAGCGCCACCCAGCAGGTCAGGTACTGCTGCGGCTCGACGAACGCGTACCCGTTGTCCTGGTGCCAGGGGAACGGCGACTCGGTGCCGGGCTTCTTGTACACGGCCTGGTCCCAGTAGAGACGTGCGTCGGGGCCGATGAGGTCGGCGCACAGGTCGGCGAACAACTCCGACGAGGTGAAGTCGCGCAGCAGGGCCGAGCGCACCACCAGGTGGGTGGTGAAGGTGATCTCGTCGGCCCGGGCGATGAAGAAGCGCCCGCCCTCCATGGTGCGCAGGGCCTCCTCCAGGCCGGCCTCGAAGGGGTCGATCGCTCCGACCAGCGCCGCCACCTCGCCCGGCTCGAGCGCGTCCTCCAGCACGAAGAACCCCTGCTCGTCGTACTGGCGGGCCTGGGCGGGGGTCACGACCCGGTAGGGCCCGGCGTGGTCGGCCCAGTCGAAGGACGTGTTCAGCTCGTGGACCGCCGGCCGTGCGACGCTCATGACCCGCTGAACCGGGGCTCCCGGCGCTCGGCGACGGCACGCACGCCCTCGGCGAAGTCGGCGCTGTCGCGCAGTCGCAGCTGCTCGGCGCACTCGTGCTCCATGGCGAGCCGGGCCTCCTCCACGAGGCCCGACCGGAGCGTCGCCCGGATGGAGCGGACCGCCAGCGGCCCCGCCGCCGCCAGCTCCGCCGCGTAGGCCAGGGCCTCGTGCATGAGGTCGCCGTCACCGGCCAGGCGGTCGCACAGGCCGAGGGCGAGCGCCGCGCTCCCCCACCCGCCGCCCGGTGAGCAGCAGGTCGGCCGCCGCCTGCCGGCCGACGGCGGCGGGCAGCGTCACGGTGAGGGCGAAGCCGTGGTGGAAGCCGAGGCGCGCGAAATTGGCGCTGAAGCGGCTCTCGGCGGTGGCGACGCGGAAGTCGGCCGACAGCGCCAGCCCGCAGCCGCCGCCGATCGCCGCTCCCTGCACCGCGGCCACCACGGGCAGCGGGGCGGCGAAGAGCCGGAGTGCTTCCCGGTAGAGCGCCCCGATGTCCTGCCCCGCGTTGGCGGCGAAGTCGAGCCCGGCGCAGAAGTGCCGCCCCTCCGAGGCGAGGACGATGGCGCGGCACCAGCCGGAGCCCTCCAGCGCCTCGTAGGCCGCCGCCACCTCTCGAATCAGGGCGGTGTCGAAGTAATTGTTGGGCGGCCGGTGCAGGCAGACGACGGCAACGTGCTCGCCGTGCTGCTCCACGGTGACGTCGGCACCGCTCACGGTTCGATGTCCGCCAGGCTGCGCCAGTAGATCATGGCGTCCTCGCCGTCGACCGCCTCGGGTATGCGGCCCACCTCCTCGAAGCCGAGCTTGCGGTACAGCGCCCGGGCGGGGTTGGACTCGAACACGAGGTTGAACTGCAGGGCGTCGAAGCCCAGGCGCCGCGCCTCGCGCAAGGAGTGCTCCAGCATCGTCCGTCCGACACCCGTGCTCCTGTAGGGGGCGAGCACGAAGTAGCCGGCGTTGGCGATGTGTGCCGCCCGGCCGACGAAGTTGGGCTTGATGTAGTAGGCGCCGATCAGGTAGCCGCCGAAGTGGGCGACGGACACCGTCGATGAGTGCTCGATCCAGTAGTCGTCGAAGTCCGCTCTGCTGAGGGGCGGGCTGTGGGGGAAGCCCTCCTTGGCGCCGACGATGCGGCTGAACGCGCCGAACAGCTCGTCGTAGTCGTCGGCCGTGGCCGTTCGGATGTCCACCGGCACGACACCCACGGTACCGGTGCGCCGGAGCGTCGCGACTGATCGCATCGGGGATGCAGCCCTTGCGGTGCAGGCCGCGCTAGCCGGCCACCGCGAACCCGGTCGAGCCCGTGCCGGGGCGGACCGCCTCGATCGGATCGCGCAGGTCGTCGATGTAGCCGAGCGCGTAGGCGCCGCGGTCGTAGCCCATGAGGCGCAGCAGCTCGGTCGGCAGCGTCTCGGCCACCTCGCGTGGCACCGAGAGGTACTGGTTCTCCTCCTGGCGCAGCCAAGCCACGTTGTAGGTGATGTTGAGGCCGATGCGGGTGGCACCGGAGCGGTTGGGGCCGCCGCCGTGGTACACGCTGCCCGAGTAGAAGAGCACCGAGCCGCGGGCCATCTCCGCCGGCACGGTGTCCTCGAGCGTGAACGTCAGCCGGTCGGCGCCGGCGTTGCTGCCGGGCACGACCCGGGTGGCACCGTTCTCCTCGGTGAAGTCGGTCAGCGCCCAGATGGTGTTGCACTGGACCTCGTAGCCCGGCGGGAAGGGGAAGAAGTCGAAGGCCCACTGGTCGCGGTGAACGGGCTGGGCGGTCTCGCCGGGGCCGATGGCGATGGCCTGCGTCAGGTGCAGCTGGATGTTGGTGGCGTGCCCGAGGAAGATGCGCGCCGCCCCGAGGGAGAGCGGGTGCATGACGAGCTCGCGGCACGCCGGCGACCGGGCGATCAGCGACCCCGTCCGCCGGGTGCGGCTCCCGCTGAAGTCGTCGGGCCCGGTCGGCGTCGCTTCGAGGTACGGCCGCAGCTCGGACTCGATGCGGTCGAGCAGCGCGGCCGGAGCCACGTCGTCGACGACCACGACGCCGTCCCGCCCCACGGCCGCCGCCACCTCGTCCTGGCTGGCGTCGCTTGCCAGGTGGACGATGGGCACGCCCCATCCTCCACAACCGCCCGCCGGGCGGCAACTCCGGGCCTCCTACGGCTGCCCGCCCCCGGCTTCGGACACCAGCCCGAGATCGGCCAGCTTGCGCACGGTCAACCGCACGTCCTCGCCGATGGCACCCGCCTCGGATGCTCCGGCCCCGTGCGCCTCGGCGAGCTCGCGCACCATGGCGGCCAGGGTCCTCGTGCCGTCGCAGAGCTCCCAGACCGCCGCCGCGCTCGTGTTGAGTAGGATCAGCAGCTGGCCCACGTCGTCGTAGAGGGCCACGTTGTCGTCGAGCGGGACGGCGGCGGCGCCGTCGCGGCGCACCGGCCGCGCCGCCTCGTCGCGCCCTTCAGCACCCATGCGACCCTCCCCGCCGCGGGGGCGCCGTCGCCGCCGCCACGAGATCGACGACCAGGCGGCACGCCTCGTCGAGGTCGGACATGGCCAGCGCGTAGCAGCGGCACCCGGCGGCCAGGCCGCCCAGCGCGGTCGTCCCGGCGGCGCCGTGCGGGACGAGGTTCACGGCATTGAGGGCCAGCGCGAAGAAGGCTTCCGTGTCGGAGAGGGGGCTGAGCGCGGTCGTCGCGCGGGCGTCGTAGCGGGGCACGATCACGACGCCGGGCTCGCAGGGCCGCCCGATGCGCCGCCCCGTGGCCTCCCCGACGGCCACCTGCCACTCGGCGCCGTCCCAGTGGCCGGCCGCCGTGCCGGCTCCGAGTCCCGGGTCCAGGTCCGCGAGCGTGGCGAAGCTACCGGGCTTCACGGTGATCGGCTTCGCATAGGGCAGGAGCAGCCCGCGCTCCATGTCGAACGCGGCCAGCTCGTCGGTGAGGAACCCGAGCCCTGCGCGCACCAGCCCGGCCACGAGCGTCGACTTGCCCGACCCCGAGGCGCCCGGCACCAGCACCCCCGTGCCGCCGGCCTCCAGCGCGCCGGCGTGGAACAGGAGCGCGTCGCCGCTCGCCGCCGCGGCGGACCGGTTCACGTCCCGCACGACCCATCCCACGGCGTCACCGCCGCGCTGTCCGCGCGCGATGACCCCGTCGTCGCGCATCACGTCGAAGGTGCCCGGCCCGTCCGGTGAAGAGGTCAGCGAGTACCAGTGCTCGGCGGGCGCGCCGGTGCGGCCGTCGCGCAGCCCGGCCAGAGCCACCTCCACGAGCTCGCCCAGGCGCCGGTCGTCGCTGCGCACCGCGAAGCGGTACGACAACCCGCTCAGGCTCGGCGTGCGGTGCGCCCAGTGGTATGAGGACCCCACTGCTCAGGCAGGGTCGCCCGCGCTCCCCACCTCGTGCGCTCCGCTCGGGCCGTCCGCCGCCGGCGTGGGTGTCCGGCTGGCCCAGTGCTGCATCGCCCAACCGCCGGCGATCAGCGCGGTCCCGATCTCCGCGTCGCGCTTGACGTCGATGCCCGTGAAGGCGAGCGAGCCCGACGGGCTGGTCGCCGCGGCGGTGGTCACCCCGTCGGTCGCGTTGGTCCCGTTCGTCCCGTTGGCGCCATCGGCCGCCGGGTCGCCCGTCGTCCCCGCGCTGGTGGACACCCCGACCGTTGCCCCGCCGCCCCCGGGGGTGCTGACGCCCGAGAGGGTGGCGCCGGCCGCCGGCTTGGCGGTGAGGATCTCGGGCACCACCCAGGCCGCGGCGCCGGCGCCGGCGACCGCGGACATGCGCCCGAGCGCCTGCCGTCGTGAGATGCGTGCCCGACCCGCAGTGGGGACGTCCGGCGCAGCCGGCGATGCCGTTCCATCCCTGTGGTTGTGTTCGCTGTGCATGTCGACCGCCGATCCTGTCCCGCTGCCGCGGGAGACCTTTGTTGTCCTCAGTCTTCGCACCGGTGGCCCACCTGCTTCAACGCGTGGTGCACCCGGTACGGCCGAACCGCTGGCTGCTCTTGTGACTACGTAACGCACGACCGACCCGTTTACTACCGCGTCACGCGACGAAATTTGCAATGGCCGTGATGGGTCCCCTGCGGGCTGGGAGGGCCGCATGGCCGGCCGCCCGGGCCCGTTCTGCAAGAGCCATGGTGACGCTCTCCGCAACGGGACTGCCCCCGGTGACTGCAACCGAGCAGACGGCGACGCTCCTTTGGGAGGCCTGCCGCCGTGATCCCGATCCGGCCGCCGTCCGGCGTGCCCTCACGGGCGGTGCCGACGTTGCCCGGGCGGTGAGGGCGGCGACGGACCACCGCATCGCCCCCCTGCTGTGGCGGGCGCTCGGGGCGGCGGGCTCCCTCGACGCGCCCGGGCCGGACCGGGACGTGCTCGGCGCCATGGCCGACGCCTTCCGGATGGAGGCGCTGCTCCTCATCCCCCGCGCCGTCGCCCTGGCCGTGCGCCCGCTGACCGACGCCGGTCTCGAGCCGGTCGTGTTCAAGGGGCCGGCGGTGGCCGCCCGCTACCCCGAGCCCGGGCTGCGGCCGATGGAGGACATCGACCTCCTGCTGCCCCGCGCCGACCACGAGCGGGCCCTCCACGCGCTGCACCGGGCCGGGTGGGAGGTGGCGCGTGCGGGAGGCCGCGATCTCTACGACACCGCGCTGACGCACCGCGAGGTGCCCTCGCTCTTCCTCGAGCTGCACTACGGGCTGGAGGGCACGTCGCAACGGGTGACGGCGCTCGACCCCGGCCGGCTCTGGGCGCGACGCCGGCCGGTGCAGTGCATGGGCACACCCGCCTTCGCTCTGCCGCCCGCCGACGAGCTGGTCGTGCTGGCCGCGCACGCCGGCAAGCCCCACCACGGCTTCGTGCGCCTGGTGTGGACCGCCGACCTCGCCATGATCGTGGGAGACGCGGCGGAGCGCGGTGAGCCCGTCGACTGGGACCGCGTGCGCGCCGAGGCCGAGGCCGCCCGGTGCGTGACGGTGGTGGGCGCCGCGCTCGAGCTGGCCCGCCGGGCCGGCGTCGACGCGCCCGCCGGGCTCTTCCCGCTGCCGGCCCGCGGGTGGCGCGGCGACGCCGTGCGACGGCTCCGGTCGGTCACCTGGCCCTTGACCCACCTCGAGCTGCCCGGCTACCAGCTCAACTACGCGCTGACCGACGCGCGGGCTCGGCGCCTCAAGATCCTCCTCGTGCTCCTGGCGTCGGGCCACGGGATCGGTGACCGGGCGCGTCGCCGGGCGGGCATGGCGGGCCGGGGCCCGGACCGCCCCTAGGGACCGGGGAAGACGGCGCGCAGCGTCTCGAGGGCCGCTTCGCCGGTGACGGCCGGCGTGTGGCCCGGGTCGAGCCGACCGTAGACGAGACGGCAGAAGGCCTCGGCGCCCAGCACGAGGTCGGGCGCGCGCCCGTCCTCCTCGGCGCACAGCTCCACGCCGCCGGCCGAGAGGCGGACGGCGAACGCGCGGCCGGGGTCCGTCGTGCGGACGGCGACGTCGCGCGTCTCACCCGCCGGCCTCGCCGTGTAGCGGGCCGTGAGCCCGAGGTTGTCGACCACCACGGCGGCGACGTCGTGGGGGAGGTGGGCACCGTCGTCGAACGTCACCTCGATGTCCCAGGTGTGGAACGCATGCTCGTTCAGGCGCATGGCGGCGAACTCCTCGAACCCCAGGCGCAGCGGGCCCAGCGCAACGACGACGCGGGCGCGGTCGGCGGGGCCCACCGCCTCGAACGCCTCGAGCAGGGCCTCGTCGGCGACGAGCGCGTCGTCCGCCTTGTCCCGGGGCGACTTGGCGTTCCACTCGTCCCACACCGCCGGCGCATCGTCGGGCGTCTCGACCCCGGCCAGGGTGTCGCGGAGACGGCGGCGCTGAAGCACGGCACCCGAGCCCAGGTGCGACAGCACGTCGGCGATCGACCAACCGGTGCAGTAGGAGGGCGCCCGCAGCTGGGCGTCGTCCAGGCCGCGGCAGAGCTGGTGCAGGCGGTCCACCGAGTGGCGGAGCGGGCCGAGCGGGTTGTCCATGTCGCACCTCCTCGTCGCGTGCTCGGGGACTGGTCTACCCGCCGGCAGCGCGTGCCGTCGCGAGCGCCTGCATCCACCAGGCGAGGTCGTCGGCCAGCATGGCCAGGCGCGGCTCGAGCGGCGCGAACAGCGACGGGTCGGTGGGGTCCGCCGCCCCGAAGACCGCCCGCATGACGTCGGGCAGGACATGGACGGCGTAGCGCAGCGGCGCCATCTCGAACTCCACGGCGACCGCGCGCAGCTGCTCGATCGCCCGTGACCCACCGGTGTTGCCCCATCCGACGAAGGCCACCGGCTTGCGGCGCCACTCCACGAACGTCGAGTCGAGAGCGTTCTTCAGCACGGCCGGATAGCCGTGGTTGTACTCGGCGGTGAGGACCACGTAGCCGTCGCCCCGGTCGACGACGCGGCCGAAGCGGGCCACCGCTCTGTCCGCGTAGTCACGACCCGTCCGCGCCGGGGGATCGCCGTCGAAGAAGGGGAGGGGGTGTTCCCGCAGGTCCACCAGCTCGACCTCGAACGCGCCGTGCCGCTCCAGAGAACCCGTCACCCAGGCCGCCACCCGCTCGCTGAACCGACCCTGCCGGGTCGTGCCTGTGATCACCTGCAGCAGCACGTCGGCCGCCTTCCTCCCGGGTGGTGTCGCCCCCCGCCGGGACCGAGGGTGGCAGAGCCAGGGCGGTATTTAACTTGACAGCTAACTAACTCTTTGGTTAAATACAGGACCGTGACCATGACCGATGAGCGTCTCGATGCGGCCTTTGCCGCGCTGGCGGACCCTACCCGCCGGGCCATCGTGAGCCGGCTGACCCGGGGCGACGCCACGGTGGGCGAGCTCGCCGAGCCCTTCGCCATGTCACTGCCCGGGATCTCCAAGCACCTCAAGGTGCTCGAGCGCAGCGGCCTGATCTCGCGGGGCCGCGACGCCCAGTTCCGGCCCTGCCACCTCGAGGTCGAGGCGCTCGACGGCGCGCTCGACTGGATCGGCGCGCACCGGCGCATGTGGGACGAGCGCTTCGACAAGCTCGACGCGCTGCTGGCCGACATCCAGCGCGCGCCCGCCACCGGTGCGGCGCCGCCGCAGCCGAAGAAGCGGGCCCGTGGCTGAGCACGGCGGTGCGCCCGCGCCCGACGAGCTCCGCTTCACCCGGGTCTTCGACGCCCCGCGGGAGCTGGTCTTCCGCTGCATGATCGACCCCGACCATCTCGCGCACTTCTGGGGCCCGCGGGGCGTGCGCACCCCGCGCGACCGCATCAGCGTCGACGCCCGGCCCGGCGGTGTCTTCGAGACGGTGATGGTCAACGAGTCCGACGGCGGCGAGTATGCGACCCGCGCCGTCTACGACGAGGTGCGCGAGCCCGAGCTCCTGGCATGGACCGAGTCGCACTCGGGCATGCAGGTGACGACGCAGTTCGTCGCGCTCGGCCCCGACCGCACCGAGGTGCGCATCCACCAGCGGTACGTGCCCGAGGCGTTCCTGCTGCCCGAAGTGCAGGCGGGGTTCCTGTCGTCGCTCGACCGCTTCGCCGAGCATCTCGCCCGCCTGACCGGATCCACGCCCTGACCGAAGGAGGGACCCCATGACCGTTCACGCCCAGGTCGGTGCCGCCGGATCGGACCTCGCCCCTGCCGTCGCCGACGAGTACCGCGCGCTGGCCGACCTGCTCGAGGCGTCCGAGCCCGCCGTGTGGGACGCCCCGTCGCTCTGCGAGGGTTGGCGCACCCGTGAAGTGGTGGCGCACATGACGATGCCGGCGCGTTACCCGGGCCCGGCCTTCATGGCCGAGCTCGAGGCCGCCGGCGGCGACTTCACCCGGCTGTCGAACACGGTGGCGGCCCGGGACGGCGAGCTCCCCGCGGCGTCGCTCCTCGGCGACCTGCGCTCTGGGGTGCTGCACGGATGGCAGCCACCGGGGGGAGGGATGGAGGGCGCGCTCACGCACTGCGTGATCCACGGGCTCGACATCATCGAGGCGGTCCCGCTGGCGCGCCGGGTGCCGACCGAGCGCATCGCCCGGGTCCTCGGCAGCATCGCCGGTCCCGATCTCTTCGGCGCCGACCTGGGCGGCGTGGAACTGCAGGCCGACGACCTGGACTGGACCTACGGTGCGGGCGTCCCCGTGACGGGGCCGGCCCAGGCGCTGGCCCTCGTCGTGTGCGGGCGCCGGCTGCCGCCTGGCCGCCTCGGCGGCGAGGGCGCGGCGCGCTTCAGCCAGGCCTGAGGGGCGCCCCGGTCGAGGGTCCGGGGTTGCGACGCTCAGCGTCGGGGGCGCCCCGTTGGTGCCCCAGGACGGGCTGCTGTTCGTGGGCGACCGGGACGGGCACGGCCACGAGTGATCTGATTCACAAGGCCCGTCCCGCAGCACCCGGCCGCTGGGCGGCGCCGAGCCGGTCATTGCATTGCGATCACCCCGCGCTCGTGTGTCGAACGTTGTAACGTCACACGCGATGCCGGGGGGCTGGTACGCATGACTGCTTCGTGGACGCGGCCGGGGCCGCTCCGCACCTCCTCCCGACCCTGGTAGGTCACTCCGGTGGGCCCGATCCTCGAGGCCTCGACCACCCCAGCCGAACAGGGCGACCACGGCGCGGGCACCGCCCTCCTGGTGGTCGATCAGGTGAGCATCGGCTTCGGCGGCCTGCTGGCCCTCGACGAGGTGTCGATGTCGGTCGGCGACAACGAGGTCGTCGGCGTCATCGGGCCGAACGGCGCCGGGAAGACGACCCTGTTCAACGTGATCAGCGGCTTCGTCCACCCCGGCTCGGGCACGATCACCTACGGCGGCGCCCCGTTGCGCCGGCACCACCCCCACGACCTGGCCAAGCTCGGGATCGCCCGCACCCTGCAGGGCATCGGGTTGTGTGCCGGGCTGACCGTGCACGAGAACGTGATGCTCGGTGCCGAGCCGGTGCTGCGGAGCGACGTGGCCTCGTCCTTCCTCGGCCTCTGGCGGTCGAGCCGGGAGGAGCGGCGGGTGGCGGGACGGGCCATGGAGGTGCTCGACGAGCTCGGCGCGGCCGACTACGCCCGCCGGCTCCCCTCCGCCTTGCCCTACGCGATCCAGAAGCGCGCCGCGTTCGGCGTGCGCGCTCATGGCCGAGCCTCGCCTGCTGCTGCTCGACGAGCCCGCCAGCGGGCTGTCCGAGAGCGAGATGGACGCGCTCGGCTCGAGGATCCGCGGCCTGACCGAGCGCATGTCGGTGCTCCTCGTCGAGCACCACATGGACCTGGTGATGTCGGTGTGCGACCGGATCGTCGTCCTGAACTTCGGACAGGTCATCGCCAGCGGCACGCCCGATGCCATCCGTGCCGACCCCGCCGTGGTGAGCGCCTACCTCGGGGACGAGGTACGCACGCACCACCCTGCGCCGGGCCTGGGGGCGAGCGGTGCTTGAAGTACGCGACCTCAGTGTCTCCTTCGGCGCGGTGCAGGCACTCACCTCGGTGTCCTTCGACGCCGGGCCCGGGGCCGTCACGGCCGTGCTGGGCGCCAACGGCGCCGGCAAGACCACGTTGCTACGGACGATCTCCGGCCTGGTCAAGCCCAAGCAAGGATCGGTGCGCTTCGACGGCGGCCCGCTCCTCGGGCGCAACGTGGAGACGATCGCACGATTGGGCGTCTCCCACGTGCCCGAGGGCCGAGGGGTGATCGAGGAGCTGACCGTCGAGGAGAACCTCCGCCTTGCGACGCTCTGGTGCCTGCGCCGGCAGCAGCGTCAGGGCGCCATCGCGGAGATCCTCGAGCTCTTCCCCCGCCTGCAGCCGTTCCGCAAGCGCAACGCCTCCACGCTCTCGGGCGGGGAGCGCCAGATGCTCGTCCTCGGGCGGGCGCTCATCTCGCGGCCGCGCCTGCTCCTCCTCGACGAGCCGAGCCTGGGGCTGGCGCCGATGGTGACCGCGCAGCTGATGGCCCTGATCCGCGCGCAGACCGAGGGCAAGGACTTGACGGTGGTCCTCGTCGAGCAGAACGCCCGCAGCGCCCTCTCGGTGTCGCACCGCGCCGTCATCCTCAATCTGGGCCAGGTGGTCGTCTCGGACGACGCGGCCACGGTCGCCGCCGACGACGCCCTCCGTCGCCACTACCTCGGGTTCTGACGCGGTGAGCCTGTTCCTCGACTACTCCCTCAACGGCATCGCCAACGGGATGATCTACGCCACGCTGGCGCTGGCGCTCGTGCTCGTCTACCGGGCCACCAAGATCATCAACTTCGCGCAGGGTGCGGCGGGCATGTTCACGACGTTCATCGCGTTCAGCCTCCTGTCGCGCGGCCTCGGGTACTGGTGGGCCTTCATCCTCGTGCTCGTCATCGGCTTCGCCATCGGGGCGGCGACCGAGCGCATCCTCATCCGCCCGCTGCACGGCAGGTCCGAGCTCAACCCGGTGATCGTCACCATCGGCCTGCTGGTCGTGTTCGAGGGGCTGGCGGGCGCGATCTACGGCAACGCCAGCCGGGGCTTCCCCGCCGCCTTCTCGCAGAGCGGCCTGCGGGTCGGCAGCACGACGATCGCCTTCTCGCACTTCGATGTCTTCATCCTCGTCGCCGTCCTCACGCTGATGGCGGGCACCCTGGTGCTGTTCCGCGCCACGGCCCTCGGGCTGCGCATGCGCGCGTCGGCCTTCTCCCGGGAGATCGCGCGGCTCCTCGGCGTGCGGGTGGGCATCCTCCTCAGCCTCGGATGGGGGCTGGCGGGCATCGCCGGGTCCCTGGCCGGGCTCCTGGTCGCGCCCACCCGGTCGTTCGGCCCCTATTACATGGACCTGATCCTCGTGTACGGCTTCACCGCGGCCGTGATCGGCGGACTCGAGAGCCCGGTCGGCGCGCTCGTCGGCGGGCTGATCGCCGGCCTGTGCATCTCCTACGTCGGCGGCTATCTCGGCTCTGGCCTCGAGCCGCTCGGCGCGCTGGCGCTGCTCATGGTCGCCCTGATGGCTCGGCCCGAAGGCATCTTCGCCCGCCCGGCGGCGAGGAGGGTCTGAGTGGAGCCGGCTGCCCTCGCCCGGGCGCTGCGCCTGCCGCGCCAGCCGATGCTGCGCCATCTCCTCTGTGCCCTGGCCGCCGCCGCGGTCCTCTACGTCCTCACGGCGCGGCTCAACCAGTACAACGACTACCAGGTGGGCGAGATCGCCGCCTACGTCGTGGCGCTCGTCGGGCTCAGCCTGCTCACTGGTGCCAACGGGCAGATCTCGCTCGGCCACGGGGCGTTCATGGCCGTCGGGGCCTACACCATGGCCCTCCTGATGAACCACACCCAGTCCAACTTCCTCCTCGAGCTGGCCGCCGCGACCGGCGTGGCGGCGGCGGCGGGGCTGGTCCTCGGCCTTCCCGCCACGCGGCTGAAGGGCCCCTACCTCGCCGGCATGACGCTCCTGTTCGCGCTTGCGGTGCCGTCGGTGGCCGACCAGTGGCCGGCCACCTTCGGCGGCGACCAGGGCCTGACGACGACCGTTCCGACCGCGCCGGGCTCGTTGAGCGCGGAGCAATGGCTGGCGCAGATCCAGATCATCGGGGCATTGGTCGTGATGGTGCTGGTGGCCAACCTCCTGTGGAGCCGCTACGGCCGAGCCTTCCGGGCCGTGCGCGACGACGAGATCGCGGCGTCGCTGGCCGGGGTCCACGTCGCCCGCACCAAGGTGATGGCCTTTGCCATCAGCGCGGGATGTGCCGGCCTCGGCGGTGCGCTCCTCAGCCTGTCGACCGGCATCGTGAACACGGGCGAATTCCCCCTGACGCTGTCGATCCAGTTGCTGGCGGCGATGGTCCTCGGCGGCACGGGGACGCTGATCGGCATGGTCTGGGGCGGGATCCTGCTCGTGTACATGCCGCAGTGGTCGACGTCGCTGTCATCCGACTTCAACCTGGGCACCGGCGCGAACGCCTACCTCGCCACGATCATCTTCGGCCTCGTGCTGATCGTGGCGATGATCGCCGCGCCGAACGGGATCCAGGGCGGGCTGCGCTGGCTGTGGGCGCGCCGGCCGCACCCCGGCAAGGGCGGGCGCGACGCGGCAGCACCGATCCCCATTTCGACCGGCGAGTAGAGCAATGCGAAATCCAACAAAGGAGAAGTGATGGGACGACGAGCGACGAGACGGATCGGCCGAACCCCATGGCCACGGGCCCTGGTGGCGGGTTCCCTGGGACTCATGCTGGGGGTGACCATCCTGCCGGCGACGGCGGGTGCGGAGAGCACGCCGGGAGTGACGTCGTCGACGATCACCATCGGCGCCACGGTTCCCCTCACCGGGCCGGCGGCGCCGGGTTACGACGAGATTGCGCCGGCGATGGAAGCGGTCTTCAGCTACGTCAACGCGCACGGCGGCGTCGACGGCCGCAAGATCAACTACACGTACCTCGACGACGGGTACAACCCGGCCAACACGGCGACGCTCACTCGCAAGCTGGTGCTACAGGACAACATCTTCGCCGACGTGGGCCCGCTCGGCACGCCGACCCAGGCGGCCGTGCAGGGCTTCTTGAACGCCCAGAAGGTGCCGCAGCTGTTCATCGAGTCCGGCTGCAACTGTTGGAGCAACCCGAAGTACCCCTTGAGCTATGGGTGGCAGCCCCCCTACACCGTCGACGGGAAGATCCTCGGCGCGTACATCAAGGCCAACTTCGCCGGGAAGAAGATCGGCTACCTCTCCCAGGCCGACGAGTTCGGCCAGGACGTCGTCAAGGGCCTCGACATGGAGATCCCGTCGTCCTCGGTCGTCTCCCGCCAGACCTACGACGTGGCGACGCTGGCCGGCCCGCTGTCCAACCAGATGGCGGCACTGAAGGCCGCGGGCGCCCAGGTCGTGGTGCTGGCCACCATCCCGGCCGCCACCGCCCTGTCGATGCTGCCCGCCGCGGTCATCAATTACTTCCCCCAGTACGTCGTCGACAGCGTGGGCACCGACCCACCGACGGTCGGCCCGCTGCTCTCCTCGTTCGCCCAGAAGGGCGGGGGCACGGCGGCCCAGGTGGCGGCGGCGGCCGGCTTGTTGAACGGGGTGATCACGACCGCCTACTTCGCACCCGAGTCGGACACGTCCAACCCGTGGGTGCAGACCGAGAAGAACATCCTCGAGAAGTACGCGCCCTCGCTCTACGCCAAGGCCGGCCTCGACGGGAACGACCAGTACGGGGTGGCGCTGGCGTACACGTTCGTGCAGGCGCTCCAAAAGGCCGGGAAGAACCTGACCCGGCAGAGCCTGCTCAACGCGATCAACGACAGCGGCAAGAGCTTCGTGACCCCCGGCTTCGTGCCGCTGTCCTACTCGAGCTCCGTGCACTTCGGGTTCGAGGGTGAGGAGGTCCTCAAGCTCGAGAGCTCGGCACCGCCGGCGGTGACCCCGACGGGCAACTGGATCGGCGGCGTCGCGGTGAGCCCGGTCGAGGTCACGAGCCCCGGCTCGGGACCGGTGAAGAAGTACACCGGGCCGACGTCGGTGCCCCCGAAGAGCCTCACGTCGAAGAGCTGATCGATCCCGCGTGACCTGCGTGCGGCCGCGTCCACGCGGCGCGGCCGCACGTCAGGGCGCCGGGTGTCGGCTTCAGGCGGAGACGCCGGCCGGCAGCCGGGCCACGCCGGGCACCACCGTGGCCCGCAGCGAGCGGATCGTCTGGCGGTAGGAGCCGATCAGGCTGTCCTCCTCGTAGCCGAGGCCGTTGTCGAGGCAGAAGGCCCTGACGATCCCCTGGGCCCGCGCCAGGTTGGGGCGCGGCATGTTCGGGAACAGATGGTGCTCGATCTGGTAGTTGAGCCCGCCCAGCAACAGGTTGGTGAAGCGGCCACCGGCGATGTTGCGGGAGGTCACCACCTGACGGCGGGCGAAGCTCAACGCCGCGTCGGAGTCGATGATCGGCATGCCCTTGTGGTTGGGGGCGAAGCTGCAGCCGAGGTACACCGAGAAGACGGCCTGCTGCAACGCGATGAAGGCCACGGCCTTCAGCGGCGACAGGACCCAGAAGACGCACGTGAGATAGAGGGCCGCGTGCAACGCCAGGAGGGCGCCCTCCACTGCGGCGGCGCGGTCCCGCCGGCGGATGAGCCGCTGGACGCTCAACACGTAGATGCCGGTGCTGCGCAGGACCATCAGGGGGAAGAACAGCGGCGCCCGCCAGCGCTCCAGCACGCGCGTGACGCGACCCGGGGCGGCTCCGCCCGCCGGCGCACCGACGGCCGGGCCGTCGCCCACGTCGGGGTCCCGACCCATTTCGTTGGGATGGGCGTGATGGGCGCTGTGCTTCGGCACCCACCAACCGAAGCTCATGCCGATCAGCACGTTCCCGACGGCGAACCCGAGCAACCGGTTGGCCCGGCGGGAGCGGAACACCTCGTGGTGCCCGGCGTCGTGACCGACGAAGCCGAGCTGGGTGAACATCAGCCCGAGCAACGCCGCGATGGCGAGCGCGAACCACGTGTTCCCGAGCACCACCAGCCCGGCGAAGCACGCGCCGAACGCGCCGACCGTCAGGGAGATCTTGGCGCCGTAGTACCCGGGGCGCCGGTCGAGCAGTCCCGCCTCGCGGACCTGGCGGGCCAAGCTCCCGAAATCCTCCGACGTCACCTCGATGGTGTCGGTCTGCACAGTCCCACTTCCGCGAAATCCCGTCGTAGAGCGCTACCGCGGACCGAGGCAACACCGAGAGACGACGCTCTCATTCCGTGCCCGAACTCTAGACCGCCCCGTCGTCACTGTCAGCGCGGTCACGAGGTTGCGCGTTGACGCGCGCAGGTGGTACGACACTCCCCTGTATTGGGGCCACCTCCATGGGGGGTCGCGCGGCCGGACGCGGCGCGTCGCACGACGACGGGCGCGGGTGGCGTCAGTCGGCCTGCCGGATCACGACGGCGACGGCGGCCTCCGCCAGCTTGCGCTCGGTGCTGAGGAGTTGGCCCGCCACGTCGAAACTGGCCTTCACCATCGTGTCGAGGTTGGCCACCGGCACGATGCCGGGGAGCCGCGGCATGAGCGGGGCGGTGACATCGGCCACCGTCGAGAGCCAGGCGAGACCGATGTCCTCGGCCGCCCGGATTGACGCCATGGCCTGGTCCCGCAGCACGAGCTCCACCTTCACTCCCTGCTTGAACGACTCCTCGGCCTGGGTCCTGGCGATCGTCGCCAGTCCACCGAAGCTCTCGGCGATGCCCTCGGCGATGCCTTCGGCCGCGCCATGGCCATTGCCGTTCTTCGTCGTCCTGTCCGCCTCGGTCGTCGTGGGCACGATGCGCTCCTTCGTGGTTGGGATGGTGGTCCTTCACGTGCTTCGGCTCGGCAGTCGTGCGCTCCGGACGGATTCTCCCGGTGACGCTTCGAGGCTCCCGAACCGACCACGGGCTGCTGTGTTCACCCGCCGAGCACCACAGGGTGCTCCCGCGCGAATCTGCACGGGCGCGCGGCGCGAAGTCAACGGGCCGCGGTGCGAGATGGCTTGCCGTTCCTCTGTTCTTCACGGAGACGTCTCGCAGCCAACGCTCCCGTCACGGAGTGCCGACGCGGGGCCCAACCCGCGCCGAGCGAGCGGCTAGGTGCCCTCTGGCTCGCCCAAGGGCACCCGCGCGCCAGCGGCGGTGTGCGCATCGAGCAGCTGGTGTGAGTAGATGTCGAGCAACGCCACGGCGAGCAGCTGATCCCCTTCGGGTTCGAAGATGTCCGCGCCGATCTCCCGGGACACGTGGTCGTGGAGAAGGGGGATGCCCATCGCCATGGCCGTGACGAGGGTCGCTCGCACCCGCCGCCCGATGGTGGGCGGATCGGGGCGCACCACGTCGGCGCGGGCCAGCCATTGCTCCGTCATGGCCACCATCTCCTCGAAGATCGGCGTCGCCGAGGCGGACCCGTCGGCCAGGGAACGCGCCACGTAGCGCCCGAAGCGCCTGGAGGCCTGCCTGCTGGCGGCCCCGGCACCGGGGTCCTCGAGAAGCTCGGCGTTCAGGCGGTGCAACGTCTCGAACACGTAGTCGTCGCACGCCCTCCGCAGCGCCTCCTTCGAGCCGTAGTGGTGGCGGAGGAGCCCGGGTGACACTCCGGCGCTGCGGGCGATGGCCCGGATCGTCGCCCCCTCGTAGCCGTCGTCGGCGAAGTGCTTGAGGGCGGCCTCGCGGATGCGGGCCCGGGCGGTCAGGTCCTCGAACGCGACGCCTCCCTCGTCGGTCGGCCCGCTCAGTTGAGGGGCCGGGCCGCTGCCCTGCGCGCTCACGCTCCTTGCAGGTCCCGTCGGCGGAAGCAGAACCCACCGAGGACCGCCGCTCCTACGCCGACGGCAGTCATGACGCCATTGGCCTCCCAGTCGGGGGAGACGGCCGGAGCCGACGCCATCTGGTGGAAGACCGAGGTGTCGACGACCCAGTGGTTGACGGCACCGATGCCGCCCACGATCTCCAACAGGAACGACCAGGCCAGGAACCCGTAGACGACGGCCGAGGTGAGACGGGGTCGCAGCCCGAAGGCCAGCACGCCGAGGCCGAGGATCGTGATCGCGGGCGGCACGATGTTCACCCCGGCCGCGAGCAGTCTCGTGAAGCTCACCCCGGCGTGCTCGCTGGCGGCGCCGAGCCACGCGAAGACCCCCGCGGTGACACCGCCGAGCAGGAGGACGACGACGGCCACGACGAGCCGCCCGCCGAGCCAGCCCGACCGGGAGACCGGCCGGGCGAGGATCTGGTCGAGCCTGCCTTCGGACTCCTCGGCCCGGGCGTGGGTGACCTGGCCCGCCGCGACCAACGCGACCAGCACCCCCAGCACGAGGAAGCACACGCCGAGGACGGCTTCGGTGCCGTTCCCGGTCGCGCCGAGCCGGGCGAACACCTCTTTCACCGAAGACCCCGAGATGGTCGTGCTGGCCGACTTGGCGACGAGGCCGTACAGGAACCCGGAGACCGCGATCGCCACCCCCCAGCCGATGACGGTGGCTTTCATCATCCGGATGGCCAGGCCGGTCGGCCCGAACAACAGGCGCAGACGGGGCCGGGAGTGCGACCGGTCCGGGACGATGCTCGCTCCCACGTCCCGGGTGCCGGCGAGGAGCACGGCGACGACCGCCAGCACACCGGTGAAGGCGACGATCGGCAGGAGCGCGAGGGGTCGTGGCGACGAAAGGGGCTGCAGCTCCTCGACCCAGCCGAGCGGGGACAGCCAGATCATCCAGTGCAGGCCGACGCCGGCATCGGCGATCATCCGAACGGCGTAAGACACGCCCAGGAACACGGCGGCGAAGGAGGCCGCCTGGCGGCGGGTGCCCGCCAGCTGGCTGGTGAACGCACCGACGGCGAGGAACATGCACGCCGTGCCCACCATGGCCAGTGCGAAGTAGAGGGAAGGGCCGGCGGCGATGCCGACGCTGTGGCTCCGGCCCGACACCACCGTGATCACCGCGGTGATCGCCCACAACACCACGAGCCCGGCACCCAGGCCCGCCAGCGCCTGGGTGGTCGCGCCCTTCCGGGTCGTGTGACCGGAGAGCACCACTTCCCACCGGCCCTCGTCCTCCTCACCGCGCAGCAGCCGGGTGCTGAGCAGCAATCCCCAGACGGCGCCCAGGATCATGAGCGTCATCGAGATCTTGAACACCGTGAAGCCCCCGACCGTCTGCAGCTGCGGGGCGGGACCGAACAGGGCACTCGTGGCCTTGTTGGCGCCGTACGCAGCGGCGAGCGCGTCGCGCTCGGCCGCCGTCTTGTAGATCTTCGTGTAGCTGATCTGCGACGACACGACGGAGAGTCCGAAGATGTACCCCCACACCACGCCGGAGCGCACCGCCTTGCGCGCGGTGAGCCCGGCGACGACCGTGCCCGGCGATCGTTCCGCGTGGAGCGGCGGCGCGACGGCGGCGTCAGCGTGCATGGTGCCGGGCAGGCTCACCCGGCGCCTCCCGCCTCCGCGGCCTCGCCGTACTGCGCGAGGAACAGCTCCTCCAACGAGGGCTCCCGGCTGACGAGCTTGGTCACTCCCGCTTCCGCCAGCACCTTCATGAGCGGTGCGATGGAGCCGCGCACCTGGCAGCGGAGGACGTGCCCGTCGCGCACCACCGCGCTGACCCCCGGCACGCCCGAGACGTCGGGGACGGGCCCGTCGAAGACCCCCTCGACGCTCACCGCGCTGAGGTGCCGCATGTCGGCCAGCGATCCCGACTCGACCAGTCTTCCGGCCCTGAGGATGCCGACGCGGTCGCACAGCGCCTCGACCTCGCTCAGGATGTGCGACGAGAGGAAGACCGACTGGCCCCGGTCACGCGCCTCGCGGACGCACCGGCGGAACGCCTGCTCCATGAGCGGATCGAGCCCGCTGGTCGGCTCGTCGAGGACCAGCAGGTCCGGACGGACCATGAGGGCGCCGATGAGGACGACCTTCTGGCGGTTCCCCTTCGAATAGGCGCGGACCTTCTTGGTCGGGTCGAGCTCGAAGCGGTCGATCAGCTCGCCCCGGTACGCCACGTCGACCTGGCCGTGGATCCGGCCGAGGAGGTGCAGGGTCTCGGCCCCCGTCAGCGAGGGCCAGAGGCTGGCCTCCCCGGCCACGTACGCGAGCCGACGGTGAGCCTCGACGGGTTGGCGCCGGCAATCGATCCCGAACACCTCGCAACGACCCGCGGTCGGCTGCGCGAGCCCCAACAGCAGACGGATGGTGGTCGTCTTGCCCGCGCCGTTGGGACCGAGGTAACCCACCACCTCTCCCGGCGCGACCTCGAAGTCGAGTTGGTCGAGGGCGACGACGTCGCCGAAGTGCTTGGTCAGACTCTCCGTGCGTACCGCCATGACACCCATCCGGACCCCGGTTCTCTCGGCTGAATACAAACGTATAGTAAACTATGCACTCGTATAGTGACGTATCCAGCCGTGACCCCGGAGGGTCGTCGGACCTGGCCAACGTGCAGCGCGCCGGTGAGAAATGCACACTGACGTGCGGGCTCCGGGGCGAGGCGTCCGCAGGAGAACGAATGTGGGTAGAGACGGAGAACGATGCTCTGCCTCACTGGTGTCCCAGCGGCCCCCGACATCTTTTTTGGTCCGACCGGTCGGCGTAAACACGTCTGATCCGTCAGGGGTCCCACGCCGGGGTCATGGCCGGGAAGTGATCGCTCACACTGCGACGACGGCGTCTGCAGTCACATTTTCAAAAAACAGAACGCCATTGGCGGTCCGAGATTCCTCGGTTATAGTGACCCGCGTTGGTGAGGCACCGCTCACTTAGGAGTGCCTAACCTACCCCAACGTGCGAACAAGCAGGACCCGCTGCGACGGTGCATGGCGCAGAGTGAGTGCCGCACGGCAGGATCAAATAGGACGCGCGCTGCTGCGCTTGTAAGGGGGCGCCGGATGCTCGAATTCGTGATCGCCGGGCTGGTACTCGGTGGGATCTACGCCATCGCGTCGGCCGGCCTGGTCATCACGTACACGGCATCGGGCATCCTCAACTTCGCGTTCGGCGCGATGGCCTTCTTCATCGCGCGCTTCTACTACTACCTCCACACCGAGCATCAGTGGTCGATCTGGGCGGCCGCGATCGTGGCCATCGGCGTGGCGGGACCCGCGATGGGCGTCTTCCTCTACGCCGTCCTCTTCCGGCACCTGCGGTTCCGCTCGCCGCTGATCAAGGTCGTGGCCACCATCGGGCTGCTCGTCGCCATTCCCGGCTTGGCAACCGTCATCTTCGGCAGCGGGGCCATCCTCCAGGCGCCGGGCCTCGCCCCCGAGCCGGTCCACGTCTACCAGTTCCTCGGCGTCCCGGTGACCCTCGACCAGATCATCGTCTACATCTGCGTCGTCGCGACGGTGGTCGTGGGTGCCGCCGTGCTGCGCTACACGGAAGTCGGCCTCAAGGTGCGGGCCATGGTCGACTCGCCGGCCATGACGGACCTGTCGGGCACGAACCCCGGCGCGGTCTCGGCCGGCGTCTGGGCCGTCAGCGTGTTCTTCGCCGGGCTGACCGGCGTGCTGGCCGCACCGATCATCGGGCTCGACCCCAACAACTTCACGCTCTTGATCGCGGCCGCGTTCGCCGCCGTGATCGCGGCAAAGATGCGGAGCCTCCCGATTGCAGTCGGGGTCGGGCTCCTCATGGGCATCGCCACATCGCTCGCCCAGCGCTACCTGCCGTCCAACAGCCAGTGGACCGGAGAGATCATCAACGCCATCCCGTTCATCGTGATCGCCGTGGTGTTGCTCTACAACCTCGTACGGCGAGGCCGCGTCGGCGAGATCGAGCGTGTCGGAGGAGCGCTGGACCGTGCCATCACGCCCCAGGGGGAGAGCAAGCTCGCCGGCTCGGCGAGCAGTGCGCTCGAAACGGGCTCCCTGAGCCTGGTGAGCAAGTACACCGGCCCCCTCCTGCTCATCGCCGTGGCCGCCATGCTCCCCTTCATCCTGTCGGGCTACTGGGTGGGGCTCACCGCCCAGGCCTTCGCCTATGCCGTGATCTTCTTGTCGTGGACGCTGGTCACGGGCGAGGGGGGCATGCTCTGGCTCTGCCAGATCACCTTCGCCGGGATCGGCGCGGTCACCACCGCCGAGCTGGCGACCACCCACGGCTGGCCCGTGCTCGCGGCCGTCCTCGCGGGCGGTCTCATCGCGATGGTCATCGGACTGGTCGTCGGCCTGCTCTCCATCCGCCTCGGCGACCTCTACGTGGCCCTGGTCACCCTGACCTTCGGGCTGCTGGTGGAGACGCTGGTCTTCACCCTGCCGCAGTTCGTCAACAGCGGCCTCGGGCTGACGCTGAACCGCCCGAGCTTTGCCACCTCCGATCGCGCCTACGCGTACCTCTGCCTCGCTGTCTTCGTGATCGTGGCCCTGTTCATCTTGAACTACCGCCGCTCGACGACGGGGCTCGCGATGAACGCGGTGCGCTGGAGTGACGCCGGTGCGCGCACCACGGGCGTGAGCGTCGTGCAGATGAAGGTCACGGTCGCCGCCCTGGGTGCGCTGGTGGCGGGCATCGGCGGAGGCCTGCTGGCCCTGGCGCAGACCTCGGTGGTGCCGAACGAGTTCGCTACCTTCCTGGGCGTCGTCTGGCTCGCCGTCCTCGTCACCATCGGCATCCGCTCCACGGCGGCGGCCATGGTGGCGGCGTTGTCCTTCGTCATGCTGCCCGCCATCAGCCAGGCGTACCTGCCCAGCTGGACCGCCAATCTCCTCCCCGTCTTCTTCGGCCTCGGGGCCGTGTCCGCGGCCCGGTACCCCGAAGGAACCCTCGCCGAGCTGAGCCGGAGGTTCCGCGGCTCGCTCTTGCGGCTGGCCGATCACGAGGGGCCTCCGGTGTTCGACACGCTGTCGCCTGCAGCTGCCGCCCCCAACGGCGGAGCCGCCGTCGGCGCCGCACAGGAGGGGTCGGTCATGGTGGAGAACGTGCCGTGACCATGTCCGTGGTGGACGAGGCCACGACCGCGCCGGTGCTCTCGGCGCGGCGCATCACCGTCACCTTCGGCGGCCTGCGGGCGCTCTCCGAGGTGGACCTCGACGTCGCCCCCCGATCGATCGCGGGGCTGGTCGGCCCCAACGGAGCGGGCAAGACGACCATGCTCGCGGTGCTCTCGGGTCTTCTCCGCCCGAACGGCGGCCGCGTCACTCTCCGCGGCGAGGACGTGACCGATGCCTCGCCCCAGGCACGGGCGCGCCGCGGCCTGGCACGGACCTTTCAGCAGCCCGAGCTCTTCTTGGGCCTGAGCGTCCGCGATCACCTCGTCCTGGCCTACCGGGTGCGCCACCAACGGCGCCGGCTCATGCGCGACATGGTCGATCCCCGGTTTTGGCGCCCACCCTCGACGGCCGAGCACGACCGTGTCGACGGACTGCTCGAGCTGCTCAACTTGACGACCGTGGCCAAGGCGCCGGTGGCGGCGCTGCCCCTCGGGATGAGCCGGCTCGTCGAGGTGGGCCGGGCGCTGGCCAGTGACCCGCAGGTGGTGCTGCTCGACGAACCCCTCTCCGGGCTGGACATGAAGGCCTCGGAGAACCTGCTGACGGTGTTCCAGAGAGTCGTGGAGAAGTCCGAGCAGGACGTCTCGCTGCTGCTCGTCGAGCACGATGTGGCCGCCGTGCTCGCGCTCTCGAGCTGGATCTTCGTGCTGGACTTCGGTGAGCGCATCGCGGCGGACTGCCCCGACGCCATCCGGCGGGACCCACTGGTCCGGGCGGCCTATCTCGGCGACGACGAGCTGATCCAGAACGAGCCGACCCGAGAGGGCATGGCATGAGCGGGCCCATCCTCAAGGTCGAGGACCTCGACGTCCGCTACGGGACGTCGCAGGCGCTGTTCGGCGTCTCCACCGAGGTTGCGCAGGGGTCGGTGCTGGCGGTGCTGGGCGCCAACGGAGCCGGCAAGAGCACACTGGCGCGCAGCATTTCGGGCCTGGTGCCGCCCTTCGGCGGCCGGGTCACCTTCGACGGCCGGGACATCACCGGCAAGCCCGCCCACCGCATCCGCCAGCTCGGGCTCACCTACATCCCGGAAGGTCGCGGCATCTTCCCGGGCCTCACCGTCATCGACAACCTGAAGATGGCCGTCGCCCAGGTGAAGCGGAGCGAGCGAGCGCCGGCCATCGACCGGGCCATCGAGTTGTTCCCGGTGCTCGGGTCCCGCCGATCGCAACAGGCCGGAAGCCTGTCGGGCGGTGAGCAGCAGATGCTCGCACTGGCCCGCGCCGTCGCGGTGCTGCCCAAGCTGATCATCGCCGACGAGCTGTCACTGGGACTGGCGCCGCAGATCGTCGAGGCGGTGTTCAAGAGCCTCGAGGAGACCCGTCGGTCGGGAGTCACGATCGTCCTGAGCGAGCAGTTCGTGCACCGGGCCCTCTCGCTGGCCGACACCTGCGTGATCCTCACCCGCGGGCGGGTCGGCTGGTCGGGCCGGGCGTCGGACGCGGGCGCGGAGATCATCGACCGCTATCTCGGCGACGCCGAGCCGTCCCATGCGTCGTCGTCGTGAAGGTGACCGGTGTCAGTGCCCACTTCCTCTGGGCTTCGTCGGATCAGGGGGTGCGCCTACGCGACGGGGGTGACTGATTCTTGGTCTGTCGAATAGCTACGCTCCGGCCCCTGGCGAAGGGCCACGGGGTCCGCGTAGCCCGATGGGCGGCAGCAGAAGGCGATGCCGCTCTCATGCGAAGGAACGTTGCGTTCCTAGGAGGGAACACATGAAACACTCACGGTTGTTGAACGTCTCGGTGGCCGTCACCGGGCTTCTCGGCCTCCTGACGGCCGTCTCGGGCCTGGCGGCGACGCCGGCCTCGGCCTCGGGCTCGCCGATCACCTTGGCCTACATCACGTCGCTCACCGGCCCGGGGTCCCCCGAGGACGCCGGTACGCAGGCCGGGTTCATCGCCCGGATCGACCTGCAGAACTCCATGGGCGGGGTGAACGGGCACAAGCTCGTGCCACTGGTGATCGACGACCAGTCCAGCCCCACCGTGATCACCACGGCGGTGCAGGACGCCCTGTCGAAGGGCGCGTTCGGCATCGTGTCGCAGAGCGCACTGTTCTTCCTGGCCGACAAGGCGCCGAACCAGCAGGGTGTCCCGGTGACCGGCTCCTACGACGACGGGCCCGAGTGGGGCACGCAGCCGTTCACGAACATGTTCTCGTCCGACCACGGCAGCGTCGACCCCAAGTACCCGGTCAACACGCTCCTCGGCAGCATCTTGAAGCAGCATGGGGCGACGGTTGTCGGGACGTACGGCTACGGGATCTCGCCGCTCTCCGCCGCCTCGGCCAGGGGGAACGCGGCGTCCTTCCAGAACGCCGGCGGCAAGATCGGCGTCGAGAACACGACCATCCCCTTCGGCGGCACGAACTTCACGTCGGTGGCGCTCGTCGCCAAGCAGAGCGGCGTCAACGCGATCGTCCCGAGCATGGACAACAACTCGAACTTCGCGCTGGCGACGGCGCTGAAGCAGGCCGGGGTGCCGCTCAACCATTCCGTCTTCGCCACCGGGTACGAGCCGGACGTGATCAACTCACCTGTCTGGTCGACGATTCAGGGGGCCTACTTCCTGAGCGCGTTCCGCCCGTTCTCGCTGCCGAATTCCGGCACGGAGCAGATGGCCGCCGCCATGGAGAAGTACTCGCACATGGCCAAGAGCTCCTTTCCAACGTTCGGGGAGATCGAGTCATGGCTGGGTGCCGACCTCATGATCAAGGGCTTGCAGATGGCCGGGTCGAACCCGACGAGAGCGGATGTGATCAAGGACCTCCGCAGCATCAAGTCCTACAACGGAAACGGACTGCTGCCGATCACCGTCAATTACTCGACGGCCTTCGGGAAGGACCCGGCGAACTGCACCTGGCTCGTGCGGGCCGAGAAGAACGGCTTCGTCCCGGTGTCGTCCCAGCCCTTCTGCGGTCACGACCTCCCGGGAACGACGACGCTCGCCGGGTAGTCACCGAGCTCGTTTCCGCCGTATGCCACTGCTGGCCGGTATCCCGCGCGACATCGCGACGGTCCGGGCGATGACCCCATGACGGTGGGCATCGTGACCGGAGCGGGGCGCGGCATGGGGCGGGCCTGCGCCCGTCCGGTGGCTGACCTGGTCGACCACGTCCTGCTGGTGGACCGGGAGGAGTCGCTCCTCGCCGACGCGGCGGTCGAGCTCGCGGAGGCCGGCGCGGCCGAGGTCGAACCGTTCGTCCTCGACGTCACCGACGCCGCCGGCACGGCCCGGCTGGCCGCGCGCGTCGCGGAGCAGGGAGTCCTGCGCGCCGTCGCGCACGCGGCGGGCATCTCCCCCACCATGGCCGACTGGCGGCGCGTCTTCGAGGTCGACCTGGTCGGTACGGCGCTGCTGACCGAGGCCCTGTGGCCCCTCGCCACCACCGGCACCGCCGTGGTGTGCTTCGCGTCGATGGCCCCGCTGCTCGGCCTCGTCGAGATCGATGCGGCTCCCGACCCGGTGCTGGACGACCCCCTCGACGCCGGGTTTCTCGACCGGATCCTCGCGGCGGTCGGGCCTGAGATCGAGGACTCGGGGATCGCCTACATGTGGGCAAAACGAGGCGTGCACCGCCTGGTCCGCCGGGAGGCGGTGCGCTTCGGCCGGGCGGGTGCGCGGATCTGCTCCATCTCACCGGGGATCATCGACACCCCGATGGGCCGACAGGAGGCCGCCGCCCGCCCCATCAGCGACTGGCTGGTGGAACAGACGCCGCTCGGGCGCGAGGGGCGCCCCGAAGAGGTCGCTGCCGCCGTGGCCTTCCTGCTCTCCGGGGACGCCAGCTTCGTCAATGGCATCGACGTCCCCGTCGACGGCGGCGTCATCGCCGCGCTGCGCAGCCAACCGGCCGCCTCGTAGACCAGCACCGGAGGTGCCCGTGCGACAGACGACCAGTTCCGATCGAAACCACCTGACCCGCGCGTGGAAGATGCCGGCCCGGGTCGCGGCGGGGCTGCCCGTGCTCGTGGCGCTCACGTCGCTGTCGGTGGTGCACGCCGGGCCGGCCGCCGCCGGCGCCGCGCCGTCATCGGTGGCGGCGAGCGTGCCGCGGGCGACGGTCACCGGACCGGTGACCGGTGGAAAGGGCATCAACCTCGCCGGCACGACGAGCTTCGATCTGAGCAGCGTCGGCTATGAGCAAAGCGAGTACTTCCTCTCCGGCACCGCCTCGGCGTACACGAGCGCATCGCCCCTGACGCCCAACGGTCGCTGGTCGGTGACCCCGGCGAGCACGGCGCCGTACACGACGAGGATGGTGGTGTACCGGCCGATCGATCCCAAGCGGTTCGACGGCACGGTGGTCGTGGAATGGCTCAACGTGAGCGGCGGAGTCGACGCGGCGGCGGCCTGGCTGACCGGCCACGTGCAGATGATCCGCAGCGGCATGGCGTACGTCGGGATCAGCGCGCAGGCCGCGGGCATCGTCGGCGCGGCCGGATCGCTCGGCGCGGCGGGCGGGCAGGCCGGAGGGATCAAGGGGTCCGACCCGGCCCGGTACGGCTCGCTCGAGCACCCCGGCGACAGCTACTCCTACAGCATCTTCGAGCAGGGGGGCGCCGCGATCCGCCGCGACGCGGCGACGGTGCTCGGTGGCCTCAAACCCAAGAAGATCATCGCCCTCGGGGAGTCGCAATCGGCAGGGCGGATGGTCACCTACATCGACGCCCTGCAACCGCTGAGCCGGGGCGTCTTCGACGGGTACTTCGTCTACAGCCGCTTCGCGTCGGGTGCTCCCCTCTCGCAGGCGCCCCAGCCCGCGGTGAACCTTCCTTCGACGGTCCTCATCCGGACGGATCTGGACGTCCCCGTCATGATGTTCGAGACCGAGGCGGACGTCGTGGTCCTCGGCTATCTGCCGGCCCGTCAGCCGCCGACGAGGTTCATCCGCGAATGGGAGGTGGCCGGCACCGCCCACTACGACACCTATGGCCTGGTCGAGTCCATGGCCGACACCGGCAACGGCACGGCCGACGTCAAGACCTTCGACACCATGGTCGACCCGGTCTCCTCCTTCGACAACGGAGCCATCAGCTGCCCGGTCCCCCTCAATGCCGGGGCGCACACCTACGAGCTGCGGGCCGCCATCGTTGCGCTCAACAAGTGGGCGGACACGGGCCAGGCGCCCCCGCAGTCCCCGCGCCTCGACGTGGCCAGCCCGACCTCGTACGCGCTGGACCAGAACGGCGAGGCGCGCGGAGGTGTGCGGACCCCCCAGGTCGCGGCGCCGGTCGCCGTCGTGAACGGGACGGGTGACACCTCCAACGCCGGCGGTGGGTTCTGCAGGATCTTCGGGACCACGATCCCGTTCAGCTCGGCCAAGCTCGCCCAGCTCTACCCGACCCATCAGGACTTCGTGCACAAGTGGGACGCCGCCGTGGCGTCCGACGTCTCGGAGGGCTACCTCACGCCGGCCGACGCCGTGGTGCTCGACCGGGTGGCCAAACAGTCGACCGTCGGGGGCTGATCCGGAGCGGGTCCATCGGGGCGAGTAGGTTCGCCGCCGATGACTCCCCCGCTCGAGTTCTGGCTCTACCTGCCCCAGATGCGCATGACGATGGACCAGATGACCGCGCGCGCGCACGCCGCCGAGGCGGCCGGTTTCAGCGGCGTGGCCGGCATGGACCACCTGGCGCCGCCGGGGGCGGAGAGCGCGCCGATGTTCGAACCGATGGCGACCAACGCGTGGCTCGCCGCCCGGACCGAGCGCCTGCGCGTCGGCTCGCTCGTGCTCTGCGACTCGTTCCGCCATCCCGCGGTGCTGGCGCGGGAAGCGGTGACCCTCGACCACGCCTCCGGTGGACGCTTCGAACTGGGCCTGGGCTGGGGCTCGGTGGTCGGCGAGATGGAGACGTTCGGCATCGGGTCGCTCGAGCCCGCAGCGCGGCTGGGCCGGCTCAAGGAATCCCTCGAGGTCGTCACGGCGCTCTGGCGCGGTGAGCCCGTGGACTACGAAGGCGAGCATTTTCGCCTGCGCGGGGCGCAGCAACAGCCGCAGCCGCTCGGCGACATACCGATCGTCATCGGCGGCGCCGGGCGCAAGACGATGGAGCTCGTCGCCGCCCATGCCGACTGGTGGAACGTGCACATTGGGATCGTGGACCGGCTCGAGGAGATGCGCGCGCACTCGGGGAGGGCACGCTGCTCGCTACAGGTGCAGGTCGCACTGGTCCCTGCCGAGGAGCAGCGCGACGACATCGCCGAGGTGGCACGCCGGCGGTTCGGCACGACCCCGGTCGTCGGCACCACGCCCGAGCTCGTCGACCGCTTCGGATCGCTCGCCGCCCGGGGCGTGGAGCGGCTGTACGTCTGGTTCTGTGACTTCGCCCAGCCCGAGACGCTGGCCGCGTTCGGCGCCGGGGTGATCGGCCAGTTCGCGAGATAGGGACGGCGCGCGCCGGGTCGGGGGGCACCCCTGACGGCCACGGGCGCCGTCGCCCATTGACGGTCGTCGCCATTTGATGTCATAGTGCTGACACCAAATGGCGAAGGAGGTGGCCGCCGTGGTGAGCAGCGTGACGGACGTCTACTACGACCCGTACGACGTCGGGATCAACGCCGACCCGTACCCGGTGTACCGCAGGCTGCGCGAGGAAGCGCCCCTCTATTACAACGACGTCCACGACTTCTACGCCGTGAGCCGGCACGAGGACGTGGAGCGCGGCCTGCTCGACGCCCAGACCTACATCTCGGGGAAGGGCGCCATCATCGAGGTGATCCGGGCGGACATCCAGATGCCGCCTGGCGTGCTCATCTTCGAGGACCCGCCGACCCACACGATCCACCGCCGCCTGCTCTCCCGCGCCTTCACGCCGCGGCGGGTGGCCGAGCTGGAGCCGAAGATCCGCGAATTCTGCGCGACGTGCCTCGACCCGCTCGTCGGTGCCGACCGTTTCGACTTCATCGCCGACCTCGGGGCGCAGATGCCCATGCGGGTCATCGGCATGCTCCTCGGCATCCCCGAGAACGACCAGGAAGCCGTGCGCGACCACGTCGACGCCAACCTCCGCACGAAGGAAGGCGAGCCGATGAAGGTCAAGGAGAACTTCATCACCGGGGAGATCTTCGGCGACTACATCGACTGGCGGGCCAAGCACCCCTCCGACGACATCATGACCGAGCTCCTGAACGCCGAGTTCGAGGACGAGACCGGGACGCGGCGTCACCTGACCCGGGCCGAGCTCCTCACCTATCTCGAGGTCGTCGCCGGTGCGGGCAACGAGACGACCACGCGCCTCATCGGGTGGGCCGGCAAGGTGCTCGGGGACCATCCGGACCAGCGCGCGCAGCTCGTCGCGGACCCGGCCCGCATTCCCAACGCGATCGAGGAGCTGCTGCGCTACGAGCCTCCCGGCCCGCACGTCGGCCGGAGCATCGCCCGCGAGGACGTCGTCGTTCACGGGCAGAAGGTGCCGGCGGGCGGCATCATGCTGTTCCTCATCGGTTCGGCCAACCGGGACGACCGGCGCTACCCGGACGGGGACCGGTTCGACGTCAGTCGGGAGGTCGGCCGGCACCTCACCTTCGGGAACGGCATCCACCTTTGCCTCGGTGCGCCCCTGGCCCGCCTGGAGGGGCGCGTGGCGCTCGAAGAGGTGCTGACGCGGTTCCCCGCCTGGGAGGTCGACCTCGACAATGCCAGGCTCTCGCCCACGTCGACGGTCCGGGGCTGGGAGTCGCTCCCGGCCTTCGTCTGCTAGCGGTGCCCCGGCTTCATCCTCAGCGAGATCATGGGTGCGCCTGACCATGCTCGAGGCCCCCGGGGTCGGGACGACGCGGCCGTAACCGCCCCGCTGCGATCGACCCGGCCGTACGACAGCCCGCTGCGCCGCCAGCAGGCCGCCGAGACCCGCGAGCGCATCGTCGCCGCCGGGTGTGAGCTGTTGCGCACGTCGTCGATCAGGGACTGGGGGGCGCTGACCGTCCGCGGCGTCGCCGTACAGGCCGGCGTGAACGAGCGCACCGTGTACCGCTACTTCACCAACGAACGCGGGCTCCGCGACGCCGTCATGCACCGGCTCGAACAGGAGGCCGACATCGACCTCACCGGGATGCGGCTCGAGGACGTCGCCGACGTCGCGGCCCGGATCTTCGCGCACGTGTCCGCCTATCCCCTCGAGTCCAAGCCACCCCTCGATCCGACCCTTTCCGAAGCGGGCGTGCGCCAGCGCACGGCCCTGCACGACGCCCTGGCCGAGTGGACCGCCACCTGGCCCTCCCGGGACGGCGCGGCGGCGGCCGCCATCTTCGACGTGCTGTGGAGCGTGGCCGCCTACGAGCGGCTGGTGGCCGACTGGCAGATGGACCGCGAGCAGGCGATCGGTGCCCTCACCTGGGCCATCGGGTTGGTCGCCGACGCCGTGCGCAGCGGGAGGCGCCCGGCTTTCTAGCCCTCCGTCGTCGTGGGCTTCGGCCGCCAGCTCGTCGCCAGCAGCAGCGCCGCCCCGGCCGCGCCGCCCCCCAGCGAGATCGCGAACCCCGGCCAGCCCAGCAGTTGGGAGAGCGCGTGCACGTGCCCGTCGACGCTCCAGTCGCCCGGCCCGAGGGTGCCGATCACGACGCCGAGCATCGTGAGGACCATCACGTACTCCCACCCCTCGCCCGGGCGGAAGATGAAGAAGCCGTTCTTCCGGTGGTTGGTGATCCACGCCACCAGCATCACGCCCACGACGCCGGCGCCGGCGAGGGGCGTCGCCAGGCCCACCACGAGCAGGACGCCGGCACCGACTTCGGTGAGACTGGCGAACCACGCGTGCACGATGCCCGGCCGCATCCCGAGCCCCTCGAACCAACGGGCGGTCCCCGCGATCTTCCCGCCTCCGATGATGTGGTTGATGCCGTGGGCCAGGAACACCCCGGCGAGGACGACCCGCGCCACGAGCAGGGCGGTGTTGACCGACGAGGGCGTGAGGCTGCCGACGAGTTGGTGCACGTGTCCTCCGACGTTCAGGTGGGGCTCAGGACGTTACCGCGACGCCGATCGGAGATGCCCAGCGCATTGACGAAGATCCGGGTCAATTGGTCCACCGCCGTGTCGAGGCTGCACTCTATGGCCCCCTGCACCAGCCACAGCTCGGGGAAGCGGCCCGTCATCGCACCCAGCGCCTCGGCGGCGAACTCGGGGTCGAGGTCCGGGTCGGCCAGGCCGTGCTCCTGCAAGCTCCGGATGGAGGCGGCGACCTGCTTCGTGTAGCGGGCGTGGCGCTCCATGCGCAACGCATTCACCTGCTTGTCGTAGCGGGACATCTGCTCGATCACCCCGATGATCCGCGCCTCGCGCCGATAGCTCTCGAGATGCCGCCGCAACGCCTCGCGCAGACGGTCCTGCGGTGTGGCACGGGACTCCGGATCGAGGATGACCAGGCCCAGCGGCTCGCCGAGCTTGTCCTCCACCGAGGCGGCGACCTCCCGGAAGATCTCCTCCTTGGAGTCGAAGTAGTGGTAGAAGGAGCCGTGGGAGAGGCCGGCTCTCTCGGCGATGTCCGAGATGCGCCCCTCGAGGAACCCGTCCTCCTCGAAGATCTCCTTGGCCGCCTCCAGGAGACGCACTCTGGTGCGAGTGCCCTTCACGGAGCGAGGACCGCTCGGCCGCTCGCTCTCGGTCGGAGTTGCTGTCGGCAACCGATCTCCTTCCGTCCCCGCCGGCACCGTGGACGGTGACACGCGCGTCGAGCCCGGCTCCTCGCCCATTTGGTGACCGTGACGTCGATATCGGAAACGACGCCGGCTCAGACTACATAATTTTGACTTTGACGTCAAGATTGCGATGACGCGGCGGCGTCCTACCGGGTGGAGGGAAAGCCGAGGTCGATGGCGCTCTCGGTGGGCTCGGGCCAGCGCGACGTGACCACCTTCGGCCGCGTGTAGAAGCGGATGCCCTCGGGTCCGTAGATCGGCGAGTCGCCGAACAGCGACGCCTTCCATCCACCGAAGGAGTGGAAGGCCACCGGCACCGGGATGGGCACGTTGATCCCCACCATGCCCACCGTGACCTCGCGCTCGAACCGCCGCGCGGTGCCGCCGTCGCGGGTGAAGAGCGCCACCCCGTTGCCGTAGGGATTGGCGTTGATCAGGTGCACGGCCTCGTCGAAGGACGGGACCCGCACGACCCCGAGCACCGGACCGAAGATCTCGTCGTCGTAGAGCCTCATGCCGGGCTTGACCTCGTCGACCAGGGAGCACCCGGTGAAGAACCCCTCGCTCCGTTCGCCCGAGGAGCCGTCGACCACGACGCGCGCTCCTTCGTCGGCGGCGTCCCGCACGTAGGACGTCACGCGGTCGCGGTGTTCGGCCGTCACCAGCGGGCCCATCATGGACGCCGGATCGCTCCCGGGGCCCACGACGAGATCGGGGATCCGCGCCGCGATGGCGTCGACGAGACCGTCGGCCACCGCCCCGACGGCCACGACGACCGAGATCGCCATGCACCGCTCGCCCGCCGACCCGTACGCAGCGGAGACTGCGGCGTCGGCGGCGGCGCCGACGTCGGCATCGGGCATCACGACCATGTGGTTCTTGGCGCCGCCCAGTGCCTGGACGCGCTTGCCATGGCGCGTTCCGGTCTCGTAGATGTGGCGTGCCACCGGGGTGCTGCCGACGAAGGACACCGCGTCCACACCCGGGTGGTGCAGGAGCGCGTCCACCGCGTCGGCGTCACCCTGCAGCACGTTGAAGGTGCCGTCGGGAAAGCCGGCCTCCCGGACCAACTCCGCCAGGAGCAGGGACGGGGACGGATCCTTCTCGGAGGGCTTCAAGATGAACGCGTTGCCGCAGGCCAACGCGTTCGCCAGCATCCACAACGGCACCATCACCGGGAAGTTGAACGGGGTGATGCCGGCGACCACACCGATCGGCTGGAGCACCGTGTGGACGTCGACCCCTCGGGACACCTCCGAGCTGTGGGAGCCCTTCAGCATCTGGGGAACCCCGCAGGCGAATTCGACGCACTCGAGGCCGCGCGCCACCTCCCCGGCCGCATCGGACAGGACCTTGCCGTGCTCCTGGCTCACGAGCATCGCCAGGTCCTGGCGGCGGCCGACCAGGAGCTCTCGCAGCCGGAACATCATGTCGGTGCGCTGCCCCAGCGGCGACGAGCCCCACCGCCCGGCTGCCTCGACGGCGCACTGCACGGCGGCCGCGGCCTCGGCCGCCGAAGCCAGGCTCACCGCCTTGGTCTGGATCCCGAGCGCGGGATCGAAGACGGGAGCCGACCGCCCCGACGTGCCGGCGGCGGACCGGCCGCCGATCCAATGTTCGATGGACTGCATCTCGGTGCCTCCCCGCTACACGCGGTAGAGCGTGCGGGCGTTCTCACCCATGATCTTGGCTCGCACGCCTGCAGGCAGGGTGGCCATTTTGGTCTCGACGGTCTCCAGCGGGCTCGGGTAGAGGCACGTCGGGTGCGGGAAGTCCGTCTCGAAGAGGATCCTGTCCTCGCCGACCGCATCGATGAGGTCGGGCAGCTTGTTCCGGTTGTTCTCGAACCAGAACGTCGCGTACATGTTGCTCTGGAAGTACTCGGACGGCATCTTCTTCATCTGCTTGAGCTCGTCGGGGGCATTCTCGCTCATCTCGTAGTCGAGCGCCTCCAAAATGAAGGGGATCCACCCGCAGCCGCTCTCCACGGACACCATGTTGATGTCCGGGAACCGGTCGAAGATGCCCGAGAGTATGAGATTGGCCACCACCCGGGCGTTGCCGATGAACAGCAGCGTGCCCCCGATGGCCAGACGGGTGTTCGCCGCGTGCGACGGCCAGGGGTAGCTGCCGTAGAACGTCATGCCCGTCACGCTGGCGCCGATGTGGAAGTGCACCGGAAGCTGCAGGTCGGTGCAGACCTGCCAGAAGGGGTCCCAGTCCCGGCTGGCCAGGTCGGGGGCACCGAGATCGTGCGGGTCCGATGTCATGTTCACCCCGCGGGCGCCGAGGGCCGCCACCCGCTTCGCCTCGGAGACGCACGCGTCGACGTCCCAGGCCGGCATGAGGGGCAGGGGCAGCAGCCGGTTGCCGGACTCCGCCTGGATCTCGGCCTGCGCGTCGTTGTAGATCTCGATGGCCAGGCGGCTCAGTGCGTCGTCTCCGGCGAGCCCCAGGTCCTGGCCGCCGAGGCCGATGGTGCTCGGGAAGACGATCTGCGCGTCGATCCCGCACTCGTCCATCACCCCGAGGCGCACCTTGGGGTCATAGGCACCCTCGTGGACCTGGTCGATCGTCCAGTGGTGCAGCGCGATGTCGGCCGCTTCCTTCGACCCGTCGCGGGCGATGACGCCACCGGCGCTGAAACGACCCATCGGATGACCGTCGAAGACCCACGTCGGCTGCCCGTCGACGTCCTCGACGTGGGGCATCCTGTCCCGCACTGCGGACGGCGCCCGGCTCGTGAACAAGTCGGGGCGCTCACACCAATGTGAGTCTGCATCGAAGACGAACAGCCCCTCTGCCGTGGCCATGATTCCTCCTGTCTGCCGAGAACGCGTTCGGGACCGGCGGGTGCCGCCACGGTCCGAGCAGGACCGGGACACCGGGCCGCCCGCTCGGGCCCGGGACGGCTCCCGAGAGGGCAAACTAAGCGAATGCTTGCTTATCACAGGACGAAGCTAAGGTGACGCCCATGGCGTGGCACGTCATCCGGGCACCGCGGACGAGGGCGATCGATGGCTAGAGAGGCGACTGCTCCCGGCTCCACCAGGACCGATGGCCCCCGGCCCCGCCGGTTGAAGGCGGATGCCCGCAGAAGCTCGATCCTCGAGGCGGCCCGGATCGCGTTCAGCAAGACCGGTGATGTGAACGGCACCACCATGAAGGTCATCGCCGAGCACGGTGGGATCAGCGAGGGCGTCATCTACCGGCATTTCGAGAGCAAGGAGCAGCTGTTCTACGAGGCGGTCGTGGAACCCCTGCGAGACGCGGTGGACCAGTTGGTCGCCGCCACCGAGGTGGCGGACCAGAAGATGACCGCTGAGCAGAAGCTGCAGTCGATGAACTGGCTCTACCGCGAGCTGACCTCGACCCTGCAGGACGTGCTCCCGCTGTTGGGCCTCGTGCTCTTCGGCGATCCGAAAGTCGCCAAGCGCTTCTTCGACGAGCACTTCGCGGTGGCCATGAACCGGCTGGCCACCGCCTGGCGCCAGATCCAGGAACGCCACGGTCTCGAGTCCGAGCCCTCCGACATCTCGGCGCGGGCGGTCATGGGGATTGCCCTGATGATCGCCCTCGAGAGCCATCACGACAAGGGCTTCGACCGCGGCCGGGCGGTGGCGATCGCGAGCGAGGGCACGCTCACGGGCTTCTTCGCCCACACCCCGGCTCCCGAGAGCCCCTGACCTACTGTCGGGCCATGGCGACGGCAACGGTGCACGGGCACACGGTCGGCTACGAGGTGATCGGCCAAGGTCGACCCTGGGTGATCACGCCGGGCGGTCGCTTCAGCCGCGCCTCCCCCGGGGTCAGGGAGCTCGCCGTGGCACTGGCCGAAGGGGGCAACCGCGTCCTCGTCTGGGACAGGCCGAACACCGGGGAGTCCGACGTGTGCTTCGAGGGTGAGTCGGAGTCGGCCATGCAGGCCGACGTGCTGGCCGGCCTCCTGAAGGAGCTCGACATGACGCCCGCCGTGATCGTCGGGGGGTCGGGCGGGGCCCGGGTGTCGCTGCTGGCCGCCGCCCGGCACCGCGAGGTCGCCGCCGGCATCGCCCTGTGGTGGGTGAGCGGAGGGACCTACGGTCTGATGACGCTCGGGACGCACTACTGCGGCGGATCGATCGCCGCCGCGTGGCATGGCGGCATGGAGGCGGTCGTCGCATTGGACGAGTGGGCCGAGGTCCTCGAGAAGAACCCGTCGAACCGCCAGAGGTTCCTCGCTCAGGACCCCCGCACGTTCGTGGCCACCATGGAGCGGTGGATGGGCGCCTACTGCGCCCGCCCCGGCGAGCTCGTGCCGGGGCTTCCCGACTCCGAGGCACGCCGCCTCGAGCTCCCCGCGCTGATCTTCCGCAGCGGGACGACGGACCTCAACCACCGGCGTGAGACGACCGAGCAGCTGGCCGACCTGCTCCCCCACGCCCAGCTGGTGGAGCCCCCCTGGGGCGACGACGAGTGGAACGAGCGCTCCGCGGCGCGTCCCGGCGGCCGGGGCGAAGGGCTCTTCTCCGGGTGGCCGCAATTGGCCCCGCCGCTGCTGCGCTGGATGGCGGACACCGTGCGCCCCCGTTGACCCGCCGACCTCGCACCGAGCCGGGCCGCCGCGCGCCGGGGTCGCCCGCCGAGGACGCGGCCACGCCTCTCCCCTGCCCCTTCACCGTGAGGGCCCGGTGGGGGGACGAGATGGTCGCCGAGTCCACGGCCGCCCTCCGTCTGGAGCAGCCGGGGCGGCCCCCGTCCCTCTTCCTTCCCATGGAGGACGTCCGCCTCGAGGCGTTCCGTCCCGAGGAGGGTCCTCGGGACACCGCCACCTTCCCGGTCGAGGGTGGCCTCCGGTGGAGCATCCGGACGGCCCGGCGCCCTCGAGCCCATGCCGGCTCCGTCTGGGGTCGGCCTGCCCTCAGCAGTGACGGTCGGGACGTGCTGCGCACCTTCGCCGACGCTCCGGCGGCCTCGTGGCTCTCCGGCCTCGCCACCTTCGACCAGGACCAGGTCGAGCTCGAGCTCGTCGACGCGATGGGGGCGGGTGACCCCCGCGCCGTCACGTTGAAGCGCTTCCCCACGTGGGGGGACGCCGCACAGCTGATCGACCTGCTCGACGTCCGGCCCGACGGTGCCAACCGCTTCCGCAGCATTGCCCGCGCCAGCCACGTCCGCGCCGTCGTGGAGGGGAGCCAGATCCTCGGCCAGGCGATCGTGGCCGCCGGCCGCCACGCGCCCGGTCGCCGCGCGGTCTCCGCGCACATGGTCTTCGTGCGGGCGGCCGACCCGGCGCGACCGCTGTGCCTCGAGGTCGACGAGCTGAGCGCCGGGCGCACCTTCAGCGCACTGGGGATCGACGTGAGCCAGGGAGAACGGCGCTGCGCCAGCGGGACGTTCCTGCTCGACGTGACGACGGCCGATCTCGTCCGGCACGCGGTGTCGCCCCCCGGCGTGCCGGGGCCCTACGAGTGCGAGGCCTACGACATGGCGGTCACCGGGCGGGATGTCCGCGTCGCCGGCGGTGCGTACACGGACGACCCCGAGGCGCCCGTCGGCCCGCCGGTCCTCGACGCGTGGGTGCGCTTCCGTGAGGTCCCCGACGACCCGGTCCTGCATGCCGGCCTGTTGGCCCAGTTCACCGGCCACATGTCGATTGCCGCCGCCCTGCGCCCGCACCACGGGGTGGGTCAGCGCGACACGCACCGCACGATCTCGAGCGCGATCAACGCCATCGGGCTGTCCCTGCACGCCGACGTCAGAGCAGACCGGTGGATGCTCTATCACCACGAATCGACGTTTGCCGGCGACGGCATGACGCACTCGGCGTGCCGCGTGCACGACGAGGAGGGCCGCCTCCTCGCCTCGTTCTCGGTGGATGCGATGGTGCGCGGCTTCCAAGGCGGGACCGCACCGTCCGACGACCGGAGCGCACTGTGAGCCTCTCCACGGGGCGGGGCCCCTTGAGTGCCAACCGTGCCGGTCGCTTCAACAAGGCCGTCCCCGGCGACCTGGTGTACGTGGAGCCGTTCCCCCGCCGGGTGCGCGGCGTGACGGCCGGGGCGGTCGTCCTGGACAGTGAACGGGTCCTGCTGGTGCATCGTCAGGGTCACCCGCCGGCATACGCCTTCCCGGCGCGAGATGCGAACGGGCTTCGCCACGAGCCCGAGCCCGAAGCCACCGGCTACGTCCGCGTCGCGTGGGATGCCGTCGACGAGTGGTACGAGGAGGAGGAGCAGGTCTTCATGCACCCGCGGAACCCCTACCACCGGGTGGACTGCGTCCCCACCGCCCGGCGGCTGCGGGTCGAGGCCTTCGGCGACCTGCTCGTGGACAGCACGGCGACCGTCGGCGTGTACGAGACCTCGCTCGCCCCTCGTCTCTACGTCGGCCGGGACGAGCTGCGCATGGATGTCCTGCGGCCCAGCACGACCACGACCTACTGCCCGTACAAGGGCACGGCCACCTACTGGTCCGCGCAAAGGGGTGACGAGAGCCTGATGGACGTCGCGTGGTCCTACGAGGCACCGAACGCCGAGTGCCAGACCATCCGGGGTCTCCTGTGCTTCGACGAGACCGCCATCGCCGTGCGGACGGAATTGCCCGCTTGGCCCGGTCCGACCGAGACTCTCGACGCGTGAACACCAGCCCTTCCTCCCAGCACATCCTGAGCGAGCTCGGGTTCTCGGTGACGCAGGCCGGCGACGGCCTGGAGGGCACGGCGCGCATCGTCCCCGAGTTGTGCGTCCCCGGCACGCCCCGGTTGCGCACGTCGCTTCTCGCCACGTGGACCGATCACCTCTCCGGGCTTCTCGCCGTGATGCTCATGGCGCCGCTGGTGCCGGTCACGCTCGAGCTCGACGTGCACCTGTTCGCGCCGGCGCCCGGCTCGGGCACGATTCGCTGCACCGGCCGGACCCTCAAGGCGGGCCGGTCGGTGTTCCTGGCCAGCGTCGACGTCACCGCCGAGGACGGTTCGCCGATCGCCGTCGGCGGTGGCTCGTTCATGACGGCGCCCGATCCCAGCCTTCGCCTCCCGGAGAAGATCAGCCTCGGCGGCCCTCCACCCCGGCTGACGCTGGACGTCCCCTTGGCCCAGCGGGCCCGCTGCGAGCGTCAGGAGCCCGGCGTCGCCGTGCTGCCCCGCTCACACGACGGGCTCAATTCCTCCAACACGGTCAACGGGGGATTGATCGCCCTCACCGCCGAGGAGGCTCTCCTGTCGCTGGTGCCTCCCGGGACGACGCTCTCGTCGCTCAGCCTCCGGTACCTGCGGCCGGTCCGCGTCGGCCCGGCGGTCGCCACGGCACGGAACACGTCGGGTCTCGGGCAGGTGGAGGTGCGCGACGCCGGGGCCGAGGACCGCTTGTCCGTGCTGGCCACGGCCCGTTTCTTCGACGGCTGAGCCGAGTCCGTGGACGGTCGGGTCGCCGAGGTGGTGGTGCGCGACGACGGCAGGGTGCGCATCGTGACCCTCAACCGGCCGGATCGGCTGAACGCATTCACGGCGGCCTCGTACCGTCGCCTGGCCGAGACGCTCGACGAGGCGGACGCCGCCGGCGGGGTCTCGGTGGTGCTGCTGGAGGGTGCCGGCCGGGGCTTCTCGAGCGGTGTCGACCTGACGGCGGTCGCCGAGGACGGCGCCGCGCTGTCGGAGCTCTTCGACGACCTCCTCGAGTCCCTGCTCCGCTTCTCCAAGCCCTTGCTCGCCGCCGTGCACGGCGTCGCCATCGGCTTCGGTGCGACCGTGCTGCTCCACTGCGACCTGGTGCTGGTGGCCGACACGGCGCGGCTGCGACTCCCCTTCACCGCGCTCGGGACCACGCCCGAGGCGGCGAGCAGCGCGCTGCTCCCTCGGATGGTCGGGTTGCAGAGAGCCGCCGACCTTCTCCTCACGTCGCGCTGGTTCACGGGCGCGGAGGCCGCGGGGATGGGTTTGGCGGCCCGCAGCCACCCAGAAGAGTCCCTGCACGCCGAGGCGCGAGCACTGGCGCAGGCGCTCACGGAGCTGCCGGACGCTGCGCTGGCCACCGCCAAACGGCTCCTGCGGGAGGGCACGGCCGACTTGGCGCGGGAGGCGCTCGGTCGGGAGAGAGCCGCAGCCCGTTCGCTGCACGACCAGCTGGGACCTTTGGGCTACGGGGACTGACGCGCGCCGGCTACCTCTCGGGAAGGTGGTCCTGCAGGGCCTTGACGAGCAGACGCCGGAACGTCACCCGCTCCGAGTCGCTCAGGCCACCGAGGATCTCGTCCTCGATGCTCCCCTGCGCCACTTCCGCCCGCTCCAGCGCCTCGAGGCCGGCGTCGGTGATGTCGACGATGTGGCGCCGGCGATCGGTCGGGTCCCGCCGGCGCTCCACGTAGTCGAGGTCCTCGAGGTCGTTGAGCACGAGGACACCGGTGTTGGAGTCCATCGAGAGTTGCTCGGTCATCACCTGCTGCGATGCGCTCGGGTGGTCGCGCAGATAGGCCAGCACCACCATGTTCTTCAGGTTCATCCCGACCAGGTCGACCGAGCTGCGCAGGAAGACGGCGCGGGCCAACCGGGTCAGCAGGACGATCGTGCCCGTCGTCGTGGTCGTCACGCTCCGGGCGGTCACGACCCGGATCCTGCCATGACCCCCACGGCCGGCGGCGCGTGCAATTCCATCACCCCTCTATGATAGTCCCGAGATCATGACTATCCCCGACACCGGAACGATCAGCCCGCCGCGGCCGGGTGCCGGCGACCCCGCCGGCGACCGCCGGCGCTGGATTGCCCTGGTCGTGGTCTGCCTGGCCATGTTCATGAACGCCCTCGACGGCTCCATCGTCAACGTGGCGCTCCCCGACATCCAGCGCAGCCTGCACTTCACCCAGTCCGGCTTGACCTGGGTCGTCGACGCCTACCTCATCAGCTTCGGCAGCTTCCTCCTCATGGCGGGACGCCTGGGCGATCTCATCGGCCGCAAGAAGGTGTTCCTGGCGGGGGTCGCACTGTTCACGCTTGCGTCGATCGCCTGCGGCTCGGCCGACAGCCAGGCGATGCTGGTGGCAGCGCGCTTCGTGCAGGGCATCGGCGGGGCGCTGTCCTCCAGCGTCATCGTCGCCATCATCGTGACCGAGTTCCCCAGCCCGGTCGAGCGGGCGAAGGCGATGAGCGCCTACGTCTTCGTCGCCGTCGGCGGCGGCTCCATCGGGCTCCTCGCGGGCGGGGTGCTGACGCAGGCGCTCAGCTGGCACTGGATCTTCTTCGTGAATGTGCCGATCGGCATCGCCACGCTGATCCTGGGCCGCATCCTGGTGGTGGAGAACATCGGCCTGGGCATCAAACAGGGCGTCGACGTGGTCGGGTCGGTACTGGTGACGCTGTCGCTGATGGTCGGCATCTACGGCATCGTGACCGCGTCGAGCGACGGCTGGGTCTCGGCGCACACGCTCGGCATCCTCGCCGTCGCCGTGCTCCTGTTCGTCTCCTTCATCGTCCTCGAATCGAGGCTGGCCAACCCGATCATGCCGCTGCGGATCCTGAAGCTGCGCACCTTGACCGGGTCGAGCGTCATCCGGGGTCTGTTGGCCACGGGAATGTTCTCGACCTTCTTCATCGGCGCCCTCTACCTCGAACACGTGCTCGGGTACAGCCCGATCAAGACCGGCCTGGCCTTCATGCCGGCGACCGCGGGCATGGCGACCATGTCGGCCGGCCTGACGGCGCGCCTCGTCAACCGGTTCGGCCACAAGGTGATGTACCCGGCCATGCTCCTCGCTGCGGGCGGCTTGGTCCTGCTTGCCTCTGCCGGCCAGGGTGCGTCCTACTTCCCGACGCTCTTCTTCGCCTTCCTGATGCTGGGCGTGGGTGCGGGCGCCTCCTTCATGCCGCTGTTGCAGATCGGAATGTCCGAGATCCCCAATGCCGACGCCGGCCTCGGCTCGGGCATCGTCAACGTGTCCCAGCAGATGGCGGCAGCCGTGGGCCTGGCCGTGCTGAGCACCATCGCGACCAACCACACCAAGTCCCTGCTCGCGCAGGGCCACGCGCTGATCGGCTCCCTGACCGCCGGCTACCAGTTGGCCCTGCTCATCGCGGCGGCGTGCGTCCTGGCCGGCCTGGCCCTCGCGCCGTTCCTCCTCCGGACCGACGAGTCGGCCGAGGAAGAGGAGGCCCGCATCGCCGAGAACATGGCCAACCCGGAGACCTACGAGCATCTCGTCCTGTAGGAGGTCCCGTCGCGACGGGACCTCCTGCTAGACATCCGGCGTGCCCGCGAGCTTGGAGGACCGGTGCTCGGCGCTGTTCCGCGACCACCGGGTCGAAGCGTTCGGCGGAGCGTTCCACGTGCCCGACCGCGACAGCTACCCCGCTCTCTTCTCCTGGGACAGCGGGTACCACGCCCTGTCGCTCCTCCATCTCGATCCCGACGCCGCGGTGGAGGAGCTCACCACGCTGTACCGGGCCAACCGGCTGCCCGACGGATTGTTGTCCCATCAGCGCTATGTCCCCGGGGCCGAGGAGCACCAGCACTTCATCGAGGGGCTGTTCGGGCCCATGTTCGACGGGGATCGCACGCCCTTCGTGGATCCTCCCACCGCCGCCTTCGCCGCAGCCCGCCTGTCGCAACTTCTCGGAGCGCTGGCCGACCACCTGTTGGACGGGGCCGTGTCCCATCTGCGCGCCTTGGCGCGCCGGCGATCGGTGGGGGGCGGGTCCCTGCCGGCCGTGCTGCACCCGTTCGAGACCGGGACCGAGGGGAGTGCGCTCATGCGCAGCCTGCTCCCCGGGGACCTGGGCGCCTCCCTCACGCGGCTCAAGGAGCTCACCCTCTCCGGTCGCGCCAGCGACATGGCGCCCGAGGCGGCCCTCGCGGCGGGCCATGGCTTCGTCGTCTACGACCCGACCGTGTGCGGGTGGTACCTCTTGGCCCTCGAGGAGGTGGCCGCCGCCTGCTCGGCCCGGGGCCGCGACGCGGAGGCGAAGGAGGCCGCGGCCGTGGCCGAGGCCGTGGCCGCGGACGTCCGCGCGCTGCTCTGGTGGGACGAGGGACGCATCTTCGTCGCGTATGACCTCACCCGCTCCGTGCAGCTGCACGGCATCGGGGCCATGGGCCTGATCCCGGCCGCGAGCCGCGCGCTGGCGGACGCGGGCCTGTCGCGATTGGTCGCAGAGCGCCACCTCCATCCGGGGGGGCCGATGTGGGGCCCCCGCGGCTTCGCCGCCGGCACCATCGCCCCGGGCGGCGGCGTCGGGGCGTACGTGCAGTGGGACGGCAACGCAACGTGGGGCGCGACGGCCTACTGGGCCTACCTGCTAGCGGCCCGCCTCGGCTTGTGGGCAGAGGCCCGCCGCCTACGCGACCAGATGGCGGGCCTGATCGACGCGCACGGCTTCCGGGAGTTCTACGACGCGCTGACCGGCCAGCCCGGCGGTGCGGGCGACCGGTCCGGCTTCACCTGGCCCGCCCTGATCCTGGACATGGTGCTCCCGCCCCGGTAGTCCCCGCCTCGGGGGTCGTCACTTCGTGGCCGAGGAGGAGGAGAGGCCGGACCGGTCCTAGGCCACCTCGAAGCGGCTCTTGCGACCGTTCCGCCCTCTCCGGCGCGCCTCGCGGGATCCGATTTCCCCCATGACCTCGTTCGAGCGCTCGACGTCGAATTCGTTCCCGCTCGCCCGCAGTTGCGCCAGGAGATCGATGAGCAGGTTCCGCTGCTGCTCGGACAGGCCGATGCGCTCGTAGACGCTGGAGTTCAGGTCTCGCGTCGCCTCCGTCGCGACCTTCCGGCCGCGTGGCGTGATCACGGCCAGCGTCGTGCGGGCGTCCGAAGGATGGGGCACACGCCGAACGAGCTTCTCGTCCTCGAGCCGGTCGATGATGTTCGTGACCGTGGCCGGCGGGATGCGAAGGGTCTTGCTGATCCAGCTGAGGGTCAGGGCGGTCTCGGGGTCCGTGGCCAGCCAGGTCAGCACCTCGTACCGGGCGAACGTGAGGTCGTGACTCCTCATCACGTTGTTGACCTGGTCGTTGAGGAGCTGGTAGGAGCGGAGGATCCCGGTGAACACAGCCATCCCGGAGGCGGCCTCAGGTTCCCAGCGCTCCAGCCACACACGACGGGACGCTTCGACGACGTCGAACGGAGCAGCCTGGAAGCCCATCCCGGAAGGATACGGCGGGCGCGACCCGCTGTTAGGTGCCGGCGAGCGAGCCACCGATGACCCCTTCCGCTTCGAGCGCGTCCATCTCTGACCGCGTGAGGCCGAGATCCCCCAGGAGCTCCTCGTTGTGCTCTCCGAGGAGCGGGGCATGCCGCTCATGGATCCTCCCCGGTCGGCGTGAGAACCTCATCGGCAGTGTGCTGTAGCGAGAGCTTCCGATCACGGGGTGGACGACCTCCTCGAAGAAGTTGCGGGATGCGAGCTGCGGGAGGTCGGGTTGGCGGTGCGGCTGCACGACCTTGCCGACAGGCACCCCGGCATCCCACAGACGCTCGACGACCTGGTCCGCCGTCTGGTCGCGGCACCACTCCTGCACGAACGCGTCGATCCGGTCCTGTGCGGCCACGCGTCCCGCCGCGACCACGAGCGCCGGGTCGAGAGACCACTGCGGTTCGCCCAGGGCACGGCGGAGCGCTATCCATTGCTCGTCGGTGGCCACCGCGATGGCCACCCGGCAGTCATCGCGCCCGTATTCGTCGGGGCCCGCGACCTGGTAGAGGTTCTGCGGCGCCCCGCACGGCCCGCGGTTGCCGTCCCGGGAGAGGAGCGCTCCGTAGGCCGAGAGCTCGATTGCCTGCTCCGCTGCGACGTTGAGCGCGGCGTCGACCATCGCTGCCTCCACGAGGCCACCCTCGCCGGTCCTCTCACGGTGCTCGAGCGCAAGCATCAGTCCGAACAGCGCGTGCAGCCCTGCATTGGGGTCACCGACGCAGTAGGGCTCGAACGGGAGGAGATCCGGATGCCCGGTCAGCCAGGTGAGCCCCGAGGCGTCCTCGATGACGAACGCGAAGGCCGCCAGGTCGCGCCACGGCCCGTCCAGCCCGAAGCCCGGCATCCGCAGCATCACGAGATCGGGCCGATCGGTCCGGAGCGTCTCGTAGTCGAGGCCGAGCTGGTCCAGGACACGCGGCGTGTAGTTCTCGACCACCACGTCGCAGGTGGCGATGAATCGGCGAACGAGCTCGATGCCGCGCGGGTCGCCGAAATCGATCGTCAGGCTCTTCTTGTTCGTGTTGAGCGCGGCGAAGATCGGTCCCCGCTCCCAGTACCGATCCTCCGTCTGCGGCACACCTCCGACCAGACGGGCCCCGTCGGGCCGGGCCGACGACTCGAGGTGGATCACCTCAGCGCCGAGGAGCGCCAGCATGTGGCCCGTGAGAGGACCCGCCCAGTAGGCGGTCATGTCCAGGACACGCAGGCCCTGGAACGGGAGCCCCGGTTCCCCCGACGTCGCACGGGCGCTGCCGCGGGGAGCACGCGGCAGGAGCGCCGTGATCGAGTGCTCCCCGAGCCGGGGCGCCGGCTCGGGCGGCCGCAGGCGTGCCGTCCCCACCCGGAAGGGCGGCCGCGGGTTCGCCGCGCCGTCCCGCGGGTTGGCCACGAACGTCTCGCGTTCGCGAAAGTGCTCGAACGTCGTGACGTTCGCGCCGTTGGCAATGGGAGCGTTGGGGAGGCGGAACGCCGAGGCCAGGTCGAGCACCTCCTCCACGGTGTGCTCGCCGATCCAGGCGTCGATCGTCGGCGTGAGCGCCGTTCGATCGAGGAAGAGGGACGGATCCTCCATCCACTCGGGGTGCCCGACCATGGCGCAGAAGTCGAGCCACTGTTGCCCCGTCCCGCACCCGAGTCCTACGAGGCCGTCGCGGGCTGCGCCGACGCCGGGGGTGGCGACGAACCGGCGTCGCCGCATCGGTCGCCCGAGCTGGTCGTTGAACGTCACCGGGTAGTAGGTGAGGCACATCGCCAACGCCTCGAGCATCGACACGTCGACGAGCTCACCGTCCGGGTTGTGCCGCCGACCCGACGCCAACGTCCCGATCGCGCCGAAGACGCCCGACACCCACTCCCCGATCTGTCCGCCGACGAACACCGGCGCACGTTCCGGTCTTCCCCGGGCAAGGCCGACGATCGCTCCGGACCACGCTTGCAGCGTGAATTCGGTGGCCGCCTTGTCGCGCCAGGGGCCCTCGAGCCCGAACGGCGTGATGGACGTGACCGTCAGGTGCGGGTGCGCACGAAGGATCTCGTGCGGCGCCAACGCGGTCTGCTCGGCCACGGGAGAGCCGCGGGACCATACGACCGCGTCGGCCGATGCGAGCAGCGCCTGCAGCGAGCCCAGATCATCGGCGCTCCCGCACTCGACGACGACGCTCTGCTTCGACGCGTTGAGGAAGTTGAAGAGCGCCCCGTCGGCATCGGGTGCGATCACCGAGCCCGAAGCCGACCACCGACGCAACGGGTCGCCGCCCGGCGCCTCGACCTTGATCACCTCCGCGCCGCCGTCTGCGAGCAGCTTCGTGCAGTAGGCACCGGCGATCCACGTCGACAGATCGATGATGCGGAGCCCGCTCAGCGGCGGGAGGCGGAGCGAGCTGTCCCGCGCACCGGGGTCGGGGTGGTCCACCTCAGTCGGTATCGGGGCGCCGGCGACCGGACTGGCTCAACCGCCATTCCGGCGGGAACCTGCTGTCGTTGTCCTTCACCGCCAGGTTGAGGCCTGCGTCCATGGTCTCCTGGCTCAACGTTGCCCGCTTGCCGTCCTCGTCGTCTCGCAGCATCCCGCCCATCGATTCGAGCCATGCACTGAGAAGGCTGCCCATGTACTCGCCCTGGTGTTGTTTCATGACCTCGAAGAACACCTTCTGCATGAACACGGTGTCAGTGGGACGCGTGCGCGCACAGGAAATGGCGTACTTCTCCACCTCGGCCTCGAGTTGATCGCGGGGCACCACGCTGTTCACGAAGTTGCAGTCGTACATCTGCTGCGCAGTGAAGGGCCGGCCGGTGAACACCATCTCCTGGAACTTGCGCATCCCCATCATCATCGCCCACTGCCACATGCGCGGCGCGTAGCCGACATAGCGGAAGGCGGGATGCCCGAAGAGCGCGTCGTCGGACGAGATCACGAGGTCGGCGTCGGCGGCCTGGTAGAAGTGCCAGCCGTAGCAGTAGCCCTTGACCTCGAGGATGCTGATCTTCTTGAAGTCCTGGAGGCTCCGGCAACCAGATCTCGTGTTGCCGTACCAGTGAAGGAGCGACGCACCGGCGCGGTACGAGCGCGGGCTGGGCATCGTCACGTCGTCGTCATCCTCGAGTCCGAATTCCTCTTGCAGGCCGATGCCCGCGGCCTGCTTCGCCATCAGCTCGTCGAGATCGGCGCCCGTCCCGAGGTGGTCCCCGACGCCACGGACGACGAGAACCTTGACGTCGTCATCGATGCTCGCCTTGAACAAGAGGTCGGCGTAGCGCCGACGCGCTGCAATCGTCGGGATGTTGAGCTGGTCCGGCCGGTTGAGGGTGATCGTGGCGATGCGCGTGCTGGCATCCTTCTCGTAGAGGATGATCTCCTCCGGCGGCGGGACATCGACTGCGGTCACGTCAGTGGGCTCCTTGTATTGCGGAATGGGATCGTCGAGAGCAACTCGGGACCGGTCGCCGTGACGACGAGGGGCTCCTGGCCGTACACGGCACCGACGCCTTCCCGCCAAACGTAGGCGGTCAGCGCGAGCACCATGCCCGCCTCCATGCGCTCCTCGGCGGCGGTGCGCGGGAGCGCGTGCGTCACGATGGGGAGGTCGAACCCGAGCCCCAGGCCTCGGGCGACGGGCATGGGCGGCGGCGCAATCCCCGCAGCGTCGTACGCATGGAGGAGATCGCTCAGCGGCGCACCGGGCCGGCACGCGCCGACGAGACGGTCCCACAGCTCGTCGCAGCTCCGGAGGAGGCCAGGGTCGATGACGACATCGCCGCCTATCGAAGCCGTCCGGCCGAGCTCGCCGACGTAGCCACCGAGGATCACACCGGCATCGAAGGCCACCAGGTCGCCACGCTTGACCGGCGCATCGCGGCCGGCACGACGCCAGGGATGCTCGCGCGACGTGATCCACGCGACATCCTGCGTTGCCGGGGTCGTGACGCCCGCCGAGGCCATCGACTCCATGAAGACGCCCGTGAGGTGCCGCTCGGTGACGCCAGGCGCGAGCGCGGCCTCCGCCTCGGCCAGCGAGCGCTCGGCGATGCGCACCGAGGCGCGGATCGCGTCGACCTCTTCGGGAGTCTTGACGCGACGGGCCCGGCGCAGCAGCGGCTCGCCGTCGACGAGCTCGGCCGACGGGAACGCCTTCGGGAGAAGCAGCGCGGAGGACGGCGTCAAGGCGTCGGTGGCGACCCTCCGCACGGTCGCGGCACCGGGAATCCCCTGGAGCACCTTCAGGAAGTTCATGGCGTTGAACGAGATTCCGTACAGGTTTTCGTGCGGGATGTCGTCAGGGATCCCCTCGTCCCATGTGCTCAGCAGGTGGACGGACCCGGTCGCTCGGACCAGGACGCACCCGGGGCCGAAGGCACGCGAGCCGGCGGTCCACAGTCGCGGTGCGCCCGACACGTAGCGGGCATTGCCTTCGCGCCCGAGGACGAACAGGTCGATGTCCGCCGCCTCCATCTCGGCGAGCGCTCGTGACCGGCGGGCACGTCGCAGAACGTCGTCATCAGGACGAACTTCGGTGACCGTCACCAGATGCTCAGAACGGGTCGTAGGGGTAGTCGGTCATCGGCTCCCACCCGTCCTCGGTGATGAGCAGCACCTCCTCGGAGCGGTAGCCGGCCGCACCGTCCTCCCAGACGATCGGCTCGAGCACGAGGACCATGCCCTCGGCGAGCACGAGCGTCGCGTCGAACGCCTCGCCGATGTCACTCCCGACGTAGGGCATTTCGGCACTGTCGATCCCGAGACCGTGACCCAGGTAGAAATGGGGCATCCAGGGCTTTACGCCACCGGCGGCGCCGGTCGCAGCCGCCGTGAGGTCTGCGGCCGTCGCACCGGCACGGGTGACGTCGAGGACGGCGTCCATGATCGTCCGCCACCGTTCGAATTGCGCTCGCTGCCGGGCATCCGGCTCGCGCCCGACGATCCACGTACGCCCGAAGTCGGAGTGGAAACCCTCGTGGCTGATGCCGGTGTCGACCCAGAGGACGTCGCCTTCCGCGAGCTCGCGTTCGGTCGAGAGGAGCGGGCACGCCAGGTCACCGGTCGTCGTCCATGGCCCGTCCGCCCTGCGGCTCGGCATCACCTGCCAGATCGGGTCGAGGATGTTGGCGTCGGCACCGGCATCGAAGATCGTGTGCAGGAACGTCGCGGTGAGATCGGTTTGACGGACGCCGGGCGCGACGCGTACCTGCACCTGCGCGATGGCGCATTCGGTGATGCGCAGGCCCTCGCGCATGCACGACAGCTCGTCCGGTGTCTTGATCGCCTTTGCACGGCTGATCACCCGTCCCCCGTCGACCGGTGCGTCGGGAGCGAACAAGATCGACCGTTCGCGGCAGAGCGCGTTGGTCCACTCGTCGATCGCGATCACGGCCTTCCCCGGCAGCAGGCCGGCAAGCTGCGACGCGAACAGCTGCACACCCTCGTCGAAGTCGAGATAGACCGGGCCGTGGATGTGGTCCGACGGCAGCTCGAGGCGGAGGCGGTCGTCTTCTCCCAGCGGTGAGAAGAGGTGCGGCCATTCGTCGTCCGCGATCACGACCGCGACGGGCTGCTCGAAGTTCGCTCGGCCCGAGTCGGCCAGGGGCCAAATGGCGCCGGTCGCGTAGACGACATTCGTGTTCCCCAGCAGCACGAGTGCATCGAGTCCTTGCTCGCGCAGGAGCGCTCGAACTCGCTCCACCCGGTCCCGGCGCATGCGAGCGAGATCTGCCTTCGCAGGGATCCGCGTCGGCGGCGCGGAAGCCATCAGGCCTGCCGGCATCAGCCGTCCAGTCCGAGGTAGCGCCTGATGTTGCCGCCGACGACGGCCACGGCTGCCTCTGCACCTACCGCGTCCACGACAGCGGCCAGCGACTGGTTGCTGTACCCATACGTGCTCTCGTTGTGCGGGAAGTCGGTGGACCACATCACCCGATCGATGCCGATATGAGGGAGGAGCGCGAGCCCGAGCGGATCGACCATGAACGACGCGCACATGTGGCGGTCCCAGTAGTACGTCGGGTCGTGCTGGATCTTCAGGTTCGTCAGGTGCTTGAACGACGCCGCGATGTGCTCGGCGTCCTGGAGAGCGGACGGCACCCAGTTGATCCCGCCCTCGAACCATCCGACCCGGAGCCCGGGATGGCGGTCGAGGATGCCGCCGAAGATGTATTTGCCGAAGGTGTCGCGGAACGGTGCCACGGACTGGAGCATCCCGATGCTGACTGCGTTGAACTGGTTCGGTGTCGCGGGTGGGTTCTCGCCGATGTGGTGGGAAACCGGGACCTCCGCTTCCTCGATCGCATCCCACACACCGTCCATCGCCGTGCTCGCGTAATCGATCGGGCGTTTCTCCAGATCCTTGCCCGGCGTGAGCGGCATGAGGAACGTCTTCAGCCCGAGCGCCTTCAGCTCGTGCAAGGTCCGGCGTGCTCCCTCCGCGTCCCACCAGTTGATCAGGCCCACCCCCAAGATGCGGTCGTTCGACTGCTCCTGGACCTCTGCGATGTGCTCGTTGTAGATCCGGAAGCAGAGCTCACGGACCTCCCTGTCCGGCCATCCGAACAACGCGAGCACGGAGTTCGGGAACGCGAGCTCCTTGGAAATGCCCTCCGACTCGAGTGCCGCGAGCCGAGCCTCGACATCGCCCGTGTGGGACCCCGAGACCGGGTCGTACTGCGTCAGCACTTCGATGAACTCCGGCACCAGGACGGATTTCCCGTCCATTCCGATCACCCATCCGCCATCGACGTTCATGACGCGAGGCGCCCGCTCCTTCATGCTGTCGGGAAAGCGCTCGTAGAAGATGTCCTGTGCCAGCGAGATGTGGTCGTCGGCCGAGAACACCTCGGTCCCGGAGGGGAGCCCGGGATCGACGAACGGCCCGGGATGGCGATCCTTCGGCGCGCCCACGCCTTCCGGGGGGTACGTCAGGCTCCTCGAGTATCCGGTCATCTCCCCCGCTTCCTACTTCGACGGATGCCGGGCAGATTACTTCGGCTTCGTAGCAATCGTCAACGGACCCTGCTAGCTTGCTCGGTCTGGGTTGGACGTCGGGAGGTCGGAGAGCCGTGACATGACGACGTGGGACACCACCGTCGACCTGGTGATCGTGGGATCCGGTGGGGGTGGCATGGTGGCCGGGCTCACCGCGGCCGACGCCGGAGCGAGCGCGCTGGTGCTCGAGAAGCAGGGACTGGTCGGCGGCTCGACCGCCATGTCCGGCGGGATCCTCTGGGTCCCGAACAACCCGGTGATGCGGGCCAACGGGGTGCCGGACTCGTACGAAGATGCCCTGGCCCATTTCGAAGCCGTCGTCGGTGACGTCGGGCCGGCCTCCTCGCTCGAGCGTCGACATGCCTTCCTGACGGCGGGACCCGAAATGGTCTCGTTCCTCCAGGAGCGGGGCGTGTCGTTCGTCCACTGCCCGGGCTACAGCGACTACTACTCGAACGCCAAGGGTGGCCACGACGTGGGGCGCGGCATCGAACCGGTGCCGTTCGACGGCCGGGTGCTCGGGGAGTGGCTCGGGAGGCTGCAGCCCGGGCTGGCGCAGAGCCTCGGTCTCGCCGTGATGACCAACGAAGCGCGTTCCCTCTCCCACTACAACCGCAGCATCCGGGCTTTCGGGGTCTCCGCGCGCGTCGTGCTCCGGACCTATGCCGCCCGCATTCGACGCCATGCCCTCCTGACCAACGGCGCGTCCCTGATCGCGCAGATGCTGACCATCGCGCTGGCAGACGGGCTCCCGGTCTGGACCGAGGCACCGCTCGAGGACCTGGTGGTCGAGGACGGCCGCCTCGTCGGCGTTCGCACCGTTCGGGCAGGGACCCCCGTGACGATCCGTGCCCGCAAGGGGGTCCTGCTCGCCTCCGGCGGCTTCGCCCACAACCCCGAGATGCGCCAGGAGTACGGAGGCGATCAGCCGAATCGAGCGAGATGGTCGATCTCCAACCCCGGCGACACCGGCGAGGTGATCCAGGCGGCGATGCGTCTCGGTGCGATGACCGATCTGATGGACGAAGCCTGGTGGCTGCCGTCACCCCGAACGGGGAGGTTCGGGCAATCGACGCTCGACCAGGCGCGCCAGCGCCCTCGCACGATCTACGTCGATGCAGCGGGGCAACGGTTCGTGAACGAGTCGAACTCGTATATGGAGGTCGGCAAGGCCATGTACGCCCGCGACAAGACGAGCAGGGCGGTCCCCTGCTGGCTGATCTTCGACGACCGTTACCGCAAGCGCTACGCGCACCAGCGGTCGCGCCCCGGCCGATTCCCGCGCAAGCTGCTCGAGAGCGGGATGCTCAAACAGGCATGGACACTGGACGATCTCGCCCACATGTGCGACATCGATCCCGCCGGCCTCTCCGAGACCGTTGAACGCTTCAACGAGAACGCGGTGCAGGGCATCGATCCCGACTACGGGCGCGGCGAGTCCGCCTACAACCGGGCGTTGGGCGATCCCAACCACAAGGTGCATCCCTGCCTCGGTCCCATCGACGAACCCCCGTACTACGCGGTCCAGGTCGTGCCGGGTGACATCGGCACGTGCGGCGGCCTCGTCACCAACGAGCATGCGCAGGTCCTCGGCCAGGACGACCGCCCGATCGACGGCCTGTACGCCACGGGCAACGGTACCGCCACCGTCATGGGCCGGCACTACCTCGGGCCGGGCGCGAGCATCGCCAACACGATGGTCTTCGGCTACGTCGCGGCCCGCCACGCCCTGGGTGCGCACGGCACCGGATCGTGATCGTGATGAGGTTCAGTCCAGCCTCACGCCGTCCCGTCGGACGGTGATGGCGTGGGTCGGACACTTCCGCGCTGCGGCGACGACCTGTTCCTCCGGCGCGCCAGCGGGGTCGACCACCATGGCGACGGAGTCGTCGTCCAGGTCGAACGCCCCCGGTGCCTCGTACACGCAGTTTCCCGAGCCCATGCACACGTCGCGGTCGATTTCGACTTCGAGGCCCATGGCGGCGATCGTAGGCTCTCAAACGCGGATCGAGGGTGTCCATGAGTGAGTTCGAGAACGTCAACTTCTTCACCGACCGATCGGTCCAGGACGACCCCTACCCATACTTCGACTGGGTGCGGGAACAGGGTCCGGTGTGGCGGGATCCCCGCTACGGCCTGTTCATGATCACGGGGTATCCCGAGGCGATGGCCGTCTACGGCGATCCCGCGACGTTTCCGCCCGATGATGCGGCGTCGGGAACGTACTCGTCGTGCAACGTGGTGAGCGGGTCCTTCGTGAAGTTCTCCACGCCGGTGGAGGGGGACGACATCAGCGACATCATCGTGAAGTACCGGCACGAGCTGCCGTTCAGCGACCAGCTCCCCGCCTTCGACCCCCCAGTGCACACGGCCCATCGCCACCTGCTGATGCGGTTGATCACGCCGAAGCGGCTCAAGGAGAACGAGGACTTCATGTGGCAGTTCGCCGATCGGCTCCTCGACGCGTTCGTGGACGAGGGGTCGTGCGAGATGGTGAGCGCCTACGCGGAGCCCTTCACCCTCACCGTGATCGCCGACCTGGAGGGCGTACCGGAGTCCGATCATTCGCTCTTCCGGGAGCGGCTGTCCACCGTCCACCAGGAGATCTCCCACAAGCCGCTCGAGTTCCTCTACGAGCGATTCAGCCAGTACATCGAGGATCGCCGCCAGACACCTCGCCATGACGTCCTGACCGGCCTCGCGACCGCCACGTTCCCGGACGGCTCGACTCCCGAGGTGAAGGATGCCGCGCTCCTCGCTGCCAACCTGTTCGCCGGGGGTCAGGAGACCACAGTGCGGTTGTTGTCCTTCGCGCTCCGGATGCTCGGCGAGCGACCCGATCTGCAGAAGCTCGTTCGTGACGATCGCGACCGCATTCCCAACTTCATTGAGGAGACACTTCGGCTCGAGAGCCCGCTGCGGACCCAGTTCCGGATGGCGCGCGTCAGCACTGAGCTCGCCGGAGTGGACATCCCCGCAGGCGGGACGATCATGCTGGTGCCCGGTGCCTGCAACCGTGACCCTCGAATCTTCGAGAACCCGTACGAGTTCGACATCGCCCGTGCCAACGCCCGGCAGCACATCGCCTTCGGTCATGGCATCCACACGTGCGCGGGGGCGCCTCTGGCCCGCGCCGAGGGCCGGGTGACGGTCAACCGGTTCCTCGATCGCACGACGGACATCACGATCTCCGAGGAGCACCACGGTCCGGTGGGCGCCCGGCGGTACGACTACCTGCCGACCTTCTTCCTACGCGGCCTCGAACACCTCTACCTCGACTTGGCGCCCGCCCGCTGAACGCGCCGGCCAGCCGCCGTCACGACGACGCGGTCGGCGTGCTCTCCGGCGGCTTCGCCGTCGACATGATCAGCTTCGTCTGCGCATACGGCGGGCCGGCGGTCGTGCCACCGTCGATCGGCAACACGACCCCGGTGACCTGCGCGGCACGGTCACTGGCGAGGAACACCACGGCGTTGGCGACATCCTCGGGTTGGGCCTCTCGCTCGAGTGGTTGCATGTACCGCAGCACCGGCCCCATCTCGTAGGTGGTGATGCCGGTGCGGATGTGGGCGGGCGTGAGGCAGTTGACGCGAATGCCGTAGGGCGCGAGGTCGATGGCCATGCACTTGGTGGCATGGGCCACGGCGGCTTTCGAGGCCCGGTAGGAGATCATGCCGGCGCCCGCGTTGACGGCTGCGATGGAAGCGTTGTTGATGATGCAGCCCCCGCCGTGGTCCTTCATGTAGCGGGCGGCCCGCTGGGCACCGGCCAGCACACCGAAGAGGTTCACGCTCATGATGCGGGAGAAGTCCTCGAGGTCGTCCGGCAGGAACCGCTTGAGGGGACTCCCGATCCCGGCGTTGTTGAACATGATGTCCAGGCCGCCGAAGCGTTCGACGGCGAAGTCCACCAGGGCCTGCACCTGCTCCGCATCGCTCACGTCGGTCTGCTTGAAGGCGGCGGCCTCACCGATGCTCTCGGCCACCTCCTGACCCCGGTCCCCGTCGACGTCCGCGATCACGACACTCGCACCCTCGGCCACGAGCACTTCGGCGGTGGCCCGGCCGATGCCACCCGCGCCACCGGTCACGATCGCCACCTTCCCGGTGAGCTCTTGCAATTTCATGCCGCGACCATACGATCTCGCCGCCGGCGCCGACACCACCACGCGTGGACGCCTGGGTGCGTGCCATTCGGCCCGGCGCTGCCGGGGTCGCCCGCTTTCATCCCTGTGACCTGGGATCCGAGTGCCGCAGAGCCGGGAGGACCCGCCGGCGTCCGATCGGGAACATCGGGCTCGCGCCGCTGTTGGGACATGTGTGGGTTGTGCCGTCCTGCTGGTCTCGGGGAGCCTCCGGTCCGCTTCCACCAACACCGCCGTGCTCCGCACCGCCCGGGCCATGGCGCCCCCCGGCATGGAGTGTGTCCTCTTCGAGGGACTCGCCGCGCTGCCGGCTTTCAACCCGGACGATGACGCCGATCAGCCCCCGGCGGTCGTGGAGCTCCGCTCCCGAGTCCGTGGGGCGGACGCGCTGCTGATCTCCACCCCCGAGTACGCGGGCGCGCTGCCGGGCTCGCTGAAGAACCTGCTGGAGTGGCTCATCGGGGACCAAGACGCCCGCTCCCTCTACCGCAAGCCCGTCGCCTGGATCAATGCGTCGCCCAGGGGCGCCTCGGACGCCCACGATTCGCTGCGCAAGGTGCTCACGTACGCACACGCGACGATCCTGGAGGACGTCAGTGCCGAGATACCGGTCGCGGGGTCGGGGATCGGTGCGGACGGCAAGGTCCACGACGAAGGAGGGCGCGCCGAGATCGGGGGCGTGATGCGGAGGTTGCGCGACAGCCTCGGCTGCGGGACGCGAGAATGACGCCCGATCTCTGGGAGGCCACGAGTGATCCGAGCCATCATGTTCGACTTCGGCGGGGTGATCTCGTCGAGCCCGTTCGAGGCGTTCGCCCACCTGGAGGCGGAACGCGGGCTCCCGCCTGACTTCATCCGCACCGTGAACGCCACCAACGGCGACGCCAATGCGTGGGCCCAGCTCGAGCGGGGTGAGGTCGACCTCGAGACCTTCGGGGAGCTGTGGTTGGCCGAGGCCCGGGCCCTCGGCCACGAACTGGACGGGCGGCTGGTGCTCGAACGGCTGGCGGGAGAGATCCGGCCGCAGATGGTCGCGGCCATCCGCGCCTGCCGGCCCGCCTTCAAGACGGCCTGCCTCACCAACAACTTCACCCGGGCGGAGTCCGTCCTTTCGTCCGAGGTGGCGGCGATTTATGCGCTCTTCGATGCGGTCCTCGAATCGCGCGTGCTGGGCGTGCGCAAGCCGGATCCTCGCTTCTACGAGCTCGCCTGTGCGACGCTGGGCGTCGAACCCGCGGAGTGCGTCTTCCTCGACGACCTGGGCGTGAACCTCAAGCCGGCACGGGCGCTCGGGATGCACACCATCAAGGTGGGCGACCCCGACGCTGCGCTCGCCGAGCTCGAGGCACTTCTCGGGGTCGAGCTCACCGGCTGAACCGTCCCTCGACGGATCCCCCTGTCACATCTCTCCTTCCCACGGTGTCTAAGTGGTGGAAGTCCAGGGGACAAGCAGGTTCACCATGGAAGCCCGACACACCTACAACGGCCCGGTCATGGCGAGTTCGCGAAGCACATCAATTCGGCCGGCGCCATCATCACCGCATCGACACTGCCGGCCGACACGCAGGAGCTGGTGAAGATCCGGGCCAGCCAGATCAACGGATGTGCCGCCTGCACGGACACGCACACGAAGGACGCCGCACACGCTGGGGAAAGCCCCGCTCGGCTCAACCTGGTCGCCGTCTGGCGCGAGGCAACGGTCTTCGCGGAGGCCGAGCGGGCGGCACTCGAGCTGACCGAGCAAGGAAGCAGGATCGCCGACGACCCCAGCGGGGTCACCGACGAGGTCTGGCGGAACGCGGCCAAGCACTACGACGACGACCGCTCGGCACGCTGGTGTGCCTCATCGCCCTCATCAACACCTACAACCGGTTGAACGTCATCACCAGGCAGCCTGCGGGCGACTACGAGCCAGGCCAGTGGGGCTAGCTGCTGAGAGGTCCTCCTAGCAGCGATAGACGCGTTCCGCGTTCTCCGCAAAGAGCTTGGCGCGGGAGTCGATGTCGAGTCCGGCCGTCACCGTACTGAACACCGTGTAGAGCTCGTCGAAGGTTCCGTACGTCGCATCAACGGGAAAGTTGCTGGCGAACATGCAGCGGTCGACGCCGAAGGCTTCGATGGCGTGTTCGAGCCACGGCGCGAAGGCGTCGACGTTCATGCACTCGAGTGGCATCGCGAGACCCGAGAGCTTGCACAGGACGTTGCCACCGACCGCAGCCAGTGCGTCGATCCCGTCGCGCCACAGGGCACGCTCCTCGTCGGAATCCGACCTGGGCCAACCGGTGTGCTCGACGACGACGGTCAGATCATCGAAGCCGGCAAGCTGCGTCGCCGCCGGCTGAAGCTGGTCAGGATGGGCCATGAGCTCGAACAGCAGCTTTCGCTCCTGCAGAGCACGGAGCGCTCCGGCGTCGGGAAGCGGCGCTGCGCTGGGTCCCATCGGGCGGACCCCGCGAAAGCGTGACGCCGTCATCTGCCGCTCGATGAGCTCCACGGCCTCGGCAACCGAATCGGTCGGGGGCAGGCCGCCGATGATGGCGTGGGGACCACCGCCGGCCCGAGCGTTGCGGTCGAGCTCGACGGTCTCCTCGACGGAGTGACCGCCGGTCGCCGCAGCGACGTTGACGAACTTCTCGACGGCCCATCTCGAAGTCTCTGCTGCATAGGTGTCGACATCGAAGCGGCGGTACATCCTCGAGGCGTCACCGGCGCCGTGCTCCGGGGGCCGCGAGAGATAGGGGTACCAATCCGTGCGGGCAGGGTCCCAGATATGGACATGGGCGTCGACGATCCGCGTGGGTTGGGTGGTCATCACACCCCCGTCGGCGGCGGCGCGTGGGCGACGATCTGCCGGAGGGTGGCGTCGAGCCAATCGGGCATGGCGGGGCCGCCGAAGACGATGCTGCCGATCGGTCGCGGGTGACTGCGAAGGCCGAGCCAGCCGGCGCCGATGACCAGCTCCGCACCGGCGAGTGTCTCTGCCTCGGTCTGGCCGAGCAGGTGCGCGACCAGATCACCGGCTGATTCGGCAGCTGCCGCATCCGGTGCCTCGATGCTCGCGGCGAAGGCGGTGACGCGTCCTTCCGTCGAAGGTCGGGCGACCCGGGCCAGCTGCGCGGACGCCTGGGCGCGGCTCCGACCTCCACTCGTGGTGGCGTCGGTGAGGGTCACCAGCTGCAACGGGCGAGCGGCACCGGCCGCGTAGTCGGCGGCCGCCCGGGCCCACCCGGCGTCGGCAGCGATGTCGTCGATGATGCCGCGGTGCTCGGCGAGCAACCGCTCCCAGCCTTCCCCCGAGGTGTCCGCCGGCTGACGACCGGCGGGCGCCACGACGACGGCGTCGATCGGCCCCACGGCGGCGACGACCGAGTTCAGCGCGCCGGCTGCGTCGCCGAAGCCGTGCGCGACCTCGGCCCGGTGGCAGGTGATGGACCGCGCCTCGAGAGCGGCGGTGAGCGACGCTGCCATTTGCGGACGGTCGGAGACGACCGCACAGGAGCGCACGTGCGCCGACGGGTCTTGGGCTGTGCCCGGCTCTTCGAAGATCGGGCCGAACCGGGGATTGCCACCACCGCCGCTCACCTGGCTGGCCTCAGCCGAGGCGAGCGCACGGGGGACGACGGCGTCGAGCACCCCGGCGAGGCAGACCACGTCGTCGCTACGCACGACCTCCAGGAGGCGCGGCGCCTCGACCACGGCCACCTCAGCACCGCCGGCGAAGAGGACCTGGCCGCTGCACCACCGGAAGCTGTCATCGACGAGGTAGGCGCCGAAGGGCCCGAGGTCCTCGGGGCCCGGCATGGAGGAAAGCGAGAGCCCGCCTCCGCCCGAGGTTCTCCTCTCCCGGCGAGCGCGCTCGACGGCGGCGGCCACCATTCGGGTGGCCGCGATCGGTGACATGGCGTTGACGGTCACGCCCGGTGGCGCCTGCCGCCCCAGCTGCCAGGTGAGGGCGGCGATGGCCCGCTTGGCGCAGCTGTATGCCCCGGCATCGGCGGCTCGCCACCCCGAGCCGGAGGTGACCCCGAGGACGCTGCCGCGCCCGGCAGCGGCCATGAGCGGCAGGGCGGCGTCGAGCACGTTGAGGTAGCCCCCGAGGTGCACATCCAGCACGGCGAGCCATTCCTCCGCGGTCCCCTCCGCGAAGCCGGTCTGCCGCGTGATGCCGGCGACGTTGACCACGGCGTCGAGCCCGCCCTGTTCGTCGACCAGCTCCCGGAAGAGGTTGCGCACTCCTTCTGCGTCGGTGACCGACACCGATGAGGCCCGGGCCGAGCCACCCGCCGCCACGATGCGACCGGCGGTGGTCTCTTCGGCCTCGGGGAGCCGCTCGGAGCCGTCGAGGGTCACGAGGGGATCCATGGTGAGGACGAACCAGCCGCCGCGGCCGAGCTCCTCCGCGATCGCCGCTCCGATGCCGCCCCCGCCGCCGGTGACGACGGCGACCCTTGGACGGGAGCTCACGAGGCCGGTGAGCGGGCCTCGAGCTCGAGGCCCTCGAACGTGCCGGCCTCGAGCCAGTGGTCGAGAAGGTCGCGATAGCCGTTCCAGTCGCCCCTCCCCCCGCCGTAGTTGCCGTTGCGCGGGTTCAACGCTTCCGGGTGGCCTTCGTTGTTGATGCGCGACGGCGTGCAGGCGGACATCACGGCACTGCTGTCGATGAACGCATCGACGATCTGCTGCGTCCACCGTTCCTCGGCCTCGGCGCTGACGTCGAAAACCTCCACGTCCTGCTGTGCGAGCTGTCCGATGGCCCCGCCGACGAACCTGGCCCCGAGCACCGCCAGCTGCGTGTAGTTGACGGTCACCACCGCCTGCTGCCCTGGCGCCGGCATGACGAACAGATTCGGGAGGCCACGGATCATCATCCCGAAGAGGCTGGCGTCGCCGCCGGACCATTTCTCGGCCAACGTGATGCCGCCGCGCCCCACAATGTCGTGGCCGGCGCGACGGAAGAGCGGCGTGAGCTCGGCCTCGAACCCGGTCCCGTAGACGATGCAGTCGACGGTGTACTGCTCCCCGTCGACAATGGGACCCTGCTCGGTGATCCGCTCGATCCCGGCGGGGCAGTCGATCAGCGTGACGTTGGAATGGTTGAAGGCCTGCAGGTACTCGTCGTGGAAGCATGGCCGCTTGCACAGATACCGGTAGTACGGCTTGAGGATCTCGGCCGTCGCGGGGTCAGCCACCAACTTCTCGATCCGCCGCCGGTGCGCATCCATGACCCCGTAGTCGAACTCCTCGGCGCTGCGCTTGAACTCGGCGGAGGTCATGCCCGGCTGGCGCGGGGGGTGGTTCACAGGGGCGTAGTGGTGCGTCCACCCGTCGTCGACCAGGTCGACTTCGACGGCGCGGCCCGCCATGATCGCCTCGAAGTTCTCCATGCGGGCGTCCTGCCATCCCGGCACCAGCCCGTGGGCGAATTCGGGATCGGTGGGACGGTTGCCCCGCTCCCCGATGGCCGACGGCGTGCGCTGGAACACGTAGACCTGCTTCGCCGACCTGGCCAGAGGCGGCACGCACTGGATGCCGCTCGCCCCGGTGCCGATCAGGGCGACGGTCTTGTCCGCCAGCCCGGTCAGGGGCTCGTGCGGGCCTCCGCCGGTGTACTCGTAATCCCACCGCGCGGTGTGGAACGAACGCCCGGCGAAGTCCTCCATCCCGGGGATGACGGGCAGCTTCATGAGGTTGAGGATCCCGACGGCGAGCACGTACCAACGGCAGGTGAGCTCGTCGCCGCCGCGGTCAGTGTGGATCTGCCACCGGGCTGTCTCCTCGTGCCACTCGGCGCGGGTCACCCCGGTGTGGAACAAACCGTCGGACACGAGGTCGAACCGGTCGGCGATCCCCTCGAGGTGGTGCAGGATCTCCTCACCGAAGGCGTAGCGCTTGGTCGGGACGTAGTCCAGCTCCTCGAGCATCGGGAGGTAGATGTACGACTCGACATCGCACATCACACCGGGGTAGCGGTTCCAGTACCAGGTGCCCCCGATCCCGCCGGCCTGGTCGACGATGCGGATCCGCTCGATCCCGGCCTTGCGGAGCTGTGCGCCGGCGAGGACGCCCGCGATGCCCCCACCCACGATGACGACATCGACCTCGTCGATGACCGGGTCGCGCTCGATGAACGGGGTGAACGGGTCGTCGCGGTAGCGGGCGAACTCCGCGTCGGTCGTCAGGTCCCGGATGTCCGCGCGGCCCGGCACCAGTCGCTTGTCGCGCTCGAGGAGGTATTTGGCGCGGACGGCTTCGGGGTCGTAACCCCCGTCCGTCAGGTCGAACCCAGGCATGCGGTAACACTAGGTCAAGGCGGAGATGTGGAGTCCGAGGAGGGTGGGCATGGCCCCTCCGCCAGAGTCCCGTCTGCGGCCATGCCGCCGACTACGAACCCTTCATCGTTGGTGCCTATGAACGTGTGCGTTTGAGGTTCAGAAGCAGGAGGTCGACGGTCTCTCCGGCCTCGGCACGAGCGGCATCGCTGTCGGCTGCGGTCGCCACGAACTGGGCTGCTGCTATGACGGCCGCCAGGAGCATCCTGGTCAGGGGTTCGACGGACGCATCGGCGATCTCGCCCTGCTCGACGGCGTGCTGGACCGTCGCCCGGACGAGGCCGAGCGCGTAGCGGTCGGTGATTGCGTTGCGGGCGTCAGGGGAGAGAACGGCCGGGCCATCGATGGCGCAAATCCGCTGGACGGCCGGATCCAACACCGCGTCGAGGTACGCGTGGCATCCAGCCCGCAGCTCCTCGAGGGGATCGTCAGGACCCACCGCCATGCCGGCTTCGGCCGTCGCCCTGACGACCTCGCTCTCCATCTGCTCGTACACAGCCAGAAAGAGCGAGTGCTTGTCAACGAAGTGGTGCTGCAGCGCGCCACGGCTCACGCCGGCCGCCGCGACGATCGCCTCGCTCGATGCGCCGGCGTACCCCTGCTCGGCAAAGAGGTCACGGGCGGCAGCCAGGAGCGCGGCGCGCGTCGACTCGGATCGTTCGGCTTGCGTCTGGCGACTGTGTGATTCCCTCTTGACCATACATGCGGTGTGCATGTAACTTACATGCACACCGCATGCTATTCGGCAGCATCGCGCGAAGGAGGGATGCAATGACGCTCGCGAGGTCCGTCGTCGTGCCCGGGATGATCGACGAGTACGGCGCCTTCGCCGATCTGCTCGACACGCTGTCTGCCGCGCAATGGGAGCACCCCAGCCGGTGCGCCGAATGGCGGGTCGCTGACGTGGCCGCCCACGTCGTCGGCCAGCTCACCGACGTGACCGCCTTCCGTCTCGACGGCCTGGGTTCGCCGGAAGTCACCGCGCGCCAGGTCGCCGAGCGTCGTGGGTCCAGTGCCCATGACCTGGCGGAGGAGCTGCGGAACAGCGCGAAGACGGCGACCGAACTCGTCGAGGGCTTCGACGAGTTCGCCTACGGCGGCGAAGGGCCGCAGGGCAATGGTCAGACCCTCGGTTTCGGTTTGGAATCGTTGTGGTTCGACACCTACCTGCACGCCGACGACATCCGCGCCGCGGTGGGGCAGTCGACCACTTCGAAGGCAGGTCTCGCGCCTTCGGTCTCGCACATTTCCGAGATCCTTTCCCAGCAGAAGTGGGCTCCGGCCACCATCCGGCTCACGGGACTGGACGAATTCCACGTCTCGGGCGGCGACAGCGCGCGGCTCATCGGCGGCGACCCGATGCAGTTCATTCTGGTGTCAACCGGCCGGGACGATCCCGCCACCATCGGACTCGATCCGGCCATCAACATCTACCGCTGATGCGGAGCACGGTGCGTGCCACGCGGAGAGGGCACCCTTCCGCGTGATCCCCTCAGCTTCCGGTGTAGTGCGGCTGCCGTCCCTCGGCTCTGGCCGCTCGGAACTCCGCGAAGTCAGATGACCGGTTGATGAAGGTCTGGTAGATCAACTCGTCCTCCATGGAGGCGCGGATCCCGGGTTCACTCAGGTGACGGAGGACGCGACGGGCCATCTTGACCGTGACCGTCGGCGAGGACGCGATCTGGTTCGCCATCTCCAGAGCGGTGTCGTCCAGAGCCTCGGGTGCCACGATGCGCGAGACGATCCCATGCCCGAACGCCTCTTCTGCGCCCATTGGTCGCCCGGTGAGCACGAGGTCGTTCGCCACCCCGCTGCCGCAGATTTCGTAGAGGCGACCCACGCCGCCGGTGTCCGGTATGACGCCGTGACCGACTTCGGGGAGCATGAAGCGAGACCCCTCGGCAGCGATCCTGATATCGCACAACAGCGCACGCTGGAAGGAACCTCCGATCGCCCAGCCGTGGATGGCCACGATGATCGGCGCTTCCAATTCGAAGACCTGCAGGATCCCCCGATGGCCGCGCGTCATGAGCTCGTGATGCGTCAGCGAGGTGACGTTGTTCCCGATCACGGACACGTCGCGACCGGACGACCATGCCTTCCCCTCGCCCCGCCAGACGACGGCACGTACCTCTGGACGGGCCTTGAGCTCCGCCAGGATCTCGAACAGGCGGGCGTCCATGTCGTCGTCAAAGGCATTGCGCTTCTCGGGGTTGTTGTTGGTGATCACGGCAACGGGGCCGTTCACCTCGAGGAGGACCTTGTCTGTCATCTCGTTGCCTTCCTTTGACCGTCGCCGCCCCATTATGGATTCTGAACACTGGCGTTGGGGCGCCCAAGGAACCAGTCGGAACGCCTCGAGTTCCACCAGCGGAAAGGGCTTCACCCTAGTGTCCGCACCCTTGGCCGCCGCCTACTCCTCCACCCGCGTCCACGGCGGATCGGACCTGCCGCCCACGTAACTCGCCGAGGCGACGAGCACGATCATCCCCAAGGCGATGGCGAGGGGCAAGATGATCCCCACGTGGAGAACGAGGAGCGCGCCCACCAGCGCTCCGATGAACATTGCGGCGACGGCGATGAGGCGTCGACCCGATTTGGAGCCTTTTCCTCCCGCGAGGGCACTGTCCGCTCCCAGCCCCGTGACCGTCATCGTCAGCACGGTCGTGGTCAGGTCCGGAACCGCCAGCTTGCGAACGCTGGCGTTCTGGACACCTGTCGCCAAACTGAGGACGACGATCAGCGAATATCTGAACGCAGGCTGGGGAGGATTCTTACTCGCGACGGCCAGGATCAACGACGCTGCCAGGAAGACCGACTGCGCGGTCAACGCCGCCGTGAGGTGCCTCCCTCGGTGCCGACCGTACTTCACATCGATCCGGCCACCCACTACCGATCCCGCGCCGAACGCTGCCAGCGCGACGAGTGATGCGGCAATCGAGAAGCCGTGTGCACCCGCGACCGCAAACCCCAAGAACACGACATTTCCCGTCATGTTTGCGACGAACACGTGGCCAAGTACGAGATAGCTGAACGCATCGACGAGGCCGGTCACGAAGGTCATGGCAATCAAGAGCGGCGGCAAGGGTCCGAAGCGGCCCGTGCGGTCGGGCACCAATGTCTCCCGGGCCTCGGTGAGAAACGTGCTCATGTCTAATAGCTCCCTTCTTGAGAATCTGGCCGACATCCGTGGTTCGTCGGAGGTCGTCAGGTGCCGAAGCAGGTTGTCATCTGTGTGTCCTGTTCCTTTCGCTCGCTCAGACCCGGTCCCTTGTCGATGAGCTGGTGCTAAGCCATTTTCCGCTCGATTTGCTCCAAAGTCAGCCCCTCGATCTCGGGAACCTTCCACCAGAAGTACCCCACCGGGCGGATCGTCCGACATACCGCGGCTTCTGGAAGGTCGAGCCGATAGCGTCGCACCAACGGACGTTTAGGAGAGGAGTCGGAGATGGCCAAAACGCTGTACACGGCCCGGGCTCATGTGACGGGTGGACGAGAACGGGGACAAGGAGTGACCAGCGACGGGGCGTTGGATGTGCAACTCCGGACCCCTACCGAGATGGGTGGCGACGGTGGAGGCACGAACCCGGAGCAGCTGTTCGCCGTCGGCTACGCCGCGTGCTTCGAGGGAGCCCTCGGTGTTGTCGGCCGTCGAGAGCGGGTGGAGCTCGGGGCCGTGGCAATCGATTCAGAGGTGAGCCTCATCACCACTGAGGATCGCGGGTTCAATGTGGCCGTGGGACTCGACGTCTCGTTGCCGGGCATAGGCGATCCCGAGCGCGCCGTTTCCATCGTGGCCGCCGCGCACGAGGTGTGCCCCTATTCCAACGCAACCCGTGGCAACGTGGAGGTGACCCTGAAGGCCAATGGCCGGTCGGTCCCGACCGCCCGGGCTGACCGCAATTGATCATTCCGACCTCCTGACGAAATGGACCGGCAAATGAACCCGACCGATCCAATGGCCACGCCCTCCGGTCATACCCCTCAGGGTGGAGTCCTTGTCGGTAACGCAACCGCGCGTGACGGCATGATCCTCTTTGAGGATCCACAATGCCCATACTGTCGACAGTTTGAAGAGATCAATGGACCTGTCATCGCGGCTGCGTTGGGCCCTGGTGAACTCGCCGTCGAATATCGCATGCGGTGCTTCCTGGGCCCAGAGTCAGTGAGAGCAGACAACGCGCTCGCGCTCGCTGCAGAGGCCGGTCGCTTCAACGAGCTCCGCCAAGCGCTCTTTGCTGCACAGCCGCCTGAGGGATCCGGTGGTTTCACGATTGAGGACCTTCTCCATCTCGGTGCAGAGGCAGGACTGACCGATTCGAACTTCGTCTCAGGTGTGCGAGACGCTCGGTATGAGAAGTGGGTGCTGAGACGAGAGAAGATCTACCAAGCAGAGGATCCGCAGGGAACTCCAGCTGCGTGGCTCAACGGCCGCCCGATCGATTCGAGGGTCCTCTTCGACAGGCCGGAATTCGAGAAACGACTCGGCGTGTCACGACCTTAAGAGAGCGATCGGACCTTGGGACGGCAAGTATTGGTTTCGCCTCGCCATGCCGTTCCGGCTGACAATATCCGCTGCCTCCACGATGTCCACTCTGTTTGCCCAACTCCAGCTGACTCGTTGTGCATGGACCTTAAGAGCGTGGCCAACGGATCCACGGAAGTCGCGTATCTGAATCGGCCCTGGTCAGATTTTCCAAGTCGTCCACTGTGTCACCTACTGTCCTTCCGGTTTGGTGGCATAGCTGGACCACGGGATCGACAAGCGCCGCCTCATCGTCGCGCCCCCAACCGCTCGGGGGGCTCGCCGAGCAACTGGACCGTGCTGCCCGCCAACACCGGACCCGCCGAGTGGAGATGGCAGCGGACAGTGGTCCCGGCCGGCGTTCGGTAGGGCTCCGGCTCGACATGGGCGCACATCTCCATGGCGAAGGGGCAACGGGCTCGGAATCGGCACCCCTCCTCGGTCCCCGTTGCCTCGCCGACCTCGCCGCGCAGAAGGATCCGTTTCCGCTCGTGTTGCCTCGCCGGGTCTGGCACCGGGATCGAGGAGAGAAGCGCTGCCGTGTAGGGATGGGTGGGTCGCTCATAGACCTCGTCGGCATCACCCTCTTCGACGATCTGCCCGAGGTACATCACGGTGATGCGGTCGCTGAGGTGACGGACGACGGAGAGGTCGTGAGCGATGAAGAGGTAGGCGACGCCCAACTCGTCCTGTAGGTCTGTCAGCAGGTTGATCACCTGAGACTGCGTGGAGACGTCGAGCGCACTGATCGGCTCGTCGCAGACGAGCAGCCGGGGCTCGAGCGCCAGCGCCCGTGCGATCGCGATGCGCTGGCGCTGCCCGCCGGAGAACTCGTGTGGCTGGCGGGACAAGACGTGTGAACCCAGCCCGACCTGGGCCAGGAGCTGCACCACCCGCTGCTCCCGCTCGGCTCTGCTCATCGAGGTGTGAATGGCCAGCGGCTCACCGACGATGTCGGCGATGCTCTGCTTGGGGTCGAGCGACGAGTAGGGGTCCTGGAAGACCGCTTGCATCGTCTCCCGGTGCTGGCGGAGCGCAGGTCCGCGTAGGGAGGTGATGTCCTTGCCGTCGACCTCGATCGTCCCCTCGGTCGGGTCGATGAGACGCAGGACCAGCCGGGCCAGGGTGGATTTGCCCGACCCGCTCTCCCCGACCAGACCCAATGTCGTCCCGGCTCCGATGCGCAGGCTGACCTTGTCGACCGCCCGGACCGTCCCGGTGATCCGCCGCAACACCCCGCTCCGCAGAGGAAAATCCTTGACCAGGTTGGTCACCACGAGCGCCGGTGCCTCGACCTCCGACGACGGTACGGTCACGTTCGTAGCCTTCGGTGAGGATGCGTCCTCGAGCTCGGTCGGCGGGCCGGACAGGACCAGCTCGTCCTGCCGGAGACAGCGCGCCAGCGTGCTGGAGTCTGGGGCGTCCCCAACCGGCCCGCTCGTGGAATCCTCGCCGAGGGAGTTGTCCCGCATGGGCACCGGCGCCACCGTGCACGCTTCCTGCGCGTAGGAACAGCGCGGCGCAAAGCGGCAGCCGGCGGGGAATTGGTCCGGGCGCGGCACCATGCCCGGGATGGCGTGCAACGGCTCGCCCCTCGGCGTGAGCTGCGGGATGGAGTGCAGCAGGGCCTCTGTGTACGGGTGGCGGGGACGAGCGAAGAGTTCCCCGCCCGTCCTCTGTTCGACGATCTGACCCGCGTACATCACGGCCACGTCGTCAGCCACATCGGCGATCACCCCGAGGTCGTGAGTGACGAAGATCATCGCCATGTCCTCTTCGCGTTGGAGCGTCTGCAGCAGTTCGACTATCTGCGCCTGGGTCGTCACGTCCAACGCCGTGGTGGGCTCGTCGGCGATCAGTAATTTCGGTGAGCACGACAGCGCCATGGCGATCATGACGCGCTGTCGCATCCCGCCCGAGAACGCGTGCGGGTAGTCCTCGGCCCGCAAGGCGGCCCGAGGGATCTCCACCCTGTCGAGCATCTCGACCGCGATCTTCCATGCGACGGCGCGCGTCACCCCTAGGTGGGTGCGCACCTGTTCGGCGATCTGGTTACCCACGCTGAACGCCGGGTTCAGGCTGGTCATCGGCTCCTGGAAGATCATGGCGATGTCGTTGCCTCGGAGCTTGCGCAGCTCGGCCGCACTGATGGTGGTGAGCTCCTGTTGTCCGAACCGGATCGAGCCGGCGACACGAGAGACCTTGGCCGGCAGGAGTCCCATGACCGCCAGCGCAGATACCGTTTTTCCAGAGCCGCTCTCGCCGACGAGGCCCAGCGTCTTCCCCCGGCGCACCGCGAAGTTGGCGTCCTCCATGACGGGGAGCCACTCCTTCCGGGTAAGGAATTCGATGCGGAGACCGTCGACCTGGAGGAGGGCGTCCTCGGGTGCGGGGGTCGGCGTCTCCATCTGCGCCTTGCCGTCGGCACCCGTGCGCGTCGTGCCTCGCCGTGTCTTGCTTCTCTCCGCGCCGACGAGGCCGCTTCCCGCCGGCCGCTCCCGGCCCAGTGCGTCCCGCAGGCCGTCGGCGACAAGGTTGAAGGCCAAGACCGTCAACATGATGGCGACCCCGGGGAAGATGACCGCCCAAGGTGCGGAGTTGATGAACTGAAATCCTTCCTGGAGCATGCCGCCCCAACTTGGCGTGGGCGGCTGCTCGCCGATGCCCAGGAAGCTCAGACCGGCCTCGGTCAGCAGCGCGAAGCCGAGCGCGAGGGCGAGCTGAATGATGATGGGCGAGGCGACGTTTGGCAGCACGTGGCGCCCGATGAGCCGATTGGAGGTGGCACCAAGGCTTCGGGCGGACTCGATGTACGCCTCCTCGCGGACTGCGATGACCTCGCCGCGGAGCAAACGCACGAAACTCGGCACAAAGACGATCGCGATGGCGATGGCGGCGTCGTTGATGTCCGCGCCCAGCAGCGCGGCAACGGTCAGGGCCAGGATCAGCGGCGGGAAGGAGAACAGGGCGTCCATCGCCCGCATGATCACGGAGTCCACGGCGCCCCGGAAGAACCCGGCGATCAAACCGAGCGGAATGGCGATCACGGCGGCGAGGCCGACGATCTCGAACGCCGCCCGCAACGAAATACGTGCACCCCAGATGAGACGACTCAGGATGTCGCGTCCCAGATCGTCGGTGCCGAACCAGTGCGAAAGCGACGGCCCCGCGTTGATCGCGTTGATGTCCTGGGCGTCCGGCGGGTGGGGCGCGACCAGTGGGGCGAAGATCGCAGCGACGATCACGATGAGAAGGAAGATCACACCCGCAATGGCCCAACGCTGATGGAGGAACCTGACCCAGAAGCCCGGGCGCCGTTCGGGCAGCTCATCGGGCCTGTCCCCCGTCTCGGGGATGGTCGTGAGGCCGACGAAGGGGTCACGGGCGTCGGGCGTGCTCCAGGTACTCATAGAGGTTGCCTCACGACAGGCGGACCTTTGGATTCAGGTACGCGTAGATGATGTCGACGACGAGGTTGATCAAGACGAAGGCGGTGGCCACCACCAGGACCACGCCCTGGATCTCCGGGATGTCCTTGTCGTTGATGGCCTGGATGATGTAGGTGCCCAGCCCTGGCAGGGAGAAGATCTGTTCGATGATGAGCGTGCCGCCGAGCAGGTAGCCGAACTGGATGCCGATGACGGTGACAGCGGGGCTGAGGGCGTTCTTGAGCGCGTGCTTCCCGACCACCATGCGTGGGCTGAGTCCCTTGGCGACTGCGGTGCGCATGTAGTCCTGGTCCAACGTGTCGATGAGGGCGCCACGTACTTGGCGGGCGATCACCGCGGAACCACCGATGCCGAGGGCCAGCCACGGCAGGAGCAGGTCCTGGAACCATTCGGCCGGCGACTGGGTGAAGGGTGTGTAGCCGAGGGCCGGGAGCCAACTCAGCTTCACCGCGAAGACGATCACGAGGATCATGGCGAGCCAGAAGTCGGGGATGGCCACGGCGATGCTCGAACCCACGGTGACCCCCCGGTCGCGGGCGGTGCCCTGGTGCAGCCCGGACACGATGCCGGCGGGGAGGCCGATCAGGATGGCGACGATCATCCCTCCGACCGCCACGCTCAGCGTGACCGGGAACCGGGCGGCGATGCCCGACGCCACGGTCTCGTTGTTGAACAGGGAGTTGCCGAGGTCCCCCCGCAGCGCCGCCTTGAGCCAATTCCAGTACTGGGCGAAGAATCCCTCGTTCAGATGGAGCTGCGCGGTGATCTTGGCGATCTCCGCCGGGGTTGCCTTGGTGCCTCCGGCGAGGGCGATGGCCGGGTTGCCGGGGATGATGAGGATGAGCGAGTACACGCCCAGGGAGATGAGGAGCAACAGCAGAACGGTGATGAGCAGCCGACGGGCAACGAAGGTCGGAAGGGAGCCACCGCTCGACACGATTGCGGTTGGCTACTTAACGAAGTCCGATGCTGCGGTACATCATCCCATCTCCCCCAGTCCTCGGGCAGTTCACGACCGCCGCTACTTCTTGATGTAGATGCCGGTCAGGTTCGAGCGGCACTGGCCGATCGGTGCGGTCACGTTCCCACCCACGCGGCTCTTGTTGTACGCGACGATCGACGGCATGAAGGCGATAGGGACGATCAGCCCTTGCTTGATCACCGTCTGGTCGATCTGTTGCATCAGCGGTCCTTGCAGGCTCGGGCTCAAGGACGCATTGGCCTGGACGATCAGCGGCGTCAGCTGCTGGTTGACGGAGCCCAGTGCGTTGGCGGGAAAGCCGGAGGGCTCGAAGAGAGCTTCGAAGCTGTTCGTGAGATCGGGGCCGTTGCTGAGCTCCTCGCTGAGCACAGCGTCTCCCTGCTTCTTGATGTAGACGTCGGTGAGGAAGTCGGCGCCGGGGATCTGCTGCAGGTTGGCCGTGAACCCGGCGGCAGCGAGCTCCTGCTGGAGAAGGGCGGCTGCCCGAGCGTACGTTGCGTCCCCTGACGGAATGATCAAGGTGAACGACACACCCTTGGGGTAACCGGCCGCCTTGAGCATGGCTTTGGCCTTGGTGGGGTTGTAGGAGTCAGAGGTACCGAGAGACTTGGAGTATCCGGGTGACCACGATGGCACCGACTGGTAGGCCGCCTCGCCGAGGCCGTCGAAGACGACCTTGTTGACCGCGGCCCGGTTCACGGCGTACTCGAGCGCCGCCCGCACCTGCTCGTTGGCGAAGGGTCCCGTGTTCTGTCGCAGCTCGATCGCCATGTAGTCGTACGACTTGGTCACCGAGATGCCGACGTTCGGGTCGCCCTTGAGCTGGGGATAGTTCTCGGGCTCGACCTGGATCATGTCGACCGCGCCCGACGTCAACGCGGTAGCCGCCTCGGGACCCTGCGTCACCTGGGTGAAGTCCACGCCGCCGAGGGGATAGGCCCTCGAGTCCCAGTACTTGGGGTTCTTCATTATCACGATCGACGAGCCCTGGCGGTAGCTCTTCAATACGTAGGGTCCCGCGCCCACCGGCTGGCTCGATTGGGTGGAGATCGCATTGGCCGGGTAGATCTGGCCGTCGACGTAGCTCAGCGCCCACAGGAAGTCACCAGCGGTCGGCTTGCTGAGGTTGACGACAACGGTCGAGGGATCGGGCGTCTCGATGTTGGAGATCGCGAACAAGGACGACCGGAGCGGGCTCGTCTTGGTGTGGTTCAAGCTGGCGGCCACGTCGGCCGAGGTGACCGGCTGGCCGTTCGAGAATTCGAGCCCGGGGCGGATGTGGAACGTCACCGTGGCGCCGCCGTTCGAGATGGTCCAGCTCTGGGCGACGCCGCCCCCGATGGCGGTGTTCCCGGGCGTCGTCATCGACTGATAGATGTTCGCGGTGACCGTGTACGAGCAGTCGTTCTGCTCGGTCGCCGGTGCGAAGTCGTTGCTGAATTCGTTGTTGAGGTCGAAGCCGTACTTGAGAACGCCGGTGGGGTCGACGTTCGACGGAGCAGCTGCGGCGGGCTCGCCGGCCGACAGCACCTGGGCCAGCGATGTCAGGAGGACGCCCGCGACCCCGAGGGCGACGAGGTTCCTCTGCATCGGTCGGCGGCTCCTGGAGGTTGCAACCGCTCCGGCCGTACGACCCTGCTCCTGCCCATCGTTCCCCACGTGCATCCCCTTGCCTCGCTTTAGCCCACGCCATCGCGTGCCGGTGACCACATCTCCGGTAGCGGGAATATAACCATTCACTGACGCACGTGTCAGGTAGCCTGCCCTCAGCTCCTGGAGGGCGGGACGATCAGAACGCCCAGCAGAAGTTCTCGGTTGGCTCGGGGACGAAGACTCTCAATACCTTGGATCGGGCAGGCATCCGAACCGCGGGCCACGACACCGCGATCCCTTGTGCTCCCGGCTTGATGTGCGTTTCGTCGCCCGGTTCCCGCCCCTGAACTGGGTATTTGGAGCAGCCCCCACGGATCCGAACCGTCGTCGCCAGCTTGAGAGAGCTAGCCGGCATGTCCACTACACCCCACCTCTGTAATCGTGGGTGGGTGAGCACCATCGTCGTGTCGTCCGAGGGCGCCGGCTACGGATTCCTCGTCGACGACCAGGGTCGGCTGCACCAGGCAGGATTCGGACCCGAGATCGACGCGCACATGCAGCGGCTGCCGGACGGGATCCCGCCGGCGCTCTACCCCTTGGCCTATCCCGCCTACGACGAGGAGCCGACCCGGGCGCCCGCGTTGCGCGTCACACACAGCGATGGCACCACGACCACCCGGCCGAAGGTGGAGGACGTCCGGGTGCTCGGCTCTCGGACCGACATCCTCCTCGTCGACCCCGACTGCCCACTCGAAATCATGCTGTCGTTCTGCGCAGAGGACCAAGGCGTGCTCCGCCAGTGGGCGAGCATCACCAATCGGCAGCGCGAGGCGGTCACTCTCCATGAGGCCGCCGCAGCCTCACCCCTGCTCGCCACTCCCGCGCCGTACCTGACCCACTTCGGCGGTGGTGACTGGGCCGCCGAGTGGACCACGACCACCGAGGCCCTGACCCCGGGGACCAAGGTGGTCGAGTCGCGCGGCGGTGTGCAGCCCCACCTGCGGTCCTGTCCCTTCTTCCTGCTCGGCCCCGACGGAATGCCCGAGGAGTCGGGCGGTACGGTCCTCGCCGGCGCGCTGGCCTGGGGTGGCAACACCCGCTTCGCCTTTGAGCGGACGACGGCCCCTGCGCTCCGGGTCTGGTGCGGACACAATCCGGCGTCCGCCGAGTACGTGCTCGACCCGGATGCCACCTTCGCCACCCCCGAGCAGATCTGGATGTGGTCAACCGAAGGTATGGGCCCCCTCACGCGCCGCTTCCACCGCTGGGTCCGCGCCCACGCCGTGCGCGACGGCGACGAACTGCGGCCAATCGTGGTGAACAACTGGGAGGCCACCTCCTTCTCGTTCGACACGAACCGGCTCCTAGAGCTCATCGAACACACGGCAGACTTGGGCGCGGAGCTCTTCCTGCTCGACGACGGCTGGTTCGGCGAGAGCCATCCCCGCGACGACGACACCACAGGGCTGGGCGACTGGGAGGTCGATGAGGCCAAGCTGCCCGGCGGCCTCGGTCCCGTCATTGCGCGGGCGGACGCACGCGGCGTCCGGTTCGGGCTGTGGGTGGAACCCGAGATGGTGAACCCGGACTCGACCCTCTATAGCGAGCATCCCGACTGGGTGGTGGGCCAACCGGCGCGGCGCCCACGCCGATGGCGCCACCAGCTCGTCCTCGATGTCCTCCAGCCAGACGTCGCCGACTTCGTCTGCGGTGTGGTGGACCGCGTCCTGCTCGAGAACCCGGGCATCAGCTATCTCAAGTGGGACGCCAACCGGCCCCTGACCGACCCCGGATCCCCAACGCTGACCGCCGACCGGCAGGCCAACTACTGGGTCGACCACGCCCGGGCCACCTGGAGCCTCATGGAGACCGTCGCCGAGCGCCACCCGGAGCAGACGCTCATGCTGTGTGCCTCAGGCGGCGGACGGGTCGACCTCGGGTCACTGCGCTGGTTCCACGAGGTCTGGCTCTCGGACAACACCGATCCCGTCGATCGGGTGCGGATGCAGTGGGCCGCGTCGCACTTCCTGCCGGCCAACGTGGTCGGCGCGCACGTGACCCGGGAAGGAGACCGGCCAGTGGCCTTCGGGTGTGCCGTGGCCATGAGCGCAAGGTTCGGCTTCGACGTCGACTTTGCGGGCATGACCGACGACGAGCTGGCAGTCTGCCGCCGCGCGGTGGCGCTCTACCGAGACGTCCGGCCGCTCGTTCAACAAGGCGACCTGTGGCGGCTGGTCCCGCCGGATGAGCGCGCCGCCCTCACCTACGTGTCCGCAGACCGCCGCCAGGCGGTCCTCTTCGCCTTCCAACTCACGACGCGCACGAACGGTGCAGACCCACTGCGTCATCGTGGGCTCGACCCCGACCGGACCTACGAGGTCATCGCGGTCGATCTCGCAGCAGGCCCCGATCCGACCCGGACCGAGGTAGTGCGGCGACGAGGCGCGGCGCTGATGGAGGAGGGCGAGGAGTGGCCCCTGTCAGAGCCCTGTACTGCCCGCATTCTGGTGCTCCGGTCCGTATAGGCACGGGTGGCCAGCCCGTTTGGATCGCCGGGTAGAAGTTCTGGTCGTCCGCCGAGAGGGCGCAGGGCCAGCCCTGGTCGCAAAGGCCTACAGAGTGCGGTCATCGACCCATTCCGTCTGCCGGCCTCTTCACCCGTTGGGCAGCGGTGTCCAGTTCTGCTCGACGACCCAACAGGCCCCCGCCGCCGGCGACCCAACCGGGCCGTGCTTACAGAGCGTCGTCGGTGGGTGATTGTCATGAACCTCGACCACCCGGTACTGCGTCGGACCATAGAACTTGTCCGGCCCGTAGGTGAGCACGGGTGAGTAACCGCCCGGGAAGTTGGTGACGTGCGACATTGCCTCGACGAATGTCCGCCGATTGAGGTTCTGACCCGCCATGGTCGCCGCCTGGGCGAAGAGGCGGATCTCTTGACACCAGCCCTGGACCGGCCCCTGTTCCTCGATGTCGTCGTTGATATTCCCCTTGGGAATTTGCGGGTAGGCCTTGTGCCACACGTCCCAGCAGCTCCGCACCCCCGGGTCGTACCCACCCTGTGACTCAGGACGCGGCAGGTCGATGCCGCCGAGTGTCTCTGCCGTGACACCTTCCTGGTTGTCCAGCGCCTTGTCGTAGGGGATCGGGATCAGTCCGAGCGCAACCTCAATTTCGGACTGGTAATCGCTGAGGAGGAGCTTGGGGAAGTAGTCCTGCGAAGTCTCCGAACCGATGTACGGGGTGAAGGCGTTCTCGGGCAACAAGGGAATCACCGATTGGACCCCCGCCGCCTTGAGCCGTTCGACCGCGAGCGTGGCGGTCGAGTCGGTAGAGGCGGTCTCACCGACGTCCGCCGTGACGGTGACCACCTGAGGGACGACGCCGATCCTTTTCAGGTCCGGCAAGAGGTAGGAGTCGAGCGCGCCTTGGTCACTGGCCAGGTCCGAGACCACCACGCCGACCTTCTTGCCATGACCGAGGCGACCCGAGCTGAGGCCCCAGCGCACAGTCGCCGCGAGAATGGGTGCGTCATCCGCCCCCGTCCACCATAGGTACGGAGAACCGAGGTCCGTCCAGTTGGTGGTCGTCGTCCACTGGGAGAGCATCGGCGTCTGCCCTTGTTGGGTGATGCAGAGCTCATTGGTCCCTTCGTATGTGCCGAGCCCGTCGACGACGGCGAAGACGGGCGGGTTGCCCTCGGTCCACTGCTTGCACAGCGCTTGCTCCTCCTGCACATTGGTCGGGTCGAAGCTCTCGATCATCGGGTTGATCTTCCGACCGTGAATTCCCCCGGCATCGTTGATCTGGTTCACGAAGAGGTGGATCGCCTTGGTCTGCTCGCCGTACTCGGCGTCCGACTCGATCTCGAACTCCCCCTCGATGCTGGTGAACGAGATGATCGGGAAGACCACGTTGATGGCGCTTGCCGTGACACCCCGTGCGCTGGTGCTCGCCTTGGTGACGGGCGTCGGTGGAGTGGTGGCACCCGACGACGCTGCGACGCCCAACGCCACTGTGCTCCCCAGGGCGGCGAGAGCCACCCCGGCTCGTAACAGTCTTCGCCTCGTTCCCGATCTTCTCCAGCGTCGCATCGCCTTCTCCCCGAGTGCGCCGTTCGAACCGGGCAGCCGGAAGGGTATCGCCGGCGCGACCGGCAAGCACGGCAGTTGCGCTTAATGGGGTAATGGGGCTCATCGGATCCTGGCGGGGTCGCGCCCCTGACCAGGATCACCTCGAGCGCGACGAAGGTGCTTCAAGCTTGAGGTGTGACCCAACAACCAAGAAGCACCTTCGTTCTTCGCGACCATAGCGAGATCCTCGAGGCTCTCGTCGGCCTCAAAGACGTGGTGGTCCTGCACTACGAGCGACGCGGGCCCCACGTCGAGCTGGCCATCGAGCAGCTGATCAGGGATCGAGTGCGCTGCCCATCGTGTGCTGTGGAGGCCCGGGTGAAGGAACGTCCGGTGGTCCATTACGTCGACTTGCCCGTCTATGGGACGCCCATGTCACTGGCCTGGAAGAAGCACCGGATGCGCTGTGTGAACGAGCGCTGCGCCAAGAAGACCTGGATCCTCAGCGACCACCGCATTGCGGCCAAGAAGTGCCTGCTGACGACCAGAGCGGCCAAGTGGGCGACGGTCCAAGTCGGCGGAGGCCGGACCGTGGCCGAGGTGGCCGGCGAGCTCGCCTGCGATTGGCACACGGTCAATGACGCCGTGATCACCTATGGCGAGGCCCTGCTCGCGGCCGACCGCAAGCGCTTGAACAAGACCACGGCCATCGGGCTCGACGAGACCTCCTTCGTCAAACTCGGTGCGCGGATCCACACCAGCTACGCCACCACGGTGGCCGATGTGGAAAACCACCAGATCATCGACATCCTCCCGACTCGCAACTACGCCGACGTGGCGGGCTGGATCGACAAGCAGCCGGCGGCATGGAAGGAGCGGATCCGCTTCGGTGCCCTCGACATGTCGGCCACCTATGCGGCGGTGTACTCGGTCATGTTGCCCACCGCGGCCCAGGTGGTCGACCCCTTCCATGTCATCTCCTTGGCCAACCGCTGCCTCGACGCCGTCCGTCGTCGGGTCCAGACCGAGCAGCTCGGGCACCGGGGCCGCAGAGACGACCCGCTCTATCGAGCCCGCCGGGTCCTGCTCACCGGCGAGGAGAAGCTCGATGCAGGAGCGACCGAGCGCCTGTGGTCACTCCTCTCCCTCGGCGACCCCGGTGCCGAGGTGGCCATCGCCTATCGGATCAAAGAGCGCCTGCGTGACTTCTATCGCACCCGCGATCTCGATGAAGCCCGAGCGCTCCTCGTTGAGCTCCAGGGTCACTGTCTCCGACGCGCCATGCCGCCGGAGATCCAAAAGCTCGGGCGCACGATCAAAAACTGGTTCGACAAGATCGCCAACTTCCACATCGCCAGGGTCTCCAACGGTCCGACCGAGGCCCTCAACAACCTGATCAAGCGCATCAAGCGCATCGCCTTCGGCTTCCGCAACTTCGAGAACTACCGGATCAGAGCCCTGCTCTACGCCGGCAAACCGAACTGGCGCGTCCTGGGCTCGATCGTCGTCCGGTGAGCAGGCAGACCCCGCCAGATTCCGAAGAACCGCAAATTGCAGCCCCAACGGGATTCGAACCCGTGTCGCCACCTTGAGAGGGTGGTCCGAGGTGTCAAGGCGATCTGTCAGGATGACGTTCTCCCTGGTAAGGGACGAAGGTACGTCCAGGTGGTTCGACCTTGTCCATCCGATTCAGCCGAATGGATGGACAAAGGATGGACAAAGCGCCTTAAACCGACCCTCGGTCAATCTTCGGGTCACTTCTTGCCGCGCTCTGCGTTGACTCCCTGGGCGCCGTCGTGACCCGCCCAACGCCGGGTCAACCCAGAGCCAATCGAATTCGATTTGTTTGAGCCCGCCGACCCTCGTGGCTTTGAGAGAGCGATCGGGCTCGTCCATTGAGTCCGCGGCGCTCCTATTTGACTGACTCAGGGGAATAGAGCCGCCCACTCGTCTTCTCGGTTCAGCCGAAGGCAGCTAAGTAGTTGCGGCATCGTATGGCTGGTCCCCTTGAGCGAATGCCCAGGTGGCGCACAGGTCAGGGAAGTGGCTGGGATGGCGGCGGGTGGCGGAAGAGCTTGACAGCGTTCTCCCAACACATTTTGCGCTGCTCGTCCCTTGGCATGTGAGCCAGGTGCTCGCGCAGCAATTCTTGTGTGTTGGGCCACGTCGAGTCGGAGTGCGGGTAGTCCGACTCGACCAAGATGTTCTCGACACCTATAACGTCTCGGGTCAGGAAGCCCGACGGGTCATCCAGGGCGCAGAACCAGAAGTTTCGCCGGAGTACATCCGAGGTGACGTGCTCCTCGACTGGCGGTGCGCCGATCTCGAGCTGGCGCACGTTCAGGTGGTCGATGCGATCGATCACCGCGCCGACCCAGCCGATTCCCCCCTCGGACATGCAGATCTTGATATCGGGGAACCGCATGGGGACGCCCGAGTAAAGCCAGTCGATGGACGAGGTCATGGCCGAGGTGGCGAAGAGGGCACCAATGACCTCGGCCGGGGCGTCCTCGGATGTGGTCGGTGACTCACCGGCCGAGCCCACGTGTAGGCACAGTACGGTCCCGGTTTCGGCGCATGCCGCGAAGAATGGCTCCCAGTAGCGGCTATGAATGCTCGGAAGCCCCAGCTTGTGAGGGGCCTCAGAGAATGTCACCGCCTTGAACCCCCGCTCGGCGTTACGCCGAATCTCGTCGGCCGCCACCAGCGGGTCTCGTAAGTAGGGGATCTGCTGGGGGATGAATCGGGACGGGTCGGCGCCGCACCACGACTCGAGATGCCAGTCGTTATAAGCCCTTACTGCAGTGAGGGCAAGCTCCTCGTCATCAGGCCACAACGAGAGGCGTTGTCCCACGAAGCCGGGCAGGAACGAAGGGAAGCAGACCGAAGCCCAGATCCCATTCAGGTCCATGTCGAGCAGGCGGAACTTCGAGTCCCAGGCACCACGGCGCATGTGGTCGAATCGCGTCGGCTCGAACGAGTGCTCATTCCGTGGTCGGCCGGCTACAGCGTTGAATCCCACGTTGGGCAGCAGTTGGTTGTTCCACAACCAGGCCTGCCCGCCATTTTCCATCTCAACGATACGGGGCGCGACCTCGGAGAACTTTGACGGGAAGCGATCCTCGAAGATCTCCGGTGGCTCGACCACATGGTCGTCCACTGAGACGATGGTCGCCCAGACATCGGGCGGCTCAGGATCTGGCAGGAACGTCACCTGCCCGGTCGTGGTCGAGCCGACCCCTTTGCTCTTTAGCAGGTCCTCAACAGACGGTCCCACGAGTCCCTCCTTCTCTACTCATCGTCACCGACATTCACCGATACAGACCAGTTACGATCACCCGACAGTGGTTGATGGAAGCGCAGCGACGCGTTCACCCGAGAACTACTAGGGCTCGGGCGTAGCGACCACACGACGTGAGACTCACAATAGGTTCGTCCAATTCCCGATGGCCCATGGAGCGTCACAGTGGGACTCTGGCCTGTAGTCGCGATCTGAGAATCCCGCGACACCTACGTCACTGGACCGGGTCGACCAGACGTCAGCCATCGAACGCCACGTGCGGGTCGCCGGCCTCCTCGAGTACCTCCTCGAGGGCGGTAACCGGGGCGCCGTCACGGTCACCGGCAGCCTCTTCGGCAAGGCAAGCGCCAAAAGGGCGCCGACCAGCAGGACGCCGCCGGCGATGACGAAGGCCGCCCGATAGCCGGCGGTCAGGGCCGACGCCGCGTCGTGGTGACCCAGCCAGGTGGTTGGTGGCGATCGTCGTGGCGACGGTGGCCATGATGGCCAGGCCGAGGGCCCCGCCCACCTGGCGGGTGGTGTTGATCAGGCCCGAGGCCAGCCCGGCCTCGTGGGGCGGGACGCCGGCGGTGGCGGACAGGGTCATCGGGACGAACGACATCCCGAGCCCGAAGCCGATCAGCACCACCGGGCCGAGCACGTGTGACGAGGTAGGCGTCACCGGCCCCGATCGTGGAGAGCCAGAAGAGGCCGCCGGCGGCGAGGCCCGGTCCGAGCATCAACTGGCGCCGGGCGCCGATGACCTGCACCAGGCGGGTGCCGATCAGGGCCCCGCCAGCGTGCACAGCCCGGCCGGCAAGAAGGCCAGGCCGGTCCGCAAGGCGGAGTAGCCGTTGACGTCCTGGAGGTAGAGCGAAAGGAAGAAGTAGGTGCCGAAGAGGCCCGAGCCGATGGTGACGGCGATCCCGTTGGCCACCGACAGGGAGCGGCGGCGGAAGATGCCGAGAGGGACGAGCGGGTCCCGGGCGAAGCGGGCCTCGTTCACGAAGAAGACGGCCAGCAGAGCCAGGCCGACGGCCAGGGTGACGATGGTCCGCGCCGAACCCCAGGGGTGCACGTCGGTGCTGACGATGCCGTAGACGAGGACGGCCAGGCCGCCGGTCACGGTGATCGCCCCGAGGATGTCGAGTGCCTGCTTGGGGCCGAGCTCCTCGGTTCGCGGCAGGGCCAGCCAGGCGCCGACCATCAGCACGACGCCGATGGGCACGTTGACGAAGAGCACCCAGCGCCAGTCGAGGAGGCTGGTCAGCACCCCTCCGGCCAGCACGCCGACCGCCGCCCCGCTGGCCGCGGTGGCCGACCAGGCGCCCAGGGCCCGCCGCCGTTCGCCAGGGTCGGTGAAGGTCGTCACCAGGATGCTGAAGGTGGCCGGGGCAAGGATCGCTCCGCCGATCCCCTGGGCGGCCCGGGCGGCGATGAGCCAGCTCCCGCTCTGGGCCATGCCGCCGATCAGGCTGCAGACGGTGAAGACGGCCGAGCCCGATCATGAAGACCCGGCGGCGGCCAAAGAGGTCGGCCGCCCGGCCGCCCAGCATCAGGAATCCGGCGAAGGTGAGGGTGTAGGCGTTGACGACCCACTGCTGCCCGGCCACCGACAGCCCGAGGCTCTCGCGCATCTGGGGCAGGGCCACGTTGACGATGGCCACGTCGAGGACCACCATGAACTGGGCGACACAGCAGATGGCCAGGATCGCCCGGGTCGGCAGTCGGTGCTCGGTGGTGTGCCTGGTCCACGGCTCGACTCCTTGGGTTGCCGGGATATACTCTTAACGTCAAGATATTGGACCTTGAGAGATCACGTCAAGTCTCTTAACGTTGAAGGAAGTACGATCTCCCGTGCCCGTCGAAGATAGCGAACCAGGACGACATCGATCGGCTGGTCGGGTTCTGGAAGGAGGAGAACCCCCAGCTCGACGTCACCACCAAGGCCGTCGCCATGCGGCTGCGCCGTGCCTCGCAGCACCTGGAACGGGCGGTCCGTTCCAATCTGGCCGACAGCGGCGTCGACGAGTACTGGGAGATCGAGGTGCTCCTCACGCTCCGCCGGGCCCCCGAACACCGGGTGAACGCCGGCGAGCTCGGGCGCGAGTGCCAGGTGACCTCGGGAGCCATCACCAATCGGATCAGCCGGCTGGAGAAGCGGGGCTGGGTACGCCGGGACGTCGATCCCGACGACCGTCGCCAAGTGCTGATCAGTCTCACGGCGGCCGGCCTAGCCCAGGCCGATCACATCATTGCGATGAAGACCCAGGCCGAGCAGTGGGCCTTCGACGGCGTCGACCGGGAGCTTCTCGAGCGAATGGCCAGAGATCTGAGAGCACTGCTGTTGACCCTCGACCCGCAAAGCGCTTCGCTCGAGGGGACCTCCGACGTATCGGGCTGATTAGTGTGTGATGGCCCCGCACCGGAACAATTGATTTTCGCAATCTTTGATCAGTCGTTCTGATCGGTCCGTCCGCTCATAGTGCTCAGAACGATGAACTGCCGGTAACCAACCGTTAAACTGATCTCTTGCGTCCATTGCAGAGCGGCGTGTGACTGCAATCACGCGAGTCAGCCCACGTTTCGCAGGGAGAGAGAACATGTCCAGGACGAACCACGTTCGCGAAGATGTCGTGCAATATCTCTCTCAACATGGACCGCTCGACGATCCGACAGGACGGGCAACCGCCAAGCTCAGAGGAGCCCTCGGCTACGCAGGTTCAAAGACGAGCTTCACCCAGCTCATAGCGAACATGGATCGTGGCGGCGAGTTGATTCGAGTTGTCAGAGGAAAGCGGACCTATCAGATCAGATCGAGTGCTGACGAGGGTTCGATCAGGGTTGACCACCAGCCTCAAGAGGACGAGGAGAGCGAACAGAAGACGGAGATGGACTACGACAAAGTGGCGTCGGCCTTGCTAGTACAGGTGGTGCAGACCCTCGCCAGAGAGAGTCGAGGACCCGAGAGTGATGGCAAATGGGCCAGACGAAGAATCGAGCGACTCGAAAAGCGGATCAGCGAATTAGAGCAAGACCTGTTACACACCAAGGCTCAGGCGAAGACCATCGCCACCGAACGCGACGAGCTGCGACTTCAACTTGAACACGGCGAAGCGAACCTTGCTCTTCTCACGGACCGACTGCAAGCAGGGAAGGAACGCGGGCAACAGTTATCGAAAATCCTGCGGCCTGAGGAGCGTGACCTACTGCACCGGCTTCAGAAGACGCATTTGACGGAATCCCGAGGCCGGGTCGGATAATGCCTTTGCGGCGAAATCAGCCGAGGTCGGGCACCCCTCCGAAAGGGTCACCCAAACATTTGATCGGATTCGACGTCGCAGATTTACTGCTCCCAAGAGGGCTGCTGACGGCCCTATCCTCTGTGCTGCGACCTTGGAGACTACAGATTAGCAGTGTCCACACTTAACGGGGCACGCTATTTACCCTTGCCTGTCCAAGTAGGTCAGCAGGGGCGTGAGCGCTCCGCCCCGAAGGTCCCATTCCTCAATCCCCCAATGAATCAGATCGGCTCTAGCAAGTGGAGTGGCGCCGTAGAGGGTGCGCGCGTCATCGAGCGATGGCGCTGTCAGTATCGCCATGCCCTGCTTGTTCGACAACGGGCCAGACAGAAGTAGATGACCATCCTTAGTCATTTGCCGAAGCGCGTCTCGATGTTCGAGACGTAGGGCATCCGGCACTTCGCCAGTGAACTGGAGCGTTACTACGCAGATCATTATGTCGGTCCCTTGTAGTGGATCCCCACGATCCCATCTCTCGTTCTTGGACCTGATAAGGATGAATGATGGGTTGTTCACGGAGTCGAACGTGCGGCATATCGACTCCCTCGGTCAGAATTTCCCCTGAGTCGAGCCTAGGACAATTTCGACTCATAACGCACGCAGCGGCCTTCTTATCGAAGCTAGCTGGCGATTATCGCATCAGGGCCACCTCGGCTATTAGCAGGAGCCCGTCCGTCGATCCGACACACCGGGACCGAGAACCTCAGGCCAGGCCATCTCCATTTGACCGAGCGGGTCAACCTGGGTTTGGAAACGGGGATCCAATCAGGGATAGGTGGACTCGACGAACGTCTGTCCTCTTCCTTGTCCGACACAAGTGAGCAGTGACCTCGAGGATCAAGCGGGTTGGACTGCTCGGCATTGGTGCGAGGCGCGCTCTGGGGTAGACCGCGGGTCACCGTTCAAGCGAGTCGCCGATTCCATCGGCTGCACGCCGCAGCTGTTGCGAGGCATCCGACTTGACGTTGAGCTGTTCATCCATATTCAATCCGGATAGCAAAAGTCCACCTACAACTTCTCGTGAACGGTTGAAAATGGCGGCCGCTGCGGCGCCAACACCGGGTACGTAGTCTTCGATAAATGCCATCCCATTGTCAGTTCGAATCTGCTCAAGGATCGGCATCAATTCCGAGGCGAGGTCCTCACCGACGAGAGAATCCACTGCAGAAGGCTCCCGATATGCGAGAACGCATCTGCCGACTGCGCTAGTCGCGATTGGGAACCTGGTTCCCAATTCCGTCAAAATGTCCAGTGGCGCAGCCTTACTCCAGATGGTGTCGATGAGGGCGACCTCGTCTCCGATTGGGATGAGCAGAGACACGACCCATGGATTTTCATCCAATAGGCGGGTGTGAAGCTGAACTTGATACGGAAGAGCAACGCGACGAAGTCGCAAAGTTTCAAGGTAAGCGTTTCCCAATAATAGTGCTCTTGGTCCTATTGCATAGCCCCTTGGGGTCTGAACAACCAGCTCCTCGCCTTCCAGAGTGCGAAGCAGGCGATGCACGATCGTGCGATCCAGATTCAACGCGGAAGCCAACCCCGCAGCAGACGTCACGGTATTTCCGTGTGCTATTTCAAGCATGACAGCGCTCGCTCTTCGAACCGACTGTAGCGACGATCTGTCTGCGGGAACGTTCGCCGACGTCATGGTTGAAGCATAGCAACGGGTGCCCTTGGCGGCGCTATTGATTCGCCGACGCAACGAAAGCAATGGCGCGCCACTCGCGGTCAAGGCAAGGTCGCCATGCACAATCGAGTTGGGGTGTACGACGTTCCGCGGCGTTGCAATTTTCGATGGGTTTCGTACCAATAGACGCCTATCGGTTGTGTGGCGCTATCTTGCCGTCAGACCGCCGTCGATCACGAAGTTGGCTCCTGTAACCCATGATGCTTCATCTGAGGCAAGATACAACGCGCAATAGGCAACATCATTGGCTCTTCCTGGCCGCTTGAGCATCTGACCCGCGACCATTCGATCGAGCAGTTCGTGGCCCTGGGCGGGGAGTCCTTCATCCGGAACAATCAAACCCGGGGAAATGCTGTTGGAGCGAATGCCGTGTTCCGCACCTTCGAGAGCCAACTGCTTTGTCAGCGATATCACTCCACCCTTCATCGCCGCGTGGGCGAAAGAACCTTCTGTTGCCACCATTCCAGCAATCGATGCTGTATTGATTATGGTTCCTCCCCCATTTCGAACCAAGTATGGCCAAGCGAAATGACACGTGAAATACACAAGATCGAGTTCATTCCTGGTGGTGAAGCTCCAGTCCTCTGGTGTGCAATTAGCAATTCCGCCGAACTTGGGAGCCGAAGCATTGTTGTAGAGCACATCGATTGAACCGCACTGCTCGACCGACCATTCGATCCACTGGGCAGAATCTTCGATGTCTCCAAGATCTACGGGCTGGCGCGAGATCATGCTGCCGCCAGAGCCCGTTACGATGCGTAGCGTTTCGTTAGCTGCACTCTCGTTGAGATCGCATCCGACGACATTGGCCCCTTCCGCGGCGAACAGGACTGAGGCGGCGCGGCCTTGACGGCCGCCTGTGCCCGTAATTAGGACCGTCTTACCTTCTAGGCGTGCCGTCACTCAGACTCCAATCATCGGGTTCGGACTCCAATCATCGGTTCACTCGTCTGACGCCAACAACTCTTGAACGTCGCTCTTATGAACGCCAGCCATGTGACATCGACCGGTCAGCTGTTTCCGTCATCGGCCCTCTGTCTCCTCCTGGGGAGGATGGGTTCAGGTCGCTCACTGACGGAGCTCGTCCGCCCATACGAGTCACCAAGATGCCGGCGACCACAATGTTGAGACCTGAGAGAGAGCACTATTGAAAATTGGGCGCAACGTTGGACATGAACCGAGCCGCCGTCTCCATCGCGAGATCGTCGGTGGTCGACATCATCATGTCGCAGTGATGAACCCCGAGTTCAGCGAGCGTTTCCAGCACCTCCGTGGAGCCACTCAGCGCGGCACCCGAAACAATCATCAGCTCGTCATAATCCCGGTCACATTCATCGCAATAGCGGCGGAGGCGTTCAAGTGTCTCTCTGACATCCTGATACAGAGTCGGGCTGGCCGCCGCTGCGCGCATCGCCCACCCATCGCCGAGCCGAGCTGCTCTTCGTAAGGCACCGTTACTGGTGCCGCCGATTATGATCGGTATTCGATCGGGTGGAATGGGATAGAAGCTTGCCTCCGGATAACGGTAGTGGAGACCGTCGAAACTGGAAACGCCGTCCGTCCATGCGGTTCGCACGAGGGACACGGCTTCTTCCAGTCTGGCGAACCGCTCTCCAGGCTCGACCCCCACTGCCTCGAACTCCTCAAACATCCACCCGGCCCCGACACCCAGGAGCATGCGACCGCGCCCAACGAGTGAAGCGAGAGTCCCCAGCTCTCTTGCCAGCACGACGGGGCTGCGAAGCACGGGAAGCAGGACACGCGTACCAAGTTTGATTTGCGACGTCGCGCCTCCGACGACGGCCAACGTCGTCAGAGCGTCATAGTTTCTGGCCTTCGGATTCATGACGCGTGGACGCGTTCCACTGGCCGACTCCGCCCGCAGCGTCACGGGGTTGAGTAGGCGATCAGAGACCCAAAGCGCACTGAAACCAAGTTCTTCTGCCCTTCTTCCGATCGCAACCAGATCAGCACTATCCGCCAGTGCCCCTGTATTCGGAAGATGAAGTCCAAACTCCATTTGGCAACTCCTCTTTCTTGAAATGAACGAGTTCCTAAGATCCAACCGCCGACCAAGCGTGGGCTCGAGCGGATGTCCATCGGTCAATGATCAGGTCTGGCTTGGTTGCGTATTCTCTTACGGTCCCGATCGTGCGATAATCGTTCTCACGCAACGCTCTTCGTACACGGTCGTAGTATATTTTTGCTGGCTTCGCAAGGAAGCGGCCGTAGGACTTTGACGACGGGGGAGCATGAAGGACTCAAAGGGCGTAGCGGTCGTCACTGGTGCCGGACGAGGAATCGGACGATCGATCAGCCTGGATCTGGCCGCCGCCGGCTTCATGGTGGTCTTAACGTCGCGTTCCTTCCACGAACTCGAAAGCACCGCCGATGAGATTGCCGGCGCCGGTGGTGAGGCACTCGTGGTGGTCTCGGATGTCACGTCCGAACCGGACGTCGCACGACTCATAACGACTGCCAACGAAGTCGCCGGAAATATCGACCTGCTTGTGAACAACGCCGGCGGCGCGACGGCCGTGGGACCTGTCTGGGAGTCTTCAATCCAAGAATGGTGGGGCGATATCGAACTGAATTTGCGAGGGCCATTTCTCACGACCCGAATGGCACTTCCTGGCATGATTGCATATGGCTCGGGCCGAATCATCAACTTGGCGAGCATCATTGGTACAAGAGCATCGCCCTATACGTCCGCCTATGCCACCGCAAAAGCCGGTCTACTCCTCTTCACAGAGAGCACCGAACTCGCGCTCGCTGACACTGGTGTCCATGTATTCGCAATGAGCCCCGGTATGGTACGAACGCCCGGCTTCGAACAGACCAATCTCTCCGATCGGGGTCGTCAGTGGTTTCCAGAATTCACCGCCATAGACGATAAGGCCATGGTGGCACCGGAACACGCAGCAACTCTGGTCACGAAGATCGCGAGCGGCTCATACGATGCACTCGCCGGTAGATTCATCCATGTTTCACAAGACATTGACGTCCTAAATGCATCGGCGGACACCGTCAGTAGAGAAGATCGTCTCGTTATGCGTCTTCGTCAATGGCCAATGCCCGCCTCCGATGGGGGGGCTGACCTTTAGCTCGGGCTCCGCTGTGCCCGATTCAAGCGCTCATGCTTCAACGAAAGGCCCCACCGGTCGGCCATGTTCATGGATCACTCGCCAAGGGTCGACGAATTCGTCTCTTAAGAGCTGAGCATCTGACATGACCTGACATCGCAGGTCTGATAAGGCTGCCGGCAGGCCAAGGCTGACCGGCTGACTCACAACGTCAGGACATGAAGCCCCCGCCATTCACATGAAGCGTCTGTCCGGTTACCCAATCGCTCGCTTGTGAAAGTAGGAAGCAGATAGCTAAAGCTTGATCGTCTGCCTGTCCGATCCGACCCAGGGGGCTGCTGGCATTCCAGATCTCGTCAAAATTTTCCGGTACCACCGTGCGCATCAGTGGGCTCTCCGTAGGTCCCGGGGCGACGCAATTGACTCGAATCCCAAGGCCTCCAAGTTCCAATGCCAGCGTCTTTGTTAGCGAGATTACGCCGGCTTTGGAGGCCGCGTAGTGTGCTCCACGCGCTTGAGGGGCGGCTCCGAAAGTAGACGAGACAGTCACGATGGATCCGGGTCGGCCGAGTTTCGCCATTGCACGGGCCCCGTATTGGGCGACAAGAAACGTTCCGGTCAGATTAGTCGTTAGTACCCGGTGCCACTCGTCTAGCGTCAGGTCCAAAATCGGAGTCATCGACGTCGTTCCAGCTGACGTGACGACGCCATCGAGGCGCCCCTGGCCCACAGAAAAATCGATGAATGCCTGTACCGACACGGGATCCGTGACATCAAGCTGCTTGGATTCTACGCGCATGCCGAGATTCTGGAGCTCGTCTACGGCAACCGTGAGGCCTGCCTCATTGAAGTCGCCCAGGATAGCCCTACCACCAAGCAATCCGACCGCCCGAGCAGTCGCGAAACCGATCCCACTCGCAGCTCCCGTAATCGCAACGACACGTCCCTCCAATTGGAGGTTCATTTGTCCAACAAGCGGCGGCAGATTCGACATGGCTTACGGATTACGAAGCGGATGCGCTTTCAACCAGCTGATCGTCTCGGTGCATCAGATAAAGCCGACGTTGCAGGTCGTCAACGAGCAGCGGCACGTCTTCGAGCGACCATCCTGCACCGAAGATGTAGAAGTCCGGCCTGGACAAGACACATTTCATCATGTCCCGATCTTTGAAGAACGCCTCGTATGTACGCTCCATATCTAGAACGCCCGGCGCATCCGGATCATTGGTGACCATAACCGTCCGGCATCCGATTTGCTCGAGGAAATCACGTTGGGTGTCATCCAGCAATTCGAGCGGGTCGAATTCGTGTCCGATCAGATGGAATCCCCAGCCGACAAGATCATCGAAGCGCCCGACGCGCCCCTGCCACTTGATAATCCCCTGTTCAATGAGCTCCGCCGGCGTGTGGAGCCACATCACCATTGGCCAACCGATAGATGACGCCATCGGTCAGTGTCGGTTCGAAATCCGGGGGTGGGATTTTGCCACTCCGATAGGCTTCGTTCCTTGCTGCCGCCTTGACGGGATCCCGTTCACACGACACCTCGCCCAGCGCTATCGAGCCCGCGACATGCACCCGAACGTGCGGCGATCGCTCGAGCTCATAGGTATCGAGCAGCTCGTCACTGGATCGCCCAGAGAGAACCATATGGAGCTTCCAGGCGAGATTCGCTGCATCCCGTAGTCCCGAACAGGCTCCTTGACCCATGAACGGTGGCATCAGGTGAGCGGCATCTCCGGCCAGCAGCGCATGCTGACGGCGCCATGGCTTCGTCATCTTTCCACCGAACTTATAGACAACCTGCCGATAGATCTCCACCTGCTCGTCCGAGATACCCCACAGCGTGTTCGCGAGAAAGTCATATCCTGCTTCGGGTTTCAGCATCTCTTCGACATCATCGTCAGGATTGATTCCGAATTCGAATCGCATCTTCTTGTTTCCAATGGGAATGAATCCGATGTGGCGCGCGGGGTCACAGATGGCAATTGCGTTTCCCGTCAGGAGTTCATCGGGAAGCTCGCCAATTCGCTCGCAATCGACGCTAAGAAACGAATCGTTGAACCCGAAGTCTTCGATTTCGGGTTCCGTTATCTGGCGAACCGCGCTGTTGGCACCATCGGCCCCCACGAGGTAGCGAGCCGTCACCATCCGAGTTGTCGCGGACTCAGCGCCGCGCTCTCGAACCTCGACCGTGACTCCCCAGTCTGCGTCCTCAAAGTTCACCAACTCCCAACCGAGATCGACGACTGCCCCGCGCTCCCGGGCGGCCGCATCCATGACTTCTTCGACGTCTGGCTGATAGAAGGAGATGCGACCCGGATAGCCACAAAGATGGAGATCAGTCCAGTCAAGCGTCGTGATCAGTTCCCCAAATTCGTCGCGCATGTCAAACCTTCGAACCCATGACGAAACCGGAAGGCGCGATCGACATCGCCTGCCGCTTGAATGATCCTGGCCGCTTCCCCGTCTACCGAGCAGAGACGGGGCAGCCCATAGAGCGTCGGATATCGCTCAAACGCGACCACCCGGTGACCCAATCGAGAGAGGAGCGACGTGACCGCCTGCCCAGTCGGCCCGTAGCCACAGACCACGACGTCGAAATCGAGGTCGACATGCTGGTTCACCATCTGCGATCTCCAGTCTCTGAAATCATGTGGACGCTCGGGTCGGGACTAGGCGGACCAAGCGCTAAATGCAGCCGATATTAGTCCCCGCTGTGCGATAATGATCATAGTTGGTGTGTTCATATGTTGTACATTCTCGCCGAGGCCATCGGTGGCCTGGTTAGGCCGGATCTACGTCGCTCCAGGTCCCCACCTGGGAGTGGGATCATGATCGGTCGAGACTCAGACCCGGCCCTTTTACCGGCTTGAGGTGGGCTGATTGTAAACGTGCAGGGGTGTGCGTATAGTGTCTTGTGCGTGCGCTTTCCGATCATACCATTTCCTCTCGGTGTCCGGAAGGAGGGTTCCCGTTGATCTGCCGCCGTCCGGTCGCTGGGACATCTCCACTGGCACGGGGGCGAAAAGGGGGTCGGTGCGCAAGAGCCGTCGCCCCATGCTCCGTGCTTCGCCTCGTCCAGCCTTCGTCGGGACCTCGCTAGACCATGGATCTCGACTATCCCGAAGAAGCTGAGCGCTTTCGAATGGAGATTCGTGAGTGGCTGCGTGAAAACCTGCCGGAAGGATGGACGACCCCGGGGTTCTCAATGTCGAGGGAAGAGAAGAGGACATTCAACCGAGAATGGACGAAAAGGCTCTTCTCCGGCGGATGGATTTGTGCGTCATGGCCCGAGGAGTACGGCGGCAAGGGCCTGACGCTCATGGAGTCGGTCGTACTAAACGAGGAATTCGCCAGGTTTCGGGCTCCGCTCAGGGCCGATTTCATGGGGGATACGTTGGTGGGACCCACCATCCTCCAGTGGGGCACTGAAGAACTCAAGACGAGATTCATCCCTGGCATCCTCAATGGCACCATCACATGGTGTCAGGGGTTTTCTGAGCCAGATGCGGGGAGCGATCTGGCTTCCCTCAGGACGAGAGCTGAACTCGATGGTGACGAATGGGTCATCAACGGACAGAAGATATGGACCAGCGCCGCTCAGGATGCCGATTTCATTTTTCTCCTGGCCCGGACTGATCAAGCTGCTCCGAAACATGGGGGGATTTCTTTTCTGCTGGTGCCAATGCAACAAGCCGGTATCGAAGTTCGGCCAATCGAACAAATCGATGGCAGCGCCGCCTTCAACGAGGTCTTCTTCAAGGATGCGCGCTGTCCCCGGAGTTATGTCGTTGGAGACGTCAACAACGGATGGAAAGTGGCGATGACCACACTTGGATTCGAGCGCGGCTCTTCTTCGACGACTGGGTATCGGAGGTTCAAGCGAGAACTTGACAAGGTGTTCGACCTGGCACGATTCCACGGAAGAGCGTCTGATCCCCTGATTCGTCAACGTTTGGTGACTGCTTGGTCGAAGGTCAAGATCATGGAGATCAATGGATATAGGCATCTCACGGACTCCCTAAACGGAACTCACCGCACAGCCGCGCTGAGCGCATGCAACAAGATGTTCTGGTCGGAGCTTCATCAAGACATGATGGATCTCGCCGTTGACATCATTGGGCTCACAGGTCAGATCCTGACGGGGGATCCCGCTGACTCAACCGAAGGACGGATCCGAAAGGGTCGAGGGGACTACCCGGTCAGTGATATCCAGGAGTCCTTCCTCTTCTCTCGATCCGAGAGCATCTGGGGTGGAACGGCGGAAATCCAACGAAATATTGTCTCAGAGCGGATATTGGGCCTGCCGCGGGAGCCCAAACCTTCGCACCTCAGATAGGACCCGAAGCTCTTTCGAGGCTGGGCGAACCCGTCGTTTCCCTGGATGGCTCGGCGGCGCGACCTAGTTCCGGTTTTGGTCGGCTTAGTACCCAGGCCGACTAGGCGCTGCCAAGCCAGCACGCTGGGTGGACGGCTCAAATGAGAGTCAAGCCCCCGTCGACGACCAGGACCTGCCCGGTGATGTAACTCGCCTCGTCGGAGAGCAGGAACACCGTAGCTGCCGCGACCTCCCAAGCCGTGCCCTGACGGCCGAGCGGAACCGGGACTCGTTCGCGCGATGGCCGGCCGGCCGAGGCGACGCGGCCCAGCGGAGTGTCGATGAGTCCTGGGGCCAACACGTTGGCACGGATGCCGCGGCGGGCGCCTTCCACGGCGACGTGGCGGTTGAGGCCGATGAGCCCAGCCTTCGAGGCGTCATAGGCGGGGATGCGGCTCATCGGTCGAAGGCCGGCCACCGAGCCGATGAAGACGATGGAGGCGTTGTCGGCCAACGTGACCAGCCCGCGCCGCACCAACAAGAAGTGGGCACGCAAGTTGAGGGAGAACGTCCGGTCCCACTCCTCGGGCGACGTCCCGGTGATGCCCATCCCGAAGCCAGCTCCGACATTGAGTACGAGCCCATCGGGCAATCGACCCCCCTCCTCTGACACGGCGAGGCGACACCCCTCCTCGGTCGTCACATCGGCGACCACGACGGTCGCGTGGCCACCCTCCTCAGTGATCAGTCGCCAGGTCTCCTGCGCAGCCACCTCGTCCCGGTCAACGCATACGACCGATGCGCCCTCGCGGGCGGAACGCAGGGCGATCGCCCGGCCGTTACCCACGGGAGCATCGGGGTCTCGAGATGCTCGGGTGCCCGCCCCGACGACGGCGATACGGCGGCCTTCGAGGAGCGCTGTCACGGCCGGCCGTACGCCGCGCACGGCCTCGGCCACCTCCATTTACGGGGGATACGTAGTAGATTCGTCACAGCGGCGAACTTCACCCTGAGCGGCGGCAGCGTAGTCAGCGGCGGCGATTTCATGGGGCCGGCGTCGATCGACGATCAGATACCACTGGCAATCGTACTGCCGCGAGCATCGAAGCCATATAGCCGGCTCTCATTCATAGCTTGGGAATGCAACCTCATCTACACGCGTGCTGTGGGAGAGCCACAGCAAACCTTCAGAAAGGCCTATCGCCCCATGCACGCGTCCGGGCAAGCAGGGTGGGCTCGGATCATATGATCTCCATCAATCCCTGGTGGCCCCATTCGCCTTGACCTGAGCCGCCGCTCAAGGTGTAGTGCTCGACTGCGAAACTGGTCGGATCAATCAGACGGGATCCCCATGCGAGTTCGAACAGCCACCCAGATGGGTTGTCCGCGTAAAAGGACACAGCACGATCGTTGTTGTGACGTCCCAACTCCACTTTTACTGACTCGTGTGAATGGCAAATGTCCAACGCAGTGCCGACGTCATCGATGCTGCTGTACTCAAACATAATATGGTTCGCGCGGCGCTTCGGCTGGGGATTCATGAAGAAAGCAATTGAGTGATGGCGGGAATTGCAGTACATAAAAGCCGCCAACTTACCTAGCCCGGGAATGAAGACCTCGTCAGACGTCTCGAAGCCAAGCAAATCGCGATAGAAACTCTGGGCTGCATCGACGTCGGCGACATACGTGACACAATGTCCCAGTCCCAGGTCGCCGGTTACAAAGCCCGAAATGTCGCGGGTCGGCCGATACGCTGGCTGAAAACTGATCTCGGGACCATAGGAGAGCTCCATTCGCAACTGCGTGTGCGGATCGTGGAAGTGAACGAACCCAAGAACCCGACGCGCAGCCGCCTCCTCTGGAGATCCTTCCCGTACCGCAACTCCGGCTGACTCGAGACGCGCGGCAAAGGCGTCGATCACGGCAGCATTGCGGACTTGCCAGCCGACGTAACTGATGTCCTCTGGGCTGTCGGTCCCCGGATGGATGATGAGTCGATGGTGATGATCGTCCATCCGCAGGTACAAGTTCGATGCGTCGCTGTCGGCGGCGATCTCATGGCCAAGAACCTCAACGGCATACTTCGACCAGGAGGCGGAGTCCTTGGCGTTGATCCCTATGTATGCAAGTTCGTCGATCGAGTCCACTGCGGCCCTGCCTCTCTAAAGTCGTGAATCCCCTTGGCTTGCTTGGAGCTGCCCTATTGACCTGGAACGCCCCCATGCTCACGATCATGGGGCTAGCGCACCAACACCAGCCCTATCTCCCCAATCCTGATCCGACCAATTCGCGCTTCCCGCTCTTCGATGGCTCGAAAATCTCGTCACGAAATCGGGGCAACACGTGCGTGCTGAAGCGCTCCATACTCTTCACCACGGTGTCATACGACATCGTCGAGTAGTGCACGAGAGGGATTAGGTTCCCGAAACCGCCAACTTCGTCGTGAAAATGCTTCATCTGTTCGAACACGCTGTCCGGATTCCCGGCCATGATCTCCCCGCCCGCGATGAGGTCGTCGACCGAGCCATACGCAAGGCGCTTGAGACTAGGCAGCGTGGCCGAGCCTTCCTTGGCGCGAATTCTCGCCATCATCGCCCTCTGCTCCGGCGGCATGTAGCCCGGAATATCCACGAATTGACCCGGCGACCGAAGCTGCTCTGTCGCCCAGACCATGAGCTTACGAACCTCAACGTGAGCCTCCTCATCGGTGTCCCCGATGAAGAGGAATGGGCTATAAGCGAACTTCTCGGGAGGCGGCGTGGGAAGCCCCAATTCTTTTGCCCTCGATCGGTACGCTTCGAAGATGGGCCCGCAGCCGGCAATCCCATTGCCCAAAGTCGCAACGGTGAGGTCCCGTTCTGCCAATTCAGCCGCCGAGGAGGGGGTTAGCGTTGACATCCACATTGGCGGATGCGGCTGCTGATATGGCCGCGGCCACACGTTCACCTCCCGAAAGTGAAAATATTGTCCATCCCAGCTAAATGGTCCGTCATGCGTCGAGAGAGCCTTGATGAGCAAATCAATTGCTTCCCACATCCGAACTTTCATGTCGACGGGATTCGAGTTGGTGGGGAATTGCTCCTGAGGCACGCCACGAACAACTCCAAGTTCGAGCCGACCTCGAGAGATGACATCTACGATTGCCATTTCTTCGGCAACCCGCACAGGATCCGGGCGATTTGCCATCGGGTTCCCAAGGCACAAGAGGCGCGCCTGCGACGTTTCCCGAGCAAGGATGGCAAGACTCAGGGGTAGGGCGCTATTGAGACACGTCGCGGTCGCATGATGCTCGTTGACCATGATGTCCAAGCCCAGATCATCTGCAGCTTTGTAGATATCGAAACATTTTTCATACAGCTCGTAGGCAGCTTCCGGGTCGCAGAAACTGCTCGGAATTGTCACGCGATTGATCTTGTACAGATCCGCGGGGGGCAGGAACGGGTACTGCATCTCGGTAAACATCCACGCACGGAACACTGATCAGATCACCTCTCGATCTCTGGGCCCGATGCTCATACCGTCGTCAAGAATTCGGTGATTATCTCCGTCAGCTCTTTGGGATTCTCTTCTTCGATCCTATGACCTGCCTCTTCGACGATTCGGGAGGAGGCATTGGCACCGATCTTCTGGGCGAATGTCAGGTAGTAGCTCGGGTCCAAGACGAAGCGGTCCTGGGACCCCGAGACGACCATTGTGGGCGAGGAGATCCTCCGTAGTCGATGAATCAATTTCGGGTTGTACATGTACGGCTCCCAGCAGTAGCGAGCGGTTGCTTCTTGCGCAATTGCGAAGTACAAGTGATCAATTTCGGATCGGGCCTGCAGATCCGGCGCTGCCTCGGGATCTCCATAGAGAATGTTGGGGATGTCCTCGTAGTTTGCGACGTACAGATCTACGAAATCACGCTCGTCTCGAGCCCGGGTCTTGATCCCGGTAGGAGATACGAGGACTACGGCAGAAAAAATGACGGGGTGATTCACTGCGATTTCAGCAGCGATCCAAGCACCCAGAGATGTCCCAACCACCGCGACTGCCGAATCGAACTGTTCCAGATACTCCGCGTACACGAATCCGATATCAGCGACACTGGATATGTGCTGCGGTCTCGTCGAAGCGCCAAACGCAGGGTGATGTGGAGCGATCACTTCGAAGCTCTGCGCGAGTTCATTGACCAACTCCATGCTGGGCTGGAGACCGTCCTCGCCGTGCAGGAACAGAAGAGGTGATCCCTTTCCCACGCGCTGGACCTCCAGCTGGGCATCCCCTACTTCGACCAGCGTCATCTTACCCCCTGTGCTGCGATTATCGCACTATTAGTGGGAATTGCGATCAAGCTACGTTACTCCAAGGTGTTCAGGTGTCAAGTCGAAGCGCGATCTTGCAGGTTGGAGCTTGATGACTGAAGAATATTCGCTGATCGATATCCGCCTTTCGCGATCTCAAATCGGACTTGAGGCGAATAGCAACACGCCCCGTACAAAGACGCCCGGCAGAGGCGTGGCGAACGCGCGTCGTGATGCTGCTCGAAGCTCGCAACAAAGGTCGGATCGATGGCCTCACGGAGCATTCGGGGACCAGTTGGTTCGGATCTGCACGCCCGCCCTGTGGCGACCGTCGACCCCTCAGAGAGTCCCGGCGTTGCCGTCATGACAACCCATTTTTTGGGCATAGAGCGCCTCGCCCGTCGAGGGATCGACGTCTCATCCATCGATGGAACCCTTCCTTTGAGCGACGGGGTTCATCCATCATCCATACGTGTCGTCGGTCGTTCTGGACACGGGTCGGAATCACCTACAGCAGTCTCCGAGCTGTTGGCCGCGCAGTCTGATGGGTTCCCTCGTGATGTCGGAGCGTTCCGATTGGCTGTTGAGCTCTAGAGGTGTGGAGCTGCAATGAGCACAACTCTGACGTTTTGGATCACGGGGAAGTCCTTGTTAACGTGAACACAGACGGAACGCGCTCCCTCGGTAATACCTACTGCGCGTCAACGTCCGAGCAGTTCGGAACGGCTAGTCACGACCCCTGGAGATCAGACGATGGCACCAGACCCGCTGAACCTAGATGACTTCGGTGGAGAGCTTTACAACCTCGGAATTTCGAAGGATGCCCTTCCACTGCTCGAGAAGGTCCGCGGTTTTATCACCGAGGCAGTGCTGCCCATGGAGGACGAGTTCTTCGCATTAGATGGTAACCGCGCGAGCCGATGGAATTTCGCTGACGGCCAGTTGGAGTTGCTCGAACAGACTAAGGACAAGGCGAAGGCCGTCGGACTCTGGAATTTCTTTCTTCCAAATGCGGAAGCTGAGGCTAAGGATGGACTATCCAATCTCGACTACGCATACATTGCCTTTGAGCTCGGTAGGACCCGTTTGGGTTCCGAATGCCTCAACTGCTCCGCTCCTGACACCGGAAACATGGAAGTCCTGACACGAGTGGGTACGCAGGAGCAAAAGGACCGGTGGTTGAGGCCCCTCCTGGCGGGTGATATCCGATCTGCCTACGCCATGACCGAACCAGGGCTGCCGTCATCGGATGCCCGTAACATCAGATGTGAAGCGGTGCTTGATGGCGACGAATGGGTGATCAACGGGGAGAAGTTTTTCATTTCCGGCGCAGGAGATCCTCGCTGCAAAGTGATGATCGTGATGGTGATGACGAATCCGGACGCACAGCCCCACCTTCAGCAATCTCAGATTCTCGTCCCGATGGAGACGCCTGGGGTTGAGATATTGGGCCCGATGACCGTTTTCGGTCAGGACAATGCTCCTCATGGTCACATGCATCTTCGCTTCACCGATGTACGGGTCCCACGGAACAATGTCCTTCTCGGAGCGGGCCGCGGTTTCGAAATCTCACAACTTCGACTCGGACCTGGCCGCATTCACCATTGCATGCGCTCTATCGGTGTCGCTGAAATTGCGTTGGAGCTTATGGTCAAGCGGGGTCTTGAGCGCGAGGCTTTTGGCAAACCGATCATCACGCTCGGAAAGAACATGGAATGGGTCAGCCAAGCGCGCATCGAGATCGAATCGATGCGGCTCATGGTGTTGCGCGCTGCGAAGGCCATGGATGTAATGGGTATCAAGGACGCACGGGTATGGGTCAGCGCCGTCAAGGCGATGGTTCCTGAGCGAGTGTGCCTGATAGTCGACCACGCGATTCAGATCCACGGCGCAGCGGGCCTCTCGCAGTGGACTCCGCTCGCGGAGATGTACGCCCAACAGCGGGCGCTCCGATTTGCCGACGGACCCGACGAAGTTCATCATATGGTCCTTGGTCGCTCCGAGGTCGCCCGGTATCGGACAGGCGCCTGAACGGATCCTTCGATCAACGGCATCCAACGAAAGATCACCTGCTGCCGGGGCCGCGGAGCGCACGTTGAACGATCTACCGACCGAGGGTGGCGTGCAGATGGGCTGGGATGCGCGTGTCATTGGCTCCCACCCTGAGTCCCAGCGGCGTCTCAGCGAAGAGGTCTCCTCTATGGACGCCCGGATTGCCCGTCCGTTATTGGGGACCCGGCGGTTGACCTGGCGCGGCTGGAACGAGGCCGGCCGACCACGGCACAACCCACCTGTCTGAGCCCTCGGGTGGGCCCGGAGGGCGATGACGGCCGCCAGTGCGGATCCGGGGTCAGGAGTTTCCCCGGTTGAGCTGCTTCAGCATTTCGATATCTAGGGCCTGATTGGCCACAATTTTCTTTAGGCGCTGGTTCTCAATGCGCAGCTCACGGAGCTCCTTGGCGTCATCGGCATTCATCCCGCCGTACTGCTTTCGCCAGCGTTGCCAGGTCGACTCGGTGATCTCGAGATACCGGCACAGCTCCTCGATGCTCTTGCCCTGAGCCAGGAGCTTCTCGCCGTCGGCCAGCTTTCGGATCGCCTGCTCGGGCGTTTCCTGCCCTCCCCTCATCGGTTGCTTCTCCTCCTTGCTCGATCTTGAGGCAACGGGCTCGCCACATCCGGTCGATCGATTGATCGGGACCAGGTCAAACTGGATCACACCGCTACGCGCCAGAGCCGAATGGCGTTGAAACGTGGCAACAACCATCCTTCGGAAAGATGATGCAGTCTGGAACCTTCAGCCTCTTTAGGCGGGCGCACGACGGATTCTTGGCCCCCAGTCCGTGTCCTTCCGGATGACTGCTTTGAGGACCTTGCCTCCCGGATTGCGTGGCAATGGCTCTCTCGACCAGACGAGATACTCCGGAAGCTTGAAGGGGGCCAGTTGCTTTCTGAGAGTGGAAAGCAGGGCGTCGCTATCGAGTGCGATTCCTTCATCAAGAACTAGCACCGCGCCGACTCGCTCGCCCATCACGTCGTCGGGAACTCCCACCACAGCCGCTTCGGCAACACCAGGGATCGCTGCGATGGAGTTCTCGACTTCCACGCTGTACACGTTCTCACCGCCGCGTACGATCACATCCTTGCGTCGATCGACGATCCGGCACAGTCCATCTCGGTCGATGGTCGCCACATCTCCGGTCTTGAGCCAGCCGTCGACGATCACCCGGCTTGAAAGTTCTGGTTGGCCCCAATAGCCGCTTACGACACCGGGACTTCGGACAAGCAATTCTCCCGCGTCATGCTCGTCTGGATCAAGCAGATCAAGTTCGACTACGGGCGTCGCAAAACCAACAGAGTCCGGATGGGAATCGCACCATTCATCCGGAAGCCGTGTCACCACGGAAGACGTTTCTGTCAATCCGAATCCGTTACTCAGTTGGGCACGAGGAAAGGCCCGTCTGAGACGAGCGATAAGATCTGGGGGCATCGGCGCCCCGCCATACATCACTCGCTCGACATGCGATACGTCCATGTGCTGGAACGACGGATGACCGATCGTCATGGCATAGATCGCCGGTACACCAACGATTTGAGAAGGTTTAGCGCTGTCAATCGCCCCGATGAAGCGCTCGACCGTGAAGCGCCCAAGGATCTGCACTTCTCCCGCAACCTCCAATGTTGGAAGAAGTTGACCATTGCAGCCCGTAACGTGGAAAAGCGGCACTGACAGCAACGTCCGAAATGGCCGTACAACCGAGGACCCGTTAAGCCGACGTATGGTCTCAGTGATTGACAACAGGTTTCGGTGTGTCGCCATGGCCCCTTTTGGGAAGCCGGTCGTTCCACTGGTGTAGAAGACCACCGCTAAATCCTCGCTGCCAACGCTCAGATCAACCCACGGAGGGCCGCTTGGAAGTCCGGTCGACTCCGAGAGCACCATCGATGCTCCGCAGTCCGAGACCACGTAATCAACCTCGGGATCGGTAAATCGAGTATTGATCGGTACCGCGACGCAGCCCGCAAATATCACGCCCAGGAACGCTGCAACCCACGGGATGCCGTTGTCCATCATTATTGCGACCCGGTCACCGCGATTGAGTTTCGCTCGGCGCAATCCTCCGGCGACGGTGGTCACAAGGCTGATCAGGTCGGCATAGGTCATCGACGCGCCCCCGACTTCGGCAAGGGCGGTCCGGGTCGGGAACTCCTTCCCGACCTCGCACAAGACTGCCGTCAACGAATCAGGGGAGTCGCGGTAGTCGAGCACCCCGTCCGACCTTCTGTAGACGCCGGTCTCATCGAACGGGTGGACCCTGCCGGTTCGCCCTTGGCGCTGCAGGAGCGCCCCTGAGCTCCCGGTCGTATCGCCCACTTGTGGCACTATGGAGTCCAACGGAGTCCGCTGAGAGTCGACACAGCGGGACGTGGAACTGCGTTATACGCTCTGCGTCCTCCCATTTCGACCATTATGAGCACGATACCGATCGCGGACGTGCGCTGGCAACAGCAGCTCCGGAGAGATGCTCCATTCCCCTGTACCGCTCGCGAACGACGTCACGGCGATAACCGGCTACCCCTGCCACCGCGGGTTGGCGACGGGATTGCGCAGAAGCTCAACGCGATTCCGCGTGGCTCACGGTGCCACCGGTCTCACGGGCAGCTGGATGCCGCTGGGCAGGGCGCCTCGGTCGAAATGAAAACCCTTACATTGCTTGACCCAGTGAGGGCATGCGTGCCGGTGGCGAAACCCCTTCTCGCGCACCACAGCGGACCGACATCTCGGTGGGGTGTCACATCATACCCGCACATTGGTCCAAATCCACCTCGGAGGATCGGTGCAGCGAACGTGCGTTCCCGATGCAGCTACGCGCGAAGAAGCTGCCCGGGACCCTCAGCCAAACCCTCCTCGACGGGGAGCCCATCGGCCCGGATGGGGACGCCGTTAACCAGCGTGTGGGTCATGCCGACCGGCGCGTCAGCAATGAGCCGCTCGCCGTCGGCGGGAAAGTCTCTGATTCGACGCAATGGGCCCGGAGCGACCGTCATTGGATCGAAGACACAGATATCGGCAGCCTTCCCTACCGAAATGGTGCCTCGATCACTCAGTCCGTATACCGCCGCCGGTTCGCCCGTGAGCTTGTGCACCGCTCGCTCAAGCGACATGACCCGACGATCCCGGACCCAAGGACCAACGAGATCGGTGGCGAAGCAGGCGTCACAAAGCTGAGAGATATGCGCACCCGAGTCCGCCAGTCCGATGAGCAAATGGTCCCTCGGCAGGAGCTCACCAACGACTTCTGGTTCATCATTCGCTACGACCGACCAGAAGCGGGTTCGCAGCTCGTCCCTGAGAGAAATATCCAACACGACGTCGAGGGGTGTGCATCCCCACTCCTCGGACAAGTCAACCGCCCTGCGGGAGATCAGATCGGGTCGAGAATCCGATTCGGCGACCGCTATCGCATTCCAGTTATGCGGGGGCAATGCTCCATTCGGCATATTTGTTTCAGCCCATGCCGTCTCCCTCCATGACGGATCCCTGTATGCGTCGGCACGTTCCTCGACGGATTTCCCCATTAGGGATGAAAAGGATTTCCAGGGATTGAGCGAAAAGGGCTCCAGAAGATTTATCTGAAATACCAGCGGCCGACAGGAGACCTGAGGCCATACCTCAATCCCCCGGTCCCAGGCAGCCTCGTGTTCGCTGATGACCTTCTCGTGATACGGATTGCCACGAAGCGTCAGCAGGGCCGTCCAGGTAAAGGGGCGGCGGACTTCCTCCTGAAGTTCGAACATCACCTCATGGGTAATCGCGCCTCCCGGAAAGAGCGCCACAACCCCGCGACCCGCCTCGCGCAAGGGCATCAGCAGGGTTCGAAGTTCATCGACATCGGAGAGTCTCGAGGGCACCGGACGGCCGTTGTCGCCGTTGTGAGTCGGAGAAGCGCTACTAGCGAAACCAATGGCACCCCCTTCTATCGCCTCTGCCACCACACGCTGCATCTGCTTCAGCTCTGTATCGGTTGCCGAGCGTTCGTATGCATCCTCTCCCATCACGTAGAGACGGACGGCGGTGTGTCCCACGTAGCACCCAAAATTCAGTGCCGGCCTGCGCTTGTCGACGGCGTTCAGGTAATCCGGGAAGGTCTCGAAGGTATCCCACGGCACACCGGCGGTAAGGGTTTCGAAACTCATGTCCTCCACATGTTTCAGCGTCCGCGCCAGCAACGGCGCCATCTCGGCTTGTACCGGTGCTATCGAGAACCCGCAATTCCCTGCGATGACGCTGGTCACGCCGTGGAAGCTCGACGGCGTGAGCCACGGGTCCCAGAAAACCTGAGCGTCGTAGTGGGTGTGAATGTCTATAAAACCCGGTGCGACCACTTGCCCGGACGCGTCTAACTCGAGGTCCCCCTCGAGCTTCGCCTCGTCGATGGCGACGATAAGCCCGCCTGCGATTCCCACATCGGCTCTGCGAGCGGGTGCGCCGGTGCCATCCACAATGCTTCCACCGCGGATGACGACATCAAACTTCTTCGACATATCGTTTACTCAATCTTTCTCATGCTGAGTATCACCTAAGCCACTTCCTGACCGTATCTGCGGCTGGTCCTCCGTGGTCGTTGTTCTGCGAGGCCCAAACGTCTTCAGCGACGAGGGCGAAGTCCTACGACGCTGGCCATCATGTCGATCTCGCGGTGAGCGTTGGGACCCATTGGGGTGTAGATGACCTCGGTGACCCCGGCCTCGGCGAACTCGTCGACCTTCGCGGCAATCTCCTCGGCCGTCCCGGTCAGGGTCTGTGCCACCAAGGCGGGACTTAGGAGCTTCCGCTCACTTTCCGGAACGGCGACGGCATGGCCCTCGTGAACTGCCAGGTGCCGTCGCTCAAGCGGAATATCCTCAATGTACGCACGCCACTCGCTGCCTCCGGGCAACTGGTCGACGGCGGCTCCCCCGAACTCGTAGGTCACGTGATACAGCACAGCGACGCCCGGCAGCACCCGCTCGAGCACGGCCGGGCTGTCAGGGGTCTCTGACGGGTCAAGCACGGTTCCGCAGATGGAGTACACGCTCCAGTCGAACCCAGCCTGCGGCCCCATGATCGTCATGATCCCGTCTCCGACGGCCTTCGCGGCAGCGACACCCTTTGGTCCGTTTGCTGCGACCAGGATCGGGGGAGCCTGAGCTGGCAGCGGCACACCGACGCTCGAGTGCAGTGACCTAAGTAGGGCACCCTCGAATTCGACTTCCTCGCCCTGGAACAGCCGGCGCAGCGCGCTCACGTACTGCTCGACGTGGCTGAAGGTGTGCGGGCGCTGGTTCAACACGATGCGTCCTGTAAAGCCCGTGCCGACGGCGATCGCTAAGCGGCCCGGTGCCACACTTTCAAGCGTCGTTGCTGCTGCCAGTGTGGTCATGACGTGCCGCATTCCTGGGATCAGGGTGCCGACACCGAGTCCAATGTGCTGGGTACCCAGACCTATCTGTGTCAGCGTCGTCCATGGGTCCCAATAGAGGCCCGGCGAGTCATAGACCCACACACGGTCATAACCGAGCGCTTCTGCGTGGAGTGCATACTCGAATGACCTTGGACCTGGCGGCTGCCCGAGAGATAGTTTCATTCCACGACCCCTTTCGCCCCTTCAAGGTTGTTGTGCCAAAGCGCCAATCCCGCGGTAGGACTTCTGGTCTTGAGGATATAGGGGCTCGCAATCGACCCGATATAGAGGTCTTTGAGGTCTGGCCCACCCCAAGCCACGGATGCCGGCGCTTGCATGAGCTTGCCGTCTGGATCGTCGAGGACAGTCACAACCTCTCCACCGGGAGTGATTGCCACAACCCGATTCGCCGACATGAGGGTCACCCACAAATTGCCTTCAGCGTCGAATCCGCACCCGTCGGCGAGGGCCCAACGTGCGAACAGTTCCGGATTGAACGGAGCCTCCATGAAGTCGTCGCCGACCTCATCATCCCGCCTTCCCCCGAGGGATGGGCCGTAGCGCTGGACGAATGTCATGCCTTCCTCGGCATTCGTCTCAAACTGGGCGATGTCGCTCAAGGTCGTACGGACAACAAAGATAGACCTCGCATCGGTCCCGAACACCATGCAATTTGCGAAAGCGATGTTTTCGGCGACGACCTTCGTGCTGTCGTCGGTACCGATCCGTACGATATAGCCGTCCGCGATGCGATGGGCAATGGTGGCCAATGGATTGACCTGGCGAGTGGTGCAACTTACCCAAACGGTCCCGTCAGGAGCCGCCAAGGGAAAATTGGGGAACGTCAAAGGCCGCCCCTCGGCTGAATCTGCGAGCAGCTTGACCTCTTCAGTCTCGAGGTCGATGGTTGAGACGTGGTTCTTGTCGAACACCGTGAAGACGACCGTCTGAGCGTTCAGCGCGCTCATCCCGTTGGTTTCCCCTGGGCAGTGTCCCATCTTCCGGGTGCTTCCGTCTGGTAATACCTCGCTGATGGCGGCATCGGAACCATCCGACACAAACACACGCTCACCCATTACCAACACCGTTTCCGGTCGCGTGACTCCATGGCCGAAAGCCGTGACATCATCGAGTGAAATTTTGGAAATCACTGCACCCTCCCTGAGCTACCGGGTGAAATCGCACCCCGACTTACTTGACGCAGGTGGCCGAAGTCGCTGGAGCTCGGCCAGCTGCACGAACGAACCCACCACCCGACTGGACGCCCGATTCATGCGATAAAACTCCATCTAGTGCGCAATACGCATGAACGTTAGTTCTTCGAACCGGGTTCGTCAACGCCTCTGGGACTTCCGGGAGCACAAGGAGCATGGCCCACAAGCGCCGCGTCCCCGGGGGACATCCTGCTCGCGTTGGGACTGCTTGCGACATTGGCCCACCCCTCAAGCGCCCACACGAGATGAGATCGGGCAGCTCGTCGTCACGCCTCGCTGACCCTCACTCAGCGGTATCGGGCCAGCTCCGCCTCCCCGATCACCATGTGATGCACCTCTTCCGGAAGGTATGCGAACCGAAGCGCTCGTTGCTGGGCATACATCTCGGGTAGAGGGCTCCATTGCGAGATCCCTGTAGCGCCGTGGATTTGAATCGCCCGGTCGATGATCGTGCAGACACGCTCTGGGATCATCGATTTGATCGCGCTGAGCCAAAGATTCGCATCGCCAGCCGGCAGAATGTCCATGCCTTTTGCCGCCTTGAGGAGCATGAGTCGCATCGCTTCGATCTCGACGCGTGCCTGAGCAACCCACGACGTATTCTGGCCTAGCGAGACAATCGGCTTCCCATACGCGTGACGCGAGAGGCCCCACGTGCACATGAGCTGCAGCGCCTTCTCCGCTGCTCCAATGGATCGGGCGCAATAGTGGAGCCTACCCAGACCGATGACCAGCTGCGAGATCTCCGAGCTGCGTCCCACGCCCAGAAGTACGTTGTCCCTCGGCACCCGCACGTTCGTGAATCGGAGCTGAGCGTGACCCTGCGGTGCGTCATCGAACCGGAACAGGTGCATCGGCCCTATGACCTCGAAGCCGGGTGTGTCAGTCGGCACGATTATCTGAGACTGCCTCAGATGTGGTGGACCTTCGGTGGCCGTCTGCACCAAAGCGATCACCACCTTGCAGCGCGGGTCCCAAGACCCCGACACAAAGTACTTGTCGCCGTTGATGACCCACTCGTTGTCGTCGAGGATGGCTTGACAGCTTAGATTCGAAATATCTGAGGACGCCACTTGCGGTTCTGTGACGCGAACGCAGAGCGAGCCTCACCAGTGATGAGTGGCTCGAGCCACTGCTTCTTCTGCGACGGGGTGCCCACCCGCCAGAGCACCTCCATATTTCGGGTGTCCGGCGGAAGGCAGTTGAGACAGTCGCCGCCCAGTCGAGTGCGCCCGATCGCTAGTGCGATGTGCGCGTAGTCCAGGTTGCTCAGGCTGTAGCCCGGATCAGACGGCGTCAGATAGAAGTTCCAGAACCCGGCCGCGTGTGCCTTCGACTGCGCCGCTTCTATCAACTCCAACTGAGCCGGTGTGACACTGTCACAGCTCGCCCGTTGTGCATCGAGGGCCAAGAACTGCTCGTCGAGGGGTAGCACTTCCCTGTCCAGAAACTCATTAATCCCTTGGAGAAGGGAACGGCCTTCCTCTGAAATCGCGAGGTCGTCAAACTCGTCGCGGGTCGGGATTGTCATGGCACTCCTTCGGTTCGACCCAGTCGTGAGGCGCTGGCTGCCTTCGATCCGGATGTCAGAAAGGTCCATCGGGGAGAAGCTCTACGTCAAGAACTCCCGCACCGAGGGTTCGATATCCCTCCGTGGTAACTGCGTAGTGCTGGGTGGCAACATGAATATCCCGTAGTCGACGCTGAAGAGTCGACTGATCGTAGAGGGAGCTGCTACCAGCAACGGTGGCGGTCTCTCCTTACTTCTCAGCCCCGCGCTTGCGTGGGCGCTAGACACACTTCAGCGATCACACGACGTGAACGAGGAGGTCGCTCCGGGGTGTGTGCGAGATGCTCATTTGCCTGAGTCATCTCCGGGGTGACCAAAATCGCATCTGGAACACGGCTAGAAACTCTCACGTGCGCATGCCGTACCCCGTAAACCTCATTCGAGGGAGCTTGACCCGAAGTCCGACAAGGATGGACCTTCCGCCTGACTTGCTTGGCGGTTACCGATCCTAAGGGGATGGCTTGACACCACATAGGCATACGGGTATGTTTCAAAATCATTTCGGATATCGTATATCGCACACAGCGGGCGCACAATGCGATCAGGGGGGAAGGGGGTGTTCTCGAGCAGGAAGTCTCCAAACTGGTCAGAAGTCGACCTCTGATCAGCCAGACATCCGGGCGAGCAGAAAGACCTGCCGGCGGGCTGGCACATATATCGGCGGGCCCAAACACCCAGATTAGACATCAGAATTAGGAGGAGGTAGTGATGAAACTTCGCTTAGTGTTAGGAACTTTGTGTATGTCAGTCAGCCTCGTTGCTGCGGCGTTCACGAACAGTTCCGTCGCTTCCGCATCTCAGTCAGCGCTTCGAACGCAGGCGACCGGGAGTCCGATCACCATCGGCACCGAGGGCGACGGACTCTCGCCGGGCAGAGATGATCGTCCACAAACATGGGGAGAAGCGGCGGCTATTGACTACGTCAATGCCCATGGTGGATTGCACGGTCACAAGATTGTCGTGAAAAATTGCTGGAACATCGACACCCCTTCGGGAGCGTCCAACTGCGACGATCAAATGGTGCAGGCCAAGGTCGCCGCGGTTGATGTTGGGGTCTCAGCAGAGGCCGATGCCATTACCGCGGGACTTCAGAAGACCGGTATCCCACTCGTTTTCGATCAGGCGGGCAGTCCGCCTGAGTTATCCGACCCGAATGTGTACATGCTGGCAGATCCCATTGGCCAGCTGTTCTCGCTGCCGGGGCCATACTTTGTGAAGCATGGCATCAAGCAAATTTCCTACGTTGCGATCGACCTTCCCGGTGCCTTGGCACCGACGCAAGGGCTCGGTCCATCAGGTATGAAGGCCAAAGGCGTGACGGCCGACGTTGTCGCGATCGCACCGGGAACGCCGGATCAGACTCCACAGATCTCTGCGGAACTGTCGAAGGGGTCAAAGGGTTTCATTGTCATTGGAGACCCGCCGTTCTGCGCAGCTACAGTTAAGGCGACGAATTCGCTCGGATTCACGGGGCCAGTCCTACTCGATGCGCAGTGTTTGGGTCCGACGACCGCAAAAGCATCCGGGCCAAATGGGCTCAAGGGCACGGTCCTCTTGACGGACATCGATGCCTCGAAGCACGATCCGGACGCTGCGACCTTCGCAGCTGCGATGAAGAAGTACGAGCCGTCGGCGCCGGTTGGCCTGCTTGCTGCCGATGGCTGGCAGTCCATGATGACTTTGCTTGATCGGCTCAATGCCGACAAGAGCCTGACTCCGATTACTCCGGCAACGATCGCAACCGCTTTGAAAACCCCTCAAATCACCCCGCTGGTGATGGGTGACGGAATTAAGGTGCATTGCGATGGCACCGCCGAGGCCATTGGTCCGAACATTTGCTCCAAAGGCACGATCTTTCAAACGCTTGGGCAATCGGGAAATGTCATCAAGAGCGAGTCCTTGTCCGGCTGACGCGATTGCGGAAGTTTTCTCCGCGGCCATAGTTCCACTTTTTGATTAGGGCAACGGCTTGAGCAGCCCCGTTGGCTGGTTGCAGTCTTGACCAGTCATGGGGCTGCTCTTGTCTGCATGGGCGTGTGCACGGAACGGTGAACTCAGCCGATACCTCTCCCAAGGCACTCGCCTGAGGTTGCCGTTGGTCGACGGCCCACAAGTCTAGGGCTTCCGGACCGGGAGTTGAGGTGACAGATGAATCGCCGCCCGGGTTGATGCAGACTCGTTTGTCTGTGATGACATCAGTTCCAGCGTTTCGGTCTGACGGTAGTGGTTCTCCTCGAACTCTGCCGGCGGGATCTTGCCGATCTCGTTGTGGATGCCACGGCGATTGTTTGAACCAGTCGACGTAGCTGAGGGTGGTGCATTCGACGTGGTCGACGTCCTTCCAAGGCCCTCGGCGGTGGATCAGTTCGGTCTTGTAGAGGCAGAACGGGTCCTCGTGAACCCGAACGTCGTCGGGGCTCTCGACTTCCAGTTCGACCCGCGGCGGCGGATGCTCAGTTTCTTGAACGTCATCGACGAGTTCACCCGCGAGGCGCTGGCTACAGTTCATCGTGACCGGGTCCCCTTGAACCGATTCACCCGCCGCGCGAGTCCAATGCCTCCTCAAGATGGGGCAAGGAGGACAGCGCAGATGAAGCAACGGCATCACACGCCCGAGAAGGTGATGCGAAAGCTGGCCGAGGCCGACAAGCTCTTGGCCCATGGCACGACGATCGAGGAGGTGGCCCGGCACCTCGAGATCTCCGAGCAGACCTTCCATCGCTGGCGCAACCAAAATGGAGGCATGAAGGCCGACGACGCCAAGGAACTCCGTGAGCTGGCGCAAGGAGACGCGCAGTTGAAGAAGCTATGGCCGAGGCGGAGCTGGACAAGGCCATGCTCAAGGAGATCAACTTGGGAACTTCTGACCCCGGACTGCCGGCGGCGGGCTGTCAGAGCCCTCTGTACGCAGTTCGGGGTGAGCGAAAGGCGGACCTGCCGGGTGGTTGGCCAGTCCAAATCGACCCAGCGCCTCGCTGCACCGGTGCCCTCCGACGACGAGCTGGTGAGCTTCCCCCGCCTTGGCGGACACCGAGCATGAGGCGTCGCTTGAGCCGCGCTGGGCCATCTGCGCCGTGCGCTGCGCACGGCCCAGATGGAAAACGAGATCCTCCGGCGGGCGGTCGCCTACTTCGCCAAGGAGACGTTGCCGGACCCAAAATGATCAACACCTTCATCGCCCGGGCCTGCACGGACCTGCCCGTGTCGGGCCTGCTGTCGGGGTCATGAGGGTGTCGACCTCGGCTTTTATGCTTGGCGGGCCAACCCGGTGCGCGAGAAGGACCTCGACGACGCCTACTTGAGCGACACTATCGTCGACATCTGGACCATGAGCCGGCGCTCCTAGGGCTCGCCCCGGGTCCATGCCGAGTTCAAACTCGGCCTCGACGTGCGTTGCTCGCGTAAACGCGACGAGCGCCTGATGCGCCAGGCCGGAGTGACCGGCATCCACCGGCGGCGCCGGATGCACGAAGCGGGATCCATCCCTCGAGCCCTCAGACGACCTGGTCAAGCGGGCCTTCGATCCCGCTGAGCCGGACTGCCTCTGGGTGATGGATGTCACCGAGCACCCGACCGAGAACGGCAAGGCCTACCTGGCCCTCGTCCTCGACGCCTTCAGCCGGCGCATGGTGGGCTGGTCGATCGCCGACCACATGCGTTCAGAGCTGGTCGTCGACGCCCTCCAAATGGCGATCTGGCGCCGTCGTCCACCACCTGGTCGGACGATTGCGCATAGCGATCACGGATCGACCTACACGTCATGGGCCTTCGGGCGACGCCTGCGCGGGAACGGCCTGCTCGGCTCCATGGGATCGATCGGTGACTTTTCGACAACTCCCTCGCCGAGAGCTTCTTTGGCACCCTCCAGCTTGAGCTGCTCGACGAACACCGCTGGGAGAGCCGCCACCAACTCGCCCAGACGATCTTCGAGTGGATCGAGGCCCGGTACAACCCGCGTCGGCGACACAGCTACTGCCAGATGCTCAGTCCCGTGGACTACGAAGCCGCACATGCGGCATGATCAGCGACCAACAGCAACTGTCCGCAGGAGCGGGGGAAGCTCAGGTCAAGTTTGTCGAGGCATGGCTCCACCGACAACAGCACACACTCCGCACAGCGGTGGATCAACTATCGGACAAAGTTCGGCGACTAACTCGGCCGCTATGAGAAGTCGTTACCGGTTTAGTTTGGCCGCTCCTTGGCCCCACGTTACGCTATCAGCGCAAGCGGGAGCTGCTCATAACCGTTCTGGAAGAACGTCGTTGAGCTATTCAATGCGTTGCCGCCGAGCGCAAATGACTGCGTGAGGCCCAGCAGTTCCTCCAAGACGATTTGAATCTCCAGCCGAGCGAGGGGAGCGCCCACGCACTTGTGAACTCCATGTCCGAAAGTGAGGTGCAGATTCGGAGTCCGTTCGATGTCGAGTGTCTCCGGGTTCTCGAACTGTTCTGGATCGAGGTTGGCTGAAGCCCAGCTCAGCGACACTAGGTCCCCCTCGGGGATTGGGTGACCGTCGACTTCCGCGTCCGCGGCCGCCCGCCGGGAGGTGCACTCAAGCGGCGCTTGCCACCGGAGAAACTCCTCTACGGCTAGTGGGATTTTTAGCGGATCCTTCCGAAGTTTCGCTTGATCAGCAGCATTCGAAGCGAGATGGTAGATCGCAGCGCAAATTGCACTCTTCGTTGTGTCGAAACCAGCACCGAAAAGTGTAGCTCCTATGCCCAAAATCACGTCATCGGGGATGTCCTCGTCCGCCAAAAGGCCGCTAACGATGTCTGACTCGGGATCAAGAGGCTCCTCTTTGCGGTCTGCGATCAGCTTGCCGACCTCCGCTGCAAGCACCTTCTGCATCTCAGCGGCCAGACTGACGTCCTCGGGTTCCACAGCCGCTGCTTCTTCCCTGGCCGCCGACATGTTCCGCGCCACGATCTCCCGTAACGTTCCACCCATTTCCTGGATACGAACCCAACTTCCGGACGGGAGATTCAGAAATTCGCACAGTACCTGAACCGTCAACGCATCGGCGAAGCCGGCCATCTCCCCCTGACCCGACGCGACGAGAGGCTTCAACAACGCCACGACATTCCTGCGAATCCTCGGCTCCATCGCTAGCATTTGCTTTTGCGCAAAGTAACGGTTAAGTGCCCGCCGGATTGGCGTATGCTCGGGCGGGTTTAGTGTGAGTGGCAGCGACTCCATCTCGGGCAGATGCACGAAGGGCCTCCGGCTGCTCATAAAGTGACTGTGATCCACTGAGGCCTTGCGGACGTGCGCGTATCGGCTGAGAGTCCAGAAACCACCGAATCGATCGCTTCGAGCAACAGGACATTCGCCGCGCAGGCGGGCATACTCTGCCTGCGGGTCTTCGCTGGCTTTCGGATCGAACGGATCCCAGTCGACATAGTTCATATGATTCAACCTCCTAATCGGCATTCAGTGGTTCGCGTGTAGAGACCGCGCGGCTTTCTGGACTAGTCATTGTCCCGATACAACACACATCCCCGAAGGGCCCTCTAGTACTTCGTTGAATAGGCATGCACAACAAGACGACCGATCCCAGACAGGAAGCGCGGCCTATGCGGTCCACTACCCGGCTACCTTGCCATTGGCGGACGCTGAGTCGCAGATCGAATCGGGTGACGGCGTAACCGCTTCAGTGAGACTGCCAAGGTAAGCCGCCTCAAGGGAAGCGGGATCCTTCGCAAGTTCCGATGCGGATCCATGGAGGACACACTCGCCGTGTACCATAACGACAGCATCGTTGGCGATCTCCAAGGCCAGGTTGACGTGCTGCTCAACCATGATCACGACAGCGCCTGTTTCGCTAGCAACATTATGGACGAGAGGGAGAAGGTCTTCGACGATGGTCGGCGCCAGGCCCGTACTCATCTCGTCGATAAGCAACACCTTGGGCTCCTGAACCAGCGCTCGAGCGATGGCGAGCATCTGTTGCTCTCCTCCCGACAGTGCCCCCGCTGGGACCTTCCAACGGCTCTGCAGGGCAGCAAACAAGTCCAACATCCGCTGCGGTTGAGTGCTGTCCTTGCCCGATGCCAGCATCAAGTTCTCGCGGACGCTGAGGGTCGAAAACAGGGAGCGATCATCGGGGACAAGCACCAGACCGGCGCGGTTCGCGGCTCCTGGGTGACCGCTCGCCATAGATACCCCGTCCAGTAGTACCTCCCCCGCAAGGCGAGGCAGCAGTCCCGCCAACGTGAGCAGCAGTGTTGTCTTCCCAGCCCCGTTGGGTCCAAGCACTGCCACCACGGTGCCGGCCTTTGCGGCCAGGTCGAATCCATGAACAACGCGGGTTCGCCCGTAGCCTGCTTCCAGTTCGCGGCATTCGAACAGCGGATGAGCCGCTGGGCCTGTCATGCGCTCGCCAAGCTGTGCGTGCTACCGAGGTAAGCCTTGGCGACGGCTCTGTCGGATCGAATCACCGTTGGTGGACCGCTTGCGATGATGCTGCCAAAGTCCAAGACTTCGATGTGGTCACAGATCGACAAGACAAGGCTCATGTCATGTTCTATAAGGAGGAGCGTCACTCCGCTGTCACGGATCGACATGAGCCGCTCTCCGAGCCATCGGCTCTCGCTGCTGTCGAGTCCGGCAGCCGGCTCGTCCAGGAGAAGGACTCGTGGCCTCGATACCAAAGCGCGCGCAACGGACACCAGCTGTCGCTGGCCCTGCGACAGCTCTCCCGCCGGGAGATCTGCTACTCGGGCGAGGTTCAGGAGATCTATTGCACTTGCTACCGAGTCGGTGTTCTGACGAATCGGACGTAGGCCCGAACCTAGACCGACAAGAATGTTCTCGGTGACTGTGAGGTCGTCATAGAGCCCGATTCCTTGAAACGTTCGGCCCAAACCGGCTCGGGCACGCTGATGAGGCGGGAGTGATTCCAGCGGCTCCCCGGCCAGCAGCACACTTCCAGACGCCTTGGCAAAGCCACACACTGCGTCGAGCAAGGTTGTTTTGCCCGCACCGTTCGGACCAATCACTCCGAAGATCTGACCTTCCAATACGTCAAGTGCCACGCCACTCACCGCCACCATGCCGCCATAGGAAACTGTGACCTCGCGTAGCGACAGAATTGGTTCTCCGAACGCCGGCGGCTTAGCATCAGTGAGGGCGTGCACAACGGCTGACGATGGGCCGGACGCCGTCCACTCGGTGTCGGGCGCATTTAGCGACGCCTGACTGGCGTCGACGGCATGCCCCAGTTGCCTTCGACGCCACCGGGCTACGGCTTTGTGCCAGGGACCGGTGACTCCCTCAGGATTGAGAACGATTTGGATAACAAGTCCCAAGCCTATGAGCACCTGGTACCAGCCGCCTACCGACAGCCAATTCGACAAGAGGAGATAGATCACTCCGCCGGTAGCCAGTATGCCGGCGAGGATGCCTCCGGACACTGATGTGATGCCAGTCAGATAAACAGTCGCGACCAGTCCGATTCCCAACAGAACATCGAAAGGATCAAAGGTCACATTTCCCTGCTGGTAGGCGATGAAAGCGCCTCCGAGTCCAGCGATGAAGCCGCTCAACGCAAAGGCAAGCAGCTTGACCCCTGTCACACTTATGCCTGATGCTGCCGCCGAACGCTCATCAGCCTTGACTGCCAACATCGAAAGGCCGAACCGGCTGGTGCGCAATTTTGCGACACCCGCCGCGACGAGGACCAGCACGATCAGAACCAGCACGCAAAATGCCAACCTTGGATAGTCGACTCCGGCTCGAGCACGCAGATCAAGACCGAAGAAGGTCGGACCGCTAACATTGGCGCCGGCAACCGGAACAAATTGGCTGTTCTGGAACCAGAGGGCTTCTAGAGCCACGGCAAGCGCAAGCGTCACGACAGCGATTGGTAGACCTCGGATTCGCAGAGCGGGCAAGCCGACGATGACACCGAGCAGCGAGGCTCCAATAGCTGCAAGCAGTGGTGCGATCGGAAAAGGTATCCCCAGATTGACAGTAAAGATCGCGACGAGGAAAGCGCCCACTCCGGCAAGCGCCAGCTGAGCCAATGACACCTGGCCGGCCAAGCCCGTTACGAGCACGATGGACAGAGCAACGATCGACAGGCAGAAGCTCGTAGTCAGGGCCGCTCGCCATTCAGTTTGCAGGACAATAAGAGCAATCAGGGCAAGAACAAATCCGCCCAATGCGAGCGGCCAGATTCTTCGCGACCGCGGTGCACTACCCAAGGTCCGCAACTGCAGTGCACCTCTTGTCGGAAGCGGCCGACCACGTGCAACAAGGAGCACCAATATCAACACCAGCGGGACGAGTTCAGGCAGTCCCGAGGTGGGGAGCCAACTGTACCTGCTCTCGAAGAAGGTCACGTCAGAGGTCAGCATCCCGATGGCCAAGCCGCCGCCCACGGCTATCAAGATGTTCTGGAACCGTCCGAGAACGGCTGCTGCGAGCGCCGGCACGATGAAGAGGGTGTAGCCGCCGGGGGTAAGCGCAACAATCGGGGAGATCAGGATGCCAGCGAGACCTGCCGCAGCACTGCTGATTGCCCAGTTCGCGCCAGCCAGTTTGATTGGCGATAAGCGGCTGACATAAGCACCCTTCTCGGTCTCAGCTGCGGCGCGGGTTGCCAGCCCAAACCGCGTGAACTTTTGCACCAGAGTGATTGCCACCGCAATCAACACCACGGTGCCAGCAAACCAGACTCGGTCCAATGGAACCCGCACACCCCCGAGCGTCCAGATCGTCGTCGGGAAGATGGGTGCGGGCGAAACTGGATTGGTTCCGACTCGCTCCTGCATCAACCCGGAAATCGCAATCAGCACCCCCACGGAGGCGACCGCTTTTGCTACGGCTGGAGCATGGCGCAAGGGACGAAACACCACTCCGTAAAGCAGGGCGCCTAAAAGCGCACTGAACAGCACCGTAATCGCGGCAGCGGGCCAGAAACCAAGTTGAACCCCGAGATCTACGGTGACGGGCAGACCCGGTATGGGAATGAAGAGCTGGCCTTGGCGCAAGAACGCGTACGTGTATGCCGAAATGACGGCAATCGACGCCGCGGCGAAGTTTACTACGCCCGAACACTGGTACGTGAGTACTAGCGATAGCGCAAGCGACGCGTAGATCGCTCCGGCTGCTAAGCCGAGCGCCAAGAACGTAATAGTTTGATCCACTGCACCGTCCTCTATTCAGTTGCTGGACGCCAAGTCGCCCCAAGGCTGTTACGCCTTCAGAAGAGTTCCATCGGCGAGAGTTCTGCGCCGAACAGGGCGGCACCGAGGGTTCTGTACCCTTCGGATGTGGCAGCGAAATGCTGGGTGGCGACGTGGATGTCGCGAAATCGCCGTTGGAGTGACGAAGAATCGTACAGTGAGCTGCTACCAGCCGTTGTGTAGGCGCTATCAACAATTTTTACTGCCTCGGAGGTCACATAGCCGGGCATGGTCCTGCTGATAAGGATCTCCTCCGGGGTTAGCACTCGTCCTTCCTCGCAGGACAATTCAAGATTCTCCGTTGTCGTTTCAAGTAGTGCTCGTGCGCCGGCAAGACGCAGTCTGCTCTCCCCTACGACATGCAGAAACACTGAATCATCGCCAAGAAGTGAAGTTGGTTTCATCGCTGCGCGCTTGACCTTCGAAAGACCGATGATCTGATCGAGCGCTCCTTGGGCGATTCCGATTGCGATCGCTGCATGGCCTAGCCCCAGCGCTACCCGTACAGGAAGCGATGCAGCAGGAATATCGACGCAGTTCCGAGCGGTGAATACATTGGTCGTCCGGTCGTCCGGGACGAATACTTCACGCACGGCGAAGTCACAGCTATTGGTACCTCGCAGTCCAAGCACATGCCAGGTGTCAAGCAGTTCGGCCTCCTCAGACAGGAGGGCAACCATGACGGTCTCAGGCGTCCCGTTCGCTCCCATTCTCGGCGTTCCGCCTTCAGAGATCAAGCAATTCGCGAGAAGGAAGTCCGGGTCGGGCCCACCACTCGCGAACGGCCATTGGCCTGAGACGATGTAGCCACCTTCGGTTGGGACGGCGACGCCCTTAGGAGCGAAAACACCACGCCCTCGAAGCCGAGGGAATTGCTCCAAGAAGGTGGCGACGGTGCTTGGTGGGAAGAGTCCGAAAACGAGGGGGACTCCCGACCCGAGAAAGAGCACCCACCCGAGAGAGGCGTTTGCGGCGGCGGCTTCGATGATGAGTTCGTTCATATCCGCCAACGTGAATCCGAAGCCACCGTGCGAGTGAGGCCACATCGCCTTCAGGGCGCCCGTGCGTTCGAGTCTTTCGAAAAGGTCTTCGGGGATGATTCCCGCCTCGTCGATCTCCTCTTCCCGCTGTGCAGCCTCTGCGCAGACCTCGCGCACTCTTCCAAGCACGGATTCGAATGTGGCATCCATCACTGCCGTATCACCCATCGCTAGAAGGACCTCAAATCCTCGTTGTGCCGTGAGACTGACCCCCCGGCTCGCCGAACTGTCACGGACGGGTCAATCCACGGATCGGCGCAGCCTCCGGACCCTCCCATTGACAACTCAAGCTCCTTGCCCATGAGGGCAGTGGTCAGAATCGGTATCGCCCAACCTCAACTCAAGACCCATTTCAGATCTCTCCCCCGAACGAGTACGCCCACAATTTTTGGCGAACTTCTGTGCGTAATACGCAGAAGTGCAACGCACAGAGACTAATGTGTGTCGAACTTCGTGTCAATTGGCTATCACCCCTGTGACCAAGTCCCCGTGAGCTGATCCACCCGTTGTGCGAGTCCGAGCCCCACCATGTGGGGAAGGAGGACAGCACGACGATGAAGAGACGGCGCCACACGCCCGAGCAGGTGATCCGGAAACTGGCCGAGGGGGAGAAGCTCCTCGGCGAAGGCAAGACGATCGAGGAGGTGGTCCGTCACCTCGAGATCTCCGAGTCGACCTGGCACCGCTGGCGCAACCAGTACGGCGGGCATGAAGGCCGACGACGCCAAGGGGCTGCAGCGAGCTGCGCAAGGAGAACCAGCGCCTGAAGAAGATCGTGGCCGACCAGGCACTCGACATCGACATGCTCAAGGAGATGAGCCGGGGAAACTTCTGACCCCGGACTGCCGCCGGCGGGCTGTGGTGAGCCCTCTGGCCCAGTTCGGGGTCTCAGAGAACGCCGGGCCTGTCGGGTGCGTCGGCCAGCCCCGCTCCACCCAGCGCCTCGCCTGCACCGGTGCCCGGCGACGAAGAGCTGGCCCTGCGGGCCTTCCTGCGCGACTTCTCGCGGCGCCGCCCCCGCTGGGGTTGGCGGCGAGCCGCCCGGGCGGCCAGAGACGGCCGGCTGGAGGGTCAACGACAAGCGGATCCACCGCCTCTGGCGTGCAGAAGGCCTGCGTGTGCCCTATCGCAAGCGCAAGCGAGCCGCTCCGCGGCATCGGTAAGGCTTGGGGCCTTCTGCCCGATCCGGCCCAACGTCGTCTGGGCTCTCGACTTCCCGTTCGACCAGACCGCAGACGGGAGGATGCTCAAGCTCTTGAACGTCATCGACGAGTACACCCGCGAATGCCCTGGCCATCGACGTCGAGCGTTCCATCGACGCCGACGGGGTCGTCGGCCTGCCTCGAGCGCCTGGCCGCCGAACGAGGCGCCCCGGCCTACGTGCGCTTCGACCACGGGCCCGAGTTCATCGCCTACGCGGTGGCCGACTGGTGCCGCTTCAACGGCACGGGCACCGTGTTCATCGACCCGGGCAGCCCTTGGCAGAACGCCTGGATCGAGAGCTTCAACGGCCGGATGCGCGACGAGCACCTCAACGGCCAGCAGTTCGACTGCCTCCTCGAGGCCCAGGTGCTCACCGAGGACTGGAGGATCGACTACAACATGAACAGGCCCCACTCGGCACACGGCTGGCTCACCCCGGTCGAGTTCGTCGAGGAATGGCTCAACCGACAACAGCTACAGCTCGCATAGCGAGTGGCTCAACAATCGGGGCCCGGTCACCTGAGGCCGAGTCGGAGTCTGTGGCCGCTGCGGCGGCCTGCTCGTCCAATCCCGCAATCCGCCTAGAGCGAGCTACCTTGGGCCCCTTCAGCTACCAACACGAACTGGCTGACTTACCCATTTCTTGGTACGGGATACGTCGCTACATTTCAAGGAGAGCCGACTTCGCACCACCTGCTCCGAGCGCTCCAACCGCGACTGCTCCCCCGTCTACCACGAAAGTGGCGCCGTCAACATATGATGCCTCGTCACAGCAGAGAAATGCGGCCATTGCTGCTATGTCCTCACTGTCCCCGAAGCGCTTGATGAGCAATCCGTCGCGGATCGCTTCACCTCCAGGAGAATGAATGAGGGGCTGAGTCGCTGGGGTGGAAATGACTCCAGGTGCAATCGCATTCACGCGGATACCCAGTGGTGCAAGTTCGACAGCCAAACTCTGCGTGAGGGCAATAACGCCGGCCTTCGTGGCTGAATGTGCGAACCCACCAGTATTATTGACTCCCATACCCGCGATCGATGCCGTATTAAGGATGCATCCGCCACCCCTTTGGGTCAATATTGGAACCGCATACTTAATCGCCAGAAAGACAAGCGTGAGTTCGTTCGCGATCGTGAAGTTCCACTCGTCTAACGTCATCTCGGTGACGGATGCGAAGCGAACGGCGGATGCGTTGTTGTAGAGAATGTCGAAGTCACCGAATCTCTCCACCGCGAAGTTGATCCAGTCCACGACCTGCGGCTCAATACTCAGGTCGAGCGGTGCGAGCGACGCTATGTGGCCACCCGCGGCTTCTACGATACGGTCAGTTTCCGCCTGCCCTGCTGCATCGAGATCACAGCCCACAATCCGTGCACCTTCGGCTGCAAAGCGCACCGCAGCGGCCCGGCCTTGGCCGCCACCCGTACCAGTGATCAGGGCAGTCTTACCGTCTAGTCGGTTTGTCATCTACTCACTCCTTCTGAATTGCCCGTCTGGATACCCCGCCCAGAGGGCCTCGGCGTCTTACGTGCAGTCGGATCAAGACAGACTCACGGCACCCCGGAAGCCGGTGGAATAGGGATGAGGGGCGACCGCCTCAGAGTTGCAATTCATTGAATTGTAAATAGCCCCCCGCGTCCACTCGCAGCTGCGCCCCCGTCACGAAGGCCGCTTGGTCGGAGGCCAGGAATGCGACCGCGTTACTCACATCCTCCGGCTCTACCGCACCGACTGGCATTAGATTGAATGATTCAAAGGCCGGCTCTGCCTCATCACGCGTGGGGTCATCCAAATCAGGCCGAAAGATTCTGTACATTCCGCGGTTGTGGAGCATTGCGGTATGGACGTTCGTAGGGTGGATTACATTGACCCGGATGGTCTGAGGTGCAAGTTGACGGGCCAATTCGTGGACATACTCCGACAACAGGCGCTTTGCCATGGCGTATCCAGAGCCGCCCGGTCCCGCAGCAGGGTTGTCGGCAGCACCTGGCATGAATGCAGCCAAAGACCCAATTGCAATGATGGACCCACCTCTCTCGACGGATGCAAGGGAACCGTTGATGGTGTTGACAGCACCTACGAGATTGACGTCGATGACGTCGACGAACGCATCCTGTGCTCGATGTTCCGTTCCTAGCGGGCAAATCCCGGCATTGGCGACAACAATGTCGAGCCGCCCCAGAGCCGCTACTGACTCAAATATCGCCGTCTTTAGGCTGACCGAGTCTCGGACGTCCACGACACTCGTGACCACCCGACGCCCGAGTTCTTCGACGGCTTGAGCAGTGTCCGCGAGGTCCTCCTTGGTAGCGAGCGGATAGTCATTGCTCGCAATATTTTGACAGATGTCGAGAGCTATAACGTCGGCGCCATCCGCCGCAAGGCGCAAGGCGTGACTGCGTCCCTGACCCCTCGCGGCGCCAGTGACCAATGCAACCTTGCCGCTCAATGCCCCGCTGCTTCCTGCCATTCTGCTACTCCCTCGTGATATCTGAAGATCGAGCTCTCCGCTCCTCGCGGGACGAGACCGACCTACTACTACTTGGTCATGAAGGCGGCGACTGTCACAAGACGTGCGGCCTGCATCTCAGCAGTGACCCGAGGCGTGTTAGCCCTCTGCGGGGACGTAGGCCTCTTGTGCCACCTCGATCGAAGCTCGCTGCACTGCGATTCTCGCCTCACGGGTCGCCATCACCCGCTGCATGGACGTGTCCAATGACTCGAAGCTTCCCTGGAAAACGGGCATGACCTCACGAGCAAAGAGCTCGAGAGACCTATTGTTGGCCTCTTGTGAGCTCCAGTCTGTCCCCTGCATCAGGAGCACCTTCCCGAACCCACCAGTGACGTCGACAAGGCCGTTGATCATTTCGATGGCGTCGTCGGGGGTACCGATACAGGCAATGTGGGTACCGCCGAAAGCTTCAATGATCTCGTCAACGGTTGGGGGCGCAGTCACGGTCTCCGGATCGGGCGCCTGCATCCAAGAGAACGTGCGCTCTGACACCGCAGCTGCATAATTGGCGTAGCCCGGAAGTCCCGGCGTCACTTCCTTGCTTGCCTGCTCTCGAGATTCCGCCACATGAAGCATTACTACAACACGCCAATCCGAGCGATCGGCGGTTTGATCATGCTTCTCGGCCTGCTCTTCAACCACGGCCCAGTGGCGAGACAGAGACGCGAACCCAGTGGCTGAAGTCGCGCTCAGTGAAATCAGGCTTCCTCCGTACTTGCCTGCCAGGCTTGGTCCGAACGGAGATTCCATTGCGGTAAACGCAAACTCCATTGTGGGAGAGCTGAATGGGGCCAATTGGGAGATACGCATCGTGAAGCTCAAACCAATCCGTCGTCTCGTTAATCGGTTCGTTCGAGGTCAGGAGCCTGTATATGACATCCCAGGACTCGACCATACGTTTCCGTGTATCGGCCCAGTTCACGCCGAGCATGGCCGCGTCGGTCGGGAGCGATCCCGGACCGACGCCCAGCATCGTCCTTCCCATCGACAAGTGATCAAGGAGGACAGCGCGCTCGGCCACGTGGTAGGGGTGATGGTAAGGAAGCGACACAACTCCAGTTCCGAGTCGTATGCGCTTAGTCCGCTCGACTGCAGCTGCGAGGAACAGCTCATTCGGTCCAACGATCTCGTGTCCACCTGAATGGTGTTCACCGACCCAAGCCTCTGTGAAGCCGAGTGTCTCCGCATACTGGATTGTCTCGAGATCGCGCTGCAAAGCACGAGTGGGGTTCTGGCGTGGATAATGCATTGGAGCGAAGAACATGCCGAAATCAAGTCGGCTGTTTGTCTTTGTCATTTACCGCTCTCCTCATTCTGCTCGCACAGATCGTTGCGATAGGGCTGGTATGGCCTGAACGGCGATTCCCTAGTCAAGATTGGCCAGTACCTCCCTCTGGAAGGTCTGAATAGCGGAACTGCATTCCGCAATGGTGTCTTGAAATAGGGGCACGAGGAGCCTGGTTACGCCAAGTGCTTGCAATTCGCGCGCTTCTTCCAAGGATGGTGGAGCTGGACATGTGATCTCCAGTTCCGCGAAATCTCGCCCGGCCTCGTCGGCCTCCTCCTTGAGCATCTTTGCCATGCTCTCAACCACGCCCGATTCGGCCAATACGAGACCCTTGCCTCTCGACGCCGCCCTCCGGCATGCGGCGCGGCCAGTCCCCCCGAAGAACAGAGGGATCCCCTCCGCCCCGGGGCGCGGGCAGCTGTAGAACCTTTCGAAATCGAAGTAGTTGCCGTGAAAGCTCGCTGGGGCGTCGCGCCAGAGGCACTGCATCAGTTCGACATACTCGTCCATCCGTCGACCACGCTCGTTGAACGGCTCGCCGAGAGCGACGAATTCCTCTTCAAGCCAACCCGCTCCAACGCCGATCATGAGGCGACCTTCCGACAACTCATGCATGGTCGCCAATTGCTTCGCCAATATCGCCGGATTGCGGATTGGCAAAACCATAATTGAGGTGCCTAGGCGCAGACTGGTCGATTTGGAAGCCGCATAGGTCAGCCAGACGAGCATGTCGGGCATATCCGCATCTGGAGATACGGGCATCTTTCCGCTCGGATCGAAGGGATACCGGCTCTCGTAAGTCTCAGGCATAAGCACATGCTCGACGCACCATAAGGATTCACATCCGAGGTCTTCCACCATCCGAACCAGGTCGGTGGTGAAATGCGGACTCGACATCTGCACGCCAGCGGTTGGAACTCGTGCCACCCCCAGCTTCATTGAAGTACCCCCTTCCCCCTCGTCGATTGTCTCTTATTGGCGTCGCCGACTGACGTGCCCGTAACTTACGCTCAGACGCGAACGTGCGAAGCGATTATCGGACGCTATCGCAGCCGATTATCAGTGTCAAGCGACCATATCAGAACCGATACCATGTTTGACGCCCGTAGAGAGCGATATACGTCCACGGTGGACGGAAATGAGGCCACCAACGCCACCCGCCGGCGGACCACTGCAAGATCTTGATGACACAGAATCCCCTGAGGTGTGAGGAGGCCGTAATGGTGAAGATCGTGGCGTTGGAGGAGCACCTTGTGACCGATTCGATTACGGACGCCTGGACCAGGGCCCAAGACGCGGAGGTCGATCGCTATGCGGTTTTCAACGGACAGGGCAGCCAAGGAAACCAGCTCGTGGATCTCGGCGAACGCCGTCTTGCGGATATGGACGACCAAGGGATCGATGTCCAGGTGCTTTCCGTGACCACACCTGGCGTACAGAACCTACTTCCTCACTTGGCCGTCCCTCTTGCTCGAGAAGCAAACGCAGCCATTGCGGCGGCGGTGGACAAGTACCCGGAGCGCTTCGATGGATTTGCGACGTTACCGACCCCCGACCCTCGAGAGGCGGCTGATGAGCTGCGGCGTGCCGTAGAGGAACTCGGACTGAAGGGTGCGATGGTCCACGGTCGCACAGGTCCGCGGAACCTTGACCATCCAGACTTTGAACCAATCTGGGCGACCGCAGCCGAGCTTCGCTGTCCGATCTACATCCACCCGCAACTTCCCGTCACTTCTGTGCGCGACGCCTATTACTCAGGATTTGATGATCTCACGAGCTATGTCTTGGGGGGTCCCGGCATCGGCTGGCACTATGAGACGGGCTTACAACTCATTCGGTTATTGCTGTCCGGAGCATTCGATAGGCACCCCGAGCTTCAGGTCATTGTCGGACACTGGGGTGAAGTGGTTCTCTTCTATATCGAGCGACTTGAACATATGCGTGACCGAGGCGCCCTGCGGGTGAAGCGCCCGTTCATCGACTACTTCCGCGAGAACGTGTCCTATACGGGTAGCGGAGATCTGAGCGATCGATATCTTCGCTGGACCATCGAAGTCGTTGGAGTCGACAGACTTCTCTACTCGACGGATTACCCGTTTATCGACACCAGCGCCGGCAAAGCACGGCGATTTCTCGAGCAGGCCGAGTTAACAGAGAGAGATCGCGACGCGATCGGTCACTCCAATTGGGACCGGCTCACTGCCCATCTCGGGTAGGCGCTCCGAATTGTGGACGTCCGCAGTCCGGAGGGGCTCAAACGAGATCCGCTTGGGATTACCCACCATTGACCTGCGCAGGTCGAACCGAAGCTATGCCGCGAGTCATCCCGGAATGAAACAGGGTTTAGATGGCCACACGATCTTGGCCTTCTAGGCGTCGAACTAAGCCTTACCGTGGTCACGCCGTGGCTCTTGAGGTGCGCCAGCTAAGCGGGTGCGTCCGTAGCGACAAAAACAATTCCGACCGTGTTCATCCTGCTCGATGTGTCCGGCACAGCTCCCAGAAAAATGCGTACCGATCACGAGGACACCGGTACCTGGAGAGCTCCTCCACGAGTTCCGCCCTTACCTCAACACCTCGTCGGATGTCATCGTCCCGCGATTAGTCCATCGGGGCTCGTAGACCTGAACCGGATGGTGGATGGCATCGCCAGTGATTAACGCATGCTGCCCGTCAGAATACAGATCCATCGAGGCATGGCCCCGCGTGTGACCCGAAGTTGCACGGAACTGTACTCCTGGAGCAATCGAACAGCCGTGGTCGACCAGATCGACAAGTCCAGCCTCGAACAGGGGGCGGATGGCGAAGTCAATGGCTCGGTCGAGGTCCGTGTACGGATCGTGACCGGCCTCCCAGTTCTCCCATTCCTCCCCGATGATCACGTGACGCGCCCACGGGAAGGTGGGGATCCACTGACCCTCCACAAGAGTCGTGCTCCAACCAATGTGATCCAAATGTAAGTGTGTGTAAGCGACGGTCTCTATGAGATTGAGATCTCCCACAGCATCGCGAAGCTGATCCAGGAAATCCGTGTGGAACGGAGTCCCGGGGATAAAGAACTTTCTATCGTTGCCGATGCATGGATCAACCAGGATCACAGAATCCACGGTCTTGAGTAAGAATGCCTGGAATGTCAGGCGCAACATTCCCTCGTCGCACCAATCAGACAGCCATATCTCCCGGTCTATGATCCGACGCACCTCCTGCGCGTCGTCGAAAAATACATCCGGGTCGCGAACGTGTTCGTGTTCACGAACACGAACAATCTCAATGCTCCCTACCGATGCTACAGACTCAACCTCCACAGGATTCCTCCGAAATGGCGTGTACGGAGGACTGCATTCGCGCGCACATGCGATTTTCAACACGCAGCTCTGGGACCACGGCCCTCCGCTTCCGGGTCTTGATGAAAGGGATCACACTCCCACAGCGCCAGGCAATGCAACGGTGGACTCTCCAAGGGAACGGAGGATTGCGCTGGCTGTTGCTGTGGCTGCAGTGAGAACGGGGATACCGTAAATCTTCTCTATGAGATTCACGATCGGAAGAGATGGCATCTGGACGCAGGCAGATAGCACAAGGACATCAGCTTCAGTCAGATCGAGCTTCGACACAGCGTTGCTTAGAACTTCTCCCGAAATACATCCAACAAGATAGTTGTCATCGATACCGAGTGACTCGACAGAGACGACAGCCATGCCTTCAGCTTCGAGGTAATCCACCACCTTACGCGTAAGTGTCGGGACGTAGGGAGCCGCAACGGCAATCCGCTTTGCTCCCATTCCGTGCAACGAATCTACAAGAGCACCCGCGCTTGAAATGATCGGTGCAGATGATCCCTGCGCCATCGCGACATCACGCAAACGTTGCTCGACGTCGCGATGGGCTCCAAGACCCTGAACCATGACGGCCACGAGGCAGGCGTAGGCGATGACGTCACACCGAGCGTCGCTGAGCTCCTGGATGCAGCGCTCACCCTGCGCATCCATTGCCTTGAGCTCCTCGGGAGAGACCGTCTTCATGCGCATTCGGCTTGAATGAAAGGTGTACTCACCTCCTTGGGCTCGCAGCATGGCAGGAATTTCGGTCTCCATCGTCGTGTTCGAACTTGGGACTATTAGGCCCACCCTCTTCGCCGTCGCGTGCTCTGTTGATGACTCCATATTCATTCTCACGTCCCCTTCGATCTGGACCAGCCACCTGCTCGCCGGCGGCAGGTCAACGGATGGCCAAACACCCGCCGCAACCGGGATCTGGTATTCGGCGATTCTTGGCGGTGTCATTCGAATATGCCCGCACCGGCGTTATCCGCAATCTAAGTGCGCCGTACGCCCTGGCGGTTTTGGTGGTGGATAACCGTCCAGAGCCCAAGCCTCTGCTTGCACCGGGCAGTGTCCGCAGAATGGGAGCAAACGCACGCGGACTTCGATCCGGCGTTTTCGACGAGTCAGAATTCATCAAAACCGCGCCAGGTCATGCACGCGACAGCTGTTGCCGACAATCAATCGCCTGGTTGGGTGACCCAAGCCTCCGGATATGAAAGATCTTCACAGTCCCCAGCGGTCGTCGCCACACGGAGGGGACGGAATGTGTCGATCATGTATGCATAGGCGGTGTGCTCGCGAATGCCAATGGACTTCTCGTACTTCCCTGGCTTCGGTCCGTGTGGAATCCCACGTGGATGGAAAGTCATCGACCCAGGTCCATCTCCTTGTCGGCCCATTGCCGAGCCGTCAATGACATAGAACATCTCGTCGCAGTCGACACTGGCATGGTTCGGCGCAGCCGGAATGGCCATGGGATGGTAGTCGGCGGCACGTGGCACAAAAAGACAGATTGCGGCATTCTCTGTGGCGAAGACCTGGTGCATATTAGGCATCGTATGAATTCGTTGAACGATCGGCTCAAAGTCACGGGCATTAAGGGCATACGGATAGAAACACCCGTCCCATCCGACAACATCGAATGGATGATGCTGAAGCCATGAACTCGTGAGATGTCTCCGCGTCTTTAGAATCACCTCGTAGCTTCCTCGATCGGCCATCGGCTCGCAAAGCCTAGGAACTTTGAAATCGCGTTCGCAATATGGCGACGCCTCAAGGAATTGTCCGGAGGAGCTGAGATATCTAGACGGTGGTTTGATGTCGGTCATCGATTCCAGAACAACCAACCGCTGCGGATCGGCATTTGGTCGCCAATCGATGATCGTTCCGCGAGGAACAACGATGAGGTCCAATGGTTCGTAGTCGATGACGCCGAACTGAGTACGCACCTCGCCTGAACCAGTATGCACAAGGATCAACTCATCCGAGTCGCCATTTCGATAGAGCGCGCTGCTGGCTCGGTCTGGGGTCGCGATGGAGATGACAATGTCATCATTAAAAAGTACGGGGACTCGCGCCTCGTGAAAGCCTCCGCTGGTCTGAATCGCGTCTGTCAAGAATCGATGGTGACTATGCACGTCGTAGAGGGACTCAGCGATCTCAGGGCTTGGGTGGGCCTTACTCGCGAGCATCTCGGTGGGCGGCGATAAGTGATAGAGAATCGACGATGCCCCATCGAAGCCCTGCGTCGTAATCATTTCTTCGTGATACAGCTCCCCGTCCGAGCGGCGAAACTGAATGTGCCGCTTAGGAGATACAGAGCCCACCTGCCGGTAGTAGGGCATTTTGAACCACTCCCTCTCAAGCAGTGCGATTAACGCATGCGAACGACGAACTCCGCTTAGTTTAGACCAATTCCTGATTTACCGCACCGGCCCATCGTTGATCAACTCCGGCCGGCCATCGGCGCGCCTAGAGGCCCGCGGCGCTGAGAATCAGCAATCGCCCATTTCTGACCGTGATCTCTCGGGCGTCAGCATTGCTCGGCGGGCGCATACTGGAATCTGGTCGGTACACGCCGGGCCCGTCTACCTCGCAGGTGGCGGACGCGCGCGCGGGGTTCAGGGCGGCGCCAAGGGATTCCCAGAGGGGGTCGGCGGCGGGCTGTTCCAAGGGGCGAGCAAGGCGTTGACGGGGGTGTTGTAGTCCCGGACGACCGACCGGAAAGTTGATAGATCGCCACTCGTGACCCCCTCTCCAATCGTGGAGGGGCTGGCCCTGGGCGCTTCATTCCGCCTCGTTGACGCATACGCCTCCCTCCAATGAGAGGCTCAAAGCGTTGCGATATCCGCACTCGTTCTGGTAGCGTGACGAGCGTACCCATTCGCCAAGTACTGAGGTTCAATGCCGCCCGAGAAGTTGCGCGTCAGTAATCGGAAGTCAACCCCTTTGGTCAAGAAATCGTCGAACAACGCTGACCGCGCAGTGTTGCAATCCGTCCAGCGCGCCGTCCGCGTGTTGGATGTGGTGAGTCATGCTGGCATCATTACCATCAACGAACTCGTCGCCGAACTGGAACTGGATCGCACGATCGTCTACCGATTGGTCCGCACCCTCGAGCGCGAGCAGCTCTTGGAGGCTACGAATGGTGGGTACAAAGTGGGCCGTCAGGCTCTGATGTTAGGCAACGCGTACATCGAATACCTACCAGTTGTAAAAGTGGCTCTGCCCTTCCAGGTTGGGCTCCTTGATCGCGTGCTAAAAGGTCGACCCTGGACAACGTCGTTGCTGTTACCCATCGGCGCCGAACTCGCTCTCATCGATACGGTCTGGAACGTTTCTGCCCCCCTTGATATCCAACTGTCCCTCGGTCGCCATTTTCCGCTCGCGACAACTGCAGTTGGCCACGGGATGCTGGCTTACTGGCCAACTGACAAGGTGACCGATGCGATCGGAACGGAATTGGCCACCGAACTTGAAGGAGAGTTTGAGAAGATACGGCAAGCTGGTGGATTGAGCTTCGTGAGGGACTTCGCGCCGGGCGTTTCGGCCATCGGGGCGATTATCTTTGACCGCTCGAAGGAACCGCTCGCTGGGCTCGTTCTATCGGGACTCGACCTTGAAGGCGAGCTCACGACTGACTCCTCGCTCGCGCGGACAATGCGGCGCACCGCTGATGCGATCTCCCTGGCTCTCCCCTGACGCACACCCAGATGGGTCGCCGAAGGAGGGCAAACTCTCTATCGGCGACAATATCTGCTGGCCAATGAGAGAGAGTCTATGGTCCTCGACGCTGACGCTCGAGCATCGGCAACTACTTGGGGCATTGCCATTCGCTCTCTCCGCCTTTCGGATCGCCCGTCCGACGTTCATGCCGCCAGACTCCGTTTCGTAGGCCTCCAGAGCCTACTGGACCCGAGTCGGGGGACAGCGGTGAGGGAACGCCATTAGATGCACGAGGCGCTTCGTCCATCGTGTACGACGCGACCAACTTCGAGCTCGTCAGACGTCACGCCCACGGCACGTCAGCGCTTTCCCTGCAGTTGTAAATTCGCCAAGCCAGTCTGGGCAAACAAGGCGTACCGTTCTAGACAAGAAAGACAATCAGCTCGAAATGGAATGAAATCCGGAGCGATAGAACAAGAGGGGCGTCCCGGATCCCATTTCCATCGCCATAACCCGCCCCGTTACCAATTCATGGTCACCAGCATCGTAGATCGATTCAAGCTTGCATTCGATGATGGCAAGACTTGATTCCAGAACCGGAGCCCCACTGACTCCAACCTTCCATACGATCCCAGCGAATTTCTCTCCACCAGAGACTGCAAAGGACCGGCAGATCGATTCTTGTTCATTGGTTAATACGTTCACACAGAACGAACCCGCGCGGACAATTTTTGGCCAGCTGGTCGACGATTTTGCTGGAGCAATGGCGACCATCTGCGGGTCGAGTGAAAGCGCCGTGAATGATTGGCAGGTGAACCCAACCGGTTGTCCGTCTTCCATAGCGGTGATGATGGTCAGACCCGTCGCGAAATGTCCCACAACTTCTTTGAATCGGGCCTCATTCAGGCTCGTCATATGGCGCGTGAAAGGGTTTTCGGTATCGTCGGAAACCGACCAACCGAAGCGTGGCAGAGACCGCCGCAAATCTGTGGGTCCGCTACTGAAGCCGACGAGATATTGACTCGAGCCGTGTCAGCGGGGAACGACCCTTGAAGGCCAGTCAAGCTGGATGACTGAGTCACAATCAGGACTGGTGTGCAGAATCCGTCGTCGGGTCGGAATGGATGCGTTCATAAGCTCTGACCTCGGTCGTCATCAGGCAGAGTCGGCCGAAACGAGAGGGGCTTCATCAAGGATCTCCACCGTTCGCACCCCGATGTCGGTCAGCATTTGAACTGCTATCTGATATCCGGAACTATTTATCTGCGCGTCCCGCCTACTTCGAAATCTCCGATTCTCATCCGTGACTGGGAATTCGATCAGATCCGAGTGCGCGTGCCCGAGCCCGATGCCGTAACTCTCCTCTCCCCTCAGGTAGATGATCACTCCGCTTCCCGCTCTGGCGATGTGATCCATTGCCGAAGTGAGTTGCTTCCTGCAACCGCATTGAACCGACGAAAACACATCACCGCACAGGCACTCCTGATGCAGAGATACCAATGTTGGGCTTACAGAGTTGGGCGATCCGAGTACCAGGGCGAGGTGTGTGATGCCATCAATCTCGCTTTCAAAGGTGATAACCCGAAATCGACCCCAGTCTGTAGGCAAGGAGGCCTCTGCTGTTCGTCTCACATAATGCTCGGTGCGGCGACGATGTTGAACAAGTTCCGATATCGACAACACTTCCAGCTCGTGATCCTTGGCGAAATCCAGGACATCGGCATGATTGGCCATTCCCAATCGGTCCGTACTCACGAGCTGAGATAGCACGCCCACTCCCCGCAATCCTGCGATCCTCGCCACGTCGATGACAGCTTCAGCATTGCCTGGACGCTCGAGTACGCCGCCTTCGGCCGCACGCATGACCAGGACATGTCCGGGTCGAGCGAGGTCTGTGTGCTGACTCTTTGGATTGGCCAATACGGAAACAGTGCGAGATCGATCTGCTGCAGAGATCCCGGTTGATACGCCAAAGGCAGCATCGACGGTGATTGCGAAACTGCTGGCCTGTAGCCCAGGGGTTTGTGGGGCCATGAATGGCAATTTGAGTTCGTCTGCCCTTCCTTCCGGAAGGGCAACGCAGATCAACCCCGACGTGTACCGGAGCAGAAATGCAATGTGCTCTGGCGTTGCGCACTCTGCGGCCAATACCAGGCACCCTTCGCCAGCCTCGCCGAGGAGCGCAACAATTTCCCCTTTCGCGATTCGCTCAGCGGCCGCCTTGACGGTCAGCACGCCTACCCTTGCCCGTTGCACCAAAGCTCCCTTTGTCTTCATCGCTCGTTCAATCGCTCGCATCTGCAATTCGTCCAGCCGACACTCGGGATAACCAACAGATGTACTCTTCTCCTGACGCATCGAATTTTGAGAAATCCGATTATCGCTCTGCATTTGTGTATATCGCCCACCGCATCATTACTCCAAGTCTCTGCCGCGTCAACCACCTTCTCGCAATGTGGCGATATCCGCCTGCCCACGGCTGGGGGGACGCAGCTGACCACTGCAAAACGCTCGCTGCCGGCCAGAGAGAAGGGTTCCAGATGAGGATCCGAACTGACAGTTCTGCCCACATCGCAACGAGCGACCGACATGACCCAGACTCTTACCGTGTCACCAGGCCGATCTCTCTGGTGCTCTTTCCTCGCTCGCCAGTCGGATTTGAACTACGACAGTCGTTACGAATCGCGGGGCGGAATCGTAACTACCTTTGTCTGTTCGAGCCGTTCAATCTCATCCGGCGTGTAGCCGAGGCTCTGTAAGATTTCGAAACTATCTTCGCCGAGCAACCGGGCAGGCTTTGACGCTGTACGAGCCAGCTGGGAGAAGGTTGCAGCCGCCCCAGCCTGCCGGACGGGGCCAAGAATAGGGTGCACGCTCTCTTGGATTATGCCGTTCGCCACCACTTGTGGATGGAGATGAATATCCTCGAGCGCCATCAATGGCGCACAAGGGATGCCTGCCTGCTGCATCACAGCTACTGCATCTTCAGTTGTCAGCGTCAATAGTCGGGCGCGAAGGTCTCGAAAGGTTTCGCGCCGAGCATCATCAAACTGGATTGCTTCTCGACCTCGAGTCGAAGCTACTACTCCTTCTCGCCCCACGAATCGTCTCACAGCCTCGTACTGGCCTGCCGTGGCCGTATTGATTGCGACCCAACCGTTCGCAGTTGGGGTCAATCGATACGATGCCGCAATAGGCGGCGGGGGTTCGACCTCTGGTTCGATAAGAGTGTGGTTCATGAGCGCATCCGGCCATGCAAAGGCCAGTGCTGCATCCAACATGCTCACTTCGACCTCTGCCGCGATGCCTGTCCGTTCGCGCTGAAACAGGGCCGCCGTGATGGCCTGGGCCAAGTACTGAGCGGAGGCCTTATCGACTACGGCTTGCTTGACCAAACTCGGTCCGTCGGCACGAATGGCCTGCATGGAGGGATATCCTGCCAAGGCCTGGATAACGTGGTCGTAGACAGGTTGATCTCGATAGGGACCAGAGCTTCCGTAGCCGACGATGTACGCGTATATCAGCTCCTTGTTGATCGAACGCAGCGCTCCAGGGCCAAGCCCCAAACGGTCGACTACTCCGTAACGAAAATTGTGCACAAATACATCGGCCGTCTCAATTAGCCGGTGAACTACCTCGAGCCCCTCCGCAGACTTGAGGTCGAGAGCAAGCGATCGCTTTCCGCGATTTGCGGTGGCGTAGATGGTCGACATTCGTGAGTCACCGGCGCCGGTCCCTCGCAGAGGCTCACCTTCGACGGGTTCGATCTTTATTACATCCGCGCCTTGTTGAGCAAGAATCTCTGTCGCAAACGGACCCGAAAGGTTTGAACTCAAGTCCACCACCCGCACGCCTGCCAATGGACCATTCCCCGTCCTGCTGTCACGCCACGGGATCAACTCTTCATCCATCAAGGCCATTCGCTTTCTCCAACTCGTTCATTCAGGTACCGCGAACCTGGGCTAACCAGAGTTGGAGGTCGGGTCCGCCAAACGGCGCGTGGTCCACCACACCCGACTAACTGTCCCTCGGCCACAGCAGACCTTGTAACGCGCGCGACCCACCTGCTATCACAGGGTAGAGAGCATCGGGCCCATGAGCCCGTACAGCTGACCCAATCAGCTCGCGCCAATAGGGTGAATCTCCGAACTCGCTTCGCCAAGACCACAAACGCCTGGTGAACAAGTTCAGGTCGTATTCCTTGGTCATCCCAATGGCCCCATGAACTTGATGTGCACTTGCAGTGGCAATGGTCGCCGCCAGATTGGTTGTTATTTTACTGGCTGCTATCTCGAATTCGCCGTCGCGTTCGCTTAGACAACGGGCAGCAAGGACCGTCGAAATTGAGGCGAGCGCCGACTGTTGGGCGATAGCGACAAGGTGAGCCTGCACTGCCTGGAACCCATCGATCCGTCTGCCGAACTGTACGCGAGAGGAAGCGTGTCGACTACTGAGATGCAACAGGCGCTCAAGTGCACCAGACATGAGGGCGGACCGAGTTAAAGCACCGCGGACCCTGAGGCTGAAGGGCGTGACATCTTTGGGCGCCTCGACCAAATCGAGTATCGACGCACTATCGAAGCAAACAGTGTCGCGAGGCTCGCCGGCCAAGTTGTCCGATTGCGTGATCTCGCAGGATCCCCCTGGCACCGAGGCTATCCAATGCGTCTCACCGTCCTTCACAAGGACAACGATCCGGTCAGCCAGCCTGCCCCAGGGAACGCGATAAGCGGTGCCGGCCAGCTTGTCGTTTTGGAGTCTTATATCGTCGAGAGGATGTCCGGGCACGACCGTTACGGGACCGGAGGAGAGATTCAGTCCAGCACGAGCCAGCATCCACCCCGCCAGCAATGCCTCAGCCAAAGGAATGGCCGCCGCGTGTCGACCCGCGGCAATTAGAACGACGATGGCATCCTCGACTGAACCACCGGACCCACCATTTGCTTCGGGTACAGATACTGCAGCTAGCCCGGCAACCTCAATCGCTCGCCACAGATCCTGAGGCCATGCACCTGAGTCCTCTTGATTTCGGGCGCGAGCATTGGACGCGCTGGCGAAGATTCGCTCTACGCTCTGCGAGAGAAGACTCTCGCTCACGGCCGCAATCCCCTAGCCACAACACCCCGAAGTATTTCGCTGGTGCCGCCCCGAATGGTGTACGAGGGGCTAACGAGAATCGCTGTAGCCAACAACCGCTCTATGGGGGACGGCGAAGTCCGAGAAGGCTCAACATCTACGAGAGTTCGTACCATTTCGAGCACCTCCTGCTCGAAATGGGTACCGAGTTCCTTAACCATTGCCGCTTCGAATTGACAATCCAGCCCTCTGTCGAACGTTCGGACCACGGACAGGGCCAAATTCCGAATGCTCCACCAGCGCGACACGACATCCCCAAGGAAGCGCTTCGCCTCATCTGTCTCGCAAAGATCCTCACGGAGCAAGGACTCAATGATCAGATACGGCGAAAGCCAGCGGTCCGGGCCACTGCGCTCAAGCGTGAGTTCCGCTCCAATCTGATTCCAAGCTCCACCGATTTCTCCTATGACTTGGTCGTCGCTAACAAGGACGTGGTCGAACACCACCTCATTGAATTCGAACCTCCCGTCCAATGTCTCGATCGGCAGAATCGAGATACCACTGGAACGGAGATCAATCAGAACTTGCGTCAGGCCTCGATGACGATCCTCTTCAACACTGGTTCGGACGAGGGCGATCATCCAATCACTTCGATGCGCACCTGTCGTCCAGAGCTTGGAGCCTGATACCTCCCAGCCGCCTGGCACCCTTTCGGCTCGGCATCTGACGGAAGCGAGATCACTTCCAGAGTCAGCCTCGCTCATCCCGATACAGAATGCCGATTCTCCTCGACAAATTCCCGGAAGGAATCGGCGGCGTTGGTCCTCCGTGCCAAAGCGCTCGATTAGGGGTCCGCTCTGTCGATCAGCGATCCAGTGATAGGCAACGGGCGCACCCCACCTCAAGAGTTCCTCAGCCACTACAAATCTCTCCACAGCCGAAGACTCGCTCCCACCGTAGCGGCGGGACAGGGACATTCCGACCCACCCACGCTCGGCAAGCTTCTTGGAAAAGGACGGATCGGAATCGGTGTCCATTCCGAGACCAGGAGCAAATGTCCCGCGAACCAATTTCAGCAGCAAGGAAATCCCGTACATCTTCTTGCAGTTCTCGCTCAGTGCGAGTCAAGCTAGTGGCTTCAAGGTGGTTAAAGCCGTTCGTCACATCGGCCATCAGGTCTCCGCCCCATTCGGCAGTGGTCGCCAACACATTCTCTCAATGCCCGTGAACCCGCGCAATCGTGACTCAACATTCTGACAGTGGCATAGCCCGAATCCATGCATACAGGTACCCTCTTTGCGCCATACTGACGGCTTGACCGATGATGTAGGTGGTTGAGGCCTGCTACGAGCATCGGCCTGACCGCTCAGACGTAACTTGCTCGTGACTTCCCAGTTCGAGGCACATGAATTTCCGCGGTGCGATCTTGAAATCGGACAGGCTCGGTGCTGCACACGAAGGTCGATCCGATCAGCACACATTTTGTACGTCGTTGCGTCGTGGATGACTTCAGCTCTCACGACGCATGTGAGTTCGCTGTTGTTGTGAACGGCAGGCTCGAATGATTTTCCTCTTGATGTCCTCCGAACGTCGGCGGGATGCGCTCCTCTCGTTTGCGGGATGCTACGGCCGATTGCGCCGGCTTGTAGAACGGTGATGCCATTCGAATGAGGGAAATCCGTCTCGAACATCAGGTCGTCAGGATGGAGACCGACCAATCGCCGAGAGCATCGCCCACTATCCAGCGGTCTTGATCCATTTGGCTCGTCAAATTCGGGCATGCAGTTCCGCCTCCAGCTGTCGAGTTAACGGTAGGAAGACTGGTAGTTTGCCGAGCGAGCGGCTGGTCCCTGTCCTGGGCTTGCAGTCATCATTCCGAGTTCCAGACAGGTCGTGTGCGTGCATCGCACATATGGGCGCTTTACGCACGAAATCTAGAGTTGAGAGGCGCGGCTGTCAAGCCTCGCATCTGCGGGGTCATTCGGCGGAACGAATGGGTGGCGGCGATCGGTCCTCGGTGCGGGGCCCATCAAAGACGCGCGACCACACTCGGGTGGTGCGTCTCCCAGCGGATCCTGCCCGAGGCAACCTCCGGCCACGATAGTTGACCGGCCAGGCCGACATCACTAGGCTCCTGCGTAAATCGCACACTCCGCCGTGGAAACCACGAGCTAGAGTCGATTATCGCAATTGTCGGCAGCGGGCACCCCCAGGAACGGTTGTGCGCGCGACCGAAGCGAGTGCCAGAGAGGTGGTGCAGAGGTGGCAGGCCGAGAGGAGACTCTGCAACAGCTGCTCGACGTCGAAGCACTGAAGGCGTTAAAGGCTCGCCACTTGAGACTGATGGACTCAAAAGAATGGGATCTGCTGGAAGCACTCTTCGCCGACGACGCTCTCTTCGAGATTCCAGATGGAGGCATCGCAGAACGTGGCCCTAAAGCCATTTCGCGTGCCGTGCGGATGGCACTAGACAAAGCGGTCACGTCACATCAGGCCTATTTGCCCGAGATCGAGATCACAGGCAAAGACACCGCTCTAGCAACGTGGGCCATGTTCGACTATGTCGAGTTCCCTGGACCAGGCGAGAAAGCGCCCACCGGAATTAAGGGCTATGGCCACTATCACGAGGAGTACGTGCGAGAAGACGGAGAGTGGCGTATCAAGGCGCTACGACTCTCTCGTCTTCGGGTGGACCCACTGCCCGGAGGATATCCGGAGGGATTCATAGCTTGACTGATCAAGCCGCTTGGCGTATGCGAGTCGACGGGAACAGTCTCCAAACCATGCCGTTTTCGATACAACTCAGTAAGGACTCCTAACGTGGCCAAGGTTTCATCTCCCCCTGCAGACACCAACCTCGATGATCTCGATGCACTGGCTGCCTTCGACGCAGCCGCCTCGGGTAACGACGACGTCAACGTTCACTCCGCGCTGCGCGAACTGCGCGAACTGCATGGTGTATTCGACGGCGATGCGATAGTCGACGTGTTAGGAGCAAAGACATCCTTGACGGGCTTCTCGGGACGCCGCGTGTTTACAGTCTTACGATGGGAGGACTGCATACGGGTCCTCCGTGACCAAGAGACGTTTTCGAGCTCCATAAGCGCCGATTCCCAAAAAAATATCGGGATCACGATATTCAGCTTGGATGACCCAGAACACCGGAGGGTGCGTTCCGTTATCCAGCAGGCCTTCACAAAGCGCGCTATGGATAGATGGAACGAGCGCATAATCGAACCGGTCATCAAGCGGAGCGTCAATCGTCTGCAGGCTGGTCCGTCAAAGGTTGATCTTGTAAGAGACTTTACTCTGCAGTTCCCTGCTCGGATCATCTTTGAGATGTGCAACTTGTCCGAAGATGTCTACGAGCGCTTCGTCAGCGCCGCCATCGTCCTGCTTTTGGGCCGTAGCTACCCAACAGCGGCCGCACAGGCTGCGGCTCGCTTGAGCTCGATGCTCCGAGACGTACTCGTGCAACGGCGCGCGCAGCCCTTGGAGGACGACTTGGTGAGTTCCCTCGCAGCCGCATCTGCCGAAGAGGGAACCATTTCTGAGCAGGAGGCCATCGCATTCCTCCTACTCCTTCTGCCTGGCGGGGCAGAAACAACAACGCACAGCAGCGCTTCACTCCTATGGTTCCTCCTGCACAACAAGGAGTTACTGGCCAGAGTCCTGGACGATCGCGAACTGCTCCTCAGAGCCGTCGATGAAACGTTGAGGCTGGAGCCAGCTCTGCCGTATGCTCATCGCCTCGCGGTACGTGACGTCACAATCGGCGGTGTGAACATTCCCGCAGGGTCGGGAGTGCAAGTTGCGCTCGGTTCGGCTAATCGCGACCCCGAGCGATGGTCCGAACCCGACCGATTCGACCTAGACAGAGATCAACTTCCGCACTTGGCCTTCGGGATAGGGGCACATGCCTGCATCGGATCGAATCTGTCTCGACGAGAGATGTTGGTAGCTCTCTCCAATGTCCTCGACGGATTCTCATCGTTTGACCTCGATCCTGACGCACCTCCTTCGGAGATCGTCGGGGTCAACTTCCGAGGTCCGAGTAGTCTTCCGGCGATCCTGCGGTGACCCGGAACCGTTCTGGTCATAATCAGCCAATTTCTAAAACAACTTTGCCGAGTTTTCCCGGTGCCTCGAAGTGCGCATACGCATCGGCAATCCGGTCGAATGAGAAGGTCTGATCCACCGGAACACGGAGGTCCCGACTGGCGAAATGAGGAAGAACCTGCTTCTCGAGCAGCCGACTACATGTGGCCTTCTCCTCTAACGAACGGGTCCGGAGAGTCGAGCCGCTAATGCTCGCACGCTTCCGCATCAATTTGCGAAGGTCGAGCTCGGCCGAAGATCCTCCGGCACTGATCCCGATGACGACAATTCGACCCGATGACTCAAGCGACGTGATGTTTCTTTCGAGATTCTCGGCGCCGATGAGTTCAAGAATTACGTCGAATGGCCCAAGTTGCGCGGAGCTCTCGAAATCAGCCACTACGGCTCCAAGCGACTCCATTTGTGCCCGAACGCTGCCCGATCGCACTGCGGCAACCACGGTCGCGCCGGTGGAAACGCCCAACTGGACAGCAGCGGTGCCGACGCCTCCATTCGCTCCATTTACCAGAAGGCGTTCGCCCATCCGTAGTCCAGCCTGAACAAATAGGGCGTCATATGCAGTGATGAAGGCCTCTGGGAGCCCGCCAGCCTCCGACCAAGGCAAGCCCTCAGGGACCGGCATTGCCTGACGCTCGTGAACGACGCAGAGTTCGGCCTGCGCCGCATTGGCAACCAGGCCCATCACACGATCTCCCCGTGCAAACCGTCGACAATCGGGGCCAACCTGCTCTATCTCACCTGCGAATTCAAGCCCAGGTAGGTCGTCTGGCCCATCAACGTTCGAGTAACGACCTCGAAGTTGGCCCAAGTCTGCCGCGTTGATTCCGGCGGATCGGACCGCGACGAGGATCTGCCCGCTACCAGCTACTGGGTCGGTCCGATCTTGCACCGTTACTGTGCCATCAGCGATGACTGCCGCTCGCATCTGATCTCCCTGGTTTTGTCCAACGCTTCGGTCAATGCTTCGCACTAATTGCCGGGAAGGAGGCGACGACCGAGATCACCAAACCCGTCTCGCCTAGAGGTGTGCCGCGCTGCATAGCGAGCCTCCGTCAACCACCAGCGTATGGCCAGTGATCCAAGATGCTGCGTCCGAACAGAGAAAGAGCGCTGCGTGAGCGATATCCTCGGGCTCGCCGAGACGCCGCATCGGTATCCGTTGTTGAATTACCTGTTCGCGAGTCTCCCAAAGAGTCTTTGCGAAATCGGTCTTCACCAGTCCGGGGGCTAACGCGTTGACGCGAACTTTCGGGCCTAATTCGCCAGCAAGCTGTTTCGTTAGATGAATGACGGCAGCCTTGGTTACGTTGTACCAGCCAATTCCGTCCTCCACCTTGAGCCCACCGATCGATGCCACATTAAGAATTACGCCGCCTCTCTCGGACATACCGGCGCCCCACACAGTCTGTGCCCATTCCAGATACCCGATTTGATTGACCCTAACTGTCTTGTCAACCCGAGCGGCATCAATGTCAATGAGCGGTCCGTAGTAGGGATTGGCGGCTGCATTGTTTACGAGGATATCGACTGATCCGAACTGCCGGACCGTTGCCTCCACACAGGAGGTGGCCTGCTCGAGGTCTCCGGCATTGGCTACTCGCCAGTCCACGTCGCCGGCCCTGTCGCCCTTGACTCCGTCGATGAGCCGCACTGCCTCCGCGAGAGAGTCAGCCTTCCTGGACGACAGCATCACCTGCGCTCCGGAGGCAGCGAAGATCAGGCCAACCGCGAGACCAATGCCCCGGGAGCCACCCGTGACAAGGGCAGTCTTGCCGTCAAGTCGGAGTTCCATGGGTCGAGACGCTAGCGGAGCTGGCACCGATTACGGTATTGTACACAGAAGTGCGCATATCGTACTCCTCGCCGTGGATCCATCCTGCCAGTTCAACTGCGGAGGAGCTCGTGGGGCGAGCCGCGCAAGCATGGCGCTGGCGCGACGGAGATCTCTTGGGGCTCGGCGGGACTGTGGTCCGCATGAAGACAGTCGCTCTGCGCCTTGACCGTTCCACCGTGCACGAGGACGAGCCACTGCTCGTCCTCGGGGAGACCACCGCTCCTGCGGTTCGGGGCGACCAAGTGACCCGGCTTAGGTTTGGTTCTGGCGTATGACAAAGGCAATGAGCGGCTCAGTGCCCATTCCCGAGGCCCACACCTTGGTCAGCAAGACCATTGTGGTCGATGATCTGACAACGCACTATTTCGAAGGTGGCTCCGGACCGACGATCGTCTTGCTACATAGCGGAGAATTCGGTAGTTGCGCAGACATGTCATGGGAGTACAACTTTGCCGCTCTCTCGTCGTCCTTCAAGGTGATAGCTCCCGATTGGTTAGGGTTTGGTCGTACAGCAAAGGTTTTCGATTTTGAAGATAGCTTCGGGCGTCGGCTCCGGCACATGACGCGCTTTCTGTCAGCCATTGGAGTTGACGGAGCACACTTCATCGGCAATTCCATGGGAGCGGCCTTTCTGCTACGCGATGCATCTACAGAAGCTCCGCAGTTTCCTTGCCGCTCGATCGTGGCCATAAGCGGCGGAGGTTTTGTCCCGGACAACGAGTGGCGCCGAGCCCTGGTTGACTACAACGGAGATGTTGAGGAGATGCGCATGATTCTGCGAGCCCTCTTCCACGACCCCGTTTGGTCAACTGATCCTGCGTACGTTCAGCGCCGCCATGACCAGAGCGTGCGGGCCGGTGCCTGGGAGTGCACGGCCGCGGCTCGCCTCAGGTCTCCGAACAAAGCCCCTCGACCGGATTACGGTTTGGAGGACCCAACTCCCTATGAGAAGATTACGGTTCCCGTCCTCCTCATCACGGGCAACGATGATCGGCTTAAGTTGCCGCATTACGGACGAGAGCTTCGGGATCGAATCACCTACTCTGACCTTGTGGAGGTGGACAGTGCCGGACACTGCGCCCAGATCGAGCAGGCCTCACAAGTCAACGACCTGATCACTGACTTCCTGAGAGGCATACGCATCTAATTCAGTGTTTCGGCTGTCCTAAGCTCACGGGACTCGCCCTCTGAGGAACGGGGAAGCATCCGGGGGACTGTCGCGCACAACCAGGCTTGAGCTTGCCCTCAGTTTGCTGTGTCGACCCTATTATCCGTGGTGGAGCGGCTGAGTGATCGGGTGGGACACGGGCCACGTTCAGCCACGTCGACGAGAGATGCCACGGGTACCGCTCGTATTCTGGGTCGGCTCCATACCACCGTCAGTTCGGTGTCGGATCGACGCGCCCGTTTCCTGGTTTACGTGATAGCCGAATCGCGTAGCAGTTGGCCGAGCTGGCGTATTAGGTCGAGCTTATTGTCTCCGAGGGCAACGAAGAGGAGGTTGCGAGCTCCGAATTCATGAAGTTCTCGTATTATCTTGACTCCATCGTCGATCGGTCCGACGAGACTCCCGCCCCGGGCGATCAGATAGTCGAGTACCCCGGTTCTCTGGGCGACGGCGAGGGTGTCTGGATTCGCCCGGGCGTGCCGGTCGAGCGTCCAGGTGCGACCTACCTCCTCGATCCCCCTAATCTTGTCAGCAGGTACCAGCTTGCCATCGAGGCTCGGGCGCGAGAGCACGGCGGCGCCGCAGCCGTTAGACCACAGGAATCCCTGCTCCCTGGTCGGGGCCGGACAGAAGAACGGCAGGTACCAGATCTCGATTGTTTGCGGATCGCGTCCGGCCCGCTCAGCACTCTCACGCACGGTGGATTCGGCGTACGCGATCGTCTCTGGAAGCAGGCCGAAACCGCAGAGGACGCCATCGGCCACCTGCCCGGCGGTGGCGAGCGCCTTCGGGCCGTGAGCGGCCATATAGAGCTTCACGTCGAGGGGCTCAAACGGCTTCCATGCCCCTTTAAGTGTGCGGCCCTGGTAGGTGACTTTTTCTCCGTGTAGCAGAGCCCGTACCGCGGTGATGTACTCGGACATCTGCGCGAGTGTGGCATGCCCGAGGCCGACTCCGAACGTCGAGCTGTCGCCTGCGCCGAACGCGAGGAAGGCGCGGCCGGGGGCGAGTTCGTTGAGGCCGAAGAGTCCGCCTGCGGTGACGGTCGGGTCTCGGGTTAGTGTGTTTAACACGGAGGAGAAGATGCGGATGCGCGACGTGTCGATTGCAGCAGTGGCGAGCGATAGGAAGGCCTCCGGCATGAGAAGCGGGGAGTCGACTATCCCGATCGCGCTCAGGCCCTCTTCCTCGGCCGCTCGCCAGACACGGCGAGCGGTGTCGAAACTACCGTCGTGGGCGGTGAACATGCCGTACTGAAGGTCGCTTGTTACCACTATGTTCCATCCTCCGTCGAAGAGTTATCAATGATGATCGAATGCGTTTGGGTCATGTTCTGACCGGATAATTCCTTGCTCAAACGAAGACGCCACGTCTGTCTCGATGACAACCGACTCAAACCCTTCGTAAGCTCGTTCACGGCGCAAAACGCTTGCTCATCCAATCAACGACAGCAGCCGTACCCTCGGTGCAGCGTTCTCCGATAGAACCGTCGTCGTTAATGCAGAAGCCGTAGTGGTCTGCGCGCCTAATGATTGTCATCGTCTTGTCGGAAGCCCCGGAACGACGCTCCATCTCCCTCACCTCACTCAGCCGCGCGCCGGCATCACCGGCGTAGTGGACGATAAGCAGAGGATCTTGAATCATTTCGAGGTTGTCGATGGTTCTCGCATTGCTGGAATCCGCGCTCCACGTACTGAGCCAGGCGCGAGGTGTCACATAACGAGCAAAACCGTTTTCGCCATAGTTTTCTAGATCTGGCCTCTTACCCGAATACGACTGAACGTGTCGATCGTCGGGATCGATACTCAGGTCTACTGCCGCTGGGTCAGCGGTTGTGCGATATACGACGATGTGCCATCCCATCCGAGCTTGCCTTTGTAGGCGGATAGCAGTAGCAGGATCGGCATGTGGCAGGAGGGATTCAGCCTCTCGCTGCCTCTCGATGAGCGATCTGGCGTACGCATCTATCCGTCGCATGCGGGCCGACTGCGCTGCCCGGTAAGCCGCAAGAAATGACTCGCTGTATGTGCTCGACGCCGGTGGACTCCGAAATCCGTTCTTTGGTAGATAGGGGTCGAGATCGTCGTCGCTCGCCAAAGGATCTCGCTCATCGACGACCGAAGGATCGATCATTTTTTCAAGAAGTGCACCTTCGCCAATATGGCCAGCGACCAGGACGATGGCGGAGGCTGCCGGTAGTGAAAAGGAATTCAAATCATAGGGATCACCTGCCGGAGTTGAGATAAGTCGGCCTGGTGGCGCAGTCCGGGCTTGCCATTGATAGAAGGTCGCCAAAGAGCTTCCGCCACTATTTCCCAACAGAACGACTTTCTCGCAACCCTGGTCCATCAGAAACTGAATGCCGGCCGCCATGTCCAAAAGCAGAGTCTCGTGCACGGTATTCACGTCGTTGTTCGGCCATCGTCCGCCGCGTCCGAGGACTCCGTATCCCGAGCGAACGAGAGGCAGGATGTTGTAGTTCTGGCTCTGGTCTGTGCGTGGATGCATCAGGTGGACGCCGACCTTGGGCGAACTTCCACGAGGCCGGTAGTACAAGCCCTTGGACAGCACGCCGTCAGCAGCTGTTAGCCCGACGGGAGAAACCTCAATGTTCGCGGGCAAATCATCTAGTGGAACGTTCGCTCGAGTCGGCGCCTGGACTGTGTTCCTAGTCGCCGGCATTTGTGAAGTGTCGGGACCGGAGTTCCCGGACGCAGGAGTAACCATGCCGACCAGTATCCCGCTAAGCAATCGCTCGTGCAACCGTGATCCGCACATCAATAGCCTATTGAGATCGTTTTGTGCGATACGGTTAACATCCGTGCTCTCTAGGCTGTTTCAGATCTATCATCGCACTGTACAGCTATGATGCGGGCATGACCGCTCCTGCGCCCCGCATCCCGCCACTCGCCGCCGACGAGTGGGACGAGGGGCTGGTCAGCCTTCTCGAACACGCACCAGGTGGTACCGAAGATCCTTTGCGCATCTTCGCAACCCTCGGCCGAGCGAATCCCGACCTCTTTCGTCGCTGGCTGGGCTTCGGCGGCACGCTACTCTCAGGCACCTTGCCGGGGCGCCTCCGTGAGCTGGTGGTCCTGCGCACCTCCTACCGTTTCGGCGGACGCTACGAATGGGCGCACCACCTCGAACTCGGCGAGGCGCAAGGTCTCACCCGATCCGAGATGGCGGCCCTTGGCGCGGCGAGCCTCGATGGGCTCGAGGTGTCGCCGCTTGAGGAGGCCGCACTCCGTGCGGTAGACGAAACTGCGGACCTAGGCGCCGTGTCCGACTCGACTTGGGACACCCTCGCAGTGCAGCTCGACGACGCCGAACTGATCGAGTTGCTCATGCTCATCGCTCACTATCTGATGCTGGCAACTGTTCTACGCTCTTTACGAGTCCAGCTCGAGCCGCAAGCAGAGGCACTCGCAGGCGCCGTACCGGGCGGGCCTGCCGCACATGGGTCGACCACGTTGGTATTGCCATGACCGCGCTCCTCGAAGGCCGCTGCATCGCCGTCGTCGGCGCCGGCACTCGGCCCTCTCGCGACACCGATGCCCCGTTGGGTAACGGCCGGGCGATCGCGGTACGGGCCGCCCGCGAGGGCGCATTGGTCAGATGCGTTGACCGGGACGAGGTGGCCGCGGAGGAGACCTGGCGACTGATCACTGATGAAGGTGGCCAGGCGGCCGTGGTGGTGGCAGACGTGACGACCGAGGAAGGGTGCCGCCTCGCCGTATCAGATGAGGGGGCTCGATCGCCCGATGGGCTCGTGCTCAACGTCGGAGCTGCATACGGGATGGGGGTCGCTGGTACCTCGCCCGACGAATGGGACCGGACCTTCGCCCTCAACTTGCGTGCGCACTTCCTGTTGGTGCGGCGCGGCCTGGTGACATTGGCCGATAACGCCTCTATCGTCTTCATCGGCTCGGTGGCCGGCCTTCGGCCGGGAACCCGCATCCCCGCCTATGACGCCTCGAAGGCCGGCCTCATCGGCCTCAACCGCCACGTCGCCGTGGAAGGTGCGCGGCGCGGCATCCGAGCCAACGTGCTGGCCCCAGGGCTCATCGACACCCCGATCGGCCGTGCCGCGTCGGCCGGCCGGCCCTCGCGAGAACGAGTTCCGGTACCGCTCGGCCGTCAGGGCACCGCCTGGGAGGTCGCGGCAGCGACCGTGTTCCTGCTCTCGGACGAGGCGAGTTACATCACCGGGCAGGTCCTGGCCGTCGACGGAGGGCTGAGCCTCTGAGTGCCTCTCCAGCCGAATCATCAGTAACGGGCAGCTGAATCCTCAACCTTTCACATCTCGGTCTTGAATGCCCGCGGTTCATAGTGCAATATCAGTGAAACTAGATCCAGACGCCAACCATAACCGGCTTGCTTGCTGCATTGAGATGGCGCGTTGGAGGATGCGATGAAAGAGATTGAACGTGTGCTTCCGACATCACTGTCAGTCAAGCTGGAGATCCTTTGGTGGGTCGCACGGGTTCGTCGAGCAATCGCACGAGAGATCCGTCTGTGCATTTGGTTTCAAGGTGCACCGTATTCGGAGATCTTTGAACAGTGCGATGGCCGTCTAGTGCTTCGGCGGGACTTCGTTCGTTCGGTGGGAGGAGAGTACTCCTGCAGACCCTCTAGCTCTAGCTGATCGGAACGGCCTCGTCAGCACGTTCCATGCAACTGCTGATCGCACCCGATTCGCGGGAGCTACAAAATTCCGCTCGCTATCACGACCTCGTAATCAAGCCCGCCGGATCTCGTTCCCGCTCGGTCCAAAGGTGACTATTTCACCGGAGTCTCTGCGCCCAGAATCGGGCGACAGAACGTCGAGTCCATCGAGCCTCATTCGTTTCCCGCCCACTCAAGGCGCAGAAGAATTTTCAATCCGGCATGTCTACGGCACCACGATGACGGGCTGGAGGGCATAGCGGATTAGCCACGCGGCAACCGAACCCAACGGCTGCTGAACGGACCCCTTCGCGGACCGATAATGATGGCATCAGAACGCAACTCATTACTGAGGCGCTCCAGTTCGACCGCAGGATCGCCTTCACAAGATTCTAGCCACCAACGTCCCGGTAGCCATTTTTTCAGGTCACAAGCCACTTCCGTGGTGACAGATCCAGAGTCAAAATCAACCCGCGGACGATGCGCTGGCTGGGAACCTATTGTCAGCAATTCGTGATGACGCGGAGGCTTTACCTCGGCAATTGCGAGCTCGCACTTCTCTCGCCTCGCCACGCCAGTTGCATAAGCCAAGGCGTTGCGGCTGCTCGAGGACCCGTCATAACCAACCAGCAACAGCGAAGGGCCGTCCCGGCTGCCTTCAGACACCGTGACCCGTTCCTTGAAGAGGCGACATCGTTACGAAACGTAGTTTCGACTATCCGTCTATTCGCCTGAGGTCACGGCCAAAATGCCGTGGTCAGGTCGAAAAAGATGCCATATTTCGCAGCCACAACACCGCGAGAACCACTTGCGCGAAACGGCACGGGGGATGCCGCAACTCTCCTGGGGGGACAGAGATTTCGCGCAAGTGGTTCTCCCGGTCTCATGAGCCTCAATCCAAAACGACAATCTTGCGCGTATTACGTATGCGTTTACCGATATATGTTAAGCATACGCACTCATAGACCCCCCTGGTCAAGTGTCCGTGGCAAGGGAAGTCCCCGGATATGGCCAACTGGGGTCCCCCTGGAGCCCACAACAACTCTCAGCCGCTCGCGCATGATGAACCTGCAAGGAGCGACATCGACCGGGACGGAGGAAGGCTGTCGGTCGAGCGGGGATGCCTGTGGTTGCGCGCTTAGAATCGTCGTAACCACGTCGCATGTGGCGCTTCGATCTCGACGCGACGGGTCGAGAAGGCACGCAGCACTCTCTTGGGCACCCCCTCCAGCTCGGCCATCCCACGGGTGGCCGGCCCGAAGCGCACGCCGAGCGCCTTACCCAGCCCGGCGCGCAGGGCCGCCTGGTAGACGAAGCCGGCCGTGCGGGTGTGGAAGTAGATCAGGCGGGCGTCGGGGGCCGACCAGGCGCCGTCGTCCCCATGGGCGACGTTGGCGACCAGGACGTGGGTGTGGAGCTGGGGGTCGCCGGCCCGCGAGGTCCGGTGCACGAAGGCGGCGCCGACGAGTCCCTGCGCCCCGATCCGGCGAAGCCCCCCGGCTCCCCGGCGGACGCACAGCGCCCGGCGCTCGAGGTAGTCGAGGGCCTGGGCGACCGCGTCGGCGTGCACGGCGCGGACGGTGGCCGAGACGTGGCGTTCGGAGAGGCCGTAGAGGAGGGAGACCGACTTGGGGGCCGAGAAGGTGAGGTCGAAGCCCGCCACCCGCCTGGCCTCGGCCACCCCGCCGGCGGTCAGGATCTCGCCGTGGGGCGAGACGCCGGCGAGGACGGCTCGGAGGTCGCTCAGGCGCCACCTCGCCGCTGAGCCCGAGGAGCGCGGGCACCCTCACCCAGCCAGTAGCCGGGGGACTCGCCCGCCCCGGTGTAGTACTCCTCGCGGCCTGCGGCGACGGTGCGCAGGTAGTAGTCCTCGGCGCGGGCCACCAACTTGCCGATGGAGAGCACCCGGGCTCAGCCGGGGTGTGATGCTTCCCGGTCCTCGGCCGAGGCTCTGGCCGACCAGGGCCAGGAGGGCGACCTTGGGCACCAGGCGCCGGCGACCGAGGCAGATCACGGGGAGCTCGCCCCGGGCGACCAGCTCGTAGGCGAAGGCCCGGGAGATCCCGAGCAGCTCGCCGGCCTCGGCGACGGTGTAGACGAGGCGATCGTCGGGTGTCTGTGAGGGTGCGGATGGAGGTGGTCATGGACGCCACATTGGGCTGTGGACGTCCACAAAAACGTCCACAGAAACGTCCACAGCTGGAATTTCTTGAGATTTCTTGTGCCTGGACCGCGACGGCCAGGGCGGTCAAGGGCGGCGAAGCCGAGGCGCCCGACGTGTCGGCGCCGTCCCTTGAGGGCCCGGGAACACCCCTGACACAATGGAGGGGCCGGCCGCGGCCCGGCCGGCCTGGATGCCGATTTCTGGCCCTGGCGGCCCGGTCGCTCCCCGCCTGTAGGGCGCCGGCGGGCCCAGGGCGGTCGGGCACCGACAGGTGCATGTGTGTGTCTCCATTAGTTGATTGTGGCCGTGGGGCCTTGGGCGCGTCCGATTGGCCCTTGATCCTCCGGCGTAGGTGGGCTTTCGGAGACCGGGTTGACCCCACCGGTGCTCATGGACGGGGCGATCGTCTTTCTGCTTGCCGGAGTTAGCGAGGAGTCGGCTCAGTGTCCTCAGAACGTGCCATCCACCCGGTGTGTTCGGGGACACTCAGTTTCCGCCAGGTATCGGCCCCGACTGCTCGCGTGCCGGCTTTTTGGAGTTATGAACGTGAGACCGGAACAGGTAGCGCGGGCGACAGGTGAACTCGTTCGCTCTCTACTTGCGGATTAGTCCTGGTGCTGCCTTGACCAAACGCCAGGAACCGTCGCGACCGTAGCCACACGTCTCGAAGAACCGTCCCTGGCTCCGTTGCAACATGGCGCGCTTGACGGTCTCCATCGCGTTGGCTCGTGTGACCATATCCTCCACCCTCGCCATTTCCTTTGGCGGGATCTTGATACTCAAACTCAGGTTGTTACCGCTTCCGGTGATGACTCCTCGCGCGAACTCGCCGACACCATTCAACGGCACGGACCCTTCGGCGACCCCGTGCCATGCCATTGGTACGCCTCGGCTGCCATCGTCGGGAATGAAAACACAACCGACGTCGGTACCGCCCGAGTCATTGCTCACGACAACGTAATCACGCACTGTTCCCCATCCCTCATGTGGTGTCCACACCACCGATTCGGAAGCTGGTTCGCCGATGTTTGCAGCGCCTTGGTCAGCCAAGGTCGTGAGATCGGGTTCGACTGAACCTGCCGAAGGCGAGCCTGGCCGAGCTGCTTTCGGGGTGGGCTGATTTGGCAGCGTGTCGATCACCGGCGACTGTGGCGGAGGTGGAGGTGGGGCCCAGCTTTCCGGGGGGTACCACTTGCCATCGCTCGCGAGCCACCAACCTGGACCACCTGAAAGGTCACTCATTGCCACGCCTCCCCGATCTACGCCAGGCGCCGGCATGGACGATAGAGAGCCGGGATTGCTCACGGCAAGGCTCAGACGAATGGCCCAACTTTGAGCCCCCGAACGCACGCCAAACTCCAGATGCGGAAACCGCGCAGCGATGCATACGCTCTGAGTCTGAGCACGTCCACATGACGTAGATCGGGGTCGAATGACAACGAGTGATACAAGCTCGGCTCTCGAGTCGAAGATAACCGACGCCGTAGCCGCATGGACGGGGCAGCTCATTGACCTGGGCGGCCGAAACACCCTGCTCTACTACCGTGACCTCAAGTCCGGGACACTGGCCCTCGAAGGTGCGGACGAGGTGGCAACCGAGGAGCTCCTCGGCTCCCGCACGGTCCGCCTGTCAAACCTGTTCGCCCCTCAGGACCTGGGCGCAGCGGCTCGACGTGCCCGAACCGTCCGGGCCAAGGCAGCCGAGAACTTTGAGGAGCGCGGCCTCCAGACCCTGTTCCTGGCATGGGGGATGGCGACCTGGACCAACCCAGCGTGGGACCGCCATCCCGGCCGCCCCGGTGCTACTGCGCCAGGCCCACCTGTGCTGCCCGAGGCGGCGCCGAGGAGGACTTCGACCTCTCGCTACCCGGCGAGTGGGAGGTCAACCCGACCCTGCTCCACTTGCTCAGCGTCGACTACGACGTACGGATCGACGCCGACGGGCTGCTCGGACTTGCTCGACCCGAGGCTGATCCACCCGATGCCGCCGACCGTCTTCGACCGCCTGACCAAGGAGGCCGCAGAGGTCCCCGGATTCGGCGTGACGCCACGGGTGGTCCTGGCAACTTCTCCTACGCCAAGCTGCCCATGGTCAAGGACCTCGAGACGGCGCCCAGGACTCGCTCGCTGCCAGAACCCGAGTTGATCTGCGCCATCGCTGGGGATCGAGGAGCGCCCGCGACCGCGTTGCGGGACCGCCACCGCAAGGAACTGTCCAAGTCCGCCCCCGACCACACTGCCGCCGGCCGACGAGTTCCTCGTCCTGCGACGCCGACCACTCGCCAGAGCTACGTCATCAACGCTGCCGTCGGCGGCGGCTGACCTCGTGATGCGAGGGGCCGCCCGGGAACCGGCAAGAGCCAGACGATCGCCAACCTGATCGCCACGCTGGCGGCCCGCGGCAAGAAGCGTCCTCTTCGTGGCCGAGAAGCGCGCCGCGATCGACGCCGTGCTGGACCGACTCAACGCGGTGGGGCTGGCGTGACCTGGTCCTGGACCTCCACGACGGGCCCGGCTCGCAAGCCGGATCCTGGCCCAGAACTGTCGCGAGCGCTGCGCCCGGCCGTCGCAGGTTCCCGCGCCCGACATGGGGGCCGACCAGGAGGAGCTGGTCCGCCGACGCGATGACGTTGTGAGGCCGCACCGGAGGCCCTGCACACGCACGCGGGACCCTGGGGATGTCGGTCTACGAGACCCAGTCCGAGCTGCTCGGGATCCCGCATCGGTCCACCTCGGCCGCAGCGGCTTCCGGCCATACGTGCTCGAGCACGCTCAACGGAGGTCGTACCGGGCCGCTGCCTCGGCTGACCTGGAGACTACGTGGGCTCGGCGGCTTTGACATCTGGAGGTCACCGAGAGCCCCTGGCTCCCTGCCCTCCAGGCCGGCACCATCACGAACGCCTGAACAGGCCCGCGCCGCCATCGACGCGGCATGACCACATCCTCCCGAGCCACACCCTCCCTCGAGGCCGACGCGACTCGACGTCTGCGCTGCCAGCAGGTCGGGCTAATGGAGCCGTCGAACCTGGCCGCAGTGGGCAAGCGCTCTCGAGCTGCTCGATGGTGTGGCAGCGGCACCCTGTCCGTCTTTCGCCCGGAGGTGTTCGACCTCGACCTGGACTCCCTAGCTGACAGCGCTTGCTCCGGCCTGTCACCGGGACGCTGGCCCGCATTGGTCACCGACTGTCCGACGGCGCAGTACCGCGGGCGCGCAAAACCCTGCGACTGGCCGTGGCCGAAGGACCTCCACGGCGGGCCTGCGCCACTCCAAGGTGGGCGTCGCCGCAGCAGAACAGGCCACGAGCCTGGTCCGCAGCGCCTGTCGACGGCCGGAGTGCCCCGCCTGCCGGCCGACCTGAGGGGTCCGCAGCGCGATCCTTCGGGCAGCTAGCCGCAGAGATCCGAGCACTCGAGTCCGCACTGCACGGATCGACCTCGAAGCCGATCGACCGTCGAAGACGCTCGCAGCACGCCTTGCGGAGCTGCTGATCCGACCGGGCCACCCTCTTCAAGCTTCCGGAGCTCCAGCCGGCTCCACCTGGAACTGGTGCGCTACGCCCTTGGGCCGCTTCTCGCCGAGATGCGAACCCGCAACTCACCGTCGACCAGGCGCGTCGGCATGCCTGCGTTCAGTGTGGCTTTCGTCGATCCTCGAGACGGTGTCGCTCGCCGATCCCGAAGGTCGGCGCCTTCGACGGCCAGGCCCACAGCCGGACAGTCGGCGAGTACCGCGCCGCCGACCAGCCGACACATCGACAACGACTCCGGTGCGGATCCGCCGGGCGGTGGCCGAGCACATCACCGCGGCACGCGATGCCTACCCCACGGAGTCCCAGCTCGTCGCGCACCGAGGCCGCCAAGCGGCAGCGCCACCTGCCGGTCCGCCAGCTGTTCCAGGCCGCCCCCACGTGCTCGGGGCGCTCAAGCCGTGCTGGGCCATGAGCCCGCTGGTGGTGTCCCAGCTGCTCCCGCCCGAGCGGTGCTTCGACGTCGTGATCTTCGACGAGGCCTCCCAGGTGACCCCCGCAGACGCGGTCGGGGCGCTCGATGCGAGCCGACCAGGCAGTCGTGGCCGGCGACCCCCACCAGCTGCCCCCGACCACCTTCTTCGTCACCGGCACGCGACGGCGACGACGACGAGGAAGCGAAGCGACGAGCTGCCGGTCGACGGTGCGCTCACCGAGGACATCGAGTCGGTCCTCGACGTCATGGGCGGCGCTGCTCCCGCCGCCGAGAGGGACCCGGACGCTCACCTGGCACTACCGCTCGCAGCGACGAGCGCCTGATCGCCTTCTCCAACGCACAGCCGAGCCTCTACGACTGGTCGCTCGACGACGTTCCCGGGCGTCGCCGGCGCGAGGATGCCTCACCCACAACTGGTGCCCTTCATGCCCGGCCGGGTCGGCGCAGGAGACCTCGGTGGCCGACGAGGTCAATCGGTGGTCGAGCTGGTGGCTGAGCATGCCCATGAGCGGCCGGACGGAGACCCTGGGCGTCATCACCATGGGCATCAAGCACGTCGACCGCATCGACGAGGCGCTGCGCCGAGCGCGCCAGGAGGACGACGAGCTCGACGAGTTCCTCGACGTCTCGATGCTGGCGGCACGAGAAGCCTTCTTCGTCAAGAACCTCGAACGGGTCCAAGGTGACGAGCGCGACGCCATCATCCTGACCATCGGGTACGGCAAGACTCCCCGACGGGCGCGATGCTGTACCGCTTCGGCCCGATCAACCAGAAGGGCGGCGAGCGCCGGCTCAACGTGGCCGTGACCCGGGCCCGGTCGCGGATGACGGTCGTCTCATCGTTCTCCTCAGCTCGACATGGACCCGGCCCGGCTCAGCGCCGACGGGGCCCAGATGCTGTGCCCGCTACCTCGCCTACGCCGAGTCCGGGGGAACCGACCTCGGCGACGCCGCGTCAAGGACAAGCCGGCCCTCAACCCCTTCGAGGTCGACGTCGCAGACCAGCTCACGGCGGCCGGGATCCCCCTCGATTGCCCAGTACGGCGTGCTCGGGCTACTGGATCGACTTCGCCGCCCAGCACCCAACCCGAGCCTGGGCGCATGGTGCTCGCCATCGAGGCCGACGGGGCCATCGTACCACTCCTCGGCCACGGCCCGGGACCGCGACCGCCTACGCCAGGAGCACCTCGAGCGCCTCGGCTGGACGCTTCCACCGGATCTGGTCCACGGAGTGGTTCCACCACCGCGAGGCGGAGGTCGCCCGTGCCGCTGGAGGCCTACCGCAAGGCAGTCGAATGGGCAGACGACCCTCACTGCATTCGCACCAATTCGTCCGAGGCCTCTGGCGCCACAGCAATTGATTTGACACCAACATCGACGCTGCCAACGGCTCCGCAGCGCGTGGGCCCGCAGCCCGTACATGGAGGCTATGGCAACATCAAGTTCTACAAGCCAGCAGACCTCGTTGCGCTCATCCGCTGGATCCAGTCCGACACCCTCCTTCGAACCGAAGACGAGTTGATCGACGAGGCGATGCGGTGTCTGGGCTTCAAGAAGCGGGGGCCCCGAATCGTGGAATCGTTGAGTGCGGCCATCGAGCGGGCCCAGCAGCCCGACTCCCCACCGGCCCTCCCGCCACAACCCCCCAAAGGGACTACCTCCTACCGTCCCCGATCAACCGGGCGCCGCCCCCGTCGTGGCTGGTAAGCGCGGGTCCAGGGACGGCGCTCACCTCAAAGCTTCGCGATGGTTGGCTACCCACCAGCGGATCTTGGCAAATCCAAATTGGCAATCAAATGGGCGCTACCGAGAAGACGGTGTTGAACCCCTTGGACTGAAGGGCCAGTTCAAGAGAATTGGAGCTGACGGACAAGACGGTCTGGACGACTCAGACCGGCCTCCGGAACCGGCGCAAGTGCGTGTCTAGATCTTCCGGACCGGGAGTTGAGGTGACAGGTGGCCTCTGTGGTGCTTGATGGTCTTCATGCTGCCTTGCGCTGCTTGTGGGTGTCGAGGATCTCTTGAGGGGTGCGGCCGCGCATGTAGTCGCCGTGGTTGCGCCGGCGGCGGTTGTAGGTGAGCAACCAGGCATCGGCCTCGGCCTGGAGCTGGCGGGCCGAGGTGAAGCGTCGGCGATGGAAGGCCGGGCGCCAGCACTCTTGGAGGATGGTCTCGTGGAAGCGCTCGACCACGGCGTTGTGGTTGGGCGAGCGGGGCGGGATGCGCACGTGGGGCAGCCCCTTGGCCGCCAGAGCGGCTGCGAAGGCGCTGGCGTTGTACTCAGGACCGTTGTCGCTGAGCACGGCACGGACCGTGATGCCGTGGCGCCGGTAGTGGTGAATCAGGCGCTCGAGGAAGCGCATCGAGACGGCGGCGTCAGGGGTGCCCACCACGAGCCAGACGAAGGCCCAGCGGGTGAAGACGTCGATGGCGCTGAGCTGGTACACCTTGCCCACGCCCTTGAGCTTTCCGATGTAGAAGCTGTCCACGCAGACGAGCTCGCCCGGACCGCCACTCGCCAGGCAGAACCCGAAGGGCTCGTCCTCTCTCGCCGCCTCGGTCAAGAGTCCCGTCGTCGCTGCCGCGATGGCCGCAGCCCGGGCCAGGCGCTTGGCTCTCGTGCCCAGCCCATGGTCGACCAGGTGCTTTTGCACGGTGGACTTGGCGATCACAAAGCCCTGGTCGCCCAGCCGATCGGCGTATTGGCGACAGCCGATGGTGGGCTCGAGGACGGCCAAGGTGAGCAGGCGCTCGACCACATGGGTAGGGGTGGACGAGGGCATCTGGGGCGCCCGGCGCTCCTTGGGCATGAGGGCGTCGAGCCCGTAGAGGTCGGCCCGGTTCTTCCACTCGTAGTAGCGGGTCCGCGAGATGCCGAAGACCCGGCAGGTCTCGGCCACGTTGCCGGTCCGCTGGGCATGTTCCAACACCGCGAGGCGCCGGCGGTAGATGATCTCTGTGTGGGTCACGGTGATGGGCTCCTTGGTCTCTTGGTCGAAACCACAGAGTCCATCGCCGGACCCCTCAAAGGGGTGGATGTGCAACCTCAACTCATGGACAGGAAGGTCTAGATCTGAGGGGTCACTGCCGCGAGCAAAGATGTGCGAATGGCGATGGCCCAGACACCTCCCAGCCATCTCCGGGAAATCTCGGAGGGCGAGCAGTGGCTGATCGATCGGATCGCCGAAGAGTTCATGAACCATGCGACTTGGCCGAAGCTCGCCGCGGTGCAGCGAGTGGCGGCCCAGCAGGGGATTGAGTTGCCCGAGCTTTACGCCGGTACGCCCATGGCGGACTTTCTCTGGCGGATGCAGTCGGATGGAAATCTGGAACTCTCCCTCACTGGACTGTGGCGGTCGGCAACTGGCAAAGGGGTCGCCGAACAGTTTGTGCAGTTCGCCCTCCTGTGTAGGGACCTCTACGTGGGCGACCGGGAAGCCAATGAGCAAGGGGAGGTGCAAGTCAATGCTGTCGACCTCAGAGAGATCCTTGGATTTGATGACGAATCAATACGGCGTATCCACATTCTGAAGGCTTCTGAATATTTCATCACCGGCGGCGGCGGGTCGACGTCGGATACCGACTGGTGGTACGGGATCAACCCGACAGTCACCAAACTCAGAGACGTTTCGACGATCGACGAATATCTCAAGGTACGTGCAGGCATCCTGGCACCTCAGTTCTTACCCATATCTGCAGCCAACCTTGTCTCCGAGTCCTTCCCGGCCCCCTGGGAGGACGCTGTCCACACCGAGTCGAATACTTACGTTGTCGAGTTCGAGAAGGCTTGGACAATTTGGAGACCAGCTCGACGAGGGCGGATTTGGCCGGGTCTACGAAGCAAGCGACGAAGACGGGATGGCTGCCGTTGCCAAGTTCGTGGACAAGGAGCCCGGCGCCGAGCGGGAGATGCTGCTCGCTGATCTCAACGGAGTCCCGAATGTCATCCCGGTCATCGACAGTGGCGAAGTCGAGGATTCCTACGTGCTCATCATGCCCAGAGCTGAATGCTCCCTCAAAGACTGGATTATGCAGCACCCGGGTCCGGTACCCGTCAAGCGTGCCGTCGCGATTTTGCGAGACGTCTGCACGGCCCTGCGGCTCTCGATGGACGCCTCGTGCACCGAGATATCAAGCCCGCCAACATCCTCTTCCACGACGGCCGATGGTGCCTGGCTGACTTCGGGATCTCTCGGTACGCCGATGCCGCAACCGCCACCCATACCCGCAAGGACTTCCTCTCTGCACCTTATGCGGCTCCGGAGCGGTGGAGGAACGAACATGCGGTGGCGGCCTGTGACATCTATGCGGTCGGCATCATCGGCTACGAGCTTCTCGCCGGTGAGTCTCCCCTTTCCCGGGCCAACCCGAGAAGACCTTCGAGAACAGCACCTGCACTCACTGTGCCCGACACCTCCGGGACCGGGACGTCTCTCAGGATTGATCGAGGAGTGCGTTCGAAAGGCCCCGGAGGGCCGACCAACTGCGGCAACCATTTTGGACCGCCTGCAGAGCTACGACGATGCCCCCATGGGAGCAGGCTTGGCCCAACTGGCGGACGCCAATCGCGGCGTGGTCGCGGGTCTTACCCGAGCTGACGCTGAGCGGTCTGGCGCAGCCACGGCGGCTGAAGTTCGAGCACGCCTCGTGGCAACTGCCGCCAGCGCACTCGAGCGTATTTCGACCACCCTGGTTGGACAGATCGAGGGAGTTGCATGGACAGCCCAGGTCACTCGGTCTGCCACCGGGTCCCGGGTGTCGCTGGGCGACGGCGAACTGATGATTCGAGAGAGCGATCTGGTGAGTGACCGAACGCATGGCCCCCATGACTCGCCGATTGACATCGTCGCCGCGTCGTTGATCTCCGTGACCGGCCGACCCAATGCCGGCTACAAGGGCCGCTCCCACACGCTGTGGTTTTGTGACGCCGTCGAAGCCGGCAGCTATGCCTGGTACGAGACGGCATTCATGGATAGCGCCTTCGGACAACCGATGATCCGGGAAGAGATTCCCTTTGCGCTCCCAGTAGGCGCCGACGCACTTGGGGCGATCTCGGTCGTTGTATCGACCGCCCAGGTCGCTTGGCCCTTCACCCGCATTGACCCAGGAGACACGTCCGAATTCGTCGAACGCTGGGCTGGCTGGCTGGCCCAAGCAGCCCAAGGGACTCTGACCCGCCCTGGTCGGCTTCCCGAGCGGGATTGTCGAGGCAGTTGGCGCCAGCAATAACCCGGGCGTGCACCACGCGCCAACGGGCTCCCTTGGCGCCTGGGGTCCTAGTCCGTCACTCCTCCGACGACGAATTTGACGTGTGCGCAGCGTCTTCGATGGCAAGCAACGGGCGGAACCACTCGACAAGCTCGGGGAGATCGGCGACCCCCTGGGCCACAGGATTCCCCGTGATGAACCGTGCGTCGAGGTACTGGCTCCAGTAGGCCTCGCCGGTTCGTCTGGGGTGGTTGGCGAGCCAAGAATCGAAGAACGAATCGAAGATGTCGTAGTGATGGGTGTGGATGAATGGAGCCCATGTTGCTCGAACGGCCTCGTGGTCAGCACCCAGCCTGCAGATGATCTCGGTTTGCTCTAGGTGCCGCTCCTCGACGTCGCCCCAGGCTTCCTTGAGAAGTCCAACGGCCTCCACGTCGGTCTTGGGAGCGCTGTATCCGAAGACCGTGAACATGAAACAGTTCTGCAGGTAGAAGCGAGCGGCTTTCCACTCACGGATCGTAAAGGGATTGTCCTGATAGTTCTTGGTGGCGACCGGGAACAGCAACTTCGACGGCGCGAAGTGCTTTCCGCAACGGCTACACGACTGCCCGATCATGCCAGGGCGATTGGTAATGCCACTGACTTCATCTTGTGCGCAGTACCCAATGGCAGCATTGCCGTGGAGGAAGAACAGCTTGGGAAGCCTCATGACGCCCAAGTTCGTAAGTCTGAGACGAGCGTGCACGAGGAACGGGTCCCAGTTGAACGTGAAGACGGGCGTCTTTTTCACGCATACACAGCAGAAGGTAGTCGTACAGATTCGGAGCGTCAGGAAGCCGTAGCCAGCCGAAGTACTCCACAATCCGATCGTCTAACTCCGCTATGTACTGGATCTTTTCGCTCGAAGAGTGCTGAATAGGCGGCTTCAAAGTCGCTCTCAGCGAGCGACCGCAGATCCTCCGGAAACAGTCTTGAAAGCCCGAGCTGCTCGGCAACGTCACGCATTAGGGGGACGGGACGACCATGCTTATCGCCATTCGGCAGAGCCGCCTTGCTGGCACCAGCGCCTAGCAGAAGAACGTGAGGTCGTCCCATCTGAATATTGGCGATTTCGTCCTCGATGGTGACATCTCCTATGTAGCTCGACATGTCATTCCGCGCCTTCGTGGGCAGCTTGCTCCCTGTTAATCATGGGTCGATTGGGTGGCAACTTCAAAGATCCTCCCCAACGTATCTGCTGCTTCTTGATCAGTTTCTGGAAGGAAGTGCGAATAGACGTTGAGGGTCGTACTCGGGTTCCGATGACCCAGCCGGCCAGCAACGGTGCGCACGTCGACGCCAGCGGCAAGAAGACGAGTCGCCACGTAATGCCGGAGATCATGAAGGCGAACGCCCGGTGACCCCAGCCTGCTGACAGATCTTCCGGAACGCTCGGGAGGTCGAGTCGGGATGCCATGGCGATGAGCCGTCGACGGAGTGGCTGAACACGAAGCTCTCGGAAGTGATGGCGGAGCCGGCCGACCTGGGCTCGCTCCGTCATCCGCTCCTGGTGGCCTCGCAACGCAGAGACGGTCCCGGCATCAAGGGAGATCCGTCGACTCTGATGCGTCTTCGTGCCCTGTTCGATGAGATCGTCGCCGACCCGCACGATGCCCCGCTCGATCGAGAGCCTTCCTCGGTCAAGGTCGATGTCGCTCCAGCGCAGCGCCAGGAGCTCGCCCCTGCCGGGCCCCCGACGATGCCGCCAGCATGATGAAGGTGGCCAGCTCGGGGTCCGACTCCTGAGCCAGATCGAAAGAGCCGCACCACCTGATCGGGATCGGGTGGCTTCAGCTCCTTCATCGGCACCCGGGGAGGCGAGGCATCGATGGCCGGATTGTGGGTGATCCAACCCCAGCGGACCCCTTGGGTCAATGCCCGTCGAATGATGCCGTGGACACGTCGGATGGTGGCCGGGGCGTACGGCCCACGCGAGCGACCGACCTCGAGCAGCTGGCGATAGAACCGGTCGAGGTCCGCGGGGGTCAGCTTGGCGACCTGGATGGATCCGAGCGCGGGGATGATCGGGTCCTCGATGTACATCCGCGTCGTCTCGACGGTCTTGGGCGAGAAGCTCGGCGTAGCGTGGGCGAGCCACTCACGACAGAGGGCGGCGACCGTTCCCTTTCCGCGCGATCCGACCGGCCGCTGATCGACCTCAGCCACCATGGCGGCGAGAGCCTTGGAGGCGTCGCGTTTGTTGCCACGAAATGTGCGCTCCGACGTAGCGCTTGCGACCCGTGGCCGGGTCTCTGCCGGCGTGGACCCGGAGCTGCCACGAGTTGTCGCCTCGCTGTCGCATGGAGCCTGCCATGGCGCTCCCGTCCGTCCTGTCCATCGCTGTTCCGCCCGAGTGTACCGGAATGGATGGACAAAAGGATGGACAACAGATTTTCCGAGAGTCAGTGCCAGACTGGCAGATTCTGGCCTCTGAACTGGTCTTTCTTTGCAGCCCCAACGGGATTCGAACCCGTGTCGCCACCTTGAGAGGGTGGTGTCCTAGGCCTCTAGACGATGGGGCCGAGCGGTGGTCTCCATCACAGCGATGGTCGCCGCCGGTGCTCGGGGGGAAGGACTCGAACCCTCAATAACTGGACCAGAACCAGTCGTGTTGCCGATTACACCACCCCCGAATGGGTGGACGTTCAGATTAGCCGACAGCCTCCGGGGACAGATTGCGGCGATGACCAGGGAGGGGGCGCGTTGAATCGCCGCCGGCGCAGTGGAATGATGCGGCGTCCGGGGTCCCCCCGGCTCAACCGTGTTCGGAGGTCCTCGGCATGTACCGGAGCTTGGCGGCCGCAGTGACGCTGGGCTGCCTGGTCGGTGCCGCCGTCCTGGCCGGCCCTTCGCCGGCGGGTGCGTCGGGCCTCTCCGTCAGGGTCACCCCGAACCACGGCCTCACGGACGGCCAGACCGTCGTCATCACGGCCCGGGGCCTGGCCCGCACGGCCGCCGGGAAGCCGCTGACCTGGTTCGCCGTCGAGTGCACCGCCGTCGTCATGGGCCGGCTGAACGCCTCGGTCGACACCCCCCATTGCGACGTGACCGACGCCCAGGCGCTGAGGCTGGCGCACAACGGCGTCGCCACGGCCCGCTTCAAGGTCGCCACGGGCATCATCGGCGACGGCTACTGCGGCACGGCCGGCCACGCCACCTGCGGCATCGGCGTGGGGACGGCCGAGGGTCAGGGCACCGTCGTCAGGATCACCTTCAAGACTCGGGCGCTGAGCGTGTCGCCGACGACTGCGGCCACCACCCCGAAGGGCTGACCGACCCCCGGGACCGCGGTGGTCAGGTCGTCGTGCAGCCACTCCAGGTGGTTGAACCCGATGATCCGCCCGAGCCCCACGCCGACGGCCTCCTTCAAGAAGTAGGGCACCGCCGACCAGCCCCTGATCGGCGAGCTCTGGGTCGGGGTCGGTGACGGCACCAGCGATAGGTCCGAGGCGATGGCCATGGAGCGGTCCTCGTGAAAGGGGTCGGTGGTGACGAGGACGACGCGCGACGTCGTGCGCCGCCAGCTGCTTCTGCGCGTCGGCGATGTTCTCGTAGGTGTTGTCGCCCCCCGCCTCGAGGAGGGCCGACGTGGGCACGTGCTTCTCGGTCTCGAGGTACATCGCTCCGGACTGGGCTTCGGTGCACTTGTCCGCCGGCTCCTTGTTCCCGGTCACGACGATGAGGTGGGCGTAGCCCTGGTGGTACAGCGTTGCCGCCTGGTCGAGCCGGGCCATCAGGTCGGGCGACGGGACGCAGTCGTACTGCGCGGCCCCCATCACGAGGATGGCGCCCGCCGGGCGCGGGTCGTACTGGCGCGAGGTCAGCCACACCTGCACCAGGGTCACCGCGAAGTACAGGAAGATCGCCGCCAGGAACAAGATCGCGATCCGCAGCGCCCAGCGGAGCGGTGCGAGGAGCATCAGCCGGCCGGCGTCAGGCGTGCGAGCGCCGCCGCCAGCCGGCGGCACGTCTCCTCGCGGCCCAGCACCGCCAGCGAGTCGAACAGCGGCAGTCCCCTGGTCCTGCCCATCACCGCGACCCGGATCGGCGCCTGGGCCTTGGCGAGCTTGCGCCCCACCGACTCCGCGAGGGCGAGCGTCACCTCGTGCAGCGAGTCGTTGTCCCAGGGGCACGTCTCGTAGGCCGCCAGCGCCTCGCCCAGGATCCGCGGCGCCAGCTCGTCGCCCGCGACCGCCTTCTGCCAGGAGTCCTCGTCGCCCGGGGCGTCCTCCAGGAAGAGGAAGTCGACGAGCTCGGGCACCTCGCTCAAGACGGTCACCCGCTCCTGGGCGACGGCGGCCAGTGCGGCGAACCGCTCGGCGTCGAAGCGCTCGGGCGGCCACGGCGGAGGGTCGGTGGCGGGCGCCCCCGTCTCGGGATCGCGCCAGCTGCCCGGCGCCCACTCCCCCGGCACCGGGTCGACCCACGGGCGGGACGCGGCGACGAACCCGTCCACCGGGAGGGCACGCACGTAGACGCCGCTGATGTGCGACAGCTTCTTGGTGTCGAAGAACGCAGGCGAACGCTGCACGTCCTCGAGGCGGAAGCGCTCGATGATCGTCTCGATCGGCACGATCTCCTCGTCGCCGGGGCTCCAGCCCAGCAGCGCCAGGTAATTGCGGAAGGCCTCCGGCAGGTAGCCCTGCTCGCGGTACATCTCGACCGCCACCGGGTCGCGGCGCTTCGAGAGCTTCTTCCCGCGCTCGTTGACCAGCAGCGGCAGATGGGCGTAGGCGGGCAGGGCCAGGTCCCTCCCCTCGGCGGCGTTGAGCGCGCCCCACAGCATGATCTGGCGCGGGGTGGTCGGGAGCAGGTCTTCGCCCCGGATCACGTGGGTCATGGCCATCGTGCGGTCGTCCACCGCGTTGGCCAGCACGTAGAGCGGCGTGCCGTCCCCCCGCACGCAGATGAAGTCCTCCAGCGCGCGCTGCGGGAACTCGACCTCGCCGCGCACGAGATCGTCCACGCGCACGACGCCGTCGTCGGGCGTGCGGAAGCGCAGGGCCCGCCCGTCGCCGCGCGGCAGGCCGAGGTCGCGGCAGTGCCCGTCGTAGCCCGGCGTCGGGTTCCCGGCGGCCGCCCGCTGCCTCGTCCGCTCGTCGATCTCCTCGCGGGTGCACGCGCAGGCGTAGAGGGCGCCGCTGTCCCACAGCGCCTCGACGGCGGCTGCGTGCGCCTCCTCCTGCGCCGACTGGAAGTACGGGCCCTCGTCGGGGGACATGCCCAGCCAGTCGAGGGCGCTGATGATCCCGTCGGTCCACTCGGGCCGGTTACGCGCCTCGTCGGTGTCCTCTATCCGCAGGATGAACGTGCCCCCGAGGCGCCGCACGAAGAGCCAGTTGAACAGCGCGGACCGCGCGCTCCCGACGTGGAAGTACCCCGTCGGTGACGGGGCGAAGCGCGCCCGGGGCGGAGAGGTGGGGTCGGTCATGCGATGCGGCGGCGCGCCCCCGGCGCCGGCGGCGTACGGCGGGAGGTGCCCGGCGTCAGTCTTCCTCTATGGAGATCGCACCGGTCGGGCACCCGTTGACCGCCTCGCGCAGCCGCTCGCGGAACTCCTCGGGCGGGTGCTCGTTGAGGACGTAGAGGTAGCCGTCGTCGCGCACCTCGAAGACCTCGGGCAGGATGCCCATGCACACTGCGTTGCTGGCACACTCGTCGAAGTCCACGACGACCTTCACGGAGACCTCCTGGTCAGGGCTGGCTTGGCTCCGCCGAGCATACCGGCAGGACGTTTCACCTCAGGGTTTGTCGGCGGCGACGACCCACATGGCGAAGAACTGGGAGCCACCACCGTAGGCCTGTCCGAGGGCGCGGCGGGCATCGGGCACCTGGTGCTCGCCCGCCAGGCCCCGCACCTGCAGGGCGGTCTCGAGGAAGCGCAGCATGCCCGACGCGCCGATCGGGTTGGACGAGAGCACGCCGCCCGAGCAGTTCCACGGGATGTCGCCGCCTTCGATCATGGACGTCGCCCCCGCCTGGGTGAGCTTCCACCCGTCGCCCTCGGCGCAGAAACCCAGGTTCTCCAGCCACATCGGCTCGTACCAGCTGAAGGGCACGTACACCTCGGCCATGTCGAAGTCGGCCCGGGGGTCGCTGATGCCGGCCTGGCGGTACAGGTCGGCGGCGCAGTCGCGCCCCGCCTGCGGGTTGACCTGGTCCCGCCCCGCGAACATGGTCGGCTCCGAGCGCATCGCCATGCCACAGATCCACGCCGGCGGACGGCCCGTGGCGGCGGTGGCCGATCCCGCCGCCTGCTCGGAGCCGATCACCATGGCGGCGGCGCCGTCCGAGGACGGGCACGACTCGAGATAGTGCAAGGGGTCCCACAGCATGATCGACTCCTCCACCTTCTCCATGGAGATGTCGGGCAGGTGGAGGTGCGCGTAGGGGTTCTTGAGCGCGTGCAGCCGGTCCTTGACGGCCACCATCATGCCGATGTCGCGCGGCGCGCCGGAGCGGTACATGTAGGCCCGGATGATCGGCGCGAAGTAGCCGCCCGCCCCGGCCAGCAGCGGCGCGGAGAAGGGCTGGGGCACCGAGAGGGCCCACATGGCGTCGGAGTCGCTCTGCTTCTCGAAGGCGACGGTCAGCACCCGCTGGTGGATGCCCGACGCCACCAGGTGCGCCGCCACGATGGCGGTCGACCCGCCGACGGACCCGGCCGTGTGGACCCGGAACATCGGCTTGCCGACGGCGCCCAGGGCGGGCGCCAGGTAGAGCTCGGGCATCATGACGCCTTCGAACATGTCGGGCGCCTTGCCGACGACGACGGCGTCGATGTCGGCGAACCCGAGCCCGGCGTCCTCCAGCGCGGCCAGCGCCGCCTCGCGCACCAGCCCGGCGATCGAGACGTCCTCCCGCTTCGCCTTGGCCACCGTCTGGCCCACCCCGATGACTGCGCAGCGCTCCGCCATCACACACCCTCCAGGACGCAGACGAGGTTCTGCTGCAGGCACGGGCCCGAGGTGGCGTGCGCCACGGCGCGGTCGGCCTGCCCCGACCAGATCGCCCGGGCCGCCTCCCCGATGCGGATGAGGCCGGCCGACATCATGGGATTGGCCGCCAGCGCGCCGCCGGAGGGGTTGAGGTCGACGTCGCCGCCCAGGCCCAGGGCCTCGGCCAGGATGAGCTCCTGGTGGGCGTAGGGCGCGTGGAGCTCGGCGAGGTCCACCTTCTTGGCGCCCACCCCCGCCTTCTCCCCGGCCAGCTTCGTCGAGGGCGAGACCGTGAGGTCGCGGGCACCGAGGGCGTGTGTCTCAATGCGGTGGTCGAGGCCGGTAATGAACGCCGGACGCGCGCACAGCTCGTAGGCCCGCTCGCCCGCGGCCAGGACGACCGCGGCGCAGCCGTCGGTGAGCGGCGGCAGCGTGTGCCGGCGCAGCGGCGCCACCTCGTAGTCCTCGGCCAGCAGCTCCTCGGGCGTGCGGTCGTAGGCCACCTGCGCCTTGGGGTTCTCCAGCGCCGAGCGTCGGGAGCGGCTGGCGACGGCGGCGAAGTCGGCCTCCGTGGCCAACTTCTTGTCGATCATGGCCTGGGCCTGCAGGGCGGCCAGCGAGGTGGGGTCTGGCCACAGCGGTGCCATGTAGTACGGGTCGAGCTGCACGGACAGGATCTGGTTGAGGTCGCCCATCGACGAACGTCCGAAGCAGTAGACGAGCGCGGCGTCGATCTCGCCCTCCTGGAGCAGGACCCAGGCCTCGTACAAGGCCCAGGCGCCGTCCATCTCGACGTGCGACTCGGCCCGGGGCGGCCACACGCCGACGGCGTCGAGGGCGGCCACGAAGGAGAAGGGCCCACCGATCAGGTAGTCGGTCGAGCCCGAGCAGATGAAGCCGACGTCGTCCTTGGTGATGCCGATGTTGCCGAACACCTCGGCCACCACCGGCATGAGCATCTCCACCTCGTTGCGCGCGTCCTCGCGGCGCACGTTGTCGTACTGCGCGAACGACACCACGCCGACCGGCCGGCGGCCCGAGGTGAGCTCGGGGAACCGGCTCACAGGTACTCCTTGTAGGTCTCGTAGTCGGCGTCGAGCTCACCGGTGGGGCGGAAGTACTTGACCGACGCCAGCGTCGGCCCCAGCTCCTCGGGCGGCACCCACACCGCCTCCACCCGCAGGCCCATCCGGACCTCGTCCGTCGGGATCTCCTGGAGCAGGCCCATGAACGAGAGGTTGGCCCCGTCGAGGAGGATCTGGCCGCAGATGTACGGGAGCTCGATCGACTGGCCGGCGAAGGGCACGTTGACCACGCAGTAGGTCGTCACGGTGCCGGTGTTGGGGAGCTCGACGATCTCGTCGGTGGGCAGTCCGTCGGTCGGGCACGATCCCCGTGACGGGATGTAGACCTTCTTGCACTTGGGGCAGCGCTGCCCGAGGAACTTGCCCTGCTCGTACCCGTGCAGGTTCTTGCTCATGGCAACGCCGGCCGTGAACACGTAGTCCAGGCGCGTCGACGCGTCCATCATGGTCACCGGCTCACGCTCGCTCACGACCCGCTCCCCACCGCCACGAAGTGGCTGATGTCCTTGACATGGCCGACCCGTTCTGCCTCGGGCGCGAACTGCGGTCTGACCCGCATCCCCGTCGACACCTCGTCGGGGGACGCCGCCGGCAGCACGTGGAGGAACGACGTGTCGGCGCCGTCGAACTGCACCAGCACCCAGGCGAAGGGTTGCTCAAGGGGCTGCTTGGCTCTTGGGTGGGCGACCCACGACCACGAGCGGACGGTGCCCTCGGGCCCGACCTCGACGAGGCCCGACGTCTCCTCGCCCGTCTCGGGGTCGTACTCGGTGGGCGGCACGATGACCCGGCCCCCGCTGCCCCGGATGCCGACGACCTTCCCGTCGCGCAGCCCGGTCAAGAACGCGCCCACCACCGGCCCCACCGAGCGCACGAAGGGGTATTCGAGGACGTGGTCGGCGGTGTAGATCACTGCGTCGTCTGCCATGTCACCTCCCCTTGTCCGCGTCGCCGGGCCCCCGGCCGCCCGGTCCGGTGAAACTAGAACACATTCCATTTCTGTGCCAGGTCGCCCCGAACCGGCGAACTGGGCCACCTCAGCACCTCTTAGGCCGTTGGGCCGAGTGGCGTGTGTGATCAGTGTGTGCGGCCGTTCTCAACGATGCCGGTTCTCGCCCGAATTTGGCGCCTACGCCGACGTTCGAGGGGAATGTAGACGCCGATCCAACTGTCCATGAGTTGAGGTTGCACATCCACCCCTTTGAGGGGTCCGGCGATGGACTCTGTGGTTTCGACCAAGAGACCAAGGAGCCCATCACCGTGACCCACACAGAGATCATCTACCGCCGGCGCCTCGCGGTGTTGGAACATGCCCAGCGGACCGGCAACGTGGCCGAGACCTGCCGGGTCTTCGGCATCTCGCGGACCCGCTACTACGAGTGGAAGAACCGGGCCGACCTCTACGGGCTCGACGCCCTCATGCCCAAGGAGCGCCGGGCGCCCCAGATGCCCTCGTCCACCCCTACCCATGTGGTCGAGCGCCTGCTCACCTTGGCCGTCCTCGAGCCCACCATCGGCTGTCGCCAATACGCCGATCGGCTGGGCGACCAGGGCTTTGTGATCGCCAAGTCCACCGTGCAAAAGCACCTGGTCGACCATGGGCTGGGCACGAGAGCCAAGCGCCTGGCCCGGGCTGCGGCCATCGCGGCAGCGACGACGGGACTCTTGACCGAGGCGGCGAGAGAGGACGAGCCCTTCGGGTTCTGCCTGGCGAGTGGCGGTCCGGGCGAGCTCGTCTGCGTGGACAGCTTCTACATCGGAAAGCTCAAGGGCGTGGGCAAGGTGTACCAGCTCAGCGCCATCGACGTCTTCACCCGCTGGGCCTTCGTCTGGCTCGTGGTGGGCACCCCTGACGCCGCCGTCTCGATGCGCTTCCTCGAGCGCCTGATTCACCACTACCGGCGCCACGGCATCACGGTCCGTGCCGTGCTCAGCGACAACGGTCCTGAGTACAACGCCAGCGCCTTCGCAGCCGCTCTGGCGGCCAAGGGGCTGCCCCACGTGCGCATCCCGCCCCGCTCGCCCAACCACAACGCCGTGGTCGAGCGCTTCCACGAGACCATCCTCCAAGAGTGCTGGCGCCCGGCCTTCCATCGCCGACGCTTCACCTCGGCCCGCCAGCTCCAGGCCGAGGCCGATGCCTGGTTGCTCACCTACAACCGCCGCCGGCGCAACCACGGCGACTACATGCGCGGCCGCACCCCTCAAGAGATCCTCGACACCCACAAGCAGCGCAAGGCAGCATGAAGACCATCAAGCACCACAGAGGCCACCTGTCGACACCGCGGTGACGCAGACGATGACGACGCGCATTCGGCCGACGTGTCGCTCTCGATGAGCGCGAGCGCAACTGGGTTCCAGGAGTCCCTCACTGCCAGCGGTGCCTTCGACTTCGAGCAGAAGACCGGCACCATGACCATGACGATCCCGGTCGACGGGGCGCAGTACTCCGAACAGGAGATCCTCGACGGCTCGACGCTCTACGTGAACGTCAGCGGCCTGCACACCGGTCTGACGCTGAGTCAGCCCTGGATCTCCGTGCCCGTCGACCAGTCCGACAGCTCGGACGTGGGTGCGAGCACGTTGGATGCGGCGGCGATCTTGCACCAGCTCCAAACGGAGGGTGGGTTGGTGACCTCGCTCGGTCAGACCGGCTACGAAGGGGAGCCGGCGACTGAGTACGAGGCTACGCTCCCGCCCTCGGCGTTGGAGAGTGCGATGGGAGCGCTCCCGTCGTCCTCGGGCCAGAACACGTTCGGGCTCGACCTGCCGGTGATGACCATCGACGTCTATGTCACGCCGAACGGCCTATTGAACGCGCTCGTGGTACCGACCTACTCGTTCGACATCGCAGGGCAGACGATCTCCGTGGCTATGACGATGTCCTTCTCGAACTTCGGCACCAAGGTGACGGTCACCCCGCCGCCGGCCAACGAGGTCGAGCCCTTCCAGCAGTTCCTGGGCAACTCCGGATCGACGGGGAACAGCGGTAACACGGGGAACTCGGGCTGCGGCTGCTCGAGGGTCTGATCTGGCCGGTTCGCCGCCCGACCCGGCCCGCACCGTGGCCACCGCGACCCCAGCGCTCGAACGACGCCGGGGTCGCGTACTGCGTCCATGCCGGTGAAGTAGCGCACGACCTTCGTCGCCATGCTGCCGTACTTGGCGACGATCTGGTGCGCGACAGAGTTCCACGTCCCGACGGTGGTAAACAGTCCGGGCTGCACGTCACGAGTACCGTCGGCACCAGGAACCTGGCGACAAAGACGGGTAGCACACCTTGATCCAGGTGGCCGGATCACAGCAATTGGCCCGCTTACTTTGGGGCGCAGTCTTGTCTGGTTGCAACAAGAGTGTGACACTCACCCGGCGTACCGGGGCACCCACCGAGTGAGGTCACATTAGGCATCGAGCATGAGAAGATCATGGCCGTGCGGCGCGTCGGTGTCGTTTGGGGCCTCGTCGCCTTCGGTGTGTTGGCGGTGATTCCTGCGAACGCGATGGCCGAGGGCGCGGCGCCCACCTCAACCACGCTGGTTTCGCACGCAGCTCTGGAGGCCTTCGTCGCCCAGGCGCAGCGCGGGATTTCGGGGACCTTCTCCGCGACGTACCGGCTGTCCCAAGGACCCGCGACCACCGGGACAGTCGTGCTCTCCCAGGAGGCGCCGGCCAGGCGCCAAGTCCTCACCGGGAGTCGTGGCACCTGGGCGTTCCGTTTCTCGGACACGGCGGGGTACGACTCACAGTGGATCGAGAGGGGTTCGACGGCTTGGGACTGCTGGCGCGGGCCCGGCGCGACTGCATGGACATGCAGTGGGCCGGGCCAGTTCCACACCGTGAACGGCTACCTGCTCGCCATCGAGCCCTACGTGCCCGGTGACATCGAAGGCGACATTTCGGCGCTGTCGAGTGCGCTGACGAAGAGCGCGCCGGCTGTAGTCAAGCGGATCGTCCGACAAGCCCAGCTCTTCGACTCGACGAGCGCCGCCTTTGGGGCGCTGCGCTGCCTCAGCATCGATGGAACCACCACCTGCCTGGACCGGTCAGGAGTGGTGGTCAGTCGGACCGGCGGGTCGTTCTGGACATCCATCACGCTCGTCGACCACAGCTCGCGGGTGTCCAAATCGGCCTTCGTTCCGATGGCGCCGAGTTCGTCTTCGGGCAAGAACTTCGCCGTGTTGACACAGCCGTACTTCGGCTGAGCGACTGAAAGACCACGAACCCCGGAGATCGCAGAAGCTGTAGTGGTTTGACTGGCGCTGATGTTCAGCACGGCCGAAGCGATCGGCATCTCCACGACCCGGCGTTAGGGGCACCCCGACCGTGCGCCGGACCGTGGAGAGCCAGACTGTAGAGATGGACGATCCAGGGCCGCGGTTGTGGAGGTGGCGCTTGATCGAGCGACTCGTGGAGCTGGCTGCTCCCGCGGATGCGCAACTGAGCTACTTGTCCGGTGCTGAGTACATGGGCCAGGCGATATGGGACTTGGCCGCCAACTTTTGGGAATGGGCGGACCCCGGCCTGTCCGAGATGGTGGACGCCGGAGTAGTGCCACCGAACGTGGCGAGCGATGTGGAACGGGTAGTGGAAGGCGTTCGAGCGATTCGTGATGCGGACGACGTGGCGTGGGGCGAGCAAGGGTCGAGCTGGTTCCACACACCGGAAGCTCTGGCCTCGGATCCGCTGTGGGCCGAGGTTCGTCTGTTGGCGCACAAGGCGCTCGACGGGTTCGCTCAACTTGGCCTACCGATTCCGACCTTGGACGATCCGGACTTCAATACACCGAGAGAGGACGCTCCCTAACGGCGTCTGGTGCTTCTCTCGGGCGTTAAGTGGGGTATCCCCTATGTGCCGAAGTGTGGCACCGTGTCCCGGCGTTCAGCGATAGGTGCCTCGGGAGCAGCAGCCCCGCGGCAGGTCAGGGCGCGTCAGGGAATGTGTCATTCGTAATGACAGCGTGGTCGGCGGTGTAGATCACTGCGTCGTCTGCCATGTCACCTCCCCTTGTCCGCGTCGCCGGGCCCCCGGCCGCCCGGTCCGGTGAAACTAGAACACATTCCATTTCTGTGCCAGGTCCGGCCGGATCCCAGGTGGAGGGTTCAGCCGGCCAGGTCGGACAGGTCCACGCCCTCGAGCAGCTGCTCGATGAAGGCCCGGTCGTTGAGGATCGGGACCTCGGAGACGAACATGCGGCCGTAGCGCTCGAAGTACATCAGCTGCTTGGCCAGCAGGAACGTGCCGCGGTCGAAGTCGGACATGAGGCCGCCGGACTCGTCGGCCAGCCGGCGGACCCGCCGTTGGGTGCGCAGCCGGCGCACGATCGCCCGCACGCTGCGCTGGTGCGCCTCGATCCCCTGGGCCTTGGCCATCTGCAGCTGAATGGTCTGCATGATCCCCGCCAGGCTGACCTCGCCGAAGGGCCGGGTCAGCGCCGGCTCGACGATGGAGCGGAAGAAGGCGGGGAGCTCCTCGTCGGACATCCCGACGGCCAGGCCGATGGCGGGCCCGTAGACGTCGGTGATGTGCTTGGTCACCACGGGCCAGGCCGCCTCGTTGCCCATGGCCGCCGAGAGCAGCGAGATGAAGAAGCGGTGGGTCGAGGGGTCGAGGCGCCCGACGATGCCCCAGTCGATGACGCCGATGCGCCCGTCGCGCAGCAGCATCATGTTGCCGGCGTGCACGTCGCCGTGGAAGGCGCCCCAGCGCACGGTCGTGAGGAAGAAGGCGCGCATCACCTCCTGGACCAGCGGGGAGGGGTCGAACCCGAGGTCGGCCACCTTGGCCAGGTCGTCGATCGGCACGCCGTCGAAGAACTCCATCGTGAGCACGTTGCGCCCCGAGAGGTCGAGGTACGGCTCGGGCACGGCCATCAGCGTGAGGTCGAACTCGTTCTGCAGGCGCCGGAAGTGCACGAGCGAGCGGGCCTCGTTGCGCAGGTCCATCTCCTCGCCGATCTGCACCCGGAAGCCGTCGAGCAGCTGCAGGGTCGAGCCGGCCATCTGGTCCCCCGTCTGGCGCACCAGGATCTCGAGCAGCGGCTGCATCAGGTCGAGGTCGGTGGCCACCGTGTGCTCGATCCCCGGCCGCAGCACCTTGACCGCGACGGTGCGCCCGTCGAGCAGGCGGGCCCGGTGCACCACGGCGATGGACGCGGTCCCGATCGGCTCGGGCTCGAACTCGGCGAAGGCGTCGCGCAGCGACAGCCCGAGGTCCTCCTCCACCCGCTGGCGCACGTCGGGGAAGGGCACCGGCGGGCCCGTGTCGAGGCAGGCCCGGAACTCGTCGGCCACGTCGTCGCCGAACATGCCGGGCGACGACGCGATGATCTGGCCGAACTTCATGAACGTGCCACCGAGGTCCTGGAAGCTCTTGCGCAGCGGCCGGGCGAGCTGGGCCGCCGGCAGCGCGCCGTGGCGGATGCTGCGCAACTGGCGGAGGGCGGTGGGCGTGAAGTGGATCGCCACCGACCGGGCGATGGCCCGGCCCCGTTGCACGAGCTCGCGCCGCGTCGGTTCGGGGAGGCGCCGCGGATAGATCCGCGGGACGTCCTCGCTCAGCGGGGCGCGTCCCGTGGGCTGCGGGCGCGCCGGGGGTGCGCCCTCCGCCGCTGCGTCCGCCGCGCGTGGGGTCACGCGCTCAACCTAGGCGCGCCGCCCCCGCCCCCACGCATCGGCAGGTGGGTCGGCGGTCCGAGCTAGGTGAAGGACCCCTCTATGGAGGCCAGGGCGCCCTTGTAGGTGTCCCCGAAGACGGCCGCCATCTCGTCGGGGGTCACGTTGTAGGCCCACATGACCCGCGAGCCGTCGCCTTCGGGCTGGACCGAGATCGTCGCCGTGTGGCTCTCGATCGGCACCCCGTCCACCACGGAGTAGGTCAGCGTCCGCGCCTCGTCGTCCCGCGCCAGCAGGCGCTCGCGGATCTCCATCCCCAACAGCCCGATGACCCGGTCGTCCCCCTCGAGGCGGCACGACTCGATGCCGGGGAAGTACTCCTTGATCCCGCCGAAGTCGCCCACCATCTTCCAGACCTCGTCCGGCGAGGCCTTCACCGCCACGTCGACTACGCCTTCTGCCATCGCTGCCTCCTCGCAACTCGTTCGGTTCCCCGGCCCCAAGCCGCCGGTACAGTACTGCCGACCCGGTCCGCCTGCACGGGACCGGCCGACCAGGGAGGGACCCGCCGTGGACACGCGCACCATTGGATCGCTGACCGTCAGCGTGGTCGGGCTCGGCTGCAACAACTTCGGCATGCGCATCGGGCGCCAGGAGACGGCGGCCGTCGTGGGCGCCGCGCTCGATGCCGGCATCACCTTGTTCGACACCGCGGACATCTACGGCGGGACCAAGTCCGAGACCTATCTCGGCGCCGCGCTCGGCGACCGCCGCGACGACATCGTGCTCGCCACCAAGTTCGGCGTCCCCTACGAGGGGCACGAGGGCGGTGCGTCGGCCGCCTACGTCCGCACCGCCGTCGAGGACAGCCTCACCCGGCTGGGCACCGATCGTATCGACCTCTACCAGCTGCACGCCCCGGACCAGAAGACCCCCGTCGCCGAGACGATCGGGGCGCTGGCCGAGCTGGTCGCCGAGGGCAAGATCCGCGAGTTCGGGTGCTCCAACTTCAGCGCCGCCATGCTGGTCGAGGCCGCCGCCGCCACTCCCCCCGGCGGTCCGGGCTTCGTCAGCGTGCAGAACCAGTACAACATCTTGTACCGCGAGCCCGAGGACGGCGTCCTCGAGGAGTGCGAGCGCAGCGGCCTGGCGTTCCTGCCCTACTTCCCCCTGGCCAGCGGGCTCCTGAGCGGCAAGTACCGGGCCGGCGAGCCCCCGCCCGAGGGCACCCGTCTGGCCGCCATGGGCGAGCGGGCGACCAGCCAGTTGAGCGACGAGCGGCTGGCCAAGGTGGCCGCCCTCGACGAGCTGGCCCGGCGGCACGGGCACGGCGTCCTCGACCTGGCCTTCGGGTGGCTGCTGGCGCGGCCCGCGGTCGCCTCGGTGATCGCGGGCGCCACCAGTCCCGCGCAGATCGCGTCCAACGTGGCCGCCGGGCAGTGGCGGCCCGGCGACGACGTGCTGGCCGAGGTCGACCGCATCGCACCCCGCTGACCCGGCGCCGGCCTAGAGGGCGGGCGTTCAGGGCAGCCCGAAGTCCTGCGCGATGCAGTCGGTGGGCGTGATGGCCTCCGCGACCGCCTGCCCGTTCACGTTGTCGTAGACGTCGAGGGACTTCCCGTCGAGGCAGGAGTACGCCGGCACGTTGGACTCGAAACCGCTGAGCGTGCCCGCCGGCACGATGCCCAGCACCTGGCTGGAGGCGATCGGCGTGAGCGCGACCGTCGCGCCGTCGTACACCCCGGTGGTCGTCGGGACCGTGGTGGTCGTGGTTGCCGGGGGTGCGGCCACGGTGGTGGTCGTGCCGCCCCCGGCGCCCCCGGCGCCCCCGGCGCCCCCGGCCCCGGCCCCGGCCGTCCCTCCCGCCCCGGTCGTGGTCGTGGTCGTAGCCGGCGCCGGCGCCGCTCCGGCAACGGACCCTGCGGGCGCCCCGGCCGGCGCCGGCGCCCCCGGTCCGGCGGCCGGGCTCGAGGAGGTCGCCTGCGGGCCGGTCCCCGGCGGCGGGCCGGGCGAGATGCCGTCGAGCGCGGCGATCGTCATGGGCCCGTCGCTCTCCGTGCCGAGGGCCCAGATGCCGACGCCGCGCACGCCGTAGTGCGCGGCCAGCTGCGCGGCGTCGTAGAGGCCGTTGAGGCCCTCGTAGTAGGACTCGTGCCACTGGGTGCCCACCCGGTAGCTGGTCCAGGCCGTGTGCGTGACGGGGTCCCAGTACGCCGGCCCGTCGGCCTGCGCCTGCGAGTCGGCGATGTCGGAGGCCCCGCCGGTCGCGGTCGCGGCCATCGTCCCGTTGCCCGTCGGCCAGTCGATGCCGAAGAACGGGAGGCCGAGGATGACCTTGGTCGCGGGCGCGGCGGCGGTGTACTGGGCCAGCGTGGTCTGGCTGCTGAACATGCCGCTGGTGAGCGGCGACGCGGCCGAGGCCGTCCCCGCCAGGTTGAGCTCGTAGTCCATGACGAAGAACGCGTCGACCGAGGGCGCGAGCGCGGGGATGTCGTAGAAGCCGCCGGGGTCGCCCGCGGAGGACGCGTAGGTGTCCATGGTGATCTGCCAGTGGGGGTCGGCCGCCCGCAGGGCTCCCGAGACCGCGGCGACGAGGTCGGTGAGCCCGACCTGGTCGCCACTGCCGTCGCCCTCGAAGTCGAAGTTCACCCCGTCGAGGGACTTGGCCTGGAGCAGCGGGATGAGCGCGGCGGACAGCGTGCCGGCGGCGGTGGGCGACGAGGTCAGCGCGTCGAGCGAGCCCTGGTCGAAGTCGGTGACCGTGAGCACGACCCGCTCGCCCGCGGCGTGCGCCCGCGTGATGAGGTCGGCCAGGGCCTGGCTCCCGAAGCCGTCCCATCCCGAGCCGCCCTCGTCGAGGGTGCCGTCGGCGTTCACGTCGATGGAGAAGTAGGCGATGGTGGACAGGCCGGTGATGTTGAAGGAGGCCGACTGGGGCAGCGTCCAGTACGGCGCGAAGGCGAAGTTCTCGCGGGCCGCGAGCGGCGGCTCCTCGACCAGCGCGGCGGGGGCGGCGGTCGGTGCCGCGGTCGCCGGCGCGAGCTGGACGGCCGTCCTGGCACCCAGCAGCGCGAGGGCGGCGTTCCCGGCATCGGTGTCGCGGCGCGCCTCGGTGCGGGCACGCTGCGTGTCCGCCGGCGCGGCACGGCGATGCGGCGGCGGGGCGGCCGACCCGCCCATCCCGAGTGCGAAGCCGCCGCAGAGCATGACGAGACAGAACGCGGCGACACCGACGGCGGGCGCGGGGCGCCGGACCCGAGCGAACGCGCTCGCAGCTCCCCTCCCCATCCCCGACCGGTACGCCCCCCTGACGAGGTGGGCCAGCTTCTCAGCCAGCACCATCCTGAGAGGAACACCCGGGTCCGGTGGTATCTCACGGTTCCGGGCGAACTTCGCGGGCATCCCGCGCCCCGGGCCGGGTGCCTGCTGCCACCGGCCCCACCCGCCGCCCTGCCGGGGGCGACCGACCGGGCCCCGCCGGGACCGGTCCGGCGGGCTCAGGCCTCGGCGACTGCCGCCACCAGCTTCTGCAGGGTGTCCTTGGCGTCCCCGAAGAGCATCGTCGTCTTGGGGTCGTAGAGCAGCTCGTTGTCGATGCCGGCGAAGCCGGGGCGCATGGAGCGCTTCAAGAAGATGATGTTCTCCGCCTCGTCGGCGTTGATGATGGGCATGCCGTAAATGGGGCTGCCGGGCGTCGACTTGGCCGCCGGGTTGACGGTGTCGTTGGCGCCCACCACGAGCGCCACGTCGGCCGTGGGCATCTCGAGGTTGGCCTCGTCCATCTCCTTCAGCTCGTCGTAGGGCACGTTGGCCTCGGCCAGCAGCACGTTCATGTGCCCGGGCATGCGCCCCGCCACCGGGTGGATGGCGAAGAAGGTGTCGACGCCGCGCGCCTTGAGCGCGTCGGCCAGCTCGCGCGCCACGTGCTGGGCCTGGGCCACCGCCAGGCCGTAGCCCGGGATGATCACGACCTTGCGGGCGTAGGCCAGCAGCACGCCGACGTCCTCGGGCGTCCCCGACCGCACCGAGCGCGACGCGTCACCCTCCTCGCCCCCCGTCGCCGTGATCACCGCGCCGAACGCGCTGAACAAGATGTTGGGCAGCGAGCGGCCCATGGCCGCGCTCATCAGCCGGGTCAGGATCATGCCCGAGGCCCCGACCAGGGTGCCGGCCACGATGAGGAGCGCGTTGTCGAGCACGAAGCCCGACGCCGCCACCGCCAGGCCGGTGAACGAGTTCAGCAGCGAGATCAGGACCGGCACGTCGGCGCCGCCGATGGGCAGCACGAAGATGACGCCGAGCACGAGCGACAGCCCCAGGATGATCCAGACGAAGGCGATGTTCCCGGTGACGAGGGCCAGGACGATCATCACGGCGATGGCGCCCGCGACCAGCGCGTTGATCACCTGCTGGCCCGGGTAGGTGATGGGGCGCCCCGTGACGAGCTCCTGGAGCTTGGCGAACGCGACCGCGCTCCCCGAGAACGACACCGAGCCGATCAGCACGCCGAGGAGCACCTCGGCCGTGACGTAGACGGCCGGCTGCAGCCCGAGCGAGTGCAGGTGGAGCAGCTCGACGATGGAGATCAGCGCGGCCGCGCCTCCGCCGACGCCGTTGAAGATGGCCACCAGCTGGGGCATCGCGGTCATCTTCACGAAGCGGGCCACCGGCACGGCGATGGCCGCGCCGAGCACCATGGCGACGATCGCCAGCACCAGGTTCACCCCGGAGTGCCGCAGTGTCGGCAGCGTGAACGTCATGCCGATGGCGAGCGCCGCCGACGCGGCGCCGACGAGGTTGCCCCGGCGGGCGTGCCGCGGGGAGCTCAGGCCCTTCAGGGCGAAGATGAACCCCGCGATGGCGACCAGGTAGGCGAGGTCGCGCGCCGTGGCCAGGGTGAAGGAGACGGCCAGCATCAGGCGGCGCCCCCGGACGGCCCGTTCGGGCCCGCGTCCTCGGCCTTGGCGGGGGCCTGCTCCCTGTCCTTGGCCCGGTCGGCCGGCTTGCCCTTGAACATCTCGAGCATGCGGTCGGTCACCACGAAGCCGCCCACCACGTTGAGCGTGGCCAGGAAGACGGCGAGGGTGCCGAGGGCGACCTCGGCCGTGCCGTGGGCCTCACCCATGATGGTCAGCGCGCCGACGAGGACGATGCCGTGGATGGCGTTGGACCCCGACATCAGCGGCGTGTGCAGGATGCTCGGCACCTTGGAGACGACCTCGATCCCGACGAACGCCGCCAGGACGAAGATGGTCAGGTAGGCCACGATGCCCGTGGGCGATCCCCCGGTCGCCGTCGGCGTCGACTGCCAGAGCATGGCGATCACGACTGTGCCCCTCCCGTCCCGCCGAGCAGCTCCACCGCCGCCGGCGCCACCGCCGCGCCCTCGCGCAGCACGCACATCCCGGTGACGATCTCGTCGTCCCAGTCGGGCGCCAGCGTGCCCTCCGGGCCCATCAGCCCCAGCACGTTGGCGACGTTGCGGGCGAAGAGGAAGCTCGCGTGGGTGGGCATGCCCGACGGCGGGTTGGCCAGGCCCACGATGTGGACGCCCTGGTGCTCCACGACCTCGCCGCCCTTCGTCAGCTCGCAGTTGCCGCCCTGGTCGGCGGCCATGTCCACCACCACGGCGCCCACGGCCATGCCCTCGACCATGGAGGTGGTGAGCAGCACGGGGGCCTTGCGGCCCGGCACGGCGGCGGTGGTGATGACCACGTCGGAGCGCCCGACCTCCTCGGCCAGCGCGGCGCGCTGGCGGTCGAGCTCGGAGGGGGTGAGCTCGCGCGCGTAGCCTCCGGTGCCCTCGGCCGAGACGCCGGTGTCGAGGAAGGTGGCACCGAGGCTCTCGGCCTCCTCCTTGGCCGCGGCGCGCACGTCGTAGGCCTTGACCACGGCACCGAGGCGCCGGGCGGTGGCGATGGACTGCAGCCCGGCCACGCCGACGCCCATGACGAGCACCTTCGCCGGCGGCACCGTCCCGGCGGCCGTCATGAACATGGGGAAGAACTTGGCCAGGTGCTCGGCCGCCGCCAGCCCGGCGCGGTAGCCCGACACGGTCGCCTGCGAGCTGAGCGCGTCCATACCCTGGGCCCGGCTGATGCGCGGCAGGAGGTCGAAGCTGAACACCGTCACGCCCCGGCCGGCGAGTGCGCGCACCGCGTCCGCCGACTGGGCCACCCCGAAGAAGCTGAGCAGCGTGACGCCCTGCGGCAGGGCGGCCACCTCGGCGGCGCTCGGCGGGTTGACCCGGACCACGAGGCCCGCCCCGGCGAGGGTGCCGGCGGCGTCGGCGGCCACGGTCGCCCCGGCCTCGCCGTAGGCCTCGTCGGTGAACGACGCCTCCGTGCCGGCGCCCGCCTGCACGCACACCTCCCAGCCCGCGCCGACCAGCTTCTTGACCACGTCGGGCACGAGGGCGACGCGGCGCTCTCCGGGACGGGTCTCGGTGGGGACCGCCAATTTCACGGTCGCTCTGTCTAGCAGCTGATCCCCTGTTTGCCCCTAATCGCCGAGGTCACCGGGCCGCTCCGAACGACCGCTCAGGACCGGCCGCGCGGCCTCCCGCCCCCTACCCCTCGCCCTGCGCCTCGCCCAGCGCGCGCAGGTAGGCGGGCCACTCGCCCCCGCCGTGGAGGAGGAGGTTGGCGCCCGAGACGTAGGAGGCGCCCGGGCTGGCGAGGAACAAGCAGGCCTGCGCCACGTCGCCGGGCGTGCCCATGCGACCCAGCGGCACGGTGCCGGCGATCTTCGCCAGACCCTCGGGGCCCCCGTAGTAGTCGTCGCCCGCACCGGTGTCGAGCAGACCGGCGGTCACGCAATTGACGCGCACCAGTGGGGCCCACTCGACGGCCAGCGTCGTGGTCAGGTTGATGAGGCCCGCCTTGGCCGCGCCGTAGGCCGAGGCGCCCGGGGAGGGGCGCAGGCCTGACACGCTCGACACGTTGACGATGGACCCGCCGTCCTCCTGAACCGCCATCGCCTTGTGGGCGGATTGGGCGCACCACAGCGGAGCGAGCAGGTTGAGCCCCACCACCGCCTCGACGAAGCGCGGGGAGGCGTCGGCCGCCATCGCCCGGGGCGAGCCGCCGGCGTTGTTCACCAGGACGTCGAGGCGGCCGAAGTGCTCGACCGCCGTGGCGATCACGCGCTCGGCGTCCGCCGGCTTGCGCACGTCGGCCGTGGTGAACACCGCCCCTTCGACCGCCGCCTCGTGCCGCCCGCAGGCGACGACGTGCGCCCCGGCGTCGACGAACGCCGCCACGATCCCGGCACCGACGCCGCGGGAGCCGCCGGTCACGACCACCACGCGCTCGCTGAAGTCGTAGAGCGGCTGCGTCACGGGCCAAACCCTACGGCACCGCCCCGCGGGCGACCGCCCCGGCCGTGTTGGCCGAGCCCGGCGCGCTGGCCTAAGTTCGGGCGGCTTCTGACGTGGCGTCAGGGCCGTGACCGAGGAGATCCGGCGCCCCATGCCCATCGATGTGGTCCAGGAGCACGACGGGATCGCCGAGGTGGTCATCGACCACCCCCCGGTCAACGCGCTCGACGTGGCGGGCTGGTTCGCGCTGGCCGACGCCCTCATCGCGGCGGGACGGGTGCCCGAGAACCGGGTCGTGATCCTGCGGGCCATCGGCCGCGGCTTCTGCGCCGGCGTCGACATCAAGGAGATCAACGCCAGGGGCGACGAGGCGCTGGTGGGCGTGAACCGGGGCTGCGCCGCCGCCTTCGCCGCCGTGTACGACTGCGAGGTGCCGGTCATCGCGGCCGTGCAGGGCTTCTGCCTCGGGGGCGGCATCGGGCTGGCCGGCAACGCCGACATGGTGGTGGTCGCCGAGGACGCCACCTTCGGGCTGCCCGAGGTCGACCGCGGGGCGCTGGGCGCCGCCACGCACCTGGCCCGGCTGGTCCCCCAGCACGCCATGCGCAAGATGGTGTACACCGCGCTGCCGATCTCCGCCGCCGAGCTGGCGTCGTACGGCTCGGTCGCCGCCGTCGTGCCGCCGGACCGGCTGCGCGACGCCGCGCTCGAGCTGGCCACCCAGATCGCGAGCAAGAGCCCGACCATCATCCGGCGGGCCAAGGAGTCGCTCAACGGGATCGACCCCGTCGACGTGAAGCGCAGCTACCGCTACGAGCAGGGATTCACCTACGAGCTCCACGTGCGCGGGGTGGCCGACGAGCAGCGGGCCGCCTTCGTCGAGAAGCGCGACGCCGACACCTCGAAGTGAGCGCGTGATGGCCGACAAGCGGTTGACGGTCGACGACATCGTCGGCGAGCTCCGCTCGGGCATGACGATCGGCATCGGCGGCTGGGGCTCGCGCCGCAAGCCCATGGCGGTCGTGCGGGCGCTGTGCCGCTCCTCGCTCGAGGACCTGACCGTGGTGGCCTACGGCGGCCCCGACGTGGGCCTGCTCTGCGCCAGCGGGAAGGTGCGCAAGGTGGTGTGCGGGTTCGTGACCCTCGACTCCATCGCGCTGGACCCGCACTGGCGCGCCGCCCGCCAGCACGGGCGGGTCGAGGTGATGGAGGTCGACGAGGGCATGTTCTTCCTCGGGCTCCAGGCGGCGTCGTGGCGGGTCCCGTTCTTGCCCACCCGGGCCGGGCTGGGCTCCGACGTACTGAGCATCAACCCCGGCCTGCGCCTGGTCCGCTCCCCCTACGGGGCCGACAGCCCGTATGTCGGGGATGCGGCCGACGCGGACGTCGAGCTGGTCGCCATGCCCGCCCTGCGGCTCGACGCCGCCATCGTCCACACCAACCGCGCGGATGTGGTCGGGAACGGACAGATCCTCGGGCCCGACCCCTTCTTCGACCCGCTCTTCCTCGGCGCGGCGGAGCGGCGGTTCGTGACCACCGAGCGCATCGTCGAGAACGGCGCGCTGGTCGACGAGGCGCACCCGCTCTCGAGCGTCCCCATCCACCGGATGCTCGTCGACGGCGTGGCCGAGACGCCGCGCGGCGCGCACTTCACCGCCAACCCCCCCGACTACGGGCGGGACGAGGCCTTCCAGAAGGAGTACGCCGCCGCGGCGGCCGACGCCGCCGAGTGGGACGCCTTCGCCGCCCGCTACGTGTTGGTCGACGAGGGCGAGTATCAGGCCCGGGTCGCGGAGCGGGCCGGGCCGTGAGCGGGCCCGCCCGATGAGCGATCCCGGCGTGACCCGCGCCGAGTCCTGCGTCGTCGCCTGCGCCGACGCCTGGCGCGGGGCGGGCGAGGTCATGGCCAGCCCCTTCGGGAACATCCCCGCCCTCGGCGCCCGGCTGGCCAAGCTGACCTTCGCGCCGGACCTCGTCCTCACCGACGGCGAGGCGGCGCTGATGGTGGGGGCGCCGCCGATCGCCACCCGCCCGTCCGAGCTCGTGCGCGAGGCCGTCATGACGTACCGCAACGTGTTCGACGTGGTGTGGTCGGGCCGGCGCCACATCATGATGATGGCGAGCCAGATCGACCGCACCGGCAACCAGAACATCTCGGCCATCGGGCCCCACGGCCATCCCAAGGTGCAGCTGGTGGGCGTGCGCGGTGCCCCGGGCAATTCGGTCAATCATCCGACCAGCTACTGGGTGCCCGACCACACGGTGCGCACGTTCGTCGAGCAGGTCGACGTGGTCAGCGGCGTGGGCTACGCCCGCGCCGCCGCCGCCGGGCCCGGCGCCACCCGCTTCCACGACGTGCGGCGGGTCGTCTCCAACCTCGGCGTGTTCGACTTCGAGACGCCCGACCACACCATGCGGCTGCGCTCCTTCCATCCCGGGGTCACCGTCGACGAGATCGCCGCCGCCACGGGCTTCACGCTCACCGTGCCCGACGACGTCGCCGAGACGCGCCTGCCGGCGCCCGAGGAGCTCGACCTCATCCGCGTCGTGCTCGATCCCGGCAACCTGCGCGATCGTGAGGTGCGGAGCTGAGCGCGGAGGGCGACTCGCTGCACCCGGCGCTCACCACCGAGCTCTGCACGCGCCTCGGCATCCGCTACCCGCTGGTGCAGACGGGCATGGGCTGGGTGGCGGGGCCCCGCCTCGTCGCCGCCACCTGCGCGGCGGGCGGTCTGGGCATCCTGGCCTCCGCCACCATGACGCTCGACGAGCTCGCCGGCGCCATCGCCGAGGTGCGCAGCCGGACGACCGCCCCGTTCGGTGTCAACCTGCGCACCGACGTGGCCGACGTGCACGAGCGGATCGAGCTGATGATCGAGACCGGCGCCACGGTGGCGAGCTTCGCCCAGGCGCCGAACCCGGCCCTGGTCACGCGCTGCAAGGAGGCGGGGCTCTTCGTGATGCCCACGGTGGGCGCCCGACGCCACGCCGAGAAGGTGGCCGCGTGGGGGGTGGACGCCGTCATCGCCCAGGGCGCCGAGGGCGGAGGGCACACCGGCAGCGTCCCGACCACACTGCTGCTGCCCGAGGTGGTCGACGCCGTGGGCGACCAGGTGCTGGTGCTGGGCGCCGGCGGGTTCTTCAGCGGCCGGGGCCTGGTGGCCGCACTGGCCTACGGCGCGGCCGGCGTGGCGATGGGGACGCGGTTCCTGCTCTCCGCGGAGAGCCGGGTCCCCGACGCCGTCAAGGCCGTGTACCTCGGCACGCCGGTGACCGGCACGGTGGTGACCACCAAGGTCGACGGCGCCCCCCAACGGGTGGTGCGCACCGACCTCGTCGACCACCTGGAGTCGCAGTCGTGGCTGCGCTCGCTGCCCCGGGCCGTGCGCAGCGCGTTCGTGTTCCGCAAGGAGTCCGGCGCGACCTTCGCGTCGTTGCTGCGCGAGGGCAGGGCGATGAAGCAGGGCAACGAGCTGACCTGGGCCCAGGTCGTCATGGCGGCCAACGCGCCGGTCATGACGAAGGCCGCGCTCGTCGAGGGCCGCACCGACGTGGGCGTGCTGCCGACCGGTCAGGTCGTGGGCGTGCTCGAATCCCTGCCACCGGTCGCCGACATCATCGGCGCCGTGATGGCCGAGGCGGACGGGGTGCTCCGGGGGTGGACCGCCTACACCTAGACGCCGTCGTTGCCGGCGGCCTCGTTGCCTTGGGCCACCCGGCGCAGGAGGTTCGAGACCCGCTGGTGCGTCACGCCGAAGAGGTGGGCGATGGAGGGGATGCTCTGCCCCTCGGTGCGCAGCGCCACCACCAGGGACCGGCGCAGGTAGCCGCTCGCCTCGGACTGCCGGCGCAGGATCGTGCTGACGAGTTGCACGGTCCCCGGCTCGTCCTCGTCGCCGAGGATCGCCTTCCATTCCCGCCCGTTCTGCCTGGCGAGGCGCAGCTCGGCGATGCGCTTGGACAGCAGGCGCTCGCTCTCGGCGTTCTCCCTGAGCACGGTCTCGAGCTCGGCGAGCGCACGCAGCACGTCGTCCGAACCGGTCCCGCTCCGGTCGTCAATCTGGTCCGGCATCAAGGTTTCTGCTCCTCTGTGCTGCTTTCCATCTTGGCGCAACTCGGTCACATCAGTTGCCAACATGCTTGTGATCCTCCAATCGCAGCGTCTTCCGCCGACCCCGAATGAGATGATTCACGCGCACCCGCAGCCTAAGCAGCGTGAGCCCACGATCTTGTCAACGGGTCCCATACCCCAACGGCCGGGAATCACACCACGTGCAGGAAAGTCGTGGTCCGGCGCCTGCTACGGGGGTTTCAGCGGCTGAGGACCACCGAGGACCCGTGGCCGAACAAGCCCTGGTTGGCCGTCACCGCCACCCGCGCCCCCTCGACCTGGTGCCCGGTGGCGGTGCCACGGAGCTGCCACACGCACTCGCACACCTGGGCGATGGCCTGGGCGGGGATCGCCTCGCCGAAGCACGAGAGGCCGCCGGAGGGGTTCACCGGGACCCGGCCACCCAACGCGGTCTCGCCGTCGCGCAGCAGCTTCTCCGCCTCGCCCTCGCCGCACAGCCCGATGTCCTCGTACCAGTCGAGCTCGAGGGCGGACGACAGGTCGTAGACCTCGGCCAGGCTGACGTCCTCGGGCCCGATGCCCGCCTCGGCGTAGGCCGCGGTCGCGATGGAGGGGCGGAAGCCCGCCGCCGGCGCCCCCGCATCGGGCGCCGCCGCGAACGCGGCGGCGGAGTCGGTGGAGAAGTTCGGCATCTCGATCACGGTGTTGGGGAACGTCGGCGTGACGGTCGACACGGCGTCGATCGTCACGAGCGGCGCCCCACCCGCGTGGCGCCGGGCGAACTCCAGGCTGGAGAGGACGAGCGCGGCGCCGCCGTCGGAGGTGGCGCAGATCTCGAGGAGCCGCAACGGGTCGGCCACCATGGGCGACGCCAGCACCTCGTCGACCGTGACCTCCTTGCGGTAGCGCGCGTAGGGGTTGGCGAGCCCATGGCGTGCGTTCTTCACCTTGACCTGCGCGAAATCCTCCTCCGTCGCGCCGAAGCGGTCCATGCGCCGCCGCGCGTAGAGCGCGAAGTAGGTGGGGTTCGTCGCACCCATGAGGTGGAAGCGCAGCCAGTCTGGGTCGTCCTTGCGGTCGCCGCCCACCGGGGCGAAGAAGCCCTTGGGCGTCGTGTCGGCGCCGACCACCAGCGCCACGTCGCACAGCCCGGCGAGGATCTGCGCCCTCGCGTTGGCGATCGCCACCGCGCCCGACGCGCAGGCGGCGTAGACGCTCGCCACCCGTGCCCCCGTCCAGCCCAGTGCCTGGGCGAACGTCGCGCCGGAGACGAAACCGGGATAGCCGTTGCGGATGGTGTCGGCACCGGAGACGAACTGCATGTCGCGCCAGCCGAGCCCGGCGTCGTCCAGCGCGTCGCGCGCCGCCACCAGCCCGTACTCGACGAAGGGCCGCCCCCACTTGCCCCACTCGTGCATGCCCGCACCGAGCACGGCCACCCTCTTGTCGTCGGGCATCGCTCAGTCCTCCCCGCCGGCCGCCGCGACCCCGAGCGGCCGCCACTTCCACACCAGGAAGTCGCAGCCGTCCTCGTGGTAGAGCGTGTCGACCACCAGCTCGACCTCGTCACCCACGGTGAGGTCGTCGACGGTCACGCCGTGCACGACCTGGCCCATCACGACGAGCCGCTCGGCCGCCAGCTCGACCGCGGCCAGGCAGAACGGGTCATAGGGGTCGGCCGCCACGTAGGGCGGGGGGGGCTGGTAGCGGGCGTCGGTGTAGGACCAGATCCGGCCTCGCCGCGACAGCTCCACCGTCTCGAACGAGGTCGACGCGCAGTCGGGATTGCGGCAGAAGCTCGTCTCGGCCGGGAACGCGTAGGTCCCGCACCCCGCGCAGCGCGAGCCCAGCAGCGCCGGCGGGGCACCGTCGTCACCGGAGGTGAACCAGCCCTCGACGGCGGGCACCCGGGTGGTGACCGCCATCAGCCGAGTCGCTCGATGATCGTGGCGTTGGCCTGCCCGCCGCCCTCGCACATCGTCTGGAGCCCGTAGCGGGCACCGGTGCGCTCCATCTCGTTGAGCAAGGTGGCCATGAGACGCGCCCCCGAGCACCCGGTGGGGTGGCCGATGGCGATGGCCCCGCCGTTCGGGTTCACGCGTTCGGGGTCGGGGCGGTACTCGCGCTCCCAGGCGAGCACCACCGATGCGAAGGCCTCGTTGATCTCGACCAGGTCGATGTCGTCGAGCGAGAGCTTCGCCTTGGCCAACACCAGCGCGGTGGCCGGGATGGGCGCGGTGAGCATGATCTGGGGGTCGTTGGCCGCCACCGCGAAGGTGTGGAAGCGCGCCCGGGGCCGCAGGCCGAGCGAGGACGCCCGCTCCTCGCTCATGATGAGGACGGCCGCCGCGCCGTCGGAGATCTGCGACGACGAACCCGCCGTGACCGTCCCCGTCTCGGAGAACGCCGGCTTGAGCCCCGCCAGCTTCTCGAGCGAGGTGTCCCGGCGGATGCCCTCGTCGGACTCGAGCAGCCCGCTCACCTCGCCCGCCCCCGGCACGTCGGGGTGGACGCGCGCCTCGAGCGGCACGATCTCGTTGGCGAAGCGGCCCTCGTCGGTCGCCCGCGCCGCCCGCTGGTGCGAACGCAGCGCGAACTCGTCCATCTCCGCCCGGGACACCTTCCAGCGCCGGGCGATCTCCTCGGCGCACTCGCCCTGGTGGATCAACGCGAAGCGCCCGGTGTAGAGCGGCCCGTAGGCCTCGCCCGGCCCGGGCTCGGTGGTCGACCCGATCGGTACCCTGCTCATCGACTCCACCCCGGCCCCGATGGCCACGTCCATGGCCCCGGCCATGACCGCCTGGGCGGCGAAGTGGATGGCCTGCTGCGCCGAGCCGCACTGGCGGTCGACCGTCGTCCCGGGGACCGAGTCGGGGAAGCCGGCGGCCAGCGCCGCGTTGCGGGCGATGTTCATGGCCTGCTCCCCGACCGTCATGGTGCACCCCATGACCACGTCCTCGACCAGTGCGGGGTCGAGGTCGTTGCGGGCGAGCAGCGCCGCCAGGGGCTGTGCCGCCAGGTCGGTGGCGTGCCAGCCGGACAGGCGTCCACCACGCCGGCCAACGGGGGTTCGGACGGCGTCGACGATCACGGCGTTGGGCATGAGGGCCAATTCTGACGCCGAATCAGATCAAGCGCCAAACAAGGGGCGGGATCCATGCCTCCGCCCTGATGGACCAACATGAAGACGTGCGCAGAGGTCTCGCAGCGGCAGCCGCCTGCGCCCTGGGCGTCGGAGCGCTGGCAGCCTGCTCGAGCGCCGGCCCCACCCCGCCCGCGGCGGCGACGCCGGGCGTTCCGCCGGCACCGACCCTGGCCGCCGGCCGCTCCGCCACCGTCACCTACTGCTTCCACGAGGAGGCCAGGATCACCGAGCCGGCCAGGCTGCACGGCCCGGCGCCCGTCGCGGTCTACGTCCACGGCGGCTCGTGGGTCTCGGGCAACTACGACACGGGCGGCTTCATCAGCACGACCATCGGCGCCGACCTGGCGGCCAGGGGGTTCGTCGTCGTGGGCCTCGACTACCGCCTCGGCCCCAAGTGGCCGGACCAGATCGCGGACGTCAAGTGCGCGATCCGCTACCTGCGTGCGAACGCGGGCCGGCTCCACGTCGCCCCCGACGAGATCGGGGCCTGGGGCCACAGCGCCGGCGGGCACCTCGTCGCGCTGCTGGGCACGGCCGGGCCCGCGGCCGGCTGGGACATCGGTCCCTACCTCGACAAGTCGAGCCGGGTGCAGGCGGTCGTCGACTTCGCCGGGCCGAGCGACCTGCTCACCATGGGGGACCAGGGCGATGCCCTGCTCGTCGCGGCGAGCTTCGTGTCCCTGCTCGGCCACGTCCCCGAGACCCAGCTCGGTGCCGAGCTGCGCGCCGCCAGCCCGGTCACCTACATCGCGCCCGGGGACCCGCCGTTCCTCATCCTCGACTCGAACAACGACGAGATCGTCTATCCCCAGCAGTCCGAAGAGCTCTCCTGGGACCTCGGGGCGAACGGCGTGCCGCACCAGCTCGTGACGGTGACCGAAGGTGGCCACGGGTTCTCGACCCAGGGGGAGTCCCCCGACGAGGCCGCCATCGTCCGCCTCGTCGTCGCCTTCTTCGTCCGCACGCTCGTGGCCCACGAGCCGATCGGCGGCGGAGGCTGACCGGAGCAGGCCCACCTTGGCAGCGTCGAGGTCCCTGTGCCAGATTCGCAGCGCCCCTATGGACCTGACCCTGACCCGATGGACCTGACCTTCCGCCCCGAGCACGAGGCGTTCCGCGCCGAGGCCCGCACGTGGCTGGAGGCGCACGCCCCGAGCGAACCGCTCCCCTCCCTCGACACCGCCGCCGGCTTCGAGGCCCACCGGCACTGGGAGCGCACCATGTTCGAGGACCGCTGGTCCGTGGTGAGCTGGCCGGCCGAGTACGGCGGGCGCGACCTCGGGATCTTCGAGTGGCTCGTCTTCGAGGAGGAGTACTACCGCGCCCGTGCCCCCAAGCGGGTGAGCCAGAACGGCATCTTCCTCCTCGCCCCGACGATGCTCGCGTACGGGACCGACGCCCAGAAGGCGCGCTACCTGCCGCCGATGGCCTCGGGTGACGAGATCTGGTGCCAGGGCTGGTCCGAGCCAGACGCCGGCAGCGACCTGGCCGGCATCCGCTCGCGGGCCACGCGCAACGCCGCAGGCGACGGCTGGGTGCTCAACGGCCAGAAGACGTGGGCCAGCCGCGGCGCGTTCGCCGAGTGGTGCTTCGGCATCTTCCGCACCGATCCCGAGGCCGAGCGCCACCGCGGGCTGACCTACTTCCTCGTCGCCATGGACTCGCCTGGCGTCACGGTCCGCCCCATCCCGCAGATCGACGGCGAGACCGGCTTCGCGGAGATCTTCTTCGACAACGTCGAAGTCGCCGACGACCAGGTGCTGGGCGAGGTCGGCGCCGGCTGGTCCGTCGCCATGGCGACGGCGGGATCCGAACGCGGCCTCTCGCTGCGCAGCCCGGCGCGCTACACCGAGGCGGCCGACCGCCTCGTCGCGCTGTTCGAGGGGCGCGGCCGCCCGGACGCGTCCGCCGACGCCGTCGCGCAGGCCCACATGGATGCCGAGGCCTACGAGCTCCACACCTACTGGACGGCGACGAAGGTCTCCCGCGGTCACGCGGTCGGCGCAGAGGCCAGCTGCAACAAGATCTTCTGGTCCGAGACCGACGTGGCCATCCACACCGCCGCGCTCGACCTGCTCGGCCCCGACGCCGAGCTCCTGGAGGCGGGCGCGCCCGGCGACTGGCTCGACGGCTACCTCTTCTCGCTGGCCGGGCCCATTTACGCAGGCACCAACGAGATCCAGCGCAACGTCGTCGCCGAGCGCCTGCTCGGGCTCCCCCGCGGCTGAGCGGGCGGTCGTGGACTTCGCGTTCTCCGACGAGCAGGACGAGCTGCGCCAGGCGGTGCGCGCCGTCCTCGACGCGGAGTGCACCCCCGACGCGCTGCGCGCGTTCGAGGTGGCCGACCCGGTCGGCCGCGCCGAGCAGGCGAGCAACCGCTGGGCCGTGGTGGCCGAGCTCGGCGCACCGGCGCTGGTGGTGCCCGAGGCGGCCGGCGGGCTGGGTCTGGGCGACGTCGACCTCGTCGGCGTGCTGGAGGAGGCGGGGCGGGCCTGTCTGCCCGAGCCCCTGCTGGAGACGGCGGGGCTTGCCGCGCCCACATTGGCCGCCTTGCTGCCGGATCGTGCGGCTGCCGCCGCGCTGGCGGCACTCGTGGAGGACGACGCCACCTTCGCCGTCGGCGGCATGGACGTGACGGCACGGGGCATCGTCTCGCCCACCGAGGTGACGGCGGACGGCACGCTGCGCACGCCCCGCGTGGTCGGGGCCCGCGACGCGGCGATCCTGCTGCTCGCCTGCCGTGACGCAGAGTCGGGGTGGCAGCTGCACGCGGTCCCGGCGTCGTCGTGCACGTGGCAGCCCACGCCGGCGCTCAGCTCCTCGCGTGACCTGTCGACCGTGCACTGGCCGCTCGACGCCGACACACTGCTCGCCTACGGGGTGGCGGCCGAGGCGGCCGTGGCGCTGCTGGCCGACCGCGCCGCCGCCGGCACGGCCGCGCTGCAGATCGGTCTGGCGGACCGCATGCTGGCCATGGCCGCCGCCTACGCCAAGGAGCGCCACCAGTTCGGCAAGCCGATCGGCAGCTTCCAGGCGGTCAAGCACCTCCTGGCGAACGCCCGCGTCGCGCTGGAGTTCGCCCGCCCGGCCGCCTACCGCGCCGCGTGGTCGCTCGCCACCGCCCAGCCGACGCTCTCGCACGACGCCTCCATGGCCAAGGCGATGGCCTCCGACGCGGCCGACCTGGCGGCGCGGACCTCCCTCCAGGTCCACGGCGCCATCGGCTACACCTGGGAGTGCGACCTCCACTTCTACATGAAGCGGGCCTGGGCGCTGTCCCGGTCCTGGGGCGACGCCGCCACCCACCGGCGCCTCGTCCTGGCCCAGGCGAGGCGCTGACGCTGATGTCCGATTCCCGCCAGTAATCGTCACAGCGGCGTGGCACGCTGGCACCCGTGATGGAGGACCCGGACCGCTGCTACCAGGCCGCGCAGAGCAAGGACGCCCGCTTCGACGGCTGGTTCTTCTGCGCGGTCACCTCGACCGGGATCTACTGCCGGCCCAGCTGCCCGGCCCGGACCCCGAAGCGGGAGAACGTGCGCTTCTACCCCACCGCCGCCGCCGCGCAGCAGGCGGGCTTCCGCGCCTGCCTGCGCTGCCGGCCCGACGCCACGCCCGGATCGCCGGAGTGGAACGTCCGGGCCGACGTCGTGGCGCGGGCCATGCGGCTCATCCGCGACGGCATCGTCGACCGCGAGGGGGTCGAGGGGCTGGCCCGGCGGCTCGGCTACAGCACGCGGCAGCTCAACCGGCTCGTCACCGCCGAGGTGGGCACCGGGCCGCTCGCCATCGCCCGCGCCCAGCGCAGCCAGACGGCGCGCGTCCTGCTCGAGACGACGGACCTCCCGATCACGCACGTGGCGTTCGCCGCCGGCTTCGCCAGCGTGCGCCAGTGCAACGACACGGTGCGCCAGATCTTCGCCGACACGCCGAGCGGCCTGCGGGCGCGGGCGGCCAAGGCCGCGGCGGGGAGGGGCGGCGCGCGGGCGGGCGCAGGAGACGGTGCCGGCGCGGCCCAGGCCATCCGGCTGCGCCTGCCGTGCCGGCGCCCGTTCAGCCCGGCCTCGGTGCTCGAGTTCCTCGGCGTCCGCGCGCTCCCCGGTGTGGAGTCGCTCGACGGCTCGTCCTACCGGCGGAGCCTGCGGCTGCCCCACGGCCACGGCGTCGTGACACTGGCCGCTCCCGACGCCGGTGACGGCAGCGACGCGCAGAGCGGCCCGTCCTACGTGGAAGGCACGCTCGTGCTGTCCGACCTGCGCGACCTCACCACCGCCGTGGCGCGCTGCCGCCAGTTGCTCGACCTCGATGCCGACCCCGTCGCGGTCTGGGAGGCCCTGCGCGGCGACGAGCTCGTCGGCCCGGTGGTCGAGCGCGACCCGGGGCGCCGGGTGCCCGGCGCCGCCGACGGCTTCGAGCTCGCCGTGCGTGCCGTGATCGGCCAGCAGGTCTCGGTGCCCGGGGCGCGCACCGTCGCCGGCCGCCTCGTGCACGCGGCGGGCGAGGCCCTCCCCGAGCCCGACGGCACCATCACCCACCTCTTCCCCACGCCCGCCGCCCTCGCCGAGCTGGCGGAGCGCGACCCCGGCGCGTTCGCCATGCCGGCCGGGCGGCGGCGGGCCCTCGTCGCTCTGGCCGATGCGGTCGAGAGCGGCGAGGTCGTGATCGACCCGGGTGCCGACCCGCTCGAGCTCCGGCGGTCGCTGGTGCGGCTGCCGGGCATCGGTCCCTGGACGGCCGAGTACGTGGCCATGCGCGCGTTGCGCGACCCCGACGCGTTCATGCCGACCGACCTCGGCATCCGCCGGGGCGCCCGGGCGATCGGGCTCCCCGACGATCCGGTCCGCCTCGTTGCCCTCACCGAGGCCTGGCGCCCGTGGCGCAGTTACGCCATGGCGCACCTGTGGGCACTGCCCGCCCCGGCCCACGAGATCCCCACCCCACCCATGAAAGGACGTGCCGCATGAAGACCGCACCGACGACGACCGCCACCATGCCCCTCGACACCCCGATCGGCCGACTCGTGCTCGAGTGCGACGGCGACGTGCTCGTCGGCGTCTGGCTGCCCCACGAGCGCCGGCACGGCCGGCGCGACGTCGACGACGTCCCGCCGGTCCTGAAGGAGACGGCGACGCAGCTCGAGGAGTACTTCGCCGGGGAGCGCACCGACTTCGACGTCCGGATGGAGCTCGACGGCACCCCCTTCCAGCAAGAGGTGTGGGCCGAGCTGTCCCGCATCCCCTACGGCGAGACGATCAGCTACGGCGAGCTGGCCCGCCGGGTCGGGCGCCCGCGCGGGCCCCGGGCCGTCGGGCAGGCCAACGGCCGCAACCCGATCCCGATCATCGTGCCCTGCCACCGCGTGCTGGCCAGCAACGGGATCGGTGGCTACGGGGGGGGCCTGAAGATCAAGCGCGCGCTGTTGGACCTCGAGGGAGTGAGCGCCTAAGGGTCGATCGGCCCTGGCGCGCCGGGCACGACGTCGGCACCATCGGGAGCGTGAGGACGTACGGCGACTACCTGCGCTGGTTGTACAAGGGCGGGCGCCCCAACCGGTTCGCCAAGATGCAGAACCACGTGTCCGCCCTGGCGTTCGCCGCCGGCGTCTGGCCGGCGCGGGCCGGCGCGCTGGAGGTCCGGGGCCGCCGCAGCGGGAAGGTCGTCTCGTTCCCCGTCGTCATCGCCGACTACGAGGGCGAGCGCTACCTCGTCTCCATGCTCGGGTCGGAGGCCAACTGGGTCCGCAACCTCGAGGCGGACGGTGGCCGCGCCGCGTTGCGCCACGGGAAGAGGGAGCCGGTGACCCTGGTCGAGGTCGACCCTCGCATGCGGGCGCCCATCATCCGCCGCTACCTCGCCCTGGCCCCCGGGGCCCGTCCCCACATCCCGGTGGCGCGGACGGCGCCGCTGCACGAGTTCGAGCGCGTCGCCGCCGACTATCCCGTCTACCGCATTGAGCCCAGAGCGGGCGCAGCCTGAAAGGCAGGCCGCCGGGCGCGTAAGGTGCGCCGGTGGAAACCGCCCGGAGTGTGCACGATGCGTTCGACCTGACGGGCCGGGTCGCGCTCGTCACCGGGGCCGGAAGCGGCATCGGGCGCACGACGGCCGAGGTGCTGGCGGGGGCCGGCGCCACCGTGGTCTGCGCGGACATCAACGCAGCCACCGCGGCGGAGACGGCCGGTGGCATCCTCGGCCAGGGCGGGAAGGCCGAGAGCGCGGCGCTCGACGTCTCGGCGCGCGGCGCCACGGCGAACCTGGTCGACATGATCGCGGCGCGCCACGGCGGGCTGCACGTCATGTGCAACATCGCCGGCATGATGATCGACAGCACCATCATCGACCTCGACCCCGACGAGTTCGAGCGCATCCTGTCGGTGAACCTCAAGGGCGTGCTGTACGGGTGCCAGGCCGCCGGGAAGGTGATGGTGGCGCAGCGCGGCGGCTCCATCGTCAACATGGCCTCGGCGGCGGTCCTGGCTCCCGCCGCCGGCATCGGGCCCTACGCCATCACCAAGGCCGGCGTGGCGCAGCTGACCAAGACCATGGCGATGGAGGTGGGCGAGCACGGCGTGCGGGTGAACACGGTCGCGCCGGGCTTCGTCCCGACCAACATGACGGCGCGCTACTACACGAACCCCGACGGGACGATCAACGAGCAGGGCAAAGCGGCCATGGTGACGCCGATGGCCCGCATGACGCCCCTGCGGCGGGTGGGTGTGACGTCGGACATCGCCTACTGCATCTTGTATCTCGCCTCGGACGCCAGCAGCTTCGTCACGGGGCAGCTGCTCAGCCCCAACGGTGGCGTGTCGATGCACTACTGAGGCGGGCGGCGGGCCTCCCGCCGCTCCCTCACTTCGACGCCAACCACCCTCCGAAGAGCTCACGGGCCACGGCACGGAACGGGACCACCAGAAGACGGCGAGGGCGAAGTAGAACGCGATCGCCACGGGCGGCGCGAGGAGCCCGACGACGATGGCGACGCCGTAGCCGACGAGGGCGATACCGGTCTTCTTGCGGGCCTCCCGCAGGTCCGGGTCGTCCGACCGCTCCTGGCGCAGGTGCTCACGGCGCGTGTAGCTGACCAGGAGGGCAAACGTCAGCCGCACGACCAGGATCGTGAGCCCGTAGACGGTGACGGCCATCCGCTCCCAGTCGGTGTTCCGCTCGAGGCCGTCCGCGACCAGTCGGGTCGGATAGGGCAAGAACGCGACGGCGAGCAGGAAGAGGAGGTTCAACCGCAGGAAGATCGAGTCGACCCGGTTCAGACGGTCCGTGAGGGAGTTGTGGGAGACCCAGGCGCCGCCGATCGTCAGGAAACTCACGAGGTACGCCACATAGGTCGGCCAGGCGTTGAGGAACTCGTGCGTGGGCGACCCGGGGGGGCGGATGGCCAGATTCAGCACCAGGAGCGTGATGGCAATGGCCAGGACGCCGTCGCTGAACGCCTCCATCCGGCCCTTGGCCAGGCCGGTGCCGCTCCCCGCTGTCTCGTCGTCGTCGTCGGCCACGCTTCCTCCGACCGTCACGTCGACAGTAGCAACCCCGACCGGGAAGGCGGCGGTCTCGGGCCTCCCGCGCAGCGGCCGGCCGGCAGCGCTACGACAGGCGCACCAGGTCGAACTGCCCGGTCGACGTGTCGGACACGACGACGGCAGGGGCGGGCCCGATGAGCGTGACGGCCGCCCCGACGCCCACCGCGTCGCCGACGGCGCCGTGCTGGTCGATGCGCAGGACGCACGACGCCGGGGAGGGCGGCGACGACTGCGGGCACGCGGGGTCGTCGCCGGCCTGCTCCAGGGCGAGGGGCCCCGCCGCGGTGTCGACCACGCTGCTCGTCACCGAGCCGCTGTAGGACGAGAGCACCGCGAGGGTGGTGGTGTCGTAGGTGGTGAACTCGGCATCGAGGCCCTGGCCCGCCGGTTTGCTCACCCACAGCGCGCCGCCGGCCACGCTCTCGACGTACTGGACACCGCCCCCCAGCCCGTTCGGCTCGTGCTCGAGCGCAGGTCCCGTCACGGTGGCCCCGCCGGGTCGCACCACCGCCAGGAGATGGTCGGCGCGCTCGTAGTAGACGGAGCCGTCGGACCCGATGGCGTCTCCGAGGCCGCGCACGAGCAGGTGCGGTGGCGCCGAGGACGCGGGTTCGATGCGGTACACGCTCACGGTGTCGCCCTGGGTCACCGAGACGAGCACGTTGCCGCCGGCGGCCGCCATGGCCACCAGGTCGTTGTCGGAGCTGTTGGCCGCGTTGACGGTCGGCATCGTCCACTGCCCGTCGGGGTTGCCGCTCGCCCGGTTGTAGGCGAACACGGTGGCGTAGGTCGCGACGTAGAAGTTGGCGCCGTCGGCCGCCAGGGCGGCGACGCCCGTGGGCACGTGCTCGGCGATGGCGGCCGGGCCGTTGCCGTCGACCACCCAGGCGACGGCGGGCGCCGAGCTCGTCGGGTCCTGCGGCGCGGCGAACACGGCGCCGTCGGGGCTCTCCGCGGCGGTGACGCGGTCGGCGGAGAACGGGAGCGGGATGGGCGACCCGGCCGACAGCGGTCCCGACGTGGCCACCGGGGGCAAGGTGGACGCCGACGCCGCCGCCGTCGTGGTGGTGGTCGGCGAGGCCGGCGCCGCGCCGTGGTGGTGCGAGGCCGGCGGGGTGGCCTTCGGCGACGATGGCGCCGAGCTGCAGGCCGACAGGAGCAGCGCCGCGCCGGCCAGCCCGCCCGCCAATCCCAATTGCAGGCGTCGGCCAGTTCTCCCGGGCATCGGGGCCAGTATGGCGTCGGCCGGTGGCGAGTACCGTGCGCCCATGGTCACCACGCGCGACATCTCCTACGAGGCCGACGGCCGCACCATGGTCGGGCTCCTCGCACTGCCCGAGGGTAGCGATCGCCGGCCCGGCGTCCTGGTGTCCCACGAGGGCCCGGGCCTCGACGATCACGCGCGTGCCGTTGCCGGCCGGCTGGCCGAGGAGCTGGGCTACGTGGCCTTCGCTCTGGACTACCACGGCGGCGGCCGCCAGGTCGAGGACCGGGCGCAGATGATGGCTCGCATCGGCGAGCTGCGGGCCGACCCTTCACGCGCGGGCGATCGGGACCGCCGGGCTGGACGTGTTGTGCGCCGAGGCGCGCACCGACCGCGACCGCCTGGCCGCCATCGGGTACTGCTTCGGCGGCACCCTGTCCTTCGAATTGGCGCGCGGCGGCGCCGACCTCAAGGGGGTGGTGGGCTTCCATGCGGGGCTCTCCACCGTGCGGCCCGAGGACGCCCGCAACATCGTGGGGAAGGTGTTGGCGCTGATCGGGGCGGACGACCCCATCGTCGACAACGCCGAGCGGCGCGCCTTCGAAGAGGAGATGCGCGCCGGCGGGGTGGACTGGCAGCTGCACGTCTACGGCGGCGCCGTGCACTCGTTCACGAACCCGCGGGCGGCCGGGGTCGACATCCCCGGCATCGCCTACCACGGGCCCACCGACCGCCGCTCCTGGCAGGCGATGCTCGACCTGTTCGCCGAGGTCTTGGCCTGAGCGTCCCGGCCGTTCGCTTCTGACGCCCCGTCAGGTGCGGGCTACGCTCCATGGACATGGCTGAGCCCCTCCCGAAGATCATCTCGGTCGACGACCACGTGGTCGAGCCGCCCAACGTGTGGCAGGACCGCCTCCCCTCCAAGTACGCCGAGGTGGGGCCGCGGGTGGTGCGGGCGCCGATGCCCGAGGTCGAGTTCCGGGGCGGCCAGCTCAAGGTGAAGCCCGGGTCGAAGGGCCTGCCCGTCGACTGGTGGTACTACGAGGACCTCAAGCGGCCCCTGCTCCGCGTGGACTCGGCCGTCGGTGTGCCGCGCGACGAGGTGACCATGAAGGGCGTCACCTACGAGGACATGCGCCCCGGCTCCTACGAGGTCAAGCCGCGGCTCGACGACATGGACGCCAACCACATCGAGGCGGCGCTGTGCTTCCCCACCTTCCCTCGCTTCTGCGGCCAGACGTTCACCGAGGCCCAGGACAAGGAGCTGGGACTGCTCTGCGTGAAGGCCTACAACGACTGGATGCTCGAGGAATGGTGCGCCGACACCGATGGCCGCCTCATCCCCCTCTGCCTGATCCCGTTGTGGGACGCCGAGCTGGCGGCGGCCGAGGTGCGACGCAACGCGGCACGGGGCGTGCGCGCCGTCTGCTTCAGCGAGATCCCGCCCTTCCTCGGGCTCCCGAGCGTGCACGACCCCGACCACTACTGGGACCCGTTCTTCCGGGCGTGCGCCGAGACCAGCACGATCGTCAACATGCACATCGGCAGCTCGTCGAAGATGCCCTCGACCTCGGCCGACGCGCCGCCGGCGGTGGGGTCCACGCTCACCCACACCAACGCCACGTTCTCACTGGTCGACTTCCTCTTCAGCGGCGTCTTCGTACGCTTCCCCGACCTCAAGGTGGCCTACTCGGAGGGGCAGATCGGATGGATCCCCTACATCCTGGAGCGGGCCGACCGGGTGTGGGAGGACAACCGGGGCTGGGGCGGCGTGGCCGACATCGTGCCGGAGAAGCCGTCGAGCTACTTCAAGGACCACGTCTGGGGCTGCTTCTTCGACGACGCGCACGGGCTGCGCTCGGTGGAGGAGATCGGTGAGGACAACATCACCTACGAGTCGGACTACCCGCACTCGGACTCGACCTGGCCCCGCACCCGCCAGATCGCCGAGGAGCAGATGGCGGACCTGACCGACGCGCAGCGCCGCAAGATCGTGCGGGGCAACGCGATCAAGCTGTTCGGCCTCGACTTCGTGGCCTGACGCGCCGCCGCGCCACCTGACGGATGGACCTCCGCTACACCGCGTCCGAGCAGGCCTTCCGTGAGGAGCTGCGGGCCTGGCTGGCGACCACCCTGCCGGGCGTCGGCGACCCGCCACCCCACGACGACTGGGCGGCGCGGCGCGGCTACGACCTGCGCTGGCAGCGCCTGCTCTTCGACGCCGGCTACGCGGGTGTCGACTGGCCGGCCGAGGGTGGGGGCCGCGGCGCCTCCCCCGTGGAGCAGCTGATCTTCAAGGAGGAGTGCGAGCGCGCCGGCGCCCCCTACGTCGGGGTGAATTTCGTCGGGCTGCTGCACGCGGGGCCGACGGTCATCGCCGAGGGGACCCCCGCCCAGAAGGAGCGCTACCTGCCCGCCATCCTCAGGGGCGACGAGGTGTGGTGCCAGGGCTTCAGCGAGCCCGACGCCGGCAGCGACCTCGCCTCGTTGCGCACGCGGGCGGTGCGCGACGGCGACGACTACGTCGTCACGGGCTCGAAGATCTGGACGTCGCATGCCGAGGTGGCCGATTTCTGCGAGCTGCTCGTGCGCACCGGCGACGACGGCACCCGCGGCATCTCCTGGCTGATCATGCCCATGGACGCACCCGGGATCGAGATCCGTCCCCTGCGCACGATTGAGGGCACCACCGAGTTCGCCGAGCTGTTCCTCAACGAGGTGCGCATCCCTGTCACCAACCGTGTGGGCGAGGAGAACGACGGCTGGCGCGTGACCATGGTGACGCTGTCCTTCGAGCGCGGCACCGCGTTCGTCGGCGAGCTGCTCGAGTGCATGCGGCTGTTGCGCGAGCTGCGCGCGGTGGCGGACCGGCTGGGCCTGCTGGGCGACGCCGGCCTGGCCCGGCGCATCGGCCACCTGGTGGCGGCGTTCGACGCGCTGTGGGCGCTCACCAAGCGCAACGTCTCGGAGGCGGCCCGGACGGGTGTCCCCGGCATCGGCGGCTCGGTGTTCAAGCTCTCGTTCTCCGAGCACGCGCAGGCCCTGGGTGACCTGGCCATGGAGATGCTCGACCGCGCCGCGCTGTGCGCCGACCCCCTGGCGGGTCCCGACGGGACCGGGCTGGGCAACGGCGAGCAGCTCCACGCCTGGTTCAAGTCCATCTCGCTGACCATCGCGGCGGGCACGTCGCAGGTGCAGCGCAACATCGTGGCCGAACGCATCCTCGGGCTGCCCAAGGCGCGCTGATGGACTTCCGCATCGGTGACGACCAGCGGGAGCTGGCCCAGGGCATCCGGGCCATGGTGGCCGGGCGGCTGCCCCTCGCACGCGTGCGCGTGGCCGAGGGGGCCGAGCACGCCATCGCGCCCGGGGACTGGGCGGCGCTGGGCGAGACCGGCGTCTTCTCGCTCACGCTGCCCGAGCCCGCCGGCACGGGACTGGGCATGGCCGACGCCGTGGTCGTCTTCGAGGAGCTCGGTCGCGCGCTCGTTCCCGGGCCGTTGGTCGGGACCTTCCTGGCGGCCGACGCCGGCGTGGTCGACGGCGCGGGCGAGGGACGGGCCCAGGTGGGACTGTTCTGCGGCGGCCCCGGACCGATCCTGGTGGAGCACCTGGCCTCGCTCGACGGGCTGCTGGTGCTGCCCGCCTACGACCGGGGGTCGACGCCGCGCCTGTTGGCGCCCGCGCCCGACGCGGCCGGGGCGACCCGCGTGGCGACGCCGCTCGACCCGCTCACCCCGCTGTGGCACCTCGAGTCCCTGCCGGCGGGCGACCCGGTGGCCGATGCCGGGGCGCGCATGGTGCGCGACGGCTCGCTGCTGACCGCCGCGCTGCAGGTGGGGCACGCCGCCGCGGTGCTGGACCTGGCCGTGGCCTACGCCAAGGAGCGCCACCAGTTCGGCAAGCCGATCGGGAGCTTCCAGGCGGTCAAGCACATGTGCGCCGACATGCTGGTGCGGGCCGAGGTGGCGCGCGCGGCCGTGCACGCCGCGGCGTGCCTGGCCGATGCGCCCGACGTCGTCGCCACCGAGGCGGAGGTGGCCGGCTGCACCGGCGCCGAGCTGGTGGACCGCGCGGTGATGGGTGCCAAGCTGCTGGCCGACGAGGCGGCGCTGGCCAACGCGCGTGCCGCCATCCAGGTGCACGGGGGCATGGGCTTCACCTGGGAGGTGCCGCTGCACCTCCACCTCAAGCGGGCGCGGGTGCTCGCCACCTCGTTCGGCACCAGCGCCGAACTGGCGGCCGCGGTCGGCGCATTCGCCTGAGGCATCATCTGTCCGTCCCCGTCCCGATGGGAGAGCACACACCATGACCGACCCCGCCCCGATGCCCGCCGACGTGGTGCGCGCCGTCCCCGAGGGGCGGGTGGTCTACGGCATGCAGCTGCCCATCCAGTCCCAGTCCACGCTGTACGTGGCCGACTGGGAGAAGGAGGCGGGGCCGACCGAGCTGGCGCGCATCGCGCGGGTAGCCGACGAGTCGGGCTTCTTCTACCTCGGCGTGTGCGACCACACCGCCATCCCGCGCCGCCTGGCCGAGGCCATGGGCACCATCTGGTACGACACCACGGCCACTCTCGGCTGGCTCGCCGCGCTGACCACGAACACCCACCTGCTGTCGCACGTGCTGATCCTCGCCCAGCGCCATCCGCTACGCGCCGCCAAGGAGCTGTCGACGCTCGACCGGCTCTCGGGCGGACGCCTCATCGTGGGCGTGGGCGCGGGCCACGTGCCCGAGGAGTACGAGCTGCTGACCGGTGGGTTCGACGAGCGGGGCCGCCACACCGACGAAGCCGTGGCCGCGCTGGCCCGCTGCTTCACCGACGAGTTCCCCGAGCTGCCGGGGCCGCGCTTCCCCGCTCACGACATGGGCCTCGGACCCCGGCCGGTGCGGTCGCCCCGGCCACCCATTTGGATCGGCGGGTCGTCGCCGGCGGCCATCCGCCGCACTGCCGCCTTCGGCGACGGGTGGCTCCCGCAGGGGACGCGCCGACGCGACCTGCCCGGCCAGATCGCCCGGCTGCGCGAGCTGCGGGCCGAGCTGCGCGGCGGGGCGCCGATCGACATCGGCACCATCGTCGAGCCCATCTACCTCACGGCGGGCGGCTCGGGCTGGGACCTGCCCGACTGGGTGCTGCGCGGCGGCGCCGAGGAGGTGGCCTCCTCGCTGCGGGAGCTGGTCGCCATGGGCGTGAACCACCTGCAGGTGCGCTTCATGGCCCGCAGCGCGGAGGAGTTCTGCGAGCAGACGGCGCGCTTCGGCGTCGAGGTGGGCCCCCTGCTGGACCACTAGCGCCCCCGCGCCCCTAGGGTGGAGGGGCGATGTCGCCGTTCTCCTACGTGCTGGGGGCACTGATCCTGGTCTTCGTCCTGCTGCGCCAGGTCAGGGTGCGGCCGGTGCCCCGGGTGTTCCAGCCCCGGCTCCCCGTGGTCCTCGGTGTCATCGGGCTCATCGGGATGCTCTCCTATGCGGGCGACCACCACGTCTCCTCCACCGCCTGGGCCTGGGTTCTCGGCACGCTGTTGGTGGGCGCCGCGGGGCTGGGCGCGCTGCGTGGGCTCTCCATGCGCGTCTGGACCGCCAACCGATGGGTGGTGCGCCAGGGGAACGCCGTGACGATGGCGCTGTGGCTGGTGTCGCTGCTGGTCCACTTCGCGGCCGGCTCCGGGAACGACCACGCGGGGGTCGTCGGCCTCGAGGGGGCGAGCTTCCTCCTCTACCTGGGGCTGACGCTGGCCGTGCAGTCCTATGTCGTGCACCGCCGGGCGCTCCCGCAGTGGGAGAAGCTCGGCCCCGAAGCCGGCCGGCCGCTGCAGGTGCAGTTCACCCAGGGACCGGGCGCGTTCTTCGCGACCTTCCGCTCGCCGGGTGCGGGGCCCCCGGGCTGGGGGGCGGGCGGACCGGGACCGGGGCCCGCCGACGACCCCAACGTGATCGACGTCGAGGTGGTGGACGACGACTACGACGAACACGGACCACCCGAGCTGCACGCACCGGGCTGATCCTCCTTACACTCGGCGTCCGTGACGACGCCGCGCCGGTTCAGCCAGAGGCCCTACGTGGGCCCGCCCGGGTCGACCGAGTTGCTCCTCGTCCGCCACGGCGCGTCGGCGGACTCGGTGGAGGGCGAGTCCTTCGAGCTGGTCGAGGGACAGGGTGACCCGCCACTGTCCGAGGTCGGGCGCCATCAGGCCGAGCAGGTGGCGCTGCGCCTGGCGCTCGAGCCCGTCGACGGGCTGTACGTGAGCAACCTGCGGCGCACGGCCGAGACTGCGGCGCCGCTCGTGGAGCGGACGGGCATCCACCCGGTCGTCGAGCCGGACCTGCGCGAGGTCTTCCTGGGCGCGTGGGAGGGTGGCCTGCTCCGCCAGATGGCGGTCGACCGCGACCCGAGGTTCGACCAGCTGCTGCGGGAGCAGCGCTGGGACGTCGTCCCGGGGGCCGAGTCACGCGCGGTGTTCGGGGGCCGCCTCCGCGGCGCCATCGAGCGCATCGCCGCCGCCCATCCCGGAGGGAAGGTGGTCGTGTTCAGCCACGGGGCGGCCATCGGCGAGATCCTCGCCCTGGCCAGCGACTCGGCGCCCTTCGCCTTCATCAACGCCGACAACGCCTCCATCTCGAAGATGGTGGTGACACCGGAGCGCTGGATCGTGCGCGGCTACAACGACACCGCCCACCTGGCCGGCTGACCGACGGGCCGGCCCGCCGGCCTCAGCCGCGCAGCGGGTGGGCCGCGAAGAAGGCCCACATGATCTGGTCGGCATTGATGGCCATGGTGGTGTAGCCGACGACCGATGCGATCTCCCGGGACATCGCGCTGCCGGGCCAGGCATGGCCGCCACCGGTGACGCGGTAGAGCTGGACGTCGTTGCCGTGGGGGCAGGCGTACGCGATGCGGGTGACGCCGGCGGCGACAACGTCGTCGGTGGGCCTGGACGCGCAGCCGTTGCGCCGGGCCCAGGCGGCCGTGATGGCGGGCACCGACGGGCCGGCGTGCAGCTTGGCCGCGCCCTTGCCCGCCTCCTGTCCGATGGTGCGCCCCGACCCGTCGGGTGCGGCGAGCTTCAGCGCGGCCGGGCCGAGCCCGCCCGAGTAGGAGACGAACGGGTCGGCGGTGCCGTGGAAGGCGACCACGGGCACCGGACGCGACGGGTGGCACCCGGCCGGGTCCTCGATGCCGGCGACGGGGGCCACCGCGGCCACCTGGCCGGCGTCGACGCAGGCAATGGTCGAGGTGAGGAACGCCCCGTTGGAGTACCCCGTGACGTAGATGCGGTTGCGGTCGGCGCACAGGGTGTCATCGACCGTGCGCAGCAGCCCGCCGATGAACGCCACGTCCGCGCTCTTGAGCCCGGTCTGCCACATCGGCACCTTGTCGACCACCTGTGGAGTGATGGTGATGAAGCCCTTCGTCTCCCCATAGGTGCCGAGCTGGCTCAGCTGCGCCTGCAGCGGCGCCGGCTCCTCGTAGCCGTGGAGGTCGATCACGACCGGCAGCGGCACCCGGCCGGTGTAGGAGGTCGGGATCTCCCGGACGTAGCTGCCGTCGTCGCCACCGGCCTGCAGCGGCAGGTCGGAGGTGCCTGGCGTCACGGCCTGGGCCAGCGCACAGCCGGCGGACGGTCGGGCCGGGACAGCGGTCGCCGCGCCCGCGGTGCCGGCGGTGGCGGCGGTGCCGAGCGGAGCGACAGCGGCGAGCCCGACCAGCGCGCCCAGCGCGAGCGGACGAACCATGCGTCGACGCCCGAGCCCCGATCTCCCGACCATGGCACCACTCCCCATCGGCCCGGGTCCAGACGGTAGCCCCGCCGGGGGCGGTGGATCTGGCGCCCCTGTCGGGGGCGGTGGATCAGGCGCGTCCCCCGGCGGCGCTCGAGGGCCGTAGCTCCGCGATGACCGCCGGCTTGGAGGCCCCCTGCTGGGCTGCCTCGATCACGTCGGTGATCTCCGCGCCCACCAGCTCGTCCCGCTCGAGCAACGCATCGCGCAGTGCCTCGACGACTTCGGGGTGGGCCTCCACGATGGCCTTTGCGGCGTCGCAGGAGCCCATGAGCAGCGCGTCGAGCTCGGCCCGGGCGTCCTTGTCGCCGAGCACCTTGTCGACGAGGCTCCCCTCGAAGTAGCCGCTGCCGGCGGCGGCGACCGAGATGAGGGAATTGCCCATGCCGCAGGCCCCGATCATCTGGGCGCCGATGGTCGTGGCGGCGGCCAGGTCGGAGGCCGGGCCCGTGGAGACCTCGTCGAACCACTGTTCCTCGGCCACCATGCCGCCCATGGCGATCTGCAGCAGCGCGCGGAGCTCCTCGCTGCTCTTGGTGAAGCGCTCTTCGGTGTCAGAGTGCTGGAGCAGCCCGAGCGAGTCACGGCGCTTGACGATGGAGAGCACGTCGAGCTGCCGGGTCTGACCGACGAAGTAGGCGACCGTTGCGTGGCCGGCCTCGTGGGTGGCCACGCGGTCGCGCTCGTCGGGCGTGTAGATGGTCTCGTCGGTCATACCGAGCTCGACCAGCATCTTGGCTTCGGCGACGTCGGACATCGTCATGGCGGCGCGGCCGTGGGTCAGTGCGATGACGAGTGCCTCGTCCATCAGCCGCTCCAACGCGGCCGGCGAGTACCCGAACGTCATGCCGGCGACGATGTCGACCGCTCCGTGCTCGTCGAGGTCGGCGGCGTGCGCCTTCTTCCCGAGGTAATAGGCGACGATGTCGCCCCGGGCCCGGCGCCCGGGGAGCCCGAAGTAGATGGTGCGGTCGAACCGGCCCGGCCGGATCAGTGCCGGGTCGAGGTCGTCCTTGCGGTTGGTGGCCCCGACGACAAGGACGTTGGCGGGCTTCACGGCGGGCTTGCGCAGCTTGCTGCCGTCGGGCAGGTAGCGGTTGATCAGGTCGATCCAGGCCGAGGACACGCGCTGCCCGCGCGTCGGCATGTCGAAGGACTGCAGCTGGACCAGGAGCTCGTTGACGACGCCGGACACGCCTTCGGTCCCTCCGCCGGCGCCCATGCCACGGCGGGTGGCGCCGATGGCGTCGATCTCCTCGATGAAGCCGATGGCACCGCCCTCCTTCTGGGCGTGCTTGCGCAGCTGCTTGAAGAAGGAGCGGATCTTGCGGTTGGTCTGGCCGTAGTACATCGACTGGAAGGCCGAGGCGGAGACGAACAGGAAGGGGACGTTGGCCTCCTTGGCCATGGCCTTGGCCACGAACGTCTTGCCCGTGCCCGGTGGCCCCTCGAAGAGGATGCCCCGGCGCGGCGTGCCCCCCATCGTGTCGCGGAACGTCTGGTGGGCGAGGAACAGGTTGATGGAGCGCACCACTTCGGCCTTGATGCCGTCGATACCGACGAGGTCCTCCAACCCCACTGCGGTCTCGCCGGGACGGATGAGCGTGTGGGGCGAGCGCCCGGCTCCGAGGAGCGGCGCCAGCATGACCGCCCCGAGCATCACGACGATGAGGAGGATCGGCAGTTCACCGCCCAACCAGTGCGGCAGGTGGATGGAGGGGAAGAGGCCGTGCCCGGTGATCCCGCGTATGACGATCCATCCCCACAGGAGCGACAAGACCGCAACGAGCCGGCGGAGGCGGATGTAGCGCCGGCGCTCGCGGGCTCGCGCCACGTCCGCACTGCCGAGGATCTTGGCTCCCACGATGCCCGTCACGCCCGGGTCCGCCGGGTCGCCGGTGGTGCCGGGACGCGCGGAGACAGGGACTTTATCGGCGGGCCGACTCATAACCAGACTCCGTTCATCCCCCGTGTACGTTTCCAATCTAGAGAATCTCACACCCCTCGTGACCTTGCGAAGTGACGAAAGTCACGAATCGGCGGATTGGGGTCCCGGCCGCGGTGCTATCGGGGCAGGTGGCGGCGGGGCCGTCTCGGCGGGCGCTGGGGCGCGGGGCGCACGGGCGAGGGTTCCCAGAACTATCCACCGATCCGTTTAGGGATCGGGGACGCGTCTTGGGGCACGCACCCCGGCCCTCGGGGATCGCGGGCCCGTCGACGTGCGACAACGCGGGCCAAGCGGGGCTTTTGGCGACCGGAGCCGGAGCGGGGTTGAATGTGACGCGCCGTCAGATCCGCCGGCGCACGCGGATCAGGGAGCACAGGGAGCACCACATGGCCGAGACCAGCAGGCACGAAGAGCACCAGCTCCTCATCGGGGGCAAGTGGGTGGACGCGTCCGACGGGACCTACGAGATCGTCAACCCCGCCACCGAGGCCGTGGTCGGGCTGGCCCCCAACGCGAGCGCGTCCGACGCCCTCGCCGCCGCCGCGGCGGCCAAGGAGGCGCAGCCGGGCTGGGCGGCGTGGTCGGCCGAGGAGCGCAGCGCCTTGATGCGCGACGCCGCGGCCGCCATCCGGGCCAAGTCCTCCGAGCTCCTGCCCCTCGTGATCGCCGAGACCGGGGCGACGGCGACGGTCGGCTCGCGCATGCAGGTCCCCGTGGCGGCCGACCGCTTCGAGCGGTACGCGCGGGACCCCCGGTCGATCCTGCAGACACCGCTTCTGCCCCAGCCGGCGCAGGCGACGCCGCTGGCACCGGGCGGGATCATCGGCGGCATGGTCAACCGCCAGCCGCTCGGCGTGGTGGCGTGCATCACGTCCTACAACTTCCCCATGGTGAACATGGCGGGCAAGGTGGCGCCGGCACTGGCGGCGGGCAACACCGTCGTGGTGAAGCCGGCTCCCCAGGACCCGCTCGCCATCGTGGAGCTCGTGCGGATCCTCAACGACGTCGGGTTCCCACCGGGCGTCGTGAACCTGGTCAACGGCAACGGGCCGGCCTCCTCCGCCGCCCTGGTCGACGCCGACGAGGTGGACGGCGTCAGCTTCACCGGATCGACCCAGGTGGGCGTCACCATCGCGGAGAAGGCGGCGCGCACCATGAAGCGCACGCTGCTCGAGCTCGGCGGGAAGGGCGCCTGCGTCGTGTTCGACGACGCGGACGTGAAGGCGGCCGTCGGGTGCATCGGCTCGACGTGGTCCTTCCACTCCGGGCAGATCTGCACCGCGCCCACCCGGGCCGTGGTGCACCGCAGCCTCTTCGACCAGGTGCGCGACGGCCTGGTGCAGATGGCCGGCTTCCTCAAGGTGGGCGACCCGACCGACAGCTCCACGATCATCGGGCCGGTCATCTCGGGGGCGCAGCGAGGTCGGATCGAGGCCCACATCGAGACGGCGAGGCAGGACGGGGGCGAGGTCGTGATCGGCGGCGAGCGCCCGGCCGACCTGCCGGTGGGCTTCTACGTGGCGCCCACGCTCATCACCGGCGACAACACCATGCGGGTCGCCCGGGAGGAGATCTTCGGCCCTGTCGTGACCATGATCCCCTTCGACGACGAGGAGGAGGGCATCGCCATCGCCAACGACTCGGAGTTCGGGCTCTACGACTACGTGTTCTCCAAGGACGGCGCCCGGGCGCTGCGGGTGGCCAAGCGGCTGCAGGCGGGCCACGTCGGCATCAACACGGCCCAGCGCAACCACGACGCACCCTTCGGCGGCTTCAAGATGTCGGGCATCGGGCGCGACGGCGGCGACTACGGCGTGTTGGCCTACACCGAGCCGCAGGCGATCATCTGGAGCTCGTAGGGCATCGCCGGGTGTACCCTCGTATGGCTCATTGAGAGCACCAGCGTCCCCGCTTACGGTGACAGGATCGAGAGTCCCGATGGGTCCCAATGCCAAGCGGCGGGCTCGACCGGCCTGCCTGCACGAACTGTCTGGAACCGAACGGTGACCGGGGCGTACGACACTGGCATGGACCTTCTCATCGAGTCTGCCAATGAGCTCGCTCTGGCAGCCGGTGCGTGTGAGAGCCCGGAAGACGCGGCGCGCCTCTTTGCACTGGCCGAGCGGATCGACAATTACCTCGCGATGAGCCGTCCCACCACGACTCTGGGGATGCCCCGAATCGTCTCCGACGAGGCGCGGCTCTCGGATGAGGACGTGATCCATCGGACGGGAGAGTTCAACAAGTCCCACATACGAGTCCTGTCCGACTGAATTACGCGGCCTGGGGTTGATCCTGCGGCCAATTCTCCGCTGGGTCGGATCCCTCGAGCTAGGTCGGACTCCCGTACGGAGCAGATGGTGCTCCGTCGAGAAGCAGCTGGTATTCATCCCACTTCTGGTGGATGAAGGTTGTCTCTTCATGAGGCGACTTGAACATGGAGGCAAAGGACGCGATGTCGGAGAGCGTCCAGGACAACCGGTAGAAATCGATGGCCGTGCGGCGTGTCCATGCGCCACCTAGCACCGGTCGACTTCCGATTGGTCCACCTTCCGATGATTGCAGGTGCCTTTCGCGGTCGCTGCCCGAAGTCGGGTCGAGAGGCTCCGAGCAAGAAAAGGACCTTTGTCACTTTCTGGATGGACCTTGTGCCCTACGAGCCGTCGGCGCACCCGCTGACACTGGAGGCAGTCACCGATTCTCAAACACAAAGGAGCAGTCATGCAGCGAAAGTTCTTCGACGTCTTCGCCAGCGCCATTGGTGCGGTCGTGGTGGTGGCCCTTGTGGTCGCCGGCGCCCTGCTGATGTGGGGCTACAGCTTCGCCAACTCGAACGTGCACAATCAGCTGGCCGCGCAGGACATCACGTTCCCGACCGCGGCGGAGTTCGCACATGCCCAGCCGGGCACCGAGATCACTCCGCAGATGCTGCCCTACCTGCTCCAGTACGCGGGGCAGCCCCTGACGACCGGCGCCCAGGCCGAGGCCTACGCAGACCACTTCATCGCGTATCACCTCGCTGCGATGCCGTACCACGGCGTCTACGCCACGGTCAGCGCAGCCTCCCGGGCCAACCCGACCAACGCCAAGCTGGCCGCCGAGGTCCAGACGGTGTTCACCGGCACCACGCTGCGGGGGCTCCTGCTCGAGGCCTATGCCTTCAGCGTGATCGCAACGATCGCGTTCTGGGCCGGGATCGCGGCCTTCGCTCTCGCCGGCATCATGGCCCTCCTGGTCGCCTTCGGTTTCTGGCACGCCCGCCGGACCCCCGGAGACGAGGAGCTCACGGTCCACACCGACGAGCTCATGATCCACAGCGAGGTCACCAACGGGCACGCCAAGGACCTGGAGCCTTCGGGCGCCTGAGCTCATCTGGTTGCTGCACCGCTCTACCCGGCCTGACTACTCGGGCCGGGTAGAGACGCGTCATGTCGGAGGACACAGCTGCAACGGCCAGGCTGGGGGCCTGCCGGAGCACACGGCCCATTCCATTGCGCTAAGAACGCCGGGTGGACGCGTTCCCGCACACGGCGATGCCCGAGCAGGGATTGCCCCGCGAGGAGGTGATGCGGCGGCTACTGGCCATGAAGAAGGACGACCAGGACTGGAGGGGCGGCCGGGTGTTCAGCCTGGTCTATGCCGCCGGCGACGACGTGCACGAGCTGCTGGCCGACGCGCTGGCCCTCTTCAGCGCCGAGAACGGCCTCAACGTGCTGGCCTTCCCGAGTATCGGCACCATGCAGCACGACATCGTGTGCAACACGGCCACGCTGCTCGGCGCCGACGACCCCGCGTCCGGCGGGGCGGTCGAGGGCTACCTCACCTCGGGCGGCACCGAGAGCCTGCTGCAAGCGGTGAAGACCGCCCGTGATGTCGGCCGCGAGCGCGGCATCGCACGGCCCAGCGTCGTGGCCGGCGAGAGCGCGCATGCCGCCTTCACCAAGGCGGCCGACTACTTCGACATCGACCTGGTCCGGGTCCCGGTCGGCGACGACTTCCGCGTCAGCGCGCGGGCGCTGGCCGATGCCTGCACGGACGACACCATCATGGTCGTCTGTTCCGCGCCCACCTACCCCCAAGGGGTGATCGACCCGGTCGCCGACATCGCATCGCTCGCCGCCGACCGCGGCATCCTCTGCCATGTCGACGCGTGCATGGGCGGGTTCCTGCTCCCGTTCCTGCGCGACCTCGGTCGCCTCGACGTGCCGTTCGACTTCCGTGTCCCCGGCGTGACCTCCATGTCGGCCGACGTGCACAAGTACGGCTACGCCTCCAAGGGGGTCTCGGTCATCCTGTACCGGACGCACGAGCTGGCCCGCAAGCAGCTCTTCGTCACCACCGACTGGCTGGGAGGCTTCTACGCCTCGACCGCCATGGCGGGCACGCGGCCGGCGGGACCGATCGCGGCGGCCTGGGCGGCCCTCATGCACATCGGGCGGGCCGGCTACCTCGAGCTGACCCGCACGGCGCACGACGCCGCGCTCGAGCTGCGGGCCGGCATCGAGTCCGTCGACGGGCTCGCGCTGCGGGGCGACCCCCCGGCCACGGTGCTGGCCTTCGGGGCCCGCGACCCCGAGGCGCTGGACATCTTCGCCGTGGGAGAGCGCCTGGCCGCCGACGGCTGGTATCTCGACCGGCAGAACCGCCCCGATTCGCTGCACGCCACGGTGCACGCGGGGAGTGCCGCCACCGTGCCCGCGCTGGTCGACGACCTCCGGCGCGCCGTTCGAGAAGTCGGGTCGTCGCGCACGGCCCGGCGCGCCACGACCTACGGGCAGAGCGGTTAGCCCGGCCCCATGGCCAGCTCGTCCACGTAGCACCAGATCCAGTCCTCACCCGGCTGGAAGGACTGCACGAGCGGGTGGCTCGATTGGTGGAAGTGCGCCGTGGCGTGCCGGTTGGGTGACGAGTCACAGCAGTTCACCTCGCCACAGGTCAGGCAGAGGCGCAGATGCACCCAGGTGCCTCCGATGGCCAGGCAGGCCCCGCAGCCTTGGGGGGTCTGGGGCTCCACGTCGGCGATCTGGTCCAGATGCGTGCACTCGGCCATGAGCCTCCTCCTGTTCTCGACGCCTACGACGTCGTCATGCCACCGTCTACCGGCAGCGCCGCCCCGGTCACGCCGCCCGAGTCCGGTCCGCACAGCCACGCGATGAGGGCCGCAGGCTCGGCCGGCTCGAGCAGGCGCTCGACCAGCTGGTGTGCGGCGAACTCCTCGGCCGAGGCGAGACCGTAGACCGCGGCCGACGCATCGAGCATGGGCCCGCGCGTCGAGCCCGGGCACACGGCGTTGGCGGTGATGCCGGTGCCGGCCAGGTCGGCGGCCAGCGATCGCACGAGACCGATCACCGCGTGCTTCGACGCGCTGTACCCGCTCAGGCGGGGCAGCCCGAGCAGGCCGGCCGCCGATGCCACGGCGACGAAGCGACCCCGTCGCGGCTGGGGCGCGTCGAGCAGGGCCGGCACCGCCGCTGCGGCCAGGTGGCGCACCCCGTTGACGTTGACGTCGAACAGCGCGTCCCACTGCGCGTCGGGTGCCTCCCACAGCGGCGGGCCGCCGCTGATGACGCCGGCCACGGCGACGGCGGCCTGCAGGTCGCCGAAGTGGTGGATCGCCTCGTCCACTGCGGCGCGCATGTCCGTCGGGCTGCGGACGTCGCCGACCACCGTCCGCACCGCGGCGCCGTGACGGGTGGCGACCTCCTCCAGGTCCGCCTTGGCCGCCAGTGGGTAGTCGAGGGCCGGGTCGTCGGCGCAGCGGTCGACGGCCACCACCTGCCACCCCGCCGCCACGAGCGCATCGACCGTCGCCGCGCCGATCCCGCGGGCGGCGCCGGTGACGACGGCCGCGGGGCTCACCGGCCGAACCAGTGCGCCGTCACGGCATCCGCCAGGTCGCGCACCAGGGCGTCCAGCAGGACGCTGCCTTCGTCGGCGCTTGCACCCGCGGGGTCACCCAGCACGCCGTTGGACGATACCGTCCGCACCCCTTCGGCGCGCAGACGGGGCAGCAGCTCCTCGAGGGGATCGGTGCACCCTGCCTCCGCCAGCTCGAGGCGCACGGACGCCGGGTCGATGGCCAGCATCAGCGACGTCTCGGTCCGGCCGGCGTGCGCGTCACCGCCGGCGGTGCGCAGCGGCCACACCAGCACGTCGTCCCCCTCGGCGGCGCAACGCGCCTGCAGCAGCGACAGTGCCTCCTCGTTGCCGCCATGGGCGCTGACGAGCACGACGCCGGCGAAGGAGTGGCGCGCCGAGCGCACCAGCTCGGCGAAAAATCCGGCCAGCACCTCGTGGCCGATGACGAGCGTGCCCGGGAAGGCGGCGTGCTCCCCGCTGGCCCCGTAGGCGACCGCGGGCGCCAAAGTGACCCTCGTACAACGGGCGGCGAGCCCCTCTGCCAGCGCGACCGCGATGCGGGTGTCGGTGTCGAGCGGCAGGTGGGGCCCGTGCTGCTCGAGCGAGCCCAACGGCACGGCCAGGACGCTGGCCCCGCCGGTCGCCTCCACCTGGGGCCAGGTGGCGCGGGCGAGATCCACCGCGCTCAGGCGCGCGCCGGCGAACGGAAGCGGACGGGTGTCGGGACCGGGATCGGGGTCCCGTCCCGCCCGACCTTGGAGTGGCCGAGGACCGAGTGCGGTCGCTCGCCCAGCGCCGCCAGCGCCGCCTCCCCGTGGCCGTGCACGCATTCGGGGTCCGGCCCGTCGAGCGGCAGGCCGGTGAAGAACTTGGCCGCCATGCACCCACCCCGGCAGGCATCGAAGGAGCCGCACGAGGCGCAGGCCCCTGCGCTCTGGGGCTCGCGCAGCGACGTGAAGAGCGCGGACTCGCGCCACACGACGGGGAAGCCGCCGGGTTCGCGGACGTTGCCGGCGAGGAACTGACGGTCGATGACGAAGGGGCAGGCATAGACGTCGCCGACAGGATCGACGAGGCAGACGACCCGGCCCGCGCCGCAGAGGTTCAGCCCGTCCAGCGGCTCGCCCAGGGCCGAGAGATGGAAGAAGGAATCGCCCGTCAGCACGCCCGGGCGCTCGACCAGCCAGTGGTACAGCATGCGCTGCTGCGCCGCCGTCGGGTGCAGGGCGTCCCAGGTGTCGACGGCACGTCCCGACGGGCGCAGACGGGTGAGGCGCAGCTGGGCGCCGTAGGAGTCCGCGAGTGCGGCCAGTGCGTCGAGCTCCTCGACGTTCTGGCGGGTCACGACCACGCTGACCTTGAAGGGGCCGAAGCCAGCCGCGGCGAGGTTGTCCATGGCCTGCCGGGCGGCGGCGAACGAGCCCTGGCCGCGCACGGCGTCGTTGGTGGCGGCGCACGCCCCGTCGATGCTGATCTGCACGTCGAGGTAGTCGAGGGCGGCGAGCTGGCGGGCGCAGCCGGGTGTGAGCCGCGTCCCGTTGGTCGAGAACTTGACCCCGACCCTGCGCTCGACCGCATAGGCGACCAGGTCGTAGAAGTCCGGCCGCAACATGGGCTCGCCCCCGCCGATGTTGATGTAGAAGACCTTCATGTCCACCAGGTCGTCGACGACGCGCCGGGCCTCGGCGGGGGTGAGCTCGTCGGGGTCCCGGCGGCCCGAGGAGCTGAGGCAGTGCACGCAGGCGAGGTTGCAGGCGTAGGTGAGCTCCCAGGTCAGGCAGATCGGCGCGTCGAGCCCGTGGCTGAATTGCTCCTTGAGGGGAAGGGGCGCCGTGTCAGCGGGCATCGATCACCCCGGACGCGGCCAATCGGGCCAGGGCCCGCTCGTAGCCGGCGCGCTGGGACTCGGGCACGAGCGCCGCGATCGCCGCCGCGGCACTGGGGTACTCGCCCAGCGCCGACACCAGCTCGACGAGCAGGCGCGACTTGAGAAAGACGAGCCGGCGGTTCCCGTAGTGGTAGGCGAGGGCGCCGAACGTCTCGTCGCGCAGCGCGACCTGCGGGTTGAGCCGCCACGACAGCTCGGTTGCGAAGGCGGGCCCGGCGGGCCGCGCCCCGGTCACGCTCAATAGACGCCGCACATCCCGTCGATGGAGACCTCTTCGACCAGGAGCTCGTCGACGTCCTCCTCGGACGGCTCCTCGACGTCCTGGGTGTCTCGATCCTCTGCCAGCATCTCGACCCTCCTCTGGGCAAAGGCCCAGCCTATCCCCGGTCCCGGACTGCCAAGATTGGGCGGTGCCCCAGCCCAGCAGACCACCGGCACCCTCTCCGCTCCGCCCTGCGCCACCGCGCGCGTCCACGCCCCTCCCCGTCTCGTTCGGCCTGAGCGAGGACCCGGCGACACACAGCTTCGACGACGGCACGGTGCTGCTCGGAGGAAGCCCGCTCCGCCTCTTCCGGATCTCCGCGCGGGCCCGGGAGGTGGTCGAGCACTGGCGCGCCGGCGACCCGGTCGGCGCCGGCCGGCCGGCGCAGCTGCTGGCGCGTCGCCTCGTGTCGGCCGGGGCCTTCGTGCCTCGGCCGGCGGCCGCCGCCTTCGGCCCGGCCGACGTCACGGTGGTCGTGCCGGTGCGCGACCGGCCGGCGCAACTGGCACGGCTGCTCGAGGCGCTGGGCGACCTGCCGTGCGTCGTGGTCGACGACGCCTCGGCCGACGCGGGCACCACGAGGGAGATCGCGGCGCGCTACGGCGCCCGGTTCGTCGGGCTGGCGGTCAACGCCGGGCCGGCCGGCGCCCGCAACGCGGGACGGGCCGCGGTCGACACCGCGCTGGTCGCGTTCGTGGACTCCGACTGCGTGCCGGGGGCGGGATGGCTCGACCCGCTGCTGGGCCACTTCGACGACCCCTTGGTGGCCGCGGTCGCCCCGCGCATCGTGCCGGCCGTCCGGGGCCCCGGCCCCGTCGCGCGCTACCAGGTGCTGCGGTCGTCGCTCGACCGGGGGCCTGACGCCGGACCGGTCCGCCCGGGGAGCCCCATCCCCTTCGTCCCGGGCGCGGCCATCCTCGTGCGCGCGGACGTGGCGGACGGCCCCGAGCTCTTCGATCCCGAGCTGCGCGGCGGCGAGGACGTGGACCTGGTGTGGCGCCTCGGCAAAGCCGGGTGGGACGTGCGCTACGTGCCGGCGAGCACCGTCGTCCACGACGGGCGGGTGGCGCTAGGACCCTTCCTCGCCCGGCAGGCCTTCTACGGGACGTCCGCCGGGCCGCTGGCGCTCCGCCACGGCGACGCCCTGACCCCGCTCCACACCTCGGCGTGGTCGCTGGCGACATGGTTGCTGCTGGGGGCCCGGCGGCCGGCGCTGGCCCTGGGGGCGCTTGCCGCATCGGTTGCCATCCTGGCCCACCGCCTCGAGGGCCTCGTGCGCGACCCCGTCGCGGTCGCCGCCCGCATCGCCGGGGGCGGGACCGCACGCTCGGCCCTGCCCGCGCTGGGGAACCTGGCACGGGCCTGGTCGCCGGCACTGGTCCTCGGGCTGGCCTCCCGCAGGACGCGGAAGGCGGCCGCGCTGGCGCTGCTGGTCCCGGCGCTGCGGGACTGGGCGCGCGCCCCGGGGGCGATCGATCCCGTGCGCTATGGCGCCCTCCACGTGGCCGACGACGTGGCGTACGGGACGGGCGTGTGGGCCGGCTGCGCTCGGGCCCGCACGATCGTGCCGCTCGTCCCGCGTGTCGCGTGGCGCTCGCGGGTGTGGTCGTCCCGGTCGCTGCGCCAGGACCTCGCGGGACCGGCGGGGCGCGGCGGGACCGTCGCGTGATCCTTCTGGGCTACCCCTTGGCGAAGCGGAGCTGGCCGCGCTGGTGCTCCCAGTCGGTCGACTGCCAGAAGGCCACGGCGCGTTCGTCGTCCCCGACCACGATGGCGTGCATCCGTCGCGCGCCGACCTCGGCGAGCCGGAGCTCCGCCTCGCGCAGCAGCCGACGCCCGAGCCCGCCGCGGCGGTGCTCCGCCACCACGGCCAGCCGGTAGACGGACCCTCGCCAGCCGTCCCATGCGGCGATCACGGATCCGACGATCTCGCCCGCGGCGTCGGCCACCAGGAGGGCGCCGGGGTCGTGACGCAGGAGGCCGCGCAGCGCCTCGGCCGAGTCGGTCGCCGTGGGCGCCGCCGACGCTCGCCACAGGTCCAGCACCGAAGGGATGTCGGTCGCCAGCGCCGGCCGGATGTCCATCTGCATCGGGTCATGGTAGGGAGGCCGCGTCCCTCCCCGCCCGCGGTGCCCGGCGCTAACCGACGCTGAGCGCCGGGGTGAGCCCCAACAACTCGTCGATAACCGACGCCGGGACCGGGTGGGCGTAGAGGTAACCCTGTCCGTAGTCGCAGCCGAGCCGGCGGAGCTGGGCCTCCTGCTCCTCGGACTCGATGCCCTCGGCCACGACCTGCAGCCCGAACTCCTTGGCGATGGCCAGCACAGAACGGACGAGCATGGAGTGCTCGGTGCCGCCGCACAGGTCCTCCACGAAGGTCTTGTCCACCTTTATCACGTCGACCGGGAACAGCTGGAGGTGCGACAACGACGAGTAGCCCGTCCCGAAGTCGTCGATGGCGATGGTGACGCCCAGCGCCGACATCGCCTCGAGTACCGCAGTCGCTCCGCGGACGTCGCCGATGAGCGCGCCCTCGGTGACCTCGATGATCAGGGCATCGGGGGAGACTCCCGCCTCCCGGAGAGCCAGGGCGAGCGCGTCGACGACGCTCTCGTCCCGTAGCTGCGCGGCGGACAGGTTGACGCTGACCATGATGTTCTCGTCGTAGCACTCCCGCCACCGGCGTATCTGCGTGCAGGCGTCGCGTAGCACCTGCCTGCCCAGCGGCACGATGAGGCCGGTCTCCTCCGCGACGTCGAGGAAGTCGTCGGGTGTCAACAGGCCCAGCGTGGGGTGCTGCCAGCGCACCAGGGCCTCGACGGCCTCGACCTTGCGCTGACCCAGGGTGACGATCGGCTGGTAGTAGACGCACAACTGGCCGTCCGCCAGGGCCTCGCGCAACCACGACTCCATGTCGAGCCGGTGCAGGACACCCTGCTGCATCTCATCGGTGAAGTGGACGAACTGGTTCTTCCCGTTCGCCTTGGCGTGGTACATCGCGATGTCCGCCCGCATGAGCGCGGAGTCTGCGTCGGCCGCCGAGCCCCCGTAGTGGGCGATGCCGATGCTGGCACTGACGCGGGTCCGGTGACCCGACACCTCGAACGGCTCCTCCAGCGCTTCGATGACCCGCTGCGCCACGGTGCTCGCCATGTCCCCGCGTGCGGCGCCCTCCTCGATGAGGACTGCGAACTCGTCGCCCCCGAGCCGCGCGACCAGGTCCTGCTCCCGGACGCAACGTTTCAGGCGATCGCTGACCTCAATGAGCAACCGGTCCCCAGCGTCGTGCCCGAAGCCGTCGTTGACCGTCTTGAAGTCGTCGAGGTCGATGAAGAGCAGCGATCGGCGGCGCACCGCGTGCTTCCCGCCCATCGATGCGTTGACCCGGCCGCGGAGCTGACCCCGGTTGGCCAGCCCGGTCAGCGAATCGTGGAAGGCTCGGTGGATCAGCTCGTCCTCGAGCGCCTTGCGCTCGTCGACAACGCGGTGGTTGACCACGATCCCCGCGACGGTGGGCTCGTCGAGCAGGTTCGTGATCGTCGACTCCACCCAGCGCCAGGCGCCCTTGGAGTCGCGCAGCCGGAGCTCGAGCGTCTCCGACCGCGTGGGGTCGGCCAGCACCCGCATTGCGGCCGCATCTCCCGCGGCGCGGTGCTGGGGGTGGACGAAGTCCTCGGCGCGCATGCCGAGCCGTTGGCCGCCGGGCCACCCGAGGATCCGCTCGACGGCCGGCGACTCGTACTTCAGCCTGCCCTCGTGGTCGATGACCGTGATCATGTCCGTTGCCCGCTGGACCAGCGCGGCGAAGCGCCGCTCGCTCTCGTGCTCCTTCTGTGCCTCCGCCCGGGCCGCCCGGGCCGAGGTTCGCTGCACCGCGATGTACAGGAAGGTCACGAACGAGCCGATGAGGACGAAGAAGATGCCGCGGCTCACCCAGTCGCTCAGCGGCTGGGGGGTACCGGTGGCCACGTCGGCCGGGAGGAGCGGCCCCGACGCGATCGTCGCGGCGAAGCCGACAGACACCACCCCGAGCAGGCCGAAGCGCACGCCGGCCAGGAAGACCGGGACGTAGAACCACAGGGGGGCCACACTGGTGCCGCCGCCCAGGTAGTACGCCACGGCCCAGCAGACCGGGAGCAGCGCCACGATGACGGCGAGCGCCGCCGGCGCGGGGAGGCCCGACAGGGTGAGCCAGGCGATCGTTCCCCCTGACCGGTAGCCCGAGGCCGCCGCCTCCGTTCTGGTCACCCCGTTCTGTCGTCGGCCCGTTCGGGCCTCTTGAGAACATTTCTCGCAAAATTCCCTCGTCGGCCCTGCTCCCGGGCCCTGTCGGGATTGCGGTGGCCGTTCCCGCCGCGCCGCTCCCTCCCCGGCCCCCGGTGGGGTCGGGTCGCCCGTGGCGCGTAGAGTCTCCCGGTCGCCGATGCTCCTGCGGGTATGGGACGAGCGGGCGTCACGAGAGGGTCCCCATGGCAAACAAGTGGTTCGAGACGGTCGCCGAGGCGCAGCGGCGGGCCAAGAAGCGCCTGCCCAAGTCGGTCTACGGCGCGCTGATCGCAGGCTCGGAGCGCGGGATCACGGTTGAGGACAACGTGGCCGCCTTCAGCGAGCTCGGCTTCGCGCCGCACGTGGCCGGCCTGGCCGACAGCCGGGACATGACGACCAAGGTGATGGGCCAGGAAGTCTCGTTCCCGGTCCTGCTCTCTCCCACCGGGGTCCAAGCCGTGCATCCCGAGGGCGAGGTGGCCGTGGCCCGGGCGGCCGCGGCACGGGGCACCGCCATGGGCTTGAGCTCGTTCGCCAGCATGGCCGTCGAGGACGTGGTGGCCGCCTGTCCCCAGACGTTCTTCCAGATCTACTGGATCGGCACGAGGGACCAGATCATGGCGCGGGTCGAGCGGGCGCGCGCCGCCGGAGCCGTGGGGCTCATCGCGACGCTGGACTGGTCCTTCTCTCACGGCCGGGACTGGGGCAGCCCGACGATCCCCGAGACGGTGAACCTGCGGGCGATGCTGCGCTTCGCCCCCGAGGCCCTGGCCAACCCGCGCTGGTTCCTCTCGTTCGCCCGGACCGGGAAACGCCCCGACCTGACGACGCCGAACATGGTCGAGAAGGGACACAAGGGGCCGACGTTCTTCGGCGCCTACGGCGAGTGGATGCAGACGCCGCCGCCGAGTTGGGACGACGTCGCCTGGTTGCGCGAGCAGTGGGGCGGCCCCTTCATGCTCAAGGGCGTGAGCCGGGTCGACGATGCGAAGCGGGCCGTCGATGCCGGCGTCACCGCCATCTCGGTGTCGAACCACGGTGGCAACAACCTCGACGGGACCCCGGCCACCATCCGCGCCCTGCCGTCCGTCGCCGAGGCCGTCGGCGACCAGGTGGAGGTGCTGCTCGACGGTGGCATCCGGCGCGGCAGCGACGTCGTCAAGGCCGTCGCGCTGGGCGCCAAGGCGGTGATGATCGGGCGGGCCTATCTGTGGGGCCTCGCCGCCAACGGGCAGACGGGGGTGGAGAACGTGCTGGACATCCTGCGCGGCGGCGTGGAGTCCGCGCTGCTCGGCCTCGGGCACGCCTCCATCCACCAGCTGCACCCCGACGACCTCGTGATCCCCGAGGGGTTCAGCCGGCACCTGGGCTGAGCGTGCCGGGAAAGCCCCGGCGACGCGTCGATCAGGTGTCGAACGCCACCACGCCGCGGACGATCGTGCCCGCCGCCTGGTCGTCGTAGCCCTGCTGCACCTGGTCGAGCGTGTACTCCTGCGTGATCAGCTCGTCGATCTTCAGCTGGCCCGCTTCGAAGAGGTTCAAGAGGTTCGGCACCTGCACCCGCGGGCTCTGCGAGCCGAAGACCGTGCCGAGCAGCGACTGGTTGAACATGGCCAGGTTGAACAGGTTGAGCTGGACGTCCATCTGGTGGAACGGCGCGATGGCGGTCGCCACGATGCGGGCGTCCTTGGACCCGCAGGCGCACGCCTCGGCGATCATCTCGCCCTTCAGGCCACCGGGCGTGAGGATCACGACGTCGGCATTGCGCCCCATCGTGAGCTCCGGGAGCAGGAAGGGCACCTCGGCCAGCGACGCCGCCGTGTGGGTGGCGCCGATCTCCTTGGCCTTCTCGAGCTTGAAGGGCACCGGGTCCACCGCGATGACGTGGCGCGCCCCGGCGATGCGGGCACCCTGGATGGCGCCCGAGCCGACGCCGCCGCAGCCGGCGACGACCACCGTCTCGCCCGGCTTCACCTTGGCCCGGTCGACGGCGGAGCCGAAACCGGTGGCGATGCCGCAGCTGATCAACGCGGCCGCCTTCATGTTGTCCCAAGGGTTGATGCGCACCAGCGAGTTCTCGTGGCACACCATCTCGTCGGCGAACGTGCCCAGCTGCGCCATGCGGTTCAGGTTCTCGCCGCCCAGGTGGTAGCGGTAGGTGCCGTCGCTGATCATGCCGCCGGCCAGCGTCATCATCCCGAGGTCGCACAGGTTCTGGCGGCCCGACGCACACCAGTGGCAGGTCCCGCAGGACGGGATGAAGGAGACGGCCACGTGGTCGCCCTGGGCGACCTGGGTCACGTTCGTGCCCACCTCGGTCACGATGCCCGAGCCCTCGTGGCCCCCGACGACGGGGAACATCGACTTCACGCCGATCATCTCGAGCACCTCGGGCGGCGCGGCGATGTCGCCGGAGCGCAGGTGCTCGTCGGAGTGGCACATGCCCGAATAGACCATCTTGACCCTGACCTCACGGGTGCCCGGGGGGTCGAGCTGAATCTCCTCCGTCTTCCAAGGCTCGTTGAGCCCGGTGCACACCGCCGCACGCGTGGTCGTCATGGCTGTCCCTCCCTGAGGCTTGGGCGAACCTGTTCGCGCCCTCAGTATCGCCCCCCGGCCCGGCGCCGACAAACGGGGTGGCCGTCGGCTCCCCGGGTCCCGCCCGAGGCCGGCGGTAGTGTGCGCGCGTGCCCGTCCCCGCCGTGTTCGCCGAGGTGGCCGCCCGTGTCCGCAACTGGGGTCGATGGGGACCCGACGACGAGATCGGCACACTCAACCTCATCGACGCCGACAGCAGGCGGCGTGCCGCCGCGTCGGTCGCCTCGGGTCGGGCGTTCGCCCTCGGGCTGCCCCTCTCGGAGGCGGAGGGCATCCAGGCCGGCTTCGTCGAGGGCCGCGTGAACCCGACCCGGACCATGGTCCAGGTCAACCTCCCGGTCAACGCCGAAGAACCCGACTGGGTCTGCTTCAGTGAGGACGTCCTCACCTTGGCCACCCAGTGCGCCACCCACTGGGACGCCCTCGCCCACAGCAGCTACGGGGGGGTGATCTACAACGGCTACCCCGCCGCGTCCGTCACCGACGAGGGCGCCGCGCGCTGTGGCATCCACCGGCTGACGACGGTCGTGAGCCGCGGCGTCCTCCTCGACGTGGCCCGCGCCCTCGGGAGGGAGGTGCTCGAGCCCGGGTACCCCATCATGCCCGGCGACCTCGACGCGGCGTGCGAGCTGGCCAAGGTCGTGGTGGAGGCGGGAGACATCGTCCTGGTGCGCACGGGTCAGATGGTGCATCTCGCTCCCGGACAGCGCGACCTGCTCGCCTACACGTTCCCCTCACCGGGCCTGACCATCGAGACGGCCGAGTGGTTCCACACCCATGACGTGGCCGCGGTCGCCACGGACACGCTGCCCTTCGAGGTCATCCCCTGCCAGCACGAGGACGCCTACCTCCCCGTCCATCTGCTGCACCTGGTGGAGATGGGCCTGACTCAGGGCCAGAACTGGGTGTTGGACCCGCTGGCGGAGGAGTGCGCGGCGGACGGCCGCTACGCGTTCCTGCTCGACGCGACGCCGCTCCCGCTGACCGCCGGGCTGGGCTCGCCCCTCAACCCGGTGGCGCTGAAGTGACTCCGCGGCGGCGGGTGGCGGCGCCCAGCACCGGCCCGGTGCGTGGCCGGGAGGCCTCACGCGGAGGGGCGGCGGCGGGGGGCCCGGTGCGTCCCGTGACGGCCCAGTGCAGCATGCGGGCCTGGGTGTCGATGAGGTTGGCCGTGCGGATGCCCCAGAACTCGAAGCCGTAGCGGTGGGCCGACACGCTGGCGAACATGGCCACCAGCGTCCCCGCCACGGCCATCGGGTCCGCGCCCGCCGGTGAGGACGACGCTGCGCCCGGTCCACCGGCCGGAGAGGGCGAGGCGGCGGCGATCACCTGGGCCAGGGCCACCGTGACCGCGTTGAGGGCGCGCACCCGGATGCCGCGCAGCTGGGCGTCGCCCTCCTCGGTCGCGAGGTCCATGACGCGGAAGACGGCGCGGTTGTCCTCCCAGTAGGCGAGGAACCCCTCGGTGACCGCGCGCGCCGTCTCCCAGCTCGCTGCCTCCGACCAGTCCCCGCCGACCAGCTCGGCCAGCTGCCCCGCCTGGTCCACCATCCCCTCCGCCAGGACGCGGATGGCCTGCTCCACGTTGGCGAAGTACTGGTAGAAGGTGGCCGGCGACGTCCGCGCCTGCCGCGCGATGTCAGTGACCTTCACCGAACGCCACGAGGTGGTCGTGAGGAGCTCCACGGTGGCGTCGAGCAGGCGCTGGCGGGTCTGGCGTCCCCGCTCGCCGGGCACCCTCCCGTCGGTGGTCGCGACCTCCCCGGTGTACTCCTCCAGGGCGACGATGGCGGCCTCTCGCCCGGGACTGCGTCCTGGCATGGCCCCGCAGCGTAGCGGCACCTTCTCCGAAGACCCAGGTGACGGTGCGGATACGCTGTCGGGATGCAGCAGACGGTGGCCCGCCCGCTCACCCGCGCGCAGCAGGCCCGGCGTCAGCGCGTCATCGACGCCGCCATGGCCCTCGGGCTCGAGGGGGGGTACGAGTCGGTGCAGATGCGCGACGTCGCGGCCCGGGCCGACGTCGCCATGGGCACGGTGTACCGCTACTTCACCAGCAAGGACCACCTCCTGGCCGCCACCCTGGTGCACTGGGTGGAGATGCTCGACACCCGCATCGGGCAGCACCCGCCCCGCGGCGAGCACCCGGCCGACCGCGTCCTGGAGGTCCTCGACCGCGCCTTGCGCGCCATGGGCCGCCAGCCCAAGCTCGTGGCGGCGGTCTTCACCTCCCTCTCCTCGCCCGACCCGGGTGCCGTCGGCTGCCAGCAGCAGATCACCCTGCTGATGGAAGGGATCATCTCGCGGGCGATGGGCCAGCCCGAGATCCCCGACATGTCCGACCGGGCCCGCATGATCGGGCACGTCTGGTACTCCGCGCTGGTCGGCTGGATCAACGGGTGGTCCACCATGGCGCGCGTCTACGACGAGCTCGCCGTGTCGGTGCGCCTCTTGCTGCCCGACGAGCTCGTCGAACGGCGCAACCCGGCCTGAGCCGGCGGCGACCCGGAGGGCTCGCGCGCCCGCGCTAACGTCGCCCCGATGACCGCCGGCGCCCCCACCCGCGGCCTTCCCGTCCAGATCAGCGGCCTCACCAAGCACTTCGGGCCGGTCCTGGCGGTCGACCACCTGTCGTTCACCGTCGAGCCCGGGAGGGTGACCGGATTCCTGGGGCCCAACGGGTCCGGCAAGACGACCACCCTGCGCATGCTGCTCGGCCTGGTGCATCCCTCCGCCGGGACGGCCACCATCGGTGGTCGCAATTATCAAGACCTCGAGAACCCGTCGCGCACCGTGGGGGCGGTGCTCGAAGCGACCAGCTTCCACCCGGCGCGGCGGGCCCGGACTCATCTGCGCATGGCGGCCCGCGCCGGCGGCCACGACGAGAAACGCGCCGACGAGGTGCTCGAGCTGGTCGGCCTGACGGCCGACGCCAAGCGCAAGGTGGGCGGATTCTCCATGGGCATGCGGCAGCGGCTCGAGCTGGCGACCGCGCTCATCGGCGATCCCGACGTCCTCATCCTCGACGAGCCGTCCAACGGCCTCGATCCCCAGGGCATCGCGTGGCTGCGGGACTTCATGCGCTACTTCGCCGGCGAAGGTCGCACGGTGCTCGTCTCGTCGCACCTTCTGGCCGAGATGGCCCAGACCATCGACGACGCCGTGATCGTGTCGTTCGGCCAGCTCAAGGCACAGGGCACCCTCGAGGAGATCACGTCGGGCATGACGGGCATGGTCATGCGGGCCCGCACGCCCGAGGCGGACCGCCTCTGCGCCGTGCTGACCGACGCCCACGTGGCGTTCCGCCGGCTCACGCACGACGAGGTGGCCATGGACGGCGTCACGCCGGAGCAGGTCGGGCCGCTGCTGGCCTCGAACCAGATCGTGCTCTACGAGCTGACCCAGGAGGGCGCCGACCTCGAGTCGGTCTTCCTGTCCCTGACGGCCGGCCTGGGCTTCGGCGAGATAGCGGCGCACGCGTGATCAACGCCATCCGCGCCGAGCTCATCAAGATGCGGTCGATGCCCGGCGTGTGGGTCTCCTTCGGCCTGGGCTTCCCGCTGACCATCCTCATCTGCATCGCCGTGCTCGCGGGGGCGGGGGGGTTCCCGGGTCACACCTTCTACTACGTCGAGACGCTGCGGCAGCGGCGAGCGCTGCTCGGGGCCGGGTACTTCGCGATCGAGATCCTCGCCCCGATCATCGGTGTCCTCTGCGTCACCGGCGAGTACCGGCACAAGACCATCACGACGACACTCGTGCTGACCCCGGTGCGCACCCGGGTGCTGGGAGCGAAGGTGGTCGTGACCGCCGTGTGGTCGGTCTTCCTGGCACTGCTGACGCTCGTCGCCGTGGCCGCCGTGGGCCTGCCCTGGAACGCCGCGCTGGGCGGCGTCACCTCGTCGGTCACGGACCAGGTGGGGGCCGTCGTACCCGGCCTGCTCCTCTCCGCCGTACTGCTCGGCCTGTTCGGTCTCGGCTTCGGCACCCTCGTCAAGAACCAGGTGGCGGCGATCCTGCTCACCATCGGCGGCACGCTGATCCTCGAGACCATCCTGATCGCGCTGGCCCGGGCCATCTTCCACTACGACCTGAACTGGCTGCCCAACGCGGCGGGTGCGGCGCTGGCCGGCGACATCGCCCGCGGCATCGGGGGCGGAGGCGGGCGCGAGGGGCTGCGGCTCCTCACGTGGTGGCAGGGAGGCCTCGTCATGCTCCTGTGGGGCCTGGTGCCCCTCACCGTCGGCTACTTCACGACCTTCCGCCGCGACGTCACGTAGCGGCCATGGGCCGCCGGGCGGTCAGCCCCGCAACACGGTGCCCGGTCGGGCCGCCAGGCCGTCCTCCACCGGTGCGCCGTCGACCCGGATCGGCACGCCGTTCACCAGCGTGTGCGTCATGCCGACCGGTGCATCGGCGGTGAGGCGCTCGCCGTCGGCCGGGAAGTCGCGCACGCGGCGCAGCGGCCCCGGGGCGACCGTCTCGGGGTCGAAGACGCAGAGATCGGCCGCCTTGCCGACCTCGACCGTCCCCCGGTCGGCCAGGCCGTAGACCCCCGCCGGCTCACCCGTCAGCTTGTGGATCGCCCGCTCCAGTGGCATGACGCCGCGCTCGCGCACCCAATTGCCGAGGAGATCGGTGGAGAAGCAGGCGTCGCACAGCTGCGAGACGTGGGCACCCGAGTCCGCCAGCCCGAGGAGCACGTTGTCCCGCGGCAGCAACCATGCGATGGCATCGGGGTCGTCGTTGGCCAGCACCGACCAGAAGCGCGACTCGAGGTCGTCGTCGAGCGACACGTCGAGCATCACGTCGAGGGGCGTACAGCCCCGCTCCTGTGCCAGCACCGCCACGGGGTGGTCGGCCAGCTCGGGGTGCGAGCGTGACTCGGCTACCGAGATGGACCCCCAGTTGAGCGGGAAGCCCCCCGCCTTCCCGCTGACGTCGTCCCAGGCCGTGGCGCGCCAGGCGGGGTCGCGGTAGGCGGCGAGGCGCTCCGCCTTGGACTTGCCCATCAGAGCGGCGAACGTGGGGCGCATGTTGAGGGTGAAGGGCTCGGACAGGTTCATCTGGAACACCAGGGGGCGGCAGGACACCTGCGGCCACACCTCGACGCCCTCCGCCCAGGCGGCGTCGTGCTCGGCGATCACCTTCTCGTGGTACGGATAGCCCTTCACCGTGAGGAGGGCGGTCCAGGTGAACGGGCGCCCCACCTCGCGCTGGAGCCGGAAGACCTCCTGGTTGGGGAAGACCCCCCCGGGGAGCAGCGCCACGACGCCGCGCCCGCTCTGCTTGACGGGCTCGAGCAGGGCCCGCAGCTCGGCGAGGTCGGCCACCCGCGACGGCACCGGTCGGCCCTTGTCCCCGTTGTGGGTCGGCGACGCGCTCGAGGCGAAGCCCGCCGCCCCGCCCGCCATGGCCTCGGCCACGACAGCCTGCATGCGGGCGATCTCGTCGTCGGTGGCGGCGCGCTCGTAGGCGTCCTCGCCCATCACGTACAGCCGCACCGCGGTGTGGCCCACGTAGCAGCCGTAGTTCAGGGCCATCCCGCGCGCCGCGACGGCATCGAGGTACTGCGGGAAGGTCTCGAACTCGCTCCACGGAACGCCGGCGGCCAGGGTGTCGAAGCTCATGTCCTCGACGTGCTGGAGCGTGTGGGCCAGCAGCTCGACGCCGTCCGGGCGGATCGGCGCGATGGAGAACCCGCAGTTTCCCGCGATCACCGTCGTCACGCCGTGGAAGGACGACGGTGTCAGAGCGGGGTCCCAGAAGACCTGTGCGTCGTAGTGGGTGTGGATGTCGATGAAGCCCGGGGACACCACCTGACCTTCTGCGTCGAGGACGCGTGCACCCTCGAGTCCCCGGCCGATACCGGTGATGCGGCCGCCGGTGACGGCCACGTCGGCCTGTTCACCCACGGTCCCGGTCCCGTCGACCACGGTGCCACCACGGATCACGATGTCGGCTTGCATGCACCCATCGTCGCAGCCCTGGCGGCTCGCTGCACGCGCGAGTTGCCGGCCTGCGGCCGCGGTCGGATACCGTGGGATTCGAGGGCCCGCGACGTTGCGGGTAGGGGTGAACGACGCGCCCGGTGGGCGCTGGACTGGAGTGTCGCATGGCGGTTCGCTTTTTCAGGTCGAAGGAAGTGCCCCAACCGGACGACTCCTTGCAGATCTCCGGCGCCATCGTCGCCCCCTCCGACGGCCCGTCCCCCGTCCAGCTCGTCGACGCCGGCCACGCCCCCCACGGCCTCGGCGTGGTGCGGGACCAGTACTCCCGGAAGATCCGCAAGTCCCCGACGATCCGGATGGTCCCCAGCTCCATCATGGTGGAGGGCCGGCGGCTGCGCTTCGCCGTCTCCGACAACGTCGACGCCCACGGGCCCGACGGCCCGGGGTCCCCTCCCATCTGGGCCATCAACATCCACGGCTACTTCGCCGGCGGCGGCATGTACTGGCGCGAGAGCGCCCGGCTGGCCGAGCAGCTGGGCTGGCGCGTCATCAACCCGAGCCTTCCCGGTTTCGGCGGGAGCGACCCCCTCGAGTGGCAGGACGTGTCCATGGAGAGCCTGGCCAACCAGGTCATGACGATTGCGCACAAGGTCGACGCCGGCCCAGCCGTCCTGCTCGGCCACTCGATGGGTGGCGCCGTCGCCGTCCAATTCGCGCACGACCACCCGCGGCGGACCATCGGGGTGATCTACCGCGACGGCGTGAGCACACCGGCCTGGAAGGAGCGGAAGGGCATCCTTCCCGCCCTGCTGTCGCCCATCCTGCCGGACGTCGCCCCGATGGTCGACATGATCGCCGCCGTCTTCTTCGACCTGCCCGACCTCGCGCTCGGCCGCCTGTATTCGACGGTGCGCGCCGTGCTGCCCGACATGCGTCAGAACATCCGCACGGTGGCGCAGACGATGCCTGTCGGGAGCATGCTCATGTCGGTCGACCAGCGCAGCGAGGTGCGTCATCTCGTGGCCCAGCAGATCCCCATCCTCAACGAGTGGGGCTGTTTCGATCGCATCACGCCGGGCCACACCGCATTGGAATTCGCCGCTATCGCACGCTCACCCGTGCTGTGGGTGCCGGGGGGACACAGCTGGATGCTGGCGCGCCCCCAGGGCCAGGCGGACATCCTCACGCATCTTGTGCGGGGCCGTGATTTCGTCGACCAGCTCGAGGCTCGCTGGCGTCAGCTCACCCCGCGCGAGTACACACTGCGCGCCGTCAACTGACGATCGCCGTGCGGCGGGCTCGCCTCCCGACCCCCGCCTGCTGCACTGAGCACGAGCCGTGATCAGCCGGCTGCTCCAGCCGCTGCTCTCCCTGCACGGGTGGGAGGCCTACGTGCTGGTCGGCCTACTCGTCTTCGCCGAGGACGCCGTCATGCTCGGCTTCGTGTTCCCCGGCGAGACGGCCGCAATCCTCGGCGGCGTCCTGGCGTCCCGGGGTGGCGTCAGCCTGGGCGGCATCGTCGCCACGGTCGTGCTGTGCGCCATCGTGGGCGACTCCGTCGGCTACGCCGTCGGTGACCGCTGGGGGCGCCAGCTCATGCAGCTCGGCCCCCTGCGCAAACGCCAGAAAGGCGTCGACTCCACGCTCGAGCTTCTGGCCCGGCGCGGCGCCATCGCGGTGTTCGTGGGTCGCTTCTCCGCCTTCCTGCGCGCCGTCATCCCGGGGCTGGCCGGCATGTCCCAGATGCGCTACCGCATCTTCCTGCCCGCCAACGCCGCCGGCGGCATCTGCTGGGGAGTCCTCTTCGTCCTGCTCGGCTACTTCGTCGGCGAGCGGGTCGAGAAAGCCAGTGGGATCGCGTCCGACATCCTGCTGGGTCTCATCGTCGTGGTCGTCGCCCTGCTCTTCGTCCTCCACCGGCGCAAGGAGAAGCGCGAGGTCGAAGGCCCGTCTGAGGCGGCGACGCCCGAGAACGACCCCGCCGGCTGATCGGCCGGGATCAGGGGGGTGCGTCGAGGACGGAGCGGTCCCCGGCGCGCAGGCCGGCCAGGACGCGGGCGAACTCCCCCGCCGCGTCGTCACCGTGGGCGTCGGTGTCCAGCCAGTGCACGACGGAGGGGTCGCTCCGGTCCAGGCCGTAGAGGCCGAAGCGCGGCTCGTAGCTGCCCCATTCGTAGTTGTCGACCAGCGACCAGTGGAGGTAGGCGCGCACGGGGACACCGGCGGCCACCGCGTCGGCCACCGCACCCAGGTGCTCGCGCACGTAGCGCGGCCGATCCATCCCGTCCTCGCGCGGCACGGGCCGCCCGTCGCGCACCCGGGTCGACATCCCGTTCTCGACCACCCAGAGCGGGAGGCCCGGTCGCAGCGCGGCCTCGGTGGCGCACCAGGCGCGCAGCGCGGCGGGATGCGGCTCGACGTCCCACAGGGCCCGCCCGAAGGACCAGTCGCGCCCACCGCCGGGGGTGCGGCGGCCCGGGACGCGCATGGCGTGGCTGGCCACGGGGTCGTACCAGTCGAAGCCGACCGCGTCGAGGGCACGGGCCCGGGACGTCGCGTGCACCGCGGCGACCACGCGCCGGGGCGCCCGGCGCCGCGTGAGGCCGCGCAGGCGGGCCCACGCCTGCCCCCGGCCCTCCTCGCGCTCGGCCCCGTAGGGGGAGACCGCGGCGAAGAACCGACGGAGCGCCGCCTCGCCGCCGTGGCGCGGCGGGAAGGCAGCGTCGTGGACGGCTCGGCGCTCGTCCACGTAGCGGTCGACGTCGCTCGGGTGGACGCCCGCCTCCCGCAGCCCGAGCAGGTCGAGCAGCATCCGGTCGAGCTCGTAGACCGAGGACGAGCTCGTGTTGATCGTCACCTCGGCCCCGCTCTGCACCGCGGTGACCGCCTCGGCCGCCAGCACGTGCGCGGTCAGCAGGTTGTCGAGCACGCAGTAGGCGTCGGAGACGGCCATGCGCCGCCCGGGCGGGCACGCCCCCTCGATCCAGCCCATGAGCATCACGATGTTCGGCTCGTTGATGGTGACCCATCGCCGGCAGTGCGCGCTGAGCGCAGGAACGATGCGGGCCACGTGGCGGGCGAAGACGTCGGGCGAGCCCGGGCGGAGCCAGAACTCCTCGCCCAGCCACCCCGGGTGCGCGAAATGGTGCAGGGTCACCATCGGCTCCATGCCGCGCTCGGCGCACAGGGCGAGGATCTCCGCGTAGCGCTCCAGCGCGGCGTGGTCGAGCTCACCGGGGCGCGGCTCGAGGCGGGCCCACTCCACCGAGAGCCTGAAGGCGTTGCAGCCGATGGCGGCCGCCCGGTCCAGCGCCTCGGTCGGACGCCGCCAGAAGTCGCAGGCGAGACCCGAGCGCGCCACCTTGCCGGTGGCCTCCCACCCCGACCAGTTGTTGTGCGGCTCGCCGTCGCCGTTGAAGCCACCCTCTACCTGGTAGCCCGACGTCGCCACGCCGGCCAGGAAGCCCTCACCGAGCAGGCTCGGCCGTCCGGCGCCCCGGGCCGGGCGACGCGCCCGGGCCGGCGTGGTCTTGCGGGGGGCGCCGTCGGCGGGCATCCGTTCAGCTTGGCAGGCGCGCAGGAGGCCGGGCGCCGCCGCGGCGCGCCTCAGTGCGGCTGGGCGATCGAGCGCAGGCGCGACAGGGCGGCCGACACGATGTCGACCTCGTCGCGGGCCTGGCGGACCATGGCGCGTACCTGCGGCTCGGTGGCGTCGCTCCCCGCCCGCAGCGCCGCGGCCTGCACGTCCCGGGCGGCCGCGATGACGTCGGCCACCTGGACCCGGACCGTGTCGGGCCGCTGGGTGCCCCGGGGTAGGCGGCGCTCCATCCTGAGCAGAGCGTCGAGCTCGCCCGCGACCACGCGCAGCGAGCGGCACACCGCCGGCAACTCGGCCACCGGCGCGTCGTGGGCGTCGGCGTGGGCGACGGCGGTCTCGGCGTCCTCGACGGCGACCCACATGCGGCGCCGCACGCGTGCGGCCGCGCCGCGGCTCAGCTCCTCGGGTGTGGACCGCGCCGCATAGCTCTCCCTGCCGGCCGCGGCGAGGGCCAGCGTGGCCAGGATGCCCCTGGTGGCGATGTGGCCCCGCATCAGACGCCAGTGCCGGCGCACGTAACTGCGCGCGAGCAAGAAAGCGACGGCGAGCGCGCCCACGGCCAGGAGCCCGGCGATCACCAGGAACTCCACGACGTGGGCCACGAAAGTCACCTCCGAATCCTACGCGGCGGAACGCAAGATTTGCGGCGGTACCCTTTGACCCATGGAGCCCGAGGCACCGGGTGGCACAGAGGCAGCCCCGGCGGAGGGACGCCCCTGGTCGCCGGGGCTCCCCTCCATCCGCGAGCACCTCCCCAGCCTGATCTGGGGCGCCGCGCTGCCGATCGGGGTCTACTTCGCGGTCCGCGGCCACGTGCACACCGACACCCAGGCTCTCATCGTCGCCGGCTGCTTCTCGGTTGCCTGGATCGTCCTGCAATTCGTCCGGCAACGCCGGGTCGACGCGGTCGGCGCCATCGTGCTCTTCGGGTTCGCGGTCGGCCTCGTGAGCTCGACGCTGCTCGGCGGCAACGCGTACGTGCTCAAGGTCCGCGACGCCGCCTTCACGGCCCTCTTCGGCATCGCCTGCATCGTGACGCTCTTCACCCACGACCGCCCCGTCTTCTTCTACGTGAGCCGCTACTTCTCCGCGGGGACCGACCCCGAGAGGATGTCCGCCTTCGACAGGCTGCACGAGCTGCCCGTGGGTCGCCGGACCTTCCGGGTGCTGTCGGTGATCTGGGGCATCGGGCTCGTGGTCGAGGCGACGAGCCGCCTGACGCTCGCCGGCATGCTGCCCACCGCGACCTTCCTGGCGGTCTCCCCCTTCATCACGGCCAGCACCATCGGAGCGCTCTTCGCCTTCACCGCTCTCTACACCCGGCGCATCCAGCTCGAGGCCGTTGCGCTCGTCGCCGGCCGGGCACCCGAACCCGCGGCCGAGGGCGATCCCCGGATTCCCCTCCCCTGACGCCCCCATCTATCCTCGGCGGCGAAGCGCGCCGGCCGACGGCGCAGCGGTAGCGAAGGGAGCACCATGGCAGACGAGGTGTTGCGGGAACGCCGCGGCAACGTGGAGATCCTGACCATCAACCGGCCCGAGGCGCGCAACGCCATCAACGGCGCGGTCAGCAAGGCGATGGCCGCCCACATGGACGAGCTGGCCGATGACCCGGAGTGCTGGGTCGTCGTCGTCACCGGGAGCGGCGACAAGGCGTTCAGCGCCGGCATGGACCTCAAGGCGTTCAGCAGCGGCGAGGGCGGCGACATCATGGGGGCGAGCGGGGGGTTCGGCGGGCTCACCCAGCGCGAGTTCCCCAAGCCGATCATCGCGGCGGTCAACGGCTCCGCGCTGGCGGGCGGCTTCGAGATCATGCTCTCCTGCGACCTCGTGGTGGCCGCCGCGCACGCGACGTTCGGCATCCCCGAGGCCAAGCGTGGGCTGATCGCCGGCGCCGGGGGCCTCATCCGGATGCCCAAGAGGCTCCCGATGGCCGTCGCGCTCGAGCTGGCCATGACGGGCGACCCGATCGACGCGGAGCGCGCCTACACCCTCGGCCTGGTCAACAAGGTCGTCCCGGCCGAGACGCTGCTGGCCGAGGCCGTCGCGCTCGCCGAGCGCGTCGCAGCCAACGCGCCGCTGGCCGTGCGCTATTCGAAGAGCGTCATGAAGCGCGCCGCCGAGGTCCCCGAGGCCGAGGGGTGGGCCATCAACGCCGAGGCGGTGGGCGTCGTGTTCACGTCGGCCGACGCCATGGAGGGGCCCGTCGCCTTCGCCGAGAAGCGCGCCCCCAGGTGGCAGGGCAAGTAGCACCGTGCTCGCGCCGGCACTGGATACGATCCGCCTGACCCTCCACGTCCTGGCCGCAACGGTCTGGGTGGGCGGGCAGATCGTGATGACGGGCTTTGTCGGCCCCGCCCGGGCGATGGGGGGCGACGCCGCCAAGACCCTGGCACGGGCGTTCGCCGCGCTTGGCGTGGCCCGCCTACGCGCTCCTGGTCGTCACCGGCATCTGGAACATCACGGCGGTCCACTACTCCTCCCAGGACTCCGCCTGGAAGGCGGTCCTCATGGCCAAGATCCTGGTGGTGATCGTGGCCGGCGTGGCCGTCGGCCTGCACCAGCGGTCCACGACGAAGGGCCAACTGGCGCTGTGGGGGTCGGTGGGGGGCGTCGCCAGCGTCGCTGCGCTCGCCATGGGCATCCTCCTGGCGGGGTGACGCCGAACACCTCGGGCGGCCGCCCCGGCCGTGCGGGGACCCGGGGTGGGATTGGGTCTAACCTGGGGCCCAGTTCACCGCCACGTGGACCCGGGTGAAGGAGAACCTCATGCTCGCTGACATTTTCGGTCCCGACCTGCTCATCGTGGCCATCGTTCTCGTCGTGCTCCTCTTCGGCGGCGCCGCGATCCCCAAGCTCGCCCGCAACCTCGGCTCTGCGAAGAACCAGTTCGAGAAGGGCATGGCCGACGGCAAGGCGGAAGGTGCCGCCGGGACCAACGGGACCTCGGCCGCGGCCGACACGGCCGCACCGACGCCCGCTCCCCCGGCAGAGGAGAAGTCCCAGGGCGGCTGAGCCGATCGGGCACCGGGCCCGGTCCTCCATGCGTCTACCTTTGTGCCCGACCCGGCGTCCTCATGAGCGCGTCGCCGGGGCGTTCCGAGCCATTTAGGGGGGCCGATGCCGCCATCTGACGTCCTGTCCGTCGCCGAGCGACTGTGGAACGGCGAGATCTCGACGTCGACCTTCCATCCGGTCGACCACATGGGCGGCTTCGTCGAGATCACCGACGGCGTGGGCTTCTGCCCCTCGTTCGCCAACGTCTCGGCTTTCGCCACCGAGGACGGCCTCCTGCTCGTCGACACGGGGAGCGCGCCCCTGGCGCGCGTGGTGCACGACGACATCCGCACCTGGAGCCCGGAGCGCCTCAACACGGCGGTCTACTCGCACGGGCACATCGACCACGTCTTCGGCGTGCCGGTCTGGGAGGAGGAGGCGGCCACCCGGGGCTGGGCCGCCCCCGAGGTCATCGCGCACCACGCCCTGCCGGCCCGCTTCGACCGCTACATCCTCACGGCCGGCTACAACACCGTCATCAACCGCCGCCAGTTCGGCTTCACGGACCTGAACTGGCCGACCGAGTACCGCTACCCGGACCGCACCTATCACGACGCGCTCGAGCTCTCCGTCGGCGGCGTCGGCTTCTCGCTCCGCCACGAGAAGGGCGAGACCGACGACCACACCATCACCTGGCAGGCGGACTCCCGCGTGCTCTGCTGCGGCGACCTCTTCATCTGGGCGTCGCCCAACGCCGGGAACCCCCAGAAGGTCCAGCGCTACCCGCGGGAGTGGGCCGCCGCCCTCCGCCGCATGCTGCTGCTCGAGGCTGAGTTCCTGCTGCCGGGCCACGGCTTCCCTGTGATCGGGGCCGACCGCGTCCGCCAGGCCCTCACCGACACGGCGGACCTGCTCGACTCCTTGGTCGACCAGACGCTGGCGGTGATGAACGCGGGTGGAAGGCTCGATGACGCCATCCACACCGTCCGGGCGCCTGCCGAGCTCGAGGCCCGCCCCTACCTGCGGCCGGTGTACGACGAGCCCGAGTTCATCGTCCACACGGTGTGGCGCCAGTACGGCGGCTGGTGGGATGGCAACCCGGCTTCGCTGAAGCCGGCCGCCGAGCGCGCCCTGGCGGCCGAGCTGGCCGCGCTCGCCGGCGGGCCCGGGGCGCTGGCCGACCGCGCGCTCGAGCTCCTGGCTGCCGCGCAGGAGCTGCCCGACCCGGAAGAGGCCGAGGGTGCACTGCGCGTCGCCGGCCACCTGGCGGAGCACGCGTGGTTGGCCGACCCCGGTGACGAGGGGGTGCAACGGGCGCGCCACGAGGTGTTCGCGGCGAGAGCGGCCCGCGCCACCTCGACCATGGCGCGCGGCGTGTTCACCTGGGCCGCCAACGAGTCGGTGCCGGCCCCGGACGCGCACCCGCACTGAGCTGCGGGGTGCGGCCCCGCTGGGCTGCCAATTCCAGTTTTTTTGCGGGGTTCGATAGTGTCAGCTCCCGTGGACTCGTCATTGACCGGCCCTCCCTCCGACACGTCCGAAAGCCCAGCTCCCGGCCACAAGAGTCCCCGCCGGCTGGCGGCCGTCGCGGTCGCCGTGGGGGCCGTCCTCCTCACCGGGTGCCAGCTGCCGACGTTCGGCGCCTACAAGGGCGCCACCACCCAGGCCCGTTCGACCTTCCACCTCTGGCAGGGCTTCTTCATCGCCGGGATCGTCGTGGGCGGGTTCACCCTGCTGCTCATCACGTGGGCCGTCTTTCGCTACCGGCGCCGCAAGAACAGCTCCGACGAACTGCCGGTGCAGACCCAGTACCACACGCTGACCGAGCTCATCTACACGGTGGTGCCCATCCTGATCGTGCTCGGGCTGTTCGTGGCGACGGTCCTCGTCGAGAACAAGGTCACCGCGGTGGAGCCGAACGCGTACACGAAGATCCACGTGTACGCGTTCCAGTGGGGCTGGGAGTTCGAGTACCCCAACGGGGTCAAGATCATCGGCCAGACCACCGACGCGCCCACCATGGTCGTCCCCACCGGGAAGACCGTGCAGATCCGCCTGGACTCCTACGACGTGCTGCACGGCTTCTACGTGCCCGAGTTCAACTTCAGCCGCTACGCCACGCCGGGCTACTCCACCTATTTCGACTTCAACGTCCTGCACGACGGCGTCTACCGGGGGCAGTGCACCCAGCTGTGCGGCCTCTACCACTCCCTGATGTTCTTCAACGTCCGCTCGGTGTCGCCGTCGGCCTACCAGACCTGGCTGCGGGTCACGGGCGCCTTCCAGCGGGCCCACCCGTCCTCCGTCGGCCAGCTCCCGGCCGGGCTGCACTCCAGTGTCAACGGGACCCCGCCCAACTACTCTGGGAGCTCGAGCAGCGGGAACTCAGGCAACTCGGGCAGCGGCAACACCGGGAACACAGGAGGTGCGCTCTACGATGACTGACGTCATCGCCCCACCCGGGACACGCGAGCCCGAAGAGGTCCACCTCCCGCCCGAGGTGCCCGGCGACGGGCAGGGTCCCCACGGCGGCCACGAGGACCACGGTCCCACCGGCATCCTCAAATGGCTGACCTCGACCGACCACAAGGTCATCGGCCTCAGCTACATGATCACGGCGGTCGTGATCTTCTACCTCTCCGGGATCATGGCGCTGTTCATGCGGCTGCAGCTCGCCTCGCCGCACTCGTCGCTGCTCACCTTCTCGCAGTACAACGCGCTGTTCACCATGCACGGCGCCTTGATGCTGTACCTCTTCGCCGGCCCCTTCGCCTTCGGCGGCCTGGCCAACTTCATCGTGCCGCTGCAGATCGGCGCGCCCGACATGGCCTACCCACGCCTGAACGCGCTGAGCTACTGGCTCTACCTCAGCGGGTCCATCACCATGCTGATGGGGTTCTTCGTGGCCGGTGGCGCCGCCCAGTTCGGCTGGGTCGCCTACGCGCCGCTGTCGAGTGCCACCAGCTCGCCCGGCGCGGGGCCCGACCTGTTCTTGATGGGGATCGCCCTCACTGGGTTCTCGGCCATCTTCACCGCCGTCAACCTGTGCGGGACCATCTTCTACCTGCGGGCGCCGGGCATGACCATGTTCCGCATGCCGATCTTCACCTGGAACATGCTGGTGACCGGGATCCTGATCCTGATCGCGTTCCCGGTGCTCACGGCGGCGGTGGTGATGCTGTTCTGCGACCGGCACTTCGGTACCCACATCTACACGGCGACCGGCTGCCACCTCGTAAACGGCCACCCCATGATCTCGTGCGGGTCGCCCCTGCTATGGCAGAACCTCTTCTGGTTCTTCGGCCATCCCGAGGTCTACATCCTCGCCCTGCCCTTCTTCGGCATCGTGACGGAGATCCTCCCGGTGTTCTCGAAGAAGCCGGTCTTCGGCTACAAGGGCATGGTCTTCGCCACCATGGCCATCGCCGCCCTGTCCACGGGTGTCTGGGCCCACCACATGTTCACCACCGGGGCCGTGCTGCTGCCCTTCTTCTCCTTCCTGAGCCTGCTGATCGCCGTGCCCACGGGCATCAAGTTCTTCAACTGGATCGGCACCATGTGGCACGGGCAGCTGACGTTCACCACACCCATGCTGTTCAGCATCGGGTTCCTCTTCGCCTTCCTGATGGGCGGCGTGACCGGCATCATGCTGGCGTCGCCGCCGATCGACTTCGCCACCCACGACACCTACTTCGTGGTGGCCCACTTCCACCAGGTGCTCTTCGGGACGGCGGTGTTCGCCGGTTTCGCCGGCCTCTACTACTGGTACCCCAAGATGTTCGGGCGCATGCTGCGCGAGAGCCTGGGCAAGTGGCACTTCTGGCTGATGTTCATCGGCTTCTGGGTCACCTTCATGCCCCAGTACGTGGTCGGCCTTCTCGGCATGCCCCGCCGCGTGGCCAGCTACCCGTCCAACCTCGGCTGGCAGAGCTACAACATCGTCTCGACGGTGGGCGCGTTCGTCATCGGCATCTCCTTCGCCTTCCTACTGGTCAACTTCGTGGTGTCGTGGCGCAAGCCCATCCCGGCCGGGGACAACCCGTGGGACGCCCACACGCTCGAGTGGTTCACCACCTCGCCGCCGCCGCACCACAACTACACGCACCTGCCGCCCATCCGCTCGGAGCGCCCGACGTGGGACTACAACCACCCGGACGCGCTCACGGTGCCCCACGGCAAGGCCGCGCACAGCAACGGCAACGGCAAGACGAACGGGAAGGTGACGGCGTCGGTATGAAGGTCGAGTCGCTCTTCCTGCTCTTCCTCGGGGCGTTCTTCGGGATCGTCGGCCTCGTCTACTGGTTCTGGAGCTACGAGGACGGCGGCGGGGTGATGCTGCTCGGCGTCACGCTGCTCGGCTTCCTGCCTGGCCTCTACTACTTCTTCTGGCACCAGCGCTTTCACGGGCGCAAGTACTTCTTCTGGGGCAAGATCCCCGCGGTGGGTGACCGCCCGTCTGACCGCGAGGACGCCGAGATGGCCGAGGGGGCGGGCAACGTGGACTCGTTCCCCAGCTCCTCCATCTGGCCCTTCGTCATGGGCATGGGCGCCTTCTTGACGGTGCTGGCCCTGATCTTCGGCGTCTGGCTCATCTTCCTCGGCGTGCCGCTGATCCTCACCGCACTGACCGGCGTCACGGCCGAGAGCCGGCGCGGGGGCAACGTCTGAGCCGAGCCCGCTGCAGACGCCGGATCAGGCCTGCAGGCCCTCCCCCAAGGTGACTGCCCGTTGCACCCAGCGCCCGCCATCGCCCATGGGCACGTCGAGGCGGACCTCGAACCCGAGCTGGTCGACGTAGAAGCGGACGGCCCGCTCCTGGTCCGAGACGGGGATGGCGACCCCGCCGACGTCATTGACCTTCGTCCTGATCGCCGTGTCACCCGTCGTGTGCTCCCTCCGTCGTTCTCGCTCGGCCGTCGTGTTCCTTGGGACGCCGTGGCCGGCGGACCGGCTCAGGCGTACATGATCGAGCCGGGCGTGGTGAGCAGCTCGCCGGTCTCGAGCCAGGTCTTGAGGCCCGAGAGGATCATGGGCCAGCCGCCGAAGAGCTGGGCGTTGGCGCCGTCGCGCAGCTGGTCGTGCGTCAGGGTGAGGTGGACCGAGTCGCCCACCGGCTCCAACTCCCAGGTGACCCGGGAGAAGCCTTCTGCCCGCACCTCGTCGTCCCACAGTGCGGCCATCGTGTGGACGAGCCGCCGGGGCGGGTCGCACTCGAGCACCTCGCCCTCGCCGAGGTGGACGCCGTGCTTGGCGACGTCGACGCTGATCGGCGACCCGACCTTCCACTCGGAGTGCACGGCGGCCCCGAAGTTGTACTTGGCCCGGATCTCGGGATCGACGATGGCCGCCCAGACCTGCTCGGGCGTCGCCTTGATGAAGATCTCGTAGACCTTTTCCATCTGCCTCTCCAATCTCTCCTTGATCTCGCTCAGCCCTGCCACCCAGGGCTCGGAGTACTTGCTCACCCACCGGTCGTGGATCAGCCGGATGGGCACGGGGTTGAGGAAATGGAGCTTCTGGCGGCCGCGCCGCCTCGTCACCACCAGCCCCGCCTCTTCCAGCTGCTTGAGGTGCTTCATGACCCCGAAGCGCGTCATCTCGAAGCGCTCCTCGAGCATGCTCAGGGTCTGTCCGTCCTCCCGGAACAGCTCGTCGAGCAAGCTCCTCCGGGTGGGATCGGACAGGGCCTTGAACACCTCGTCCAGCTGATCCACCCCTGCACTATATGTGACCTTTCAGTCACATGTCAATGGTGGGGAGGGTGGTCGCCCGTCGACCTCAGGTCTGGTTCGCGACGGCGCGGCGCGGGCGGCGGCCGAGCCACTGGAGCCCGGCTTGCGCCTCCGAGAGCGCCGGTTCCCAGACGGCGAAGCGGTCGCGTCCCGCCCGCTTCGCCGCGTAGAGCGCCACGTCGGCACGCCGCAGCAGGTCCTCGGGTCGGTCGTCGGGGCCCAACCACGTGCTGACCCCGAGGCTCGCCGTGACCTGGCTCGAGCCCGTCGCCGCGTGCATCGCCTCGCTCAGCCGCTGGGCGGCCGTCAGGGCTGCGTCCTGGCCGGTCCCGTGCAACAGCATGGCGAACTCGTCACCGCCCAGGCGGCCGACGACGTCGGTCTCGCGGGCGGCCTGGCTGAGCACCGTGGCGAGAGAACGCAGCGCCCGGTCCCCCGAGTGGTGGCCGCCCGAGTCGTTGAGCGTCTTGAGGTTGTCCACGTCGGCCACGATGAGGCTGAACGTGGTGCGGTGGCGACGGGCCAGCTTCGATTCGTGGTCCAGGCGTTCCTGGAAGGCGCCGCGGCTGAGGCATCCCGTGAGCGCGTCGAAGGTCGCCGCGTCCATCAGCTGGTCCATCAACCGGTCGCGGAAGAGCGCCGCCGCCGCCGTGATCACCCCGGCGATGACCATGGCCAGGGCCAGGAACGCCGTCGTGGACCAGGGGCGGCCGGGCGTGAGCACGCCGACCACCAGGGCAGTGGCGACGCCGAACGCGGCCAGGAGCGACACCGTCCCCGCCGAGTACGCCAGGCCGGCGAAGAGCATCGGGAGGATCAGGAAGTAGGCGACAGGGCTGCGGACGCCGCCGTCGAGGACGGCCCCGGCGGCGATGAAGACGAACGTGGACGCGGCCCACGACGTGAAGAACGTCCTGGACCAGCGCGTCGACAGGAGGCGGAGGCCGAGCCACCAGAAGGTCCCCACCGAGGCGGCAAGGCTCACGCACCCGAGGACGACCATCGCCTGCCGGTGGGGCCCCGGCGTGGTCAGCGCGTAGACCACGACCGCGATCGCCCCCATGCTGTAGGTCAGGACCCCGATGTGGACATAACTCCGCCAGAAGTTGGCCAGGTTGGTCGACGTGTCGTGTGCTCGCGGTTGTCGCATTCCCGGGTGCCGGCTCTCCGCTCGTTCGTCTGTGGGGAATGTCGGCAGGTTCCGCACGCCGGTTGAGGTGCAGGAGCGGCGCAGGCCGGTCTCGACAGGAGCGCAGCTCAGGCGTTCCCGGGACGCGACGGCCGGCGGCGCCAGGTGCCCACGCACCCGGGCGAGCAGAACAGCACGACCGACCCCTGGACGTCGTGGGCGATCTCCTCCGCCGTGTCATGGGTCAGGGGCAGGCCGCAGATGGGGTCGAGGGAGCTGTCCGCGCCGCCGTCGGCCATCCGGATGCTCGACGCCGGCACCGGCTTCTCGACGCCGCGCAGCGAGACGTGGGTCTCGGAGACCGATTCCCCCCAGCTGGGCAGGTGTGCCATGACCGACGGCGCGGCCAGTGCCTGGCCCGCGGGAGCCAGGTCGCACAGCCGCGCCGCCACGTTGACGCAGTGGCCGACGTAGTCGTCGCCCTCCATCAGGATCACCTCGCCGGCATTGATGCCCGAGCGGATGGAGACCGTCTCGACCGGCCCCGAGACGACGCCCACCACGTAGTGCACTTCGAGGATCGTCTCCATGAGGGGGCGGGTCTCGACGCAGACCAGCATCACGCCGTCGCCCAGCCACTTGGCGATCCGTACTCCGCGGCGCGCGCAGATGTCGCGCAGCAAGGCGCGGAACGCGGTGAGCACGTCCACGGCGCGCTCGTCCCCCTCGAGCTCCGTCAGCGCGGTGAATCCCGACACGTCGACGAAGGCGAAGCTGCGATGGACGCGCACGCCGCGATGGTGCCATGTCGGCGCCGGCGCGGCCCAATCGAGAACCGGCCCTTCTCGGTGAAATCCCGGGGGCAGCCTGCCCGACGCGTGTGGCCGGCCCGCCGGCTCGGGGACGGGCCCACACACGCCGGGACGATGCCGCCCTACGATGTCTCCCATGACGTCGGGGCCCGGGGCTGGCGGCGCGCTCGTTCGCACGGGTCGGGGCAGCTGACATGGGTCTGCTCGACGGCAAGGTCGTGCTCCTCAGCGGCGGGGCCTCGGACATCGGCCGCGCCACCGCGCTGCGGTTGGCGGCCGAGGGCGCGGCCGTGGCGATCGGCGACGTGGACCTCGAGGGTTCCGAGTCGGTGGCCGGACAGGTCCGGGCGGCGGGTGGGCGGGCGGAGTCCGGCCGTTGTGACGTGCGCGACGAACGGTCCGTGGCCACGTTCGTCGAGTCCGCCGTGGCTTCATTCGGCGGGGTCGACTGCATCGACCACAATGCGGCGTGGAGCCATCCCCGCCTCGACACCGACGCCGTCGGCGTCGACCTCGGCGTCTGGGACCGCGCGATCGAGACCACGACCAGGGGTGCCTTGCTCCTGGCCCGCGCCGCCATCCCGGTGATGGCGGCGCGCGGCGGCGGCTCCATCGTCACGATCTCCTCGGGGACGAGCACCATCGGCGAGTCGACCCGGGTGGCCTACGGCGTGTCGAAGGCGGCGCTGAACCAGCTGACGCGGCACCTGGCCGCCCGTTACGGCCGTGACGGGATCCGGGCCAACGCCATCGCCCCGGGCTTCATCCTCACCGCGACGGCGGAGGCGCAGGTGCCCGCTGACATCCGGCGCCGTCTGGCCGAGGCCAATCCAACCGGTCGCCTCGGTACCCCCGACGACATCGCCCGCGTCGTGGTGTTCCTCTGCAGCGACGCCTCGGCCTACGTGAACGGCCAGGTGCTCCACGTCGACGGCGGGCACCAGATCGCGGGGATGATGTAGGTGCCCGCGACCGGCCCGACGAGGGTTGCCCTGGTCACCGGCGCCAGCCGCGGCATCGGGCGCTGCGCCGCGGTCGCGCTGGCCCGTCGTGGCTTCGACGTCGTCATCACGGCCCGCACCGTCCACGAGGGTGACGGGCGCGCCCATCCCTCGAGCGTCCTGGCCGCCGACGAGCCACTGCCCATTGCGGGCAGCCTCGACACCACCGCGGCGGAGATCGCCGCGCTCGGTCGGGCCTGCCTCGCCGTGCCCATGGACCTCATGGACCGGGCGTCGGTCGAGCACGCGGCGGAGATGGCGCTGGGCGAGATGGGCCGGGTCGACGTCCTCGTCAACAACGCCATCTACCAGGGACCCGGGACGATGGATCGGCTCTTGGACCTGCCCCTCGAGCTGGCCGAGCGGTGCCTGGTGGGCGATTACCTCCACCCGCTCCTCCTGACGCAGCTCCTTCTGCCCCAGATGCTCGGACGGGGGGAGGGCCGTCTCGTGAACATGCTCTCCGAGGCCGCCTTCACGACGCCGCCCGCACCCGCGGGCGCGGGCGGGTGGGGCGTCGCCTACGCCGCGGCCAAAGCAGCCTTCCACCGGGTCACCGACATGTGCCACGTCGAGTTCGCCGCGCAGGGGATCTGGGCCTTCTCCATCGCGCCCGGCCTGACCCTCACGGAGTCCATGCGGGCCTCGGGCATGGACGCCGTGCTCGTCGGCGCGGGCCACGTGCCCGCGCCCCCCGAGGTCGCGGGCGAGGTGGCCGCCTGGCTGGGCGACGACCCCGGGGCGGGGCGGTACGCGGGGCAGATGGTGTCCTCGCGCTCGCTGTGCCGGGAGCTCGGCCTGGTGGCGGGCTGGCCGACGCCGCGGCCGGCCTAGCCGGCAGGGGCGCGGGGCAACCCCATCGGGTTGGGAAAGGGCAGCACGCCGGACGCGGCGACGTCGGCGGCGCAGGCCGACAGGGCGCCGTAGAGGTCCCCGCGGGCGCCGTCGCTCAATCCGGCGTAGGCCGGCTCGGCCAGGCGGTCCGTCCGGTCCTCCACCGCTCCGTGGGCCGTGCGCCCCGCGTCGGTGGCCCGGCCGTCCCCGTGGAGCAGGCCGCGGCGGCGGAGCGCGTCGGTGGCGGCCTCCCACTCCTCCTCGCTCCAGCCGCGGTTGTCCCGGAGCACCTCGGCGGGGATCGCCTTGGTGCCGGCGGCGAGCAGGTGCGCCTCGAGGCCCCCGATCCCGCCGGCCAGGAGCGCGGCAACGTGCCCGTCGCCGCGGTGCTCGCGCAGCGTCGTGCAGGCCTGCCAGGCCTCGCCGAGCCCGGCCGTCCCGAGGGCAGGGGCGATGACGGGCCAGAGGGACCGGTTGGCCCCGGCCAGGACCCGCCCCGCGCCGCCGCAGTCCGCCACGGCGCGCCGCAGCAGGGGCAGGGTGGCCACCAGGGCGGAGCGGGCCTCGACGCTGCAGCACTCGTTGATGGCCTCGGCGGCGGCGATGGCCCGCACCCGGCACAGCGTCTCGGGCGCCACGACGTCCCAGCACCCCGGCACGGCCCGCGCCACCATTCCCGGGTGGAAGTTGTAGAACGCGGCGGTCACCGGACCGGGCCCGACCCGCCCGAGCGGCGCGGCGCGCGCGGCGAAGTAGCCCGACCAGAAGCCGCGCAGGCCCGCCTCGCGCAGCGCCGTGCTCGCTTCCGGTGCGAAGTAGGTGACGGCGTGGACGGTCTCGAGGGCGACCCACAGGTCGCGGGCGGTGGCCCGGCCCGGCTGCTGGCTCAGCGGGTGACCTGGCGGACGCCCGTCGGCGAGCTCTCGGGCTCACGGGTGCCGCCGTTGCTCAGCGGTTCGATGTCGATGCGTGCCGGCACGGGCTCGGGGTCGAGCTCGATGTGCTCGTCGTCGGGGCGTGGCGGCGTCGGGACGGTGCGGTACTCGCCCTGGGCGGAGCGCTGCACGATCACGGCCCGCTTGCGCTTGCCGATGCCGTGCACCCCCTGCATCTCGCGGCAGAGCTGGTGGGCGACCAGGCCCGCCACGATCGGGATCACGAACACGGCGATGCGGAAGAACCACAGGACCGTGTTGAGCGAGATGTGGAAGAAGTTGGCCAGCACGTCGGTCGAGCTCGCCCCGAACAGTGTGAACAGGAGGGCGAACATGGCGACGCCGGCGGCCGTGCGCTTCGGACGGTCGCGCGGCCGGTCGAGCAGGTTGTGCATCTCGTTGTCCCCCGTGACCCGTCGTTCCAGCGCGGGCCAGATGAAGCAGATGGTGAAGATGAGGCCGGGGAAGACCACGGCGGGCAGGAAGACCTCGAGCGGGATGGTGTGCCCGAAGCCCGCGAACTCCCATGACGGCATGATGCGCAGCGCCCCGTCCAGCCAACCCATGTACCAGTCCGGTTGGACCGCGTAGGAGATCTTCGAGGCGTCGTACGAGCCGAACTGCCAGATGGGGTTGATCTGGGCGAACGCCCCGAGGAGCGCGGTCGCCGCCGTCACCATGAAGAGGAACCCCGTGGTCTTGGCCATGAAGGTCGGGAACATGGGCGAGCCCACCACGTTGTCCTCGGTGCGGCCCTCGCCGGCGAACTGGGTGTGCTTCTGGCGGACCAGCAGGCCGAGGTGCGCCGAGAGGAGCCCGATCAGGACCAGCGGGATGATCAGCACGTGAATGATGAAGAAGCGGGGGATGATGATGTTGCCGGGGAAGCGCCCACCCCAGAGGAAGGACACCAGGTAGCTCCCCACCAGAGGGATCGACTCGGCGATGGAGTAGCCGATGCGCAGGCCGGTGCCCGAGATCAGGTCGTCGGGCAACGAGTAGCCGATGAAGCCCTCGAAGATGGCCAGGATCAGCATCGTGAGGCCGATGATCCAGTTGAGCTCGCGGGGCTTGCGGAACGCGCCGGTCAGGAAGATGCGGCCCATGTGGACCACGATGGACGCGGTGAAGATGTCGGCGGCCCAGTGGTGCATCTGCCGGACGAGCAGGCCGCCGCGCACGTCGAAGGAGATGTCGACCGTCGACTTGTAGGCCGCCGACATCCACTGTCCCCGTAGTGGCACGTAGGTGCCGTGGGCCGGGTACAGGACCTGGTTGGTCGACGGGACGAAGTACAGCGACAGGAAGACGCCGGTCGCCAGCACCACGACGAACGAGTACAGCGAGATCTCCCCCAGCATGAAGGACCAGTGGTCGGGGAAGATCTTGTCAAGGAAGACGCGACCGCCCTTGGCCACCCCGAGCCGGTCGTCGAGCTCGTCGACGATCTTGCCGACCTGGCCGAACGGGCCCATTGCCGCCCGGGTACTGCGCTTGGTCTTGGCCGCGGTGTCGCTCATGTGGTCCGCTCCCAGAAGCCGGGCCCGACGGCCTGATCATAGGGCGCCTTCGCGATGAGATAGCCCTGGTCGTTGTAGCCCAGGTGCATCTGGGGCAGCGGGCGCGGGGCGGGCCCGAACTGGGGTACCGCACCGTTGCGCACGTTGAACATCGACTGGTGGCACGGGCACACGAGCAGTTCCAGCTCCTGTTCGTAGAGGCCGACCGGGCACCCGAGGTGGGTGCACAGCTTGGAGTAGGCCACGTAGCCATCGGGGGTCCAGTCCTCGCGCCCCGGCATGGTGGGAGGGACGAGCGGCTGGTCCGACAGCCGGATCAGCACGGTCTGGTCGATAGCCTGCCCGTTGTCGGTGATCTGGCCCGTCTGCGGGTCGACGGTCCCTTGTGGGTAGACGGTCATGATGCCGCCGACCACCAGGGTGTCCTTGCGCACCGGGCGGCCGTTGGCGTCGACGAGGATGGTCCCGTCACGCCAGTCCGTCACCTCGAAGGAGTCCCCGGGCAGCGGCCCGAGCGAGCGGATCAGCGGGAACGCCGCGACGATGCCGAAGACGCCTGCGCCGACGGCGAAGAGGCCGCCCAGCATCTTCCGGCGCTTGACCACGACGGCGGAGCGCTCGACGAGGGCGGCCGACATGGCGTCACGCTCCTCCGGCGTCGAGGCGAGCAGGTGGCGCTCCTCGACGAAGGGGCCCTGGGGCATCAGGTACTTGCCCCAGGCGGTCACGCCGAAACCGAGCAGGAACAGGCCGACTCCCACGGTGCCGCCGAGCACCCACGGCTTCCAGTTCTGCCAGTAGGCGACGCCGAAGAGGGCGAAGAAGACGATGGCCAGCAGGAAGATGACGGCGATGATCTTCTCCACCCGCGCCGGGTGCCTGGCGGCGTCGCCCATGTGCGGGTCGCTCAGGGCGGCGACCGGCATGGGCACCCGGGTGCGCGAGGGCTGGTGGTCGGCGTCGCTCACGAGCGCTCTCCGATCCAGAAGCAGATGAGGACGAGGCCGCCGACGCCGATGAGCAGGGCGACGAAGCCCTCGGCCACCGGCCCGACGCCGCCCAGGCCGAAGCCTCCGGGGTTCGTCGGGTGCTGCAGCCGCTGGGTCACGTACGAGACGATGTCGCTCACCTGCTGGTCGGACAGGTTGCCCGAGAAGCGGGGCATGTTGGCCGGGCCGGTGCGGATCGCCTCGGCCACCTGTTGGGCCGTGATGGACTTGACCTGCAGCGACGGTGCGTTGGTCCCGAAGGCGAGCGCGTCACCGGCACCGGTGATGGTGTGGCAGGCGGCGCAGTTGAGAGAGAAGAGGTCCTGGCCGGCCGACTGGTCGGCCCCGCCGAGGTGCGGGTAGGGCACGGCCGGCACCGCCGGGTCCAGCGAATTGACCCAGGCCGCGAGCTCCAGCGCCTGCAGCGGCGTCAGCCGGGTCTCGCGGCGCTCGGCCTCGACCGCCTTCACGTCGGCCGCCGGCATGCGGCCCGAGCTCACCCAGAAGTCGACGGTGGCCGCGCCGACTCCCTGCAGGTTCGGGCCGATGGTGGCCAGACCCTGGGGATCGACGCCGTTGGCGTCGTTGCCGTGGCAGCTCGAGCACGTCTGGGCGAAGAGCAGGCGCCCCGCCGAGATGAAGGACTGGGGCGGGTTGGCGTAGGTGATGTAGCGGCTGCCGTAGGAGATCAGGTGGCCGTTCAGGCAGAACCGCGAGCTGCTGTTGAACGGGTTGCCGGCGTTGCGCGTCGAACCGGTGACGCCCTTGACGTTGACGGTGCCGCACGAGCGCGTCGTGACGTGCTTGTTCGGGATGAGGGGCACTTGCGCGGTGTCGGCGTGACCGCTCGCGCCGGCATCCGATCCGGGGAAGAACATCGCCAACGACGCCAGGGTGGCGACGGCGAGGAGGGCGCCCGGCATCAGGAACTGGCTGCGGAATCTCCCCGCGAGTGGTGCGCGCACGCCTTGCATGCCTACTTGAGGAGGAACAGGCAACTGTAGAGCCCGACCCAGACGATGTCGACGAAGTGCCAGTAGTACGAGACCCCCTGAATGGCCGAGAGCTCGCCGGGATCGCCTCCGATGTCGCCGCGCAGCCGCCCCAGCAGGAAGACCATGGCCAGCAGCCCGATGAAGACGTGCAGGCCGTGGAGCCCCGACATGATGTAGAAGAGCGAGCCGTACGAGTTCGTGTACCAGCGGGTGGGGCTGAACAGCCACTCGTAGGCCTGGTTCCCGAGGAACGCGACTCCCAGGATGATGGTACAGATGATCCAGATCCGGGCCGACCGCCGCCGCCGCCATTCGGCCTGGTAGACGGCGTACTGCATGGTGAAGCTCGACGACACCAGCACGAGGGTGAAGATGCCCGCTCGCAGGACGTCGAGCTGGGTGCCTGCGGGCGGCCACGGCCCGACGGTGTTGGCCCGGATGGTGAAGAAGGCGGCGAAGAGACCGCTGAAGAACATCAGCTCGGACCCGAGCCAGATCATGACGCCGATGGCAAGCATCGGGGGCCGGTCGTGGATGATCTTTCCCTGTGGCGCGGGGACCTCCGCCGAAACAGCCTGGGTCACAGCGCAATTTCTAGTCGACCGGGTGCTGCGTGCGCCAACCAACGGGCCCCGGCGACGCGCCCCGGGTCGGAGAGATGAATGCCCAGGTCAGCGCAGTTCGACGGGGAGCGGCTCGGCGTGCACGACGGTGAGCCGCTTGGTCGGTCTGGTGAGGGCGACGTAGAGGGTCCGCAGCCCTCGTGTCGTGGCCACCGGGGGGCCCTCGCCGGCGGGCTCGTCGCTCACCGCGGCGACCCGCGACGGCTCCACGACGATCACCGCGTCGAACTCGAGGCCGTTGGTCTCGTCGGCCGGCAGCACCACCAGACCCGCGCCGAGACCATTGCCCGCCGGGTCTCGCGGGTCGACGGGGTCGAGCCCCGCGTCGGCGAGGGCACGGGTCAGCTCGGGGAGCATGACGGCGGGCCCGAGGACCGCCACCCGGCCCGACGCGACCGCGGCCACCTCTTGGCGGGCGAGGTCCGCCACCGTGGTGACGAGCCCGACCCGCGAGGTGGGGACGATACGCGGCGCGTGGCCGGACTGGCGGACGGGTCGCGGCGGCGTGATGGCCGGCGCCGCCACCGCCAGGACCTGTGCGGCCAGCGCCACCACCTCCGAAGGGGTGCGGTAGCTGACCGTGAGCTCCACCAGGCGGGGCGGGCGTTGTGGGCTCAGGTGGGTGGTGATGTCGTCCCAACCCTGGGGGGCCCAGGGGCCGGTCGCCTGGGCGATGTCTCCCACCACCGTCATGGAACCCGACAGCGAGCGGCGCGCCAGCATGCGCAGCTGCATCGGCGACAGATCCTGCACCTCGTCGACCACGATGTGGCCGAAGGAGCGGATCTCGTCGTCGGCTGCGTGCATGGGGCCCGTCACCGGGACGGGCGAGGCCGCCAGGCCCTGGGGCCAGAACCCGACCTCCTGTGCTGCCGCCTCCTCATTCCTCTGGACCCGGGCGCGTTGCGACCTCCCCCCGCGTCGGGAGCCGAGCAGCGTGCGGGCCTCGTCGACGAGAGCGGTGTCGGCCACCGTCCAGGGCACCTCGTCGAGGGCCCCGTTGCGGGGCCGGTAGAGCCGCTGCACCTCCGTCGCGCTGAGGAGGCCCTTGCCGGCCGCAGTCAGCAGCGGCCGGGCACCCAAGAGGTCGTGCAGGAATTCGTGCGGGGACAGGCGCGGCCACATCCGGTCCAGCGCCTCGGCCACCTCGGGGACCCGGCGCAACCGCTGCGCCAGATCGTTCTGCTCCTCCTGGCTCGGAGGTTCGTCGAGCTCGTCGGTTCCACTCCGGCTGAGCCTGGACCGGTACTCGTCGGCGAGCGCACGGAGCACCTGCGACTCGACGAAGCGGCGTCGCGCGTTGTGGGTGCCGGGCCGTCGTCGGGCCACGGCCACGATGTCCTCGGTCACCCGTGCCCGCAGCCGCAGGACGCCCGCGCCGAACGGGATCTCCGCGTCGCGCCGGAGGGCTCGCTGGCGGGTGCGCACGGCCCGTGCCAACACGCGCACCATCCGCGCGTCGCCCTTCAATTTGGCGACGGCGGGATCGTCGACACCCCGCACACGGACCTCGGGCACCAGTCCCGCCACCGTCGACAGGCTCACGCCGGTCTCCCCCAGGGAAGGCAGCACCTGCTCGATGTAGCGCAGGAAGAGGGGGTTGGGACCCACCACCAGCACGCCTTGGCGCTCTAGCGGGAAGCGGTGTGTGTACAGCAGGTAGGCGGCGCGGTGCAGCGCGACCGCCGTCTTGCCCGTCCCCGGGCCACCCTGGACGACGAGCACCCCGGCCAGCGGCGAGCGGATGATCTCGTCCTGCTCGCGCTGAATGGTGCCGATGATGTCGCCCATGTGGCCGGTGCGCGCCTGGCCGAGCGCGGAGAGCAGCGCGCCGGGGCCCCCGAGCACCAGCCCGTCGGACAGCAGCCGCTCCCCGTCGCCGTCCGGCGCCGGCGCCGACCCTGCATCGGGCGCGGGCGACCGGCCGTCCGGATCGACGAAGTACTCGTCCTCCAATCCGAGCACGGTCCGTCCCCGCACAGCGAGGTGCCGGCGCCGCGCCAGGCCCTGGGGGTCGAGACCGGTCGCCCGGTAGAACGGCTCCGCCACCGGGGCCCGCCAGTCCACGACGAGCGGCTCGTGGTCCGGGCCCGACACGGCAAGGCGGCCGATGTGGAAGGACTCGCCCAGCGCGGAGCCGTTGGCGGCGCCGTCGCCGGGCTCGGGCAACCGGTCGATGCGCCCGAAGTAGAGGGCTTGGTCACCGATGTCGAGTTGCTCCAGCCGGGCCAGGCTGGTCCGCACCACGATGTCGCGCTCCGTGCGGGACTGGAAGGTACCGCCCCGCCCGAGGTCCAGGACGCCCTGGAGCATCTGGCGCGCCTCGCCCCGCATGAACTCCAGGCCGTCGTACGCGCGGTTGAGGAATTCCTGCTCATCCTCCAGATCCGGATGTTCGGGCACCTCTCCCCTTCCTCCCCTTTGCCCACGGGGAAACGGTTCAGTCTAGACGCCCCGCGCCGGCGGGGAGGCCGGGTGGCGGGGGTGGTGCCGCCTACGATGAGCCGGACCGAAAGGATTGCGATGCTCATTTCGACCATGAACGACGTGCCCCGCTACCAGGTGACCTCGGTGCTCGGGGAGGTCTTCGGCCTGACGGTCCGCTCGCGCAACGTCGGCTCGCAGTTCGGCGCAGCCTTCAAGTCCCTCGCCGGGGGCGAGCTCAAGGGAATGACCAAGAACCTGCAGCTCAGCCGCGAGGACGTCGTGAACCGCATGGTGGCCGAGGCAGAGGCGCGCGGGGGTAACGCGGTGCTCGCCATGCGCTTCGACACCTCGGAGATGGGCGGGAACTGGACGGAGATCTGCGCCTACGGCACGGCCGTCGTCATAGAGCCTCTCGGGTGAACCCGGCGGCAGATGCCCGCACGGACCTCGTGCGCGCCTGCTTGCGGGAGCCGGTGACGCGCACACCGGTGTGGTTCATGCGGCAGGCCGGCCGGGCCCTCCCCGAATACCGGGCGGCCCGCGGCGACGGATCCATCCTCTCGGCCTTCGCGGACCCGTCCCTCTCCGCCGAGCTGACCCTGCAGCCGGTGCGGCGGTACGGCGTGGACGCGGCCATCGTCTTCTCCGACATCGTCGTGCCGCTGCACGCCATCGGATTCGGCGTCGAGGTCGAGCCGGGTCGCGGCCCGGTCGTGGCCGAGCCCTTCCGGAGCGAGGCCGACCTCGTCCGCCTCCGACCGTTCGAGCCCCCGGCGGATGCCCCCTATGTCGGCGAGACGGTGCGCCTCGTGTCACGCGAGCTCAGCGGGTCCGGCGTGGCCCTGATCGGGTTCGCCGGCGCACCCTTCACCGTCGCCAGCTACATCGTCGAGGGTGGCCCCTCGCGCACCTTTGCCAAGGTGAAGGCGTTGATGCACGGCGCGCCGGACCTCTGGGCGCAGTTGACGGACCGGCTCGCCGCCATGGCGGTCGCCTCGCTCCGGGACCAGGTCCGGGCCGGTGCCGAGGCGGTGCAGCTCTTCGACAGCTGGGCGGGGTCGCTCTCGCCCGACGAGTACACGCGCTTCGCCCTCCCGGCCACCCGCGCCGTGCTCGAGGGCGTCGCCGACCTGGGGGTGCCGACGATCCTCTTCGGCGTCGGGACCGGTGAGTTGCTCGGGCTCATGGGCTCCGCCGGTCCCGACGTGGTCGGCGTGGACTGGCGCGTGCCCTTGGACGCGGCGCGCCGGCGCGTCGGGCCGGGCCGCGCGCTGCAGGGCAATCTGGACCCCGCGCTCTGCCTCGCACCGTGGCCCGTCGTGGCGGACGCGGCGCGCACGGTGCTCGACCGTGCCGACGACGGCTCGGGCACCGGCCACGTGTTCAACCTCGGCCATGGCGTGCTGCCCGAGACGGACCCTGCGATCCTCGGGGCGGTGGTCGACCTCGTGCACTCCGAGACGGTGCGCGCGTGACGTCCGGCGTCCTGCTCATGGCGCACGGCACACCGTCGAGCGCGGCCGGGATCGCGCCGTTCTACACGCGCATACGGCGCGGTCGCCCGCCCGAGCCGGCCCAGCTCGCCGAGCTCGAGGAGCGGTACCGCTCCATCGGCGGCGTGTCACCCCTCGCCGAGCGGACCCGGGCCCAGGTCGACGCCGTGCGGGCCGTGCTCGAGACCCGGGCTCCGGGTCGTTACGTCGTGGCCTTCGGCGCCAAGCACACCGAACCCCTCGTTGAGGACGCCGCGGCCACGCTGGACTCGGCCGGCCTCGATCGGGTGATCGGCCTCGTCCTCACCCCCCACGCGGCTTCCATGGGCTCGCAGCAGTACCTCGATCGTGCCGCCGCCTCGTTGACGGGGACGCCCTTCGTCCCGGTGGGGCCTTGGTACGCGGAGCCGGACTTCGTCGCCCTCCTCGCGACCCGCGTGACGGCGGCACTCCGGGCACCGCGCGGCCGCACCACCGTCATCTTCACGGCCCATTCGCTCCCCGAGCGCGTCCGGCGGGAGGGCGACACCTATCCAGAGCAGGTCGCCGAGTCGGCCCGGTTGGTCGCCGCTGCGGCCGGTGTGTCCCGCTGGGACGTCGCGTGGCAGAGCGCGGGGCGGACCCCCGAACCGTGGCTCGGCCCCGACGTGCGCGACGTGGTGCGCCGCCTGGCCGCCGAGGCCGGCACCGACGCGGTGCTGGTGTGCCCCATCGGCTTCGTGGCCGACCATCTCGAGGTCCTCTACGACCTCGACGTCGAGTTGGCCGCCGTGGCGGCGGAGTGCGGCCTCGACTACGCGCGCACCGCCTCGCTCAACGACGATCCTGCGTTCATCTCGGTGTTGGCCGACGTCGTGACCGCCGCGGACGGGGCGCACTGACATGGCGCCGGGGCGGGTGGTCGTCGTCGGTGGTGGGATCAGCGGCCTGACGGCGGCGTGGGAGCTCACCGGCGGGGCACACCCACGACCGGACGCGCCCGGCATCGTCGTGCTGGAGTCGTCGCCGCGCTTGGGTGGCGCGCTGCGCAGCGACGACCTGGGGGGCCGTGCCGTCGACATGGGCCCCGACGGCTTCCTGGGCCGGCGACCCGAGGCCGTCGACCTCTGCCGGGAGGTGGGCCTCGACGACGAGCTCGTGCCGATCGCCGGGCGCGGCGCGTCGGTCTGGGCGCGGGGGCGCCTGCGCGCGTTACCCGAGGGGCTCGCGCTGGGCATCCCGACTCGCTTCTGGCCCACGGCCCGCTCCGGCGTCCTCGGGGTCCGGGGGCTGCTCGGCCTCGCCCGCGACGCCGTGCTCCCCCGGCCGGACGTGCGGGGACCCATCGGTGACCGCTCCATCGGGCCGCTCGTGGCCCGCAAGCTCGGGCAGCGGGTCGTCGACACTCTGGTCGACCCCCTGATCGGCGGCATCCACGCCGGCTCGGTGGACGACATGTCCGCGGCGGCGGTGTACCCGCCGCTCCTGGCCGCTGCCCAGCGCCGCGGCGGCCTCATGCGGGCCTTGCGAGCCGAGGTCCCGGCGCCCGACCCCGAGGCCCCCCCGCTGTTCTGGTCCCTCCGTGACGGCATGGCCTCGCTCGTCGGCGCCCTGGCGTCGGGTCTCGGTGCGCGGGGGGTCGACATCCGAGTGTCCGCCCCGGCCGACCGGCTCACCCGGACCGACGGCGGCTGGACGGTGTGGTCGGACGGCCAGGCGTGGGCGGCGGACGCGGTGGTGCTGGCCACGCCGGCCCCCGCGACGGCCGCGCTGTTGCAGGCCCACGACGACGAGGCGGCCGGCTTGCTCGGGGCCATCGAGTACGCCTCGGTCGCCCTCGTGACCTTCCGTGCCGATGCCGGCGACGTCCCGTCGGACCTGCACGGCACCGGCTTCCTCGTGCCGCGGCACAGCCCGCACAAGGGCCGCGAGGCCTGGGCCGTGACGGCCTGCACGTTCCTCGACCGCAAGTGGCCCCACCTGGCACGCGACGGTGAGGTGCTCCTGCGCGCGTCGCTCGGCCGCATGGACGATGCGCGCCCCGACACCTGGAGCGACGAGGAGACGGCACGGCGGGCCTGGGACGAGCTCGGTGCGCTGCTGGGCGTCACCGGTCAGCCGAAGGACGCCGTGGTCCTGCGGTGCCCCCGCGCCCTCCCGCAGTACCGCGTCCACCATCTCTTGCGCACCGCCGGCACCGAGGCCGCGGTGGCCCGGCTCGGCGGCGTGGCCGTGGCCGGCGCGGCCTACCACGGTGTCGGCATTCCGGCGTGCGTCGCGAGCGGACGGGCGGCGGCCCACGCGCTCTTGTGAGCAGCGTGCCGCGCCGGGGGCGCGTGGCCGTCCCCTCGGTCGTGGCCGGAGTGCTCCTCGCGCTGTCGCTCCCACCCTGGGGGTGGTGGCCGCTCGGTCCCCTCGGTGCCGCGCTGCTCTACTGGCGGCTGGCGGGGCTGGAGCTGCGGACGCGGGTGTGGTCCGGGTGGTTGGCCGGACTGGGCTGCTACGGCATCGGGCTGGCCTGGGCGCGCTCGTTCAACTGGTACGGCGCCCTGGCGCTCGTCCTCGCCGAAGCGCTCTTCTTCGCCGCCGCCGGCGCGCTCACGCCACCGGAACGGGGCCGTGCGCCGGCCTTCGTGGGCGCCTGCACGCTGGCCGAGGCGCTGCGCATGACCTGGCCCTTCGGTGGGCTGCCGCTGGGCGGGGTGTTCCTGGGCCAGGCTGACGGCCCGCTCGTGGAGCTGGCGCGGCTCGGTGGGCCGCTCCTGATCACGGCGGGGGTCTGGGCGGCCGGGGTCGCCCTGGCCACGTTCGTCGCGTGGCTCGGGGCGGGCCGTCGCCACGGGTCGCGGCCCGCCGCTCTGGGCGCGGCTGTCGTCGCCGGCGGCATCGTCGCGCTGACCGTCGCCGGTGCCCTCGCCCCCGACGGCGGTGCCGCGGTGCGCACGCTCCGCGTGGCCCTGGTCCAGGGGGGAGGGCAGCGGGGGCTGAGCAAGGAGCAGGTCTCGCCGACCACGGTCTACGAGGCGCAGCTCGCGGCGACCTACCGGGTCCTGTCCGTCCATGCGGCACCGGACCTGGTGCTGTGGCCCGAGGACGTCGTCGCGCTGGATCGCCCCCTGGCCGGCTCCCCCGAGGCCGCGCTGCTCAGCCGGCTGGCCCGGGAACTCCGGGCCACGCTCGTCGTCGGGGTGACCGAGCCCGCGTCGAGCACGACGTTCCGCAACGAGATCGTCGCCTGGGGGCCGCGCGGGCACATCGTGGGCGTGTTCGAGAAGGTGCACCGGGTGCCCTTCGGCGAGTACGTCCCCGCTCGCTCCTTCTTCTCACACCTGGCCGACCTCTCCGGCGTGCCGACCGACGCCGTCCCGGGGAACGGGACCGGGCTCATGCGCACCCCGGCCGGTCCACTCGGGCTCCTCGTGTCGTTCGAGATCTTCTACGCCGGCCGCAGCCACTCCTCCGTGCGTGCCGGTGCGGAGCTGCTCGCCGTCCCGACCAACACCTCGTCGTACGCCACGTCGCAAGTGCCCTCGCAGGAGATCGCGGCGGCCAGGGTGCAGGCGGTCGAGACGGGACGCGACCTCGTGCAGGCGGCCCCCACCGGCTACAGCACCGTGGTCACCGACCGTGGTGTCGTCGTGGAGCGCAGCACCCTGGGGAGGCGCCAGGTGCTCACGGCCACCGTCGACCTCCGTCGCGGCTTGACGCCCTACGACCACTGGGGCGACCTTCCCGTCCTGATCCTCTCCGTGCTCGCGCTCGGCGGCGGCTGGGTCCGTCAGCTGCGCCGTCAGTCGTAGTACCCCGAGTGGATGTACACGCAGGGCACCCCGGCCGCCACGTACATGGCGTGGTTCGAGGGGTCGTCCTCGAACGCGAGCCGCAGGTCGAACCCGTGCACCCGCAGGTCCTCGACGACCGCCTGCTTGAACTCGGTGACCTGCGTGTAGTCCCCCCGGGAACGCATCACGAGGAGGTCCCAGCGCAGCCCGTAGCGCTTCAACCAGGCCACCGTCTGGGGCTGGACGCGCTGGGGCCGGCCGGTCAGGAGGACGACGGCGAGCGACGTATCGAGGAGCTCGAGCAGGCGGGCGATCTCCTCGATCACCGGGTCGTCGCCGCACGCCTCGAAGAAGGACGCCCAGTCCCGCTGGCCCCGTTCGATGAAGTGCTGGCGCCCGGCCGCGTCGGACAGCACGCCGTCGATGTCGAAGACGACCGCGGGCCCCCGTGGGCGGGCGGAGCCGTCACCGAGCCGCCACGTCCAGTTCCCCTGTTCACCCTCGGGCTGCGGTCCGGGCACGAAAGCCCAGCTTAACGATGGGACCTCCGACTCTTGGGGGAGGGCTTCCCAGCGGATGCGGAGGAGCCGGCCCCCCGGGAGGTGACACGATGGGCATGGCATGAGCATCGACGGTGACCGCGCGGTGACCGGGATCCCCGACACGGAGCCGGGAGCCGACGGCACCGTCCACGTGGCCCTGGGCCGGCGGGTCGAGGTGATCGGCGACCTGCTGCTCCCCCCCGAGCCCACCGACAGCTCGCGTGCCGCCTGCCGTGACATCGCGCGCCGCCTCGAGGAATGGCAGGGACCGGGCGTCGTCGTCCTCTGCGGCCGACTGGTCGCGCCCGGCTGCCCCGCCTCGGCCGCACCCGCCGACGTGCTGGGCGCCCACCCCGAGCTCACCGCATCCCTCGGCGCCTTCGCGGGGCGCGCCGACTCCCATGTGATCGTCGTCATGGCCGACGCCGAGCGCGACCCCGCGCTGGTCGGGGCCCTCGAGCGCTGCGGGCTCGAGGTGCGCGAGGCGGTCGACCTCGCCTGCGAGACCGGGGCCGGCACGCGTACCGTGCTCGTGCGCCCCGGCGTCATGCGGCCCGATACCAACCCGCCCATGGACGCCGTGCCCTCCGAGGACCGCCCCTGGCTCGAGGGCATGGAGCGGCTCGACGACCCGCGGCTGGCCCGGCGCTTCGTGACCTCGCGGCTCTTGTACCGCCGGTTGCGGCGCTATTTGTGGGCGCCGCCGCTCGTGCTGGCCGCCATCGCCCTCTTGCTGCGATTCGACTTCGTGATCGACGCCCTCGGCCGCGTCTTCCGCTCACCCCGCCAGCAGAACGCGCTGCAGCGCGCCTATGCGGCCACCTGGTTCTCCCGCTTCATCGTCACGGTCGTCATCGCCGTCATCCTCCTGCTGGTGCTCGCGCTCGTGGTGGCCATCACGTCGCGCGGCATCTGGCGTGCGCTCGGGGGCGACGGGCTGCCTGCGCCGTGGGCGGGTGGCGACCAGGGGGGCCGGCCGATCGCCCACGCCCAGCTCGAGATCGGTGGCGAGGACGCCCTCGATGCCACGCGGGCCGCCGTCGAGGCGGGTGCGTGCGGTGTCATCGCCGGCGGGGCGCTCGTGCCCGAGCTCACCCACCTCGACGCCGGCTTCTTCGCCTGCCCGGGTGCCACGTCCGAGATCGTCCACGAGCACCGGGGGCGCCTGGGGCTCCCACCGACCTTCCTCCACCACCGCCAGGAGTCGACGCTCGAGATAGAGACCGGGGCGGACCTGCACGTCCGCCTCCTCCTCGCCGAGGCCGACCTCCCCATGGCCACGATGGGCGAGCGGCTGGTGACCTCCGACGTCGTCATCAAGGGCCGCTCCAGGGCGGCCGAGGTGCACGCCGAGCTGGCCGCCGGGTGGCCGAGCGGGGCCTCGTGGCCACCCGCACCCGAGGTGGCGGCCGACCGCATCCGGGTGCGCCGCATCCGGCGCATCGCCGCGATCTCCCTGTTCGTGGCCGGGGCGATCGACCTGCTGTCCTCGGTCACGTCGCCGCTCCGTGCCCACCTGCATCTCATCGCGACGTACCTGCCCGTCGCCGTCGTTCAGGCGGCCGGCGCGCTGACCGCCATCGCCGGCATCGGCATGATCATGCTCTCCCGGGGCATCCTGAAGGGTCAGCGGCGCTCGTGGCTGGTGGCCGTGGCGCTGCTCGTCGCCTCCCTCGCCCTGCACCTGGTCCACGCGGCCGACCTCATCACGCTGTTCGTGTGCGCCGGTGTCCTGACGCTGCTCATCGTCCAGCGCGAGCGCTTCCGCGCCGAGACCGAGCCGGCCACCGCCATCACCGCGTTCGTCATCCTCGCCGTCGGTGGGGTGTTCGCCACCCTCGGGGGCTTTATCGCCGTCGAGGTGGCCGGGCGGGTGCACCACCACCCGCTGCCCGACTGGCCCCACGTGCTGCTCGGGTCGGCCGAGCGGCTGGTAGGGGTGCAGTGGGTGGCGTTCCCGACCACGATCGACCGCTACGCCTCCATCAGCCTGCTGGCCGTCGGCCTGAGCCTCATCGTCGTCGCCCTCTACCTGCTCACCCGCCCGGTGGTCGACCGGCAGCTGTCGTCGGGGCGCGCGGCGGTGGGACGACGCGCCGCCGAGCTGCGGGCACGCGACATCGTGCGCCGTCACGGCACGGGGACGCTGGACTACTTCGCGCTGCGAGACGACAAGCAGTGGTTCTTCCACCGCGACTCGCTCGTCGCCTACGCCGTGTTCGGCGGCGTCTGCCTCGTCTCCCCCGATCCCATCGGGCCGTTCTCCGAGCGCGCCCACGTGTGGGACTCGTTCCGCCGCTTCGTGGACCGCCACGGGTGGGGTCTCGGCGTGATGGGTGCGGGCGAGGAGTGGCTGCCGACGTACCAGGCCTCCGGCATGCGGTTCGTCTACATCGGTGACGAGGCGGTCGTGGACCCCCGGGAGTTCTCGCTCGAGGGCGGGAAGATGAAGGGATTGCGCCAGGCGGTCAACCGGGTCGCCCGCTACGGCTACACGGTGCGGTTCCTCGACCCGGCCCACCTGAGCCCCGAGGATGCCGCCTGCATGGCGGAGCTGATGGCCAAGAGCCGCCGGGGGGAGCAGGAGCGCGGCTTCTCCATGATGCTGGGGCGCCTGTTCGACCCGCGCGACACGGGCCTGCTGCTCACACTCGTCGAGGATCCGACGGGGGTGCCCGTGGCCATGTGCCAGTTCGTGCCCTCCCCGGCCATCGGCGGTTACTCGCTCGACCTCATGCGCCGCGATCCGGGCGACCACCCCAACGGCCTGCTCGACTTCGCACTGTGCTCCACCATCACCCACCTCAAGGAGATGGGGATGAAGGGACTCAGCCTCAACTTCGCGGCAATGCGCTCCATCCTCGAGGGCGAGACCGGCGACGGCGTTACCCAGCGCGTCGAGCGGTGGGCGCTGCGGCGGCTGTCGGGCGTGCTGCAGATCGAGACGCTGTGGCGGTTCAACGCCAAGTACGAGCCCCGGTGGCTCCCCCGCTACATCGTGTTCGACTCGGCCGAGCAGTTCGTGCCGGTCGCCGTGCAGATCATGCGCGCCGAGTCCCTGACCGAGGTGCCGGTGATCGGCCGCCTGTTGACGACCGGCGTGGCCAAGCGGTCCGGTCCGGCGGTGCCCGAAGAGGTCCAGGCGGCCATGGAGCACCAGGGGAACGGCGCCGCCGGCGAGCGCCGGACCGGGGCGACGGGGCCACGACCGTGAGCGGTCCCCGCTGCCCGCGCTGTGGGCACCCGGGCGTCCACGAGCCGCGGGGCGACGGCGGCCCGTGCGAGGGCTGCGACCTGTGCTGGGCCGAGCAGCAGCGCCGCGAGCGCCCGCCGCACCATGCGGGAGGACGGTGACGACCATGACCCGGGATGAGGGTGTCTCTCGATGAAACGGGCTTAGGGCGAACTGTCGTACCTACCCGGCGTACGAGGGCACCCTGGTACACCTCCCTTGGCCGTCGAATGGCGACCGATGTTGCCAGCCAGCGTGAGGAGCGCCTACGAGGACGCCCTGAACATTGGTCCGGGCAGTGCGAAGCTGAAGGTGAAGCCGTGCGGCCCGCTCTGGGCTTCCGTCAGCTGGGTGAAGCGGCCATCGGACGGATGAGACAGGGTGATGGTCGTGAGATAGTCCGTCACCGCTCCTTGCGCGCAGTCAGGAACACAGTCGTCGTATCCCCACGCGCCCACGCCTACTGCGGAGTCATCGTTCCAAGAGGACCAAACGATCTGGCTGACGATGTTTCCGGCATCGCCCGAGAACTGCATCAAGCTAGGTCGGATCCCCGTCCAGGTGCCGAGCGTGATTGTGGGCAAGGGTGTGATCGGGAGTAGCCGGTAGCCATCACCATCGGCATTGCTTGCGATGTTGGCAATGGGATAGGCGATCGACTGACCTCCGAGCGATCCGTAGAACGCGGCGTGACCGAAGGCGAAGACACCCCCATCGGAACCCGCCAACCAGTAGCCGTCACCCCGTGGTGCACCAGCAATACCGACGATCGGGGCGTTCAGGACGTGACCTCCCAGTGATCCCGTGAATGGCGCATCGCCGAAAGAGAAGACGCCCCCGTCGGATGCGACCAGCCAATAGCCACCCCCGTCGGGCGTGCCGGCCATGCCCACGATCGGCCTGTTGAGCGCCATGGCACCGGCCGAGCCGTAGAACGTGGCATCGCCGAAGGAGAAGACGCCCCCGTCGGATGCGACCAGCCAATAGCCACCCCCGTCGGGCGTGCCGGCCATGCCCACGATCGGCCTGTTGAGCGCCATGGCACCGGCCGAGCCGTAGAACGTGGCATCGCCGAAGGAGAAGACGCCCCCGTCGGATGCGACCAGCCAATAGCCACCCCCGTCGGGCGTGCCGGCCATGCCCACGATCGGCCTGTTGAGCGCCATGGCACCGGCCGAGCCGTAGAACGTGGCATCGCCGAAGGAGAAGACGCCCCCGTCGGATGCGACCAGCCAATAGCCACCCCCGTCGGGCGTGCCGGCCATGCCCACAACCGGGAAGTCGTAAGCCAGGTTGGAGGTGTCGAGGCTGGATACGTTGCCAAAGGAGACCGGCTGGTACAAGGCGTCGGCTGGCGCCGTGTGGCTCGTGGCGGAACCGGCGCTGGCTGACCCAGGAGCGGAAATGATGACGAGGGATGCGAGGACGAGAACGATGACACCAGCCCAGAACGGAACTGACGCACGTCTGGCCCTCCGATGAGGTCCCATGCCCAAGATCCCCCTTTGAAATACGGATAGTTCCGATCATGTCTAGGTGGCGCGCCTGAGGACCGGTAGAGGATTTGGTCCCACCACCACCGGAACCGGCCGGGAGCCGGTTGCGCCGAGTCGCTCCTTCGACAGCGTCGACGAGTTGCCGCGGTGTCTCGCTGTCCCGGCGTACAGGGCAGGGCGTCCAGCGAACTGACGCCGCTACCTGGGCGTCGCATTTGCGGGATGCCTCTCCTGGTCCCATTCTGTAAGCCGACACGCGACCAGGGGGACCGAGACTCTGCGAGACATCCGCGACCTGAAGAACGATCCCGAGGCCTATGCCCAGGAGCTCGAACGCCGCTGGTCGGGGCTTCTGAGCTATCGCTACATCGGCCGCACTCATGCTTCGATGAACACGGGGGCAATCGACAACACCGTCACGCTGCGCAGGGACATGCGCAACGAGTCAGGCGGATTGCTCGTCGCGCCGATCGCGATCGCGTCGCCCGAGGGCGGGGTCGGGCCCGACCTGGTGGCAGTTCCCAACCCGGTCATCCACTGTTGCCAGATATTGGATGCGGCGCGTGATGTGCAGCGCATCGAGGTCGTGGAGTCCGAGATCCTCAAGTCGGGCGTCCGAATGGGCTACAGCCGGTCCAAAATCGTGGACGCCGATGACCCGGAACGTGTCATCGCTTTCACCGAGGGGCAGGGAGTCAGCCTGGGAGCCCCGCCAGAGGGTCTCGAGAAGATGGACGAAGCCAAACTCGAGATCGTGGACTCACCGGAGCTTCCGCCGCTGTGGGAGGCGTTTGGCGCTTTGCGCCGCAGCGACGGGCACTGGGCCCTCCCGACGTTGTCCGTGGAGCTCGCGTCACCGGATGCTGCTCTTCACCTCGGCCCCCAGCATGTGGTGCTCGAAACTGCCGCCATGGATCTGGCCGCTGACCTGATCGGGACGGACATGCTGCAGATGCAGACGTGGCACGTGATGTTCCTGGCCCGTGGCAAGGTCGGTCCATTCCGGGTGGACGGCAATGCGGTACGCGGCGCGGACGGCATGGTTGGCGCCCGATTGGTCCTCCACGACGAGGGCAACGAGGACCGTGCGGTGACGTCGGCGTCAGCGCTGTTCCAGATCGTGGGATAGAGGCACTCGCGACGAGGGCGATTCAGCCATCCGGCTCGTCGGAATTGTTGTCGTCGGCGCTGGGAGCCTACGTCTCGGCTGCCGAGTTGGCGAAGTCCAACACATTCTTCTTCGGGTCGTAGGTGACCACGATGACGGGGCCGAGTGGGTAGGACCGGCCGGGGCCGAACGAAACCGATGACGCGGCCCCCGGGATGGTCGCGTTGCGCAGTCCGTAGCCGGCTCTCTCGAAGCTGGCCACGGTGAGGTCCTTGCCGGCCGCCTTCGCGACGGTGGTGAAGAGCGCCATGTTGATGCACGCCGACTCGACCGAATAGAAGGTCTGGTCCGAACCGGTGATGGGGTTGGCGGGTTGCGTGATCTTGTCGGACGGGTACGCCTTGCGGACGACTTGGTCGCAGTGCTGGACGAACGGCGTGTGCCAGATCTGGTAGTTCGAGGGGACAGGACTCGAGGTCAGCACGCCGCGCAGGTACGTAGGGGAGATGGATGCGGCGAGCACCGCCGTCTCTATCGTGCCCTCGTTCGTGGCGACGAAGGGCGGGTGGTAGGCGCTCTGGTTGGCCTGGAGCGCGTCGGGCCAGACGAGGGAGCCCTCGCCGACGGCCACCACCTCGTCGACTCCGGACGACTGGAAGCGCTGCGCAATGATGTTCGCCTGCTGGTTGATGGCGGGCTGGTCACCCGGCGCGCCGGCGTCCACCGCTGTCGCGACGACCGGGACGTGAAGGGAGTGCAGGGCCGATTCCACGACGTGGAGCTCGTCTTCGTCCGTGGTCTGCCCCGCGAAGATCCCGACCTTCTTTCCTTTGAACACACCCTCGCGCGCGAACGCCTTGAGCTGCACGGGGTCATAGGCCACCTGCGGCGGCGTCAAGGTGAAGTTCGGCGCGACGCCGGAGGCCGGGCCGGCCTGGTACGACCCCGCGATGGTCGGCACGCCTTGCTGCAGGAAGCAGGCGGGCTCGAAGGGCGCGATCGCGACGAAGACCTTGTCGTCCCCATCCAGCTGGGTGCACGCCGTCGCCGCCGGTGCCGTGCCCACCGGGCTGACCGCCAGGAGGTACGGCACCAGCTTGCGGCCGTCCACGCCGCCGTGCGCGTTCAGGTCGGCGATGATGGCGTTGTAGGCGTCGGGGTAGTTGCCCTGGTCGAGCGTGATGCCGAACTTCCTGATTGCTGAGAGATCGAGGTAGGGGATGCCGATCCGGATCGTCGCGGCCGTGACGCCCTGACCCGGAGGCACGGCCGCTCCGGCTGCCGGACCAGCCCCGGCGCCGATGACGGCGCCGCTCACCAGAATCGTGCTCACCACGAGCAACCGGGTGACCCTTCGCACAGGCACCTCCTCCATTAGCGGCCCGAAAGACCGCTACAGCATGCCCCCTACACGGCCTCGCACGCGGTCGGCCGGTCCGTCACATGTCCCAGGTGCCCGCCCGCCCCTTCGAGGAGTTCCTCACCGGCGCCTTCTCGTTGCCATTCTGGTAGGCCGCGTCCCGGTTCAGTCGCAGAGGATCAGGATGCACGTCGTCGTCGTGGTGGTCGGCGGCGGTGGCCTCGTCGTGGTGGTGGTGGTCGTGGTCGGCGGCGTTGGCGCGGTGGTCGACGTCGTCGTGCTGGGCGCCGCAGCCGGCGTCGTGGTCGGCGGGGCCGTGCTGGTCGTCGTCCCGGGCGCGGCGACCAGCGACACCTTGGGCGGTTGGTTCGTGGTGACCGACCGGTGGGGCGCCCTCGTCGTGGTCGTCGTCCCGCCCGGGACGCCCGAGACGGTGGTGGACGAGGTGGTGGGCAAGGGAGGCGTCGTGGCGGCGGCGGTCTTGGGCCCGGCGGGGAGGACGGGGCTCACGTCGTGGACGGCCTGCGCCGGGAGACGGGGCTTGGAACCCCCGGGGGCCAGGAGGACGAGCACGGCGAGCAGCAGGCCCACGGCGGCGAGGCCGCCCAGCATGCCGGCGCGGTGTGAAGGCGGACGCGTCGCCGGGCCACCATCGCCCGGGTCGAGCCCGGTCCCGTCCTCGTCCATGTCGATCCGTTCCTCGTCCGCCGGCGACGCCGGTGGTTCCCACCAGAGGAAACCGCGTGAGCGCGGGAAGCTTACGGCGGCCCCGGCCGCGGTCCGCCCGGAGGCGCACTAGGGCGGGAGCCGGGCACGCCAGACCTCCTCGCATGGCCATTGGCGGGCCCACTCCGGCGTCACGAAGGGGTAGCGGGTGTGCGCGCCCTCGGCCGGCCGCAGCTCCACCAGGTCCAGGACGTCGAAGCCGTTGACACGTAGCAGGCGGATCATGTCCCCGTGGCTGAGGTGGAACTCCGTGGTGTGGTCGGACCAGTCGAAGCGGTGCATGCCGAACTGGGGCCGGATCAGGCGCGGCTCGGCCGCCACGTCGTCCTCGTCGGGGACGCACAGCATCAGCAGCGAGCTGTTGCCCAGGAAGACGAGCTCGCCACCAGGGCGCAGGACGCGGGCTGCCTCGGGGATCCAACGGAACGGGTCGGCCCAGATGGCCGCCCCGTACTCGCTCACCGCCAGGTCGAACGCGTCGTCGTCGAAGGGCAGGTGCTCGGCCGCCGCCCGCACCAGGGGGAAGCGCAGGCCGAACTCCTGCTGCAGCGCCGCGGCGATCTGCAGCTGGCTCGGGGTGGGGTCGACGGCGACCGGGCGCGCCCCCGCCGGGTCAACCACGACGAGACGTAGCCCGTGCCGCAGCCGAGCTCGACGGCGCGGAGGCCGCCCACCTCCGCGGGCAGGACGCCCACCTCGGACTCGGGGATCCCGAAGATGCCCCAGCACGGCTCGCTGCCCCAGTTCCGCCGGCCCGCGGTGCGCTGGTCGTCCGCCTGCTTGGTCCAGTCGGCCACGTTCGCCGCCAGGTAGTCGAGCGGGCCGTCCTCCACCGCGGCGAATATAGAGGCCCCCCACGGGAGGAGGACCCGAGCCGGTGAGCAAGACCCCCTTGACCGCACCAACGACGGTCGCGGCGAGGCACGACCTGGCGGCGACGGCCGCCGAACGCCGGGACGCGGGCCGCCAGTCCCGGATCCTGGCGCCCCGGGACGGTATCGGCGACTGGGACGAGCGGGCCCGCGGCCACGATGCGCTCGGGACGATCGTGGCCCAGAACGGCATCCGCGTCCCCGAGCTCGTCCCACTGCGTCACCAGCGGATGGCGCTCACCCCGTGGAACTACTACCGCGGTGCCGCCGCCGTCATGGCGGCGGACCTGGCCTCACGGCCGCACAGCCGGCTGGAGGTCCAGCTGTGCGGCGACGCCCATGTCCTGAACTTCGGGTTGTGGGCCACCCCCGAGCGCAACCTCAACTTCGACCTGCGTGACTTCGACGAGACGTTGCCGGGGCCCTTCGAATGGGACGTGGCGCGCCTCGCCGCCAGCCTGGTCGTGGCGGCGCGCGACAACGGGGTGAAGCACACCAAGGCCGACGCGGCGGTGACCGCGGCCGTCGACGCCTACCGGCGCCGGATGCACCGCTACGCCGCCATGCCCGAGATCGACATCTGGTACGACGCCACGCAGGCCGATCGTTTCGTCGGCTATTTCGAGCCGGCCGACCGCGGCCAGGTGAAGGTGCGGATCGAGAAGGACAAGAAGAAGCGAACCAGCCGGGGCGCGTTCGCCAAGCTGACCACGATGGCGCACGGGCGCCCGCGCATCACCGCCGAGCCCCCGCTGCGCGTCACCCTGGTCGACGGGGAGCAGCAGGACATCATCGACCACCTGATCGGCGGCTACCGGCTCACCCTCCAAGAGGACCGCCGCGCCCTCTTCGACCGCTTCACCCCGGTCGACATGGTGCGCCAGGTCGTCGGTGTGGGCAGCGTCGGCATGCTCGTCTACCTGGTGCTCCTCACCGGCCGCTCGGGTGCCGACCCCCTCTTCCTGCAGTGCAAGCAGGCCGGGCTCTCGGTCTACGAGCCGCACACGTACCCGAGCCAGTACGACAACCACGGTGCCCGGGTCATCGCCGGCAAGCGGATGGTCCAGAGCGCGACCGACATGTTCGTCGGGTGGGGCTCGCTCTCCGGGAGGGACTTCTACGTGCGCCAGTACCGCGACATGAAGGTGATCCCGACGACCGACCTGATCGCGCCGGTGCTCGTGCAGTTCGCGACGGCGTGTGGCAACGCCCTGGCCCGTGCCCACGCCCGCTCCGGCGACCCCGTGGCCATCGATGCCTACATGGGGAGGAGCGACGCCTTCACCAGAGCCATGCGGAGGTTCGCCCGCCGCTACGCCGACCAGAACGAACGGGACCACGCGCAGCTCGTGGCGGGCATCCGGCGGGGCATGGTGGACGGCGCGCCGGACTGATGGAGCGGCCGGTCGCTCGAGCCCGGGCCCGCCTACTTGGGCAGGAACAGCAGCGTGGCGTGGTTGGCGAAGTCGATGAGCGGCTGGGGCCACACGCCGAAGAGCACCGTCACCCCCGTGCAGAGACCGATGGCCAGGCCGGCGAGCGCCGGCACCGGCTCGGGCTCGGGCTCGGCGGGAACCGCCTCGCCCGCCGCCGCCTCGTCGGCCAGCAGGATCTGGTCGTTGAGCGTGGTCACCGCACCGGTGACCGCCGCCGGCGTCGCCCACTCGGGCGCCGCGCCCCGTCACCGACGGGCGTGGCCGCCGTGATGAGGCCGCCACCCACCAGGCCGCCCTCGCGGCTGGGCGCCGCGGAGCCTGCCGTGCCGCCCTCGGCCTCCCCCAGTCCGCCTCCGGCGTACATGAGCACGGCGACCCGAAGGTAGAAGTAGGCAGCCACGACGGCGGTCACCATGGCGATGGCGCCCAGCGGCACGTCCCCGGCCTCGACGGCGGCGAAGACAACCTGCACCTTGGCCCACAGGCCCGTCGTGAACGGCGCGCCCGCCTGGGCCAGCAGCAGCACCGCCAGCGCCAGGGCGAGCACCGGCTGGCGCCCGGCCAGGCCGCGGTAGCGGGCCAGGTCGTGGTCGCCGTCGCCCCGCCGGCCGAGCACGGTCACGATGGCGAAGCTGCCGATGGCCATGAACATGTAGACGAAGAGGTAGTAGAGGGACGCGCTGACACCCCGCGCTGTGCCCGCCACCACGCCGAGGAGGATGAACCCCGCGTGGTTGATGGACGAGTAGGCCAGCATCCGCTTCACGTCGCGCTGGCGCAGCGCGACGAACGCGCCGAGGACGAGCGAGAGCACCGCCAGCCCGTAGACGATCGGGCGCCAGTCCGTCGACACCACGCCGAAGGACGAGATGAGCACCCGGAGCATGGCGGCGAAGGCGCCCGCCTTGGCCACGGCCGCCATGAATCCCGTGACCGGCGACGGCGCCCCCTGGTACACGTCGGGCGTCCACATGTGGAACGGCACCGCCGCGATCTTGAAGGAGAAGCCGACCAGCATCAGGGCCAGCCCGGCCAGCAGAAGGCCGTTGCTCAGGACCACGTTCTTGGAGAGGAAGTCGGCGATCTGGGTCAGGTTCGTCGAGCCGGTCGCCCCGTAGGTGAGCGCGATCCCGTAGACGAAGATGGCCGAGGAGAAACTGCCCAGAATGAAGTACTTGAGGGCCGCCTCGCCGGACGCGGCGCGGCGGTAGTTGAAGGCGGCCAGCACGTAGAGGGCGATGGAGAGGATCTCCAGGCCCAGGAACACGATGATGAGGTCGTTCGCCATCGCCATCAACATGGCGCCCGACGCCGACACCATCGCCAGCACGTGGAACTCGGCCCCCTGCACGCCCTCCCGGCGCAGGTACCCGTCGGCCACCAGCGCGCTGAGCAGCATGGCGATGGCCACCAGCATGGTCACGAGGACGCTGAAGCCGTCCATGACGACCGCCTGCTTTATGTAGGTGTGCGGCCCGTGCTCCTGCACGTCGGACCACTGCCAGAGGGCGACACCGAGGGCGCCGGCCGAGATCCCGACGGTCGCCACCGTGCTCACGCGCACCCGCAGGGGCGTGCGCACGAGCGACGCCACCCCCAGGAGCACGATGGCCCCGCCGATCATGATGATCGGCGGCAGGATGGAGAGCCAGCGGATCGGGGGGACCGGGATGCCCTGCGAGGCCGAGTGGGTGGCGGCGAGAAGGGGAGCGATCACTTCGTCCCCTCCACGCCCTTGACCGCCACCGGCGGCTCGGAGTGGCCCGTCTGCGACTCGACGTGCGCGATGAGCTGGTTCACCGAGGGGTTGATCCGGTCGAGCACCGGCTTGGGGTAGACGCCGAGGAAGACGATCAGGATGACGAGCGGCGCCATGACCAGGCGCTCGAGCAGGGCCAGGTCACGCGTCTTCTCGTCCGCCTCGCGCGGCGTGCCGTGGAACACCTGCTGGTAGGCCCACAGCAGGTAGATGGCGGCCACGATCACCCCGAGCACGGCCACCACCGCCCACCAGCGGTGCGTGATGAACGTGCCCGAGAGCACGAGGAACTCGCTGACGAAGCCGTTCAGCCCCGGCACGCCGATGGAGGCCATCATGACCACGGTGAACACGCCGGCCAGGACGGGCGCCGCCTTCTGCAGCCCGCGCAGCTCGCCCGCCTGCCAGGTCCCCCGGCGCTGGTAGATGAAGCCGATGAGGATGAAGAGCGCGCCGACGATGAGGCCGTGGTTGAGCATGAGGAGCACGCCGCCCGCCAGCCCCTGCGTGCTCAGCGCGATCGTCCCCAGAGCGATGAAGCCGATCTGCGCCAGCGACGAGTAGGTCACCAGCCGCTTCAGGTCCCGCTGGGCGCAGGCGACGATGGCGCCGTAGACGATGCCGATCACGGCCAGCGTGAGGAGCAGCGGAGCGAGCGTCCGCGTGGCGTGGGGGAACAGGCTGAGGTCGAAGCGGATGATGCCGTAGGTGCCCAGCTTGGCCAGCACGCCCGAGAGCAGGACCGAGCCCTCCTCGGGCGCCTCCGTGTAGGCGTCGGGGGACCAGGTGTGCAGCGGGAACAGGGGTGCCTTGACCGCGAAGGCCGCCGTGAAGGCCAGGAACAGCAGGATCTCTGTCGACGACGACAGGTGCGTCTGCATGAGCGGGCCGAGCGAGAAGGTCAGGTAGCCGTACTGCGACTGGTGGATGAAGGCCAGGGCGAGGATGCCCACGAGCAGGAAGGCCGAGCCGAGGAAGGTGTAGAGGAAGAACTTGATGGCGGCGTAGGCCCGCCGCTGGTGGCCCCACCCGGCGATGATGAAATAGGAGGGTACGAGCGTCAGCTCGAACATGAAGAAGAACACGATGAGGTCGAGCGAGAGGAAGCTCCCCATCACGGCGGCCTCGAGCAGGAGGATCCAGGCGAAGTAGGTCCGGGCGTTCTCGCGGTTGCGACCGAGCACGATGGCGAGGGGGAACAGCAGGCCGGTGAGCAGGACCAGGAAGATGGAGATCCCGTCGACCCCCAGGTACCAGTGCACCCCGAGGCTGGTGCCGGTGTAGGTGTGGTCGGAGACGAGCTGGAACCCTCCGTCGTGCTCCCGCATGGTCACCATCGCCGCGACGGCGATGACCAGGGTGGCCAGCGACACCAGGACGGCGAGCGCGTAGGCGCCTTCGCGCTGCCGCTCGAAGTCCTTGTAGAGGCCGAGCAGCCCGAGGGCGAGCGCGCCCGCGCCGGGCAGGAGGACCAGCAGGGTCAGGAAGGGCACGGTGTGCGTCATCCCCACCACGTCCGGCTCAGCATGAAGGCGATGATGAGCGCCATGCCGATGGCGATCCCCAGCGCGTAGTTGCGGGCGTAGCCGGTCTGCAGCTTGCGCGCCGCCGTACCGGTCGCCTTGGCCAGGTGCGCGGTGCCGTTGACGGCGCCGTCGATGACGCGGGCGTCGACCACCCAGGCGAGGAACGTGGCCAGCCGCTGGCTCGGCCGCCCGATGACGGTGTCGTAGGCGTCGTCCCAGTACCAGACCCGCTGCAGGAACGCCGGCTCGAGCGCCGGCTTGTCGACGGTGGCGCCGCGCCACAGCCAGACGGCCACGATCACGCCGATGATCGCCGCCGCGGTGTCGGTCAGGGCCAGCGCCCACTCCGCGCCGGCCGTCAGGTTGTCGCTGTAGAGCGTGCCGCTGAACACGGGCGCCAGCCAGCTCTCGAGGTCGTGCGTGTGCACCCAGGGCAGGTTGAGCAGTCCGCCGAAGAACGCGAAGAAGGCGAGGACGATGAGGGGGATTCGCATGACCCAGGGCGATTCGTGCGGGGCGTGCAGCGGCGGCTCGCCGTGCGGGCCCGGCTTGTCGAAGCGGGGCTCGCCGCCGAAGGCGAGGACCTCCAGCCGGCTCATGTAGTACGCGGTGAGCACGGCGGTGACGAGGCCGATGGCCCACAGCACCTTGTAGTGGGCGAAAGCGTTGTCCAGCACGTCGCCCTTGGCCCAGAAGCCCGACAGCGGCGGGATGCCCGCGATGGCGAGGAAGCCGATGGTGAAGGTGACCGTGGTCCAGCGCATGTAGCGGCGCAGCGCGCCCATGCGCTTGAGGTCCTGCTCGTCCTCGAGCCCGTGGATGACCGAGCCCGCGCCGAGGAACAGCAGCCCCTTGAAGAAGGCGTGGCACACCATGAGGAAGATGGCGGCCACGTACGCGCCGGTGCCGACGGCCAGCACCATGTAGCCGATCTGCGAGATGGTGGAGAAGGCCAGCACCTTCTTGATGTCCTGCTGCGCGCAGGCGATGGTCGCCGCCACGAAGGCCGTGACCGCGCCGATGGAGGCGATCACCACCGTGGCGGGCGTGGTGAGGTGCAGCAGCGGGTTCATCCGGCACAGCAGGTACACCCCTGCCGTGACCATGGTGGCGGCGTGGATCAGCGCGGAGACCGGGGTCGGGCCCTCCATGGCGTCGGGCAGCCAGTTGAACAGCGGGATCTGGGCCGACTTCCCGGTGGCGGCGAGGAACAGCAGGAGCACCGCGGCCGTGGCCGTGCCCCCGCCCAGGTGGGACAGCTGCCCGAAGATGCCGCCGCCGGGCCCGCTCTCGTACTGGACCGTCCCCGTCTTCTCGAAGATCAGGAAGATGGCGAGCAGGAAGCCGGCGTCGCCGATGCGGTTGTAGATGAAGGCTTTCTTGCCCGCCGAGGCCGCCGACTCGCGCTGGAACCAGAAGGCCACCAGGAAGTAGGAGCAGACGCCCACGCCCTCCCACCCCACGAAGGTCAGCAGCAGGTTGTCCCCCAGCACCAGGAGGAGCATGGAGAACACGAACAGGTTCAGGTAGATGAAGAACTTCGAGTAGTCGCGGTCGCTCTTCATGTAGCCGATGGAGTACAGGTGGATGAGCGCGCTGACCCCGGTGACGAACATGCACATCGTCATGGACAGCGGGTCGACCAGGGTCCCCACCGGAACCGACAGCCCGCCGGACTGGAACCAGGTGAAGTAGGTGTGGACCACCAACCGGTGGTCGGCGGGCAGGGCCATGAGGCCGGCCAGCACGATGCAGGCCACGACGAACGCCCCGCCCACGGCGATGGTCCCGACCCAGCCGGCCACCGGGTCGCCGATCTTGCGCCCGAACGCGACGAGGAAGAGGAAGCCCGCCAGCGGGAAGAGCAGCATCAGGTAGGCGGCGTGGACCACGGTCAGCCCCTCAGCGAGTCCAGGTCGTCCGCCACGGTCGTGGCGCGCCGGCGGAAGTTGGTCACCACGATGCCGAGGCCGACGACGACCTCGGCGGCCGCCACCACGAGCACGAAGAAGACGACGGCCTGGCCACCGATGTCATGGAGCATGCGGGCGAAGGTGACGAAGGTGAGGTTGGCCGCGTTGAGCATCAGCTCGATGCACATGAACATGATCAGCACGTTGCGGCGCACCAGGAGCCCGATGGCGCCGATGGTGAAGACGACGGCGGCCAGGCCGAGGTACCAGGCTCCCGAGAGGCTCATGCGGGCAGCTCGCTCTCGGAGGCGTCGTCCTGGTCGGCGTGGACGGTCGGCGGCCGGCGGGCCAGGACGACCGCGCCGACCACCGCGATCACGAGGAGCGCGGCCGTGGCCTCGAACGCGAAGAGGTAGGTGGTGAAGAGCTGCTTGCCCAGCTGGGCGGGCTCACCGGCCGGCGAGTTCGCGCCGGCGACGTGCCCCTGGATCGGCCCCACCACCTGCCGGGCGCCGGTGACCCAGTGCGCCGTGGCCGCCATGGCCAGGACGCCGCCCAAGGTGATGGCCGAGAAGACGAAGGCGAGCGGGCGCTGCCCGATGAGCGGCTCGACGTTGATGTCCTCGGCACGGTCGACCCCGAGGAACATGATCACGAAGAGGAAGAGGACGACGATGGCGCCGGCGTAGACGATGATCTGGACCGCGGCGAGGAAGTCCGCCTGCTGCTCGATGAAGAGCACGGCGACGCCGAAGAGCGTCATCACGAGGCTCAGCGCGGCGTGCACGGGGTTGCTCGAGGTGACGACCCCGACGGCACCGACCAGGATCACCGCCGCGGCGGCGGCGAAGACCAGGATGTCGGGCCAGGCGGGGCGCGTCGAAGCCAGCATGAGGGCGGCGTGGAGCATGGATCAGTCGCTGCCCTCGGGTTCGAACCCGGTCCCGCCATCGACCGCGCCGACCCGCGCCGCTCCGCCCGTCTTGGCTTCCTTCGCCTCGGCCTTGGCCGCCTTGCGCGACGCCCGCAGCTCCTTCATGCGGGTCCGGGTGGCGTCCATCTTCTTGCGGTTGCGGGCCGCACCCTCCTTGGCCCGCCAGATGCGCCCCTGCATGCCGCGGTGGGCCAGCGGGATGTCCTCGTCGAGCAGGTGCGCCTCGAGCACCTCGCGCAGCGGCTTGGTGCCGGTGAGCTCGTCGTCACGCCGGCCGGACTGGCCGCCCTCGGGCGTGCGCACGCCGTAGCCGAGCTCGCCGGACCACTGGACCTCGCCCTCGTAGGCGGCACTGCCCGAGGGGGAGGTGGCTCGCATCCACCCCGACGTCATCAGGTCGTCGCCCTCGCGCCAGTCCTCCCAGGGGAGCTTCTTGGGCGTGCCGTCGTCGTTCACCAGGAGCTCGTTCTTGGTGTAGATGGCGTCGGAGCGGTTGGTGAAGGAGAACTCGAACAGCTTGGACTCGGTGATGGCCTCGGTCGGGCAGGCCTCCACGCACATGTCGCAGTGGATGCAGCGCAGGAAGTTGATCTCGTACACGTAGCCGTAGCGCTCGCCCGGCGACACGGGGTGGTCGGGCGGGTTGTCCAGCCCGCGCACGTAGATGCAGTCGGCCGGGCACACCCCGGCGCAGAGCTCACAGCCGATGCACTTCTCCATGCCGTCCTCGTAGCGGTTGAGGACGTGGCGGCCGTGCTGGCGCGGGAACTTGGGCTTCTTCTCGTCCGGGTACGGGGTCGTGACCCGGGGCCGGGTCAGGTGCTGGAAGGTCAGCTTGAAGCCGCCCAGGAAGGAGAGCTGGTCCTTCATCTCGTCGCCCACACCCACTAGTCCTCACCTCCCGGCACCGGCTGCAGCGGGCTGAGCCGGGGCGCCCGTGTCACCCGCCGGCCGATGACCGGGATGACGACGTCCTCCTCGCTGCGGCCCGTCCCGAGCTGGTTGGCCCGCAGCAGGAGGCCGGCGGCCAGCAGGATGGCCGGCACCAGCAGCAGGCCGCCCCAGCCCCAGGCGATGATGGCGGCGACCAGGAGCAGCCAGCCGAGGGTCATCGGGATGAGGCGCTTCCAGCCCAGGTCCATCAGCTGGTCGTAGCGCAGGCGCGGCAGGGCGGCGCGGAACCAGACGTAGATGAAGCAGAAGGCCACCGTCTTGAGCAGGAAGTAGATGATCGGCATGTAGATGGTCGCCCCGGGGATGTGGAAGATGTAGCCGTTGGGGCCGCCGAAGAACAGCGTCACGACGATGGCCGACATGGTGATGGTGTTCATGAACTCGGCCAGGAAGAAGAGGCCGAAGCGGATCGACGAGTACTCGGTGTGGAAGCCGCCGACCAGCTCCTGCTCCGCCTCGGTGAGGTCGAACGGGGGCCGGGTGAGCTCGGCCGTGATGGCGATCATGAAGAAGACGAAGGGCAGGAAGCCGAGCCGGATGAGGTTCCAGTTCCAGAAGCCGTCGGCCTGCGAGGCCACGATGGCCCGGGTGGACAGCGAGCCGGTGACCAGCACCACCATGACCGTCGTCATGCCCAGCGCGGCCTCGTAGGAGATCACCTGCGCGGAGGCGCGCACCGAGCCGAGCAGCGGGTACTTCGAGCCCGAGGACCAGCCGGCCAGCATGACGCCGTAGACCGCGATGCCCGACATGGCGAGCACGAGCAGGATCCCCATGGGCGGGTCGGCAACCTGCAGCTCGAAGGTGTGGCCGGCGACCGTGATGACACCGCCGACGGGGACCACGGCGAAGATCAGCACCGCCGGGACCACCGAGAGGTACGGCGCCAGCTTGAAGACGAAGGCGTCGGCCCGGTCCGGCAGCAGGTCCTCCTTGAAGACGAGCTTGGTCCCGTCGGCCAGCGTCTGCAGCAGCCCCCACGGCCCGGCGCGGTTCGGCCCCACGCGGCTCTGCATGTCCGAGATCACCTTGCGCTCGAACCAGATCATCATCGCCGTCGCCACCAGCAGCGCCACGAAGGCCACCAGGCACTTGATGATGGTGATGACCCAGACCTCCCAGTTGAGGCCGAAGAAGTAGAGCGGGTCGCCGTTCCCGCTGTTGGCCGCGTGGGTCAGGGCGTTCGACGAGGTGGAGAGGAGGTCGGCGATCACACCGACTCCAGTCGCACGTCGGTCACGAGCTGGCGGCTGTCGATCAGGGTCGCCACGGCGTTGCCCGGCGCGCTCTCGCCCCCGGGCACGTTGAAGTCGATGGCGACGACGCCCCTGGGCACGCCCTCGTCGGACTCGGCGGCCAGGATCAGCTCGCCCCGGGCCGACCGCACCTTCACGCGGTCGCCGGTGACCGCGCCCAGCCGATCGAGGTCGTAGGGGTTGGCCCGCGCCACGAGCTCCGGCACGAGCGGGGTGAGCGAGGGCGACCCGGTGACCGAGCAGCCGGCGTCGTAAAGCCGCCGCCCGGACACGAGGCGCAGCGAGTAGTTGTCCGCCTTGGGCACGTGCAGCGGCTCGGTGCCGTCGCTGGGGGCCCACGACAGAAGGGGCGGCGGGCTGCCCAGGTCGACGCGGCGGGCGACGGCGGCTCCGCGGGCGCCCGTGCCGATGCGGGGCGGCGCCCCCTGGCGCTCCACCGACTCGACGCCGGGCAGGGCGACCGGGTCGATCGGCTCCACGTCGGTGTGGTGATCCTCGTCGCGGGCCAGCGGCACGAGGATCCCGTCGTGGGCGACGTCGGAGTGCAGGACCTCGGTGCTCAACCCGGCGTAGGCCGGCGCGGTGCGCGCCAGCTCGTCGGCGAGGTCGCCGAGGCTGGCCACGCCCAGGTCGGCGCCGAGGGCGGCGGCCAGCTCGGCCGCGATCATCCAGTCCGGCCACGCGAACCCCGGTGCCGTGATCTTGGGCCCCAGCCGGCTCACCCGTCCCTCGACGTTCGTCGTCGTGCCCGGCCGCTCGTGGGCCACCGCGCACGGCAGCACGACGTCGGCGTGCGCGTCGACCGACTCGGACGGGTGGCCGGTGACCGCGACGACGAAGTGCCCCGCCGAGAGCGCCTGGTCGGCGACGGCGTGGTCGGGGAAGTCGCTCAGCGGGTCGGCGCCGAGCAGCACGAGGGCTTGCACCTGGGTCCCCTCCGAGCGCTCGCCCGCCATGGAGGCGAGGATCTCGGCCGCGGACAGCCCGCTGCCCGCCGGGACCGAGCCCCAGGCGGCGGTGAAGCGGGCCCGGCCCGCATCGAGCCCGACCCGGCCCGGCAGGACGCCGGGGGCCAGCCCCATGTCGAGGGCGCCGAACACGTTGCCGCGGCGCAGCGCGGGCAGGAAGGTCGCCCTGGGCAGCTTGCCGGCGAGGGTGCGCAGCGCCTCGGCCGCCACCTCGCCCGACTCGGCGTACGACGGGCGGCCGGCCACGATGACGACGCCCTCCCCGTCGGGGTGCGCGGACAGCAGCCGGCGTGCCGCGTCGAGCGCGGCGGGCGCGGTGGCGGCGCCTTCGTGGTGGGCGCCGAGCGCGGTGGCCGCGCCGTCGTCACCGGTCAGCGCCCGGGCCAGCACCGGGGCTTCGCCCGGGCGGATGCGCAGGCTCGCCGACGCCAGCGGGGTCAGCGCCGTCGGGACGGGCGCGATCTCGACCAGGGACGTGGCGCCGCCGGTCACCGCCTCGCGCAGGCGGAGGAAGAGGACGGGCAGCTCCTCGCGCAGGTCGCCGGCCAGGGTCAGGAGCAGCGGCGCCCGGCACGCATCGTCGATGGTGGCCCGGGGCAACCCGAGCACCACGTCGGCGGGGAGCCCGTCGCCCAGCTGCGCGTCGACCGAGTCGGTGCCGACGACGCCCTTGGCCAGCTTGGCCCAGGCGTAGGCGGACTCGTTGGTCAGGCGGGCGCCGCCGAGCATCGCCACGGCGCCGGGCCCGCCGGCCTCGGTGGCGGCGCGCAGGCCGGCGGCGGCGGCGGCCAGTGCCTCACCCCAGCCGACCGGGACCAGCTCGCCCTCCTTGCGCAGGCGCGGCTCGACGAGGCGCCCGTGCTCGAAGCGTCCCGTCTCGTGCGCCTCGCCCAGGAACTGGCCGCGGGTCACCCCGAGGCTCACGACCTGGGAGGCGGTGGCGGGGGCCACGTCGACGGCCTCGTCGGCCAGCTCGCTCGGCAGCGGGCCGGCGTCGATCTCGTCGCCGTTGACCGACTCGTAGGTGAAGCGTCCCTTGTCGCACAGCCAGCCGTGGTTGACGGGGTCGGAGTCGATGCCGAGCAGCCGGGTCAGTCGGTTCTGCGAGGACTGCACGGCGACCCGGCAGCCCACCGAGCACTCGGTGCAGGTGGACTCCACCTGGTCCAGGTCCCAGGGCCGCGCGGTGAAGCGGTACGGCGTCGCCGTGAGTGCGCCGACCGGGCAGATCTGCACCGTGTTGCCGCTGAAGTAGGAGGAGAAGGGCTCGGTGGGGAACGTCGAGACCTCGACCGCCTCCCCGCGCCCTGCGAAGTCGATCTGCGCCTCGCCCGCCACCTCGGACGCGAAGCGGGTGCAGCGGGCGCACTGGATGCAGCGCTCACGGTCGAGCAGCACCAGGTCGGAGATGGCGACGGGCTTCTCGAAGTGGCGCTTCTCCTCGACGAAGCGGCTCTCCCCCGGCCCGTAGGCCATCGTCTGGTCCTGCAGCGGGCACTCGCCGCCCTTGTCGCACACGGGGCAGTCGAGAGGGTGGTTGGCCAGTAGGAACTCGAGCACCCCGTCCTGGGCCTTCCTGACCCGGTCGTTGACGGTGTCGACCACCATGCCGTTCGTGACCGCGACGAAACAGGCCGGCGTCAGGGTGGCGCCGCGCGGGCCCTCGACGTCGACCAGGCACATGCGGCACATGCCGACGGGGTCCATGCGCGGGTGGTAGCAGAAGCGCGGGATGTAGGTGCCGGCGCGCTCGGCCGCCGCGATGAGCAGCTCGCCCTCCTTCGCCGTGACGGCGCGCCCGTCGAGAGTGAAGGTGAGCTCCTCGGTCCCCGGGGGCGTCACCCCCCCGTCGGTCTTCGCCGTGTCAGTCAAAGGGGCACCCCCCTTCCTTGATGTGCACGAGGAACTCGTCGCGGAACATGCGGATGCCCCAGGCGATCGACGACGGGATGGACGGGCCGAGCACGCAGATGGTCGTCTGCTGGGGCGGCCACGCCACGCCGGGCGAGATGTTGTCGCACAGGTCCATGAGGAGGTCCAGATCTTCCTCGCGCCCGGCACCGTTCTCAATCCGGTACATGATCCGCTCCAGCCAGCCCGAGCCCTCGCGGCAGGGGGTGCACTGGCCGCAGGACTCACGGGAGAAGAACTTGGTGATGCGCCAGGCGGCGCGCACCATGCAGGTGGCGGAGTCCATGACCACGACCGAGCCGGAGCCGAGCATGGAGCCGGCGTCGCCCACCTCGTCCTGTCCGAGCGGCAGATCGACCTGGTCCGGCCCGAACCACGGCGCGGAGACACCGCCGGGGATGAAGGCCTTGAGCGTGTTCGATCCCCTGATGCCGCCGCCGAGCACCGGCGCGTAGATGAGGTCGCGGAAGGTCGTCTTGACCATCTCGAGCTCGTAGGCGCCCGGCTTGCGCACGTGGCCCGCCAGCGCGAAGAGCCGGGTCCCCGTCGAGCGGCCGGCGCCGAGGGCGGCGAAGGCCGCGCCGCCGTTGTTGAGGATCCAGGGGATGTTGGCCATGGTCTCGACGTTGTTGACCACGGTGGGTTCGCCGTAGAGGCCGATGGCCGCCGGGAAGTAGGGCGGCTTGATGCGCGGGAAGCCGCGCTTGCCCTCCAGCGACTCGAGCAGCGCCGTCTCCTCGCCGCAGATGTAGGCGCCGGCGCCGGGGTGGACGACGACGTCGAGGGAGAAGCCCGAGCCGAAGATGTCGGATCCGACCGCGCCGTGGGCGTAGGCCTCGTTCAGCGCGCTCTGCAGGCGCTCGAGCCCGAGCGCGAACTCGCCGCGCAGATAGACGAAGGCCTGGCTCACCTGCAGTGCGTAGGCCGAGATCAAGACGCCCTCGAGGATCTGGTGCGGGTCGCGCTCGATGAGAAGGTGGTCCTTGAACGTGGCCGGCTCGGACTCGTCCCCGTTGATCACGAGATAGGTGACCGGGTTCTTGCGCAACATCGACCACTTGCGTCCGGCCGGGAAGCCGGCGCCGCCGCGGCCGAGCAGGCTGGCGACGTCGACCTCGGCCGCCACCGCCTCGGGCGTCATGGTCAGGGCCTTGCGCAGACCCACATAGCCGCCCGTGGCGAGGTAGCGCTCCAGGGTGTGGGAGTCCTCGTAGCCCAGGCGCGAGGTGATGATCTTGGGTGCGTCGGTGATGGCCATCAGGCCTTCTCCCCGCCCGCCGATGTGGCCGCTGCGGCGGCGCGGGCGGCGCCGGCCTCGGCCTCCGTGGCCCGCTCGGCCACGATGGCGGACCGGTCGGCCACCAGGCCGACGCTGCGCCGCACCCGCACCAGGGTGCCGTGGGGCGGCACCGTCTCTGCGAGCGCGCCGGAGCGCAGGTCCGCCAGGAGGGCGTCGAAGGTCCCGGGGGTCTGGGCGCCGAGGTAACGGTGGTTGACCTGCACGCAGGGCGTGCGGTCGCAGTCGGCCAGGCACTCGGACTCCTCGAGGGTGAACACGCCGTCGGGCGTGGTCCCCCCGTGGCGGACGCCGAGCGTCGACTCCGCGTGCTCGAGCAGCTCGAGGGCGCCTCCGAGCATGCAGGCGATGTTCGTGCACACCGACACCACGTAGGAACCCACGGGCTCGGTGTGCAGCATGTCGTAGAAGCTCGCGGTGCCCTGGACCTCGGCCGCCGTGACGCCGCACAGCTGCGCGATCTCCTCGATCGCCTCGGGACGCAGCCAGCCGTCCTGCTCCTGGGCCAGGTGGCACAGGGGGATGAGCGCCGAGCGGGGGTGGGGGTAGAGCGCGACCAGCTCCTCGGCCCGCGCTCGGAGCGGCGCGTCGAGGTGGCTCACCGGTCCACCTCGCCCATGACGGGGTCGACCGAGGAGATGACGGCGACGGCGTCAGCCATGAGCCCGCCCCGCAGCAGCAGCGGCAGGGACTGCAGGTTGACGAAGCTCGGCCCGCGGATGTGCATGCGGTAGGGCTTCGACGTCCCGTCCGAGACGAGGTAGCAGCCGAGCTCGCCGCGGGGGACTCGATCGCCACGTAGACCTCGCCCTCGGGCACCCGGAAGCCCTCGGTGAAGATCTTGAAGTGGTGGATGAGCGCCTCCATGCTCTCGTCGATGCGGGCGCGCGGCGGCGGCGTCACCTTGCGGTCCTGGACGCGGTAGTCGCCGGGCGGCATCATCTCCGCGATCTGGCGGATCATCTTGATCGACTCGCGGATCTCGTTGAGGCGCACGGAGTAGCGGTCGAAGTTGTCGCCGTAGCTGCCGACGATCACGTCGAAGTCCAGCTTGTCGTAGGCCAGGTAGGGCATGGTGCGCCGCAGGTCCCAGGGCACGCCGGTCGAGCGCAGGATGGGGCCCGTCACCGAGAGGGCCAGCGCCTCCTCGGCCGAGATGTTGCCCACCGCCTCCGTGCGCTCCCGGAAGATGGGCTGCCCGGTCAGCAGCTCGTCGTACTCGAAGGTGCGGGCCAGGATCGTCTCGCAGATGATCTCGATGTCGTCCTGCCAGCCGTCGGGGAGGTCGGCCGCGACGCCGCCGGGGCGGATGAAGTTGTGGTTCATGCGGAGCCCGGTCGTCTTCTCGAAGAAGGTCAGGACCATCTCGCGCTCGCGGAAGCCGTAGATCATCATGGAGGTGGAGCCGAGGTCCATGCCGTTGGTGGCCATCCACATCAGGTGCGACGACACCCGGTTGAGCTCGGCCATGAGCATGCGGATCCAGACGGCGCGCGGCGGCAGTTCGACGTCGAGCAGGGCCTCGGTGGCCAACGAGAACACCAGCTCGTTGTGCAGGGGCGAGAGGTAGTCCATGCGGGTCACGTTGGTGGAGCCCTGGGCATAGGTGAGCTCCTCCCCCGTCTTCTCCATGCCGGTGTGCAGGTAGCCGATGATCGGCTTGGTGCGCAACACCGTCTCGCCGTCCAGCTCGAGCATGAGCCGCAGCACGCCGTGGGTCGAAGGGTGCTGCGGCCCCATGTTGATGATCATCGTCTGGTCGTCGCGGCGCTCGATGTCGATGTCACCCGGGTCGACGAAGCCGCCCTCGGGCAGGCGCAGCACCGCGCCCACCTCGCTGCGCAGCTCGTCGGCGTTCGTGACGCCGCGGGGCGCCAGCTCCTGCGCGCCCTCCGACGTCTCGGCCACGAAGATCCGCTCCTCAGCCAGCCGGTGCGCGGCCTCGGTCGTCTCGAGGCCCGGCTCCTCGGGAGTGTGCGTGTCGCCCGCCGGCGTGGCGCCGTCCGGCTCGCTCCCCTGCTCGTTCTCGTGCTCGGTCATCGCGGCCCGGGCGCTTCCTTGAACTGCACGGGTACACGGCCGACGCCGTAGTCCTTGCGCAGCGGGTGGCCCTCCCAGTCCTCGGGCATGAGGATGCGCGTCATGTCGGGGTGGCCGTCGAAGAGGACGCCCAGCATGTCGTAGGCCTCGCGCTCCATCGCCTCGGTGCCGGGGTACACGTCGAAGAGGCTCTCGACCACAGGGTCGGACTCGGGGACCTGCACCCGGATGCGCACGCGCTGGCGCATGGAGAGCGAGAGCAGGTTGACGACCACCTCGAAGCGCTCGGGCGTGACGCCCCCGGGAAGGGACCGGCCCGGGTGCGTCAGGTAGTCCACCGCGCACAGGTCGGCACACGTCTCGAAGCCGGCGTCGCGGAAGGCGATCACCATCGCCTTGTAGGTGTCGCGCCGGGGGAAGGCGAGCTGGTCGACCAGGCGGTCGGGCAGCCGCGGCACGTCCGGCAGGACGCCCGCGGGCGCCGCCGCCGGGGCGGTCGGTGCGGTCCCGCTCACCGCGGCGTGGCCACCCGGACCGCGTCGGGCACCGTGGGCACCCAGCCGCCCGTCGCCTGCTCGCCGGGCGGGAGGGAGGACCCGGGGCGGCGCGTGATCTCGCCCGTGCGGATCTTCTCGTGCAGCGTCAGGATGGCGTGCAGCAGGGTCTCGGGCGAGGGAGGGCAGCCGGGGGCGTACACGTCCACCGGGACGATCTGGTCGACGCCCTGCACGATGGCGTAGTTGTTGAACATCCCGCCCGTCGACGCGCACACGCCCATGGAGATCACCCATTTGGGCTCCATCATCTGGTCGTAGACCTGGCGCAGGACGGGTGCCATCTTCTGCGAGACCCTGCCCGCCACGATCATGAGGTCCGCCTGGCGCGGCGAGGCCCGGAACACCTCCATGCCGAGCCGGCTGATGTCGTAGTCGGCCGCACCGACCGACATCATCTCGATGGCACAGCAGGCGAGGCCGAAGGTGGCCGGCCACACGCTGTTACGGCGGGCCCACTTGACCAGGTCCTCGATTCGGCCGGTCAGGAAGTTGTGCTGGAGGTCCTCGAACCCCATCCGTCAGGCCGCCTCACCGGGGGTCGGGCGCGACGCGCTGATGCGCGTGATGGTCGACTCCGAGGTGCGGCTCGGCATGCCCGACTGCAGCGTCTTGGCCGGGCCCCAGGTCAGGGCGCCGTTGGAGATGAGGTAGAGGAACGACACGAAGACCACGGCGGCGAAGACGATCACCTCGATGAGGCCGAACGTCGCGATCTGGTGGAACACCACCGCCCAGGGGTAGAGGAACACGATCTCGATGTCGAAGATGATGAAGATCATGGAGACCAGGTAGAAGCGCACCGGGAAGCGCTGCGGCGGCTCCACGTTGGGCACGATGCCGCACTCGTAGGGCGCGAGCTTGGCCACACTCGGCTTCTTCCTCGGCGCGAGCATGGCCGAGGAGACGAGCGAGAAGATGGTGAATGCGAGGCCGAGCAGCCCCAGGATGAGGATCGGGAGGTACTGGTCCACTGCCTTCCGTTTCTACCATGCGACCCCTTCGCCAGGCACATCCGCGGCGCTGGTCAGAGGCCCGGGCAGCGGACCTACGATGCCCTCGTGACGGCACCCGACGAGACCCCCCCGCCCGGCGGCCCGAAGAAGGCCGCGAGGGCCGCGAAGGCGCCGGCGAAGGCGCCGGCGAAAGCGCCCGCGAAGAAGCGGGCGGCGGCCAAGAAGGCGGCGGAACCCAAGGCCCCGGCCCCTGCGAGGAAGCCGGTCGGCCGGAAGAAGGCGGCCCCGGCAGCGAAGACGGCCGCCGGGGCAACCCCCGCCACAGCAACCCCTGCCGCCCGCACGGCGCCCGCGGCGCCGCGGCGCCGGGCAGCCGAGCGGGTGCACGACGTCGTCGTCGTCGGCGCCGGGCCCGCCGGCGCGGCGTGCGGGTACTGGCTCGCCGACGCCGGCTGGGACGTGGTCGTGGTCGAGAAGAAGCAGTTCCCGCGGGAGAAGACGTGCGGTGACGGGCTGACCCCGCGGCGGTGCGCCAGCTGGCCGACATGGGCCTGGAGCCCGCCCTCGCCGGTTCGCACCGCTTTACCGGCCTCCGCGCCTACGGCTTCGGCCACTCCATCGAGATGCAATGGCCCGCGCACCCCAACTTCCCCGACTACGGCTACACCATCACGCGACACGACCTCGACGGCATCGTCGCGGCGCGGGCGGCCGGGGCGGGGGCGACCCTGCTGCAGGGGACCGAGGTGGTGGCCCCGGTCGTCGACGACGCCGCCGCCCCGGTGGGACTGCTGCCGACGCTCGCCGGCGTCACGGTGAAGGACAAGGGCGCCGGCGGCACCCGGACCATCAAGGCGCGTTACGTGGTGGTGGCCGACGGGTCCAACTCCCGGGTCGGGCGGATGCTGGGCACCGTGCGGCAGCGGGAGCTCCCCCTCGGCATGGCCCTGCGCGGCTATTACAGCTCGGACCGCCACGACGACCCCTTCATCGAGTCGCACCTCGACATCCGCGACCCGGAGGGCAACGTCGTGCCCGGCTACGGCTGGATCTTCCCCATGGGCGACGGCCGGGTGAACGTCGGCGTCGGCCTCCTGTCGACCGAACAGCGCTGGAAGGGCATCAACACGACCACCCTCATGGACACCTTCGTCGACTACGCCCCCGCGTCGTGGGGCTTGAGCCCCGAGACGAGCCTCGGGCTGCCCACCGGCGGCAAGCTGCCCATGGGCCTCTCGGTGGGCCCGCGGGCCGGAGGCAACGTGTTGATCGCCGGCGACGCCGGCGGCGTCATCAACCCGTTCAACGGAGAAGGGATCGCCTACGGCTACGAGACGGGACGCCTGGCCGCCGCCTCGCTGGGCCACGCGCTGACCGGTGAGGGCGCGGCGGCGCTGCTGCGCTACGACGAGGAGCTCACGGCCGCCTACGGGCAGTACTACAAGGTGGCCCGGGCCTTCGTGCACCTGATTTCGCATCCCGAGGCGATGCGGGTCTGCGTCAGTCTCGGGATGCGCTCCGAGCTCCTGATGACGACGCTGCTGCGCATCATGGCCAACCTCATGCGGCCCGACGCCGCGGGGCCGGCCGAGCTCGGCTACCGGGCGATGGAGCTCGTGTCCCGTCTCCTCCCCGACTCCGACGGGCTCGCGCACCCGGCCGCCTGAGGCGCCTCAACCGGGCAGCCGCACCGAGCCGCCCGCGACCCGCCGGAGCCAGGCGGCCTCCTCGCCCTCGAAGCCCTCGGCCAGGCGCGCCCCGGCCGTGACGCGGACCCAGCCGTCGAGTGCGTCGTCGTCCAAAGTCGCGCGCGGCCGTCTCCACTCGGCACACGGTGCGCTGGAAGCTGACCACGGGCTCGGTGGTCCAACGCCCCCGCAGGACGAGCGTCCGGGCCAGGTCGGCCGCGGGCGGGCCCGCAGCCACGGTGAGCCAGTCGATGACGACCCAACCCTCCGAGCCGACCAGGACGTTCCCGGGATGGAAGTCGTAGTGGCACACCCCGCGTCCGCCGTCGTCGAGCTCGGCGAGCAGCGTCAGGAGCTCCCGGCGCTGGGGCGCGCCGGTGATGCCGGACTCGATCTCACCGCGGAGTCGAGGGACCAGCTCGGGCAGGCCCGGGACCACGACCGCGTTGCATGCGAGCTGGAGCGCGGCGAAGCGCTCGCCCAGCACGACGGCGTCCTCGGCGCTCGAGTCGAGCAGCACCTCCATCAGCGTCGGCCCGGAGACCCGATTCAGGATCAGGCCGCTGCGCCCCTCGACGATGACGGTGCCGTGCGGCAGCGCCACCGGCAACCCCGCGTCAGCCAGGCGGGTGAGCAGGGCGCCCTCGAACTCGGCGAGACCGTTCCACTCCGGTCGGTCGAGCTTGAGCACCCGTCCGTCGCCGTACGTGAAGACCTCGGCCGTCCGTCCCTCGGCCAGCCGCTCCATGATCGTCAGCGCTCGAGGCGGGCGCGCAGCGCCGCGGCGTGCCTCTCGAGCTGCGCCGGATCGACGACGGGCGTCGCCGCCACGTCGAAGGCCTCCGACTCGAGCGGCATCCCGGCCCGGGGGTCGTCGTCCGGGCGGGGCACCAGGTGCACGTGCAGGTGGGGCACGCCGTTGCCGAGGCACAGCCAGTTCATCTTCGCCGGCTGGTACTGCTCCTCCACTGCCCGCGCGACACGGCCGACGTCCGACCAGAACCCGGCCGCCTCCTCCGGCGACAACTCCCAGGGCTCGGCGACGTGCCGGCCCTTCCAGATGACATAGGTGTAGCCGGGGCGCATCGGGTACCGGCCGATGTAGCCGTCCCCCCACGAGCCTTCGAACACGCGCAGACCGTGCGGCGTCTCGTCGGCGCCGCCGTTGCACATGGGGCACCCCAGGCCCCGGCGCATCCCGGCAAAGTCGGCGGGCCATCGGTGCTCGGGCATGTCGCCCCAGTCTGTCAACGTCGAGGTCGGTCGGCTCGTGACGCCGCGTCCGCACCCGTAACCTGGGGCTCTTGCCGACGCCATCGCGTGCCCGTCGTTGGGGAATTCCCCTCGCCGCACTCTGCGTCCTGGCCGCGTCGCTCCCCTTGATCGCCGCGCCCACCCCGGCCCGCGCGACCACGGCGCCGGTCCCCGCGTCGCGTGCCGTCGCCCTTGCCGCCACACCGGACGGCGCGGGCTACTGGGTGGCGTCCTCGACCGGGGGCGTCTACCCGTTCGGCGACGCGCATTCCTACGGGAGCATGAGCGGCCGGGCGCTCAACGCGCCCGTCGTCGGGCTGGCCGCGACGCCCACGGGCCACGGCTATTGGCTCGTCTCCTCCGACGGCGGCATCTTCAACTTCGGGGACGCCGGCTTCTTCGGCTCGACCGGCGCCCTGCGCCTCAACGCCCCGATCGTCGGGATGGCCGCGACGCCGTCGGGACAGGGGTACTGGCTGGTCGCCTCCGACGGCGGCATCTTCAGCTACGGCGACGCGCGCTTCTCCGGCTCGACGGGCTCGCTGCGCCTCAACCAGCCGGTGGTCGGCATGGCGGCGGCGCCGAGCGGACAGGGCTACTGGCTGGTCGCCTCCGACGGCGGCATCTTCAGCTACGGCGACGCGCGCTTCTCCGGCTCGACGGGCTCGCTCCGCCTCAACCAGCCGGTGGTCGGCATGGCGGCGACGCCGAGCGGACAGGGGTACTGGCTGGTCGCCTCCGACGGCGGCATCTTCAGCTACGGCGACGCGCGCTTTTCGGGCTCGACGGGCTCGCTCCGCCTCAACCAGCCCATCGTGGGCATGGCAGCCGCACCGGCCGGCGGCGGCTACTGGCTGGCCGCCGCCGACGGCGGTGTGTTCACCTTCGGGACCGCGGTCTTCGACGGCTCGGGCACGGCTGACATCAACCCACTCCTGGTCGACCAGCTGGCGTCGACGGGCGGCGCCCAGCAGGTGATCGTCGTCGACGCCCCTGGCGCGGCCAGCACGACGGCCACCCTGACCGCCTACGAGAACGACGGCAGCGGCTGGTACGAGGCGATCGGCCCCCTGCCGGCGGTCGACGGCGTCAACGGCTGGTCACCGGGCCCGAGCAGGATCGAGGGTGACGGCACCACCCCGGAGGGCATCTACCCCATCGGCTCCACCATGTACGGGACCGATCCCGATCCGGGCACGCAGTTCGCCTACCACCAGCTGGTGTGCGGGGACTGGTGGGACGAGGACTCCTCCAGCCCCACCTACAACTCCTTCCAGCACGTCGCCTGCGGCACCACGCCGCCCTACGCCGCCGACTCGGAGGCGCTGTGGACGGAGGGCAACGCCTACCCCTCCATGGCGGTGATCGACTTCAACACGCCGCCGGCCGGCCCACTCGGATCGGGCATGTTCCTGCACGCCGACATCGGCGCCCCGACCCAGGGCTGCGTGTCACTGCCCTACGGCGACCTCGTGGCGGTGCTCGACTGGCTGAACCCGGCGCTGCACCCCGTCATCGCGATGGGGCCCGACGCCGTCATCCGCTCGTTCTGAGCCTCGGCGCGCCTGTCACGTGCACGCCGGATCGGCGACCGGGCACGTCCCCTACCGGGCCGACTCCGTCGCCACCTCGGCTGCCGCCTCCCCTGCCGCCTCGACGACACGGGCCAGGACGACCTCGTCGTGGGCCAGACCGGGGAACATCACCTCGTAGGGCCCGGGGGCGAGTGCCACGCCCCGGCGCAGCATGGCATGGAAGAAGCGGCCGTAGACGCCGGTGCCGGCCAGGGCGCGGGCGCCCTCGTAGTCGGGCGGCGGCTGCAAGGGACCCGTCCCCGCGGGGGCCAGGAACAGGCCGACCAGTGGGCCGACCGCCGGCGCGGTCACGGCGAGACCCCCCGCCGCCACCACCGCCTCGAGGTCCTTGGCGAACCTGGCGACGCGCGCTGCCAGCGCCGCATAGTCGGCGGGCCCGACGTGCTGCAGCACGGCCAGGCCGGCCGCCGTCGCCAGCGGGTTCCCCGAGAGGGTGCCGGCCTGGTAGACGGGCCCGCCGGGGGCCAGCTCGGCCATCAGCTCCCTGCGCCCGCCGAAGGCGCCGACGGGCAACCCACCGCCGATGACCTTGCCGAAGCACCAAAGGTCGGGCGTCACCCCGGACCAGCCGGTTGCCCCGTCGGGGCCGAGGCGGAAGCCGGTGATCACCTCGTCGAAGATCAGGAGCGCGCCGGCGGCGTCGCACGCGGCGCGCAGCCCGGCCAGGAACCCCGGCTCCGGCGCCACCAGGTTCATGTTCGCCGCGACCGGCTCGACGATCACGCAGGCCACGCGCCCGTCGAGCTCGGGCACCGCGTTGTAGGGGACCACCTCGGTGTCCGCCACCGCGCCGGCCGACACGCCGACCGAGCCGGGCAGACCGAGCATGGCGACCCCGCTGCCTCCACCGGCGAGAAGTCCGTCGGAATGCCCGTGGTAGCACCCGTCGAATTTGACCACCCGGTCGCGCCACGTGAAGCCGCGGGCGAGGCGCACCGCGCTCATCGCCGCCTCGGTGCCCGAGGACACGAGGCGCACCTGCTCGCAACCGGGCACCCGCTCGCAGATGGCCTCGGCGAGCAGGACCTCACCCGGCGTCGGTGCGCCGAAGGTCGTGCCCCGGGCCGCCGCCGCGGCCACGGCCTCGGTCACGACGGGGTGCGCGTGCCCGAGCAGCACCGCGCCGTAGGACTGGACGAGGTCGAGGTAGCGGGTCCCCTCGACGTCGGTGACGAAAGGGCCCTCGCCGGACACGACCGTGTAGGGCGTGCCGCCGACGGACGCGAAGGAGCGCACCGGCGAGTCCACGCCGCCGGGGATCACCCGCCCGGCGCGGGCGAACCACTCCGCGTTCGACGCCGCCCGCGGCGGCTCAGCCACCCAGCGCCTCGGCCACCTCGGTGGCGAAGTAGGTGAGGATGAAGTCGGCGCCGGCCCGCTTCAGGACGGTGAGCTGCTCGAGCGCCACCGCAGGTCCGTCGACCCACCCAACCGCCGCGGCGGCCTTGACCATCGCGTACTCGCCGCTCACGTGGTACGCGGCGAGTGGGACGGGCACGGCGCCCCTGACCGCGGCCAGCACGTCCAGCGAGGTCATGGCGGGCTTGACCATGATCATGTCGGCGCCCTCGGCCAGGTCCTGCTCGATTTCGGCCAGCGCCTCGCGCCCGTTGCGCGGGTCCTGCTGGTAGGAACGACGGTCCCCGCCACCGGCGATGGTGACGTCGACTGCGTCGCGGAAGGGGCCGTAGAGCGCTGACGCGTACTTGGCGGCGTAGGCCAGCACGGCCACGAGTTCGTGGCCGTGCCCGTCGAGGGCGGCCCGGATGGCCGCGACCTGCCCGTCCATCATGCCGCTGGGCGCCACGACGTCCGCCCCCGCCGCGGCCTGCGCCAGGGCGACGCGCTGGTACAGCTCGAGCGTCTCGTCGTTGAGCACCTCGCCTCCCGGCCCGAGGACGCCGCAGTGCCCGTGGTCGGTGTACTCGTCCAGGCAGAGGTCGGCCATCACGACGAGCTCGTCGCCGACGGCGTCCCGCACGGCGCGCAGTGCGCGCTGCACGACGCCCTCGGGGTCCCAGGCGCCGCTCCCCCGGGCATCCTTGCGCGACGGGACCCCGAAGAGGATCAGCCCGGGGATCCCGAGCGAGACGAGCCGCTTGGCCTCCACCACCAGCGAGTCGACGGTGTGCTGCACCTGGCCCGGCATGGACGCAATGGGGACCGGCGCCTCGGTCCCCTCCCGCACGAACAAGGGCGCCACGAGGTCGTCGACGCCGAGGCGCGCCTCGGCGACCAGGCGCCGGAGCGCCGGGGTGCGGCGCAGCCGGCGCAGCCGGCGGGCCGGGAAGTCGCCGGCTGCGGCCATGGACGGGGTGGCCGGGGCCATCGCCCCAGCCTACGAGCCGCCGCCGGGGCCGGGGCCGAAGCGGTCGATCAGCTCGGCGACGATGCCGTCGGCCGACGCTCCCCAGGCCTCGTGCACACCGCGCAACCCGGCAGCACGGGCCGCGGCCGCGGTCGTGGGCCCGATGCACACCACGTGGGCCGGCGCAGGGACCGGCGCGCCCTCCGGGGTGCGCAGCGCCACGAACGCCTCGACCGAGGACGTGGCGGTGAACGTGAGCGCGTCGGCCGCGGCCACGCGGGCCAGCAGCTCGGGCTCGGGCGCGGAGAGGGGCACCGTGCGGTACGCCTCCACGCGGCGGACGGCCCAGCCCTTCTCCGCCAAGCCCTCGGCGATGGTGCCGGGAGCCCCCGCGGCGCAGGGGAACAGCACGCCCCGGTCGGGGCCGTCGGGCGCGGGGAACGCATCGACCAGGCCGCGCGCGCTGTGCTCGGCCGGCACGAGGTCGGGCTCGACGCCACCCGTGCGCAGCGCGTCGGCGGTGGCCGGCCCCACCGCGGCCACGAGCACCGGGCCGAGCGCCCGAGCGTCGCGCAGCTCGGCCATGAAGCGGTCTACCGCGTTGACCGACGTCAACACGACCCAGCGCTGGTCGCCCACCGCCGCCGCGGCCGCCCGCAGGTCGGCCCCGCCGTCCGCGGGGTCGACCTGCCGCGTCAGGGGGAGCTCGATGGTCGTGGCCCCGGCCCGCTCCAGCCCGTCGAGCAGGCCCCGGGCGCGGTGGACCGAGCGGGTCACCACCACGGTGCGGCCCGCGAGCGGACCCGACGCCCGGCCCGCCGGCCCCTCCGCGCCGAGCGCCGCCACCGGGCCCACGACGATGACGGCGGGCGGGCCCAGGTCGACGTCCGCCAACCCGCCCAGGGTCGTGCGCGCCACCCGCTGTGCCGGGGTCGTGCCGCGCTCGATCACGGCGACCGGCGTGTCGGGGGACCGGCCTCCTCGCAGCAGCGCGTCGGCGATGGCGCTCCGCGTGGTCACGCCCATCAGGATCACGAGCGTCCCCCCCGCCCGGGCCAGCGCCTCCCAGTCGGGGGCGCCCTCGGTGCCCAGCTCGCCGACGCGGCCCGTCACCACGGTGACCGACGAGGCCAGGCCGCGCTGGGTGACCGGGATGCCCACGGCGGCGGGGACGCCGAAGGCGGAAGTGACCCCCGGAACGACCGCCCAGGGGATCCCCGCGCGGGCCAGCACGTCGATCTCCTCGCCGCCGCGACCGAAGACGAAGGGGTCGCCGCCCTTGAGCCGGACCACGACGGCAGAGGCCCGGCCGTGCTCGACCAGCAGCCGGGCGATCTCCTCCTGGCGCGCCGGCCCGCCCTCGGGCGCGTCGGGGTCCTTGCCGACGTCGATCAGCGTGGCGCTCGGCGGCACCAGGTCGAGGATCGCCGGGCTGACCAGTCGGTCGTGCAGCACGACCTCGGCCCGCGCCAGAGCGCGGCGCCGCGGCGCGTCAGCAGCCCGGGGTCGCCCGGCCCGGCCCCGACCAGGTAGACGGTCACGGCACCCCACCCGGGACTGCCGCGGGCGCGCCGTCGAAGCCCTCGATGGCCGCGCCACCCCCCGCCAGCAGCGCGCGAGCCAGCTCCGTGCCCACGGCGACGGGGTCGTCCCCCTGGAGCGTCATGCGGATCACGGTGCGCCCGTCGCCACTGGCCACCAGGCCGGACACCCGCATCGCCGCGCCGGCGCCGGCCACCTCGGCGAAGGCGCCGACCGGCACCGTGCAGCTCCCCCCGAGCGCGGCGAGCACAGCCCGCTCGGCTTGCAGCGTGCGGTGGCTGGTGTCGTCGTCGATTGCGGCCAGCCGCCGCCGCGTGCGCTCGTCGTCGGACCGGCACTGCACGGCGATCGCGCCCTGGCCTGCTTGAGGCAGGACGTCCATCGGGTCGAGCACGTCGCTCAGCCGGTCCCGCCACCCCAGGCGCTCCATGGCGGCGACGGCGACCACCACCGCGGAGACGTCCCCGCTCTCACCGACGGCGACGCGCCGGGCCATGTTCCCCCGCAGCTGGGTGAAGACGAGATCGGGCCGGAGGTAGGCGAGCTGGGCGCGGCGGCGGGCCGACCCGGTCGCGACCAGGCCACCCGGCGGGAGCCCCGCCAGCGTGCACCCGACGAGGCCGTCGCGGGCATCGGCCCGCGCCGGCACGGCCCCCAGCACGACGTGGTCTGCCATGGTCGAGGGCATGTCCTTGGCCGAGTGCACGGCGGCGTCGGCACGCCCGTCCGTCACCGCCGCCTCGACCTCGGTGACGAACACCCCCTGCCCGCCGATCTGGTCGAGCGGTGCCGACGCATCCTGGTCGCCCCGCGTCCGCACGACCACCGGTTCCACCTCGAGGCCGGGGTCGGCCCGTCGCAGGAGCTCGGCGACCATCTCCGTCTGGCGCAGCGCCAGCGGGGAGCCGCGGGTGGCCAGGCGGACGGTTGCCATGGACCGACTATCCCATGGCGAGGACTACAGGTCGAAGAGGATGCGCAGCGCCTCGACCAGCCGTTCGCCACGGGGCGTCCCGGCGGTCTCCTTGAGCAGCATCGTCGGCTCGTGGAGCATCTTGGCCAGCGCGGCGCGGGTTGTGGCGTCCACGTGCTCCCACTCCTCCTCGCTGAGGTCGGCCAGCTGGGCCCGGTGGCGCTCCAGCTCGGTCACGCGCAACGACTCGGCGCGTGCCCGCAGCGACGCGATGACCGGCGCGGCGCCCCGCTGGCGGCTGGCGGTGCGGAAGCGCTCCACCTCGACGGCGACGATGCCACGCGCCGCCACCGACTCCTCCTCACGGTCGCCGAGCGCCCGGGCCACCGAGGCGCCCAACCTGTCCATGTCGAGCAGCGTGATGCCGTCGAGTGCGGCGACGGCCGGGTCGACGTTGCGCGGGACGCCGAGGTCGATCACGAGCAGGGGGCCGGACACCGTCGCGAAATCCGTCGCGGCCAGGACGTGGGACTCGGCGGCGACGGCGGCCAGGACGACGTCGGCATCGGCCAGCTCGGCGGCGACGCGTTCGAGAGGCACCGCCCGCATCTCGAACGCGCTGCTCGCGGCCTCGCGCACGAGGTCCCGCGCCCGCCGCGACGAGCGGTTGGCGACCACGACGCGCTGCGGGGCGTCGGACGGCGCGATGTCCGACAGGGCGCGGCAGACGCCGAGGCCCATCTCGCCGGCGCCGATCACCACCACCCGCGCGCCGCGCAACCCCGCCTGGTCCGGGCCACGGGCGACCGTCACCGCGGCGTAGGCGAACGAGGTCGTGCCCTGCGAGATGCCGGTCTCGGTGCGGACCCGCTTGCCCGTCTGCAGCGCGTGCCGGAAGAGCGCCGAGAGCACCGGGCCGCAGGTCCCCTCCTCCTGGGCCCGCTCGAAGGCGCGCCGGACCTGGCCCACCACCTCGGTCTCGCCGGTCACCACCGACTCGAGGCCGGCGGTGACGGAGAAGAGGTGGGAGGTGACGTCGTCGTCGAAGCGGATGGAGGCGTGGGCCGAGAGCTCCTCGACCGGGACGCCCGAGTGCTCGGAGAGGACGTCGTAGATCTCGGCCACGGCGTCGTGGAAGCGGTCCACCACCGCGTAGACCTCGGTGCGCAGGCAGGTCGAGAGGACGACGGTCTCCTGGACGTTGCGGCAATGGCTGAGCGCGCTGAGCGCCTTGTGCAGGTCGCCGTCGGCGACGGCGGCCGCTTCGAGCAGCGGCAACGGGGCCTGGGTGTGCTGGAGTCCTACGACGACGACGGACACTCGGTTCCTTCCTGGGTCGGCCCGCAATTGTGCCTGTCCCGCACCACAGCCTGCCAGTCAGGGGGCACGCGGGCGACCGTCGCCCGGCCTCAGCCCAGGTCGGATCCCCGGGAGAGCCCGACCGAGCGCATGAGCGGGGCACGCTCACCGCCGTTGGAGCCGGCCTGCTCGAAGTCCTCCTGCCGGGAGCGGTAGAAGCCGAGCACCTGCAGCTCGATGGACAGGTCCACGTAGCGCAGGTGCACCGTCGACGGGACGTTGAGCACCCGCGGCGCGAAGTTGAGCAGCGCGGTCACGCCGGCGCGCACCAGCAGGTCGGCCACCCCCTGGGCGGCCCAGCCCGGCGTCGTGATCACCCCGATGTCGGGCCGTTCGGCGCCGCGCAGCCTGGCGAGCTCGTCCATGTGGCGGACCTTGAGGCCGCGGATCTCCTCCCCCACCACCTCCGGGTCGACGTCGAAGAGGGCCGTGACCTGGCAGCCGCGGCGACGCGAACCCGGCAGAATTCGTCAGGGCACGCCCCAGGTTCCCGATGCCCACGATGGACACCGACCAGTTCCCGTCGACCCCGAGGGCGCGGTCGATCTGCGCGATCAGGAATTCGGGGTCGTAGCCCGAGCCACGGGTGCCGAACGAGCCGAGCAACGAGAGGTCCTTGCGCACCTTGGCCGCATTGAGCCGCGCCAGATCGGCCAGCTGCTCGGAGGAGACCGTCCGCGCACCCGCCCGCACCAGCTCGCCCAGGATGCGCTGGTACACGGGCAGCCGGAGCACCGTCGCCTCCGGGATCCGCCTGACCGGCATCACCGGTGGTTCAGGCGCGGAAGACCCCCCTGCATTCAGCTGCTCGTCCCTCACTGCGTCGGATGGTACCGAGGAGTCTCCCCGTGGCACCAAACGACGGTCACCCCGGAGCGGGCGAGCTACCAGGCGAGGATGAGCAGCTCCCCCGCCGCGACGTTGAGCCAGCTCGCGGCGGAGGCCTCGCCTGCGACCACGGCCAGGTGCCCGTTGGCGTCGACCAGCAGGCCGAACTCGCCCTGCTTCAGGTCCCCGAAGGCGTCCACGCAGCGCAGCCGCACGCCGTCGGGCACCAGGGAGTGCGGCAGCCCGCCGAGATAGTCGTGCCCCGACTCGATGCGGGCGGCCAGCTCGATGCTGCCCGACGGCGGCATCCCGGCGATGCGGGCGTCCGCCACGGTCGCCGCCAGCTGCAGGTTGCCGAAGTGGTCCACCCAGATGACCTCGGCCCGCAGGCAGGTCCGGCCGTCGTGCAGCCGGCCCTGCTCGACGACACCCCCGACGAGCCGCACCAGTGACGCGGGGTCCAGCTCCTCGCCCAGCTCCCCGGGCACCCAGCCTGCGCACAGTGCCGCCGCGGCAGGCGCGAACAGGTCGCGCCCGTCGAACGTCGGGCCGTGGTCGGGAGCCTGCTCGGGCCGGCGCAGCTCGACGGCGCGAGCGATGGGCGCCTCGCCCGCGGCCTCGGCCGCCGCCACCAGCAGGCCGTTGTCGGGACCGACGAAGTGCAGCGTCCCGCCTGGGGGCAGCGCCACGGTGATGCACGCGCCGCGCCGCGCCGTGCCGACGCCGGGATCGACCACGCCGAGCACGACGCCGGGGCCGAGATGCGGGACCGCCCGCACCAGGGTGTGGCTCCCCGCCCGGACGTCGAAGGGCGGGACGTGGTGGGTGAGGTCGATCACGGTCACCCCGGGCGCATGCCGGGCGATCACGGCGTGGACCACGCCGGCGAACTCGTCCTGCGTCCCGAAGTCGGAGAGGAAGAAGACGGTCGGCGCGGGTTCGCTCGGCACGGGCAGGCCTCAGCGCGACAGGTTGCGGGAGCGCTCCGTGGCGGCCGCCACCGCTTCCATGAAGGCCGAGCGCACGGCCCTGGCTTCCAGCGTGCGGATGCCCGCCGCCGTGGTGCCCGCCGGCGACGTCACGGTCGCACGCAGCGCCTCGGGCTCCTGGCCGGTCTCCCGGAGAAGGGCCGCCGAGCCGGCCATCGTCTCGACGACCAGGGTCCGGCTGACGTCGCGGGTCAGACCCATGTGCACGCCCGCCTCCACGAGCGCCTCGGCGACCAGGAAGAACCAGGCCGGACCGGACCCCGAGAGACCGGTCACCGCATCGAGCATGTGCTCGGGGAGGCGGACGACCGCGCCGACCGCCGAGAGCACGTCCTCGGCCCAGGCCAGGTCCTGCGACGTGGCGAAGGACCCGCCCGAGATCGCCGTGACGCCGGCCCCGACAAGGGCGGGGGCGTTGGGCATGGCGCGGATGACGACGGGCTGGCCGCCCAGGGCGGCCTCGAGCCGCAGCGACGGGATGCCCGCCACGATGGAGAGCACCCGGGTCGCCCCGGTCACGCCCAGGGCCCGGCACGCCGCCTCGGCGACGTCGGGCTTCACGGCGAGCACCACTCCGGAGAGCCGCTCGCCGGCGCCGTCGAGCAGCCCCGGCTCGGGCGCGGCGACGGCACGCAGCCCGGGGTACTCGGCGGCGAGCTCGTCGCGGCGCTCGGCCACGGGCTCGATCACGGTCACGTCGGACGGTCCGGCCCAGCCCGAGCGGAGCAGGCCGCCCAGCAGCGCGCCACCCATCTTCCCACCACCAACGATGAGCAGGCTCGACACCCACGCGACGATACCGAGCGCAGAACGGGGGCGCCGCCAACCGGGGGCGGCGCAGCCACACCGGCGGTGGGCCGTCGAACTATAAATGTTCCCGCTTATACCTTGGGAAGTCGTGCCCGGACCCGCGGCGACGCCCCGGCGCTGCTAGCGGCGGGGCCGACGCCGGTAGGTCGAGGGGTGGGCCAGCGTCATGGCCGTCGGGAAGTGCTCGTCGGTGTAGAGCACCGAGGAGCCGGCGATGCGGTCCAGCTCGTCGTCGTCGACCAGCCGCGCCGGCACCATGCCCACCAGGTAGACGGCGTCCTCGGGACCGAGGGCGAAATGCAGGCCGAACAGGTGGGCGTTGCGGCGCAGGAGATACGTGTAGACCTCGGCGTGGTTGGCCTCGGGCGCCGGCATGAACTGGGCCTCGTGGTGCAGCGTGCGCTGGCGCAGCGTGAACCACACCGTGATGAAGTCCTTCTCCTCGCCGGCAAAGCGGAGGTACCAGCGGTAGGAGGCCGTGCGGTCGGTGACCTCCTGGCGCTCGGCCGCCACGAGGAACCCGCCGGCGGCCAGCTCGCGCGCCGCCCAGGCGTCGATACGGGCGACCGCGGCCGCCATCTCCTCGTCGTCGGGGAGGTCGACCAGCGGCACCCGGCGGACCTTGGCTCGTGGGCTCCGGCGGGCGCGCTCAGCCGCACTCGACGAGGCGGCCCGAGGCCAGCTCGTCGTGCAGCTCCACCAGCGCGGCGGCGGCCGCCCGCCAGGTGTAGTGGCGGGCCCGCAGCACCGAGGCGGTGGAGAAGCGCTCGGCCGCCAGCGGCTCGTCGACCACCCGCCGCACAGCGGCGGCATAGGCGCGCGGGTCCGGCTCGTCGACCAGGAAGCCCGTGCGGCCGTGGTCCACCAGCGTGGTCAGGCCGCCGACCGCGGAGGCGACGACGGGCGTCCCACAGGCGGCGGCCTCGAGCGCTACCAGGCCGAAGGACTCCGAACGGCTGGGCACGATGCACACGTCGGCCGCCCGGTAGTACGACGACAGCAGCTCGTGGGGCTGGGGCGCCACGAAGTGGACGTGCTCGCGCACGCCGCGGGCGTCGGCCACGTCGTGCAGCCCTTGCAGCGCCTTCTCGCCGTGCGGCCCGCTGGGCCCGCCGACCACCACCAACCGGTAGGGCTCGTCGCCGCCCTCGAGCAGCTCGGCCAGCGTCTCGATGGCCACGTCGGCGCACTTGAGCGGCTGGATCCGGCCCACGAAGAGCAACAGCCGGCCATCGAGCGGGAGGCCGAGGGCGCGGCGCGCCTGGGGCCGGTGACCGGGGCCGAAGAAGGCATGGTCGACGCCGGGCGGCACGATACGGATCCGCCCCGGGTCGCCGCCGTAGAGGGAGGCGATCTGGTCGGCCTCGACCGAGCACGACGCCAGCACGGCGTCCGAGCAGTCGATGACCGATGCCTCCGCCTCGGCCCGCCGGTGGGGCATGTCCGCCTCGACCTCCTCGGGCATCGACTCGGCCTTCACCCGGTCGAGCGTGTGGAAGGTGCACACGAGCGGCAGCTCGAGCTCGTGCTTGATCACGTGGCCCGACAACCCCGACAGCCAGTAGTTCGCATGCACCGACGTGTAGGGCAGCGCGCCCGCCGCGCCGTCGCGGGACCGCGGCGCGGCAGCCATGCGCCCGAGCACCCCGGCGGTGAACTCGTCGACCACGCCGGGCAGGGACTCCTTGGGCAGGCACTCGAGAGGGCCCGCCGGCACGTGGTGGACGCGCAGGCCCGGCTCGACGTCGACCACCTCGGGAAGGTCGGCCGACCAGGCCCGGGTGAAGACGTCGCAGGTCACACCGGTCCGAGCCAGCGCCGCGGTGAGCTCGCGCACGTAGACGTTCATGCCGCCGCCGTCGCCCGTGCCGGGCTGGGCCAGCGGCGAGGTGTGCAAGGACAGGACGGCGAGCCGGCGCATGGCGGGTCAGAGCCTACCGGCGGTCACGAAAAGGCCTCCGGCAAGGGAGCGGGCGGATGCGACCGGCCTCAGGCGGTGGCGACCCGGCCGGTCGCCTCCGGCGTCTCCGTGGCCGCGGGCGGGCCGGGCTCGGCGGCAGCCCGGGCAGCCCCGGCGGCTCGGGCGGATTCGCGGGTGGCCTGCGCCGGCCGGGGCCCCTGGTCCCCGCGCTCGTCCTCGTGCTCGCGCCGGAAGGAGAGGTAGATGCGCACGAGGGCCTGCTTCTGCTCCTCGCTGATCGTCTGGTCGGCCATGATGGCCCGGGTCAGGTCGGGCGAGCCGGCGGGCGCCTCCAGGATGCCGGCCTGGACGTAGAGCGTCTCGGCGGAGATCCGCAGCGCCTTGGCGATCTGCTGGAGGATCTCGGCCGAGGGCCGGCGCAGCCCCCGCTCGATCTGGCTCAGGTAGGGGTTCGAGATCCCGGCCAGCTCGGACAGCCGCCGGAGCGACAGGCGGGCCGAGCCGCGCTGCTCACGGATGAACGACCCGAGGTCGAGCCAGCGGTCCTTCGGGTCGGTGCTCACTCCTGCAAGCGTACTGCCGGACCGGCCTGCTCGGGGGTTGCCCCGCCGGGCCCCGACGCCCGGTCCGGGGGTCCGGCGGTCCGGCGGGGCCGTCGGGCGCGCCGCTGCAGACGGTGCTTCCAGCCCTGTTCGCATGGTGGTTGGTCCCGGTTGGGATCACGACGCCTTCGGGTATGGTCCAGCACGCACCACCACGTCGACCATCAAGAGGAGACCGCCATGGCCGAGTACAGCCTTCCCGATCTGCCCTACGACTACGCCGCCCTCGAGCCCCACGTGTCGGGCCAGATCATGGAACTCCACCACGACAAGCACCACGCCGCCTACGTGACCGGCGCCAACCAGACGCTCGAGAAGCTGGCCGCCGCCCGGGACAAGGACGACTTCGGCGCCATCGTCGGCCTCGAGAAGACGCTCGCCTTCCACGTCTCGGGCCACGTGCTGCACTCCATCTTCTGGAAGAACCAGAGCCCCGACGGCGGCGACAAGCCCGACGGCGCGCTCGGCTCGGCGATCGACGAGAACTTCGGCTCCTTCGACAAGTTCAAGGCGCACTTCACCCAGGCCACGTCCACCATCCAGGGCTCGGGCTGGGGTGTGCTGGCCTACGAGCCCCTCGCCGGCCGGCTGATCGTCGAGCAGGTCTACGACCACCAGGGCAACATCGGCCAGGGCTCCGTCCCGCTCCTCGTCTTCGACGCCTGGGAGCACGCCTTCTACCTCCAGTACAAGAACGTGAAGGCCGACTTCTTCGCCGCCCTGTGGAACGTTGTCAACTGGTCCGACGTGTCGGCGCGCCTCGACGCGGCCAGGGGGCTGAAGATCGCCGGCTGACCGCGACGCGGGCCGGCAGTCGGCCGGCCCCCGGTCCGTCCTACCCGAGCGTCAGGTGCTGCTCGCACATGCGGCGGGTGGGGTCGCCCTCCAGCTCGGCGTCCAGGATCGGGGCGCCGCAGGCCTCACACGACCCGTAGGTCCCCTCGCTCAGCCGTTGCAGGGCCCGGTCCACGCCGTTGAGGACGGCCGCCGACCGGGTGAGCTCGGACTCGTAGCGCTCCTCCACCAACGGGCAGGGTAGTGCCCGGGCCCAGGCACGGCGCGGTTGCGCCGAGGTTGCACGGGCCCCGGTCCCGGTTTAGGGGCTCCAGCCCAGGGGCAGAGCTACCGCAACCGCCATGCAGAGTCCCACGTCACCCGGGTGCCCGCCCACGGACACAGTGCGCGCAGGCCCGGCCGCAGCGGGGCCGGCGGCTGTCGCGCGCCGGTTCCCGGCCACGGCTGGCTCCGTCGGCGAGGCCCGCCGGTTCCTGCTCGAGCAGCTGCCGGAGGGGTGCGGGGGCGTCGATGCGCTGGTGCTCATGCTCTCGGAGGTGGCCACCAACGCCGTCCGGCATGCGGCCACCAGCTACGAGGTGTCGGTGCACCTCGCCGGCGACCCGTGGAGCGTGCGCGTCGAGGTGAACGACGCCGGCGGCGGGTTCCCCGCCCGGCACGAGCCGCTCGTCGACGCCCCCCGCGGGCGCGGGCTGCACATCGTCGGCACGCTGTCCGACGCCTGGGGCATCGAGATGCAGCGCGACGGGGCGGGCAAGACCGTCTGGTTCTCGTCTGCGCTCCCGGCAACCGCCGGTCCCCCGCAGTTCGTATTGTGACGGTGTGACCACCGAGGACGCCGTCGCGCCGCTCGTCGGCGCACACCTGCACGTCCCCTGCCTCGATGGAGCCGAGCGCCCGTACCGCGACCTCGACTGCGCCGCCTCCACGCCCGCCCTCCAAACCGTGGCGGACCGCGTCAGCGAGTTCCTGCCGTGGTACTCGAGCGTGCACCGCGGCGCGGGCTACAAGTCGCGCCGTGCCACCGCCGCCTACGAGGCTGCACGCGACAGAGCGCACCGCTTCGCCCGACGGCCCGCCGGCGGCGGCGACACGGTGGTGCTCGTGCGCAACACGACCGAGGCCATCAACCATCTGGCCTACCGGCTCCGGCTGGGACCGGACGACGTGGTCGCCACCACCGTCGTCGAGCACCATGCGAACCTGCTGCCCTGGGCCCGGGTGGCGGAACGGCGCTGGGTGGAGTGCGGGCCCGACGGCACCTTCGGCACCGACGACGTGGTCAAGGTGCTCGACGACGGGCGTACCCCGGCGTTGCTGGCGATCACGGGCGCCTCCAACGTGACGGGGTGGCTCCCCCCGACCGAGGAGATCTGCGCCGCCGCGCACGAGCGCGGCGTTCCCGTCCTCCTCGACGCCGCTCAGCTCGCGCCACACCGGCCCTTGCCGGCGGAACCGGACTTCGTCGCCTTCAGCGGCCACAAGCTCTACGCACCGTTCGGCGCCGGGGCGCTGATCGGCCCGACGCGCACGTTCGAGTCCGGCGACCCCTTCCTGGCCGGTGGGGGCGCAGTCGACCTGGTCGACCTCGACGAGGTGATCTGGACCGAGCCTCCCGAGCGCGAGGAGGCGGGCTCCCCCAACGTCGTGGGGGCCGTCGCCTTCGGCGCGGCGATGGACGAGCTCGAGCGGATCGGCTGGGCGACCATCCGCGCCCACGAGGCCGCGCTGTCCTCCCGCCTGCACGACGGGCTGCGCGCCATCGAGGGTGTCGACGTGCTGGGCCCGCGGGCCGAGGCTGGCCCCGCCGACCGGGAGGGCCTCGCCGTGGCCACCTTCACGGTGGCCGGCATGCACCATGCGCTGGTGGCGGCGCGCCTGAGCGCGGAATTCGGCATCGGCGTGCGGCACGGGTGCTTCTGCGCGCATCCCTACCTGATCCGGTTGCTCGGGGTCGGCAGCGAGGGCGTCGACCGGGCACGGGCCGCCGTGCGCCGTGGCGAGCGCGGCGCCATCCCCGGGGCCGTGCGCGCCAGCTGCGGACTCGGCACCGCGGGCGAGGACGTCGACGCGCTCCTCGACGCCCTGCGGGCCCTCGCGGCCGGGGAACCCCCGCCGGTGGCCTATGTGCAGGATGCGGTCACGGGAGACTTCTGGCCCGAGGGCGACGCGACCGGCTGGGGCGCGGCGGACCGACCCGCCGGGGCCGCGTGCGCGCGGGGCTGAGCCCGAGGTGAGGCGCCGGGCGGTGCTGCTCGCCGTCATGACCGCCGTCCCGCTGCTGGCCGCGTGCACGACGCGACCGGTCGGCAGCGCGACCGTGCACGACGTGGCCTGGGTGGCGACGGATGCATCGGTGACCCTGCCCGGCATGGACGTGACCCCCGTCCGGCTCCCGGCGCGCCATGTCGGTCGCGCGGTGCCGGTGGGCAGACTGCCGTCGGCCCTGGCCTACACGGCGGGCGGCGCGGGGCTGCTGGTGGTGACCCAGGGCGACGACGGACTGCACGAGGTCGACCCGGTCTCGCACCGCGTCGAGCGCTCGGCCGGTGTGGGCGTGGAGCCCGACGCGATCGCCGTGGCCCCGGGCGGGACGCGGGGCAAGGGCATCGCGCTCGTGGCCAACCTCGACTCGAACACGGTCACCCCGGTCGACCTCGGCACCTGGCGGGCAGGACCGCCTGTCCCGGTCGGGAGCGAGCCCGTCGCCGTCGCCGTGTACACGGCGCCCACGGGCGTGACGACGGCCTTCGTGGCCGACTTCGGCTCCAACGCGGTGACGCCGATCGACGTCGCGACCATGCAAGCCGGCACGGCCATCGCGGTCGGGCCCGCGCCGCAGACGATCGCCGTCGCGCCGGGGGAGGTCCTGGTGGGCAACTTCGGCAACCGGACGCTGACGGAGATCAACCCCGTGACGCGGGCGCGAGGAGGCACCGTCGCGTTGCCGATCAACCCGACGGGGATCGCGGTGGCGCCCTCGGGGGCCACTGCGTACGTCTGCGGCGGGGCGGACCTCGTCTCCATCAGCACGGTCGGGCTGGTGCCCGGCGCCCCGATCGCCCTGCCCGACGTGGCGCAGGGCGTCGCCCTGGCCGCCGACGGCGCAACGGCCTGGGTGACGCAGCAGGCGGGCTCCCTGGTGCCGGTGACCCTGGCCACCGGCAGCGTGGGTGCGCCGATTCACGTCGGTGGCCATCCCTCCGCCGTCGTGATCGGCCCGGGTTGAGCCGGCAGCGCGCCGTCCCGGAGGCACCGGTGACCTACACGCTGTAGACGGCCCGCGCCCGGAAGCGCAGGGGGCGCTCGGCCAGCTCTTCCATGTAGTGGGCGGCCCACCCCGCGACCCGGGCCACGGCGAAGATCGTGCGGCCCGTGTCGGGCGGCATGCCGATGCCCCAGCTCAACGCGGCCAAGGCCAGGTCGCAATTGGCCAGCGGGACGTCGTGGGCGGCCGCCAGTGCGATCACCTCGCGCACGATGGCGCGGCGCTCGTCGCTGAGGAGCGGCTCGGCCTGCGCCAGCAACGCGTCGAAGCGCGGGTCTCCGCTCTTGTAGACCGTGTGCCCGAAGCCGGGGAGCCGCCCCTGTTCGCGCAGCACGTCGTTGAGCGCGCGCAGCACCCCGTCGCGCTCGGCCACCACCAGCATCTCGTAGGCCAGCTGGCTGGCCCCCCCGTGCAGCGGCCCGGCCAGCGTGGCCAGCCCGGCGAGGAGGGCGTCGTAGGGGTCCGACCGCACCGATGCCGCCACCCGCACCGCCATGGTCGAGGTGGCCAGCTCGTGGTCGGCCATGAGCACGAGGGCCGCGTTCACCGCGGTGGTCGGCGCGGCGACGGACGGCCCGGTGAGGCGCGCCGCGAGCCGGGCCGCGATGGAGGCAGTCGCGTCGCCGGCGACCGGCGGGGCTCCCACCGCGTCGGTGAGCGCCGCCGTGGCGCGGCGCGCGGCGCGGGCGACGGCGGCCGGGCGCAGGTCGGAGCGGAGGGGGTCGGTGGCGCCGCACAGCACGAGGGCCCAGCGCATGCGGTCGAGCGTGTGGCGGAGCGGGCACGCGCCCAGGTCGGGCGCCGACCAGTCGCCGCCACCGTCGCTCTGCCAGAGGAGCTCGGCCACCTCTTCGAAGCTGGCCTCCACCGCGAGCTCCGTGGCCGGCCGGCCGCGGTAGACGGGTCCGAGCTCCTGGTCGAGCTGGGTCACACCCGTGGTGATGGTGGCCAACCGGGTCGCGGTCAGGCGGCCGCCCCGGCTGCGCGCCGCCAGCGCCTCGATCTCGTCGAGGTCGAACAGGCTGCCCCGCCGGGCGGGGTCGCGCTGGGAGGTCAGGAGCCCCCGGCTGACGTAGGCGTAGAGCGTGGAGACCTTGACGCCCAGGCGCCGGGCCGCCTCCTCTGTCGTGAGCATCCGGTCCACGTGAGGAATCTTATATTGACTTGATCAACGTTTACAGTCCCAGGTGGGCGAGGCATAGTGGACCCCATGGAAACCATCGTGCGCGACCTGATGACCTCCCCCGCCGTGACGTGCGGGGCCGACGACACCCTGACCGAGGCGGCCCGGGTGATGCAGGAGGCCGAGACCGGCTCGGTCGTCGTCACCGACGACGGCAAGGTCGTTGGCATCCTGACCGAACGCGACCTGCTGCGGGCGGCGGCGGGGTCCGGCGACCCGGGCCAGGAGCGGGTGCGGCTGTGGATGACGGCACGGCCCGACGTGCTCGGCCCCGACGAGCGCGCCGATGCGGCCTGGGCGAGCCTGACCTCGCACCACTACCGCCACCTGCCGGTCGTCGAGGACGAGCGGTGCGTGGGCGTCGTGTCGCTGCGCGACCTCATGGGGGTCGCCCGCATCCGTCCCGCCACCGAGACGAGTGCGGACGTGCCGGCCGGCCTGGAGGGTGTCGTGGTGGCCGAGACGACCGTGGGCGACGTGCGCGGCCAGGAGGGGTTCTTCCACTACCGGCAGTACTCGGCCGTCGACCTGGCCGGGACGCGCTCGCTCGAGGACGTGTGGCACCTCCTGTTCCGGGGCGAGCTGCCCGACGCGGCGGCGGCCGCGGCGTTCGCCGACGAGGTGCGACGGCGGCGCGCCATGCCCCCGGGGCTCGCCGCGCTGCTGCCGTCGCTGGCCCGCCTCGGTGCGCCGCTCGACGTGCTGCGCACGGCCGTGTCGGTCCTCGGTGCGGAGCTGGGCTGGCGCCCGACGCACGACATCGGCGCCGACGAGCTCTACGACCAGGCGCTCGGGCTGTGCGCCGTGGTGCCGACCATCCTCGCCGCCGCCCACCGGCTGCGCGAGGGCAAGGAGCCCGTCGCGCCGAGTGACGGCCTCGGCTTCGCCGCCAACTACCTCAACATGCTGACCGGGGAGGAGCCCGACCCGCTGCACGCCCGGGCCATAGAGCAGTACATGATCCTGACCATCGACCACGGGTTCAACGCGTCCACCTTCACGGCCCGCGTGATCACGTCGACCGGCGCCGACCTCGCCGCGGCCATCGTGGGTGCCATCGGCGCACTGTCGGGCCCTCTGCACGGCGGGGCACCGAGCCGGGCGCTGGACATGCTCGACGCCATCGGGACACCGGAGCGTGCGGAGGCGTACATCCGGCGCGCCGTCGAGGACGGCGAGCGCATCATGGGCTTCGGCCACCGCGTCTACAAGACCGACGACCCCCGCTCGCTGCTGCTGCGGGCAGTCACCGAGCGCCTCGGCGGGCCGCTCGTCGAGTTCTCCCGGTCGGTCGAGCGCACGACGGTCGACGTACTGGCCGAGCTGAAGCCGGGCCGCCACCTCTACACCAACGTCGAGTTCTACGCCGGTGTGGTGATGCACACCTGCGGCATCCCCCGCGAGATGTTCACCCCGACCTTCGCCGCCGGCCGCACCATCGGGTGGAGTACCCACGTCATGGAGCAGGCGTCGCACAACCGCCTGATCCGGCCCGCCGCGCGCTACGTCGGCCCGCCCCCTCCCCAGCCCGTGCCCCCGCCCGAGGGCTGAGCGGGGGGGCCCGGCCGAGGGCCGCCCGATCCGCCGGGCCGAAACCCGACTAAACTGGTCAGGGTTAGCCGGTTGACGGGAAGGAGCAGGTCATGGGCAGTGGCGGCACCACCGAGAAGGTCCCCGGTCGGCTGCAGGCGGTCTTCTCGTTCCCCAACCCGGTGAACGAGGTCTCGGCCCGCCTGGTGGCGGGCGGCGTCCTCGTGATGTGCGTCCTGACCATCGCCTTCGGCCTGGAGTGGGCCACCGTGGTCATCGCCTACGGCTTCGTGGCCCGGGTGCTCACCGGCCCGACACTCAGCCCGCTCGGCCAGTTCGTCACCCGCGTGGTCACGCCGCGGCTCGGCGTTCCCGAGCGGCCGGTGGCGGGCCCGCCCAAGCGCTTCGCCCAGGGCATCGGCGTCGCCTTCTCGCTGAGCGCCCTCGCCCTGACCGGCCTCGGCTACTGGACCGCGGCCGAGGTCGTGCTGGCTCTGCTGGCGTCCGCGGCGCTCCTCGAGTCGGTCTTCGGCCTGTGCCTGGGGTGCAAGGCGTTCGCCGCGCTGATGCGCGCCGGCGTCGTGCCCGAGGAGGTCTGCGAGCGCTGCAACAACATCTGGGCGGCGCCGCCGGGACGGCGGCCCGCGCCGGTCCGCTAGCTGTCGTACATCAGGACGCCGCGGATGTTCTTGCCGTCGCGCATGTCCTGGTAGCCCTGGTTGATGTCCCCCAGCTTGTAGGTGCTGGTGATCATGGAGTCGAGGTCGAGCAGCCCGTTGCGGTAGAGCTTGAGCAGCTTCGGGATGTCCGAGTGGATGTTGGCCGAGCCGAAGATGCTGCCCACCACCTGCTTCTCGTAGATGGTGAGCATCATGAGGTTCATCTTCACGGCCGTCTCGTTGAACGGATGGATGTTGGTGACGACGACCCGGCCGCGCTTGGCCGCGAGCCCGAGGATGGAGTCCATCATCTCCCCCGACCCGACACCCATGGCGCAGATCACCTTGTCGCACATGTGGCCCCAGGTCTCCTGTTGAATGAGGGCGAAGGCCTCCTCCACCGAGGGCGCCACATGTGTCGCCCCGAAGGAAGGCGCCAGCGTGCGCTTCAGCTCCACCGGGTCGATGGCGAAGATCATCTCGGCGCCGGCCAGCCGTGCACCCTGCACGGCGGAGGCCCCGATGCCCCCGATGCCGATCACGGCCACGTTGTCACCGGGCTGCACCTCCGCCGCGTAGACGGCGGAGCCCCACCCGGTAGTGACGCCGCAGCCGACGAGGCAGGCCTTCTCGAGCGGGATGTCGTCGAGGATCTTCACGCACGAGGCCTGGTTGACCACCGTGTAGGGGGCGAAGGTGCCGAGGCAGACCATGGTCGCCACGTCCTGCCCGCGGGCGTGGTGGCGCACCGTGCCGTCCAGCTGGCGACCGGTCATGAGGATGCCGCCCACGTCACAGAGGTTCGAGTGCCCGGTGGCGCAGGAAGGGCACTTGCCGCAGGCGGGGACGAACCCGAGCACCACGTGGTCGCCCGGCGCCAGGCCGTGCACGCCGGGGCCGACGTCCTCGACGACACCGGCGCCCTCGTGGCCGCCGATGATGGGGAGGGGGACCGGCATGTCTCCGGTCAGGAGGTGCTCGTCGGAGTGGCACATGCCCGAGGCGGCCAACCGGATGAGCACCTCACCCTCCTTGGGCGGGTCGAGCTCGATCGGTTCGACACTCCAACCGTCCTGACGCTCCCACAGAACAGCAGCTTCGGTTTCCACGGTCCCTCCCAGAGTGCTGCGCGTCGACGCGCTCCGTACGCTACCGGCCCGCGGTGCGGAGTGCAGGCGGTCGGCTACCCCCAACCCAGATCGCGCAGCCGCTGCTCACCGAGGCCGAAGTGGTGACCCACCTCGTGGATGACCGTCTTGCGCACCAGCTGCACCACGTCCTCGGCGCTGTGTGCGGCATGGCAGATCGTCGCCATGAAGATGGTGATCCGATCCGGCATCGTGTTCGAATAGTTGCCCCGGCTGGTCAGCGGGACGCCCTGGTACAGGCCGAACAGGCCCCCGGGAGGGCTCTGGTCGTCCACCAGCACCGCCACGTTCTCCATGGCTCCCCGGAGCTCGACCGGGATCTCGTCGAGAGCGTCGGCCACGAGCTCTTCGAACTGTTCGACCGACATGGAGATCACGAGGTGATCATGCCAAGGAAACCGTGCTCCGCCGACGCGTGCGCTGGGAACGGATGAGCCGCCGTGGCAGACGGGCTCCACGCGCCGCGGCCTGAGCTCATTGCGAGGCCAGGATTGCCGCGACCTCTGCGACCGGGTCGTGCACCACCGGACCGGTGGCGCTGATCTCGGCCCGGACAATGGTGCCGACGAAGGGGAAGGGCGCCTCGTAGTCGCCTCCGACCGACGGGCCCCACTCGTAGCCACACGTGAGCCCGATACCGACCTCGTTGAACGCGACGGGGGTGAACCGCTCCACCTCGGCCTCCCCCGCCTGCTGGCCGTCCACGAACAACGTGGCCAGCCCGCCGGCGCGCTCGTCCTTCTCGAACCGGAACTCGAGGTGGTGCCGACCCGGTCCGAGCGTGGCGTCAGCGGCGACCTCGTACAGCCGGTGTCCGTGCAGGTTGTGGACGTAGCGCAGCCGACCGTCGAGCACGTGCAGCGACCACCCGCCCAGCGCGCAGCCGAGCGCGAGCAGGGTGCCCGACGGGACGACGCCCTGTGGGATCTCGACGGTCACCGACATCGCGTGCGACCGGTTGCGAACGTCCGCCGCCACCCATTCCGGCACCTGGGCGCCGCCGTGGAAGTAGCGGTACGTCTGCTGCTCGCGCTGTCGGTCGTGCTTGTGGGCGATCGCCTCGAGCACCCGGTTGTCGAGCGGGAGGACGTCGTTGCGCCTCGCCTCCTCCCACCACAGCGCGACCAGCTCGGCGACCTTCTCGGGGAATTCAGCGGCACGGTCGTGCACCTCCGACACGTCCTCCGCCACGTGGTACAGCTCCCAGACGTCTTCGTCGAAGGGCGCGCTCGCCCGGAGGCCGTCGTCATAGAGCGGACCGACCGGGTGGAAGGTCACGGCCTTCCACCCGTCGTGGTAGAGGGCCCGCGACCCGAGCATCTCGAAGTGCTGGGTACGGTGCCGGTCGGGCTCGAGCTGCCCTCCCTCCCCGAGCACGTAGCCGAAGCTGATGCCGTCGAGGTGCGACTGGGCGATCCCGTCGATCTCGGTGGGCGGGTCGACGCCGGCCAACTCGAGCACGGTCGGCAGCACGTCGATCGCGTGGGCGTAGTGCCGACGGACCACGCCGGTGGCGGACCGCAGGCGAGCGGGCACCCGGACGATGCAGGGGTCGGCGACACCTCCCTCGTGGACCTCGCGCTTCCAGCGCTTGAACGGTGTGTTCCCGGCCATGGTCCATCCCCAGGGGTAGTTGTTGTGGCTCAGCGGCCCGCCGATCTCGTCGATGCGCCGGTACATCTCACCTACGCTGGCGCCTTCGAAGTTCGAAAGCCGGCCCTCGTTGATGGTGCCCTCCTTGCCACCCTCGGAGCTGGCGCCGTTGTCCGAGACGACGATCACCACGGTGTCGTCGGCGTCACCGAGGTCGGCAATGAAGTCGAGCACGCGCCCGATCTGCTGGTCCGTGTACGACAGGTAGGCGGCGAAGCACTCCATGAACCGCCCGGCGAGCGCCCGCTGCCGATCGTCGAGGCTGTCCCAGCTCGGGACCCAGGGTGGGCGTGGTGAGAGCTCCGTCGCTTCGGGGACGATTCCGAGCGCGCGCTGCCGCTCGAACGTCTGGTCGCGCCAACGGTCCCACCCCTGTGCGAATCGGCCCTCGTAGTGCCGAATCCACTCGGCGGGCGCGTGGTGGGGCGAGTGGCACGCCCCGGTGGCGAAGTAGAGGAAGAAGGGCATCTCGGAGTCGACGGCCCGCAAGTCCCCGAGGAACTCGATGGCGCGGTCGGCGATGTCGGCGCTCAGGTGGTACCCGTCCTCCATGGCACGCGGCGGCCGGACGCCGTGGTTGTCGTGGTACAGGGCGGGTACGAACTGGTGCGTCTCCCCGCCGTGAAACCCGTACCAGCGGTCGAACCCGCGTGCGAGGGGCCACGTCGCCCGCGAGGCGGCCATGTTGGTCTCGCCCTCCGGGCTCAGGTGCCACTTCCCGACGGCGTACGTGGCGTACCCGTTCGCGCTGAGGATCTCGGAGAGGAAGCCGTTCTCCCGGGGCGGCCTGCCCCAGTACCCGGGAAAGCCGATCGCCAGGTCGGCGACGCGGCCCATTCCATTGCGGTGGTGGTTCCGGCCCGTGAGGAGACAGGCGCGGGTCGGCGAGCACAGTGCCGTCGTGTGGAAGTTCGTCAACCGGACTCCCTCGGCCGCCACACCGTCGATCACGGGACTGTCGATGTCGGACCCGTAGCAGCCGAGCTGTGCAAACCCCACATCGTCGAGGACGACCAGCACGATGTTGGGCGCGCCCTCGGGAGGCGTAGCGACGGGAGGCCACCACGGCTCCGACGTGCGCCAGTCGTCCCCGATCCTTCCACCGAACACTGTCTTTGCCATGACGGACACCCCCGGAGTCTCGAGCGTGCCGAGAGCTTTGCATCGACGACCGGCTCAGGTCGGACGGATTGTCCACACTGGCCGCTCGACCCGGATGCGCCCGGGCGGTTCAGGTGCTGCTCACCAGCAGAATTCAAGGATCTCGCTCGATGCTCAGCCGCGGAGTCTCCGGTCGATCGTCCACTCTGTATCGACTCGTCCACACGGCTCGGCTCTCGTGAAGGTGATCCGGCCGGCCGGTTGAACCGAGTGCTGCAGGATCTGCGCGTTCGGTCAGGTTTCTCTGATGGCCGCAGTCACAATTGCTCCCTGCGCCTCCCCGAACCGGGGCTGCAACTCCCCGTGCAGTATTCAAGCGGAGTCCCCCTTCTGACGATGCCATACCGTGGCTGTGAGACCACCGAAGACGTCGGTTGACCAGGGCGCTCAGTCCCTCGGCGCGCGACTGAGGATCCAGGCGCGTGACCCCATGGTGTTGGCGGGGCTCGCAGTGGCAGCCGTCTTTTGCCTGATGCGATACGGGGGTCTCATCGCCCCGATTCCCTACTGGGCCATCATCGTGGTCGTGCTGGCCGCCCAGGCGGTCAGCCTGTTGGCAGCGGTCGCGTGGATCGATCGCCCGGAGGGCTGGCGCCTCACGGCGTACGTCGGCGCCGTCATGGGCGTCATCGGTATCGTCGCCTACAGCACGGGATGGGGTCCGATCCTCTCGCTCGGCTTCATCTTCGGAGCTGCGTCGATCCTCGAGGTTCTCGGATCCGTCGCGACCAAAGCCGCACTGTTCTGGACCGTGGTCTACATGGGCATCGGTCAGCTGGCGATCGCGATGGGACTTGCCCCGAGCCTCATCGGTCAACCTCGCGTCGACGGGCTCGCCGCCCTGTGCCTGTTCGGTGTGCTGCTCACGATCATGCTCCTCGGTCGCTCCACCTCGGCCCGTGAGCGTGTCGAAGCCGACCTTCGGCATTCCGCTCGACGGTTCGAAGCGTTGGTCAAACATGCCTCAGACATCATCATCGTTGTCGATGACGCGGGCGGTCTCCAATATGTCAGTCCGGCCTTCGAGCGCGTGCTCGGAAAATCACGCGAAGACTTCGGCGATCGGCCTGCAGCCGAGTTGATGCATCCTGACGACGTGGCCAGGATGCAGTCAACGGCCTCGGAAGATGCCCGCGACATGGATATCGGCCAGGGAACGGAGCTGCGTCTTCAACATGCGAATGGCGCATGGCGGTGGTTCGAAGCGACGCTGACGGACCACCGCAGTGATCCCGACGTGCGAGGGTTGGTGTCCAACTTGCACGACATCACCGAGCGCAAACGAGCAGACGAGGCGCTGAGAGAGGCTCACGAACGATTCCAGTCGGCCTTTGAGAATGCTCCCATCGGCATGGCCATGGCCGATCTCGACGGTGTCATTCTGCGCGCCAATCAGGCGATGGGAAGGATCCTCGGACGCGAGGTGGCCGAACTTCTCGGTCAGAACTCTGAAGCGTTCACCCATCCGGACGACCGCGATCTGAGCAGACTCGGGATGGCTCGAGTCGCGTCGGGTGAATTGGACAATTACCGGGTCGAGAAGCGTTACCGCCACGCTGAAGGTCACGACGTATGGACATCGCTCAACGTGAGCTGTGTGCGAGACCACGAGGACAAACCGCTCTACTTCATCGGTCAGATCGAGGACGTCACCGAGAGCAGAGCGCTACGAGAACGTCTCGCCCAGGCGGCCATCCATGATCCACTCACCTCCCTGCCCAACCGCGAGTTCTTCATGGACCGGCTCGAGGACTCACTCAGCAAGGTGTCAAGAGCAGGACACCAGGTATTGGTGATGTTCCTCGATCTGGACCGCTTCAAGCTGATCAATGACAGCCTCGGACACGATGTGGGGGACCAGATCCTGTGTGCCGTGGCCGAACGGCTCCGCAGTGTGATCGGGCCGAGCGACACGTTGGCCCGCTTCGGGGGTGATGAGTTCACTGTGCTGTGCCCCGGGAACCACGACGAGATCGCGGCACTTCAGGTGGCCGAGCGACTTGTTGCGTCGATGGTCGATCCAATTGTGCTCCCAAGCGGAGAGATCTTCGTGTCTCTCAGCGTGGGGATGGCGCTGTCGAGTGAGGGCATGACCTCAGGAGCGACGCTCTTGCGCAACGCCGACGTCGCGATGTACCAGGCCAAGGACCGTGGGCCGGCGCGCATTGAGATATACCGAGAAGCCAATGAGTCGCAAACGATCAGTCGTCTCCGCACGGCGAATGAACTGCACCGAGCCATTGAGCGCGACGAGTTGGAACTCCACTATCAACCCATCATCGATCTCTACACCGAGGCGCCAGTCGCGTTGGAAGCGTTGGTAAGGTGGCGTCATCCGACCAGGGGCCTGCTGTCCCCTCGCGAATTCGTACCGCTCGCAGAGGATTGCGGTCTTATCGCCCCCGTCGGGGCTTGGGTGCTGAATGAAGCGTGTCGCCAGATGGCGGAGTGGACCGCTCGCGCCGACGGCAACTACGACGAGGGCACCGCCAGCGTCGCCGTCAACATCTCGGCCTTACAGCTTGGGGAGCCCGGTTTTCCGAGATTGGTCGCCGAGGTCCTCGAGAGCAACGGCGTTGTCGCTGATCGGTTGAGGCTCGAAATCACCGAAAGTACCCTCATGCGTGATCCGGACGAGGCGGTTCTCGTACTTCAAGCACTTCGCGATCTCGGTCTTCACTTGGAGATTGATGACTTCGGGACCGGCTACTCATCTCTGAGTTACCTGCAGCGGTTTCCCGTCGAGACACTCAAGATCGACAGGAGCTTCGTCGACGAGTTGGACCGTAACTCCGAGAGCCTGGCGATCGTCAGGGCCATCATCGGACTTGGAAAGTCTCTCGGCCTCTCGGTCGTTGCCGAAGGAGTGGAGCGGTCGGCGGTGGCTGACAAGTTGAGGGAACTTGGATGCCATCTCGCGCAGGGCTATCTCTTCGGCAGACCTGTTCCGGCGGGCGAGTCGGGTTGGTGGCTCGCGAACGATCTCAGCTCGTTGCAAGCCATGCTCGCCTCGGCGACATAGTTCGAGCGCTTACTACCATCTGACAAGTCGGTCACAGCCCCCAACGCCCATCAGGGCGCGAGATGTCCTCGGCCCGCAGCCCGGAACTCTTCCTCGATCTTCTCCACGTCCTCGCTCGTCAACCGGGTGAAGTCGAGTGACCTGCCGCGCCTCCACCACAGCGGGTCCGCTGTCTGTCCACCGGCGACGAGCAGGGACGCCGGCGATGGACTCCACCGGAGCCATGACTGCCCCTCCGGCTCCCGCCCCGACGCATCTCCGGTTGCGAACCGTCTACCCTGGCGCCAGCAGCGCGAAACCGGAGGAGGGGAGCCTTGGCGGTCACCGAGACCATCACGGTCCTATTCACCGACCTGGTCGGCTCGACCGAGATCAGCTACGCGATCAGTCCGGACGCCTCGGACGAGCTGCTCCGGGCCCACTTCTCGGTGCTCCGTCGAGCCATTGCCGGCTCCGGAGGGCTCGAGGTGAAGGGCCTCGGCGACGGGGTCATGGTCGTGTTCCGCAGCACCTCTGCCGCCCTGTCGTGCGCCGTGGCGATGCAGCAAGCCGTCCACCGGGACAACGTCGACGCCCGCCATCAGTTGGGGCTGCGCATAGGACTCAGCGGCGGAGAGGCGACCATGGAGTCCAACGACTACTACGGCGACCCGGTGATAGAGGCGGCTCGGCTCTGTGCCCACGCCGATGCGGGCCAGATCCTTGTCACGGACGCCGTTCGGGTGATGGCCGGCCGGCGCAGCCCTTTCCTCTTCGAGCGACTCGGTGCGTTCGAGTTGAAGGGCCTTCCGGAGCCGGTGGGGGTCCTCGACGTTCGTTGGGAGCCGCTCGATGAAATTGCGTCGGACGGCGTGCCGCTCCCGGCGCGTCTGACGCACGTGCCACTCACCGGAGTCGTCGCGCGCGATACCGAAGCGGCACTGCTGACCGACGCCTACAAGCGTGCGGCGGCCGGAGAAGGGCGAGCGGTGGTCCTCGTGTCGGGTGACGCCGGCGTCGGGAAGTCGACGCTGGTCGCGGAGGCCGCTCGGCGCGCCGCCGAGGAGGGCGCCTGCGTGCTCCTGGGACGGTGCCAGGAGGACGTCAGCGCGTCGTATGCGCCCTTCGCCGAGGCTCTTCACCATTTCGTGGCGCATGCTCCCGAGTCCGTGCTTCGAAGCCACGTCGAGGCCCATGGCGGCGACCTCGCATCGCTGGTCCCCGCGCTCGGTCAACGACTGGGGGCAGTTCCCTCACCAACGAGGACGGATCCGGACACCGAGCGCTACCTCCTCTATGGGGCGGTGGCGGGCCTTCTTACGGCAGCCTCCACGCTTCAACCAACCGTTCTCGTGCTCGACGACATGCAATGGTCGGACAGTCAAAGCCTCCGACTCCTCCGTCATGTCGTCACTACCGTCGAGTCGCCACGTTTCCTCGTGCTCGGGACGTTTCGGGATACCGAGCTCTCGCCTTCCAACCCGCTCGGCGATCTCCTCGCTGCACTCCAGCGCGAACCAGGTATCAGCCGGATCGAATTGAAGGGCTTCGATGACACCGGCGTGCTCGCGTTCATGGAGGCTGCAGCCGGGCAACGCCTCGAGGAGGCAGCGACGGATCTCGCCCATGCGCTCTGCCTGGAGACCGAAGGCAACCCCTTCTTCGTCGGAGAGGTGCTGAGGAGCCTCATGGAGACCGGCGCCATCTATCAGGACGATCGTGGCCGTTGGACGGCAGCAGGGGAAATGTCCGAGATGGTGCTGCCCAACAGTGTGCGAGAAGTCATCTCCTCCCGGGTCGGCCGGCTCGGTGCACAAGCAGGTCGGGTCCTTTCCATGGCAGCGGTCATCGGACGGGACTTCGACTTCGACCTGCTCGACGCGGTGACCGACCTCGGCCAGGAGGAGTTGCTCGACGTCCTCGACGCTGCCTCCGGTGCCGCCCTCCTGCGCGAGGTTCCTGACGTACCGGGGCGCTACAGCTTCTCCCACGCTTTGACGCAGCACACGTTGTACCAGGGCCTGCCAAAGGTCCGGCGGACCCGGGCCCATCAGCAGGTGGCCGAGGCCATCGAGACGACCGTCGGACACACGCGGGGGCGCGGGTGGGTGAGCTGGCCCACCACTGGCTCAGCGCCAGCCAACCAGCCAACGCGACCAAGGGCGTCGGCTACGCCCGGCAGGCAGGTGAGGCCGCCTTGGCCGCCCTGGCCCCCGACGACGCGGTCCGGTACTTCTCCCGGGCGCTCCACCTCGCGGAGATGGCGCCGCAGCACGACCCCCTGGTCGACTGTGACCTGCGTCTGGCTCTGGGTGAGGCACAACGCCAGGCCGGGTTGCCGGGCTCCCGGGAGACGTTCCTCGACGCCGCCCATCGGGCCCAAGGGCTCAATGCAACGGACCGCCTGGTGGCCGCAGCACTAGGGAACAGCCGCGGCTTCTTCAGCTCCATCGGGGTCATCGACGCCGACAAGGTCGCGGTGCTGGAATCCGCGCTCGATGCTCTGGGCGATGACGACGGACGCGAGCGGGCGCTTCTCCTGGCCACACTGTGCAGCGAGCTCGCCTTGGGCACGACGCTCGACCGGCGCCAGGAATTGGCAGACGCCGCCAGGGCGATGGCGCGGCGGTTGGGGGATCCGGACACCGTCATCCGCACCCTCAACCTGGTGTGCGACCCGCTTCAGGTCCCTTCCACCCTCAACGAGCGGATGGTCGATGCAAAGGAAGCCCTGGAGCTGTCAGAGCACCTAGGGGACCCCGACCTGCTCTTCTGGACCGGCGCCTACAGCCGGTTGGCCGCAGTACAATCCGGTGACTTCGGAATGGCGCGTCGGTGTCTCGCAACCATGCGCGCCGTGGTCAGCGGGCTCCGTCAGCCCACGATGATGTGGGTCACCCTATTCAACGACGCTGCCGATGCACTCTTGAGCGGTGATCCCGATCGAGCCGAACAGCTCGCCACGGCTGCATTGGAGATCGGCACGGAGAGCGGACAGCCCGATGCCTTCGGCTTCTACGGGGCCGAGATGATCGGTGTCCGCCGCCAACAGGGGCGCTACGGCGAGCTCGTCCCGTTGATCGAGCAGATCTCAGCAGAGAACCCGGCACTCCCGGTGTTCCGTGCGACGCTGGCCGAAGGACATATGGAAGCCGGAAACGTCGACACCGCTCGCCAGATGCTCGAAGCTGCGGCCGCGGACCTCACCTCACTGCCCTACGACGTCGTCTGGATCTTCGCGATGGCCTCGTACGCCGACGTTGCCACCGAACTGGGTGCCGAGGCACCCGCTCGGCTGCTCCTCGATCTGCTGGCGCCTTTCGACGACCAGGTTCTCTTCATCGGGGCGACGGCCGGAAGCCCGGTGGCCTATTACTGCGGAGGTCTGGAGTCGGTGCTCGGCCTCTACGATCAGGCCGACACGCACTTCGCCAGGGCAGCCGAGCTCAACGCCAGGGGTCAGATGGAGTTCGCTGCCGCCGTCACCCACCTGGGGTGGGGCCGCATGCTCTCAGCCCGCGGCGGTCCAGGAGATCTCGAACGAGCCCGCGATCTCCTGACCCGAGCCCACGCCGCCGCAGTGAGCCGCGGGTACGCCAGCGTCGCCCGGCGAGCCACGGCGGCCTTGTCGGAACTGGGCTGACGGGCGCGGGACCGGCGTTGCGTAGCGATGCGGTACAGCCTCCGTGAACGAGAAGATGTACCCGGTGGGACGCTTTCGGCAGCCAGAAAATGCGGGCATTCAGGTGCAACACCCCACGTCGGCGAGTCGTCCGAGCTGATCGATCGCCCCATGTGCTTCCGCGTAGGCCTCCCCCCGGTGTTGTCCCTCGCCCTCATCGCGCAGCACTACCACCGGACAGTGTGCAGGCGCAGTCCGAGCCGTCGATGCCGATAACGATCCCGCGCGTGCGTCATGCATCTTTCAAGTTCAGGCTGGGATCCGTCGCCATGACGGCTTCGGCGTTCACAGGCGGTTCGAGACTCACGCGCTTGGTCCGCGCCCTCGCGGATCACACAGATGCGATTGAGGGAGAGTTAACCTTTTGGGAGTAATTCCCTTAGAAGGTGACCCGAGTTGATCGCACCATCGAGGAGCACAGACGGGTACATCCGGGCTCATGCCGGCATCATGAATCGTGGGGACGGAATGTCCCCGCAAGCAAATGCTGTTCTCCAACCGGAGCGAGGCATCAATGCCATCTAAGGAGTCGAGCCCGGCTTCTGGAAGCACGTCTTCCAGATGGGCGCGAATTATCCGATGGGCAGACCTGAGAGTCGTTCCGTTGCGCACGATCCTGGTGACCGTCGCAATTGTCGTCGCCGTCTATCTGGGGGGCCAACTCCTCTACCGCCTCCGCGACGTCGTGCTGCTCGTAGTGGTCGGATCGTTCGTGGCACTCGTCCTGAACCCTGCGGTCGTGGCCTTGCAGCGGTGGAAAATACGGCGTCGGGGTACCGCCGTCGCCATCGTCACGATCTTCTCCCTACTGATCTTCGGAGGTCTGGCCTTCGCGTTCGGCTACCCCCTGGTCAACGGCCTCACCCATTTTGCGAATGCGCTGCCTGTCTATGTGGACAAGGCGCAACATGGGAAAGGCTGGATCGGTCATCTCGTTCGCAAGTACCACGTTGAGGCCTGGGTGCAGAAGAACTCACCCAAGATCATCAGCTTCGCCGAGAGCCTGGGCAAACCGGCCTTGGCCCTGGGCAAGGGCGCGTTTGCGATCCTGGCTGAGCTGGCGGCGACCTTTGCGTTCGTCATCTTGCTCCTCGTCGAGGCGCCGAAGATCCGTGCCGGTCTTCTGGGCATAATGGCCCCCGAACGGGCGGCCAGATACGCGGCAATCGGTGGCAAAGTGAGCGCATCGATCTCCGGGTTCGTGTTAGGAGACTTCCTCACGTCTCTGATCGCGGGCACGGTGATCTTCGTCACCCTCGCCGTCCTCGGTGTGCCCTACGCCCTCCTCTTCGGGCTCTGGGTTGCCGTCGTCGACTTCCTTCCGCAAATCGGTGGGGCGCTGGCTGGCATCCCGACGGTGCTCTTTGCCCTTGCGCATTCGTTCACCGCAGGGGTCGTCACGCTCGTCGTCTTCCTCGCCTATACGTTCTTCGAGAACCATCTCTTGAACCCGGTCGTCATGTCTCGGACCGTCAAGATCAATCCACTCGTCGTCTTCGCGGCCGTTCTTGTCGGTGCGGATATCGGGAGTTGGTTGGGCGGCCTGTTCGGCGGTTTCGTGGCCGTACTCCTCGCAGTCCCAATTGCTGCCTCGATCCAGGTGGTGATCGTCGAGATCTGGAGGGCGACGGCGCCGGACGGCATCGTCGAAAATGGCGAAGCACCGATCGCCGTGCCTCCCGAAACGCACTCACCATGATCCCGATGGACACAATGGACGAGGCCGGCCGGGCTCCGGCCGGCCTCGATGCCTTGGTTGGACTTCATCACCATCGGAAGCCGCCAGAAGGTGTCCGGAGCGCCGTCGCGGCCTCCTCGCACTGCCTCGTGCCCCGACGAACGCCTGCTTGCGATCAACGTGCCGGCTCAGCTGGCACTCGACCGGATCGGATCGCGTCCAGGAAGGACTCGTAATCCCGGTCGTTCTGGTCGGCGTATGACACAGCGAACGCGGCCAGGCTCTCGTCGAAAGCCGTGCTCCTTCCCATGTAACCGGCGAGGAGGGCCGGCTGGCCGGCTCGGGCATGCGCGCGCGCCAGTGCGGCGCCGCAGAGACGGCCATAAAGCGTCAGGCCGTCGGGGCTGGCGTCGTCGAGCGCCACCGACCCCTTCATGTCACGCAGCTGGCGGACGTAGGTGTCGAATTCGCCGGCGCGGGCCCAACCCAGGAACACATCGCTGGCCGCCTGCATGATGCGCTGGCCGACCACGACCCGCTTGCCCTGGTTGGCGTACCGGGAGCGGCCGGCGTAGGAAGCGAGAACCGAGGGCTGGGCTTCTTTGACCTGGAGGAACAGAGGATCGAGGTCCGCCTTGCCGGCCAGCAGTGCGACGAAGCAGCGGGTGCCGACACTTCCGACTCCGACCACCTTCAGGGCGGCGTCGACAAACTCATAGCGATCCAGCAAGAGGTCGCGGTCGGGATCGAGCGTTGCCAGATAGGCCTTCACGAAGCCTTGCGCCTGTTCGAGTTGGGCGTCGGTGAGGCGAACCACCACCGGCGGATCCTCCACGATCACCCGGCGTCCGCCGCGCACCGTTGTGAGCTTGGACAGCGCTTTCAGGCTGGTGCGTCGGCGGGCCTTGGCCGCGGTCTGTTCGACACGTGAACGGGTCGGCCTGTCGGGAGCAGCGGCGACTATCGACTCGACGTCCAGGCGGGAGTGCCACACCTCGAACGCGGAAAGCTGTGCCATCTTCGCCATCTCGGCCCGATACTCTGCGGCGCAGCCCTGCACCGCGGCCCAGCCGTCGGCATCGGAGAGCGCGGCCGTCCTGGCCGCCACCACCAAGCTGGCCGCCAGTCGCTTGACATCCCATTCCCAGGGTCCGGGCTGGGTCTCGTCGAAGTCATTCAGATCGAAGACCTGATTGCGTTCGGGCGTGGCGAAGGTTCCGAAGTTGTGAAGATGCGCGTCGCCGCAGATCTGCAACTGAATGCCCGTGGACGGTGTCCGGCTCAGATCGGCGGCCATGACTGCCGGGGAGCCCCGGTAGTAGGAGAACGGCGACGCCATCATCCGGCCGTTCCGGACCGGAACCAGCTCGGGCAGCCGGTTGGCGTTGGACCGGGACAGGATCTCGAGCGGATCAGGACGGTCGGGGGACGCCGTCCATTGGCCATGAGCTTGGCGCGGAACCCGAGCGCGCAACGCCCGCCCGGCTTCGAGCATCTCCGCTCGAGTCCTGGGCGTGGCGTTGGGAGGGCTCATCGGGCGTGCATCACCAAGGCTCGATGGCGGGCAGCGCCAGCCGGGCTAGGCGTCTGGCCTTGGCGCCTGGGAGGCCGAGCAGGCGGAGGCAGCTCTCTGCGAGCTCGTCGACCGAGCTCTCCTCGACCCGTTCGGGATGCTGCTGATGCAGGCGCAGCAACCCGATGAGGCCGCCCGCGACAGCGCTGAGAGCGACCTCCGCGTCAGCCACGGCGAACTGACCTGCGGCTTGCCCGGCCTCGATGTCCCTCAAGGCGCGGGGGGCCAGGCCGCCCGGTAGGTCGAGGAGGTCGAGGCCGGCACCAGTGATGAACCGGGCCACTTCGGGATGCGTCCAGCTGAGACGTGCGGACAGCCGCAGCGATATCGCGAACACCTCCGCCGGGTCGGTGATGCCGGCGGATGCCCGGTCGATCATACGACCCCAGCGCTCGAGGACCTCGCTCGACGCGGTCTCGAACAGCTGGTCCTTGCTCTCGAAGTGGTTGTAGAACGACCCGAAGCCGACGTCGGCTTCGTCGGTTATCTCTTGGATGCTGGCCCGTTCCCCGCGCCCTTCGGCGATCAATCGGATCGCCGCGTCGATCAGTGCCTGCCGGGTCCGGGCCTTGCGCCGGTCGAGCCGGGTCGGGCTCCCCGTTGTGCTCGTGGATGCCGAGCTCACATCAGCCTCCTTCTCTCGAGTTCGTAGACGGGTTTCACCCCGGTGGATTCGCCCGGCCGAGGCTCGGGCGGATCCACCGGGGTGGGAATCCCGATCACTACTGAGTTATTACTACAGGACTGACGCTAGTTGGTCGCGCTGCCGCGGCTGCTCGTCGACCAACGAGTCCACTGTGCGGTGGGTCCGGCGCAGGTCGATGCCCTCGATGAGTGCCCAGAACCCGTAGACCAGGTTGAACAGGCCGAACAGCAAGGCCAGGGTCACCGCGCCGACGCCCGGACGGGCGAAGAGGACGATCCCGAAGGCGATTGAGATCAGCCCGCTCACGAAGAAGAGGGCGCGGGTTCCGGCTGACTCGCCGACTTCGAAGCCGGCGTAGATCTCGACCAGGCCGGCCACCATCGCCCACGCGGCGACGAGCAGCACCAGCACCAGCGCGGTTGGCCCTGGCCAGGCCAGGGCGATCACCCCGGCGCCGACGTCGACCAGACCGAGCAGCAGATGACCCATCACGGGACCCGCACTTTCGCTGCTGAAGGCCTTGACGGCCTCCATGCCGGCTGCGATGAACGCGTAGATGGCGAACAGAATGACCAGCGCCAAGACGGTGATCCCCGGCCACGCCAACGCCACGATGCCGACGGCGACAGCCAGGAGGCCCCGGACTATGAGGGATGTACTCAATGACTTCAACATGACAGCTCCTTTCGGTGGTAATGGGTAGCTGTGGCGACCAGTTATTGTTACGGTACCACAGAACTGATGATAGATTACAGAATCGATGACAAAGTGTCAAGTGATTCAGCCGACGTCGCGAGAGGGAGGGCGAGATGACGGATTCAGCGAACTCTGGGCCCGTGCGCCCGGTCCTCTTCGTCAACCCGAGGTCCGGCGGCGGAAAAGCGCAGCGTTATCGCCTCGTCGCTCGGTGCCGCGCCCGCGGGATCGAGCCGGTCGTGATGAAGGAGGGCGACGACCTGGCGTCACTGGCCGCCGCCGCCGTGTTGTCGGGCGCCGACGTCATCGGCATGGCCGGCGGCGACGGTTCCCAAGCGATCGTGGCCGGCGTCGCCTCCAGGCACGACGTGCCGTACGTCTGCATACCGGCCGGGACGCGCAACCACTTCGCCCTGGACATCGGCGTGGACCGAGACGACGTGATCGGCGCCCTCGAGGCCTTCCATCACGGTGTCGAGCGCCGCATCGACTTGGCCCAGGTCAACGGTCGGGTCTTCGTGAACAACGCGTCGGTCGGCTTCTACGGCAAGGTCGTTCAGTCGCCCGAGTACCGCGATGCCAAGCTGCGCACCGTCATCGAGATGCTGCCCGACCTTCTCGGCCCCCGCGCCGAACCCTTCGACCTGCGCTTCAGCGACCCGGTGGGAACGGAATACGACAGGATTCAGCTCGTCTTGGTGTCCAACAACCCCTACCAGCTCGACCCGCTCGGGACTCAGGGCACCCGGGGGACAATGGACGGAGGGACGCTCGGCGTTGTGGTGGTACCTGACGGACCGCCGCTGGGCCGCTGGCGGGAATGGACCACCGTTCGCTTCGAGATCGATTCCGGGGCCACGATCGACGTTGGATTGGACGGCGAGGCCGTCAGGCTCGAGCCACCGCTCCGCTTCGAGTCGCTCGCGGCGGCCCTGCGCATCCGGACTCCAGCCGGTCGGCGCCATCCCGGGCCGCCGCCGCTCCGGCGGAAGCAGACTTTGTAGACATATTCAGTGTCATCCTTCACGCACCACGTTCGTAAGAGCCGCGTTGTCGGTCGAGGACGGGGCGCGAAAGAGCGCGACACCTAGGCTCAGGCGTGATGTCCTCCGGCCGGCCGGTAACGGAAGATGGTGGAATGACCGGTCACCGTTCGGGAGGGGACGACGCCACGGCGCAGAAGACCACTGGCACCGGTGGTCGGTACACCGATGAGCAGGACTTTGCAGGCATGTGCCACAGGCTGACGTGCTGTTCCCCGTTCTGGAGGATCTGTGACCGGTGGCGTCGGCTCCGATGACCGGGACGCCCGCCTCGCCCGACCCCGGCATGGCTGATCGACGGAAGACCCAACCAAGCCGCAGGAGCCTCGTCACGCGTATCGCCGCGCTCCTCATCACGGGCCTGGCCCTCTACGTCGTGCTTCCGAGCCTTTCGGCCGTGTTCGGAGCATGGCCGAAGTTGGCCACGTTGAGCGGCGTGTGGCTCGTTCTCGCCCTGTTGTTCGAATGGGGGAGCTTTGTTTGCAACTTTGCGATCCAACGCATCGTCCTGCGAACCCGTGGTTGGTTCGCCGTGGTCACGGCGGGCCTCGCGGGCAACACCGTCACCAACACACTTCCGGGTGGCGCCGCTGCGGGCGCGGCGGTCCAGTACCGGATGCTGGCAACCGCCGGGGTGAACTCCGATGCCGCGGCGGGAGGGCTCGCCGCGTCTTCGCTCCTCGGGGTGGGCGGTCTGCTCATGCTTCCGATCCTCACGCTCCCCACCGTCCTGGGCGACTCCGGGCTCAACCACACGTTGGTCAGCGCCGCTCTCATCGGCGTCGCCGCGTTTGTGGTGTACATGGGACTGGGCGCCGTGCTCCTTGAAACGGACCGACCGCTGCGGGCGTTGGGGAGGGCCGCCCAATGGATCTGGAACAAGGTCCGCCGTCCGCATCCTCCGCTGGCGGGACTCGAGAATCGCTTGCTCCAGCAACGCAACGAGATCCGGGAGGCCCTGGGAAGAGAATGGAGGCAGATCTTCCTGCTCGTCGTGGGGCGTCTCGGCCTCGACTATCTCTGCCTTCTTGCGGCCCTGCGGGCGACCGGCAGCCAGCCCCACATCTGGCTCGTCCTCCTCGCATATTCGGCGGCCGGGATCATCGCCCTGTTCCCGGTAACTCCCGGTGGCCTGGGAATCGTCGAGGCTAGCTTGAGTGGCCTCCTCGTACTCGCCGGCGTCAACGGGCGCAGCGCGGTGGTGGCCACGTTGGCCTACCGGTTGGCGCAGTACTGGCTCCCCACGGTCGCCGGTGCCGTCGCCTACGGGCTGTTCCGCCGGCGCTACGGGACCGCCAGGGGAACAATCGATTCCTGATTGCGTCCGTGACCTCCGCTCCACGTCTGGTGTTCGACCGGCGGGTTGGCCAGCACTCCCAGGGGGCTGGTCAAGGGATCCTCGACCTCACGCCCTCGATCGTCAGCGCTTCCCGGCCCTCCGGTCCGCTTCCCAGCGCCCCAGAGCCCGGCGGCCGACGCTCGGGTTCCTCATGCACTCACGCGGGTGGGTTGCCGAGCAGCTTCACCACCAACTCGGCCTGGTTGTGAACGCCGAACTTCTTGAAGATGACGGCGAGGTGATTCCGGACTGTGCTCGGGCTGATGTAGAGCTCGCTGGCAATGGTCGACACCCGCTGACCCTCGGCGATCCGGGTGAGGATCTCCCATTGCCTGGTGGTGAGATCCGTCAATTCCTGCCCCGTCGCCGCCGCGGCAGCCCCGACAAGGAGTCCATCACCCCGGCGGCCCTCACCTCGGCCGCGATTCTCCGCAGACGCATCTCGAGATCATTGACCCTGTCGCCCGAGGGAGGGATGAAGTCCTCCAGCCGGCCCACTAGTGCAAAGTCGATGAGATCGTGCTCCTGGTTACGAGTTGGGGCGAGCATCACGCACACACCCGTCGATGCGCCGTCGGCCGCCGTCATGTCGATGTCAGGGAAGATCCCGGGGACGACGGCGTTCGCGGTTGCCCCGCTGAGCTCTGTCCGCTGTGCCGGATCCACCCAGTCCAGCAGTCGCGTGCCGACGCATTCGGAGGGAAGCCTGCCCAGCAGTTCGTAGACCTCGGCGCTGATCGACAGTATGCGCAAGTAGCGATCGGCAATGCCGAGGCAGACCGGGATCACGTCCATCCACGCCCGGGTCGGGTGACGCCCGAGCTTCCCAAGTTCGACGTCGGGGACGAAGATCGTCACTTCCATGCGCTCGTCGCTGATCTCCACCGTGCGCATCGTCACCCAGAACAGCGTGCGCCCGCCCGAGGGTGTGTTCACCGACCTCCGAGCCTTGAAACCCTGGAACCTCCCAGTCTCGAGGTCCTCGAGGTCGCGCAACAGATCGTCTGTCGGCGTGACAAATTCCGCGACGTGATGTCCGACGACCTCTTCGAGGGGTACGCCTACGAGATCCGCCGCCGCTTGGTTCGCCAAACGGATGACGCCGCCGTCGAGGACAGCGATGCCGAACTCGACGCGGTCCAGAGCCTGTGCCAGATCCGCCCAGTCTCTCACTCCGCCACGGCCTCGTTCCCGGATCGGGTCGCCACCGGAGACGTTTCCGCCGTTTGTGGGCGCTTGATTCGTGGACATAGCTCAGAGCTCAGGGACAATCAAACCATGCGCCTCGCCTCCCTGCAACGACAAAGGTCTCGGCCGCCGCACCGGTGTCTCAGGAGACTCCGAGCGTGAGCGCCTCCGGAGTCTCGGGGTAGCCGAACAAGTAGCCCTGACCGAAGGAGCACCCGGCCGCTCGCAATCCTTCACATTGCGCGTCGTCCTCGATCCCCTCGGCGACGGTGCAGTGTCCGAGGTCGTGAGCCATGCGAATGATGGTCTCGATGAGGCGAGCCGCCCTCTCGTCCGTCGTCACTTCCGCAACGAACGACCGGTCGATCTTGATGAAGTCGATTGGCAGCGAGCGAAGGTAGCTGAGACACGACTGCCCCGTTCCGAAGTCGTCGAGCCCAACGTGGCAGCCGAGGCTCCGCAGGTCGCGTATCGTCTCTCGTGCGTTGGGAACGCTGACCGCGAGGCTTTCCGTGATCTCCAAAGCGAGCCTCGACGGTGCCACGTCGTATCTGGTCAACGACCTCGCCACGACCTTGACGAGTCGGGGGTCGGCGAACTGCCGAGCAGCCAGGTTGACCGCCACGATCGGCGCAGTCGCGGTCGACGCGTCGAACCGCGACACCTGCCCGATCGCCTGGTCGAGAGCCCAGCGGCCAATCTGTTCGATGAAGCCGAGACGCTCCGCCACCGACACGAAGTCCTCGGTAGCCACCTCAGTTCCGTTGGACATCCTCCACCGAAGAAGCGCCTCGTACCCGACGATCGTGCGTTGGGTGAGTGCGACGATCGGTTGGTAGACCAGACGGAGCCTCTCCGTGTCGAGCGCGTGCCCGATTTCGCGGCGAATCACGGCTCTCCCGTCCGGCATCTCGGACGCCGCCGCACACACGACCGCACTCACGGCCGACGCAGCCTTGGCGTCACGAAGCGCCGTTGTTGCGTACCGCAACGCAGATGATGCCGCGTCCGGTCCGTCGGCCAGCAGGCTGATCCCGACACGTCCCGTCATGGCGACGTCATATGAGCGGACGCGAATCGGAGCGGCAACCAGTGCGAGCAGCTTGCGTCCCAACCCGACCGCCCTGCTCCTGGAGCAGGCCGGAACGAGGATGCCGAAGCGGTCGCCACCGAGTCTTCCGGCGATGGCCCCGGGATCGATCCCGACCAGGAGTCGGTGCGCGAGGACCTCCAGCACGCTGTCGCCCACGTCCGTACCGAACGCATCGTTGACCGACTGGAAGTCGTTGATGTCGAGAAGCAGCAACGCCTGCTTCGGTGCCGCCCTCGCCACATGCGCGGCCATCTTCAATCTCGTCACGAACTCGGCTCGGTGGAGCACCGCGTGAGAATCGCGAGTACTTGTGTGCCAGTACCCGCTCATCTTCTCCGCGTGCAACATTTCGGGTGCCTGCGTCATCGCCGTCCCACCTCATGCGATCGGGCTTCCCTGGTTTGGCCCGCACCTGAGTGTCGGCATGCGCCTGCAGGAAATCGATGGGCAATGTGTCACTCGACCCTGGGCACTGTGTCACGGTCGGCCCGAGTACCCCGCTGGAACAGCTCGATCAACTCGGCCTGTGACGCCACACCGAACTTCCGAAAGATCTGCGAAAGGTGGTTCCGGACCGTGCTCTGGCTCAGGCCCATGTCGCGGGCGATCGTTGGCACTCGCATGCCGGCGGCCAGCCTCTGGGCAATGTCCGCCTGCCTCGAGCTGAGCAGAGCGACGGCGTTCTCGTCGAACGCTGCCGAGGAGTTCTCCCCGAGGCCTACAGCCACGGCCTCCAAGGAGATGCGTCGCAGCCGAGCCTCGAGTGCAGCGACGCGACTCTCGAGGGCGATCGCGGTTGAAGGGTTGGATGCGGTGAGCACGAATGCGACGCTCTGAGCGTCGGGCGGATGCAGCGGAGCGATTACGGCGGCGGCTCGCAGCCACGTCCCCGATCGGTGCTGCAGTCGCACCTCCATCCGTTCGGTATCGGCGGCATCGAGCAGCGAGCGATCGTCCTCATGCACAATGGAGACGACCGAGGTCCCCAGGCATTCGGAGGGCTCGTAACCGAGAAGCTCAGCGACGTCGCCGGTGATGTGACGCACTCGTCCATTCGCGTCCAGCACCCCGATGACGAAGGGCGCTTTGTCGAACGAACTCTGCATGTGGACCGACGAACCTCTCGCGCTCAGCTCCCGGCGGGATGCTCGGCCGCCCTCGGAGCTGGAGTATCGGCCGAGTCGGTGGAGAAGCTCTCGGTCCCGAGCAGCCCACCGAGCGGGTCGAGGGCTGCTGCGACGTGGACGTCGCGATGGGTGTCGACACCACCGGTGATCCCACGCGCAGCTTCTACGATGGTCATGGTCATCCCTTTCTCTCAAAGGTGTGAGGGATGGCACGGCCGTTCCGGATCGGAGCGACGGGGGTCTGGGTTGTTCGTGCAACCCGGACCATTCACCCCAACTCTGAGACGGGACGTGCCGTCTTTCAATGAGCGGCTGGAAGGTCTCGGTCGACGACGTCTTGCAACGTCACGGGACTCCAAGTCAGACCGAACCTGCCAGCACTCCCGAAGCTATTCAGGACCAGCAGTCAAGCGGTGGACCCTCAGAGAAGTATCAATGTACGGGGGCAGTCGAGCTGTGCGATCCTTCAGGCCATGACGCCCGAAGAGTTTATGAATCGTTGCAAGACGATTTGCCATGTTGGTCCCGCTGGCGTCTGGGAGCAGATCAGCCATTACGGATTCCGGACAGCCGAGCAGCTGATCTTGGTCGCCGAACTGACTGACGATGAGCGCCAGCGTTTGCTTTCGCAACCTCGTCGAGAGGAAGTTCGGCTGCACGTCCGTGGCCAAGACGTGACCCTAAGAGACCAAGGTCCGCTCTTCGCCCGTAAGGATCTGAAGTCCGTCCTGGACAGCGGTCTCGACGTCAGTGATTGGATCCACCTGTTGAATCAAAGGGTCTATTTCTTCACGGACCAAACGTCCATGCAGAAGCTCTTGGACAAGTACGTTCTGATGGACGGAGCCCAGGACGTGGTTTGGCTGTCACCGCTCAAGCTCCTGGAAACGGAAGGAGTGAAGCTTGAGCTGGCGAGCCAGAACACGGGAGCAATTGCCCGCCGGAGCGGCCCTCAGAAGACGGCGGAGACGTTCGTACCGCTTTTCCGGTTTCCAGACCGTAGGCCCGCCGAAGTCACCGCGTTCGGCGGGTTCGATGTCCTGACCGCAGTCTTTCGTGCCGAGCGTTGCTTTCCAGATGGCAGTCGCGCGCTGCTTACGTAGTCGCACCACACGACCCGCTTCCGGCGAACTGGGGCAGGTCAGCCGGTGAGGGTCAGGCATCCACTGGTACTCAGGCCAATGTGCTTCGCTGGTTATTGAAAAGCCTGAACCACTGGAAATGCCGAGGAATCGGACCGTTACGCCCCGGGTGGTCCCGTAATGCTGTACGTCCATCCGAAGAAACTGACCGGCACCACGGCATGCCCTTCATTGATAACCACGCAGTAGTCGATCAACTGCTGCTTTGCGAGACTTGCGTACGCACCGGGCGCCAAGAGGGGTCCCCAGTTGCTCCTATTCCGTGGCTGAACGGTGGGATGGTTTGGAGGTGTCGTGATCTGGACCGCGCTATGAAACGCACCGCACGCGATATCCCCTCCCGGATAGGCGAACAGGGGGCTGTGGTCCGTGGGCGAAATGATCATAGGGTTCTGCGTGGCACCGTGTGTTTCGATCCACTGCTTCACAGAGAGATAGTGCTCCACCTCTTGCTTCACTGATCCGTCCAAGGGCCACCCTCCCCACGCTGGCGGTCCGCCTGTGTTCACGTACGACGCGAAGAACTGGGCGAGTTGCTCTCCTACCTCGCTGTAGTCGAATGTCGGATTGGACGGGCTAGCCAGTTCTGAATCTGGGAGATACTTGCTGGTACCCCCGTAGGCGACGAGGTATGAGAGAAGCCATGGCGAGAACACCGCGGCCTTCGTGAACACGGCCAAATAGACGATGGGTTTCAAACCATGGTGGGGCGGCACCTTCACGGAAATCTGAGCGAGGAACCAGAAAGGATAGGTGTTCTCTGGGGGGACGCTGAGTACCGACGTCGAACTCTCTTCGGCAGTCGGTCCGCAGCCACAGCCGATCTGGCCGACGACCGCAAGGAGCATCTCTGGGCTCACGTAACGCTCGACCTGGGCGAGATCTACCCGTTGGTATCCCTTGTCAAAGCCACGCCAGGTCGTGTCAAAGGCCTGTCGTGCTTGAGCCAGGCTAAGCCCCCCACTGGGAGGTTGCGGTGCCGTGCCGCTCGCCTCGGGAGCCTGCAACTCCGGACACACGAGACCCAGGACAGTGAGGCATATGGAGAACACGCCGATGGCCCAGAGACGCCATGGCGGGAACAATCCCGCCAGAACCTGCGCCCGCCTGCCCGCCCCTGGTGCGGAGGCGAGGCGACTTTCGGAGCCGCTGACCCCATCTCCCGCCATCGCAGGCAACTGTACCGGCGAGATATTGACGGGGCATCGAGAGGCACAAAATAGGCTCTGGTTTGTTGTCCGTGCGTTGACGCACTGGCGCTGCGACGAGACCTCGGCGCCTGCCTCCGAAGTGCCGCAGGGTGGCACTCCTTCCCGGCGGTAGAGGACACTTTGTCCGTCGGGTTCACGCCGTGTTCACCCGGTCTACAACACCCCATGACGGACCCCGGCCGGGGTTCTTCATGCTGGCTTCATTTTGGACTCATAGGGTCGACTCATGGGCTTCACAAAGTCGGTGATGGCATGAAGTCGCCCCGAGCTCGGTGATGAATCTTCGCATCAGCCGAGAACTCAAGAGCTTCTCGAGCGATCCGATTGAATGGGCGATCTCCGTTAGTGAGCGCTGGGCGGAACGGAGCGAGCACGGTGCAAAGACACACATCCCCCACTTCATGCCGTGGCCTCCGTGTCCGTATGCGGTAGAGGACGAATGGGAAGGGAAATTGCACAAGGCGATTGGTGCACCCTGGCCTTGCCCTGAGCAAGAACGATTCGAGGCAATGTGGCGGGAGATCATCGCGTCGGTGCAGGCGCGGGTGAGGGACGTAGGGCGCGGCGCCTTCAGCAAAGAGGGTTGGGCGGACGGCGACATGGCTCTGGCGCGGATCGTCTACTGCCTGACGCTGCATCTGCGACCTGAGCACCTACTCGAGACTGGAGTTGCGCGCGGCATCACCACCCGCTTCATCCTCGAAGCAATCGCCGAGAACGGGCATGGCCATCTCTGGAGCATTGATCTCCCACCGCCCGGGGAGCCCGAAATCCATCATCAGATCGGTATGGCGGTTCCTGACCGGCTTCGCCACTCATGGACGTATGTCTCGGGCTCGAGTCGACGAAGGCTCCGCCCACTCTTGTCCGAAATCCGAACGATCGACCTATTCGTACACGACAGCAGGCACACCCAGCGCAATCTGATGTTCGAGCTGCATCAGGCTTGGGCTGCCCTCACATCTCGAGGTGCGGTGATCGTCGACGACGTCGATCTCAATTGCGGCTTTCACGCGTTTCGCCATACCTATCCCGAAGCACTTGCGTTCGTAGGGCGCGCTGAGCCCTTGAAGCCAGATCTTGGTCGACAAGAAGATGCGGGCGTCGTGGCCATTGCACTAAAGCCCCGTGAACCAAACCAATGAGGCTCATTTTTTGAGTCCGGTGGCGCCGCCGGTCACTTCGACAGTTGTGTTCGCTTTCAGCGACGCCCGGATCCGCCATTGAACGCCAGAAACGCAACAAATGGGGCGCCCGCACGCCCATAGCAGAAGCGTGACGGAGACGAAGATGATTGGCCTGGCCCCACCCCGGCAGGCTACCGGCGATAACGTCGCCGACCCGGCGTTCGGAGGCACCCAGAACCCACCTGGGAAATCGGCACCTATCGGATGCCTGCGATTGCTCAGATTTGGTCACGAAGCCTGGGCAATACGTCTTGGGCGACATGTTCGAACGTGGACCGGCGATGTTGCTGAGGCCGGTGGAACACGAACTCGCTGAACCCCAATCCGTCGTAGGTTTCCAGGATGTGCTCCACCGTGGTCATCGACTCCCAGGCATCAAGCGGGTTGAGTACAAGTAGGGACCTCCGGAGTTCATCGGGGTCGCGTCCCTTCACCGCACACTGCTCCTCAAAGACCTGAACACGAGCGACGATGTCCTTGCGTGCCTCGTCCAAGGAGAGTAGGGGTCTGAGTAGGTGCTCCACGTGTCAGCCAGGTCGACTGCTACCTCAATGGCACGTCGTTGCACGGCACCGATCGTGATCGGCACCCGCGGGGATTGGACGCACCCCGGCTCGGTGTGAGCTTCGGTGTAGGTCGTGTATTCCCCTTCGAAGGGGGTCAGGTCACCGCGCAGGAGCCGATCGATTACTACCACGCCTTCTCGTAGGCGTTCGATGCGCTCACGAGGGGCCATTTCGAGCATCCCCGCCATGGCCTGGTCGCCGAAAGCTCCCGTACCAACGCCCAGTTCGAGCCGACCGGCTGAGAGTTGGTCGACGGCGATGGCGGAACGAGCCACTTGGATCGGTGAGCGCCACGACAGGTTTGTTATGAGGACGCCCAGGCGAATGGTGGTCGTGATCGCTGCCCACGCAGGGAGCAGCGCCCAGCCATCCAGAAAGGGTGCATCCGGCGCCACAAAGTTGAACACATGGTCAGCGCACCAGAGCACATCGAATCCCTGACGTTCAGCTTGCTCCGCGTCATCCCGCCACCCCTGGAGGCCCGTAGGCGAACCCAGGCACACCGGCTGAGCACCGGTGAACACGTCCAGGTCCATGAGGCTAAAGCGCAAGGGATGGGGCATGAGCGTCTCCCGAACGCTATCGAACTAAGACCTGTGACACTTGGCCGACCTAGCGCATATTGCCGGTCTACCGAGCGGGACTTCCTTGGCTCCCGGGACTATCCCCATGGTGCGCACGGTGGCACTCCATCCCGGCGGACTGGGGACACCCCGGGGTGCCGAACCGCCCCACCGTCCCGGCGTTCGGGGCTACCTCTGGGAGGTTAGGTAGGTGCCTTCATTTCCCAAATCGCTTGGACCCGGAAGTAGTTACCAGCGACGATCAACACCGTTGCAACCAGCCACACACCGATGGGAGCAAGCCATCGGGATGCGTGAGATGGCGGGTGATACAGGAACATGGCGATGAGGAGGCCCGTGATCGCGTAGCAGCCCAGTCCACACCACACCACCGCCGTCGCAACCTTTTTGACTTGATTTGGCTTCAACTCAACGCTTGTCGATCTGGCTCAGAAACCCACTCGCTCCCGCCAAATAGTTTGCCATCTTCCCGGCGAACTGGGGCACCCTGATGACTGCTCTATGTGGCCAGCTCTATGTGGCTTCCGTCGCCTCGGCTTCGGTAATTGACCGTGAAACGGACAAGGGAACGTAAGAGCCCGGGCACGTTGCCCTGGTCTGGTCCGTTCGTCAGGAACGAAGCGGGGTGATCGCCAGGGGATGCCGACGTTGGCGTTCGGCCGCGAGGTTCTGAAGTTCCCGGTGCAGCGCCAGGCGTCTATCCATTTCACGAGTACGGTCGAGGTCCGCACGTAGGAAGTCGTAGCGCTCCACTAGCGCTCTGTCGTTCATGGCGGTGGGGTCCATGCGCTCAACGCTAAGCCCAGCACGGTTTGTGATCGCGGATGGGCAGCGGCCAGCGATTCCTACAGGGCCGGAAAATACCTGGCCGCTACCCGGCGGGGGAACTGGGGCACTTCGGAGCTATTCAGGGAGGTTGGGTCATTCGGCACTACCCAAACGACCAACCCGCAGGAAGTCTGGACGAATGAAGGGACCGACCCAGGCAGCCCTGCGCAGACTTACGCAACTGACACGACCACTCGCCATGCGATCCGCTGGGACTGAGAAATCCAGCACCTCGATCGTCCGTCACGTCGGACGCCGTTCCGGTCGGACCTATGAGACCCCGGTCGTCGCGGTCGAACACGACGACGGCTTTCTGATCGCCCTCCCATATGGCGATCGCACTGATTGGATGAAGAACGTTGTTGCAAACGGGGAGGCATCCGTCGTGAACCATGGGCGAACGTATCGAGTCGATCAGCCGCAGATCATCCCAATGGCCGAGGTGACTAGGTACTTCGGTCCGAAGGAGCAGAAGCTGCACCGGCGCTTTGCCGTGGCAACCTGTCTCCGAGTTCATCGAACCGCGGCTTAGGCCGGAGAATTGCACCCTCACATTTGTGCCGTCACCCGTCGGCGTGAGCGTGATCTCAATGAATGTAGGTGTCGGCGTCGTTGTGTCGGTTCCTAGACGGTCCCAACTAAGCAGCATGCGGTGCGGGGGATCTACTTCGATGTAGCGGCCGGCAATTGCCGTCCCGTCGAGGTCGAGGTGGAACGTCTCCCCCACGCGAGGAGCAGTCACGAAATTCCGTTCATCTTGACCATGCCGGTCCACGTCCAAGAGGCACGAGCAGTCAGGGTGGGCTGAAAGAGCTCACGGAAAGCCAGCCCGGAGCAACCCACTGGGCACAGCGTTGTGTCCTGCATCCCGAATGGCAGCGGGTCTGCAAGAGCATCGTGTGGATGCACGTGCGTCGTCCAAGTGCCGTGAGCCGACTTCGGCGATGGCTGTGAATGAGCCTGGCTTGGGCTCATCTGCCGATGGTAAGGGCGAGAAGGGTATTGACGGCAGTCTCGAACGGACGGGGACTCTGCTGTACCTGGGCGAGTAGAAGTCCCCCTTGGAGCGTGGCGAGCAGAGTAGTGGCGAGGTCGTCCGGGTCGATGTCCGACGGGAGCTTCCCGTCGGCATGAAGGGATCTCAGCCCATCGCCGATGGCGGCTGCCCACTGATCGAACCCTGCCGCGATGAGCGCTCGGGCCTCGGGGTCACTCTCGGCGAGTTGACCAACGAGCGAGCCAAGTTGGCAGCCCCCCTTTGCTTTGGTGCGCTTCGCTGCGGTGATCACCATGTTCCGCCAGGCTTCGACTCCGTTCGCGCTGCTGAGCGCGTGCCGCTGGCGATTGACAATGGTCTCGGCTTGGTAGTCGATGACCGCCTGCACGAGTTCGTTCTTGTCGGGGAAGTAGTGGTACATCTGAGAGCCGCTGACTTCCGCCGCCACCTTGACGTCTTCCAAGGTGGTGCCCGCCACCCCGCGTTCATGGATCAGGGCGGCGGCCTCCTCCACGATTCGTGCCCGGGTGCGTGCTCCCTTGGGGGTGAGCTTCGACCGGTCACTTGCCTCGTTGACCATGCACCAATGTTACAGGGTTTTGGGTTTGACAACCCAGTACCGAACTGTCAGAGTGAGTCGTACAACCCATTTTGGAGCGAGAGGACAACACATCGCATGACTGACCTAGAAGGCAAGACAGCTCTGGTGACGGGCTCGACGAGCGGGATCGGCCAGGCGACGGCCATCGCCTTGGCCGCCCGCGGCGCTCACGTACTGGTAGTGGGACGCAACGAACAACGAGCCCAAGACGTGGTCGCCGAGATCGAAGAAAGCGGCGGCAGCGCGACGTTCCGGCTCAGCACGTTGAGCGACCTCGAATCGGCCCAGGACCTGGTCGAGTGGGCCACTGGGGCAGGCGACGGGCACGTCGACATCCTCATCAACAACGCTGGCGTCGCCTTGCTCGGACCAAGCAACGCAGCCACCGAAGCAGATTTCGACGAGACCTTTGCACTGAACGTCAAGGTTCCGTTCTTCCTCGTCGCGTCACTGGCGCCAGCCATGGCCGAACGCGGATGGGGTTCGATCGTCAACATCTCCACGATGGTCGCCAGCTTCGGACAGGCAGGCATGGCGATGTATGGCGCCAGCCGAGCGGCTCTCGAACTGTTGACGAAGACCTGGGCCGCCGAATACGGCCCGAGTGGTGTTCGGGTCAACGCCGTTGCCCCCGGCCCGACGCGCACCCGCATGATGGAAGCAGTCCCCGACGAGATGGTGAATCAGCTCGCAGGACTCGCACCAGCAGGTCGCGTAGCTCAGCCCGAGGAACTTGCTGCGGCGATCGTCTTCCTCGCCAGTGATGATGCCAGCTTCGTCCACGGCGTCACTCTTGCGGTCGACGGAGGCCGGGTCGCGACATAACTCCAGATCCCACCCGGTGCCCACGTGCTCGTCGACCCGCTACGCGTCTTTAGCAAACCGGGAGAACCGGTGGACGCAACCCGCCAAGAGCTGTCCTGCCTGACTAGGCCCTCAGAAAACGAGAGGAAATACCAATGAGCACACTCCCAGGAAAGACCGTGCTGATCACAGGCGCCAACGCCGGGATCGGCAAGGACGTGGCCCGGCAACTGGCCTTACGTCCCGAGATCGCCCGCATCTACCTGGCGTGCCGGAACCGAGACAAGGCGATAGCGGCAAAGGCCGATCTCGAAGCCGTGACCGGCCGGCACATCTTTGACATCATTCTCATGGACGTCGCCGATCTGGATTCGGTGCGCGCCGGCCTTGCGGCCATCAACGGATCCGTCGACGCGCTGGTCATGAACGCTGGTGTCATTGGCCCGCAGTCGACGGACTTGACCGCTGACGGGGTCACCACCGTGTTCGCGACGAACGTCCTTGGCCACGTCGTCCTCCTCGAAGGGCTCCTGGCCGAGGATCGGCTTGGCGAGGTTGCGGTCTTGGCCGGAAGTGAAGCAGTCAGGGGGGTCCCGAAGTTGCGGATGAAGCCGCCAACGTTCGTCTCACACTCCGCCGACGAGTTCGCCACTATGATCGACGGCAGCTATTTCGCCGGCAAAAAGGCCGACTTCAACATGGCTTTCGGGCAGGCCAAGTACATCGGCGCCCTATGGATGGCCTACCTGGCCCGCCAACACCCCGGCCTCCGCTTCATCACCGTGAGCCCCGGCAACACCACCGGCACCCAAGCAGCCAGTGACCTCCCATTGCCGATGCGCATAGCGGCCAAATACGTCATGCCCACCCTGGGTCTCTCCCACAAACTTGACGTGGGCGCGAAGCGACTGGTCGACGGCGTCACCGACCCGACCCTGTCGAGCGGCGTGTTCTACGCCAGCGCGGCCAACACGCTCAAAGGTCCCATGGTCAACCAAGCAGACTTCCTCCCCGACCTGGCCAACCCGTCGTTTCAGGACCACGCCAACGAGGCCATCCACCGCTTCATCACCGAACATCGCTCTGAGCCTCGCCGATTGGAGTCCGATCGCTAAGCGGATCTCTCGCCTGCGTCATCCACAACACTGAGCTCAGCGAGCGTGGGTGAAGAGCCAGTTTCGTCGCTCGCATGGACTACCCGGACACTCGTCTTCCGGCGATCTCGGACACCAGGAGGGTATCCCCAAGGTGCCTGCTTGAGACTTGGTGCAGACACTGCGGCTGATCCGTCGCGTTGAGAGGTCCTGGTTGGGGTCGCTCGCATAGTGCCTGCCGCCGGCATTGCTGGCTGGCTTTCGTTCGAAGAGCGTCCTGCCAGGGCTTCGCCATGGAGTGGCTCAAAAGAGGATCGAGCACGAACAGTCCGCAAGCAGGAGTGCCCTCTGTGGTTCCATCACGACCAAGGAGGAAGTCATGCATGTGGTGATCGGCATCGATCCGCACAAGGCATCGCACACCGCGGTGGCCATCGACGAGGGCGAAGACGAGCTCTCGAGCGTCAAGGTCCGCGCCACCTGTCGCCAGGTGGACCAGCTGGTCCGTTGGGCTGAACCGTTCGAGAAGCGCACCTGGGCCATCGAGTCGGCCGGGGGGTTGGGCTACTTGTTGGCCCAGCAGCTCGTCGCCCGGGGCGAAGACGTCCTCGACGTGCCAGCCACCTTGGCCTCTCGCATCCGGGTCCTCGCCACCGGACGCTCGAACAAGAACGACCCCAACGACGCCCGCTCGGTCGCCATCGCAGCCTTTCGGGCTCCGAACCTGCGCAGTGTCGAAGCGGCCAATCACGCCGAGGTGCTCCGGCTTCTGGCCAAGCGCAACAGGGACCTCGGCAGTCATCGCACCCGGGTGATCTGTCGTCTCCACGCGCTCCTCGCCGAGCTCGCACCGGGGGGAATTGCCAAGGAACTCTACGTTTCGGACGCCCAGCGGTTGCTGGCCACGATCACGCCTCAGACCCCGGCCGAGCAGGTCCGATGCGACCTCGCCCTCGAGCTGCTCGACGACGTGCGCCGACTCGACGCCCAGACCAAGGAGTCGCACCGGCGCATCCGGGTCGCCGTCAAGGCCTCGGGCACCTCACTCACCGAGATCTATGGGGTGGGCCCGATCATCGCCGCACAGCTCGTCGGCTACGCCGGCGACGTTCGCCGCTTCGCCAACCGCGATGCCTTCGCCTCTTACAACGGCCACGGCTCCGATCGAATGGTCCTCGGGCGGCCGCATCGCGCACCGGCTGTCGCGGCGCGGCAACCGAAAGCTCAACCATGCGCTCCACATGGCTGCCATCACCCAGATCCGTAATCCCGGGACTGATGGACGCATCTACTTCGGGCGCAAGGTCGCCGAGGGAAAGACCAAGAAGGAGGCACTCCGTTCCCTCAAGCGTCAGATCTCTAACGCCGTTTACCGCCAGCTCCTGCTCGATGTCGAAAGGGGTCCGGGAGGACACTAGGAAATTACTCGTTGCCTGCGTGGCCGGCTCTGCATCCTGAAGGCCGACTCTTTGGCGAAGTCACTCCCGGACCATCTCAAAGCCTACGCATTCGTGCCGTCTCGTGACGGGCCGCTATGTCGCGCCCTTGAGGCCCTGGAAATAGGGGTCTTGACTCAAAGAGGATTCGGTATGGGGCAGGGGGTGCGCGAGTCACCTCCCTCATTTCTTCGGTCTCGCCTCACCACCTTTCGACACCTCCTCCCACGCCGCCGCCACTCCCTCCGACTGCCGTCGGAGTGCTCGCTCCTTCGGTTCTTCGGCGTCAATCTCCCCGGCGTCGATCGCAGTCAGGAGCCGACGGAGGGCTTCGGCGGCTTCGGCGACCGTCGCGCCGGTTGGAGGTCGAGCCACAGGTCCAAAGTGGCGCGATGTTGCTGTCGGATCGCGGACTCCCCTGCCCGCACAACTTGGACCACGACCCGACCCAACAACGCCCTATCTGCCCTTCTCGGCTGGTGGCTTCATCTCTGAGTTACCACTAGAGAGTTAGACCTCAACTTTTGGACCTCAACTTCAGGTGTAGAGGTCATCGCGTCTACACGTGGTCTTGGCGACCGGAGACGGCTCGTGGACTTGTCGCGATCATCTCTGACACCGACGTAGCCCGAGCGCGCGTACGCAAGCGCGTCTTACACTCGCTCACTGTGACCACCCCACGACCCCGCCCCCATGACATCGACTGGGCCGAGGTAGCCGCCCGTGCCAGAGCCGATCTCGGTGACGAGTCGATTACACACTTCAGCGATCGCTTGCGTAAGGCCATGAACGTCACCGTAGATACGCTCCGCCCAGGCGCGTTCCAACCGCGCGTCACCGAGGGCGTCCGATTCGGGCAACCACCGCCGGGCGCGTGACTCAGTCCCGGCGTACGGGGATAGTGCCGAAACCGTCCGGGTCAAGGTCTGCCCATCTCTTGGACTGTCTGGATGATATCGGGCGAAAACTTCTGCCCACGACGGTGGTCAGATATGGCAAGGGGAATGTGGCGCCCCCGAACCATCCGCTTCGCCACAAGGTCTTCGATCTCGGCGGTCGAGAAGTACCGAACAACCGGATGAGTGGACGAGGGCGTGAGAGCGCCGCCCGTCACCTTCGAGTAGAAGACGAAGTTGACGACTCCAAAACCTTCGCTGGTGCGTGGGCACTGGTAGATGCCGACTAAATGAGATACCGAGACCTTGAGTCCTGTCTCTTCCTCGGCCTCACGCACTGCGGCCTCCGCCAGGGTCTCGCCAACCTCAGGCTTTCCCGCAGGGAGGTTGTACCGGGACCAAGCCGAGGGCTTCGACTCCTGCACGAGGACATACCCGCCGGTGTCAGCGCCAATAAGATTGCAACAGCCAATGATGAATACAGGTTTGCTAGTCACACGCTGACTTTCGCACAGGGTGAACGGGGTATCCCCATGGTGCCTGCTTGAGACTTAGCACCGGGCGCTAGGGCGATTTCCTAGCGTTGAGGGGTCCCGGTGGGGTCGCTCTCGTAGTGCCTGCCCCCGACTTCTGTCGGGTGGCTTTCGTGCGAAGAGTGTCCCACCGGGGCTTCGCCCACGGAGTGGCTCAAAAGAGGATCGAGCACGAACATCCGCAAGCAGGAGTGCCCCCGTGGTTCACACACCGACCAAGGAGGTAGTCATGAATGTGGTGATCGGGGTCGACCCCCACAAGGCATCGCACACGGCGGTGGCCATCGACGAGGCTGAAGACGAGATCTCCAGCGTCGAGGTGCGTGCCACTCGTCGTCAGGTCGAACAGCTCGTGCGCTGGGCCGAGCCCTTCGAGAAGCGGAGATGGGCCATCGAGTCGGCCGGCGGGATGGGCTATCTGTTCACCCAGCAGCTCGTGGCTCACGGCGAGGTCGTGCTCGACGTCCCGGCCACCTTGGCCTCTCGGATCCGGGTGCTCGGCACTGGTCGTTCCAACAAGAACGACCCCAATGACGCCCACTCGATCGCTGTCGCCGCCTTTCGGGCCCCGAGCCTGCGCAACGTCGAACCCGCCGACCACTCCCAGGTGCTCCGGCTCCTGGCCAAGCGCAACCTGGACCTCGGGAGCCATCGGACTCGGGTGGTGTGTCGCCTCCATGCCCTCTTGGCCGAGCTCGTTCCGGGCGGAATCACCAAGGAATTGTACGCTTCTGACGCCGAGAGATTCTTGGCCAACATCACGCCTGAGACCCCGGCCGAGCAGGTCCGCTACGACATGGCCCTCGAGCTCCTCGACGACGTGCGCCGACTCGACGAGCAGACCAAGGAGTCGCACCGCCGGATCCGCATCGCCATCAAAGCGTCGGGAACCTCGCTGACCGAGATCTATGGAGTCGGTCCGATCATCGCCGCGCAGCTCATCGGCTATACCGGCGACGTGCGCCGTTTCGCCAACCGCGATGCCTTCGCCTCCTACAACGGGACGGCACCGGTCGAGTTCGCCTCGGGCGGCCGAGTTGTCCACCGCGTCTCCCAACGCGGGAACCGTCGGCTCAACCACGCCCTGCACATGGTTGCCGTCACCCAGATCCGTAATCCTGGAACAGAGGGACGCATCTATTTCGAGCGCAAGGTCGCGGAGGGCAAGACCAAGAAGGAAGCCCTCCGCTCGCTCAAGCGCCAGATCAGTAACGCCGTCTACCGCCAGCTCCTCCTCGACGCCCGATAGGGGGTCCGGGAGGACACTCAGGGACGACTCGCTGCCTGCGTGACCGGCTCTTCACCCTGCGCGACCGGTTCTTCGGCGAAGTCACTCCCGAACCCATAGAAACCCTACGCCGTCGTGCCCTAGCGCGACGGCTCGATTCGTCGCGCCTGGAAGCCCCCGAAATTGGGGTCTTGACTCAAAGAGGATTCGTACGGGGCTAGGGGCGATCCTCGAGACAAGCAGCAGTCAATGGGCGGCCGGAGGCCGGCGTAGCGGACCCTTGACGGCTGCGACGGGAGGATCCGGCACGTCCCCCACAATGGCTGTGGCCGGCTGCCTCACGGCCGGCCTGGATGCCCTCTGATTGGAAGCCAACCTGGCTCAGGCTCCCCACCAATGGGTAGATGGAACCGACGGGGCGGACTCCCGACAGGGTGAACCGCAATGAACCAATGCGAGATGATGGTCGTCGCGCCATCATCGGCTTAGGGTGGATGAGAGCATGCCCCTCCCGCCCGCCGAGGCGGCGGCGGAGCCGCCGGCCGAGGCGAGGGCGGCTTGATTCAGTAGAGAAGGATTGTCACAACTGGGATCGGATCGGAGGTCGGATCGGATCTCCCGACATGGGATCGGATCTCCATCGGATCTTGGCTCCCCCGTAGGTTCTGAAGCCTCCTCTCCACACCGCCTGCTGTCCCTCGTTGTCTCACCCTGTCCCTGGTTGTCTCAGCCAGTTCTTCCGTGCTGTTCGGTGTCGTGCTGTGTTGCGCACTGTTCCACCTGCTCCTCACCGTGTTCGTTTCCTTGTCTGGCTTTCCAGTGTCGTTCGTGAACTTCGGCCCCAAGGTGCGTCTCCGACACGCTCGGCCACGCCTCCATCAGAGTGACCATGGACGTCTACGGGCACCTGCTGGCGCCGGCCAAGATGCAGGCTGCCGAGGCGATGCGGCGAGCGCTGTGGCTCGAGGATCTCCCCGATTTCGATCCTATGGCTGCACGTTTGGCTGCAGTCGCTCCCGCGGACAAGGCCGACAACGTCGTGACCTCGGATGGAGTGGGCCGCCCGGGTCTCGATCCCGGCACCTTGGGATTAAAAGTCCCCTGCTCTTCCGGATGAGCTAGCGGCCCGGGACTGCACGATAACGGGCGGGGGAACGGGCGAGGAAAGGCCCGGGACGTACCGACCCGGCTACCAGATTCCGGGGACGAGCCTCCAGCGGACGATCCGACGATAATCGTCGTATTCGGGGTTCGAGGCCAGCACGCGGTCCTCGGCGCGGGCCCGTCCGACGTTGCAGCCGGATGCGCACAGCATCACCAGGGCGTTCCGCCACGAGATGCTCTGGAGCACGTATCCGAGCTGCAGCAGGACATAGGAGGCGTAGATGGGATGGCGGACGAGGGCGTAGGGTCCTCTCCGCACGAGCCCGCGGTCGGCGGCGACGAAGCCGAACGAGCGCCCGAGGGCGAGGAAGGACGCCACGCAGATCGCGAGGCCGATCACCTGTACGGCAAGCCCCGCGGTCAGCCCCCAGGGTGTGTGCGCACCGACGGGCCGGAACAGCACCCCTCCGAAGGTGCCGCCGAAGGCGAGGAGCCAGTCGCCCAATCGACGGCTCACCGCGCGAGCGGGCCGCCGGATCAGGTACGCCACGACGACCCACATCTGCTCGACGAAGAAGGCCCCTCCGATCAGGCGGTGTGACTGCAGGTACACCCGCAGCGTGGCCTGTGCGAAATACGCCGCGCCGACGGCGCCGATGACATTCGTCGCGATCCGGACCCCGCGCTCGGTGCGGGCCGAGGTGAATTCGGCATCGAGCCAGCGTCGGACCGTCGAGAGGGGATGTGCCGGTCCGGGCGCCGACGGCCGCGGCGCTCGCGCAAGTCCCCCGGCAGTCCCGACGCTCTGGCTGGGGACTGTCATCGGTGGCACCGCACGTTCCCGACCATGTCGGCTATGCGGTGGACCAGACGCCGGACGGACCGAGACGCCGCTCCACGAGCGCATCGAGGCTGAAGCGGCCCGACCCGAGAACCGCCACCACAAGAGCGAGGACGGCGAGCGCCAGGTTCAACTGGTAACCCGGAGGCTGGATCGAATTGTTGAGACCGGTCGCCCAGGTGACCGTGATCATCGCCATCACCATGTCCCCGAACAGCGCGGCACCGGCCAGGCGCGAGCAGAGTCCGACCGCCATGGCGACGCCCCCGCAGAGCTCGATCAAGCCGCCGAGAAGCGCGAAGAAACCACCGGGGTGCAGGTGGGCGGTCTGCGACATGTAGAGGGCCGTCCGATGGAACCCGGGGCCGTTGAACCAGCCGAAGAGCTTGCCGCCCCCGTAATAGATGAAGATCCAGGCGAGCACGATGCGGGCGGCGAGCAACGCGAAGTCCGCGGGAACGGGCGACTTGTGCGTGCTCACGACCGCCTCGAGCACCGTGCGGCCGGAATGCCGCTTGGTCTGCACCGAGGCGGTCACCATCAGCCCACCTCCTCCATGACGGCTTGCCCCTGGGTCCGGTACTGCTCCGAGCGGATGGAGGGGCTCGTCGAGCGGTCGTCCGCCGATCGGAACGGCGCGAGCAGTTGCGCGGCCAGGACCGAGAGGTGCCGTGGGCGCTGCCCTGCCTGCTCGACGACCAAGGGCCGACCGGGCAGGCCGGTGTCGATCCTGATCGTTTCCTGCGTCGGGAACACGGCGCGGTGGAACAGCTGGTCCCAGATCGTCAGGGCAAAACCGAGGTTCACGTCCTGAGGCCCATCCAACTGGTGGTGAATGCGGTGATAGTTCGGGCTCACGAAGATGCGTCTCAGGGGACCGAAACCGAGGCGGGTGTTGGAGTGGGCGAAGGCGACGATGGCCCCGTAGACGACCAGCACGCTGATCGACATCTCACCGTTGGCGAGGAGCACGACTCCCGGGATCAGAGCGATGAGGTACGAGACATGGATGAGGGGGTGGGTGCGGAACACCGACAGCACGTTCAGATCCTCTTGCGAGTGATGGAGCTCGTGGAAGCGCCACAGCACGCGGTACCGGTGGTTGGCGTAGTGCACGAGCCAATTGCAGCCGTCCATTGCCACGACGATCAGTGCGATCGCTCCCCAACGCGGCAGCATCCCGATCTTCGGCAGGACGATCCACGGGAGCCACCGCCGTAGTACCTCCGCGAAGGAGAGGGTCAGCGCGGTCACGAGCGGCGCGACGAGGAGCACGTTCAGGATGGTCAGGAGCAGGTCGTGGCGATAGCCGCGGGCGAAGATCGGACGCGGCTGGGCAGGCCAGAGCCGCTCGACCACCAGGAACACCGCGATGATCGCGGCGCTGAGCGGACCGATGATGACGACACGCAAGCTGGTCAGGGACTGGGCGAAGGCGGCGCCCCCCCAGTGGTGGTACCAACCCACCACGACGAGGGAGGCGGCGATGGCCGCGACCGAGAAGGCGGGCAGATAGATGCGCCTCGACAGCGCGGCCCAGGTGCGCGCCGCGCCGGGTGCCTGCTCGTCGACCGCGATCCGAGTGTGCGACCGCGCCGGCGCCGTCAGTACCGAGGTCATGACCACATCTCTTCGGGCGCCGTCACTAGAAGGACACGCCGCCGGTGCCGGCAGACCCGCCCGAGCCGGAGCTCGAGCTCGAGCCGGATCCCGAGCCCGCCGTCCTCCCCATCACGACGACGGACCAGGCGCCCCATTTGTCCCTGATGTTCCCCTTGACCTGGCCGGCCTTCTTGTCCTCGGAGAACCAGTACAGCGGCTTGCCCATGTAGGTCACCTGGAGGGTGCCGTTCTTCAGCTGGACCGTACCCAGATTCGCGGCGTTCACCCCTGAGCCGGCCGTCGCGCTCGTGGCGCCCGTCGGCAACAGGAGCTGGGGCCAAACCTTCAAGCACTTCGTGCCACAAGCCGTCTTGCTCGCCTTCAGCGTGTAGAGCGTGGTGCCGCTGACGAGGATCGTGCCGTAATGCGAGTTCTTGGTCGTCGAGACCACGACCCCGGTGGCGGCACCGGCGCTCTCCGCGGCAATGAGGGATGCAGCGAGGCCGCCGGCGGCCAACGCAGCGGCGGCCAGGCGCCCCAGCGGGACCCCGCGCGCCGTCTCGTGCGGGTGGTCCTTCGTCATGTCGCTCTTCTCCTGCTCGAGTCTCGTCCTCATGGTTCCTCCGACTGTCCTGGGTTCATCATTCGTCATACGGGTGAGAATGACAACGGGATGGCCCGGCCAGCCGTTTTGACGCAATCGTGCGCCTCGAGTGGGCCTGTCCGGGACTGGCGATCGCAGGCGATCCCTCCCGCGGCTTCCGCCGTACACCCGGTGTCGACGCGAGAGGAGACGACCGGTATGAGCGTTCAGGAGCCACGGCATCACACCACCCGTCGGATGCTGCCCCGGGCGGCGGCCGTGACCCTCGCCGTCGGAGGGCTCGCATCGTCGGCCCTCGTCCTCGACCCTGCCGGCGCCGTCACGCCGAGGGCGAAGAGCCTGGTCGTTTCGACGACGACCAATCCGGCGTACGGCACGATCCTGGTGAGCGGCACCACGCTCTATACGCTCAAGGCGAGCAAGTCCCAGTGCCGTGCCAAGTGCCTCAAGGTCTGGCCCGAGCTCCTGTTGCCGAAAGGCGTGAAGAAGGCCAAGGCGAGGACCGGCGTGAACGCCGCCAAGCTCGGCACCGTGAAGCGGAAGGGCGGTGCCCTCCAGGTGACGTACGCGGGCAAGGCGCTCTACTGGTTCTACCTGGACACTGCGGCGGGACAGGTGAACGGCGTCGGGAAGGACAAGTGGGGCACGTGGTCCGTCGTCGTGACCGTCAAGTCCACCGGCACCCTGGCTCCCGCGGCCGGAACGACGACGACCGCCCCCCCGTCGACGACCACGACCAAGGCCGCCGGTGGCACGACGCCAACGAGCGGCAGGGCCGGCGCCGGGGGCACGCCCGTCGGCGGGACCATGCCCCCCGCGGGGACGACACCGACGGCACCAGCTGCCACCATCACGACCGCACCTCCTCAGACCACGACGACGATGCCCCCGACGACGACGACCACCAGTCCGCCGACCACCACCACGACCGCCCCGGGGGGTGGAGGCGTGGGATTCTGACGGACGGTCCGGGCGGTGCCAGCTTCTCGCCGGATGGATCAGCCGAGGCCGACGAGATCGGGTACGAGCGGACCCCACGTCTCTTCGAGCCATCGGGTGGGCTCGGGCCCGGTCGAACGCACGACGATGGCGTGCGTGCCGGCGGTCTTGAGGAGCCCGGCCTCGCGCATGATGCTCTCCGGTGAGGCGTCCTCGGGCAGCGCGATCAGGGCGGTGACCTCGATCTCGCTCGGGTCCCGGCCGAGGTCGTCACAGTGGCGGCGCAGGACGTCCACCTTGTGGGCCACGGTTGCGGTGTCACCGATGAAGTTGCAGGCGTCCGCGTACTTCGCGACGATCCGCAACGTCTTGCGCTCTCCGCCGCCACCGATGAGGACCCGTGGCCGTGGGGTGCTGACAGGGCGGGGGGAGCACAGCGTCTCAGCTAGCTGGTAGTGGGTGCCCTCGAACGCGCCGTTGTCGTCGCTCCACATCTGGAAGCAGATCTGGAGGGTCTCCTCGAGGCGCTCGTAGCGCTCCCGCAGCGGCGGGAACGGAACGCCGAGGCCCCGGTGTTCCCGTTCGTACCAGGCAGCGCCCAGACCGAGTTCGGCCCGACCGCCCGAGAGCACGTCCAGCGTGGTGATGGTCTTGGCCAGGAGCCCCGGATGGCGGTAGGTCACGCCGCCCACGAGGAGCCGGAACCGCAACCGCTCGGTCTTGGCCGCGGCGAAGGAGAGTGCCGTGTACCCCTCGAGCATCGGCTCCTCGGCGGGCCAGAGCATGTCCATCTGGAACCAGTGGTCCATCACCGACAGCGTCCGCACCCCGATTGCCTCGGCCGTCCGGGCAAGCGATGCGAACGTCGGCCCGATGGCGGCGGGACCACCGGGCCAGGTGAAGCGCGGCACGTGGATGTCGAGTTCCATTGTCGTCCTCCCGATCGCTCCCGGCGAGGGTACCGCGGACGGTGCGACTCGACGGGCTCGACGGAGAGGGAGGGTACTGTCGACCGGACATGAGCCTCGTCATCGACGCACTCGAAACGCCGCTCTCCAAGGAGGCGCGCGTGCACTGCCTCTCTGACGGATCGCGGCCGCTCACCCTCGCCGAGTTGGGCAGGGACGCCCGCCGGGCCGGGGCGTGGCTCGGAGGCCTTGCGGGTCGTGAAGGCACGGTGGCGGCGCTGCTCACCGCGTCGCACGACTGCCTCGCAACCTTCTTCGGCGCCCTGCGGGCTGGCGTCACGCTGGTCTCGCTGCCGCACCCCGCCCGGGGCATGGTGGCCGGGGAATACCTGGCTCAGATCGACGCCATGTGCCGCCTCACCGACGCGACCCACCTGCTGTGCGACCCCGGGCTGGCCACGCTGCTCGGCACGGCGTCCGTTCCGGTGCACGCGTTCAGCGAGTGGACATCGGGCGGAGGCAGCCGCGCGGCAGAGGCCCCGGGCAGCTTCGTGCAATTCACCTCGGGGAGCACGGGGACGCCGAGAGGTGTCGCCCTCTCCCTCGATGCGCTGGACGCCAACCTGGCCTCCATGTACGACTGGCTGGAGCCCCGCCAGGGTGCGGTGGTCTGCAGCTGGTTGCCGCTGTCCCACGACATGGGCCTGATCGGCCTCGCGCTGTACGCCATCTGTTCGGTGAACCCTCCCTGGTCGGTGGCCTCGGACCTCGTCCTGATGACGCCCGAATCCTTCCTGGCCGATCCGGACAGCTGGATGCGTGCCTGTACGGAGTACCGCGCCACCTCCACGACCTCACCGCCCTTCGCGCTGCGACTGGCCGTGCGGTCCCTCCGGTCGCCGGGCACGTTCGACCTCTCGTCGCTGCGGAGCTTCGTGGTCGGGAGCGAGCCGGTACCCGCAGACGGCCTCCGTGAGTTCGAGGCCGTCGCGCTGCGGCACGGCCTGTCACCCCACGCACTGTGCCCCGGGTACGGCATGGCGGAAGCGTCGCTGGCCGTTGCCATCCACCCCACCACCTCGCCCTGGTCCTCGGTGCGGATCGACCCCGAGGCACTCGCCCGCAGGGAGTGGGAAGAGGTCACCGGCCCGGGAATCGAACTGGTGTCGTGCGGACCCCCCGTCCTGCACACCGAGGTGCGCACCGCCGGGGGGACGCCGATGGGCGAGCTCGAGCTCCGGAGCCCGTCGTTGCTGAGTGGGTATGTCGGGGACCCGTCGTCGCCTGTGAGCGCCGACGGGTGGCTCCACACCGCCGACCTCGCCTACCTGCGCGATGGAGAGGTCTTCATTGCCGGTCGGACGGATGACGTCCTCATCGTCGCGGGCCGCAACATCGACGCCCGCGCGCTCGATGCGTTGGTGCAGGCGCACCCGGCGTGCCGGCCCGGCAACGCCGCCTGTGTCCCCGACGGGTCGGGGCGCTACGTCGTCGTCGCCGAGCCACGCACCGAAGCAATGACGCCAGCCGACCTGCGCACCGGGGCCCGGGAGATCCGCGCCTCACTGGCACGCCAGTTCGCCGCCAGCCCGTCGGCGGTCGTCTTCGTCGAGCGCGGCACGCTTCCGAAGACGCCGAGCGGCAAGGTGCGGCGGAATCACCTCACCGCCCTGTGGGCCGAGGACAAACTGCAGCAGGTCGCGTCGGGCTGAGTGGGCGCGCTCCGCGGCGAGACCGACACGTACCGGTGACCCCCAGAAGACGAAGAGGGCCCGGCCATCGGGACATCGCGCCCTGATACTGTCGGCTGCATCCCGGGTAGGGACGCCCCGGCGCGCTGACAGCGGGAGAGAGATGCCGACAGAGAACACACGCACCGACGTGATGTCACTCGACGAGTTCAAGGCGTGGTTGGTGGCCGAGATGGACTGGTGCCCAGCCGAGATCTCGGAGGACGACGATATGGTCGAGGACCTCGGGATGGACTCGGTGGGTGCCGTCGACCTCCTGGCCGGAATCGAGGAGGCCGTCGGTGGTGACGTGATCATGCCCATCGAGTTGCTGCTGCAGGTCACGACGGTCCGTGATGCCTACCTCCAGTACTGCGCGCTCTCGCACCTGCCCTACGAGAGCGATGTGCCGCGGTGAGCGATGCGATCACCGGTCACGACGAACCCCGGCTCTCGCCGAGCCTGCAGACCCGTCGGCTCCACCTACGGATGCTCACGAACGAGGACCACGCACCGTTGTACCGACTCTCAAGTGATCCCGACGTCACCTTCCAGTGGCGCTTCCGGGGGACGACCCCGAGCTACGACGAATTCCTGAAGCAGCTCTATCCGGGCGTGCTGTGCCAGTTCGTCGTGAGCCCGCACGGGTCCCAGGAGGTGCTCGGGCTCGTCGTCGCCTACAACGCCGACTTCCGGCACCGGTTCTGCCACGCCGCCGTGGTCATGCACCCGAGCCTGCACCGCCGCGGCCTCGGGATCGAGGCGTTCATGGGCCTGGCCCGCTACGTGTACTACGGCTGGGACTTCCGCATGATCATCATGGAGACGGTGGGCATCGCCTTCCAGAACTTCGCCTCCGGCGAGGAGGCCGGCTACTTCACCGTCGAGGGTCGCATCCGTGATCAGTTCTATTACGGCGGGCGGTACTGGGATGGGATCTCGGTCACGCACCGCCGTGACCAATTCGAGAAGGTCATGCAGGGACCCGTGGGACAGCTCCTGGCGCCGGGACGCCGGGTGAAGGTTCCGCCACCGCCCAAGTAGCGGCGACCTCCCCTTTTCCCGCCGCAAGGACGGACGCGGGCCGCGCGAGCGCACGGTCCACGCCGGAGCCGTGCGGTGTCCCTAGGCTTCGACCATGCATCGGAAGGCTTCTCGCTTCGTCGCGGTCCTCGCGGTGATCGTCTCGGCACCCCTCACCATCGGGCTCACGGCGGGCGGTGCATGGGCGCAGGACACGACGACCACGACGACGCTGCCGGTCACGACGACGACGGTGCCAACCACGACGACGACGGCGCCGGTCACGACGACAACGGCGGCGACCACGACAACGACGGTGCCGGTCACGACGACGACGCGGGCCCACCCGAGCACGACCACGTCACATCCGGCAACCACCACGACGACCACCGCCAAGTCGACGTCGAGCTCGACCACGTGGGGCTGGGTCCTCCTGGCCGTCGTGGTCGTGCTGGCCGCTCTCCTGGTCGTGCTGCTGATCGCCCGGACACGTCGGCAAGGTCGTGCCGCCGACTGGCAGCGCTCCGTGCGGCCTGCCGTCACGGCAGCCGAGCTCGCCCGCGACCTGGTCCTGTCCCAGACCGAGAACGACGACCAGCAACGACGGGCCAACGTCGGCGTGCAGGTGGACGAGGCCGTCGCCGGTCTCGAGCGCGCCGCGGCGACGGCACCCGACGAGGGAACCCGTGTCCTGTGCACCCGGTCCGCCGAGAGCCTGCGCGGCCTGGCTTTTGCCGTCGAGGCCGACCACCTGCTGCGCTCCGGCGGCGAGCACCCGACGGGGGAGCAACTGGCCGCGGCTGACGCGGCGCGCCGGAACCGGACCGCCGAACTGGCCGCTGCCCTCCAAGAGCTGAAGGCGTCGCTCACCCCGACCAGCTAGCTCGATGCGAGCTCCAGGCCGTGCGCGCTCGACACCCACGGCACACTGTGGTTGATTCTTGACGATGGTGATCCAGCGTCGAGTGCGCGGCGCCGGGCTTTCCCTCTTCGTCACCGAGTACGGCGAGCGTGGTCGGCCGACCGTCGTGCTCGTCCACGGCTTCCCGGACACCAGCACGGTCTGGGGCCCCGTGGCCGACCGCCTGGCCACCGACCTTCACGTCGTCGCGTACGACGTCCGGGGCGCCGGTCATTCCGACGCTCCCCCAGGTCGGCGCGGCTATGCGCTCCCCGTCCTCGTCGAGGACCTGGCGGCGGTGCTCGATGCGTCGAGCCCTGATGCACCCGTCCACCTGGTCGGTCATGACTGGGGCTCGGTGCAGGGATGGGAAGCCGTCACGACCGAAGGCCTGGCGCACCGCTTCGCCAGCTTCACCTCGGTCTCGGGACCTCCCATCGATCACGCCGGCTTGTGGGCGCAACGACACCGCTCCCTCCGGCCGGCCGACCTCCGCGTGACCTTCAAGCAGGCGCTGCACTCCTGGTACATCGCGTACTTCCATGTCCCGCTGCTCCCCGAATGGTTGACGCGGCGCAGCCGGGCCACCAGCCTGTGGACGACGGCACTCCACCGGTTGGAGGGTGCGCCGACCGACGAGCAGTGGCCGGCACTGACGTTCGGCACGGACTTCGCTCACGGCGTGGAGCTCTACCGGGCCAACGTCCGAAGCCGGCTGCTCCGACCAGTGGCGAGGCACACGGACGTGCCCGTGCAGCTCGTCGTTCCGCGGCGCGACCGGTACGTCACGCCGGCGCTGCTGGAGGGCCTCGAGGAGTGGACGTCGCTGCTGTGGCGCCGCCCCGCCGACGTCGGGCACTGGGTGATCCGGACCCATCCGGACGACATCGCCCGGTGGGTCGGAGAGGTGGTGACCTATGTCGAGGAGGGCAACGAGCCGGCCGACCTGCGCCGGTGCAGGGTGTTGCTCACTCGGCCCTCAGCATGAGCGCCGTCGGGGTGCGCGCCGCGTTGAGCGCCGGAACGGCGGCAATGACGTTGGCCAGCACCAGGCTGCCGAGCGCGACCAGGAGCATCGACACCACCGAGACCGTCGGGTAGGGCACCGCGTAGATCTGGCGGGCGAAGAGGTCCCAGAGCCACCGACCCGCGACGATGCCGAGCGGGATCCCGATGGCGATGCCGACGACGGCGGCCACGGTGGCCTGCCAGGCCACGGCCGCCGCCAACTGCCACCTGACGAAGCCGACGGTCTTCAACAGGGCCAGATCGCGCCGCCGCTGGCGCACCGAGGCGAGGAGCGTGAGGGCGAGCGCGACGATCGCCCCGAGCGCGAGACCCGACACGAGGAGGGTGGGCGTGAGCCCGATCGTCTTGTAATTCACGATTTCAGCGGGTCGCTGCACGCCCTGCACCACGAGCTGGTTGCCGCCCTGCCCGCCTTCTGCGGCCGCGTAGACCTTGTCGGATGCGACCACGATGCGCTGCAGGCTCGCGGTCACCGCGGCCGGTGGCGCATCCGACCGGATTCGCACGAGCGCCAGCTCGGGCCCGTCGAGCGCTGGTTCCGGGCCGCTGTCGAGGGCGCTCGCGAAGGCCTTGGGCAGCGCCTGGAACGAGAAGAGCACGCCGGTGCCCATGGACGTGTGGTCGGAGATGGTGCTGGCGAATCCGACAGCCGGGAATGTCGCCGTCCCGACGATCCGGAGCCGGGTTGGCGGCAGCCATACGGGGGCGTCCGCCCGCGACCCGTACGTCACGGTGACGTACTGACCCAGGTGCTTGTGCAGGTCCGCCATCGTGGCCGCTCCGAGAACCACTTCTCGCGGGGCGTCGACACCATGGCCGCTGAGGATCGGCGGTGCGACCGACGCAGCGACATTCTCAATGAGGAACGGCACGTTCTGGCCGTCGATCTCCACGTCACTGTAGGAGGCACCGCTGTAGGCGGCAACGTACGGGTCGTGCCGCAACAACGAGAGGGTCACATTGGGGACGTTGCCGCTCCCCGCGCCAATGGGTTGGAGAATGTACGTCCAGTTCCAACCATAGAGCGCCGGCCTGGAGACCAGGGTCTGCAGGCTGTTGCCGAACGTCAACGTCGTGACGATGAGCGCGACGGCGAGCACCGAGCCCAGCAACGCCGAGCGCACGGGAACAGCGCTGCGGCCCTCCCCCGGTTCGAGGGCCATGCGCACTCCGACGACGCCGGGGGCCGGGAGTCCCGCCCGCGCCGTGACCGCCACCAGCCGCGCCCCGGCCGTCGACCGGAAGTGGGCACGAAGCGCGGCGCGGTGCGGGGCCGTCGAATACGACAACAAGGCCGCGACTGCAGTCAGCAACACGAAGAGAGCGACGACACCGAACCCCAACACCGTCCAGTCGAAGGAGAGCCCTCTTGAAGGGTCGACGGCACGCACTGGTCCCAGCGGGGCCAGCGGGGACAGGGCGACGGCCACAACCGTCGCCAGCAGCGATCCCACCAGGATCGACGCCTCCAAACCGACGAGACTGTCGAGCATGGTCTCCGAGGGGCTGGCCCCCAGAGCCCGGAGAACCCTGAGGTCTCCGCTGTCGACGCGGCATCGCCGGGCAATCAGCTGGGCGGCGATCAGCAACGCCGCGAGGAGGGCGACGGCACCGAAGACGCCGAGGGCGATTGAGATGGGCTTCAGCGAGCGATCCGCCTTGGCGACGACCGGCGTCAAGGCGTGGCTCGTGGAGATGACCCCTGGGGGAATGAGGGCGGCGACCTCACGCTCGACGAGCGGCACGGTTGCGGTCCCACCTTTCGTCTGGATCCCGAAAATGAGAGCGCCCGTGAACTGCTCACCCTTGTGGGCGAGCAGCTGTCGTGCAAACGCTGGCGTCAGGGGGAGGATCGTGGGAAGCGTGTCGACGTCGTCCTGGACGATCGCCGAGTTCAACGAGGCCAACCCGACCAGCTTCAGATTGACGCGGACCGCCGGCTTCACCGCGCTCGTCCCGAAACCGGGCAGGCCCTGCTGGGCGTCCGAGTAGAACCCGTAGGGGATCACCTGGCCGACGCGGAACCCCAGCTGCTTCGCGACGATCGGAGACATCACGATCTCGTCGGGTCTGGCCGGGTCCGACATGCGGCCGTGGGCGACGGCGAGGCGGTCCTGGGTGAAGAACAGCCCGTTGATGCTGGCCACGGGATAGGCGTCGCCGGTGACGCCCAGCCTCGGCGATCCGTCCGATGTCAGGGGTGCGCCCGTGACTTCGATCGCCACCGCGACATGGCGCACACCGGGCAGCCGGGCGATCGCCGCGGTCAGGGCGGGGTCGTAGTCGGGGTTGTTCGAACTGACGCCCCCGTTGTACACGGACACCGTGAGATCCGACGGGTTCGTGGAGTCGATGAACGTGGAGAAGGAGGACTGGGTGCGCCGGGCCGCGGCCAGGCTGCCCAAGCCGAGACCGCCGATGAGGCCGACCAGGATAACCAGGGACAGGTAGCCGCCCCAGCGGTGACGCAACGTGGTCCTCAGGCGGTATCCCGCGACCCCGAGGGCCCCTTTGCTCACCGACCCCCTTCCCCCGGCATCACGCGACCTGCCCCTTCACCGTTCTCAGTGTGGCCAACACGCCCGTGTGCGCCAAGGGTGCCACCCCGCCCGGCGCTCCGGGGTGGCACCACCACGGACGCCCTGGTCATCGGGCACCGGCGCGCTACCGTACGCATGGCATGGCGACCATCAAGGTGGTACTGGCGGAGGACAACGCACTTCTCCGGGAGGGGATCTCGCGCATCATCGACGGCGAGCCCGACTTGGAGCTCATGGGCCGCGCCGCCGACCTGCCCGAGCTCCTGGAGCTCATCGGGAAGACCTCGCCCGAGGTGGTCGTGACCGACATCCGGATGCCGCCGACAGGGACGGACGAGGGCATCAAGGCGGCCTCCTGGCTGCGCGAGAACAAGCCCGAGGTGGGGGTCGTCGTCCTCAGCCAGTACACATCGCCCACGTACGCCCTGGCGCTCCTCGAGACCGGGTCGGCCGGGCGGGCCTACCTGCTGAAGGAGAAGGTCGCAGGCGCCGACGAGCTGGCGCAGGCCATCCGGACGGTCGCCCAGGGGGGCTCCATGATCGACCCGCAGATCGTGGACGAGCTCATCGAGGCCAAGTCGTCCCGCCGCCGGTCGGACCTCTCGTGGCTCACTCCGAGGGAGTCCGAGATCCTCGGCGAGATGGCCAAGGGCAAGAGCAATGCCGCCATCGCGTCCTCGCTCCAGGTCTCGGAGCGTGCTGTCGAGAAGCACACCAACTCCATCTTCTCGAAGCTCGGCCTGACCGAGGAGCGGGACGTCAACCGGCGGGTCAAGGCGGTGCTCGTCTACCTGAGCGACCCCGGGGGAGGGTGACACCACTACCCTGACGGACGTGGCACCACCCCGGTCGCCGGGCTCGTCCCCATGCGAGAATGGGCAGATGAGCGAGCGGCCCTCCGTCCTCATCGTCGACGACCAGGCGCCGTTCCGGGCTGCGATGAAGGCGGTGCTCAAGCGGGCCACCGAGTTCGAGCTGGTGGGCGAGGCGGCGAACGGGAGCGAGGCGGTCACCCTCGAAGAGGAACTGAGCCCGTCCCTCGTCCTGATGGACATCAACATGCCGGAGATGAACGGGATCGAGGCGACCCGCACCATGGTGTCGCGCCACCCGCAGGTGGTGGTGATCCTGTGCTCGACCTACGACGCCGGAGACCTCCCGCCCGAGGTGGCCACCAGCGGCGCCCGGGCCTACCTCAACAAGGAGCATCTCGGCGCCGACACCCTGCGCCGGCTCTGGGAGGGCCGCGACGCGCAGCAGTTCGTGTCGGTCTGACTTCCGGTCGCTACACCAGCGGGACCGAGCCGCGCACCTGCGACCCCTTGCCCACCTCGGAGTCCCAGCGCACCGTGCCGCCGATCGCGCCCAGGCGGTCGGCCATGTTGACGTACCCGTGACCGCGCTGCGCCTTCTCCGGGTCGAAGCCCGGGCCGTCGTCCGAGACGGTGAAGAGCAAGCCGCCGGACTCCTCCCAGAGCGTGACCTCGACCTGTGAGTCCGGCGCGTGCTTGGCGGCGTTCTGCAGCGCCTCGAGGCAGCAGAAGTAGACGGCCGCCTCGGTCTCGGACCCGTAGCGCCCGATTCCCTCGGCCCTGATCTCGACCGGGAGCGGGTTGCGGTTCGCCGCCGCGCGCAGCGCCTCGACCAGGCCGCTGTCGACCAGCAGCGGCGGGTAGATGCCGTGCGCGAGCTCCCGGAGCTCCTGAATGGTCTCCTGCACCTCACCGGCCAATTGATCGAGCATCTCCAGGCCGGCCTCCTGGTCGTCGACGATGATGTCCTTGGCCAGGCGCAGGTTCACGGCCAGGGCCACGAGATGCTGCTGCGCCCCGTCGTGGAGGTTGCGCTCGACCCGGCGCCGCTCCGCGTCGCCACTGGCCACGATCCTGGCTCGTGACTCGCGCAGCGCGTCGGCCTGCTTGCGCACCTCGTCGAGCGTGGTCTGCAGTGCCGTGTCCAGTTGCGAGTTGTGGAGAGCCAGGCCGACCTGGCGGGCCAGGTCGGCGAGAACGCGGTCGTCGTCCTCCGAGAACGCGCTGGCCATGGCGGTCCTCTCGACCACGATGAGCCCCAGCAGCTCGCCGGCGTGGCTGACCGGCGCCACGCGGATCTGCTCCTTCTCGCGGTCTGCGAGCAGTGCGGGCAGCCAGACCGACGCCCACGCCGTCCCCGACACTCCGGCGCGGGTCACGACCGGACGCTCCCTCGGTGAGACGACCAGCGACGCCGGGCCCAGATCGGGCACCGACGCCGAGCGCTCGAGCACCTCCCCCGTGCCGGTGTAGACCTCGGCGCTGGTCAGGCTCATGGTCTTGCGCAGCGACTCGGCGAGCTGCAGGAGCAGCTCGTCCATGGGGATGGCCCGGGTCAGCCTGCTCCCGAAGGTCCGCAGGACCTCGTCGGGCGCCTCCCGGGATCCGTAGACGAACCGGGTCGCGGAATCGACGAACCGCTCGCGCACGGGCACGAAGATGAGCGCGGCCACGCCGGAAGCCACCATGGCCAAGGCCAGGGCTTCCTTGTCACCGTTCGTCTTGGGTGCGTGCCCGAGGCCGAGCACGAGCACGAGATAGATCGCCGAGACGACGACCACGAACCCGAACACCGCCAGGACCTGGACCAGCCCGCGACTCCCGTGCGGCCCGAGCCTCCCGCTCTCCCCGGCGAGAAAGCCCAGCGGGACCAGCACGGTCGCCCCCGCGGCCACCGCACCGAGGGCGCCGGGCCAGCCCACCAGCAGGTGCAGCACGGTGGCCACCAGCGCGACGGTCGCCGCCAGCGTGACGCCGATCCCGAACCACTCCATCCGTTGGCGGTAGTGGCCGATGGACGCGATGTAGCGGACCCGCAGGGGTGCGACCGCCAGCACGCCGGCCACGGCCCAGCTGATCGCGCTGTCGACGACGGTGAAAGGCTGGTGGTTCAGGCTCAGGGTGATCCCCACCCCGAGCGCGGCCAGGTAGGCGATGGCGACCGCCGTGCGCCGGAAGGAGTCATGCAACCGGCCGTCCGGCAGCGCCAACAGGAAGTGGAACGAGATCGCGGTGACCATCACCGCGGCGATGGTGGCCACGTTGCGGGCGCTGCCTGAGCCGTGCAGTGTCTCCGCCTGGCGTCCGGCCGTGAGCGCGATCATCGCCACGAGGGCGTCGACCGCCGCGATGAGGTGGAAGGGCGAGACCTTCGAACCGGCCCGGTCGCGGGCACGGGTGTCGACGAATCCGACCAGGGCCCAGACGATCGTGAGCCCGAAGGCCACCGCGTCGACCGGTGCGATCCCGCCCGGCACCGAGATCCGCAGGCCGACCACGACCCCGGCGACCGTCAGCCCGAGGATGACGACCTGGAGCAGCCGGTACAGGCCGAGTGAGCTCGCGGCCGGCGCCGCTACCGCCGTGGCCGGCCGCTCGGCCAGCTCCAAGTTCATCTCACCTTTGACCGTCACCGCAGGCGCCCCCCCTACTAGGACTGGACGGCCACGGGGATGTCGGAGTCCTCCTCGACGGTGATCCTCCCGTCGCGCATGCGGACGATCCGGTCGGCCGCGGACGCGACGCTGGCATCGTGCGTCACCAGCACGATCGTCTGCCCCCCCGCATGCAGCCTGCTCAGGAGCTCGATGACCTCCTGCCCGCCTTCTGAGTCCAGGGCGCCCGTCGGCTCGTCGGCCAGCAGCAGCGTCGGCTCGTTGGCGAGGGCTCGAGCGATGGCGAGACGCTGGCGCTGGCCTCCCGAGAGCATGCCGGGCACCGTCCCCGCCTTGTCGCCGATCCCCAGCAGGTCCAGGAGATCGCGGGCTCGGCTCTCCGCCATCTTCCGCTTGCGACCGGCGATGACGGCGGGCAGCGCCACGTTCTCGAGGACAGTCATCCCCTCCAGGAGGTTGAAGAACTGGAACACGATCCCGATGTGGCGCCGGCGAAGCTGGGACAGCTCGTCCTCGGTCCTCCCGGTGACCAGCTCCCCGGCCACCGTGATCGTGCCCTCGTCGGCGACATCGAGGCCGGCGATGAGGTTGAGGAGCGTCGACTTCCCGCACCCCGAGGGACCCATCAGGGCAACGAAGTCCCCGGCCGGCACGACGAGGTTGGCGCCTCGCAGCGCACGCACCGGCACGTTCTCCGCCTCGAACGTCTTGCGCACCTTGTCAACGACCAATGCCTCCATGTCAGCTTCCCTCTTTCGTTGCGGGCTCGACTGTCCCGCACGGTCCGTCCACCAGTCTGTATGCGATCACGGGGGTCTCGCGTCCTTTCACCAGTTGGGGTGGCAGCGCCACCGTCTCGCGGATTGTCCGCCATGCCTCGACGGTGCCCTGGGAGACCACCGTCTCGCCCGCCTCGGCCAGCTGCTGCAGCCGCTGGGACATGTTCACCGTGTCCCCGACCAGGGTGTACTCCAGGCGCTCCTCCGAACCGAGGAGTGCCGCGGCGGCCTCGCCGGTCGACAGGCCGAGGCCGAGCCCGAAGGGTGGCAGGCCCTCCTCCTCCCAGCGCCGGTTGATCTCCCGCTGCTTGGCGTGCATGGCGAAGGCGGCGGCCACCGCCCGGTCGGCATGGTCCTCCTGGTCGAAGGGAGCGCCGAACACCGCCATCACCGCGTCCCCCACGAACTGCATGACCGTGCCGTTCTCACCGAGGATCGCATCGTTCATCGCCGCCCGGTGCACGTTCAGCTGTCCGGCCAGCTGGCTGGGGTCGGCGTGCTCTGCGATCGTCGAGTAGGAGCGGATGTCGCTCATGAGGACCGTGCAGACGACGCGCTCGGTCTCACCGATCTGCCTCCCGTCGCGACGGAGCTTCTCCGCCAACCCTCCGGGGAGGAGCCGCGACAACGTCTCCCCCTGTTCCTCGCGGTCGACGATCGCCTTGTGGAGCAGACGCAGCCGCTGCAGCGCGCCGTCGGTGCGGGCCGACACGCCCTCGGCGAGCTTCACGAACACCGCCTCGACTTCCGCGTCGACCGCCTCGGGCGGGAGGCGTCTGGCAGCGGCGATCGCCTTGATCGGCTTGCCCTCGGCGACCATCCCGAGGAGCTCCTCCTCCGCCGGCGACAGGCCACCGTTCGACGTCACCGGCCGCACCAGTGCGTCGACGATCGCCGGGTCGAGCGCGTTGCCCCCGCTGGCGACGGCGCGGATCGCGTCGACCAGCTGATCGCCCTGCGCGATGTGGTCCTTCAGGAGGTACCCGTAGCCGGCCGATCCCTCCGCCAGGAGCGAGACCGCATACTCGGGATCGTCGTACTGCGAGAGGATGACGACGCCGGTGCCGGGATGCCGCTTGCGGACCTCTTTCGCCGCGTCAATGCCCTCGCGGTTGAAGTCCGGGGGCATCCGGATGTCGGTGACGAGGACCTGGGGCTCGAGCGAGGCCGCACCTTGGACGACCTCGTCGTAGTCGGCGCCGACCCCCACGATCTGCAGGTCCTTGTGCCGCTCGATCAGCGCCCGCACGCCCTCGCGGACGATGAGGTTGTCGTCGGCCAGGAACACCGAGATCGTGCCCGTTCCACCCGGTTGGTCTTCCATTGCCTGTAGTTCTCACACATTCGGGCGCCTCCGAACAGGTGGGGACCTTCCCGGCAACGGTGGTGCTAGGCACACCTCGCGATGCCTGTCACCACACTCGTCAACCGCGATCGGCCGGTAGAGGCTGGACCCATGACCACAGAAACGCTGATCCGCCATGAGGGGCTCGTCACCTCCCTGTCGTGGATCCCGACCGAGGCGATCGAGGGCGCGCAGCGCCTGGCCTTCGACTCGGGGATCACGCACTACGATCCGCCACCGCCGACCGAGGGCATGGACGTCGAGCGACTGCGGGACGAGGACCGCTTCCGCTTCGCCAACGAGCTCCGCGCCTGACATCACCGTGTCCGACGGTCGCATCGTCGACTGCGGCTACCTGGGCGGGGGGCTCATGGGGACGACCCTCGTGAACCTGGGCGCCGTGAAGCACCGCTTCCAGGCGGTGCAACTGCCTGACATCCAGCGCGAGCCCGAGCGCGGGGACGGATGGGTCCGCTTCGTGCAGACGTGTGGCGGCCGGACCGGGGTCCCCGCCCCGAGGCGGGTGCGCCGGCGGCCGTTCGTGCAGTGGCAGGCACCGCTGGTGTGGACCACGCTGACGCTCACGCTGCACGCGGACGGCCGATCGGAGCACACGCTCACCGGTGCGAGCAGGTTCCCGCGGCACTGGGTCTACGGCGGCGACAACCGGCTCTCCCACAAGTCCGGACTGACCGACTTCAAGGACTGGTACCGAAAGTCCTTCGGCAAGCACAGCCCATGGGGTGACGAGGACTCCGAGGCGTTGGTCGCCGCGGTCGAGTCGGCGCTCGAGACGTCCTTGTCGGCCCAGCTGATGCAGGGCGGTGGCAAGCGCCGCATCGAGCGCTTCCCGGCCGGCACGATCCTCTTCAAGAAGGGAGAGCCCGGCACCGAGGTCCTCCTCATTCTCGACGGCATCGTGCGGGTCGAGCGCGGCGGCGAGCGACTGGCGGAGTACGGACCGGGCGCACTGCTCGGCGAGCGGGCGCACCTCGAGGGCGGCGTCCGCACCTCGAGCAACATCGCGGTGACGCCCTGCCGCGTGGCCTTGTTCGAGGCGGAACTCATCGAACGATCGCATCTGGAGGAGCTGTCCGCGGGTCACCGCCGCGAGGATCAGGCGCGAGACTGAGCAGGTGCGTGTCCACTTCTGCGGGGTCCGGGGGTCGACGCCGGCACCCGGACCCGACTTCGTCCGTTACGGCGGGCACACATCGTGCGTCGCGCTGGCACACGACGGGGACGGCGCGGCGGCCCCCGGGCCCACCCTCGTGCTCGATGCCGGCACGGGGCTGCGGCGGTTGACGGAGCACCTCGGGGACCAACCGTTCCGGGGAACGCTGCTCCTGACCCACCTCCACTGGGACCACGTGCAGGGGCTGCCCTTCTTCACCAGTGGCGATCACGAGGGTGCGCAGGTCCGCCTGTTGCTGCCCGCCGAGGACGAGCACACCGACGCCCAGACGCTGCTCGCCCGGATGATGTCGCCCCCTTTCTTCCCCATCGGCCCCCACCAACTGCGGGGCGACTGGCGATTCGGCCTGGTGCCCACCGGCACCTTCGACGCCGAGGGATTCACCGTCCTGGCCAGGGAGGTGCCCCACAAGGGAGGGCGCACAGTGGGGTTCCGCGTGAGCGACGACCACTCGTCCGTCGCCTACATCCCGGACCACTGCCCAACGGCGCTCGGCGAGGGACCTGGAGGGATCGGTGAGTACCACGAGGCGGCGCTCGAGCTGGCACGCGACGTCGACCTCCTGATCCACGACGCGCATCTCCGGGCGGAGGAGGTCGCGGCGGAGGGCTTCTTCGGCCACGCGGCGGCCGAGTACGCGGTCGGCCTCGGCGCCCTCGCCGGGGCGCGCCGGGTCGCGCTCTTCCACCACCGGCCCGACCGTGACGACCGCGAGGTCGATCGCATCGTGTGCCGCTTCGCCGAGAGCCCGGTGCCGGTGATCGGGGCTGCCGAAGAGACGACGCTCGCACTGTGAGGAACGGGTGAGCGGGGCGGACGCCGTCGTCGTCGGCGCCGGGCCCAACGGGCTCGTCGCGGCCCTCACCCTCGCCCGGGCCGGCCTCACCGTGCAGGTCTACGAGGCCGCCGACGAGGCCGGGGGAGGCTGCCGCACGGCGGAGCTCACCGTCGCCGGCTTCCGTCACGACATCTGTTCGGCAGTGCACCCGTTGCTGGTGGCGTCCCCCGCCTTCGCCGAAATCGACCTCGCCGCCCGCGGTGTCCGGCTGCTGACCCCGTCGGTCGCCTTCGCCCATCCCCTCGACGGCGGGCGCGCCGTGTGCGTGGGGCACGACGTCGACGAGGTGGCCGCGTCCCTCGGAGCCGACGGAGCGGCGTACTCGCGCATCTTCTCGCCGCTCGTCCGGGACGTCGACCAGATCCTCCCCGCGTTCTTGGGCTCCATGCGCACCGTGCCCGCCCATCCGTTGAAAGCGGCGGCGTTCGGGCTCCACGGCCTCTCGTCGGCCCGGGAGATGGCCAGGAAGTTCCACACCGAGGAAGGACGGGCGCTCGTGGCCGGCACGGCCGCGCACTCCATGCTGCCGCTGACGGCGCCGCTGTCGGGCGTCTTCCCGCGGCTGTTCACCGCGCTGGCCCACCGTTTCGGGTGGCCGGTGGTCGAGGGCGGGAGTGCCGCCGTCGTGGACGCGCTGGTGGCGGAGCTCACCGCGCTCGGCGGCCGGGTGGAGACCGGCCGCCTGGTGAAGAGGCTGGACGAGCTGCCGGCCGCCCGCGCCGTCGTGCTCGACGTCACCCCGCGCCAGTTGCTGGAGATGGCCGGTGACGCGGTGCCGCGCCGCTACGGCCGGGCCCTGAGCCGGTACCGCTACGGCCCCGGCGTCTGCAAGGTGGACTGGGCCCTCAGCGGCCCGGTGCCGTGGAGCGCCGAGGGCTGCCGGCAGACGGTCACCGTGCACGTGGGCGGCACCTTCGCCGAGATCGCCCGCGGCGAGGCGGACGTCAACGCCGGCCGGCATCCCGACCACCCCTACTGCCTGGTGACCCAGCCGTGCGTGGTCGACCCGAAACGGGCTCCCGCCGGCGGCCACACGCTGTGGGCCTACTGCCACGTCCCCAACGGGTCCGACGTGGACATGACCGAGAGGATGGAGGCGCAGATCGAGCGCTTCGCCCCGGGCTTTCGCGATCTCGTCCTCGGCCGTGCGACATCCACCGCCGTGGACGAGGAGCAGCGCAATCCCAGCTATGTCGGAGGGGACATCAACGCCGGCGCCGCCACGCTCCGCCAGATGGTCTTCCGGCCGACGGCGCGGTGGAACCCGTACCGCACCGCCCTCAAAGGCGTCTACCTCTGCTCCGCCGCCACCCCGCCGGGCGGGGGCGTCCACGGCATGTGCGGGCTCGGAGCGGCGCGCGCCGCCCTGCACGATCTCGGCCAGCACGGAGCCGGCTCGCCGGAGTCCTGATGCCAGCACGCGCGGTGTCCTTCGCCGGGTACCGGTTCCGAACGACCTTGCGGTCGGAGCTCTCCTACTACCTCTCCGTGATCCTGCTGGTCGGTGCGCTCGGCGGCCTCTCCATGGGCGCCGTCGCGGCGGCCCGCAGCACCGAGTCTTCCTTCTCCGACCTCGTCGCCAGCTCGCACGTCCCCGATCTCTTCGTGCTGGACGGGGTGATCAACCCGGCCATCGGCCTCGACTCGGCCTACAACCCCGCTCTGTTGCGAAAACTGTCCCATCTGCCCCACGTCGAACGGGTCGCTGACACGGTGATGCTCAACATGGGCCCACTCACCCCCGAGGGCCGACCATTGCCGGCCGCCAATGGTAGTTCCGCGGATGCCAGCGTCAACGGGTTGTACTTCACCGAAGATCCTGTCGCCATCACGCAGGGACGGATCGCCGACCCTCACAAGGCCGACGAGTTCGTCCTCGATGCGGCCACTGCGAAGGCATTCGGATATCACCTGGGGGAGGAGATTCCCGTAGGGTGGCTGACCAATGCGGAGGCGAACTCGGGGAACCTCGCGCTGAACTCGATTATCCCCGCCGACCAACGGGCGAGGGTGAAGCTGGTCGGCATCGCGGGGGCGCAGGCGACCAACTTGTTCGAGGACCAGGACGAGGCACAAGGCCAGTCCATTCAGTTGTTCACGCCGGCACTGACCGACAAGCTGCTCGCCTGCTGCAGCAACACGATGCTGACCGCGCTGACGCTGCAGGACGGCAACCGGTATCTCTCGGCGGTGGAGACAGAGATCAAGGGTGTGCTGCCCAAGGGTCTCCCCTTCGTCTACGTCCAGGTCAAGGATCGCGTCGCCATCGCCAACGACACCTTGCGGCCCGAGGCCATCGCGCTCGCCGTCTTCGGCGGCATCGCCGGCGTCGCCGCCCTCCTCATCGCGGGGCAGGTCATCAGCCGCCGGATCCGCTTGAAGGCCGCAGACCTCGACATCATCCGGGCCCTCGGGGCGAGCCCCTCCATGACCTTCAGCGACGACCTGATCGGCACGCTCGGCGCCGTGGCGGTCGGCTCCGTCCTGGCCGGGGTGGTGGCCCTCCTCCTCTCGCCGCTGGCGCCGCTGGGACCGGTGCGACCGTTCCTGCGCGTCGAGGTGCATGCAGACTGGGCGGTCATCGGTCTCGGCGTGGCCGGCCTGCTGCTGGCGCTCGGGGCGATCGCGGCCCTGGCTTCGTGGCGCGCACTGCCGGGCAGAGCACGCGTCGGTGGCCAACGAATCCCGTCGTCGCGCGTGACGAGCGCTGCAGCGCGGGCCGGACTCCCGCCGCCGGCGATCACCGGGGTGCAGTTCGCCCTCGAGCCGGGAGTGGGCAGGAGCGCCGTCCCCGTGCGGTCGGCGATCCTCGGCGCCATCCTCGCCGTCACCGTGGTCGTGGCCACGGTCACCTTCGGGTCGAGTCTCAACACCTTGGTCAGCCACCCGGCGCTCTACGGCTGGAACTGGACCTACGACATGGACGGTGGTGGTGGGCTCGGCGATGTCCCCGGACAGGCCGCGACCAAGCTCCTCGACGCAGACCCTCTCGTCGAGAGTTGGACCGGCATCTCGTACTCGACCCTGCAACTCGACGGGATCAACGTGCCGGTGATGGGAGCCACGCCCCGTGCACCGGTAGCACCTCCTCTTCTCAGCGGGCACGGCCTCCAGGCGCGCGATCAGGTGGTGCTCGGTGCCGGCACGCTGCGCGAGCTGCACAAGCGGGTCGGGGACACGGTGGAGGAGCGGGCACCCCACGGCGCACCGGTCAGACTGACGATCGTCGGCACGGCGACGCTGCCTCCCATCGGTGTCACTGGGTCGTCGCACCTCGAGATGGGAACGGGCGCCCTTCTCTCCTACCAGCTCATCCCGCCCGCGGCGAGGAACCTCTTCGAGGTCACGCCGGGTCCCAACGCGATCCTGATCCGCACCAGGGGGGGCGCGAGCCCTGCGGCACTGCGTTCGATCGAGGTCATCGCGCACAAGCTGGACATCGCCATCAACGGCGGCTCTGTGCTGCCCGTCCAGCGGCCGGCACAGATCATCAACTACGGATCACTGGGCACCACGCCCTTGCTCCTGGGTGCAGCACTGGGATTGGGCGCCGCGGCGGCCCTCGGCATCACGCTCGTGACCTCGGTCCGGCGAAGACGGCGCGATCTGGCGATCCTGAAGACGCTCGGCTTCACCGGACGTCAGCTGGCGACCGCGGTCGCGGTGCAGGCCGGCGTCGCCGCCGTCATCGGCTGCGCCATCGGGATCCCGGCGGGGATCGCGCTCGGGCGCGTGCTCTGGGACCTGTTCGCCGGCGAGATCAGCGCCGTCCCCTACCCCACCGTCCCGGTCGGAACCATCGCGGCGATCGGGATCTTTGCCATCGTGCTGGCGGCCCTGGTTGCCACGATTCCCGGCCGTATCGCAGCGAGGACAGCCACCTCACAGCTCCTCCGCGCCGAATAGCGCGGGCCGCCAGAACCTCAGTCGGCGAACCGCCCGACCAGCACCTCACCGAGACGGCGCACCGTCTCCGGCGTCCCGGTGGGGACGTTGAACACGAAGTACTCAACGCCGACCGCCGCCAGCTCCTCGACGCGCGCCACCAGCGCGTCGGCCGTGCCCACGTCGGACCCGGTGGGCTCCTCGCCCGTGACCTGGCGCAGGAAGTCCTTGACCGTCGCCGTCTCCTCCTCACTGGCCGTGAGCACGAGCGTGCTCAACCGGCTGACCGTGACCTCGGACGGGTCGCGCCCGACCGCCGCGCAGTGCCCGCGCAGCACCTCGACCTTGTGGGCGATGGTTTCGGCGTCGCCGGTGATGTTGCACAGGTCGGCGTAGCGCGCCACGAGCCGCAGTGTCCGCTTCTCCCCACCGCCCCCGACGAGGATGGCCGGGCCGCCCGGCTGCACCGGACGAGGCACGTTGCGCGCCTCGTGGATCCGGTAGTAGGTGCCGTCGAAGGACGGCGCTTCCTCGGTGAACATGGCGCGGCAGATCTGCAGGGCCTCCTCCAGGCGGTCGAGCCGCTCGCCCGCCGGCGGGAAGTCGAAGCCCAGGCCCTCGTGCTCGACGTCGTACCAGGCCGCGCCGATACCCAGGATGGCGCGGCCGGCGCTGATCACGTCGAGCGTCGTGACGATCTTGGCCAGGTGCGCCGGGTTGCGGTAGGTCACGCCGGTGACCATGGTGCCGAGCCGCACCCTCGACGTCCGTGCCGCCAACGCCCCGAGCAGCGTGTAGGAGTCGAGCATCGGTTGGCTCGGGCCTCCGAGCGGGGGCAGCTGGTAGAAGTGGTCCATCACCCAGACCGAGTCGAAGCCCGCCTCCTCGGCCGCGGTGGCGGTGGCCACCACGCCGTCGAAGAGCGCGCCGGGTGACTCGCCGGCGGTGAAGTTGGGGATCTGCAGTCCGAAGTGCATGGAGCGGAACCTACCGGGCGCGGGCGGGGCGCGCCCGGTCTCACCAGCCGGTCCGGCGGCGGAGCCAATCGAGCGCCACGGCGCCCTGGGCGGCCTGGAAGGCACGGATGGTCGGCAGGCCCGGGGGCGGCGGGCGGAGCGAGCGCTCCACGAAGAAGCCGCAGACGGCGCCGAGGAGGACGGTGATCACATCGGGGTCGACGCTCACAGGGGAAACATGGCGGGCCAACAGGTCCTCGGGAGGCGGTCCGCCCTCCAGAACGACCGAGGGCGCCCACCCGATCACGTCGAAGACCGGGTTCCCGACGGCCGCGTGGGGCCAGTCCACGAAGACGACGCCGCCGGAAGTGAGGAGCACGTTGTCGGCGCGCACGTCGCCGTGCACCAGCGTGGGACCCTCGCACGCCGCCGGCCAGGCCGACTCCAGCTCGGCCAGCCTGTCCAGGTGCCGGCACGCCCACCCGTCGAGCCCGGCCGGGGGCGCGTCCATGGCGGCCAGCGCCGCCCAGCCCCCGAACATGTGGCGGAGGTAGTCGGCCAGCGGATCGAGCGAGGGCAGGGGGCTCGGAGTGAGGTCACGATGCAGGGACGACAACGCGTCGGTGACCGTGGCCAGCTCACTCGTCTCCCACGGATGACGCGGGGGGCGGCCGTCGACGGCATCGAAGGCGAGCGCCACCCAGTCCCCGTCGTCGTAGGAAGCGAGGAGATGCGGGAAGCGCGGCGAGCGCGGCAGCGCGGTGGACACCGCCACCTCCCTGCGGTGCATGCCGGGGGACTCGGGGTTGCGGGCGCTCCCGACGGCCTTCACGAACACCGCGCGGCCGGACCACTCCAAGACGGTGGTGGCGCCCGGCGAGAACCCGCCCGGGAGGTCGCGGACGACGGGACGTGTCCCGTCGCCGAAGCCGGCCGCCCACGCCTGCACCGCCGCCGGCACCTCGGCCCAGGGCAGGTGGACGCCGGCCGCCGGTCCGGCCGGCGTGGTCACGAGGCGGCGGCCCCTGCGGCGGCGAGCGCCGCGTTGATGCTCTCGACCAGGCGGCGCGCCGAGTCGGCGCTGAGCTCGACGGCAACGCGTGCTCCGGGCCCGCGCGACGGGTCGGTGAAGTCGATGTTGAGCGTGTGGTCGAACGGCGCGTGGAAGGGGTGGTCGAAGTAGACCTGGGCCGAGGTCACGCCGAACCAGCCCCCTGCGCCCTTGGCGCTGCCGGCGACGTCGGTGGGCACGGTGAGGTAGGAGCACATGGTCAGTCCCCCGCCAGGTAGCGCCCGTACCACTCGAAGATGCGCTGCCAGCCGTCGACCGCGGCCTCGGGCCGGTAGGCCGGGCGGTCCACCGCGAAGAAGGCGTGCCCGGCGCCGTCGTAGCGGTGGAACTCGTACGTCTTGCCGGCCGCCTGCAGTGCGGCCTCGAGCTCGTCGACCTGCTCGGGGCTCGGGAACTGGTCCTCGTTGCCGAAGAGGCCGAGCAGCGGGCACCGCAGGTCCGGCGCGCGGTCGACCAGCGGTGTGACCCGGAGAGGGAATCCCTCGGGGACGGTCCCGGTCACGAAGGCCCCGTAGCAGTCGACGGCGGCATCGACGGGCAGGCTCACCGCCGTGAGGAAGGAATGCCGCCCGCCCGAGCAGTACCCGATGACGCCCACCTTCCCGTTGGAGGTCGGGAGCGCCCGCAGCGCCTCGACGGCGCCTCCGGCGTCGCCCACGAACTGCTCGTCGGGGACCCCGCCGGCCTCCCGCGCCGCAGCCGCGGCGTCGTCGGGATCGACATCGAGCCCCTGGCGGGCGTAGAGGTTCGGGCAGATGGCGTTGTAGCCGCGGGCGGCGAAGCGCCGCGTGATCTCCTTGGTGCCCGGGTCCCAGCCCGGCAGGTGATGGATGACGAGGACCCCGCCGCGGGGGTCGTCGCCGGCCGGGACGGCCTGGTAGGCGTTGATCTGCGCCCCGTCGTGCCCGGTCACCATCACGTTCCGGGCGGTCAGGGCTTCCTCGGGTGCGGACACGCGGCCTCCTCTTTCGGTCCGTTTCTCTTGTCATGCTGCAGGCGCTGCTGCGTGGTGCGGTTCGTGCGCCGCCCACTATGGCGCGCCGCCCCGGCCCGCCGCGCCGGCAACCGGCATGATGTGCGCCGTGCGCCGACACCTCCCGCCAGTGGTCGGACTGGGCTGCCTCCTCGCGCTCGCCACGTCGGTGACGCCGGCCCCGCCGGCGGGGGCCGCGCCCGGGGCCGGCACCGTGGTCGGGCGCGGGGTGCTGGACGGCCCCGGGGGCATCGCCCTCGATGCGGCCGGCGACCTCTTCGTCGCCGACACGGGCCACTGCCGGGTGGTGGTGGTGCCGGGCCGTGCCGGGTCCGCCTACGGCCTGCACCTGCAGCCGGGCCGCGTCACGACCCTGGTCGGCGGCTCGTGCTCGGGCCCGGGCTCCATCGGCCATCCGAGCGGGGTGGCGGTCGACGCGCAGGGCGACGTCTACATCGCGGAGGCCACGGCGCAGCGCGTCCAGGAGGTGCGGGCGGGGGCGACGCACACCGCGGTGACGGTCGCCGGCACGGGACGCGCCGGCTTCAACGGCGACGGCCTCGCCGCGTCGGCCGGCGAGCTCGACGAGCCGACGGCCGTGGCGGTCGACGGCGCGGGCGACCTGTTCGTCGCCGACACCGCCAACTGCAGGGTGCGGGTGGTCCCGGCCCGGGACACCACGCTCTTCGGGCGGGCGCTCGCGGCCGGGCACCTCGCCACCGTGGCCGGCACCGGCGTGTGCGGCACGGCCGGGCAGGGCGGCCCCGTGGCGACGGCCCAGCTGTGGGACCCCGTGGCGGTGGCTGTCGACGGCACGGGCGACCTGCTCGTCGCCGACAGCGGCGACCAGTCCGTCCTGCTGGCGTCGACAGAGACGCGGACGTACTACGGCACGCCGGTGGCGGCCGGCGACATCGCGGTGGTCGTGGGAGGCACCGCGAGCTACGGGCCCTATCTCGCCGACGGGCTCGCCGCGACGGGCCCGACGGCCGAGCTCAACGACCCCCGCGGCCTCGCTGTCGGCGTGGCCAATGCGCTGTTCGTCACCGACGGCTTCATGCACGCCGTCCGGGTGGTGCCGGCGTCGTCGGGCACGCTGTTCGGGCAGGCGATGAAGGTCGGCGACCTCTACACCGTGGCCGGCGCGCTCCCCGTCCGGGACGCGGCCGGGTTCGGGGACGGCACGCGCTGGGTGGTGACCAAGGTCGGGACCGCGGTCGGCGTCGTACAGTCGCCGACGGGCGCCGTGTACTTCAGCGACGGCCTCAGCGGCACGGTCCGCGTCATCAGGGGGGCCTGACGTGGGCCGCTTCGGCCGCCGCACGTTCCTGGGCTCCTCCGCCGGGGTCGCCGTCGGCGTCGCCGCGGGCGGCGCGCTGGCCGACGGACCGGCGGCGCCGGCCGGGGCGGACGAGGGCGCGGCGCGCGCCCTGGGGTGCGTCGCCGTGCTGGCGGGCTCGCCCGGTCCGCTGCGGGCGGGCGGCCTCACGGTCAACGGGGCCGCCGACCCCGTCGGCGTCGACCCCGACGACTGCTCGTTCGCCTGGACGCTCCGGGCACGGGGCCGGGAGGCCGTACAGACGGCCTACCGGATCGTCGTGCGGCGGGCCGACCCCGGCCATGGCGGCGTCGTCTGGGACAGCGGCCCGGTGTACGAGGCCCGCCAGGCCTTCGTCGCGTTCGGGGGACCGCCGCTCGCCGCCGACGCCGCGTTCGAGTGGACGGTCCAGCCGCGCGGGTACGCCGACGACTGGGGCACGGTGTCGGGGCCGGCCCGCTTCACGACGGCGCTGCGTCCCGGCGACTGGCAGGGCCAGTGGCTGCGCCCCGCCGGCGCCTCCCAGCAGCCGGACCGCGTGACCTACCTGCGCACCGAGGTCACGCCGCCGGCCGGCGCGCTGGCCCGGGCGACCGCCTTCGTCGCGGCCGCGCACACCTACCGCCTCTTCGTCGACGGCGAACCGGCGGACGCCTGGCCCAGCTTCTGTTACCCCGACGAGCAGTACGCCCGCGCCGTGGACCTCACCTCCCGGCTGGCCGGCGGGCGCCGCAGCGCCGTGGGCGTGCTGCACCGCTGGTACGGCGCCGGGAAGGGCCGGCCCGTGTCCGCCCCCGGCCTGCTGGTCCAGCTCTCGCTGTGGTACACCGACGGGCGCCACGTCGTGCTCGGCAGCGACGCCACCTGGCGCGAGCTGCCCGCCGAGTGGCTGCCCTCGCCGCAGCGCAACTCGACCTCGTGTGACTACGTGGAGTGGGTCGACGGGCGCGCCTCCCCGGACGGGTGGGCCGCCGCCGGCCACGACGACGGGGCCTGGTCGCCCGCGACGGTGATCGGCCCGGAGGGCAGCGCACCCTTTACGCGCACCTACGCCCAGCGCACGAGCATCGCCGAGCACGTCGTGGAACCGGTTAGCCTGCGCACGCTGGCCACGGGGTCGATCGTGGTCGACTTCGGGGCCGTGTACCCGGCCCGGCCCCGGGTGCGGTTCGCCGCCGGGACGGCGGGGCGGACGGTCCCCATGCACGCGGGCTACCTGCTCGACCCCGACGGCCAGGTGTCGACGGTGCATGGGACCCAGGAGACGAACCTGTCCTTCTCCTACGTGATGCGCGACGGGGCGCAGACCTTCGAGGCCTTCACGTACCTCGGCTTCCGCTACCTGCAGATCGACGACCCGGGCGTCGCGATCGGCGCGGGCGACGTCACGGCCCTCGCCCGCCACGCCGCCATGCCCGCGGTGCCCATGGCGACGTTCGCCAGCGGGAACCGCATGCTGGACGCGGTGTGGAAACTGAACGCCCGCTCGTGCCTCTACTGCGCGCACGAGCAGTTCGTCGACACGCCGACGCGGGAGAAGGCGCAGTTCCTCTGGGACGCGGCGAACGAGTCGGAGGCCGTGATGCGCACCTACGGCGAGCAGAACCTCAGCTGGCAGGGGTTGCGCGACGTCGCCCGGGGCCAGGCCCGCTTCTGGCCCGACGGCCGGGTCAACGTGGTGTACCCCTACGGCTTCGGGGCCCGCGACATCCCCACCTTCACCGAGCGCTACCCCGAGTGGCTGTGGCGCTACTACCTGTCGACGGGCGACAAGGCCACCGCGGTCGGGCATTACACGTCGGTGACCAAGGTCGGCGAATGGCTGTGGGCGGCGCGGCGGCCGGGCACCGGACTGCTCTACGGCCTTGCCGACACGCCCGAGGGCGACCCCACCTACGGCTACGACCAGAACGTGGCGGCGGACACGGCGAGCAACGTCCTCGCCGTCAACGCGTTCAACCGCGTCGCCCAGGTGGCGGCCCTCGCCGGGGATGCCGGCGGCGTCCCGACGTGGCAGGGCCGGGCGACGCAGCTGGCCGCGGCCGTCAACGACCTGCTGCGGCGGGCCGACGGCGTCTACGTCGACGGCGTCGACGCGTCGGGGGCAGCGAGCACCCACGCGTCGCAGGAGGCCAACGCGCTGGCTCTGGCCTACGGCGTGGTGCCAACGGCCGGCGTGCGCGCTGTCGGCGCCTACGTGGCGTCACTCGGGATCGACGTCGGGCCGAACCACGGCCTCGAGCTGCTGCGCGCGCTCGCGGTGGCGGGTCGGCCCGCCGACATCGTCCGCATCCTCACCGACACCTCGGTGCCGGGGTGGGCCCGGATCGTCGCCGAGGGCGGCACCTTCACCTGGGAGACCTGGACGCCGAGCGACCTCATCGGGGACTCCATGTCGCACGGCTGGGGCTCGTCCGCGCTGGTCGCCATGCAGGAGACCCTGCTCGGGGTCTCGCTGCAGGAGCCGAACCCCGACGGGACGGTCCGGGTGCTCGTGGCCCCGCCCACGGGCGGGCTGTCCCGGGCGTCGGGCTCGCTGCCGACCATCGCCGGGCCCGTGGCGGTCTCGTGGCAGCGACGGGCGGGCGGCATGGCCCTGGACCTGAGCCTCCCCACCAACGCGTCGGCGCAGGTGCGCCTGCCCGCGAGCGGGCCCACGCGGGTGCGCGAGGGTGGGCTGGCGGCGGGCAGGGCACCCGGCGTGGCCGTGGACTCGGTGGCCGGCGGGGTCGCGGTCCTGTACGTGGGGAGCGGCAGCTACCGGTTCACCAGTGCGTGAGTGGCCGGCGCCGGCGGTCCGGTGCGCACGGCTGAAGCACTCAGTAGACCGTGTCTTCGAGCACCTCGAGGTCGACGAACTCGGGCGGGCCCTCGAAGATCTCGGCCATGGTCGCCCTGACCCCCTCGAGGGCCGCCTGGCGCGAAGGGTCCTGCTCGCGGGCGCGGGCCTTCTCCTCGCTCTCGAAGATGACGACGTTGTAGATCCGGCTCGGGTCCTTCGCGTCCCGCGCCACCGTGGTCCGCAGCAGCCCCGACCCCGGGGTCTCCGCGGCGCGCAGTTGCTCGTACAGGCGCGGCAGCTCGCCCTCCGTCCCCGGCTTGAGACGCGCGGTGATCAGTTGTGCCCACATGGCAGGTTCCTCCCCTTGTCGCCGCGCACCTTAGCTACGACGTGCAGGTCGCGCCCGGGGGAGGCGTCGCGCCGCCGACGAGGTAGGCCTGCACGTCATCACGCACGCACGGGCTGTAGAAGTAGGCCACGTGGTCGGCGCCGTCGCGCGTGAGCAGCACGCCGTGCGCGAGCTCGTGGGCCACGCTGACCGCCCAGGCGTAGGGCGTGGCCGGGTCGTCGGTGGTGCCCACCACGAGGATGGGGGGGGCGCCGACGGCCGCGACCGGCCCCACCGGCCGGGTCGGTGCGGCGGGCCAGACCGCGCAGGCCGCCTGGCCCCAGGCAAGGAGTGGCCCGAAGACCGGGGCGGTCGCCTTGAGCAGCGCGGCGAGATATCCGTAGGACGCGACGTCGTGGGAGACCGGGTGGTCGAGGCAGTCGATGGCCACGGCGGCGTCGTTGCCGTTGGCCGAGCCGTTCTGGTTGTAATGGTCCGACATGGCGACCACCTGGGTTCCGTTGCCGGCGGCGTCGGACGCCAGCGCGTCGCCGAGCACCGGCCACTCCGATCGCGCGTAGAGCCCGTCGAGCAGCGCGTCGTAGAGCTCGCCCGCGCCGGCCGCCCGCCCGCCCCCCGCCCGCACCGGTGACGCCGCGCCCGCGGCGATCTGCGCCAGCAGCGCGGCCGTGGAGTCGCCGGCCGGGCGCCAGGCGCAGGCGGAGCTCGCCGTGCACCAGGCGAAGAACGAGTCGAGCACGCTCTCGAAGCCGGCCGCCTGCCCCTGCGTCATCTGGTCGAAGGTGAGCGCGGGGTCGATGACGCTGTCGAGCACCATCGCCCGGATGTGCGTCGGGAACAGGGCGGCGTAGGTGAGCCCGAGCAGAGAGCCGTAGGACTGGCCCATGTAGGTGAGGCCACGGTCCCCCAGCGCCACGCGGAGCTGCTCCATGTCCCTGGCGGCGTCCACCGATCCCACGTGGGGCAGCACGTTGGCACTGGCCTTCTCGCAGGCGGTGGCGAACTGCTTCAGCCCCGCGATCGTGGCCGCCACCTGGCTCGGGGTCGTCGGCACCGGGTCCGAGATCGGGGCCGGCGGGGCGCCCGGTGTCTCGCCGCAGGTGACCGGGTCGCTGCGCTCCACCCCCCGGGGGTCGAACATCACGATGTCGAAGTCGGCCAGCAGCTCGGGCGTGAGCGCGCTGAGCTCGTTGGCCATGTCGTCGATGCCGGACACACCCGGGCCCCCGGGGTCGATGACGAGTGACCCGATCCGCGCCGCCGGGTCCTCGGCGGGGTGCCGCGCCACGGCGATGGGGATGGTCGGGCCTTTCGGGTCCGCATAGTCCAGCGGCACCACGAGGGTGCCGCACTGGAGGCCGCCGTTGCAGGGCGACCAGGAGATCGGCGGGACCGGCGGCGGAGCCGGCGTCGTCGTGGCGGTGGGCGTGGTCGTCCTCGTCGTCGTGGTCGTGGTCGGGTGGTGGGGCGCGGCCGGCCGTTGGGCCCCGGGCGTGCCGCCGCCCCGCGTGCACGACGCCGTGACCACCGAGAGCACCGCGGCGGCCAGGACCACGCGCCTTGCCGCCGACGGTCTCCGGGTCATCGGGTCCACAGTGACACGGACGGATCCGGCGCGACCGTTCACCCGGGCGAGGAGCACCCATGGCAGAGAGGACCGCAGCGGCCCCGGGCATCGACGTCGGGCGACCGGGGGCGTCGGCCCGCGCCGAGTACGAGCGACGGCTGCGCCGGGACGCCGAGGGGCGGCGCCGCCGGTTCGGCCTGCTGGCGTCGGTGGTGGCGCTGCTCGCCGGGGTCCGGCCGTCGACGGCCCGCTGGCGCGCCGGGGGCCGGGCCGAGGAGCGCGTCGGAAGACTGCTGCGCGTGGCGGTCGGGCGCTCGGGGCTGGTCCTGCACGACCGCGCCGTCCCGCGCGGCGCGGCCAACCTGGACCACGTCGCCATCGTCCCCTCGGGCGTGTGGGTGGTCGACACGAAGCGCTACCGCGGCCGGGTCCGCCGGGGGCGACGGCCCTGCCGCCTCGCCGGTCGCCGCACCCTGCTCGTCGGGCACGACCGGGGCCACCTGGTGTCCGCCGCGCTGCGCCAGCGCGCCCTCGTGCAGTCGGCCGCAGGGCCCGAGACGACGGTGCGGGCCGTGCTGTGCTTCGCCGGGGCCGAGTGGGGGCTCCGGCCGCGGCCTTTCGTCCTGCGCGGGGTCCTCGTGACGTGGCCCGCGGCGTTGGCCTCGTCGCTGCGCGTCCCGGGCCCTCTCGACCGCTCCGCCCGGGATGCGCTCGCCGACCGGCTCGCCCGCGCCTTCCCGCCCTACGCCCCCTCGGGCACCTCCCACAGGCCGACCGGCGCCTCGCCCGGCCGGTAGTGGCCGGGCAGCCGCTCGCCCGACATGGCGCGCTCGATGCGCTCCTGCATGCCGGGGCGCAGCGTGCCGTCGGCCATCATCTGCATGTAGAGCGCGCCGGCGTTGCCCACGTCGAAGAAGTCGCGCTGCCACGACCACTGGAAGTTCCCGCCGTAGCGGAACCAGCTGCCCCCGAGGCCGGCGATCTCGTAGGGGGTGCCGTCCGCCCGCGTGGCGTCGGCCACCTGCTTCCACAGGCCGAGGATCTCGCCCTGGGCCTCGTCGATCAGCACCTTCTGGTACGGGTAGGTCCACCCCTCCAGCCCGGCCATCTCGAGCCCGAGTGCGATCTCGCGGATCTGCTCGCGCCCGACGACCATGAACTCGTCCTTGGGCCCGACGTTCCAGCCGTACGTGGCGTCCTCGGTGTACAGGTCGGCCATGTGGCGCCAGTCCCGTTTCTCCTCGCCCGCCCGGTTCGCCGCGAGCCAGCGCTCGACCATCTCCTCCAACTCGGCACGCGGGTAGGCGGGCATCGTCAGTCCTCCTCTATCGACAGGGCATGGGTGGGGCAGTACTTCACGGCCAGCTCGACCGCGGCGCGCAGCTCCTCGGGCGGCTCGGGCACCAGGATGGTGAGGTCACCCTTCTTCGACACCGAGAACACCGCGGGGGCCTCGCCCTCGCAGGCGGCGTGGCCCTGGCACAGGTCGCGGTCCACCACGATCCTCATGCGGGCGCGCCCTTCCGGCGCCGGTAGCGGACCCGGCAGGGCTGCTGGAGCTGCACGACCATCTTGGAGTGGTCGTTGCGGTAGCTCTCGAGCGGTTGCGCCGCCTCGAACTCCCACCCCTCGAGCAGCACCGAGAAGATCGCCTTCAGCTGCATCATGGCGAAGGCGGCGCCCACACAGCGGTGCCGTCCCGCCCCGAAGGGGATCCACGTCCACGGGTTGGCCCGATCCTCCTCGCGGGGCTCGAGGTAGCGGGCGGGCACGAAGGCGTCGGCGTCGGGGAAGTCCTCGGGGATCCGGTTGCTCACGGCCGGGCTGGCGGCGACGAACTTGCCCGCTGCGATCCGGTAGTCCCCGTAGGCGAGATCCTCCATGGCCACCCGCAGCAACAGGATGAGCGGCGGGTGCAGGCGCAGCGCCTCCTTGATCGACGACTCCAGGCGGGGGATCTCCCGCAGCGCCTGGAAGCTCACCTCCGAGCCGTCAAGATAGAGCTCGTCGAGCTCGGCCGTGACTGCCGCCATCTCCCCGGGGTGGCGCAACAGCTCGATGAGCGTCCAGGCCGCCGTGCCCGATGTCGTGTGGTGACCGGCGAACATCATGGAGATGAACATGCCGGTGACCGTGTCGGCGCCGAAGCGCGGGGAGCCGTCCTCCTCGCGGATCGTCATGAGCACGTCGAGCAGGTCGGGCTCGCCCTCGGGTGGCGGCCCCGCGGCGCGGCGGTCCATGATCCCCGAGACCAGCTCCACGAGGGCGACGCGGGCGGCGTCGCGGCGTCGGAAGCTCTCGATGTCCGCGTAGGGGTCCACGTACGCGATGGGGTCGGTGCCGCGCTCGAGGTCGTGGTAGAGCTGTGCGAAGCGCCCGTCGAGCTCCCGCCGGAACCGGGTGCCGATCAGGCAGGCCGACGAGGTGTAGATGGTGAGCTCGGCGAACCACTCGAGCAGGTCGATCTCGCCCTCGTCGCCCCAGGCCGCCACCATCTGCTCCACCTCGGCCGCGATGGTGGCCGCGTGGCCGCGCATGAACTTGTCGCGCAGCGCCTGGTTGTGCAGCATCTCGCGCCGGCGCTCGGGCGGTGCGTCGAAGACGACGCCCTTGCCGAAGATGGGTGTCATGAACGGATAGGCCTCGGCCTGGTCGAGCTGCTCCTCGGGGGCCCGGAAGTAGAACTCGTTGGCGTCCGCCCCGGTGAGCAGCACGACGTCGCGCTCGCCGATGGTGAACTCCCCCACGTCGCCGCATTCGGCGCGCACGCGCGCCATCAGCGCGATGGGATCGGTGCGCAGCTCGTCGAGGTGCGCGTTCTCGCCGGTGCCGCCCGACACCCGCGGCGGCTCACGAAGGTCGGTGGCGGTGGTCATGGTGCTTCCTCCTGGCTCAGCGGTGCCTCGGGCTGGACGTCGACGATGCTGAGGTGGGTGCCCCGCGGCGCGGCCACGGCGTGCGCGATGGCCAGGGCCACGCCCTCGGGGCGCAGGAAGGCCGAGTGGCGGGCCAGCCCCCAGCGCTCCCACTCGGTGAGCACCGCCGCGGTCACGTCGGGGTCCCAGTCCAGGCCCATGGCGGTCTGCGTCGGCCCGGGCCGCACGATCACCGCCCGGACGCCCGTGCCCTCGAGCTCCATCTGCAGCGCCGTGACGAACCCCTCGAGCGCCCACTTCGACGCGACGTAGGCGGACATGCGGGGACGCGGGTGCGCCACCACGTCGGAGGTGACGAAGACCAGGTCGCCCCGCCGGCGCGCCACCATGCCGCGGCCGAACGCCCGCACCAGGCGGTGGGCCCCGCCCGCGTTGACGCGGAGCACGGCCTCGAAGTCCTCCGGCGTGGTCTCCAGCGCGGAGCCGGGCTGGATGCGCGCCGCGTTGGAGACGAGGATCTCGACCGGGCCGAACGCCGCCTCCGCCTGCTGCACGAACGGCGCCACCGTGGCCGGGTCGCCCAGGTCGAGCTCGAAGGCCGCCGCCTCGCCCCCCGCGTCCCGGATCCCGGCCGCGACCTCGTCGCAGAGCTTGGCGCGCCGGGCCCCCAGCACCACCGGGTGGCCCGCCCGGGCCAGCACCCGCGCCGTCTCGGCGCCGATCCCCGACGAGGCGCCGGTGATCACCGCCGGCCGGCGGTCGGGCTGGGGCTCGAAGCGCGGCATCAGCGCGTCGTCACGGTGGTCGGCAGCGCGGCGAGGCCGCGCACGTTGATGGAGTGCACCCGCTGGAGGCCGGCCTCGTCGATGTCGTAGGACCGCACCCGCGCCAGCGCCTCGGTGAGGGCGATCCGGGACTCCAGGCGGGCGAGCGCCGCGCCCATGCAGAAGTGCCGCCCGCCCCCGAAGCTGATCAGGTCCCGGGTGGACCGTTCGAGGTCGTAGCGGTCGGGATCCTCGAAGACGGACTCGTCGCGGTTGGCCGAGCCGATCAGCAGAAGCACCCGCCGGCCGGCCTCGATGTCGACCCCCTGCACCGTGACCGGCTGGCGGGTGACGCGCAGGATCATCTGGGTGGACGTGTCGTAGCGCAGCGTCTCCTCCACCCAGTCGGGCACCCGCGCCGCGTCCCCCATCGGCTTGGCCAGCTGGTCCGGGTGGCGCCAGCCCCAGTACCAGGCGTTGCCGAGCAACTTGGTGGTCGTCTCGTTCCCGGCCACCACGAGGAGGAAGAGGAAGGAGATCACCTCGTCGTCGCTCAGCCGGTCGCCTTCGATCTCGGCCTGCAGCAGCGAAGCGGTCAGGTCGTCGCGCCGGTGGCGCCGGCGGTCGTCCACCATCTCCGCGTAGTAGCCGGCCAGGGTGAGCGCCGCCTCCAGGCCCTCACGCGGGATGTCGTTCATGCCCTCCTCGCGGTGCACCAGCAGGTCGGCCAGCCGTCGCACCTCCGCCCGGTCCGACGGCGGCACGCCGACCAGCTCCGAGATCACGTCCATGGGGAGCCGCCCCGCGAAGTCCCCGATGAAGTCGAAGGTGCCCGCCCCCAGCGCGGCGTCCAGGTGGGTCACGGCCAGCTCCCGGATCCGCGCCTCCATGGCGGCCACACGGCGCGGCGTGAAGCTCTTGCCCACGATGGACCGCATGCGGGTGTGCCGGGGTGGGTCCATGGCGAGGAACGACATGGCGCGGTGGGCGTCGGGTCCGTAGGCGGCCGGGTCGAGGCTGACGCCGTAGGCGTTCGAGTAGCGGTCCACGTCGCGGAACGCGGCGAGGACGTCGGCGTGGCGCGAGAAGGCGAAGAAGTCGAGCTCCTCGTTGTAGAACACCGGCGCCTCCGCCCGCAGGCGCGCGTAGGTCGGGTAGGGGTCCTCGTGGATGGCGTAGTCGTACGGGCTGTACGCCAGCGGCGCGACCTTCGTCACCGTGCCGCGCCCGTCATGAGCGCCGTCGCCTCGGCCAGCAGCGGTGGCACCGCGTCGAAGGGCAGGTGGCCCATGCCCGCGCTGAGGAGCGCCCCGGTGTAGGTCACGACGAGGACGCGCAGGACCGCCGGATCCGTGCCGTCGCCGAGCGCGGCCGCCAGGCGGCGCCCGATCTCGGACCCGAGGCGCGCCCGCACGTGCTTCACGTCGGGGCCGTCGCCGAGCAGCGCGGTCGTGCAGGCGGCCACGGCGGCGGAGCCCATGGACGCGAACCCCATCGTGCGCGCGGTGTCGGCCACCCGCTCGGGCAGCGACATGCTGAGATCGATCAGGTGCGGCGACGCCTGCACCCGGCGCCACAGCACCTCGGCCAGGAGATGGTCCTTGCCCGAGAAGTAGGTGTAGGCGGTCGCCGGCGCCACGCCGGCCCGCTTCGCGATGGTGCGCACGGTGATCTCCGCATAGGGCCGCTCCTCGGCCTCCGCCGACGCTGCGGCCAACAGGCGCTCCATGACCTCGGCCTGGCGCTCGGAGACATGGCGCCGGCCCGGCGGCGCCGAGACCTCGTCCGCTACCGGTGCCGAGGGGTCGAACATGCTCACGCCGGCGCGGCCCCCGCGACCAGGGGCTCTCCGTTGCGATCGGTCATACGTTCAGACTATAGTCTGGACACTTGTCCAGATCCAGTGCCCGCCGGGAGCCCCGGGGAGCGACGACCGGGGAGGTTGGTCCGAGGTGCCGCAGAGCGAGAACGGCGAGGTGTCGCCCGTGCCGGGCGCAGGGGTCATCGGCCTCGGGGACATGGGGCGGGGCCTGGCCTCCAGCCTCTTGCAGGCGGGCGTGCGCCTCTCGGTGTGCGACGTCCGGGAGGAGGCCACCGCGCCCTTCCGGGAGGGGGCCCACGTGGCGGCGACACCCGCGGGGCTCGCCGCCCGTAGCGACGTGGTCGTGGTGGCGGTCTTCGACGACGCCCAGGTGCGCGCCGTGCTGGCGGGACCCGACGGCGTCTTCGCGGGGGCGGCGCCGGGGACGGCGGTGGTCGTCGTCAGCACGATCTCCACCACGACCGTCCTCGAGCTGCGCGCCGAGGGGCGCGCCAGGGCGTGACGGTCGTCGACTGCGGCGTGAGCGGCGGTCCGGACGCCGCCGCCGCCGGCGAGCTGGTGTGCATGATCGGCGGCTCGGCCGAGGACGTCGACCGGGTCCGCCCGGTCCTCGACGTGATCAGCTGCCTCGTGCTCCACATGGGCCCACCGGGCGCGGGGCTGGCGGCGAAGCTGGCCCGCAACCTCATCACCTACGGCTCCTGGCTGGCCGCCTTCGAAGCCCAGGAGCTGGCCGAGGCCGCCGGCATCGACCTGCTCAAGCTCGGCGAGGCCACCCGGGAGAGCGACAAGCGGATCGGCGGCGCGTCGCGCCTGATGTTCCGGACGACGGCGCACCCCTGGCCCGCCGACGCCGACGCCGGGCTGGTCGGCGCCATGCGCGCCGGAGCGGACGTGGCCTCCAAGGACCTGACGACGATCCTGGCCCTCGGCGCGCAGCTCGGCGTCGAGCTTCCGCTGGCCCAGCTGGCCGAGCGCCGCTGTGATCGCGTCTTCGGCTTCGGCGGTGAGCCCGAGCCTGGGTAGGGTCGGGCATGCGAAGGGAGACCGCCGTGACGCGATGCAACGAGGAACGGGCATGAGCGACGCCGCCGACCGGCGTGCCGCGGGCATCGCCAAGATGCAGGAGGTCTACGGCTTCTCCGTCGACCCCGACACCCTCCCCGGCCGCTACGCGGCCATCACCGTCGACCATCTCTTCGGGTCGGTCTGGACGAGCGAGGAGCTCGACGTCGCGCAGCGCCGGCTCCTCACCATCGGTGTGCTGGCCACGCTCGGCAAGAGCGACCTGCTCGACATCCAGTTCGACTCGGCGCTCGAGCGGGGCGAGCTCACCCCCGAGCAGGTCCGCGAGGTCGTCGTGCACCTCACGCACTACATCGGCTGGCCGCTCTCCACCGGCCTCAACGCGACAGCCGAGCAGGTCATCGCCCGGCGGGCCAAGGCCGAGGCCGCGGCCGTCGAGGCAGAGTGAGCCGGGTCGAGACGGAGGACGCCGCAACGGGTGTCCGGGTCGTCGTCTTCAACCGGCCCGAGGTGCGCAACGCCTTCGACACCGCCATGTACGAGGAGGTGGCCGCCGCCCTGCGCGCCGCCGACGCCGACGAGGCGGTGGGCGCGGTCGTCCTGACGGGACGGGGGTCCGCCTTCACGTCGGGCCAGGACCTGGCCGAGATGGCGGCCATCGCCACCGGCACCGCTGTCGATGGGTCGGGCCAGGGCTTCATGGGCCTGCTCGACTGTGTCGGCGCCATCTCGGTCCCGCTCCTCGCCGCGGTCAACGGCGTCGCCGTCGGGCTCGGCTTCACCCTCTTGGCCCATTGCGACCTCGTCCTGGTCGATGCCGGGGCGCGCCTGCGGGTGCCCTTCGCCGAGCTGGGCGTGCCGCCGGAGGCGGCGAGCAGCCTGCTGTTCCCCGCCGCCATGGGCTGGCAGCGGGCGGCGCGCGTGCTGCTCACCTCGGAGTGGGTCGGCGCCGACGACCTGGTCCGCCTCGGCCTGGCTCTCGAGGTGTGCGCCGCGGGCACGGTGCTCGAGCAGACCGTGGCCCTGGCGGCGCGGGTCGCCGCCCACCCACGGGCCGCCACCCGCGCCATCACGTCACTCATGCGGGCGGCGCGCCACGACGCCGTGGCCGCGGCCAACCGGCGCGAGCAAGCCGCCTTTGCCGCGCTGCTCGGCGACGCGGTCGGCGCCGGCGCCTTGGCCGAGTTCGCGGCCAAGGCACCGCCAGGGTCCTGACGATGCGGCTCGGCGTGACCGCCGCACTGACCGACCGCGACCTGGCGCCGGCGACGCTGGCCGCCGCGGTGGAGGAGCTCGGGTTCGACTCGCTCTACCTGCCCGAGCACACCCACCTGCCGGTGCGCGAGGACGTCCCGCCCGCGCTGGTCGAGGGCGTGCGGCCCGACGACTACAAGCGCTGCCTGGACCCGCTGGTGGGCCTGGCCACCGCGGCCGCCGTGACGGCCCGCATCGGGCTCGGCACGGGCATCCTCCTGGCGGCCCAGCACGACCCGATCGTCCTGGCCAAGCAGGTCGCCACGCTCGACCATCTCTCGGGAGGCCGCGTCACGCTCGGCGTCGGCTTCGGCTGGAACCGGGCGGAAGCCGAGGATCACGGGGTCGACTTCGCCCGCCGTCACGCCGTCGTGCGCGAGCACCTGGCGGCCATGGAGGCGATCTGGTCACAGGAGCAGGCGGCCTACCACGGCGAGTTCGTCGACTTCGAGGAGACGTGGTCCTGGCCCAAACCCCTGCAGCAGCCGCGTGTGCGGGTGCTCGTCGGGGGCGGTGACGGCGACGCGGTGCTCACGGCCGTCGCGGACTGCGCCGACGGCTGGATCCCCATCGGCGGCCGCGGGTTGCGCGAGGCCATCCCGCGCCTGCACGCGCTGGCCGAGGCGGCGGGGCGGGACCCCGCGGAGCTCAGCGTCGTCCCCTTCGGTACCCTGGCGAGCAAGGACAAGCTGGCGCACTACGCCGGCCTCGGCATCACCGAGGTCGTCCTGCGCATCCGGGCCGGCGACCCGGCGTCGGTGCGGGCCGAGCTCGAGGCACTCGCGCCGCTCGTCGACTTCGCGGCCACGCTGGTGCAACCATGAGCGACCGGGTGGACGACACGACCCCGCGCCTCGGGAGCACCACGGCGCTCCCGAGGATCATCAGCGTCGACGATCACATCGTCGAGCCGGCGCACCTCTGGGACACCTGGCTCCCTGCCCGCTTCCGCGAGCGGGGGCCCCGGGTGGAGCGGCGCGGCATCGGCGAGATGGAGCACATCGGCGGCGGCACCTACCGGCAGACCTTCGACCCCGACGGGCCGCAGGCCGACTGCTGGGTCTACGAGGACCTCGTCTACATCAACAAGCGCCACGTCGCGGCCGTCGGCTTCGACCGCGACGACATGACGATGTCGCCGATCACCTACGACGAGATGCGGCCGGGCTGCTACGAGCCGGCGGCCCGCATCGCCGACAACGAGGCGAACTGGGTCGAGGCCTCCCTGTGCTTCCCGACCTTCCCGCGCTTCTGCGGCCAGACCTTCCTCGAGGCGGAGGACCGCGAGCTGGCCGAGGCCTGCATCGTGGCCTACAACGACTTCATGGTCGAGGAGTGGTGCGGCGACAGCGGTGGCCGGCTGCTCCCGCTCTGCCTGATCCCGCTGTGGGACGCCGGCAAGGCCGCCGCCGAGGTGCGACGCAACGCGGCGCGCGGCGTGCGCGCCGTGTGCTTCAGCGAGATCCCGCCCCATCTCGGCCTGCCGAGCATCCACGGGGGGTACTGGGACCCGTTCTTCGCGGCCTGCGAGGAGACCGGGACGGTGGTGTGCATGCACATCGGGTCGTCGTCGAAGATGCCGGCCACGTCGGCCGACGCGCCCGTCGCCGTGGCGGCCACGCTCAGCTTCGGCAACGCTATGGCCTCGCTGACCGACTTCTTGTTCTCCGGCGTGCTGATCCGCTTCCCCCGGCTGGTCCTGGCCTACTCGGAGGGACAGATCGGCTGGCTGCCCTACATCCTCGAGCGGGCCGACGACGTCTGGCGCGAGCACCGGGCCTGGGGCGGGGTGAAGGACATCGTCCCCGAGCCGCCGTCCACCTACTTCCACCGCCAGGTGTACGGCTGCTTCTTCCGCGACCAGCACGGGCTCGACTCGCTCGGGGTCATCGGCGCCGATCGCATCACCTTCGAGACCGACTACCCCCACACCGACTCGACGTGGCCCGACACCCGGGCCGTCGCCGAGCAGATGGTGCGCGGGCTCGCCGACGACGACGTCTACCGGATCATGCGGGGCAACGCGATCGAGATGCTCGGCCTCGGCCTCTCGTGAGACTGGGCGACGTCGTCAATCCGGAGGCGGCGGCCTGGGGCAAGCCGCTCTCCGGCGTGCGCATCCTGGCCCTCGAGCAGATGCAGGCACTGCCCTTCGCCACCCAACTGCTCGGCCGCCTGGGGGCGGAGGTGGTCAAGGTGGAGGCGCCGGGCAGGGGCGACCTCGGCCGGAGCGCCATGCCGGCCATGACGGACCCGGAGGGACGCAGCGTGGGCGCAACGTTCCTGCGCAACAACCTCTCCAAGCGCTCGGTCGTGATCGACCTCAAGCAGCCGGCCGGGCGCGACCTCGTGCTGCGGCTCGCCCCGCGCTTCGACGTGGTGGCCGAGAACTTCCGGGCCGGCGCCGCCGAGCGGCTCGGCCTGGCCTACGACGACGTGGCCGCCGTGCACGACACGGTCGTCTACGTGTCGATCTCGGGCTTCGGTCGCTCCGTCCCGGCCGGGACGCCCACCTCGCCCTACGACGGCTGGCCGGCCCTCGCATCGATCGTCGAGGCCATGAGCGGCGCCTACGAGTTCAAGCGTCCCGCGGGGCAGCCGCCGATCGGCTCGCCGATGGGCGGGCTGGGCGACATCGTGACGGCGCTCTTCGCCGTCATCGGGACGCAGGCGGCCCTGCGCCAGCGCGACCGGACCGGGAGGGCGCAACGGGTGGACGTAGCGATGCTCGACGCCATGGTCGCCGTGCTCGACGTCGTGCCCAACTTCTGGTCCATGGGCATGCCGATGGGCACGCCGTGGCCGGGCATCCTGCACGGCTTCCGGGCCGCCGACGGCTGGTTCATGCTGCAGGTGCTGCGCCCGCACCAGTGGCCGGACCTGGCCCGCGCCATCGGCCGGCCCGAGTGGGGCGACGACCCGCGCTTCGCCACCCCCCAGGGTTGGCTCGACCACCTCGACCGTGACATCGGCCCCGCCATCGAGGCGTGGGCGGCCGGGTTGACCAAGCGCGAGGCGTGCGACGCGCTCAACGCGGCCGGCCTCGTGGCGGGGCCGGTGGCCACCGACGCCGAGGTGGTGGCCGATCCCCACTTCGCCGGCCGCCACATGCTCGTCGAACACCCGCGCACCGACGGGGTGGACCAGCCCGTGCTGATCCCCGGCCTGCCGGTGAAGTTCGCCGAGGTCACCGAGGGACCCGAGTCGCGGGTGCCGTGGTTGGGCGAGCACACCGACGCCGTGCTCGCCACCGAGCTGGGGCTCTCGCCGGCCGAGCTGGCGGCGCTACGCGACGCGGGTGTCGTCGGCTGAGCGGCGGCGGCCGGAGCGTCTGCGCTCAGTAGCGGGGCAGCGCGATGAAGGCGACCACGTAGGCGAAGAGCGCCGCGCCCACCAGCGTGCAGGCGTGGAACACCTCGTGGAAGCCGAAGACCGTCGGCCAGGGGTCGGGGCGCTTGCGCGCGTAGACGAGCGCGCCGGCCGTGTAGGCCAGACCCGCCGCGACCATGAGCCCGAAGCCCGCCCACCCGAGGCCGCGCACCAGCTGGGGTGCGATGACGACGGGGCACCAGCCCACGACGACGTAGGGGATGGCGACCACCCATTGCGGCGCGTCGAGCCACACCTGGCGCAGTGCGATACCCGCCACCGCGCCGGCCCAGACCATGGCGAGCAGCAGCGCCTGGGACCATCCGGTGAGCGCCAGCCCGGCGATCGCGGTGCTCGTGCCCGCGATGCCGATGAAGATGGCGCTGTGGTCGGCCCGCCGCATGCGCCGCCACGCCGGGGCGGACCAGCGAAGGCGGTGGAAGGCCGCACTGGTGCCGAACATCGCGAGCATCCCGGCCACGTAGACCGACAGGGCCGCCTTCGCCCCGGCATCGGGCCCGGCCGCGATGAGGAACGGCCCGCCGATCAGCCACCCGAGGAAGGCCGCCACGTGCAGCCACCCGCGCAGGAGGGGGCGCGTGCCGCGGTTGTCGGCCAGCTTCCCCTGCTCGCCCTGGGCCCGCAGCGTCACGGCGCCACCTCCTGTTCGAGCCGGTCCGCCAGCTCCACCTCGCGGCGCGAGATGCCGAGGAGGAACAGGATGGCATCGAGGTAGGGCACGCTGAGCGCGGTGTCGGCGGCCCGCCGCACGACCGGCTTCGCGTTGAACGCGATGCCGAGGCCGGCGGCGGCCAGCATGTCGATGTCGTTGGCGCCGTCGCCGACCGCGATGGTCCGGGCGAGCGGGACGCCCGCCGCCGCGGCGAAGCGGGCCAGGGCGGCCGCCTTGCCGGCCCGGTCCAGGATCGCGCCTTCGAGCTCGCCCGTGACGACGCCGCCGTCGAGGACGAGCAGGTTGGCCGCCAGGTGGTCGATGCCCAATTCGCGCACCAGCGGGTCGATCACCTGCGTGAAGCCTCCGCTGACCACGGCGAGCTCGTAGCCGAGCCGCTTGAGCGTCCGCACCAGCGTGCGGGCGCCCGGGGCGAGGGGGATGGCCCGGCGCACGGCGTCGAGGTCGTTCACCGTCAACCCCGCCAGCAGCCGCGTCCGCCGGCGCAGGGCGTCGGTGAAGTCGATGTCGCCCGCCATGGCCGCCGCGGTCACCGCCGCCACCTCGGTCCCGCAGCCGCGGCGCTCGGCCAGCAGGTCGATGACCTCGCCCTGCAGCAGGGTGGAGTCGGCGTCCATCACGATCAGGTGCTTGGCCCGCCGGTGCAGGCCGGCGATCTGCACCGCGAGGTCGACCTGGCGGCGGGCGGCCTCCTCGGCCAGAGCCCGTCGGAGGCGGTCGAGGTCCGCCCCGGCCACGCTGAGTTCGTAGCTGTGCACCGGGTAGGCGGCCAGGCGGACGATCCGCTCGATGTTCCCCCCGCACGACGCGATGCATCCGGCCACGCCCTCGAGCGCGGCCGCGTCGATCTCGGGCGCCAGCACCGTCACGAGGTGGCGCTCGGCCGCCTCGTCCACCTCGGACTCGACGAGCGGCTCCACCGTGACGTCCACGCCGGCGCCGTCCAGGCGCTGCGCCAGCGAGGCGCGCACACCGCCGACCTCGCTCCCGAGCAGGGTGGCCTCCACGCAGAGCAGCAGCCGGCCGTGCACGCGTACCTGCTCGACGTCCTCCACGTCGACGCCGGCGGCGGCCAGCGCGGCGAACAGCCGCGCCGCGATGCCCGGCCCGTCCTGGCCGCTCACCGACACCAGGTGTGGTGACGGCCCGGCCGTCGTCGTGCTCACGGAAGCAGGACGTCCCTCTCGGCGACCCAGCCCGAGCCCTCGACCCAGCGGCGCACGATGCGCGCCGGCACGCCGGCCACCACGCAGCGGTCCGGGACCGTGCCGCGCACCACCGCACCCGCCGCCACGACCACGTGCTCGCCGATCTGGGCGCCCGGCAGGATCACCGCGTTGGCCCCGAGCCAGCTGCCCGACCCGATGCGGACCGCCGCCTCGGTCGGCCACTGGCGCCCGATGGGCGCGAGGGGGTCCTCGTAGGTGTGGTTCTGGTCGGTGATGTAGACGTAGGGGCCGGTCTGGATGTCGTCCCCGATGACGATCTCCCAATGGCCGACGATGTGCGATCCCCGGCCGATGAGGCAGCGGCTGCCGATCGACACGACCGGGTCCGTCACCATCTCCTGTCCCGGTGCCATGCCCGCCGAGATCGATGCGCCGGGCCCGACGATCGTCTCGGCGCCGATGTGGATGAGGTGCTCGTTGTAGATGGCGCCCTGGGGGAAGAGCAGGCACGCGCCCGCGCCCATCCGCCCGAAGCGCTGGCCCCGGGGATCACCCGGCCCGATGGCGCCGAGGTCGGCGGCGCCGTCCCAGGCCGCGTGCACGAGCCGGGACAGCGGCCGGCGCAGCGGTCCGGGGAGGGAGCGGGCCCAACTCACCCCGGAATGGTAGGTGCTGGCCGCCGGCGGCTCCGACGGGTGCCGAGATGTGCAATGGGGGCTGAGGGGTAAACTTCGCAGCGTGCAGCCCCTCCCTGAGGACGGCGGCTCCGACCCCGCGCCGACGCCGGCCCCCTCGGATCACCCTCGCCTGGACCGACGCCAATTCCTGCAGGCCTCCGCGCTCGGTGCCGCCGGGCTGACGGCCTCGCGCCTCGGTGGCAGGCGGAAGAAACGCGGGCCGGCGCAGGCCCGCCGCCATGCCGGCGCACCGCTTCCGGCCGTCGTGGACGCGAAGCTGCCGAGCGGCGTCATCGTACCGACCGCCCCGTGGTTGATCGCGGAGAACGCCAAGCCCGGCACCCTCAACTGGATCTGCAATTTCGTCCAGCCGGACCACGCGCTCGAGGGGTTCGCCAGCCAGGTCAGCGCCGTCCCGGGCGACGATGTCGCGCTCTTCGTCAACACCCGGGCGCGTGCGGTGCAGGTGCAGGCGTACCGCATGGGCTACTACCAGGGCCTCGGCGGGCGCCTGGCCTGGCAGAGCGACTTCGTGGCGGCGGGGGCCCAGCCGGCCCCGGTGGTCACTCCCGGCACGAGCACGGTCACCTGCCCGTGGACGCCCACCATGACGCTCAGTATCACCAGGGACTGGCTGCCGGGCTGCTACCTGCTCAAGCTCGTGGGCAGCGGGGGTGAGGAGCAGTTCGTGCCCCTCACCGTCCGCGACGACGCCTCCATGGCGTCCTACGTGATCATGAACAGCGTCACGACGTGGCAGGCCTACAACCTCTGGGGCGACTACAGCCTCTACTACGGGCGTACGTCGAAGGGGGGTCAGGACTTCGCCGACCGGGCCCGCGTCGTCTCCTTCGATCGCCCCTACCCCCAGACCTGGGCCTCGGGCGCAGCGGACTTCGTGGGCAACGAACTGCCCCTCCTCATGCACCTCGAGAGCCTGGGGCTCGACCTGACCTATTGGACCGACGTCGACCTGCACGCCCGGCCGCAGCACCTGGCCGACCACCGCTGCCTCCTGAGCCTCGGCCACGACGAGTACTGGTCCCAACCGATGCGCCAGGCCGCCGATCAGGCCGTGGCGAACGGCGTCAACCTCGCCTTCCTCGGCGCCAACGCCGTCTACCGGCAGATCCGCATGGAGCCGAGCTCGGTCGGGCCGGACCGGCTCGAGGTCTGCTACAAGGACGCCGCCGAGGATCCCCTGGCGAGCGAGCAGCCCGCGCTCGCCACGGTGAACTTCGCGCAGTCGCCCGTCAACGACCCCGAGTCGAAGCTCATCGGCTCCATGTACCAGTCCGTGCACGCGCAGGCCGACATGATCGTCACCGACGCGTCGTCGTGGTTCTATGACGGTTGCAACCTCAGCGACGGGCAGGCGTTCCCCAAGATGATCCTCGGCGAGTACGACCGCTACGTCCCGTCCATGCCGGGTCCTGCCAACGTCGACGTGCTGGCGCACTCACCGGTGCCCGGGCAGTCCAACTGGTCCGACATCACCTACTACACGGCACCGGGGAACGGCGGCGGCGTGCTGGCGTCGGGCTCGGCCAGCTTCGTCTCCATGCTCTCGACCACCGGCGCCATCCCCTCGCTCGTCATCCCCGGGCCCTTCCCCGGCATCACCGACGTGGTGCGCCGGGCCATGGAGAACGTCTACGGCCGATTCGGAATGGGGCCGGCCAGCTCCTACGGCGCCTCCGGCGGCAACTGGACCGAGATCTACACCGGCGCCGCTGCCAGGGCCGGGACGGCGGCGGGCACCGTTTCGGCCTGACGCACGCCGGCGGACACTGCGACCGCAACCGCACGTGCCACCACTTCGGCGTGCCGCCCCCCTACGATCGACCTGCAGAAATGGAGAAATCCGACCTACACCCCAACCGGGCGCGCCGACCGCTCGCCTGGGGCATGCTGGCGGCCGCCGGACTCGCAGGCCTGTTGCTCAGCGCCTGCTCCTCGTCACCGACCAAGCACGCCGACGCGCCCAGGCACAAGCCCGCCACGACGTCGTCGACGGTGCCGCCGCCGGCCTGCCCGCTCACGGGGCAGCCGGCCCCGGGTGGCACGGTCCCCCAGCGCCCCGCCATGGCGGTGAAGATCGACAACTACCCGGCCGGCCGGCCGCAGGCGGGCCTGGACAAGGCCGACATCGTGTTCGAGGAACCGGTCGAGGGCGGCATCACCCGCTACGCCGCCGTGTTCCAATGCCAGGACGTGGCGCTCATCGGGCCCGCCCGCTCGGCCCGCAACATCGACATCGGGATCCTCGGGCAGCTGGGCAACCCGCTCATCGCCCACGTGGGAGGCATCAACCCGGTGCTCGCCAACATCGAGGCCTCCCCGCTCGTCAACGTCGACCTCGGTGCCAGCAACTCGCTGATGATCCACCCCGCCGGCAAGGCGCCGCCCGACGCCGACTACACGTCGACCGCCATCGTGTACGGCACGCACCCGACCATGACGACGCCGCCACAGCCGCTGTTCACCTACTCGGCAGCGACGCCGCCTGGGGGCACCCCGGTCTCCCTGATCCACATCCCGTTCTCGGGCACCTCCGACGTCACCTGGAAGTGGAACCCCAAGACCGCCACGTTCCAACGTTTCTACAATGCCCTGACCCCCGACATGCTGGCCGACAACGTCCAGAACGCCGCCGCCAACGTCGTGGTGCAGTACGTCCAGATCAGCTACGGGCCCTGGCTCGAGAACTCCGAGGGCGGGCTGGAGGTCCAGGCCGACCTGTACCCCAACGCGAGCGGCACGGCCGTCGTCTACCGCAACGGCGTTGCCATCCCCGCCACGTGGCACCGCTCCACGCTCGAGTCGCCCACGCAATTCGTCAACGCGTTCGGCGTGACCATCCCATTGGCGCCGGGCCAGACCTGGGTCGAGCTGGTGCCCACCACCGTCATGGCGACGACCACGCCGTAGCAGTCGGCCGGCGCCTCAGCGCGACGGCTTGCGCGCGACCACCGCCAGCAGCAGGCAGTCCTCGGCCGCCGCGAACACACCGGGGTGCGCGCTGGCCTCGGCCTCGTCGAACACGCCGGCGGCCGCGCCGCGCCGCATCAGGTTGAGCCCCTTGCACTCGGTGACCTCGAAGCCGGCCCGTTCGAGCTTGGCCACCAACTCGGACGCGCCGTACTCGATCTTGTGGTCGTGGTTCATCGGCGCGTCCGAGCGCAGGCGCCACAAAGGCCCGTTCGGGGTGTCGAGACAGAACCATCCCCCGGGCGCGAGCACCCGGAACGCCTCCCGCACGACCCGGTCCCCGTCGGCCTCGCTGACGTGCTCAATGGACTGGCCGCTGTAGACGAGGTCGAACGAGCCGTCCGCGTAGCGCCCGAGATCGACCATGGAGTGGAACGCGAACTCGACCGGCCCGAGCTCGGAGAGCACCGGCTCACCGCTCGAGCCGCCCTGGTAGATCTCGTCGCGCTCGTCGACGGGGAGGTCGACGACCACCAGGCGCTCGAAGGGATAGGGATAGCCGAGGTGTACGAGCGCCCCGTCGGGCAGGCCCTGGTGCGTTCCCCCGAGGTCGAGGATGCGCGGGGCGCGGGGCAGGCCGGCCACGAACTCGCTCCGGCTCACGTGCATGGAGAGCAGGACGTTGCCGATGGGCACGCGGCGTCGGAACTCCTCGGAGTGGGCCAGCAACTCGGCGACGCCGTGCCGCGACAGCTCGCCCGTCGCCAGCTTGTGGCCGTAGTCGGCGGCGCCCACGGGGTCGGGCTCGCGATCGAGGATGACGTTGAAGGCCAGGCGCACCGACTGCTTGGGCGGGAGGTAGCGGAACGGCACGGTGGGGACGACGCGGTCCAGGACGCGGTACGCCCGCTGCTTCCACTCCCTCGACGCCATCGCACCATTGTGGCTGCTGCGTGCCTCGCCACCGGTCCCGGACGCGAAGACCTCCGGACCGGTCACCCGTGGGAGTGGCGGGGGCGGCCCGGAGGCTTCGGTGCTGTGAGGGGCGGGTGGGGCTAGGAGTCGAGCGTGATCGGCAGGTCGTCGGCGTCGACCGCGTCCTCGGCGGGATCGGCGAGGCCGTCGGCGTCGTCCACCTTGGGGGCCAGGCAGTCGCGCACCCGGTCGTTGATCTCGGCCATCAGCTGCGGGTTCTCCGAGAGGAACGTCTTCACGTTCTCCCGTCCCTGCCCGAGCTGCTCACCTTCGTAGGTGAACCAGGCGCCCGACTTCTTGATGAACCCGAGCTCGACCGCGACGTCGAGGAGCGAGCCCTCGCGGCTGATCCCCTTGCCGTACATGATGTCGAACTCGGCCTGCTTGAACGGTGACGAGCACTTGTTCTTGACCACCTTGACCCTGGTCCGGTTGCCGACCACGTCGGCCCCGTCCTTGATCGCCTCGATCCGCCGGATGTCGAGGCGGATGGAGGAATAGAACTTCAGCGCGCGGCCACCGGGAGTGACCTCGGGTGAGTTGTGCACCACCACGCCGTCCACCAGGTAGTTGTGGCTGTCCTCGACCTCGATGTCGAATCGCCGCATGGAACGGGTGGGAGGCTTCACGTGGATGTCGGTCACCGGAAGGGCCACCAGCTCGTAACGCATGGGCGTGAAGTGGGGCTCGACCGCGAACCGGCCCCGGTAGGCCGGGAGCAGCTTGTACTCCATGCTCGGATGCACGAACGGGGCGATCAGGGCATGCAGCTTCGCCGTCTCGTCTTTGGCGAAGACCAGGAGGGCCTTCTTCTGCCCGCCGGATGCGACCAGCTTCGCCCGGATGTCCCAGGTGTCGGCCAGGTAGGCCACCAGGCGCTCACGGGTGGCCGGCTCCATCGCCTCGACGCAGATGGTGGCCCTGCCGCTGAGTCCCGCCGTCCGGCTCTGCACCCCCTTCGAGCGGACAGTGAAGTTGGCGTCGTCCATGTACCACAGGGCGAGTGACAGCGGCGAGAGGCGCTTCAGGTAGTCGTCGTCGAAGACCTTCTTCTTGTCGACGTAGACGCCCTGCCGCAGAGGGGCCAGCTCGGGCAGCGGCTGGAAGTCGTAGGTCACGACGCCGTCGGCCCGGGCGTGGCGGCTGAAGCCGATGTTGGAGAACAGGGAGGCCTTCCAGTCGGCGTACGCCGTCTGCTTGGCGGAGTGGGAATAACGGAACCGGGCGGCATGGCCAGTGCGCGACGGCGACAGCGCGCCGTCCCCCATGAGGGTGCCCGCCAAGGCCTCCCACTGGAACTCCGAGAGGTGGTGCGGCAGCGCCTCGAGCACCCGGTCGCCGACCTTCAGCTGGCCGGCTTCCCGCCACCCGCTCGGTGTGCGGATCAGGTGGTTCGAGGTGCAGGCCAGCTGGGCCCGCCCGTTCTTCGCCGGCTTGGCCACGGTGATCTGCAGGAATTGGTCGGTCTTCCCGTTGTCGAACCAGTTCACGACCTTCTTGGGCACCACGGCCCCGACCTCCGGGTCGTAGGACAGCACTTCGACGGGGAGGCGCTGGTTGACGATCTTGCCGATCTTCTCCGTGCTCCCGTCGGCGAGGACGACGCGAGCGCCATAATTGAAGCACCCGTACATGACGCCGATCTTCTCCCGCAGCTGGTTGATGAAGATGGCGATGGTGCTCGACTTCGACAGCGTCCCGGTCAGCTTGCGCAGGGCCTGGGACATGAGGCGCGCCTGGAGGCCGACGTGGCTGTCCCCCATCTCACCCTCGATCTCGGCCCGCGGCGTCAGGGCCGCCACCGAGTCGATCACCAGGACGTCGAGCGCTCCCGAACGGATGAGCATGTCGGCGATCTCGAGCGCTTGCTCGCCGGTGTCGGGCTGCGAGATGAGGAGGTCGTCCACGTTGACCCCGATGGCCCGCGCGTAGACCGGGTCCATGGCGTGCTCCGCATCGATGTAGGCGCAGATTCCGCCGTTGCGCTGTGCCTCGGCCACCGCGTGCATGGCCAGCGTCGACTTGCCCGACGACTCGGGCCCGTAGATCTCGACGATGCGGCCCCGGGGGAGCCCGCCGATGCCCAGCGCGAGGTCCAGGGAGAGCGCGCCGGTGGGGATGGACTCGATGTTCATCCCGACGTTGTCACCCATGCGCATGACCGAGCCCTTGCCGAACTGCTTCTCGATCTGGCCCAGCGCGGCGTCCAGCGCCTTCTCCCGTTCCGTTTCGGCCATCTCTCTCTCCTCCATGGTGTGCTCTGCGACCCGTACCGGCCTCGACCGGCGTTCTGCGGCGACCCTACGGCGGGGGTGTGACGGAGCCCCACCGGTGCTGCTGTCGGCATCATAACGAACATGTGTTCGTAGGACGTGGATCTCCGGCCTCCCGGGGTCCGTCGGAGAATGGTCGCCGCCAAGAGCCTCCCGCCCGGGCCCGGGAGACCCGCCGCGACCGGGCGGGACGCCTGCCGCGTGCGAAGCTGACGCCTCCCGGGCGGGACGTGCACAGGAAGGGAGCGCGGTGAGGTTCGACAGAGGGCTGGTGGCCGGCGCGCTGCTCGGCGGCGCCCTGCTGGGGAGTGCACTGGCCACGGGCGCCGTCCCGGCGTCGGTCGCCGCGGCGTCGGACCCCACCAGCGCAGCGACGCTTTACCAGGAGGCCATCGCCACCACCAACGCGTGGTCGGTCCACTACGCCTCGGCGTCCACCCAGTCCAAGGTGACCCTCCTCGTGAGCGGCGACGCCGGCCCCGCGTCGGGGACCCAGACGGTCGCCACCGGGAAGGGATCCCTCACCGACAACGCGACCATCGTCGTCATCGGCGGCATCACCTTTGTCAAGGGCAACGTGGGCGGGCTCGAGAACCTCGCCGGCATGAGCGCGTCCCAGGCCAACCTCGCCGCGGGCCAGTGGATCCAGTTCGCCACGACCAACTCCGCCTTCGCCCAGGTGGTCGCAGGCGTCCGCTCGCACGATGTCGCCCAGGAGCTGGCGCTGAAGGGTCCTCTCTCCCTCGGGCACCCGCGCACGATCGACGGCTATGCGGTCGACGCCGTTGAGGGGAAGCAGACGATCACCGGCCACAAGTCCCAGCGCGTCGTCCTCTACGTCCGCGCCCAGGGGACCCACGTCCCTGTGGAGGAGGACTCGCTGAACGCCGAGGGCCAGCACACCGCCGCCGAGCAGGTCACCTACTCCAAGTGGGGCGAGATCGTCCGCCCGGTGGCACCGCAGGCCACGGTTTCCATCGGCCCGGTCACCGCCACGTGATGGGGGTTGCGACCGCCCGACGCCGGCAGCCGCCCGGCGCGTGCGAGGATGTCCCCGTCCCCTCATCGGCCCAGCGGGCGTCCCGCGCCGCAGCGCAGGGTGCCCCAGGAGAGTGAAGTTCATGCGCTCAATGCGCCCCATCCGCCCACACAACGCCGCGACGGCCGCGGCCGGAGGCACCGCACTCGCAACGCTCGCCGGCCTGGCCGTGCTCGCCGCCGGGCCGGCCACGGTGGGCGCCGCAACGACCCCGAGCGCCCAGTCCGAGTACCAGGCCGCCATCAAGGCGGTCGGGACGCAGGGCGTCCACTTCTCCTCCGTGGCCTCGCAGAGCGGCGTCACCATCCGGGTCGACGGCGACACCGGCGCCAGCTCGGGCACGCAGACCTTGACCGTGAAGAAGGGGTCGCTGACCGAGCGGGTGAGCGCACTGCTCGCCGGGTCGAATGGATACGTGAAGGGCAACGCGACCGCCCTCCACAACGTCATCGGGCTCACGAGCAGCCAGTCCTCCAAATACGCCGGGACCTGGCTCTCCTTCCCGACGTCGAACAGCGCCCTCGCACAGCTCGTCAGCGGGCTCTTGAGCTCGCAGGTCTCCGGCGAGCTGGAGATGAACGGGCCCTACACCTACGGCACCGCCGCGACGGTGAACGGCCAGAGGGCCGTGGCCGTGCACGGCTTCGTGAGCACGTCGAGCGGCAGCAAGGCGCCGGTGCTCCTCTATGTCGCAGCCACCGGCACCGCGCTCCCGCTCCAGGAAGTCACCAACCCCGGCCACGCGGGCGGCACGACGGCCATCCACGGCACGGTCACCTTCTCCAAATGGGGGGAGAAGACGAAGGTGAGCGCGCCCGGCAGCTCCGTCTCGTTGCTCAAGTTGGTGCCGGGCGCCACGTCGGGCGCCACCTCCACGACGGCGGGGTAGGCCGCGTGGTCCCGCTGCTGCAAGCGGCCATGGGCGACATCACCGCTGAACACGTGGACGCGATCGTCAACGCGGCCAATCGCCGCCTGCTCGGCGGCGGCGGTGTCGACGGCGCCATCCACCGTGCTGCGGGCGCCGAACGGCTGCAGGCCGCGTGCCGCGCCATCGGCGAGTGCCCACCCGGGCAGGCGGTGGTCACCGACGGGTTCGACCTTCCGGCGCGCCACATCGTCCACACGGTTGGCCCCGTCTGGCACGGCGGCGGGTCGGGCGAGCCCGAGATGCTCGCCTCGTGCTACCGCAGCGCGCTCGCCGTCGCCGACGAGGTGGGCGCCCGCACCATCGCCTTCCCGGCCATCTCGACGGGTGTGTTCGGCTATCCCCCGGCGCTGGCCGCCGAGGTCGCCGTGACAACCGTCCGCGCGGCGGACACCGACGTCACCCTCGTTCGCTTCGTCGCCTTCGACGCGGGCACCCTCGAGCACTACGTCGCGCTGCTTTGAGCCGCAGCGCGCCGGGTCGGTGTCAGGAGCCGAGGTTGTAGACCGTCACCCCGCCCACCGTCTCGGCCGTGTAGTGCGACTCCACCCACGAGGTGATCTGCGATGCGTCGTCGCTCGAGCCGCCCGCACCGCCCCCTGGTCCGGCGCCGCGACCGCCGGCGATGAAGTAGTGGATCTTGCCTCCGGCGACATAGTGCTCGAACTGGGCCAGCGTGGGTGCCGGGTCCGTCCCGTTGAAGCCGCCGATGGCCATCACCGGCTCACCGCTGGCCAGCTGGTAGCCGGCGGCCGAATTCGCGCTCACCGTCGCCGCGGCCCACGTGTAGCGCCCGGCATTCGCCTGCAGCAGCCTGGTCAGCGCGGGGTTCGACTGGCTGGCGTTCAGGATCCCGCCGGCGCCGCCTCCGCCGAAGGCCCGGCCGAAGCCGCCCGTGCCCAGCGAGGGGGCTGCGCCCCCGGGGAACCCTCCCGGGAACCCGCCCGGGAAGGCGCCCCTGCCCGTCCCGGTGCGGGCACGGGGCAAGCCACCTCCGAACGAGGGTGCGACGCCACCGGGGAAGCCGCGACCGGGGAAGCCGCCGCCGGCGAAGGCGCGGGCGGCCCCACCGAGGCCACCGCCCGGGAAACCACCGGGGCCGCCGAAACCGCCGGCCGGCGTCGGGGTCACCGTGGGGATGGCCCCGCTGTGGGGGGTGGCCGCCGTGGCGACCGTCGAGAACAGAGGCGCGGCGAGGGCGGCGGCGAAGCCGAGAGTCGCGACGAGGGCGACGGCGAGTCTCGGGACCGTGCGCAGCAACGGCAGAGCGAGGATGGCGACGACGCCGAGCGCGCCGGCCACCGCCACGAAGGGTCGCAGGGCAGGGAACCAGTTCGAGGTCCGCCCGAGGAGCGCGCAGCTCCAGATGACGGTCGCCGCCAGGCCGGCAGCGAGTCCGGCCCGTCCGGCCCAACTGTCGCGGCGCTCCCACAGGCCCATGGTCGCGATCCCGACCAGGCCGCCGAGCGGCGCCGCCAGGGCGATCAGGTAGTACGGGTGGATGATGCCCTGGGCCAGGCTGATGACCAGGCCGGTGCTCACGAGGGAGCCGCCCCACAGCAGCAGCGCCGCGCGCTCGCGGTCGGTGCGTCGGGCCCGAAGGGTGATCCCCAGCAGGACGGCGCCCATCACGAGAGCGCCGGGCAGCAGCCACGACATCATGTTCCCGAACTCGGAATTGAAGAGCCGGGTGAACCCGGTCGGGCCCCACATGCTCCCGGCGACCCGGCCCCCGCCGACGCTGCCGGTCTCGTTGCCGGTGACCCGGCCGAACCCGTTGTAGCCGAAGATGAGATTCAAGATGCTGTTGTTCTGCGAGCCGCCCACGTACGGTCGATCGGCCGCCGGAGTCAGCGCCACGGCGGCCACCCACCAGCCGGCCGCGACCAGCACCGACACGCCCATCACGACGACCTGCCACACCCGCCGCCACCAGCCCGTGGGCGCAGCGAGCAGGTAGACGACGGCCATCACGGGCAGGATCAGGAAGGCCTGCATCATTTTGGTGATGAACCCGAAGCCCACCAGCGTCCCGGCCAGGACGAGCCACTTGGTCTGCGCCCGCTCCAGGCCGCGCATGGTGGCGTACAGCGCGCCGGCGAGCAGCAAGGCCAGCATGGCGTCGGGGTTGTTGTAGCGGAACATCAGGGCGGCCACCGGCGTCAGGGCGACGACGGCGCCTGCGAGCAGTGCCGCCTGCGCGCTGAACCAGCGCCGCACGGACAGGTAGACCACGCCCACCGTCGCCACGCCCTCGAGTGCCTGTGGCGCCAGCACGCTCCACGAGTTGAGCCCGAAGATGCGCGCCGAGATCTCCATCGGCCACAAGAACGCCGGTGGCTTGTCGACCGTGATGAAGTTGGACGAGTCCGACGACCCGAAGAAGAAGGCCTTCCAGCTCTTCGTGCCCGCCTGCACCGCAGCCGAGTAGAAGGAGTTGCCCCACCCGCTCGCCCCCAGGTCCCAGAGGTACAGGACGGCCGTGGCCGCGAGAAGCGCGAGGAGGGCCGGCCGCACCCAGGGCGCATCGCTCTCCTTGCCTCGCACGAAGCGGGCCACCCGCCCACCCCGCGGGCCGGACGGCCACTCGTCCGCACGGGGGGCCGGCGTCGTGACGACGGGGGCGTCGTCGAGCTGCCGTGGTGCGTCGAGCACCGCCACGGGAGCATGGGGAGCGGGCGTGAGGTCGGTCATCGTGACAACTCCAAGGGGTCGGCGCCGGATCGGCTGCAGGGGCGGAAGATCCAGGACCGCAACACGGCGAAGCGGAAGACGGCGGCGGCCAGGTTGGCCACCGTGATGGCCACGAGCTCGGGGAACAGCGCGCCGGGAGCCGCCCATTGGGCGACCAGGAGGCCGAGCGTCGTGAAGCCGAGACTCACGGCGTAGAGGCCACCGGCTACGGCGAGAAGGCGGCCGCGCCGGGCCTGGCCGTCGGTCGTGCTGGACAGCTCACGGTGCACCGCCGTGTTGAACAGGGTGGCGATCGCCATGGCGACCGCGTTGGCGCCGAAAGCCCCGAGGAGGGGGCGCCAGGCGACGAAGAGAAAGAGGTAGCCGAGCGTCGAGACCACTCCGACGCCGGCGAAGCGCATGAGCTGGTCGGCCGCGACCTCGTTGGAATGGATACGGCGCAGGCCCTTCGGCCGCCGGACGATCATCCGCCACACACCGCGCAGGTCGTCGGCGGCGGTCGACACGATGTCGACCCGCGAATCGAGATCGTCGACCCAGTCCACCGGGACCTCGCTGATGCGCAGGCCCAGCCGTTCGGCCGTGACGAGCAGCTCGGTGTCGAAGAACCACTCGTTGTCCTCGACCAGGGGCAACAACTTCTCGGCGGCGTCCCGCCGCAACGCCTTGAACCCGCACTGGGCGTCGCTGAATCGTCCCCGCAGCGTGAGCTTCAATATGAGGTTGTAGGCCCGCGAGATGAGCTCGCGCTTGGGGCCGCGCACGACGTGCGCACCGGGCGCGAGGCGTGATCCGATCGCCACGTCGCGATGACCGGACAGCAGCGGCGCGACCAGGGGCAGCAGCGCCGCCAGCGACGTGGAGAGGTCGACGTCCATGTAGGCGACGACCGGGGCCTCGCTGGTCGACCAGGCCGAGCGCAGCGCGTAGCCCCGGCCTTTGCGCGGCAGGTGTATGGCGGCCACGCCGGCGGTGGTGGCGGCCAGCTCAGTCGCCACCCGGTAGGTGTCGTCAGTGCTGGCGTTGTCGACAATCGTGACGAGAGCCCGGAAGGGGAAGGACTCGTCGAGGAAGTGGCGCAGCGCGGTGATCCTCTCCGCCAGCTGGGCCGCCTCGTTGTAGACCGGGACGACGATCTCGACATCCACCGGGATGCGGCGGGGGTCTGCGTCGGCCTCCACGGGAACCAGGGCTGTCATGGCTGACATCGTGTCGAACGGGCCTCGGGACTCCGTGAGGCTCGGCTGTGGACCCGGTGTGAAAGCTCGGGCCGGCGGAGCCCGGTCGGCTCAGGCCACCGATTCGGGAGTCGGGGTCGCCGAGATCGGGGCGTCGCCCGGGGCGTCACGCCACTGCGGCGCGGGCTCTGGTGCGGGCTCCGGTTCGGATTCCGGCTCCGGCTCTGGGCGGGTCAGGGGGATCCGCACGCTGACGACCATGCCCTGCCCGGGTGCGGAGGTGGCCGTGACCGTGCCGCCGTGCGCGGCCACGATGGCGGCGACGATGGAGAGACCCAGGCCACTGCCGCCGCTCGTGCGCGCCCGTGCCGGGTCCGCCCGGTAGAAGCGCTCGAAGACCCTCCGGGCCTCGTCGGCGGGCATGCCGGGCCCCGTGTCGCGCACCTCCATCTCGGCCTCGTCGCCGACCTGGTCCACCCGCACCGTCGTCGTCGTCCCCTCCGGGGTGTGCGCCCGGACGTTCGCGAGGAGGTTGTCGATCACCTGGCGCAGGCGATCCCTGTCACCGATCACCTCGATGGGATGCGCCGCCCAGAAGCGCACCGGCCAGTCGGGGCCCACGGCGGTGGCCGTGCGGACGGCGTCGGAGGCGAGGGCGACCAGCTCGACGGGCGCCGTCTCCATGGGCGCGCCCTCGTCCAGGCGGGCCAGCGTGAGCAGGTCGTTGACCAGTCGATCCATGCGCGCCGTCTCCGTGCGGATGCCGGCCATCACGCGGGGGAGGTCGTCGGAGTTGGCGGCGGCACCGCGCTCGAAGAGCTCGGCGTAGGCCGACACCGCGGCGATGGGCGTCCGGAGCTCGTGCGACGCGTCGGCCACGAACTGGCGCAGGTGTTGATCCGATTCCTTCAGCCTCGCCTCGGAGGCCAGGCGGGCGGAGAAGGCCGCTTGGATCCGCTCGAGCATCACATTGAGCGCCCGGGCCAGTCGGCCCACCTCGGTCGACTGCTCGGCTCCGGGGACCCGTTGGTCCAGGTTGCCCGCCGCGATGGAGTCCGCCGTGCGCTCGACGTCCTCCAAAGGGCGCAGGCCGAGGCGGACCAGCCACCAGCCCGCCGCCAGTGCGAACACGAGTGCTCCAGCGGTGACGGCCAATTCTATGAGGAAGAGCGTGTGCAATGTGCTGTTCTGGTCGACCAGCGGTTGGGCCTGCACCAGCACGTCACCGTCGAACTGCGGGTTGAACTGCGGGCCTGAGATCTTCTCCGCCCGCACTCGGAACGAGGGGCCGCCGGCGGCGATGGCACCGGTGGTGAATTGCGCCACCTGCGAGCCGTCCCGTTGTGTGCTGAACCCCGTGATCGGTGACGGGAGCGCGGGTCGGTACGGGTGTTCGCCGACGTAGGCCGGGCACTCCAGTCCCTGGACGACCTGCCCCGACGTCGTCGTCACACCGATGTAGTTGATGCCCGCGACGTTCGCGAAGCCTTCGCTCGGGGGCCCACTGCCCGAATTGCCGACGGGCCCGCCGCCGAAGTCGTGCTGAGGCGAAGGACAAGTGGGCGCGCCGGTGAGCACGTTCTGCCTCAGGTTCGGTGGCTGCCGCGCCAGCTGTTGGTCGACCTGGTTGTAGAGCGACGAGCGCAGCGCAGAGTAGGTGGCGAAGTCCGCCACCACCAGCGCGACGATGGAGATCGCTCCGACGGCAAGCAGGAGCCGGAGCCGCAGAGACACTCAGGCTGCTCCGCTGGCGGACTCGGGCTCACGCAGGGTGTAACCGACCAGGCGGATCGTGTGGATCAGCGGCGGCCCGAACTTCTCGAGCTTCTTGCGCAGGTAGCTCACGTAGGTCTCCACCACGTTGCCGTCGCCGCCGAAGTCGTAGTGCCAGACGTGGTCGAGGATCTGCGCCTTCGAGAGCACGTGGCGCGGGTTGAGCATGAAGTAGCGCAGCAGGTTGAACTCCGTCGCGGTGAGGTTGATCGCGTGGCCGGCGCGCCGCACCTCGTGTGCGCTCTCGTCGAGCTCGAGGTCGGAGAAGCGCAGGATCCCGTCGTCCTCCGGCTCGTAGCCCGTGCGGCGCAGGATGGCGTGCACCCGGGCGATCACCTCGGCCAACGCGAACGGCTTCGTGACGTAGTCGTCGCCCCCGACCGTCAGCCCGGCCAGCTTGTCGGACAGCGTGTCCCGCGCCGTGAGGAAGAGGACCGGCACGCGCAGCCCGTCGGCGCGCAGGCGCCTTGTCACCTCCAGGCCGTCGAGGTCGGGCAGCATGACATCGAGGATCACGAGGTCCGGCGGGTCCTCCTGGGCCTGGGCCAGCGCCTTGCGCCCGGTCATCGCCTCGTCGACGGTGAACCCCTCGTAACGCAGCGACGTGGCCACCGCATCGACGATGGAGGGCTCGTCGTCCACCACCAGGACCCGTGGTCCGTTGTCCGTCTTCACTGGTCATACCTCCCTGCGGCACAGGGTCGCGCCCCGGACTCCCCCTCCAGTGTGACCCCGCTGTGGGTCCCCTGTGAGCGCAGGTGGTCAGCTCAAGGGAGCGTCGAGCGCACGTCGGAGCAGGTCAAGGGCCGATATGGCCCCGTACTGGCGCACGCGCTCGCGGTCGCCCGGCAGCCGCAGCTGGCGGCTCTGGGTCGGCTCCCCCGGCAGGGCCAGACCCACGAAGACGGTGCCGGGCGCCACGCCCTCCTGCTCGTCGGGCCCCGCCACCCCGGTGATTCCGAGCCCCACGTCGGCCCCCGTCACCCGGGCGGCACCCTCTGCCATGGCCGCCGCGGCCGGCTCGGTCACGACCGGCCCGGCGGGCACCCCCAGGACGTCGAATTTGACCTGCGAGTCGTACGCCACAACCCCGCCGCGGAACCAGGCCGACGCCCCGGGCACGTTGACCAGGCGCGAGGCGATGAGGCCGCCGGTCAGCGATTCGGCCACGCCGAAGGTCAGCCCGCGCGCCACCAGGCGTTCGGCCACGGCGACCTCCATGGTCTCGTCGTCGATCCCGAAGACGATGTCCCCCAGGCGCTCGTTGATGGCGCGGCGCACCTCGGCCTCCTCCTTGTCCAGCAGCGCGGCGACGTCGTCGGGAGTGCGCGCACGGGCTGTGATGCGGGCCTTGATGCCCTCGATGCCCGAGGCGAGGAACGCCAGCGTGACGTCGCCGCTCGCGTCGAGCGCGTCGATGCGGTCCTGGAGAGCCTCGGCCAGCCCGGACTCGCTGGCCCCCCAGGTGCGCAGGACGCGGCTGGCGATGACACCTTCCTCGCCGGCCTCGGCCATGCGGGCGCGCAGGTCGGGGAGGATGCCGCGGTCGAACATCTCGGCCATCTCGTAGGGCACGCCGGGGACGGCGTAGATGACCTTGTTGCCCAGCGGGCAGATGAGGCCCGGGGCCGTGCCGCCCGCCTGCGCGATGACGGTGGCGCCCTGCGGCACGTCGGCCTGTCGGGCGTTGTTGGCCGACATGGCGCGGCCCCGGGCGGCGAAGAAGGCGTCGATGAGCGCGACGATCTCGGGGTCACGGACGAGCTCGACGTTCATGACCGCCGCGATGGCCTCGCGGGTGATGTCGTCCTGGGTGGGCCCGAGCCCGCCGCACACGATGACGCCGTCGCTGCGCGCCAGAGCGGTGCGCAGCGCCAGGGTGATGCGTCCGTGGTTGTCGCCCACGGCCTGGTGGAAATGAGAGGCAACCCCGTTGGCGGCGAGGCGATCGCCCAGCCAGGCCGAATTGGTGTCGGCGATCTGGCCCAACAAGAGCTCGGTACCCACCGCCACGATCTCGATCCTCACGGGCGTGACCTTACGGGGCGGCCGGCCGGTCCAGCGCCCTGCGGCCGTCGAGTAGGTACTCGGCGCCCGTGTAGAGCGTGAGAGCGCAGGCGAACCAGATCGCAGCGACCTGGAGCGTGTGCTGGTGGGCCAGAGGCGGGATGATGACCGTGCCGATCGCGATGTCCTGCACGAGCGTCTTGAGCTTGGCCGACTTGCGGGCCGGGATGGACACGCCCCGGCGGCCGACCCAGGAGCGGTACAGCTGCATGCCGACCTCGCGGGCGGCGATGAGGATGACCGGGAGCCAGGGCAGGTGGCCCTGGGCCGCCAGGGTGAACATGGCGCCGAGGACGCACGCCTTGTCGGCCAGCGGGTCGAGAAAGGCACCCGAACGGGTGGTGCCGTGGCGGCGCGCCATGTAGCCATCGAGCCCGTCGCTGCCCGCCAGCACGATGCCGACGACCACGTTGACCCAGGAGGCGCCCCATACGACGAGCATCACCACGTAGACCGGCGCCGCCAGGAGCCGGGCGACCGTGACGGCGTTGGCCGGCGTGACGAGGGCGCTCGGCCCGAAGGTGAAGCCGGGGTGGCCGGGAGGGCCGGGGTGCTCGTGGGTGGCGTCGCTCACACCAACTCCCGATCGTGCGCGGGCAGGCCATGGAGGTCGGGCCCCTCCGCCCCGGTGATGACGACGTCGACGAGGCTGCCCACGGGGAGGTCGGCCGGGAGGCGCACGACGCCGTCGATCTCGGGCGCCTCGTGCACGGTGCGGCCGCGCCCCGGTGCGTCGACCACGACCCGGTGCTGCTCACCGATGCGACGGTCCCGCCGGGCCGCCGTGATGGCGTCCTGCAGCTCGGTGCACTCGCGCAGCCGCTCGAGGGCCAGCTCGGGTGCCACCTGTTCCCGAAGGCCGTCGGCATGGGTGCCCTCCTCCTTGGAGAAGGTGAAGAAACCGGCCCAGTCGAGCTGCGCGTCCTGCAGGAATTGCAGGAGCAGGTCGTGGTCGCGCTCGGTCTCGCCGGGGTAGCCGAGGATGAACGAGGAGCGGAAGGTGGCGTCAGGATCGGCGGCGCGGATGTCGGCGATGCGGCGCAAGAAGCGCTCGCCGTCGCCCCAGCGGCGCATGCGGGCGAGGAGCGGACGCGACACGTGCTGCAGCGAGAGATCGAAGTACGGCACGCCGGTCGCCAGGACGGCCTCGATCAGCTCGTCGGTCAGGCCGGACGGGTAGAGGTAGAGCAGCCGGGTGCGCTCGACCCGGGCCGAGACCGCGCGTGTGAGGGCGGCGATCGGCGCGGTGCCGTTGGCGGTGCGGGTGCGCCGGCCGGGCCCCGACCGGTCCCGCCCGAACGCCGCCAGGTCCTGGGCGACGAGGACGATCTCGCGCAGCGGAGGCACGCCGGGCGCCGGCGCCAACAGCGCATCGACCTCGGCCAACACCTCCTCGGGCGAGCGCGACCGCTGCTTGCCGCGGAACGACGGGATGGCGCAGAAGCCGCAGATGCGGTCGCACCCCTCGGCGACCTTGACGTAGGCCCAGGGCGCGCGGGCGGCGGGACGGGGCAGCTCGAGGAGGTCGAAGGCGTGCGCCGCACCGGCCCGCGGGGAGGTGGCGGTGCGCGACACGCCGAGGGTGACGGGGACGGCGCCCTGCGGCGGGGCCGGCGACCCGGTGGTCAGGTCACGACCGAACCCGGCCACCAGGTCCACTTCGGGGAGCGCGTCGCGCAGCTCGTCTCCGTAACGCTCGGCCATGCACCCCGTCACGACGAGACGGGCGCCGTCCCGGCGCAGCTCGGCCAGCGCCAAGACCGTCTCGATCGACTCCTGGCGGGCCGCGTCGATGAAGGCGCACGTGTTGACGACGACGAGATCGGCCACGTCGGGGTCGGGTGCGCGGTCGTATCCCTGCGCCTCGAGGTAGCCCTCCAGCTTGTCGGAGTCCACCTGGTTCTTGGGGCACCCAAGGGTCTGCAGCCAGTACCGACCCACGCTCACGCACACTCCTCGCACCAGGCCGGTTGCCGCCGGGATGGCGGCTTCGGCAGGCCCGCCGCGGCGGGCCGAATGTTCGGGACGCCCGGCACCACGTGCCCGGCTCCCGAGCGGAGAGGGAGGGATTTGAACCCTCGGACCCGGTTACCCAGGTCAACTCATTAGCAGTGAGTCCGATTCGGCCGCTCTCGCACCTCTCCAGCAGGAGTTTTGTCTTGTGACCAGGGCCCCGTTGTCCATAATCGGGCCGTTGTCGACGACTGACTCCGTCCAGGAAGCCTACGTGAAGCCTGACCTGGCGTTTGGCAGGTCGTGGGAGGCGGCAGCACCTGGTCGACCGCAGCCGCCACCGTCATGCCGACCCGGCTCGGGGGCTCTGGACGCGGCGGCGCCCTACCGCGCCATTACCGCCGCAGTGCATCGTCTGCCGGATAGGGTGCCCGGCCGGCAACTGACGTTGACCCGGCACTCTCCGAACCGAACCGAAGGGAGCAGAGCACGTGAACGGTGCGTCTCGGAAGCAACGACGGCCCGTCCTCTCTGGAAGAGGTCCGTTCCGGGTCCAGGTTGCCGCGGTGGCGGTGCTACTGGCCGGCGCTTTGGCCGCGCTCGGCGCCGGCGGCTCGGCCGGGGCGACCAGCAGCACCTTGTACGTATCCAGTACCGGAACGGACAGCGGAACGTGTACGACGTCGGTCGCACCTTGTGCGACCGTGTCCTACGCCCTCACCCAGGTCGGCCTTGCCGACACCATCCTGGTGTCGGGGACGATCGACGACAACGTGGTCGTCAACAACCAGTCGGTGACCATTGCGCAGGATCCCGCCGGGATCCCGGCCGAGCTCGACGGTACGGGCAAGGGCCCGGTGATCACGACAGAGGGCACCGCTCTTCTGACGGTGAACCAGTTGACGATCACCGGCGGCAGCGCACCCTTTGGAGGCGGCATCTTCATGCAGGGCGGAGATGCCACGATCACCGACTCCTCCATCTCGGGCAATACGGCCACGAATTCGGGCGGGGGTATCGGCAACGACAGCTACTTCAACCTCATCGATTCGACCGTTTCGGGGAACAGCGCTCCTGGAAGCGGGTTCATCGGCGGCACGGGCGGGGGCATCGCTACCGATGCCAGCGCTGCTGACACGATCGTCGACTCCACGATCTCAGGCAACACCGCCGGAGGTGTCGGTTCGGGCGCTGAAGGAGGTGGGATCGTCAACGTCGGCGGCAGCCAGATCATTTCCAACTCGACCATTTCGGGCAATACGGCGACCGGAACCAATGGCGGCGGAGGGGGCGTCAGCAACGAGGCCGGTTCGGTCGCCATCACCGATTCGACGATCTCGGGCAATTCGGCCACAAGTTATGCAGCGGCAATCGAGAGCGTGAACGGAGTCAGTCTGGCGGCTGACATCCTCGCTGATGCCGGTGGTCCACCGGCGGTGTCCGAATGCCAGGGAGTCGCGCCCATCGACCTGGATTACAACGTGGATGACGACGGTACGTGCGGGCTGTCCGCAGCGTTCCACAGCGTCAGCGACTCGGCGACGATCGGCGATTACCTGGGGCCGCTCCAGAACAACGGAGGGCCGACCGACACCATCGCCCTGAGCAGCGGACCGAACAATCCGGCTCAGGCGGTCATTCCCCTCACCTTTACCCCTTTCGGGGAACCCGTCGCCTCCTGCCGTCAGGCGGACCAGCGCGGCGTTCCCCGCGGTGCTCCGTGCGACATGGGAGCCTACGCACTGACTGTGGGAGTAGCCCCCATGATCACCAGTGGCACGAGCACGACCTTCACGGAGGGTGCTCATGGCACCTTCTCGTTCACTGCGACGGGATCGCCGCCTCCCACGTTCTCCGAGACCGGTCCGCTGCCGGCTGGGACCTCGCTGAGCTCGGGCGGGGTGCTCTCTGGAACTCCCGCCTCGGGGGCTGCCGGCGTCTACTCGATCGCCGTGACGGCCACGAACGGCGTGGCGTCGGACGCCCATCAGGCCTTCACCATCAATGTCGCGAGCGCACCCCCACCGCCACCGCCCCCCACTCACGGTTACTGGCTGGTGGGTTCTGACGGGGGCATCTTCTCTTTCGGTTCTGCCGGCTTCCATGGCTCCATGGGCGGCATCTCCTTGCAGCGCCCGGTCGTGGGCATCGTGCCGACGGCAAATCGCGGTGGGTACTGGCTCGACGCGTCCGACGGCGGAGTATTCAGTTTTGGCGACACTCAGTTCTACGGTTCGATCCCGGGGCTCGGCCTCCACCCCGCCGGCTCGGGACTGCCCAATTCGCTCAACGCGCCGATTGTCGGCATGGTGCCCAGCCACGACCAAGCGGGCTACTTCATGGTCGCCTCCGACGGAGGTGTCTTCGCATTCGGCGATGCCCGCTTCGCCGGCAGCTGCCCAGGCATTGGCGGGTGCTCGGGCGCAGCAGTGGCCGTCATGCCCGATGCCAGCGGCAACGGCTATTGGCTGGTCACCGCCACCGGTAGTGTCTACACCTTCGGCGACGCCTCCTACTTTGGCGCTCCTGGACCACAGGCCTCGCCCATCACCTCGGCGGTGGCCACCCCGGACGGCAGGGGTTACTGGATCCTCGATGGCGGCGGGCAGGTCTTTGCCTACGGCGACGCTGCCAACCTGGGCAGCGTGGTGGCAGGTGCGACAGGGGGATTCAATCCCGCTACGGCCATCTTCGCAACCTCCGACGGGGGTGGCTACTGGGTGACCGACGCGCTCGGCAAGGTCTTCACCTTCGGCAACGCCCCCAATGACGGCGACATGTCCGCCACGCACCTCAACGGGCCGATCATCGCGGCGAGCGGCTCGTAGCGAGTGTCGTCGCTCGATCGGACACGCGATGAATCATCGGGTCGAACGCGAAATTCGACAGTCTTCCTGGCCATAATCCCGTCCATAGACTCGAACGGAACCGGTTGGACGTAGGCGAACGGACTGGATTGCTCTCCAGGTCAGAGCATTGTCGGTGGATCGTCCGGAATGCAGGAGACTGCGTAGGGCTGGTTAGCAGTGAGTCCGATTCGGCCGCTCTCGCACCTCTCTAGCAGGAGTTTCATCGTGCGACCTGGACCGTTGTCCATAATCGGGCCGTAGTCGCCGACTCGCTCCGTCCAGGAAGCCTACGTGAACGCTCGCCGGGCGTTTGGCGTCAGGGTCTCCTTCGAGGCGGAAGGCCGACTGCGACCTCGAGGTCCTCCGTCGCCATTGAAATGCCACCAAGCACGGCACCTCCGGTGCGGCTCCCTCAAAGTGCCGAAACAGCACCTCATCGGGACCTCGACATGCTGTTCCACGTCATGGCCCGCTTCGTTGCCATTTCGACACCAGAGGGACGCCCATAGCCGGCCACCGGTGCGGAGGACGGTCATTGTCTGGAGGTCGACAACTACCTCTTGTAGGTGCCTGTGATCTGGGCGGTGACGGCGCCGCTTGTCATGTTTATGGTCCCGGTGTAACTGTAGGTGCACTTGACATCCGCAAAGATGCCTATGCCGTTACTACATGTTCCGGTGCCACTGATCGGCACTGCGGTCGCGGAACCCCCCGAGCCATGGTGAACCGTGGACGTTATCGTGACAGAGCCTTTCGCAAAATATTCCACGTCTGTCACCGTGCCCGCGGCCTCGTGTGCGATTCCCGCGCCCACACCAGCGTGTGAGTTGGTGTTCTTGGTCAGATATTCACCGGGCGCGATGTTGTCCGGAACGTAGTCGCTGTTCTCTGTAAACGAGCCCTTGAGTATGCGAGTGCTCGTTGCCCCGGCCGGCGTCGCCATCAACCCGATGCTCGCGGTACTGAGCGCCGCCGCACCCATCATGATCCCAAGTGTCTTTCGCACTGTCTTCCTCCAATCTCTGTGAGCAGGTCATCTACCTGATCGAACGCCGGTCCGCCCCGCTGAGGGCGTGACGCCTAGAAGCAATGCTGGACTGCATCGCCCCGCCGGTCTGTCTCGAGGAGCACGTTCACTGTGTGATCGTCGACACACACGTCGCCGCCAAGTCGGGAGCAGGATGTCCCCGAAGGCCAACGGGCATCGGCAGGGGGACCGGCGCGAGGGGTTCGAAGACGGGCTCAGCGATCGGTGCGACGGAGTATGGGTGTGCACGTACGGTGGTACGGAACAGACGAGCCGATGTAGCGGTTCCACTCCTTCGTCGTGAGATCACGCCCAACGATCGTGCAGGCAGCCGTGATCCAGTCGTCAGTCCGCAGTGACCAGGTGACGGTGCGCACCCCCGTCGAGGTCGCGCCTGTTTCGCTGTTGACGAGGCCCTGCGCATCGGTGACGGTGACGGCGTCGCTTCGTGAGCTGAAGCTCACGACGAGATCTCTCGCGTACAGGTCCGGATCGACCGTCTCGCCCGGAGCGTCGCCCGGCACGAGCGACGCGAACGCTTCCGTGGGCCGCCCGTCGAGTTGCGCTATTGACTGACCAGAGTCGACGTCCCAGATCTGAAGGCCGTTCCCGTCCTGCCACACAGCGAGATACGCGCCGTTCGGGCTGAATGACAGTTCGTCGACTCCGGGATAACCCTGCTCGTCTTCATTGGTACCGGTCAGGGTCCGCACCAGGGACCCGTTCGCCGTGTTAATCAAGGACGGGTTCCCACTGATCGGGAGGGCCGCCAGCAACTTCCCATCGGCCGACAGGGCCATCCGGTCGATCTCGTCAGCGCCCTGGATGGTGGGGCCGTCGGCTCGCACCCTGCCGGTGCGGCCGTCGATGATGTCTGAGGCCGACGTGTTGACGAACGCCACGGTGCCGCCGTCGCTGCTGATGAGCGGGGCCACCGTGAAGGCCAGGCTCGGCGCCACTGTGTCGATCCACGATGGTCCCGATCGGGTACTCGAGAGATCCCACGACCTCAGCGAACCGTTGCACGGCTCGACAACTCCCACGACGCCGAGATGCGCAAGCTCATGCGTGCCGACCTGCTCATCCTCGACGACTTCGCCCTCCAGGCGCTCGACCCCCTCGACACCGCCGACATCTACGAGCTGGTCGTCGAGCGCCACCGGACGGCTTCGACGCTGGTGACGTCGAACCGCGAGCCCATCGAATGGATCGCCCAGATGGCTGATGCCCTCTTGGCCCAGTCCGCCATCGACCGTCTTCAGTCGGCGGCCTACGAACTCGTCCTCGACGGCGAGTCCTACCGCAAGCACCAAAAGCCCGGGCTCGACGTCGGCACCACGACACCGCGGGCCACCCGACGGAGGCGCCGGTCTTGACTGCCTGCACGCCAGCCGTCATCATCGCCTTGCCGACGCTGCTAACCCCAGGAGGTGGTCCCTTCACATTGACGGAAGGGCGGTCCCATCAGCCTGGCGGGCGACACTCTCGCACCTCTCCAGCAGGACTCTTGTGCATTTACGAACCGGCATGTCCATACCTTGTCCACATTTGCGACGCTCAAGTCCGTGCATGGATGCCTATGTGAACGCTCACCTGCCGTTCGGCACGAGCGGGTGTGACCCGCGGATGGCTCACGGAAAGCGGAGCAGTTGGCTCACGAGCTTGTCTGCATGGTCGCGGCCTCAACAATCTGGATGTCGGGCGGCTGGACGGCCAGCGGACCCCCGGCGACCGGTACCTGCCAGACCATCGTCATGTACGGCGTGGGCTTCTGGACAGTGCCTTCGGCACAGGGGGCCGTGCCCGTGATCTGGAGGGCAGCCCCGGTCGCCGTCGTGGACGGACCACAGGTATTGGTGCGCTGATGCCACTGCACAAGGGGGCCGTAGGGCATGGGCGCCCTAGGCAGGGAGCTCGGCAGCAGATACATGGCCGCGGCGAGGACCTCGGTCCCCCCCGGGGTTTGGGCATAGACCAGCCCGTCGATCGAGGACGGGTCAAGAGACTTCCTGGCGGCCGTGTTGGCGGCCACGATGGTCGGGTTGACGTAGTACGTCACCGGATAACCCGCGGGCGAGGCCAGAACGTAGCCCGCCGCCACTGCGGCGGAGGGAGTGGCGTAGCGGGCCGCGGCCTCCGTGGTGTTCTGCACGAACTGCGTGGCGTTGATCTGCTGAGAGAACGTGGGCTCGGACGCGCAGCCGTTGGCGGCCATGTGGATGTCGGTGGGCCCGTTGGCGCCTTGGGCCAAGAGCTCCTGAGCCTCGGCCGTCGGCAGTGCGGGTCCGGTGTAGTGCCAGTTGGATTTGGTCGTGTTGAGTCCGGCAGCCGCGCTGGCATCAGCCCCGTTCATGTTCATGCCGGTGCCGGGACCGGCCATGACCATGTTCGGTGTGTTGTTGACGTCCAGCCCGGTCCTCGGTGCGCCGTTGTTTCCTTGCGTGCAGGTGGCGGTTGTCGCAGTGGCCCCACCGGAGCCCGTCATGGCCCCGGACATGCCGGCCATGCCGGCCATCGCCACGCCGGACGACTCCTGGGCCGGAGCCGGGTAGGCGGCGCTGAGGAAGAGGGCGGCGACCAGAGTCACCACGCCTCCGAGCACGAAGACCGGATATCGAAACAGCGCGTTCGAGAACGGGGAGCGCCATGTCGCCGGATCCGGGAGCGCGGCCGGCACCATGGCGAAGGCCAAGAGCACGACGAGAGGACCCGAGTTCGGGTCCGTCCCCGAGCCGGTGAAGATGCCGCCGAGACCCTGACCACTGATCCAGAAGAAGGTGGCCAACAGGCCACCCGCGGCCAGGAACAGAGTAGGTCGCCGGAACAGGAGAGGTCCGAACCCGACGAGCAGGGAGCCGAAGGCCAGCAACCACGCGGTCCAGACGCCGCCTGTGCCGAAGTGGCCACCAAAGCTGTTGAGAAAATGGGAATAGGTGCTGGGCTCGCCGGGCGACATGCCGACGATGGCACTCGAGACCGAGGTCGGCGTCCGGTTGTTGGGCAGCAGGAACAAGACCGCCGCCAGTGACCAGTAGCCGCACCACACCAGGAGTGCCGTTGCCGCTCCGCCGATGCCCTGCCCGGCCGCCGAGGACGCGATGCCGACGCTCTCATCGGCGTCAACATCCCGCTCGTTGCGAGCCGACCGCGGCCAGGCGACGAGGCCGATCAGCCCGTAGAGGAACACCGAACCGGGTGCGCCGGTCAGGGCCGAGGCCGAGCCGGTGAGGAGCTGGCCGAGGCCCTCACCGAAGAACCAGACCCCGAAGGCCCAGAAGAACGATACGGCGAGAGCCGGGCGAACGGTCCGCCGGAACAGCAACCCCGCTCCGATCGCCACCTGAATGAGGGCGAAGAAAGTGTTCCACACGACGACGTGCGGCCCCACGAAGTTGCCGACGTTGGTGATCATCCACCGGACGATGTCGGGTTGGTTGTGGGCGTTGTTCAACAGGTAGGTCGTCGTGAAACCGCTGCCGAACATGTAGGGCTGAAACTGGAGCCCTGCGTCCAGGAGCCAGAACAGACCCAGGATGATCTGGAGCGTCCGCTGTGTCCGGACAAGGCGGAAATCTCTGCGTCGCGGCGCGACGGGCGGGTCGGTTGTTTCCAAACCTTCAGTCAGCGTTGCCATGGCTCAGTCCCCTCGGTTTCGTCTCTCCGTCGAGGTCATCTCACGTCGCCCGAGCCCACCCTCGCGTCGTCGTCCCGCGACTCTGGGCGTGGGTCGTCGAGTCACGTGCCGGCTCCGCCGGGGATGTTCTGCCCCACCAACCAGCTGATGGAGCTCAGAGCATCAGAGAGTGTCCAGCTGGGGTTGGCCTGGTGGTCGAGGTTGTGCAGGCCGCCTTCGTTGAGCAAGTCCGTCAGCTTCTTGTCGAGGTGACCGTGCAGGTTGGGTGCGTTCGAATCGCTGAACCGCTCGTCGCCAGAGGGGTCGATCAGGAAGTAGCCGTCGGTGTGGTTCACGTCGTAGGTGAGCGGCGTGCCTGTGTACCAGTCGATCTTGGCCGGTTGGTCCTCGGGAACGATCTGCACAGAGACGCCGAAGAACTTCCAGAGCGCAGCGAGGTGGTCAGAGGTTCCCGTAAGGAGAGGCCAGTCGGCTCCGAACCCGGTGGAGTACGCGGCCAGTCGGGCCGGCGTGTCGCGGCCCGGATCGACAGTGATCTCCATGAAAACCACTTTCGCGTCCAGTCCGGCCGCTTTGACGTCGCGCTGGAGGGCGATGAAGGCGCCGGTCACGAGGGGGCACTCGTCCTGGCACAGGGAGAGGAAGGGCGCCAACACGATGTACTTGCCTCTGTAGGCGGCCAGCGATGTCCCGGTGCCCGCCGACGAGGTGAGAGGGATGTTCGGGATCGGACGGTCCTGCACGATGCCCTGGCTGGCGGGAGGTGGTGGAGGATCACCACCCGAGCTCCCGCACGCCGCCAACACCGGTGGGACACAGAGCAGTGTGGCCGACAGCACCAGCGACCTCGGGACGACGCGGCGGCCGTCTACGGACCGCCTCGGCCAAACAGTGCGCTTCACGGCGTCGTCTCATGGTCCCCTGCGAGCTGGAGCGCTTCCGAGGCGTCGAGCTCACGGTCGATGCGCACGGCCTTGCGCTCCTCCATGTGCATCCAGCGCAGCGCGACGGGAATCATCGGCCAGAGCATCAGCGTATCGCCGACGACCCACATGATGTCGCCGCCCACGTGGAGGTCCACGACGTAGGACGGGCCCCAGGTGCGGTGGGTGGCGAAGTAGGCGGGGAACATCTCGTGGCTGGCCCCTGCCAAGGACAAGCCGGTGAAGGTGTCGATCGGGATGGCGAGGAACAGATAGAAGAACTGGAGCGCCGGATGCAGCCGATAGCAATTGGGGTCGGAGCCGAAGATCTGGCGCCAGAAGAGGTAGCCAACGACGAGGAAGGCCAGGTGCTCCGCGTTGTGCACGCTCTCGTGGGTGAGCGTGTAGTTGTACCAAATGGTCAAATGCGTGATCGGGATGAGCACGGCGTAGAGCACGAAAGCGACCGCCGGGTGGCCCAGAACCTTGGCCACTCTGGAGCGCAGCACCTCGGTCACGACGATGTGTGCCGTACCGGTGGTGGAGCGCCAGGCCAGGTCCAGAGGTGACGAGATGGCGAAAAGCGGAGCGGCCACCATGATCAGGATGATGTGCTGAACCATGTGGTCCCAGAAGAGCTCCCCGTCGTAGACGCCCACGAAGCTGAAGATGGCGACCCCCGTGGTGATCAGCGCGCCGACAAATGCCACCGTCTTGCCGACCGACCACGGGTGACGGAGGTGCAGGGCGTTGTTGCGCCGAACCCCCCACAGGTAGAGCGCGAGCGCCACCACGATCATCGCCACCGGAACGAAGTCGAACTGGGTTGAGGTGAATTCGGACCCCCGGAGGGGCGGGAGCGGCGCGTCATAGAGGGCGGCGATCACGGCACCGATCGTATTACTACAAGGTGTAGTAGACAATATCGCCAGGGGCGAACTGCGTTCGCGAGACTCTGCCCGTGGGAGATGACGATGAACCGGCTCGGTGAGCTCGAGCGCAAAGTGATGGACGTCCTGTGGGACTCTGCGGACGCCCCCCTCACGGGACGTGAGGTCGCCGACCAGCTCCCGGATCGGGCGTACACCACCGTCCTGACAATCCTCGATCGGCTGCGACGCAAAGACCTGGTCCGCCGTACGACCGAGGGACGGGCGCATCGCTTCGAGGCAGCCGACACCCGTGAGGCCTACATGGCCGAGCTCATGATCCAGGCGATGGGTGACACGGTCGACCGAGGAGCGGTTCTTGCCCGCTTCGCCGAATCGGTCTCTTCTGAGGAGGCCCTCGTGCTGCGCCGGGCGCTCGACGCCGTCACCGGCGAAGGGAAACTGCGGTCGTCATGAACCTGCTGATGACCGCCGCGATCCTGTTGGCCATCATGCTCGCCCTCCTCGGACCGGTCAGTACTTGGCTCGCACAGGCACGGTGGGTGACCCGAGCCCCCCGGTCCGCGGTGGCGTTGTGGCAATCCATCGGCCTGAGCGCGCTCGCCTCAGGAATCGGTGGAGGGCTGGCTGTCGCGGTCTACCGATATCACGCGGGCTTCGCTCCGGGAGCCGGGAAGCTCACCGAAGGTCTGATCGGCGGCCATCCTCTCCGGGGTCTCGGATTGCCTGACGCCCTAGGTCTGACGCTCGCCGCAGATCTGCTGATCGTGCTCTTCGTCCTCTTCGGCTGTCTGACGGTCCGTACGATCAGGTCGAGGGTGCGGCATCGCCGGCTGTTGAACCTGCTGGCTCGCCAGTCGTCCGAGTACCCTGGGACCGATCTCATCGACGATGCACGACCCGTCGCGTACTGCTTGCCGGGACGGCGTCCCCGGATCGTGATCAGCGAGGGTGCCCTGCGCCTGCTGAGCAGGCCTCAAGCGCATGCGGTCATCGAACACGAACGCGGTCACGCGCACGAACACCACGGCCTCGTGATGTTGCCGATGTGGGGTTTGCGAAAGATCTTCGCCTGGGTGCCCTACGCACGTCTGGCGCCTGTCGAGATGGGCTCGCTACTCGAGATGTCCGCCGATGACTACTCGGCCAAACGCAACGATCCCGTCGAGTTGGCCACCGCACTCGTTCAGATGGCGACCTCGGGTTATGTGCCGACCTGTGCTCTGGGCGCAGCCGGCCATGCCATTCCCAGACGGGTCGACCGGCTGCTCGGGGCGTCGCGTAACTCCAAGCGGATCGCGCTCGCGTCAGGCCTCCTTGCCGGCCTTGTCGTCTCGGCGCCGCTCGCGGTGATGCTTCTCTGAGGGAACCGACGGCACCTCGACGCGCACGACAGCCACTGCGTCACCCGTGTGCTGTCCATAAGCCCGACCGCCCGTGCAGTGCAGCCATGTTCGTGGCATATGCGTTCGCCATGGCAATAGCTAGTGTTCCCGGGGCAAAGGGGACGATGCGACCGACTGACCGACACCGTGTCACCGTTTGGCGGACCCTCTATGTGTTGATTCTGGGGTTGGCCGTTGCGGGGTCAGGCCTCGCCGACCGAGCTAGTGCGGCCGGGCCGCGAGGAGCCGTCCAGTCCGGGTCCCCTCCCGAGGTGCGCGGTCAAGCCAACGCATGGCCTCTTCCCGATCACGACTATCTGAACTCCAGGGATGCCGGCCTGTCGCCGATCCGAAGTTCGACAGTGTCCGGGCTGAGGCCGGTCTGGAGCGTGCCGATGGCGGCGGGGGCCTCGACGTCCCCCATCGTCCTCGGCGGCGTCGCGTACGTACAGGACCAGGCCGGGACCGTGTACGCGATCGAGGTGTCATCGGGCCAGGTGAAGTGGAAGACGAAAGCTCTCGGCTTCAGCATCGGCCCCTATGGCGTCTCCGTCGGATGGGGAAAGCTGTTTGCATCCACGCCGACCGGGGTGGCCGCATTCAACTTGTCTGACGGCGCGCCGCTCTGGAACCGTCAGATCACGACCACCGCAGGCCAAGGCGTGGACATCCAGACGCTGCCGTACGGCGGGAGGGTCTATGTGGCCAGCGTGCCGGTGAACATTGCCAAGATCTACATCGGGGGATCCGTGGGCTACCTCGAAGCGCTGGACGCCAACACGGGCCGGGTCGACTGGCGTTTCGATACCGTGGACTCGAAGGACATCTGGGGCAACCCAGCGGTCAACTCCGGCGGTGGTGCCTGGTATCCACCCGCCATCGACATCCGGAGAGGGGTCCTGTACTGGGGAGTGGCCAACCCGGCTCCATTCGTCGGCACCCCGCAATACCCCAACGGATCGAGTCGGCCGGGCGCCAATTTCTACAACGACTCCATGGTGGCCCTCTCTGCGACGAGCGGAAAGCTGTTGTGGTACCACCAGGTCTTCCCCCACGATCTTTACGACCGCGACGAGGTGCAAGCCATGCTCGTCCCGGTGAGGCGCTCCGTCGACGGATCCCGTCTCGTCGCGGTCAGCGCCGGGAAAGGGGGCTACGTGCTCGGCCTCAATCCGGTCACCGGCCGCCTCCTGTGGAAGACGGCGGTGGGGATCCATCGCAACGGGGATCTGCCTCGACTCACCGGGCCAACCACGATTCTGCCCGGGACGTACGGCGGTGTGCTCACGCCGCCCGCTTCCGCCAACGGCGTCGTCTATGCGGCCGCGCTGAACGCCCCGTCAACTCTCGAGCCGGACCAGACCGCCTATTTCGGAGGCAAGATCGGCAGCATGGATGGCGACGTCGTCGCCATGTCCGCGCGTACAGGCAGAATCGCCTGGGACACGAAGGTCCCCGGCGATCCCACCGGTGGGGTGACGATCGTCAACAACCTGGTCCTCACGGCGACGTATCAGGGAGCGGTGCTCGCCCTGAACCGCGCGACCGGAGCGATGGTGTGGACCTACGACGGGCCGGGTCACGTCAACGGTTGGATGTCCGTCGTCGGCGACAGCATCTACCTCCCGGTCGGCTCGCCGGCGCAATTGCTTGCACTCACGCTCGCACCCACCCCCTAGTCGCGACGATGCCAAACAGGATGCCACTTCACCCTCTCCGCGGGCGCGCTCAGCTAGCCAGGATCTTCACGAGTGGACGGAAGCGCCCCCCGGGCCAGGGCCCGACGTCGCCTGACTCGGTGGCTCAGGAGGAGGCCGAGAAGGACGAGTGAAACGACGACCCCTCTGGACAGCGCCTTCCTGGCACTTCGACTCTCCTCCATCGTCCCATTGTGGCCGTATCGCTCCCCCAGGTCGACCGTCGTCCGCCGCCCAGCTGCCCGCCCGCGACGCACCACTTCGATGGCCCGTCCAGTTGCCGGAACCCGCAGCTCCGTACGAGGGGCCGAGCGCGATCCAACGGGCCGTCCACTTGACGCATCGCAGTGTTCCGCTGTCGAAATCGGGCCCTCGAGCGGCTACCCCAGCGTTGAGGAAGGTGGGTACCGGGGCTGGCGGTGGCGACCCTCGCTACCCGTCGCCGGCGTCCGCTGGGCTGAGTTCGAACCGACCTTCGGACGCGACTCCACTCGTCACATGTGCAACGGCTCCCGCCATTCCGAAGAAGGCGACGACGCATCCGACAGCTGCGAACACAGCGCCGAACCAAAAGGCGATGGCGAAGCCATGGTTGAGAGCGTCGATCGTCCCAGCCGCCGAAGGGCCATGCGCACCGATGAATCTCGTCGTGGCGGACACGGCAATCGTGGAGAGAACCGCGACCCCGAGAGCTCCGCCGATCTGTTGTGTCGTCGTGATCAGCCCCGATGCCACACCTGCCTCGTTCGCGACGACGCCACTCATCGCGCCGATGGTCACCGGCACGAAGGACAGGCCCAGACCGACGCCGGCCAAGAGGAACCCGGGCAGCAAGGTCCCGACATAGGTGCCGTGGGGCGAGATCTGCGCGAAATAGACGAGACCTCCGGCGGCGAGCGCCATACCAAGGGTCATGACGAGTCGCACGCCGAATTTGGCCACCAGCGATTGCGCGGCGCCGGCCGCGATGATGATGGATCCTGCGATCGCCAGATAGCCGACACCGGTCTTGAGTGCCGAATACCCCAGAACCTGTTGCATGTAGAGGGACAGGAAATAGAACATGGAGAAGATCGATGCACCCAATGCCAGCGACACGGCATTGGACACGCTGAGACTCCGATTCTTGAAGATCGACAAGGGGACGAGGGCAGAGGCCGTTCGGCGCTCGATGACGACGAACAGGGCGATCAGGACGAAGGCCGCCGCCAGCGTGCCGAGCGTTTTCGCAGAAGCCCAGCCCCAGCTCGTGCTCTTGACGAGTCCGAACACCATCAGCACCAGCCCGGCGGTCAAGGTCACGGCGCCCGGGATGTCGAATCCCCGATCCTCGTCCTCGGCGAGCGAGGGTGCGAGGACGAAGACGCTCGCCAACACGACGGCCGAACCGATCGGGACATTGACGTAGAAGATCCATTGCCAGCCGAACTCCTGCGTCAGGATGCCGCCGAGCAGGACCCCGAAGGCGCCCCCCGCCCCGGCGATCGCCCCCCAGATGCTGAACGCGGTGTTCCGCTCCCGACCCTCCTCAAAGGTCACGGTCAGGATCGACAGCGCGGCAGGAGACAGGATCGCGGCGCCTAGACCTTGGACGGCCCGCGACGTAACCAGCCAGCCTGTCGATGTCGCCAACCCGCAGAACAGGGATGCCACCGTGAAGACCACGACGCCCGTCACGAACACCCGCCGTCGTCCGAGCTTGTCTGCCACGCGGCCGCCAAGCATGAGGAAGCCACCGAACATGAGGGCATACGCATTCAAGACCCACAGCAGGTTCTGCTCGGAGAAGTGAAGGCCGCGCTGAATGGAGGGCAGTGCCACGTTCACGATGGACACGTCAAGGATCACCATGAACTGAGCGACACAGACGATCGCCAGAGCGAGCCATTTGCGTGAGTCTGTCGTCATCATTCCTCCCGTCGTCGTTGGTTGCGGGTTCTGCTCGCTCGGGCGTCCGGAGTCGCCCCAATCCCGAGGTCGAAGCCATCGTTCGTCCGCCCGCTGAGACCGCTGGTCACATCGTCATGGTTGACAGGGTATGGAGACGCTGGCGGCATTCGAGCACTGCCCGAGGTGATCCCGTCAAAGGCTGCGTCCGCGGACGAGCAGGCGACCGCAGTCGCCCCGTGTCGCCACCACGAGTTGCTGGTTTCGATGCGATCGGTCATCCCAAAGGGCGACGAATGAACTCCTCGGAAATCGACCGTGGAGTAAGGACACCGGGGTTGCGGTGGCCGAGAGAGCCAATGGCGGGGCCGGGTGAGCCAGGCCTCACTTCAACGCAATCTCGACGATCTTGACGATCACCAGGATGAAGGCGATGGCGAGGTAGGCCCGCAGGGTCAAGAGCCCCACCTTGCGCTGCAACGACATCGTCGGACGCTCCAGGCGCTGCAACGGGGGCATCCGCCACGTCCCTCGGTTGGGCACCTGGGCCAGGGCGTCGTTCACCGTCACGACGTCCCGGCGCCGGCGGGCCTGGACCAACAAGAAGACGCCGACGCCCACGCCGAGCGCGGCACCGCCGACGAGCACCTCCATGATCTGCGCACCGCTGATGTTCGGGAACAGCACGCTTGCGGTGAGGATCACCGAAAGGAGCACCAGGACCCAGATGATGACGCCCGTCAGCGCGTTGAGCTTGCGCCCGTTCACCCACGGGCCCAGTACGGCCTTGTCGTTGCACAAGAGGAGCAGGAAGACCGTCGCGCTCGGCAACAGCACCCCGGCGAGGACCTGGACGCCCTCGGTCAGGAGCCCGAGCGGCGCGTGCGGGGTGAGCACCAGGGCGGCCGCGACGGCCATCAGGCCCGCATAGCAGACGTAGAACCCCTTCGCCTGGGAGATCGGCCGGTGCAGCGAGTGCTTCAGCCCGAGGATGTCGCTGGTGGCGTAGGCCGTGGCGAGGCCGATGGCGGCGGCCCCGATGATGCTGGCATCGATGAGCGCGATGGCGAACAGGTCGCCGGCGGTGCGCGACACGTTGTGGGCCAGCCCGGCGGCCGTGCCCCCGGCGTCGGTGAAGTTGCCGAAGCCAGGGTGGCCGGCGAAGGTGGCCGCGCCCACGGCCATGAGCGCCACGCCCCCGACCACGACGATGGCGATGCCGATGCCGAGGTCGACGCGCTCGTAGTTGATCCAGCGCGGCGTGATCCGCTTGTCGATGACATAGGACTGCTGGAAGAAGAGCTGCCAGGGCGCGACCGTCGTGCCCACGATGGCAATGATCAGCAGCATCACGGTGGGCAACTGGCCGTGCGGGAGGCCCGGGACGGCGAAGCTACGGGCCACTTCGCCGACAGGCGGGTGGACGAGCAAGAACAGCGGGATCACGACGAGCGAGCCGGCGACCAGCACCAGGCACAGCCGCTCGAAGCGCCGGAAGCTCCCGGTGCTGACGGCCCCGATGACTGCAATGGCGGCGAAGATCACCGTCGGGACCTTGGGGAGCCCGAGGTAGTTGACCGCGAGCGAGATCCCGATGAACTCGGTGACGATGGTCAGGGCGTTGAGAATGAAGAGGTCGATGACACTGAATGCTCCCCAGAACTTGCCGAAGCGCTCGAGGATGAGGCGGGCGTGGCCCACTCCCGAGACTGCGCCGAGCCGCAGGACCATCTCCTGGTTGACGTAGAGGACCGGCACCAGCAGGAGCAGGGTCCACATGAGGTGGGTCCCGTAGTTCTGGCCGGTCTGTGCGTAGGTGCTGAAGGCGCCGGCGTCGTTGTCGCCGGCCATGACGATGAGGCCCGGGCCGACGATGGCGAGCAGCGTCTTGGTCTTGAGCGAGAGGCCGCGGCGAGGCGCGGTGTCGCCCTGAGTGATGGTGCCGAGGGCACCGTTGATGTGCCCGACGTGGGCCTCGTCGAGGACGGCGGCGTCAGCGGCCGCCGTCCCGTTCGTGCCGGGTGGTGCGAGGTGCAGCTTCATGGGATGCCTCCCTTGATCTGTCGGACTGCATCTCGACCCCTCGGAGAAGGTGCGCGGCCTGCATCGGGCGCGTGTGTCGGAACACGGAGTCCGTGGTGTGCGTGCTTACTGAGCCACCCGCTCAGGTATGGAGCCACGACGCGCGGAGGGGCTCGAAGGAGGGTGGTTCGCCCAAAGGCGAGGAAAAAGCCAGCTCCCCGACGTCGCTACGTCGCTGAACGCTGCGTCAAGAACCGGAGGCGCAGCTCAGGCCGACGCGAGCAGGACGCCGGGGCACGGCTGGGGAGGTTGGGAACTATGCGGTTCAGCTTTCAACGCTCCCACCTCCTCTCGGGCCACTCGAACGTCCACGACAGAGTAGCGGCTCGTCATCGCCGTTGGCAACGCGGACGCACATCCCGTGCACATCCGTTCCTTCCGCTGCACGAAGGAGCCTCGAACGGGCAGCATGTGTCTCCCGATCACGCACAAAGGAGGGGCCATGAACGACCGAGGGCCGGGCACCAGGACGCGACACGGCATGGGCGTCGATCCCGTCACGGGCACGACGCGGGTGCCGGCACCCAACCGTGAGCCCGTCTTCGTGGTTCCCGGCCGCGAGGAGTCGGCGGCGGCCAAGCTGGCTGATTTCGCGGCGCGGACGGGACGGCGACCGAACGTCGTGGTGATCCTGATGGACGACGTCGGCTGGGGGGACTTCGGGTGCTACGGCGGTGGGATCGCTGTCGGGGCGCCGACGCCCAACGTCGACCGGATCGCCCGGGAAGGCCTGCTCCTGACGTCCTGTTACAGCGAACCGTCGTGCACGCCGACGCGGGCGTCCATCATGACGGGCCGGCTCCCGATGCGGCACGGGCTCCTGGTGCCGCCCATGTACGGCATGCCCGGCGGGCTCAGCGGGGAGGTGACGCTCCCCGAGCTCCTCTCGGACGCCAGTTACGTGACCCAGGCGGTCGGCAAGTGGCACATGGGCGAGAACGAGGAGAGCCAGCCCCAGAACGTCGGGTTCGACGACTTCTACGGGTTCCTGTCCGTGTCGGACATGTACACCGAGTGGCGGGACCCGTACTTCTTCCCCGAGATCGTCTACAGCGAGGACCGCACGGAGTGGGTCAAGAACATCCCGTTCAACAAGTGCTTCGTGCACGCGACCCGCAATGGCCCCTTGGAGGAGGTCGAGGAGGTCACCATCCCGGTCCTCTCGCTGCTCGACGACAAGTGGTGCACCTACTCGGAGCGGTTCATCGAGCGGATGGCGGGCTCGCCCGATCCCTGGTTCCTCTACCACTGCACGCGGGGCGCGCATTTCGACAACTACCCGCATCCCGACTTCCTCGGGCGTTCACCGGCCCGGCATCCCTACAAAGACGCCATCGTCGAATTGGACGACATCTGCGGGAGGTTGGTCGCCACGCTCGAGCGGACCGGTCAGCTCGAGTCGACCATGGTCGTGATCTCGTCGGACAACGGGCCCGAGATGGAGACCTGGCCGGATTCGGCCTTCACGCCCTTCCGCTGCGCGAAGGGATCGACCTGGGAGGGCGGCGTGCGCGTGCCGGCGGTCGTCTCCTGGCCCGGCATGATTCAGCCGGGTCGGTCCAGCGACGGCCTCGTGCACCTCCTCGACCTCTTTGCCACCTGCCTGTCGATGGCCGGGGCGCCGGAGCGGTTGCCCGCCGACCGCTACGTCGACGCCGTCGACCAGCTGTCGTTCTTCTTGGCCGACGACGACCGCGAGGCGGTGTCCAACCGGAAGCACCAGCACTATTGGCTGACGTCGCAGTACTCGGCACTGCGGCTCGGCGAGTACAAGTACCTGGTGTCGTCCATCTCTGACGGCGACACCGACGTCCTCAACCCCGGCGGGTTCACCGGGGTGGTCCAGCGCTACGGCTACGGCCGGCTGCACAACCTCTACCTCGACCCCAAGGAGACACGCTCGTACATGATCCGCAAGCTCGTCTACATCGACGCCATGATCGCCGAGATCGGTCGGCACCACGCCACCTTCCGCCAATGGCCCAACAAGCCGGCGCCGGTGGCGGCGGGCTGAGCGGGCGCCGCCCGCTCAGCGCCGGCCGATCTCGTCGGCCGCCTTGCGCAACTCGTCACGAAATTCGGGGTGGGCGATGTCGACCAGGAGGTGGGCGCGCTCGCTGACCGTCAGCCCCGTGAGCTCCGCGGAGCCGTATTCGGTGATGATGACGCCGGTGTGATGGCGCGGCGTGGAGACGACCGACCCCTCGGGCAGGAGGCCGACGATACGCGAGACCGTCTCGCCCTCGTGCAGGGCCGTCGAGTGGAGGCAGATCAGGGAGTGGGCGTCGAGGTGCAGCTCGGCTGCGGCCACGAAGTCCTCATGCCCCCCGACGCCAGAGATCTGGCGACCCCCGATGTTGTCGGCGACCACTTGCCCGTACAGGTCGACCGACAGCGCCCCGTTGATGGAGACCAGGTTGGCGTTCTGCGCGATGACGCCGGGGTCGTTGATCGTCTCCACCGGGAGGAAGGCGACGTCGTCGTTGTCGTCGAGCCACCCGTAGAGGTCCGGTGTGCCGAGCGCGAAGGTGGTCACCGAGACCCCGTCGAACACGCCCTTGGCATCGTTGGTGACCTTGCCGGCCTGGTGCAGCCGCATCAGGCCGTTGGTGAACATCTCGGAGTGCACGCCGAATCCGCCGAGGGGTCCCTTGGCCAGCTCGGTCGCGACGATGTTGGGGATGGCCCCGATGCCCGTCTGGAGCGTCGACCCGTGCTTCACGTAGGCCAGCGCATTGCGGGCGATGGCGGCGTCGACCTCATCGGTGGGTGGCTCGGTCAGAGCGAAAGGGGGGGCGCTGGTCTCGATCATCACGTCGACGACGTCGAGGGAGATGGTGTTGTCGTACGTGGGCGGCAGGCTCTTGGTGCGCGGCAGGTTGGGGTTGACTTCGACGATCAGGAGCCGGTCGGGATCCTCACCGGCACGGATCAGCTCGGGCCTCGTAGCGCCGAGGTGCAGCGAGAGGTTGACGTTGCCCTCCTCGTCGGGCGGGGCCGCCTGCACGACCATGACCCGCGGCGAGAACTTGGCCAGGATCGGCGCCATCTGGCGGAAGCCGCCGGGGACCAGCTCCACCCGGTGGCCCATCTCGTGCAGCAGTCGCTCCGCCGGGCCGAAGAACCCGCAGCGGTAGGAGACGCCGGGCTTCGTGAAGACATCGTAGAAGTTGAGGCAGAGCGCACCCCCAAGTTGGAGGTCCTGCCAGTCGTCCCGGGTGCCCAGTGCCGCGAGGAAGGTGTCCGGGTTGGCCGGCCCCAGTCCGAATCCGATCATGTCGACCGGCCTGATCAGGGCGACGGCTTCTTCGATGCTGCACGAGGTGGCCATGGCCCCTACTCTCGCACCCGTCAGCCGCCCTGACCATGGCCATTGGTCCTGGTCACAGCGGGGCCGACGCGCCTGAATCCGTTACTTTCGGCTCTACCCCAGGTGCAGGCCGGGTTGCAGAATACGTGGCACACCCTCCTCTTCCCAGACAACGGTGCTTGGAGAATGGCGGCCACCCCCCTCGGTCGCCATTTTCCAATTCCATGGTTCGACGCGGGAGGCGGCTCGGCGGCCCGTGGAGGCTCCACCCCCGTAGGCAGCCGGTACTGTCGACCGGGACGATGTCCGCTGCCGGCCGGCAGACCCAACACCGAGAGTGTGACCAATGAGCAACCGTTCCTTCGAAGGCCTCGACGCGACGCTCGGGGGGATGCACCTGCGGCCACCGACGGAGGTGTCCGCCACGCAGACGCTGGCCGAGGTGGCGTCGGCGATGGTGAAGGACGGCGTGTCGTGCGCCATCTTGGACGAGCAGCCGCTCCGTGTCGTGACCGAGTTCGACCTCGTCCAGGCGCTGGCCCGAGGTCTGCGACCCGAGGACGAGGTGGCGGCCATCGCCTCGGAGCACCCGAACTGGGCACCCCCCTCGGCCAGCGTGGCGGAGGCCGCCGCCCTGATGGTGAGCCTCGGCATCCGGCACCTCGTCGTCGTCGACATCACCGACCGGCCGGGCGGCGTCGTCTCGATGGCAGAGCTGTTCGACGTCCTCGTGCGCTCGCAGGAGCCCATGGCCCTCTACGCGAAGTTCGCCGACATCATGCTGCGCAGCGGTACCGACGCCACGCAGCCGATCTCACAAGGGACCCGGTCCGAGGACGCCTGATCCGGCACGCGGGTCAGGTCTCGAGAGGCCGGAGCTTGCCCGCCGCAAATGTGTCCTCGGCGGCAACGACCCGGCCGTCGACCATGTGGATGATGCGGTCCGCCGTGCTCGCCACGACCTCGTCGTGCGTGACCAGCAGGATGGTGGTCTGCCGCTCCTGGCGCAGACGACGGAACAGAGACAGCACGACGTCGACGGAGGCACTGTCGAGACTCCCGGTCGGCTCGTCGGCCAGCAACACCGGCGGGTCGTTGGCGAGCGCCCGCGCAATGGCGACCCGCTGGCGCTCGCCGCCGGAGAGCTGCGTGGGGAGACGGGCGCTCAGCCCGCCGAGGCCCACCGCATCGAGGAGCTCCTCGGCGTAGGCGGCGCGTTGGCGGTGCGGGCGGTGCGAGCCCGACATCGCGATCTCGACGTTCTCGCGAACCGAGAGCCGGGGCAGTAGGTTGTGGAGCTGGAACACCAGACCGACCTCCTCGCGCCGGAACCGGCTGGCGTTGTGCAGGCGCACCACGTCGTGCCCGTTGACGCGGATCGTCCCCCCGCTCGGCGAGTCGAGGGCGGCGATCAGGTGGAGCAGCGTGGACTTGCCGCACCCGGACGGGCCGGTGATGGCGGCGAATTCCAGCGCGGCGACGGTCAGGTCCACGCCGTCGAGCGCCCGGATGAGCCCGTCGTCGTAGGTCTTCTCCAGCCCGCGCACCTCAATGGCCGGCACCGGCGTCGGCGCGGACTCACTCACGGCTCAGCGCCTTCAGCGGTTTGAGGTTGGCGGCACGGAGTGCCGGGTACAGCGCGCCGATGACGGCCATGCCCAGCCCGGTGTAGAGGCCCCGCCAGAACGCCTCCTGGGTGTAGTTGGCATGCAGCACCCCGTTGAGCGCCGGCAGGCGCTCGAGCACGTCCGTGGCGGCGAACGAGAGCCCGACCCCGACGGCGGCGCCGACTAGCGCGAGCACCACGCCTTCGCCGACCACGAGGGCCACGACGCGACGACGCGTCCAGCCGATGGCCCGCAGAAGACCGAATTCCCGCGTTCGCTCGAACAGGGAGAGCAGCATCGTGTTCCCCACGATGACGGCACCGATCACGATGGCCAGAATGGTGCTCCCGGTCACCGCGGCCTGCAGGAACACGAGGTTGCGGTCGGCCCGCCCGAATTGCGTCGCGGTCCGGATCGTCGTCATCTCCGGGTGCTCGGTCGTGATCGTCCTCTCCACCTTGCTGACCGAGGCGCCCGGCTCGAGCTGGACGAAGACCAGGGTGACCGCGCCCGGCACCCGGTTGTACGTCTGCAGCGCAGTCAGGGGGAACATGCCCCCCAGGTCGCCGTAGGAGATGCCCGTCGAGAAGATGCCGACGACGGTGTTCCACGTCCCGTTGGCCGTGAAGCGGTCGCCGACGTGGAGACCGAAGTCCTGGGCGGCCCGCCAGCCCAGCATCATCTCGTGGGTCGCCCCCGCCGTATACGACCGGCCCGCGACGACGGTGACGCCGAACTGGCGCTGCTGGTCGGGCGGGATCCCGATTTCGATGAACAAGGGGTTCGCCGCGTTGAGGTGCTCGGTCTCGAGGAGCACCCCCACCGCGCTGCGCACCCCGGGCGTCGACTGGACAGCCCGCAGCTCAGTCTGGTCGAGGTTGGAATACAGGATCTCCGAGACGCCGTTCTGCGCGACGGTGAAGTCCGCCTTGCCGAGCGTCAGGACCGCGGCCGCCGACGCCTCGAGGCCGCTGCTCACCACCGAGAGGGTCACGACGGTCATGACCGCGACCCCGATGGCGAAAGCGATGCCGATGGACCGTGCCTTCTTCGACCACAGGTTCTTGAGAATCAGTGCGACCAGGGACATCTCGCCTCTCCTGCACCGGTCACAGGCAGGACCGCCAGCTGGACCTTCGGCCCTGTTTCGGGGTGCTGACCAACTCGATCATGATTGAAGGGGCGGGAAGGAGGACCCATGAACGTCACTGTGGGAGATCGGGTCATCATTCGTGGCCGACATATCGGCCAAGCGGTTCGGGCCTGCCGGGTCGTGGAGGTCCGGGGGTCCGGGGGAGGTCCGCCCTACCTCGTCCGCTGGGACGACAGCGGGCACGAAACCCTCTTCTTCCCCGGTAGCGACGCGACGGTCGAGCACACCGGTCGCTCTGCCGGCTGAGGCCCCTCGACCGGTTCAGCCCCGGGTGATGACGGCCTGTGCCGCCTCGAAGGCCTTCTTGACGTCCTCCAGGAGTTTCTGCACGCCCTCCCGGAGGGTGTCCGCGTTGACCGCGGCGTCGCGGCCGGCGTCGCGCAGCTTCGAGTAAGCGGCCAGGCAGGCGTTCTGCGCGATGTTCAGCTGCTTCGTGGCGCGCTCACGGGTGTCGAGCTTCGCCAGGTCCGCCTGGACCTTCAGCTCGTCGATCCGGGCCTTCCACTGGTCCAGCGTTCCGGTCAGCGAATCGACGACCTGCGACGTGTCACGCTCAGGGGCGGGCACGGATGGGACGTTCGACATGACGATCCTCCTGTTCATTCAGCCGGGATCGCGGCTATTGGGTACTGCAACAGCGTGGAACGGGGATGGGGGGGGAAATAGGGCCGAACGTCCCCAACTCCCCGATCAGCGTTCGGGGTGGTCAGCGGGCTGTCGACGGCTCGCTCTCGGCACGCGCCCGGCGGATGTCGGAGAGCGTGAAGGCGACGTCGTCGAGCACGTAGGGGCTGAGCGACGACTTCTGCGTGCGGTGGGTCCTGCGGGTGGCCCGGCGTGTGGTGGGGTGGTGCATGACGTCCTCCTGTCACCTGTGGCGGCCGCGTGCCGCCTGCGTTCATTGGACCGCGCCAGTTCTGCGGGACGTAGGGCCGAAGGCCCCCTTGTGATGGGACCTAAGTCCTTTCGTCCGGCCTGCTCAATCCATCAGCGACTGGACCGCTGTCGACACGCACTCGGCCGGGGACCGGCTCGAGGTGTCGATCGTGGTTGCGGAGGGCCACACATCCATCCTCTCGGCCATCACCGCCCGGACCCCGGGAGTCGCCTCGGACGCGTCGTCCGCCCGTCGCCGCCGTTCGTCGATCCGCGCCGACGCTACGGCACCGTCGCAGACGCAGCAGATCTCCACCAGTTCGCTGCCGGTGTCCGCGGCAGCCCGCCCTGCGGCCACCCGTTGCCCCGCGTCGATCCACGACGCATCGAGGATGACCGGCTCGCCCTCCTCGAGCTGCCGACGGGCCAGGCGCACCATCTCCTCGTACACGGCGCCGACGGCGTCGGGGGCATAGCGCCCGGTGTCAGGCGCCGTCGCGGCCTGCTCCCGGGGGCCGCGCGCCACAGGCGGCTGGAGCGCCCGGCGGACTTCGTCCGATCGCAGCAGAGTCCACCCCGTCTCTCCCGCCAGCCCGGCAGCGAGCGTGCTCTTCCCGGCGCCGGGGAGGCCGCCTACCAGCACCAGCACCTGCCGGCTACGCCGGGCGTGCCGCAGGGCCAGCGCATGGAGGACCCTGGCCTCGTCGTCGGAGCCTTCGTTGCCCTGTTCGAAGTGCAGGCAGGCCACCTTCGCCCGGACGTAGGCGCGCTGGGCAATGGCGTGGTGGAGAAGCGGTCTTGGCAGGCGCTCCCCTGCCTGCGCCTCGTAGCAGTCCACGAAACGCTCGGCCGCGTCGGGCCGGCCGAGGCGTTCGAGGTCCATGGCGAGGAAGGCGACGTCCGCGCACACGTCGCCGTAGCGGAGCTCGTCGGAGAATTCGATGCAGTCGAGGATGCGCACCCCGTCGTCGAGGCAGAAGATGTCTTCCGCCTGGAGGTCACCGTGGCCGTCGCAGACACGCCCGGCGGCGACGCGTTCGTCCAGCAGCTTTCGGTGCGTCGTCAACCAGCGGGCGACCGTACTTCGGATCTCCCGGTCCGTCGCGGGGTCCAGGACGGGGCCGACGAAGCGATCCGTCTCCTCGAAGTTGGCCTGCCACACATGCTGCAGCGCCTGCGCCGTCCCCGCGGCAGAGATGGCAGGAGAACGCAGGGCGCCGGCATGGAACGTGGCGAGCACCGTTGCCACCTGCTCCAACGAGGCCTCGACGTCCACCCCCGCCCGCACGAGCGACGCCAGCCGGCGCTCCTCGGGTAGGGCCCGCATCACGACCATGTGGTCGATCGCCTCACCGTCCATGACGATGTCGGCCACCCCGAGGTAGACGTCCGGCGCCAACCGGCGATTGAGCTCCACCTCCCGTCGGCAGTCCGCCTCCCGGACGGCCCGGTCGGTGAAGTCCAGGAAGTCGAAATGAACCGGTTTGCGGAGCTTGTAGACCCGCTCCCCCACGAACACCAGCACCGAGATGTGGGTCTCGACGATCCGTGCCGGTACGGTCCTCCGATCCTCAGTCACGCCATACCCCTACGCAGCGTAGGCGTCCACGCCGCCGGTCCCGCCGTGCCCGGCTAGGAGGCCACCCCACGGTCCCCGCGCAGGCGCCCTCCGCAGCGCAGGACCTGCGCCCGTATCGCCTCGATCACGCGCCGGCCCGATCCGTCCACCCGCAGTGCGTTGGTGTCGAGCTCGAAGTCCAGACGGCCCTCGGCGACGCAGTCCTCGACGACACTGAGGAGATTGGCACCGGTCGACTCGTCGAGGACCCCGGCGAGCCGGATCGCGACGGGGTCGGTCGTCACGTCGATCCACATCTCGAGCGCCACGTCCCTGCGCCAGGCGGTGTCGATCTCGAGCCGTTCTTCGAGGATCGTGGGGGCGGGTCCCGGCCCGCCACCGGTCTCCGACGATGTCTCGTCGACGAGTATCACTGCGTGCCCCCAATCCCTCTGCGTTGTTCCGGGTCGGCGACCCACCGACCGGTCTCAGGAAATTGTCCTTGGTGTGGGCGTGCAACGGCTAGGGCCGAAGGTCACACAGGGGGTGCGCGCGCGCCCGCTTGTGACATCCGGCCCTGCACAGGCCGGGGCGGATGGGCGCATGCTTTTCGCATCCGGAGGGCAACCTGTCCGGACAGTCGAAGGAGGGATCCGTGATGAGAACGAGGCACCGGCTGCGCAAGGACCGGTCGTTGTACCCCGCCAGGCTTCCCTCCTACCTGCTCCCACCGGTCACGCGCGAGGTCGTGTTCGACCCGTCGTTGCGAAGGGCGGCCCAGTCCGCTCGCGCCATCTGAGCGGGCGGCGGAGCCACACGGGAGTCGCCCCATGTCGATGTACACCCAACTTCTCGACGCCGCGTACGGACAGCGTCAGCCCGCCGAGGTCGGGTCGACCGAGGACCACGCCGTCGAAGAGGTGCGCCGCTGCCGGCACGAGCTGGAGGAGGGCGTGCCCCCTGGGGAGGACCCCCACACGGTTTCCGTCGTCCTCGCGCTGCAGATCGGCTACGACGTGGCGCTGCTCGAGTTGGCACGAATGATCGGCATCGACACCGACCCGAGCCGCTTCGAGCAGCCAGAGCAGGAACGTGAGCGCCTGGAACGCGCGCTCGGCGCCTTGGGAGTCATCCTCGAGTCACCGCTCGACGGCGAGCGCCCCGTGTCCGAGCGGTCCTGAGGGGAGAGCGGACCCTCAGGTGCCGGTGGCGTCGGTCTGCGCCTCGTGTGAGGACCGCTCGTCGAGGCGCGCCGCAAAGGTCGCGGCCTGGGTCCTGCGCTCCATGCCCAGCTTGGAGAGCAGGTTCGAGACGTAGTTCTTCACCGTCTTCTCCGCCAGGAACATGGTCTCGGCGATCTGACGGTTGGTGTACCCCTCGGCGATGAGGTCGAGGATGCGCCGCTCCTGGGGCGTCAGGCTGGCGATGCGGGGATCCACATGGGGCCCCTCGCGCAGCCGCTCGAGGACGCGTTCGGTCAAGGCGGGGTCGAGCAGCGATTGCCCTTCCCCGGCTCGCCGGATCGTGTCGAGGAGGTCGAGGCTGCCGACCTGCTTGAGGACGTAACCGGCTGCCCCGGCCATGATGGAGGCGATCAGCGCCTCGTCGTCGGCGTACGACGTCAGCATGACGCAGGCGATCTCCGGGTGGCTCGACCTGATGTCCCGGCAGACCTCGACGCCGCTGCCGTCGGGCAGGCGCACGTCGAGGATGGCCACGTCGGGCTTGGTGGGCGGGATGCGCGCCAGGGCCTCCGCCACCGTGCCCGCTTCGCCGACCACCTCGATGTCGCTGCTGGCCTCGAGCAGCGCGCGCAGGCCGGTCCGGACCACTTCGTGGTCGTCGAGGAGGAACACACCCAGGCTCACGGCCTGCATCTTCCCACCTGGGGGCTCGGACCTGCTACTCATCCAGAAACTGGACGGCTCGGGGCATGGATAAGCTCAGGCTGGTGCCGTTTCGACTCATTGAGGATCCGACCAAGCTGCGGAGGGTCCTCGAAGCGACGCTCCTGATCGAGTCGAACCTCGAGCTGCCCGAGGTCCTCCGGCACGTGGTCGAGGAGGCACGTTCCATGACGGGGGCCCGCTACGGGGCTCTCGGGGTCCTCGACGAGGACAAGAAGGCCCTCTCCGAGTTCATCACGGTCGGGCTCTCCCAAGACGAGGAGGCGGCGATCGGTCCTCGCCCGACCGGTCGGGGGGTGCTCGGGCTGCTCATCTTCGACCCGCAGACGCTGCGCATCACCGCGATCGGCAGCCATCCCGAGAGCTTCGGCTTTCCGCCCAACCACCCGCCCATGTCGTCCTTCCTGGGCGTCCCGATCAAGGTGCGCGACGAGGTCTACGGCAACCTCTACCTGGCCGACAAGATCGGCTGGTCGGAGTTCACCCACGACGACGAGGCGCTGGTCGGCGCCCTTGCGCAGGCGGCCGGCATCGCGATAGAGAACGCCCGCCTCCACCAGCGGGTGCGCCGGTCCGCGGTCTTCGAGGACCGCGACCGCGTGGCCCGGGACCTCCACGACACCGTGATCCAACGGCTGTTCGCTCTCGGGCTCACGCTGCAGGGCCTGGCCGCCCGGCTCCCGACCGAGACCGCGAACAAGCTGGGCGGCGCCGTCACGGAGATCGACGGCGTGATCGCGCAGGTGCGATCGACGATCTACGAGCTCGGCATGGGTGACGAGAGCCGGGGCGTCCGCGACGACATCACGAAGCTCGTGCACGAGCTCCACCAGGTGGTGGGCTTCGAGGTCGAGCTGACCTTCACGGGCCCGCTCGACGCGACGCTGAACGATCAGCTCCGTGAGCACCTGCTCGCCACCATCCGGGAGGCGCTCACCAACGTCGGCAAGCACGCGCAGGCGACGCGGGCGTCGGTCGACGTGGGGGTGGACGCGGCGTCGTGCTCACTGACGATCAGCGACGATGGGATCGGTATCGCCGGGGACTCCTCCACATGGGGCGGCGGTCTCGGGCTCCCGAACCTGCGCCGGCGGGCGGAGAAGCTCCACGGCACACTGTCGGTCGATGCCGCGCCCGGCGGCGGGACCGTGCTCGCGTGGACGGTGCCGCTCGCCACCTAGCGGGAGCGGCGAAGATCAGACGCGCAACCAGGAGGCAGACAGCAATGGCAGACGCACCGGCGTCCGGCAGGATCGTGGTCGGCATCGACGGGTCGCCGTCCTCGCTCGACGCCCTTGACTGGGCCGCCCGCCAGGCCGACCTGACGGGGTGCAGCCTCGAGATCGTGATGACGTGGCTGTGGCCGTCGAGCTACGGCTGGGCCGTGCCCATCCCCACCGACTTCGATCCCGAAGAGGACGTCCGGCGCTCCCTCGAAACCGCCGTAGACAGGGTCCGCGCCCGCTACCCGAACCTGCGGATCGACCCCCGGGTCGTGAGCGGGCATCCTGCCCCGATCCTGGTCGAGGCCTCCAAGGGCGCCGACCTCCTCGTCGTCGGGAGCCGCGGCCACGGCGAGTTCGTCGGGATGCTCATCGGCTCGGTCAGCGAGTTCTGCGCGACGAATGGGCACTGCCCGGTCCTGGTGCACCGGGCGACCGTCTAAGAGACGGCAGGGATGGCCGATCCCCAACGGCGCATCGTGGTCGGGGTCGACGGTTCACCCGCCTCCGAGCGCGCCCTGGACTGGGCCGTCGCCGAGGCGCAGCGCACCGGCGGCTCCCTTCATGTCGTGTGCGCCTGGGTGTTCCCGATGGCGCTCGGCTATGCCTTCACCACCACGGTGCACGACGTGCGCCAGGCCGCCCAGGACGTGGTCGACCGCGCCCTCACCCGCGTCGCGGAGCTCGCTCCCGGTCTGGCCGTCACCGGTGAGACCACCGAGCAGCTGCCCGCGCCGGCGCTGGTTGCGGCCTCGAAGGGCGCGGCGCTGCTCGTGGTGGGCTCGCGTGGCCTCGGCGGGTTCGAAGAGCTCCTGCTCGGCTCGGTCAGCCAGTTCTGCACCCGGCGCGCCGCCTGCTCGGTCGTCGTGGTGCGCTGAGGGAGCCGACCGCTTCAGCCGCCTCGGGGGGAATGCGGGACGATCGTCACGGGCACCTGGGCGTGCTCGGCCAGTTCCAGGCTCGTGCTCCCGAGGAGCGTCCCGGCATGGGCGCCCGCGCCACGCGAACCGACCACGAGGAGCAGGGCCGACTCGGGCGGCTCGGCCATGCGGAGCAGCGCGCCGCACGGATCGCCGTCGACGACGTGCCATTCCACGTCGGCGGGGTCGAGTCCGGCGTCGACGGCGGTATTCAGCGCCAAGTCGCCGTCGACGTGGCCGTGCCCGGCCATGCCCGCGTGCTCCAGGAGCCCGACGGCGTGCACCACCCGCAGGCGAGCGTCCAGGGCGAGCGCGGCCGTGGCCGCCCAGGCGACGGCTGACCGCGCATCGTCGGAGCCGTCGTAGCCGACCACCACGCGACGCTCCTCCGTCACGGCCCCACCTCCATGTGGACGCGGTCGACGGCGCGCAGTCGCTCGGTACGGTCGGCTTGCAGCTGTGCCATCCCCGGGCCACCCGAGGTCGGCGCGGGAGGCCGGCCTCCGGCGCCCAGCAGGGCACCGAGCGTCGCCTCCACCGAGGACGCGAGCGAGGCGGGGTTGTACCCGCCCTCGAGGAAGAGGGCGAGGCGGCCCGGCCGCGGTGCGAGCTCGGCGACCACGCGAGCGAGCTCCGCGAAGTCCCCGCTGGAGAGCTCGAGCTCGCCCAGCGGGTCGGCCTGATGCGCGTCGAAGCCGCACGAGACCAGCACCCAGTCGGGGGCGAAATCCTCCATGGCCGGGCGCGCCATTTCGTCGAGGGCGCTGCGCACGACGTCGCCGGTCGCCCCCGGCGGCAGAGGCAGGTTGAGGGTGAGGCCGGGCGCACCCGTTCCGCCCACCTCGTCGGGCCGGCCGGTCCCGGGGAACAGCGGGTGCTGGTGGGTCGAGACGTAGAGCACGTCGGGGTCGTCCCAGAAGATGGCCTGGGTGCCGTTGCCGTGGTGCACGTCCCAGTCGACGATCAGGACCCGCTCACCCAGCGCGGTGCGCGACGCCGCTGCCACGGCCACGTTGTTCACCAGGCAGAACCCCATCGCCCGGTCGGCGGTGGCGTGGTGGCCGGGTGGGCGGACGGGCACGAAGGCGACGCCCTCGCCCCGGCGCTCCAGCTCGGCCAGCGCCGCCAGGCCGGCCCCCGCGGCGCGGCGGGCGGCCAGCCACGAATCCGGGCGGGCGTAGGTGTCGGGGTCGATGTCGCCGCCGCCCCGGGCGCAGAACGCCTCGAGCTCGGCCAGATAGGCCGGGCTGTGCACCCGCGACAGCTCGGCCAGGGTGGCCTCCATGACGGGTGCATAGACCACATCGTCGTCGAGGCCCAGCGCCCGCACGCCGTCCATGACGGCGAACATCCGTGCCGGCTGTTCGGGGTGGTAGCTGCCGCCGTCGTGCTCCGCGATGCCCGTGGGGCCCGCCACGACCAGCATCGTCACGCCGGCGTCTCCGGCGCGACCCGGGTCGCCTCCCGAGCCGCCAGCGCGGCCCGGTAGTCGTCGGTGACGGCGATAGGGAACCGCAGCGTCACCGTCCCGTACTCCACTCCGGAGCTGACCGGGAAGCCGGCGTGGCGGAACACGTCCAGCATGGTGCGGTTCTCCGCCAGCGTCTCGGCCCTGAAGACCTCCACGCCACGCTGCCGGGCGGCGCGGGCGAGTTCGTCGAGAAGGAGCGCTCCGATCCCGTGGTGCTGGAACTCGTCGGCCACCACGAACGCCACCTCGGCCTCGGTCTCCCCCGGCACCCGGTCGAAGCGGCCTACCGCGATGAGGCGGTCGCCGGCCGTGGCCACGAGGGCAAGGCGGTTCACGTAGTCCACGGTGGTAAAGCGCGCCACTTCGGCGTGCGAGAGCGTCGGGTGAAAGGTGAAGAAGCGCATGTACACCGATTGGGGCGACAGGTGCCGGTGGAACTCGACCAGCCGCGCCGCATCGTCGGGTCGGATCGGACGGACGTGGTAGCGCAGCGCCCCATCGCCGGCGACATCGCGTTCGAGATCGTGTGGGTAGCCGACCGGGTCGTCGCTTGCCTCGGTGGCGGCGGTCTTTGCCAGGGGTGCCATGGCGCTCTCCTCGTCCACATCAATGCTAGGTGTGCGGTCCACGCCGTCGCTCAGGCATCGGACATGAGGCGTGAACGGGTGACGAAGTGACGATCCCCGAAGGCGGGGAGCGAGAACCCCTCCGGTTCCCCATCGGCGACGTCGAGGATCAGCTGCGTGTGCTTCCACGCCTCGTACTGCCGGGCGTCGATGTAGAACGGGCAGCCGCCCGGGGTGCCGAGGAGCACGTCGTGATCGCCGATCAACAGCTCACCCTCGTCGAAGCACAGCGGGAGGCTGCCGTCGCAGCAACCCCCCGACTGGAAGAAGAACACCGGCCCGCGCTCAGCCACCAACCGAGCCACGGCCTCGAGCGCCTCCGGCGTCGCGACCACGCCCGGCGAATTCGTGGGACCCACCGTTTCGGCCTAGAAGAACCCGAGTGGCTTCGCACTGTAGCTGACCAAGAGGTTCTTCGTCTGCGAGTAGTGCTCGAGCATCATCGCGTGGTTCTCGCGTCCCACTCCGGAGATCTTGTACCCGCCGAACGCCGCCCCGGCCGGGTAGAGGTGGTAGCAGTTGGTCCACACCCGGCCCGCCTTGATGGCACGTCCCATCCGGTACGCGAGGTTGCCGTTGCGAGTCCACACCCCCGCGCCGAGCCCGTACAAGGTGTCGTTGGCGATCGACACCGCGTCGGACTCGCCCCTGAAGGTGGTCACGGCGAGGACCGGGCCGAAGATCTCCTCCTGGAACACCCGCATCTTGTTGTCGCCCTTGAGGACGGTCGGCTGGAAGTAGTACCCGTCCTCGAGCTCCCCTGGCAGCGAGGCGGCGGCGCCTCCGATGAGGCACTGGGCGCCCTCCTGGAGCCCGATGTCGACATAGGAGGCGATCTTCTCCATCTGCTGCGCCGAGTTCTGGGCCCCGAGCATCGTGGCCGGGTCGAGGGGATCGCCCTGGCGGATCCGCCCGATGCGCTCCAGGCAGCGCTCCATGAAGCGGTCGTAGATCGACTCCTCGATGAGGGCGCGCGACGGGCACGTGCAGACCTCCCCCTTGTTGAAGGCATACAGCACAAGACCCTCGATCGCCTTGTCGAGGAACTCGTCGTCCTCGTCCATGACGTCGGCGAAGAAGATGTTGGGCGACTTGCCTCCGAGCTCCACCGTCGACGGGATCAGGTTCTGGGCGGCGTACTGCATGATCAGGCGACCGGTGGTGGTCTCACCGGTGAAGCCGATCTTGGCGATGCGCGGACTGCTGGCCAGCGCCTTGCCGATTTCGCCGCCGGGACCCGTGACGATGTTGACCACGCCGGGCGGAACGAGGTCGGCAATGACCTCGGCCAGCTTCAGGATGGACCACGGCGTCGGGCTCGCCGGCTTGACGACGGTGCAGTTGCCGGCCGCGAGGGCGGGAGCAATCTTCCATGCCGCCATGAGAATGGGGAAGTTGAACGGGATGATCTGGCCCACGACGCCCAGTGGTTCGTGGAAGTGGTACGCGACCGTGTCCTTGTCGATCTCGGTCGTGCGCCCCTCGAGCGAGCGCGTCTCGCTGGCGAAGTACCGGAAGTGGTCGGCGGCGAGCGGAATGTCCGCGGCCAGGGTCTCACGAACCGGCTTGCCGTTCTCCCAGGTCTCGGCGACCGCGAGCATCTCGCGATTCGCATCGATGGCGTCGGCGATCCGGTTCAGCACGGCTGCTCGCTCGGTCAGCGACGTCTCTCCCCAGGCGTCCTTGGCTGCGTGGGCCGCGTCGAGAGCGAGGTCGACATCCTCCGCCGTCGACCTCGCCACCTCACAGAAGGGCTTGCCGTTCACAGGGCTGACGTTGACCATGTAGCGACCCTGCGCCGGGGGCACCCATTGGCCGCCGATGAAGTTCTCGTAGCGTGCCTTGACGTCGACCAGGCTGCCCGCACGTCCGGGTGCGACGTACGGTGTCGAGGAAACTTGCTCTTCGGTGGCTGTCGCTTGGGGGTCTGAGGTCAGCGTCATGGCATGTCTCCTTGCTGAAGTGCGCACGCGGCACACGGAATTTTCGTCCGCGTCGTCGAGTCCGCAAAGGATCCGATCGACCCGACAGTCCGCCACTGCACCATCAACGCTACGGGCGGTGCGGTGCGATCAGTAGGGCCGAAGGTCCATTGGCACGCCGCCGGGCGCGCCCTACGCTGACGCCGATGCCGGATCTGATGCACGCGTGGGTCGTTGACCGGCCCGGCCCGGTCGATGGCGGTCCGCTTGTGCGCGTCGAGCGGGAGGTGCCCGGGCCCGGGCCCGGGCAGGTGCGCGTACGCGTGCGCGTCTGCGGCGTGTGCCGGACGGATCTCCACCTGGCCGAGGGGGACCTCGTGCCGCGGCACCCGCGCGTCACGCCGGGCCACGAGGTGGTCGGCGTGGTGGATCGGCTGGGTCCCGGCGCCTCCCGCTGGCGCGAGGGCGACCGCATCGGCGTGCCGTGGCTGGCCCACACCTGTGGCACCTGCCGGTTCTGCGCCGCCGGGCGCGAGAACCTGTGCCTGGCTCCACGCTTCACCGGCTGGGACGTCGACGGCGGCTACGCGGAGTACGCCGTCGTCGAGGAGGCCTACGCCTACGCGCTACCCGAGGGATTCGATGACGTGGAGGTGGCGCCGCTCCTCTGCGCGGGCATCATCGGGTACCGGGCCCTGCGCCGGGCCAACCTCCCCGAGGGCGGCCGGCTCGGCATCTACGGCTTCGGGGGTTCGGCGCACATCACGGCACAGGTCGCCCTGGCCCACGGCGCCCGCGTCCACGTGATGACCCGGTCGCCCGAAGCCCAGGCGCTGGCGCTCGCGCTAGGAGTCACCAGCGCCACCGGCGCGGCCGACGCCCCTCCGGAGCCCCTCGACTCGGCCATCCTGTTCGCGCCGGTCGGCACGCTCGTGCCCCCCGCGTTGGCCGCGCTCGACCGGGGCGGGACGCTGGCCATCGCCGGCATCCATCTCAGCGACGTGCCCGCGCTCGACTACCAGGCACACCTCTTCGAGGAGCGGACCCTGCAGAGCGTGACCGCCAACACCCGCCGGGACGGGGAGGAGTTCCTGGCAGAGGCCGCCCGGATCCACCTGAAGGTGTCGGCGACGCCGTACCCGATGGACCGGGCCGATGCGGCGCTGCGCGACCTTGCCGCGGACCGGGTCAACGGCGCTGCCGTCCTCGTCGCATGAGCCGGGACCATCGACCCTGTGCGCGTCCCCCGGTGGCGGGCAGAATGAGCGGGTGACCACTCCATCGCCCCCCGCCCCGCACGTCTCCGACATGGCGCGCCGGGTCGCGACACGTCGCGAGGAGGTCGGCATGAGCGTGGATGAGCTCGCGTCTCGGGCCGGGATCGACCCCGGCTATCTCGCCTACTTCGAGTCCAACCCCGACGCCAACCTGAGCGGCGGGACCCTCCTCCTGATCGCGCTCGCCCTCGACACCACCCCCTTGGAGCTGCTCGGCGCCGAGGCCGACCGCCCGCCGGGGCACGCGCGGGCGCTGCCGCACGCCGCGCTCAACGAGCTCACCTCCGAGCAGTGCCGCACCCACCTCTCCGTCGGCGGGGTCGGGCGCGTCGTGTTCGCCACCGCGCGCGGACCGGTCGCTCTGCCGGTCAACTTCGAATTCACCGAGGGCCAGATCGTCTTCAGCACCGATGACGCCAAGGCAGCCGCGCTGGGTTCGCAGGAGACCGTCGGCTTCGAGATCGACCGGGTCGACGAGGCACTGAGCGAAGGGTGGAGTGTGCTCGCCACCGGACCGTGCCGGCGCATCGAGGAGCCCGACGAGGTGCAGCGGCTCGCCTCGCTCGACCTCGAGGCCTGGGCGGGGGGCGACCGGCACACCCTGATGGCCATCCGGCCGACGGAGACGACGGGCCGGGTCATCGTCCACGAGAGCCCTCCGGACGAGGGCTGATCCCGGCCGGCGACCACCCCCGGTCTTGGGGGGTTCGGTCGGACCAGGTGAGAATGCGATCAGGTCGCGCCCGACAACCCAGAGGAAACGAGCGCCGACGGTGCCCCAGTCGATTGACGACTAAGCGCTGTCACAGGGCCCTTGGCGATAGGTCCTGGAGCTCTCGACTGGGGCACACACGCCGGCAGTGCGATCAGGCGGTAGATCGCTACGCCCATTATTCCCGATCCAGGCCCCCATAAACACAGAATTCGAGGAAATTTTGAAAGGGTTTAGATGAGAGGTTCTACCTGGTCAGCAGCCATCAAGACGGCCACCAGCTCCCGGTCGCGGGGGTAGGAGAGGGTGCCGGCAGCCACGTCGAGGGCCAGCCAGCGCAATTCGTCCACCTCATCATTGGGGGTGAAGAAGCCCCCCACGGCCGCCATGACCCAGTAGGCCACCGCCTTGGGCCGGCCCTTGCGGTCGACGTACTCGGTGTGGCCGATGAAGCGCAGCAGCCGGCAGGACATGCCGGTCTCCTCACGCACCTCGCGCAGAGCTGCCAGCTCGAAGGTCTCGCCTCCTTCGAGCTTGCCCTTGGGGAACGACCAGTCCTGTTGTACCGGCCGGTGCACCACGACGATCTGGAGCGCCCCGTTGTGGCGGCGCACGACCAGTCCTCCGGCCGCCTGGACGACTTCTGTCGGTGAGGGGAGCTCCACGGTCATCGCTCGTCGCGCCACTGCCCGCAGGTTACCGCCGCCCTCGGGCGAAGTGGCGGCAATCGGTCGCCCGTGGTCCAAAGGACGGCGCGCAGTAGCCTGAGCGAAATGTCCGATTCCAGCGAAGAGGGGCCACCGGGCCGGCGCGATCCCGTCGAGATCGAGTGGCAGTTCGACGCCTTCGACCTGCGACCCGTCGAGCGATGGCTGGCCGCACTGCCGACCCTGGCGATCGAGACCGGTGACGGCGGGACCGTCACCGCGCTCGCCCGGACGCCGCGGCGGCTGATCGACTCCTATCTCGACACCGGCGACTGGCGCATCGCCCGCGCCGGGTTCGTCGTGCGCACCAGGCGCCGCGGCCGGCACGACGAGGTCACGCTCAAGGACACCCGTCCGGCCGAGGTGAGCGGGCTGCGCCAGCGCCTCGAGGTGACCGAGGTCCTGCCGCCGGCCGGCGTCGCCGCGTTGGGGCCGGACGGTCCGGTCGGCCGCCGCCTGCGCGCCATCGTCGGCGCGCACCGGCTGCACGAGGTGCTCCAGGTCCGGACGCGCAGACGCCCCTTCGCCCTGCGCGTGGGCGGCGTCGACACGGCCGAGGTGGCGCTCGACGACACCATGGTCGTCGTGGGCGGCGGGCAGCGGCCCATGCAGCTGCGCCGCGTCGAGGTCGAGGTGCGTCCCGAGTGGTTGGACCGCCTGGAGCCCATCGTCGAGCAGCTCCGCACGTCGTGCGGGCTCCAGCCCGCGCGTCTGTCGAAGTTCGAGGCGGGGCTCCTCGCCCTGGGGCAGGAGATCCCCGGGTCACCGGACCTCGGGCCGACCGCCATCACCGAGTCCTCGACGATGGGCGACCTCGCCTACGCCGTCCTGCGCCGGCAGCTGGCCGTGCTGCGCGAGAAGGAGCCGGGGACGCGGCTCGGCGAGGATCCAGAGGAGCTCCACGACATGCGCGTGGCGACCCGCCGCCTGCGCGCCGCGCTGGCGTTGTTCGCCGACGTCCTTCCCGTCCGGGCCCAGGTGTTCCGTGAGGAGCTCGGCTGGCTCGGCCGCGTGCTCGGCGCGGTACGCGACCTCGACGTGCAGCAGGAGGGCCTGGCGGAGATGGCCGCCGCGACGGCGGGCTGGAGCGCCGGCGCCCGCCCCGAGGACCACGACCCGCTGGCAGAGCTGTCCGCGCTGCTCGAACGCGAGCGCGACGCCGCTCGCTCCGACATGCTGAACGCCCTCGACTCGGTGCGATGGGAGCGCCTCGCCCGGGGGTTGGCAGCCATGGTGCAGCAAGGGCCGGCGCGCCGCTCGGTGGCGACGAGGGAACCGGCCGTCATCGGCATGCCGGACCTGGTGGTGGCGCGCCACGACAAGGTGGCCAAGGCGGGCAAGCGGGCCAAGCGTTCGGGTGTCGTCGCCGACTTCCACCGGCTCCGCATCGCGTGCAAGCGGTTGCGGTACGCGCTCGAGTTCAGCTCCGAGGTGTACGGGGGTCGCACCACGCGCTACGTCCGCCAGCTCACGGCGCTCCAGGACGAGCTCGGCCTCATGCAGGACGCCGAGGTCGCGTCCAACCGGTTGGCCGACCTCGCCACCGGAGAGGCCCATCTGCCCCCGGCGACCGTCTTCGTCATGGGCGGCGTCGCCGAGCGGCACCGCCGGGACGTGGATCGGTTGTTGCGGCGCCTGCCCAAGGAGGTGTCCCGGATCGGGGGGCGCGAGTGGCGGGACCTGCTCGAGCTGATGGAACGCCGCCGCGCCGAGGCCGAGGCGACGAGGCCGCCCGTGCGCAGCGCGCTGCGTGCCGTGCCCGCCCCCGAGACCCCACCCGAACCGGCGGCGCCCGAGGCCCGGCCCGGGGAGGCCGCGCGGCAGCATCCCGCCGCTCGAGGGCTCACCGCCCTGGCGCCGCCGCCCCCGTCAAGCCAAGGGGAATGACGCGGCGTCGTCGCCCATGACGACGCGCGGGTGCTCGGTGACGACGAAGTGGAGGCGGCCGGTGTCGAGGAAGCGCCCGATGTCGTCCCAGATCTCGCCGAAGTCGGGTTCCGCCATGTGCGCCCGGTAGGCGTCCATGCTCTCGAACCACTGCACCGTCACCCCGTCGAAGCCGGGATCGGCGTCCCCGTCGTAGTCGTCGAGTGGCCGCGGGTGCTGCTCGTAGCGCAGGACGTGGCTCCCGCTCTTGCTGGCTGCGATGAGCGGGCCGTGCACCTCGCGCCAGTGCGCGTGGAATTCGGCCGGGGTGAGACCTTCCTTGCGACGCAGCAGGCAGGTGAGCCGGACCATCGGGAACCTCCTCGGCGTGCCGGGTGGCCGGCGCGCCGATCGCGCCAGCCAGGCCCTGCACGCTAGGCGGTCACCGGCTCAGGGGAGTGAGAGCGTGAGGCCGGAGTTCGATCCGCCGCTGCTGATGCCGACCGAGATCCCGCCGACCGAGATGGCGGGTGGGTTGGCCGGCACCGGCAGCGCGGGGAGGGGCACCGTGATGGTGCTCGGTGCGGCGCCGGTCGGTGCGCCCGGCGTGTTGACCGTCGGGGGTGCGGGCAGCGAACCCCCGGGCGTCGTCACCGGCAGGCTGGGCACCGTCGGGGCCGAGCCCCCGCCCGACAGGGGCAGCGACGGCAGGGACGGGGTGGTCGAGCCCGTCGTCCCACCCACGGCGGCCGCGACCCCGTTGAGCACCGGCCCGAGGGCGGTCACGCCGGGTGCCGGCGACTGGCTCCGCCCGCCCGACGAGGCGGGCACAGAGGAGGTCACGGGTGCGGCCCACGCCGTCGGGAGGCCCGAGGTCGGCAGCGGCACGGACGAGAGGAGCAGCAGCGAGCCCAGGTTGGACAGCGTGCCGGTCACGTCGGCCTCGACACCGCTGAGGGCGGGCACGAGCCCGTCGAGCATCCCCGTGGGGTCGCCCTGGAGCGACCCGAGGCTGCCCAGCATGGTGGTGAGGCTGTCGAGGATGCAGCTCAGGCCGAGGTCGCCCTGCGCCGCGCAGTCTGAGCCCGTCGCGGTGCCGCCGCCGGAGCCTGAGCCCGAGCCTCCGCCCGAGCCGCTGCCGCCGCCCGTCGTCCCCGTCGCGCCCGACGGGAGCGTGGGGACAGGCAGGTTGACGGGCGAGGAGGACGTGAGCGACTCGAAGAGCGCGAGGCCCTGGGTCAGCGAGCCCGAGAGCCCGGAGAAGGTCGCCGAGGCCACGGCGGCCGAGCCGCTGTGCGCCACCGACGAGCGGTAGGCCTGGTTGACGACGGCGGCCAGGGGCTGGTCCTGCGCCGTGGAGGACGCGACGGAGTGGGCCGCCGCGGGGTTGACGGTGAAGTAACCACCGAGTCCCCCGAGGAAGGCACCGACGGCGGCGCAGGCCAGCCCGCCCGCGCCCACCATCGCCGCGTTGCGGTAGCGCGCAAGCCCCCTCCCCTCCTCGTGCTGGTCGGCCACGGGCTCGGGTGCCGCATGCCTCTCCCGCGGCTTCCTCGGCGCGCCGCCGCGCGTCCGGAACTCGTCATGAAGCATCTCGTCGTACATCTCGTCGAAGCTCATCTCGAACCGTTCCTCCTCCGAAACCCCTCACCCCGGGTTTTCACCAGGAAAACGTGCCCGCCCAGCCCCCCTTGCGGTCCCCGCCGGACTGTGTCCACAACGCCGGCTCAACTGAAGGTCCAGCCCCCGATGGTGACCACGGCGCCGTGCACAGGGAGAACGACCGTCATGGCGTGCTCGCCCGGCGTGGGGCCCCCCGACAAGGTCACCGTGGTGCGCAACACGACCTGGGAGGGGTCCCCACCGGCCGAGTCGATCTCGACGTCGAGCGGGGCGTCGTGGCCGGTGACCACCGCGCCGCCGAGCTCGGAGGGCATGGCCACGCCGGGCGCGAGGGCGGCCCACCAGGCCGCCTGCCGCTGGGCGGCGGCGTGCAGCCCGCCGAAGTAGGTCTCGAGCGCGGCGGCCTCGAGGGAGAGAGGTCCGGGCGACTGGGAGAAGGCGACCGACGCGTTGACGAGGTTCATGGTGCCCATCGGCGCCTCGTTCTGCTCGAGCGTGAGCCCCTGCGCCTGCAGCGCCGGCGGGGCCGAGGTCGTGTAGTCGGTGGACGTCACCGTCTCGATGAAATGGGCCCCCGCATTGAGGTTGGCGCCCTCGGTCGCCGCCCCCACCTCGGTGGCGCGGACGAGCAGGCGGTCAGGCGTGAAGAACAAGGCGTTGGGCGGCCAGCAGGTGTCGAGCACCATGCTCGGACTGGTCGTGTCGGCCACCGCCGAGCCTGCCGGGACCACCTGTTGTCCGCTCACGGCGAACTTCACCGTGTTGCAGGTCGTCCGGTAGGTGATCACGTCTCCCGGCTTGAGCTGGTCGAGGTGCACGAAGTAGCTGACGTCGTGCGCAAGGAACACGGACGCACCGTTGAGGCCCGGCCAGACCGACTGCGGGTCATGCCCGACCGCGACGTTGAGCTCCTGGTCGTCGGTGCCCTCCTCGACGGGAGCCGTCATGTCGAGCGCGGGGATGGTGAGGAGTCCCGAGAGCTGGCCGGGCTGGACGCCGGCCACCTGGCACGACGCTCCGTGACTCCGCCCGGCGATCTCGGCCATGGCCGTCCGCTCGCTGGCGATGAGCACGGCCTGTGCGTGGTGCTGGTGCTCCTGGTGAGCGAAGGCGTAGCTCGCGGCGAAGATGGCGACGAAGAGGAGCATCACCCCGGCGAGTGTGACGGCCATCCGCCGCACGTCTCGGAGGGACGTCACCGGTCCGGCTCCACCCTGATGCGCTGCTCCTGCTCGGAACGGGATTCCGCCACCCCGTTCCGAGCAGTGTGCAGCACCGGTTCCCGCTGCATCTGCTCCTCCCTCCAGATCCTCCGAAGATCTCTTGTGCGTGTCCTGCCCCGGGCCCGGGTGGCGCAGCACCCGACCGGTTCCTCTATCTCTCCCGGTGTCGGCTCGCTGTGGTCATTCCTTGCGGCTGCCGCCGGGCCGGCCCCCGAGACCGGAGGGGGAACGGAGGAGGTCCCGAAGGCCGGGCCCGGTGGCGGTCCGCCGCCCGACCCCGAAGAGTGGGTCGGCTGGGGCGGCTCAAGGGCCACCCCGTCGGCGGGCGAGTGGAGACAGTGAGCGGATCACCGAGGCGATCCGGCGACGGCCGATCAACATGAGCCCGGCGAGGGCCATCCCCGCCATCAAGATGATGGGGAGGGTGCCGGCCCAGTACTCGCCCGTGTGCACGCTGGTCACGTTCGGCACCGCGGCGGGAGCGGCGACCGGGGTGGCGACCGGAGTGGAGGCGGGGCTCGCCGTGGCGGCCGAGGTGGCGACCGCCGGCGTCGCCACTGTCGAGCTCCCGTCGACACTCACGTCACCGACGTTCAGCCCGACGCCTCCCATGAGCGCGCTCAGCAGCCCGAGGTTGAGGACGCCCACCTTGGCGTCGGCGGTCGTGCCGGGGGAGGACGTGTCGCACGTGAGCAGGTTGCCGTCGGGGTTGTAGCTGATGATGCCGGTCAACAGGTTGCCGAGCGCCGTGCTCAGGGCGGCTCCGCTACTGCCGAGCGCGGAGAGGATCTGGTTGACCAGCGAGTTGAGCTGCGTGATGTTCACGAAGGTCGGCAGCGACCCGTTGGTCGAGTACGAGACGAGGCCGGCGTTGCAGCTGGGCGTCACGGTGCCGGTGCTGCGGTCGAGTGCGACCGAGGCCGTGGTCGGGGCAACCTGCAGGTCGGCCAGGCCGAAGAGGTTGACCTCGACCGTGTGCTGGGTCACCGAGTCGGTGACGACGTTGCCGCTGGTAGTCACCGAGGAGGTCGACTCGCCGAGGTCGATGGAGAGGGGCTGCACGGCGACCGCGTTGCCCCCCGTGAGGCCGAGCAGCTGGTCGAGGATGCCCGTGACGATGCCCGACACCGGCGACGAGCCACCGGCGGCCCCGATCTGCGTGAGCAGGCCGCCGAGGACGGAGCACCCGCCCGTCAGGTCGCTCCCGCCGGCCACGCTGGTCGGGTTGAGGTTGAGGTTGGCCGGCAGGAGGCCGTTCACGGTGTCGAGCAGGCCCTGCACCGTCGAGGAGAGCGGGCTGGTGTTCGAGCCCGGCGTGCTGCTTGCGGCGGGCACGCCGCCGCAGATCGACGAGGCCGCCGGCAGCGAGCCGCCCAGCAGCTGCTGCAGCACGCTCGTGAGGCTCAGGCTGATGGACGCGTTCGCCAGGCTCCCGGTGCCCGTGGCCGTCGGGTTGCCGCTGCCGTCCACCGAGGCGGAGGCGGAGCCGCAGGACACGTCGACGTTGATCAGGCCGGTGTTGATCGGCAGGGTGCAGTTCTGCGGCGTCGACGGGGTCCCCGTCGAGCCCTTGCCCTGGGCCACCGCGTCCTGCGTGCTGTCGAGGGCGAACCCGTTCAGCGGGGACGTGGCGCTCGTCGGGCAGGGGTTGGACTGCGACATCGTCGAGAGGCAGGCTCCGGTGCCCGAGGCCTCTGCCATCGGTGCGCTGCCGGCGTCCGCTTCGGACCCGCCGCCGGAGAGCTGCAGCGTGTTGAGAAGGTCCAAAGAGACGAACCCCCCGTTGGACTGCACGTTCCACTGGCTCACGGTCGCCGCTCCGGCGCTCGAGGACAGTGCGCCTACCGCCGTCACGGCCACCAGGCCGACAGCGGCGATGCGGATACGACCCCTCATGTACCTACCCCTTGCCGTCCGTCCGTCCCCACCCACGTACATGGCGGACTCCTCCTGCTCTTGCGTTTGAAACGGGGGAGTTCGGCGAACCTTGCGAACGGCTGTGGAATATTTCGCGCTCGACACCCCGGTTGGGGCCGGATGCCGTGCATGGAGGCGCCGGCAGCGCCAGGAGGGGAAATGCGGCTCGTCCCGTACTGTTGCGCTGCATGCCCGCCTCCCACGTCGTGCTGATCGTCCTGGCGGGGGTCGGCGCCGGCATCTTCAACGGCGTGGCCGGCGGCGGCAGCCTGATCTCCTTCCCGATCCTGCTCGGGCTGGGCTACCCGGCCCTGACGGCGAACATCACGAACACGGTCGGGATCTGGCCCGGCTACCTCGCCTCGGCCGCGGGCTACCGCCGCGAGATCGGGGACCAGGCCCACCGGCTGGCCCGGCTCAGCCCCATTGCCCTGGCCGGCGGGATCGCCGGGGCGCTCCTCCTGCTCACGACGTCCCAGGCGACCTTCGACGCCGTGGTGCCCTGGCTCGTGCTGGGGGCCGCCGCGCTCTTCGCCCTCCAGCCGGTGCTGCGGCGTGCCCTGGACCGGGGCTCGGCCCACCCCCGCACGCGGCCCGCGCTCCTGGTGCTGGGTGTGTTCGGGGCCTCGGTCTACGGCGGCTACTTCGGCGCCGCCATGGGCGTGATGTTCCTGGCCGTCCTCGGTCTCGCCCTGCCCGTGTCCCTCGCCCACACGAGCGGGCTGCGCGCCGTGCTCTCCATGATCGTCAACGGCATCGCCGCCGTCGTCTTCATCATCCACGGCGGCCTGGCCTGGGAGGCCGTCGGGCTGCTCGCCGCCGGCAGCCTCGTCGGGGGGTATGTGGGCGCCCGTCTCGCCCTCGCCCTTCCCGCGCCGGCGCTACGCGCCGTGGTCGTGGTGATCGGCGTCGGGACCGCCGTCAAGTTGTTGGTGTGACGCGCCTCAGCCCGCCGTCAGCGGGAAACGGCCGATGACGGCACCGTCGAGGACGCGCCGGCGGGCCCGCCACGCCGCGTCCGCCTCGTCGGGGGCGATCGGGACGAGGCGTAGCCGCGTGCCCGGCGCGCACTGGCCGAGCAACCCGTGGTCGGCCGAGGCCACCACTGCCAGCACCGGGTACCCGCCGAGGGTGGCGTGGTCGGGCATGAGAATGACGGGGTCGCCGCCGGGCGGCAGTTGCACCGCACCGGTCACCATCCCCTGCGAGTCGAGCTCGCCCCCCTGTTCGGACCGTCGCGGCGCGGCGCCCACCGCGGCACGCAGCCGGATGCCGACGCGGTTGCTGTCGCTCTCCACGCAGAACAGCGCGGCGGCCAGCCGCTCCAGCGCGCCCGGCTCGAACCACTCGGGGTGGGGTCCCGGCACGACGCGCAGCTCCAGGATTCCGCCGGCCTCGACCTCGCTCGCCGCGCCCGGTTCGAGGTGGTCGCCGAGCGGCGGCGCCCAGGGCCCCGCCCAGACGAGCTGTCCCGCCCTCAGGGGGCCGGCGCCCAGCCCGCACAGCTCGTCGCTGGCGCTGCTCCCGAACGGCGCGGGCCCGAGGACGCCGCCGGCGACGGCCACGTAGGTACGACAGCCCCGCGCCAGGCGTCCGACCTCGAGCACCTGGCCGCCCGCGAGCGGCAGGACCCGGCCGGCAGGGACCGGCGCGCCGTCCACCCGCACCTCGGGGGCCGCGCCCACCACGGCGACGTGGCACAGGGCCCGGCCGCGCAGGCGCGCGCCGCCCCCGATGAGCTCCAGCGCCCCCGACGAGGGCGCGTTGCCGACCAGGCGGTTCGCCAGGGCGAACGACACCGGGTCGGCCGGCCCCGCCGACGGTACGCCGACGGCGGCCACGCCACGCCGCCCCCCGTCCTGCACCACCGCGCGCAGACCCGGCGCCACCACCTCGAGGACGGGACGCGCCACGGCGGGCGGCACCCAGGCCGGGGCGGCGATCGGCTCGGGCTCGGTCCGGTCGCCGGGGCCCGCCACGGTGAGGCGCACCTCGTCGCCGGGGGCCAACCGCGCGTACGGAGGCCGCGCCGGCGAGAACAGGGAGACGCCGGTGCGACCGACGAGCTGCCACCCGCCGGGCGACGCCGCCGGGTACACGGCCGCGTGCCCGTCGGCCAGCGCCAGGGAGCCCGCAGGGACCTGGGGGCGCGGGTGTGCTCGCCTGGGTACGGCGCGCAAGGGTTCCGCAAGCCCGTCGAGGTAGGCGAAGCCGGGAGAGAAGCCCACGACGGCCACGGTCAGCGGCCGCTCCGTCAGCTGCGCCACCACCGCGTCGGGGGCGCAGCCCGCCGACGCGGCCACCTCGGGCAGATCGGGCCCGTCGAAGGTGCACGGGATGGTGAGGCGCCGACCGACTCGGTCCGCCGTGCCGGGGGCCGCGCCGTCGGAGGCGACACGCGCCGCGACGGCGCGCACCGGCTCGATCTCCGCGTCGGGATCGGCCAGGAGCACGGCGACCGCGGCGAACCCGCACACGATCTCGACCTCGCCCACGTCGATGAGCGCCGCCTCGAGCGCCCGCCCCAGCGTGCGGCCGGCGGCCGGGTCGGCCGCCCCGATCAGGAGGGCGCGGTCACCGAGGCGGCGCACCTCCCCGACGGGGACGGAGCGCGTCATGCATGCGCCGGCGCGACCACGTCGATGCCCGAGTCCGCCATGGCCTGACGGACAGCCGTGGCGATGGCCACGGCACCGTGGGAGTCCGAGTGGACGCACAACGTGTCCACCCAACGCGTCAGCACGCTGCCGTCGTTGGCCACCACCGCACCGCGGGCGAGACTCAGGGCCTGCGCGGCGGCCTCCCTGGGATCGGACAGCACCGCGCCGGCGTTGTCGCGATCGGCCAGGCTCCCGTCAGGGCGGTAGACCCGGTCGCAGAACCCCTCCTCGCAGGTCGGCACCCCGTCGCGCAGCGCCATGGCCGTCGCCCGGCAACCCGACGGCAGCACCAGCGTCGGGCCGTCTCCCCAGCCGTCGCGCACCACGTCGCGCAGGGTCTCGTACATCGCTCCTCCCTTGGCCACCTCCGCGTACAGCGCCCCGTGCGCCTTCACCGAGACCATCGCGGTGCCGGCCGATCGGCAGGCGCGGTCCAAGGCCCGCAACTGCTCGCTCAACGAAGCGCGCAGCTCGCCGCGGTCGATCTCCACCGGTCGGCGGCCGAACCCGTCGCGGTCCGGATAGGAAGGGTGGGCCCCGACCCGGACCGAGTGCTCCAGCGCGGCCGCCACCGTCGCCGCCATGGACGCTTCGTCACCCGAGTGCCCGCCGCAGGCGATGTGCACGGTGGTGACCAACCCGAGCAGCGCGCGTTCGACCTCGACCCCGGCCGCGTCGGTGGCCTCGCCCACGTCGGCGTTCAGGTCGATGGTCCGTTTCGGCGCCACGGGCTTACCCCGCCTCGAGGTGGTCCACCACGATGCCGTCGCGGTAGACCACGCGCTGGTTGCGCCGGGTCGGCACGCGGGCCCCGGCGATGATGGAGCCGGTCATGTTGAGCGGGTCCGCCCCGGCCACGACGACCTGCTCGCCGTCAGCGGCGCGGCGGTGCACCGCCAGCAGCGCCTCGAAGGCCTCGGGCAGCGCGTACTGCTCACCGGAGAGCCCGGCCACGAACCGGCCCCCGAGCGCGACGCCACGCGCCTCGAGGCGGCGCAACGCCCACACGACCTCGCGCCAGGGGACCTTGAAGGACTCCCGGCCCCAGACCTCCCAGGCCACTACGCCCCAGCGCAGGAGCATCTGCTGCGCCACCCACTCGGCCAGCTCCTCGTTGCCCGGCAGGAGCACCCCGTCACCGACTGCGGGGGTCCCGAGCACCTCGGGCCCGGGCAGGAGCGACCACCGCCCCTCCCCGATGCCGGTGCCGGCGGGGGCGCGGCGGCGGGCCAGCCGGCCCGAGGGGCGCCGCACGGTCCGGGTCCGCCAGCGGTCGCGCGCCGAGAGCAGCGAGCGCACGGCCGAAAAGGCGTCGGCGGTCACGAGGCCGCGCGCGACCAGGTCCCACAGGCCCTCGTCCACCTCTGCCGGCAGGCGCCCGGTCAGAGGTGAGAGCTCGGGTCGGAAGCAGGCACCGCGCGTCCGCAGGGCGGCCAGCACGTCGGCCGCCGCGCCCACCTCGGGCTCGGACGCGACGGCCCCGGCCCGCACGGCGCGCAGGATCGTCACCAGGTCGTCGCGCACGGCGAACGCGAGCGGGGTCGCCGGCGAGGGCGAGCCGCTGCGCCCGGGCCGCTCGGGCCGAGGGGTGAGGCGCCCCCACACGACCTCCCCCGAGAGGCACAGCTCGTCGAGCCAACGGGGGTCGTAGCCGGTGACCCGGGCCGGGAGGATCTGCGCCTCCCACTCGGCCGCCGGTGCCTCGATCCCGGCCAGCTGCTCGAGCACCTGGAGCAGCCCGGCCCGTCCCTCCACCCGGCTGTCGGGTGTGGCGTGCTGCCAGTGGGTCAGGAAGCGCACGTAGTCGGCGATCGGCACGGCCTCGACCATGCCGCGGCGCCGGCTGCGGCTGGCACCGTGCAGGCGCACCAGGAGGTTGCGGGCGCACCAGCGCCCGTCGGGCAGCTCGATGGCGGAGCCTTTGGCCTCGAGCCGAGCCAGCGCGGTGCGTGCGCGCGCCGCCGACAGCGGCGCCCCCAGCGGGGCCCCGGCGGGCAGCGGCGCGTCCGCCACCAGCCGCTCGACCGTGACCGGGCCCGCCAGCTGGAGGTGGCCGGCGATGCAGGCGGCCGCAGCGTCATCGTCCGCACCGAGCGACGCGGCCTCGTCCCGGCGCTCGGTCGCGACCCAGCACCCGTCGAGCAGCCCGGCCCGGCCGGCGCCGGCCAGCGTGCCGTACCACTCGGTCCATTCCGGGGTGGGCCGGGCCGCCACCAGCGAGAGCAAGAGGTCGTGCAGCTCGTCGGGGTCGCGCGGGCGCGGGCGGACCTGGTCGAGCACCGCCGCCACCGCGTCGGGGTGGAGCGCCGCCAGCTCCGCCGCCGGCACCGGGAGCCCGTCGGGGCCGAGCTGGCCGAGCCCGCGGCGCAGCGAGAGCGCCCGGGTGCGCCGCTCCTCGAGCGGCGCGTCGTCGAGATAGGTGAAGGGACGCCCGCTCAAGATGGCGTGCGCGAAGGGCGAGGGCTCGGAGGACTCGACCGTGTGCACCTCGATCGCGCCCGACTCGACCTTGGACCACATGTCGACGAGGCCCTCCACCGAGAGCCCTTCGTGCAGGCAGTCGTCGACCGTCTGGCGGGCCAACACGTGGTCCGGCACGCCGACCGGCCCGGGCGGCGCGTTCTCCTGGCAGGCGGCCAGGCCCGGCCACACGGCAGCCAGCAGGTCGTCCGCCTCCATCCGCTGCAGGTGGATGGGGCGGCGCTTCCCGCCGTTCATGCGGGGGAGCACGAGGGCGCGGTTGAGGTTCCAGCGCCAGCGCGCGCCGAGCATCGGGTGGGGCAGCACGGCCTGGGTCAGCACCTCGGGCGCCTTGGCGCTCGAGAGCATCGCCTGCACGCGTGTGAGCGGGAAGCTGTGCTGGGGCCCGAGCGAGAGCACGACGGTGTCGTCGTCCGCCGCAGCCTGGAGCTCGAAGTCGAAGGAGACGCAGAACCGCTTGCGCAGCGCCAGGCCGAGCGCGCGGTTGATCCGCCCGCCGAAGGGGGCATGGATGATCAGCTGCGATCCCTCGCTCTCGTCGAAGCAGCGCTCCACCACGACGCGCTCGCGCGTCGGCAGGTGCCCGAGCGCCTGGAGGCCGGCGGCGCAATAGGCCACGACCTGCTGCGCCACCTCGGCGGAGACGCCGGCTCGCTCCCGCACGAAGGCGCGGGCCCCGTCGCCGTCGCCGGCGCGCAAGAGCGGCTCGAGCCCGGCGCGCAGGTCGCTCACCGCCTCGGACAGCTCGGCCGTGCGGGCCGGCGCCTCACCCAACCAGAACGGGATGGTCGGCGGCAGGTCGCCGGCGTCGTGCACCCGGACCGTGCCGACCTCGACCTTGGCCACCCGCCACGAGTGCGTCCCGAGCAGGAAGATGTCCCCCGCCGTCGCCTCGACCGCGAAGTCCTCGTGGACCGAGCCGACGGTCACCCCCTCGGGGTCGAGCACGACGCGGTAGTCGCCCGTCTCGGGAATGGCGCCCCCGCCCGTCAGCGCAGCGAGGCGGGCGCCCCGCCGCGCCCGCAGGCGGCCGTTCACTGCATCGTGGTGCAGGTGCGCCCCCCGGCGGCCACGACCCGTCTCGATCCCCCAGCTCGCCAACGCCACGACGTCGTCGAAGTCCTGGCGGTCCACCTCGGCGTACGGCGCCGCCTGCCTGGTCAGGGCCCACAGCGCCTCGACCTCGCACTCGTCGCGGGAGGCCACCTCCGCCACCAGCTGCTGGGTCAGGACGTCCAAGGGGGCGACGGGGGGCTCGAGCAGGTCGAGCCTGCCGTCGCGCACGGCGGCCAGGAGGGCGGTGCACTCGACCAGCTCGTCGCGCGTGGTCGGGTACAGGCGCCCGGCGGGCGTCCCGTCCCGGTGGTGGTTGGCGCGGCCCACGCGCTGGAGGAAGGTGCCGATGGCCCGGGGCGAGCCGATCTGGCAGACGAGCTCCACCGGGCCGACGTCGATCCCGAGCTCGAGCGACGCCGTGGCCACGAGGGCGCGCAGGTCGCCGGCGCGCAAGCGCGTCTCGACGATGCGCCGCCGGGCCGCCGAGAGGCTGCCGTGGTGCGCGGCGACGAGGAGCGACGCGTCGACGTCGCCGCCGGGCCCGGGCTCGTCGTCGACGAGCCGCTCGGCCAGCTGATGCGCCACCCGTTCGGCCATCTTGCGGGTGTTGACGAACACGAGGGTGGTGCGGTGGTGACGGGTGTGCTCCGCGATGCGGTCGAGGATGTCGGACATCTGGCCACCGCTCATGACCGCCTCGAGCTCGGTGGAGGGCAGCTCGATGGCCACCTCGAGGTCCCGGGCGTGCCCGCAGTCCACGATCACCGTGTCGGGGCGGCCCTCGTGCACCCCCGAGAGCAGACGGGCCACGAGGCCGAGCGGCCGCTGCGTCGCCGACAGCCCGATGCGCTGCAGGCGGCCCCCGCTCTCGGTCACGAGCGCGTCGAGCCGCTCGAGGCTCAGCGACAGGTGGCTGCCCCGCTTGTCGCGCGCCAGCGTGTGCACCTCGTCGACGATGACCGTCCGGACGCCGCGCAGCATCGCACGCGAGGACGGGGCGGTGAGGAGCAGATAGAGGGACTCGGGCGTCGTCACCAACAAGTCGGGCGACTGCTTCTTCATGGCCGCCCGCTCCGCCGGCGGGGTGTCGCCCGTGCGCACGGCGATGCGCAGCCCGGGGTCCGGGAAGCCGAGGCGGGTCGCCTCCTCCCGGATCTCCGACAGGGGGACGTGGAGGTTCTCGTGCACGTCGACGGCGAGGGCGCGTAACGGCGAGATGTAGAGGACCTCGGGCGCACCACCCGCCCGGGCTCCGGCCTCGGCGGCGCGGTAGGCGGCATCGATGGCGACGAGGAACCCCGTCAGGGTCTTGCCGGATCCGGTGGGCGAGGCCACCAGCACGTCGCGGCCCTCGGCGATGTGCGGCCAGGCCGCGGCCTGCGGGGGTGTCGGCCCGGCCGGGAAGCGCCGGGCGAACCAGCTCGCGACCGCCGGGTGAAAGAGGGCATCGGGCCCGATGGAGTCAGGCCCCGTGGAGACAGGTTGGGCGTCGGGCACGCCCCTATTCCACCAGGATCCTGTGACGGCGGCGCAGGCGGGCACCGCCGGTACACCTCAGGCGGGAGTTCGGCGGCCCCAGCAGGAGATCATCGGCGGCTGGGCCAGGTCGAGCCTGCCCGCGGCCACCGCGTCGAGGTGCTGCCCTATCTCGGCCTCCGAGGCGATGCCGTGGTCCAGGAGCTGGTCCCGGACGAGGTTGATCGTCGCCGTCTCGAGGTGGTTGCAGGCCGGGTCGCTGACCGGGAAGGCGGCATCGGCCGCGACGCCGACCAGCCCGGCCGCCCGGAGCCGGCGGGGCAGCGAGCGCCCGTAGGCCAGGTCGACCCCTCGCTCGGCCAGCAGGGAGCGGAAGCCCCGGCGGAGCCGGTTGGCCAGGGCCTGCTCGGGTCCGGTCTCCTCCAGGCAGCTGAGCGGCTGCAGCGCGGGGTCGGCGTCCTCGACGAGCAGCACCCCGCCCGGCCGGAGCGCCGCGACCATGGTGGCCAGCGCGGCGTCGCGCTCGGGCACGTGCACGAGGACGAGTCGGGCGTGGACGAGGTCGAAGGGCTCGCCGGGGGGCGGCCCGGTCGCCACGTCGTGCTCGAGGATCTCGACGTTGGGTGCCGCGGCGCCGGCGGCCCACGAGAGGTTGATGTCGGTGGCCAGCACGTGCCCGCCCTGGCCCACCCTCCCGGCCAGGTGCGAGACGACGGTGGTGCCGCCCGCACCGACCTCCCAGCAGCGCCAGCCGGGGGCGAGGCCGAGCCCGTCGAGGTGCCGGAAGGTCGACGGGTCGAAGAGCGCGGCGAAGGCGGCGAAGCGGTCCATCGCCTCGGGCGCGTCGTTGGTGAGGAGGTAGCGGTCCCCGCTCACGGCGTGGGCGAGGCTGCGGGCACGGGGGCCAGCTCCTGCGACGTCCCGATGTAGCGGTCGAGCACGCCGGCCACCTCGGCGCGCCCTTCCTCGATGAGGGTCGCGGTCGCGGAGAAGTCGCGATACTGGCCCGAGGGCTCGCCGCCGCCGCTGAAGACGACGACCTCGACGTCCGGCGGCAACGCGGCCAGCTCGCGCACGAAGCGCGCGTGCACGGCCACGAAGAACGCCGTCAGCGCCGCCTCGGCCGGGCGGCGCGGCGGGGGCGGGTGGTAGTGCAGCGGCCCGCAGAGCAACACGTAGACGCGGTCGCACTGCGCGGCGATGGCCCGCATGATCGGGACGTTGTTGACGACGCCACCGTCGACCAGCACGTCGCCGTCGATGGTCACCGGCGGGAAGATGGACGGGATGGCCGAGGAGGCCAGGATGGCCTCGACGGCCGGCCCGTGGGCGATCCAGCGCTCGCGCCCGTCGGTGAGCGACGTCGTCACCACCTCGACCGGGATGACGGCGTCCTCCAGGTTCTCGTAGCCGACGCCCGCCTCGATGATGGCGCGCAGCCCCGTGTTGGCGTGCACGGCGGCGCGCTTCTGCAGGAAGGCCCACGGTCCGTCGAACGTGCCGCGCGGGAAGATGTCGGTGCCCTTGACGTCACGCCAGATTGTGGCCATGTGCTCGATCCCCTCGAGGGTGGGATTGCCGGCGTACGACGCGCCGTTGATGGCGCCGACGGAGGCGCCGAAGACCCGGTCCGCCCGGATGCCGCGCCGGATCAGCTCCTCGAGCATGCCCACCTGGACCGCCCCCCGGCTGCCGCCGCCGGCCAGCACGAACGCCGTTCGCCGCGGGGCGGGACCGTGCCCGTCCGCCGTCACGCGCCGCCGCTGCACCCAGCGCGCGCGGAGGCGCTCGGACCAGGTGGGCGCGGCCGCGCCGCCGGCGCCGGCCACGTCGCTCATGCGCCGGTCCCCGGTGGCGGCGGGGGGCGCTGCGCCGAGGACTCCTGGCGCCGACGCCACGCCTCCCTGCCCGCGAGGTCGTGACGCACCGCCCACACGATGACGATCACGATCAAGGTGACCATGGCGACGACGAAGATCCCGAAGATCACGAGGAAGCCGGCGTCCGTGGCGGGCGCCATCGGGACGAAGGCGTGTGCCATGCAGTTGCCAGGGTAGGTGAATGTCACACCCCGTGGGCACACTGCCCCGATGGTCCTCGTCGCCCCACGCCCGCTGCTGCCGGCGGCTCCGCCGGGCGTCACCCCGCCGCGTCGAGGCGGCGGGAGGGAGGTGCTCGCGCTGTTGCGGGGGGACTCGGTGGCGCGGCCGCGCTTCGACCCTGGCCTGGCCGGTGGCCTGCGGGCGTGGCTGGAGGATGCGGCCTTCGGCTTCGTGGCCGCCCGGGGTGACGCGCCACCGGTCCACCTCGGGTCGCGCCAGGTGCTCGGGGCACCCGAAGCGGCGCGCGCCGGCGACGGCATGTCGGACGAGCTGGTGCTGGCCCGCCTGGTGCACGCGCTGTTCCGCCAGCAGGTCGGCCGCGGCGACGTCGGTGACCCGTTGGCGGACGCGCTCGACGCGCTGGAGGCGCTCGGCGAGGAGGACGTGGTGCGCCACGTCGCCACGCTGCCGGCCGCGGACCGGGCGACCCTGTCGGAGACCGTGGCGTCGCACGCCGGCAACCTGCGGGACCTCGTCCCCCGCTTCGCGCCCGGCTGGATGCCCCGCACCGACGACCGCGTCGCGATCCCGCTGGCCGGCGGCCGGGTCGTGCTGCACGGGACCTTCGACCTCCTGGTCGGCCTGCCGCAGCCGGGCACCGCATCGCTGTGCGCGCTCGGCCTCTCGACCAGCGGGCCGTGGGCTCGCGAGCGGCGATCCCTGCACTACCTCGCGCTGCTCGAGACACTGCGCGGTGGCGCTCCGCCGTTCCGCCTGGCATTGCTCGAGTCCGCGACGGGCCGCTACGGCGTCGAGGACGTACGCGAAGAGCATCTCCGTGCGATCGCCTCCCATCTGGCGGCCTGGCTGGCCGGGGACACCGGGTCGCATGGCTGAGCCGCTGACCGAGCTGCTCGTGGCACCGCTGGCCGGCGTGGACGCGCCGTCGTGGCGCGGCGCGCTCGCCGACGCCAAGGCCATGCTCGCCCGTCTGGCCGTCCGGCGCGCCGGGGCGGGCCCGTTCCGCGTGACCGATCACGAGGTGCGGGCCGCGCTCTCGGGCGACGCGGCCGACGACGCCGCGTGGGCGCCCTTCGCCTGGTCCGCCCGCACGGCACGGCGTCCCCTCGGCCTGGCAGCGGTCCGCCTGCTGGTCGCCGGCGGCGCCCGCTCGCCGGTCGAGGCCGTGGGCGCGCGGCTGGCCGAGTCGGCGAGCTGGGTGCGCGATGGCAACCCGTGCGCGTCCCAGCTCGACCGCTGGGTGGCCGGGCTCTCCGACGCGGGACGGGCCGCCGTGAGTGCCGAGGCGGTGACCTGGAGCACGCGCCTGTGGTGCGCCCTCGATTGGGCCGCGCTGGGTCCGGCGCCCGCCATCGGGCGCGACCGCTGGTGGGACAGCCCGCACTCGGCGCTGCTGGCCCTGCGCGGCCGGGCCGAGGTCCGCACGGACCGGGCGAACCTCGTCGTGCTGTCGGGCCCGCGCCGCGAGACGGTGCGCGCCGAGCTGGCCCTCGTGACCCTCGTCGACTCCCTGCGCAGCGGGGACGGCGCGCTGCCCGGCCGCGTCGTCGGGTGGTGGCCGGACTCGGGCCGCTTCGTCCGGGTCGAGCCCGAGCCGGCCGTCCTCACGCTGGGAGCGGAGGCGGTGGCGCAGGTGCTGGCGGGTACGGGCCTGCCCGTCCGCTCCGCCGCCTGAGCAGCGTCCCCGGTCCTCTATCGTTGGCACCCCCATGGGAACGCGCGAGGACATCAGGAACGTGGCCATCGTGGCGCACGTCGATCACGGCAAAACCACCCTCGTCGACGCCATGCTCCGGCAGACTGGCGCGTTCGGGGCGCACCAGGAGCTCACCGACCGGGTGATGGACTCGGGCGACCTCGAGCGGGAGAAGGGCATCACCATCCTGGCCAAGAACACGGCGGTGCGCTGGGGCGGGGTGAAGCTCAACATCGTCGACACGCCCGGGCACGCCGACTTCGGGGGTGAGGTCGAGCGCGGGCTGAACATGGTCGACGGCGTGCTGCTCCTGGTCGACGCGTCGGAGGGGCCGTTGCCCCAGACCCGCTTCGTGCTGCGCAAGGCCCTCGAGGCCCGGCTGCCGGTGGTGGTCGTGGTGAACAAGGTCGACCGCGCCGACGCCCGCATCGCCGAGGTGATCCACCAGATCGAGGAGCTCTTCTTGGACCTCGACGCCGACGAGGACCAGATCGGCTTCCCGATCCTCTACGCCAACGCCAGGGCCGGCTGGGTGAGCGAGCAGGCGGGGGTGGAGGGGACGAACGTCGACCCCTTGTTCCGGGCCGTCATCGAGCACGTCCCTGCCCCCTCGTTCGACGAGGACGCGCCGACCCAGGCGCTCGTCTGCAACCTCTCGGCATCGCCCTACGTGGGACGGCTCGCGGTCTGCCGCGTGCACAACGGCATGCTGACCAAGGGCGCCATGGTCGGCTGGTGCCGGCTCGACGGCACCGTCGAGCGGGCCAAGATCACCGAGCTCTACGTCACCGAGGCGCTCGAGCAGGTGCCGGCCGAGTCGGCCGGTCCGGGCGAGATCGTCGCGGTGGCCGGCCTGGCCGAGGTCACGATCGGCGAGACGCTGGCCGACCCGGACCGGCCGATCGCACTGCCCGCCATCACCGTCGACGAGCCGAGCCTGGCCATGACCATCGGCATCAACACGTCGCCCCTGTCGGGGGCGGACGGAACGAAGCTGACGGCCCGGCTCCTCAAGTCCCGCCTGGACGCCGAGCTCGTCGGGAACGTGGCCATCCGGGTCGGACCGACCGACCGGCCCGACATGTGGGAGGTGCTCGGGCGCGGCGAGCTCCAGCTGGCCGTGCTGGTCGAGACGATGCGGCGCGAGGGCTTCGAGCTCACGGTGGGCAAGCCCCAGGTCGTCACCCGTGAGATCGACGGGAAGGTGCACGAGCCGGTCGAGCGGGTGTCGGTGGACGTGCCCGACGAGTATCTCGGCGTCGTCACCCAGCTGCTCGCACTGCGCAAGGGGACCATGCTCGAGATGGTCAACCACGGGACGGGCTGGGTGCGGCTCGACTACCGCGTCCCGGCCCGCGGCCTGATCGGCTTCCGCACCGAGTTCCTGACCGAGACCCGGGGCACGGGCATCCTCCACCACGTCTTCGACGGGTGGGAGCCCTGGCACGGCGAGCTGCGCACCCGGCGCAACGGCTCCATGGTGGCGGACCGGCGGGGTGTGACGACGACCTTCGCCCTTATGAACCTGCAAGAGCGCGGCACCCTCATCGTCGGCCCCACCGAGGAGGTCTACGAGGGGATGATCGTCGGGGAGAACGCCCGGGCGGAGGAGATGGACGTCAACCCGACCAAGGAGAAGAAGCTCACCAACATGCGATCGTCGACCGCCGAGGAGTTCGCCCGGCTCACCCCGGCGTTGCAGTTCTCCCTGGAGCACGCGCTGGAGTTCATCGCCGAGGACGAGTGCGTCGAGGTCACGCCCAAGGTGGTGCGTCTGCGCAAGGTGATCCTGGAACAGGCGACGCGAGGGCGGCTGCACAGCCGGGCCCGCGACGCCCGGGAGCAGGCCGCCGCCAAGGGGTAGGCAGAGCGAGCCGGCGGGCGGGGTGGGGACGGAGGGCACCGTGGGGGTTCCGAGAAACGAGGGCTTCGACCACATGACCGTGGTCGTCACGGACCTGGACGAGGCACGGCACTTCTTCGGGCTGCTCGGCTTCGCCGAGCGCATGGCGGTCGTGGCCTCGGGCGAGGTGATCGCGCGCTACATGGGGATCCCGGGATGGGAGGCCGACCACGTGACGCTGGTGCTCCAGGGAGCGCCGGTGCACCAGGAGGTGCAGCTCCTGCGGTTCCATCAGCCCCCCGCCGACGTCGACGCCGGCGCCGGCACTCTGGCCCGGACCGGTTTCAACCACGTGTGCTTCCGGGTCAGCGACCTCGACGCCATGCTGGCGCACCTCGCCGAGCACGGGGTCACCCCGCGCAACGAGGTGTTCGACTTCCACGACCGGCGCCTCGTGTTCCTGGACGGGCCCGGTGTCGTCGTGGAGCTGGCCGAGTGGGTGACCGGGCCGCCCGGCCAGGGCGGTCACCTAGCATGATCCGCCTGGAGGGATGGCAGAGCGGACGAATGCACAGCTCTTGAAAAGCTGCGAGGTGCAAGCCTCCGTGGGTTCGAATCCCACTCCCTCCGCGTAGGGCGAGTACATCTTCCCGTCACGAATTCACCGTTGGATCGCCCAACCGTCACGTGACGTTCATCTCATGTTCGGCGGTGTTCGAGTGACAGTTCCGTGACCTAGCATTTGCGCCTGTGGATTGTTGGCGACATGGTTCCACGCGGATGTTCCTTGGGTTGACTGCTGCAAGCGCTGGATTGTTTTTCTCATCGGGCGCGGCGTCGGCCGCGAGTGCCGCGCCGACGATCACGGCTGCTCCGACCGGGAATCCCTCCTGGGAGACGATGGGTGGCGGCCCGACATGCAGGGGCGGTGACCACGACAGGGGTGACGGGGACGGCGGGGGTGACCAGGACGGCGGTGACCACGACGGCGGCGGTGACCACGGCGGCGGTGACCACGACGGCGGCAGCGTCTTCAGCGGACCTCAATCCGGGTCGTTGGTGAAGGTGACGTCGGCTGGACCGAACGGGAGCCTGGTGACTCCCGGGCAGACGATCAACGTCACGATCACCTGGAACCCCGAGGACTTCGGAGGATTCCCCCCGGAGAGCACGGTGGACTGCGTGAAGATCGGCTCCAAGATCTCGCGCACACTGAGCCAGGAGCACGAGCCGGGTCCCACGGGAGGAACGGACCACTTCAGCTACGTCGTCCCCCTCGATGGCACCGGCGGAGCTCAGATTTGTGACCGGGCGACCGCCACTGGGCCCTGGGAGAACACCGACAAGAGCGCCATCCTCTGCTACACGCTGCTGGGGGCGGAGACCCCGGAGGTGTCCGAGCCGCTGATGCTTCCCATCGCGGCCGTGCTGGTGGGCGGGGGTGGACTCTTGATCGTCCGCCGGCGACGCCGTCGGACTCCTGCCTGAGGGCCGGTCCGGACCCTCGAGGACCGGGCCCGTCTGACCGAAAGGCGGCAGCCGTCCCGGGCACCCCGTGACGAGTGCGGCGGTGGTGGAAACGGAAGATGAACTGTTGGTGACGCCACGCCATATCCGGGAAACACTCGTTGAACGGACGGGCCCCCTCCCTAATGATCGTTGGAAAGGATTGTGCGGCAAACCGGCGAGTCATGAATGCGGTGCGACCCGCCCCGTCGCACACACGCGTACGGGCAGGAGATCACGTGAAGAAATCCGGTGTTCGACTGGTTGACCTGAGGGCCATGGACGTCAAGGCGACCACCTTGGCGGTGGTGGGGCTTCTGCTGATCACAGCCGGTATCTGGGCCCCCCGGCCCGCGGCGGCCACGTTCAGCGGCGCGACGAACGGGAATCTCGCGTTCGCCTCCATCTGCGGCGTGGCAGGACAGGCCACCTACAGCCTCGATCCCAACGGCGCCCCTCCCCCGACGTACACCTGCCCCGGCGGGGCCGCCCCGAACTACACCCAGTCGACCGCGGGAAGCATCGATTCGATGCCCTTCTTCTCGTCCCAGGGGACGACGCTCTACTTCTCGAGCAACCGCCCGGCCAGTGGCAACAACCCCGGCGCGAACGGCAACTTCGCCATCTACCAGGTGGCGTACCCGGCGACGGTATCCGGCTCTCCGGGCAGCCAGACCGACGGAGCGACCCAGATCACCTTCCCGGCGGCGGGCGGCGGCTCGAGCAACGACTACGCACCGACCGTCTCCGCGGACGGCACCGAGATGACGTTCATCCGCTGCAATTCGGGGACGTCGTCGTGCGCCCTCTATCTCCAGAGCCCCATTGTGGGTGGCACACCCACGCTCGTCTCGACGGCGGTGGCGCTCCTCCAACCCAACTCGGTGAGCGGCGAGGCCAGCCGGCCGATGATCGATCCCAACGACAAGACGCAAGCGATTTACGTGGGCACGGACAACCACATCCATCTCGTGAGCCTGACATCGCCCCCCGGCTTCACCGAGCGCGACCTGTCGAACGAGTCGGGCATCACTTCCGGCAAGGTTGACGAGTACCCGGATTGGAGCCCGGATGGCAATCGGATCATCTTCGACCGGTCCCACTCCGTGTACGTCCTCAACCCCACGGTGGGACCTGCGACGGTCTGCGCTCTCTGGAGTTCTGACCCCGGAACGGAGATCGAGCCGATCTTCGCCCCGACCGATACCTCTTCCTCGTCCTGCAACCCGACCGGGAACCTCTATGTGTGGACCAAGCTCGGTGGTGGGAGCAACCTCATCGTGGACACCGGTCACGCGGTCGGCAGCCCGGACACGCTCGTCGACCTGACCAACAACAGGACCAACAACAGCCAGACGGCGTGGCAACCCGTCCCGCTGGGCGCGCAGACCCCGGAGGTCCCCATGACGCTGCTCCTTCCCGGCGCAGGGGTCGTCCTCCTCGCCGGCGCGGTGCTGCTCGAGCGGCAGCGCAGGCGCAAGCAGGAGAAGGCTGCCATCGTCTGAACTGACGGCGGCCGTGACGACCGGCGTCGGGGATCGAGTGCCGCGCTGACCTGGAGAACCACGTGCGCAGCGAGCCATCGCGATGCTGGGATCGCGCACCTCAGGTGCTCTTGCGGCAGTGACCCGATGAGCGGCTCAGGGCGGAGGGGGTAGCCTCCATCGTCCCGAGAGGTCGGTGCCGGATCGTCTGCGCCGCGCGGGTGACGACGCAAAGGGGGACCGCGCGTGGCAGACATGAGAGCGTTGCAGGTGACCCGTCACGGCCAGCCGGGGGACGTCCTGGCGGTGCAGACCGTCGAGCGCCCCGAGCCCGGTCCGAACGAGGTACGGGTGAAGGTGGGTGCAGCCTCGCTCAACTTCAACGACATCGACCGCTGCCGGGGGAACCTGGTCTCGGTGCCCACCCCGCCGCCGTTCACCCTCGGCATGGACGTCTGCGGCGTGGTCGACCGCGCCGGTGAGGGCGCCGAGGAATGGCTCGGCCGGCGCGTCGTCGCCATCACCCAGAACGCGCTCGGCGGCATCGCCGAGTACGCCATTGCGCCGGTCATCTCGGTCTTCGAGGCCCCCGCCGGCTTCGACGACGCCGAGGCCACGGCGTTCCTGCTGACGTTCCAGACGTCCCATCTGGCCCTGTTCACCCGGGGACGGCTCCAGGCCGGCGAGACCCTGGTCGTCCACTCTGCGGCCAGCGGGCTCGGCACGGCCGGCATCCAGTTGGGCAAGGCCGCAGGTGCCCGGGTCATCGCCGTGGCCGGCGGGCCCGAGAAGGGGGCCCTGTGCACCTCCCTGGGTGCCGACCTGGTGATCGACCACACCGTCGAGGACTTCGTCGAGGCCGTCCTGGTCGCCACCGGCGATGCCGGTGCTGACGTGGTCTACGACCTGGCCGGCGGCGACTTCGTCGAGCGCTCGTGGCGCTGCACCGCGCGCGGCGGGCGCTACCTGGCCGTCGGTTTCGCCGACGACGACGCCAACGGCATGACGGGCAGGCCGCTGCGCATGGCCTGCATCGGGAACATCGACATCGTGGCCGTGATGGTGGCCTGGGCCGACGCGGTCGACCCCGGCATGCGGCGCTTCGGCTTCAACCCGTTCGGGCGGGACGTCGCCGACGAGATCCACGCCGACCTCCTGCGGCTGGCGGCCGCCGGGACGATCCGGCCCGTGATCGGGCGGCGGGTCACGATGGAGGAGGCCGGCCGGGCGCTCGACGAGCACGAGGCGCGCCGGTCGATCGGCCGCACGGTGGTCGAGATCGGGGACGGCGGCGCCGCCGCGGCCGCGTGAGCGACATCGAGTACACGTGGCGTGACGCGGAGTTGCGCAGCCGGCCCCTGCTCGCCCTCAACTGGGCCGGGGCGCGACTGGGTCGGCTCGGACGCGCCCTGCCCTCGCTGACACCGGCTGCGGTGACGGCCTCGGCAGCCAAGGCAGCCGGGTCGGACGACTTCGGGAGTGACTCCTACCGCGAGCCGCTCGGGGTGTTCCTCCGCTCCTGCGAGGAAGAGGCGGAGCTGACCACGTTCGGGCGCATCCTGATCTCCAAGATGCTGGCAGGCGCACTGGCGAACCGCATCGAGCTCCAGCGCTGGTCCCACGAGCACCCGGAGGTGCACGCCGAGCGGATCGAGAGCCCTTGGATCATCGTCGGGTTGCCGCGCACCGGCACCAGCGTGCTGTCCAACCTGCTCGGCCTCGACCCGGTGGCCCGACCCCTCCTCCAGTGGGAGGCGGCCCATCCCATCCCACCTGCCACGCTCGAGGAGGCCGCGGAGGACCCCCGCATCGCCAAGACCGCCAAGGACCTCGACGGGTTGCTGAAGCTGAACCCGCCTCTCAAGGCCATGCACCCCTTCGGGGCCACCCTGGCCGAGGAGTGCGTCGCCCTCTTCATGTACGACGTGCGCAGCCTCGCCCTCGAGACCCAGGCCCATGTGCCCTCCTATGGCCGCTGGCTGGAGGGGGCGGACATGACGCCGGCCTACGCCCAGCACCGTCTGACCCTCCAGACCCTGCAGTCCCGGCAGCCGACGCAGCGCTGGATCCTCAAGACGCCAAACCATCTGTGGCACCTCGACGCCATGCTCGCCGCCTACCCGGACGCCAGGGTCATCTGGACCCACCGCGACCCGGGTCCGGTCGTCACCTCGCTGGCCAGCCTGGTCAACGCCGGCCAGCGCCTGCTGACCAGCCGGGGCGACCCCCGGCCGACCGCAGAGGAGTGGAAGGGCAAGTGCGCGTTCGCGCTGCGCTCGGCCATGGCCTTCGACGAGAAGGCCGAAGAGGGATGGTGCCAGCACCTCCACTACGACGCCCTGATGGCCGACCCGGTCGAGGCCGTCGGCGCGCTCTACCGCAGCTTCGGCGAGGAGGTGGGGCCGCTGCACACCAGACGCATGCGCGCCTTCCTCGAGCAGCGGCCGCCCGACGTCTTCGGCCGCCATCGCTACGACCCGGCCGACTTCGGGTGGACCTACGCCGGCCTCGACGCCGAGTTCAGCGACTACATCGGGCGGTACCGGATTCAGATCGCGGGCGCCCGGTAGGGCCCCCCGGAGCCCGCAGCCAAGCTCTCCGGCGCTCCCGTTGCCCGATTTCTCAGCCACCGCTGAGAATTGCGAGCGCCGGGTTGGTAGTGTGCCCCGGCAAACAGGAACCTGTTCCAAGTTTCGAAGGGGTGTCCGGGGCTGGGACGCTGAGGTCCGGCTCCGTAGACAGGGGGTGTCGTCATGAAGAGGATCACCGGGATTCGATCGCTGGGGGTCGTGCTGCTGTTCGCGACCACCCTCACGGCGACGGGGGTGGTGGTCGCCCCGTCGGTGGCCGCTGCGTCCTCGTCGGCGACGTTCGGCACGCTCGCCTCGCCCTGCGGCAAGGGCCACGCCACCGGAGCCACCGACCAGGGGGTCACCAACTCCACGATCAACATCGCCTACGGCGACGACCGGGGCTTTTCCGGTCTGCCCGGCCTCGACCAGGAGATGGGTGACGCGGTCAAGGCCATGATCGCCTGGTGCAACGCCCAGGGTGGCATCAACGGGCGCAAGCTCGTCGGTGACTACTACGACGCCGCCGTCACCAACGTCGGCAGCGTGATGACGCAGGCCTGCAAGACCGACTTCATGCTGGTCGGGGAGGGCTTCGCCCTCGACGGGGTGGCAGAGGGGACCCGCCTCGGCTGCAACCTCGCGGCCGTCCCCGGCTTCACGGTCTCCCCCGTCGTCGCCAACGCCTACGAGATGTACCAGGCATCCCCGAACCCCGCGAACGCCAGCCCGGTGTCATCGGCCTACGAGATCAAGAAGCTCTTCGGCTCCAAGACCCAACATGCCGGCGAGTACAACTCCACCCTCTCCACCCAGCAGGCGTCCATGGCCAAGGCCGTGCAGGCCTACACGGAGTCCGGGTGGAAGTTCGTCAACTGCCCGTTCCAGGTCAACTACAACGGCGAGGCCAACTACACGCCCTTCGTGCAGAAGCTCCAGGGCTGCGGGGCCCAGATCGTCTACAACGACTCCACCCCGGGGCCGACGCTCTACGGCGCGTTCGAGGCAGAGAACCAGATCGGCTACGACCCGATCTGGGTCGAGGACTCCGGCGCCTACACGCAGGCGATGGCCAACTGGAACACGGCGGGCCTCGCCAACAACATGTACGTCCGCATCTCCTACGAGCCACTCGAGGCGGCCAAGGTCGTTCCTGCCGTCTCCCAGTACCTCTCGATCGTCAAGAAGTACGGCGGCCTCACCTCGCAGCTCGGGGAGCAGGCCACCTCGTCGTTCCTGCTCTGGGCCACCCAGGCCAAGGCGTGTGGCTCGACCCTCACCCGTCAGTGCATGATCAACCATCTCTCCAAGGTGACGAACTGGACGGGCGGCGGGCTCAATGCGTCGGGGAACCCGGCCAAGAACATCCCGCCGAACTGTGGGATCCTGATGAAGTTGGACAACACCAAGTGGGTCCAGGCCTATCCGAAGAAGCTCGGGGCGTTCGACTGCTCGTCGAAGTACGTCGCCGCGAACTCGGGGTCCGTCGTCGGCACCACCCTCAACGCCCAGGGCTACGCGACCCAGTACGCGACCTCGTCGGTGATCAAACCACAGGGGTGAGCGACCGGCACCCCGGCTCGTCCGCCTGAGCGACGGGAGCTCCGGCCATGCACCTGTTCCTGACCTACACCATCCTCGGTCTGGTGACCGGGGCCGTCTACGGGATCGCCGCCTCGGGACTCGTCCTCACCTACACGACCTCGGGCATCTTCAATTTCGCTCAGGGCGCCATGGCCATGCTGTCGGCGTTCACCTACTGGCAGTTCCGCTACGGCTGGAACTGGCCGGCGCCGCTGGCCCTGTTCGCCGTCATCGTCGTGCTGGCGCCGCTACTGGGAGCGGTCATCTACCTCGGCATCATGCGGGGACTCCGGGAGACGGCGGACGTGACCAAGATCGTGGTCACCATCGGCATCATGCTCGGACTGATCGCGCTGGCACAGTGGATCTGGAACCCGGGCGTGCCGCGCACCGACGACCTCTTCTTCGGGGAGGCGGCGAAATTCCAGGTGCTCGGGGTCTACGTCACCGACCACGAGGCCATCGCCCTCGGCTGCGGAGTGCTGATCGCCGTGGGGATCCGCCTGCTCTTCACGAGCACCCGCACCGGTGTCGCCATGCGGGCGGTGGTCGACAACCCGGCGCTCCTGCAGCTCAACGGTGGGCGGCCCCGGCGACTGGCGGCGTTCTCGTGGGCTCTCGGGGGGGCACTGGCCGCCCTGGCCGGCATCCTGATCACGCCCATCAGCGGCGGGACCCTCGACGTCCACGTGTTGACGCTGCTCGTGCTCGACTCGATCGCCGCTGCCATGTTCGGGCGACTGCGGAGCATCTGGCGCACCTTCGGCGGTGCCCTCGTCCTCGGCCTGGCGGGCACGTACGTACTCGGCTACTTCCCGTCCTCGTGGTCCTGGGCATCTGACTTCCGCATCGCCCTGCCCATGATCGTGCTCTTCGTGGTCCTGTTGGTCTTGCCGCAGGACCGGCTGCGGGGTGCCACGCTGTTGCGCACGAGGGAGCGCTTCGAGGTCCCCACCCTCCGGTCGGCCGTGACCTGGGGAGCGATCCTCGTGCTGGTGGTGCTGGCCCTCGAGCAGATCATGGGCACCAACGACATGTCGGCGCTCACCATCGGCATCACCTACGCCATCATCGCCCTGTCCCTGACGCTGTTGACCGGCTACGCAGGAGAGATCAACCTGGCCCCGGTCTCCTTCGGAGCCATCGCCACCATCATCGTGTTCCACCTCGGTCTCTCGGGCACGGGACTGAGCCAACGGATCACGCCGTGGGGGCTGCTCCTCGGCGTGGTGGTGACCGCGCTCGTCGGCGGCCTCATCGCGCTGCCGGCTCTCCGCCTGCGCGGCCTCTACCTGGCCCTGGCCACCCTCGCCTTCGGCGTCTTCGTCTCCGACATGATCATCGCCGACATCGCGCCGCACGTCCTCCCCATCTTCCACCTGCAATTCTCGATCTTCCCCAACGGCACCCTCCAGATCCCCCCGCTGAAGCTCGGGCCGATCGACCTCAGCTCGACGAAGACGTTCCTCACCACCTCGGTCTGCATCTTCGTCCTCCTGGGTGTCGGGTTGATCGCTTTGCGCCGCAGCAGCTACGGGCGGCGTCTCACCGCCATGAAGGACAGCCCTGCCGCCGCGGCCACGCTCGGGCAGAACCTGGTCAAGCTCAAGCTGTCCGTCTTCATGCTCTCGGCGGCCATCGCCGGTGTGGGCGGTGTGCTGCTCTCCTCTGCCACCGGCAGCGTGAACGACACGACGTTCATCATCTTCGTCAGCCTGGCCCTCGTGATGTTGACGGTCGTCGGCGGCATCGGCAGCGTCGCCGGCGCGCTCATGGGCGGGATCCTGGCCGGGACCGCGTTCATGGCCCTGACCTCGACCTTCCAGAACCTGAGCACCGACGCCGGCGGGGGGGGCTTCTGGAGCGTGATGGGCAACCTGTCCCTGGTGGCCCCGGCGCTCATCGGGATCAGCCTGGGACGCAACCCGAGCGGGGCGGTGCCCCAGATCGTGGCGAGTTACCGCCCCCTGTGGCGGGTGAAGGGCGTGTTGGCCCTCGGGGTGGCGGCCGAGGTCGTGGCCTACCTGCTCGTGCTGACGAAGGTCATGGGCAACTGGTGGTTCGTGCTGGCGACTGCGGTCATCGCGCTCGTGACACCGGGGATCGCCAGGTTGGTGCGCCCCGCGGCCTTCGGCGCCAGCCTCGTTGCGGCGCCCGAGGCTCGCGGCCGGCCGGCCGCCGTGCCGGCGGGGGTTAGCGGCGTGGCCGCGGTGGAGGGGGTGGCCGATGCCCGTCCTTGAGGTCCGCGCCATCTCCATGGCCTTCGGCGGGGCCCAGGTGCTGAGCGACGTCTCGCTCTCGGTCGACGCCGGGGGGGTGACCGGCCTCATCGGGCCCAACGGCGCCGGCAAGACGACGCTGTTCAACGTGGTCAGCGGGCTGCTCGAACCGCGGTCCGGACACGTGCTGATCGACGGTCACGACGTGACCAAGGCGAGCCCGTCCGCCCGTGCCCGCCGAGGTCTGTCCCGCACCTACCAGCGGCTCGAGCTCTTCACCTCGCTCACGGTGCGGGACAACATCCAGGTGGCCGGCGAGATCCGCAACACGTGGGGACGCAGTGGCCGCATCCGCGTGGGCGCCGAGACGGACCGGATCATCGAGCTGGTGGGCCTGGGCGACGTCGCCGAGCGCGAGGTGAGCGAGCTGCCCACCGCCCGGGCGCGGGTCGTCGAAGTGGCCCGGGCGCTGATGACCCAACCCAAGGTGCTGCTCCTCGACGAGCCCGCCTCCGGGCAGACGGAGCAGGAGACCGCGGCCTTCGGGCAGCTGCTCCGCCGGCTCGTCGACGAGCGGGGCCTTGCCATCTGCCTGGTCGAGCACGATGTCGGGCTGGTGATGGGTGCCTGCGAGTGGATCCACGTCCTCGACTACGGGGAGATCATCGCCAGCGGGTCACCCGAGCAGGTCAAGAACGACCCGATCGTCGTCAACGCCTACCTCGGTGCGCCGTGAGCGAGGCCCCGCCCATCCTCGAGCTGCGCGACGTCCGGGCCGGCTACGGGCCCATCGAAGTCGTGCACGGCATCAGCCTCGAGGTCCGGGCGGGATCGGTGATGGCCCTCCTCGGCCCCAACGGAGGGGGCAAGACGACGCTCCTCAACGTCTGCGCGGGCACCCTCGCGCCGAGCGGCGGCGAGGTGCGCTTCGACGGCGCGACCGTCACGTCACTCTCGGCTGACGCCCGGGCCCGACGGGGCATGTGCACCGTGCCGGAGGGCCGCGGGATCTTCCCGAACCTGAGCGTGCGCGAGAACCTCCTCATGGCCACCCAGGTCGGCGTCCCGATGGACCACATCGAGGACGTGGCCTTCGCGCAATTCCCCCAGCTGGCCGTCCGGCGCAAGCAGCTCGCCGGCACGCTGTCAGGCGGGGAGCAGCAGATGCTGGCGCTGGCCCGGGCCTTCGCCACCGATCCGAAGCTCCTGCTGCTCGACGAGCTCTCGCTCGGCCTGGCGCCGATCGTCGTCGCCGAGCTCTACCACAAGGTGCGCGAGTTGGCGGCGGGCGGCCTGTCCATCCTGCTGGTGGAGCAATTCGCCCGCACCGCGCTGCCCATCGCGGATGCCGCCGCGGTGGTGCTCCAAGGCGTCGTGGCCCAGCAGGGCTCCCCGTCGGAGATGGAGGAGGCGCTCTCCGCCACCTATCTCGGAGGATGACAAGGGGGGTGCACGGCCACCGGCGGGCCCGCTGGGTCGTCGCCGTCGTCACGGGTGTCCTCCTCGCCGCCGCGCTGGGGTACCTGATCAACGACCAGGTGCGGGCGCGGGACCGCACCGACCAGGCACACGCCTCGCTCGGGGTGACGCAGCACCGGACGGGCACCGTGTCGACGCAGTTGGCGGGGCTCCGGCGCAACCTCGCCCTCCTGACGTCGCAGGTGGGCAGCGACACGACCGCCCTCGACCAGGACGTCGCGCAGCTTCAGGGGGCGCAGGCGGCCCTCGCCGCGGCCGAGGCCCACGTGTCCCGGCAGTCGTCCCAGATCACCTCCCTGCAGACCTGCCTCGGCGGAGTCGAGCGCGCGCTGAACGCGCTCGCCGTCGACAAGCAGGCCAGGGCCATCGCGACCCTGCGCTCCGTCTCGTCGAGCTGCTCCAGTGCGGCGGCATCGAGTGGCTGACCACCGTCGGACGCGCCGGCTGGTGGTCGCCGTGGTGACGCTCTGCGCCGCCGTCCTCGCGGCCGCGGTGTGGACGGACGTCACCGCCCGGACGCGAGCCCGCAACGAGGAGGCGGCCCTGGCGGCGGCCAACGCCCACCTGGCCACCCTGCGACACGACGCGGCCCTCACCGACTACGCGGCCGCGGTCACGACCGGCAGGCGCAACGCCCTGCAGGCGTCCATCGCCGCCACACTGAGCCAGCTGACGACGACCAACGCCACGCTCTCCACCACGACCGCCCACGCCCTCCTGCAGGGCGCCAGCATCAGCACGCTCCAGACGTGCCTGGGCGGCGTCCAGAAGGCGCTCGGCCAGATCAGCGCGGGCGACAACACCCAGGCGGCCCGGGACATCTCGACGGTCTCGGGGCCGTGCAGCCTCCTCGACGGAGGAACGAACTCCGGGCTCGTCTACCCGTTCGACTTCCCCGACCCGAGCGTGATCCTGGTCGGTCAGACCTATTTCGCCTACGGGACCAACTCGGTGGCGGGGAACATCCAGATCATCGAGTCGACCGACCTGATGCACTGGGCCGCCGTCGGCAACGCCCTGCCGAGCCTTCCGACCTGGGCCAAGCCCCACTACACGTGGGCTCCCGCCGTGGGCATGATCGGGGGGAGCTTCGTCCTCTACTACGCCGCCAACGTGACGGGCAGCGGCAAGGAATGCATCTCGGTGGCCACCGCCACCCGGCCACAGGGGCCCTTCATCGACCGGTCTACGGCGCCGCTCGAGTGCCAGCCAGCGCTCGGGGGCTCCATCGACCCCGCCTCGTTCGCGGACGCCGACGGCAGCGTGTACCTCTTGTGGAAGTCCGGTGGGCCGGGCACGTCGAAGATCTGGTCCGAGCAGCTCGACGCGGCCGGGACGGAGTTCGCGCCACGGGCCACGGCCACCGTTCTGCTCGCACCCGGGCAGCAATGGGAAGCCGGAACGGTCGAGGCCCCCGACCTCGTCACGACCGGCGGGCGCTACTTCCTCTTCTTCTCGGGCAACAACTGGGACAGCGCGAGTTACGCCGTGGGTGTGGCCACCTGCAGCGGGCCGCTCGGGCCCTGCGCCGACACCCCCCCGGGGCCCGTGCTCTCCAGCGGCCCGGGCGTGGCGGGACCGGGGGGCCCCTCGGTGTTCACGGACACGACCGGTTCGTATTGGATCGCCTTCCACGGCTGGGTCCCCGGCGCCGTCGGCTTCCCGAACAACCGCGACCTCTACCTGCGCCGGCTGACCCTCACGGGCCCGGTGCCGGTCGTGGCGGCGGCCGGCTGACTCAGGCCCGGCGCGCCTCCCCCAGGACCTCCGCCCGCCGGCCCAGGCCCGGTGCGTCGATCTCGGCGCAGACCCGGGCGAACTCCGCCGATGGCCCGCGCCAGCAGAGGTCCTCGGTCCGACCCAACAGCGAGCGGTCGATCCGCAGGGTGGCGAGATCCTTGAAGAGCGCGGCGTCGTCGAGGCCCTCCAGCAGCGTCGTCGCGAGCTTGGCGGCGCCCCGCACCGCGACGTCCCAGTCGGCCGGGTCGGCCGGGATGTCCTCGATATGCCCCCAACGCGCCAGCACGGCGGCGGCGGACTTCGCCCCCCAGCCGGCGAGGCCGGGGAACCCGTCGGCACTGTCGCCGACCAGCGCCAGGTAATCGGGGATGGAGGCCGGGCCGACACCGAACTTGTCCACGACCCCGGCCCCGTCGACCAGCTGGTTCTTGCGACGGTCGAGCTGGACCACGCGGGTCCCCCGCACGCACTGGCCGAGGTCCTTGTCGGGCGTACAGATGATCACCTGCTCGACCTCGGCGTCCTCGCCGGCGACGGCGGCCGCGCTGGCGAGGGCGTCGTCGGCCTCGAGATCGACCATCGGCCACACGAGGACCCCGAGCGCCCTCAGGGCGTCCTCGAGCGGCCCGGCCTGCGACCACAGGTCCGGGTCGATGCCTGCACCGGTCTTGTACCCGGGCCAGAGGTCGTTGCGGAACGACTCGATCACATGGTCGGTGGCGACGCCCACGTGGGTGGCGCCCTCGCTCAGCAGCTGCAGCACCGAGCCCACCACGCCCCGGACGGCCGCCACCTCCTGCCCGGCCGCGTTGCGGTGCGGCGGCGCCCCGAAGAAGTGGCGGAACAGCTCGTAGGTCCCGTCGACGAGGTGCACCTTCATGTCGGGCCCGAGTCTGTCATCGGTCCTGGGCCGCTGCGTCACGGGCACGGAGCAGAAAGGTCCGCTCGGCCGCGTTGTCGGTCCTCGCCACGGCGGCGTCGTACGCGACGGCGGCCTCGGGGCGGCGGCCCAGCCGGCGCAGCAGGTCGGCACGCACCGCATGGAACAGGTGGTAGCCGTCGAGATCCAACCCTTCGAGATCGGCCAGCCCGGCCGCGGGTCCGCCGACCTCGGCCAGGGCGACCGCCCGGTTGAGGGCCACCACCGGCGAGGGCTCCAGGACCAGGAGCTGGTCGTAGAGGGTGAGGATCTGACGCCAGTCCGTCTCCGCAGCATTGCGGGCATCGCTGTGCACGGCATTGATGGCGGCCTGGACCTGGTAGGGACCGGGCACGGTCCGCCGCAGGCACCACCGCACGAGCGCCTGCCCCTCGGCGATCAGGTCGGCGTCCCACGAGGTGCGGTCCTGCTCGGGGAGCGGGACGAGCCCAACAGCATCAGCGCGAGGAGGCCCGTCACCTCGGGCTCGTCGGGCATGAGCGACGCCAGCACCCGGCCGAGGCGGATCGCCTCACGGCAGAGGTCCTCCCGCGCCAGCTGCTCTCCGGAAGTGGCGGTGTAGCCCTCGTTGAACACGAGGTAGATCACCGCCAACACCGGGGGCAGGCGTTCCGGGAGCTCGGCGCTGCTCGGCACCCGGTAGGGGATGCCGGCGTCCCGGATCTTCGCCTTGGCCCGCACGATGCGCTGGGCCATCGTCGCTTCGGGCACGACGAAGGCCCGCGCGATCTCGGGGGTCGCCAGCCCACCGAGCAGCCGGAGCGTCAACGCGACCTGGTTGGCCGGCGCCAGGGCCGGATGGCAGCACGTGAACATCAGTCGGAGGCGGTCGTCCTGCACGGGCAGCTCCTCGCCGGATTCGTCACGCTGTTGGAGGAGGACGGCCTGGGCCTGACGGTCCTCCCGCGAGGCCTCCCGCCGGAGACGGTCGAGGATCCGGTTGCGGGCCGTCGTGATGATCCATCCCGCCGGACTCGGCGGCAGGCCGCGGCCGGGCCATTGCGTCGCCGCGATGGTGAACGCGTCCTGCACGCCCTCCTCGGCCAGGTCGATGTCGCCGAAGGCCCGGACCAGCACCGAGACGGCGCGTCCGTACTCCTCGCGGAAGACCCGTGCGATGTCGACCCCGCGCTCCTCGCTGGGCGCGCCCGGCATCAGCCTTCCGGGTTGTCCTGGAACGGCCGGACCTCGACCGGCTCCTCGCAGGCCCGGGTGGCCTTCTTGGCCCAGGCCAGTGCCGCATCGAGGTCCGCCGCATCAATGATCCAGAAGCCGCCGATGTGCTCCTTGGACTCGGTGAACGGTCCGTCGGTCACGAGGAGCTCGTCTCCGTCGGCGCGCACGACCGTCGCAGAGGATGCCGGCATGAGCCCACCGCCGAAGACCCAGGCGCCGGCCGCTTGCATCTCGGCGTTCAACCTGTCGACCTGTTGGTAGGCCCGCTGCATGTCCTCGGGTGCGCGGGGTGGCGCGCCGTCGATCGTCGCCACGCTCATCAGGTACTGCGTCATTTGGACACCTTCCTTCCCTCGGGGTCCCCCGTCCGGTACCGGTGGGTCACACACCACACGAACGGCACCGGGTGAAATCGACATCCCTGCCGGATTTTCCAGAACTCAGCGGCCGATGGCGGCGATGGCCTCCACTTCGACCAGCTGGTCCCGATAGCCGAGGGCGGCGACCCCGAGCAGGGTGGCCGGCGGTTCGTGTGGCCCGAGCTGCCGGTGCACGACGTCCCAGGCGGCGACGAGATCGGACCGCTCTGTGCCGACGACGAAGACCGTGACTTTCACGACATCGTCGAACCGGGCGCCCGCCTCGTGCAAGGCCCGGCGGAGGTTGACCATGACCTGCTCGGCCTGGCCCACGACGTCCCTCGCACAGACCGTCGATCCCGCCTCGTCGAGGGGACATGCGCCGGCGGTGAAGACGAGCAGCGGGCGACCTCCGGTCGTCGCGGCATAGGCGTAGGGAACGCCCGCTGCAAGATCCGCGGGCCTGAGCAGCTCCACGGGTGACGGCTCGGTCATCGCGCGAAGCCTGTCACACCGGACCGCTAGACCGGGTCTTCGCACCGAGAGATCCACGTCCGATCCCCGCCGGACAATGCCTCATCCCGCAGTGAGGATGGGAATAGCGGACCGCCGACCGACGTTGGCCGGGAGTTGGGGGTTGACGGATCCGAGACACCGGCACAAGGAGACCCATGCAAGGAGACCCCACCGGCGGCAGCACCGCCATCGAGATCGCCCCGGGCCGCTACGTGGCGCCCTGGCTGGTGCTCAGCATCGTCCTCATCGGCCAGTTCATGGTCGTCCTCGACGCCTCCATCGTCAACGTCGCGCTGCCGTCGATCCAACGCGACCTGCTGTTCAGCTCGTCGAACCTGCAGTGGGTGATCAACGCCTACACGCTGACCTTCGCGGGGTTCCTCCTCCTCGGTGGGCGGGCCGCCGACCTCTTCGGCCGCCGGCGCATCTTCATCGTCGGCCTGGCGGTGTTCACCGTCTCCAGCCTCCTCGGTGGCCTGGCCCAGAGCCAGGCCCTGTTGGTGGGGGCGCGCGCCCTGCAGGGTCTGGGCGCCGCCATCCTCGCTCCCGCCACGCTCACGATCCTGACGACGACCTTCGCCGAGGGCCCCTCCCGCGCCCGGGCGCTCGGCGCCTGGAGCGCGGTGTCCGCCGCAGGCGCATCCGCCGGCGCGCTGCTCGGCGGCATCCTGACCGACTTCCTCAGCTGGCGTTGGATCCTCTTCGTGAACGTGCCGGTGGGGGTGGTGGGCCTGGTCGCGGCGCGGCGCTACCTCCCCGAGTCGAGGGCGGACATGGTGCACCGCCACCTCGACCTGGGCGGGGCCATCACGGTGACGGCGGGGCTCGTGGCGCTGGTGTTCGCCCTCGTGCGCACCGAGACCTACTCGTGGGGATCGGCGCAGGTCCTCCTGCCGCTCCTTCTGGGCGTCCTGCTCATCGCGGTCTTCCTGGTGCTGCAGGCCCGGTTCTCGAAGGCGCCGCTGGTCCCGTTGCGCATCTTCCGTTCGCGCTCGGTTGCCGGCGGCAACGCGGTGATGCTGATGATGTTCGGCGCGCTGTTCGGGTCCTGGTACTTCGAGACGCTCTACATGCAGCACGTGCTTGGCTTCAGCCCACTCCAGGCCGGGCTCGCCTTCCTGCCGCAGACACTCTTGATCGCCGCCGGCGCGCAGGTCACAGCGCGCCTGGTGCCCCGGTTCGGCCCCCGGCTGCTCATCCTCGCCGGCACGCTCGTAGCCGGCGCCGGGTTGGCCTGGCTGGCCCAGATCTCGCCCGGCAGCACGTTCCTCGCCGACCTCTTCGGGCCGTTCGTGCTCATCGGCTTGGGCATGGGGCTGGCCGTCACACCCATCGCCGTCGCGGGGACGGCGGGTGTACCGCGAGAAGAGGCCGGCCTCGCGTCGGGCCTGCTGAACACGTCACGGACCGTCGGGGCCTCCATCGGCCTCGCCGCCCTCGCCACGGTGGCGGCCAACCGCACGTCGGGCGCGCTGGCCGGGGTCACGGCCACGCCTGCCCACACGGCGACGGCACTGACCGACGGCTACGCGCTCGCCTTCTCGTTGGCCGCCGGGCTGCTGGCGGCCACGGCCGCCGTCGCCATGGCGACGTTGCCGTCGCGGCGCGAGGTCACGGCGGCCCTGCGCGCCGGCGCAGCGGTCCAGGCACCGGCACCCCGTCAGCTCGACGAGGCCTTCGAGGGCTCCTGAGCGCTTTCAGGTCGCGGCGGCACCGGGCGCCGCCTTGGCATTGATGGCGTCGATGATCAAGGCCACGGCGTCGTGCAGGCCGCCCTCGGTGTGGACGTCGAGCAGGCTGATGGCGTACTCGATCTTCTGGCGGGCGTCCTCGACGTCCTCGAAGGTCTTGGCCGCTCTGGCGTCAGCCGCCCTCGCCTGGATGTTCTGGCCCACGATGATGATCGGCAGGAGGACGAGCTGGAGGAACTCCGAGGAGAGCCACAGCACCAGGACGGTGGCACTGTGCTGCTTGAGGGTTGACGGCAGCGAATAGAACGCGATGATGGCGAACAGGTACGCCGCCCACATGGTTCCCACCAACAGGGTGATGGTCAGCGCAACTCGAGCGTTGATCCGCTGAAAGACGGTGCGGGTCTTGAGGTAGTGATGCGTATGGGCGTACACCGGCGTGCCGTCCTTGGTGTAGCCGTGCTGCGGTGCGATTGGTGGAGCCTGCGTGGTCGTCATGCGGGTCCAATCCTCCTGTCCATCGGGTCGGGAGAATTCTCACACGGAGTGTCGGCCGGGAGCAGGATGTCGCCCGCGGCGACTCACTCCGCGCGCAGCATGAGGGACGGTCAGTCGGCGGGAGGTTCGACCTGCTCCATGAACTCGAGGCGGATGCCCCCCGGCGCCTCCACGAAGGCGATCCGGCGCGTGCCGAAGGCGCCGCTGACGATCCGCGGCCCCCACAGGACCTCGTGACGCGCCAGCTCCGCGTCGAGGTCGTCCACGAAGAGGGCCGGGTGGAGGAAGCCCTCGGCCGGGAGGGTGCACGCGTCCTCGTAGATCGCGTGCGTGAACAGGGTCAGGGCCAGGGTGCCCAGCTGCACGTCGGCCCGGCGCCCGTTCTCCCACGCGACCGGCTCGCTGACCTCCGCCCCGGCCGCGGCGTACCAGGCGCAAGCCGCCTCGAGGTCACAGACCTTGACGGCCAAGTTGGCCAGCCCGGTGACCGCCATCAGTGCAGCGGCGTGCCGTACAGCGATCCGAGGTCCTCGGCGATGAGCTCCAGGCGCACGCCGTCGGGATCGGAGAAGTAGAGCGAGACCTCGCTCTCGATGTGCGTGGCGACGCCCGCCTCCTCGAGGCGGGCGCGGGCGGTGTCCCACCGCGCGCGGTCCACCGAGATGGCGAGATGGTGGAAGCCGCCGAGCACCTCTTGGTACGGGCCGAGGCCGAGACCCGGGAAGTCGAAGAAGGCCAGGGTGTTGTCGTGCCCGAGGTCGAAGAACAGGTGGGTCGACCCCTTGTAGTCGCGGTTCTCGAAGAGCTCGACGAGCGGGAACCCCAGCAGCTCCTGGTAGAAGCGGATGGTCCGCTCGACGTCGGAGCACAGCAGCGCCAGGTGGTGCACGCCGCCGGCCGTCGACGCCGGCCGGCGGGCCGGCTCCCGCAGGTACTGCGCGCGCAGCCGCTCGCGCTCCGCCGCGGCCGCCTCGAGGTCGACGGTCAAAGCCCGAGGAGCCAGGCGGCGTTGGCCCCGAGGAGGTTGCCGCGGGCGGGGTCGGCCAGCCCGGCCACGGCCCGTTGCGCCGCCGCCATCGGGTCGGCCACGCCCTCGGCGTGCGGCCAGTCACTGCCGATCATGAACGTGTCGTCGCCGACCTTGGGCACGAGGCGGTTCGGCATCTCGTAGGGCAGTGCCGCCACCCGGACCTGGCGCAGGAAGTAGTCGGAGGGCCGGTCAGCCAGCTGGCGGAAGGGTTCGCCGTGACGCTGGGTGTAGAAGTCCGAAGCGCCGTCGATGTGCAGGAGGAAGCTCGGCACCCAGCTCGCCGTCAGCTCGACGACGCCGATGCGCAGGTCCGGGAAGCGCTCGAGCACCCCGTGCAGGATGAGGTTGGCCAGGGCGACCGCGGGTGCGAGGTACAAGAAGATGGAGTCGAAGAGCTGCTCGCCGTCCTCCTGCTCGCCCTGGCGCCAGGCGGGGTGGAGCGGGCTCTCGAACTCGGAGACGTGGAAGACCGGGGCGACGCCCTCGCTGCTGAAGGCGGCCCACACCGGGTCGAAGTCCGGGTGTGAGAGCGGCTTGCCGTCCACGGGCGCGGGGGCGATCATGGCCAGCCGCACACCCTCGGCGCGCACCCGCCGGATCTCCTCCACCGCCCAGGCCGGGTCGTGCAGCAGCACGTGCGCCACCCCGAACAGGCGCCCGTCGCCCTCGGCGCAGAGACCGGCCGTGAAGCGGTTGTAGGCCCGCGCGTTGGCCCGCTGCGCATCGCGGTCCGACGCCAGCCGCTGCTCCCACAGGAGGCCGTAGTTGGGGAACATGACGGCCGCGTCGAGCCCGAAGGCGTCGAGGGACGCCAGGCGCGCCGCGGGAAGGCGGTAGGCGTCGGGCACCAGCTCGTCGAACGACGCCGGCGCCCGCTCGCCTCGCAGGCGCCGCAGCCGGTCGTCGCCGATCAGGGTGGAGCGCTCGGGGATGGGCACCTCCAGCGGCGTCAGCCGCTCGTCCCGCCAGGTCAACCACGGCCACCCCGCCTCGTCGTCGGTGATGGAGAGCGCGTCGGCGCGCTGCGCCGGGTCGATGTACTCGGACCAGGTCGTCCTCGACTCGAAGAGATGCTGGTCGACGTCGATGGTCTGCAGAGTCATGGGCCCTCCCCGGCCGCACAGTACCAGCGGCTCCTGCCCGTAGTCTCGCCCACGTGACCGGGGGCGCAGCGGGAGAGGGGCTGTGGGCACCGCAGCAGCGCGCCCTGACGACCGGGCTGGTGCTCAGCGTCACCTTCATTGCGTCCGAGGCCCTCGCGGTCATCACCGTGATGCCGGTGGTGGCCCGCGACCTGCACGGCCTGGCGCTCTACGGATGGGTCTTCTCCAGTTTCGAGCTCGCCAGCCTCGTCGGCATCGTCGTCGCCGGGCGCGACGCCGACCGGCACGGGCCGGCGCGGCCCTTCGTGGCGGGGCTCGTGCTGTTCTCGGCCGGCCTCCTGGTGGCCGGCCTGGCGCCGGCGATGTGGGTGCTCGTGGTCGGGCGGGTCCTCCAGGGACTCGGCGCCGGAGCGGTGCCCGCCGTCGCCTACGTCGCCATCGGCCGCAGCCTGCGCGAGGCGCAGCGGGCCCGCATGATGGCCGTGCTCTCGACGGCCTGGGTCGTGCCCGGCCTGGTCGGCCCCGGCGTCGCCGCCGTGGTCGCCCACCTCTTCGGGTGGCGCTGGGTGTTCCTCGGCCTGATCCCGCTCGTGGCCGTGACCGGGCCCATCGCCGTGCCCGCGCTGGCCCGCCTGGGCCGGCCCGCCTCCACGTCGCTCGACGAGCACAAGGTCACCGACGCGGTGCGCACGGCGGCCGGCGCCGCCTTCGTCCTCGCCGCGTTCGGCGCGCGCAACGTGCTCGCCGCGCTCGGCCTCGCCGCCGTGGGGCTGCTCGTCGGTCTCGCACCGCTGCGCCGCCTGCTGCCCGTCGGCACGCTGCGCGCCGCGCGCGGGCTGCCCGCCACCATCCTCAGCCGCGGGCTCCTCACCTTCGCGTTCTTCGGGGCGGACGCGTACGTCACCTTGACCATCACGACGGTCCGCCACCACAGCGTCGTCATGGCGGGCGCCGTGGTGACCGCGTGCACGCTCGCCTGGACCGCCGGCTCGTGGATCCAGGCCCGCCTGAACCAGCAGTGGGAGGGGACGCGGCTGGTGCGCAGCGGGCTGCTCCTCATCCTGGCCGGGACGGCCGGCATGGCCTGGCAGCTCCGGCCGGGGGTGCCGGTCTGGGAGGCCTTCGTCGCCTGGTCCGCCGCCGGCCTGGGTATGGGCCTGAGCTACGCGCCCATCTCGCTCATGATGCTGCGGGCGGCGCCGCCGGGACGGGAGGGGTGGGCATCGGCCTCGCTCAACCTCGCCGACGTGCTCGGGATCGCGCTCGGCGTCGGCATCGGCGGCGCCGCGGTGGCGGCGGTCTCCCGGGGCTCACGGGCCCTCGCCGGCGGTGTCGTGATCGCCTTCGCGCTGGCGGCCCTGGCCGCCGTCGTGGCCCTCGTGCTGGCGGGCCGTCTGCCGGGGTCGCTCGAGCGCAGCCCGGCCGAGCCCGTCACTCGATAGCGCCGCGCAACCCGCGCAACCACTCGTCGGCGGCCTGCCAGGCGGCGTCCGCCTGACGCCGTTGCTCGGGCCCGTGCTCACCGGCCGCGGGGTACGAGCCGAGGAACTTGACCCCCGCCAGCCCGGCGTGCAGGTCGCGCAGGCAGTCGGCCACCACCTCGTCGCCGACGTGCCCCGAGAGGTCGATGACGAAGCAGTAGTCGCCCAGCCCCTGCTTGGTCGGGCGCGACTCGAGCTTCGTCAGGTTGATGTTCCGCGCGGCGAACTGGCCGAGGATCCCGTGCAGACTGCCCGGGTGGTCGGCCCGCTGGAAGCAGACGATGCTCGTCTTGTCGTGACCCGTCGGCTTCGGGACGCGGGTGCGGGCGACGAGGACGAAGCGCGTCTGGTTGCCCGGGTGGTCCTCGACGTCCTCGGCGACGACGACCAGGCCGTAGCGCTCGGCGGCCAGCCGCGGCGCGATCGCCGCTCCGTCCTTGGCGTCGGGGGACTCCCCGAGGACCCGCGCTGCGTCGGCGGTGGAGTTGGCCGCGCGCTGCTCGGCCTCGGGCAGGGCCTGGGCCAGGTACTTCTGGCACTGGGCCAGGGCGTGGGGATAGGAATCCACGTGGCGGATGTCGGCCAGTCCGGTGCCGGGGCGGGCCATGAGGTGCAGGTGGATGTCCATGACGACCTCCCGCACGATGTGGAGGTCGACGTCGTGGATCAGCCCGTCGATGGTGGCGCTCACGGTCCCCTCGATCGCGTTCTCAATGGGCACGAAGCCCAGCTCGACGTCACCCCGGGCCACGGATTCGAGCACGGCCGTGATCGACCCGAGGGGCCGCAGGTCCGCCGGGGCGAGGTCCGGCTGGGTGAGCAGCGCCTCCTGGGTGAAGGTGGCCGCCGGGCCGAAGTAGGCGACCGTGGTCGCAGGGGGGTTCACAGTTGGGCAGGATAGAGCAGGCCATGGACGCTTCTTCGCTGCGCACGCTCATCGAACAGGTCGCCGCGGGCGAGTGCACGCCCGACGACGCCGTCCGCCGGTTGCGCCGCCTGCCCTATTCGGACCTCGGGTTCGCCCGGGTGGACCACCACCGTGACCTGCGCCTCGGCCTGCCCGAGGCCGTCTACGGCCCCGGCAAGACTCCCCAACACGCGGCGGCGGTCGTCGAGGAGCTCCTCACGGGGACCGACGGGCCCGTCCTCCTGACGCGGGCGACCGAGGCCCAGGTGAAGGCGGTGTGCGCCGTGGCCGGCGCGCTCGGGCACGGTCCGGGAGCAATCGCCGAGAGCGGCACCTTCTCCACGGTCGTCTTCCGGCCGGCGAGCCGCCGCCCCGGTTCCGTCGTGGTCATCACGGCGGGGACCGCGGATCTTCCCGTCGCGGCCGAGTGCGTGGCGGTCCTGGGCGCCCTCGGGTTCGACCCCGCCCTGCTCGCCGACTGCGGGGTCGCCGGGCTGCACCGGCTCCTGGCCGAGCTCGACGTCCTTGCGATGGCCGATGCCGTCGTGGTCATCGCCGGCATGGAGGGCGCGCTGGCGAGCGTCGTGGGCGGGCTGACCCCCGCCCCCGTCGTGGCCGTGCCGACCAGCACCGGCTACGGCGCCGCCCTCGAGGGCGTGACGGCACTGCTCACCATGCTCTCCGCCTGCTCGTCGGGCATCACCGTCGTCGGCATCGACAACGGGTACGGCGCGGGCTGCGCGATAGCCCGGCTCCTCCCGTGACGAGTCCCACCGCCCCGCCCACGACAGTGGCGTGGTTCCACTGCTTCGCCGGCATCGCCGGCGACATGGCGCTCGGCTCGCTGATCGACGCCGGTGCCGACGTCGACGAGGTCCGTGGCCTCGTGGGCCGGCTCGGCCTGCCGGGCTGGGAGCTCCGGCTGGAGGAGGGCATGCGCGGCGGCATCGCCTGCACCCGCGCCATCGTGCGCGGCGACGACGCGGTGGATCGCACCCATGCGGCCATCGCCGCCCTCGTGCAGGCGGCCGCACTCCCGCCCCGGGTGGCCCGGCGCTCGTTGGCCGTCTTCCACTCGCTGGCCTCGGTCGAGTCGGCGTTGCACCGGCAGCACGTCGACCAGGTGCACTTTCACGAGGTGGGCGGGCACGACGCGGTCGTCGACATCGTGGGCACGGCCTCGGCACTCGAGGTGCTCGGCGTGGACGAGGTGTGCGCGTCGGCCGTGGCGACCGGACGCGGCACGGTGCGCAGCGCCCACGGTCGGCTGCCCAACCCCGCCCCGGCGACGGTCCGGCTGCTCGAAGGGGTTCCGACCTACGGGCGGGAGGTCGACCTCGAGCTCACGACGCCGACCGGGGCCGCGCTGCTGTCGGCGCTCTGCTCCTCCTTCGGCCCGCTGCCGGACATGACGATCACCGCGTCCGGTTTCGGCGGAGGCGCCGCCGAGCTCGACGACCTGCCCAACTGCACGCAGGTCGTCATCGGGCGCCGTGATCGGCAGGCGTCCGTGGGACCCGGCCAGGCCGCGCTCGTGCTCGAGACCAACCTCGACGACGTGACGGGCGAGCAGCTCGGGCACGCGGTGGCGGCCGCCCTCGATGCCGGGGCACTCGACGCCTGGGTCAGCCCGGTCACGATGAAGAAGGGTCGGCCGGGCCACGTCCTGCACGTGCTGGCCGACCCCACGCGCGTGGCGGCCCTGCGGGCGGAGATCCAGCGGGTGACGGGGACGATGGGGATGCGCGCCGCCGCCGTCGAGCGCTGGCCCGTGGCACGCCGGATGGAGCAGGTCACGGTGGACGGGATCACCGTCCGCATGAAGGTCACCGGCGGGCGGGCCAAGGCGGAGTTCGACGACGTGGCGCTCGTCGCTGCCAAGACCGGTGCCACCGTCGGAGACGTCGCCAGCCGGGCCGAGGAGGCGTGGCGCGCGTCCCAACGCGCCACGCCGCCGCCCACCGACGCTCCCGCCTGATGGCGAGCGAGATGTTCCACTACGACGAGGCGATGGCGGACCTGATCTTCGCGGCCTGCCGGGAGCGCCTCTCCATGGACCCGGTCGCCCTCGACTTCGGCGGACTCGTCTCCTCCCTGGACGCCGAGCTGGCCGGCCTCATGACGCCGGAGGGCACCGATGCGGCACACGTGCTGCAGCTCTTCGTCGACAAGCTGGCCACCGCGGTGGTGTCGTGCGACAGCCCGCGATTCCTCTCGTTCATCCCTGCCGCGCCCACCAAGGCCTCGCTGCTCTTCGACATGTTCGTCTCGTGCTCGTCACTGCACGGCACGAGCTGGCTCGAGGCGGCAGGAGTGGTGGTGGCCGAGAACCAGGCGCTCGGCGTGCTGGCGGCGCAGGCGGGGTTCCCCGAAGGGGCCGGGGGCTGCTTCGTGGCGGGCGGCTCCGCCGGCAACCTGTCGGCGCTCATGGTGGCCCGCGACACCGCGGCCCACCGACGCCACGAGAACCCGCCCGGGCACCCGCTCGTCGCCATCAGCGAGGACGCCCACTCCTCGGTGGGCAAGGCACTCCACGTCCTCGGCGTCGGTGTGCTCACGGTGCCCACGCACGACCACCGCCTCACCGGTCCGGCGCTGCGGGCGGCGCTGCGCGGCGATCCGCGCGGTGGGGACGTGGTCGGCGTCGTGGCCACGGCCGGCACGACCAACGCGGGGATCGTCGACGACCTCGCCGGCGTCGCCGACGTGGCCGACGAGCACTCGCTGTGGTTCCACATCGACGGCGCCTACGGCGGAGCCGCCGCCCTCTTCGCGCCGAGCGTGCGCGACCTCTTCGTGGGCTTCGACCGGGCCGACTCGTTCATCGTCGACCCGCACAAGTGGCTGTTCGCGCCGTTCGACTGTGCCGCGCTCGTCTACCGCCGGCCCAACTTGGCCAAGGCGGTGCACACCCAGGACGCGCAGTACCTCGAGGTGCTGCACAGTGAGAACCCCGAGGAGTGGAACCCGAGCGACTACGCCTTCCACCTGACACGCCGGGCCCGCGGACTGCCGCTGTGGTTCTCCATGGCCGTCAACGGGCTCGACGCCTACCGGGACGCCGTGGAGGCGGGCCTCGCCATCGCGCAGCAGGCTGCCGAGCGGATCATCGAGGCACCGCACGTCGAGCTGGTGCGCGACCCCGGGCTCTCCATCGTGCTGTTCCGCCGCCCCGGGTGGGACAAGCTCGACTACGACGTCTGGTCCGCCCGCCTCCTGCACGACCAGATCGGCTTCGTCACGCCGACCAGCTGGGAGGGTGAGACGGTGGCCCGCTTCGCCTTCCTGCATCCCAACACCACCTCGGAGATGGTCGACGAGATCCTGGCGTCCATGGCATAGACGCCTCCGCTCACGCCCAGTCGTGCGCGGGCCAGCCCTCGGCGGCCGCCATCAGCGTCCAGCATTTGGCCGACATCGGACGGGGCCTCGTGCGCTGTCACGCGCGAGTCGGTGAACCAGGTGGCCGCCTGCTCAGCCGGCCGCCACGGCCGCCTCGAGCAGGGCCCCAGCCGCCAGCAGCCGCTCCTCGCTGTGCGCCGGCCCGATCAGCTGGATGCTGGCCGGGAGCGGCCCCTCCGCCGGCACGGGCAGGGACAGCGCCGGCACGCCCGCCAGGTTGACCGGCAGCGTGCAGCGCGACACCAGCAGGTCGTCGCCGTCCTCGAGGCGCGGCGGGAAGATGGTCAGGGTCGGGGTCACCAGGAGGTCGACCTGGGCGAAGACGCGCTCGAGCCCGGCCTTCCACTCGCGCTGGGCCAGCCAGGCGGCGCGCACGGTGCCGTCGTCGAAGGTCGAGCCGAGCCGCAGGCGCGCCCGTACGTCGTCGCCGATGCCCCCTGGGTCCTGCTCGACCAGGGCGGCGTCGGAATGCCACGCCTCGACCACCAACAGGAGCCCCGCCTGCATGGTGGCCTCGTCCCAGCCGGGCATGGACATGTCGCCGCAGTCCCAGCCCGCCAGGTTGAGCGCCCGGTCGACGGCGGCGGTGATGCGGGGGTCGGCGTCGATGCGCAGGCGGGCCACGACGAGGTCGTCATCACGCGCGGCGATGAATCCCGGCTCGAGGAGCTGCATGCCGGTGACGAGGCCCGCGACGTCTCTCGCCATCGGGCCCACGGTGTCGAAGCTGGGTGAGAGCGGCCAGACGCCGTCGAGGGGGATGCGGCCCCAGGTCGTCTTCAGTCCTGCCGTGCCGCAGCAGGCGGAGGGGATGCGCACGGAGCCGCCGGTGTCGCTGCCGAAGGCGACGTCCGCCTCGCCGGTCGCCACGGCGACCGCCGAACCGCTGGACGAGCCGCCCGGGACCAGCGCGGGGTCCAGCGGGTTCCGCGGCGTCCCGAACCACGGGTTCACCCCGGTCACGCCGAGGGCGAGCTCGTGGAGGTTCGTGCGGCCGACGATGCGCGCCCCGGCGGCACGGCTGCCGGCGAGACACGCCGCGTCCCGCTCGGCCGGGACGGCCAGGTCCGCCACAGCGCGGCACCCGGCCGTCGTCGGCTCGCCCTGCATGTCGATCAGGTCCTTCACGGCCAGACGGACACCCGGCCCCGAGGTCTCGTAGCGGTTGATGAAGGTCGTCAGCGGCTCTTGTCCTCGCGCTCGCAGGCGTGATCGAGCATGTGCCACGGACTGCGGGTGTAGGAGCGGGGCGGCCAGGTGACGACGGTCACGTCGTGGGGGTGGTGACGGTGGCTCCCGCCGGCAGCTGGAACAGCGACGCCGAGGGCGACGATGAGTAGTTGGTGATCTCGAAGCTGGTGGAGTCCGAGGCCACCTTGACGTAGCCGAGGATGTCCTGCGAGGTGCTGCAGATGGTGCTCGTGCCCGGCACCCCGTGGGCGACCAGGTCGACACAGTTCATGGCGAAGCCGTTGACGTTCATGGTCGAGGACGACACCGTGTCGCCGGCCAACCCGGCCACCAGGGAGAGACCCTTGAGGAAACTGATCCAGTGCGACGGCGTGTAGATGTCGAAGATCTGGTTCTGCGCCGCCGCGTCGGTCTTGCCGAGCATCTGGCACGACCAGGCTGCCGCCGAGCCGGTCTGGTTGCAGGCGTACTCGCCCGAGGAATTCACGATCAGCTGGACGTTGGATGCGCTTGCGCCCGTCTGCGTCTCGTGGAAGGCCAGCCCGCCCTTCGAAGGGTCGACGGCGTAGACGATGGTGGCGGGTGAGCTTCCCGTCGTCGCGTACGTCGCCTCGAACGGTGTGTTCTGGTTCGACTGCAGGTTCTGCGTGAACGAGTCGATGGTGGCCTTGTTCCCCTCGACGTTGTGCACGTCCTGGCGGACCTTGTTCACCACGCTGCATCCGGTCGCGAGCAGACCCGCCGTCGCAACGATGGCCACGGACATCCCGATGCGGCTGCTGAGATGCGACATTCCTGCCTCCTGGAGATGGACCGCCCATGAGGAGACGAGTACCTCGCCGCGAGGTTACGCGGTTCTCCGTCCTCGGTGGTGGTCTTCCCTGTAACTCTCGGCAAGGTGCCTCGTCGTCATGAGGACGACCGAGAGGAGGCACCATGGCCGCCAGCACCTTCACGACGGGCGACATCGAGCGCTTGCCAGGGGGGTCAAGCCGGCAAGGTCCGCATCTCAGAGATCACGCCCAGGCCTTGAGGCCGGAGCAGGCCCTCAGCCGGCCGGCTCGCTGACGGACCGGGCGTCGACGGGGACCACCTCCTGGCGGCCGCGCTGGAGGCCGAGCAGCGCCACCACGCCGGCGAAGGCCATGATCCCGCACATCACGTAGAGGACCGTTTGGGTGGCCCGGGCGAAGTCGAGCGAGACGAAGTGCGGGATCGACGCGACCGAGCCGCTCCCCTGCTGGGTCTGCGTGATGTGGCTGGCCTCGGCCGCGGCGTTCGGGTCGCCCATGGCGCGTAGCGACATCGTCAGGTGCGAGCGGTAGTTGAACAGCTCGATGGTGCCCAGCGCGGCCAGGCCCAGGCTGGCGCCGTAGTTGCGGATGGTCTGGGTGATCCCCGTTGCCTCCCCGTAGGAGAGGTCCCCCGCCCGGTTCACGGCGTCGGTGTTGGCCGGGCCGAGCATCATCCCCATGCCGGCTCCGGCCACGACGACCCAGATCTGTTGCTGGCTGAAGCTCAGCACCGTCGCCTTGGAGGCCCAGAAACCGAAACCGACGGCCGCGATGGCGCACCCGAGGACCACGGCTCGCTTGGCGCCCTCCCGGTCCAGGATGCGCCCGCCGACCTGCGCGGCGACGACGAAGCCCAGGAAGAAGAACAAGAGGAACAGCCCGGCCTGCGACGCCGTCTTGTGCAGCGCGATCTGGGCGTACTCGCTGGCGAAGAAGAAGACCGGTATGAAGGCCATCATGGCGATCAGCAGCACCACGTTCTCGACGCTGAACGGTCGGCTGCGGAAGATCGAGACCTTGATGAGGGGGGACACCACCCGCAGCTCGACCACGACGAAGACCGCCATGATGGCGAGACCCCCGACGATGCAGGCCCAGATCCACGGGTCGCTCCACCCCCAGAGCACGGACTGTTGGAGGCCGAAGATGCTGAGTGCGATGCCGGCGGCGATCAGGATCGCGCCCGGGTAGTCGATGGGCGCACGCTGGAACTGGGTCTTGGGTTTCGACACCGCGATGAGGATCAGCGCGATGACTGCGACAGGGACGTTGACCCAGAAGATGGCCCGCCAGGTCCACTGGGTCAGATAGCCACCGAGGATGGGGCCGACCGCCGTGAGGCCGCCGGCGATCCCGAAGAAGAGCGCCAGCGCCTTGCCCCGCTCTCGCAGCGGGAACGTGTTGACGACGATGGCCAGCGCCGCAGGGAACATCAGGGCGCCGCCGACACCCTGGATGGCGCGGAACCCGACGATCCACGCCTCCGCGTAGGAGCCCTTCGGCGTGAGCCCGCACATGACGGAGGCCAGCACGAACACGACGACGCCGATGACGCACATCTTGGTGTGGCCGAAGATGTCCGACAGCCTCCCGCCGAGCGCGAACGTCGCCGCCAGCGCGATCAGGTAGGCGTTGACGACCCACTGGGTCCCGGTGGAGGTCAGGCCGAGCTCCCGCTGGATGTTGGGGATGGCGATGGAGACGATCGTCTGGTCGATGAACGTCATCGCGACCGCGAAGATCATCGCGGCCAGCACCCAGTTGCGCCCCTGCAGGCCGTTCTCAACCATGGCTGCCTCCCGCGGTCGCGTGCGGACCGGACCGACACTAACGGAATTGGGCTTCGCCGAGGCCGGTCGTGACGGCCCGCGCCGTAGGATCGAACGGACATCGCGGCGGGGACCGCGATCCGGCCACCCGCACGCACCCGTTCCCTTTCGTCTGTGGTCCCGGAACGTTGTAGATCGGCCGTTGTGCAGGGGCCGGCTGCGTTCACGGGCGCCGTGCCGCGTCGGGTACCGTCGAGGCGGGAGGGACGCCCGTGAGACGACGGCAGAGGGGGTCGGTGGTCGCGTTCGTGGCTGCCGGGGTCATGGGGCTGGGCTCGATGCTCTGTGGCGCGCCCGGTGTCGCGTCGGCGGGCACGCCCGTACCGGGCGCGCCCAACTGCCCCATGTTCCCGGCCGACAACGTCTGGAACACCCCCATCGCGAACCTGCCGGTCGACCCGCACAGCACCCAGTGGCTGGCGAGTATGAACAGCGCCACCACCAACCTGCATCCCGACTTCGGTCCGTCGGGCGACCCCACCAACCCCTACGGCATGCCCTACACCGTGGTCTCACCGTCCCATCCCCTGGTGTCCCTCACGTTCGACTACGCGGACGAGAGCGATCCCGGTCCCTACCCCTTCGGCGCCGACACACCGATCGAGGGCGGCCAGTCCGCCACCGGCGACCGGCACGCCATCATGGTCAACCCGGCCACGTGCACCCTCTACGAGCTCTACGACGCGCGCTACAGCCCGTCGGGCTCCACCGCCGGCTCAGGCGCCATCTGGAACCTCGACTCCGACGCGCTGCGCCCGGCCGGATGGACGTCGGCCGACGCGGCCGGTCTCCCGATCCTGCCCGGGCTGCTGCGCTACGACGAGGTGCAGTCGGGCTCGGTCACCCACGCCATCCGGATGACCGCCGAGGCCACCGACACCTCGTTCGTCTGGCCGGCCCGCCACGAGGCGGGCACCGCCTCGGACCCGAACCTCCCGCCCATGGGGGCCCGTTTTCGCCTCAAGGCGAGCTTCGACATCTCGGGCTACTCGCCCCAGGCCCAGGTGGTGCTGCGCGCCATGCAGCAGTACGGCTTGATCCTCGCCGACAACGGCTCCAACTGGTACTTCGGGGGCACGGCGGACCCGGGCTGGCCGATCGGCCTGGTCGACGAGCTCAAGACGGTGCCGGCGAGCGCCTTCGAGGCCGTGGACGAGTCGTCGCTCATGGTCGACCCCGATTCGGGCCAGGCCCGCCAACTGGGCGCCCCCATCACCGCGGTCAACTGCTCGTCCCTCCCCGGCTACCGCCTGGTGGCCACCGACGGCGGCGTGTTCTCGTTCTGCGAGCCGTTCTACGGCTCCATGGGGGGCCAGCACCTCAACGCGCCGGTGGTGGGCATGGCCGCGACGCCGTCCGGCGCGGGCTACTGGGAGGTGGGCTCCGACGGGGGCATCTTCAGCTTCGGCAACGCGGCCTTCCACGGCTCGACCGGGAGCCTGCACCTGAACGCGCCCATCGTCGGCATGGCGGCCACCGCCGACGGGGGCGGCTACTGGCTCGTCGCCTCCGACGGCGGCATCTTCGCCTACGGCGATGCCGGCTTCTACGGCTCGGCGGGGTCGATCCATCTCAACAAGCCCATCGTCGGCATGGCGGCGACCGCCGACGGCAAGGGCTACTGGCTGGTCGCCTCCGACGGCGGCATCTTCGCCTACGGCGACGCGACCTTCCACGGCTCGGCGGGGTCGATCCACCTCAACAAGCCCGTCGTCGGCATGGCCGCCACCCCCGACGGACACGGCTACTGGCTCGTCGCCTCCGACGGTGGCATCTTCACCTACGGCGACGCCGCTTTCCACGGCTCGGCCGGCTCCATCGCGCTCAACCGCCCCGTCGTCGGCATGGCCGCCACCCCCGACGGGGGTGGCTACTGGCTCGTCGCCTCCGACGGCGGCATCTTCACCTACGGCGATGCCGTCTTCCACGGCTCGACCGGGGGCGCCGTGCTCGCCGCCCCGATCGTCGCCATGGGCTGACGGACCAGGGCTGAACGGCATCGGGGGGCCACCCGACGGCGGCGGCCGGGCCGGTGCGGTACCGTCGACGTGAATGGCGTACCGCACGAGACGACGGATCGCGATGCCCTCCGTGCTGTTCGTGGTCATGGCGATGCTGTGGCTCGGCCTGACCATCGGTGGTGGCAACTCGGGTGTGGCGTCGGCCGGCACACCTCTGCCCGGCGCGCCCAACTGCCCCATCTTCCCGGCCGACAACGTCTGGAACACCCCCATCGCGAACTTGCCGGTGGACCCGCACAGCGCGCAGTGGCTGGCTGCCATGGACGCGTCGACTACCAACCTCCAGCCGGTCGCTCCTCCCACGTACGGCATGCCCATCAACGTGGTGGCCCCGGGCACGCAGAAGATCTACCTCACGTTCGGCTCGTCGGGGAACGACATTGGTCCGTATCCGTTCACTGCCGGCACGCAGATAGAGGGTGGCACGGGCGACCGCCACGCCATCATGGTCGACCCGACGACGTGCACCGACTACGAGCTCTACGACGCGTTCTACAACGGCCCCACGACCTCGACAGCCGCCAACGGCGCCGTCTGGAACCTCAACTCCAACGCCCTCCGGGGCGGGTTGGCGACCGTGGACGCCGCGGGCACGCCCATTCTGGCCGGGCTGATGCGCTACGACGAGGTGCAGTCGGGCGCCATCACGCACGCCATCCGGGTCCAGGCGACGACAACCGACACCTCGTACATCTGGCCGGCCACCGCCGGAGAGGGATCGGCGGCCAACCCGAACCTCCCACCGATGGGGGCTCGGTTCCGGCTCAAGGCGAGCTTCGACATCTCGGGCTACTCGCCCCAGGCCCAGGTGATCCTGCGCGCCCTGCAGCAGTACGGGCTCATCCTCGACGACAACGGTCCCAATTGGCACTTCTGGGCCGACGCCAACCCGGCTTGGCCGTCCTCGTTGCTCAACGAGCTCATGACGGTGCCGGCCAGCGCCTTCGAGGCGGTCGACGAGTCGTCGCTCATGATCAACCCCGATTCGGGCCAGGCCCGCCAACTGGGCGCCCCCATCACCGCGGTCAACTGCTCGTCCCTCCCCGGCTACCGCCTGGTGGCCACCGACGGCGGCGTGTTCTCGTTCTGCGAGCCGTTCTACGGCTCCATGGGGGGCCAGCACCTCAACGCGCCGGTGGTGGGCATGGCCGCGACGCCGTCCGGCGCGGGCTACTGGGAGGTGGGCTCCGACGGGGGCATCTTCAGCTTCGGCAACGCGGCCTTCCACGGCTCGACCGGGAGCCTGCACCTGAACGCGCCCATCGTCGGCATGGCGGCCACCGCCGACGGGGGCGGCTACTGGCTCGTCGCCTCCGACGGCGGCATCTTCGCCTACGGCGATGCCGGCTTCTACGGCTCGGCGGGGTCGATCCATCTCAACAAGCCCATCGTCGGCATGGCGGCGACCGCCGACGGCAAGGGCTACTGGCTGGTCGCCTCCGACGGCGGCATCTTCGCCTACGGCGACGCGACCTTCCACGGCTCGGCGGGGTCGATCCACCTCAACAAGCCCGTCGTCGGCATGGCCGCCACCCCCGACGGACACGGCTACTGGCTCGTCGCCTCCGACGGTGGCATCTTCACCTACGGCGACGCCGCTTTCCACGGCTCGGCCGGCTCCATCGCGCTCAACCGCCCCGTCGTCGGCATGGCCGCCACCCCCGACGGGGGTGGCTACTGGCTCGTCGCCTCCGACGGCGGCATCTTCACCTACGGCGATGCCGTCTTCCACGGCTCGACCGGGGGCGCCGTGCTCGCCGCCCCGATCGTCGCCATGGGGTGATCAGCCGGCTGGCGACACGGCCACGCCGGTCACGCCGGAGAGCATCTGCTCCAGTGCGGCCTGGTCCGGCCCGACGAACGCGGGAGCGTCGGGGACCGCTGCGAGCGCACCGAGCAGCCGCTCCAGCGAGGAGCCACGCGCGGCCGGCAGATGGCTGCTCAGGACCATGGTGGGTTCCAGCACACGGATGCGGCCCAGCTCCGAGGCGAACACGGCCCGGTCCACGTTGTGCAGCCACGAGGAGTCCACGGTCGCCCAGAAGACCTGGCCTTGCCGCAGCGCATCGTCGGACAGGTCCTCGGCGCATTCGGGCACCTCGTCCAACAGGGCCCCGAAGCAGTCCGAGCTGAAGAGGATGCCGGAGTGCTCGTCCCGGAGGCCCGTGGTGATCGGGTTGTCGAAGGCCGGAGGCCGCACCGCGGTCAGGGTCCGGTCGCCCACGTCCAGCGTCTGCCCCGGGTTCACCAGGTACACGCGGTCCATGGGCAGGGGCGCCGCCAGGCTCATGATCCCGACCCCGAGGAAGCTGGTGACCACCCGGAGCCGTTCGTTCTCGTCGAGCAGTCGGTGCAGCGAGCCGATGTGGTCGAAGTCGGTGTGGGTCAACCAGATCCAGCGGAGATCGGCCGGATCGATCACGGTCCGCAAGGCGGCCATGAAGTCGTGGCTCTCCCTCACGGCACCGGTGTCGACGAGCACCGGCTCGCGTGCGTGGATCACGAAGGCGTTGATGGCGAGGTTGCCGAACCCGGTGACGGTGGCGGTCGACGTCACGACGTCGACGTCGGGCGCGGCCTGGTAGGTGTGCATCGTGGGGACTCCTCTGATCTCGAAGGTAGCGGTCGGGCTAGCGGGCGGACGGCGTCTCGGCGGCGTGCTTGAGCCGCTCGAGCGTGTGGCGCAAGGCATCGCGCAACTCCCGGGCGCGGTTGGTCGGGACGTCGACGATGCGGGCCCATGCCGGTATCCGATGCACCTCGTAGGACTCGGTGACGCGAGTCCCGCCCTGGACGGGCTCGAAGCGGTACTGCCACTGCACGCCCTCCCTGCCACCCTCCTCGGTGACGAAGGCGAACGCACGACCGGGGTCGGCGATCAGCACGCGGCCCCGGCGCGACCACTTCAGGAGGCCGCCGGGGCCGCCCTGGTTGTGGCCGACGAAGCGGGCACCCTCGAGAGGTCCGTCCGAGCCGTCCAGCCACTCCACCCGCTGGCACTCGGGGCTCCACTCCCCCATGCGCGGCAGGTCGGCGACCAATTCGTAGATCCGCTCCGCTGGCGCCTCGATCATCAGGGAGTGCGAGTCCTGCCGCAACCACCATCGGCTGCTCCGGTTCGAGCTCGGGTTCTCGGTCATGTCCTGTGCGGTCTCCAGTCCGGTCATCTCGTTACCTCCTCGGCTGTCCGACGTAAAGCTAATACCATTAGCTATTGCTGTCAAGAGACAAATAAGCTATGCTTGTTGCGATGACACGGACCGAGGCCGAGGCGGACAGCGGAGCCGCCGCGGACAGGCCGGACCGCCGGGCCCGTCGTCGGCAGGAGACGATCCGAGAGATCCTCGGCATCGCCCGCGACGTCATGACCGAGGAGGGGGTGAACGGCCTCAGCCTGGCGGAAGTGGCGCGACGCCTCGGCGTCCAACCGCCGTCGCTCTACAAGTACTTCCCATCCCTCATGGCGATCTATGACGCGTTGTTCCTCGAGGGGCAGCGTGCCAACCTCGAGGTGATGCGCGGCGGCATGCAGGGGGCCGAGCCCGGGCTCGACGCGCTGACGGCGGGCCTCGAGGCGAGCGGGCGGTGGTGTTTGGCCAACCGCGCGGTCGCGGAGTTGCTCTTCTGGCGTCCCGTGCCGAGCTTCCATCCCTCGCCGGACGCGTTCGCCGTCAGCACGGAGATGGTCGAGCTCCAGCGCGGCGCCCTCGCCGACGCCGTGGCCAAGGGCCAGCTCGGCCCGGGGGCCAACGAGGAGGGCGCGATCTACCTCGTATCGACGATCATCACCGGCGTGCTCAGCCAGACCTTCGCCAACGAGCCGGATCTCCCCTGGGGCGAAGGCCGCTTCACGCCCATGTTCGCGACGCTGATGCGCCTGTTGCCTGCCGCCTTCCCACCCGACGAATGAGACCGAGGGGGCGCGGGCCGGTGCCCGCCGCTCACCCCGCGGCGTCGAGGGTCCGCCGGTACACGTTGGTCGTTCGCTGCTCGAAGCCCAGCTGCACGTAGAGGCGGTTGGCGTCGGCACGGTCGGGGCGCGAGGTGAGGTCCACGGTGCGGGCGCCGAGCTCGGCGGCACGAGCCAGCGCTGCGTCGACCAGGGCGCTGCCGACCCCCTTGCCGCGCGCGGCAGCGTCGGTGACGACGTCCTCGATCCAGGCCCGACGCCCCGTCGGGATCTCGAACGCGGCCAGGGTCAGCGTGCCGACGACCCGTCCGTCGTCCTCCGCCACGAAGAGCGTGGTCGCGGGGTCGGCCACGATGCGGGCCAGTTGCTCGTGCGTCGGTGGCGGCGCCGAGCGGGAGAGCTGGGGCAGGAGGGCGGTCAACGCCGAGACCAGGTCGGCGTCGACCGACGCGGCGACCCGTACGGTGATCACGTCTTCGAGGCGTCGCCCCGCCACATCGGCTGGCGCACGCTGTCGTAGAGCACGTCGCGGCGCTCGCCGCCGATCGCGGCGAAGACGTGCTCACCCCAGCGGTCCGAGCCCACCAGCGGGTGCGGCAGGGTCTCGCGCGTGAACCAGCCGACGTCGCGCGTCTCGAGCGGGTGCGGCGCGAGCTCGCCGCCCACGGCGCGGCAGTAGAACAGCAGCGAGTACAGCGGCACCCGTGTGAAGCCGAGGCGCAGGCCGTCGAGGACGGCGATGAGGCGCACGGGCTCGACGATGATGCCGGTCTCCTCCTCGACCTCCTTGACCACGACCTCGGCCGCCGAGTACCCGACGTCGCACCACCCGGTCGGGTAGAGCCAGATGCCCGAGTCGGCCCGCTGGATCAGGAGCAGCTCGCCCTTGTCGTTGCCGACGGCCGCGCCGACCGCGACCTTGGGGGTGACGTAGCCGGGGACCCCCTTGCCCACCGTGTCCATCCACTCCTGGACGAGGCCGCCGGCGTGGTCGGGCTCGTCCGCCGCCCCGTCGGCCTCGGCCCTGATGTCGCCTGCGACCTTGAGGATCTCCTCGAAGCGCTCACGCTCGTAGAGGCTCTCGGTGAAGCCCAGGCCCGTGCGCGCGATGGCCGCCAGCGCCTCGCTCCAGCGCAGCAGCGTCTTGATCGGGACGTCGCGGTCGTCGGTCGGCTCCACGGGCGGTGACGCTACCGCGGCCTGCCGGCTGGGCCAGAATGGGGCGTGCCCGTCAACGAGGATTGCCGCCACTACGTGATGCGAACGACGCCCCGCGGCGAGCGCCTCGAGCGCTGCAAGGTGGCCGCCAACGAGCCGTTGCCGTTCGCCTGCCCGGAGGGCTGCGTCTTCTACGAGCCGCGCAAGGTCTCCTCGGCCGGCTGGCACGTGCCCCTGAGCCCCGAAGAGCCCTGAACCGGGTCGGCTCCGGACCCCCGGGGCCGGGTCGGCTCCGGACCCCCGGTCAACCCTCGAGCACGTCCCCCAGCAGGTCCACGGTGATCCCCTCGCCGCGCAGCCAGTCGAGGGCCGCCTCCACCTGGCCCGCCTCCCCGTCGACCTCGCAGACGATCCAGCCGCGGTGCTCCTCGACGTCGGCCCGGCGGATGTTGGGCTCGACGTCGAACCGGCGCACCATGGTGGCGAGCACGGCCCGCCGGACCTCGGACTCGGGGAACGTCAGCTTCACCTTCACCCGCACCTGGCTCATCGTTCCTCCTCCTCGCTCCCCCGCGCCTGCCCGAGCGCGCGGTTGAGGCTGCCCGACCGGAAGCCTTCCAGGTCCAGCGCGACGAAGGTGAACCCCGCGCTGCGGACGGCGGCCACGACCTCGGCCCGACGGGCGAGCACGTCGCCCAGCGCGTCGGGCTCGACCTCCAGGCGGGCGGCGTCGCCGTGGTGGCGCACGCGCAGCTGCTTGAGCCCGAGGGCGTGCAGCGCCGCCTCGGCCCGTTCGACCGCGGCGAGGCGGCCCAGGGTGACCGGGGTGCCGTAGGGGAGGCGGGAGGCGAGGCACGCCGCGGCCGGCTTGTCCCAGGTGCGCAGCCCGAGGGTGCGCGACCAGTGCCGGATGTCGTCCTTGGTGAAACCGGCGTCGACGAGGGGGAAGGCCGCGCCGGCGGCCGCCGCGGCGGCCTGTCCGGGGCGGTGGTCGCCGAGATCGCTCACGTTCACCCCCAGGACCACCGTCGCGCCCTCGGCGCCGGCCAGCGGCCCGAGCGCGTCCATCAGGGCCGTCTTGCAGCGGGCGCAGCGGTCCGGGCCGTTGGCGACGTAGGCGGCGTCCTCCATCTCGTTCGTCGGCACGCCGACCCAGCGCAGGTCCCACTCCTCGGCCAGGGCGCGGCACTCACGCTCCTCGGCGCCGGCGAGCGAGGGGGACAGGGCCGTGGCGCACAGCACGGCCCGGCGGCCCAAGGTGTCGTGCGCCACCCTGGCCAGGAGCGAGGAGTCGGCGCCGCCGCTGAACGCGACGACGACGCGCCCGAGGCGGCGCAGCTCGTCGCGCAGGTCGTCGAGGGACGCGGTCACGCGGTGAGTGAGGCCAGCACCTCGTCGAGCGGGCCCACCATGCCGGTGTAGAAGGGGCCGAACTCGGCGTAGCGGGCGGAGGCCTCGTCGAAGCGCATCTCGTAGACGCACTCCTTGAGGTCGTCGGGATGGGTGCCGAAGAGGGTCACGCCCCACTCGTAGTCGTCGAGCCCCGCCGACCCGGTGATGACCTGGAGCACGCGGCCGTGGAAGGTCCGCCCCACCTTGCCGTGGCCCGCCATGAGCTGCTTGCGGGCCTCGAAGCCCAGCGCGTACCAGTTGTGCGCGTCGCCCCGGCGCTTGGTCATCGGGTAGAAGCAGAAGGCGGCCTTGCCCTCCGGCGGCAGCTGCGGGAAGAGGCGGGCCTGACGCAGCTCGTCGGGGATGCCGGCCGCGTACTCGGAGATCTCCGTCAGCGAGACGTAGGACTGGGTGGGGACGAGGCCGGCCGCCACCGCCTCGGTCTGGAAGCGGCGCAGCCGCCACACGTCGGGGCCCAGGGCCATCAGCCCGAGGTCGGCCTTGTGGCCGAGCAGGGCCACCGGGACGACCTGGTAGCCGTCCGCCTCGGCGGCGCTCACCGCCTTGCGCAGGGCGTTCGCGTCGAAGTCGGGTGCCAGCCGGCAGAAGAGGTGGAGGACCCCCCAGCCGGTCGTCGGGGTCAGGGCCACGCCGCCAGCATACGGAAGCGCCGGGCCCGCAGGCACCGGAGGCCCCCAAACACGATGCGCCCGGCCAGAGGCCGGGCGCATCGATCAGCCTCGGTTGGGGGTGAGGCGACCCCAGTGTCACACTTCGCTGTTGCAGCGCCGTGGCATCCGGGTGACACCGGCCCCCCGGGGCCCTGGTCGGAGGTGCTTTAGTAGTCGTCCATGCCACCGCCGGGCATGGCAGGAGCGTCTTCCTCCGGCTTGTCCACGATGACGGCCTCGGTGGTCAGGAACAGCGCCGCGATGGACGCCGCGTTCTGCAGGGCCGAGCGGGTCACCTTGGCGGCGTCGATCACGCCGGCCTTGAACAGGTCCTCGTACTCGTTGGTGGCCGCGTTGAGGCCGTGGGCGCCCTTGAGGTTGCGCACCTTCTCGACCACGACCCCGCCCTCGAGGCCGGCGTTGACCGCGATCTGCTTGAGCGGCTCCTCCACGGCCCGGGCCACGATGCGGGCGCCGGTCGCCTCGTCGTTGTCGAGCTTCTCGGCGGCCTCGAGGATGGCGGTCTGGGACCGCAGCAGGGCGACGCCCCCGCCGGGGACCACGCCCTCCTCAATGGCGGCCTTGGTCGTCGAGACGGCGTCCTCGATCCGGTGCTTCTTCTCCTTGAGCTCCACCTCGGTGGCGGCACCCACCTTGATCACGGCCACGCCGCCGGACAGCTTGGCCAGGCGCTCCTGGAGCTTCTCCCGGTCGTAGTCCGAGTCGGTGTTCTCGATCTCGGTCTTGATCTGGTTGATGCGGCCCTTGATGTCGGACTCGCTGCCCCCGCCCTCGACGACGGTGGTCTCGTCCTTGGTGACGACGACCTTGCGGGCGCTGCCCAGCAGGTCGAGGGTCACGTTCTCCAGCTTGAGGCCGACCTCCTCGGTGACGACCTGGCCGCCCGTGAGGATGGCGATGTCCTGGAGCATGGCCTTGCGGCGCTCCCCGAAGCCCGGGGCCTTGACGGCCACGGAGCGGAAGGTGCCGCGGATCTTGTTGACGACGAGGGTGGCCAGCGCCTCGCCCTCGACGTCCTCGGCGACGATCAGCAGCGGCTTCCCGCTCTGCATGACCTTCTCGAGCACCGGCAGCAGGTCGCGCACGGCCGTGATCTTCGAGCCCACCAGCAGGATGCAGGCGTCCTCGAGCACCGCCTCCATGCGCTCGGGGTCGGTCACGAAGTAGGGGGCGATGTAGCCCTTGTCGAAGCGCATGCCCTCGACGAGGTCCATGTCCATGCCGAAGGTCTGGGACTCCTCGACCGTGATGACGCCGTCGCGGCCGACCTTGTCGATGGCCTCGGAGATCATCTCGCCGATCTCGGTGTCGGCGGCCGAGATGGAGGCCACCTGGGCGATCTGCGACTTGGACTCGGTCTCCTTGGCGATGCCGTGGATGGAGCTCACCGCGGTCTCGACGGCGGCCTCGATCCCCCGCTTGAGCGACATGGGGTTGGCGCCGGCGGCCACGTTGCGCAGGCCCTCGTGGACCATGGCCCAGGCCAGGACCGTGGCGGTCGTCGTCCCGTCGCCGGCCACGTCGTCGGTCTTCTTGGCGACCTCTTTGACCAGCTCGGCGCCGATCTTCTCGAAGGGGTCCTCGAGGTCGATCTCCTTGGCGATCGACACGCCGTCGTTGGTGATCGTCGGGGCGCCCCACTTCTTGTCCAGCACCACGTTGCGGCCCTTGGGGCCGAGGGTGACGCGCACGGCGTCCGCCAGCTTGTTCATGCCGGTCTCCAGGCCGCGGCGGGCGTCCTCCTGGAAGGGATGATCTTGGCCATCTGGGTCAAACCTCCGTTAGCACTCTCGTCATGTGAGTGCTAATAGGAAACCATCTCCGGGCGGCGCGCGCAAGGGCGGACGGCGCTCCCTCCGGGACGTGGCCTCCGAACCGGGGTGTCCCCGGCCGGCTCAGCCCCCGGCGACGGCGGGGACGATGGAGAGGGTCTGGCCCGGCGTCACCGGCGTGGCCAGGCCGTCGAGGAAGCGGACGTCCTCGTCGGCCAGGAAGACGTTGACGAAGCGGCGCAGGCCGCCGGCGTCGTCGAAGAGGCGCTCGGCCAGGCCCGGGTGGGCGGCGTCGAGGGCCTTGAGGGCCTCGCCCACCGTGGCCCCCTCCACCTCGACCTCGCCGGCGCCACCCGTCAGGGTGCGCAGCTGGGTGGGGATGCGGACGGTCAGGCTCATCGGGCGGGCTCCTCGGTGACGACGGCGTCGAAGGCCGCCAGGGTGGGGGCGATGGTGGCGCTGGGGCCGTAGCCGGGGGTGGCGGTCAGGGCCTCCACGGTCTTGAGGCCGTGCCCGGTGACCAGGGCCACCACCCGCTCGTCGGGGCGGATGGCGCCCGAGGCGGCCAGCTTGGACAGCGTCGCGATGGTGACGCCGCCGGCGGTCTCGGCGAAGATGCCCTCGGTGCGGGCCAGCAGCCCGATCGCCGTCGACCACCTCGTCGTCGCTCACCGCGGCGCACGAGCCGCCCGAGCGCCGCATCGCCTCGAGGGCGTACCAGCCGTCGGCCGGGTTGCCGATGGCCAGCGACTTGGCGATGGTCTTGGGCTTGACGGGCCTGATGGCGTCGGTGCCTTCCAGGAACGCCGTGGCCACGGGAGCGCAGCCCTCGGCCTGGGCGCCCGAGACCCGCACGGCGGGCTCCTCGGGCAGCAGTCCCACCTTGCCGAGCTCGGCGAACCCCTTGGCCACCTTGGTCAGCTGGCTGCCCGACCCGATGGGGACCACGACGTGGTCCGGCGCCTGCCAGCCGAGCTGCTCGGCGATCTCGAAGGCGAGGGTCTTGGAGCCCTCGGCGTAGTAGGTGCGCACGTTGACGTTGACGAAGGCCCAGCTCGGCCGCTCGCTCGTGAGCTCGGCGCACAGGCGGTTCACGTCGTCGTAGGTGCCCTCGACGGCGATGACGGTCCCGCCGTAGACGGCCGTCATGGTGACCTTGGCCGCCTCGAGGTCGTGGGGGATGAGGACCACCGAGTCCATGCCCGCCCGGGCCGCGTGGGCAGCCACCGAGTTGGCCAGGTTGCCCGTCGACGCGCAGGCCGCCACCTTGAAGCCGAGCTGGCGGGCCTTGGTCAGCGCCACCGAGACCACGCGGTCCTTGAAGGAGCCGGTGGGGTTGGCGGTGTCGTCCTTGATCCACAGCTCGCCCAGCCCGAGCTCGGCGGCCAGGCGGTCCGCCCGCACGAGCGGGGTGAAGCCGGCGCCGAGGTCCACCGGCGTCTCGTCGTCGACGGGGAGCAGGTCTCGGTAGCGCCAGATGGAGCGGGGCCCGGCCTCGATGCGCTCCCGGCTGACGGTGGCCGCGATGCGCTCGTAGTCGTAGGCCACCTCGAGCGGCCCGAAGCAGTAGTCGCAGACGTGCAGTGCCTCGGCGGGGAAGGCGCGCTCGACATTCACGACAACGCAGCCCAGTGACGAAATCGACCATCGGTCCTCCTCATCGGTCGGGCATTGGCACCAGGTGCTCAGCACTGGTTGCCGCGACGTCAACGGGCCCGTCCCTCAGTCGCTCTGGATGATGGGATCCATCGTAGCCTGCCCCGGCCGGCCGCCTCAACGCAGCCCGGCTGCTTGAATCGGGGGCGTGGCGCACACCTTCGGACACGGCGACTTCCCGACCGGCGCCGTCCTCGGGGCCAAGGCCCGCACGGGGCGGACCGTCTCGGTGTGCATCCCGGCCCGGGACGAGGGCTCGACGGTGGGCTCGGTCGTGCGGGCGGTCGTCCAGCCCTTCCTGGCCTCCCACGGGGGCAACGGGCTGGTCGACGAGGTGATCGTGCTCGACGACGGGTCGCGCGACGACACGGCCGCGCAGGCCGAGGGCGCCGGCGCCCGCGTCGTGGCCGGCCCGGGTGGCGCCGGCGGCAAGGGGCAGGCGATGGCCGCCGGGCTGGCGGCCTCGCGCGGCGACCTCGTCGTGTACCTCGACGCCGACGTGGCCAACACGAACCCCGCCTTCGTGACGGGCCTGCTCGGGCCGTTGCTCACCACCGAGGACATCGCGCTGGTCAAGGGCTTCTACACCCGGCCGCTGCACGGCGAGCCCACGGGCGGCGGCCGCGTCACCGAGCTGATGGCGCGCCCGGTGCTCGAGCTGCTCTTCCCCGAGCTCTCCTGGGTGCGCCAGCCGCTGGCCGGCGAGACGGCCGCGCACCGCTGGGTCTTCGAGAAGCTCGGCTTCGCGCCGGGCTACGGCGTCGAGCTCGGGCTGCTGATCGACTTCGCGCGGGCCCTGGGGCCGGACCGTCTGGCCCAGGTCGATCTCGGCGAGCGCATCCACCGCAACCGCCCCCTGCACGAGCTGCGGCCCCAGGCCGTCGACGTGCTGCGGGCCGCCCTCGAGCGCGTCCCCCCTCCGCGCTGCCCCGGCGGGACTGATCGGGGGCGTGGCCGTGAGCCGGACCATCGTCGTCTCCAACCGCGGCCCCCTCAGCTTCCGGGCCGGGCCCGACGGCTCGCTCACGGCGGCGGCGGCAGCGGGCGGGCTGGCCTCCTCGCTGCACCGGCTCCTCGCCGGCAGCGGCACGACGTGGGCCTCGGTGACGATGGGGGCGGCCGACCGCGAGGCGGTCGCCCGGGGCCTCATGACCGAGGACGGGCTCGACCTCGTCCCGGTCGTGGTCGACGACGACACCTACCGGCAGGCCTACGACGTCGTCGCCAACACGACGCTGTGGTACGTCCACCACCACCTCTTCGACCTGCCGCACCGGCCCCGCTTCGACCGGCACTGGCGGGCCGCCTGGGAGGGCTACCGCGCCTACAACCGGGCGATGGCCGACGTGGTGGCGACCCGGGCGGGCGAGGGCGACACCGTGCTCGTGCAGGACTACCACTTCTCGCTGCTCGGGCGCATGCTGGCCGAGCGGCGGCCCGACCTGCGCTCGGTGCACTTCTTGCACACGCCCTTCGCCGAGCCCGCCCTGTTCGGCGTCCTCCCCGACGACGTCGCCGCCGAGCTGCTCGACGGCATGGCGGGCTACGGGGCCTGCGGGTTCCACTGCCACCAGTGGGAGGCCGGCTTCCGGGCCTGCTACGCGGCGGCCGGCCGCAGCGCGCCGGCCACCTTCGTCGCGCCGCTCGGCCCCGACGCGGCGGTCCTCGAGGAGGAGGCGTCGTCTCCGGCGTGCGCGGCCGCGGCCGCGGCGCTGCGAGCCGAGGTCGGCGGGCGCCGCATCATCGCCCGGGCCGACCGCATGGAGCCCTCGAAGAACATCGTGCGGGGGATGTTGGCCTTCGAGGAGCTGTTGGTCACGCACCCCGAGTGGCGCGGCGAGGTGGTGCACGTCGCGCTGGCGTACCCCAGCCGGCAGGGGCTGGCCGAGTATCTCGCCTACGGGGCCGACGTGGTGCACACGGCCGAGCGGATCAACCATGTCTTCGCCGGGTCGGGCGGATCGGGCGGGTGGACGCCGATCGTGCTGGCCGTCGAGGACGACCGGGCACGCTCGCTCGCCGCGCTCACGATCTCCGACGTGCTGCTCGTGAACCCCGTCCGCGACGGCCTCAACCTCGTGGCCAAGGAGGGCCCGCTGCTCAACGCGGCCGACGGGGTGCTCGTGCTCTCCCGCCAGGCCGGGGCCTGGGAGGAGCTGGCGCTGGCCGGTGACGGGGCGCTCGGCGTCAACCCCTTCGACGTGACGGCGACGGCCGAGGCCCTGCATGCCGCGCTGACCATGCCGGCGCCCGAGCGGGCCCGGCGGGCGGCGGCGCTGCGGGCGGCCGTGCGCGGGCGCACCTCGGCGGACTGGTGGGACGACCAGCTGGCGGCGGCTGCATCCGTCCCCGCGGCCGCTCCCCCTCCCGCTCAGGGCTGATCGGGCGGCGTCACCGCCGCCGTGGCGGCGTCGGCCAGGGCGCGCAGCAGCTCGACCGCGCCCGCGGCGCCGTCCACCGTGAGGTCGGCCCCGGCGGCGACCTCGGCCGGGCTCTCGGCGTCGACGGCCGCCACCCTGACCGCGGCGAGCGGCTTCCCGTCCGCCCCGGTCAGCTCCCCCGCCGCAGCGAAGGCGGGCAGGTCCCCGACGTCGTCGCCGAACACCGCGACGGCCCGGAGCTGCCCGGCGTGCTCGGCCGCCAACGCACGCACGACGGTCCCCTTGTCGACCGGGAGCGGCGGGCGCAGCTCGCGCTCGGTCCGGCCCTCGTGGATCGCCAGCCGGCGCCGCTCGTGCTGGCGCTCGGCGAAGCCCAGGACCCAGTCCCGGTGCTCGGGGGCGCGGCGCCAGTGCAGCGTGACCGTGAGTCCCTTGGGCTCGACGTAGACCCCGGGCGGCGCCTCGGCCCTGGCCTCGGCGACGACCTCGTCGATGACGGCGGCCCACGCCGCGTGCTCGGGACCCTGCAGCGCACGCTCGAGGCCGTAGAGGCCGGCCAGGGTCACCCCCGCCGGCTCGCCCAGCACGGAGGACAGGAAGGCGGTGGGCCGGCCCGACACCACGGCGACCAGCGCGAACGTGCGGGCGAGGTCGGCCAGCAGGGCGGGGACGCCCGGGAAGGGCCGGGCACCCGTCGGGTCCTCGACGATGGGGGCGAGCGTCCCGTCGAAGTCGAGGAACAACGCGCTGTGCGCCGGTGCGGACGCCATGCGCCAGAACGGCGCGGGGAGCGGCGCGGCCGCCCCGCCGTCGTCGGCGTCCGACAAGGTCAGGTGGTGCTCGTCGTCGCGAGGTCCTGCCCGATGACCACGATGACGTCCATGCCGCTGGTCCCGCTGACCGGCGTGGCGGCGGAGATCGGCAGCACCTCCGTCGGCTTCACGCCGATGGAGGTGGCGATGGTCGCCGCCTCGGGCTGGAACCCCGGCGCGTAGTAGACGGCGGAGGTGGGCACCATCGTGGCGGCGTCGATGGCCGTCTTCATCGACCAGCCGCCGGCGCCGATGACCGAGGTGTAGTGCGCGGCGAGGCCGTTGGTGCTCGTGGCGTTGGCCACCACCACGCTGACCGAGCTGGGGGGCACCGTGGTGGTCGTGGTCGCGCCGTGCCTGCCGTGATGGGCGGTGGTGGTGGTCGCGGCGGTCGTGGTGGTGGCGCCGGCGGCGGTCGTCGTCGTCGAGCCCCCGGCCGCCGCCGTGGTGGTCGTGGTGGGGGCGGTGCTCGGCACGCCGCTCACGCTTTCCCGCGTCCCGACCGCCACGAGGGTCGCCACGGCGGCGACGAAGAGCGCCAGGACGACCGCGGCCCGCCCCACCGAGAGCGAGCCGGACATGCCCGTCTGCGGCTGCTCGTCGTCCATTGGGGGTCCAGCCTGCCCCGCCCCCCCGGCCGAAGCAAGCCTTTGCGCTGGTCGGGCAGGGAATCGAGGTCCCGGGCCTGTAGTGTGGGCCCTGCGCCCGAGTAGCTCAGTCGGTAGAGCACTTCACTTGTAATGAAGACGTCGCGGGTTCGACTCCTGCCTCGGGCTCCGTTCCCGCAGGACACGGCGGTTGTCGGCGGCCAGGCCCGGACCGTGCCCCAATGCCTGAGCGACATCCCCACCGCCGCGCGCCGCTGCGCCTTCTGCACGTCGGAGGTGGCGGCAGCGGCCTAGGCCGGCGGCCGTGGGCCGGGGGCGGCCCGCTGGCGGGCGACCTCGAAGCAGGCCACCGCGCCCGCCACGCCCACGTTGAGCGACGGGAGCGCGCCGTGCTGGGGGATGGCGGCGACCGCATCGCAGCGCCGGCGCACCAGGGGCGCCAGCCCCTTCTCCTCGCTGCCGACCACCAGGGCCACCGGGCCCTCGCCGAGCGGCAGGTCGTAGAGCGACTGCTCCGCCTCCCCGGCCAGCCCGATCGACCACACGCCGAGCTCGCGCAGCTCGTTCAGCGCGGTGGGCACCCCGCCCACCACGGCGAAGGGCAGGTGCTCGATCGCCCCGGCGGCCGTCTTGGCCACCGTCGGCGACAGCCGGGCGGAGCGGTGCCGCGGCAGCACGACCCCGGTGACGCCGGCGCACTCGGCGCTACGCAGGAGCGCGCCCAGGTTCCGGGGGTCGGTGATGCCGGCGGCCACGAGGAGGAAGGGCGCCGTGCCGCCGCGCCCCGGCCGGCACAGGTCCTCGAGGGCGACGGGCTCGAGCGGGCGGGCCAGGGCAAGCACACCCTGGGGCGCCTCCGTGCGGGCCTGGGCATCGAGCCGGGCCCGGGGCACGGTCTCGACGGGGACCCGCAGCCGGACGGCCAGCTCCTCGATCCGGTCCAGCTGCGCCGAGGGGTCCTGGTCCTCGGCCACCAGGATGCGGCGCACGGTGCGGCGCCCCACCGACAGGAGCTCGAGCACGGCGCGGCGGCCCTCGACCTGGTCCCCACCGAGCTCGCTCAGGACCTCCGGGCGCGGGCGGGAGCGGGTGCCTGCGCCCGATCCGCTTCCGCTCTCGGGCCGACCCTGGCCGCGCCGACGTTCGGGCCGGCGCTTCGGGGCCCGGGGCGGCCGGCCGCTCACCGCGGCTCCATCAGCACCACGGCGAGGCAGGCGATGCCCTCGGCCCGGCCGAGGGCACCCAGACCCTCGGCGCGGGTCGCCTTGACCGACACCGGCGCGCCGAGCACTGCGCTCAGGCGCTCCACCATGGCGGCGGTGTGCGGTGCCAACCGGGGCGCGTCGGCGACGATCGTGCAGTCCGCGTTGGCGCAGGCGTATCCCTGCTCGGCCGCCATGCGCACGACCTCGGTGAGGAGCGCCACGCTGTCCGCCCCCTCCCAGACCGGATCCGTGTCGGGGAAGTGCCGGCCGAGGTCGCCGAGGCCGAGGGCGCCGAGCACGGCGTCGGCCAGCGCGTGGCAGACGGCGTCGGCGTCGCTGTGGCCGCCCAGGCCGCGCCCGCCCTCGATCTCGATCCCGCCGAGCACGAGCGGCCGGTGGGGGTCCTCGGAGAAGCGGTGGACGTCGATCCCCTGGCCGATGCGCACGCTCACCCCTCCCGCTGGCGCAGCAGGCGCTCGGCGGCGCCGAGGTCCTCGGGGGACGTGATCTTCAGGTTGCCGGGCTCGCCCGGCACCACCCGCACGCAGCCGCCGAGCGCCTCGACCAGCATCGCGTCGTCGGTCGCCGCGGGCCCGGCGCGCTCGTGCGCCCGGCGCAGGGCGCCGGCCCGGAACGCCTGGGGCGTCTGCACGGCGGCCAGCACGGCGCGGTCGAGGGTGCTCGTGACGTTGCCGGCGGCGTCCACGACCTTGATGGTGTCACTCGGCTGGACACCGGGCACGGCTCCGTCGACGCGCTCGTCGCGCAGCGCGGTGATCACGGCCTCGAAGAGCCGGCGCGACGCCAGCGGACGCGCCGCGTCGTGCACCACGATCACCTCAGCGGCGTCGGGAACCGCGGCCAGGCCGCAGCGGACCGAGTCGGACCGGGTCGCGCCGCCCGGCACGACGGCGTCCGCGCCGAGGGGGTCCGGGTCGACCACGTCGGCCGGGACGACGAGGACGACGCCGCTGCTGAAGGGCCGGCAGGCCTCGACGGCCCAGGCCAGCACGGGGCGGCCGCCGAGCGAGGCGAATTGCTTGCGCTCGCCGAAGCGCTCCCCCGCGCCGCCGGCCACGACGATCGACCACACCAGGGCCGGGGTGCGACCGGGCTCGGCGATCAGGTCAGCGCGTCGTTCAGACGCTCTTCGGCCGTCTCCTCGTCCACGTTGAGGGCGAAGGTCAACTCGGACACCAGGATCTGGCGGGCCCGCTGCAGCATGCGCTTCTCGCCGGCCGACAGGCCCTTGTCCTTGTCGCGGATGGAGAGGTTCCGCACCACCTCGGCCACCTGGTAGATGTCGCCCGAGCGCAGCTTCTCCGAGTGGTTCTTGTAGCGGCGCGACCAGTTCGTCGGCATGCGCGCCTCCTTCTTGCGCAGCACGGCGAACACCTCCTCGACCTCTTCGTCGTTGATCACCTCGCGCAGCCCGACCCCATCGGTGTTGTCGGCCGGGACGTTGAGGATCAGGTCGCCGTAGGCGAGCCGCAGCACCAGGTACTCCTTCTTCTCGCCGAAGGCGACCTTGGTCTCACGCTTCTCTATGACGGCCGCCCCGTGATGGGGGTAGACGACCTTGTCTCCGACCTTGAAGGGCACAGGACTCACGACTCCTTGGATGGACCGGATCCGCCCGCACGGGCGCACGGACGTGCGGTCGCTGCTGTTGAGAGATTGCCGAAACGGGCCCGATCCGCTCGACGGTGGCCAACCATTTTACCAGACCACCCCGTCACTCGTAGCGCTCGAAGATGCTCGCCTCCACCAGGCGCGCCAGGCCGTCGCGGATGTGGCGGGCGGTGGCGGCCCCGATGCCGTCGACGGACTCGAGCTCGGCGGCCGAGGCCGAGAGGATCTCGGGCAGCGAGCCGAACCGCTGGACCAGGCGCTCGATCAGCGTCTCGGAGAGGGGCTGCGGCAGCCGGTGCAGGAGGCGGAACCCGTGCGGCGCCAGCGCGGAGTGGAGTTGGTCGTCGGACGCGGGGAGGTCGAGCGCGGCCACGACCTTGGGCAGGTCCATCAACGCGTCGGGCGAGAGCGAGCGCAGCCGCGTCACGCCCGTCTCGTCCGTGTAGTCGCGCAGGACCAGCGTGAGGCTCTCGTCGATGCCGGCGCTGAGCTCCTCGGTCTGGAGGTGGATGAGCCTCCCGTCGGAGCCGAGCTCGACCAGGTGGCCCTCGATCTCCTCGGCGATGCGGCGCACCATCTCGCCGGGCTGGAGCACGGAGACCACGTCGCGGACCGACACCGTGTCCTCCATCTCGAGGCGGGTCAACGTCGCGAGCGCGTCGTCGAAGCGGGCACGGAACCGCTGCAGCGTGGACAGCGCCTGGCTGGAACGGTCGATCAGCCAGCCCGACGACTGCGTGGTGTGCTTGCGGTCGTTGCGGTACACGGCGATGGTCGCCATCGCCTCCGAGACGGCGATCACGGGCACGTCGATGGAGCGGGCGACCCGCTCGGCCGTGCGGTGACGCGTCCCGGTCTCCGACGTCGGGATGGTGGCCTTGGGGACGAGGTGCACGTTGGCGCGCGCGATGCGGGAGGCGTCGGCGGCCAGGATGATGGCGCCGTCCATCTTGGCCAGCTCGGAGAGGCGCTGCGGCGAGTACTCCGCGTCGAGGAGGAACCCGCCGGTGCACACCGAGAGGACGGCGGGGTCGTCACCGACGATGATCAACGCCCCGTGCTTGGCTTGGAGGATCCGGTCGAGGCCCTCACGCAGCACGGATCCCGGCGCGATCATCGCCAGCGCGTCGTTCAGCGGCTGGCTACCGCCGGCACCGTCGACCACCCGGGCATCGTACCCGGCGCGGTCTGCGGCCCCACCGCCGACGCGACGACGGCCAATGCCTCCGCCAGCGTGCGCACGCCGTGCAGCACCAGGCCGGGGGGCGCGGTCGCGGTGGCATCGCCGAGCGCCGACGCGGGCACGAGCGCCCGGGTGAAGCCGGCACGGTGCGCCTCGGCGAGCCGGCGGTCCACCCCGGGCACGGTGCGCACCTCACCGGCCAGGCCCAGCTCGCCGAACGCGACGAGCTCGGAGGGGACCGGCCGCTGGCAGACGACCGACGCCAGGGCGAGCGCGACCGCCAGGTCCGCCGCCGGCTCGGCGACGGTGATGCCGCCGACGGCGGCGACGAAGAACTCCGCCGACAGCGGCACGTCGACCGTGGTGCGGCAGGCGAGCACGGCGAGGAGGAGGCTCGCCCGGGCGGCGTCGATGCCGAGCGTGTGCGGCCGCGCCGCCCCGGCGCCACCGCCACCCGGGCCGAGCAGGGCCTGCACCTCGACCAGCAGGGGGCGCCTGCCCTGCAGGACGGGCACCACCACGCTGCCGGGGACGCCGGCCATGCGGTCCCCCAGCATCAGGGGCCCGGGATCGGGCACGGCGCGCAACCCGTCGTCGCGCATCTCGAAGATGCCCACCTCGCCCGTCGGGCCGAAGCGGTGCTTGACCGAGGTCAGCACGCGCAGCGCGTGGTGACGGTCGCCGTCGAACGACAGCACGGTGTCGACGAGGTGCTCGACGGCCCGGGGGCCGGCGAGGTCGCCGTCCTTGGTCACGTGGCCCACCAGGAGGAGCGGGACGCCGTTCGACTTCGCGAGGCGCGTCAGCCGTTCGACGCAGGCGCGCACCTGGGCCAGGCTGCCCGCCGGCTGGGCCAGCTCGGGGTCCGCCACCGACTGCAGCGAGTCCACCACCGCAATGGCGGGGCGGTGGCGCTCGACGGCCGCCTCGATTGCCTCGACGTCGGGGCCCTCGAGAGCGAGGAGGTGGCGCGGCACCGGGCCGATCCGCGACGCCCGCCCGCTCACCTGGCCGAGCGACTCCTCGGCCGAGGCCAGCAGCACGTCGACGCCCGCGGCGGCCACCGACGACGACACCTGGAACAAGAGGGTGGACTTGCCGATCCCCGGTGGCCCGAACACCAGCGTGACCGAGCCGCCGACCACGCCGCCGCCGAGGACACGGTCCAGCTCGCCGACGCCCGTCGGCAACGGCCGCGCCGCGGCCCCCGAGATGTCGCGCAGCGGCACCGCCGGCGCGCCGCCGGCGGCCGGCGCCCTTCCCGGGCGGAGCACGCGCACGGGCGCCGGGCCGAGCGTGTTCCACTCCCCACAACCGGCGCAGCGACCGACCCAGCGCAGCGACGTGGCCCCGCACGCGGTGCAGACATAGGAGACGTCGGGACGGGAGCGCTGCGTCGTGACCATGCGGGGCACGCTACGGAGCGGGTGTCACACGGACCGCCGCGGGCCCGACGCCATGACAGGCTCAGGGGGTGGACGCACCCACGAGGGCCGAGCGCGACGAGTGGGCGGCCCGGCTCGGCGACGCCGACCTCCACCGCCGGCTCCTCGCGGACCTCCCCTGCCTCCATCGGGTCGAGCAGCGGCAGGCCGGCCCGGGCGAACCCCTGTCGGGTTGGTTCCGGGTGGCGGCGTGGAACGTCCAGCGCGGGCGGCGGCCGGCCGAGGTGGCCGGACGGCTGCGCGCCGGCGGCGCTCGTGTCTGCCTGCTCTCCGAGGTCGACGCCGGCATGGCTCGCACGCGGAACGAGGACGTGGCCCGCGTCATCGCCGACGAGACCGGGTCGGGCTACGCCTTCGGCGTCGAGTTCGTCGAGCTCGGCCTCGGTGACGAGCTCGAGCAGCGCGCGGCCGCCGGTGCCGACAACGCGCGGGGCCTGCACGGCAACGCCATCGTGTCGCGAGTGGCGCTCGGGCAACCGTCGGTGGTCCGGCTCCCCGACGCCAACCGCGGATGGTTCGCCGCCGACTCGCCACAGCCCCGGGTGGGCGGGCGCATGGCCGTGCTGGCCACGGTCGCCCTCGACGGTGTCGACGTGCAGGTCGCCTCGACCCACCTCGAGAACCGCAGCAGCCCGGAGCACCGCGCCGAGCAGATGGAGGTGCTGTTGCGCGCCGTCGACGATCGGGCGGACGGCGGGCCGGCCGTGGTGGGCGGCGACCTCAACACGCTGGGCGCCTCGTACGCCGAGCTCTTCGACCGCGCGCTGGTGCGCAAGCTGCGCGCCGCGGAGCCGAGCCGCTTCACCTGGCCCATCGCGCACGAGCCGCTCTTCGAGGTGGCGCGGTCGCACGGCTTCACCTGGACCGAGGCCAACGTGGCGGCGCCGACGACGGAGCACGATGCGGCCGGGCTGCCCGATTTCGTGCCGATCCGCCTGGACTGGCTGCTCGTGCGCGGACTGGTGGCGCGGCGGCCCGCCGTGCTCCCGGCCGCCGGCCTGTCGGACCACCATCTGGTCTCGGTCGCCGTGCGGCTGCCGTGACCGTGACGGTGCGGCCGGTCGCGCCGGGCGACGAGGAGGCGGTGCTCGCCGTCGTCTTCGACGCCTTCAGCAGCCCCGGGCGCGACGGCAGTGAGGAGGTGGCCATCGTCCGCGGCACCTGGGCCGCCGGCTCCTCTCGTTCCGAGCGGCTCGAGCTGGTGGCGGTCGAGGCGGGCGCGGTCGTCGGGCACGTCCTGGCCGCGCCCGGACGCCTGGACGGACGGGCGTCGGCGGTCGCCGGCGTCGCGCCGGTGTGCGTCGCGCCGGCCCAGCAGGGACGCTGCGTCGGCTCGGCGCTCGTGCGCGAGGTGATCCGGCTGGCCCGGGCGCGGGCGTGGCCGCTCCTCGTGCTCCTCGGCGAGCCCGCCTACTACGGGCGCTTCGGCTTCGAGCCCGCCGGGCCCCTCGGCCTCAGCTACGCGCCGGTCGGGGCCGGCAATCCCCACTTCCAGGCGCGTCGCCTCCCGGGCCACACCGACGCGCTGCGCGGCGTGTTCTCCTACTGCTGGGAGTGAGCGTCGCCGGGAGCGGGCGCGGGACGACGTCCGTCCGCAGCCCTATTCGGCGTCTGCGCCCGCGCCGGCCAGCTCGAGCGGCGGGGGCTGGATCCCCTCGATCGCCGTGAAGCTGAGCTGCGGCCCCTCGCCGTCGATGGGCGACTCCTCCACGTCGACGACGACCGTCTCGCCGACCCGGAACTCCTTCCACAAGATGCGCTCCGACAGCGGGTCCTCCACCAGCTGCTGGATCGCCCGGCGCAGGGGGCGGGCGCCGAGCTGCGGGTCGTAACCCTTCTCGGCCAGCAGTGTGCGGGCGGCCGGGGTCAGCTCCAGGCCGATGCCCTGGTCCGAGAGCTGCTTGACGGTGCGCGCCATGAGCAGGTCGACGATCTCGGTGACCTCGGCCCGTGACAGCTCGTGGAACACGATCACCTCGTCGATCCGGTTGAGGAACTCAGGGCGGAAGTGGCTCTTGAGCGCCTCGTCCACCTTGGCCTTCATGCGCTCGTACGTCACGGCCTCCGACGTCTTGGCGAAGCCCATGGAGGACTTGCGCAGGTCCGCGGTGCCGAGGTTCGAGGTCATGATCAGCACGGTGTTCTTGAAGTCCACCGAGCGGCCCTGGGCGTCGGTCAGGCGGCCGTCCTCCAGGATCTGCAGCAGCGTGTTGAAGACGTCGGGGTGCGCCTTCTCGACCTCGTCGAAGAGCACGACCGAGAACGGCTTGCGCCGCACGGCCTCGGTGAGCTGGCCGCCCTCCTCGTACCCGACGTAGCCCGGGGGCGAGCCGACGAGCCGGCTGACCGTGTGCTTCTCCATGTACTCGGACATGTCGAGCTGGATGAGGGCGTCCTCGTCGTCGAAGAGGAACTCGGCCAGCGTCTTGGCGAGCTCGGTCTTGCCCACGCCCGTCGGGCCGAGGAAGATGAACGAGCCGCTCGGGCGCTTGGGGTCCTTCAGGCCGGCCCGCGTGCGCCGGATGGCACGCGACAGCGCCTTGAGCGCCTCCTCCTGACCGATGACCCGCTTGTGCAGCTCCTCCTCCATGCGCAGGAGCTTGGCGGTCTCCTCCTCGGTGAGCCGGTAGACGGGGATGCCGGTCCAGGCGGCCAGCACCTCGGCGATGACCTCCTCGTCCACGACATCGAAGAGGTCGACGCCCTCGGCCCGCAACTCGGCCTCCTGGCTCTCCTTGATGTCGAGGCGCTCCTTCTCCTGCTCGGCCAGCTTCTTGGCCTGCTCGAAGGCGCCCTTCTCAATGGCGGCCTCCTTGTCGGCGCGCAGCCGCGCGATCTCCTCGTCGAGCTTCTTGGCGCCCGGCGGTGTGCTCATGCGCCGGATGCGCAGGCGGCTGCCGGCCTCGTCGATGAGGTCGATCGCCTTGTCGGGGAGATAGCGGTCCGCCAGGTAACGGTCCGCCAGGTTGGCCGCGGCCACCAGCGCCTGGTCGGTGATGCTGACCGCGTGGTGCGACTCGTAGCGGTCGCGCAGGCCCTTGAGGATGTCGATGGTGAGCGCCACCGTCGGCTGGTCCACCTTGACGGGCTGGAAGCGCCGCTCGAGCGCCGCGTCCTTCTCGAGGTGCTTGCGGTACTCGTCGATGGTCGTGGCGCCGACCGTCTGCAGCTCGCCGCGGGCGAGCATCGGCTTGAGGATGGAGGCGGCGTCGATCGCGCCCTCGGCGGCGCCGGCGCCCACGAGCGTGTGGATCTCGTCGATGAACAGGACGATGTCGCCCCGCGTGCGGATCTCCTTGAGGACCTTCTTCAGCCGCTCCTCGAAGTCGCCGCGGTAGCGGCTGCCCGCCACGAGCGCGCCGAGGTCGAGCGTGTAGAGCTGCTTGCCCGTCAGGGTCTCGGGCACCTCGTTGGCCACGATCTGCTGGGCCAGACCCTCGACGATGGCGGTCTTGCCCACGCCGGGCTCGCCGATCAGGACCGGGTTGTTCTTGGTGCGGCGCGACAGGACCTGCATGACCCGCTCGATCTCTTTGGCACGTCCGATGACCGGGTCGAGCTTGCCGTCACGCGCGAGCTGGGTGAGGTTGCGCCCGAACTGGTCGAGCACCGGGGAGCCCGAAGGGCTGTCACCAGAGCTGGCGCCCTGGCTCGCGCCGACGGACTCCTTGCCCTGGTTGCCCGACATGAGCTGGATGACCTGCTGGCGCACGCGGCCGAGGTCGGCGCCGAGGCTCACGAGGACCGTGGCCGCCACGCCCTCGCCCTCGCGTACGAGGCCGAGGAGCATGTGCTCGGTGCCGATGTAGCTGTGGCCGAGTTGCAGCGCCTCGCGGAGGGAGAGCTCGAGCACCTTCTTGGCGCGGGGCGTGAACGGAGGCGAGCCGCTGGGCGCGGTCCCCGCCATGCCGATCGTCTCCTCGACCTTCTCACGCACGGCCTCGAGTGAGATCCCGAGGGACTCGAGCGCCTTGGCCGCGACGCCCTCGCCTTCGTGGATCAGCCCGAGGAGAATGTGCTCGGTGCCGATGAAGCTGTGGTTGAGCAGGCGCGCTTCTTCTTGCGCCAGAACCAGCACCCTCCGTGCCCGGTCGGTGAAACGTTCGAACACCCTGACCGCCTCTCCTTTATTCCTAATCTTCTCGGCCCAGTGTACCTGTGGCCTTAGTGGAACACGCCGCAACCCCACGGGCCCGCCGACAAGGAGGGAAACCTCGTCGGCCTGGGTTTCCTGCGCCCCTGCTCCCGGGGCCGGTTGTCGAGATTCCACAGCCGTGCCCTAACGTTCGGGGGAGTGAACCCGACCGAGGCCCTCGGCCTGCCCCGCTTGCAAGAGGGACTGCGGCGTCTGGAGCCCCTGCTCACCGCCTCGGTGGTGACGGGGGACGGCTTTCTCGACGAAGTGACCACCCACCTGATCGCGGCCGGCGGCAAGCGCCTGCGACCCCTGTTGGCCCTGGCCACGGCGACGGCGGGCGAGCGGGACGCCTCCGACGACGACCTCATGGGCGCCGTGGCGGTGGAGCTGGTCCACCTGGCCTCGCTCTACCACGACGACGTGATCGACGAGGCGACGATCCGGCGCAACGTCGAGAGCGTCAACAGCCGCTTCGGCAACCTCGTGGCCATCGTGGCGGGCGACTACCTGCTGGCGCGCAGCGCGGCGATCGCCGCCAGCCTGGGGACCGAGATCGCGGCGCTGCTCGCCGACACGCTCGGGCGCCTCTGCCAGGGTCAGGTGACCGAGGTGCGCTCGGCCTTCCAGATCGGCCGCAGCCACGACGACTACACCGCCTCCATCAGCGGCAAGACGGCGGCGCTCACCGCCACCTCGTGCCGCATCGGTGCGCTGACCGGCGGCCTGCCCGCGCCCGAAGTCGACGCGTGCACCGAGTTCGGGCGCTGCTTCGGCATGGTGTTCCAGATCCGCGACGACATCCTCGACATCATCGCCACCGACGGGCAGCTCCAGAAGCCGGCGGGGCAGGACCTGGCCGAGGGCATCTACACGCTGCCCGCGCTGGTCGCGCTGGACGACCCCGACGCCGGGCCGGACCTGCGCGCGCTCCTCGGGCAACCGCTCGCCCAGCCGGAGCGCGACAAGGCGCGCGCCATCGTCATGGCCTCACGGGGCATCGCGGCGTCGGTCGACGTCGCGCGCAACTACGTCCAGGACGCGAAGGAGGCCACCGCCGGGATCACCCGACCCGATCTGCGGGCGGGGCTCTCCCGGCTGGTGGCCGAGCTCCTCAGCGACCTCCCGGACTAGCCGGGAGCCGGACTAGCCGACGGTCGAGCCGGTGCTCCCGGTCGTGCCGGTGGTGCCGCACTTGGCCTCGATCTTGGCCAGCTTCGCGTTCACCTTCGTCTCACGGGCCTGCACCCGGGCGATGCGCTTCGCGATGTGGTCCGCCACCTTGGTGTTGCCGGCCGCCTTCGCCGCGACCTCGCGGGCCTCGGCCTTGGGCAGGCGGGCGTTGACCTTGGCCTCGAGGGCCTGGATGCGGGCTTCGACCTTGGCGGCCTTGGCGCACTGGGCGGCCGACGGGGTCCCCGTGGTGGCGTTCGTGGTGGCGGCGCCGGCGATGCCGGTCATGCCGAGGGTCACGACCCCCGCGACCGCCGTTCCTGCGATGAGCTTGCGAAACATGTGTCCTCCTTGGACCTCCGTGCGCTCCGTTGCGCACCTGCCGCCACTCGACGGCACTCGTCACTCTGGGACTCAGATGTGAGGAAGCTGTAAGGGCGGTATGAGGAATGCGACGGAAGCGTAAGAACGGCCGAAGAATCCGGGTGGGCAGGGCCTGCAGGGCTTGAACGGGCGTCAGGACCGGCGACGGGCGCTCAGCTCCGGTCCGGGCGCAGGGTCGGGAAGGCGATGACCTCGCGGATGTTGGGCACGTCGCCGAAGAGCATCAGCAACCGGTCGACGCCGAGCCCGAAGCCCGACGTCGGGGGCAACCCGTACTCGAGGGCACGGAGATACTCCTCGTCGACGGCGGCCGACTCCTCCTCGTCACCCGCCCGGGCCTTGGCCGCCTGCTCCTCGAAGCGGGCGCGCTGGTCCTCGGGGTCGACGAGCTCGGTGAAGCCGTTGCCGAGCTCGCGTCCCGCCACCACCGGCTCGTAGCGCTCCACCAGCTCGGGCCCGTCGCGGTGCCGCCGCGCCAGCGGCGAGACCTCGGCGGGATAGTCGATGACGAAGACGGGGCCCCAGAGCTCGGGCTCGGTCGTCTTCTCGTAGATCTCGAGCAGGATCTTGCCCGGGCCCCACGCCTCCTCGACGTGGATGCCCACCTCGGCCGCGACCCTGGCCAGCTCGGCGCGCGGCAGGCGCGCGTCGAGCGTGAAGCCCGTCGCCTCGGCGACCAGCTCGGTCATGGGCGCCCGCCGCCACGGCGTCGTCAGGTTTAGGGCGCGCCCGCCGTAGGACAGCTTGGTCGTGCCGAGCACGTCGGCGGCCAGGCCGGCGACGAGCTCCTCGAAGACGACCATCGTGTCCTTGTAGTCCGCGTAGGCCTGGTACAGCTCGAGCGTCGTGAACTCGGGGTTGTGGCGCGGCGAGATGCCCTCGTTGCGGAAGCTGCGCCCGATCTCGAACACCTTGTCGAAGCCGCCGACGACGAGGCGCTTGAGGTAGAGCTCCGGCGCGACGCGCAGGTAGAAGTCGGTGTCGAACGTGTTGTGGTGCGTCACGAACGGGCGCGCCGTCGCACCGCCGGCGATCGGGTGCAGCAGCGGCGTCTCGACCTCCACGAACCCCTGGTCCCACAGGCGTTGGCGCATGTGCCGCACGACGTCGCTGCGCAACTGCAGCAGCTGGCGGCTGCGCTCGTTGGCCCACAGGTCGACCTCGCGCTGGCGGTAGCGCGTCTCGATGTCGCTCACGCCGCGCCACTTGTCGCCGAAGTTGCGCCGCGCCTCGGCCAGCCGCTGCCACTCCCTCACCTTCACCGACAGCTCGCCCCGCCTGGTCCGCAGGACCTCACCCGTGACGCCGACCCAGTCGCCCAGATTGAGCTTCACGAACTCGTCGAAACGCTCCGTCTCGTCGGCGCGGGCGAAGAGCTGCACCGAGCCCGAGTTGTCGCGCAGCTCGCCGAAGGCGGCCTTGCCCTGCTTGCGCAGGAGCATGACCCGGCCGGCCACCCCGACGGTGACCCCGGACTCCTCCCCGGGGGCGAGCGACGACCAGGCGTCGACGACCGCCGCCGCGTCGTGCGTGCGCTCGTAGCGGTACGGGACGTCGTGCGTCGCCTCGGGACCCGGCCCGGCCCCTGCCTCGTCCGCCATCAATTCACGTTGCGCTCGTAGACGATGCGCAGGCCGTGCAGGGTCAGCCAGGGCTCCACGTGCTCAATCGTGTCCGAATACGGGGCGATGAGCGAACTGAACCCCCCGGTGGCGACCACGGTCGAGGGCCCGAGCTCTTCCATGAAGCGCCGCGCCAGCGCGTCGACGAGGCCGGCGAAGCCGTACAGCGTGCCCGACTCGATCGACTCCACCGTCGAGCGCCCGATCACGCTGCGCGGCTCGACGAGCTCGACGCGGCGCAGGGCGGCCGCCTGCTGGTAGAGCGCGTCGAGGCTGATGGCCACGCCCGGTGTGATGGCGCCCCCGAGGTACTCCCCCTTGGCGCTCACCGCCTCGACCGTCGTCGCCGTGCCCATGTCGACCACCACGCACGGGCCGCCGTAGAGGTCGTAGGCGCCGACGGCGTCGGCGATGCGGTCGGCGCCGACCTCTTTGGGGTTGTCGTAGAGGATGGGCATGCCGCTCCTGGTGCCCGGGCCGAGCACGACGCAGGGCACCTGCGCGAACCAGCGGCTCGCCATCTGGCGGAGCTCGCCCGTCACGTGCGGCACGGAGGAGCTGACGGCGATGCCGCTCACCGACGCCGCGATGTCGAGCCCCTCGAGGTCGAGCAGCTGGGTCAGGAGCACGGCGTGCTCGTCGGGGGTGCGGGTGGGGACGGTGGAGAGCCGCCAGTGGTGGGTGAGGCCGCGCGGCGCCGTGGGGTCGTGCTCGGTGCCGATGCCGACGCCCACGCCGTCCTCGACGACGGGGACGGTCTCGGTGTCGTCGCGCGTGTAGAGGCCGATGACCGTCTCGGTGTTGCCGACGTCAATGACGAGCAGCATCGGCCGTGTCCCCTTTCTCGGCGGTCCAGATCAGGTCGAGCCCGAGGTCGAGCACCTCGGCCGAATGGGTCAGCGCGCCGACGGAAATGCGGTCGGGCCCCGCCGCGGCGTAGGCCCCGATGGTGGCGAGCGTCACGCCGCCCGACACCTCCGTGAGCATCGGCCCCGTGGCCTCGGACCCGGCCACCGCGACGGCCTCGACCACGGTCTCCGGTTCCATGTTGTCGAGCAGCACGGCGTCGGCACCCGCCCTCGCCGCCTCGGCGACCTGCTCGAGCGTGTCGCACTCGATCTCGACCATCCGTCCCGGCCACAGCTCCCGGGCCCGGCGCGCGGCCTCGGTGATGGTGGTGCCGGCCAGATGGTTGTCCTTGACCAGGAGGGCGTCGGAGAGCCCGGCGCGGTGGTTGGTGCCCCCGCCGGCGCGCACGGCCGCCTTCTCGAGCACGCGCAGTCCCGGCGTGGTCTTGCGGGTGTCGAGGACCTCGACCGAGGGATTGCGCTCGTGCGCGGCCGCCACGTAGCGCGCGGTCAGCGTGGCGATGCCCGACAGGTGGCCGAGGAAGTTCAGCGCCGTCCGCTCGGCGGTCAGGATCGGGCGCAGGGCGCCCGTCACCTCCATGACCGTGTCCCCGGCCGCCAGCTCGGTGCCGTCGGCCGCGTGCCAGACGAGCTCGACGGCGGGGTCGACGCGCCGGAACGCCTCGGTCGCGCAGTCCCGCCCGGCCAGGACGCCGTCGTGGCGGGCGCGCAGCGCGAAGTGGGCGGTGACGTCCGGCGGCACGAGCGCCGCCGTGAGGTCGCCCTCGGGGCCGAGGTCCTCGGCCAGGGCCCGCTCCACCGCGTCGGCCACGGCGGCGCCGTAGGCCGCGGACCGCGCCGGGCGCCCTTCGCTCACGGACGGCTCCGGCCCGGGAGCCGCCCGTGGACGATGCGGCGGCGCCACGCCGGGTCCGTGTCGGGGTACTCGCTCCGCGCGTGGGCGCCCCGGCTCTCGGTGCGCGCCAGCGCGGCGTCGAGCAGCGCGTCGGCCAGCCGCAGCAGGTTGCCCAGCTCGCCGGCGCCCACGGTGGCGGGCTCGTCGGCGAGCATCGACGCGATCTCCCCGACGACGGCCCGGGCGCCGCCGAGCGACTCGGCACTGCGCACCACCCCGGCGCCGCGCGTCATGGCCCGCTGGAGCGTGTCGCGCTGCTTGGTGACGTCCACCGCGCCCAGGTGGTCCGCGCCCGGGCGCGCCGGCGCGGCGCGCTCCTCCAGCACCGTGCACCCGATCCCGTCCATGGGCGGCTCGCCGAGCACGGCCCGCAGCGCGCCGCTCGGCTCGGGCCCCGCCGCCCCCGACGCGATCCGCTCGGCCAGGCGGGCCCCGAAGACCATGCCCTCGAGCAGCGAGTTCGACGCCAGCCGGTTGGCCCCGTGCACACCGGTGCACGCCACCTCGCCCACCGCCCACAGGCCCGGCAGCGCGGTCGCGCCCCACAGGTCGGTCACGACGCCGCCCGAGAGGTGGTGGGCGGCCGGGGCGATGGGGAGCCAGTCGCGCTCGGGGTCCAGCCCGATGGAGGACAGCGAGGCGGCGATGGTCGGGAAGCGCTGGGAGAACCGCTCGAGGCCGGTGGCGTCGAGCCAGAGGTGGTCCACGCCCTGGGCCGCCATGCGGGCCGCCATGGCGCGGCTGACCACGTCGCGCGACGCCAGCTCGTCGACGAAGCGCTCGCCGTCGCGGTCGCGCAGCAGCGCGCCGTGGCCGCGCAGCGCCTCGGAGAGCAGCGGGCGCGGCATGGCGGGGTGGTGCAGCGCCGTCGGGTGGAACTGCACGAACTCCACGTCGGCCGTGGGCACGCCCGCCCGCAACGCCATGGCCACACCGTCGCCGGTGGACTCGGGCGGGTTGGTGGTCACCGAGAACAGCTGCCCCGCCCCGCCCGTCGCCAGCACGACGTGCTCGGCCCGCACCGCCACCGGGCCGCCACCGGTCCCCGGGGGCGGCAGCGCGGTCACCCCGACGCAGCGCCCGCCCTCGGTCAGGAGGTCGACGGCGAACCAGCCCTCGAGCACCGCGCTGGCCGAGGCGTAGGTGGCGTCGACGAGGGCGCGTTCCACCTCGGCACCGGTCGCCGCGCCGCCGGCGTGGACGACCCGGGGCCGCGAGTGGCCCCCCTCGCGGGCGAGCGCGAGTCGCCCGGTGGCCTCGCGGTCGAACTCGACGCCGAGCGCGATCAGCTCGTGCACGCGGCCGGGGCCCTCGGCCACCAGGATGCGCACGGCCTCCTCGTCGCACAGGCCGGCGCCGGCGGCCAGCGTGTCGGCGAGATGCAGGTCGGTCGAGTCCTCGTCGCCGCCGAGCACGGCGGCCACCCCGCCCTGCGCCCACCGCGTCGCCGACTGCGCCAGGGCGCCCTTGGTCAGCACGCCGAGCGAGATGCCGCGCTCGGGCCGCGGGCCCGAGCCGGCCAGGCGCACCGCCGCCGACAGGCCGGCCACCCCGCTGCCCAGGACCAGGACGTCGAAGGGTCCGGGCCGGGCCCCGCCGGTCACGCCGGTTCGGTCAGCGTCAGCTCGGCGTCGAGGCGGGCCGACACCTCGTCGATCACCCGGTTGCGCCCGTCGACGTGCACGACCCGCGGCACGTAGGCGTCGAGCTCGGCGCGCTCGTAGTCGGCGTAGGTGATGATGATCACCTTGTCGCCCGGTGCCACCAGCCGCGCCGCGGCGCCGTTGAGGCAGATCTGGCCCCGCTCGCCCTCAATGGCATAGGTCTCGAAGCGGGCGCCGTTGTCGATGTCGAGGACGGCCACCTGCTCGTAGGGCACGATGTCGGCCAGCGCCATGAGCTCGGTGTCGATGGAGACGGACCCCACGTAGTCGAGGTTGGCCCCGGTCACGGTGGCCCGGTGGATCTTGGACTTCATCATGCGGCGGCGCATCGGCTCACCCGATCCTTTCGAGTTGGCGGACCGCGCCGGTGGCGGCAGCTCCGACGGGGACGTCGTCGGCGCCCTCGAGCGCCGCACTGTTGTCGATCAGCCTGACGGGGCCCACCTGGCCCGCGATCAGCAGGCGCACGGCCCCGACGTCGTCGATGGTGTCCGCCTCCTCCAGCGAGGACGCGTCGACCGCCACGGCGTAGTCGAGGCACACCAGGGGCTCGCCCGCCGCGACGGCGCGCATGGCCCGGCTCACCTCGGCACCCGAGCGGGCGCCGGCGGCGAGGGCGGCGCGCCCGGCGGCCAGTGCGCGCGCCAGCACGGTCGCCGCCGCCGCGCTCGGCGCCCGACAGGCGGACGTTGCGGCTCGAGAGGGCGAGCCCGCCGCTCTCGCGGACGATCGGGCACCCGACCACCTCGACGGGCAGGGACAGATCGTGGGCCATCCGGCGCACGACGGCCAGCTGCTGGAAGTCCTTCTGCCCGAAGTAGGCCCGGCAGCGGCCGGCGATGGAGAACAGCTTGGCCACCACGGTGGCGACGCCGTCGAAGTGGCCCGGGCGCGACGCGCCCTCCCAGCGGTCGCTCACCCCGCGCACCGACACGGTGGTGGCCGGCGGCGCCGGCCACGACGGGTACATCTCGCTGACCGGGGGGACGAACACCACGTCGGCCCCGGCCTCGGCGCAGACGAACAGGTCCCGCTCGAGCGTCCTCGGGTAGCGCGCCATGTCCTCGGGGTCCCCGAACTGCAGCGGGTTCACGAAGATGCTGACCGCGACGACGTCGCACTCGGCCCGGGCCCGGGCCAGCAGTGAGACGTGCCCGTCGTGCAGCGCGCCCATCGTCGGCACCAGCCCGACGGTGCGCCCCGCCGCGCGGGCCCGCTCGAGGGTGTCGCGGCAGGCGGCGGCGGACTCCAGGACCTCCATCGTGCGCCGCCCTACACCGCGGCCGGCACGCCGGGCTCGGGGGCGTCGGACCGCGCGAGGCGCGTCGCCAGCGCCGCCCCGGCCTGGTACGCGGGACGCTCCCCCTCGTCGAGTGCGTCGAGATGCCGGCTGAGGGTGGCCCAGTCGCCCCGGCGGGCGGGACCGGTCAGCGCGTCGCGGGCCCCGAGGGCGGCGACGTCGTCGACCGCCGCCCGAGTCAGCGGGAGGAAGGACTCGAGGTCCAGCCCGACCTCGGCGGCCACCCGCTCGACCTGTCCGAGCAGCGCCACCACGTGGTTCGCCGCGATGCAGGCGGCGGCGTGGTAGGCCGCCCGGTCGGCGTCGGCCACCTCGACCACGCGGCCCCCGAGGCACGCCACGATGGCGCGCGTCGCCGGCGCGCCGGCCACCGCGAAGGTCACGCCCGAGCCGAGACGGGCGGCGCCGACCTCGCCGTTGGGCAGCGGCACCAGCGGGTGGACCGCTCCCCGCAGGGGGTGCGGCGTCAGGGCCTCGAGCCCGAGAGATCCAGAGAGGTGGACCACGGTCGTGCCCGCCACGGGATGCACCGAGGCGGCCACGTCTGCGATGGCGTCGTCGGGCGTGGCGACGACGAGCACGTCCACGCCGCGGGCCGCGCCGGTCAGGTCGTCGTGGCGTCCGAGGAAGCCGGCGAACTCCCAACCGCGCGCCGAGAGCGCGGCGGCCAAGGACGTGCCGGCCCGACCCGGACCGATGATGCGGATGGAGTGCATCTGACCTCCTTCGGCGTTCCAGCCCCTCCCGGGTGCCGTTCGCCTACAGACGATCTGAGAAACGTCCCCTACAGATTACCCACACGGACGACCGTCCCACCAGAGGTCCTGAGCTGCCCGGACGTGACCAGGTCGGGCGCCAGGTCGGCGAGCGGCTGCACGACGAACCGCCGGTCCCACAGCCGGGGGTGCGGGACGGTGAGGTCCTCCTCGTCCACCTCCCACCCGTCGACCAGGAGGACGTCGGCGTCCAGGGTGCGCGGGCCCCAGCGCACCGTACGCACGCGGCCGGCGGCCGCCTCGAGGGCGCGGCAGCGCTCGAGGAGCTGGCGGGGGGTCGAGGGGGTCGAGAGCTCGACCACCACGTTGAGGTAGGGCCCCTGGTCCCCGGGGCCCCCGACCGGCTCGGTCTCGTAGAGCGGCGAGACGGCGGCGACGTCGCCGCCGGCGCGCAGCGCCTCGAGCGCGGCCCGCAGGTGGGCCCGGCGGTCGCCGAGATTCGACCCCAGCCCGATGAAGGCGCGCCACGGCGGCGGCTGTGGCGGGGGTCCCGGCGCCACCGTCAGCGGGCGCGGCGCACCCGCACCCCGGTCGAGCCCACGTCGAGGGCCAGCGGCGGGCGCAGCTTGCGCACGGTGACCTCGACGGCCTCGATGCGGGTGTCGGTGATGAGCAGGGCGCTGGCGAGGCGCCCGGCCAGCGCCTCGAGCAGCCGGTAGGAGCGGCCGCCCACGATGTCTGCGGCCGCCTGGGCCAACGCGCCGTAGTCGACGGTGTCGGCCAGGTCGTCGCTCTGCTGGGCCGCCTCGGTGTCCACCCAGGCCACGATGTCGAGGGCGAAGGGTTGCGCCCGCTCCCGCTCCTCGGGGAGCACGCCGTGCACGCCCGTGACCCGGAGGTCGCGGATCTCGATGCGGTCGGTCACTGCGCCTGGCTGCGCCCGGGCATGCCCTCCAGCTCGGACAGCAGCTCGCGGCCGGGCTCGCCCATGGCGTGCCCGCAGACGTGCTCGACCAGCGCCACCGCCTGGGGCTGGTTGGCGATGCGGCCCGACCAGACCAGATAGCCCGCCACGACGCCCATGACGCGGTCGCCCAACTCGTCCTGGTGGACCAGGATGCGCAGGCCGGCGGCCAGCGAGTCGTCGATGTCCCGGTAGCAGGCCGCCAGGACGGGCCGGGGGTCGCCGGAGCGCTCCAGGGGGTAGTGGGCCCAAGCCAGGCCCTCCTCCTCGTAGGCAGCGAGGTTGTGCGGGGAGGGGAGCAGGGAGATGACCCGGCCGAACCCCTGGACCCGCAGCCAGATGATCTCCTCCTGCCGCCGCACCCGGCGATGGTTGACCGAGAACCCTCCCGGCCGCTCGCTCACCGCCAGGTGGTCCTTGATCACCCAGGTGAAGTTCCGCGGCGATATCCCGGCGGCCCACTTGCCCTTCATGCGGCAGGACCATACAGCCGGGCCAACTGCACCGTCGCCGCCACGTCGTGGACCCGGACCATGCCGACGCCGGCCACCATGGCGGCGGCCGCCGTGGCCAGCGAGCCCTCGGCGCGCTCCTCGAGGGGAGCCGGCCGCCCCGTCCCGCCGGGCCCCGCACCGGCGGCCAGCACACCGAGGAAGCGCTTGCGGCTCGCCCCCACGAGCACGCCGGCGTACCCCGCGTCCGAGGCGGCCTCGACCAGGCCGGGCAGGTGGCGCAGCAGCGAGAGGTTGTGCGCCGTCGTCTTGCCGAAGCCGATCCCGGGGTCGACCCAGATCTCGCCCACCCCCGCCGCCCGCGCCCGGGCGGCCCGCTCCAGCACGAACGCCCGCACCTCGGCCACGACGTCGCCGTAGCGGGGGTCCTCCTGCATCGTGCGCGGCTCGCCCTGCATGTGCATGGCGACCCAGCCGGCGCCCGCCGCCGCGGCCACCTCCCACAGCGAGGCGGAGACGTCGTTGACGAGTCTCGCCCCGGCGGACAGCGCGGCCTCGGCCACCTCCGGCTTGACCGTGTCGACCGACACCCGCACGCCGCGCCGCGCCGCCTCGTCGGAGCGGGCCAGGGCCTCGACGACGGGGACGACCCGGGCCAGCTCGATCGCGGTCGGAACGGGCTCGGCCCCGGGCCGCGACGACTCCCCGCCCACGTCCACCACGTCGGCGCCCTCGGCGATCATCTCGAGCCCGCGGGCCACGGCACGCTCGGCCGTGTCGTAGAGCCCGCCGTCGGAGAAGGAGTCCGGCGTGACGTTGAGGACCCCCATCACCAGTGGCCTCCCGGACGAGCGGGGCGGCCCCACCGCCGTCAGCGGCCCCGGATGAACTGCATGGCCTCGGCCCGGGTGGCGACGTCGGAGCGGAACAGCCCGCGCACCGACGACGTGACAGTGACGGTGCCGGGCTTCTTGACGCCCCGCATCGACATGCACAGGTGCTCGGCCTCTATCACGACGAGCACGCCCCGCGGGGACAGGACCGACGCGATGGCGTCGGCGATCTGCGTCGTCATGCGCTCCTGGACCTGCAGGCGCCGGGCGTAGCCGTCGACGAGGCGGGCCAGCTTGGACAGCCCGGTGATGCGGCCGTCCTCGGCGGGGATGTAGGCGACGTGGGCCTTGCCGAGGAACGGCACCAGGTGGTGCTCGCACAGCGAGGCGAACGGGATGTCGCGCACCATGACCATCTCGTCGTGCTCGGCGGCGAAGGTGACCTCCAGGTGGCGGGCCGGGTCGTCGTGCAGCCCGGAGAAGAGCTCCTCGTACATCGACGCCACGCGGTCGGGCGTGGCGACGAGCCCGTCGCGGGCGGGGTCCTCGCCGATCGCGCTCAGCAGCTCGGTCACCGCGGCCCGCACCCGGTCGACGTCGACGCTCACCGGATCGTCCCCCTCAGGCCCGTCCTCATTGGAGCGGGCCCTTGTAGTGGTGGACGCCGGCGAGGTTGCGGTAGCGCTCGGCGATATCGAGCCCGTAGCCCACGACGAACTCGGGCGGGATGGTGAAGCCGACGTAGCGCAGGTCGAGGTCGACGCGCTGCTCGCCCTCCTTGACCAGCAGCGCGCAGATCTCCAGGCTCTTGGGCTGGCGGGCCTTGAGGTAGCGCCGGAGGTAATTGAGGGTGAGGCCGCTGTCGATGATGTCCTCGACGACGAGCACGTGACGGCCCAGCAGCTCGGAGTCGAGGTCCTTCACGATGCGCACGACGCCCGAGGTCTTGGTGGCGCTCCCATAGGAGGACACGGCCATGAAGTCCACGTCGACGGGCAGCGCGATGGCGCGGCAGAGGTCGCTCATGAACAGCATGGCGCCCTTGAGCACCGCCACCAGGAGGGGCGGCTCGTCGGCGTAGTCGGCCGTGATCTCGGCCCCGAGCTCCGCCACCCGCGCCGCGACGCGGCCGGCGTCGACCAGCACGGGCCCGACGTCGGGCTCGGCCCACGCGGGCACCCCCGCCGCGGCCGTCTCGTGGGTCACCGGCGTGACACTACCGGAGCCGCCGGGCTCCACCCGGAGCCGGCCGCCGGTGCGGCGCACCCGCCGGCCGCCCGCGATCTCGGTCCCCACCGCGGCGCCCGCGGCGACGGCGAGGGTGCGGTCGACCTCGGCCAGCGACGGCGGGTGGTCACCCCCGGTCGCGGCGCGCAGCCACCCGCGCAGGGCGCGCCGGGCCAGCGGGCGCGGCGCCCGTGCCACGGCCCGGGCGTCGGCGGGATCAGCGAGCGCGTCGGCCGCCAGCGACTCCATGAGCGCGACCTCGTCCCGCAGCACCCCGGCCTGCCGGGCCAGCAGGGGCACGGGGTCGCGGCCCGCCACCGCCGCGCAGAGCGGCAGCAGCTCGTGACGGACGCGGTTGCGCACGAAGGCGGGGTCGGCGTTGGTCGGGTCGCACACCGGAGCCAGCCCGGCGGCGGCGCACAGTGCGTGCGTCTCGCTGCGGCGCAGCGCGAGCAGCGGGTGGCGCGCCCCGGGCTCCATCCCGGCCAGCCCGTCGGCGCCCGCGCCGCGCAGCAGGTTGACGAGGATCGTCTCGGCCTGGTCGTCCATGGTGTGCCCGGTCGCCACCTCCGCCGGCAGCACCGCGAAGCGGGCCGCCCGGGCCCGGGCCTCGAGGTTGGGCCCCGGGGGCAGCGACACCCGGCGCCGCTCGAAGCGCGCGCCCAGGTGCGCCGCCGCCGCGGCCACCACGCCCGCCTCGGCATCCGAGCCCGCCCGCAGGCCGTGGTCGACGTGGAACGCAGTGACGTCGCACCCGGCGGCGGCGGCCAGGACCAGTAGGGCCAGCGAGTCGGCGCCCCCCGACACCGCACAGGCCAGGGGGGCGGCGGGCGGCGGGAAGGTGCAGCGGGCGAGCAGGTCGGCGACGGTGGCGGCGGGTGCGATGCTCTCCCGCTCAGCCACCGGCCCGGGCCACCCAGGCGGCGGGGTCGCGGATCTCCTCGAGCGTGGGCAGCATCTCGGGGCCCTCCCAGACCCGGGCCAGGAGCACCGGGCCCCCGGCCTCCTCCACCGACTCGACGAAGCGCTCCCCCTCGGCGTACTGGCGCATCTTGGCCTCGAGCCCGAGCAGCTTCGACATCAGCTTGGCCAGCCCCCGGGCCTGCGTGCGCCGCTGGTGCAGCACGCGGGAGAAGTGCGCCGCACCCGGCACCTCGCCGGCGCCGGCCCGGTCCATCGTCACGTCGCCGTGACCTTCGAGCAAGCTCATCATCCCGGAGATCTTCGACAGCGCCAGCCGCTGCTCGGGGGTGGCCAGCATCCCGATCACGCCGGCCTCGCGGGCGGGGTTGCGCCCGTTGCGCAGCTCGGTCGCCACCCGGCCCACCATCTCGGCGAAGCCCGCCGGGTCCCCCGAGAGCGGGCCCAGCATTTCGGTGACCAGGCCCACGAAGTGGTCCCGCAGCCAGGGGACGGCGGTGAACTGCAGCCGGTGGGTCACCTCGTGCAGCGCCAGCCAGAGGCGGAACTGGCTCGGAGCGAAGCCGTACTGCTCCTCGACGGCCACGATGTTGGGCCCGACGTAGGACACCAGGTCCTGGTCCTCGGGGGCCTCGTCGTTGATCAGCAGGTCGTACTGGCCCAGCACGCGGGTCGCCATGTAGGCCAGCATCAGCCCCAGCTGGGTCCCGGCCACGGCGCGGCCGACCACCAGCGAGGGGCCACCGAGCTTCGCGCCCCGCTTGGCCTGCAGCTCGAGGAGGGCGGGGCCGACGAGCCGCTCGATAGAGCGCACGTTGGCCGCGGCCCACCCCGGGCGGTCGGTGACCTTGGCCCGCGCCGACCCGTGGGCCGAGTGCAGGCCGGTCGCCTCGCTGACGAGCGACTCGGCGCGCGCCGTCAGCTCGTCGAATTGGGCCTGGAGGTCCGAGGAGCGGTAGGAGGCGGGCGCGGGCTTGAGGATGAGGGCACCGGCCGCCACGCGCTGGGCCAGGGCCCAGTCCACCATGGGCGGACCGGCCAGCGGCAGGTCCGGGACCGCCGGCGAGATGTCAGTGCTCGCCGTGGTGCTGGCGACTTTCTTCGTCGATGGCCTCGGCGACGCGGCGGATGAGGCCGTCGGGCACCCGGTCCTTGCACCGGTTGGCGATCACCTTGCGCAGCTCGGCCTCGAACTCGGCCGCACCGCCGCAGGGACCGCAGAAGTCCAGGTGGACGCGGATCTTCTCGCGCCGCTCGTCGGTCAGCTCGCCGTCGAGATAGTGGTAGAGCTCGTGCACCGCCTCGTCGCAGTCGACCGACGGGCCGAACAGCGCACCGGCGTCGACCGCCGTGCCCGTCTCGGTGTCCTTGCTCTCGTCCACGTCTTTGCTCATTCCCTCGACCCCCCGGGCACGCTCCCGACGAGCCCCCTCGCCTCCGCCACATCGTGCAACGCCTTTTGGAGCGCCCTTCTTCCCCTGTGGATGCGGCTCATGACTGTCCCGATCGGGACGTCGGTGATCTCGGAGATCTCCTTGTAGCTGAATCCCTCGACGTCGGCCAGCAGCACCGCCATGCGGAAGGCCTCGGGCAGCGCCTCGAGCGCCGCCTTGACGTCCTCGTCGGTGAAGCGCTCGAGGGCCTCGTCCTCGGCGGACCGGCCGGGATCGCTGCCGCCCGAACCGGCGAGGCGCTTGTAGAGGTAAAGCTCCTCGACGTCCTCGACGTCGGCCAGCTCGGGCCTGCGCTGGGCGGCCCGGTAGTTGTTGATGTAGGTGTTGGTGAGGATCCGGTAGAGCCAGGCCCGCAGGTTGGTGCCCTCGGTGAAGGAGCCGAAGGAGCGGTACGCCTTGAGGTAGGTCTCCTGCACGAGGTCCTCGGCGTCGGCCCGGTTGCGGGTCATCCGCAACGCGGCCGAGTAGAGCCCCGGCATGAACTCCATGGCGACGTCGGTGAAGGTCGCCTGGTCTGCCATGGGACCCACCCTATCCACCCGGCGATATCGTCTCCGCCGTGACCACCGCCCCCGAGCGTCTGGGCATCGACCTGATGAGCGGCACCTTCTTCGGGCGGGAGCCTCACGACGCCTTCGCCTGGATGCGGGCCCACGCCCCCGTCTACTACGACGAGGCCAACGACCTGTGGGCGGCGGCCAGCTACGCCGCCGTCAAGGCGGCCTCCGTCGACACCGAGTCGTTCTCCAACGCCGGCGGCATCCGGCCCAAGTACCCGCCCCTGCCGATGATGATCGACTTCGACGCCCCCGAGCACGTCCGCCGGCGCCGGCTCGTGTCCGAGGGCTTCACCCCCAAGCGCGTGCGCGCCATGGAGGACAAGCTGCGGGTGGTCTGCGACGCCATCATCGACCAGGTCTGCGAGAAGGGTCGCTGCGACTTCGTCAAGGACATCGCCGCCCCGTTGCCGATCATCATGATCGGCGACATGCTCGGCGTGGCGCCGGCCGACCGCGACGACCTGCTGCGGTGGTCCGACGACATGCTCAAGGGGCAGGGGTCGCCCGACCCGGCGGCGATCGAGCACGCGATGAACGCCTTCGTCGAGTACACGACCTACATCCACCCCGTCTTCGACGACCGCCGCGCCACGCGCAACACCGACGACCTGGTCGGGGTGCTCTGTCACGCCGAGATCGACGGCGACTCGCTGGACGACGACTCGCTGGTGCACGAGACGCTGCTCATCCTGATCGGTGGCGACGAGACGACCCGCCACGTCATCAGCGGCGGCGTCGAGGAGCTGCTCGCCCACCCCGACCAACGGGACGCCCTGGCTGCGGACCCGGCCGGCCTGATGCCCAACGCCGTCGAGGAGATGCTGCGCTGGGTGTCGCCGATCAAGAACATGGCCCGGGTCGCCACCCGCGACGTCGAGCTGGCGGGGTCGACCATCCGGGCCGGCCAGGAGCTGATCCTGCTGTACCCCTCGGCGAACCGCGACGAGGCCGTGTTCAGCGACCCCGGCACCTTCGACATCACCCGCAGCCCCAACCCCCACATCGCCTTCGGCTTCGGGGCCCACTTCTGCCTGGGCAACCAGCTCGCCCGCCTGGAGCTGCGCGTCATGGTCGAGCGCGTGCTGGCCCGCCTGCCCGACCTCCGGCTGGGGACAGAGCGGGACGCGCTGCCGCGCCGGGCGGCCAACTTCATCTCCGGGATAGAGGAGATGCCCGTCGAGTTCACGCCCACCGCGCCGGTGGGGGTCGGGCCCGTCTGATGGAACCGGCGGGTTCCGGCGGACCGGTCTCGTCGGGCATCGCCGGCCGCGCCATCCTGGTCACCGGTGGCGGGAGCGGCATCGGCCTGGCCACCGCCGAGCGCCTCGCAGCCGACGGCGCGCACGTGACGATCTGCGGGCGTACCGAGCAGAAGCTCGCCGACGCCACCGCCCGCATCGCCGCCGCGGCAGCCGGCGGTGCCACCGCCCGCTACGTGGTGGCCGACGTCACCGTCGAGGAGCAGGTGGCCGAGGCCGTGGGCGTCAGCGGCGAGGCGACCGGGCACATCGACGGTCTCTTCGCCTGCGCGGGTGGATCGTTGCACCTCGGCTCGGTCCTCACCGCCGACGTCGCCGCCGTGCGGGCCACCGTCGACCTCAACCTGCTGGGCTCGGTCATCTGCGTGAAGCAGGGGGCGGCGGCCATGGCGTCGGAGGGCGTCAGCGGTGCCATCGTCCTGATGTCCTCGGGCGCGGGGCGCTTCCCCCATCCCCATCTGTGGGCCTACGGGGTGGCCAAGGCGGGCATCTGCTTCCTGGCCCGGACCGCGGCCGAGGAGCTCGGCCCGCTCGGCATCCGGGTCAACGCGGTGGCGCCCGGCATCATCGACGACGAGCTGATGTCCTTCATCACCGCCGGCGGGCCCCTGCTCGACGACTACCTGGCCCAGATGCCGCTCGGCCGCGTCGGCACCGTCGAGGACGTGGCGGCGGCGGTCCGCTACCTCATCGGCCCCGAGTCCTCCTTCGTCACCGGGGAGACCCTCGGCGTCGACGGGGGGCACCACCTACGCCGGGGCGCCGACTACTCCCTGCTCTTCGGGGGTTGAGCGGCCGCTCGATGTCCTCGGCGTCGGCGCCGGTTGCCGCTGAAGGCCGAGCTCAGGCCAGCCGGAACAGCCCGGCGTCGATCACCGTCTCGCCCCGCTGCGTCTCGGTCCGGAACCGGTAGGCGCCGGCGGCGCGCTCGCCGATGTCCCACACCGAGATCGTGAGGGTGTCGCCCGGCATGGTCGGCTTGGAGAAGCGGGCCCGCATGGCACCGAAGCGCGCCGGGTCCGAGCCGCAGACCGTGTGGAGCAGCGCGCGCCCGGTGAAGCCGTAGGTGCACAGCCCGTGGAGGATCGGACGGTCGAACCCGGCGCGCTTGGCGAAGGTGGGGTCGGAGTGCAGGGGGTTGCGGTCCCCGCTCAAGCGGTAGAGCAGCGCCTGGTCGGGCCGCGTCCGCGTAGGAGACCACCTCGTCGGGCTCACGCGTGGGCAGCGGCTCTGCGGCCAGTGCGCTCTCCTCGTCGCCCTCGGGGTTCCGCGGCCCGCCGAAGCCGCCCTCGCCGCGGATGAAGAGGGCGGTCCGGTTGGTGAAGGCCAGCTCCCCCGTGCCGGCGTGGCGTGACTCGCTCTCGAGCACGACGAGGCCCGCCGTGCCCTTGTCGTACATGCCGGCCACCTTCGTGGTGATCGACACCGTCCCCTCGGCCGGTATCTCGCCGTGGAGCCGGATCGACTGCTCGCCGTGCACGAGCATGGCCGGGTCGTACTCGCCGATCGACTGCCGGGCACCCCCGCCCTGGCCGACGATGGTGGTGAACGTCGGGAGGACCCGCTGGGTGATCCCGACCGAGTTCTCGGTGGTGAGGTCGAGCTCGAACCCCGTCGGGTCCAGCGCGCCCGCTCCCACGCCGAGGGCGTAGAGCAAGGCGTCCGTGTGCCGCCAGGAACGCTCGAAGGGCTCGGAGGTGCTGCCCACCGCAGCGGCGTTCAGTGCCATCGCTCGTACCTCTCTTCTCGTGTCGGCCCGGTGTCCTGCCGGGCCGAATCATGACTTGTATTGATGTTACATAACTTTATGTCATACTTGTCAAGTGGAGACGAGGGAACTGGCCGCGTGGACCATCGACGAGCTGGCCGCCCTGAGCGGGACGACGACCCGGCGCATCCGCTCCTTCCAGACCCTGGGCCTGCTCCCCCACCCCGAGCTGCGGGGGCGCACCGGCCTCTACGGGCCCGGACACCGCGCCCGCCTCGGCGCCATCCTCGGGCTGCAGGAGCGGGGCTTCTCGCTCGAGTCGCTGGGCGTCCTGTTCGGCGCGCTGCAGGCGGGCCAGACGTTGGCCGCGGTCCTCGGTGTCCACGAACCGACCGCCCCCGACGGCGAGGGCGACGCGGCGGCGGACACGGCCGAGCTCTACGGCTTCGCCGACCTGCAGCCCGCTGCGGCCGCGGCGCGCCGAGGCCCGCCGCTGCTCTCGGTCGTCCCCACCACGGTCTGGGACGAGAGTCAGGCGTCCTGAGCGGGCGGCGCCGCCCGACCGTGCCGGCGCCGCGGGGCCGCTCGATATGGTCGCGGTCCGTGCCCGACACGACCGTCCCGCTGTTGCGCTGGGAGGAGGCAGGGACCTTCGGCGCGGCGGTGGCGGTCACGACCCGGGTGGGCGGGGTCTCGCGGGCCCCCTACGACACGCTCAACCTCGGGCTCCACGTCGGCGACCGTCCCGGCGACGTCGCGATCAACCGGTCCAGGGCCGCCGGAGCCTTCGGCGTCGCGCTCGACACGATGGTGTTCGCGCGACAGGTGCACGGTCGCACCGCCACCGTCGTCGGCGACCCCGAGCGCGGCCGCGGGACCGGGTCCGAGGACGACGCCATTCCCGCCACCGACGTTCTCGTGACGACCACGCCCGGGGTCACACTGGTGATCCTCGTCGCCGACTGCCTCCCGGTCGCGCTCGTGGACCCGGTCGCCGGCATCCTCGCGGCCGTCCACGCCGGGTGGCGCGGGACCGCCGCCGGGGTCGTGCCGGCGGCCATGGCTGCCATGACCCGCCTCGGTGCACGGGCGGAGCGCGTGCACGCCTTCCTCGGGCCCGCCGTCGCACCCGATCGCTATCAGGTGGGAGACGAGGTCGTGCGCGGCCTGTCCGACGCGGTGCACCCCGACGAGCTGGACCCCGCCGTCAGCCAGGCCGACGGCCCGGGGCACTGGCTGGTCGACCTGGTGCCGGCCAACCGCCAACAGCTGGTCCGGAGCGGTCTCCGGCCCGGGCACATCGCCGGCTGCAACGTCTCCACCACCGACGACTCGCTGTTCAGCGACCGCGCCGCGCGGCCCTGCGGCCGGTTCGGGTTGCTGGCCCGACTGCTCGGCTGAGCCGCCGGAACGCCGCCCTCAGGCTCCTTGCTGCATGGCGCGCAGGCGATCGGCCAGGCTCGACATCACCTGGAGTGCGAAGGTCGGCGTCTCGTGCACGAGGAACAGGAACCGGCGCCTGTCGATCACCGCCAGCGTGGAGTCCTCGACCGCGGTTGCCGTCGCGCTGCGCGGCGCCGACTCGAGCAGCGCCATCTCACCGAACGTCTCGTCGGGACCCACCATCACGGTCTTGCCGGTCGGCAGCCGCAGCTCGACCTTCCCCTCCACGACGCCGAACATCTCGTCCCCTCCGGCCCCCACGTCGAAGATGACCGTCCCGGCCGGGACCTGCCTGGTGTCGGTGGCCGCCTTGAACACTCCGACAACTTTGTTGGTCATCGATCGTCCCCTTTGTCCCCTTCGGCCGCGCCCGGCTCGAGTCCACTGCAAGCCGGATCCTAACCCGAGTCCCCGCCGGCGGCCCGGGGCACGAGGTGCCGGTCCCCGCGCTCGGGGCCGCCGTGGTGGCGGGCGCCCCGTAGCATGGGAGTGCCCGCGTCCGCCGGGCGACGCTCCCACCTTCGATGCCTCCCGCCGACCACTTCCGCTACGACGAGGTCGTCGTCGATCCCGGCCGCTCGACCGTCAGCTGCCGCTACACGACCGGCGGCCACACGTTCACGGAACGCTTCACGTTCGGGACGGGCGGCGACTGGGACGCCCCGGCCGTCCGAGCCGCGGTGCGCGTCCTGTTCCTCCTGGCGGGCGTGTCGTACTACAAGACGACCGCCGCCCCGGTGATCGACCTGGGCGAGCACCCCACCACGCAGGCCGAGCGGGCGTTTCTCGGCGACTTCTACGTGCACGGCCTCGGTGAGTTCGCCTACCGAAACGGCATCGACCTGCGCGCCACGGCCGTGACGGGTCCGGATGCCACGCCGGCTCCGCCCGTCCCCTACGAGCCCCACCCGGGCCGGCCGCTGATCCCCTTCGGGGGGGGCATCGACTCCATCGTGACCGTCGAGGCGCTGCACAGTGACAACCCCGACGCCGCACTCTGCGTCGTCAATCCGCCCGGCGACCGTTTTGCGGCCATTGAGGGTGCGGCCGGCGTGACCGGGCTGCCGGTCGTGCGCATCGCCCGCGAGATCGACCCCCTCGTGCGCCGATCCGACGAAATGGGGTTCCTCAACGGGCACGTCCCGGTCACCGCGGTGATCACCGCCGCCGCCACCGTGGCCGCGGTCCTCGACGGACGCGACGCCGTCGTCCTTTCCAACGAGTGGTCGGCCTCGGTGCCGACCCTGGTGGCCGACGGGCACCCGGTGAACCACCAGTGGTCCAAGAGTGAGGACTTCGAACGGGGCTACGGCGATCTCGTGCGCGCCTCGCTCGGCCCCGGGCTCTCCGTGTTCTCCTACCTGCGGCCGCGCACCGAGCTGTGGGTCGCGCGGCGCTTCGCAGGCCTCGCCCGCTACCACCACGCCTTTCGCAGCTGCAACCGCGCCTTCCAGCAGGACCCGTCCCGGCGCCTCGACCACTGGTGCGGTCGTTGCGACAAGTGCTGCTTCATCGACCTCGTCCTCGCGCCGTACATGGACCGGGCCGACCTCGACGCCGTGTTCGGCGGCGCCGAGCCGCTCCAGAACCCCGCCAACGAGGCAATGTTCCGCGCGCTGGTCGGGCTGGGAGCCGACCCCAGGCCCTTCGAGTGCGTGGGCGACCGCGACGAATGCGGAGCCGCCGCCCTGCTTGCCGCGAGCCGCCAGGACCGGGCGGACACCGTGGTCCTGCGCCGGCTGGCCGGCGAACTGGCCGGTACCGGGCCGCGTGGCCCCGAGGTTGACGCCGCGGGCCTGCTCGAGCCCCGCGGCACCCACCACATCCCGGACCGTTATGCGCCCGCCGATCTCCTGGCCCGCGCTCGCTGACGCGTCCGTCGGCGTCTGGGGGCTCGGCGTCGAGGGCCAGGCCAGCCTCCGGCGCCTCACGGCCATGGGATGCGCGCCCGTGCTCGTGGACGACGAGCCCACCGCGTCCTCCCTCGACGGCCACGAAGTACTGACCACCCGGTCGGGTGGTCTCGACGCGCTGCTCCGCTGTGACGTCGTCGTCAAGAGCCCCGGGATCAGCCGCTACCGCGCCGAGGTCGCACGACTCGAGGCGGGCGGGGTGGCCGTCCACGGAGGCCTCGGCCTCTTCATGGCGGACGTCGACCCGACCCGGGTCGCGTGCATCACCGGGACCAAGGGCAAGAGCACGACCACCGCGCTGGCGGTGCACCTGCTCAACGGACTCGGCCACCGCGCCCGGGCCGGAGGGAACATCGGGCACCCGCCGTGGGATCCCTCGGCCGGGCCCGAGCCGGACTACTGGGTGATCGAGACGTCGAGCTTCCAGGTGCCCGACCTCGTCACTGCGCCCCGGGTGGTCGCAGTGACGTCGTTGTCGCCCGATCACCTCGACTGGCACGGGACGGTCGAGCGCTACTACGCCGACAAGCTCTCGCTGTGCACCAAGCCGGGGGTCACGCTGGCCCTGGCCGACGGCTCGGACGAGCAGCTGCGCGCACAGGCCGCGCTGCTCGGCCCGCACCTGCGCTGGGTCACCCCGTCCGAGGTCGAGGCCGACGCCTGCTGGTCCGGCTCGTTCGGCTTGCCCGGACCGCACAACGCGCGGAATGCGTCCATCGCGCGCGCCGTGCTGGTCGGCCTCGGGATCGCCGGCGCGGGCGACGCCGACCGCATGGCGCAGGCGGCGTCGGGCTTCGAGGGTCTGCCCAGCCGGTGCCATTCCCTGGGCCACGTGGGATCGGTCGAGTTCGTCGACGACAGCCTGTCGACGAACGTCCTCCCGGCGGAGGCGGCGCTGCGCGCCTTCGGGGATCGCCCGGTCGCCCTACTGGTCGGCGGACACGATCGCGGCGTCGACTACGCGCCGCTCGGCCGCACCATCGCGGAGCGGACGGCCCCCACGCTCGTGGTCACCATGCCGGACAACGGACCCCGCATCGGGGCAGCCGTGCGCGCCGCCGGCAGCGGCGCGGTGGAAGTGATGGACGCCGCCAGCCTCGAGGCCGCGGTCGACACGGCCTTCGACTGGGCGACTCCGGGCACGGTCGTCCTGCTGTCGCCCGCAGCGCCCAGCTTCGGTCGGTTCGCCGACTACCGGGAGCGGTCGGCGGCCTTCGCCGCCGCGGCCGCCCGCTGCGGCCCGCTCAGCTGAACGGCGTCAGCAGCGGGTCCCGGCCGGCGCCAGCTCCTCGCGCTCGCTGAGGAACAGCCACCAGGAGTCCGCCGAGACGAGCGCTGCCACCTGCACCACGTCGGGGTCGGCCCCCATTTCGGCCAGGGCCTCCATCGACCATCCGGCGTGGTCGACCTCCTGGGTACGGTGCACGTCCCAGAACCGGGTGCTGTCCTCGTCGAGCCCGTAGTGACGGCGCAGGCCATCGGACTTGGAACCCGCGATGTCCGACGCCTGGACCTCGTAGGCGGCGACCATGGCCAACGCGGCCGCGGGATCGTTGGCCGCCGATGTGCGCACGAGCGCCAAGAGCGCCGCTGTCGACGGCGTCGCGCGCGCCTCGGGCGACGCGCCGACCGCCTCGGCGAACGACTCGAAGAGCTCCGCGTGCGGTTCCGGCGATCCGAGCTCGTCGGCGAGGTTCGCCTCCACGAGCTCCCGGGCCCGGCCTTCAGGCAAGGCGGCGGCGATCGCCGCCAACGTGACCGGGAGCTCGCGCTCGATATGCCGATACTGCTCCGCGTAGGCGGCCAGCTCACCCTCGGAGAGGGTGCCGGACTCCCATCGGCGGTAGAAAGGGTGCGTGAGCAAGTGACGCCCGACAATCGCCTCCGTCAGCACCTCGTGGATCCGTTGAGTGTGCATGCGGCACCTTATCTTGTGCCACGACACCGCCACCGGGGCGGGCGGGGGGCCGACGGCGGGGCACAATCGGGGTGTGCTCAGCCTGGTCTGCTTCCTGGTGGGCGGGCTTCTCGGCTGGGGTGCGGCACAGGGCGGGCAGCGGGTCCAGCGGGTGTGGCCCGTCGCCCTGCGGGCCCAGATCCTGGTCACCTCGGCCTCCCTCTCCCTGGCCGCCGCCTGGCGGTTGACGTCGGCCGGCCAGCTGGTGGGACCCCTCGCCCTCTCCGCCGGGCTGTGGCTGATGCTGGGGGCCGCCCTGGCGACCCGGGGCCGGCGCAGCGCCGGCCTGGGGTCGCTCGAGGCATGGGCCGTGAGCCCGAACAGCGGTTTCTGGGTCGTCCCGGCCGCGGCGGTCTTCGCGGGGTCGACGGGGACCATGATCGCCGTCCTGGCCAACGTCATCACGACGGCCTGGGGAGCCGTCGCGGTCCACCTGATGCGGCGCGACGCGCCGATCGGGCAGCGCCGGGCTACCTCGTGGGTCGACCAGTCCCCCGTCCTGGCCTCGGTCGTGGGGCTCTTGCTGCACCTCGTCGGCCCCGCGCCCGGGTGGACGGCCGACGTACTGCTCCTCGCGGGGCCTCTGCTCGCCTTCTCCGGGGCGGCGCTCTTCGCCGGCTCGGTCGTCCATCCGCACAACCTCTCGGTGCCCCGCACCGAGCACGCCCTCCGACGGTGGAGCTGGCTCACGATCGTCCGGGTCGCCTACTACCTCCTCGTCGCGCTGGTGGCTGGCCTGGCGTCCTCGACCCCGTTGGCGGTGGTGGCGGTGCTGAGCGGCCTCGAGCGCGCCGTCCTTCCAGCCGATCCAGCTCGCCGTGCTCTACGGCTACCGCTCGGAGGTCGTGGTCGCGGCCGTGCGCTGGGGATGGCTGCTGGCGCCCTTCGGGCTGGCGCTCGCCGAGCTCCTGCGCTGACCGTTGTCGACATCGCGCCCGGCCTGCGGAGCGGTCGACCGGCGGTCCTCAGCCTGGAACCACGCCCAGCGGCCTCTCCGGCGACGCTCCGGGTCCTGGCCCGGCTCAGCCCGGGACGGTCACCTGTTCGCGCCCGCCGCCGATGTCCTCCACCCGGACGATCTTGCTGGCACGGACGGGGTACGGATCGGGGTACTCGACCACGCGGACGCGGCCCGTGGGGCTGAATCGCCCCTGGGTGATGACGTCGCGGGGCACATAGGGGTCGCGGCCCATGCTCCGGAACAGGCGCGCTGTCGGCTCCCAGATCGTGACCCGTTCGTGCCAGCGCAGGCGGTCCAACTTGCGGAGCAAGACCATGAACGTGACCATGCTCCCGGCCAGGACACCGACGACGAGCGCGCCGAGCGCGGTGCCCCCCGGCAGCACCGCGATGAGCGAGAGCAGGAGCAGGAGCAGGAGGACGAGTCCGCTCCACTCAATGGCCGAGAGGGCCTGCCCGGTCGCTGCCTCTATCAGCGCTCGGTCCCCGGTGGTGCTGATGCACAACACGACGAGCTCCTTGTAGACCGCCTCTTGCTGGGGGCTCTCGGGCTTCAGCGCGTACACGGCATCGGTGAGGCGCTGGAACGACCGTGAGGCGCGGTGGTAGTCCACCAGCCGGTAGTCGATCTGGTCGGTCAGATGTGCGTCGACGAGGTCTCGGATCGCGTCGGCCTGCTCTGCGCCGAAGACCGCCATCATCTGATGGATGGAGAAGAGGGACGAGTTGTCCTTGGCCACCAGGTCCTGAACGAGCGCAAGGCGCTCCCTCGTCCGCACGATGGTGAAGGCCAGGAGCACGCCGAAGAGGAACGCGGCCGTGCTCGCCATTGCCACGTCAACCCGCACGTCGCCCCTGTTGGGCCCGATGGCGAGCGAGACGCACGCCACGACGGTGCCGGCGATCACCGCGGGCCAGACGACGGCCTCACCGTCGACGACGCCCGTGGCCAGGGCGCGCACCCGTTCTCCCGCGCTCGTCACGGAGGGCGACGTTACAGCAGCGGCGGCACTACGCCCTGCTCGACGTCCGGTACGGCCGGTCGGTCAGCGAGGTTGCCCCCGGCCTCTACTGCCGGTTTCCGTGTCGGGTTCGCCTCTCTCTCAGACTCGTTTCGGGTCGGTGGAGCTTGCAAAGCTGGCGGGGTAGGTGATCACCTCGGTGACGGTCAAGACGTTCGAACCATTCGGCGCCGTGGAGATGTAGTTCACACAGGGCCCAACGTCAGCGTCCAACGGGTCGCAGAGCGGAAGAAGGCCGGTGTACACCGTCGCCCCGGTCGAAGGGTCTGTGGACTCGGCGGCTGCCTGGCCGCTCACGTCGGTGAAGGACTGGTTCGCCTGGAAGCAGACCCAGAAGGCGCTCGAGTCGCCGGGCGTCCCAGGGGCACCCGGGTTGAGAACCACGCCGTCGGCGACGGGGAAGCTCTCCGTGGACGTGATCGTGCCCTGCGGCGCGCTGAACGTGTTGCTCTCGCTCAGGACGCTCGGCGCGTGCAGGAACCCGTCACCACAGTTGAGCTGGCCCGAGTTGGCGTTCGTCGACACGAGGAGATCACCCGTCTGGCCGGTCGACGTCCCCACCGTCGCGCTGATCGGCTGGGTGCTGGTGGGGTTCACCGATCCCGAGCACGTCGTTCCTGCGCTACAGGCCGTCACGGAGTCGGCGACGGCGACATTGTTGCTCGTCACGGTCGTGGTCGAGCCGCCGATGTCGACGATGCCGAAGGAGACCGGGGTGGGCTCAGCCCCGTTTGGATCGTTCGCCGTGTTCGCCGTGTAGGCATGAGTGCCCGACACCGTGAACGATCCGCCTGAGCCGGTGACCACAACCGGATCGGTGCTGGACGTGGTGGTGCTGGTCGTGCCGTCGCCCCACGAGATCGTCGTGTCAGCGAAGTCCGCGGTCGTGGCGGCCGGGTTCCCGTCGGTGAACGTGGCGCTGGTGGTGAACGGGACGTTTGTCTGCTGTGGGGCGATGACGACGGCGGGGCCGGGAGTCAAGGGCGCGTCGGTGACCGTGACGGGCCCGGGGCTCGAGGTGACGGTCGCGACGTTGCTGGCGGTGTACGCCTGCAAGGGAGGATCGGTGACAGCGACGGTGATGCTGTAGGGCCCGTCGTCGCAGTAGGTATGGGTCCCACTCACCACGTACGAACCCGACGACGCCGCCGTGATGGTCCCGGAGCTCGACGAATTGGTGTTGCACGAACCGTCGCCCCAATTGATGGTGGCTTGGAATTCGCCGGCCGGCGAGATCGAGCCGGTGTCGGTGAACGTGGTGACCTGGCCGCTCCAGGGGTCGCCCTCGACCGGCGCCGGGGTGATCGCGGGCGTGGAGACCTGCAGGCCGGTCTGGAGCACCGCGGTGGCGGTGGACCTCGTCGGTGGGGCCTCGAGCGACAGGAAGGTGGTCGCCTGCGGCAGGAGAGCGCTCGTGAAGCTGATCGTCCCGGAGCCTTTAGTCCTCCCGCTCGTGGTGACGTTCGTGAAGGTGTTGTGCGGCCCTTCGTAGTCGTAGGGGTCTATACCGGTTGTCTTGCCTCTGGTGGTCGTGTAGGAGGGGCCGCCGCTCGGTCCGTTCTTCTGGCAGTAGGACGATGAAACCGGGGATGTGAAGCTCAAGGTACAGATCCCGTCACCATCGAACCCGAAGGCGTTGCTGGTGCCCGTGAGCGCGATGCTCGACACGATGGCGTTCGAGTCGTTCACCACGCCGACGACGACATCGTCTCCTTCGCCCCTCCCGCCACCGTCGTAGGGCGCGGGATTCGTGCCGGCGGCGATCGAGACGCTCCCGCTGGGGTTCACGGTGAGCACATAGGCACACCCGGTCCCGGCTCCGACACTCGGGCACATCGGGGTGGCGCCGGTTCCGCCGCTGGCCGCCGCCATCACGGTCACGCCGGTGCCGGCCACCAATGCACAGCCGAGGAACAGCATCAGAAGCTTTGCCCGTTTCATCGCCAATACCTCCCGTTGTCGGCGCACCGCCTCGCCCCCGGGCTCGGACGTTAGACGTTTGGCTACGGAGTGGCAATCGGCATTGCGCGGGAGCTCGGAGCCAACAGGTCCGGGACCCAGATCACGCCGAGCGCGTCGAGGATGCGGTCGCTCTCCTCGGCCAGGTCGTCGGGAGCCCGCCCTCCGTGGTCGAGACCGAGGGCCACCATGACCCTGAGCGTCAGGGCGACCTCGTAGTCGACATGGTTCGCACGCGCGGCCTCGAGGCTTTGGCGCAGCGCCTCGGCCGCCCCGTCACGGTTCCCCTCCCGAGCCAGAGCCACACCGCGGACGCGGTGCAACAAGGGCACCGGGGCCACGGCGCCCAGCGCCCGGGCCTGCGCCAACTCCGCCTCCGCTCGAATCCGTGCCTCCTCGACGTGGCCCGCGAGCAGTTCACATTCAGCCCACCGGGCCCCGACCTCCAGCGCTTCCGCCTGGCTCCCCAATACCTCGGCCTCCCGACGGGACTCGCCGAACAGGCGGAAGGCCTCGTCGTACCGTCCCGATTTGGCGGCGGACCGTGCCAGATTGCCCTTGACGTAGGCCTCGGCCGAGCGGTGCCCGGCGGCACGGCAGACGCGCACCACGGACTCGAAGACCCGCTCCGCCTCTTCGACCCGGCCTTGGTCGAGTGCGATCTCGGCGATGTTGTTCTCCATGATTCCCTGATGGACGACATTGCCCGCGCGGCCTGCCATCTCCTCGGCCCGGCGGTACACCTCGAGCGCATCGTCCCACCGTCCCCGGAAGTAGACGTAGATCGCAAGGGAGTTGAGTACGCGAGCCTGCCCGGCGAGGTCACCGAGCTCCTCCATGAGCGCCAAAGCCCGTTCCGTGTTGGTCGGGTCCTCCAACGTGCCGAGCTCCATCTCCGCCCAGTCGAGGACGCTGAGGGCATTGGCCAGCGCCTCCTTGTCGCCAGCCCGCTCGGCCTGGGCGATGGCCCGCCTGCACCACGTGATGGCGCGCTCGTGATGGCCCTGCTCTCCGCAGAACCAGCCATACCAAGCGAGAAGCTGAGCTCGTTGGCGCTCTACCTCGAGATCGTCCGCAGCGTCATCGAGGACGTGCAGCGCCCGCGTGATCCAGCGCAGCGCGGTGGAATAGCGATCGAGCCAGCCCTGGGCCCGGGCCAGCTTCAACATCAGACGGGCATCAGCCAGCCGATCGTCACGAACCAGCCGTCGGGCCGCGCGGTAGGCGGCTACCGCTCCCACGTACTCGGACCCCTTGTCTCGAGCGTCGCCGAGTGCCTCGGTGACCTCGGCCACCTGTCGAGGAGTGAGCTCCGGCAGCCGGCGCGAGGCCGTCAGGGCCCGCTCGAGGAACTGGGCGGCCTCGGCATTGGCGTAGACGGCCAGGGCCCGCTCGGCGGCGACAAGTGAGTACGCCCAGGCCTCGTCGTAGGCCTGGGCGTGCAAGTAGTGCAGCGACAGCGTCTCGGCATACTCGTCAGACCTGTCACCCGCTGCGAGCCGGATGGCCTGTCCCGCATTGGCGTGGAGCTGGCGACGCAGGCGGTACGACAAGCCGTTGTAGGCGCCGTCGCGAAGAAGGGCATGGCGAAAGCTGAGGTTGCCCGCGGCATCGACCGCGACGAACTGCTCGAGACGCTGCCAGACCGGGTCACCGTCATCGGGCACGTCGTCGAGGACGGCGTTGAGCAGCTTGAGCGGAGTTGTTCGGCCGAGCACCGAGACTCGCCTCAGGAAGCGTCGATCATCGACGGAGAGCCGATCGATGCGGGCAGCGATCACAGCCTCCACGGAATCCGGGAGGGACTCGATGTCGTCGGTGTCGCGGGCTGCAGACACGAGCTCCAGTAGGAAGAGGGGATTGCCGCCGGAGCGCTCGGTGAGGGCGGCCACGACGTGAGGCGGTAGTGGGGCGTCGCCGACGGCCACCTGGACCAGTGCCGTGGCCTCGGCTCCCTCGAGAGGCTCGAGGCGCATCTGCATGGAGCTCGGTTCGGGAGCTACGAACCCCGTTTCCTCGTCCCGACGGGTGGAACAGAGGAGCCAGGGCCTGGTGTCGACCGAGGCGGCGACCTGTCGGAGCAGCTCCGACGATGCTTCATCCATCCAGTGTGCGTCCTCGACGAATATGACCGTCGGATCATTCGAGAGGTGCCCCAGCAAGTCGACCATCACCTCGCCCTGGCGTCGGCTGCGAAATTCGGGGGCGAGCTCGGACGTTTCGGGGGTGTCCGGCAGAGCGACGTCGACGACGGCGCCCACCAGCGGCGCCCACGGAACGAGTTCGGGCGCGATCCTCTCAATCGATTGCCGCAGCTGCTCCGGACTCAGCCCCTCGACGGTGTCCTCGAATCCCAAGAGCCCTCGTATCGTCCCGCGCAGCGCGCCGTACGGCGTCGACGAGTCGTAATACTCCCCCGTGACCGTCAGTGTCAGGAGGTCGTCGGTCACCGACCGGAATTCCTCGATCAGCCGCGACTTCCCCGCTCCCGGCTCGCCGACGACCTCGATCACAGATCCTGACCCTCGGCGCATGGCATCGACCGCCCGGCGCCATTGTTCCATCTCCGTCCTGCGACCGACCAAGGAGGAGGTCGTTCGGGTCTCGGCCCGTCGTGCCCCGATCCGGGCGCCGAGATCGAACGCCTCGACCGGTTTGGCCTTTCCCTTGACGTAGAAGGGCTCCACGGCCGTGACGTCGAAGCGTGATCCCGCCCTCGACAAGACCTCGGGAGCCACCAGGGTCTGGCCCGGGGATGCCTTCGCCATCAGCCGTGCCGCCAGGTTGACGGCGTCGCCCATCACCGTGAACGTGCGCCGGTACGCCGGGCCGATGTCCCCGGCGAAGACCGGACCTCGGTTCACGCCCACACGGACCGTGGGGGTTCGGTCGCGGTCCATGATCTGGCGCACGGCCAAGAGCATGCGGTGCTCGTCGTCGCCCGACGTCGACGGCGCGCCGGCCACCAGAATCACCTTGCCGCCGTCATGGTCGATGTCCGTGCCGAGGAAGGTGATGCCCTGTCCGTCCACGGCCTCCTGGACGTCGGTGACGAGGACGTCGAGATAGGCGGCAACGGCGTCCGCCGCCTCTGCGGCGAAGATGGCATCGGTGCCGTCGAAGTGGAGGAAGGCGATGGTGACTCTGCGGTGTTCGGGTTCGTGGCCGCTGCGCAGCGCGGAGTCCAAAATCGCCTTCGGGATGCATCGCGACAGGTCGACCGTGCATTCGAGTGGAGCGCGTGACGTGGGCGAGGCGGTGACGGTGGGACACCGACGCAGCAGACGTCCTTCACCCTTCGCCGCCCCCAGGTCCGAGGCTGGCAAGGCGGCCGCGGTCATTCCGCTCACCACGATCTCACCGGCAGTCGCCGTCGCCTCCATGGAGACGGTGGTGCTCGCCGCCGGACCGGTCACGACCAGCTCTCGGTGCGAAGACCCGACAAGGAACAGGTCGAACTGCCCGCTGTTGATCCCTATGGACATGCGGAGGGTCACCCGGTGTCCGAGCACAGTCATCCGGCCCACTTCTCGCAGCTTCTGCCGCATCTCGTAGGCCGCCCGACAGGCCCGAGCTTCGTGGTCGTCCTCGGTGAACAAGAGGAGCAAGGCATCGCCCCCGAACTTGAGGAGACGGCCCCCGGCGTCGTATGCGATCCCCAGTAGCGCGACGAAGCACTCGCCGATCGTTGCGGCTAGCTCCTCGGCACCGATCTTCCCGTGCGCCGCGAGTCCTTCGGAGAGCTTCGTGAAACCAGATATGTCGACGAACGCGACGGTCCCCTCGACGGCTCGATGGCGCAGGTCGGGACTCTCCTGCATCCAGTCGATGACCAGGCGCGGCAGGTACGGCGCCAGGAGGAGGTTGGTGTCATCGATGTTCACCGACTGCAAGGTCACGCGTGCTCAGATCCCCCGTGTTCCCTCGACCGCGAAGGCATTTGGAATAGGGCGAGCATCTCACGGCCGCGGCCTCATCGACCAGCTCCCGCGGTGTCGTCGGGACGGCAGCCCTTCGGGCCGTCCTCGTGTCGTCATGACCGAGGGCGTCGTCGGGCGTCCACGCCCTACGCGAAGTCCGGCGGCCGCTTCTCCTGGAAGGCGGCGATCCCCTCGGCGTAGTCCTTGCCCGAGTAGACGTCGTGGCGCAGCTGGTTGATCCACTGCGAGTCCTGGGCCGACAGGGCCACGGCGCGCACGAAGGTGGTGGCTTGGAGCTTGTAGGCGCGAATGGCCTCACCCGAGCGACTCCTCACCGTGCGCGCCAGCTCATAGGTGGTGTCCTCCAGCTCGTCGCTGCCCACCAGGCGATTCAGGATGCCGACGGCGTAGGCGCGCTCGGCGGGAACGAGGTCCGCCGTCATCATCAGCTCGTTCACCACGTTGAGCGGCAGCCGGGCCAGGAAGTACTGGATCCCCGATGCGGAATAGGGCAACCCGAGACGTGCCGGTGTCACGGCGAACGCCGCCGTCTCGTCGCCGACCACCAGGTCGCAGTTCAGCACCAGGTCGCAGGCGCCGCCCCAGACGGTCCCGTGGACCATGGCGATGACCGCGCCGGGGTATCCGCGCACGGCGCGCAGGAGCTCCTCGAGGGGATCGGCGAAAGGGAGCGGGTCCACCCCGCGCACGGGGAGTTCGTCGATGTCGTGACCGGCCGACCACACGTCGGTGAGCTCGGCGGTCTTGAGGACGACGGCGCGGATCCCTCGCTCCTCGAAATCACCGAAAGCGTCCAGTAGCTCCTGCACGGTTGCCGCGCCCAGTGCGTTGCGCTTGGCGACGTTGTCGAGGGCGAGCGTCCCCACCTTGTCCTCGACGCCGACCCGGACCGTCGGCCTCACGCGGAAACCTCGGCCCCGGTGGCCCGGGTACCAACGGTGCGTCGCGAGCGCAGGTTGCGGTTCTTGATCCGGTTGCCGCAGACCGCCATGTCGCACCACGCCCCACGCCCCGCGTGGGAGCGGTCGTAGTAGGCCCAGCGGCAGTCCGGGTTCTTGCAGGCCTTCAGCCGCGGCCAGGTGCCGTCGCGTTGGGAGTCGCGGATGATGAGGAGCAGCGTGGCCAGTCCGCTCGCCCCGGGCTCGTCCCCAGGCCGGAGGTCGACGCTGCCGTCGGCGAGCACGACCGGCTGCAGACGGCACCCCTGGGCGAGTGTCGCCAGCGCGTGGATCGCCGCACCGTCGGGCGCCCCGCCGCCGGCGTTGTGGACGAGCAGGGCGCGGATCGCCTCCCGCATCCCGCGCAGCACCGAAACGTCCGGGTCGTCGGTCTCGTCGGCGTCGCGCAGGCCGGCGTCGCGCAGCCACCGGCCGGCCGACGCCCCGTCGGCGAGAAGGTCGGTGCCCGAGTCGCCCTCCCAGGTGTTGACGAAGGACTGCACCACCAGCAGCGGCATGGGTGCGGGCTTCGTCTCGTCGTCGGGGACCCAGGACGGCAGCGCCATGCCACCATCGTAGCGCATCGTGACCTGTAAAGCCCCTTGACTGGTCTTGGCATGACGGTCATACTGGGTTTTGATGGTCACGGTTCGGCAGGCACGAGGGCGGCGATGATCGTCGTGGTCGAGCACGGCGCCGGGCTCGACCTGCGGCGGGTGCGGCTGCGGGACCGGCTGCTGACCCGCCTCCGGGCCTCGTCCCTCGATGCCGAGCTGGCCGCGGGCGCCTCACCCGACTCGAGCGTGGAGCTCGCCCTGCGCGCCGGACAGCTGTGCCGGCCCTCGTACCGGCGGCTCCTCTGCCATGGCCTCGCCCGCGTCCTGGCGACGGCGGCAGGGCCGGCGCGCTCGATGCGCAAGATCCCGGTGGACCGCCGCGCCGTCCGGGACGCCCGCGCCGAGCTCGAGGCCGTGGCCGAGTGCCTCGGCGCCGCTGGGCCCGTGGGCGTGCGCGGCGTGGCCCGGGTCAGCAAGCTGCTGACCGACGGGACCGGGCCGCTCTACCAGGCGTCCCGGCCGGGACGGCTGCGCAACGAGCTCCGCGCCGCGCTGGGGGCCCTGGACCCGCTCGCCTGAGCGGGCCCCCGTGCGCGCCGCTTCAGACGCCCGCCATGCCGACCACCGGCGCGTTGAGCGGGAGCGAGCCGGCCGAGCCGTGGAACGGCGCGTCGCCGTAGTCGAAGATGCCGCCGTCGCTGGCCACCAGCCAGTAGCCGCCGCCGTCGGGGGTGGCCGCCATCCCCACCACGGGCTTGTTCAGCGGGAGCGAGCCGGCCGAGCCGTGGAAGACCGCGTCGCCGTAGGAGAAGATGCCGCCGTCGCTGGCCGCCAGCCAGTAGCCGCGGCCGTCGTGCGTGGCCGCCATCCCCACCACGGGTCTGTTCAGCGGGAGCGAGCCGGCCGAGCCGTGGAAGACGGCGTCGCCGTAGGAGAAGATGCCGCCGTCGCTGGCCACCAGCCAGTAGCCGCGGCCGTCGGCCGTCGGGGCCATGCCGACGATGGGACGGTTGAGGTGGATGCCCCCCGCCGAGCCGAAGAAGGCCTGCGTCGCCGTAGCTGAAGATGCCCCCGTCGGACGCGACCAGCCAGTAGCCGCCGCCGTCCGGGGTCGCGGCCATGCCCACGATCGGCTTGTTCAGGGGGAGTGAGCCCGCCGAGCCGTGGAACGGCGCGTCCCCGTAGTCGAAGATCCCGCCGTCGCTGGCCACCAGCCAGTAGCCGCCGCCGTCACGGGTGGGCGCCATCCCCACCACGGGTTGGTTGAGGGGAAGAGAGCCGGCCGAGCCGCAGAACGGCACGTTCCCGTAGTTGAAGACGCCGCCGTCGGAAGCCGCCATGTAGTAGCCCGAGGGAGCCGCCGGCGCCGTGCACGGGACCTGCCCGGTGCCGTTGGGCAACGTGATCCGTCCGGCGAAGAGCTGCCGGGCCGCGCCGCAGGCGTAGCTGGTGCACCCCGGCGAACCGCCCTGCCAGGCCGCGTAGTCGAGCCACCAGTTCCCGGCGGCGTCGGAGAAGAGCGACCCCCCGCCCGGACCGAGGACCGACCCGTAGGAGCCGAGGATCTGGCTCTGGGGGCCGCAGGGTCCGAGGGGTCCGCTGCAGACGGCGATCGCCTCGGAGTATCCGGTGCTCGTGTACACGCCGGCCGAGAAGGCCAGGTAGAAGGCGCCGCCGGCCGCCTTCATCGACGGGTTCTCCACCGTGGTCTCCCAGGGGTAGCTCACCGTGTTGTTGGTCAGCAGGAGGGCGGCCGAAGAGCCGGGGGCGAAGCCCGTCCCGCTTGCGTCGAGCTGCTGGGCCCAGATGTAGGCCGGCGCCGACGAGCCGCCGTCGTTCTGCTTCCACACGAGGTAGGCGACGCCCGTGCTGGGGTCGACGTAGGGCTCGGGGTCGATGGACCCCATGGGCTGGCAGAGCAGCGGGCCGTCGGCCACATCGTTGAACTGCACGTTGGTCAACGAGATGGACGGCGCAGTCGCCACGGTGAGGCAGTCGGAGCCGGTGTCCGACCCGTGTCCTGCGGGGGCCGCGTCGTAGAACATCACCCAGTGACCCCCGTACTGGAACACGCCGGGCGAGGTCTGCGTGTTCGCCTGCTCCCACGGCGAGGGGTTCGGCAGCGCCGTCGAGCCGTAGCAGGCGTGGGTGGAATCGGTGTAGGGCCCGTAGCCGAAGTTGGGGAACGAGGAGACCAGGGCGGCGATGTGGTTCCCCAGCGCGTTGCCCGTGGTGAAGGCGTAGTAGAAGCCGCCCGAGTAGACGACCTGGGGATCGGCGGCGTCCCCGCTCCCGGCGAAGTTGTAGGCCGGGACGCCGGTGCCGCACGCCGGGGGGACGAACGCGGGTGTCGGGCTGGGATCCACCGCCACGGCGTGGGGGGCCGTGGTGGCCGCGGCCGGCGCCGGGTCCAGCTGCGGGACCGTCGACGAAGCACCAACCAGGGTCAACAGGCCGACCAGCGCTCCCGCCGCGATCCTGGTCCCCCTCAGCTGCGTCCTGTGACGGCGCGGCGTCATCACCCCTAACTCGGCGGCCTCCATCGGCTTGTTGAGCAATTGTTTTACCACCGGCCCGGATCCCACACCTCCCTGCACCGAGGCTGCTCACCGGATCGCCGTGGGCCAGATGGCCATGTCCCCCTGCGCCCGCTGGGCGGTCATCGCGATCTCATACTGGAGCCTGAGAGGAGATTCGAACTTCTGACCTGCACATTTGAAGAAGGTCTGGAGACTCCCGCTGAGTCCCCATGCATGCCGACCTGTCCCACTCCGTCCTGGTCGGAAGGTCGTGGGGCCAGCAGCCCGAGAACCAGCGGGACCACATGGGACCCGCTGGGAGGCAGATGTAGGGACGAAAGTTCGGACGGGACGAGACTTTGAGGCCACTTCCGTCAGTACACAATCCTGGAAACCGGCACGGTGCGAGCGGGGGGTGCCGACCGCCGAATCAGCGCCTGGATCGACGGGTCGGATGCGGCACCCTGACAGAGGCCGAGCACGCCGATCGTCGAAATAACGGTTCCGGCGGAATATCAGGAACGACAACCGACAATATGTCGGTTCGATCCTGGTTTCGGCCCAGGCTGTTGAGGAGACCGTCCCCGACGGCACCCGCGTTCCGGTACCGCACCCGGAAGGCTTAGCCTGGGAGCGTGGCACCAAGGTGGCGCTGGCTGCTGGTGACTCTTGCGGCGCTCGCCGTGAGTTGCGTCGTACCGGGCTCCATCCTGTCCGAGACGCCGACAGTTGGTGGTGCCGCCATCGTCACGCCACTCGCGCCTGCCCCATCGGGGAGCGAGTGCGCCGCTGTGTCCTGCAATCGGGGTTCGTCGTCGTCGACGGCTTCCGTGCCCAGCATCAGCCTGGCCGGCACGATCGCCGCCGGGATCCTGGTCCTGCTGGCACTGTTCGCCGTCCGCCGAGCCCGACGGATTGCGGACACTTTGCCCGCCGGCATCCCGTCACGGCTGCTCAAGCCGCCGCAGCGCCTCGTCTGCGCATAAAGAGCCGGCGCCGGGCCGCCGCCACTTCTCGTAGAGCTGCGCGCTGCAGCGCAGCGCCGTGACCATCCCGCCGGCAATGGCGTGATCACCCCACGCCAGCCCCACCTCTCCTCCGAACGAAAGAAGAGTCGACATGTCGAACAAGCGCCCGCGACCGCCAACGCGGTCACAGAAGCGCAACGCATCCACCGCCACCGCACCCGGCAAGAAGTCGGCGTCGAGCCAGCGCTTCGCCGAGCGCCAGGCGGCCAAGCAGCAGGCCGCACGCGAGCAGCGCCGGGCGCGCACCCGCACCTACGGGATCGTGACCATCGCGCTGGTGGTGGTCATCGTGGCGGTGCTGGTGATCGTCAAAGTGGCGGGCGGTGGCTCGGGCTCAGGCACCGTCGACCAGGCGTCGCCGCCCGCGGGCACCCCGATCCCGCCGGCCACACTGGCCAAGCTCCAGTCGGTCCCGGTCTCGACCCTCGCCGCCGCGCCAACCGACGGCGTCGTCACGACGCCGCAATCGGTCAACGCCCCGTCCCTCATCGCGGACGGCAAGCCCGAGCTGCTCTACATCGGCGCCGAGTATTGCCCGCACTGTGCCGCCCAGCGGTGGCCGCTGTACATCGCCCTGTCCAAGTTCGGCACGTTCAACCCGCAGCCGGGCCGCATCCACTCCGCCAACCTGGATGGAGACGTCCCCACCCTGACCTTCTACGGGACGACGTACTCAAGCCCGTATCTCACGTTCACGCCGGTGGAGGTCGAGACGAACAAGCCGGAAGGCAACGGTTACGCGCCCTTGCAGACGCCGACGCAAGCACAGCTCACGCTGTGGCAGGACACGAACGGCGGCACGTTCCCGTTCGTCGACTTCGGCGGGAAGAAGGTGCTTCCCTCGGCCCAGTACGTGTTCACGCCGCTGGAGAACCTGCCCTTCTCCACCGTGGCGGCCCAGGTGGGCGACAACTCGACCGCCATAGGATCGGTCATCGACGCCAGCGCCGCTCAGCTCATCACGACGATCTGTGGCTCGCTCAGCCACGACCAGCCCGCCGACGTGTGCTCCCCGGTGCACAGTGGATGAGGAGATGCCCCGGTGGCCCGGGGTCGTCGGGACGGTCGCCAGTGTGGCCGGGCTCGGCGTGGCGGGCTACCTCACCTACGAGCACTTCACGTCGTCGAGCACACTGGCCTGCTCCGACAATGGGGTCGTCAACTGCCTTAAGGTCACGATCAGCTCGTACTCGGCGGTGGCCGGCGTGCCGGTGGCCGTCCTCGGCCTCGTGTTCTTCGCCGTCATGCTGGTGCTCCAGCTCCCGTCCATGTGGCGGCGTCCCGACCCTGCCGTCCGTCTCGGGCGGCTGGCCTGGGCGGTGGTGGGACTCTGCACGGTGCTGTACCTGTTGTACGCCGAGCTCTTCGCGATCGACGCCATCTGCCTGTGGTGCACCTCGGTGCACGTGCTCACTCTGGTGCTCTTCGGGGTGACGGTCTACGCGACCAGCGCCTATCCCGCGCCCGTCGCCGAGGAGGTCGATGTCGGCGGGTGAAGCGAGCCGCTGGCAACGTAATGCCAATGCCGCGGTGGGCGACGGCGCTTTGCGAATGGCTCAAATCAGACTCAGCAGGTACAAAAACCCCACGACGCGCGGTTTCCGCTCTCGGTGCCGTCAGCCGGGGTGGACGGCACCAAAAAGGGAGCGAGTCCGGTACGATAACCACCGACGGCAGGGATCCCGGAGCATGCTGATGAGCGCGGAAACAAAATGTGACAATCCGATGTGCTCATGTGATCCATGCACGTGTGTTGAGTGCGCCTGCGGCGTCGTGACGCTCGGAGACCTCGAACGGCGGGTGCTGGGTATTGTGTGGGACCTACCCGATCCCGAGCCGACGGGACGTGAGGTGGGCGCTGCGCTTCCCAAGCACGCCTACACAACCGTGGCCACGGTGCTGGACCGCCTCGTCAACAAGGGACTGCTGAACCGCCGCAGGGATGGTCGCAATATCCGGTTCGCTCCGATTGGGGTTCGGGGCGCCCACACGGCGGTCGTCATGCACCAGGCTCTGGCGGCCGACAGCGCCCCCGGCGCGGCACTTGTCTGCTTTGCGAACACGCTGTCGCGCTCGGAGATGACCGTCCTCCTTGGTGCGCTCGACGAGCGCACCTCTCACGCCACGGACTAAGGAGTTCGGGGCCTCGATTGCCGATGGACCGTTCAGCGTCGGGTCCGGATGACAGAACCCGACATGCACTCCGGATACGAGTGACCGCTAGATCATCAATATGAGCATGAAGCCCATGCCGATGCTCATGACGACGTGGCTCGCGTCTTCGAGCCATGGAGCGGTGATGAGACCGACGGCGCCACGACCAGCCGAAGCAGGTGCCTGCCCGCTTGGAGCTTCTACCGTCCCGCCCGCCGCCCCACTCATGGCGTAAGCCCGGGCGTGCCTCCCGTGATGGGAGACACCCTTGATCGGTGAGGCCAGCGTGAAGACGGCCGATGCGAAGAACACGAACGCCAGCAGCAAGCTGAGCCCGGGATCGATTCTCGCACTCGACGACGACGCCATCGACATTGACATAGCTCGCGAGCTGGCTCCGGCGGGGACCACGTACATCAAGAGCATGGCGAAGCTCATCGCCGCGTGAATCAGATAGTGGGTGAGGTGGATGCCGAACGCGATCACGGACTGGATGCTCTGCACTACGAACCAGACGAGCAGCACCGTGAAGATGAGCTCCCAGACCGCGCTCGGGCCGAAGGCCCAGTCGGCAACGAACATGCCGGCCATGGACACTCCCATGAAGATGTGGGCAATGTCGACGTCCCAACCAGCGGTCCTGCGAAGGGCGACGGACACGGCCAGCAGCACGAGGCCGTAGGCGGCCACGGCCAGCATGGCCAGAGCAAAGAAGTAGTACAGCCAAGCGGGGGTGGGCGTCATGGGACGAGAGCCTCCTTCGACGCGGCCGTCCAGCTCGACGGCACGCCGTTCGCCGTGTCTCGAGGCCTCGTCAAGGGCCAGTAGATCAATGCCAGGATGATGACCAGCGGTCCGGAATTGGGGTCGGTGGCCCCGCCGGCCAGGATCCCGCCGAAGTTCTCGGTGGCCACCCAGATGAAGACGAAAGTCACGATCCCGAGCACCAGCGTGAACCGAGTGAGCTGTGGAGGAAGGTAGACCCCGACCGCCACGACCACACAGACCACGGCGAGCAGGATCGCGGCCGTCGTCCCGTGATGGAGGAACATCGATGCCGTGGCCCGATCGATGCGGGCAAGCCATCCCGGTTGTCCGGTGTAGGCAGCCACCAAGTCGTGAAGCGCCTGGGGCGACCGACCCGAGCCGACAACGGCCAAAGCGGCCGATATTCCCCAGACGACGGCCCAGATCGCCTTCGCTGCATTCACCCCGACGGTCCGAGCCGCGACGAACGGTCGGTCTGAGCCCTCGCTCGGCCACAGCAGTACCGCCAGGACCGCATAGAAGAGCACGGCACCGGGGCCACCGCCGAAGGGCGTGGCGCCTCCGTGCGCGATGTTCCCGAGGCCTTCGCCGAACCACCAGACCCCAAGGGCCCAAACGATGGAGAGCGCCAGAGCAGGTTTGAGCGATCGCTTCCAGACGATCCCGAAGCCGATGAGGAACTGCACGAGCGCGAAGGTGCTGTTGGAGAGCACGGGATGGTGACTGACGTTCGAGGCGTTCCAGGTGATCGAGTGCTCGATCCAGCCGGGGTTGCCCGCGGCAAGGTTGTTGAGCATGCCGCTGAACCCGTTCGACCCCCGGGTGAACATGAACGGTTGGAGCTGGAGGACCGCATCGAGGAGCCAGACCGTTGCAAGGACCAGTTGAAACGTCCGCTGGAGGTCCCTCGGTTGCTCAACGGAAGTAGTCGCGATCCCCGCCGAGTCGATCACCGCGGCAGGCGCACCGCTGGCCCTCACCTCGGTCACGCTCATCGCACACCACCCCCATGCCGGGGTTCACTACTACAACCTGTAGTATTACTACGGCTCGTAGTATCTACGCAACCGACTTTTGTGGATCGGGGGTTCTGGACGCCAACTCGACCTCCGTGAGGCGCTCCCGAGAGACTGCAAGGGGCTGAAGACCGGGGGCGCCTGCCGGATCGTCCCATTTGTCGGGCGACGACCGCGACACGTCCGAGCCCGGTGCGGTTGATCGCGGGCCGCCTGACTCGGGGAGGTAGAGGGGAAATAGCATGGCGTGGTGACGTCGTCAGGAACCTCGGACACAGCCGGTGCTCAGATTGCCGTCACCCAGCTCACGGTCGAGGGCATGCACTGTGGCTCGTGCGTCGCACTCATCGAGGAGACGCGTCGACCTCGACTCCGCACGCGCAGTGATCGAGTACGAACCGTCCGCTCTTGGGGTGGAAGAGATCCGTGACGCCATCGCCGGAGCCGGGTACTCCGCTACTCCGGTGAGCTAGCTGTCCGATGCTCGCGGCGGCCTCGCAGCGACGTCCCTCCTCGAGGAGGACGGCCTTCGTTGGCGACCGCCGAGCTGCAATTGGACGGCATGCACTGCAGTGCCCGCGCGACGCGGACCCAGAGGGCGCTCGGACGACTGCCCGCCGTCGCGAGCGCCTCGGTCAGTCTGGCCACCGCGAGAGCCCATGTCGCCTACGATCCCGCCCGGCTGGATCCCGAAGCTCTGTGCCACGCTGTCAGCGACACAGGCTACACCGCGACTTTCGTCGTCCACGGCCATTCCGTCGAATCGAGTCGAGATCCGGTGTCCTTCGACTTCACTCGTGTCCGGAGTGCACATCCGGACCGCGTCGATCGGTTGCCCTGGCTCAGTCGCCGTTCCAACAACCGAGAATGACATCTGCGACCAACTGCGCGGCGGCCTGCGAGCTCGTGAGCGGCTGGCCAAACTGAGCGGGGAGACCGGCTGAATTGACCAAAAGCACCTTCCAGTCCTTGCGCACGATGATCGATCCGTCCGTGGTCTGGATCGCCGCCTGTCCGAGCCCATTCAGGCTTTGAGACGTGCCCATCTGCCTCGCAAGCGTCCGGAAATAACCCTTCGTCTGCGCCCAGCTCGAGAGTTCCTTCACCGAGAGGACCATCGAACCGGTTCGATAGCTGTACCGGCATGAGTAGAGATGATGCACCCAGGTTGGGCGGGAGACCGTGGCGAACTCCCCGAGCACCGATGCAATCTCTTGTCTCGCTTTCGGCTTGCAAATCATGGTGGCGATCGTCGAGGGTGTTCGACCGGAAGGAAGTGGTGCCTCGGAAGCCGCCTCGCCCGTTGGCACCTCGGAACAGATGGCAACAACAAATGCCAGGGTGAACATCACACCCAGAATTCGACCCCAGGCTCCCGAGAGCCGAGATGCCTTAGGGCGGGTCACCGAGCCATCCCCCTCAAGAGCGGCGCGATGTCCAGGTCGCAGGCCGACGCTGATTGCGATGTCGCGAATGCTGCAGGCCTCCCGGGCACCGCGTCAGGGCACCGCCGAGGTGGATCGATCGGAGGGCTTTCTTCCACTTCCACCGTGGTCATGATGCAACCTCCAAGTCCACGGAAATTGAGATCCTTCAACCTGCATTTGGCTCGCCCTTGTCCCGATGTGCCCCGCCGCCACAGCCCGGCAGACCGCCCACGCCATTGGGTCCCGAGCGTCACGACGACTGCTACCCATTACGCACGAGCGACACCGAGGTCATGGGATTCTTCCGGGACGGTGTTCTCCGCAGGAAAGCAGCGCTCCAATCGCCACCAAACCAAACCGAACTGGCCATCCTCTGTGCTCGATCTGCCCGTTCTACTACAACTCGTAGTATTCAGGTCGATCGAAAAATCGTCAAGTCAGACCACGTGGCCGGCGTTTATCGGCATACACCGAGATGAGACCGGTGTGCCCGCAGATCCGGGATGTTGGGCGCACTGCGCCTTCGCTCTCTCCAGGTCCCCCCGGTCGGTTTGCCGCATTGCATCCGTCGAGAAGTGACGCAGGCGGGAACTGTTCCACACCACGCAACCGGACGAGAGCGCCATGGCGGCACCGGCGATCAGGGGATTGAGGAAACCGAAAGCGGCCAAGGGAATGGCGATCACGTTGTAGCCAAAGGCCCACAGCAAATTCGTCCGAATGGTGAGGAAGGTACGCCGAGCCAGTGTAATTGCGGTCGGGACTGCCGTGAGGTTGTCACGCATGATGATTAGGTCAGCCGACTCAAGTGCTACGTCAGTACCCGAGCCAACGGCGAGGCCAAGATCGGCGCTTGCAAGAGCCGGACCATCGTTAATGCCGTCACCCACCATTGCAACGCGATGGCCCTCTTGTTGCATGTGCCTGATCGCCGCAACCTTGTCGGCAGGCAACGCACCGAAAATCACCTCATCGACTCCGATGGATGTTGCAACCGCTCGCGCCGCAGCCTCATGGTCTCCGGTCATCAGTACACAACGCAACCCTAGGGCCTCGAGGTCTCGTACGGCTGAGAACGCCGTCGAGCGCACCCTGTCGCTGATGGCAAGCGCACCGACGACCACACCATCTCGGCCAACGAGCACCACGGTCCGTCCCTGGCTCTCCCACGCCTCGCATTGGGATGCCAGCAAGTTGGGCATGGTGGAGAGTGCGGGATCCGAGAAGAGCTCGCGACGCCCGACCATCAATTCGTGGCCATCGAGAGACCCGCGTGCCCCAAGACCGGCAAGTGCTTCGAAGTCGTTCACCAACTCCAGACCGACCCCGTCACTCTGCGCCCTCCGGACGATGGCCCTGGCCACAAGGTGCTCCGACGCCAGCTCGAGTGACCCGGCCCACGCCAGCAGGTCTTCGGACGAGATCCCCTCTCCAGTGCTGATCTCTGCGACGACCGTCGCACCCTCCGTCACGGTCCCCGTCTTGTCGAGGAGCACCGTGTCGATCTCTCGAGACTCTTCGAGAGCCTGGTACCCCTTAAAGAAAATGCCCAGTCGCGCCCCTTCTCCCGAGGCAACCATCAGCGCGGTGGGGGTAGCCAGGCCCAGTGCGCACGGACAGGCAATGATCAGCACGGAGAGTGCCGCGCTGAAGGCCTCTTCGTTGGTACCCCCGACGAGCAGCCAGCCTGCCAGTGTGATGAATGCGACACCGACGACGACGGGCACGAAAACGCCGGCGATCCGGTCGGCCAGTCGTTGTACGTTTGCCTTCTGGTTCTGTGCGTCCTCGACCAGCCTGAGCATCTGAGCCAGCTGAGTGTCAGCCCCCAGCTTGGTGGCCTTCACCACCAGCCGCCCCCCCACGCACACGGTGCCGCCGAGGACCTGATCACCGACAGCCACGTCCGTCGGCACCGATTCGCCGGTCATTGCGCTGCGGTCCAGGGCCGATTGCCCGAAGGTGACCTCGCCGTCGGTCGCCACGGTCTCCCCGGGTTTGACGACGAAGGAATCTCCCTCACGGAGTGCAGTAATCGGGCGCCGGCGTTCAGCGCCCGTGTCGTCGAGGACTGCTACATCTTTGGCGCCGACCGCGGACAGAGCACGCAGCGCGTTGCCGCTGCGCCGCCTACTGAGAGCCTCGAAATACCGGCCGGCAAGAAGGAAGGTGGTCACGCCGGCTGCCACATCCAGATAGATCGCTCCACTTGTTTGATGGGCCAAGACGTAGCGCCACGATCGGGCCATGTGGCTTGTGTCGCGAAAGAACATGGCGTAGATCGACCAGGCCGTGGCCGCCACGATGCCCATAGAGACCAGGGTGTCCATGGTGGCAATCCCGTGCCGAGCGCTTCGGATCGCTGCCTTGTAAAACGGCCACGCGGCCCAGGTCAGAATTGGTGCCGCCAGGACCAGCAGGATCCACTGCCAACCCGGGAAGCGCGACGACGGGACGAGCCAGAAGGCGATGGAGGCATCGCCGAGCGGCATGAAAAGGAGGCCCGCCACGACCAAACGCTTTCCGAGGTAGCGCACTCGGCGGTCAGCCTCGGCCCCGACGTCTGGAGGAGAGACGGGGTCATCGACAATCTCCGCTGTGAAGCCGGCTGACTCAATTCGTTCGATGACGACGGCAGGGGACGTTCCTGGAGGGATCCGCACCCGGGCTCGTTCTGACGCCAAGTTGACCCTTGCCTCGACGCCATCGAGCGCGTTGAGCTTGCTTTCGATCCGAGCCACGCACGAACCACAGGTCATCCCACCGATGGAGAGGGACACCTCGGTATCAGAGGAGGGGGCAACCAAGTCAGTGAGGGGCAACGTGCACTCCGAGGCGTTGGTGAGTCGATTGCTTCACCGGAACCCGATCATTGGCGTTCTTTGGCGGGCCCCGGTCCCCCCATACTACAAAGCGTAGTAGTCATGCCCACGGTGATCCCATGTCAGCTTCTCGAGCCCGCACGGCGATCATTTCGAAGACCATGAGGGCTGTGCCGAACGCCGAGAAGCACTGCTTCTCGCCTCGGATTACGACCCAGCCCCCGGGAGGACAACGGGAGCATGAAGGCATCCTGGGGGTGAGAAGATGGGTCTTGGTGCCTCTGCTCGTCGCTCATCAGAGCAGTGGGGGCCATCCCAGTGGAAAAGACAAAACGTGCCTCTGAGCTGGAGCCTGAGAGGAGATTCGAACTCCTGACCTGCGCATTACGAGGTGGGTCGATGGAATCCCTCAGGGTCCCACTCCGTCCCCGTCAGACCCGCTCTGTCCTGGTCAGAAGGTCATCCGGCCGCCCTCCTGGGACTTGCTGGGACTGAGCGGGACGCACCGGGACCCATTGTTGGGATAGCTGTTGGGATAGATCTGCGGCCTTAACACGAGACATCCTGCGTGGTTGTCACCCCAGGGCTCAACGAGAAGACATCCACAAGCTCCGGGGTGAAACCCGTCTAAGCTCGCTGATCCTTGCTCAGCAACCGCCGGGTCTTACCGTTAGGACGTTCTCACTAAGCGTTCTTCCCGTGCAATCCAAGGACGCAGTGGACCTCAGCCTCAGTAGGTCTGGCAAATCCTGCTGGATCGGGATGCCGTAGTTGAATTTAGGACACGGTGAAGCGAACCACGGTCACCGCCGTCCCGGCCTTGGATTTGGCCGAGATCTTGCCCGTGACGCTCACCGCCTTGGTGGTCGGCGTGCCCGAGATCGTGACCGTCTGGGCGGTGGTGTCGATGGTGGCGACGAGCCCCTTGGGCAGGTCCGCGACTTTCACGCTCGGGATGGGATAGCCGACGTAGGAGACGGTGATCGGCGTAATCGCCGTGCCCTTGGTCACGGCCTCACTGAACGGAACCCCGCTGAACGTCGGCACCTGGTAGTCGTAGAGAGCGAAAGTCTGGTGCACCGTGCCCACCACGTTGGAGGCCGAGATGGTGACCGTGTACAGGCCCCCGGTGGTCGCCCACGGGGTGCCCACGAAGTCACCGCTACCGTTGCCGTTGTCCAGGAGGATCACGCCTTGGGGCAGCCCCGTCGCCGTCAGCGTCGGCTCGGGGTTGCCGAGTTTGGTCAGGACCTCGAAGGGGGTCGTGATGGCTTGGCCCGCAGTGACGAGGGCCTTGGTCTTGGACTTGAAGACCGCTAGCTGGTTCACAGTGATGGTGAAACTCTGGCTGGCGGCCGTCTCGCCCTTCACGGTGGCCGTGATGGTGCCGCTGTAGGAGGCGCTGTCGTTGACCGCTGGCGTGCCCTGGATGGTCGCAGTGCCATTTCTCTGGTCCACCAGGGTTAGGCCCTTGGGGAGCCCTGAGCCCTTGATGGTGGGCACCGCAGTGGTGCAGGTGGTCACAGCAAAGCTGAAAGGCGCACCTACTGTGGCCGTTGCCACACTGGCGCTGGTAATAACGGGCGGGTTGCAATGCGGCGGCAAAGGAGCGTTCACAGTCAACGTGAAGGTCCACGTGCCGGTGTCGCCCACGCCGTCGCTGTCGGCGCCCGAGGCGCTGTAGGTGCCGGGTGCCAGCGTCGCTGGCGCCGAGATGGCGCCGTTCGAGTTCACGGTGATCTGCGGTGCACCCGTTGATTCGGTGTAGCTGACGGTACCCGAACCTCCGCTCGTCGAGAGCTGACCCGAATAGGCAGTTCCCGCACTTGTGGAAGCCGAGTTCGGATTGGTGCCAATTGGCGACTGGGTCACCGTGAGGGTGAAGCTCCACGCTCCGAAGTCACCAGCGGAATCGGTCACGGTGCCATCAGCGGTGTATGTGCCAACCGACAAGGGTGAACTCGATGAGACGGCGCCTTGGCTGGTGACCATTAGGTCCGGGCTTCCGGAGGTCTGTGCGTAGGTGTAGGACCCGACACCTCCGGTCGTCGAGAGCTGACCACTGAAGGGGGTGACCGTATTGGTTGTTCCCGAGTCCGGAGGGCTCGTCGAGTGGACTGGCGCTCACGGCCAGGGTGAAGGACCAAACTCCGGCGTCGCCTGCAGCGTCCGAATCGGTCCCAGACGCGCTATAGACCCGGGGTTCAACGTAGCGGGTGCGGAGATGGCACCGCTTGAGCTCACGGTGATCTGGGGCGTGCCACTGGTCTGGGCGTAGGTGACTGTGCCCGATCCGCCGGTCGTGCTCAGCTGACCCGAATAGGCAGTGCTCGGCGTGGTCGAATCTGAGGTCGTGCCCGTCTGCATGATGGGTGGTCCGTTGCTGACCACGATCTGAATCGTCTGAACCATAGGCGATCCGTCCGGAGCCTCACCAGTGAGTGTGACACTGTGCGGTCCTGGTGACAGCCCGGGCAGCGTGACGTTCTCACCTACATTGCCCTGGTCGTCGGCGACAAATGTTCCGAGGTCATAGGGGGTCGAATGAGTCTGCACGTGTACGTCGCTGCCCGCACGGAAACCCTTGGTCAAGAGGTACACCTGAACCAGTGGACCGACCACCGGAATCGCTCCGGCGGCAGCCGTAGTCAGAATGGGTACGTTGGCTGCCGCCTTCTCGATCGGAGTGTTGATTAATGCCTGGAAGGTGCCTGTGCTGGTAGCGCCACCGGACCCACATGTGCCCGATGGGGTGTATGTAGTACCGACTTGACCTGAGTAGGTGAGAGAAACACTTGCACCGACGTCAAGGCCCGCCCATTCGATGAACCCGCCGCCGGATTCGAAGGTTGCACCAAGCCCCGCGCCGGCAGAGAAGGAAAGGGACTGACCCTGCAAGTCCTGGTCCACGAGCGCCTTATCTGGAGGATTCGGATCGGTGCGATCCTTTATCCATCCGTAGCCGAGTGTCGCTGAGGCCGGAACCGGTCCGACCCCAATCTGCCCGCCGCCATACCCAAATGTGTTGCCATCACATGAGACTGCAACCCCCACGTCTGCTCCGACCTTCGTACCTGGGAGGTTCGCACTGATATCCGTCACCACAAAGTCGGGTGGACGTGCTGCGGGTTGCGTGAGATCGTGATACCAGCCAGCAATCTCCCTGAGACAGCTCTCGACTTGGTTCAAGTGCGCGAGCGAGCAATGGGGCAGTGAACTCACCAATGGATGTTCCATCGTCGGCACACCGTTGATGATGCTGCTAACCGCATAGAAGACGGGGTACGTTGTGTCCTCATTCGGTACCGCCGCCGTGGTGGTATCTGCTCCGACCGTCAAGACCGGGGTCACGGCAAATGGCGTGGTCGCACTTGGCGTTTCAAAGATTTCGTACCCCGTCGCAGCAGCTACCGGTTGCCAGGTGAGATTGACTGCACCGTCGGAAGGCGATGCCGAAATGGTTGGGGCCACACCCGGTGGATCGACTGCAGCGTGGTCAACGATCGTGCTCTGCAAGCTCACGTTGCCGCCAGTCTGCGAAACGAACGACTGACCGAGGTTCAGCGGATTCGGGCCGTTGGCGCTTGGAATGGTCGGTACCAAGATGTAGTCAGGTGTCCAGAACGTTTGCCCAGGATCGAGTTCTGCGTCGGTGTACTTCAGCTGCTGGTCTGGCTGATAGATGTAGTTCACGCCACCTTGTTGGAGCAGTTCGGCCGAGACGTTGTAGACGGGAATGTCGGAAACGTTGGTGAGTCCAATCGAAACGTGATACGGATAGCCCTGCGATTCCGAATCATCAACATTTACCGTCATGGTGACTGCGGAGCCGCCCCATACATGAAGGGGAGAAGTGGAGTTGGCCTCCATGGCTACGGGGATCCCGAGGGGCTGCAACACGGCACTTATGTCAGCGGACAGGTCGTAATAACCTTCTTGGTCCCCACGCAGAATCCACGACGTTGACTCAGACTGGCCGCCGGCAAGGTCCGGCAGGGTCGCAGAGGCAGACTGCGGCACGGCGGTCGGAGCAAGCGACATGCCGCTGGGAACTGACAGCGTTGCATGAAGGTCACTGAGCGTGAAGGCCGGACTCGCCAAATTGCTCACGACCAGCTGGACGTTGAAGAACTCCTTCAGAAATTCCGCTTGACCGGGAATGATCAACCACATGAGCTCCGGTTCGCCACCGGGATATCCAACCGATGCGATCGCCGTAGTACCGCCTCCGAGCCGAATCGTGCACGTGGTGCCGCAAGAGCCACCGCCACTGCCACCTCCGCCCGTGTAAGTAGTGCTCCCGACGAAGCCAGCTCCGCCTCCTGCTCCGGCCCTCGTGTAGCCCGACAGCGTTATAGGTGTAGGCCCGAAGTACAGGTTGATATTGAACTTATAGATGTTTTGATTGGCCGGGTCGTTGGGATCAATCCCCGCAGCAACGATTTGCTGCTCGGTTAGTCGGGTGGACGTCAACGAGGTCTGGACAAGACTGCCCTGCGTGAGCGTTGCGGTCACGGAACCGACGCCACCCGAAACGGTCGCGTCAGCGGTGGTTGGTAGGTAGTTGGCCCGATAGATGTATACGGTATACGGGCCGTCCGGCACGTTTTGGATGAACGCCAGCCCGTTACCATCCGAGTTTGCAGAGAGTCTTGTGCCGTCTCCCTCGATGATCTCAGCGATAGCACCTGATACTGGATTGCCGTTTTGGGCATTAACTTGCACTCGAAGACCAAGGGTGGGTTGAGGTGCGACAACTGTGATCGTCGTCGTGCTGGTTGCGGTCCCTCCAGAAGCGGTGACCGTGAGGGTGGCCGTGTATGAGCCTGCCGTTGAGTAGTTGTGTTGAGGAAACTCGCCGGAACCCGTTGTGCCATCGCCGAAATCCCACTGATACCTCGATATCTCGGACAACGGGGATGACCCTGCCCCGCTGAAATTGACCGAGTACCCGACTGAGACGGTTTGTGGATCTCCTGCGTCCGCCACAACCGGTGGTGCCGCCGTGACTGTCACCTTTGCGGATGCAGTTGCGGTCTGCGTTCCATTCGAGACGCTTAACTGGACCGTATAGTCACCGGTTTGGGTGTACGTATGGGCGATGGCTCCTGCCGGGATCGTGCCTGAGGATGACTGGGTTCCGTCACCGAAGTTGAGAAGGTAGGTCAGTTGTTCTCCCGCCGGCGCAGCCGTTCCGATTTGAATCTGCGTCGTCAAAGGAGCAAACCCACTCGAGGGCACCACCTGTAGCGAAGCCGATGGCGGAGCGGTCGGAGGAAGCGCGTTTATCGTCGTTGTTGCGGTTGCTGCTCCTCCCGCACCGTCGCTGACTTCGATGGAGGCGTAATACGTTCCGCTCGTCCCGTAGGTGTGCGCAATCGTCAGATCGGGGTATGGGTCGTCAAGGGTGCCACTTGTCGACTGTCCATCGCCGAACTGGACAGAGTAAGAGAGGGGCAGTCCGCTAGGGTCCGAGGTGCTCACCTTGAACGTCGTTGCGAGCGGTACTTGCCCAGAGTTCGGGCTGGCGCTGAAGGTCAGGGGGACCACCGTCGAGTTGACGGTCACCGGTATGGTTGCGAGCCCAATGTTCTGAGGCTGGCCAAATGCGTCCAGAATGGTGGCCGACGTTGTGACTTCGGTGGGTCCGGTCGTCAGGGAACCCGCCAAGATGGTTGTCTGCCAATCGCCGTCCGGGCTAGCACCGTAGATGGATGCACAGGTGCCGGGGTTGAAGCAGACTTGCACGTTCTGAAGCTGGACACCTGATGATGGTTGGAACGCGATTGGGATCAGACCTGCTAGCGAAGCATTCGCCGTTGGAGTAACCAGTAACCCAGGTTGCGGGTTCCAGACCTGCTCTTGGTAGGTCAGCGACGCCGTCGTCCCGTTGGCATCGACGGCCTTGACGGTGACCGTGTAGATCCCGTCGGGCACGACCACTCCGTTGTCGTCTGTGCCGCCCCAATGCCAGGGGTTGTTGGCACACCCGGCCGGCACGGACACTCCCGACTGGATGGTGCTCACCACCGTGTTGGAGGCGTTGGCCACCGTGATGGTGACGTTGGCCGCGTCGGAGAGGCAGTAGCTGCCGGAGACCGTGGCGCCGGTGTTGGGGTTGAAGGCCTGATTGCCCCCAGACCAGTTCGAGATCGTGATGGGGTTCGACACCGTGATCGACACCGACGGCGAGTTCGTGTAGTCGGAGCCCCCGAAGGCGTTGGTCCACGTCACCGAGGCCGAGACCGTGTTGGCGCCGTTGGCGAAGCAGTTGGACGAGCCGGTGGCCTGCCAGCTCCCGTCGGACTGCTCGATTCCTTGGACGCATGGAAAACTGACCGCGGTCACGGTGTAGGCGGGATTGGGCACGAAGGTGAAGCTGACGTTGCCCGACACGGTCTGCCCAGAGGTCGGGGCGGTCAGTTGACCGATGGGTTGGGTCATGACCTGCTCTTGGTAGGTCAGCGACGCCGTCGTCCCGTTGGCATCGACGGCCTTGACGGTGACCGTGTAGATCCCGTCGGGCACGACCACTCCGTTGTCGTCTGTGCCGCCCCAATGCCAGGGGTTGTTGGCACACCCGGCCGGCACGGACACTCCCGACTGGATGGTGCTCACCACCGTGTTGGAGGCGTTGGCCACCGTGATGGTGACGTTGGCCGCGTCGGAGAGGCAGTAGCTGCCGGAGACCGTGGCGCCGGTGTTGGGGTTGAAGGCCTGATTGCCCCCAGACCAGTTCGAGATCGTGATGGGGTTCGACACCGTGATCGACACCGACGGCGAGTTCGTGTAGTCGGAGCCCCCGAAGGCGTTGGTCCACGTCACCGAGGCCGAGACCGTGTTGGCGCCGTTGGCGAAGCAGTTGGACGAGCCGGTGGCCTGCCAGCTCCCGTCGGACTGCTCGATTCCTTGGACGCATGGAAAACTGACCGCGGTCACGGTGTAGGCGGGATTGGGCACGAAGGTGAAGCTGACGTTGCCCGACACGGTCTGCCCAGAGGTCGGGGCGGTCAGTTGACCGATGGGTTGGGTCATGACCTGCTCTTGGTAGGTCAGCGACGCCGTCGTCCCGTTGGCATCGACGGCCTTGACGGTGACCGTGTAGATCCCGTCGGGGACGACCACTCCGTTGTCGTCTGTGCCGCCCCAATGCCAGGGGTTGTTGGCACACCCGGCCGGCACGGACACTCCCGACTGGATGGTGCTCACCACCGTGTTGGAGGCGTTGGCCACCGTGATGGTGACGTTGGCCGCGTCGGAGAGGCAGTAGCTGCCGGAGACCGTGGCGCCGGTGTTGGGGTTGAAGGCCTGATTGCCCCCAGACCAGTTCGAGATCGTGATGGGGTTCGACACCGTGATCGACACCGACGGCGAGTTCGTGTAGTCGGAGCCCCCGAAGGCGTTGGTCCACGTCACCGAGGCCGAGACCGTGTTGGCGCCGTTGGCGAAGCAGTTGGACGAGCCGGTGGCCTGCCAGCTCCCGTCGGACTGCTCGATTCCTTGGACGCATGGAAAACTGACCGCGGTCACGGTGTAGGCGGGATTGGGCACGAAGGTGAAGCTGACGTTGCCCGACACGGTCTGCCCAGAGGTCGGGGCGGTCAGTTGACCGATGGGTTGGGTCATGACCTGCTCTTGGTAGGTCAGCGACGCCGTCGTCCCGTTGGCATCGACGGCCTTGACGGTGACCGTGTAGATCCCGTCGGGCACGACCACTCCGTTGTCGTCTGTGCCGCCCCAATGCCAGGGGTTGTTGGCACACCCGGCCGGCACGGACACTCCCGACTGGATGGTGCTCACCACCGTGTTGGAGGCGTTGGCCACCGTGATGGTGACGTTGGCCGCGTCGGAGAGGCAGTAGCTGCCGGAGACCGTGGCGCCGGTGTTGGGGTTGAAGGCCTGATTGCCCCCAGACCAGTTCGAGATCGTGATGGGGTTCGACACCGTGATCGACACCGACGGCGAGTTCGTGTAGTCGGAGCCCCCGAAGGCGTTGGTCCACGTCACCGAGGCCGAGACCGTGTTGGCGCCGTTGGCGAAGCAGTTGGACGAGCCGGTGGCCTGCCAGCTCCCGTCGGACTGCTCGATTCCTTGGACGCATGGAAAACTGACCGCGGTCACGGTGTAGGCGGGATTGGGCACGAAGGTGAAGCTGACGTTGCCCGACACGGTCTGCCCAGAGGTCGGGGCGGTCAGTTGACCGATGGGTTGGGTCATGACCTGCTCTTGGTAGGTCAGCGACGCCGTCGTCCCGTTGGCATCGACGGCCTTGACGGTGACCGTGTAGATCCCGTCGGGGACGACCACTCCGTTGTCGTCTGTGCCGCCCCAATGCCAGGGGTTGTTGGCACACCCGGCCGGCACGGACACTCCCGACTGGATGGTGCTCACCACCGTGTTGGAGGCGTTGGCCACCGTGATGGTGACGTTGGCCGCGTCGGAGAGGCAGTAGCTGCCGGAGACCGTGGCGCCGGTGTTGGGGTTGAAGGCCTGATTGCCCCCAGACCAGTTCGAGATCGTGATGGGGTTCGACGAGAGGCCGTACGAGGGAAGGCTCGGAAGAAGTGCGCCTAGAAGGCCAATCGCCATCGCTGAAAGAGCGAGCCACGCCGGGAACCACCGACCTCGTTGGTGATCGCCACTACTGAGGCTCATGAGGGCCCTCCATCCGGCTTCTTGCTTTGCCCGACCCAGCAATCTGCCCAAATTGGGCAACCCCCGTGGGAATCTAACTCATGAAAACCTGGGCTCGCTACTCTCATTTGTAGGCGGCCCAATCCACCCGATGGATCAGTCGGACCCTTCAATGGCCCGAATCGAAACCAGTCATTTCGTGTTCAGTAGGCTGCCAAGCTATGTCTGGCGGCGCCCGGCGGCCTTCACACCTTGCTCACCCATCCATTTCCCTCCTGGCTCTTTCGCTGTGCGCCTTTCTTGCGACCTCGTGCACGGGCAGTGCCACTCCGCACCAGTCTCAGGACATTTCCATCTATGCGCCTCCTTCTTTGCAGTCAGAGGTAGCTGCGATCGGTAGGTCCTACTCCGCGCAAGGTTACGGACAGGTAACCGTGCAGACGTTTGATGGCTCGTCCGTCGTGGCGCGGTCGAGAAGCTCAGCTCCAGTGCCGGATATTGTTTTCACGGACGGTACAAACATCGACGTTCATCTGGAGACCCCAACAGCTCATCCACCGGTCGCCTGGTTCGCAGTATTTGCTACTAGCCCTCTCGTTCTGGCATATCGAGCTACGGTCGCCCCTCTCGTACGCGGCAAGAGTTGGACCTCGCTCCTAAAGAATCCATCTGTAGGACGCACTGATCCGACAAGTGATCCGGAGGGAGTCGACGCGGAGAACGCAATCGATATAGCCGCGCGGTCGACTCAAGATCCGACCATCTTGAGGGACCTTTCGAATCCAGAAAGCGTCGGTCCGTCGAATAGTCTCATCCATCGCGTCAGAGCGGGATCACTCCAAGAAGCACTCGTTTTCGAGAATGAGGCCCGCAATGCAGGATTGGCCTACACCCCAGTCTCTGCCTCAGCGACTAGTGCAACCTATTCATTCACCATTCCGACCGGAGCCAAGCATGCCGCTGGCGCTTCGCGTTTCATTGAGCTCCTGCTCTCGTCATCGAGTCAGCAGATGCTTCGCTCACAGGGTCTCTTAGTCATGTCGACAGTCATTGCATCGGGGAACTCGGCCAAGGTTCCCACCGTATTGAAAGGGGTCGTGAGCTGATTTGTGCAGTCGCCTCGTCGTCCACGTCACCCCCAACGGAATACGCAGTCCAATTCGGAATTTTCAGCTGACGCTTAGGAACAGAACTCCGATCCCGCGGATCGTTCTAGGGGCTACGTGCCAGTAGCTCACCGCCGCTATCGGGTCGGCTGGCTGGGGCTTCCATGGGTGCCCTCGCCTCGAAGGGTTCCGTGGGTCTCCACCGGGAGATCTGGAGGCGATTCTCGTAGGAGTCGTCAACTCCCAGCCATGCCCACGACCGGCTTGTTCAGCGGCTTTCCGCCCATGGAACCGAAGAACGGAGCGTTGTAGGTGAAGATCCCGCCGTCGGTCGCCACGAAGCGGTACCCCGAGCCGTTCTTGTTGGTCTCCATGCCCACGATCGGGGCGTTCAAGTGCAGGCTGCCGGTGGACCCGTAGAAGGGCGCGCCGAACGAGAAGATGCCTCCGTCGGAAGCGACCTCCCAGTACCCGCCCGTTTGCGAGTCTGTGGCCATACCCACGATCGGCTTGTTCAGCGGCATTCGTCCCATGGAGCCGAGAAAGGAGGCGTCACCGTACGTGAAAATCCCTCCATCGGAAGCGACTAGCGAGTAACCGCCGCCGTCGGTGGTGGCCGCCATACCGACGATGGGTTTGTTGAGACGTATGCCCCCGGAACTGCCATAGAAGCCGGCATCTCCGAAGTTGAAGATCCCGCCATCGGAGGCCACGAGCCAATAGCCGCCGCCGTCGTGTGTGGCAGCCATGCCCACGATGGGTGCGTTGAGGGGCTTCCCCCCCATGGAGCCATAGAAGCCGGCGTCCCCGAAGGCGAAGAGGCCACCGTCGGACGCCACCTCCCAGTAGCCACCGCCATCGGAGGTCAGGGCGGTGCCTACCACCGGCTTGTTCAGGTGGATGCCGCCCGTCGATCCGCAGAATGGGATGTTGCCGTAGTCGAAGACGCCCCCGTCCGAGGCCGAGAGTAGGTAGCCGTCGGGACCTCCTGAGGGGGCGTTGCAGGGCACTTCGAGGCCGGGACCCGGCGTGCCCGCGTCTCCGCTGAGCTGGGGGTCGTGGTGGAACTGGGGCCAGGCTCCTGCCTCGTACACGCTGGACCCCGAACCGTTGGTGTTGTCGATCTCCCAATGCACGACTGTTCCGGTACTTGCACCGGTGATCCCGATGTGACCGTTGGGGTCGTCGGTGACGAGCGGCGAGCTCTGGAACGCATCGCCCGAGCCGAGGGTCGCCACCTGCGTGCCCGTGCGGCCGTCGAAGATATCGATCCCGTTGCTGGTGGGCACGATGACGTCCTGGTAGCCGCCGCCGGTCAGGTCGGCCGATACCGGCGAGCCGATGACCTGCCCACTGGTCGGCCCGCTCCAAACGACCGCGCCATTGGTCCCGTTCAACACATAGACGGCGTTGGACTGCGTTCCTTCGATCACGTCGAGCTGCCCATTGCCCTGGACATCAGCGAGAGCCGGTGAAGCGGCGGTGATTCCGTTGAGGGTCGCGCTCCAGGCCAGACCGCAGCTCGTGTTAATAGCGAAGACCTTGTTGGAGTCCGACGCGCCGGGGTAGATGCTCCCGTCACCGATGGCGATCCCCACGGCGTTGCCGGCGAGAAACTGACCCACCGCCGGCGATGAGCGGTCGATGTTCTGCGTGGTGTTGTACTGGCAGATCAGACCGCCGCTCGGACTCCCCGTCCCGGCGTTGCCCGCGCTCGAGAGGATCCTAATGTGACCGCCGTTGGCGTATGTCTGCCCGTATGCGAGACCGACGCTCGATTCTCCCCCGCTGATGATCTCGTTGTTGCCGTCCGCGTAGAGGTCGGCTACCGCGGCGGTGGAGAAGACCGAATCGGCTTGGAACCACGGGAAGCCTCCCAGTATCCCCCCGTTTGATGCCGTTAGCGCGTAGGCGTTCTGGCCCAGCGACCCGGCCTCCACGCCGTAGCCGCCGGCGTATGCGCCCACCGTCAGCGACGCCTGGACGCCCGAATGGGGCGTGGGGTCCGTTCCGGGGTTGGTCTCCTGGACGAACCATTGGTTGCCTCCGTTGGGGGCGATGGCCTGGTAGCCACCCGAGGCTGGGCTGGCCGCGTTGCCGGTACCGACGTAAACCGTGTCGAGTCCGTTGGCGTTGGTCGGCGCCACCGATGGCGACGAGTCCACCGGCGCGCCAGCGTTGAAGGGCCAGCCTGGTACGGTCGTTCCACCGTCGATATGGAAGGCGTACACGTAGCCGGAGCGGCCTCCTACGACTACGGCGGGCTGCCCATCTAGATCAGCGACGTTGGGCGAGGACAGTGCGACATTGCCTACCGCATTACTCCACTCTTGCGTCGCGACAAAACCGGCGTTGTGGGGGTTCTCGGCGGCTTGGACTGGCGTCGGCCAAAGCGTGGTCGTCAGGACGACAGCGGCGCTCACCATCATGGGAGCCCGGAGGCAGCTCATTCGTGCACCACGTCTCACATCACTCCTCTTACACTGCGAAACACGGACCAACACAACCACCCATCTTGGGCGAGGGCAGCGGCGTCCCGCACCGTCCCTTTGAACAGTCGGACGCCCCACTCGAGATCACAATGGGAACGGCCGACGTTCACACGAGGTCGTTCAAGAGCCGCTGGCTGCGATGATCGGCCCGTTGAGGCGTGTGCCCGACATGTCCCCATCGTTGGGAGCGTCACCGAAGGTGAACGCCTTGCCCAGCGCGTCGGTGACCCAGTAGCCACCGTTATCCGAGGTGGCGAAGATTGCCGTGGCCGGATTGAACCCACCGGTGGCTCCCAAGGTGACGTTCCCCAGGCCGCCGTTGGCGTCTCCGTATGCGAAGACCTGACCGGCCCCGTCGAGGATGTAGTAGCCGCGTCCATCGGGGGTGGCCACAGCCGAGGTAATCGGTGAGGACTGGGGTCCCGGGGCACCGAAGTTGGAGGCGTCGCCGAAGCTGTAGAGATTGCCCGTCTTGGTCACGAGCCAGTAGCCGTTGCCACTGGCGTCGGGCATCACCGCAACCGCGGCACCCGAGCACCCGCCGATGCCAGGACAGCTGCCAGCGAACTTGGCGTCACCGAAGGCGAAGACCCCGCCGTCGGAGGCCACCATGAAGTAGCCCCCCTGGTCGTGGCTCGGCACCATGCCCACGATTGGGGCGTTGAGCGAGTTGGGCTGACCCGAGCCGGCCGGGTGCAGGCCGAGGCCCGGGATCGAGCCGTAGAACTGGGTGTCGCCGAAGGAGAACACGCCGCCGTCGGAGGCATCGAGCCAGTAGCCGCCGCGATCAGCCGTCGGAACGATGCCGACGACCGGGCGCTGCAGCGTGATTCCGCCCATAGACCCGTAGAACTGGGCCGAGCCGAAGGAGAAGATGCCGCCGTCAGAGCCCACCAGCCAGTAGCCATGCGAAGGCGGGGGCGGTGGAGGAGGCGGGGGCGGTGGAGGAGGCGGCGGCGGGATGTCGACGAGGGCGATCGGTGTGCCGGTCAACTGTGCGATCGTCGGCGTGGTGGATGAAGTCACGGTTGCGACCAGGCACCCGCCCGAGGTGCTCTGGTTCGAGAAGGCAACCCACGCGGTTCCGTTGAACCAATCGAGAGAGTTGGCCGCGCCCTGGTTACACACTTTGACCGTGATCGAAGTGAAGGCAGAGCCCGACGCGACCTTCACGTCGTAATAGCCGCCGGTGCCGTCGCTGACCGAAGCTCCGGTCGGGTTCGAGCTGTACGACGCGACGGTCAGCGCGCCGTAGCCGCTACCAGAACCGGTGATGTTGCCCGAGGTAGCGGATCCGGTCGTGCCGGCGCCCGACGACTCGCTGGCCGAACCGGTGGCGCCGGCGGGAGGTGTCGGGTCCGCCGGAGTGACCGCGAGAGCGTCCGTGGTCGCACCCCCGGCGTAGGTCGAGGAACCCGAGTAGGTGGCGGTCACCCCGTCGTTGGCCCCGAGCGGGGCGTTGGAGGCGCTGCACGAAGCATGGGCCGTGGACCCGGTACCGGCCACGAGCGCGCCCGTCGTGCACAGGGTCGTCGCTCCGATGTTGAAGGCCACCGTCCCGGTGGGATTGGGCGCCTCGCTGCCGGTGATGGTGGCCGAGTACGTCACCGAGGAACCGACCGCCGCCGCGGGCGGCTGGAAAGACTCAGCGACCCCGGCGAACGCCAAGTTCACGTTCTCGGTGAAGCCGCTCGAGGCCGAGCCGGTGAAGTCGCTGTTACCCGAATAGGTGGCCACGATCGGGCCCTCGGGTCCCGACGTGGGGTACGACGTCGTGCACGCCGCTTGGCCGGCGGAGAGCGCCACGGCTGAGCAAGTGCCAATCGTCGTGCCGTTGGAGGTGAAGTCGACCGTACCGGTAGGCGTTCCCGACCCTGGCGCAGTGACCGACACAGTCGCAGTGTAGGTAACGCTGGCCGCCGCCGTTCCCGGGTTCGCTGACGGCACCGTCGCCGTCGAGGTGGCGGCCTTGGAGACGGTGATCGACGACGTGTTCGAGGTCGCGTTGTAGGTCGAGTCGCCTCCGTAGGAGACGGTGATGGTGTCGGTGCCGATCGGCGCGTTCGAAGCGGAACACGAGGCCGAACCCGAGCTCGAGCGCGTGACTGCACAACGTCGTCGCTCCATCGGAGAAAGTGACGGTGCCGGTCGGGGTGCCACTCCCACCGCTGACGGTCGCCGAATAGGTCACCGCCTGGCCGAAGACGGCTGTCGACGGATTCGAGGGGGTCACGGTGGGAGTCGGCGCCGTGTTTGACAGGCTGAGGATCTCTGATCCGGTGGGCCACGTGCCCGTGCCGGAAGCGAAGCAGGTAGTGGTACCCGCCACGCAGGCCACTTCGCCGACACCCGTTGTCGATGACGGCAGGGTTTGGGTGGTCCAACTCGAGCCGCTATCGGTTGTGCCGTATATGGCAGGACCGCTCGACGTGTTACCCGTGGTCTCACAGACGCTGGCCGAAGGGCAGACGATGAAGGTGGACTCACCGTTGTCGTTGGGCAGGGTCTGTTCGGTCCAGGTCACCCCGCCGTCGGTCGTACCGATGGCAACTTCTGCGGAACTTCCAAGTCCGAGCGCCTCGCATACCGTGGTCGACGGGCAGACGATGTAACCAGCAGCCGAGATATCAGAGGGCAGGGTCTGGGTGCTCCAGGTCGAGCCGCCGTCGGTCGTGCCGGCGACATGATCGGCCGCGATGGTTTCACACACGGTGGTGGAGGGGCAGGCGATGCCGAGGGCCTCACCACCTTGCAACGCGCTCGGCAGAGTCTGGGTGTTCCAAGTCGAGCCGCCATCGGTGGTGCCGATCACGACGGTGCCGTCGGTTGTGTTGGTTGCCTCGGCCTCGCACACGCCGGCCGAGGGGCAGATGATAGTGCTGAGGTTCTCTGTTCCCGACGGCACGTTCTGCGCGGTCCATGTCACTCCGCCGTTGGTCGTGCCCACGATGGCGGGACTGCCCGTCGAGTGGTTGCTGCCCACTCCTTCGCAGACGGTGGCAGACGGGCAGGCAATGTAACCGAGGTAGTCATCCGTTGGCAGTGTCTGAACACTCCAGGTCGATCCACCGTTGGATGTTCCAATAACTCCGCTACCACTTGGACTGAGCGTTACCAATGCCTCGCACACGGAGGTGGACGGGCAGACCATGGAACCAACATCGGCGACATCTGAAGGCAACGTTTGAGAGGTCCAACTGGCACCTCCGTCGGTTGTAGCGAGTAAGACCCCTGTTTTGTCTCCGAAGGGGCCAAGCTGTCCTATCGCCTCGCATACGGTGCTGGACGCGCAGACGAAGTCTGATACCACGATGGGCGTTCCCGAGACCAGGCTCTGCGTCGTCCACGTCGTTCCGCCGTCTGTCGTGCCGAGCATTACTGTGCCCGCTGAACTGCTCTCAGCCGACACTTCACAGACAGACGTCGTGGCACATGCCAGGACCGTCGAAGAGAAAACTTGGTTGGAGGGAGGACTTACCCCTGTTATCCCGCTTGGCAGAGTCTGGGTGGTCCATGTCGACCCGCCGTTGGTGGTGACGATGATCCCTGAACCAGAGCTTGACTCGCTCACAGCCTCACACGCGCTGGCCGTGGGGCACACAAGCCCACCGGAGGTGACGCCGGTGACGCCGCTCGGCAGAGTCTGGGTGGTCCAGGTCGATCCGCCGTTGGTGGTGCCGAGCACAACGCCGCCGCTAGTGCTCGACGCTGTGGCCTCGCAGACGCTGGCCGAATCGCAGACGATCTCGTCGATCGCCTCTATCCCGGAAGGAAGCGTCTGGGGGGTCCAGGTGGTGCCTCCGTTCGTCGTACCGTCAATGGTTGCCGTGGTTACGTTGCCGGCGCCGAGTGACGCCGATGCGGCCTCGCACACCGAGGTCGTCGCGCACCCCACAGCGCCGAAGGAGCCGTCTGTACTGTCGTAGAGGGTCGTCTGGGTCGTCCAGCTCGACCCGCCATTTGTCGTGCCCATGATGATCGCGGCATCTCCGCTGGTTTGGCCGATCGTCTCGCACACCGATGCCGACGGGCAGGAGATGTTCGTGATGGCGCCGACATCGCCGGATGGGGTCTGGTTGGTCCAGGTCGACCCGCCGTCGCTGGTGCCGATGATGGAGCTCACCGAGGGAAAGTCGAAGGAAAACACCCCGTAGTAGCCCTGCGCCTCGGCTTCGCAGTCGGTGGTGGACGGACAGCGATCTGCGTGAGGAGGTTGCCGATCCCCGATGGGAGAGTCTGGGCGGTCCACGTCGATCCGCCGTCGGTCGTGCCGACGATCGCCGAGCTGCCGAACTCCGCGGAGCCGGTGTATCCGCCCGCCTCACACACAGAGACCGACGGGCACACGATCGGGAAGAGACCGCTGATTCCCGCGGGGACGGGCTCCACAGTCCAGGTCGCGCCACCGTTGATCGTGCCCATGATGGCAGCACCGCTGGATCCCGAACCGACCGCTTCGCAGACCGACGCGGAGGGACAAGCAATCGCGGCGGGATAGAAGGGGGCCGGGTAGCTCTTGCTCACCGTCCACGACGGCGAAGCCGCCCCCGCGGGACCCGTCGGGGCGGTCAGTAGAGCTGTGCCAGCCGACAAGAACGAACCGACCAAGAGCAGTGGTGCTCCGAGGCGCACCACTCGAGACACGCTTCGCCGCATCGTCTTGAGCCTCCTCATCGCCAAGGGCCGCTGAGCGCAGAACCATAGCGACACCTTGGTACAACATCAATGGGATCTGAGAATCCACGGCATGTTCGCTTGCGACCGGGACTGGGACGCCTCTCTGGGCGTTCGGGACCGATCCACGACCGTCAGCGCCTCAACGAGCCGGTCGTGCTGAACAAAGCCGTTTGTAGGCATGACGAGCACCTGAGCCTTCATTGCCTGAGCGCACCTGAAAAGCGTGAGGTCACCGGATCGACGCCGGTCCCGACCACCGGAAAGCCCAGCTCAGAGGCACAACGACTGGCTGTCGGTTTCTCGCTCGATATTTCGTGCCCACAACGTGCCCACACGGAATTGGAATCGGTTCTAGTTGGGTGGTCGGCGGACCGCGACGATGCCTTGGCCGGCAGCGAATTCGAGAGATAACCCGCCACGGCAAACACACCTTCAGTCCCGAGTGGGCCCTCTTCGGAGATCCTCTCGACCAGTTTTTTGGGCCAGCAGACCAAGACCCCTCTGAGTTCGAAGGGCTTGGCAAACAGCTTCCATTCACCATCGACAAAGCACACAGCGGGTTGAACCGGCGGCGCCGTCCCAAGTGCGTTCTGGACCGCCTCGACTTGCCATCCCATGTCGTCGATCAGCTTGGTCTGGCGACGACCGCCGACATAGAGCTGACGGTCTACCTTGAACCAGCCACCAACGTCCCGGAGTTCGATCAGCCCTTTTCGAAGCTTGGCGTCGAAGATCCACACTCCTGACGATGCGATTACGAGGTGGTCGATGTTGCCTCTAGTCCGTGGAACCCGGCGGTCATGAAGCAGCACAACACGCTCGCCCAGACGTTCGGTGAGGTAACTGGGCAGGTTTCGTTCTCCCACCGAGCCACTGCGCCAGGCTCTGGTTGACTGAGGGTCGTCCGTCAGGAACTTCACGATGCCGGCGAACCGGCCCCATTTGCATCGATCGCCGCCTCTCGCCTGGCATGGAGTCTCTCGTAGCGTTCCAGCGAAGAGCTACCAGCATTGCCGGAGTCGATCAGTGTCGGTAGAAGGCCCGTACCTCCCTCTTCTGGGCAGCAAATCGTGCAGTGCGCAGAACGGTTCGTTTGGTCCCACCACGCCGTTGTTCCTTGCGGCAACGCGTTCGAACACGAAGCGCAGATCCCTTGGTAGCGGAGCTTGATGAGCCTTTGCCCCATAGCCGCCAAATGTAGGGGACGGGTGAATCAGGCCGTTCGGCTGCAACTCCCAAGCACCGCTGACACTCTCTGCGTACCATGGCTACGAGCCGAGGACCCCGGGAGGCGAGGCGGATGGCTACCGATGAGAAGTGGCAACGGGCCCGTCTGTTCCCGGTGACGGGTATCGGCAACCCCAACGAGCAGGAGCGCCGCGGGTGTTCGGTGCTGCTCGCTGTCTTGTCCTCGGTTAAAGAGTTTGGGCGAGCGCTGACCGTCCGTTGCGGTGCGCCAGCGGGTCCCATCGAAACGTTTGTCGAAGTTCCTCTCGAGCTCGGGGGCAAGACCTACCGGCCCGATGGCCTGATCCGGGTCACGCGTGGCCAGCGGACATGGACGGCGCTAGTCGAGACCAAGACCGGCCGCAACGACCTCGAAGCCGAGCAGGTATCCACCTATCTCGAAATCGCACGCGATGAGGGCTACGACGCCGTCATAACGATCAGCCACCAAGTGGCCACCACCCCGGGCGTCCATCCGGTCACTGTCGACCGCCGCAAGATCCGCAAGGTCGACCTGCACCACCTCTCTTGGAGCCGGATCCACACCGAGGCGATCATCCAGCATTCGAACCACGAGGTAGCAGACCCCGATCAGGCCTGGCTGCTCTCAGAGTTCATTCGCTACATAGAAGACACCAAGTCCGGGGCACTCGATTTCGACGACATGGGTCCGTCTTGGGTGGCGGTGCGAAACGGAGCAGCCAACCAGACTCTGCGGGCGAACGATGCCGACGCTTTGTCGGTCGTCGCTCGTTTTGATCAGCTTCTGGCCTTCTGTGGCATGGAATTGTCCGCGACGCCTTGGTGTACACGTCTCTCAGCGGCTGTCCAAGGCTGAGCTCGATGATCAGGGGACTCGTCTGCAGTCGCAGGCGGCCGGCTTGGCCAAGCAGGGTCAATTCAGTGGCGCATTCGTCGTCCTTAACGCTGCAGTGCCCGTCGAGATCACCGTGGACCTGCGTGCCGACCGCGTATACGCCCGAGCTGCGATCGCCGCTCCGACCAATCACCATGCATCGCCCGGGTCACTCGGCTCTTGAACCAACTGAAAGCTGCACCACCGTCACTGCAGGTGGTGGCCAACGTGGCGCGGGTGAAGATCCCCGGGCGTTCCTTCGCTCTGTCGGACCTCCTCGCCGATTCAAAGGTGATCGTCGAGTCACCGCAGGTCGACATCCGCTCGTTCACACTTACTTCTAGCCAGAGTGCCGGCACGAAGCACAGCCAGGGCAAAGGATCGTTTGTTTCGTCGGTTACCTCACTCGTCGACAGCTTCTATGCGGGAGTGGTTCAGCCGCTCAAGGCTTGGACTCCGCCGGCTCCCAGAGCCCAAGGCGGCACCGGCACCCACACCAGGAGAGTCGTCGATCGTCCGCTCGACCACGGCCGACTCGTCCCGGGCACTCGAAGGCGCCCCGGCGCCCGCTGTCACGAGTAGACCCGAGCTCGCTCCGGTGCCGGACTGGCCGACCACCTCGACCTCGTCGAAGATAGGGCGCTAGCTGGGTTAGGCGCCCGTTTCTGAGCACTCCTCGGTTAGTCTGGTTGACGGTATATCGGTACCCGATATATAACAGGATCCATGCGGATCTACGACGACCCCTCTCTCCACGAAGAAGGCATGGCGCTAGGACCAATGAGGCCCACACGCCTTCGGATCATGTTCTGGGCGGTAGCGCTCACGGTCACTGGTGCACTGGTGGTCTTATTTCTCGTCAATGTCGCCCCCACGGCAGGTGCGGCGGGAGGCTGCGGTGGGGGCTGAACTCCACGTCAAGAGCTCCAGACGCCGCAGAACTCGCCTCGAGCTGGCGCTGGGTCACGATTGCAATCACGAGCTTGGCTCTTGTTGCCGCCGCACTGCTGGCGCCAGCGTCACACGAAACCTCGGGTCGGACGCTGGCGTGGTTGCTGTTCCTCGGGTCGTCCGTTAGCGTCGCGTCGACCGGCTGGTTCTTCACCAATACAACGGTCCGACGCCACACGGTGGGCGACCCGTGGCACCTGCTCGGACTGCCCATGTGCCTGACATTGTGTTGCGTTGCCTCGAGCATGCTTCTCTCTCCAGAGTCGCTTGGATGGGTTCTGTTGGCTTTGTTCGTGTGGCAGTTCCACCACTTCCAGAAACAAACATTTCGGATTGATCGCTCTTGCGGCGTCATCTCAGAAACTTGCTGGACCCCTTCGGTCTGAGCGATGGGTGATTCGCATGAGCGGCGCCTGCGGCATCCTGGCTCTCGTTGGGAACCCGGCGATCCTGCAACTGCGTCTCTATGCCTCGGTTGGTGTGCTCAGAGTGGCTGCGATCAGTGCATACCTCATCGTCTTTCTCGCCGGGTCCGTTGCCTTACTGGTCAGACCGAGTTGTCAACGACCACCGTCCTACTGGGCGATGTATCTGATGGCGCTTCTATTTCCGTTGCCCTTGTTTGTCACGTCGTCGCCCTGCACGCGGCGGTCGGCGGCATGACGATTGCCCACGGGCTCCAATATCTCCTCTTGATGGGCCTTGTCGCTGTGGGCGGCGCGCCCCGAGGAGTCGGCGGCGACACGAGATTCGGAGCCTGTGCGTTGTATCGCTGGTCGGCGGCTCGATCTTGGGCGTGACGTCACACCTTCACGAGTCGAGCTCGACTCTCCTTCGGGGTGTCTTCGGGGTTTACCTGGCCGTCCTGTGCTGGCACTTCATCGCAGACGCACGGCTCTGGCGGCTGAGTCGGGCGTTCCCCCGCTCCTTCCTGGGGGAGCGGATCCCCTATCTGGTTCCTATGGGAGCGCATCAAGTAAGTAGCTTGCCGATAGATCGGTTGCCGATATAGAATGAGACCGATGCCGCGTGCAAAGGCCGTTGACGCTTCTGCAGCTACACCCTTCAGCGGTTTCGGGCGCTATGCCGGCCCGGCCACGCTGATCCTTTCGAGTTTGGCCGACGGTCAGAAGCACGGCTACGCATTGACCAAGGACATTGAGCGATTCGCCGATGTCCGACTGGCACCAGGGACGATGTACTGGCCCCTGAGCCGGCTTGAGGGCCAAGGCTTGATCGAGTCGGTCGAAAGCGATGACCGTCGAAGGCCCTATCGGTTAACCGCAATGGGAGCCGAAACCCTTGGGTGCATTTGGCGGCGCAGCGACGAATCGCTGACCTCGGGCTCCGCCGTCTAGCTGGATCGTGGGGAGCAGCATGACGGCCCGGGATGCAGGAGCACGGCGGCGTGCCGCATGTCTGCTGCATTGGTACCCGGCCGAGTGGCAGGCTGGTTCCGGAGAGGAATTCGGCGAATTCCTCTCCGACGACATCGAGGAGCGGCCTCGCTCGATGTCTCGGGCCCTCGACATCATGCGTAGCGGACTCGTGGCCCGCTTGGCTGTTGCCGGGCTGGCTGGTCGAGCACTGAACACCGAGGAGCACGCACGACGGTCCCTGGCGGCTTTCGGCTGCACTGCCTTCTTGTTCGTGACCGTGGCACTTTCGCTCTGGGCGCAGCTTACGATCGGATGGCAATGGGCACCGCCCAACACCGTCGCGACGACGACGGCGATGGTGGTCATGACGGTGGCGGTCACAGCGATTGGATTGGCGTGCATTGCCTGTGTCGTACCGATCACCTGGTTGGCGTTCACCGACCTCCTTCGGCGTCATTCTTGGAGTCTGTTGCGCCCCCTCGGGTTGGTCCTCGTCGGCGCCGTCACATTGGCGGTTGGTACCCACCACTTTGCCAACGGCTGGCCCGGTACAGGAGGCCATCCTTGGGCGCACCGAGGATGGTTGCCGGGGGGCGTGGCCACGTACGCCTGGGCATCCACGTTGTTCGTCACTTCCTACTGGCTCCATCCCTCGGCGCTCGGACACTTTCCGGGCACGGAGGTGGACTTGGATGATCGCGAGTCCTCTCGCTGTGGTGTGTGTGGTGGTCGGCTGCGCCAAGGTGGTCCGTAGGGGTCCAGTTCTCCGACGGGATTCTCCGATTCGAGCGAGTAGTGGGACTGGCCGCCGCAGTGGCGATGGCTGCGTTCCTCACGGGCGCGGCACTGTGGGTGATCGACGGAGGTCCCGGTCCGCGGAACCTGTTTCATGTCGGGTCAATCGACGTGATCGAGCTGGGACTGTTGGCCATTTCGCTGTCTCTCGCGGGACATGCGGTCAAGCGGACGACGCACCCCGCGCCTTCGACGCTTGCCCCTTACTGATCGTCAGCGAACAGGTGTGAAGCCCGGCGGGCACCTGGCAATCGACGACCAGACAGAACCCGAGGGGGAAGACCAGCGCTCTTCGAGGCGCTGTTCGCGGCGACGGGTCCTTACTCTGGGAGTAGGCGGTGCTCTCGGTCTGTTCGCCGCAGGTCTAACTGGCTACGAATTGGTGTCCCACGGCGTGGTCCCCGGACAACAGGAGCTCGACCGATTGGAAGGTGGGTGCTCAGTCCACGTACCTCGTCTCAGGTTCTCCGAGCTTGGACCGTCGCGTTCGGGCAGCTTCAATTCCGTCGCGCGTCATCGAGCAGTTGGCTACACAATCGCCTGGCCGCCGGGTGAGGGACCTGGAAGCTCTCTTCCGCTAATCCTGATGCTCCACGGCGAAGGTGGCAACCACTCGAATGCACTCAGTGGGATGAGACCGGCTCAAGCGGTCGCTCTTGAGGTTGATGGCGTTCCACTCAAGCCGATGGCGATCGTCACAGTGGACGGTGGAACCGGTTACTGGAACGCCCACCCAGGTGACGATCCGATGGCCATGCTGGTCGACGAGCTCATTCCCATGTGTCAGAGCCTGGGACTCGGTCGAAGTGGCCAAGGCATCGGCACCATGGGTATTTCGATGGGCGGTTACGGCGCCCTGCTGATTGCCGAGAAGCACCAGGACCTCATCTCGGCAGTAGCTGCGATCAGCCCAGCGATTTGGACGACTTATGCTCAGGCGAGCGCTGTCAACGCCAGTGCGTATTCTTCGCCGGCCGCGTTCGCACAAAACGACGCCGTCACGCACACTCACACGCTCGCCAATACCCCGGTACGCATCGCATCGGGATTTGATGATCCATTCCACCCGGGCGTAGCTGCCCTCGCGAACGCCCTACCGGCTTCCGCGGTGATCGAGTTCTCCCAGGGCTGTCATACGGGAGATTTCTTTACTGCAGAGGAAGCTCCGTCATTGGCCTTCCTGGCACGTCACATCACTTGAGGAGAGCTCAACGGATAGCAGCCCACGCACACGGTGGATCTCTGTGAAGCGTGAGGTCACCGGATCAAGGCCGGTCCCGACCACCGAGAAATCCCAGTTCAGCGGTCTTCGGCCAACTCTACGTGCCTAAAAGGCAACCAGAACGTGTTCTTGTTCGGCGTTTCGAACTGAGATGGGCACCTTCCGGGTTAGCCAGCCTGCGATCTTGATCCAATCGGGACAGGCTCAGGAATGTCTCTCAGCCAGCTGTGCTGGAGGTGCGCCTAGGGCGCCTCTGTCGATGCGCCCTAGCGCAGCACCTTTTGCTTGGGCGGGTGGTGGTGCCCCTCAGGTATTTCGGGAACACGGTACAGGAACTCGCGACCTCCCGCAGGAGAGTCCTCGACGCGTTGCGCACCAAGCTTCCGGCGTCGAGTAGGCGCTTCAGCCGGTTGTTCACGTTCTGTGCCGTCGTACCCAACTCGTCAGCCAGTTGACTCGCTCGAAACACATTGAGTCGAATGCCGGCGGCGAACGTCTCCTTAAGAGTGTCGTCACCACCAAGCAGGCGCACCGTTCCGTCTTGCTCCCAGACCGCTGGCATCTTGCGGCGACCAAGGCAAAGTTCGAGCTCGTATTCGGTCTCGTCGTTGAGGTCGGTGAGTAACAAGGGCGCCTTGCCGGTGAGTCCAGCCGCTCGCCGCGGTCACCAGCTTGCCCAAGAACTCGTCAGTGAACGATCCCGTCATCACCTCGATCCCCTCGAAGGAGACGACGACGACCTCATCCTCGGGTGCCTCGGCCAGCAGTGCCTCGAGATGCTCGCGGCACTGGCGTCCGAGGGGCCGGGTCTGGGCAACGTCGTTACCCACCAACTCAAACACTTGGATGCGTTCCATCGATTTCCTCGTGTTCACTGAAACAATGAAATCATTGCATCTTGCTCGGTCCTGCGCTGGGGATGCCAATCCTCACTGCAGCGCAGGTCCCGGGTACCGAGGTGCCGGTCTGGAAGGAACGCAGGTTGTGGACGGTAGTGACCAGGGCGTGGCCTCCATTGGAGCGCAGCACGACCCGGCCGCCGTAGTCGCTGGTGTCGTTCAAGAGGTCCGACAGGCCATTACCCCGGGGCTCTGAGGTCCCGCTCACCCCAGGCATGAGCAGCGTAGTCGAGAGCCTCGACCTCGTTGACGTGGCGGTACTTGGGGTTGCGCGCAAGGTGAGTCCGCACGCCGATGCCTGCATCGGCGACAGCGAGCTCGAGCTGATGGTTAAACACCTGCGTGCAGACCAACACGCCGGTCGCGGTTGTTCGCATGCTCAGTCGCGTTGCCGAGTAGTTCACCGAGCATCCGCAACGCGGCAGCCGCCTCGTGCCTCGTGATGTGCCGGCGTAGAATTGTCAAGCGCTGTCGTGGGAGAACTTTTCGACATCGTCGGCGACAGCAATTTGTCGTACCTCGATCAACACGTTGGCGCGGTCGTTTCGGTGAATGCTCGGAGCAGGTCGGTCGAAGAGCGCACCGGCCATCTCGAGGTGCGAAACGACATTCATACGCGCACAGGTAGTTGCGGGAATGTCGCCGCTCGAGGGGAAGTCGAACCGGACCACGTCGCCTTTTGCACACGAGGCGGAGGCCCAAGAGGTAAGCGCGACGAGGTCTAACGGGGTGGCAAAGGCCAGATGGGTGCGATCGAAGACAACGTCGGCTTCGTCGGTGTCGTAGGTGTCGATGGTGGGCCGGTGAAGGGGCTCATTGCTCCCGAGGCGGACCCGCACGCCGAACATCGTCCCAGGTGGGTGTTTCAGTTCGATCGGCCGCGTCACCGAGCTCGTCCCGGGCGTCGGAGGGTCATTAGCCGCTTCCACCATGGCCGAGGCACTTCTGCACGGACCTCGCGGAAGCCGGGGCTTTGGCCGGGCCTCAACTGGAGCGGCCAGTTGCTTCCCCGGGCGAACGCAGAAGTCTCCGAGCACGGGTCGCAGAATCCACAACCCGGTCGGCGCTGGGCGTTGCGGCTTCGCATCTCGCGGTCGAGCGGGTAGTAGACAACGTGCCGGGCGCTTCGTCTCGTGCCAGGCCGGTGAAGGTCATTAAGAAGTCGGTCACCGCGTGCGACGCTGCGATCGAGTTGAACGTGATCACCGAGGGGTCCTCGATGTCGACGCCGCCTTGACCGAGGTAGTCCTGCGCGCGGTTCTCCTCCTCGGACTGCTGCTCGCGCTGGAGCTGGTCAAGGGGGACGATGCCCGCGGAGTGCATACAGCCGGCCGCAAAGAGGAAGGGTCGGTCCACCACGTGGATGATCTCGACCGCCCCGGACACCGCATCCGTCGCGACCTTGGCGCCGACTTGGAAGAAGGGGATGAGGTACTGGTGGCACACGAGATTTACGGCGTGGCGGGCGAAGGCCGTATCGGTGGCCAAGAAGACGACGTCCGCCTGGCGCAAGTGCTCCGCGTCCTCTGCGTAGGTCACGTCGGCGACAAGGGCCGTGACGTCGGCCTCGTGATTGACCGAACGGGCCAAGCGGGCGAGAACCTCGACCTTGGTGCGGCCGATGTCAGAGGGGGTCGCTCCGACGATCCTTGAGAGGTTGAGCCGCTTGACCACGTCGTGGTCGAAGAGGAGGAGCCGCCCGACGCCGAGGTGGGCGAGCATTTGGACGATCAGGTCTCGCCGCCGCCCACGCCCACGACAGCCACGGTCAGTTCGGCTAGGCGGCGCTGGCCGACATCGCCGAACATCATCACCTGGCGCGCGTAGCGCTCGTCGGTCTCCTCGTCAGCACGAAGCTGCGGGGCAAGGTCAATGACAGACGAGCCCACGACGCGCAGCCGAACCATGCGCTCGGGCGCCCCGCCGTATGGGCTGGGCCTGGCGCTGTCGGTGCCGAGGACCAATACGCCGACGGGTCGGCCGTGAGTGAGGTCAGACAGCGCAGGGTACGTGTGCTCGGCGGTGCGAAGGTCCTGGGAGCTCAGACCAACTCGTGTGGTCGAGCCCGGGGTGGCTGTGGGCCCAGATCAGGGACAGTCCTAGGTCGTCGCACTCGAGGGCGGCGCGTGCCATGGCGCGAGGGACGATGCTGCGGTATCCCGCACCGTCGCTGATCGGGGATTCCTCGTCGGCGACGGGTACGACGCGGCGGACGACCAGGCGCGGGCCCGAGGGGCCTTCCGCAAGCCCGGCGTACAGAAGGAGCGTGCTCGTCACCGTCGTCTCGGTGCAGATGCTCGGACAACGCTGCGTAGGCCGATTCCGTCAGGTCGATGGACCAGCCCATTAGTTGGACCTGATCCACGAAACCACGCCGGCGATCAGTTCCGGGAAGGACGCGACGGTTCGGTTGCCCAAGGGGCGCACAGAGAGCTGGAGGACCTCTTGGCCGTCGACGACCACCCGTGGTAGTTCTGCGGCATGGCCTTGCCGTTCGTCCGGTTCAGGTTCGTTGGCAGGTAGAAGGGATAGGGCTGCGTGGCAGGGAAGCTCACCAGCAACACCGTCGCGATCTGCGCAACCTGAGGGCTCCACGTATCGCCCAGGTCAAAACCGAGCACTGTCACCCGGACCGAGCCGTCAGGGCGCTCGGTGAAGACAACGCGCTCGACCCCGAAGGCGACGACAGATTCGTCGAGCGCCTTTTGGAGGACCGGGTGCATCAGGCTGGCTCGATGGACGGCGTGGCGGCGAAGCGCTCGTGCTCGTGGACCTCCACCCGCTGGTCATCGCCGATCGGGATCTCCTCATGTCCCTTGACCCTGAAGAGCTGATAGTCGGCTGGGACTCCGGCCGCGGTCTTGATGGCGGACCCGGTGGTGACCTTGGGGACCCGCACGGGGCGGTTGTTCACCAAGATCTCGACCTCATGGGTGCGCTCGGTCTCGGATGCTTCGACGACGTTCTCCATGGCTCTCCGTTCTCATTATTTCATTGTGACAATGAAACTATACTGGATCGTAGGGATGTGCAAGAGGGTCGCGTCGGAGCAGTTCAGAGGCTAAAAATGGTGACGAGGGCCAGTGAGGGTCCGCCGAGGTTGCTCCAGGATCCGATCAGATTCAAGGATTTGGGTGATGCAGGAAGTGCCCGCCCTTGTACGAAGCCCCGGCGTCAGAGTGGCGAAACCGTACTGAAAACAGTACGGAAATGGCTATACTGCTGAAGGCAGAACTGTACCGAAAGTGGTACGAAGTTGCCAAAAGGAAGGAGGGATCAGCATGGCACTCGCAAAGACCTACCGTCGCCGCCTCCTCGACGCGCCCAAGACCAGTACGGCTACGTGACGACAACGGACGCCGACGAGCTCGGTGTTCCACCCGTCGAGCTTCGCAAACTTGCTCAGCGCGGTGGTCTCCGTCACGCTGCCCGGGGCGTCTACCGCTTCGACGAAGTCCCCGTCACTGGACACGACCAGTTCATGGAGGCCGTTCTCGCTGTCGGACCTGGGGCCCACCTCACCCGTGACGCGGTCCTGTTGTTCCACGACCTCGGCCTCGTCAACCCGCGAAAGATTCGGGTCGGCACGGATCGAAGGGTTCGAGGCCAGCTTCCTGCCTTCGTCGATGTGGTTCGAGAGCCAACAGGGATAGAGGGCCTCACCGTGTACGAGGGCATTCCTTCAGCGACAGTCGAGCGAGCGCTGATCGATTGTCGAGGCACGGTCATGCAAGACCGGTTGGTCGAAGCGACCAAGGAGGCGGCCCGGCGCGGCCTATTGGTAAAGAGGGCCGAACAGCGTGTGCTCGATGCCGTTGGAGCGTGACGTGAGCCCGAGGAGTGACCCGCCGGCAAACCTCAATTCCCTCACGGCTCGAATAAGAACGCGGTCGCCGCACAGCAGCGGCCACTGCGCCGGCTCCAGCGCGTCGTCGCCAACACCGCAATCGGGCAGATGATCCCCTCCGGCGTCGTAAAAGGCGGAACCGGGATCAAGCTGAGAGTCGGCGAAGGTCTCAGTCGGTTCACGCCGGACTTCGATCTCTCACGTCCGGCGGCGGTCGAAATTGGCTTCTTTATCGAGGATCTGCAAGAGGCGCTCTCGGACGGATGGGGCGGATTCACTGGCACGATCCAAGAGATGGACGGGGTCCATCCAGAGGGTGTTCCCGAGCCTTACGTCATGGTCCCGTACCGGATCAGGCTCGCCTATCTAAGCCGGGAACGGCCGAGCGTGACCTTCGAACTCGGTCACGACGAGGTTGGCAGCACCTCGCACTACGAGCGCCGTATCGCTCCCGACATCGTCGAACTCTTCGAAGGGCTGGGCCTCGAGACGCCCCATCCCATACCTGTGATGGCGCTGGACCATCAGGTCGCCCAGAAGCTCCATGCTGGCACGTCGGTAGGTCCACGAGGAGGCAACGACCGGGCCCACGATTTGGTCGATTTACAGATCCTCGATCAAGAAGAATCCGTTGACCTGGACGCCGTCGGTGCTGTCGCGAGGCGGCTCTTCGTCTCTAGAGGGGCACAAGACTGGCCTCCAACCGTGGTCGCTCATGAGGGATGGGACACGATCTACGCCGAGGCGGCAGATGGTTTGGGGGTGCTTCCTGACGTCACCGCAGCAGTGGAATGGGCGAACAACTTCATTGGACGGATCCCGTAAGGACTACGAAGCCAGCCGACCGCCTGTCGCCGCCCACCGGGCAGCTAGGTAACGCTTCCTGACATGACCACAACTAGGGATATTACGGGTTCGATGCACCTGCCTACGCCAGCATCGTTAGTTTCCGACGTGAGTCAAGGTTTCACGGGCCTCGGGATCGAGCGTGTCTGTGACTCTTATCGCCCCTTCTTCCCATATGAGCACTGACCTGGCCATCGCCTCAGCGTCCACTGCCCGGACGCTTCGAGCGTAAACAATGGGCGGGGTTCGCTAATCGACTGGATTGGAACGCAGGCCACTCCGTCAGTAGCGGTGGACGGATGCTCGGTGGACAATGCCGAGTGGGCAGGGACGGGCCGAAGGCCCAACCGCCTGCCGAGGCGGCGGCGAAGCCGCCGCCCGAGGCTGGGGCGGCTTGAAGCAGTACAGAAGAACACGAACATCTGGGGTCTGACCTGGAAGAATGTTGGACCTTCTTTTGAGTTCCCTGTTGCTTGCGGTGTCGCTCTGTTCGTCGTGGTGCTCGCTGTCGGTGCTTGAGTTGCCTGCACTTTCCTGAAGCCTGACGTCGTCGCTTCTTCGCTGATCACCTGGTACGGAGGCGAAGAAGCGGCCGGCAGATGCCGTGACGGATGCGGGGATCCCAGAAGGCCGGACTGCGCTGTCCTGCCCTCTGGGACCTCCTCGAGTCGTCAGAGTTGGTCGGCGACCCGCCACTCCATTTCGTGGGGCACCTCGAACTCACCGGCCTGCTCGGCGCAGTGCCAGCAGACGACCTCTCCGGTGCTCAGTGGTGCGTGAGTGCTGTCCATGTCGCCGCAGAGCTCGCACTCATGCCAGTACTCGTCGGTTCCCTCGGCGAGCTTGCGCTCGATCCATCTGCTCAAGGTGTTGCGCATTGCTTTCTCCTTCTCTCGTTGCGGTCCGACCCGGGGTTCTCCCTCCGGTCGGGGTCCGCTGCTGACGCTGAGAGCGCAGGAGGGCGAGTCAGGGTCCGAGGTCAAGGGAGCCGTCCGAAAAGAAAATCGAGGTCCGCGGACAGAACTGGCTCGGACCGAGGGCTGATTTTGTTTTCGGCCCTTGACCTTGGACGGCCGCCCTCCAAGGTCACCAGCGGCTGCAGTGGCACCCGAACGGTGTGACCCCGCGCGTGGGAGCGGGCCGAGGGATCGACCGAGCATCGTCGAGGCGTTGGTGGTTCGGGCCAGCCGCTGACACCTGGCACCCGCCAACGCGGTGCCGCGCCTCGCCGGCAAGGCGTTGCGACGCGTGGTCGTGCGATGTGTCGTTTCGAGTCCCGGAGTCGACCCGCCACACCGCTGCTCGCGGTCTGAAGGACGGGGTCGTCAGCCGTCTGTACGGGCCTCGTAGCCGACCCTGTGACCTCCGTGTTGTCCCATTTCGCCGTTCTCGCTGCCCATCTATAGGTAGGGAAGGACGTTCCTTCCCGTCATGGAAGGAGCCACACATGCGCTTGCCCGTCGACACCAATGTCGTGCACTTCGTCTCGGCCGGCCCAGCCGAAGCGAGCATCGACTTCGACACCAAGGCCCAGAAGACCGACGCCAAGGGCGTCGCCATCAACCAGGTCCACCTCTTCGTCGTGGGCGACGGCGGGACCCGTGAGGTCATCACGGTCAAGGTGGCCGGCGAGGTCCGAGGACTCGGCCAGTTCACCCCGGTCAAGGTGACCGACCTCGTCGCCATCACCTGGTCCATGGGCGAGCGCTCCGGCGTGTCGTTCTCGGCGTCGAAGATCGAGGCGATCGCGGCCCGAGGGCCGCGGCCTGATGGCGCGCTTCGTCGGGGTCGTGCTGGCGCTCATGGTGGGCCTGGTGGTGGTCGGCTTCGTGCTGGCCCACTTCGGCCTCGCCGTGGTGATTGTCGTGGCCGTCGTGCTCGTCGGCCGTTACCTGCGTCGCCACGGTGCCTGAGCGCAACTACGTCAAGACCCTCAACCCCTACTCCCGGATGGCGCTCGCCGTCCGGGGGTGGGGGCTCGAGGTCGCCTTGGCGCTCGGTATCTTCGGGCTCTGGCGCCTCGGCGTCGCCCTCGACGGCGAGGGCATGGGCGTCTTGTTCCTCGGGATCGCTCGGCATCGTCTTCTGGCGCAGCCCCCGGCTCACGCCGCTGGTTGGCCACCACGCTGCGGGACCGGGCGACCGCGCGGTGGTTCGCCCGGGTGCTGGTCGCCTGCGAGCTCATCAGCCGCCGCGGCTCGCTTCCTCGGATCGAGGGCATCGAGGCGATCCCGGCCGGGCGGCGCCTGCATCTGCGCCTCCCGCCTGGCTTCAGCGCCGAGGTGCTCGACGAGGCGCGCGAGTCGCTGGCCGCCACCATCGGCGCCCGCGACGTCCGGGTCGTGCGCGAACCCGACCAACGCCTCGCTGGCCCACGTCTCGATCCTCTCGCGCGACCCGCTCTCGGCGCCCGCGCCGCCGTGGCCGGTCCCCCAAGGCTCGCTGTGGGAGCCGCTGTCCCTCGGCGTCGACGAGGACGGGAAGCCCGTCTCGATCGGGCTGCCCGAGCGCAACCTGCTCTTGGGCGGCGAGCCCGGGGCGGGCAAGTCGGTGGCGCTGTCGCTCTTCATCGCCGCGGCCGCCCTCGATCCGGCCGTCACCTTGACCCTCCTCGACGGCAAGCAGGTCGAGCTCGCTCCGTGGTCGGGCTCGGCCGAGCACTTCGTCGGCCCCGACATGGCCGGCGCCATCGAGCGTCCTCAAGGACCTCTGCGCCGAGATGGACCGCCGCTACGGGGTCCTGTTGTCCTCGGGGCTGCGCAAGATCGAGCGGGGCGGTGACTTCGGGCTCCACGTCGTCGCCATCGACGAGCTCGCCTTCTACATGCGCGGCGGGACCAAGGACGAGCGCACCGAGCTCTCCGAGACGCTGCGCGACCTGATCTCGAGGGGACGGGCCGCCGGCATGATCGTCGTCGCCGCCACCCAGAAGCCCTCCAACGACATCGTCCCGACCTTCGTGCGGGACCTCTTCAGCTTCCGCATGGCGCTGCGCTGCACGACGCCCGAGGCCTCCGACACGATCCTCGGCCAGGGCTGGGCCAAGGAGGGCTACTCGGCCTCGACCCTCGATCCGACGCTCCGGGGGGTGGGCTGCCTGCTCGCCGAAGGCGCGGTGCCGGTCAAGATCCGCACCCACTACCTCGACGACGATGCCATCGCCGAGCTGGCCAGGCGAGCCGAGGCGCGGAGGGATCGCGAGTGAGGTCGGCGGCCCACTGGCGGGCGGTGCTGGCCGAGGTCGACCAGGCCGGCCTGTGCGCGCATCCGGTCCGCCTGCGCGGGCTCACCTTGGACCGCTCGACGCGGCGAGCTGGCCGAGGGGGACCTGCTCGTCGCCTGCAAGGACCGCCGGGCCGCCGTCTGCCCGTCGTGCTCCCGCCTCTACCAGGCCGACGCCTGGCAGCTCGTGGCCGCCGGCATCCGGGGCGGCAAGGGGGTCGAGCCCCTCGGTGGTCGACCACCCCCAGCTCTTCGTCACCCTGACCGCCCCGTCGTTCGGGCCGGTGCACCGCAGCGGCGAGTCGAAGGGCCGGCGTCGAGCGTGCCGGCCACGTCGCAGCGGCGGGAGCTGCCCGCACGGGCGGCCGCTCTCGTGCCAGCGGCGCCACGCCGAAGGGCGACCCATCGGTCGGCGAGCCGCTGTGCCCCGAGTGCTTCGACTACCGCGGCGCGGTGCTGTGGAACGCCCACGTCTCGCGCCTGTGGGCGCGCGACCGCGCACCGCCTCTACCGAGAGGTGGCCCGCGGCGGCCGGGCTGAGCGACGGCCGAGCTGCGCTCGGTGGCCCGGCTCTCCTACATCAAGGTGGTCGAGTTCCAGCGCCGAGGGCTCGTCCACCTCCACGTCGTGCTCCGGGCCGACGGCGGGGCCGGGCCGGCCGAGCCGCCACCGCCCTGGCTCGACGCCGCGGTGCTCGACCGAGCGCCGTCGGCCGGCCGTCGCCCGAGGTCGGCGTGGCGGTGCCGCTGGTGGCGGGGACGGCACTGCGCCGGGCCCGCTGGGGCGCCCAGCACGACGTCCGGGTGCTCGCTCGCCAGACGCACGACGACGACGCCACGGCCATCGCCGCCTACGTGGCCAAGTACGCCACCAAGACGGCGGACGGGACGCCGTGGCTGGCCCATCGGATCCGCATCCGGGCCCAGATCGAGCGCCTCGGGCTGCGGCCCCACATCGTCGCCATGGTGCGGACGGCCTGGGCGCTTGGGCCGGCGCACGGACCTCGCCACCTGCGCCTGCGCGACCACGCCCACACCCTCGGCTACGCCGGGCAGTTCTCCTCCAAGAGCGTCGCGCTTCTCGACCACCTTCGCGGCGCTGCGCCAGGCCCGGGCCGACTACGTCCACGCGCGATGACGGGCCGCCGACTTCGACTACGACGGCGAGTGGCGCTACGCCGGCCGGGGCTACGGCGACCCCGAGGCCGACACCTTGGCCGCCACGCTCCTCGAGGCGCGCCTGGAGGCTCCCGCCGAGTTCCCGCGGGTTCCCAGACGACTTCCCGAAAGAGTTCCCAACGCCATGACCAGGGAGAACGCGCCGAAAAATTTCTGTCGCGGGACGAATCTGGGAACAGATTCGGGAACGATCCCGGGAACCCGATGTGGCGCGATGGCGCCATGACCCACACACCGATATCCCAAGGCTCCAAGGCGCTGCGTTCGCTCACGACCACGTGGCGCGTCGCTCGCGCACCCCCGAGGCCAGGCGCCTGGCCGCGCGCATCGCCTTGACGACGGGGCCCGGCGACGCCGATCTGGCCGAGCTGGTGGCCCGACGCGACGCCGACGGCGCGCCGCCGCCCGGGTCCTCGAGCGCCTGGCCACCGAGGCCCCGACGAACCGCTGGCCGCGCTGGCGCTCTTGGCCATGCTGCGCCCGACCTCGAGGTCGATGAGCGCCGGCTGGTCCAGCAGTGGGCGGGTCGAGGCGGCCGAGGCCGAGGCCGACACGCTGGCCGCCGCCTGGGAGGTGGTGACGAGGCGTCCGCCGCCGGGCCGCTGGGAGCGCGCGCGACACCATCTGGAACGAGGCCCGCCGCAGCACCGGGATGCGCCGGTGCTGTCCCCTCGAGCTCGTGCCGCTGCCCGACGACTTCGACAGGGCCCAAGCCGAGGCCGACGCGCTCGAGCGCTGGCCCGGCCTGCTGGCCGCCGCCGTGGCCGCCGGCGTGCTCAGCCCCACCAGGTGGTGCTCGTGGCCGAGACCCGCATGGAGGGGCGGCCGCTCGCCGAGGTGGCCAGGCCCTCGGCCGCCCCTACGACGCCGTGCCAAGGAGCGCCAGCGGGCCGAGGCGGCTCTGCGCACCTTCGCCCGCGCTACGGCGCCGAGGGTCCTGATGGCCGAGCGACGCACGGATGCGCTCGATGTCGGCGGGGTCGAGGTGGTGGCCCGCCTCGGCCATCCAGCGGCGCAGGGCCTGCGGTCCGCTCTGGCGCCGATGGCCCGGGCGCCGAGCTCCCAGAGCACGTAGTCGTCGGGGGCGCCGCGCAGCCCGGCGCGGGCGGCGTCTTCGGCCGCCGCGAAGTCGCCGGCCTCGAAGAGGTCGGTGCCGAGGCGCACCGCGCAGGTGACGATGGCCACGGTCATGGTGCTCGATGAGGCCCTCCTCGTCGATCCAGTCGTAGCCGTCGCCTTCAGACCCTCGAAGGGCCGGCCCCGGACGAGCCCGAGGGCCTCGGTGCGCAGCGCTCGGGCCTCCTCGCCGCCGACCGTGTCGGCCTCGCGGCTCAGGCGCTCGAAGGTCGCCCAGTCCGAGCCGATGCCCTCGATGAGGTAGCCCCCGGCGACCGCCGCGTCGGGCAGGTGCTCGGCGCCGATCCAGGCGCGCAGCCGGAGAGGTTGTTGTGGATGGTCTTGCGGGCGACGTCGCCCTTCGAGCGCCCGGGGCCACATGCCGAGCGCGATCTGGTCCGCGGTCAGGTGGTGCGCGTTGTGGAAGGCGAGGTAGGTGAGGAGGGCTCGAGGCTCGGGCTTCCTCCCTCGGCGGGAACCCGACGAAGTGGCGCCAGCCCAGGACGTCGACGGCCATGGAGCGCTCGGCGCGCGCGGCGACGGGGGCGACGACGACGGGCCCGGTGGCGATGTCGGGCTCGTGGTCCCGAGTCGCATCGGAACCCAAGACGGCAGTGGTGGGGTCCCAGACGTCGTCGGCGGGCGCGGCGCTGGAGCTGACGTCGGGATCGGGCACCTCGGCGTCTGCGCGAAGGACGCGACGACGGGAACAGCGCTCGATGGCGGCGCTGGGTCCGAGAGGGCGGTCGCCGGACTCGCTGTCGTCGACGCGGCGGCGAGTCTCCTGCTACGGCGCCAGCGCTCGAAGAGCACGGCGGCCACGGCTGCCAGGGCCAAGCTCCGATCGCCACCCAGATCGGCAAACCCGGAGAGTGGTTCGAACCGCCGGAGCTGCGCGAGCCCAGCGCACTCGTCGACGCCGCGCTCGTCGGGGGATCGGGCTGGCCGACCCACGGCGGGGTGCGCTGGGTGGCCTCGGCCACGGGTGCGGGGAAGCTGAGGGCCAGGGTCGCCGGGGCGCTGACGTCGAGCGTGGTGGTGCCCGACTCGGCGGTGTAGAGCGTGAACTCCGCCCCGGTGAAGGAACCCGCGGCGACCTCGAGGGTCCCAGACGTGAGCGTGGCCGGGACGAGGAACGAGTAGGTGGCGTCGAAGAGGCCGTCGTCGGAGTTGCCCTTGCCGGTGGTGTCGCCGGCGTCGCTGATCGTGGCGGGCACCGCGCCCGCACCGTTCGGGGTGAAGGTGAGCATGCTGGCGGGCAACGGCGCTTTGCGCGCCCAGGTAGTGGCCCGAGCCCGTCGGGTCGTTGGGGTTGTTGGGGAACTCGCCGTCGAGCACGACCGAGAGCACGGCCTGGTCGGGATTCGGAGACAGGGTCGTGCCGCGACGGCGCGAAGAAGCCGAGGGTGGCGCTCTGCAGCGTCACGTCGGCCGAGCTGGTGAAGCCGTCGGAGGGGTTGGACAGCGCCAGCGTGGCCGGTCCCGCCGCGGAGCCGGTGAGGCTGGTCTGGGTCGGGTCGCGGTAGAGGACGGCGGGCGACGGGGGCACCCGGCGCAAGCGTCCACAGGTCGAAGCTCTGGGAGAAGGTGCCTTCGCTGAGCACCAGGTCGACGTCGTGGGTGTCGTTGGGGACGCTCGCCATGTAGGAGGCCGAGGCGCTGTCGCTCGATCCGCCGGCGCCGGCTTGGAGCTCGTCGTCGATGGAGGTGACCGAGAGCGGGTGCGAAGTGCCGTCCCAGCGCAGGGCCGCGCCGAGGGCCGGCGCCGGACTGGTCGGCGACGGGCTCTGTGCGAGCGCGGTCACTTCGAGGGTGAAGCGCACGAAGCGCCGGCCGGGCGTGGGCTCTTGGCCGTTGTTGCGCAGCAGGCCAGGCCACCGCGGTGACCTTGGCGTTGTACCCGGGGGTGTTCAGCCGCCCGTCGGCCGGCACCACGCTGCCTCCCAACGAACGCTCCCCAGCAGCCGCCATGGGGGCGCCAAGCAAGAGGAGGGTGCATGAAAGCACCCCCGCCAGCGCGACCCCTCGTGCTCCCCGCTCTTCCCGGAACACGCCACGACCGTAACCCAGCATCGTCGCAGGTGAACGGTCGGGCCCCCGGCGCTCGGGGCGCCAGAACCTCTCGGAGGCACCGATGAGGTCCCGGAGCGCCCAGCTGCTCAACCTGGAGGAGACCGCCCTGGTCCTCGGGATCGGCCGCTCGACGATCTACCGGGCGGTGCGGGCCGGCAAGGTCCCCTTCCCCGTGCACCGGATCGGGGGGAAGTGGTATGTGCCGAGGCGGGCGCTGGAGCGGTTCCTCGACGGTGGCGGCGACGAGCAGGAAGCCGACGATGACGCCGAGTGACGGCGCTTCGAGCACGGCGCTGCGGGTCGGGATCCCGGCAGTGGAAGCCGTTGTCAGGGCCGGCCGAAGGCCGCCCGCAGGGCCCCGGCCTTGACAACGGCGTGCCGAGGAGGCCGCCAGGCACACTGGAGTTGGAGCCCCGCCAGGGGCTCGTGGAAGCCAAGGTCGTGTCACAGGGCGCGGGCGAACGGGCGCATCCAGCCCGGCGGCGCGGCGCTGGTACGGACCTGTGTTCCGAGCGCTCGGCCTACGAATCGAGGAGGGAACCGATGTGCTCGGCCGCCTTGCGGTCCTCGCTCGAGATGCACGTCGGTGTAGTGGCGGGCCATGTGGACGGTCGACCACCCGAGTCGGGCCTGCTTCTGGCGTTCGGGAATGACGGCGTCGAGCGAGGTGGCCTGGAAGTGCCGGAGCGAATGGAGGTGGAGGTCCTTGGGCAGCTTGGCGGCGACGCGGACCTTGGTGAAGGAGTGGCTGACGGCGTCGGGATGCGGCGGGACGAGCCCTCCTGGCTCGGAGGAGAAGACGAAGCCTCGCCGGCACCAGTGTCGTACCGCTGTCCGAGGCCAGCCGCTTTTGTTCGGTCCGCAACCGCTCGAGGAGTTGCCAGGGTGCCGGCGTCGACGGCGACGACCCGGATACTCGCCCGAGTCTTGGGGGACTTGACCTCCGCCCCGCCCCGCGACGCCACCACGGACTCGTCGATCGTGAGGGTCCCGGTCTTCGCAATCGACGTCAGACCACCGGAGCGCGCACGCCTCCCCGCGCCGTGCGCCCGTGGCCGCGATCACGCGCAGGCAGGCGGCAAAACGCACGTCGAGCTCCGCCGCCTTCGCCAACAGCTGCTGCACCTCCTCCACCGAAGGGGCACGCACCGGCTCGGGTGCCTCGCCGATGCTCCACGACGGGAGCTCGGACTCGGCGATCGGGTTGGGCAGCGTGTTGCTGCTCCATTTCCGCGCCAGACGGCAGGCCCGGTTGAGCACGGAACGCACGTAGCGGACCGTCTCGCGGCCCGTGCCTGCGGCCTTGAGCCGGCGGAAGTAGCGCTCGACGTCATAGGGGGTGAGCGTGGCGATGCGCTCCTTCCCTATCGACTTCTCGATATGCACCTTCCAGACGTTCTCGTAGCGGCGCTGAGTGACCGGACTGAGATCGGCCCAGCCGTTCTCCTTCCAACCGGCGATGGCGTCGTTCACGGTGGTCGTCTTGTTCCAGATCAGAACCTCGGGTTCGGTGGCTTTCTCCGGTTCGAAGTCCTGCGCCAAGACGAGCCGAGAAAGCTCCTTCTGTGCGGCGCGCTTGGAACCACGAAAGGTCCGGCTCTTGTGGCGGACACGACCCCGGCTGTCGCGTGCCAAGGAAGACGCGGAGCTCCCAGGTGTCGGGTCCCAGTTCGGGTCGCTTGCGAAGGCTGCCTGCCATCGTCGTCCCTCCAGAACGGTCCCTCGCCGGCGGTTCGCCGGCGATTGTTGGGATAGCTGTTGGGATTGACTCTACTCGGGCCTGTGGAGAAAGTCAAAAAGTGCCTCTGAACTGGAGCCTGAGAGGAGATTCGAACTCCTGACCTGCGCATTACGAGTGCGCTGCTCTACCGACTGAGCTACCCAGGCAGCCGTCGCCGTCCGTGTCTGGCCCGGACGACGGAGGGCCAGTGTACGTGAGCCCGGTGCCCGGGAGAATCCGATGGGCGGCCGCCGTGCGTCGTTCGCGGGCGCACACGAACCGGACGACCCAGCGAAGCCCATCCCACCATTCGAGCGGGCGCGGGTAGTCCCTGTCACGAGCGTGCAACGGCGCTGCAAGCAACCCGGCGCATAGTTGGCGGTCGGCGAGCTCGCCAAGAGGCGTCGCGCGATCTCCGATCGAGGAGGGACTGAACGGCGTGGTCACCACCCTGGGAAGGCAGGCAACCGTCGACCGGCTGCAAGAGGTGGAACAGCTGCGGGACTGCACCAGGGCCCAGCTCGAGGACGTGGCGAGCCTGGCGGAGCGGATCAAGGTGGGCGAGGGAGAGGTGCTCGCACGGGAGGGGCGGATCGGGCGGGAGTTCTTCCTCATCCTCTCGGGGACCGTCGGGGTGACACAGGACGGCCGGCGCGTGAACTCGCTGGGTCCGGGCGACTTCTTCGGCGAGCTGGCAGCCCTCAACCCCGGGCCACGCAACGCCACCGTGACCGCCCTCTCCGAGGTCGAGGTGCTGATCATCGGGCCGCGTGAGTTCGCGGCCATGGCCGGCATCCCGGGATTCCGCGATGCCCTCTTGAAGAGCATGGCCGCGCGGCTCCGCACGGTCGACGCCCGGCTGGTCGCTGCGCTCGACGACCAGGGGTCGACGGTGCCCGGATCGGACACCTCCCGGGGGGCATGACCTCGAGGCTCTCGGAAGGCCCGGCGCCTCGACCTGCGTACGCGCCCCCCGTCGAGCGCGTACGGTGGCGAGGCACTGCAACCGACGTGGAGCGAGGGATGCCGATGGGCGCGGAGACGGATGGGGTCGGTCGGACCGAGCCCGACCGACTGCAGGGCGTGCCCTGGTTCGCCGCCTGCACCGAGGAGCAGCTGCGCGAAGTGGCGCGGCTGGCCGAGCGGCTGCACGTGCAAGCCGGTGAGGTGATCCTGCGGGAGGGGCGCCTCGGCCGGGAGCTCTTCGTCATCCTCTCCGGCACGGCCACGGTGACCCGGGACGGACGCGTCGTCAACGTGCGCAGCGCCGGCGACTATTTCGGGGAGCTGGCGGCGATCGAGGCCGCGCCGCGCAGCGCCACGGTGACGGCGACGACCGATCTCGACGTCCTGATCATCGGTCCGCGCGAATTCGAGACGATGATGGAGATCCCGGGATTCCGCAACGCCTTAATGAAGGGCATGAGCCGCCGCATCCGCGAGGCCGACGACAAGTTGGCCGCCTACGCCGACCGCGACGAACTGGCTCGAGACCCGCTCGGTCTGGGTGACAGCGGCGCAGCCGTCTGAGAACGGGCTTCAGCCCGGCTCGGCCGCCCGTCGCGCCAGCCGGCGCAGCCCCATGCGGATCGACGACTCCTCGGCGCTCCGCAACAGCGTGGCGACACGCTCCCCCTCCTCGTCCCGGCCGCGCTGGCGCAGTATCCGGGCGAGCTCCACCTCGGCCGAGGCCACGAACGGCGGGGACTGCATCCGACGCGCGAGCCGCAGCGCGGCCTCGAAGTGCACCTCCGCCAAAGCAAGGTCGCCCGCGGCCGCCGCCAGCATGCCGAGGAAGTAGTCAGCCGGTCCGAGGCAGGCCGCTGCCGGTGGGCGGATGACGACCGCGGTGCCGGCGAACGGCCGCATCTCCTCGTAGACGCGGAGGGTCACGTCCAACGCCCGGATACCGACGGCGCAGCTCGCTGCCGCGGCCAGCGCAAGAGTCACGCCCTCGCTGCGGTCCCCGATGCTCTCCCACCCCAGGTCCGAGAGCCAGCGCAACCGGTCGAGCGCGTCCACGGGCTCACCGGACTCGGCATGGGCCAGGGCGAGCCCGGCGGCGACGCTCGGGGAGTCTGCCGGGCCCCGTGCCATCACCCCCCGGACGCCGCTCTCCAGCGGCGTCAGCTCGTCGCGCTGCCACCACGTCCACACCATCAGCGCCGCCCGGTGGCCGAGGGCCAGCTCGTTGTAGTCCTCGGCCGCGGCCAGCGCCTGCCGTCCGAGCGATTCGCCTGTTGCGAAGTCGCCGGCGACGAGGGCCATCATGGCGGCGATGTTCGACGCGTAGGAGATCTCGAGCGGGTGCACCGGACCCGTGTCGCGGACCGTGAACCGGGCGATCTCGTCGTGCGTCGCCTCGACGTCACCCTGCGCCAGCAGCTCACGCACGCGCCACATGTGCCCGTGCATGGCCAGCATCTCGTCTCCGACGTCGTCCCCGATCTCCCCGATCTCCTTTCCGGTCGCCAAGCGCTCGGGCGCGTTTTCAATCCCCCACAACGCGTGCATCCGCGCGTTGAGCGCGTAGCCGAGCGCGCCGCGGTCGCCGAGGCGGCGGGCCATGGCCACCGCATCGGTGTTGAGCGCGAGCGAGTGCTCGAGCACGCCGGGCGTCGGCACACCCGTGGTGTAGACGATGACCAATCCGAGCTTCGCGGTCACCATGGAGCGCAGATGCGAGTCCTCCTCGGTCAGCGCATCGCGCGCTTCCTCCAGCAGGTTGATCTGCTCCTGGTCCGCCCCCCCGATGCCGAGGTCGCTGAGTGGCCCGGCGCGCAGCGCGGCCGTGGCCAGGCGTTCCGCGTCGCCCATGGCGCGGGCCAACGTGGCCGCCGTCCCCACGTTCTCGTCGGCGTGGACGATGTCGCCGGCTCGCCTCTGCGCCTCCCCCAGTGCGATCAACGCATCGCAGCGCAGGCCCGTGTCGCGCGAACCGAACCGCTCGGCCACATCGAGGCTGCGGGAGAAGTGCCCGGCGGCTTCCTCGAAGGCGAGGAGGCGCAGCGCCCGCTCACCGGCCAGCATGCAGTAGTGGATCGCCTTGTCGGCATCGGCCAGGGCGGCCCCCATGGAGAAGTGGTGGGCCAGCTCGCTGGCATAGGTGTCGACATCGTCGACGTGCGCGCGCTCGGTCGCCACGGCGATCTTGTGGTGGTAGCGCACGCGCCGTCCGCGCAGCAGCTCGCCGTAGATCGCGTCCCGGACGAGCGCGTGGGTGAAGGCGTAGCGGTCGCGCCCTTCCTCACCCAGACGGCGCAGCAGGCGGGACTCCTCGGCGCGGTCGAACGCGTCGAGCCGCTGGCCCGGCGAGAGCTCGGCCGCCTCGGCGACGACACCCGCCTCGCACTCGGGCCCCGCCACCGCTGCCGCCTGCAGGAGGTAGATCACGTCCTCGGGCAGCCGGGAGACGCGCCGTGCCACCAGCTCGCGGATCGCCTCGGGAGGGCTGAGGTCGGGCGGTACGGGGTTGTCTCCTTCCTCACCCTGCCCGTCCTCGCGGTACTGCAGCTGCCGGAGCATTTCGTCGAGGAAGAGCGGGTTGCCGTCGGTCAGGCGGCAAAGCTGGGGGACGAGGTCGGAAGGGGCCTTCGTCCAGCGCCGCGCCAGCTTCTCGACTGCATCCGGGTTGAGGCCCTGCAGGTGCACCGTCTCGACCGAATGGTTGGCGCGAAAATCCGCCAGCATGGAGCGCAACCGGTGGTCTGGTGGCACCTCCGTGTCGTTGTAGATCCCGATGATCCCCAGCCATGCGGCGTCGATGTTGTGCAGCACGTGGCGGAGGAGCAGCAGCGTCGGCTCGTCGGCCCAGTGCAGGTCGTCGACGACCAGCAGCATCGTCCCCCCCGCGGACAGTTCGTTCAGCGTGGCCGTGACGGCCTCGAAGAAGCGGTACCGCTCGGTCTCGGGATCGGACGCCTCGTCCTCAGGGAGCGGCGCGTACTCGCGCAAGCGGAGGACCAGACGCGACAGCTCCGTGAGCTGCCAGTCCGGCATATGCGAGATCCGGTCGGCCGAGAGCGCCTGGAAGTACTTGCCCAAAGCCTCGGCGAACGGTTGGAAGGGCACCACCGGCCCCTCGTCACAGCGCCCCCAGAGCACCAGCGCGCCATCCACCTCGACGGCGCGCGCCAGCTCGGCCACGAGTCGCGTCTTCCCGATGCCGGGGTCGCCGTCGACGGTCAGCAGCCGACCCACGCCGCGGCGTACTGACGCCCACCAGTCGCGCATCTGGGCCGATTCGCGGTCCCGGCCGATCAGCGGCCCGTCGTTGGGGGACGCCGGCAGCCGGACCCGGTACCCGTTGGCCGGCGCGGCGGGGGCCGGGCCGGCGTCGGCCTCACGTTCGGGAGGAGCGGGGAAATCGAGCGCGGGTTCCTGGGTGAGGATCGCATGCTCCATCCAGGTGACGTCGTGTCCCGGCTCGATCCCCAGCTCCGCCACCAGGATGGCCCGCAGGTCCTGGAAGACGCGCAGTGCCTCGGCCTGGCGGCCCGAGCGGTACAGCGCCAGCATGCGCTGGGTCCACAGGCGCTCGCGCATGGGGTGGGCGCCGGTCACCGTCGCCAGCTCGCCGATGAGCGACTGGTGGCGGCCGACGGTCAGCTCGGCGTCGATCCTGGTCTCCGTGGCGGCCAGACGGAGCTCCTCCAGTCGGCGGGCCTCGGCCCGTGCGAACGGCTCGTCGCGCACCTCGTCGTAGGCGGGTCCCCGCCAAAGGGCCTCGGCCTCCGCCAGCACCGCGATGGCGGCTCGGGGTCGTCGGCGGGCCAGCTGCTGGCGTCCGTCGGCGACGAGCTGCTCGAACCGGTGCGCGTCGGTGGCCTCGGCCGCCACGTCGAGCAGGTACCCCGGTGCGCGCGTCACGATGACGTCGTCGGGCGCGCCCGCCTCACGGAGTCGTTTGCGCAGGCGCGAGATGGTCGAGCGCAGCGCGATCTCCGCCCCGTCCCCGTCGTGGTCGCCCCACAGGGAGTCCACCAGGCGGTCGACGGGGACCGCCAGCCCCCGGTCGATGAGGAGACGAGCGATGAGGGACCGGGACTTCACACCCCCGAGGTCGGCGACGCGGCCGTCCCACGCGACCTCCAGCGGGCCGAGCACGCGGATCTCGAGCGGGGAGCTGCCCGTGCTCGTTGTCTCCGTGGAACTACTCCCGGACATCCCGCTTCTCCCGATCTTCGGAGACGTTCGCAGTCACGCTCTTCGCCAATGGAAACACCATTCTGGGTCGCCTGCGTCCGAGGCGCTAGGGAGCAGCCAGTTCGATCACCTGGTGCGGATGGTCCTGGCGGAAGCCCCGGACCGTGTAGCCGACCACCACGGTGGCCTCCAGCGCGCGGACCGACGCGCTGCGGGGCAGGTTCAGGATGGGACCGAGCTCGCCGACGTAATTGCCCGGCTCCACTCGGGCCAACGCCTCGCGGCCACCATCGGACAACTCCCGGTACACCTCCAAGAGGCCGGACTCGACGTGGTAGATCAGCTCGCCGCGGTCGCCCTGGCGGAACAGGATCTCGCCCGCGGCCAGGACGACCTCCTCAGGCGCGCGGTCGGTGTCGGCGAAGTGCGGCGCCAGCTGAATCACCCGGTCCGCCAGCTGGCTGACCCGATCGTCGTGCGTCGAGACCACGATGATCCGACCCGGGCTGGCGAGGTCCCGCAGCAGCCGGAGGATCCCCTCCACCTGGATGTGGTCCAGGTGGGCGGTCGGCTCGTCGGCGAGGATCAGCGGCGGGTCGTGGACGAGGGCACGCGCGATGCCCACCCGCTGCTGCTGCCCACCCGAGAGCTGGGCCGGGCGGTGGTGGGTGCGCTCGCCCAGGCCGACCAGCTCGAGCAATTCCGCGGCCCGGGCCTTGGCCGCCTGCCGCGGAATGCCGCCGAGCCGCATGGGCACGACGACGTTGCCGCGGGCGGTCAGGCTGGAGATCAGGTTGAAGGCCTGGAAGACGACGCCGACGGTCCGGCGCCGGTACTCCGCCAGTGCCGGGCCCCGGAGCTCGTCGACCACGATCTGACCGAAGCGGATCCGCCCGCTGGTGGGGGTGAGCAGACCGGCCAGACACGAGAGCAGCGTCGTCTTGCCACAGCCGGACGGGCCCAGCAGCACCACGAGCTCGCCGTCCTCGGCCGTGAAGCTCAGACCGTCAAGTGGCTTGATCACGTAGCCGCCGGAGTCGAACGCCACCGTGAGGTCGTCGACGTCCAGGCAGCGGCTCATCCGAATGCCGTCGCCGGGTCGGCGCCCGTGACACGGCGCAGCGCCGAGATGCTGGCTACCACGCCGACAGTCACCGCGATCAGCGGCAGGACGAGGCGCGCGTCGGGCGTGATGTCGATCGGCTGCGCGAAGAGCGGCGTCATCAGGCTGGCCAGGATCTCGGCCAGCACGGCGGCCAGGAGGGTCACGATCACGGCCTCGAGGACCAGGCTCGTGAACAGCGTCCGCGAGGAGGACCCCAATGCCTTGAGCACGGCGAAGTCACGTTTCCGCTCCAGTGCGGCCACGTAGAGCATGGACGCGACGATGGCGGCCGCCACGAGCCACATGAGCCACCGGGTGTTGTCGATGGATGCCACCGCCGTGCGCAATTGCCCCACCGTGTCGGTGACGACGGCAGCCGGCGAGAGCACTTCGAAACCCGCGGGCACGCTCGCCGGAGTCCCGTTGACGGCGACGGCGGTGATGAGCGGCTTCCCTCCGGTCACGGCGCGCTGCACCGCTCCGAGGGGCAGGTACACGAGAGGAGTGCCCCCGGTCATGGTGCGGCCGTCCACGGTGCCCACCACCGCGTAGGGGTGGCCGCCCAGGTAGAGCACGCTCCCGGGAAGCGCTCCCACCTTGGAGTCGACGACGGCCTGGTCGGGGCCGGACAAGGCATGACCGGTCGTGACGTGGGGATCGCCCAGCCCGCCGCGCTGCACCCCGACCAGGTTGACGGTGGCGGGCGCCGTGGCCCCCGAGACGAGGATCACCTGGGCGGGAGCGAAGAGAATCGGCGAGGCCCGGCGCACGCCCGCCTCGCCGGCCACAGCGGCCACCTCCGCCTCGGGGAAGGCCGCGAACGCGGTGACCCTGCCGTGGGCTGCGCTCGCCATCACCCACGACGAGGCGCCGACCGCGTCGATCGACTCCGCCACCTCGGCGTGGAAGCCGTCGGCCAGCCCGCTCAGTGCGAGCGCCAGGGCCAGCACGAGACCGACACCGATCACGGCGATGAGGAATTGCCGGGCCCGGAACAGCAGGTCCGCGAAGGTGACCGCCAGCATTCCATCCAGCCCTTCTCGCCACGTCGGGGAATCCGCTCAGACAGTAACGGCGCAGGCCGGCGGGTGCTCGGGCGACGCCGCCGGGCGAGAGCCCCTGCCTGCGTGACGCCGCGGTTTACGCCGCCAGCGCCGCCAACCGCACGAAGAGGGACTGCAGCAAGAGGGCGTCGTTCGGGTTGCGTGGCAGCGCCTCGGCCGCCTCGGTGATCAATCCGACGGCGGCGGCGGCGCTCCGCACGTCCTCGTCGCCCACCCCCACGGCGCCGCGGCCGGCGGCGGCCTTGACCCTCGTGCTGTAGGTGCGGGCGAGCACGCCGAGGCCCGCCCGCAGGGCATCGGTCCGGAAGCGCCGTTCCTCGCGTTGATGCTGCTCGAGGATCTCCTTGCGCCCGGGGAGGCCACGCTCCCCCATCTCCTTGGCGGCGGCGGTGAGCGTCTCCACCTCGCGCGCGTGCGCGGCGCGCAGCGGTTCGACGGCGCGTTCGGCCGACTCGAGCACGCGCCGCGCCAACCCGGCGGACGTCATGCCCGACGTCTGCAGCTCGTCGGGCACCGACGTCCACAGCGCCACCCGTGCCGCCACGTCGGGGTCGTCGACCGTGATCCGCGCCCTCTCGGGGTTGCCACCGCTGCTGTCGGCCACGACGGCGGCCGTGTCGGGCGCCACCCCCGACGCGGTCAGCCAGCGCACCAGGATCTCGCGGGGCACGGGCGGGAACTCGATCACGACCGAGCGGCTGGCCACGGTCACCAGCTCGGGGATGACCTCGTCGGTCAGCAGGATGAACACGGTGTCCCCCGGCGGCTCCTCGAGAGTCTTCAACAGCGCGGGCGCACGCAGCGCGGCCAGGTGCACGTCGAGGACGATGATCACCTGGCGTCGGGCGTGCAGGGGGCGCCGCTGGGCCAGGGACACGACCCGGCGGATGTCGTCGATGGAGATGGACGCGCCGCTCCGGCGGACCAGGTGCAGGTCGGGATCCGTCCCGGCCAACGCGGCCCGGCAGGTGGCGCACACGCCGCAGCCGCCGTCGGGGCACAAGAGCGCGGCCGCGAAGCCGTGGGCGGCCACCAGCCCGCCGTTGCCGGCGGGACCCCGGAAGAGATAGGCGTGGACGGGATTGCCCGCCGCCGCCCGCAGCGCGGCCACGGCGTCCTCCTGGCCCACCATGCCGGCGAAGAGCTCGGGCGCCGGCCGCTCCTCGCTCACCGGCCGCCGGCCGGCACGTCACCCAGCCGTTCGCGCACGGATGCGACGATATGCGCCGTCAGCGCGCCGGCCTCCGTGCGGCCGTCGACGACGAGCCAGTGCTCGGGGTCGGCCGCAGCCTGCGTGAGGAACCCCTGGCGGACCCTGGCCGCGAAGGCAGTTCCGAGCCGCTCCATCCGGTCCGCCCCGTGCCCGCCGGCGGCGGCCAGCCGGGCGGCGGCGACCTCGACGTCCACGTCCACCAGGACCGACAGGTCCGCGTCGAGGCCACCGGCGGCCCAGCTCACCACCCCCGCCAGCTCCGGGGGGTCGAGGCCGTGGCCGTAGCCCTGGTAGGCGATGGTCGACGCCGAGTAGCGGTCGGTGACCACCCACTCGCCCGCGGCCAGCGCCGGCTCGAGCACGAGCGCCACGTGCTCGGCCCGGTCGGCCGCCATGAGGAGCGCCTCGGCGCGGCGCGAGGGCGCCGGCGAGTCGGGATCGAGCAGCAGCCGGCGCAGGACCGCGCCGACCGCGGTCGCACCGGGCTCGTGGGTCAGCGTGGCCCCCAGCACGCCCGCCAGGGCCCGGGCCTGGGTCGTCTTGCCGCAGCCGTCGATGCCCTCGAGCGCGATGAGGCGACCTCGGGCCGGCATGTCAGAACGAATCGGTCGGCGCTGCCTTCATCGCCCCCGTGGCCTTCTCGGCGACACTCGCGTTCTTGGCGGCGCCGGCCTTCTTCGCGGCGGCCTTCTTGGCCGTGGTCGCCTTCGTGGCGGCCTTCTTCTTCGCCGGCGCCGACCTCTTGGCCTCCTTCTTCTTCTTCGAAGGGCCGGCGGCCCGCCGCTCGGCGAGCAGCTCCGAGGCGCGGTCCATGTCGATGGACTCCACCGCGTCGCCCTTGCGCAGGCTGGCGTTCGTGGTGCCGTCGGTCACGTAGGGGCCGAAGCGGCCTTCCTTCAGCACCACGGGCAGGTTGGTCACCGGGTCGGTGCCGATCTCGCGCAAGGGCGGCGCAGCCGCGCGCCCCCGGCGCTGCTTGGGCTGGGCGAAGAGTGCCCGCGCCTCGTCGAGCGTGACGGTCAGGAGCTGGTCCTCGCTCGTCAGGCTCCGGGTGTCGGACCCGCGCTTGAGATACGGGCCGAACCGCCCGTTGTGGGCCACGACCTCCTCACCCGTGTCGGGATCCGTCCCGACGGTGCGCGGGATGCGCAGCAGCTCGAGCGCCTGCTCGAGCGTCAGCGTCGCCGGCTCCATGGAGGAGAAGAGTGAGGCCGTGCGGGGCTTCTCGCCACCCTCGGTGACCTCACCCACCTGCACGTAGGGGCCGAACCGCCCCGCCTTGACCATGACGTCGAGCCCGCTCTCGGGGTCGGTGCCGAGCACCCGGTCGTTGGAGGGCGCCGCCAGGATCTCCTCGGCGCGCTCGATGGTCAGCTCGTCGGGCGCCATCTCGTCGGGGATGGACGCGCGGTCCTCACCCCGCTGCAGGTAGGGCCCGTAGCGGCCGACCCGGGCCACGATGTCCTGGCCGTCGCTCCCGGTGCCCAGCGGGATGGAGTTGATCTCGCGGGCGTCGATCTCGCTCAGGTGCGCGGCCACCGTCGCCTTGAGGCCGATCGCCTCGACCTCTTCTCCGCCGCCGTGGCCGTTGCCGGCCCCCGGCACCGCGCTGCCGAAGTAGAAGCGGGTGAGCCAGGGCAGGGACTCCTCGCGGCCGGCGGCGATCTCGTCGAGGTCGTCCTCCATCGACGCGGTGAACCCGTAGTCCACGAGGTCGCCGAAGTAGCGCTCGAGCAGGCCGACGACGGCGAACGCGGTGAAGCTCGGCACGAGCGCCGTCCCCTTCTTCCACACGTAGCCGCGGTCGAGGATGGTGGCGATGACGCTGGCGTAGGTGCTGGGGCGCCCGACCCCGAGCTCCTCCATCGCCTTGACCAGGGACGCCTCGGTGTAACGGGCCGGCGGCTGGGTGGCGTGCGAGCCCGGCTCGAACGCGCTGCCCTCGACGACGTCGCCCACTGCGAGGGTGGGGAGCACGACCTCGCGGTCGGCCAGCTCGGCCTCGGGATCGTCCTCGCCCTCCACGTATGCCCGCAGGAACCCGGGAAACGCGATGACGCGCCCGCTGGCGGAGAACTCCACCTCCTGTCCCTGCACGACGCCGTCGGGGACCGCGGCGGTGAGGCGGACCTGGGCCGACGTCCCCGTGGCGTCGTTCATCTGCGAGGCCACCGTGCGCTTCCAGATCAGCTCGTACAGGCGGAGCTCGTCGCCCGACATCTCGCGCCCGGCCTGCTCGGGCGTGCGGAACGTCTCGCCGGAGGGGCGGATGGCCTCATGGGCCTCCTGGGCGTTCTTCACCTTGCGCTCGTAGCGGCGCGGCGCCTCGGGCACGTACGCGTCGCCGTACATCTCCCGGGCCTGCGTCCGGGCCGCCGTGAGGGCCTCGTCCGAGAGCGTGGTCGAGTCGGTGCGCATGTAGGTGATGAAGCCCTGCTCGTACAGGCGCTGCGCCACCTGCATGGCGCGCTGCGCGCTGAAGCGCAGCTTGCGCCCCGCCTCCTGCTGCAGGGTCGAGGTCATGAACGGCGCCGCCGGCGAGCGCCGGAACGGCTTCTCGGTGACGGCGCTCACGGTGAAGGGCCGGCCCGCCAGCGCCGTCGCGACGGAGGTCGCCTCCTCCTCGCCGAGGACGCGCACGTCCGCCTTGCCCGTCCGGGCCCCGTGCTCGTCGAAGTCCTTCCCGGTGGCGACGGTGGCCCCGCCCAGGGCCACGAGCGTGGCGCCGAAGCCCGACGGCGTGCCGGCATGGGTGAAGGTGCCCTCGACCCCCCACCAGGTCGCCGAGCGGAACCGCATGCGCGCCCGCTCGCGCTCGACCACCATGCGGGTGGCCACGCTCTGGACCCGGCCGGCCGACAGGCGCGGCATGACCTTGCGCCACAGCACGGGCGACACCTCGTACCCGTAGAGGCGGTCGAGGATGCGGCGGGCCTCCTGCGCGTCGACCAGACGGCGGTCGAGGTCGCGCCACTCGTCGACGGCGCGGGCGATGGCCGCCGGAGTGATCTCGTGGAACACCATGCGCTTGACGGGCACGGTCGGCGACAGCACCTCGGAGAGATGCCACGCGATCGACTCGCCCTCGCGGTCCTCGTCCGTGGCGAGGTAGAGCTCGTCCGCACCCTTGAGGAGCTTCTTGAGGTTGGCCACCACCGACTTCTTGGGGGACGAGACCACGTAGAGCGGCTTGAAGCCGTTGTCGACGTCCACCCCGAGGCGCGCCCAGGACTCGCCCTTGTACGCGGCCGGCACTTCGTCCGCGCCGCGCGGCAGGTCGCGGATGTGGCCGACCGACGACTCGACGATGAAGTCGGGCCCCAGCATGCCGCTGATGGTGCGCGCCTTGGCCGGCGACTCGACGATGACGAGCGCCTTACCCACGGCACACACCGCGGGGCATCGATCGATCAGGGGAAACGGAGGGCATGGTCACGTCAGAGTGCGGGTCCGCCCCCCCGCCTGTCAAGGGCGGGGGGGTTCGCGGTGGTCGCCGGTGAACGGTCGCCTAGGCCGGTGAGCAGGTCAATCGACCGATGCGACTGCAGCTTCGGCCCGGGTTGTTTCTTCCGCCTCGGCGTCCATCGCCTCGGGCGCCCGCTTCGAGAAGGCGAGGGCGGCGAGCAGGATCACCAGCGACACGCCGGCGATGGCGAGGCGCGCGCCGGTGTCGTGCCGCAGCGCGATCACGGCGGGCAGGATGAGCAGCGAGACCAGGTTCATCACCTTGATCATCGGGTTCAACGCCGGGCCCGCGGTGTCCTTGAACGGGTCGCCCACCGTGTCACCGATGACGGCGGCCTTGTGCGCCTCCGAGCCCTTGCCGCCCTCGTTGCCGTCCTCGATGTACTTCTTCGCGTTGTCCCATGCGCCACCTGAGTTCGACAGCGTGTTGGCCAGCAGCTGCCCCGTGAGGATGGTGCCGGCCAAGAACGCGCCGAGCGCGAAGTAGTTGATGCCGAAGCCGATGATCACCGGGGACAGGATGGCGAGCAGCGCCGGTGTCGCCAGCTCGCGCTGGGCGGCCGAGGTGCAGATCCCGATCACGCGGCCGTACTCGGGCTTCTCGGTGTAGTCCATGATGCCCGGGTGCTCCCGGAATTGGCGGCGCACCTCGAGCACGACGGTGCCCGCCGAGCGCCCGACGGCGCGGATGGCGAGCGACGAGAAGAGGAAGCCGATCGAGCCGCCGATGAGCAGACCGATGAAGGTCTTCGGGTTGGACACGTTGATCTGCGTGAACGGCGACACCAGCAGCTGGTTGGCGTGCAGGTGCAGGTTCAGCTGCGAGTTGATCGTCTCGATGAAGGCGGAGAAGAGCGCCACGGCGGCGATGACGGCCGAGCCGATGGCCACGCCCTTGGTGATGGCCTTGGTGGTGTTGCCAACGGCGTCAAGGCTCACCATGACCCGCTCGGCCTCGCCGGTGAACTCGCCCGACATCTCGGCGATGCCGGCCGCGTTGTCCGACACCGGCCCGAAGCTGTCCTCGGAGACCACCATGCCCGCCGTGGCCAGCAGACCGATGCCGATGAGGGCGATCAGGTAGAAGGTCAGCTCGATGTTGCCGTCCCCCAGCCCGATCGCGACGCCGAGCGCGATGGCGATGGCGACGATCGCCCAGACGGACGACTCCAGCCCGATGGAGAAGCCCGAGAGCACCGTCGTGGCCGGCCCGGTCCGGGCCGATGCCGCGATCTCCTTGACCGGTCCCCGCTCGGTCGAGGTGAACTGCTCGGTGATCTGGCTGGCCACCAGCGAGAGGATGACTCCGGTCAGGACGGCCCAGAACACCTTGAGGTCGTGCACGTAGTACTGGGCCACCAGGAAGGCGCCCACCACCGTGAGGAGCGCGGCGAGCCAGAAGCCGCGGTTGATGGGGGCCAGCGCGTTGCGATCAGCCTTGCGGGCCTTCACCACGAGGACGCCGATGACCGAGGCGAAGATCCCGATGGCCGGGACGATGAGGGGGAAGAGCACGGCCGGCGTCGGGTTCTTGTGGATGGAGGTGAAGGCCGAGTACCCCAGGATGATCGACGAGATGATGGTGATCTCGTAGGACTCGAAGAGGTCGGCCGCCATGCCGGCGCAGTCGCCGACGTTGTCGCCCACGTTGTCGGCGATGGTGGCCGCGTTGCGCGGGTCGTCCTCGGGGATGCCGGCCTCCACCTTGCCCACCAGGTCGGCACCGACGTCGGCCGCCTTGGTGAAGATGCCGCCGCCCACACGCATGAACAGGGCGATGAGCGAGGCCCCGAAGGCGAAGCCGATGAGGACCGCCGTGGCCGAGTTCTGGAAGATGAGGACGATGGTGGTGGCCCCGACCAGCCCGAGGCCGACGCACAGCATGCCGGTGACGGCGCCGGTGCGGAAGGCGACCCGCAGGGCCTCGGCCATGCCGCCGCCCTTGGAGGCCGCGGCGGCCGTGCGGACGTTGCCCCGCACCGCGATGCTCATGCCGATGAAGCCCGTCAGGCCCGAGAAGGCGGCGCCGAAGAGGAAGCAGATCACGCGGTAAAGGCCGTCCTGCTGGAATGTCAGCGCAACGCCCCCATCGGGTTTCACCACCTTGGTGGCGGTGAAGAAGATCAGGATGGCCAGCGGGATGATGATCATGGCGATGGCCCGGAACTGGCGGCCCAGGAACGCCTGGGCCCCCTCCTGGATTGCCTGGGCGATCTCCTTCATCTTGGCCGTGCCCTGGTCGAAGGCCAGCACGTTGCGAGCGAGCAAAAGGCCGGCGACGATGCCGACGATGCCGGCGACCAGGCAGATGTAGAGCCAGGTCTTGTCCACCCCGCCGAGATGGAAGGGCTGGTAGCCGCCTTCGGCTGCGAGCAGTCTGATCATTCCCGGTGAGCCCTTTCTGTTCCTGTCCGTCTGGCGGGGAGGGGATGGAGGCGCCCTCCTCCGTGTGGTACGGCCGCGCTCGGCACCACGTGGGTCGATGTCTTGATCCCGGGCCGAGGGCGCGCCGGGGAGGTCGCACCCGACGCCGGGCCGGGGGGGACGTTAGCGACTGGCACGGCCACGGGCAATTTGGGCCCGACCGCCACCGCCCGCCACCAGGGAGGGCGCGGGTTCAGTCGGGGACATTCGCCTCGGGGCTGGCCTGCACCAGCTCGTACGACGGGTTGAGGATGGCTTGGCGGCGGGCCCAGTCGCCGACCATGCCTTCGACGACGAGGCGTGCCCCCGGTTCGATCCCCGCGATCTGCCGCCGACCTTGGAACACCAACAGAATTTTGCCGGTGCTGTCTGCCAGGACGCACTCGAGGTTCGACGTACCGGCTCGTGGCTGCGTCCGCACCGACTTGACCCGGCCTGCGATCCGCACGCGCCGACGCCACTCCACGCGGCCGATGGGTGTGGTCTCTCCGACATGGCCCCCGAAGGCCGCCCTTTCGAAGGAACTATCCGTTGCTTGTCGGTCTGCGGCTCGCCGTGCTGCTCTCTCGAGCGAGCGATCGGAACGGGTCCCCGTCGTCGCCTTTCCCGAATCCTCGTTGGCCCTCTCATGATCAGGTGCGCGTCGCTTCGAGAACCAGCCGCCGGTGAGCTGATACGGCACGACGGTCGCGTTCACGTGGTGGAGTTGCGCGACCCCGGCGGCGATACGATCGGCCGTTCCGTCGTGGAGCAAGCGATGCCAACCCGTGGCGAATCCCCGTCGAGGGAGCAGGATGGTCAGCTCGGTCTCTTGGTCGGCCACGGCCTCGGCCGCAAGTTCGAGAACGGCGCGGCCGAGCCGCCGGTCCTCGCATTCCACGACGTCCAGCGGTAGGCGAGCGAGCCCGAGCCGGCTCCACTCGGCCACCAGTTCGGCCGACACTCGACTGTCCAACGTGAAGTGCACCGCACGCAGCTCGTCAGGATTGAGGGTCCGGGCGTACTGCAGAGCCCGCGCCGTGGCCATGTCCAAACGGTCGACCAGCACAACGACAACGTGCCTGTTGAGAACCCGGGCCGCTGCCGCTTCAGCCGCGCCCTCTTCGAGTTGGTGCTCCTCGTCCGCGTACTGGCGATGGAGGCGCAGGAGAACGAATACGCCGAGCGGCAGGATGATCAGGATGACCCAGGCCCCTTGCTGGAACTTGGCGACGGCGATGATCACCAACACGATGAACGAGAGCACCGACGCAGTCCCGTTGATGGCCAGTCTCCGCCTCCAATGGTCCTCGCGGTGCTTCAGGTGATACTTCGCCATCCCCGCCCCGGCCATGGTGAAGCCCGTGAACACGCCGATGGCGTAGAGAGGAATCAGGCTGTCCACCCGTGCCCGAGTGATGAGGAGCAGGAGGACGGACACAACGGTGAGCACGATGATGCCGGTCGAGAACACGAGTCGGTGGCCTCGTTTCGTCAACTGGCGAGGCAGATAGGAGTCTTCGGCCGCGAAGCTGGCGAGGAAGGGGAAGCCGGTGAAGCTCGTATTGGCCGCCAGAATCAGGATCAAGGTCGTCCCGATCTGGAGCATGGCGTAGAACACCGTGCCGAGTCCCCGAGTTCCATAGACGTATTTGGCAACTTGGGAGATCACCGTCGGGGTGCCTGAGACGTAGGGCACAGGGTGGCTGATCGAAGCCAGCACGGAGACCCCGAGGACGAGCGACCCGAGGATGGTTGCCATCAAGACCATGGTGATGCGGGCGTTGCGGGACTCCGGCTTTCGGAAGACGCTGACGCCATTGGAGATGGCCTCGGTCCCGGTCAAGGCCGAGCCTCCCGAGGCGAACGCCTTGAGCAGCACGAAGACGGTGGCTCCGTAGAGAAGGCCGCTTCCCGGTGAACCGATGGGGACCGAGCCCGGGTGCCCGACGATCGGATGAGCGTGCAGGGACCCGGTTGCCGTCTTGTAGATCCCCCAGGCGATGAGAACCGCCATATTTGCGATGAAAAAGTAGGTGGGGACGGCGAACGTGCGGCCGGCCTCGCGAATCCCCCGGAGGTTCCCATAGGCAAGAAGAATGACGAGGCCGATGGCGATCCACGTTGTGTAGGGGGTGAGGCTCGGGACGACGGACGTGACAGCCGCCACCCCGGCCGCCACGGACACCGCCACCGTCAAGGTGTAGTCGATGAGCAGTGACATGGCCGCCACCTGGGCCACGTTGAGGCCAAAGTTCTCGCGGGCCACCACGTAGGCACCCCCGGCTTTGGTGTACACCTTGACCACCTCGAGGTAGGAGAGGGTCACGAAGAGAAGGACGAAGATCACGGCGAAGGTGATGGGAACGACCAAGGAGAAGGCGGCAACGCCGATGAGCGGGATCAAGGGGAGGAGCATCTGCTCAGTGGCGTAGGCCGATGACGAGATGACGTCGGAGGACAACACCGCAAGCGCGGTCGGCTTGCCGAGACGCTCGGTGGACTGACGCTCAGTGGCGATCGGAGGTCCGAGTAACCGATTCTTGATCCGGTAGCGGAGCGTCTCTGGGAGATCGAGCTGGGCCGGCGCGGAGGCGGCGGGCCTCATGCGCGCAGTCGCGTCGGGAGCCATCGCAGTTGGCGGGACGTTCACCCCTGTCCCGGGTGATTCCACGACATCGTCACCCCTGGCCCTTGCTTCCTGCACCCGATCAGTAAATCATGGGCGGCGGCACGTCCCCGGGGAGGTTGCGACTCGGCCCACGGGTCGGGGAATGAGGGGTAGGCGCGGCTTCGATGCGGGTCACCTTTGCAATGGGCGAGCCGGCGTGTTGCACTGTGGCGTGCATGTGATCGTCGTCGGGTGCGGCCGGGTGGGATCGGGTCTCGCCATCTCGTTGAGTGCCGAGGGCCATTCCGTCGCCGTCGTGGACCGGGCGTCACGGGCCTTCCGGCGCCTCAAGGAATGGGACGGCACCCGCATCGTGGGGTCGGGTTTCGACCGCGACGTCCTCGAAGAGGCGGGCGCCCTGGACGCCGACGCGTTGGCTGCCGTGACCAGTGGGGACAATTCGAACATCCTCACAGTGCGCATCGCGGGGAGACCTACAAGATCCCCAACGTGGTGGCCCGGATCTACGACCCCCGCCGCGCCGAGATCTACCAGCGCCTCGGCATCCCCACCGTGGCCACGGTGACGTGGACCATCGACCAGGTCCGGCGGCGACTGCTGACCGACGTGGACGTGCGCGACTGGTCCGACCCGACGGGGCGCCTGACCCTCGTCGAGCGCTCGCTCCCCGAGGCGTGGGCCGGCCGGCCGTTGAGCGAGCTCGAGGACCCGGGACGCCTCAGCCTCGTCGCCGTCACGCGCGCCGGCGCGCCGCGCCTCGATGCCAGCCAGCTCGTCGGCCAGGAGGGCGACGTCCTGCACCTCGCGGTGCTCGACGACGCGTGGCGCGCGCTGGACGAGGCGTTCGCCCCCGGCTCGGACGGGTCGGGAGCCGCGGCGTCGTGAAGGTCGCCATCGCCGGCGCGGGGAGCGTCGGCACGGCCATCGCGTCGGACCTGCACGCCAACGGGCACGAGGTGCTCGTCTTCGAACAGGATCCGGACCTCGTCGAACGCCTGCGCCCCACGCTCGACGTGACCTGGGTGGCGGCGGACGCCTGCGAGGTGTCGTCCCTCGACGCCGCCGGTCTGGCCACGGTGGACGTGGTCGTCGCCGCCACGGGAGACGACGAGGACAATCTCGTGATCTCGCTGCTGGCCAAGCAGGAATTCGCCGTGCCCCGCGTCGTGGCCCGGGTCAACCACCCCAAGAACCAGTGGCTCTTCAACGAGAGCTGGGGGGTCGACGTCTCGGTGTCCACACCCCAGCTCCTCACCGCCCTCGTGGAGGAGGCGGTCTCGGTCGGGTCACTGGTGCGGCTGCTGCAGTTCCAGGGCGGCGCGGCGCACCTGGTCGAGATCACGTTGGCCGAGGACTCGCCGGCCAACGACACCGCCATTGCCGACCTCGACTTCCCGCGTGACGCCGTCGTCGTCGCGGTGGTGCGCGCCGACCGGCTCATCGTGCCCCGGGGCGACACCACCTTGCAGTCGGGCGACGAGGTGCTCGTCCTCGTGACGGCGGACGCGGAGGACGCGGTTCACGTGCTGTTCATCGCGGACAGCGGGGGCTGACCGCAACCGGCCCGCAACCCCGGGCTTCGGCCCAGCTCAGACGCCCGGAACGTTCGCGGCCCGATCCTCGTTTTGTCACGATCGCTCAAGACGGGGGTCGGGACACCCGTACCATTACATATATGGAGGCGGCCTTCTTCGACCTGGACAAGACGGTCATCGACCGCGCTTCTATCGCCGCGTTCGGCCGACCGTTCCTCAAGGGCGGGCTCATCAACCGCCGACTGGTGGCGCGGGCCGCCATCTCGCAGCTGATCTACCTCTACTTCGGCGCCGACGAGGACCGGCTGGTCCGCGTGCGCGAGTCGATGCTCGCCGTGACCAAGGGCTGGGACCGCGCCCAGGTACGCCAGATCGTGCGCGAGACGATGCTGCAGACGATTGAGCCCATCATGTACGCCGAGGCGCTCGAACTGATGGAGCTGCACCGGGCCGCCGGCCATCGCGTCTACCTCGTGTCGGCCTCGCCGGAGGAGATCGTGCTGCCGCTGGCCGACCTGCTCGGGGTGGACGGCGCCATCTGCTCACGCGGTGACGTCGACGAGCAGGGGTGCTACACGGGACAGATGGCCTTCTACGCCTACGGCGAGTCGAAGGCGACTGCCATGCGCGAGCTGGCGGCGCGTACCGGTCTGGACCTCTCCGCCAGCAGCGCCTACTCGGACTCGGCCACGGACCTCCCCATGCTCGAGGCGGTGGGTCGGCCCGTCGCGGTCAACCCCGACCGGGCACTGGCCAAGGTCGCGCGCGAGCGGGGCTGGGAGATCCGCAACTTCACCAAGCCCATCCGGCTGCGCGACCGGGTCGGGCGCACGACGCCCGTGGTGACGACCAGTCTCGCCGTGGCGGGTGCGGCACTCATCTTGTGGCGGCGCGGCCACCGCGCCCGGCACGCAGCCGCCCCGACGGGCCGGCGCGCCGCGTGAGCGCTTCCGACTGAGCGGTCGTGTGCCGAGCTCGCGTTCGAGCCCGTTGCGCTAGCTGTTCTGCAGACGCTTGGCGGCGATGACGCCGATCGCAACCAACAGGGCCAGGATGAGCAGCTTCTTCATGAGTGCAGAGCCTAGGCGCTGCGTCCGCCGTCCGCCGCGGCCCTCAACCGGCCGTTGCGGCCAGCTCGCGGCGCTGCACCAGACCAGGAGGCAGGGAGCGGTGCTCGATCGTCATCAACGTCTGGGCGAGGCCCGACTCCTCCAGGATGACCGTCACGATGCTCTCCACGCTGGGATCGGGCCAGGTCGACCGGATCAGGTGGGGCGGCTCGACCAAGTTCGTGCACCTGTTCGAGTTCGCGGACGCCGAGGCGCACGAGACGCACGGGGGATCCGACGCAGTGCGCGCATTCGAGGCCGTCTACGCGCCCGTGCTCGCCGACGGCCCGGTCCGCTTCACCGACTACGAGCTCGTGGCGCGGAACACTCAGGCCGACTGAGTCGACCGACTCGACTGGGAAGTCAGCTGGGCGGATCCACGGCACGATCAGAGCCGCGGCCGGTGCATGCTCCTACGTCAGCACGGCCCGTCCACCGCCGAGCGATGCAGGGGCCGGGGCTAGACGGTCAGCAGATCGCGCGCGCCTGTGTCCGAGGACGGGTGGCGCAGCTTCGACATGGCCCGGGCCTCGATCTGGCGGATGCGCTCCCGGGTCAGGTTGAAGTGCTCGCCGACCTCTTCGAGGGTGCGGGGCTCGCCGCGGTCGAGGCCGAAGCGCAGGCGCAGGATCTCGCGCTCGCGCTCGTCGAGCGGCGAGAGGAGCCTGCCGATCTCGTCGGGCAGCAGTGACACCGCGGCCACCTCGAAGGGCGACTCGGCGGAGCGGTCCTCGACGACATCGCCCAGCTCGGCGTCCCCGTCCTCGCGCAGGGGCTCGGACAGCGAGAGGGGCTCGGCCCGGAAGCGCAGCGCCTCGACGAGCTTGTCCTCGGGCATCTCGACCTCGACGCCGAGCTCGGCCAGGGTCGCGGGCCGGCCGAGCTTGAGCTCGAGGCGCGCCTGGGCCTTCTGCACCCGGGCCAGCGTGTCACCCGCGTGCACAGGGAGCCGAATGGTGCGCCCGGTGTTGGCGATGCCGCGGGTGATGGCCTGGCGGATCCACCAGGTGGCGTACGTGGAAAACTTGAAGCCCTTGCGCCAGTCGAACTTCTCGACCGCGTGCATGAGGCCGAGATTCCCCTCCTGGATGAGGTCCAGCAGGGGCAGACCGGATGCCTGGTACTTCTTGGCGATCGACACCACGAGGCGAAGGTTCGACTGCACGAAGGTCTGCTGCGCCTGCTCACCCTCCATCACGGCGCGCCGGAGCTCGCGCTTCTTCGCCGTCGTGATCCCCTTGGGCGCCTTGGCCACGTCGGCCTCGGCGGCCCGACCGGCCTCGATGGCCTGGGCCAGGCGCACCTCGTCGTCCTTGGTCAGCAGCGGGTACTGACCGATGTCAGTCAGGTACAGCCTGACGAGATCCTCGTCGTCGCGTTCGATTCGTTCCTTCGCCAAGATCGTCGCCAAACCTTCCGTCCCATGGCCTCGGCAAGGGGAACCCGGCCGGGCTGTCGCGCTCGTAAAATGCAGTCGGCACCCGTTCCTGGCGCACGTGGGCTGCGGAGACAGTGTAATGGCACTGTCAAGATGGCCGTACAGCAGGGAAAACGCGTGTGACATCAAACGCCCGTTCGATATCCGCCTCCAGCACCTCCTGACGCCGTGAGCCCCGTCCGAGGCCCTGGAGGAGGGTCCGTCCGCTCCGAATTTCCCCTGCCAGCTCCCGCCGGGCCTGCCCCAGGACCTCGAGGACGGGGCCCTCGCTGACCGGCCTGCCCGTCCGCGCGTGGCTCTCGTAGACCCCACCCACCCGGGGGAGAACGGTCTCGATCAGGGTGCCGGTGCGGGCGAGGTCGTCGGGCTCGGCCGCCAGGGCGTCGAGCGCCCCCGCCAGGGCCCCCGCCGGTGCCCGCACCAGCTCGGCCGGGGCGACGCCGGCCCGCACCGGGAGGTGCTCGCTCCAGCGCTGGGCCAGGTCCCCGTGGCGCCGCGACGCGGCGGCGCACCAGACATGCAGCCCGGCCGCCGCGCCGTCACCGTCGGCCGGACCGGTCGCCCAGGCGCCGGCCAGCTCGAAGATGCGGTGCTCGAGCCAGCAGTAGGCGCCGACCAGCTCGGCCAGCTCGTCGATGCTCCGCCAGGCCGGATCGGCCTCAGCCACCCCCCGACTCCTCGAGCGCCGAGGAGCGGTAGCGGTTGGTGATGGGCATGCGCCGGTCCTTGCCGAAGGCCTTGGTGGTGATCCGCACGCCCGGCGGCATCTGGCGCCGCTTGTACTCGGCGCCGTCGACGAGGCGCACGACGCGGTCCACCACCGCCGGGTCGAAGCCTTCCGCCACCAGGTCGGCCGCCGTGCGGTCGCGCTCGACGTACCCCTGGAGCACCGGGTCGAGCTCCTCGTAGGGCGGGAGCGACTGGTCGTCGCGCTGGTCCGGGCGCAGCTCGGCCGAGGGCGGCTTGTCGAGCACGCTGTCCGGGATCGGTCCCGGCAGTCCCTCGAGCACCGCCTGGGTGTTGCGGTAGCGGCAGAGCTCGTAGACCAGCGTCTTTGGCACGTCCTTGATCACCGCGAACCCGCCCGCCGAGTCGCCGTAGAGCGTCGAGTAGCCCGTGGCCATCTCGCTCTTGTTCCCCGTCGTGAGCACGATCCACCCCTTGGCGTTGGACACGCCCATGAGCAGCACGCCGCGCAGGCGCGATTGGAGGTTCTCGTCGGTGAGGCCGGAGGGCTCGCGCCCGAGCGCCGGAGCGAGCATGGAGGCGAACGCGACGTGCGCCTCCTCTATGGGGACCACCTTGAGGTCGATGCCGAGCCGCTCGGCCAGCACGCCGGCATCGTGGCGCGATCCCTCGCTCGAATAGCGCGACGGCATGGAGAGGCCGTGCACACGCGCCGCGCCGAGGGCGTCGACCGCGACGGCCGCCACGAGCGAGGAGTCGATCCCGCCCGAGAGGCCGATCACCGCCTCGGTGAACCCGTTCTTGGCGAGGTAGTCGCGCGTCCCGAGCACGAGCGCCGCGTAGACCTCGGCGTGATCGCTCAACGCCGGGCGGAGCGGCGCAGGCTCCAGCGGGGGGCGGTCCCCCCGGGAGGGCCCGCTCACCACGATGCGCGGCAGCAGCTCGGTGACGGCGTGGGGCCGGACCCGCCCGACCGGGAGGTCGACGACCACGAGGTCGGGGGCGAACTGCGCGCCCGAGGCCAGCAGCGACCCGTCGGCGGCCACGATGAGCGAGTCCCCGTCGAAGACCAGCTCGTCCTGACCACCCACCTGATTCACGTAGGCGATGGCGCAGCCGGCCTCGGCCACCCGGCCGCGCAGCACCGCGAGGCGCTCGGCCCGCCGGCCGCGGTTGTACGGCGACGCGTTGATGTTCACGACGACGTCGGCGCCGGCGTGGCCGCAATGGGCCACGGGCCCGTCGTCGAACCAGACGTCCTCGCAGATGGAGACGCCGACCCAGGCGCCCGCGACGCCGAAGAGCGGCGGGGGCTCGGTGCCCGGGACGAACCAGCGCTGCTCGTCGAAGACGCCGTAATTGGGGAGGAAGCGCTTGCGGTAGACGCCTTGGACGCGGCCGCCGGCGCACACCGCCGCCGCGTTGGCCAGCCCGACGCCGCCCGCGGCCGCACCCACGAAGCCGACCACGACCGCGCACTGCCCGGTGGTGGCGGCGGCGACCTTCTCCAGCGCCGCCACGTTGTCGGCCACGAAGCCCGGCTTGAGGAGGAGGTCCTCGGGCGGGTAACCCGTGATGGCGAGCTCGGGCGTGACGCACAGGTCCGCCCCCGCCGCCTCGGCGGCGGCCAGCGCGCCGAGCACCCGCTCCACGTTGCCCGCGAGGTCTCCGACGACGGTGTTGAGCTGCGCGGCGGCCAGACGCAGGTGGGGCATCGTCCCAGATTACCGGCGGTCCCGGGCGGTCCGATGGGGTCCCCCGGGAGGGGGCCGGCGGTGGAGGGGGGTCGGCCGGCATGCGAAGCTGGTGCGGTGCAAAGCCAGCGGGACTACGTGCTCCGGACCGTGGAGGAGCGGGGCATCCGCTTCGTCCAGCTGTGGTTCACCGACGTGCTCGGGACCCCCAAGGGGTTCAACATCACCTCGGCGGAGCTGGAGAACGCCCTCGACGAGGGGATGACCTTCGACGGCTCGGCCATCGACGGGTTCAGCCGGGTCCAGGAGGCCGACGTGCTGGCGCGGCCCGACCCCAAGACCTTCCAGCTGCTGCCCTGGCACCACGACGACGCGCAGGTGGCCCGGGTGTTCTGCGACATCGCCAACCTCGACGGCACGCCGTTCGAGGGCGACCCGCGCCACGCGCTGCGGCGCACGCTCGAGCGGGCCCGAGTGGCGGGCTACACCTTCTTCGCCTCGCCCGAGGTGGAGTACTTCTACTTCGCCGACGCCGACCCCGGCCGGGGCCCGGTCGGCCTCGACTCGGGCTCGTACTTCGACCTCTCGGTGGCCGACCTGACGAGCAACCTGCGCCGCCGGTCGGTGCTCATCCTCGAGGAGATGGGCATCCCCGTCGAGCACACCCAGCACGAGGACGCCCGCAGCCAGCACGAGATCGACCTGCGCTACACCGACGCCATGACCATGGCCGACACCGTGATGACGACGCGCATGGTGATCAAGGAGATGGCGCGCCAGGAGGGCGTCTTCGCCTCCTTCATGCCCAAGCCGCTCGGGGGCGTGCAGGGCTCGGGCATGCACACCCACATCTCGCTGTGGGAGGGGGAGCGCAACGCATTCGTCGACGAGCAGGACCGCTACGGCCTCTCCGAGGTGGCGCGCCGCTTCATCGCCGGACTGCTGCACCACGCCCGCGAGATCACTGCCGTCACCAACCAGTGGGTCAACTCCTACAAGCGCCTCATCGGCGGCTACGAGGCGCCGGTGCACGTCAGCTGGGCGCGCAACAACCGCTCGGCGCTGGTGCGGGTGCCGGTGGTCAAGATGGGCAAGACGGAGTCCACTCGGCTCGAGTACCGGGCGCCCGACAGCGCCTGCAACCCGTATCTCACCTTCTCGGTGATCCTGGCGGCCGGGCTGCGCGGCATCGCCGAGGACTACCCGCTGCCGCCGGAGGCCGACGACAACCTGTTCACGCTGACCCCCAAGGAGCTGGCGAAGAAGGGCATCGAGCCGCTGCCCTCGAGCCTGCACGACGCGGTCAACGAGATGGAGGGCTCGGAGCTGCTGGCCGAGACGCTGGGTGACCACGTCTTCGAGTGGTTCATCCGCAACAAGCGCGAGGAGTGGGGCGCCTACCAGGCCGAGGTGACCCAGTTCGAGCTGGACCGTTACCTGCCCCTGCTCTGACGCCGGCACACGACACCATGGACCCGCTGCTCTCCTTCCCCGCCGACCTTCCCGCCGAGGTGACGCTCGCGCTGCAGAGCGCGGGGCTCGGGCATCACGGCGTGAGCGGCCCCGAGGAGGTCGCGCCACCCGGCTCCGACGGGCGCACCACCGGCTACTCGGGCGCGCTGGTGGTGACGGGCGACGACATGACCGCCGCGGTCGCCTTCTGCCGCCACCTCCGCCTGCGGGAAGTGCCGATGACGCCGCTGCTCCTCGCCATCAAGCCCGAACAGGTGGGCGAGCTGCTCCTCAGGGACGACCTCTACGACGACTTCTGCGTGCTGCCCGCCCGGCCCGAGGAGCTCGTGGCGCGCCTGCAACACCTCTTCTGGCGGACGGGGCAGAGCATGCGCCCCGACATCATCGAGTACGGGCCGCTCATGCTGAACCTCGAGACCTACCAGGCCGCCGTGGCGGGGCGGGTGTTGGACCTCACCTACATGGAGTACGAGCTGCTGCGCTTCCTGGCCGGCCACCCGGCCAAGGTCTTCACCCGCGAGACCCTGCTCAGCCGGGTGTGGGGCTACGAGTACTACGGCGGCGCCCGCACCGTCGACGTCCACATCCGGCGCTTGCGGGCCAAGCTCGGCGAGGAGCACGCCCACCTGATCCAGACCGTGCGCTCGGTGGGCTACCGCTTCGGGCAGGTGGCCTGGCACCCCGGCCTGGCGCAGCGCAACGGCCTGGCGGGCGGGGGCGGGGGCGGAGGCGGTGCGGGGGCGGAGCCGGCGTCCCCGGCGCCTCAGACGACGGGCGCGTAGGCCCAGGCCTCGACCTCGACCCGCGCCCCGATGGGCAGCGCGGCCACGGCGACGGCCGAGCGGGTGGGACGGCGGTCGTCGCTGCCGAAGCTCTCCACCCACACCTCGTTCACCGCGGCGAAGTCACCCATGTCCACGAGGAAGAGGGTGGTCTTGAACACGTCGGCCAACGTCGCCCCCTCGATGGCGAGCACCTCGGCCACGTTGCGCAGCGCCTGACGCAGCTCGGGCACGGTGCCGCCCGGCACGAGGGCCGCCGTGCCCGCCTCGTCGGTGGCGAGGCCGACCTGGCCCGAGGTGACCACCCAGTCGCCGACCCGGCGCACGGGGGAATAGGGACCGACGGCTGGGCTCATGGGCCCGATGGTGCCACGTCGAGGAAGGGGGCGCGCACAGTAGCGCGCCGGGTGGGCCAGCGCGCCGGGAGCCCGTCGGCCACCCAGGCCGCGGCCAGCGCGGCGACGAACACGGCGTCGGAGCCGTTGACGGGCCAGCGGTCGTCGTCGTGGAGGCGGACCACGACCTCGGGCATGTCGCGCGCGGCCAGGATGCCGAAGGAGCGTATGGTCAGGTCCACCGGCTCGCCGGCCCCGTCGACCGCGATGCCCTCGCTCCAGACCAGCCCGAGCGCCTGGTGAACCGCGCCGAGCGCGTACGAGCGCAGGGTCACCGAGCACAGGACCTCGCCTGCCCAGACATCGACCTCGACCCGGCCCCGGTCGCCGTCGGCGAGGTGGAGCTCGACGCGGGCGCGCCCCGCACCGGGCACCTCGACATGGGCCCGTCCCGTGCCCGCCGGGCCGGGCTCGGTCCCGAGGGCGTGCGACGCGGCGAGCACCTCCGCCCAGCCGGCGCCGCGCAGATCGGGCGCCACCGGGGGGCCCGCCACCTCGACCTCCTCGACGTCCACGCCCGGGCACAGCGCGCGCACGCGGGCCACGAGCGGCGTGAGACCGGCCGAGCCCGCGGTGCGGCCGACCCGGACGATGCCGGTGCCGTCGGCGCGCAGCCCGATGGCGAGGGGAGGCCGCTTGGGGCCGCGCCGCACGACGTCCTCGCGCTGCCACAGCACCCGGACGTCTTCGCCGGTCTCGTCGGCCCGCGCCCGGGCGCGGGCCGGGGCCGGGCTGTGCAGCTTGGCGCCGAAGGCACCGCCGTTGGCCAGCGGAGAGGCCGGGATCCCGCCGGGCCGGCACCAGCTGGCGTCGGGCTCGAGGTAGGCGGGCTCGACCCAGGTGGTCTGCAGCGTGAGCGCCCACTCCCCCGGCGCCAGCCCGACCGGGTGGGACAGGGGCACCGTGCTGTTCCGGCCCTGGACGCGGCCGCGCCCGGCGCGGGCGGCGCGCAGGTCGGGCGCGAGCGGCGCGCCTGCGCCCAGCTGCACCAGGGCGCCGGGCGGCGCGGTGTCGTCGGCGAAGCCGCCGTCGCCGAGGACCACGTCGGGCCCCGACGACTGGAAGGCCGGCCCCTCCACCTGGGCCCGCCAGGCGGCCAGGAGCGGGTCACGAGGCCCGAGCTCGTCGTCGGTCCCGGGCGGCGGGTCCCCCGCGCCCAGCACGCGGCAGGCCGCCTCGACGATCGACTGCCAGCCGGTGCAGCGGCACAGGTGGGCGCGCAGGGCCGCCTCGACGTCGTGGCGCGACGGGGCCGCGGCGGCGCCCGGTGCGGGCTCCAGCGCGGCGAGGCGCATCACGATGCCCGGGGTGCAGAAGCCGCACTGGCTCGCCCCGCAGGCGACAAAGGCGGAGGCCCAGCGTTCACGCTGCTCCGGCGGCAACCCCTCGAGGGTGGTGACGCGGCGACCGGCGATGCGGCGTACGGGGGTGACGCAGGCCACCCGGGGCGAGCCGTCGACCCAGACGGTGCAGCACCCGCACTGTCCCTGGGGACTGCAGCCGTCCTTGGGCGAGCGGCAGCCGAGCTCCTCGCGCAGCGCGTCGAGAAGGGAGACCCCGTCCGCGACGGCGACCGCGTCGCCGTTCAGCGTGAGGGAAACGAGTGGGGGTGTGGTGACGGTGCCGCTCAGGGGGTCCGGTGCACGAGCGGGCCCGGGCTCAGCTGAAGGAGGAGCCGCACCCACAGGTGCGGGTGGCGTTGGGGTTGGTGATGTGGAAGCCCTCGCCCTGCAGCCCGTCGCTGTACTCGAGGGTCGACCCGGTCAGGAGCTCGGCACTGGCGGCGTCCACGACGACCCGGACGGTGCCGAACTCACGGACGACGTCGTCGGACATCACCTCGGTGTCGAAGAACATCTCGTAGCTGTAGCCGGAGCAGCCCCCCGGCTTCACCGCGACACGCAGCGCGAGGTCATCGGCGCCCTCCTCGCGGGCGAGCAGTTCGGCCACCTTGGCGGTGGCGTCGTCGCTGAGGGTGACCGGTGCCGGCTTCTTCCCGATGTTGACGGTTGTAGACATGGTCGTCACTGCATCCTCCTCGTTGGGCCGTGCGCCCTGGCGGACGGCCACCCGACGCGCTGGTTGCGCCCACGGACGCCCCCCATGTTACCGGCGGCGATCGAGGGCCGTCACCCACGGGCCATCGGGCCGGAATTCGCCGCCACGCAGGTAGAATCCCATTTCGTGGCCAGCGACCCCGACCTCCCGACACCGCCCGCGCCCGGCGCAGCGCCCGGGGGCCGCGCCGGGGAGGTGCGCGACTGCCTGCGGGCCGTCGTCGACCCCGAGCTCGGCGACACCATCGTGGACCTCGGCATGGTGCGGGACATCGGCGTCGAGGGCGGGGACGTGGTGGTCGACGTGGCCCTGACGATCGCCTCCTGCCCGCTGCGGAGCCAGATCGAGCGCGACGTCGTGGGCCACGTGCGCTCCCTCGACTGGGTGCGCAACGTCGAGGTCCGCGTGGCCGCCATGGACGCCGACGAGCGGGCCGCCGTGATGGCGAGGGCGCGCTGGAAGGCGCGCGAGGACGCCCCCGAGACAGCGGTGCCCGCCAGCGCACGGGTGCTCGCCATCGCGTCGGGCAAGGGTGGTGTCGGCAAGTCGTCGGTGACGGTGAACCTGGCGGTCGCCCTGGCGGCACGCGGTCTCGTCGTCGGTGTCCTCGACGCCGACATCTGGGGCTTCTCGGTCCCGCGGCTGTTGGGCATGGAGGGCGACGTCGAAGCCAGAGCGGGCAAGATGGTCCCGCTGGAGCGCCGGGTCGGCGCCGGCACGCTGCGGGTGCTGTCGATGGGGTTCCTGGCCGACGAGGAGCAAGCCATCATGTGGCGCGGGCTCGTCCTCAACCGCGCCGTGCAGCAATTCCTCCAGGACGCCCACTGGGGCGATCTCGACTATCTGCTGATCGACCTCCCTCCGGGGACGGGCGACATCCAGATGGGTCTTGCGCGCCTCCTGCCGCGCACCGAGCTGCTCGTGGTCACCACGCCGCCCGTGGCGGCCCAGAAGGTGGCGGCCCGGGCGGCCGACATGGCACGGCGCGGCTACCTGCGGGTGGCCGGGGTGATCGAGAACATGAGCGACTTCACGTGCGAGCACGGCGCCACCTACGCGCTCTTCGGCTCGGGGGGCGGCGAGCGCCTGGCCCGCTCCCTCGGCGTCCCGCTGGTCGGCTCCATCCCACTGCACCCGGACCTGGCCGCGGCCGGTGACGCGGGCGTGCCCGTGGCCGGCGCGGACGGCAGCGAGCTGGCGGCCGTCTTCGCGGACATGGCCCGGGTGGTCGCCGAGGAGGTGGCGCCCCTGGTCGACGCGCAGGGGTGCTCGGCCCGCCTGATCGAGCGCGTCGAGGCCGCGGTGGCCCGCGGGGACGCCGAGGCGGGTTGACGGCGCCGCTCAGGCGGCCGCCCAGCGGCTCCCGATGTCGTCCCCGCCCCCGGAGACGCCGGGCAATGTGGCCCGGCCCTCCTGGGCGAGCGCGCGCAGGTGGGCCCACAGCGAGAAGCGGGCCACCGGCAGCTGGCGCTCGGTGACGTCTCCGTAGACCTCGGGCAGCAGCTCGTCGACGGTGGCGTCGCGGTGCCGGGCCAGCGCCGCCGCGATGCGCTCGTGGCGCGCCAGGCGGTGCGCGATCAGCGCGTCCACCACCTCGGGCACGTGATCCATCAGTCGGCCGTGGCCGGGCGCCAGCAGCCGGACGGGCGGGTCGGCGTCGCGCACCCGGGCCAGGCTGGCCAGGTACTGGTGCAGGTCGCCGTCGGGCGGGCGGATGACGACGGTCGAACCGTGCATGACGTGGTCGCCCGTGAGGAGCAGGGCGTGCTCCACGACGAGCCAGCACAGGTGGTCCGACGCGTGGCCCGGGGTGTGCAGGGCGCGCAGGGTGAGCACGCCGTCGGGGCCCGGCCCCGGGCGGCGCAGCGACCACCCCTCGCCCACGCTCTCGTCGGGCGCGAACCCCTCGGCGGGGCCGAAGCCGACCACCGGGGCACCGGTGGCGGCCGCCAGGGCGGCGGCGCCCGGCGCGTGGTCGACGTGGGTGTGGGTGACGACGATGGACCGGACCGGCCCCAGCGGCGCGGCCGCGGCCACGATGGCGGCCGTGTGGCCCTCGTCGGCCGGGCCCGGGTCGACCACCACGGGGCCGGCGGTCCCGACCAGGTAGGTGTTGGTGCCCGGCCCGGTCATGAGGCCGGGGTTGGGGGCGGTGAGGCGCAGGACGCCCGGTGCCACCTCGTCGGCCCGGCCCGGCTCGGGGGCGGGGCCGAGGCCGAAGTCCGGCACCGGCGGGATCACGTCCGGCCGGGACGGGGGCCGGGTGCGCCGTCGGGCCCCTCGACGTTGGCCTGCATGGACACGGCGCGCACCGCCTCGTTGAAGTCCCCGCCGGCCCCGCCGTCGCCGGGGTCCGCGACGGCGGGTCGCTCGTAGGCGGGGTCGCCGGGGAGCACGATGCGCATCCCGTTGCCGTCGGGCACCACGCGGGGCTCGATCGTCGGGACCGCACTCGACGCCCGCGCCGCGGCCTCGAGCAGCTCGGCGCTGGTGGCGAAGCGCCCGATGGCCTGGAGGTTGCGGATGGTGGGGAAGATGATCTCGATCTCGCCGGCCCGGTGGCGCTCGAGCGCACGGTGGGGCGAGATCCACACGTCCGCGATCGTCTCGCCCGCATCGTGTGCCGCGATCTGGCCGGGCGGCGCGGCGGCCACGAAGAAGCGGGTGTCGAAGCGGCGCGGCGCGCCGCGAGGCGTGATCCAGTGCGCGAAGTAGTGGATGTCGGCCACGGCCAGCTGGAGGCGCTCGTCCCGGCACAGGTCGAGGAAGCGGAGGGCGCCGTCGTTGACGGCGACCCGGGCCGCGGCGAAGCGCGCCTCCTCCTCCCGGTCGCCGGCCAGGAGCGCCGGGCCGCCCTCGCGCCGGGCCAGCAGGAGCCCCGCCTCCTCGAACGTCTCGCGTACCACCGCCACCCAGTAGGCCAGGCCACCGGCGCCCACGCCCAGCAGCGTGCTGGCCTCGGCGTCGCTCCGCCCCACGGACAGCGCCTCGGCCTCCGCGCCGCCGTCGTGCGGGTCCACGGCGCCGCCGGGGAACACGTACGCGCCGCCCACGAAGTCCGAGCGCAGGTTGCGCCGCACCATCAGCACCTCGAGGGTGGTCCCGCCGGGGCCCGCCGGCGCGTCGCGCACGAGCATGACGGTGGCGGCGGGCCGGATCTCGAGGTGGGGCGGGCCGGCGGCACCGGACGCTGGAGCAGCCGATGGAGGCACGCCGCAGAGGGTACCGGCAGCAGCGGGCGGCGCCCCCGGGACGGCGGCACCCCTTGGCTAACCTGACGCAACTCATGAGCCAGACCGCCTCCGAGCCCTCCCCGGCGTCCGGCCTGCGCCAGCTGCCGCGTCGCTACCTGGCGCTCGGACTGATCATCGTGGCCATCGTCCTGCTCGGCGCGCTCGTCATCGTGCGGGACGACGCGGGACCGGGCAGCTCCTCGACGGTGGAGACGTTCAGCCCGGCACCGTCCTCGCTCGTCTCGTCGCTGGCCTCGGTGCCCGCCTCCGTCTACGACGCGGTGGGCGTCAGCTCGCCGGTCATCCCGGTCACGCCGCTGCACGCCGCCGGCGGGACGGCGCCGCTCTGGCTGGCCACCGCGAACGACGGTCCGACCCGGCCGGTGGTCTTCTTCTACGGCGCGGAGTTCGCCCCCTACGCCGCCGCCGAGCGCTGGCCGCTGATCCTGGCGCTGTCACGATTCGGGACCTTCAACCAGCTGGGACTCATGCAGTCGAGCCCGACGACCGCGTTCGCCAACCTGGCGACGTTCACCTTCTGGAAGACCTCCTACGCCAGCCGGTACGTGACGTTCGAGTCCGTGGAGCGCTACAGCGGGCTGAACCCGACGGGCGCGCGGTACCTCAGCCTCGAGCGCCCCGACGCCCGGCAGTCGGCGGCGATCGCCGCCTACGGGACGAGCGCCACGACCTTTCCGCTCCTCGACGTCGCCAACCGCTACGTCCTCGACGGGGCCAGCTTCTCGCCCGCCATCCTGGACGGCGTGTCCCAGGACCAGATCGCCGGCGACCTGACCAGCCCGGCCGCTCCCCTGACCCAGGCCGTGGTCAGCGCCGCCAACGAGATCACCGCAGCCATCTGCTCGGTCGACGGGGACGCGCCCGCCCGGGTGTGCCAGAGCAGCAAGGGTGTGCTGGAGGCGGACCAGGCGCTCAAGTCCGCGCCCGCGCCCTGACGCCGGCGGGCCCCGCCGGGTCCGGTCGGGTCAGCTGGCCCGGCGGTCGAGCATGAGCTTGCGCTCGACCTCGTTCATGCCGCCCCAGATCCCGTGGGGCTCGCGGATCCTGATGGCGTAGTCGAGGCACTCGCCCCGCACGTGGCACTGGTCGCAGATCGCTTTGGCCCGGATCTCACGCGAGGCCTTCTCTTCCTTGCGTTCGGCATGGGACGGGGGGAAGAACACCGCAGCCTGCGGCCCCCGGCACGCTGCCTTCAACTGCCACATCTCTGTTCCCTGGCGCATGAAACCCCCCGATAGGGCACCTCAGAACCCCTCTGCGGTCAACCTATCGCCGGGGCTGGTTTCCGTTCAAGGGTCTTGACCAGGATCTTTGAAGGCAGATCGATCTGCCCGGCGAGCCCGGGAACTACGCTCGGCCCCAGCATGGACGTGGGTACCTTCTGCGCACAGAGCCACGTCCTCGTCGTCGCCGGGAAGGGTGGCGTGGGCAAGACGACGATGAGCGCGGCGCTGGCCCGCATGGCGGCCGACGCCGGCAAATCGGTCCTCATCGTCGAGCTCGAGGGAAAGTCGGGGATCGCCACCGCCTTCGGGCAACGGGAGGACCTGGGCTACGACGAGGCCCTGCTGGCACCCGCGGGGGTCGGTGGCACGGCGGGTCTGACCGGCTCGATCCGGGCCCGGCGGCTGACACCCGACGACGCGCTCATGGAGTATCTCGAGGACCACGGCCTGCGGCGCGTCTCCAAGCGTCTGGCGCGCTCGGGCCTCCTCGACGTGGTGTCGACCGCCATCCCGGGCATCCGTGACGTCCTGGTCCTGGGCAAGGTGAAGCAGCTCGAGCGCGAGGCCCTGGCCGACCTGATCGTGGTGGACGCCCCGGCGACCGGGCACGCCATCACGTTCCTGACCTCGGCCGGCGGGCTGGTCAACGCGGCCCGGGGCGGGCCGCTGCGGACCCAGGCCCAGGACGTGGTCGACCTCCTCAGCGATCCCACCCGCTGCCGCGTGATCCTGGTCACCCTGCCCGAGGAGCTGCCGGTCTCCGAGACGATCGAGTCGGCCTACACCCTCGAGGACAAGGCGGGCGTCCAGCTCGGCCCGGTGATCGTCAACGCCTGTGACCCCGAGCCGCTCGGGTTGGGCCGGCCGGCCGCGGACGTGGCCGCCGCCGCCGGGGTGGGTGACACCCTCGGACGGGGCCACCTGGTCGCGCTCGAGGAGGCCCGGCTCTTCCGCCTGGCCCGCCACGCCGTCTCGGCCGAGCAGGTGGAGCGACTCCGCCGGGAGTTGCCGCTGCCCCACCTGCTCGTGCCGGCGCTCGACTGCGCATCCATCGGCCCGGCCGAGACGCAGCGGCTCGCCGACGCGCTGGCGGGCGCGGTGAGCGGGTTGGTGGCCGAGGGCGCGCGGTGAGCGTGCCGGCGGAGACCGATCCGACGGGCGGTGACGGCGTGTCCGGGGCGGCGGACGCGCGCCGGACGGTGCCGACGACCCTGCCCGACCTGGTGGCCGACCGTTCGGTGATCGTGTGCTGCGGGTCCGGTGGCGTCGGCAAGACGACGGTGTCGGCCACGTTCGCCCTGGCCGCCGCCCGGGCCGGCCGGCGCTCGTGCGTGGTGACCGTGGACCCCGCGCGCCGGCTGGCCGACGCCCTGGGCGTGCAGTCGCTCCCCAACACGCCCACGGAGGTGGCGGGCGACTGGCCCGGCCACCTCCACGCGCTGATGCTCGACTCGAAGGGCACGTTCGACGACCTCGTCGGGCGCTACGCCCGCACCTCCGAGCAGGCGGAGTCGATCCTGTCCAACCGGATCTACCAGAACCTCGCCAGCTCGCTGTCGGGGACCCAGGAGTACATGGCGATGGAGAAGCTCTACGAGCTCGTCCACTCCAAGGCGTTCGATGTCGTGGTGGTCGACACGCCACCGACGCGCAACGCGCTCGACCTCCTCGACGCGCCACGCCGCCTCACCCGATTCCTCGAGAACCGCCTGTTCCGCGCGCTGCTGGTGCCCACCCGGATGTCCCTGCGGGCCATCGGCGTGGCCGCGCAGGCGCTGCTGCGGACCATCGCCAAGGTGGCCGGTGCGGAGATCGTGCAGGATGCCGTCTCGTTCTTCCAGGCGTTCGAGGGGATGGAGGACGGGTTCCGCAGCCGGGCCAGCGCCGTCCACGAGCTGCTCGCCGATCCCGCCACGGCCTACGTGCTCGTCACGTCGGCCCGGCCCGACGCGGTGGCCGAGGCGGGCTTCTTCGCCGAGAAACTGGCCGAGCGCGACGTGGCGGTGGCGGCATTGGTGGTCAACCGGATCGCGCCGTCGTTCGGTGGGGGCGACGACGGCGCGGCGCGACCCGTGCCCGGGCTCGAGGCCCTGGAGGAGAACCTGGGCGAGCTCAACGCCGTGGCGGCCCGGGAGGAGCATTCCTTCGCCGGCCTCGCCGCGCGCGTGTCGCCCGCACCCGTTGGGCGCATCCCGCTGTTCGGACAGGACGTGCACGAGCTCGAGGGCCTGCGCCGGGCGGCGGACCACCTGTTCGCCTGACTCCGTCCGCAGGGGGGCGCGCGGGTTTCCGCGCTTCGACGCGGGTCCGATAGTGTCCCGTCGGTGCAGACCATCCTGGTCGCCAGCGACGCACCCACCCTCCGGCGGGAGGTCGAGGCCGTGATCAGCGGACCCGACGTCGAGGTGGAAGCCGTGACCTCGGGACCAGAGGTCGTCGCCTTCGTCGTGGAGGAATCGCCGGACCTGGTGATCGTCGACATGCAGATGGGCAACATGGGGGGCATGGCGGTGTGCCTCGAGCTGCGGCTCCAGGAGTCCTATGACGCGGTGGACCACATCCCCGTGCTCATGCTGCTGGACCGCCGACCCGACGTCTTCCTGGCCCGCCGCTCCGGGGCCGAGGGCTGGCTGGTCAAGCCGCTCGACCCGCTCCGCCTCCGCCGCGCCGTCGCCGCGCTCTTGGACGACGGGGCGTTCCACGACGACTCGTTCACACCCGTGCCCGTGCTGGTGGGCGCTGAACCCCAGCTGCAAACGGGACCCGGGCCCACACCCTGACCCGGCACCGCAGTGTCGCACCGCCGGGAGCCGCCTGACCCACGATCAACGCGGCGATCCCGTTGGCCCTGGCGGCGCTCGTCGGGCGGCGGCGGCGGGACCGGGGGGTCGCACCGGCCCGGCCCGACGCCCGATGCGGAGGCCTCCGAGCAGGAGCGGATCATCACCGAGGCACTGGCCGACCTGCGGGACATGGACGTGCGCGAGGTCATGACGCCGCGGGTCGACGTCACCTACCTGACCATCCCCGTCCACGCCGACGACATCGCCCAGGCGGTGCGGACCTCGGGGCACAGCTGCTTCCCCGTGGTCCACGACGACCTCGACGACCTGATCGGGATCCTCTTCGTCAACGACATCTTCCGGACCGGCGGCGGGGCCGGCCCGCGCCAGCGCGGCGTCGGCGACGCGGCGAGAGACCGCGACGCCACCGACCCCAGCCCCCTGGAGATCTCGCGCAAGGTGCGCCAGCCGCACCTGGTGCCGGAGTCGCTCGGGGTCCTCGAGGCGCTGGCGGACATGCGCAAGCACCGCCGGGCCGTGGCGGTCGTGGTCGACGAGTACGGGGGCGTCGCCGGCCTCCTCACCGTCAAGGACCTCCTGGAGCCGCTCGTGGGTGACCTCCGTGACGAGTTCGACGAGGAAGAGGAGGCCCTCATCGTCCGGGTGGACAACACCCGCTGGCTGATCGACGGGCAGACCAACGTCGACGACGTGCGCGAGCGGCTGGGCATCGAGATCCCCGACGGCGAGTACGTCACCCTGGGCGGTCTGCTCTTCGAGCGCTTCGGCCACATCCCCACCGAGGGCGAGGACGTCCGGGTCGGCGACTGGGACCTGCGAGTGGTCGAGATGGACAAGCGCCGGGTGGCACAGGTCGTGGCGACCTTCGCCGGTGACGGCGGCGGGCCGGGAGAGGGCGGGCGCGAGAACGACGGCGGGGGCCCGTCGGCCAACGGGACCGGGGAAGCGGCCGGCTGACGCCGCGGTAGTGTGGCTGGCTGCTCCCCCCGGGGAGCAGACGGGCTGTGGCGCAGCTTGGTTAGCGCGCTGCGTTCGGGACGCAGAGGTCCCCGGTTCAAATCCGGGCAGCCCGACTCTGAAGGCCCCAGGTCTCTTAGGTCACCGCAGCCCCGGGTAGCATCGGCGCGGTCGCGCTGAACCCCATACGAAGGAAGAGACACGGGCATGACGAAGAGCGGGTCGCAGGGAGACTGGCGGGGGGTGACGCTGTCCCGGATTCGCACGTTGATCAAGCAGGCCGATCCTGAAGTGGTCGAGGAGCGGAAGTGGAGAAAGCCAGGCAATCCAGAAGGCGTTCCCGTCTGGTATCACGACGGCATCATCTGCACCGGCGAGACCTACAAGGAGGTCGTGAAGGTGACCTTCGCCAAGGGGGCGGCCCTGAAGGATCCTTCCGGCCTCTTCAACTCCAGTCTCGACGGCAACACCAGGCGTGCCATCGACTTCCACGAGGGCGAGAAGATCGACGAGAAGGCATTCAAGACGCTCGTGTGCGCCGCCGTGACCCTCAACGAATCCAAGAACCGGAGCTGACCTCCGGAGTCGTTCGTGGGTGGGGCGCCCGTCTCTGAACATCCTGATCAGAGGCGCCGGCCCGGGTGCGCCGCCACGGTGCCGGGGCAGCGGGAACCGGCCTGACCCGGGCGACCTGCACTGACGGGTCCCGCAACCCCCTGCTATATACGCATCACGCAGTTGGGGATGGGGGACCTGTTTCTCGACATCGAGCGTGCCGGCTGGGGGAGCACTGCGGCACGGGACCAATGGGCTTCCACGACGAAAGGACGGACAATGCAACTCCGAGTAGGCAGGCATCTGTTCAGGTTGGCGGTCGCGGCGCTCGTGCTGGCGCCAGCGGCCTTGGTGACCGGCGTGGTCGGGGGGACCGCCGCCGCGTCCGCGTCGGGCTCACCGATCACCATCGCCATGATCAGCTCGCTGACCGGTCAGGGAGCCTCGGAGTTCAGCATTGCCCCGGCCGGCTTCAACGCGCGCATCGCGCTGCAGAACGCCGAGGGCGGCGTGAACGGCCACAAGATCAACGGCATCGTCCTCGACGACCAGACCAGCCCCACCGGAATTTCGACCGCGGTCCAGGACGCGATCTCGAAGGGCGCGTTCGGGCTGGTGTCGACGAGCCCACTGTTCTTCCTGGCGGCCAAGATCCCGAACGAGCAGGGCATCCCCGTCACCGGTGGGTTCTTCGACGGCCCGGAATGGGGCACGCCGCCCTACAACACGAACATGTTCGCCGCCGACGTCGGCAGCGTGAACCCCGCGTATCCGGTCAACACCGGGATCGGCGCGTTCATGAAGGCCCACGGGGGCACCGTCGTCTGCTCGTACGGGTACAGCATCTCGCCGTCCTCGAGCCGATCGGCGGTCGGCACGGTGGACTCGTTCGTCCACGCCGGCGGCAAGGAGGGCGTGCTCGACACCTCACTCCCCTTCGGCGGGGTGGAGATGACGACCCCGGCGCTCGTGGCCAAGCAGAAGGGCTGCAACGCCTTCTACGCCGGTCTCGACGACAACTCCAACGTCGCGCTGGCCGGCGCGCTGCGCGCCGCGGGGGTCAAGCCGAAGGTGATGGTCTTCCCCACCGGTTACGAGTCGAGCCTCGTCAACTCTCCGGCCTGGAACACGGTGCAGGGCGGCTACTTCGACACCACCTTCCGCCCGTTCCAGCTCCCGAACGCGGGGACGGAGCAGATGCAGTCGGCATTGGAGAAGTACGCGCACTTCAAGTCCGGTGAGTTCCCGTCGTTCAGCCAGTACGAGTCCTGGCTCGGCGCGGACCTCATGATCAAGGGCCTCGAGCTCGCGGGCAAGAACCCCACGCACGCGAGCGTCAACCACGCGTTGCGGAACGTCACGAACTACACCGGCAACGGGCTCCTGGCCACCCCGATCAACTTCTCGACCGACTTCGGACACGACCCTGCCAAGTCGTGCGGGTGGTACATGATCGCCGAGAAGCACGGGTTCGTGCCCGCCTCGAGTCAGCCCTTCTGCGGCACGGACCTGCCGGGCACAACCACGGTGTCGGGAGGCTGAACCCCGTGACGCCCCACCTCGGCTGACGGCGTGGCGGGGCGTCGTCTGCAGACGCCATGAGCCAACGCGACCATCGCGAACGTCGTCGCGATGATGGCCGGCCACCACAGGACCACGTCGTGGGCGCGCCGGTTCCCGAGGACGAGGCAGAGGATCGCCAGGGCCGCGCACGCCCCGAAGGGTGACCAGCTCCGGCTGCGCAACGTGAGCAGGAGCGAGATGGCGACCACGGGGAAGAAGTAGAAGCCGAGAAGCTCGCTCTCGAGGACGACACGCAGGGTGAAGGCCAGCGACATGGCGAGGACCACGGTGGGCAGGTCGTGGCGGCGTCGGCACAGGGCATAGCCCAGGGCCACGGCGGCGACGGTGGCCACGAGCCGCAGCGTCCCGCCGCTGTACATCCCGTGGCCGAGGGCGCGGGCGAAGTGAGCGAAGGGCGTGCTCGATTCGCCGGGCGGGAAGTACGGCTGATCGACGACGGCATGCAACGTCCTCGCCCTCGACACGATGAGCTCTGGGAGGATGACGATCGTGGTCGGGAGCGCGAGCGGTAACACCGCCCCGCGCAGGTCACGCCAGCCGAAGCGGGCGACGACGGGAGCGACGGCCAGCAGCGCCAGGGGCTGGCAGGCGATGGCGACCCCGAGCAGCCAGGCCGCCCGCCGCAACCCGGGCCGGCCGTCGCGCTCGACGGCCAGGGCGGCCCACAGCACGAACGCCGAGCGCGATGCAGTCCTCGGGATGGCCCCAGAAGACCGCCGCGCTCACGACGCCGAGTCCCGCCACTAGGGACAACGCGAGACGACGGGCCTCGGAGAGCCCCCACGACCGGGCGATCGCATCGAGCGCGAACAGGACGCTCGCGGCCATCAGCGTGGCCACCGGCGCCAGGATCAGCCCGAACGCCTTGTAACTCGTCCCCTCGGCGCTGATCGTCGCCAGGCCGAGGGCGTGCCCCACCGCCATGACGGGTGCGAGCAGGAACTCGAACCCGGGCGGCGCGTCGAGCTGGGAGGGTGGCGCGTAGACCGCGGACCAGTGGCCGTGCCCGATCGAAAGGGCGAGCCCCGCGCTGTTCCACAGGTCGCTGTAGGAATGCCAGCCCCGGTGTGCGAGCGTCGCCCATCCGAACGCGTACGCGAGCCCCGCGGCGGCGAAGAGCACGCTCGCCACGACCGGTGCCGACCTCGCGTCGAGCCACGCTGAGACCCTCTGCATCTCCCCCTCTGCCCCTCCGGGGATCGCCCGGCTGATCCCCTCACCCATTGTCGCATCGGCACCTCGACCCGGCCAGGTGTCGTCGGCTCGGGTGGACGCGCCGGACGGACCGGATTCCCCAGGTCAGGGGGCCCGTACCCGGAGCGGCGCGACAAGCAACGAGACCGCAACCGGGACGTTGCGCTCAGTTGCCCCGGATCACCAGATCTCTCCCACCGGGAGGTTGCCGATGACGGGCGTGGCGACGCCGGGTGACGCGCTTTGCCTCGTACATCGCCTCGTCGGCCCGTTGCCTGGTGCGGTCGACGTCGCCGTTCTTGGGGCAACAGGCGTAGCCGATGCTGACACTGGCACGTACGTCCCGTGCGTTCACGCGGGAGACGGCGTCTTCGACGCGGCCCACCACCCGGCACGCGTCGGCGTCGTCGGCCCCTGCGATGACCGCCACGAACTCGTCGCCGCCCGTGCGGGCAAGAAGGTCGCCGCCGCGCAGGACTCCCGTGACGGCGCGCGCGACGCCCACGAGGATCTTGTCGCCCACGTCGTGCCCGTGGGCGTCGTTCACGTCCTTGAGATTGTCGATGTCCATGACGAGGATGCCCATGGCGTCCAGACGCCTGTCCCCTTCGAGGAAGAGGGCGAGGCCCCGGCGATTGGCCACCCCGGTCAGCGGGTCGGAGTTCGCCTGGATCTCGAGCTCGTGGTGGGCAACTGCGTTGCCGAGCGCGAGCTCGACGACGTTGCCCAGGGCCCGGCACCGGGACACGACCTCGTCGGGAAAGGGCGTGCCCCGGCTCTCGATGCTGACGATGCCGTGCAGCTGCCCGTTCGGGGCGATCGGGACGAGGGCTGCGTGGGTGACGCCGGTTTCGTCCACGAGCGAGCGCAGCGTGGGGCCCATGACGGCGCGGTCGAACGCAGTCACGAGCGGCTTCTTCGTTGCGAGGACCTGGCTCACGTAGGGGTCGTCCTTGAGCAGGTATGAGGTGGCCACGGAGCCGCGGTCGTCGGCCAGCGCCTCTTGGATGATGACCTCGTCGCGCACCCGCAGGTAGCTCACACGGCTGAACCCGGGACCGGCGAGCTCGGACATCACCTGGGTGCCCTCGCTGATCACCTCCTTCGGGTCACGCAGCGACGTCAGCGACTGGGTCGCCCCGTTCATGAGGCGGCCCAGGCGGGCCAGCTCCGCCGAGTCCCGAACCTCCCCCTCGAGCGAGTCGCGCAGCCGGTGGATGGTGACGGAGACCACGACCGACACGGCGGTCCACAGGATGAGGCGGCGCAGGTTTGTGGCCTCGCTGCTCTGCACGGCGACACCAGCGACGCTGAGGCTGATCATCGCGGCCGTGATGACCACCACGGCGTAGGAACCCGGGTAGTACAGCGAGATCGCGAGAACCGGGAGAAGCACCAGGACCGAGAGGCCGCCCGCCGTGCTCTGGACGGTCGGGCTGCTTCCTCCGGAGATCAACAGCAGGCAGACCGAGACCAGGTAGGCCAGAGTCGGGACGAGGATGGCCCAACGGGGGAACCGCTGCCACGGCAACAGGATGGCGAGGACGCAGGCGATGAAGATGGCCAGGCTCGCCCAGTACGCACCGAGGTTGTTGGGCCCGGGGGGCAGGGCGGCACTGGCCTGGGCGATCGCGGCGAGTGAGGCGAAGATGGAGGCCCGCACGAAGAATTGACGGCGACGCTGTCCGGCCTGCGTCTCGTCGTCGTGCTCCACCTCAGAACTTCGGTACGCCACCCATGCTCCTCTTACGGAGCCGAAAGTACTATTTCGGGAAACGACCGATGCAACCCACACCTTCCGGTCCGGCGGATGGCCCTGAGCTGGGTTGATGCGGACACGGCCCGGGGGCCGGGCTTTCACCCCTTCCCGGGGGGATCCTCGTTCCCCGTCGTCAGGGCATCGAGCAGCCGGTCCAGGAACGGGACCTGGCCCTTGAGCAGCTTGACCCTCGCACCGCTGACGCCGACCCACTCGACCCGGTCGACCTCGGGGAAATGGCGGAGGTTCCCCGATCCCGGTGGCCACTCGAGCTCGAAGGTGTTGCTGACCGCGTGCGAGACGTCGAGGTCTCCCCCGAGCGCCCACGCCTTCACCCGCTTGCCGCTCGGTTGCGTCAGCTCGCCGAGGCTGACGGCATCACCGGGGGGAGGCTCGAGGCCGGTCTCCTCGCGGAACTCCCGGTACGCCGCGGCGAGAGGATCGTCGCCGGCGTCGTACTCGCCCTTGGGGACGGACCACGCACCGTCGTCCTTCCGCGCCCAGAACGGCCCGCCGGGATGGGCGAGCAAGACCTCGACGACTCCATCGTCGGTCTTCCGGTACAGCAAGAGCCCTGCGCTGTGCGCTGCCATCGGATGAACATCATCGCACCGGGCACGGGAGCCCCGGACTGTCTCAGCCGCTGCCGTGAAGTCCGAGCTGGATCGCCTTGACCAGCAACAAGATCACGGCGAGCACGAGATAGCCACGCAAGGCGTACATGCCGAGCACACGGCCGCGCGACCACTTCGGTCGGCTGAGCAGGTTGAGCGGAGGCATACGCCAGTTGGCCCGCCGCTCCCTGGAGACGGGGGGCAGGTCGGGGCGGCGTTTATGCCCCCGGATCAGGACGACCGCCATGACGACGTACCCCACCAGGAGCACCCCGCCCAGGGTCAGGGCGAGATCGGTCACGTTGACGGAGGAGAACAACGTCGTCGCCATGAGGACGAGGGACAACATCAGCAGGATGGACACGATGACGCCGGACACGACGTTCAGCCACGGTCGGTTGACCCAGGGCCCGAGCACCTCCTTGTCGTTGCAGAGCAGGAGGAGGAAGACGGTGGCGCTGGGCAGCAGCACGCCGGCCAGTGCCTGGACGCCGGTGGTGATGACTCCGAGCGGCGCACCGGGGATGATGACGATGGCCGCCGCCACCAGCACCATGGCGCTGAACATCCCGTAGAAGAACTTCGCGTCACGGATGCTGCGGTGCAGCGAGTGATGGGCGCCGAACACGTCACCGAACGCGTAGGAGGTGGAGAGCGTCACCGCCGCCGCCCCGATGATCGACGCGTTGAGCAGGATGATGGCGAACATCGTCCCCGCGGCACGCCCCACGTAATGCTGGAGACCCTCGGCGACGCCGCCGGCATTGGTGAAATGCCCGGCCAGCGGAGTGCCCGAGAAGGCGGCCGCCACGATCGCCATGAGCAAGGTGGCAGCGATGACCACGACCACCGACCCCACCATCGTGTCGGCCCGCTCGTAGTTGATCCAACGAGGAGTGATCCGCTTGTCGACGATGTTCGACTGCTGGAAGAACAGCTGCCACGGGGCGACGGTGGTGCCCACGATTGCGATGATCAGCAACACCGAGGTGGAGTCGAACCCTCCTTGCACGCCCGGGGTGACCAGGCCCTTGAAGAACGGCTGGGCCGGCGGATGGCTCATGACCGCCAAGGGGATCACCAGGAAGTTGGCGAACACGAAGACGAACATGAAGCGCTCCCAGCGGCGGAAGCTCCCTGTCGCGGTCATGGCGATCAGCAAGACAGCTGCGATGGGCACCGAGACGTACTCGCTCACGCCGAAATAGCCGAGAGCGAGGCTGACGCCGATGAATTCGGTGGCGATCGTCAAGAAGTTGAGGATGAAGAGGTCGCCGACGGAGAAGGCTCCCCAGAACCTTCCGAACCGCTCGTTGATCAACCTGGCGTGGCCGACGCCGGTCACGGCGCCGAGGCGCACCACCATCTCCTGGTTGACGATGAGGACCGGGATGAGCAGCGGCAGGGTCCACAAGAGGGTGAGCCCGTAGTTCTGGCCCGCCTCCACGTACGTGGCGACGCCGCCGGCGTCGTTGTCGCCGACCATCACGATCAGCCCCGGACCCATGATGGCGATCAGCGTCAGGAGGCGGGCACCCCAGGACCGGCGGGCCGCCGTGTCGTGCTGGCGGATGGTGCCGAAGGCGCCCTGGATGTCGCCGACGTGCGCCTCGTCGAGGACGGCAGTGGCCCCGTCGGGCTCCTGCGGCTCGGGCATGGGTCACCTCCTCCGTGTTCTCTCGCTCTATGGACTCGCCTGCAGGTCGTGGTCGTTCGCGTTTGGTGGTCGCGTGGTCAGCACCCCACGGTGCGGGAGCACGGTGGTCGCGTGCCGAGCGAAGCCGTCGGCTCGGCTGCTGTCAGGAGGACCGCTGGGCCCGTGGGGCGCAACGGGCAGAGAGGGCTAGGGATGCGCCCTCGCCGGCGGTCTTCGTCGCCAGAACACGCTCACTCCTCGGCCGCCGTCATGCCGTAGTCCCGCCGGAAGCCGGTGGGGAGGAGGAGCTCGAGCACGTCGTCGACGGTGATGACGCCGAGGATCCTCGAGTGGTCGGAGTCGAGGACGGGCACCACGGTGAGGTTGAAGTCCGACATCTTTCGCACGACCGCTCCGAGGTCCCAGTCAGGGTGCACGTGCCCGACCTCGGTCGTGGCGACGTCGAACAGCCGTGCGCCGGGCGGGCTCTGGACGAGGTGGACGGCGGAGACCGTGCCGGTGACCCGCCCGTCGGCACCGGTGACGAACACGACGGACAGCGCCTCGCGCGGCACCGTGCTCGTCCGGACGGCCTCGATGGCGTCGGCCACGCTCGCGCTGCCCGGCAGTTGGAGGAAGTCCGGACTCATCAGCCCGCCGGCCGTCTCGGGGTGGTAGTGCAGCAGCGACCGAACCTTCCGGCGCTGAGGTTCGGGCAGCAGCTCGAGGATCGGCGCCCGCCGCTCCTGGTCGATCTCCGAGATCAGGTCGGCGGCGTCGTCGGCCGCCATGGCCCCGAGGAGTTGCGCCGCGTCGGCGTCGGTGCGAGCCTCGACGAACTCGACCTGGTGCTCGGGGTCGAGCTCCTCGAAGACGTCCGCCTCGAGGGCCGGGTCCTGGCCGACCGCCTCGATGATCTCCTCGCCCTCTTCGTGGGACGCCGCCTCCACGAGGTCCGCGATCCGGGCGGGATGCAGGCGCGCCAGCTTGCGGTAAGGGATCCGTAGCCGGGCCGTCGGCACGTGTGACACGAACGGCTCGATGCTGCCCCAGTCGACGATGGCGCCGGGCGCCGAGCGCTGGCCCAGCCGCCCGGGGAGGAGGCGACGGAGGGTCCCGCGCGGTGGGGTCGACACCGACGACTTCCCAGCCGTCCTCCGTACGCGCCAGCTCGATCTCGTTGGCCCGGATGATCCGGCCGCCCACCAGGTTGATCAGATGGCGCGCCATGAGGTCCTGGGCCAGGAGGAGCTCGCCCGGCCGGCGTTCGAAGCGGCGGAGGTCCACCTTGGCGCCGTTGAAGGTGACCCTCCCGGGCTGCATGTCGGAGATCTTCCGGACGGGCACGAAGAGCTCCCGCCCCCCGATCTTCACGACGAGCCCGGTGACCGGCGGGTGCGGGCTGTCGCCGATGCGCACGATGAGGTCCTGGACCCGGCCGAGCCGGTCACCGGTCGCGGCGTCGGCGAGCGAGCTCTTCAGGATGCCCGACAGGTGCAGGAGGTCCGTGGCCATTACCGGGCGCCGGGTCGGCCGAGGGTCATCGGGCCCAGGACGCCGTCGTCCACCGCCGAGTCGTAGGCGAATGCGCCCTCACGCCGCACAGTGCCAGTCTGGCCCAGCCCAGCGGGGCTCGCCGCCGTTTTTCTCGATCTGCAGCCCACGTTGCGAGCGGGGTGGCCCGCCCCCAGGCCGTCGCAGGCCCTTGACTGCCATTGCAGGGCCGCGGTCGCTAGGCTCGCGCTTCGTTCCGGCCGCCCAATCCGGAGCCGTCTCGGGGGCACGGGCGTCGACCAGAACAAGCGGTCGCACGTCGAACACACCACTGCGCCATGAGTCCTCCCAACCCCGAGAACGATCCCGTCCAAAAGGGCCTGCATGAGCTGGGACGGCAGATCGACCAGGCCGGATCCGGATCCGGCACCGCAGCGGCCTCGTCGGCACCGGAGACCTCGCCGGCCGACCCCGTCGACAACCCCGTCGAGAAGGGCCTGCACGAGCTCGGTCGCCAGATCGACGACGCGCACCACAACGGGCGCGGCAAGAGGCGCAGGGGGTCGGGGCGGGACGGGGCCACCGCTGTTGCTGCTGCCGGTGGTGGTGGTGCAGGTCCTGCCGCCGTGTCACGCCGGGGCCCGGCCCACGCGGCTCCCAAGAAGCGCTCGCGCAAGCGCACCTTGGCCTGGGTGACCGGGAGCCTCTTGCTCGTGATCGTGCTGATCGCCGGCGCGGTCGCCGGCTACGGCTGGTACCTGAACCACGAGATCCACCGCATCGACCTGCGCAACCTCACCTCGGCTCCCGTGAAGGGAGCGGACGCGGGCACGGAGAACATCCTCATGATCGGCTCGACCGATCGCTCCGCGTTGAAGGTGCAGAACCCGGCCTACGGGCTGTGCTCCCAGGGCGTCAACGGGGTCAACAGCGACGTCGTGATGATCCTGCACCTCAACCCGGCGAACAACTCCCTGTCGATCCTGTCGATCCCCGTGACCTGTTCGTGCCCAACGACGCGCGGACGGCGCCAACAAGATCGACGCCGCTCTCTGCCGGGGCCCCGATAGCTCATCAACGCCATCGAGGAGGACTTCGGGATCCCGATCCAGCACTTCGTCGAGCTGAACTTCGACAGCTTCATCAAGGTCATGAACTCGCTGGGCAGCATCAAGATGTACTTCCCCGAGCCGGTGTTCGA
>CAVVPG010000002.1:0-597354 GCA_963750075.1 uncultured Acidimicrobiaceae bacterium
CGGCGGAATGCATTGCGCTTCGGCTCCCCGCCACGTCCTGTGGTCGGGTCATGAGAGCCGAGGAGACGACACCATGAATGCTGGCGATACCGCTTGGGTACTGATGAGCGCGGCACTGGTGCTGTTCATGACTGTCGGTCTGGCCTTCTTCTATGGGGGCCTGGAGCCGAAGCGCAATGTGCTGGACATGATGGCCATGAACTTCTTCACCATCTCTTTGGTGACCGTCGTGTGGGTCCTGATCGGGTTCAGCCTGGCCTTCGCGCCTGACGCCGGGTTCGGTCTCATCGGCGGGCTGCACTACGCCGCGCTCGACAACATGGGGGGCCTGTGGCCGGGCACGCACATCCCGAAGCTTGACTACATGGGATTCCAGTTGATGTTCGCCATCATCACCCCCGCGCTGATCACCGGAGCCATCGCAGGCCGGATGAAATTCGAGGCCTGGATCGCCTTCTGCATCGGTTGGAGCCTGGTCGTCTATCCGGTCATTGCTCATTGGGTCTTCGACCCCTCCGGATGGATCTACAAACTCGGTGGCCGGGACTTCGCGGGCGGCTCCGTGGTCCACGCGAGCGCCGGCTTCTCGGCAGTCGTGGTGGTCCTCATGGTGGGTCCGCGGACGAGGACTGCCCGTAGCGCGTACCTGCCCCATGCGGTCCCGCTGGTCATGCTGGGGGCCGGAATCCTGTGGTTCGGGTGGTTCGGCTTCAACGCCGGATCGGCGCTGGGAGCGAACCAGCTGGCAACCAACGCCTTCACGGTGACGCAGATCGCCGCCGTCACCGGCTCGCTGGCCTGGGCGGCGATGGAGCGGATCACCACGGGGAGAGTGACGCTTGTTGGATTGGCGACTGGAGCAATCGCGGGCCTGGCGACCATCACTCCGGCATCTGGTTATGTCGGGCCCATGCCGGCCTTGCTCATTGGAGCGGTTGCCGGAACGGTCTGTTATCTGGCCATAAGGGCTAAACCGAGGTTCAAGCGAATCGATGATGCCTTCGGGGTATTCGGCGCTCACGGCGTGGGGGGCGTGTTAGGGATGTTGTCCGTCGGGGTTTTTGCGCACTACACGATCAATCCGAGTGGTTTGACCGCCACTGACGGTTCCCATCTCAATGGAGTGATATTCGGAGACGCGGCACTTCTGGGCTACCAAATCATCGCTATATGCGCCACCGTTGCCTTTGCCATGGTCGCCACCTATTGCATCGCCGCGATCGTTCGGTCGACCATCGGGCTCCGAGTCGGAGACGAACAACAGGAAGTTACCGGCCTGAACGTGGTCTTCGATGCGTCGGTTTACGAGCTGTGAGTGTCACAAGACGATGAGGAATCGCGCGACCATGAACGCGATGGCGAATCGGGCGCCCCGTGTCGCCTGGCCCGTGCGGCACCGGGAGGGCCGGGCCCAGATGCACCCAACGAACAGTTTGAGGACTTTCGGGCTAAACAACCGGTCGGGGGGTACCCGCCGAACCAAGGACCACAAGGAGGTTCTGGGCTAAACAGGGGGATCGGGGGTACTCGCCGATCCAAGGACCACAAGGAGATTCTCGATGCTTGCTTCAAGTTACCCGGTGCTCGACGCCTTCCTGACGATGCTGTACTTCTTCCTCTTCATCATATGGATCTGGTTATTGATCTATGTGTTCATGGACATCTTCCGCAGCCACGACATGGGGGGCGGGGCGAAGGCCCTGTGGGTGATCTTCATCATCATCTTGCCGTTCCTCGGCGTCTTCGTGTACCTGATCGCCCGGGGCGACAAGATGCATGAGCGGTCGGCGCGGGACGCGGCGCAGCAGCAGAAGGCGATGAACCAATACATCCAACAGGCGGCAGGGACCCCCGGCGCCACAAGCGCGGACCAGATCTCCAAGCTGGCCGACCTTAGGGCGAAGGGCGTCCTCTCCGACGCCGAGTTCGAGGCCGAGAAGGCCAAGATCCTGGCCAGCTAGTCAGGCCGTCCGTTCGTCACCGAGAGCAGCGCGGCGGTGGCGACGCAGGACGACCCGGGACAAGAGCCCGAACATCCGGAACAAGAGCCGGAGCGGGAGGCCGCTCCGGCTCAACCGGAGACAAGCGGAGCCGGCAGCGACGTGATCTCCCAGCACCTGGCCAGCCGGATAGAGCACGACGTCGAGTCACCCCTGCCGTGGCGGTCGATCCTGAAGAAGACCATCACGGCGGTGGTGGCCGGCATCACCATCTACCTTGTGTTCCCCAGCCTCACCGAGGTCTTCGCCTCCTGGCCAAAGCTGACGTCGCTCGATCCCGTGTGGTTCTCGTTGGCCGTGCTCCTCGAGGTCGCCCACTTCATCTGCACCATCTCGCTGCAGCGGTTGGCCCTAGGAACCAAGGCGTGGTTCTCGGTGGCCACGTCGCAGCTGACGGGGAACGCCATCAGCCTCGTGGTGCCCGGCGGCGACGCCCTCGGAGCAGCAACCCAGATCCGGATGCTCAGCACGGCGGGGCAGAACACGACAACGGCGGTCAGCGGCCTCACCGCCTTCTCGCTGCTGGAAGTCGGCGGGCTGCTGGCGCTGCCCGTCTTCGTCCTGCCGGCCATCATCGCCGGCACGCCGATCGCCAACGGCCTCGAGCATGCGGCGCTCCTGGGCCTCGTCGCGTTCGTCCTCTTCGCCAGCTTCAGCGCCATCCTGCTGGGAACGGACCGGCCCGTCCGCTGGGCGGGGAGTGTCGTGCAGTCGGTGCACAACCGGATCAGGCGCAAGGCCGAACCCATGACCGGGTTGCCGGACCGCCTGGTCTACGAGCGCAACCGCATCCGGGGCGTGCTCGGCCAGAAGTGGAAGCAGGCCGTGCTGCTGAGCACCGGGCGGTTGGCCTTCGACTTCGCGTGTCTGCTGGCGACGCTCAAAGCGACGGGGGCCGAGCCCAACCCGTCTTTGGTGCTTGTGGCCTACGCGGTGGCCGGTCTGCTCGCGCTGCTTCCCTTCACGCCCGGCGGGCTCGGGATCGTGGAGGCCGGGCTGAGCGCGCTGCTCATCCTGGCGGGCATACCGAGCGGCGACGCCGTCGTGGCCACGCTGGCCTACCGGATCATCTCCTATTGGCTGCCGATGTTCGTGGGACCGTTCGCGTATCTCGCCTTCCGACGGCGTTACGGGCCACCAGGCGGCGGGGCAGGTGTCTCCGGTGGGCCGGCGCTGGCGACGGGGTGAGCGGCCCCTCAGCGACACCGGGCGCTTTAGCGGAGAAGGCCGGTCGCGCCGTGGCGCCGGTCAGCTGGGGGTTCGGATCTCAAAGGCGAGCACAATGTCGCTGAGTCCTCGGAAGACGGCGTAGAAGCCCACCCAAAGCAGCAGCAAGACAGCACGTGCCGGGGTGTATTGCTGAGAGGCCCAAAAGCCCAGGCCGATTTCGAGAAAGCCGACGACGAGGCCCAACCACCAGAGCGGGTGGGTCACCCGTGACATCGCCGCGTAGGTGATGTCGTAGGCACCCTTGACGATCAGGAGGAGACCCAGCACGGCGGCGAGCGACCAGAACGCGTCGAACGGGGCGATGAAGCACCAGATGGCCCCGCCGGCGAAAAGCATGCCAAGGATGAGGTGGAAGATCCCCCAACCGCTCCATCGAAGAGCGGCGATTGCAAATTCCTGGACGGAGGTGAACAAGAAGACCGCGCCGAGCAGGATGCCAACCGTCGCGACCGACTTGAGGTCGAGCCGAAGAACCACGATGGCAACAACGAACCAGGCGATACCAAAGACGAGGAACGCCCACCACTCGTCCCTCAGATCCGATGACACCTCTCGCAGTTCCGAATTGAACATGGTCCACCCTTCGTGGACTCGACGCGTACAGACGCCGTCGCACGCAAAACTGACCTCATCCCCTCATACCACCCGCGAACATCGGTTACGAACACCGAACGGCTCTGAGGCAGTCCCTGAAGCCCCATGTGCCGGGATGGTTCAGTTTCCCGCAGCCGCCTTCATTTCCTTGGCAAGCTCATCGGCGGTCGCGTCGACGACGTGCTTCATGGTCTTTGTCGCGTGAGTGACAGCCTTGTCGAACGCCTTGTCGAGCGTTGGCTCTCCCACCACGATCAGGCCTGCCTCGTTGGCGTTGAGCTCGGTCGCCGCTCCATGCAGCTCGTCGTACGGCAGCAACGCAAAGTCGTCGCCGAAAAAATCTGGGATCACTCGCACCATAGGTCGGGCCATCCGCTTGACGATGTGCGGCTTGCCCTTCTCCTTGTCGACGATGGCTGCGTCGAACGTTCCGATGAGATCGTCCTTGTGGAGCTGCTCGATGGCATCAAGATCAGCCTTGGCGGAATCGACGCTGTCGTAGACGGCAACGTAATAAGCAAGATCTCTTTCCTTGGTCATGGTGACCTCCTCGTTTCGGGTCGACAGCCGAAACGGCCATCAGGCCATCTGAGGGAACCATACGCGGGCCGGGTGGTCGCTCGGTAGGGTCGAAGGTCCTGACGGTCTTGACTGGAGGTGTTCATAAATTCGGGTCATCCGGCTTCCCCGTGGGTAGCTGGGCAAAGCTGTAGCCCTCCGCAGTGAAAGAGCTGCCGTTCGAGTCTCGGCCCGTCTGCGCTCTTAGCTTGCCCTCGCGCGGATCTCCCGCTCAGGGTGCCAGCCCCTGCGGGCCACGGTCGTGCCACCACTACCCCGGGACCGATGGGCTTCGGCCGTGCCTCGTCTGCCACACTTTCCTCGTGCTGCGGTCTGCCCGTGTCATCGTCGTCGCCGCGGTCATCGGCGGCGCGTGTGCCGGTCTTCCCGCGGGGGTGGCTGCCGCCAGGGGCCTGAACCATGCCGCGATGGGCATGGCGGCCACGCCCGACGGCAAGGGCTACTGGGAGGTGGCGTCCGACGGCGGCATGTTCAGCTTCGGGGACGCGGCGTTCGATGGGTCGGTGGGCGGCAAGCACCTCAACGCGCCGGTGGTGGGCATGGCGGCCACGCGCGACGGCAAAGGCTACTGGGAGGTGGCGTCCGACGGCGGCATCTTCACTTTCGGGGACGCGTCGTTCCACGGCTCGGCCGGCTCGCTCCCGCTCAACAAGCCGATCGTGGGCATGGCCGCAACGTCCGACGACGGGGGCTACTGGCTCGTCGCCTCCGACGGCGGCATCTTCACGTACGGCGACGCAGCGTTCGCGGGGTCGGTCGGCGGCCGGCGCCTCAACGCGCCGGTGGTCGGCATGGCGGCCACGCCCGACGGCAAGGGCTACTGGGTGGTGGCGTCCGACGGCGGCATCTTCAGCTTCGGGGACGCGTCCTTCCGCGGCTCGGCCGGCTCGCTCCCGCTCAACAAGCCGATCGTGGGCATGGCGGCGACCTCCGACGGCAAGGGCTACTGGCTGGTCGCCTCCGACGGCGGCATCTTCACGTACGGCGACGCCGTGTTCCACGGCTCGGCCGGCTCGCTCCCGCTCAACGCGCCGGTGGTGGGCATGGCAGCCACGGCCGACGGCAACGGCTACTGGCTCGTCGCCTCCGACGGCGGCATCTTCAGCTTCGGGGACGCCGCGTTCGACGGGTCGGCCGCAAACCTGCCGCCGCCGGGACCGCCCAGGATCGCCCTCTACGGGGATTCGCTGGGCATGGAGGCGGGCATGGACTTCATGTCCCTTGCGCACGCTGCAGGCGCCTCGGCTCTCGTGCGGACCTATGGCGGGCTCGCCGTCTGCGACTTCCTGGCCAGCATGGCCTCGGACGCCGCCTCCTGGCAGCCGACCGCCGTGGTCCTCGAGTTCAGCGGTGACAACTTCACTCCGTGCATGGAGGGTGACCCGATCGGGTCGCCGCAGTACTACGCGAAGTACCGGAGCGACCTGCAGCAGGCGATCGACATCTTCCGCGCCTACGGGTCCGAGGTGTTCCTCACCGGCCTTCCCTACGACGGGCTGGCGGAGTTGAACCAGAACGTCGCCAGTCTGAACCAGCTCTACCTCTCGGTGGCGACCGCCAACGCCGGCGTCACCTACGTCGATGCGGGCCAGGCCGTCATGGCCAACGGGGCCTTCACGTGGACGCTTCCCTGCCTTGCGACCGAACCGTGCACCGGACCCGCCGGCACGAACGTGGTCCGGTCGCCCGACGGTGTGCACTTCTGCCCGACCGGGAACACGACCATTCAGGGGTACTTCGCCGCCTGCAACGTGTACTCGTCGGGTGCCTTCCGCTTCGCCCGGGCGATGCTGGACCCCGCGCTCGGCCCGTGACGCGTTGAGCCCTGCAGCGACGACACCCGGCCGAACGACCGGTTGGCGTGCCCCACCCGGGTTGTCCGCGGCCCGGACAAGTTTGCCGGCCGCGCTGAGTTTCCAGGGGAGGCAATCTGCGGGGCCCGAGTCGGGAGGGAGACCACGATGGCGGATCAACGGCGGGCGCCGTCGTGGTTGCGGGCAGCCTCTCTGGGCGCCGCACTGTGCCTCATCGCCGTGGCGGTGGCCGCGGCCGTGGTGAGCGCCCCCGCCGCAAAACCACCGCGCCTCGCTCGCACCCAGGCCCACGACACGAGCCTGTCCTCCGGGTCGCACACCGCCGCCGCGCCGGCCGCGTGCCCGCTGGGCACGACCGGGCCGTGCGGTCCGCCACCCGCAACCAACGCGACGGCCGCGCCCACGAGCGACTGCAACCCCTTGGAAGAGCTGCTGGACACGTGCGGGACGCCGGCCACGACGACCACGCCCCCCACTCTTCCGCCACCCACCACGACCACGTCGACCACGACCACGACGACGGGTCCCACCCGTTCCGGTGGCAGCGGTTGTGGCGGCACGTCACCCCCGATCCCGTCGCCGAGCGGCCGCTGGACCTGTACCTTCGACGACGAGTTCGACGGCACGTCGCTCGACACGAGCAAGTGGCAACCGGTGCTCACCGCCACCAGCGGCTTCCAGACCGGGCCCTTCCTCTCCCAGGTCTGCTACGTGGACGACCCCGACACCGTTTCCGAGTCGGGCGGTTACCTCGACCTCTCCGTCGTCCAGGTGCCGGGCTCCATCACGTGCAACCAGCTGGGCGGCTCGACGTTCAACACCTCCTACGAGGGCGGCATGATCGAGTCGTACAAGCTCTTCAGCCAGGAGTACGGCTACTTCGGGGTCCGCGCGGAAATGCCGCCCACCACCGTTGGGGGCCTGCAGGAGACCTTGTGGCTCTACCCCGAGGACCAGACGCTCTACGGCCCATGGCCCGACAGCGGTGAGATCGACCTCGGCGAGTTCTACTCCGACTACCCCGCCGACGACGTCCCCGCGGTCCACTTCCCCGGGTCAACCAACGATCCGAACGCGACCGCCACGAACGGGTGCACCGACGCCGGTGCCACGGCGGCCAGGCAATTCAACACGTACGCCCTCTCGTGGACTCCGACCACCCTCACGACCTACTTCAACGGCGAGCCCTGTACCACCGACGTCTACGGGCCCTACGTGACGAGCCCCGACGCGGCACCGCAGCCGTTCAACCAACCGTTCTTCCTCGCCTTCACCCAGGCCTTCGGCATGAACAGCAGCGACACCTTCCAGCCGGGCACGCCGCTGCCCGCCACGACGAAGATCGACTGGGTCAGGGTCTGGCAGTACTGACGTCCGGCCCCCGGCGCTGCGTCACGAGGCGGGTTGCGCGACCCGTTTTGTGCGAAGGTGCCCCGGTGGAGTTCAGCAAGGAGCTGCACGACGACATCGCCGCCGGTGACATCACGGTGACGTTCCGGCTCTGGCGCCGGCGCCAGGCGAGGGTCGGCGGCCACTACCGCGTCGGGCGGGCCACGATTCAGGTGGACAGCATGGAGCTGATCCGCTTCGCCGAGATCACCGCCGCCGACGTCCGGCGGGCCGGCGAGCCCGACCGCGAGACGCTGCGCCGACGTGCCGCCCATGCCGGGCCGATCGACGACGGCACCATGGTGTACCGGATTGCGTTCCACGTGGTCGGGTAGTAGACGGATTACGGGGCACGACGAGGAGGAGCACATGCAGCAGCGCACCATCGGCGACCACACGGTCAGCGCCATCGGGCTGGGCGAGATGCCGCTCTCCATCGAGGGCCGGCCCGACCGCAAGCAGGCCCTCGCCACCGTCCACGCCTCCCTCGATGCGGGCGTCACCATCATCGACACCGCAGACGCCTACAGCCTCGGCGTCCGCGAGCACGGGCATGGCGAGGAGCTCGTGGCTGAAGCGCTCGCGACCTACGGCAAACCGACGGACCACGTCCTCGTCGCCACCAAGGGTGGACACCGGCGCCCCGGTGACGGCACCTGGACGGTGCACGGCGACCCCGCGTACATCAAGGAGGCCTGCGAGGCCTCGTGCAAGCGTCTCGGAGTGGACGCGATCGGCCTCTACCAGTACCACCGGCCCGACCCCTCGGTGCCGTGGGCCGATTCGGTGGGCGCCCTGGCCGAGTTGCTCGACGAAGGCAAGATCCTGATGGCCGGCGTGTCCAACGCCAGCGTGGCGCGCATCGACGAGGCGATGGAGGTGCTCGACGGCCGGCTCGTCAGCGTGCAGAACGAGTTCTCGCCGCGCTTCCGCTCCTCGGAGGGCGAGCTCCGCCACTGCGAGGAGCTGGGCATCGCGTTCCTCCCCTGGAGCCCGCTGGGCGGCATCGGGAACGCCGAGAGGATCGCGCGGGACCACCCCGCCTTCCCCGAGGTGGCGGCCGAGGTGGGCGCCACCCCCCAGCAGGTCACGCTCGCCTGGATGCTGCACAAGGGCTCCCGGGTCGTCCCCATCCCGGGCAGCAGCCGGCCCGAGACCGCCGTCGCCTCCGCGGCGGCAGCCGACATCTCGTTGACGCCCGATCAGGTCAGCCGCCTCGACGGCTCCTGACCGGCCCGGTGGGAGGGCGGACCGAGGCGGCCGGAACAGAACGGCGCCCTCCTGTGTTGCACACATGTCGTCCCACAGAGAGTGAGGTCGCCATGCCTGCTGTGACCGTCCCCGACAACCTGGTGCTCCCGCGCGTCGAGGCCTCGGGCCCCGCCGCCATCCGCCCGGTGAAGAGCGTCACCGACGCACCGTCGGGCTACGAGGGCGAGGGCTTCCCCGTGCGTCGCGCGTTCGCCGGCGTGCCGGTGGCCGACCTGGACCCGTTCATCCACATGGACCAGATGGGCGAGGTGGAGTACGCGCCGGGTGAGCCCAAGGGCACCCCCTGGCATCCCCACCGCGGCTTCGAGACCGTGACCTACATGATCGACGGCACGTTCCAGCACCAGGACTCCATCGGCGGCGGTGGCCTGATCACGAACGGCTCGACGCAGTGGATGACGGCCGGATCGGGGATCCTCCACATCGAGCGCCCGACCGAGCAGCTGATTGCGAGCGGCGGCCTGTTCCACGGCATTCAGCTGTGGGTGAACCTGCCGGCGGCGGACAAGATGATCGACCCGCGCTACCAGGACCTCGAGGCGGGCAACGTCGTGCTGCTCACCTCTCCGGACGGCGGTGCCCTCATCCGCGTCATCGCCGGCGACGTCGCCGGCCATCAGGGGCCGGGGTCCACCCACACCCCGATCTCACTCGTGCACGCCACCCTGCAGCCCGGAGCCGAGCTGGTCCTGCCGTGGCCATCCGAGTTCAACGCGCTCGTGTACGCCCTCTCGGGCAACGGCACCGTCGGTCCCGACGCCCGGCCGCTGCGCACGGGGCAGCTCGCCGTCCACGGCGCCGGCGACGCCCTGGTGCTGCGGGCCGACGCCTCCCAGGAGTCGCGCCATGCCGGGCTCGACGTGCTCGTCCTCGGCGGTCGGCCCATCCGCGAGCCGGTCTACGCCCACGGGCCCTTCGTCATGAACAGCCGCGAAGAGATCATTCAGGCCTTCGAGGACTTCGAGGCCGGGAAGCTCGGCACGGTCCCGGCGGACCACATCGGCGACGCATGAGCCGCGTCCCGGGCGGCGAGGCAACGGGGAGCGCCACCTGGGGCACCGCGGACATCGGGGACCTCACCGGTCGCGTGGCGCTCGTCACCGGGGCCAACAGCGGGCTGGGCTACGAGACGGCCAAGGCGCTGGCCGACCACGGCGCGCACGTGATCCTGGCCTGCCGCGACGACGAGAAGGCGCGCCGGGCGCGCGACAAGCTGGAGAGCGAGCTGGACCGCTGCTCGCTGGAGGTGCTGCACCTCGACCTGGCGGACCTCGTCTCGGTGCGCAACGCGGCGGAGGCCACCCTGGCCGCCCACGCACGGCTCGACCTCCTCGTCAACAACGCCGGCGTCATGGGCACCCCGTACCGGCTCACGGCCGACGGCTTCGAGCTGCAGATGGCCACCAACCACCTCGGCCACTTCGCGCTGACCGGCCTGCTGCTCGACCGCATCGTCACGACGGAGCGGTCGCGCGTCGTGACCGTCAGCTCGCACATGCACCGCATCGGCCGGCTGCGACGGGGCGGGGTGGCCGGCGTCGGGGCGCGCAACACCTGGCTGAGCTACGGCGACTCGAAGCTGGCCAACCTGTTGTTCACCGCGGGGCTCGGCCGGCGCCTCGACGCCGCCGGCCTGCGGACCCTCGCCGTGGCGGCCCACCCGGGCTGGACGCGCAGCAACCTCGCCGGCAACGGCGCCGCGCTCGGCGGCAGCCGGGTCCGGCGGAAGCTCGGGCGCGCCGCCGGGACGACGCTCGGGCAGTCGGCGGCGGCGGGCGCCCTGCCGATCCTGTGCGCCGCCACCTCGGGTGCCATCCGCTCGGGGCAGTTCATCGGCCCGGCACGCCTCTTCGGGATGACCGGGCCGCCGCGCGTCGCCCAGCCGTCGCGCCACGCCCGTGACGCCGTGGCGGCCGCCGAGCTGTGGCGCGAGTCGGAGGAGCTCACCGGGGTGCGCTACTCGGTGGACGCCCCCGTCTGAACGCAGCGGCAGCACCGGCCGGGGCCGGGCCCGTCGGCCCGGTGGCGGGCGAGGAACTCGGCGTGCGCCGGCGCGCGGTCCGGTCGCAGGACCCGGCCGCCGACCACGATCACCACCGCCCGCGCCCCGGCCCGGCGGAGCGCGGCCGCCGCGCTCTGGGCGCGCGCACCACTCACGTAGGTGTCGTCGAGCAGCAGGGCGCGCCGGCCGCCGACGGCGCCCCGGTGGGCGGCGGGGACGGCGAAGGCGCCCGCGTCGGGCCGCATGTGGCCGACGGGTGCCCCGGCCCGGGCGAGGACGTCGGGTGCCCACGAGGCCACCCGCGCACAGGCCGCGGCCAGGCCGTCCACGCCGGCGAGCGGTGGGCCCGCGGGGCGGGCCGTCGAGGGGACGGGGAGCACGAGCTCGCACGGGCCGCCGGCGGCCGCGGCGAGGCACGGTGCGTGGGCGGCCAGGAAGCCGTCGAAGAGCGCGCGCACCAGCGGCCCGAAGCGGCGGCGCGCCTCGGCGACCGGCGACTCCTTGTACCCCATCAGCACGGAGTAGAGCGGTCCCGGCAACGGGCACAGCCGCACCGGGAAGACGGGCGCGAGCGGATGGCCGAGGCGGCGGGCGACCCGGCTGCAGGCGAAGCAGACCCCGTGCGTCCCGGCGGGCCCGCAGCAGACGCCGCACACTCCCGGACCGGGGGGCGGCACGCGGGCGGGGTCAGGGGGCGGGCGCGGGATCCGGTCGATGCAGGAGAAAGGTCCCGGTGGCCCGGCTCACCAGCACACCTTCGGTGTCGCGCAGCGTGGCCTCGCCGTAGGCGACCTGCCGGGCCATGCGCACGACCTCGCCCCGCAGGTCGAAGCGGTCGCCCCGCATGGCCGGGCGCATGCACTCGGTCTTCATCTCGAGGGTGCCCCGGGTGCGGGCCTTGCCCGGGAGGGCGGCGTTGATGGCGAAGTTCATGGACGCATCGAGCAGGAGCGAGTGGATGCCGGCCTGGGTGACGCCGTGCGGGTTGCAGGCGAGGTCTGTCGGCGTGAAGGTCCCGCTGACCCAGCCCAGCTCCTCCCCGTCCACGCCGTACGCGGTGAACGCGGCGCCCACGAGGCCGATGATCGGCATCCCGCCGTCCCCCAACCAACGCTCCATGTCCTTGCCGGCGCCGCCCATCGGGGGCAGACCCTACCGGCCCCGATGGCCACCCGGCCGGGCCCGGGTAGGATGTCCGCCGATCTTGACCGGCGCCGCACCGAATGCCCGCCGGACGTGGGAGGAGACACCATGACCACCGCAGTCATCGTCGACGCCATCCGCACCGCCGGCGGGAAGCGCAACGGGAAGCTCCGCAACTGGCACGCCGTGGACCTGGCCTCCGAGGCGCTCAAGGCGCTGGCCGAGCGCAACGAGCTCGACCCCGCCCTCATCGACGACGTGATCATGGGCTGCGTCATGCAGGTCTCCGAGCAGTCCCTCAATGTCGGCCGCAACGCCGTGCTGGCCGCCGGCTGGCCCGAGTCGGTCCCCGCCACGTCCATCGACCGCCAGTGCGGCTCCTCGCAGCAGGCGGTCCACTTCGCGGCCCAGGGCGTCATGGCCGGGGCGTACGACATCGCCGTCGCCGGCGGGATCGAGAGCATGACCCGCACCCCCATGGGCTCCTCGGTGGTACGCGACTTCGGGTTCCCCTTCGGGCCGCGCATGATGGCCCGCTACGCCGACGACGACGGGCACAGCCAACTGAAGGGCCAGGGCATCGGCGCCGAGATGATCGCGGATGAGTGGGGCATCTCGCGCGAGGAGCTCGACGCCTACTCGGTGCAGAGCCACCACCGGGCGGCCCGCGCCACCGCGGAGGGCCGCTTCGAGAACGAGATCGTGCCCGTGGCGGTGCGGGACGACGAGGGCACGGACACCGACGAGGTCTTCGCCGCGGACGAGGGCATCCGCCCGGACTCCTCCGTCGAGGCGCTCGCCAACCTGAAGCCCGCCTTCAAGGAGGACGGCAAGGTCACCGCCGGGAACTCCTCGCAGATCACCGACGGCGCCTCGGCCGTGCTGATCATGAGCGAGGAGAAGGCGAACGCGCTCGGGCTCCGGCCCCGCGCCCGCTTCCACGCCTTTGCGCTGGCCGGCGTCGACCCGGTGACGATGCTGACCGGGCCCATCCCGGCCACGACGAGCGTCCTCGAGCGGGCCAAGCTGACGATGGACGACATCGACGCGGTGGAGATCAACGAGGCCTTCGCCTCGGTGGTGCTGGCCTGGGAGAAGGAGCACCACCCCAACATGGAGATCGTGAACGCCAATGGCGGCGCCATCGCGCTCGGCCACCCCCTGGGCGCCTCGGGCGGCAAGCTGACGGCCACGCTCCTCAACGAGCTCGAGCGCACCAACGGCCGCTACGGGCTGCTCACCATGTGCGAGGGCGGCGGGCTCGCCAACGCAACGGTGATCGAGCGGCTGGCCTGACCCAACCGTCGGCGGTCAGTGGTATCTGGTCGCGCAGAGGAAGCCGACGAAGATCATCACCAGGCCGATGACGAGGCCCCACGGCGAGCCGTGGGCCAGGCCGGGCAGGCGGCCCAGGTAGTTGACCGTGATCACCGCCACCCCCCCGATGAGCAGCACGAGGATGAGCGCGCCGAACCAGGGCGGGCTGTGGCGCACGCTCTTGGGGATCGGCGCCGTGTAGCGCCCGCTCTCCTCGGCGGTCTTGTACCGGCCGACCTTCGCGGCGCGCCCGGAGGCGGACTTGCCCTTCTTGGAGGCGCCGCCGGGGCCCTTGGTGCTGGTTGCCACGGGGCAGAGGTTAGCCAGCCCGGGCGAGAGGCTCCGAGCGGCACGGGTACGATCGTCGGCTCATGGGACCGCGGGTGCTGGTCGTCGACAACTACGACTCCTTCGTCTACAACCTCGTCCAGGAGCTCGGCGAGCTGGGCGCCGAGCCGGTCGTGTTCCGCAACGACGCCGTCGACGTCGCCGGCATCCGGGCCGAACGGCCCGACGCCGTCCTGATCTCACCGGGGCCGGGGCGGCCCGAGGACGGCGGGATCAGCCTGGATGTCGTCGCCGGCCTGGCCGGGGAGATCCCGCTGCTCGGCGTCTGCCTCGGGCACCAGTGCATCGGCCAGGCCTACGGGGCCGAGATCGTGCCCGCCCCCCACCTCATGCACGGCAAGACGTCGGAGATCCACCACGACGGGCAGGGCCTCTTCGCCGGCCTGCCCAACCCGTTCGTGGCGACGCGCTACCACTCGCTGGTGGTGCGGCCGGACTCGGTGCCCGACGAGCTGGTCGTGACCGCCACCTCGAGCGACGGCGTCGTCATGGGCCTGCGCCACCGGACGCTCCCCGTCGAGGGGGTGCAGTTCCACCCCGAGTCGGTCCTGACCGCGTCGGGGCCGGCGTTGCTGGCCAACTTCCTCGGGCAGCTTCGGGCCGCGACGATCTCCTGACCCGCCGCCCCGGCGCGTCTCAGCCTTGGCGGTGGGTGTGACCCCCCGGTGCCGTGGTCGTCGTGCTCGATGTCGTGGTGCTGGTCGAGGACGTCGTCGTTGTCGTCGTCGTCGTCGGAGTCGGCTGGCAGACCGAGATGGCGACGGCGGAATCCGGCGCGACGAGCGCGTTGGGTGAGGGGTTCTGGCTGTCCACGTTGCCGGCCGTCGCCCCCCCCGCACAGGTGGTGTCGGAGGTGCTGTTCACCACGAAACCGGCGTTGGTGAGGTTGGCCTGCGCCTGGTTCGAGGACTGGCCGATCACGCCGGGCACGGGGACGCAATTGGAGATGACGATGTTGACGGAGCCGTTGGGCAGCAGGGGTGCTCCGGGAGCAGGGTTCTGCGAGGACACCTGGCCACTCGGGTACTGGCCCGAGCAGCCGCTGGACTGGTTGCCGACGGTGAGGTTGTCGTGACCCAACGTGGCGCCGGCCTGCGTCGCCGACTGGCCCAGCACGCTCGGAACGGACACCGAGGTCTGGTTGCCCGAGACGGTCAATTGGACCTTCGTGCCCGACTTGACCTTCTGGCCGCCCGCGGGGTTCTGCGCCAGCACCGTCCCCACGGGCTGGTTGCTGGAGACGTACTTCGGGGAATAGCCCAGTCCCGCAGCGCTGAGAAACTGCGTGGCCTCGGTGAACTGCTTGTTGGTGACGTCCGGCACCGTCACGGCAGGACCTGCACTCACGGTGAGGCTCACCGCCGAGTTCTTCGAGACCGAGGTACCTGCCCTGGGGTCCATGGCGATGACGGTGCCGCTCGGAACGACGGCGCTCACCGCCGAATTCGTGCCGCCGACAGTCAGGTTGTCGTTGCGGAGGGTCTGCTCTGCCTGCGCGACCGGCTGGCCCACCACGCTCGGGACGGTGACGTTGCCGCCGAACACCGAGCGCAGCAGGAAGAAGGCGATCACCGCGAGCGCGACCAGCAGGACGACGAGGATGACGATGAGGCGGCGGGTGCGCTTCCGGCGCTCGAGCTCCTCGTGGCTGGCGAGCGGCGGACCGCCGTCGACGGGCGGTACGGCTATGGTGCGGCCCGTCGACGTCGGGACGGCCTCGGTGACCCCGACGGGGGCCATCATGGAGGTCACACCGGGGTCGCCGGCCTCGACCGGGCGGCCGTCGGCGAAGCGGAGGAGGTCCGCCCGCAGCTCCTCGGCCGAGAGGTAACGGTCGTCGGGCCGCTTGGCCATCGCCTTCATGATCACGGCCTCGAGCGCCACCGGCACCGCCGGGTTGACCTCGCGCGGCAGCGGGGGGATGTCGCGCACGTGCTTGGACGCCACGGCCACCGGCGAGTCGCCCGTGAACGGCGGCTTGCCCACCGCCATCTCGTAGAGGACCACGCCGAGCGAGTAGATGTCGCTGCGGGCGTCGACCCCCTTGCCCTCGGCCTGTTCGGGCGAGAAATAGGCGGCCGTGCCCATCACGGCGCCGGTCTGCGTCAGGCTCTCCTCGGTGTTGACCGCCCGCGCGATGCCGAAGTCGGTGACCTTGACGTCCCCCTCCGGGGTGATCAGGACGTTGCCCGGCTTCACGTCGCGGTGCACGACTCCGTGCCGGTGGGCGAAGGCGAGGGCCGCCGCCACGCCGGCGCCGATCGTGGCGATCTGGCGCGGCGGCAGGGCGGTCGGGTCGCGCAGGACGGCAGAGAGGGGACGGCCGTCGATGTACTCCATCACGATGAAGTAGGCGCCGTCGTCCTCGCCCCAGTCGAAGACCGGCACGATGTTGGGGTGGGACAGGTTGGCGGCGGCCTGGGCCTCGCGGCGGAACCGCTCGACGAAGGTGCGGTCGACCGAGAGCTCGGGGAACAGGACCTTCAGGGCCACCGGCCGGTCGAGCTGCAGGTCCATGGCGCGGTACACCTGAGCCATGCCGCCACGAGCGACCAGATGGGTCGCCTCGTAGCGGCCCGAATAGATGCGGGGTTGGTCGACCGGCTGCATGGCGCCTGAGCCTACGCTGGGCGCATTCGGCGGCGGGTTACGTACGCGCGGGTCACGGCGGGTTCCCCGCAGTCGTCGGGACCGGTGCCGCGGTGGTGGTCGACCGCGCCGGCGCCGTCTGATGCTGCCGGACGGGCGCGGTGGCGGTCGTGGTGAGGTTGCTGACGTAGACCCGGGCGGCGGCGAGCGATGACTCCTGCACGCCTGCGCGCAACGGGCCGAGGGCGGTCGGAGAGATCGCGGCCGTCGTCACGCCCGTTCGGTCCACCACCTTGGGATGGAACCACAGCACGCCGCCCGGCTGGCCCTGCTTGACGACGACCTGGTCCCCCTGCAACGTGACCACCCAGTTGTCGTAGGCGTACCAGCGAAGCACGAAGTAGGCCGCGACCGGCACGGCGGCGACCAGCAGGATGAAACCCACGACGCGGGGCGTGATGCGGCGCGGGATCCCGAGGCGGCGGCGCCGCGCGCCGCGGCTTTCCTTCCCGGAGCTCTCCCGGCGCGGCGCCGGCGGGGGAGGCACACGGGTGGTCGAGCGGGCCACCGGGACCGAGGTCGCCGTGCCCATGAAGAACTCGTCGCTGCGCGGCCCCTCCACCGCCAGCGTGCTCGGCTCGTCGCCGAAGACGAGCCGAGCCCCCGGGGCGAGGGTGTCGTCCATCCGGACGAGCGCGCTGGCGTCCGTCGCGGACGAGGCCGCCGAGCCCGATGCGGGGCGCACGAGGCCGGTCGGCTCGTTGCCCGGTGTGGTCGCGACCGTCACGGCCGCCGCCCCCACCACGGCGGCGCCCAGGGCGAGCGGGGTGACGCGGGCGGCGGCCCCCTCCCCTTCCTCGCCGACCTGGACGTCGACGACGAGCACCGTGATGTTGTCCGCACCACCGTGCTCGTTGGCCACCTCGACCAACCGCCGGGCCGCCTCCTCGGGGTCGTCGACGCTGCGCAGGACGTCGGCCATCTCGTCCGTGCCGACCTCGTTGCTGAGGCCGTCGGAGCACAGGAGCACCCGGTCGCCGCTGTGCAGCTCGAGCTCCCACATGTCGGTGTCCACCTCGGCGGACACGCCGAGGGCGCGGGTCAGGATGTGGCGCTGGGGGTGCACCGCCGCCTCGGCCTCGGTCATCTCGCCGTGGCGCATCCGCTCCTCCGCCAGGCTGTGGTCGTCGGTCACCTGGACCAGCTCGTCCTCGGAGAAGACGTAGGCGCGGGAGTCACCGACGTTGGCCAGGGCGAGGACGTCCCGGCCGCCGGTGCCACCGACCAGCGCCATCGCCGTCAGCGTCGTGCCCATGCCCCGCAGGTCGGCGTTGGCCTGGCTCTCGTGCCAGACCGCGGCGTTGGCCTCGGAGAAGGCGTCGCGCAGCCCCTCCACCGTGGGGGCCCGGTCGAAGGCCTGGTCGAGGGTCTCGACGGCCACCCGCGCCGCCACCTCGCCGCCGACGTGGCCACCCATGCCGTCGGCCACGGCGTAGAGGTTGGGCCGCTCGAGCGGGAGGTCCTGGTTGACCGTCCGCACCCGCCCGACGTGGGTCGCCGAGCCCGAGCGCAGCACGGTCACCGGGACACCTCGAACACGGTCGAGCCGATCTGGAGGTGGTCCCCCTTGCCGAGCCGAAGGGCCGTGGTGATCTGCTCCCGGTTGACGAAGGTGCCGTTGGTCGAGCCGAGGTCCTCCACCCAGAGCTGGTCGTTGCGGCGGAAGAGGCGCGCGTGCAGCGTCGAGGTGTAGATGTCCTCGGGCATGGCGACCCCGCACCCGGGCGACCGCCCGATGGTCAGCTCGTCATCGAGATCGTAGGTGCGGCCGGCGTGCTCCGGCGGCTCGACCACCTTGAGGTGGAGCTGGCGCCGTCGACGATCCTTCGGGCGGTCGGGTGGGCGGGCCGCGGCCCGCTCCTGGCGCTTCTCCCGGCGCCGCTCCGAACGCGACTTGCGGATGGTGGCCGGGCTCATCTCGACCCATACGGCGCGGATCACGCGCAGGAAGAACAGGAAGATGAGGACGATGACACCCCATTGCATGACGCGGAGCACGGCGCTCAGGTTCTGCGTGGCGATCAGGGTCGCCAGCGCTGCCGGTGCCGTCACGACATTTCGAAGATGAGCCGCGTCGACCCCACACTGACCTCGTCCCCGCTGGCGAGCAGCTGCTCTCGGACCGGGGCCCCGTTGACCCTGGTCCCGTTGGTGGACCCGAGATCCGTGACGAACACGCCGTCACCCTTCCGGCGCAGCTCGGCGTGCCGCCGGCTGACGTTGGAGTCCGCGAGGACCACGTCACACTCGGGCAGGCGGCCGATCACCAAGGCCTCCGAGCCGAGCGCCACCCGCCGCCCGTCCGGCAGGACGAGCTCGGCCAGGAAGCCGCCGTCCTCACTCTCGTGCACCTCGGCGCTCACGGTGAACCGCCCCGGCTTGAGGTTGGACCCCTCGAAGATCTCGACCTCGACGGGCCCGACGAAGGAATAGCCCTCTATCCGGGCGTGCTCGCGGGCGGCGTCGGCGAGCTCACGCGAGAGGGCGTCGATGAAGTTGGCGAAGCGACTGACGTCGGCCGGCGAGAGCGTCACCGCGAAGGCGTTGGGCGCGATGAGCCCGCGCACCCCCACCCGCCGGTGCAGGTCCATTTCACGCGTCAACCTCCGGCCGATCTCGACCGGCTGGAGGTTGCTTCGAAACGGCTTGGCCAACGTGCCCTCCACCAGACGCTCGAGGCGCTCCTCAAACTGCTGGAGTCCCATGGTCCTCCAGAGATTACCGGTACGGTGCGATCGACAGGGATTCGGCAGGCGTCTGACCTGGTCACCTGTGTCACGATCGGCCCGCCGCCGAACCTGGGGAGGCTGGCCAGCGACTACTGTTGTCCGGTCACCCGGGCGAGTGGCGGAATTGGCAGACGCGCAGGATTCAGGTTCCTGTGTCCGAAAGGATGTGCGGGTTCAAGTCCCGCCTCGCCCACGGTCGGGCCGCCGCAGGCGGTCGTAGCTCGGATCGTCCCGGCCGCGGCTCGACTGCCAGTAGGCCCCGGCGTCGTCCCCCGCCGGTACGGCGTCGGGCAGGACACGGCGGTAGGCCAGCTTCCAGGTCCCGTCGATCCGACGGAAGTAGTCCACGTAACGCCCGTGGCCCGAGACGGTAGCCGTGCCCGCCGTGCCGTGGAAGCCGTAGAACGTCTCCCCCCAGGCCTCGTCGCCCTCGACGTCGAAGATGGACTGCCCGATCAGGTGGTGCATCGTGCTCATGGGGCCCGGGCGGCTGACGAAGTCGGCGAACTCCCCGCCCGTTCCCTTGAACATGCCGTGGTCGTCATATGAGTCCTCGGCGTAGCAGGACGCGATGCGCTCTCGGTCGCCGCGGTCCACGGCCGACGAGAGGACGGCCACCAGCTCGGCCAGCTCCAGCTTGTCGCTCCAGCGCTGCAGGTCCGTCACGCCGTCCTCCCTACCACTCGCGGGTCCGCCAACCCTACGTGGGCCATGATGGGTGGCCATGGTGGAACGAGCCGGCCTGGCCGTGATCCCGCCCGTGAGCGCCGCCGACTTCTCGGACCCCGACTGGATCGCGCCCTTCGCCCGCCACGCGGAGAGACTCGGGTTCGACTCGCTCGTCCTTCCCGAACACGTCGTGCTCGCCGTCGACTACACCAGCCGCTACCCCTATTCGAAGTCCGGCCGGGTGCCGCTCCCCCACGACTGCGTGATCCCCGATCCGCTCGACACGTTGGCCTACGTGGCCGGCGTCACGACGACCCTCGGCCTGGCCACCGGCCTGCTCGTGCTCCCGCTGCACCACCCGCTCGTCCTGGCCAAACGTGCGGCCACCGTCGACCGGCTGTCCGGGGGGCGGCTCCGGCTCGGGGTCGGCCTCGGGTGGCTGCGCGAGGAGATCGAGGCGGCCGGCGTGGACTTCGCCGGCCGGGGCGAGCGCGCCGACGAGGCGATCGACGCCGTGCGCGCGCTGTGGAGCGCCGATCCGCAGCGCGGCGCGCGCTTCGAGGGACGCCACTTCTCCTTCGCCGGTGTGCAGTCGTTCCCCCGGCCCGCCCAACCCGGGGGCGTGCCCATCGATGTGGGCGGGACGTCCCCGGCGGCCATCCGCCGTGCGGCGCGCCGCGGCGACGGGTGGCTGTCGCTCGGGCTCAGAGGCGACGCCTTGACCGACGCCCTGCGCCGGCTCGCGGCCGAGGCGACCACCGCGGGGCGCGACCCGGCCACCATCGACGTGACCCTGAGCGGGATCACGACCTCGGCCACGGTCGACCGCGCCACCCTCGAGCAGGCCGCCGCCCTGGGCGCGCGCAGGGTGGTCATCAACCTGGGCTCCGCCGATCTCGCCGACGCGCGGGACGAGCTCCGCCAGGCCGCCGAGCGGGCCGGGCTCACCCCACCCTGAATCAGCCGGCGCGCAGCGGTTGGTCGCTGACCAGGTCCACCCGCAGCACGCGCTCGTGGATCCGCCACCCCTCGGGGCCACGTGCATAGGTGTCGAGATAGCGGATGTGCCACACCAGCAACGTCTCGCCGCCCTCGTCGCCCTCGTCGACCAGGACGTGGTAGGCGACGCAGCGGGTCTCCCCGGTGGCGCGGTCGCCCTCGACGGCGGCCAGGTGGTTCCCGATGGTGTGGGTGGTGGAACGGTAGTGCCGGGCCATGGCGATGGCCCGCGTGATCTCGGCGCGCCCACGGCTGCGGCTGGTCGGCTCGCGGTCGCCCGGCGTGGCGTAGGCGACGAACGTGCCGTCCTCGGTGAAGAGCAACGCCACGCCCTCGGGATCGCGCCGGTCGACGCCCTGCGCGTACGCGTGCACGAGGTCGGAGATGGCCAGGCGGTCGGCGACGAGGTCGGGACCGGCGGGCACGCCCCAGTTGACCGTGGCGGCCACGCGACGGTCAAGTGGCCCGGCGCATGGTCACGAGCACGTCCTCCCCGGCTCGGACCTCTCTCCGCCAACCGGAGGGGATGCGCTGCGACCGGTTCGGGACCAGGCGGCGCACCCGGTACGAGCCCAGCAGGCGGCCGCCCTGCGTCACATCGAGGCGGGGGCGCTGCACGAAGTGCCGCGACCGCACCAGGACGACCCCCTCGGCCTCGCTCGCCGGGGCGACCAGGTTGGGAACCACCCACTGCAGCGGGTCCACCGCGCGCACCGTGACCGGCGCCCCCGACGTCGACGTCGCCCCGGTGCGGAGCCAGGCCGCCGCGGCGGAGCCGACCGCGTCGGCGCGGCGGGCCGCGACGTCGGCGGTCTCCACCGGATGCACCAGGTTGCCGGCCGCGAACATGCCGTCGATGCTCGTCGTGCCGTCCGCGTCGCAGGCCGGGCCGCGCGTGCCGGGATTCAGGGCGAGCCCGGCCCGGCGCGCCAGTTCGTGGTCCGGGATGAAGTCCCCCGTGAACACCACGGCGTCGGCTGCCACCTCGCGTCGTTCGCCGCCGGGCCCGCGGAGCAGCACGCGGTCGACCCGGTCCTTCCCGTAGATGCCTACCAACGAGGTCCCGGTCCAGACCGGCACCCTGAGGCCGTACCGGGTGAAGAGGTCGAAGAGCCGGAAGCTCTGCGGGCGTGGGTGCTCGGTGACGAGCGCGACCGTCCGCACCCCCGCGTCGCGCAAGGTCAGCACGGCCGAGTACGAGACGTGCTCGGCGCCCACCACGACCGCGCGCCGGCCGACCGGGAGGTGCTCCCGGTGGACCCACTGCTGCAGCTGGCCGGTGGTGAAGACCCCGGCGGGCCTCGTGCCCGGGACCAGGCGGGCGGCCCGCGGGCGCTCCCGGGCTCCGGTGGCCAGCACGACGGCCCGGGCGTCGATCTCGAGCAGGCCAGCGGGTCCGGTCACCTCGGCGCGGCCCTGCGCCGACAAGCCCGTCACCATGGAGCGGGTCCGGATGTCGACGCCGGCTGCCGTCGCCCGCTCGACCCACCGCCGCGCGTAGGCCGGACCGCTGAGCACGCGACGCAGGTCTCGCAGCCCGAACCCGGTGTGTGCGCAGAGACGGGGGATCCCGCCGGGCTCGTCCTCCCGTTCGACGATCACGACGTGCCCTGCGCCGGCGCCCTTCAGCGCCGTGGCCGCCGCCAGGCCGGCGGGGCCGGCGCCGACGACCAGGGCGTCGACGGTCAGGGGCGCCCGCGTCACGCCGACGACCAGGGCGTCGACGGTCAGGGGCGCCCGCGTCACGCGCCGGCGGCCGCGGCCAGGCGGGCCGCGATCACCGCGCCGCACCAGAACCCCTGGCAGCGCCCGTTGGTCGCCCGCGTGCGGCGGCGCACGCCCCCGATGTCCACCGCCGGGACCGTGGCGCCGAAGGCGTCACGTACCTCGCCCTCGGTGGCCCGCTCGCAGAAGCACAGGACGTGGCCGTAGGCGGGATCGCCCTCGATCTTCCCTCCGTCCTCGAACGCCCGTGTCCCGAGCTCGCCCAGCTGGGGCAGGCGGGGGATGGCCGGCTCGTCCTCCGCCTCGGCCAGGGGGAGCCCGGCGGCCCCCATCTGCGCGACGACGTGCTCGGCGATGGCCAGCGACGCGGTCAGGCCGGTCGACCGGATGCCCCCGACGCAGGCGTAGCGCTCGCGCTCGTGCACCGAGATCTGGTAGTCGCGGTGCTCCGTCGCGGCCCGCAGCCCGGCGTAGGCCGCCGTCACCTCCTCGTCGACGAGATCGGGCAGGATGCGGCGGCCCGCCGCCATGAGCGCGCCGAGGCCCTCCGCCGTGGTCGCCGTGTCCCCCCGGTCCTGAAGGTCTTCCGCCGTCGGCCCCAGCAGCACGTTGCCGTAGACGGTCGGAGCGACGAGCACGCCCTTCGTCCGCTCGGTCGGCACCGGGAGGAGGATGGAGGACAGGAGCGGTCGCGCCAGCTTGTCGAAGACGATGAGCTGTCCCCGGCGGGGGGTGATGGTGAACGCATCGTGGCCGAAGCGCCGGTCGAGATGGTCGGCGCCGAGACCGGCGGCGTTGACCACCCAGGCGGCCCGGACGGGCTCGCGCTCGCCGGTCGTGCGGAGCAGCCAGACCTCGTCGTCTCGTTCGGCGTCCGTCACCTCGACGCCGAGCCGCAGCTCGACCCCGGCGCTCACCGCCTCGGTGGCGAAGGCGATGCTCGGGCTCCAGGGGCAGATGACGCACTCGTCGGGGATCGAGACGGCCCCCGCGGCCTCTCCGCCGAGGTTCGGCTCGCGCCGGTTCAGCTCCTCGAGCGTGATCCGCTCGGCGCGCTCGTACCCGTTGGCGCGCGCCGTGGCCACCACCGCGTCGAGGCGCGCCTCTTGCTCCGAGTCCCAGGCGACGAGCACCGCCCCGGTGTGCTCGAGCGCGATGCCGGCGCTGACGGCATAGGCGCCGAGGAGCTCGTGGCCGCGGCGGACCAGCATCGATTCGAGGCTCCCGGGCTGGGTGTCGAAGCCCGTGTGGAGGATGGCGGTGTTGGCCTTCGACGTGCCCGTCCCCACGTCGTTGGACCGTTCGAGCACGACGGTGCGGAGCCGGTAGCGGGCCAGCTGGCGCGCGATCGCCGTGCCCACCACGCCGGCACCGACGATCGCCACGTCATGGGTGCGGTCGCCGCTCACGGCGTCGCCACCAGGCGCGCCACCGCGCGCTCGAAGCGCTCCAGGCGCACGGCCGCCTCGTCGGCGGAGACCGCCGGCTCGTAGCGCCTGTCCGGTCGGGACGGTGCGACGACCTCGTCGAGCGTTCTTCCTCCACCGGCGCCGAGCCGGGCCAACGCCGCCACCCCGGCCGCGGTGGCGTGCGGGGACGAAGCGACTTCCACCGGGCTCTGGAGCAGGTCGGCCTGCGTCTGCATGAGCAGCCGCGAGCGGGTCAGCCCCCCGTCCACCCGCAGCAGCGTGAGCGGACGGCCGAGGTCTGCCGCGGCGGCCCGGGCCAACAGGGTCACCTGCGCCGCCAGGCCCTCGACGGTCGCCCGGACGACGTGCGCGGGCTCGGTGCCCGGCCCGATCCCCTCGATGCTGGCCAGCGCGTCGGGTCGCCACCACGGCGCGCCGAGGCCGCTGAGGGCGGGCACGACCGTGACGCCGCCGCCGTCGCCCACCGAGCCGCCGACGGCGTCGAGATCCTCGGAACGGGCCAGGAACCCCCAGCGGCGCAGCCAGGCGACGGCCGCACCCGCGGCGTAGACCTGCCCGTCGATGCAGTAGACGGCCTGCTCGCCGAGCTGCCAGGCCACCGAGACGGCCAAGCCGGCCGACGAGGCCGCCGGCACCGGGCCCGCGTTGGCCAACAGGAACGCGCCGGTGCCGTACGTGCACTTCGACTCGCCCGTCTCGAGGCAGTGCTCCCCGACCAGCGCCGCCTGCTGGTCGACGCACAAACCGCTGACGACGAGCGGCGCCCCGAACGCGTCCGTCCGGCCGATCTCCTCCGCGCAGCCGACGACGGCGGGGAGGTCCTGGGAGCGCAGCCCGAAGGCCGCGCAGGCCTCCTCCGACCAGGCGCGGCGACCGAGGTCGAGGAGCAGCGTCCTCGAGGCGGTGGTGGCGTCGGTGACGAAGGCGCCCGTGAGGCGGTGCAGGAGCCAGGTGTCGGTCGTCGTCACGACCCCTTCGGTCGTGACGTTGCGGCGCAGCCAGGCCATCTTCGGCGCCGCGAAGTAGGGATCGAGCGGGAGGCCGGTCGTCCGCGTCAGCTGTTCGGCGTCCCCCGCCAGGTCGGCGCAGACCGTCGCCGCCCGGCGGTCCTGCCAGGAGATGGCCGCGCTCAGCGGCCGGCCGGTGCCGCGATCCCACGCCAGCACGGTCTCACCCTGGTTGGCGACGCCCACGGCCGTGACGCTCCCGCCCGCTCGGGCGATGGCGTCCCGCCCGGCTGCGCAGACCGAATCCCACAGTTGCCCGGGGTCCTGCTCGACGCCTCCGCCCGGGACGGCATGCGGCGTGACGGCGACCTCGACGGAGGCGAGCGTCTCCCCGTCGTCGCCGAACACGACCGCCTTGGTCGCCGACGTCCCCTGATCGACGGCGAGGATCTTCATGCCGCCTCCCGGCTTCTGCGCCGGTCCGTTCCGGAGGGATCCATCGGGTCGTCGCGCAATGCAGTCCCCCGATCCTGCCAGGTGCGAGGTGCGAGGGGCGATGACCCATCCCGTGCCGGTGCGCCTATCCACGATGCGGCTCGAGGGGTCCCGGTAACATTCCCGTCACGCGGCAAGGGGGCTTGCTAACGTGCCGCAACACCGGATGCGACCCCCTGTCCCGGGGTCGCCGAACAAAGGGGGGCGTACGTGCCTGAAGGCGTTGACGTGGAGGAGATCCCGGAAGTTCCCGACCTCTCGACCCTGAACGCGGACGAGAAGCACCTCGCCGAGATGGGCTACAAGCAGGAGCTGAACCGCTCCTGGTCCGGCTTCTCGAACTTCGCTATCAGCTTCTCCATCATCTCCATCCTGGCCGGTTGCTTCACCACGTTCGCGAGCGGGTGGAACGGCGGCGGCCCGGCGGCCATCGCCTGGGGCTGGCCGGTGCTGGCCTGCCTCATCCTCTGTATCGGCCTCTGCCTTTCCGAGCTGGTTTCCGCCTACCCGACCTCGGGCGGCATCTACTGGTGGGCCTCCAAGCTCGGCGGCGTGAAGGCCGGGTACTACACCGGGTGGCTCAACCTGATCGGGCTGCTCGCCATCACCGCCTCGGTCGCCTACGGCTGCGCCATCTTCCTCGACGCCACGCTCGGCTTCTTCTTCACCAGCTGGCACTCGGGCAGCCTCAACACGATCTTCCTGTTCTTCCTCGGCATCCTCTTCGTGGCGTCCCTCGTCAACATCTTCTCGAGCCACCTGCTCTCGATCTTCAACAACACCTCGGTGTGGTGGCACGTGTTCGGTGCGACGGCCATCATCCTCATCCTGATCTTCCTGCCGCACCACCACGCCAGCGTGTCGTCCGTCTTCACCTCGCGGGTCAACAACACGGGCTTCTTCGGCGGCAAGACGGGCGGGGTCGGGTTCCTCTTCATCATCCTGCCCATCGGGGCCCTGCTGACCCAGTACACCATCACCGGGTACGACGCCTCGGCGCACCTGTCGGAGGAGACGAACTCGGCGGCCGACTCGGCGGCCAAGGGCATCTGGCGGTCCATCGTGTACTCGGCCATCGGCGGTTACCTCCTCCTTCTGTCCTTCCTCTTCGCCGTGCAGGACCCGAGCAAGGTCACGGCCGCCGGCGGCGGCGTCACGACGATCTTCGCCCAGGCCCTCACGCAACGCTGGGGTGGGACGGTCCTCCTCATCGCCACCGTCGGACAGCTCTTCTGCACCACGGCCTGCATGACGAGCACAACCCGCATGCTCTTCGCCTTCAGCCGCGACGGTGCGGTGCCGGCGGCAAGTGTCTGGTCGAGGCTGAGCGCCAAGCGGGTCCCGGTCGCCGGCGTCGTCCTGGTCGCCGTCTTCTCCCTCGTCATCACGGCGCCGGCCCTGATCCCCGTCGACATCGGCGGCGTGCCGTCTCCGGTCGCCTTCTTCGCCGTGGTGTCGATCGGCGTCATCGGCCTCTACTGGTGCTTCGCCATCCCGATCTGGCACCGGTGGCGCCTGGGCGACCGGTTCCAGCCCGGCCACTGGAACCTGGGCAAGAAGTACAAGTGGATCGCCGTGATCGCGCTGATCGACATCGTCCTGGTCTCATGGATGGCCTTCATGCCCACCTCGAACCTGGGCGTGCCGTGGACCACCGGGTTCGCGTGGAAGTACGTGAACTACACGATCCTCGTCTTCCCGGCCTTCCTGATCTTCCTGTGGATCTACTGGCACATGTCGGTGAAGAAGTGGTTCACCGGGCCGAAGCAGACCATCGAGCAGGAGATCCGCGAGCAGCTCGGGGCCGACTACCCCGCTTCGTCGTTGCCCTGAGCAGCCCCGATCACCTGCGGAGGTGAGCGCCGGCGGCGCGGACCTCGACCCCGCTCTCCTCGAGCGGATCGAAGTCTTCCGCGGTCGGTCCTGCCGGGTCGAGCCGCTTCCCGGGGGTCTGACCAACCAGAATTACAAGTTGACGACCCCCGACGGCGCCTACGTGCTCCGCCACTCGGACCCGTCGTCGGCCGACGAGCTCGCCGTCGACCGGCAGGCCGAGTACGAGAACAGTGTGCGCGCCGCGGCGACCGGCGTGGGTGCGCCCGTCGTCGACTTCCTCCCCGACGACGGGATCCTCGTGCTCGGCTTCCTCGGAGGCGCGTCGCTGGCCGACGAGGACCTGCAGCAGCCCGGGATCCTGCCCCGGGTGGCGCTGGCCTGCCGGCGGCTCCACGCCGGCGAGCCCTTCGTCAACCGCTTCGACATGTTCGAGCGCCAGGCCGACTACCTGGGCCGCGTCCAGCGGCGCGGCTTCCGCCTCCCGCGGGGCTACCTCGACCACGCCGAGGCCGTCGGACGCATCCGCGAGGCCATGGGCACCCGACCGGTGGCGCCCCGCCCGTGCAACAACGACCTCCTCGCCGCCAACTTCATCGACGACGGCCAGACCGTCTTCATCATCGACTACGAGTACTCCGGGAACAACGACCCCTACTTCGAGCTCGGCAACATCTGGAGCGAGTGCCATCTCACGCTCGAGCAGCTCGAGGAGCTGATCGAGGCGTACGACGGCGCCCTCACGCCGGGCCACGTGGCGCGCGCGCGCCTGTGGGGGCTCATGTCCCAGTACGGATGGACGCTGTGGGCGTCGATCCAGGACGCCATCAGCACCATCGCGTTCGACTTCTGGTCCTGGGGGATGGAGAAGTACGAGCGGGCCGAGGCCACCTTCGCCGGTCCCGACCTCGAGCGGCTCCTGGCCGACGTGACACGGGCAGACTGAGCCGCGATGCCCGAGGAGCCTGCACCAACCGGGGGCGATCTGCCCGACCGGGCCCGCGTCGTGATCGTCGGCGGCGGCGTGATCGGGACCTCGACCGCGTACCACCTGGCCCGCCTCGGCTGGACCGACGTCCTGCTGCTCGAGCAGGGCCGGCTCTCGTGTGGCACGACGTGGCACGCGGCGGGCCTCCTGGGCCAGCTCCGCGCGACCGAGGCCGGCACCCGCCTCGTCCAGTACTCAGCCCGTCTCTACGGCGAGCTCGAGGCGGAGACCGGCCTCGCCACGGGTCTCAAGCGGTGCGGTGGCGTGACCGTGGCGCGCGCTCCCGAGCGGATGGTCCAGCTCCGTCGGACGGCTGCGACCGCCGAGGCCTATGACCTCGAGTGCGAGCTGCTCGCCCCCCGCCAAGCCCTCGAGCGGTATCCCATCCTCGAGACGGGGGATCTGCTCGGCGCCCTGTGGCTGCCCGGCGATGCCACCGTCAACCCCGTCGACGTGACGGCCTCGCTCGCCCGCGGCGCGCGCCTCCGGGGCGTCCGCATTGAGGAGCACACCCGGGTCACCGGCGTCTCGACGCTGGACGGCCGGGTGACGGGCGTCGTGACGGACCGCGGCGCCGTCGAGGCCGAGGTGGTCGTGAACTGCGCCGGCCAGTGGGCGAAGGCCGTCGGCCTGCTCTGCGGCGTCGACGTCCCGCTCCACTCGGCCGAGCACTTCTACGTGGTGACCGAGCGCATCGACGGGGTCCACCCGCAGCTCCCCATCCTGCGCGACCCCGACGGCTACACGTACGTGAAGGAAGAGGTCGGCGGGCTCGTCGTCGGCGGCTTCGAGCCGACGGCCAAGCCCTGGGTTGCCCCCGACGCGCTGCCGCACCCCTTCGAGTTCCAACTGCTCGAGGAGGACTGGGACCACTTCGGCATCCTCATGGAATCAGCCGTCCACCGGATCCCCGCTCTCGCGACCACCGGGCTGAAGAAGCTGTACAACGGGCCGGAGAGCTTCACGCCGGACAACCAGTTCGTGCTCGGCGAGGCGCCGAACGTCCGGGGGTTCTTCGTGGGGGCGGGGTTCAACTCGGTCGGGATCGCGTCGGGTGGCGGCGCCGGCCGGGCCCTCGCCGAGTGGATCGTCGAGGGCGAGCCGACCAGCGACCTGGTCGCAGTCGACATCCGGCGTTTCGCGCCGTTCAACGCCAACAACCGGTGGTTGCGCGACCGCGTGGGCGAGGTCCTGGGCCTCCACTACGCCCTGCCCTGGCCGAACCGGGAGCTGACGACGGCCCGCCCGTTCCGGCGATCGCCGCTGCACCACCTGCTGGCGGGCAAGGGAGCGGTCTTCGGCTCGAAGATGGGGTGGGAGCGGCCCAACGTCTTCGCCCCGGCGGGGGTGCCCGCGGAGCTCGACTACACGTGGGGCCGGCCCGGGTGGCTCGCCTGGTCGGCCGCCGAGCAGACGGCGACCCGGAAGCGCGCGGCCGTCTTCGATGAGACGTCCTTCGGCAAGCTCCTGGTGGTCGGTCGTGACGCCGAGACGGTGCTCCAGCGCCTGTGCACGGCGGATGTGGGCGTCGGGCCGGGCCGGGCCGTCTACACGGGCATGCTCAACGAGCGCGCCGGCTACGAGGCCGACGTGACCGTGACCCGCCTCGCGCCCGACCGCTACCTGCTGGTGACCAGCGCGGCCTCGCCCGTGCGCGACGCGGTGTGGATCGAGCGGCACCTCCGCCCCGGCGAGCACGTCAGCGTGGTCGACGTCTCCTCGGCGTACGCCGTCCTCGGCGTGATGGGTCCCGCGTCGCGCCAGCTGCTCGGCCGGCTCGGGTCGGCCGACCTGTCCGACGAGGCGTTCCCGTTCTCGACGAGCCGGGAGATCTCCCTCGGGTACGCGACGGTGCGGGCCACCCGGATCACGTACGTGGGCGAGCTCGGCTGGGAGCTCTACGTACCGAGCGAGTTCGCCGTGGGCGTCTACGAGGACCTCGTGGCCGCCGGCACCGACCTCGGCCTCGGCCTCGTCGACGCGGGGTACTACGCCATCAACAGCCTGCGGCTCGACAAGGGGTACCGGGCCTTCGGTGCCGACCTCACCCCCGACCACACCCCGCTCGAAGCGGGCCTGCGCTTCACCTGCAAGCTCAAGACACCCGTCGACTTCGTGGGCCGGACGGCGCTCGAGTCGGCCATTCAGGCGGGGCCGCGCCGGCGCCTGGTCTCGCTCCGGGTCGGCGACCCCGACGCCATGTTGTGGGGCGGCGAGCTGGTCCTCCACGACGGGGAGCCGGCCGGCCAGGTGACCTCGGCGGCGTGGTCGGCGACGTGCGGCGCGGCCGTCGGGCTCGCCTACGTGTGGCGACGGGACCGCGGTCCCGTCGGTGCCGACGACCTGGGCACCGGCGCCTGGGAGGTCACGGTGGGCGACGCCGTGGCGCGGGCCGACATCCAGACGGGGGCGTTCTACGACCCGGCGTCCGCCCGGGTCCGTGGTTGATCACTCCTGCCGAACGACCCTGTCGCCCGGCGGCCGCTGCACCTAGCGTTGATGCCATGAGCGTGATCCCGGTCGAGTTCGACCTCTCCTTCACCCACCAGGAGCACCGGCTCGTCTACGACCTCTACGGCTCCGCGTCGAGCCCCGTCGTCGTCTACCTGCACGGCCTGCTGCTCGACGCCGAGCTCAACCGGGGCATCGCCCAGGCACTGGCCGAGCAGGGCTACCGGGTCGTGCTCCTGGACCTGCTCGGCCACGGACGGAGCGACAAGCCGACGCACGCCTCCACCTACCGCATCGACAGCTACGCGGACCAGGTACTGGCCCTCCTGGACCATCTGGGTGTGGAGCAGGCCGTGCTCGGGGGCCTCTCGCTCGGCGCCAACGTCAGCCTGTTCGCGGCCGCCCGCTCCCCCGAGCGGGTGCGTGCCCTCGTCCTCGAGATGCCCGTCCTGGAACGGGCCGTCCCCGCCGCCGCCATGGTCTTCGTGCCGATGGTCCTGGCCGCCCACTACGGGCGCCCGGTGTTGGACGTGGTGTCGGGCCTGCTGCGCCGGATCCCCCGCACGAGGTTCGGGCCGCTCAACAGCGTGCTCAACGCGGGCTCGCTGCCCCCCGACGCGACGTCCGCCGTGCTCCACGGCGTGCTCGTGGGCCCGGTGGCCCCGACCCAGGAGGAGCGGCGCGCCATCGCCGTCCCGACCCTCGTCCTTGCGCACCGCTACGACTTCATCCATCCCTTCGACGACGCCGTGAACCTCGTGTCGCGCATGCCCCACGGCACGCTCATCCGCGCCCGGTCACCGCTCGAGCTGCGGCTCCAGCCGAAGCGCCTCACCAAGGAGATCGTGACCTTCCTGTCGGGCCTCGAGCCGGCGGACGGTCACGCCCGTCCGTCCGACCGCTCCGCCTGAGCGCTCCCGACCCTCCCGTCCCTCCCGTCAGAGGCGGTAGAGCGACAGGGCCTCGAGCTGCTTCGGGGCGTTCTCCGCAATCTCGTGGTCGAGGGCCTCTACGCCCTAGGGTACGGCCGTGCCCATTGCGGAGATGGAGGGACTGCGGGTCGCGTATGAGGTGATCGGGGAGGGCGACCCCTGGGTCATCACCCCCGGAGGGCGGTTCAGCAAGGACAGCCCGGGCGTCCGCGAGCTGGCAGCCGCTCTCGCCGAGACCGGGAAGCGGGTGCTCGTGTGGGACCGGCCCAACACCGGCGCCTCCGACGTCTGCTTCGATGGCAGCTCGGAGTCGGCCATGCAGGCCGACGTTCTGGCAGCGCTGCTGCGTGAGCTCCATCTCGCCCCGGCCGTCATCGCCGGGGGGTCGGGGGGCTCGCGGGTCTCGCTGCTCACGGCGGCGCGGCACCGCGACGTGGCGCGGGCGCTCGCCGTCTGGTGGATCAGCGGCGGCCCCTACGGTCTGCTCTCGCTGGCGACGCACTACTGCGGTGAGTCCGTCGCTGCCGCGTGGAGGGACGGGATGGCCGCCGTGGCCGACCTGCCCGAGTGGTCCGAGGTGCTCGAACGCAATCCCCGCAACCGTGCGCGCTTCCTGGCCCAGGACCGCGGGGCGTTCATCGCCACGCTCGAGCAGTGGATGCTGGCCTACTGCCCGCGGCCCGGCGAGCTCATCCCGGGCGTCACCGACGAAGAGCTCCGTGCGCTCGACGTACCGGCGCTGGTGTTCCGCAGCGGGGCGAGTGACCCCCACCACACCAGGGCGACGTCGGAGAGCTTGGCCGCGCTGCTCCCCCGCGCCCAGCTCGTCGAGCCTCCCTGGGACGACCGCGAGTGGAACGAGCGCATGGCGGCGGCCGCGTCGGGCGAAGGGATCTTCTCCCGCTGGCCCCTGCTGGCCCCGCAGCTGTCCGATTGGTCTGCCGCGCTCTAGGTACCGCCAACAGCCGGATCACTTTGTCGGGCCGGGAGGACCGTTCTCACCCGATGGCTCAGACCGCCACAGATGTGGGCACAGCTCCCGATGGACCCATCGGTGCGGCGGCGGGTTTGTCGAACGAGGAGGTCGTGGAGCGACTCGGCCGGCTCTTCACCGAGAAGGCGGCTATCGAAGGCGCCATCGTCGTCTTGTTGGGGGAGGTCGAGCGACGCCAGGCCTATCGGGACGAAGGGGCGACGTCGTCCCCGGCCTGGACCGTCGAACGCTTCGGCGTGTCGACAGCGACAGCCCGCGCCTATGGGCGCGTGGCCGCAACGGCTTGGGACCTGCCACACCTCGTCGAGGCCCTGTGCGCTGGTGAAGTGTCCTTTGACAAAGTCCGGGCGCTCGCGGACGTGGCGACACCCGAGACCGACGGCGAGCTACGAGATCATGCCAAGGGGTGTTCGGTGCGCCAACTGGCCGAGCTCGCCCGCTCGAGATTCCGGGCCACGGGCACCCACTCCCGGTCGAGCGACGAGCAGCGGTTCTTGCGATTCAACGACCAGTGCCGAACGATGACCCTCCGGGTGCCGCCCGAGTCCTACGCCGAGACCCGGGCCTGTCTCGAATCCCGGGCCAGGCGGATTCCGTCCGATGGCGACACGCCATGGGACCAGCGCCTGTGTGACGCGTTCCTGGAGCTGATCCGCTCGTCGAAGAGGGGTGCGCAGGGCACGGGGACAGCGCCGAGCCCGTACTTCGTCGTGCTGCACGTACCGCTGGACGCCCTCGTGGAGGACTCGGGCGAGGCCACGTCGCTCTTCGGCGAGCTCGAGCGCGACGGGTTGCTCGACGCCCCGACAGTGCGGCAGATCGCCTGTGATGCCACCATCGCGATCGGCGTCGACGACGACGTCGGGCACACCATGTACGAGGGCCGGGCACGGCGAGAACCCAACGACGCCCAGCGTCGCGAGGTGACGCGCCGGGACCGCCATTGCCGCTTCCCGGGCTGCACACACGCCACGTTCACCAACACCCACCACGTGGTGCCGTGGAAACCCGACGGGCGGACGGACATTGACAACCTCGCGCTCCTGTGCCTCTATCACCATCACCTGGTCCATAGCGCAGGCTGGGCCCTCTCGGGAAACGCCAACGAGGAACTCGAGTTCGTCGGGCCGACCGGCCGCGCCATGACGTCGCGACCTTCGCCGATGTGGACGACCGTCTCGCCCCCCCGGAGTTCCCACTCGTCGAGTTGACGGCTCGACGATCTACCCGACTGCCGCGGGTTCCTGTTGGGCCAGCTTGGCGAGCTCCTCCGAGACCACGCGGTCGTGCTCGGCCAGGTCGCGTCGCGCCGCCCGCGGGCTCCAGCGACCACGCATGAAGAAGACGAGGATGGCGAAGACGAATTGACCGGCGAGGCAGACGCCCCACCACCGCTTCCACTCGCCCGGCGACGTCTTCTGGGCCGGCACCAGCTTCTGCTCGGCGACCAGGAGGCTCGCCAGGTTCTGCGAGTGCACGCCGACCTTGGTCTGGATCTCGGCCTGGCCGACGGGCTGGCCCTTTTCGATGGCCAGGGCCAGCGGGTTGTAGGCGAGCAGTCCTTGCACCTGCGGGTTGCTGAGTCCGCCGGCGGCGGTCAACGCCGAACCGAGGTTCCCGGTCGAGTTGCAGGCGGACATGATCCTGGCGAGGGTCTCCGGACCGGGCTCCTTCGTAGCCTGCAGGCCCGTGATGACGGCGGCGGGCGCCTTGGTCGGGTTGCAGGCGGGCGGTGAGGTGGTCGGCGCGTAGGGCTGAGCGGCCTGGATCGCCTGCAGCGCGGTCGCCGCGCCCTGGTTGTCGACGAGGACCGTCGACGTCGTGATCACGTAGGGCAGCACCAGGAAGGAGAGCGCGACGGTGATGCGCAGGATCCATCCCCACACCGCCAGGCCCGACGCGGTCAGGGCCGGGTTGTGCGACTCGACCTGCTCGGTGTAACTCGCCATCCACGGCGCGTAGGCGAACGCGATCGACACGGCCAGCAGCACGATCACCAAGACGTTGGAGTAGTAGCCGGTGTGCGGATTGTCGGTCTGCTTGATGAGGAAGCCCATCATGACCATGGCACAGATCGCCCCGACGAGCATGAAGGGCTTGCGCACCCGGGCCCAGTCGGAGAGGAGGCCCGCCAGCACGAGACCGCCGGAGAGGAACGCGGCAAGCCAGACGTTGATCCCGTTGGCCTGCGGCGTGCTCCGGTTGAACGTCACCACCCAGTAGATCGTGAGCACGCTGACCGAGGCGTAGTAGAAGAGCAGGAACACCGAGATGGCGATGGAGGAGGCGACCAGGTCGAGCTTCATCATGGAGCGGATCGGGTGCCTGGTCGCCTTCTGGACGTCGATCCCCTTGGCGCGCGCCTCGACGAGTGCTCGCTCGCGCTCGGAGACCATGAGCTGGTCGCGCAACTGCGGCGAGAGCTCGCGCAGGAAAAAGAACGCGATCACGACGACGCCCATGCACACGAGCCCCGAGATGATGAACTGGTCCTGCCAAGGCGCGAGATGGCCCAGCGTGTGGGTGGCCACCAGGCTGGCGGCCAGGGCGCCCATGGAGGGGCCGATCGCCCAGAACCCCATGGCGACGCCACGGCCCATCTGGGGCGAAAAGTCGCGCATGAGGGCGGGCGTCGAGACGAGGATGACGCCCTCGACGAAACCGATGATGCAATAGGAGAAGGAGAACCAGAACTTCTCGCTGATGTGCGGTATGGCTAAGAGCTGGATCAGGGCCACAACCAAGGTGCCGTAGATGATCAGGTTCGCACGGCCGATCTTGTCCGAGAGGCCGCCGATGAACGCACTGAAGGCCCCGATCGCGTTGGAGACGACGAGGAGGTACAGGAAGTACTGGAACGACATGTGGTAGTAGGGCAGCAGCAGCGGGGTGACCGCGCCCTCCACGTAGTAGAGGTAGTAGAGCATGATGGTCGTCAATACGACGATGGACAGGTACCCGAGCCGCGGCCAGGTGTTGGGGTACTTGTAGAGCTGCCGCCTGCCGAACGCGTTGCCTAGCCCTTGCCGGGCGGGGACCGGTGCACTCACCGCTGTCGTGGTCATGTCTGATCCCCTTTCCCACGTTCCGTGGCCCCATGCCCCCCACGGTCCAGCCACGGACCGGCCACGGCGTCGAGCCAGGCCCGATGCTAGGGCGAAGTCCCGGCAGGGAGCAGGGTCGAATGGCACATCCTCCGGATCAGGTGCAACGGGCAGGCACAAATGGGGACTTCTGGCTCTATGCCTCCCGCCGGACCGATCCCAGAATCGCCCTAAAGAGGTCAGGTCATGGGAGAACGAGACAACAGCGCAGAGCGGGTCGACACCATGAGCGGCTCCGATGCCCTCCTCTGGACGATCAGCAGTGATCCGGTGATGCGCCCGACCATCGTGGCGATCCTGCTCCTCGACGGCCGGCCGGACTGGACCGAAGTGCGGGCGCGTGTCAGCAGCCTGAGCGAGGCGGTGCCGCGGCTGCGTTCGCGGGCCGTCACCCGGGCCCCGGGCCGAGGGCGGCCTCAGTTCGTCGTCGACGAGACCTTCCATCTCGACACCCACTTGCGGCGCATGCGGCTGCCCGAACACGGAGGCCTGCGGGACGTCCTCGACATGGCCCAGACGATGGCGACGAGCGGCTTCGACTCAGCGTTGCCGCTCTGGGAGGCCGTCCTGGTCGAGGGTGTCGATGCGGAGCGCGCCGCCCTCGTCCTGAAGGTCCACCACGCCCTCATCGACGGGGTGGGTGGGCTCGCCGTGCTCGCCCAGCTCTTCGACTCCCCCGCGCCGGCGCGCCTTCGGGCGACCCGCCAGGACGCGGCACCGAATCACGCGGTCGTACCGGAGAGCGCACCGGCCTCGTCGCCACGCCGACCCGGGGAGCTGCCCGACGCGCTCCGCCTGGTCGACGGAGCGGTCGGCGCGCTGACGCACCCCTTCCGGACGCTCGGCCAACTCGCCGCGATCGGCACTTCGGTGGCCCGTCTGATGGCGCCGGCGGGCAAGCCGATCTCGCCGATCATGACCGGGCGCAGCTTCCGCCGCCACGTCGAGGTCATCGACCTCGAGCTCTCCGGCCTCAAGCGCGCGGCAAAGGCGTGGGGCGGCACGGTCAACGACGTGTTCATGACGTCCGTCGTGCGGGGCCTGACCCTCTACCACGAGCAGCACGGCGTCGTGACGCCTGGCCTGCGCGCGCTCATGCCCGTGAACGTGCGCGACGAGGCGGACCCGAAGAGCGGGAATCACTTCGTCCCGGCTCGTTTCGTCGTCCCCGTCCACACCGACGTGGCGGACTGCATGGCTGAGGTCCGCCGCATCGCCCAGGAATGGAAGCACGCGCCCGGCCTCGGCATGAGTGACGTCCTCGCCACGGCACTGAGCGCTCTGCCCGCCCCGGTGGCCCGCGGCCTGTGGGGCTCCATGCTGCTGGGCGACGACTTCTGCATCACCAACATCCCCGGGCCGCCGTTCCAGGCCTCCCTGGCGGGCGTCGGGGTGCACGGCATCTTCGCCGTTTCCCCTCCGTCCGGGGCGGCGCTCAACATCTCCCTGGTCTCCGCGGCAGACCGCGCCTGCGTCACGATCAACGTCGACGTGGCGGCCATTCCCGACGGCCCGAAGCTTGCTGCCTGCATCGAGGACGGCTTCGCGGAGGTGTGCTCCGCCCGCCTGCCGGACCCCCCGCGATCGCCATGAGCGACCCGGCCGACACCCTGACGCCGCTCGATGCGTCGTTCCTCTACATGGAGTCGGCCCACACGCCCATGCACATGGGCTCGATCGGGATCTTCGAAGGGGGGCCACTGCACGACGCCGACGGCTGCCTCCGGCTGGACGAGGTGCGGGCCGAGGCACAGAGCCGGCTACGACTCGTGCCCAAGCTGCGCAAGTGCGTCCGTCTCCCGCTGCTCGGCGAGTCGGCGCCTTTCTGGGTTGACGACGACAACTTTGACATCGCCGCCCACGTGCACCAGGCCGCGCTACCCCAGCCCGGCGACGAGCGCCAGCTGCTGGAGCTCTGCGCGCAGTTGATGGCGTGTCCGCTCGACCGCAGCCGGCCGCTGTGGGACATCTGGCTCATCGACGGGCTCGAGGGTGGTCGCGTCGCGATGCTGGAGATGCTCCATCACTCCATGGCGGACGGGCTGGCTGGCGTGGAGCTCGCCACAGTCCTGTTGGACCTCGAGCCGCGCGCGCCCCGTAAGCACACCGGCGACGGGTGGCAACCCGCCCCGGCACCCGGGCGGTTGGAGGTGACCGCCGAGGGGCTCGCCCACTGGGGCGGCGTCATATGGCGGCTCGCCGCGGACGGGTGGCACGCCGCGTGGCACCCGTCGCAGGCCGGCCACGTGGTGGCGCGCTACGCCGGCGCCCTGCGCAGCCTGCTGGCCACACCTTCGGTCACGCCCGACTGCTCTCTCAACACTCCGGTCGGCTTCGACCGCCGGGCCGTCGCAGTCCGCCAGCCGCTCCACGAGCTCCGCCGCGCCGAGCACCACTTCGCCGTCACGCTCAACGACCTGCTGCTGACCGCCGTCGCCGCCGGCGTGCACGACCTCCTCTCGGCTCGCGGCGAGGTGATGGAGGGCCGCAAGCTCGAGGTGCTCGTACCAGTGGGATCGGACCACCAGGGCGACCATCGACTCGGCAACGAGGTCTCGGCGATGCGGGTCCCGCTCCCGATCGGCGCCGCGGCCGCGGTGGACCGCCTGGCCCAGGTCGCCCGGGCGGAGCGGGAGGGCAAAGACCGCGAGCAGGCACTGGCCATGCACTTCCTGCTCTCGTCGCTCGATGCGCTGCCACCTGCGGCGTTGTCGGCGGCCAGCCACCTCGTCCACCACCAGCCCTTCGTCAACCTCGTCGTGACGAACGTGCCCGGGCCCGACGTACCGCTCTACGTGCTGGGCGCCCGGATGCTCGAGGCCATCCCCCTCGTGCCGCTCGGCGGCAACCTCAGCGTGGGGGTCGCGGCCCTCTCGTACGACGGGCAGCTGACGATCGGCCTCCTGGCCGACCCCGCCCACTGCCCCGACGTCGACACGCTCGCCCGGGGCATCGACCGGTGCTTCCGCCAGCTGGTCGCCGCGGCGGCGTCGGCCGAGTCGGCCGAGTCGCCGCGATCCGTCCCGGCCTAGGGGACGGCGGCCCCGAAGGTCTCCTCGACCGGGGCGATGGGCACGTGCCAGGTGAGCCGGGTCCCGCCCTCGCGGGACGTCCCGAGCTCCACGTTCCCCCCCAGGCGCTCTGCGCGCTGGCGGAGGTTCTTCAGCCCCAGGCCCGGCGAGGCGGCGTCGCCCATCCCGTCCCCGTCGTCGGCCACCACGAGGCGCAGCTCATCGCCCGCCGCGACGGTGATGACCACCTGGTTGGCCCGTGCGTGCTTCCCCACGTTGGTAAGCGCCTCGCGCAGCACCGCCAGCACTTCCTCGGAGAGCTGGCCCGTGACCACCTTGTCGACCGGCCCGCTGAAGGACACCTGGGGGTGCAGGCCCAGCACCGGCCGTAGCTCGTGCACGAGGTCGAGCACCTTGGGGTGCAGGCCCTCCTTGTTGATCGTGAGCTCGATGTCGAAGATGGCCTTGCGCAGCTGGCGGATCGTCTCGTCGAGCTTGTCGATGGCCTCCCCGATGCGCATGACCGCCTCGGGCCGCTCGACCAGGCGAGCCGTCCCCTGCAACGACAGGCCGATGGCGAAGAGCCGCTGGATCACCGAGTCGTGGAGGTCACGGGCGATGCGGTCCCGGTCCTCGGTGAGAGCGCGGTCCCTCACCAGGCCGTGCAGGCGTGCGTTCTCTATCGCGATGCCCGCCGCCATGGCCAGCGCCAGCACCAGCTCCTCGTCGTCCTCGGAGAATCCCGGCGCGGTCTTCTTGTTGGTGAGGTAGAGGTTGCCGTAGACCTCGCCGTGCACGCGGACGGGCACACCGAGGAAGGACGTCATGGCCGGGTGGTGGGCCGGGGTCCCGAAGCTGTCCGGGCTGGCTGCGATGTCGGCCAGCCGGAGGGGCTTGTCGTCGGCGATCAGCGTGCCGAGGACGCCCCGGCCCGTCGGGCGGGGGCCGATGGCCTGCTCGTGCTCGTTGGTGAGGCCCACCGTGAGGAACTGGTCGAGCGACCGACCGTCCTCGGTCAGGACGCCCAGCGCGCCGTACTGGGCGTCGACCAGGTCGACGGCCTCCTCGATGATCCGCCGGAGGACCACGGGCAGGTTGAGCTCGGCGTCGAGGATCAGGATCGCCTGCACGAGCCGGCGCAGCTTTACGGGATCGTCGATCCGGTCGAACGGCTGCACGGTGTGCCAGGATAGAGGCGGGCGCAACGGATGCGCGCCCACAGGGAGGGGGGCCGTGAACGGAGTCCGTTTCGGTCCGTGGCATCATTGAACACGTGGCGATTCGGGTATTCGTCCTCGACGATCACGAACTGGTCCGGACGGGCCTGCGCACCCTGCTCGAGGGCGAGGACGACATGGAGGTCGTCGGCGAGGCGGGCACGGCGGAACAGGGCCTCCAGCTCATACGCGAGCTCGGCCCCGACGTGGCCATCCTCGACGTCCGCCTGCCCGACGGCAACGGGATCGAGGTCTGCCGGGAGATCCAGTCGTCCGCCCCCCAGGTCCGCTGCCTCATGCTGACCTCGTACTCGGACGACGACGCCCTGTTCTCTTCGATCATGGCGGGGGCCTCGGGCTACGTCCTGAAGGAGGTGGGCGGGGGCGACCTGCTGGGCGACATCCGGCGGGTCAGCCAGGGGATGTCCCTGCTCGACCCGGTGCTCACCCAGGAGCTGTTCGACCGCCTGCGCAAGGACCAGGAGGCCGAGTCCCGCCTGACCGTGCTCACCCCCCAGGAGCGCAAGGTCCTGGAGCTCATCGCCCAGGGCCAGTCGAACCGCCAGATCGCCGAGCAGCTCTTCCTGGCCGAGGCCACCGTCAAGAACTACGTCTCGAGCCTCCTGTCGAAGCTCGGGATGCGCCGCCGCACCGAGGCGGCCGTCTACGCCGCCGTCCTGGCGGAGCGGAAGGGCACCACACCGAAGACCTGATTGGCCGCCGCCCTGGTCCTAGGCGACCTTGACCCGGCGGTGATCGTCCAGCGTCCGGAAATCGACACCCAGGGAGCGCAGGATGTCCTCCAGGCGTTCGCGCTCGGCCAGCGGGCTCACGAATCGGGAGGGATCGCTCTCGATCCCCATCGCCGTGCACAGGCGGAGCAGCATGCGGTCGTGGTCGAGCTCCAGCGCCAGGTCCTCGGACATGACGTGGTCGTGGCCGTTCATCCGGCGCCGGCACTGCAGCAGCACGACGACGAGCTCGTCACGCGAGGGGGGCAATGGCAAGGGCTCGACGTCGTCACACAGGCCCGAGAGCAACTCGCTGTACATCGACATCGGAGATAATTTTGCCGGAATTGAGCGAAACAGATAGGGCCGTAACTCCTGTTTTGCCTAGGGCCGATCCGCCCTATTGTGCGACGACCGCTCCAACGCTCGTTCGGTGTGACCTGCCCCTACGGGCGTTTGGGCAGGATCAGCGCTTGCTGACGCGGGTCGAGCGATCAGCCCGGGAGAGCACGTCCTCGGCGGACTCGGTGTCCAACGCGACCGCAACACCGAGCGAGGAATGCAGGCGGATGTCCTGCCCTCCCACCGTGACGGGCTCGTCGAGGGTGTGTTGGATGCGGCGCATCAGCGGTCCCACTGCCTGCTCGTCGTTCACGGTGACCACGACCACCAGCTCGCTTCCACCGACACGGCCGACCGTGTCCTCGGACCGCAGGACCGAGGTGAGGCGCCGCGACGTCTCGCACAGGACGGTGTTACCGATCGTGTAGCCGAGGTCGACGTTGATCTCGCTCAGGTTGTCGAGGTCGATGTGGCAGACCACGACCTCGCCGCCGTGGCGCCGCCGGCGCACGAGCGCCTGCGTGAGGCGGTCGAGCAGGAGGAGCTGGTTCGCCAGCCCGGTGTGGGGATCGGCCATGGAGAGCTGCCAGAGCTGGTCGTACTTGCCGACCCGTGGGGCGCGCCCGTCGCCGCCGGTGCTGAACTCCTGCAGCATCGACTCGACGCTCCTGGCGGACCCTTGCCGGGCCGCGCCGTCGCCGCCGTTTTTCTTGGCATCCTTCACGACTTCCCCCTCCGATACGGACTTCCCACTCTTATCGGATCACTGTTGAAGCGAACAGAGCCGGAAGTCATGACCTGGGTTCGAACGCCCGTTTTCGCACCGAAAGGGCGCTTCGGGAGACACTTCACTTTACTCCCACGTGCTCCGGCGCACGGGTCCGACGGCAAAGAAGGACAGCATTGCAACCACAAGGAAACCAACCGGCAACGCCCGCGCTAACCTCGCCCGCGGTCTTGCGTTCTCAGCCCCCTTCCCCCGCCGCAATGACGACCGCTCCCGGTCCCGGGGCGAGCGCGCCCGTGCGAGCGCGCCGGAGGAGCCGGTGCGGCTCGTCGTCGACGACGCCAGCCTCGACGCACTCGTCGACGAGGTGGCGGTCGAGGACTCTTACGGCTTCGACACCGAGTTCCACACGGAGCGGACCTACGTTCCCGACCTGGCGCTGATCCAGATCGCCTGGGCCGACAAGGTGGCGCTCGTCGATCCCCTCGCGGTCGACCCAGCTCCGCTGGCCCGGGTGTTCGGCGGCCCGGGCGTCGCCGTGGCCCATGCCGCGTCGCAGGACCTCGACGTGCTGCTGGCCGCCTGCGGCACGGTCCCCGCCGGCGTGTTCGACACCCAGATCGTGGCGGGCTTCCTCGGGATGTCCTCCCCCTCCCTGTCCCGCCTGGTCGACCAGATGCTGGGCGTCGCCCTGCCCAAGGCCGACCGGCTGTCGGACTGGCTGGAGCGGCCGATGTCGGACCAGCAGCTTTCCTACGCCGTCAGCGACGTCGCCCACCTGCTGGAGCTGCGCTCGGTGCTCACGGAGCGCCTGCGTACCCTCGGCCGCCTCGAGTGGGCCCTCAGCGAGTGCGACCAGGTGCTGGGCGACCGTACCCCCGCCCGCGTCCCCGAGGAGGCCTGGTGGAAGCTGGGTGACATCCGGAGCATGTCACGCCGCAGCCGCGGCGTCGCGCAGGAGGTGGCCGCCTGGCGGGAGCGCACGGCGGCCGAGTCGAACCGGCCCCGGCGCATGGTCCTCTCGGACCTGGGGCTCCTCGCCATCTCGCAGCGGCCGCCCCACAACGCGAACGAGCTGCGCCGCAGCCGCGGCGTGGACGGGCGCCACCTGGCGCAGGGACGCGCCGCCGAGATCCTCCGGGCCGTCCACCGCGGGCTCGAGCTGCCGCCGGAGCAGATCCGCATGCCCTCGGAGGGCCGCGACTCGCAGGCCCCGGCGGCCACCGTCGCCGTCTGCTCGGGCGTGGTGCGCCAGATCGCCGACGACCTCGACTTCGACCAGGGGCTCCTCGCCACCCGGGCCGACATCGCGCAGCTGCTCTGCGGCGAGCCCAGTCGGCTCGACAGCGGGTGGCGGCGCAGCATCGTCGGGGACCCGTTGCGCCGCCTCATCGCCGGCGAGGTCGCCGCCGCCTTCGATCGGCGCGGCCACCTCGTCCTCGAAGAGCGCGCCCCCGGCGAGTAGCTAGCCGACCGATCGGTCTCGGCCGGCCCAGTAGGGCTGGCGCAGCTTGTACTTCTGCAGCTTCCCGGTGGCGGTGCGATCGAGCGCGTTGCGCAGCTCCACGCTGGTCGGCGCCTTGAAGTGGGCCATCCGGTCGCGACAGTGGGCGATGAGCTCGGCTTCGGTGACCGTCGCGCCGTCGCGCACGACCACGAGCGCCTTGATCGTCTCGCCCCACTTCTCGTCGGGCACGCCGATCACGGCCACCTCGGCCACTGCGGGGTGCTGGTAGAGGCAGTCCTCGATCTCGATCGACGACACGTTCTCCCCGCCCGTGATGATGACGTCCTTCTTGCGGTCCGAGATCACGACGTAGGCGTCGTCGAGGTAGCCCCCGTCGCCGGTGTGGAACCAGCCGTCCTCGAGCGCCGTGGCGGTCTCGTCGGGCTGCTCCCAGTAGCCGGCGAACACGTGGTTCGACTGCGCCAGCACCTCACCCTCGTCGTCGACGGCGATCCGCACGCCGACCGCCGGGACCCCGGCCCGGCTCAGCAGCAACGAGCGTGCGCCCGCATCGAGGTCGTCCCACTCCGCCGGCGCCCGGTTGATGGTGAGCAAAGGCGCCGTCTCGGTCAGGCCATAGATCTGGATGAACTCCCACCCGAGCTCGGCCTCGACCCGCTCGATCGTCTTGGAGGGCGGCGGCGCGCCCGCCACCACCATGCGCACCGTGCCACGCCCCGGCACGTCGCGGCCCTCGTCGGCGCGTGCCTCGGCCGCGCTCAAGATGGCCGCCACGACCGCCGGCGCCCCGCACAGCAGCGTGACACCGTGGCGCTCGACGCGCGAGAGGATCTCCTCGCCGTCGACCTTGCGCAGCACGATGTGGGTGCCGCCCATGCCGGTCACCGCGTACGGCATGCCCCAGCCGTTGCAGTGGAACATCGGCAACGTGTGCAGCAGCACGTCCCGGTCGCTGACGCCGCTGTGCCAGCCGAAGGTCGCCGCGTTGAGCCAGCAGTTGCGCTGCGTCAGCTGCACACCCTTCGGACGCGCCGTGGTCCCCGACGTGTAGTTGACCGAGCACGTGGCGTCCTCGTCGGGCTCCCACGCCCGTGGGGTCGACCCCGGGGGGGCCGGCGCGAACAGGGCCTCGTCGTCGACCCCGTCGAGGCAGAACCGGTGGCTCACCTTGATGGAGTCCACCTCGCCGGCGAGGTCGGGGTCGTACAGGAGGACCGACGCCCCGGAGTGCTCGACGATGTAGGCGATCTCGTCGGCCGTGAGCCGGAAGTTGATGGGCACCAATATGCGCCCGTAGCCGCTCACCCCGAAGTACGCCGTCAGGAAGCGACCCGAGTTGGGGCTGACGATGGCCACCCGCTCGCCGTGGCCGACTCCGAGCTCGTCGAGCGCCCGGCCCATGCCACGCGCCCGGGCGTCGAGCTCGGCGTAGGTCGGCGCCCCGAGCGAGCCCGCAACGTCCGGCTCGTCGACGACCGCCGTACGTTCGCCGTAGACGAGCGCGGCTCGGTTGAGGAAATCGGCCACCGTCAGCGCGACCCGCATGCCACCCCCGATCTCTCGTGCTGCCCGGCGACCCTAGCTGACGCCTCCGGCGGCCTAGGAGACTGATGATTTATTCGCCTTCGTCGAAGGCCATGTTTTCCACAGTCCTCCACGATTGCTCTAGAGGCGATAGACACGCCCGGGATAACGAATATGACCACGTTTGAACGTGGTCGCTGACGTGCCGCCGATTAGATCAACAGTCTCCTAGAAGTGGCCGAGCACCGGATGCGGCACGTACGCCTTCTCCAACCGGGCGATCTCGTCCTCGGTCAGCGCCAGCTGCTCGGCGGCGAGCGCGTCCTTCAGGTGCCGCTTCTTGGTCGCTCCGACGATGGGAGCCGTGACAGCCGGCTTCGACAGGAGCCAGGCCAGCGCGACCTGCGCCGCGGGAACACCCCGAGCCGCTGCGACCTCTGTGACGGCGTCCACGACGTCGAAGTCGGTCGGCTGGTCGTAGAGGTAATCGGTGAAGGGGTCGGTGCTCGAGCGCGTCGTGTGCCGACCGCCGTCCCGGGTGCGGGTCCCCGCCAGCATGCCTCGGGCCAGGGGGCTCCAGGGGATGCATCCGACTCCCTGGTCGAGGCAGAGCGGGATCATCTCGCGCTCCTCCTCCCGGTAGATGAGGTTGTAGTGGTTCTGCATAGACACGAACGTGGTCCACCCGTGCACTTCGGCGGTGTGTTGCGCCTTGGCGAACTGCCAGGCGAACATGGAGCTGGCACCGATGTACCGCGCCTTGCCGGCCCGCACCACATCGTGCAGCGCACCCATCGTCTCCTCAATCGGCGTCCGGGGGTCCCATCGGTGGATCTGGTACAGGTCGACGTAGTCCAGGCCGAGCCGCTGCAGCGACGCGTCGATGCCCGAGAGGATGTGCTTGCGGCCGAGGCCGCCCCCGTTCTCACCCGGCGTCACCGGCATGAACACCTTGGTGGCGATCACCACTTCGTCCCGGGTCAGGAACTTCGGCACCAGTCGCCCGGTGGCCACCTCGCTGGCCCCTCCCGAGTAAGTGTCCGCCGTGTCGAAGAACGTCACCCCGCCTTCCACCGCAGCTCGGACGATCGGCTCGGCGGCATCCTCGTCGATCACCCAGGGGCGGTCGCTGTTATTGCCGAATCCCATCATGCCGAGACAGATCCTCGAGACGCGCAAACCCGACGTGCCCAGATTCGTGTAGTTCATGGCTGACCTCGCTCGCGCCTGCCCTTGGACGGGCCGGCTCCCGCATACTTAGCAGCCCCGGGCGTGCCTCCGTGCGCCGACGCCCATGGGCGGGTCAGGGGCAGTCCTGCAGGATGTGGGCGTGAGTGGCGCAGCCGGCGCCGTGCGTCGCCGTGTCACCGAAGCCGCGGCCCGGGCCTCCTCCGCCGCCGCCGCCGTAACCACCATCACCGTCGCCACGGCCGGTTCCGTCACCATCACCGTCGCCCTTGCCGTTGCCGTTGCCGTTGCCGTTGCCATTGCCGTCGCCGTCGCCCTGGCCGTTGCCGTTGCCGTTGCCCTGGCCGTTGCCATTGTCTTGGCCGTTGCCGTTGCCCTGGCCGTTGCCCTGGCCGTTGCCTCCGCCGTTGCCGCCACCACCATGCCCCGGGCCCGGTCCAGTTACCACGGGCGTGCTCGGGATGGTCGTGGTGGTCGTGGTGGTCGGAGTCGTGGGAATCGTTGTCGTCGTGGTGGTGGTGGTAGTCGTCGTCTTGGTGGGGACGGGGACGGGGACGGACAGGACCGTAAGCGTGGCGGTGGGAGCAGTCCCACCTCCGTGAATGATCCCGCCGCCGCCTGTTGCGGCACCGGGCGCGTGCGTCGAGACGGTCGTGTTAGCGGCTGCGCCCCCGGTGGACCCGGTGGACCCTGAGCTCGCGGTCGAGCTGCTCCCGGAGGCTCCCGTTGCTCCCCCGCCCGTGGTTCCAGGAGCGGGGGCCGTCGGCGGGTTGCCGAGGTTGGGGACGTTGCGAGGGGTCGTAGGCCGCGTGGCGCTGATGAGAGGGCGACCCGGGTGCCCTGGGCCGACGGTCGTGGCGGCGGCAACGACGGAGAGGCTGGCCGCTGCTACGGCAAAGGTTGCGATGGCTCTGTTGCGAGCAAGGTTGGGCCGGGCGATCGCGGCAGCAATTACGGGTGCTGCTACGGCAACCTCGGGCAGCAGGCGACCGAAGGTGCGCGAGGTGAAGACCTCTTCCAGGGTCGCGTTATCCCCTGCCTCAGCCCAATCGGGCGACTGTCCCTCCATGATTCCTCCATGGGAATCGTCCCTCTGGCAGGGGCTTAGCCACCCGGAGCCCTGATCTCCGAGAACTTCTGGTCATACCCCCTCACCGGTCACCATATAGCGCTGGAAGTGACGAAAGTACTAAATCTCCACAAACCGAGGGCATTTTTCTTCGAACGGTCGTTTGGACGGCGGAATTCCCAGTCCTGCGAAGGACGATGCGCACCATTTCCGCGGCGGAGGAGCATCCTCAGGCGATGGTCGAACCCAGGGTCTGGCCGAGGCCGCTGAGCGTCGCGCCGACGCCGCCGAGCATCTCGGTAACCGGGACCGCGGACGGGACGGTGCTGCCGACCTGACCAACGGTGCTCGTGACGGTCGTGCCCGCCCCCGTCACCGTGTTCCCGACGGCGGAGACCGTCGGAGCGAGCGGGTTGCCCGAGCTCGTGCCGGTAGGCCGCGGGGTCGGGGTCGACGGTTCCCCGCCGCTGCCCGCCCCTGCGGACGACGGGACCACGGTCACGCTCGTTCCCGGAGGTGCCTCCACGATCACCGAGCCCGTCGGACCTGACACCCCGCCGGGAACCACGACGGTCGTGGCGGGCACCTCGCCGACGCTGCCCGCTGCCGCAACCGTCACGACCGTGGGCGCGCCACCGTTCGTCACCGGCGAGGTCGGAGCGGGGCCCGTCGGCGTGGTGACACCTTGCTGTGACGGCTGGTTGACGCTCTGGCCTTGGGCGGACACGTCCTGACCGCCTGGGTGGCCGCCGCCGCTCGCGACGCCGGCGACGACGAGTGCGGCCGCCGCAATGCCGCTGACCGCCGCGATGGCCCGGTGCCGGGTGCTGTCCCACGGGCGCAGCGCCACGATCTCCGCTCCCCCGTAGCCCGGAATGATCAGGTCCTCGGCCACCAGTTCACGCGGCGGTGGCGCGAGCGCCCATAGTTTCCCGAACCGCGCCGAGAGGAAGATCTCCTCGAGCTCTGTCGGAACCGCCGGGTTGGTGACCTCCTCTATGTCCTCAAAGGCGACGGCCCGCGGCGCGGCGCGCTCGAAGTCGCTCGATCCGAATTCCCTCGAGAGAAAGACCTCTTCAAGGCTCGTGCTGCTCCCGCTTCCTCGCTGGTCGGACATCGATCCCTCCTTCCTCCACCGGATCCGTCCTTGGTGTCTGACGCCGCGAGCGTCCCGCTCCTACTCCTGCAGGGGCGGGTGTGCCAGCGTCTTCTCACGGTCTTGACGACGCCCGAGCCGGCTGATCGCAAGGCCCAGGATCAGCGCCGCTGCCCCGATCAGGAGTTCCAGGAGCAGCGGCGCCCCCGTGGTGGCCAAGGCCCCTGCGCCACCCGACGAGGTCGCTGCCGCCTGGACCGGCGTGGGCGTCGTGGCGGCCAGGGTCACCGGCACCGAGGTGGGCGACGACTTCGACGGCGTCGTGGCGGGCGACGTCGAGGGCGTTGTCGGTTCGGGGCAGGACGCGCTCGCCGTCCCCCCGAGGGCGGCCTCGATACCGCACAGCGTGATGGGCAGCGTCACCCCGGTCCCGGGGCTGCCCGGCGTGCCGATCGGGGTGGTGGTCGATCCCGCCCCCGTGCAGGTGCCCGAGGCGTTGCCGTCGACCGCCGCCGTCACGGCGCAGACGGTGACGGGCACGTTCACGGGCACCGAACTGGTCGGCGTCGTCGAGAGGTGCGTCGGTTCGCACGAGTTGCTCGCGCTCCCCTCCACCGCGACCACCACGCTGCAGGCGTTGACCGGCAGCACGCCGTCGATCGGAGCGCTCTGGGTCACGTTGTCGGTGGGAAGGTCGTTGGCGAGGGGGAACCCCGAGACAGGCATGCACATTCCGGTCGCGGTGCCGTCCACCTCGGCGATCACACCACAGGCGGTGGCCGGCAGGAACACGTCGGCGAGCTGTCCCGACTGCGAAACCGTGTCGGGCTGCTGTGGGCAATCGGCCGTGCTGTTCCCGTCAATCTCGGCGATGACATCACACACCGTCACGGGCACGGCTGCGTCGATCACGCCCTTCTGCGTGGTCGTCCCGTTCGTCCCGGTCAGATCGCAGTTGCTCGCGGTGTTACCGACCAGCCCGACGTTCACCGAGCAGATGCTCAGCGGCACGTCGGCGTTGACGGCGCCGTTCTGTGTGGTCGAGGCGGGCGATTGGCCCGTGATCAGGCCCAGTGCCGACGCCGCCTGACTGAGCAGCCCGATCGCGTTGTCGTCGGCAGTGATGGGGATGTTGATGTTGCCGATGGCGCCGAGTTGGTTCAGCCCGACCGAGATGGTCGAGCAGCTGCTGCTGGCGTCGGCCAGCAGGCCGATCGACAAGGAGCACGCGTTGACCGGCGCGTCAACGTTGGCGAGCGGCGACGACTGGGTCGTCGTGTTGGTCCCGGTGGTCGAGTCCTGACCCGGCAACAGATTGCTCCCGATCTCGTTGGCGAGCGCCGTGATCGGGAGCGAAATGGAGATGGGCAGCGCGGTGAGCGGAGCCAGCGGATTGGTGGCCGGGGCCGCAGCCGCCTTCGCCGCGGCAGGCGTTGCGGCGGGCGCCGTCACCTGGGCCACGACGGTCGCGGCGGCGTTCTGCACGCTCTGCACCGTGCTCTGCACCGTGCTCTGCACCGTGCTCTGCACCGTGCTCTGCACCGTGGATGCCACGGGGTTCGGAGGTGGTGATGCGGCTCCGGCCGGCATGAGGCCGGATCCCACGATCAGACCGCATGTGAGGACACCAAGTGAGGTAAGACAGCTCCGCCTCATGTCTTTGCCCTGCTCCTTGTGTATGGGGCAACACAGACCCGCTCTGAAGCCCGCAAACGCTGTTGCGGGCTATACCCGACGTAAGAACACACAAAACGGCCGCGACCTGGTGAAATTGTTCATCAGATGTGATTGCACCCGGACTGAAGGCACCAAAGAAATGGCGTTGACAGCTCTGGGGGAGCCTCATTTCGTCGTGGGACATGACCCCGAAGACGGGGAAGGCCCGTTGCCTGCCCGGCCAAGCGCACGTTTCTTCGAGTCTTCGCCCGAGGCGTGCTTGGCTAGCGCGACGAACGCCTGAAATACCTGCTCAGCGTCTCTTCCTGCTGCTGGTACGACGAGCCGATGCCGGTGCCGTACAGAGAGGTTGGTTCTTCGAGCATGCGCTCGAAGGTCAGCTTGCAGACGGCCTGCCCGTTCTCGACCATGAAGGGGACATCGTGGGCGCGGACCTCGAGCGCGGCACGCGAGCCCCGGAACCCGCCGGTGGGGTCGAATCCGAACCCGGGATCGAAGAAGCCCGCGTAGTGGGTGCGCAGCTCGCCGCTGGTGGGGTCGTAGGCCGTCATCTCGGCCGCCAGGTTCGGCGGGATGCTCACCGCCTCGTGCGACATCAGGAGGTAGAAGCGCTTGGGCGACAGCACGAGTCGGTCGCCGTCCTCCCGGAAGACGGGGTCCCAGAACGGCCGCGGGTCGACGTCACCCGCACCGGTCAGGTCGAGGAGCGGTGCACTGTCACGGGTGCTGTAGCCGACCTGACCGCGCTCGTCACCTTGAAGGTCGAGGCCGAGGAACAGGCCGTTGGAGAGGACCAGGTCGTCGACGGGCACAGGCGTGCCGTCCTTGAAGAGGATCGGCTCCACCAGGTGCGTCCGGCGAACCTCGTCGTCGCTGAGCCAGGGTCGGCCCATGGACAGGCGCAGCTGGTTGAGCGTCAGGTCCTCGCGGACCCGGACGGCGAACGACAGCGGTACCACCTCGAGGTAGAGGGGTCCGTGGTAGCCCGGCGCCACCTCGTCGAACCTGTCGCTGTGGTCGGTGATGACCCGGGTGAACACGTCGATCCGGCCGGTCGAGCTCTTCGGGTTGGCCTTACCCTGCAACCCGGCCGGGAGGTCCAGGCGCTCCTTCAGCTCAATCAGGTAGGGGCATCGGGCCTCGAGCATCGCCCCGTCGCCCCGCAGGTCGATCTCGTCGAGGACATAGTCCTTCAGCTTGCGCTCGACGGAGTCGGAACCCGGCAAGAAGCTGCACCGTATGCGGAGCGCCCGCTCGCCCAGGCGCAAGTCCAGGCTGGCGGGCTGCACGTTGGCGTCGGGGATCTTGAAGCGCCCGGCGTCGATGTAGCCGGCCCGGATCGCCCCCTCCAGGAGCTGCCCCGGGAGGACCCCTTCTGCGGTCGGCTGCAGGCTCAGCAGCGCGGGCCCGGGGACGGCGCGTGATCGCTCAGCCTGCACAGACAGAGCAAAGCACGTGGCTGGTCCACGCGAAAGGCGGTGGGAGGGACCTGTCGGGCACAGGCTGTGGACGACTTGGGGATGAACGGGACCAAACGGGGGTTCGTTAGGAACGGACACGTTGTCCACAGGACTGTCCCGGAGCGGAGGTCCGTCCTCATACGGGACCGGCCCGAAGAAACCGGCGAAATAGGGCCGGACCACCCCTTACGGCTGTCGCACCCGTGGTACATAGTTTCTGAACGAGGGTCGGCTCGCGCAGCATCGAGACGGCGGGAAAGGGGAATTGATCCCGTGCCAGGAGCCCACGCGCACGCGCACGAGGACGATCAGAGCGGGGCCGGCGGCGCCTCCCCCGAGGAGCGCCCGATCCTCCTGGCCGACATCGACCGCGTTCTCGGGGAGTCGGCGGTCGTCGAGCGCCTCCGCGGCCGGCCGCCGATCCGCGTCTGGCGCGACGAGCTGACACTCGCCCGCGAGTCGCTGGCCTACGCACGGGAGATCCTGGCGGCCGACGTAGCGATCCTTCGCCGCTGCCTGGCCGGAAACGAGGCCGCCGACCTGCAGGCGGTCGTCGGCGAGCTCCCGACCGTCGTCGCCGCGCACCCCTGGGGCGAGGGGTGGTCGGGCCCACGGGAGATTGAGGACCTCGGCGAGATCGACCTCGGTGTCTTCGCCCGCTCGGACCGGCTCGTGGCCGCCCACGAGAAGATGGCCTCTGCCGACCTGTCCTCGCCCGAGGACCTGTCCAGACTCCTGGCCGAGTTCGAGGCGCAGCTGACCGAGCTGACCGAGCGGCAGCAGGCCGTCGAGCGGCGGCTCCAGCAGATCCGCGCCGCCATCGTGCTGCAGTACCAGGAGGGCGGGATACCCGCCGTGCGGGACTGGTTGGGCTGAGCGCCCCCGGGCCGCGCCCCGGCACGACGGTAAGCTGACGGGTCGTCAGATCCCGGCGCCCACTGCCGGCTCGGGACACCCTCCGGAGGTTCCATGCTCGACTACGTCATCCGTTCGGCGACGCTCCTCGACGGCACCGGCGAGCCCGGCCGCCTGGCCGACGTCGGGATCCTCGACGGGCGGGTCGTCGCGGTGGGTCAGGTCGAGGAGGCCGGGGCGACGGAGCTCGACGCCAGAGGATTGATGGTGGCGCCCGGCGTCATCGACCCGCACACGCACTACGACGCCCAGCTCTTCTGGGACCCGTCGGCTTCGCCGTCCAACGTGCACGGCGTGACCACGGTCGTCGGCGGCAATTGCGGCTTCACCCTCGCCCCCCTCAACGCCGAGGACGCCGACTACATCCGCCAGATGATGGCCAAGGTCGAGGGCATGCCGCTGGCCGCCCTCGAGACCGGCGTCCCCTGGAGCTGGTCCACTTTCGCCGAGTACCTGGAGGCGCTCGACGGCCGGCTCGGCGTCAACGCGGGGTTCCTGGTGGGCCACTGCGCCTTGCGCCGCAAGGTCATGGGCGCGGACCGGGGAGAGGAGGTGGCGACCGACGAGGAGATCGCGGCCATGCGCGCGCTGCTGGCCGAGTCGCTCGAGGCGGGCGGCCTGGGGTTCTCGTCTTCCCAGTCGCGCACCCACTCCGACGGAGACGGCCGGCCCATCAGCTCGCGCTACGCGGACCGTCGCGAGATGCTCGCCTTCTGCGAGGAGGTGGCGGCGCACGAGGGCACCACGCTCGAGTACATCACCAACGGCTGCCTCGACTCGTTCAGCGCCGAAGAGGTGGACCTCATGACGACCATGAGCATCACTGCTCGTCGGCCCCTGAACTGGAACGTCCTGACCGTCGATGCGCGGTCCGCCGACCGGATCGAGCACCAGCTCGCCGCCTCGTCTGCCGCGGCCGAGGCGGGCGGGCGCATCGTGGCCCTCATCATGCCGACGCTCGTCCCCATGAACATGAGCTTCCGCACCCACTGCGCGCTCTTCCTCATCCCCGGGTGGGGTGAGGTGATGGGCCTCCCCGAGGCGGAGCGAAAGAAGCAGCTGGCCGATCCCGCCGTCCGCACCATGCTGGACGAGCGCGTCCGCAGCAAGGAGGCGGGCGTCTTCCGCGGGCTGTCGCACTGGGGCACCTACGTCATCGGCGACACCTACGCCCCGGAGAACGAGGGCTGCGCCTTCCGCGCCGTGGCCGACATCGCGGCCGAGCGCGGCACCGCCCTGTTCGACACGCTGCTCGACATCGTCCTGGCCGACGACCTGCGCACGGTCCTGTGGCCGAACACCGATGACGGCGACGAGAGCACCTGGGCCATGCGCGCCGCGATCTGGAGCGACCCGCGCGCCATGGTCGGCGGCTCCGATGCCGGCGCGCACCTGGACCGCATGTGCGGCTCCAACTACCCGACCGCCTTCCTCGGCGACTGCCTGCGCGGCCGCAAGCTCGTGCCGGTCGAGAGGGCCGTGCAGATGATGACGAGCCAGCCGGCGGAGCTCTTCGGCCTGCGCGAGCGCGGTCTCGTCCGCGAGGGCTACGCCGCCGACCTCTTCGTCTTCGACCCCGCCACCGTCGGCTCCGAGCCGGCCCGGCTCGTGCATGACCTGCCGGGAGAGACGCCGCGGCTCTACGCCGGCTCCCACGGGGTCGTGCGGGTGCTGGTCAACGGTATCGAGACGGTCCGCGACGGTGCGCCCACGGGTGCGCTGCCGGGCACCTTGCTGCGCTCCGGCCGCGACACGGCCTCGGTCGTGCCCGTCCCCGCCTGAGACCCGATCGGCCGCCCCGGCGTCTAGCCTGCTTCCGGTGACGCCTGATCCGAACGACCCGGCGGTCGTCGTCGATGAACCCCCGGCGGGCGGCAGTTCTGCGGGCGGCACTCCGGGGGACGGCCCGCCCGGGGCCGAGGCCCCACCCGAACCGGTTCCGCCGCGCGCGACGACCGGCCGGTGGGTCCGCGAGGCCATCATCGTGGTCGTGGTCGCCGTCCTGGTGGCCGTCCTGCTGCGCACCTTCGTCGTGCAGACCTTCTTCATCCCGTCGGGCTCCATGCTGCCCACCTTGCAGATCGGCGACCGGATCCTCGTCAACAAGTTGAGCTACCACCTGCACGGTGTCGACCGGGGCGACATCGTCGTGTTTTCCCGGCCGCCGGCGGAGAACTGCGGCGGTCCAGAGGTGAACGACCTGGTGAAACGGGTCGTGGGGCTGCCGGGCGACGTCATGTCGCTCTCGGGCGGCTACGTCTACATCGACGGCAAGAAGCTGGACGAGACCTGGCTCCCGGCCTCGGAGCAGGGGGTCACGGCCCCCGGGCCGGTGGGCAACCGCGCCAACCTCGCGCACCCCTACCGCGTCCCCGCCAACGACTACTTCGTCATGGGCGACAACCGAACCGACTCGTGCGACAGCCGCTACTGGGGCCCGATCCCCAAGTCGCTCATCGTCGGCAAGGTCGAGGTGCGCGTGTGGCCGCTCACCACCCTGCGCTTCTTCTGAGCCCGCTCAGTCCTCGTCGGCCTCGGCCGCGACCCGCGCCACGGCCGCCACGCTCTGCCCGTCGTCGAGGTTCATGACCCGCACCCCGGTGGCGTCGCGGCCCTGCGAGGCGATCTCGCGGGCAGCGGTGCGGATGACCACGCCGCCCGACGACACCAGCAGGATCTCCTCCTCCAGGGCGACCATGAAGGCCGCCACGACCGTGCCGCGGGTTCCGGTCAGGCGTATGCCCCGCACGCCCTGCCCTCCCCGTGCCTGGCGGTTGAAGCGCTCGAGCTTCGTCCGCTTGCCGTAGCCGGCATCGGTCACGATCAGGATGTCCGTGTCGTCGGCCGCCACGTCACAGGACACGACGACGTCGCCCTGGCGCAGGCGGATGCCCCGCACGCCGGCGGCGTCGCGGCCCATCGATCGGACGTCCTCCTCGTTGAAGCGGATGGTCATGCCGTTGCGCGTGACCTCGAAGATGTCGTCGTGGCCCGACGTCGCCACGACCCGCACCAGCTCGTCGCCGTCGCGCAGGTTGATGGCGATGAACCCCTCGCGTCGGGACTTGTCGTACTCGCTCATCGCGGTCTTCTTCACCTGGCCGAGCGCCGTGGCGAACACGAGGTACTGGTCGGGCGAGAACTCACGCGTGGCGATGATCGCCGTGATCGACTCGTTCGGCGCCAGCGGCACCAGGTTCACCGCGGCCGTCCCGCGTGCGGTCCGGTCCTTCATCGGGATCTCGTGGCCGCGCAGCCGGTAGACCTTGCCCTGGTTCGAGAAGAGCAGCAGGTAGGCGTGGGCGGAGGTGTGCACGACCTCCCTGACCAGGTCTTCCTCCTTCAGCCGTGCCCCCTGCACACCCCGGCCGCCGCGGCCCTGGGTGCGGAAGGCGGCCGCGGCCACCGACTTGATGTACCCGGCCCTCGTCATGGTCACGACGATCTCCTCGTCGGAGATGAGATCCTCCATGCCCATCTCTCCCGGGTCGTGCGTGATCACGCTCCGGCGCGGGTTGGAGTACTTGTCGCGGATGTCGGTCATCTCTGTCTCGATGACGCCGCGCAGCTTGCCGTCGTCGGAGAGGATCGCCTCGAGCTCGGCGATGGTGGCGCGCAGCTGCGTCATCTCCTCCTCCAGCTCGGAGCGGCCGAGGCGGGTGAGCCGGCCCAGCGTCATGTCGAGGATGTGCGTCGCCTGCACCTCGGTGAAGGAGAACGGCTCGGCCATCAGCGCCGTGCGGGCCGCGGGACGGTCGGCCGACGCCCGGATGGTCGCAATGACGGCGTCGAGCATGTCGATGGCGCGCAGCAGTCCCTCGACGATGTGCGCCCGGTTGCGCGCCTTCTCCAGACGGAATGCCGAACGGCGCCGGATCACCTCGATCTGGTGATCGATGTAATGCGACAGCGCCTGGGCCAAGTTGAGCGTCCGCGGCACGCTGTCGACCAGCGCCAGCATGTTGACGCCGAAGCTGGTCTGCAGCGGCGTCTGCTTGTAGAGGTTGTTCAGGACGACGTTGGCGTTGGCGTCGCGTTTGAGCTCGATGATCAGACGCGGCTCCTGGTTGGCCGACGCGTTGCGCAGCTCGCTGATCCCGTCGAGGTCGCCGGCGCGCACGAGCTCGGTGATCTTCTGCTCGATCACCTCGACTGAGGTCTGGTAAGGCAGCTCCGTGACCACGATGCGATCGCCGACGCGACCCTCTTCGATCTCGGCGACGGCGCGCATCTTGATGGAGCCACGGCCGGTGCGGTAGGCGTCGAGGATGCCCTGGCGCCCCAGGATCTGCGCGCCGGTGGGGAAGTCGGGGCCCTTCACGAACTCCATGAGCTCGTCGGGCGTGGCCTCGGGATGGTGCAGCACGTGGATGGCGGCGTCGATCACCTCGCCCATGTTGTGCGGCGGGACGTTCGTCGCCATGCCCACCGCGATGCCCTGGGACCCGTTGACGAGCAGGTTGGGGAAGCGTGCCGGCAGCACCACCGGCTCCTGCGCGGAGCCGTCGTAGTTGGCGACCATGTCGACGGTCTCTTCGTCGATGTCCGCCATGAGCTCGAGGGCGAGCGGGGCCAGGCGGCACTCGGTGTAGCGCATGGCCGCGGCGCCGTCGTCGGGGCCGCGGCCCCCGAAGCTGCCGTGACCGTCGATCAGCGGGTAACGAAGCGAGAACTCCTGCACCATCCGGGCCAGCGCCTCGTAGATCGCCGAGTCGCCGTGCGGGTGGTAGGTCCCCATGACCTCACCCACGACTTTGGCGCACTTGCTGTTGGGCCGGTCGGGGCGCTGCCCGTTGTCGTACATGGAGTAGAGGATCCGGCGGTGCACGGGCTTGAGCCCGTCGCGCACGTCGGGCAGGGCGCGGGCGACGATGACGGACATGGAGTACTCGAGGAACGAGCGCTCCATCTCCTCCTGGATCTCGATCGGCTGGATCGACCCGACCGGCTCGTCGTCGCCCGGGGGGGCTCGTTCGCGCCGCCCGAGCCCGCTCCCCCGCGGCCCGAACCGCGTGTGGTCTGACGTGGCATGTGCTCCCTACTCCCCGTCCGCCCGCTCAGATGTCGAGGAAGCGGACGTCTTTGGCATTGGTCTGAATGAAGTGGCGGCGCAGCTCGACGTCTTCACCCATGAGGATGGAGCAGACCTCGTCCGCCGTCGCCGCCTGCTCGACGTTGATCTGCAGCAGCGACCGCTTGGCTGGATCCATCGTCGTCTCGCGCAGCTCGCCGAAGTCCATTTCGCCGAGGCCCTTCAGCCGGTTGAAGTCGTGCTTGTGGTCCGGGTGCTCGACCAGGAAGGCCTCGCGGGCCGCGTCGTCCTTGAGGTAGATCTTCTCCTTGCCGACCAGCGTCGAGTACAGCGGTGGCTGGGCGACGTACACGAAGCCGCCTTCGACGAGTGGCTTCATCTGGCGGTAGAAGAACGTCAGCAGCAGCGTGCGGATGTGGCTCCCGTCGACGTCGGCGTCAGCCAGGATGATCACTTTGTGATAGCGGATCTTGGCGACGTCGAACTCCTCGGCCAGGCCGGCGCCGATGGCGGAGATCAGCGCCTGGATCTCCGCGTTCTTGAGCATCTTGTCGATGCGCGCCCGCTCCACGTTGAGGATCTTGCCCCTGATGGGCAGGATCGCCTGCGTGTGCGGGTTGCGCGCGTCCTTGGCCGAGCCACCGGCGGAGTTGCCCTCCACGATGAAGAGCTCGGACTCCCGCGGGTCTCGCGACGAGCAGTCGGCCAGCTTGCCGGGCAGGCCGGCGCCGTCGAGGGCCGACTTGCGCCGGGTCAGGTCGCGGGCGCCCTGGGCGGCGAGGCGCGCCCGTGCCGCCTGCATCGACTTCTGCACGATCTGGCTCGCCTCGCGGGGGTTCTCCTCGAGCCACTCGTTGAGCTTCGTGTTGGTGGTGCGCTCGGTGAGCGAGCGGATGCTGGTGTTGCCCAGCTTGGACTTGGTCTGGCCCTCGAACTGGGGGTCCCGCAGGCGCACCGAGATGATGGCGGTGAGGCCCTCGCGGATGTCCTCCCCCTTGAGGTTCTCCTCCTTCTCCTTCAAGAGGTTGCGGGCGCGGGCGTAGCGGTTCACCACGTTCGTCAGCGACTTGGAGAAGCCCTCGACGTGCATGCCGCCCTCAATGGTCGAGATGCCGTTCGCGAAGGAGTGGATCGACTCGTGGTAGCCCGCGTTCCACTGCAGCGCGACCTCGACCTCCTGGCCCTCCTCGGACTGCTCGAAGGACGCCACCTTGCGGAAGAGCGATTCCTTCGACGCGTTGAGGTGCTTCACGAAGTCGACGATGCCGCCGTTGTACTTGAAGGTCGTCTTGGTCTCCGGGTCCGTCCGCTCGTCGGTGAAGCGGATCTCGAGGCCCTTGTTCAAGAACGCCATGATCTGCATGCGCTCGACGATCGTCTGGGCGCGGAATTCGGTCTCGTCGAAGACGGAGGCGTCGGGCCAGAAGGTGACCGTCGTGCCCGTGCGCGGCTCACCGGTGCTGCGGTCCTTCGGGGCCGGCCCCGTCGCCGCCACCTTGCGCTTGACCTTGCCCCCCTTCTCGAACTCGGCCTCCCAGTGCTGGCCCTCGCGGTCGATCTCGAGGAGGAGCCGGGTGGAGAGGGCGTTGACGACCGAGACCCCGACGCCGTGGAGGCCCCCCGAGACCTGGTAGCCCTTGCCCCCGAACTTCCCGCCCGCGTGCAGCGTGGTCAGGACGATCTCGGCCGTGGACTGCTTCGGGTACTTGGGGTGGGGTCCGACGGGGATCCCGGCCCCGTCGTCAGCGACCCGGCACCCCCCGTCGGGCAGCAGGGTGACGTCGATCCGGGTGGCGCGGCCCGCCATGGCCTCGTCGACGGAGTTGTCGACGACCTCCCAGACGAGGTGGTGCAGCCCGGTCGGGCCCGTGGAGCCGATGTACATGCCGGGTCGCTTGCGCACCGCCTCGAGCCCCTCGAGGATCGTGATGTCGGCCTCGGTGTACGAGGCACCGGCCCCACCTGGTCTCTCGTCCACCTTCACTGCCACAGGCGCGCCCTTTCAGAACGACGGTCTTCGCGGTGCGTATCGAATCCCCGAAACGGGTGACCTCCGGCCTTTCGATGCGAACGCACCATTCTACCCGACGGGCGCCACAATTCGGCACTCATGAACGGTCCCCGGCATGGTGAATGGCGGGGCCGTCAGGCGCGCTCGACCACGACCTCCAACCGCTCGATCGGGGTCTCCCCGGCGGCCCGCAACCGGTCCAGTATCGCTCCCGCGTCCATCCGGGCCCGGGTGGCCCACGCGGGGTGGTCCACCGCGACGACGAGCGCCCGCCCGTCGACGCGCAGCGGCCGCGCGTGGCCGGCCAACTCGGTGCCGACGAGCTCCTCCCAGCGGGCGAAGACGGCCTCCATGGTCGCCGGGGTTGCCGACGCGCCGAGCCGGCCGAGCAGCCGGGGGATCGAGGCGGCAACCGGGCGGGGCCCGCTCCCGGGACGCTCGCTCACCGCTCCACCAGGCTCTCGACGGGCAGGATCCGGGCCACCTCGATGCCCGGGGGAAGGGGCGCCGCCGTGGTGAGGAGCGACTGGCCCGCCGGCAGCTCGGCCACCAGGGCCTTGCTGCGCACCGGGTCGAGCTCGGAGAAGACGTCGTCGAGAAGCAGGGTCGGCACGAGCGGTGTGCGCACCCGCACGAGCTCGTGGACGCTCAGGCGCAGGGCCAGGACCAGGCAGCGCTGCTCGCCCTGGGAAGCGTGGGTGCGGGCCTCGCGGCCCTCGACCGCCAGTCGCAGGTCGTCGCGGTGCGGGCCGACGGTGTTCACCCCCCGGCGCAGGTCGTCGGTGCGACTGGCGGCGAGCGCATCCAGCAGCTCGCCGTCCCAGCTCCGCTCGTAGGCCTGGTCCACCAGGTCCCGGCCGCCCGCTCCGGCCAGGCGGCTGTAGGCCGCCCCGGCGAGGGGCGCCAGGTCGGCCACCAGGCGCTCGCGGGCCGCCACGAGCACCTTGCCGGCGTCGGCCAGGCGCTGGTCCCACACCTCCAGTGTGGCGGTGACGTCCTCGCTGATCCGCCCGCCCGACTGGCGCAGCAGCGCAGCGCGCTGGCGCAGGACACGCTCGGTCTCGTCGGCCGCCCGCGCACCCTCGGCGTCGAGCAGGGCCAGCGCGTCATCGAGAAGGTCGCGCCGGCCCTTCGGGCCCCCGCTGATGATGACGAGGTCCTCCGGCGAGAAGACCGTGCAGGGCGCGGCGACGGCCAGCTCCTTGCGGCCGGCCACCGTCTTGCGGTTCACCCGGGTGCGGCTGCGGCCCGCGGGGAGGATCTCCGCCTCGACGAGCGTGGGGCTGTCGGCGTTGGCGATCTCGGCCCGCACGATCGCGCGCTCGGTCCCGGTCCGCACCATCGCCTCGGGCGGGGCGCCGCGGAAGGAGCGCCGCGTGCCGAGGTAGGCCAGTGCCTCGAGCACGCTCGTCTTGCCGGTCCCGTTGGCCCCGGTGATCACCGTGGTCCCCTCGGGCTCGGGCGCGACGTGCGCGGCACCGAAGATGCGGAAGTCGGCCAGCTCGAGGTGCCGGATGCTCACCGCGACCGCGGCCCGTTCAGGAGACCCGCACCGGCATGAGGAGGTAGCGGAACGCGTCGTCTTCGGCACCGCGGACCGTGGCGGCGCGCGACGCGTCCGCCGTCTCGACGATCACCTCGTCGCCGGCTACGGCCTCGACCCCGTCGATCAGATAGGAGGGGTTGAAGGCGATGACGAGGTCCTCGCCGGTGTAGTCGCCGTCCACCGCCTCGGCGGCGTCGCCCACGTCCTGGCTCTGCACGCTCAGGTCGACGCCGCCCGGTCGCATGGCGAGCCGCACCGGCGTCGTGTTGTCCCGCACGAGCAACTGCACGCGGCGCAGCGCGGCGAGGAACGTCTCCTTGCCCAGGTGCAGCCGGTTCGGGTAGTGGTCCGGGATCAGTTGCTTGTAGTCCGGATAACGCCCCTCGAGCAGCCGCGTGCTGATCTGGACGTTCCCCTGCCAGAACGTGATCTCGTTGCTGCTGGCGGCCACGCCGACCTTGTCGGTGTCCGAGCCCTCCGAGATGGTCCCCGTCGGCAGGCGCTGGAGCTCGGAGAGCGCCCGGGCCGGCACCAGGAGGTCCTCCTCGCCCGGGATGGTGTTGGCCCCCGGAAGGTCCCGCATGGCCATCCGGTACGAGTCCGTGGCGACCATGCGCAGCACGCCGTCGATCCGGGACACCAGCACGCCGGTCAGCAACGGGCGACCCTCGTCGTGCGAGGCCGCCCGCACCACCTGGCGCACGGCCTCGGACAGCGATGCCTCTGACAGCTGCGTCATCGGCTCGCTCGTCTTGCCCACCGGGGGGAACTCGACCACGGGGTAGGTGTGCAGCTTGAAGGTCGAGCGCGCGGCGGAAATCGTGATGTGGTCGCCGTCGTCGGCGAACGTCACCGCCCCGGGCTCGAGCCGGCGCACGATGTCGGTGGAGAGCCGGGCCGGAATGACACAACTTCCGTCGTCGATCCCGATGACCTCGTCGGTCACCTGGATCGTCAGGTCGAGGTCCGTCCCGGTCACGCACAGCGAATTGCCCGTGCACGTGAGGAGCAGGCCAAGGAGCACCGGTGAGGAGCCGCCGCGCCCCCCGACGGCACGGCTGGCCGTCGCCAGCATCTCGACCAGTGCGTCGCGCTCTGATCTGAACTTCACCGACCGTTGTCCTTTCGAGAGGTTCCCCAGTCCCTCAGCGCGGGGAAAGAGGTATGTGTGACTTGTAAAGGTAGTAAGGGCTGTGGATTGTGGACGACATGGCATCGTGCCTGCTCGAAATGACAAAGGCTGTCCCCATCGAGCTGCGCGCCGGGCGCGGGCCCGGAGGTGTGACGCCGGCCGCCGGCACGATGCTGGGGACAACCGGGTCGGTGGTCCCCAGGCCGGACCCGGCGGACCCACAGCCTTTGCCCCTGGCAAACCACAACTTGGCAGACGGCGGGCCGGGGGGCGGAGAGATCAGGCCGAGCCCGCACGGATCTTCTGGATCAACTCGGTGACCTGCTCGTAGATCTGGCGGCGCTCCTGCATCTGGCCGGCGATCTTGTCGACCGCGTGGATCACGGTCGTGTGGTCGCGCTTGCCGAAGACGCGGCCGATGGCGGGATAGCTGTAGTCCGTCAGCTCTCGGGTGAGGTACATGGCGACCTGGCGGGCGGTGACGAGCGGGCGGGTGCGGCTCGGGCCGCAGAGCGCCTCGATCGAGAAGCCGTAGCTCGCCGCGACGGCGTCGAGGATCATCTGGGGCGAGATCCGGCGGGGCTCGCCCGCCAGGACCAGGTCGGAGAGGACCTTCTCGGCCTGGGCCAGGGAGATGGGCTCGTTGTTGAGCTTGGCGAAGGCGCAGATACGGGTGAGGGCGCCCTCGAGCTCCCGGATGTTGTCCTTCACGTGTGAGGCGATGAACTCGAGGACGTCGTCTGGGACTTCCTGGTGTTCGCTCAGGCACTTGGAACGCAGGATGGCCAGGCGGGTCTCGAGGTCCGGCGGGTCGATCTCGGTGATGAGCCCGGAGAGGAAGCGGCTGCGCAGCCGGTCCTCCAGGGTCTCGATCGACTTGGGGGGGCGGTCCGAGGTGAGCACGATCTGCTTGGAGGCGCCCTTGAGGTCGTTGTAGGTGTGGAAGAACTCCTCCTGGAGGCCCTCTTTGCGCTCCATGAACTGGACGTCGTCGATGAGCAGGACGTCGCAATCCCGGTAGCGGCGCTTGAAGGCCAGGGTGGTCGAGGTCCGCAGGGAGTCCACGAAGTCGTTCATGAAGGTCTCGGTGGTGACGTAGAGCACCTTGCGCCGGGGGTAGTTCTCCGTGACGTAGTTGCCGATGGCGTGCAGGAGGTGGGTCTTGCCCAGGCCGGAGTCCCCGTAGATGAACAGCGGGTTGTAGGAGCGGCCCGGGGTCTCGGCGACGGCCTGGGCGGCTGCGTGGGCCAGGCGGTTCGAGGAGGCGGCGACGAAGGTCTCGAAGGTGAACTTCGAATCGAGCTGGACCGCAGGCGACTCCCGGCCGGCCTTGCCCGACGGGGCGCGGTCGGCCTGGGGCACGGGGGCCGGCTCGGGTGGCAGGCCGAGGACCTCGTCGCGGCCCGGCACCGCCATCGGCGCCGGCGCAGGCGAGGCGGCCTCCTGGACCTCGAGGCGGCCCCGTACCGGGGTGCCCACCTCGTTGGCCAGCGTGTCCTCGATCATCGGGAGGTAGCGCGACTCGACCCGCTCGCGGATGAGGCCGTTGGGGACCGACAGGACGAAGACGCCCTCGGAGAAGGTGACGGGCTCGATCCCGGACAGCCAGAGCTGCCACGTGCTCTCGGACACCTGGTCACGGAGGGACCCGGTGCACCTTGTCCAGAGATCTCCTGCCTGAGTCACTGCTTGCGCCGAACGCCCCTTCTCCCCCCTCGGCGTCCAGGCAACATGTTCGGAACGATCCTCGGTGCGGGTAATTGGACGAACGTACACCGTGCCGGGCGATGCGACTAGAGCCGATCGCCAAATCGCGCCTAACATGGGAGGACTCGCCGCCGGCGGCCGGATCCGACTCGAAGGCCGAGGCTTGAACCCTGCGACGGACCGGCTCCGGACACCTTCGGTCGTCGCGAAAGGCTGAATTGACGTGAAGCGCACCTACCAACCCAACACCCGCAAACGGGCCCGCACCCACGGGTTCCGGAAGCGCATGTCCACGCGGGCGGGCCGGGCCATCCTGAAGTCACGGCGGCTCAAGGGGCGCCACCGGCTCACCGTCTGAGGGCCGCTCGTGCCTTCCCGGATGGTCGGACGGATCACCAGCCGCGCTGCCTTCGTCGAGCTGCAGCGCTCCCGGGCACGCGGGTCGAGCGGGCCCGTGCGGGCCCTGTTCGTGCCCGCCGAGGAGGGCGCTCCCGGCGTGTTTCCCCAGGTGGGCTACGCAATTGGGCGCCGCTGCGGAGGCGCCGTCCGGCGGAACTCCCTGCGGCGCCGGGCCCGTGAGGTGGTCCGCGCCGAGGCGGCGACGCTGCCCCGCGGCTGCTACCTCGTGCGGTTGGAGCCGGCGGCGGCCCACCTGGCGCCGGCCGCCTTCCGCGAGGACGTGGCGGCCGCCCTGCGGCGCGCCGGACGGACGGCGGTGAGCGCATGACCGGGGCGCGACTGGGCCTGCCGTCCCGCCTGGCCGTGGCGTTGCTGACCGCCTATCAGGGTGCGGCCTCGGGCCGGATCTCGCCCTGCCGTTTCTACCCGAGCTGCTCGAGCTACGCCGTGGAGGCGTTCAGCGTCCACGGGTTCTGGCGGGGCCTGGCCTTGACGGCGCGGCGGCTCGTGCGCTGCCGGCCCTTCGGGCCCCACGGGGTGGACCTGGTCCCGATCCCGGTGCACGTCCACGAGGGAGGCCCGCCGTGCTGAGCCACTCGCTGCTGGCCGAGAATTCCCTGTTCAAGCTCATCGGCGAGATCTTCCACCCGCTCTTCGAGCTGTTCGGGCTGATCCTGGCCGGCCTCTACGCCGTCTGGCCCAACTACGGCTTCGCCATCGCCGGACTGACGGTCCTCATCATGCTGGCGCTCACCCCGGTCACGGTGAAGAGCACCAAGTCGATGCTGGCGATGCAGCGGCTGCAGCCCGAGATGAAGAAGCTCCAGGCCAAGTACAAGGGCCCGGAGAACCGGGAGCTCCTCAACCAGGAGATGATGAAGCTCTACAAGGACAACGGGACGAGCCCGTTCGGCGCCTGCCTGCCGAGCCTCCTGCAGATGCCCTTCCTGATCGTGCTGTACACCCTGATTCGAGGGTTGTCGACCACGGTTACGAAGACAATCAACGGGCACAAAGTTGTCATTGGGGCCCCAAGGTATATCCCGACAAATTCGCATATGTACCACGATCTTGTGGCCAGCCAGGGGCAAATGCACTGGTGGTTCGGGATGGACCTGTCGGCGTACCCACTGTCAAATCACACGACGAATCCGTTCACGCATGCCGTGATCACGACGATGAGCCAGTGGGTCTTGACCATCCCGTATCTGGTGCTGATTGCCGCCGCGATGTTCCTGCAGTACTACCAAATGAAGCAGATGAACAGTCGTAATCCGCAGGCGGCAGCGGCGAATCCACAGATGCAAACGATGCAGAAGTTTTTTCCTATTATTTTCGGAGTCATTTATCTAAAAGTGCCCGCAGGAGCAACCATTTACATGGTGGTGTCTTCTGCAATGCGGATCGCCACACAAGAGGTGATGTTCCGGACCGGCATGGTGTCTCCCGTCGTGCACGAACGCGAGATCGGCTCGGCCAAGGAGGACAAACCCGAGAAGCCACCGCCGAAGCCGGCCAAGCGGACGTCGACGGCGACGGACGGGACCTCGGCCGCCCAGGCCATCGTGCCGCCTACCAAGAGCGGCTCGGGTTCGAACGGGCGTGGCGGCGCCACCAACGGCAGGAAGCCGGCCGGGCGCCGGCCGGCGAACGGCAAGAGCGGAGCGAGCGACGAGCAGCAGGCGGCGGCCCCCAAGGCCCATCCGCGCTCGCGCTCGAAGCGGAGCAGAAAGGCTCGATAGCGCGTGGAGTGGGTCGAAGTGGCGGGGAAGACAGTCGAGGATGCGACCGAGCGCGCGCTCGACCAGCTGGGGGTCGCCGTCGGCGATGCCGAGGTGATCGTGGTCAGCGAGCCCAAGACAGGTCTCTTCGGGCGCATGCGGGTCGAGGCCCGGGTACGGGCCCGGGTGCGCCCGGTGGGTGCCCGGCCCCGGCGCGAGCGGTCGCGGCGGGGCAGCACGTCGGGCCAGGCCGGCCGGCAGGGCGGCGGCCAGCGCAGCCGCTCGGGCGGCGGCTCCGGTGGCTCGGGCGGTGGCTCCGGTGGCTCGGGCGGCGGCTCAGGCGGGGGCTCGGCCGGGGAGAAGACGACGGTCACCGATTCCATGGGGTCGGACGGGTCCGGCACCAAGACCGCGGCGGCGGAGACGGCGGCAGGAGCGACCGTGGGGACGGGAACGGGCACGAGCCGCTCGGCCCGGCGCCGGCGCAACCGCAGCAAGTCGACCGCCGGCGGTGCAGGATCGAGGAACGGCTCGTCGGCGGGACCGTCCGCCGAGAGGGCTCCACAGCGGAGCTCGGAACCGACGAAGGAGACAGAGGACATGGCCGAGGGAATGACGCTCGAAGAGCAGGGCGAGATCGGGCGGGCGTTCGTGGCCGGCCTCCTCACGGAATTCGGCATGGAGGGCACCGTGGAGCTGCGCCTGCTCGACGAGGACACTGTCGAGATCGCGGCCACGGGTGAGGACCTGGGCATCCTGGTGGGCCCACGGGGGTCGACGCTGGCCGCCCTGCAGGACGTCACCCGGGCCGTGGTCCAGCGCCAGTGCCCGTCGCGCACCGACCGGATCCTGGTCGACGTGGCGGGCTACCGGGAGCGCCGCTCGGCCGCTCTCAAGCGCTTCAGCGCCCAGATCGCCGAGGAGGTGCTGGCCTCGGGGCAGGAGAAGGCCCTCGAGGCGATGAGCCCGGCCGACCGCAAGTCGGTGCACGACGCCGTCAACGAGATCGACGGGGTCTTGACCCGCTCCGAGGGCGAGGACCCCAACCGCCACATCGTCATCGCGCCGGCGGGCTGACCCACGCCGTCGGTGCCGGGCGCCGACGAGGGTGCCCGCTCCCCCACCCCGCTGCACGCCGTCCTGGCCGAGGCCCGTGAGGCGGGCTTCCTGGGCCCCGGGCCCATCGAGCCCCAGCTGCGCCATGCCGAGGGATTCGTGACCGTGGCCCGCCGCCTGGCCGCCGACGGCCCGGACGCCCCCCACCTGGTCGACCTGGGTTCGGGGGGCGGCCTGCCCGGACTCGTGGTGGCCACCGAGTGGCCCGAGGCCCTGGTCGACCTCTTGGAGGCGGGCGGACGCCGAGCGACCTTCCTGGGGCGTGCCGTGAGCCGGCTGGGGCTTGCCGGGCGGGTGCGGGTCCTCCACGAGCGGGCGGAGGTGTGCGGGCGCCAGAGCGGCCACAGGGGGGCTTACGACGGAGTCCTGGCGAGATCCTTCGGGCGCCCGGCCGTGGTGGCCGAATGCGCCGCTCCCCTGCTCAAGGTGGGCGGCTGGCTGGTCGTCTCGGAGCCGCCGGGGGACGGTGGCGTACCCGAGGACGGCGCCCGCTGGCCCGCCGGACCGCTGGGGCGCCTGGGCCTGGAGCCGCTCGGTGTCTTCCACGAGGAGTTCGCCTACGCCGCGTTGCGGCAGGCGGAGGCGTGCCCGGAGCGCTTCCCCCGCCGCGACGGCGTGCCCGCCAAGAAGCCGCTCTTCTGAGCGACCCCGAGCCAGGCCGGACCGGCTGACTCGGCCGAAGGGCCCTGTTCCACGTGAAACGTTTCGTTCCCGATCAGCCAAGGATGTGCCCGAGGTTCCACGTGAAACAATCTCAAGTCTTGACCTAGGGCCGCCGGCAGGCCAGGATAGGCGCCGTGCGGTGGCGACTCGGAGGACCTGCTTGATGCGCATCAGGCGCAAGGACAGGGAAGCCCAGGGGACACGGACAACCGAACCAGAGATCGCACCGTACGACCACGAGCAGGACCCGGAGGCGGTCGTGGCCCAGGGCCCCACCTCGGTCGACCCCGTCAAGAGCCTCGTCTCGGAGCCTCCGCCTGCGCCCGAGTCAGGGATCGCGGCATCGCCTACGCCCGATGTCGTCGCCCCCGGCCCCGCTCCTGCCTCCGAGGAGGCTCCGACTCCCCCACCGGTCGCCGAGGTCCCCGAGGCCACCCCGCCCACGGGGACGCCGGTCATCGAGGCGGCCGGGTCCGAGGAGTCCCCGGCGCCCGGCCCCATCCCGGCCTCTGCACCCGCCCCCGCCCCCGCCCCCGCGGCCGTACAGGCAGCCGCGCCGCCGGCCGCGCAGGCGGCCGAGCCCGAGCCGGAGGCTGCGCCGCCTCCCGCACCCGAGCCCGAGCCGAAGCCGAGGCCGAGGCCGAGGGCCAGGTCGAAGGGGACCGCTGCCGCCGCCGAGGCGGGGCAGGAGACGGTGGTTATGCGCTCGCCCAGTATCCGGGGGGAGGCGACCGAGCTCCTGAACGGCTCGAAGCCCGCCCACCGTGAGCTGCCCCGGGTCATCGCCATCGCCAACCAGAAGGGCGGCGTGGGCAAGACGACCACCACGGTCAACCTCGGGGCGGCGCTGGCCGAGCAGGGCTACCGGGTCCTCGTCATCGACCTGGACCCCCAGGGCAACGCCACCACCGGGCTCGGCGTCGAGGCCCGGAACTTCGAGTTGTCGATGTACGACGTGATCATGAGGGACCAGCCCCTCGAGGACTGCATCGAGCCCACCAGCGTGATGAACCTCTTCGTGGCGCCGGCGACCATCGACCTGGCCGGAGTCGAGATCGAGCTCGTCCCGGCCTTCAGCCGGGAGCTGAAGCTCAAGCGGGCCATCGACACGGTCGTCGACGACTTCGACTTCGTCCTCATCGACTGCCCCCCGTCCCTCGGCCTCATCACGGTCAACGGCCTGGCGGCGGCGGACGAGGTGCTCGTCCCCATCCAGTGCGAGTACTACGCCCTGGAGGGCCTGAGCCAGCTCCTGCGCAACGTCAACCTGGTCTCGACCAACCTGAACGAGACGCTGGAGGTCACCACGATCGTGCTGACCATGTACGACGCCCGCACTCGGCTCTCGGTCGACGTGGCCAACGAGGTGCGCGAGCACTTCTCCGAGCGGGTCTGCCGGGTTGTCATCCCCCGCACGGTCCGGCTGTCGGAGGCACCGTCCTTCGGGCAGCCCATCACGGTGTTCGATCCTGCCTCGCGGGGCGCCGTCGCCTACCGCGAGCTGGCCAAGGAGGTGAGCAATGGCGCGCCGCAGCGGACTCGGTAAGGGACTGAGCGCACTCATTCCGGGCGAGGCCGTCGGCGAGACCGACTCCCTCCTCAGGGTGGTGCCGATCTCGCACATCCGCCCCAACGTCTTCCAGCCGCGCAGCCACTTCGACGAGGAATCAATGGCGTCGCTGGCGGCCTCCATCAAGGCCGTCGGCCTGCTCCAGCCCGTGCTGGTGCGCGAGCTGCACGACGAGGCCGAGACCTACGAGCTGATCGCGGGGGAGCGGCGCTGGCGGGCGGCTCGACGCGCCGGCCTGCAGACGATCCCGGTCCTGGTCCAGGTGGCCGACGACGTGGCCAGCCTGGAGCAGGCGCTGGTGGAGAACCTGCACCGGGTCGACCTCAACGCCCTGGAGGAGGCCGGCGCCTACCAGCAGCTGATCGACGAGTTCGGGCTGACCCACGAGCAGGTGGCCACCCGGATGGGCAAGGGGAGGGCGACCGTCACCAACACCCTGCGTCTCCTGCAGCTGCCGGCGGGCGCCCAGAGGGCCCTGGCCGAGCGGACCATCTCGGCCGGCCACGCCCGCGCCCTGCTCGGGACCCCCAACCGGGCCCTCCAGGAGAAGCTGGTCGAGCGGATCGTCGACGAGGGCCTGACGGTGCGCGCCGTGGAAGACCTGGTGCGCAGCGGCGGCTCCGAGCTGCGGGTGGTGCCGCCCGAGCCCGAGCCCGAGGCGGCCGGAGCGCCCGTGCCAGGGTCGGCCGCCGCCACGGCCGAGGCGCCCACCCGGCGGGCCCCGACGCGCCAGCTGCCCGAGCCCGGCGTGCTCGAGCTCGAAGAGCTGCTCTCGACCTACCTGAACACCAGGGTCAAGGTCGACATCCAGAACCGGCGGGGCCGCCTGGTGGTCGAGTTCGCCACCCTGGAGGACCTCGAGCGCATCTACCGCGCAATGGTCGGTGACGGCGGCGTCGCGTAGTTCACGCAACTGTCAAGGGTCGGTACAGCTTCATCCACAACCTGTGCATGACGTTGTGGATTGTCACTCCGTTCATCTGCAGGAAGCTTTGATCGCGTAACCGTCGCCCGGCCCTTTTCGGGCCTTTCGAACGTCCGTTGGGCAGGTCAGGGCACCAATTACCGGTAATCAGGTGCCCTGACGGCGCCGCATGGCCGTCTGGGGATACCGGTCAGTCCCAGGAGGCGTCGGCCCACTGCCCGAGCGCGGCGGACAGCGCGGCGGCCAGTGTGGGCGCCCGCTCGACGACGGCACTGGCGGGACCGACCTCGATCACGACCGCAGGCATCTGGGTCTCGCGCAACAGGGGGACCGACATGCCGCGCACGCCGGCGTCGGCCACGCCGAGGGCCGCCGGCACGGTCTTCTGGACCAGCTCGGCCAGCCGCCGCCCGCCGGGGGACTCGTCGTGGGTGCCGGACCAGAAGGCGGTCCGGCAGGCCGACGCCGTGGGGTTGAGCCGCAGGCCGACGAAGACGTCGACCGCGAGCTCGTTGGCCTCCTTGGCCTGGACGGCGTCGTCGGGATGATGCAGCTCGGTCACCCGGGTGCCGCCGAAGGTGAGGCGCCGCTTCAGCGCCCCCGTCACGCTGCCGAGCCCGCCGCTCTCGCCGACGGCGACGTGGCGCCCCTGCAGGGTGTGCGGCGCGTCGCGCAGGACGGCCCGGGCGCGCACGGCCGAGACCAGCTCGGGTTCGTGGTGGCGGCTCTCGAGGCGCAGCAGCTCGGCGAGGGTGCCGCCGCCGACGATGCCGTCGACGGGAAGGCCCGCGTTGCGCTGGAACTCGCCGAGGGCGAGCACCGTGGCGTCGCCGAAGATGCCGTCGACGCGCCCGGTGTCGAAGCCGAGGGTGCACAGGCGCTGCTGCAGCTCCGCCACGTCGTCACCCCGCAGCATCGGGGTCCGGCGGTACAAGAAGCGGTCGCCCAGCCGGAAACCGGCCTCCACCAGGGTGTTCCAGGTCTGGGGGCCGCAGATCCCGTCGACGCGCAGGCCCCGCAGCCGCTGGAAGGCCTCCAGGGCGGCCCGGGTGGCCGGCCCGAAGATGCCGTCGGCATCGACGGGCGCGCCCGGGAGGATGGCGCTGAGGCGGTGCTGGACGTCGGAGACGGCGACGCCGCGGTCGCCGACCGAGAGCGGCAGGCCTACAGGAAGGCCGAGATCTCCTCGAGCAGCGCGCCCTTGGGCTTCGCCCCGATGAGGCGCATCTGGGGCTCGCCGTCCTTGAACAGGATCAGCGTCGGGATGCTCATCACGTCGAAGCGCCGGGTCACGTCCAGGTTGTCGTCGATGTTGAGCTTCACGATCTGGATCTTGCCGGCCTGCTCCTCGGCGATCTCCTCCAGGACCGGGGAGATCATCTTGCACGGGCCGCACCATTCCGCCCAGAAGTCCACCAGTACGGGGACGTCCGAACTCTTGACATGCTCGTCAAAGGTAGCGTCGGTCAGGGTCACGATCTTCTCGCTCATTGCATCTCCTTGTCAGGGGGTGCAACGCCGCACCGCCCGGTTCTCTTCCCGCTACTCCCCGCGCGCCTCGAGCCATCGTTCGGCGTCGATGGCGGCCATGCAGCCCGAGCCGGCCGAGGTCACGGCCTGCCGGTAGTAGTGGTCCTGGACGTCGCCGCAGGCGAACACGCCGTCGACGCTGGTGTTGGTGGTGCCGTCGAACGTCCTGACGTAGCCCATGTCATCAAGCTCCAGTTGACCCTTGATCAGGACGGTGTTGGGCTCGTGGCCGATGGCGACGAAGAGGCCGGTCGCATCGAGCTCGGAGGCCTCCCCGGTCTTGGTGTCCCGGAGGCGCAGCCCGCTGACCTTGGTGTCGCCGGCGATGTCGGTCACGACCGAGTTCCAGGCGAAGTCGACCTTGGGGTTGGCGAAGGCGCGCTCCTGCATGATCTTGGAGGCCCTCAGCTCGTCGCGGCGGTGGATGACGGTGACCTTGGACCCGAAGCGGGAGAGGAAGAGCGCCTCCTCGAGGGCCGAGTCGCCGCCGCCGGCGACGGCGATGTGCTGGTCCCGGAAGAAGAAGCCGTCGCAGGTGGCGCACGTCGAGACGCCGTAGCCGAGCAGGCGGTCCTCGTTGGGGACGCCGAGCATGAGGGACCGGGCGCCGGTGGCGACGATGAGGGTGTCGGCCAGCACCGTGGGCTCGGCGGCGTCGGGGTCGCCCACCCAGACGTGGAAGGGCCAGGGCGAGAGGTCGAGGCGGCTGACCTTGTGCGTGCGCAGCTCGGCGTCGAAGCGCAGCGCCTGGGCCCGCATGACGGCCATGAGCTCGGGGCCCATGATCCCGTCGACGAAGCCGGGGTAGTTCTCCACGTCGGTCGTCAGCATGAGCTGCCCGCCGGGCTGGTCGCTGGTGGAGGAGGGCTCGCCCTCGTAGACGAGCGGGTTCAGCTGGGCGCGGGCGCTGTAGAGCGCGGCGGTGAGCCCGGCGGGCCCGCTGCCGACGATGACGACCTTGCGGCGCTCGGGCTCAGGCATCGGGCGGCACACCACGGCGCGAGTAGAGGAGTGCGCCGACGCCGCAGAACAGGAGGCCAAGCACGATGTAAGAGGCCCAGATCCGGTGGCCGGCGATGGTGGTCAGGCGGATGAAGCCCACGCAGAAGAGGACGACGACGGTGATGGCGACGACCGCGATGATGATGCCGAACACGATGCCGCGGGCGGCCACGATGGCCGGGCGGATCGCCTTGTCGTTGACCGAGGCGACCACCGTGTCGATCGTGTCGAGGGCACGATCGGTCAGCACGTCGCCGATGTCGTTCTCTGCCACGGCGTGAGACTACCCGGCGGTCCCGGTTGCTCTGGCCGTGCGTGCAGGCACGATGTAGCAAACCCCGACCGTGTTGGGGCCGGCGTGGGTGCCGACGACGGGCCCGAGGTCGACCGCCAGCAAGGGGTGCTCGGTGGTGATGCCTCCGAGGCGGGCCAGCACGTCGGGGAAGTCGTCGCAGGCGCCGTCGGCCACCGCGATGCGCTCGAGCGGGGCGTCGGCCATCACCTTGGTGCTCAGGTAGGCGAGCGCCTTGCCCCGCGTCCGCTGCTTGGACTCCTCGGCGACCTCGCCGTCCTTCAGCTGGATCACCGGCTTGATGTTCAACAGCGAACCGAGCAGCGCACGTGCCCCCCCGATGCGCCCGCCGCGCTGGAGGTGCTCGAGCCCGCCGAGGACGCCGTAGATGCGGGTACGGGGAATGCGGTCCTGCGTGGCGGCGACCAGCTCGTCCAGGCCGGCCCCGGCGGCGGCCTCCTCGGCGGCGGCGATGACGAGGAGGCCCTGGCCCATGGTGAGCGAGAACGTATCGACGACGCGGACGGGCACCGCGCTGAACGTGTCGGCCGCGGTCACGGCCGAGCCGTAGGTGCCCGACACCTTGGACGAGATGGTCAGGCACAGGATGGCGTCGGCGCCCTCGTCGGCGGCCTGCCCGAAGGCGGCCTGGAAGGCGCCGGGGGAGGGGGCGGCCGTCTCGGGCAGCGCACCCTTGCCGCGGCAGTGGTCCCAGAACTCGGCCGGCGACAGCTGGCGGCGGTCCTCGAGCTCCTCGTCGCCGAAGCGGATCGTCAGCGGCACCACGATGACGCCGTGCTCCTTGACGAGCTGGTCCGTCAGGTCGCAGGCGCTGTCGGTGACGATGTGGACGCCGGGCATGCAGGGAGTCTGCCACGGGTGGCCCGGGCCGGTCCCGGCCGGCGAGAGTCGGCTCAGACCCGCCCGGGGGCGCCGAGCGGGCCGAGGGGCCGCGCCGGCGGGGGCTCGCGGCGCGCGTCGTGCCGCCGGCCCAGCCAGATCACGACCGCGCCGAAGGTCAGTCCGCCGGCGAGCATGGCACCCGCCACCCGGGCCAGGAGCCCGGCCACGCTGGTCGAGCCCGAAAGGTTGGACACGACGAGGACGACCACGGCCATGGGGACCGTCGCCGCCAGGACGCGTCCGAGGGGTGCCCAGGTCTCGCGGTCGGCCAGGCGCCCGAACCACTGGTGGAAGACCGCGAGGGCGAGCAGCGCGGCCACCGTGTAGGCGATGGAGAGCGACAGCGCGAGGCCGCGCACGCCGAGCGGCCCGACGAGCGCGAGGGCGAGAACGATGTTCAGCCCGTTCTCGACGAGATAGAGGTAGAAGGCGACCTTGGTGCGCTGCATCGACTGCAGCACACGGACGAAGTACAGGTAGGCGCAGAATCCCGGCAGCCCGAGCGAGAACATCGCAAGCGCGGCGCCGGTGGTGGCCGTCTGCGACGGGGTGCTGTGCCCGTTCCCGAGCAGCAGCGCCACGGCGGGGCGCGCCAGGAGCAGCATCCCGACGGCGGAGGGGATGATGAGGGCGAGGACGGCGCGCAGGCCGCCGGTCATGCGGTGGAGGAACGGGCCCTGCTGCCCCGTCGACCACTTCTCCGCCAGGTCGGGGGTGACGACGGACATGACGGTCACCGCGATGATGCCGTAGGGGAGCTGGAAGAAGGCGTAGGCGTAGGTGTACGAGGAGACCGGGTCCGATCCCGCGACGCTCCCGGCGAGCAGGATGACGAGGAACAGCGCCACCTGGTTGGCCACGACGAAGCCGAACGTCCAGGCACCGAGGCGCGCCACCGCGCGCAGCGCGTCGTCGTGGAGGTTCCAGTGCCAGCGCAGGAGGCCCAGGTCGGCCTGGCGCAGGCTCGGGATCAACGCCACGCCCTGGAGCACGACGCCGAGCGAGGTGCCGAGCCCGAGCAGCACGAGCTGGGACTTGTGCGCTTCCACGCTCGCCAGCGAGGCGCCGTGGCCCGCCCACAGCCCGAACCAGACCAGGATCCCGATGCAGACCAGGTTGTTGACGATCGGTGCCCAGGCGACGGCCACGAACCGGCGCCGCGTGTTGAGCAGGGCGGCGCCCAGCGCGAAGAGGCCGTAGGCCGCGATCTGGATCACGAACCAGCGGAGGAACCCGGTGGCCACCCGGCGCTCGAGGACGACGCGCTGCGCCTGCCCCCGGCCGGCGTGCGTGTCGAGCACGGTGAACGCGTGAACGATGTAGGGAGCGGCAACCAGCGCCACCACCGAGGTGGTGAGCAGGACCACGACGGAGACCGTCACCACGGCGGAGATGGACTCGAAGGCGTCGCGCTCGTCCCGGTTGGACAGGTGGTCGACGAAGACGGGGATGAAGGTGGCCGAGAGGACACCGCCCAGCACGATGTCGTAGAGCATGTTGGGGGTGGTGTTGGCCAGGTTGTAGGAGTCGGCCAGGAACGTCTGGCCCAGCGCCCAGGCCAGGGCCACGAAGCGCAGCAGGCCCGTGATCCGCGAGACGCCGGTCCCGAACGCGACGTAGACGGCCGAGGTCCGAAGCGGGAGCGTCCGGGCCCGGCGGGGGGTGGCCACGCTCAGTGGGCCCGCGGGCGCAGACGGCGCGACTTGCGCCAGGTGCGCACCCACCAGGCCAGCAGGACGGCACCGGCCAGGACGGTGAGGGCGACCCCCACGAAGGAGATCGCGGTGGACTGCACGGTGAGGACCGTCCGGGCCAGGATCAGCTGGCCGTCGGGCGTGTGGAGCGTCACGTCGATCGGGAGACGGTCGCCCGAGGTGCGGGCCTGCGCCGGCACGCGGACCGACGTGGTCGGGCGGTCGAGCGTCAGCGCGCGCGTGTTGCCGTCGGGGAAGCTGAATTTGTCGCTGTTGAGCGTGACGACGACGCGCACGGGGTACGGGGCCGACGACAGCACGGTGATGGGGATGGGTGCGCGCTGGGCGGTGAACGTCACGGTGCGCTCGGTGGCGAGGGTGACCTTGCCCGTCACGTCGTCGAAGGCCTTGCCGTAGGCGGTCAGCGCCGTGGTGCGGCCGGCGGGGCTGAGCCCCCGGGACTCGGTCGCGAGTAGCGCGTCCGACAGGGAGGTCAGCTCGGCCGGGTCGTCGCTCACCGCGGCGCTGGGTCCGCAGCACCAGGACGAGAGCTGCTGGCGGGCCAGCGCGATCCGGTCGGCCGCGCTGTGCGTGATGCCGTTCCCGGCCGGCCCGGCCTGGAGCCGGCGGGTCGACGGCTCCCCGTTGCCACCAGCGGGCACCTGGCCGAAGAGGTCGGTCAGGGTGACCGGCATCAAGGCCGGGTTCTGCGACAACCCGGTCAGCAGTGCGTCCATGAAAGCCCCGGAAGCCCGCCAGTGCGCCGGAGGGGCCACGACGACGCCCCGCGGATCCGACTTGAAGGCGTCTTCGAAGTGGACGAAGGACAGGCCGGCGAGCAGCTGTTCGGCGCCGAGGACGGGGTTGGCCGGCGTCGTGGTGAACAGCGCGCTCAGAGTGCTGTCCGATGCAGCTGTGGCCGGGCCGCTCCCATGACCCAGGTCGAGGGTGAAGGGCTGGGCAAACGTCAGGTTGGTCGAGCCGGCCGACGCGAGGTCGGCATCGGTCAGCACGAGGTGGTCGGCACCGGCCACCTGGAGCCCGCTTGCGAGGTTCGCCGCATCGCCCTGCGAGTACGACGTCGTGGTGTCGACCCACGCCCCGCTGACCGGCCGCAGACCTGCCTCGCGCAACAGCTCCGTGCCGCGAACCAGTTGAGCCTGAATCTCCCCTGCGATGCCCGCCTCACTCAGCGCGGCGACGTTGACGGGAACGTACGGCTGAGCAGTGACCTCGTCCCCACTCAGGTCGGCCAGCTGAGTCAGGGCATGGTCACCCTCCTTCGTATGCTCCGCGACGAGGGTGGCCACGGTACGCGGGTTCACGTCGAGCGTCACGGGCACCTCGTGATGAGCGGTGAGCGCGGTGGCCATCGTCGTGGCGCCGGCACCGACGACCGGTGCCATGAGACCCACCCGCAACGATGGGTAGTTCCTCTCGGGTCCTTGCGGCTCTTGATACGTGAGGAAGGTGGTGAAGCGTGCCACCGGCGACGAGGCGCCCTGGCGCAGCAACGCCACCGAAACCGGGTAGACGTCGCCGCATTCACCGGTGTCCGGCGTGCAGCCGAGGTCGAGGATGCGGCTGGCCGCCGGGCAGGCCTCGCCGCCACCGGCGGGAGCGGATGCCGACGCTTCGGGCAGCACGGTCACGCAGGCAGCCGCGAGGCGCCCCTGTCCGGTCTGGGTGACCGGGACATCCGGCACCCGCAATAGGACTCCTTTCTGGGGTACCGCGCCGAGCGCCTGGTCGAACTGAGAGGTGTATGCGATCCGGCTGTAGAAGGTCAGACTGACGTCGAGATCACCGGTAGGCACACCTCGGTCACCGACGGCCAGCGACAGATTGAACCAGGGCTGGGTCGGGGAGACCCAAGGCGTCTGTGAGGTCAGGGTCAGTGGCGGCGCGCCGGCGCCGGCCTGCACGGCGAGGCCGTGCGCGCCCGCGCCCGTCGCTCCGAGCAGGGTTGCGGCGGCCACTCCAAGCGTGCAGAGGGCGGTCCGAGCCCAGCGCGTCGACACAGGGAGAGGCTAGAGGGCGCACTACCGTGGGCGGGTGCAGTCCACGTCGGTGCCCGAGCGGTTCCGCCCCCTTGTCAGCGCCACCGAGGAGCTGGCCAAACGCTTCGCGGGCGCCGGGCGGGCGCTCTACTTGGTGGGCGGCTCCGTGCGTGACGCCCTGTTCCCCTCCGGGGCCGATCCCGGCGCCGACGTCGACCTCACGACCGACGCCCGGCCCGACGAGATCGAGCGCCTGGTGCGCGGCTGGGCGGACGACGTCTGGCTGCAGGGGGCACGCTACGGCACGGTCGGCGCCCGCAAGGGCACCCGGGTCTACGAGATCACGACGCACCGGGCGGAGGTCTACGTGCCCGAGTCGCGCAAGCCGGAGGTCACCTTCGGGGACAACATCGACGTCGACCTCTCGCGCCGGGACTTCACCGTGAACGCGTTGGCACTGCGCCTGCCCGACATGGAGCTGATCGACCCCTTCGACGGGCTGGGGGACCTGGCGGCGGGGCGGCTGCGGACGCCGCTCGACCCGGAGATCTCGTTCGGGGACGACCCGCTGCGCATGCTGCGGGCGGCGCGCTTCGCGGCGCGCTTCTCGCTCGAGCCCGACCCCGCGCTGACGGCCGCGGTGGAGCGCATGCACGGGCGCCTGTCCATCGTCTCGGCCGAGCGGATCCGCGACGAGCTGGACAAGATGCTCATGGTCGACGTGCCGTCGCAGGCGCTGTGGTTCGTCGTGCGAACGGGCCTGGCCGAGGACTTCCTGCCGGAGCTCCCCGGTCTGGCGCTCGAACAGGACCCGATCCACCGCCACAAGGACGTGCTGGCGCACACCCTGGCGGTGGTGGACAAGACGTCGAAGAACCGGCTGCTCCGTCTGGCCGCGCTCTTCCACGACGTGGGCAAGCCGCGCACGCGCGCGATCACCGACGGCGGCGTGAGCTTCCACCACCATGAAGTGGTGGGCGCCCGCATGACGCGGACGCGCATGGAGGCCCTGCGCTACCCGGCGGCCGAGGTGGACACGGTGGTGCGACTCGTCGAGCTGCACCTGCGCTTCCACACCTACCGGCTGGGCTGGACCGACAAGGCGGTACGCCGCTACGTGCGCGACGCCGGCCCCCTCCTCGACGTGCTCAACGAGCTGACCCGCTGCGACTGCACGACGCGCAACGCAGCGAAGGCGCGGGCGCTGGCCCGGCGCATGGACGAACTGGAGGCGCGCATCGCCGAGCTGCGCCAGCAGGAGGAGCTGGACGCGCTGCGGCCCGACCTCGACGGGAACCAGGTGATGGAGCTCCTCGACATCGGGCCCGGCCGCGCCGTGGGGCAGGCGCTGGCGTTCCTGATGGAGCTGCGCCTCGACGAGGGCCCTCTGGGCGAGGAGGCCGCGGCGGCCCGGCTGCGGGAGTGGTGGGCCGGCCAGCAGTCCGGGCAGGGATGAGCGGGCGGGGCTACCCTCGCCCCATGACGAGGATCACGGCACCCGAGAGCGGCATGGGCGAGCACATCGACTGGGCGCTGTTGCGCCCCAAGATGGCGGCGGGCATGGGGAAGCTGTCCGAAGCCGTCTACGGGAACTCGCAGCTCTCGGTGCGCGAGCGCGAGGCGGCGCGCTGGACGATCGCGTTGATCAACGACTGCGCGGTGTGCCGTGACACCCGGGCGCGCGACGGGGAGCACGCCGGCGCGGGCGAGCCGTTCTACGCGGAGGTCACCGATTGGCGCGGCGCGACGGGCCTGAGCGAGCGCGAGAAGCTGGCGGCCGAATTCGCCGAGCGGTTCGCGCTCGACCATCTCGGCATGGACGACGGGCTCTGGGGCCGCCTCCACGCCGCGTACAGCGACGAGGAGCTGGCGGACCTCACGATCTGCTGCGGTTGCTTCCTCGGCATGGGGCGCACCCTGGCGGTGGTGGGCGTGCGGGCGCCCGAGGAGCGGATCCTGGTCTGAGCCCCGGGGGTCGCCGGTCAGTCGGCCGGCCAGCTCTCCTGCGCCTCGCCGGCGGCGAACGACTCGACGAGCGCGTGGGCCACGTCGTCGTGGTACTGCACCGGGGGCGACTTCATGAAGTAGGCCGAGGGGCCGAGCAGCGGGCCGCCGAAGCCGCGGTCGAGCGCCAGCTTGGCGCAGCGGACGGCGTCGATGATGACGCCCGCCGAGTTGGGCGAGTCCCACACCTCGAGCTTGAGCTCGAGGTTGAGCGGCACGTCGCCGAAGTTGCGGCCCTCCATGCGGATATAGGCCCACTTGCGGTCCTTGAGCCACGGGACGTGGTCGGAGGGGCCCACGTGGACGTCGTCGGCGTCGAGCACGTTGTCCTCGAACTGGCTGGTGACCGCCTGGGTCTTGGAGATCTTCTTGGACTCGAGGCGCTCGCGCTCGAGCATGTTCTTGAAGTCCATGTTGCCGCCGAAGTTCAGCTGGTAGGTGTGGTCGAGGGCGAGGCCGCGGTCCTCGAAGAGGCGGGTGAGGATGCGGTGCACGATGGTCGAGCCCACCTGGCTCTTGATGTCGTCGCCCACGATAGGCAGTCCGGCGTCGCGGAACTTGCGGGCCCACTCGGGGTCCGAGGCGATGAAGACGGGGATGGCGTTGACGAAGGCGACGCCCGCCTGGAGGCAGGCCTCGGCGTAGTGGCGCTGGGCCTGCTCGGAGCCGACGGGGAGGTAGGAGACGAGGACATCGGCCTGGGCCTCCCGCAGGGCGGCGGCGACGTCGACCCATGCGGCCGGCGACTCCTCGACCGTCTCGGCGTAGTACTTGCCGAGCCCGTCGAAGGTCGGGCCGCGCTGGACCGTGACGCCGAGCTCGCCCACCTCGGCGAAGCGGATCGTGTTGTTCTGGCCGGCGTGGATCGCCTTGCCCAGGTCGGTGCCGACCTTGGCCTGGTCCACGTCGAAGGCCGCCACCGGGACGATGTCGCGCACGTGGTAGCCGCCGAGCTCCACGTGCATCAGGCCGGGCACCACGTCGTCGGGGTCGGCGTCGCGGTAGTAGGCGATTCCCTGGACCAGCGAGCTGGCGCAGTTGCCGACGCCGGCGATCGCGAGGCGGATGGGGCTGTGCATGGACTGTCTCCTTCGGTGTCTCTGTGGTGTGCTGCTCAGGTCGCCGGCTCGGTGCCGGCGGTGACGAGTGCGGCGCGCTCCGATGCGATGAGGGTGTCGAGCCAGGTGATGTCGCGGGCGATGCCACCTGCGGTGTGCTGGACGACGGAGCGGGCGTAGACGTCGAGGTCGGTGCGGGCCTCCTCGGCCTCACCGAGGCGCTGGACGAGCTGGGCGCGCCGGCGCTCCAGCAGCGTCAGGCGGGCCTGGGGGGCGAGGTGGCGGGCGAAGGCGAGCCGGAGCCCGAAGCTGCGGGCGTCGTCGGCCGCGCCGCCACCGGCCAGGAGCTCGCCGAAGAGCTGCCGCCCCGCCTCTGTGATCCGGTAGACCTTGCGGCCCCGCCGGGCCCGGGCGGGGGAGTGGCGGCGGGAGCGCAGCACGGCCAGTTCGCCGCTGAGCGAACCGGTCGGCGGCGCCGGTGGTGCGGGCGTGCCCGCGGGGCCCCCGCCCTCGATGGCGACCACCGCACCGGACTTCTCGAGGCGGCTGAGCGCCGGGTAGATGGAGCCGAACGAGACGTTGGCCAGGAGGCCCAGGTGCTCACGCAGCAGGCGTCGGATCTCGTAGCCGTGCAGGTCGCGCTCCTCGAGGAGGCCGAGGATGGCCAGGTCCAACATGAAGGAGAACTATATCGGTCCGATATAGCGCCGTGCACGCATTTGTCACCGGACGGTCACGCTCGTGCCTGAAAAGCCCCGAAAGGGGCCCCGATCGGGGGCCCGGGCGGTAGCCTTGCCGCCGTGTCCGTCACCTCGGAGCCGAGGTCGTCTTCCCGAGCGGTGAGCCCTGACGTCACGGCCCAGGTCGAGTACCGGATCGTCCGCAACGGCCTGGTGCGCGACGTCGAGCGGGGGCGGGTGCACAAGGTCGACGTCTGCGACGCCCATCCCGAGCTCCTGCGGGCGGCCCGCAACGTCGGTCGCCCGACCAAGGAGGTCTGCCCCATCTGCGACGAGGGCCGGCTGGTGACCGTCACCTTCGTCTTCGGGGCCAAGCTGCCGCCGGGGGGCCGCTGCCCCGGCACGGCCGCCGAGCTCAAGGCCCTCTGCCGCCGGCCCGAGCCGGTGCTCTGCTTCGAGGTCGAGGTCTGCCCGTCGTGCGCCTGGCACCATCTGATGCGCAAGTACCCCGCCGGCGGGGACAAGGCGCGCACCAAGAAGGCGAGGCCGGCGCAGTGAGCGACGGGGCCGTCACCGTCCCGACGCTGCGAGCGCGCAAACGGCGCAACGGCGATACCCCGATCGTCATGGTCACCGCCTACGACGAGCCCGGCGCCCGCATCGTGTCGGAGGCCGGCGCCGACATCATCCTCGTCGGCGACTCGGTGGCCAACACGGTCCTCGGCTACGAGGACACGCTGCACGTCGACATCGACGTCATGGCGCACCACACGGCGGCGGTGGCCCGGGCCAAGCCGCACTGTCTGATCCTGGGCGACATGCCGTGGATGAGCTACCACCTCTCGCCCGACGAGGCGGTGCGCAACGCTGCCAGCCTCATCCGAGCCGGCGCGCACGCCGTGAAGCTCGAGGGCGGGCGCGCCCGCCTCCCCGCCGTCGAGGCGATCATCCGCGCCGAGATCCCGGTCATGGGCCATCTCGGCCTGACCCCCCAGTCGGTCCTCGCCATGGGCGGCTTCCGGGTCCAGGGCAAGACCGCCGACGCCGCCGGGGCGCTGCTCGACGCGGCCAAGGCGCTGGCGGCGGCCGGCTGCTTCGCCTTCGTGATAGAGGGGGTGCCCGACGTGGTCGGGGCCGCCGTGACCGAGGCGCTCGACGTCCCCACCATCGGCATCGGCGCCGGGCCGGCCTGCGACGGCCAGGTCCTCGTCTTCCACGACCTGCTCGGGCTCGGGAAGGGGACCCCGCCCAAGTTCGTGCGCCAGTACGCCGACGTGGGCCGCATCGCCACCGAGGCCATCGCCGCCTTCGCCGAGGACGTGCGCAGCGGCGCCTTCCCGAGCGACGCCGAGACCTACCACGCACCGGCGGGCCTGGGCGACGCCCTGGGCTGAGGGCGGCTAGCATGGCCGCCCGCAACAGACCCTGCTCCTGACCGTCAGGGGCCCGGGCACGCCCGGTCCAGAGGGAGGTACGCCGCAGATGCGGCCTTACGAAGTCATGGCCATCTTCGAGGCCACCACCGAACCCACCGTGATTCAGGGCGTGCTCGACCACGCCCTCGAGGTCATCCGGACCAACGCGGGGAACCCGGGCGCCATCGACCGCTGGGGCAAGCGCACGTTCGCCTACGAGGTGAATCACAAGCGCGAGGGGTATTACGTCGTCGTCGAGTTCACCGGCGAGGCCGAGACGGTGGCGGCACTGGACCGCATGCTCGGCCTGGCCGACGAGGTGGTGCGCCACAAGGTGGTGCGCCTGCCCGACAGCCGCGCCGCAACGGCGACGGCGAGCTGAGCGGTCGCGAGAGGAGCGAGAGATGGCGACAGACAACAGCGTGACGCTGGTGGGGAACGTGACCCGTGACCCCGAGCTGCGGTTCACCAACACGGGGCAGGCCAACGTCACCTTCGGGCTGGCGGTCAACCGCCGCTGGCAGAACCGCCAGACCCAGGAGTGGGAGGAGGCCACATCGTTCTTCGACGTCGTGTGCTGGCGCGAGATGGCCGAGAACGTGAGCGAGAGCATCACCCGTGGCTCGCGGGTCATGGTGGCCGGACGCCTCGAGCAGCGCAGCTGGGAGACCCAGGAGGGCGAGCGGCGTTCCAAGGTGGAGGTCGTGGCCGACGAGATCGGCCCGTCGCTGCGGTGGGCCACCGCGCAGATCACCAAGAACGAGCGTCGCGGGCCCGGCGAGGGGCCGGCCCGGGGCGGTGCCCGGCAGGCGGCGCCCGCCCAGGCGCCGGCGCCCCAGCCCGCCGCCGACGCCGGCTACGGATTCGACGAGGAGCCCTTCTGATGGCACGCAACAACCAACGCGGGGGGACCTCGGCGCGCCGCGCCCCCAAGGATCTCGGCCGCCGGGTCAAGAAGAAGCCCTGCGCGCTGTGCCGGGACAAGGTCGAGTGGGTCGACTACAAGGACGTCCCCATGCTGCGCAAGTACATGAGCGACCGCGGCAAGATCCGCTCGCGCCGGGTGACGGGCAATTGCGCCCAGCACCAGCGGGCCCTGGCCATGGCGATCAAGACGGCGCGCGAGCTCGTCCTGCTGCCCTACACCCAGCGCACCGTGACCGAGCGCCCGGGCGGGCGCGGCGGGCGGGACCGGGGCGAGCGGACGCTGGGCGACTCCATGGCCGCCGAGGCGCGCTCCGCGGCGCGGGCGCCGGCACCGGCGCCGGTCGTGGAGGAGGCCGAGGTGGCGGACGCCCTGGCGATCGTGGACGAGGCGGTGGCGGACGCCGAGACCGGTGTGCCGGTGGAGGTCGTCGTCGAGCCCGACGAGGCGGGTGCGGACGCATGAAGGTCCTCCTGCGGGACGACGTCGCCGGCGTGGGCCGGCGGGGTGACATCGTGAAGGTGGCGGGCGGTTTCGCCCGGAACTTTCTGCTCCCCGAGGGCCGCGCCATCGTGGCCACCGACGGCGTGGAGGGCCAGGCGGAGCTGATGCGCCGCGGCCGCGACCTGCGCGAGGCCCAGGACCGGGGCGCAGCGGAGGCCCAGCTCGGCCTGCTGGCCGGCGCCGTGATCCCGATGAGCGCCCGGGCGGCCGGCGGCGGCCGCCTCTTCGGCTCCATCGGGCCGGCCGACGTGGCCGAGGCCATCCGGACCGCCAAGGGCGTCGAGGTGGACCGCAAGCACGTCGTGCTGCCCGAGCACATCAAGGAGACCGGGACGTTCGAGGTGACGGTCGAGCTGTTCCGGGACGTCACCGCGGTGGTGACGGTGGAGGTCAACGCCGCCACTTGAGCGGCGGCATCCACTTCTTGTCACAACCGGGTGTCCATCATTGGGGCGTGCAGACCCTCGCGATGCACGGTCCACAGCGGGCGACCCTTCGTGCACCGCTTATCCACACGGCGGCGTGCCTTACCCACACCAATTGGGGCCTTACCGTCCCCAGGACCCAGCGGCCACAGTAGGGGAGCCGTGGTCCAAGCTTTCGACGACACCCGCCCCCGGACGCTTCGAGCGGCCCCCCACCCCTCGCCGACGGGCGCGCGGGTGCCCCCGCACGACCTCGAGGCCGAGCAGTCGCTGCTGGGGGCGATGCTGCTGTCCAACGACGCGGCGTCGGTCGGCATCGAGCGGTGCTCCGCCGGTGACTTCTACAAGCCGGCCCACGGCCACATCTTCGGGGCGATCCAGGCCCTCATGGAGCGGGGCGAGGCCATCGACGCGGTGACGGTGACCGACGAGCTCAAGCGCTCGGGCATGCTCGAGGCCGTCGGCGACCCCTCGATCTTCATCTCGCTGCAGGCCAACACCCCGTCGTTCGCCAACGCGCGGCACTACGCCGAGATCGTCGAGGAGCACTCGCTCCTGCGCAAGCTCATCGGCGTGGCGGGCGAGATCGCCGACATCGGGTACGCGGTGCCCGAGGACGTGAAGGCGGCCGTCGACGAGGCCGAGCAGATGGTGTTCAACGTGGCGGAACGGCGCACCGCCGACACGATGCGCCCACTGCACGAGCTGCTGGGGCAGGGGCTCGACCGGATCGAGGAGCTGGGCCAGCGGGGCTCGCACATCACGGGCGTGGCCACCGGCTACCACGAGCTGGACCGCATCCTGCTCGGCTTCCAGCCCTCCTCCCTCAACATCGTGGGCGCCCGCCCGGGCATGGGCAAGACCAGCTTCGCCCTGGGGGTCCTGGCCAACGTCGGGCTCAACGTCGGCCGGCCGGCTCTCCTGTTCTCGCTCGAGATGGGCCACCTCGAGCTGACCCAGCGCCTCCTCGCCTCCGAGGCCGAGGTCAACGGGCAGAGCCTGCAGACGGGGCGGATCCGCACCCAGGACTGGAGCAAGATCGGGATGGCCGTCACCCGGCTCTCCAGCGCGCCCATCTTCATCGACGACAACCCCAACGTGACGGTGATGGACATCCGGGCCCGGGCCCGCCGGCTCAAGAAGTCCGAAGGCGACCTCGGGCTCGTCGTCGTCGACTATCTGCAGCTGATGACGGGCCGGGGCCGGGCGGAGAACCGCCAGACCGAGGTGGCCGAGATCAGCCGCGGCCTCAAGATCCTCGCCCGCGAGCTCGAGGTGCCCGTCGTCGCCCTCTCGCAGCTCTCCCGGAACCTCGAGTCACGCCAGGACAAGACGCCCCAGCTCTCCGACCTCCGGGAATCGGGGTCGCTCGAGCAGGACGCCGACGTGGTCCTCTTCATCTACCGCGAGTCCGAGTACAACGACGAGGTGCCGATCGACCGGGCCGACGACGCGCTGATCGAGGTGGCCAAGCACCGCAACGGCCCGACCGGGAAGGCCAACCTCCTCTTCCTCAAGCAGTACGCCCGTTTCGAGAACCACCGGGGCGTGTAGGCGAGCGCCGCCGCGGCGCCTCGGGCATACTCCTGAACGTGCCGGACGGTGACGACCTCTTCCTCCCCGAGCCCGAGCCCCGGGAGGTCCGCTACACGGTGATCTCGGTCGACGACCACGTCGTCGAGCCGCCGCACACCTTCGAGGGGCGGCTCCCGGCCGCGTTGGCCGACCGGGCGCCCCGCATCATCGAGACCCCCGAGGGCCACCAGGTGTGGGAGTTCGAGGGACAGCACTTCACCCAGGTGGGGATGAACGCGGTCGCGGGTCGGCGGCCCGAGACGGTCCGGGTGGAGCCGTTCCGCTTCGACCAGATGCGGCCCGGCTGCTACGACGTCGACGCCCGCGTGCACGACATGGACATCAACGGGGTGTGGGCGTCGGTGAACTTCCCGTCCATGATCACCGGGTTCTGCGGCCGCGTCTTCTTCGACGCCAAGGATCGCGAGCTCGGCCTGGCCTGCGTGCGGGCCTGGAACGACTGGCTCTTCGACGAGTGGTACACGCCGCACCCCGAGCGCATCGTCCCGCTGGGGATCACCTACCTGGCCGACCCCGCGCTGGCGGTGGCCGAGATCCGCCGCAACGCGGACCGCGGCTTCACGTCGGTCACCTTCCCGGAGCGCCCGCACGAGATCGGGCTCCCCTCCCTGTGGGACCGGACGCACTGGGACCCGATCATGGAGGCGGTCGTGGAGACCGACCAGGTCGTCTCCCTGCACGTCGGCAGCTCGGGGCTGACCCCGGCGCCGCCGGGCGCGGGCTGGGACACCCTCCACCTCGGGGCCACGCTCTTCGGCCAGCTGTCGCTCACCGCCTGCGCCGAGTGGCTGTGGTCGGGCTACGCCCTCCGCCTCCCCGGCCTCAAGATCGCGATGAGCGAGGGGGGCATCGGTTGGGTGGCCATGCTGGTCGACCGCCTGGAGAACATCGTCGACCGCTCCGGCTACGGGAAGGCGTGGGACGTGCGGCCCGCCGACGTCCTGCGGCGCAACTTCTGGTTCTGCACCATCGACGATCCGTCCACCATCGACACCCGCCACGCCATCGGGGTCGACCACATCATGGTGGAGGTCGACTACCCGCACGGCGACAGCACCTGGCCCGACACCCAGGACGTGATCGAGAAGTGCTGGGGCCACATCCCGCCCGACGAGCTGCGCGCCATGTGCTGCGAGAACGCCGCCGGCCTGTACCGGCACCCGCTGCCGGACCGAGTCCTGCCGCCGCGCGGCTGAGAGGAGGCACCGTGTTCACGCCGACCGCCGACAAGCTGATGCCCGACCTCACGCCCCGCGAGGAGCTGGTCGTCCTGGCCCGGGTGCTGTGGCGGGAGGGCTACAACGACCACCTGGCCGGTCACATCACGGTCAACCTGGGTGACGGCACGTTGCTGTGCAACCCGTGGCTGCTCACGTGGGCCGAGCTGCGGCCCTCCCAGGTGCTGCGCATCGACCTCGACGGCCGCGTCGTCGAGGGTGAGTGGCCCGTCCCGCTCGGCATCCCGCTCCACCTTCAGCTGCACAAGCTGCGGGCCGACGTGGGCTGGGCCGTGCACAACCACCCGCTCTTCGGCACGGTCTGGGCCGACCTGGCCGAGGTGCCGCCCATCCTCGACCAGAGCTCGGCCCTCGGGGGCGGGACGCTCGTGCTGGTCGACGAGTACGAGGGGCCGGTGAACGACCCGCACAGCGCGCGCCGCGCCGTGGAGCAGATGGGCGGGGCGGTCATGGCGCTCCTCGCGGGCCACGGCGTCTTCGTCCTCGGGGGCTCGGCCCGCGCCGTGCACCAGCGCGCCGTGACGCTCGAGCAGCGCTGTCAGCACGCCTGGTACGCCCGCGCCGCGGGGGGCGCGGGCGCATCACGGGTCCCGCAGTCCTTCATCGACCTCGTGGCGCAGAGCGACGGCGAGGGCTTCCTCGGCTTCTGGGAGGCGGCCGTCCGGGCGGAGCTGGCGGCCGACCCGGACCTGCTCGACTGAGGAAGCCGTTCCCCGAGGGACCTTCGCCCCTGGACACCACGGCGGCGAAGTGAATCACTGGAGGCATGACCACGTCGTCGTTCATGCGACAGAACGATGCCTTCACCTGGTACATGGAGAACGACCCCCTGCTGCGCTCGACCGTCGTCGCCATCGCCTGGCTGGACTCGGCGCCCGTCTGGGAGGACCTCGTCCGGCGGCTCGAGCGGGCGACACGCCTCATCCCCTCGTTTCGGCAGCGCCCGGTGGACATACCCGGCCGACTGGCGACGCCGCGCTGGACGACCGACCCCCACTTCGACCTCGCATGGCACCTTCGCCGCGTCGACGCCCCGGCGCCCCACGGTCGGGACGAAGTGTTGGGCCTGGCTGCGCTGGCCGCGATGAGCGGCTTCGACCGCACGCGCCCGTTGTGGGAATTCACCCTCGTCGAGGGACTGGACGATGGCGGGACCGCCATCGTCATGAAGATGCACCACTCCCTCACCGACGGGATCGGGGGAGTGCAGCTCGCACTGGCGCTCTTCGACGCCGAACCCGACGTCACGATCAGCGGCCCGCTGCCCGCGGCGCCGCCCGGTGAGCGGCTCGTCGGCTCCCACCTCGTGGTCCAGGCGCTGGCCGAGCACACCGCCCATGTGCGCGACGGGTTCTTCCAGGCCGTCCACCGCGCGCCCGGCGCCGCGGCCCATGCCTTGCGCCATCCGCTGGGCACGGGCGCCGACGTCGTGGAGACGGCCCGCTCCATCGGCCGCACGGTGCGGCCGCTCCCGGCGGTGCTGTCGCCGGTGATGACCGAGCGCGGGCCCGGACGCGTCCTGCACACGATCACGGTGGGCCTGGACGAGCTGAAGCAGGCGGGTACCGTCGCGGGCGGGACGCTCAACGACAGCTTCATCGCCGGGATCACCGGCGGCCTGCGCCGCTACCACGAACGTCATGGCACATCCGTGGACGAGCTCACGGTGACGCTGCCGATCAGCATCCGCAAGCCCGACGACCCCCCGGGCGGGAACAGGATCACCCTGCAGCGGCTCCGGGTTCCGCTCGCGATGGCAGACCCGGCCGGCCGGATGCGCGCCATCGGCACCCGCTGCCGCGCCGCTCGGGCCGAGCGGTCGCTGCCCTTCACGGACGCCATCGCCGGCGCCTTGAACCTGGTGCCCACCACGGTCGTCGGCAACATGCTCAAGCACGTGGACTTCCTGGCCAGCGACGTCACCGGCTTCCCCTACCCGATCTTCCTATGCGGGGCGCGGGTGTCGGGCTACTACGCCTTCGGGCCCACGATCGGCGCCGCCCTGAACGTCACCCTCTTCTCCTACGACGGGTCGTGCTGCATCGGCGTCACCGTCGACACGACGGCGGTGCCGGACCACGACGTGCTGGCCGAGTGCCTGGCGGAAGGCTTCGCCGAGGTCACCGGCGCGGCCCGACCCGAGAGCGTGCCGGTCCCGTGTTGAGCGCGGCCCTCGACGTGTTCCGCCTCCGCCAGTACTTCAACGTGATCACCGCGACGCGGGCCTGGGTCGACGGCGTCCGCGACGACGCCGGGCTCCTCGACGACGTGCGCCGTGCCACCTTCACCCTGCCGGGCGAGCGGCCGCGCCAGGTGGAGCGGCGGCCCTTCCCGCCGTCCGATCCGTTCGGGGTCGAGTGGCTGGAGGGCAAGCGGCTGGCCCTCATGGCGACCGGTGGCAGCGGCGCCCTCGCCTCGGTGGTGGGCGCGGCACGCGCGCTCGAGGAGGCCGGGGTCCGCCCGGCCGTGATCTCGCTGTGCTCGGGGTCGGCCCTGTTCGGGTTCCCCGTCGCCGCCGGCGTCCCCGCGGCCGAGGTGGCGGAGTTCCTGCTCGGCTTCGTGCCGGACGACTACGTCGATGTCGACTGGCGCACGCTGGGCGCCGTGGTGCCGACGGCCGGGCGCGGCTTCGCGGGCGTCATCCGCGGGGAGCGGATCGAAGCGACCTTCCGCCGCCTGCTCGGGGACACGACGCTGGGTGAGCTGGAGATCCCGGCCTACGCACCCGTGTGGTGCGTGGAGGAGAACCGTCTCGAGTACATCGGCCCGCGCACGCACCCGGACCTCAGCGTCGCCCGCGCCATCCGCATGGCGATCGCCCTGCCCCTGTTCGTCAAGCCGGTGCCCCTCGACGGCCGGTCCTGGTGTGACGGCGGCCTGGTCGACATCTTCCCGGTGCGCCCCGTGCTCGAGCTCGAGGAGCCCTGCGACGCCGCGCTCGCCATCAACGGCTTCTACCCGCCCGAGTTCGCGGGCGAGGACGCGACCGGCTGGCAGGACCGGCGGGCCAGCATCCTCTACGTGGCGAGCCAGGTGCGGACCTGCCAGCAGAGCGAACTGGCCCGGATCAACCTGTGCCGGCTCCGTGCCGCCATGGACGTCCTCATGATCGAGCCGGTGCCCTACGAGAAGGTGCGCGGTGTCGGTTTCTACCGCCAATTCCTGAACCCCTCCGAGTGGCCGACCTTCATGCGCTCGGGGCGGGCCGACACGCGGCGGGTGCTGCGGGCCCACCGCCACGGGCGAGGCAAGGAAGCGTTGCGTCGCGCCGATGCCCGCCGGCGCCCTCAGGCGGTCCCGAAGACCTTGGCCAGCTCGTAGGGGACCGGCGTGTCCAGCTGGTCGTAGGTGCACGACACCGGCTCGCGGTCGGGCCGCCAGCGCACCAACGTCGTGGCATGGCGGAAGCGGTCCTGCTGCAGGTGGTCGTAGGACACCTCGCACACGGCCTCCGCGCGCAGCGGCTCCCAGGTCATGTCCTTGCCGGCGTTCCAGCGGTTCGTGCCTCCCGGCATCCGGCCGCCCTCGCCCTCGGGTGCCCATCCGGCCCACGGATGGCCCTCGAGCGCCTTCGAGCGGTACGGCTCGACCTCGGTCACGAGCCCGCGCCGGCGCACCGCGCTGAACCCCGAGGCGACGCCGACGTGGTGCAGGGTCCCTTCCGCGTCGAACAGGCCGAGCAGCAGGGACCCGACGCCCTCGCCGTCCTTGTGCGTGCGGAACCCGGCGACCACGCAGTCGGCCGTGCGCTGGTGCTTGACCTTGACCATGGCCCGCTTGTCGGGCAGGTAGTGCAGGTCGGCGGCCTTGGCCACCACCCCGTCGAGGCCGGCGCCCTCGAAGCGGGAGAACCAGTCGTTGGCCACCTCGGGGTCGTCGGTGGCCGGGGTCAGGTGGACCGGCGGCTTCGCCTTCTTGAGCAGCTTCTCGAGCGCGGCGCGCCGCTGCGCGTAGGGCGTCTCCAGGTAGGAGGTGTCGCCATGGGCGAGCAGGTCGAAGGCGACGAAGGAGGCCGGCGTCGCCTCGGCCAGCTGGCGGATGCGCTTCTCGGCCGGGTGGATGCGCTGGGAGAGCGCGTCGAAGTCGAGCCCCCCGGGCCCGGCGATGACGATCTCACCGTCGAGGACGCAGCGGTCGGGGAGCTCGCGGGAGAGCGCGGCGACCAGCTCGGGGAAGTAGCGCGTCAGCGGCTTCTCGTTGCGGCTGCCGAGCTCGACCTCGTCGGTGTCCCGGAAGACGATGCAGCGGAAGCCGTCCCATTTCGGCTCGTAGAAGAGGCCCTCGCCGCGGGGGAGCTCGCGCGCCAGCTTGGCCAGCATCGGGGCCACCGGGGGGCGGACGGCGAGCGTCACGAGCGGTCAGCCATCGTGCGACCCCGCCCACGCGAGCAATTCGTCCGCCGACCCGCGGTTGACGATGCGCGCCGGCTCGAGCCCGGCCTCGGCGGCCTTGGCGCAGCCGCGCGGGAGCCATTCGAGCTGACCGGGCGCGTGGGCGTCGGTGTCGATGGCGAAGGAGCAACCGAGGTCGGCCGCCTGGCGCAGCAGGTCTTGGGGCGGGTCCTGGCGCTCGGGACGCGAGTTGACCTCCACCGCGGTGCCGGTGCGGGCGCAGGCCGAGAACACCTCCTCGGCGTCGAACGTCGACTGGGGCCGGCCCCGGCCGGTGATCAGGCGGCCGGTGCAGTGGCCCAGGATGTCGGTGTGGGGGCTCTCGATGGCGGCGAGCATACGCGCCGTCATCTGGGCCGAGTCCATGCGCAGCTTGGAATGGACGCTGGCCACGACGACGTCGAGCTCGGCCAGCAGGTCGAGGTCCTGGTCGAGTGAGCCGTCCTCGAGGATGTCGACTTCGATCCCGGTCAGGATGCGGAACGGGGAGAGCCCCGCGTTGAGCTCCGCGAGCACGTCGAGCTGCGCGCGCAGCCGCTCGGCGTTGAGCCCGTGGGCGACGGTGAGGCGCGCGCTGTGGTCGGTGAGGACCAGGTACTCGTGGCCCAGGTCGCGGGCCGCCTCGGCCATCTCGAGGATGGGGCTGCCCCCGTCGGACCAGTCCGAGTGCGAGTGGCAGTCCCCGCGCAGCGATCCCAGCAGCGCGCGGGCCGCCGGGTCGAGCTGAAGGTCGTCCGGTTCGCCGTCGCCCTCCAGCTTGGCCAGGTACTCGGGCACGCCGCCCTGCAGCGCCTGCGCGATCACCTGGGCCGTCGACTTGCCGACGTTGGGGATGCTCTGCAGGCGCCGGGCCTGGGCCAGCGCGGCCAGCTCGTCGGGATCCATGCCGTCGAGCGCCTTCGCCGCGTTGCGGAACGCGCGCACCTTGTAGGTGTCCGCCCCGCCGCGCTCGAGGAGGAACGCGATCCGGCGCAGCGCCTCGAGCGCGTCCACCTCAGGCCTTCTTGGCCCGGCTCGGGGCGACCCGGGGGGGCTCGTCGGGCATCTTGGGGTACTGCGGCGGCCACGGCGCATCGCGCAGCCCGGCCGCCTTGTCCCGCTCGGCCATGGCCAGCAGCGGCTCGAGCGACTGGGGCTGCGCCGCGATGTCGGCCCACGGGTCGCCGCGCCGGCGCACGAGGTCGGGCACGGTGCGGATGGTCAGCGCGTCGGCGACCACGGTCTCGACCTCCTCCCACGTGAGCGGCGTCGACACCTGGCCGCCGACGCGGGGCCGCGCGAACCACGCGCCGAACACGGTCTTGTGCGGTGCGTTCTGGTTGAAGTCGACGAAGACGCGGCTGCCCCGCTCCTCCTTCCACCAGTTGGCCGTGATCTGCTCGGGATGGCGCCGCTCGAGCTCGCGGGCGAGGGCCACCGCGGCCGCGCGGACCTGCACCGAGTCCCAGCGCGGCGCCAGCCGGAGGTACACGTGCAGGCCGTTGCTCCCGGTCGTCTTGGGGTAGCCCCGCAGGCCGAGCTCGTCGAGCAGGTCGCGGCACAGGAGGGCTGCGGCACGCACCTCGTCGAAGCCGATGCCCTTGGTCGGGTCGAGGTCGATGCGCAGCTCGTCGGCGTGGGTGGGGTCCGCCGCGAGATACGGCCACAGGTGCAGCCCGAGGCAGCCGATGTTGACCGCCCACACGACGTGGGCCAGGTCGGCCACCACGAGCGCGTTCGAGGTGGTGCCGTTGGGGGTGGCCACGGTGGTGGACTGCAGCCAGTCGGGGGCGCCGTTGGGGATGCGCTTCTGGTAGAAGGACTTCCCGGCTGCGCCGTCGGGGAAGCGCTGCAGCATGGCCGGCCTGCCCCCGGCGGTGTTCAGCAGGTGCGGGCCCACCTGGAGGTAGTACGTGACGAGATCGAACTTGGTGGCCCCGAGGCCGGGGAAGTACTCCTTGTCGGGGCGCGAGACCCGAAGCTCGCGGCCGTCCACCTCCACCGTGCGCTCGTCGTCCGCGGCCACCGCCGTCGACTCTAGTGACGGGCCACGGCGCGGCCCTCAGCTGCGACGGTGGCGGTGCGAGTCGGCCGGGGCGGCGAGGGACCCCTCGGCCAGCGCCCGGTCGTCGGCGGCCACCCGGGCCAGCGTGGCGCCGCGCAGGCTGTCGCTCAGCGCGGCGCGCGCCGCCGACCACACCCAGTGCATGGCACAGACGTCGTCCCAGTGGCACGGCCCGCCCCGCAGCGCGCACTCCGAGGTCTGGATCGGACCCTCGAGCGTCTCGACGACCTCGAGGATCGTGATGTCCTCGGGCGCGCGGGCCAGCAGGTAGCCGCCGGCCGGCCCCGAGCGCGAGCTGACGAGCCGCGCCCGCTGCAGCTCCTGGAGCACCTGCTGGAGGAACCCGGTCGGGATGTCCATGGCGGCGCCGATGTCCGCCGCCTTGGCGTGTGCCCCCTGGTGGTCGGCCAGGTAGATGAGGGCGCGGATCCCGTAGTCCGTGCGGTTCGTCGGCGTGAGCTTCATCTGCCCTCATTCTCGCCCGGGGTGGCCCGGGACGGGGGAGGCTTGACTCCCGGGCCTATTCTATATATCCTAACTATAGAAACGAGAAGATATGGACGGCCGTGCCGGCCCCGGCAGACACGGAGAAGGGAGGCCGCCATGTTCTGGAACTTCATGCGACGCCCCTTGGGACAGGACTTCGCCCGCACCTGGCCGGACGACTCGGTGCCGTCCGAGCGCGAGGGCCGGCCCCTGGTGCTCTTCGAGTCACCCGACGGGGCGGAGGCGCACGCGGCCTGGAAGCTGCTGCGCCGCCACGGCTACCGCATGACGTGGTGCCCCGGGCCGCAGGGCGGGTTCTCCCCCGAGTGCGCCCTGTCGGCCAGGGGGCACTGCCCCCTGGTGGACCAGGCCGACGCTGTGGTGAGCGCGCTGGACCTGGGCAGCCCGACGTGCGAGGAGGTCGTGCGCGCCCTGAATTCGCAGGCGGCCGACACGCCCGTCGTGGTCGTGACGCCGAAGCGGAATGCGGCGCACTGGGCCGAGGAGGTCCCGGACTGCCAGGTCGTGGCCGGCCCGCTGAGCTCGAGAGTGCTGATCCGCTCCCTGAGCGTCGCCCGCAGCGGCGGGGCGGCGCACAAGGCCCCGGCCGCGGTCTAGGCCGGGTGCGCCTCGAGCGCGGGCGACAGGTCGACGCCCCGGGCGACGAGCTCACGCTCCAGCCGGGCGCGCTCGCGTACGGGGTTGGCGAACGAGGACGGGCCGGTTCGGACCTCGAGGGACTCGCAGAGCCGGATGAGGGCGCCGTCGTAAGAGAGCTCCCGGGCCAGGGCCTCCGCGACGGGGGTCCGCGTCTCCCCTTCGATCGCCTGAAGCCTGGCCCGGGAGTGTACGAGGTCGGCCGCCAACAGGTCGTCGGACCTGCACCCTTCCTCACCTTTGCCAAGGGCCCGCGTCAGGAGGTCTACGTACATCACCACCCCTGGATGGTGCCTGGCGCTCCCGCGGGTCGCTAGAGCTGAATGACCCATCTTGCGCGGGTCTTCCGCGCGGAACGCCCGTTGTAACGGCTCGAGCAGGAGGGAATCGAGCGCCTGGTCCAGCCGGCTGTCCCACCCGGCGATCCCGTCCAGCGGGGTCACCTTGAGCGGGGAGGGCGCGGTCAGCAGGGGCAGCGAGGTGCGCCGGGTCGTGCGCTCGCGCACCCGGGCATCCTGGGCGACATCGAGGCGGATCTCGAACGGGCACCCGAGCTCATCGAGGAGGACAGCATCGAGGTGCCCGGGCACGCACCGGAGCCGGCCATGGCCTGAGCTGTTGGCCGCGCCGCCCCGGATCACACCGCCGTTTCGGGGTCGTTGCAGCTCCATGAACTCTTCCCCGGTTCCCTTGCACCCCCCTTCACCCCGGCTCACAATCGGTCCCAGGGGCGTCGGGCCGCGGGAGGAGGGGAGCGCCCAGGAGCCGAGTCGACCCCCCGGACCGGCCCTGGGTCTTGTCGAACAGCGAACACCTCAGCGGTCACTGAGGTCCTGCGGACGACCCGCCCGACTCCCCCCGGGCGGGTCGTTGCGCGCGTGGTCAGATGAGGTCGGCCAACCCCTCCCAGCCCGGCGGCGGCGGGGCCAGGCGCCAGAACTGCTCGGGGACCCGTCCCTCCATGCGGGACGTCAACGCGTGGTCGCGCTCGAGCGGTGGGATCTGCGAGGTGTAGGACCAGATGGCGCGGCGCTTGCGCTCCTCGTCGGGGACGTGCGGGACGATGGCGGGGGTCGGCCAGGGGTGCGAGCGGAGGAGCTTGGCCACGCGCCAGGCGAGCAGCCCGGGGATGTGCTTGTAGCCGTGGTCCTCGTAGCAGAACCACTCGAGGTCGGACCGCTCGGCCCGCACGAGGAGGCTGGCCTCGTGCACCATCACGTGGTCGGGGTTGCCGAGCCCCATCGGCACGAACACCGCGGTCGGCTCGAGCTCGGTCAGGGTGTCCGCCAGGACGGGCGCCACCTCGGCCGGCGTCGGCCGGTCCTCGGGGGCCAGGTACTGGTGGTCGGAGAACTCGAGCCAGCGGTAGCCCGACTCGAGGACCGACATGGCCGCCACGTCCTCCTCGCGCCGCACGGCGACCACGTCGTCCCCGGCGACGAACCCGCCCAGGGCGTCCCAGTCCGACGGTTCGGCGGGGTAGGCGGGCGGCCGCCCGCCGAGCACCGTGACGACGGTCGTGTCGTCGTAGCTCGAGAGGAGGTGGCCCGCCCCCATGGCGGCGTCGTCGAAATGAGGGGAGAGCACCAAAATCCGCGTGAAGGCAGCGGGGTCGACCTCGCCCCAGGTCGGTTCGGCGAAGGCGTCGGGCACGAGCGGATCATACGGGGACGTCGTCGACCTTGCCCGCCACGTGGTGACGGAAGACCGGCAGGAGCGCGCCGATGACGGCGGCGCCCGCGATGCAGGCGAGCCCGCCCGAGACCACCGAGAACTCCACGCTGGTGAGCGTCGCGACAGCGCCCGACTCGAGGTCGCCGAGACGCGGGCCGCCCTGGACCACGGCCATCTGGATGGAGGACATCCGGCTCCGCAGGCGCTCGGGCACCGAGGTCTGCAGCATGGTGTTGCGCAGCACGGCGGAGATCACGTCGGCCCATCCCGCCACGGCCAGGAGCACGAGGCCGACCCACAGCGTGTCGACGAGGCCGAAGAGTGCGATGGCCGCGCCCCACACCGAGACGGCCACGATCACCGCCCACCCCTGGCGGCGCAGGTTGGCGACCCAGCCCGTGGTCACGGCGCCGATGAGCGCCCCGACGCCCGGTGCGGCGTAGAGGAACCCCAGGGCGATGGTCCCGCCGCCGAACACACTGCCCGCCATGGCGGGGAAGAGCGCCCGCGGCATGCCGAACACCATGGCGTTGATGTCGATCAGGTAGACGCCCTGCAGTGCCTGGCGGGTGCGCAGGTAGCGCACCCCCTCCTTGGTCGACTGCCAGGGCGACAGACGCCCCGCATCCTCGGTCGGCGGGATCGGGCGCAGGAGGGCCGAGGTCACGGTGGCCACCACGAAGGAGACGCCATCGAGCGCGTAGACGAGCGGGAGGCCGATGCCGAGCAGCAGGCCCGAGAGCGCGGGGCCGACGATGACGCCGACCTGGAAGACGATCTGCATCATGGCTGCGGCCGCCGCGAAATGACGGCGCTCGACCATGCCGGGCACCGAGGCCATGCGCGCCGTGTTGGAGAAGCCCATGAGGCCCGCCGCCAGGGAGCTGACGACGTAGAGCGCGGCGAGGGACGGATGGGCCAGCGCGGCGTTGATGGCCATGGCCGCGCTGGTGAGCATCATGCCTGCCGCGGTCCACACCATGATGCGGCGCCGGTCCACGGTGTCGCCGATCGGCCCGGCGGAGAGTGCGCCGGCGAGGAAGGGGAAGAGCTGGGCCAGGCTGATGGCACCCACCTGCAGCGAGGAGTGGGTCATGGAATAGACCTGGTAGGGGATGGCGACCACGGTCAGCTGCGTCCCCAGCATGGAGATGAGTTGCCCGGTGAACAGGAGCCGGAAGTCGCGGCTCTCCCGCAGCGGGGTGGTGTCCACCAGGATCCGGCCCGGCATGGGAGAAGCCTAGGGTCGGCCGCGTCGGGCGGAGCGACCGGTGGACGCGTTCAGGAGAGCTGCTGGCCGAGGTCGCGCACGGAGATGTCCCACGCGGCAGGCCAGTCCCGGGTGCGCAGGAGGGCGTCGCTGCCTCCGTCGCAGAACACGACCGACCCGCAGAAGAACGATCCGTCCGGGCCCAGCAGGAACTCCACCAGCGCGGCGATCTCCTCGGGCCGTCCGGGCCGCCCGAGCGGGATGGGCAGCATGTCGAGCAGCGGACCCGTCTCGGGGTCGGCCCGCATGCCGGCCACCATCGGGGTGTCGATCATGCCCGGCGCGACCGCGTTCAACCGGAGCCCGGCGCCGGCCCACGCGCCACCGGTCGCCTGGCGCCTGACCCAGTGGGCGACCGCCAGCTTGGTGGCGGGGTAGGCCACGAGGGAGCCGCGGGCATCGGCGATGCGGGCACTCAGCTCCTCGTCGTGGGCCAGGCAGGCCTCGACCAGATCGGCCGGGACGGCCGGCTGCACGGTCGTCGAGTTCGAGCTGATGGCCACCGCGGCGCCCCCCGGGGCCAGGAGCGGGCGGAGGCCGTCGAGGACGTCCACGGTCCCGAAGTAGTTCACCGCCGCCAGCAACGACCCGGCCCGGCTCGGGGCGCCCGCCAGCCCGGCGCAGGTCACGACGCCGGCCAGGGTCCCGCCGCAGCGCTCGGCCGACTCGGCCACCGCCTGTGCCCGGCCGGCCGGGGTCCCGAGGTCGGCCACCACGTCGGTGTCGTCCTTGTCGACCCCCACCACGTACCAGCCCGCGGCCCGCAGCCGGGTCGCGGTCGCAGCCCCGATCCCCGACGCCGCGCCGGTGATGACGACGGCGCGCTCAGGCAGCGCGGCGCGCCTTCAGGAGGGCGAGCGCCTTGTCGGCGTGGGAACCCATGGACACCTCGGAGTGGATCACGTCGAGCAGCGTGCGGTCGGTGTCGATGACGAAGGTGACCCGCTTGTTGGGCAGGAAGCTCGGGCCGCGCTTCGCGCCGAGCTGGGCGGCCACCACCCGCTCGCTGTCCGACAGCAATGGGAAGCCGAGCGACTCCTTCTCGTCGAAGCGCTTCTGCTTGTCGACCGTGTCGGCGCTGATGCCGACCGGCTGCGCGCCGACGGCGGCGAACTCCGCCGCCAGGTCGCGGAAGTGGCAGCTCTCCTTCGTGCAGCCGTAGGTCATGGCGGCGGGGTAGAAGAACAGGACGACCGGGCCGTCCGCCAGGAACCCGCCCAGGGTCCGGGGCGTGCCCGTCTGGTCGGGGAGCTCGAAATCGGGGACGACGTCACCTGTGCGCATCCGCTCAATGTAGAGCGAAGCCGCCGTAGCGCGCCGGGGCTAGGCCTCGAAGCGGAACCCGACGCCCCGCACCGTGACCAGGTGGCGCGGATTGGCCGGGTCGGGCTCGATCTTGCGGCGCAGCCGCTTGATGTGGGTGTCGAGGGTGCGGGTGTCGGTCAGCTCCTGGTCCCACCACAGCCGGTCGATGCACCAGTCCCGGGTGACGACCTGGCCGCTGTGGGACATGAGCAGGGCCAGGAGGTCGAACTCCTTGCGGGACAGGTCGACGGGGGCCTCGCTCACCATGACCTCGCGGCGGCCGGCGTCGAGGCGCACCGGCCCCACCGAGAGGACCTCCTCGTGGTGCTCGGCCACGGCCACGCCGCGTCGCAGGACGGCCCGCATGCGGGCCACCAGCTCGCGCAGGCGGAACGGCTTGGCCACGTAGTCGCTGGCGCCGAGCTCCAGGCCGAGCACGATGTCGACCTCGGAGTCGCGCGCGGTGACCATGATGATGGGCACCGGCTTGAGGCTTCGCATCTGCTGGCAGATCTCGATGCCCGACTGGTCGGGCAGCATGACGTCGAGGAGCACCAGGTCGGGGTGCACCCGGTGGAACAGGCGCAGCGCCTCGTGCCCGTCCCCCGCGCTCTCGACGGTGAAGCCCTCCCGTGTCAGGCCCGACGCGAGGGCTTGACGGTAGGACTCCTCGTCGTCGACCACCAGCACGAGAGGACGATTGTCCCGCGACGGCCCCGTGATGGTGGGCCGGCCATTGGTTGCCGGTGCACTTGCGATCGCCACGCCGTGGTCCGCCTCAGGCAGCGTCGTGGGGGGCCCGGGGCGAGTGGAGCGTGAGAAGAGCAGGCGACGACGGAGGACGGGGGGTCGATCGCACCGACGTCGCCTGGACGCGCGGGGAGGCGAATACCCGCGCCTTGGTGACCAACGATCCGAAGAACCCGGTGCGGTGTGAGCGCGCCGGTCGGATCATGATGACCTCGGCCGAGTGGTCCCGGCCGTGATGGCGCCCGACCAAGGGTGCGGAACGAGCATCCCGGCCGGCGTGATCCATACGCTGATCAGCTGTCGCCATCGGGACTCACGCTACGGAGCCGAGGTAAACGTGTTGTGAAACGGGTGCAACCAACAAGTGTTCTGCAGATGAACTCTTCACCGCCCCGTTCGGGCCAGGGGCGTTACGCTCCCAGGCACACGACTGGGAGGTGCCCGATGACCGAGGCCATGGGCCACGGGGTGAACCAACGCAAGGCCATTGCGATGACGCCCGACGAGGTGGAGGCGTTCCTCGCCGAGCGGCGGGCCATGACCATGTGCTCGTTCGCCCACGACGGCTCGATCCATGCGGTGGCCATGTGGTACGGGTTCCTCGACGGGTGCGTGACGGTGGAGACCAAGTCCAAATCCCAGAAGGTGCAGAACCTGCGCCGGGACCCGCGTTGCACCCTTCTCTTCGAGGACGGCGACTACTACGAGGAGCTGCGCGGCGTGGAGCTGGTCGGCACGGCGGAGATCGTCGAAGAGCCCGACAAGCTCTGGACCCTCGGGGTCAGCGTGTTCGAGCGCTATTACGGCGCCTATTCCGACGATCTCAAGCCGTTCCTCGAGGCCATGCTGCACAAGCGGGTGGCGATCAAGCTCCACGTGCAGCGGACGGTGAGCTGGGACCACCGCAAGCTCGGGTTGCCCCCGATGCGCCCGGCCCAGGGGTGAGGATCGCCATCCGCCACGCGGTCGCGGTGCCGCCTGCCCAGGCGATCGCCGCCTACGGATCTCCGGCGTTCTACACGGGAAGGCGGGAGAGAGACGACATCGCCATGCTCGAGGTGGTGCGCCACGACGACGAGGGCGAGCGGGTCCTCATTGAGGTTCGCTTCGCGTTCACCGGCTCGGTGTCCGCCGCGGTGCGCGCCGTCATCGACCCGGCCAAGATGTCGTGGGTCACCCGGACCGAGGTGCGGCCCGCCGAGGCCCGCACGGACTGGGTGGTCCTGCCCGACCACTACGCGGACCGCCTGACCGCCGGCGGCAGCTACCGGTTCGCGCCGGGGGACGGCCCGGACACGACGGTCGTCTCCGTCGAGGGCGACCTGTCGGTCCACGTCCCGATCGTCGGTCGCTCGGTCGAGCGGGCCATCGTCCCGGGGTTGTCCCGCTACATCGAGGACGAGGTGGCGAGCATCCCGACCCTGGCGCCCTGAGGCATCGTTGCCGGCTACGCGCACGCCTTGAGCAGCTGCGTCATCCCGTCCTCGATCCCGCCGGCCAGCACGTCGATGTCCTCGGTGGTGTCGTAGTCGCCCGTGATCCCGAAGTTGACCTCGCCGTCGTAGGAGAAGATGGCGATGCCGAGGCGGATCTGGCCGCCGAGCGGTACGTAGGGGAAGGCCCGGATCATGCGCCGTCCCGCCGCGTAGAGCGGGAACTGGGGACCCGGCACGTTGGTGGTGACCGTGTTGACGTTGTGCTGGCTCGCCCGTGTGGCCAGGCGCATCCCGAGCGCCAGCAGCATGGGCGGGGCGAAGCCCGACATGGACGTGAGCGCCTCCCCGGCCACCGCCTGCTTGGAGTCCTTGAGGTGCTTCATCTGCGCGCTGATGGTGTGCAGGCGCAGCACGGGGTCCTCGATGTCGACGGGGAGCTCGGCGAACATCGCCGAGACCCTGTTCTCGAACGTGCCGTCGCCGACCGCCTTCCCCGAGGCGTCACGCGGCCGGACCGAGACGGGCACGAGCGTGCGCACCACACGCTCGACGTCCTCGTCGCGCGAAAGGAGGAGCTCACGGAACCCGTTGGTGATGGCCGCGAGCACGACATCGTTGAAGGTCCCCCCGAGGCCCTTGCGCACCCGCTTGATGTCGTCGACCGACGTCGTCGCCCAGGCGTAGCGCCGGTGGGGCCCGAGCGGGCCGTTGAGGCTCGACAACGGCATCGGCCGGACCAGCCCGCTCAGGGCGAACAGGCCGCCGACGACCTCCAGCGCGTAGCCGGCCATGCGGCGGACGACGCGGGTCTGCGCGCGCGCCGCGCGCAGCTGCTCGTAGGGCGAGCGCGCGATGTTCTCCAGCGCATCCACCATGAGCTCGAAGCCCGAGGGCATGGGCCGCGGTACCCATTCTGAGGGCTCGGGGCGCGTCGCCTCCGGACTCAGGTCCATGACCACGGCCAGCAGGTCGGTGCCCGCGACGCCGTCGACCAGCGCGTGGTGCGTCTTGGACAGCATCGCCCAGCGCCCGTCCTCGAGTCCCTCGACCACCCAGATCTCCCACAGTGGCTTCGAGCGGTCGAGCTGTTGCGCCATCACGCGCCCGACGAGCTTGCGGAGCTCGCTCTCGCCACCCGGTGCGGGCAGCGCCGTGTGGCGGAGGTGGTACTCGATGTTGAAGTGCGGGTCGTCCACCCACACCGGGCGCCCGAGCTCGAACGGGACGAACCGCACCCTCTGGCGGTAGCGGGGGACGAGGTCGAGCTTCGCGTCGACCATGTCGACGATGTCGGCGAACGGCGGCGGCGGACCTTCGAAGATGGCAACCGATGCGATGTGCATGTGGGACACGTGGTCCTCGATGTGGAGGAACGACGCGTCCAGCGGGCTCAGGCGGTCAGGGCCCATCGCAACCCTCCCTTCGGGTGCACTTCCGCCCGCACGCTACTACCGCGATGCCGCCCGGTTCCGGGCCGTCAGCCGGCGCTGGCGGCGGCGATCGGGTCGCCCAGTGAGGCCAGGAGAGGGGAGGCGAGGATCCGCTGCCGGGTCTCCTCGTAGGCGGCCTCGATGACCCGCGGGCCCCGGTCCTCGGCCATGGCCCGCAGCCCCATGGCCCGGCGTGCGTCGGCGCCCGGCTCCAGGCTGACCACCACCACCCCGCCCGACTCGAGCCGGGCGATCTCGCGCTCCATGCGGCGGTGCACGGTGCGGCGCAGGAGGCCGTCGGCGGCGTTGAAGTGGCCCTGGGCGGCCGACATGGACGAGACGATCACGACCAGGTCGAGGCCCTCGGAGCGGACCACGTCCGCATTGGTCGCCGAGTGCACCCCGCCGTCGACATACTCGGTGTCCTCGATCATGACCGGCCGGAAGTAGCCCGGGATGGCGCACGAGGCCAGCACCGCCGGGGCCAGCCGTGCCGGCGGTGCCCCGGGCCGGCCGAAGACCACGCGTGCACCGTCGGCCCGCCGCACGGCGCAGATGCGCAGTCCGTCCGGCCAGCGGTCGCCCATGTGCTCGTCGAGGCCGCGGGCGCGCTCGGAGATGTCGACCTGGCCCCGCGGCAGCAAGGTCACGGCCGCCACGTCGGGGCGGAACGCCAGCGGCCGCCGGGCGACCCTCGTGAGCAGCGCGGGCGAGGGCAGGTTCCAGGGCCGCAGCAGGGAAAGGACCGACGGGCTCGGCAGCGGGCCGGCGTCGGAGGGAAGGATGCGCGAGAGGATGGCGCCGCCCCGGCGGGAGGTGGGCACGCCGTAGAGCGATGCCGCCAGGTCCGTGGCAGGTACCCCGACACGCAACGCCGCGCCCGTGACCGAGCCGGCCGACGTGCCCACGATGATGGTGGCACGTCGGGCGTCCCAGCCGCTCTCGCGGTGCAGTGCCGCCAGGACGCCGGCCTGGTAGGCCTGGCCGACGACGCCGCCGGCGCCGAGCACCAGGCCGATGGACGGGCTCCTCCGGCCGCCGAACGCCCCACGGATCACGTTCCTCACCCCCTCCTCTTACCCCGCATCAGAAACGGTTCACCCGGATTCAACCTACCGGGCGCGGGACGCCGGGGTCGGTGCCCCGCTCACCTGGTGCCTGACCGGCCCGAACGCTCGTCCCGCTCCCTAAGGTGTGCCCGATCGCAGGCGGCCCCGCCCCAGGAGGTGCATGACCGAGACCCTCAGGATCGTCGCCACCGTCGGTGGCGTCGCCCTCATTGTGGGCATGCTGAGCGACGCCGTGGCGACCTTGATCGTGACCCAGGGCAGCAGCGGCCTGTGGCGGCCGACCCGGCTCTTCTACGCCGCCACCTGGCGCGGCGCGCGGGCGCTGGCGGCCCGGCTTTCCGACCACGCCGGCGAGTACCTGCTCAATGTGTACCCGGCGCTCTCGCTGCTCGGCCTCCTCGTCATGTGGCTGGCCGGCCTCATGATCGGGTGGTCGCTCGTGTACTGGGGCCTCGACCAGCGGATCGGCGGGACGAGGGACCTCGGAACCCTCGTCTACTACGCCGGCACCTCCCTCGTGACGCCGGTCTTCGGGTCGGCGCACGGCGCGCTGATCCGGATGCTCACACTCCTCGAGACCCTGACGGGCGTGGTGACGATCGCGCTGATGATCTCCTACCTCCCCGCCCTCTACGGCGCGTACAGCCGGAGGGAGGCCCGCCTGCTGACGCTCGACGACCCCCTGGGCGGGCGGATCACCCCCCTGCGGGTCATCGCGCTCAACGCGCCGGGCGGCGACGCCGAGATGCTCTACCGGGCCCTGGGCGAATGGCAGCTGTGGACGGCGGACCTCCTCGAGAGCCACGTGTCGTACCCGATGTTGGCGCTCTTCCGGTCCCAGCACCCGGGCCAGTCGTGGGTCACGGCGCTCGGCGTGGTCACCGATGCCGCTGCCCTGGCCTCGGCCTGCGTGGAGGGGGCCCAGAGCCGCGAGCCGTACTTCCTGTACCGGCGGGGGCGCCGCGCCATCGTGGAGATCTCGAGCCGCCTCCACGTCCCGGAGGCGCCGGTCCCGGCGTCGTGGCTGGTCGAGGAGAACTTCGAGCTGGCCTGGCGCGGGCTCGCCGACACCGGGCTCCCGCTGCGGGGCAAGGCCGAGGCCTGGGCGGACCTCCAGCGCCTGCGCGAGACCTACGGGGACGAGCTGGAGCGCCTGATCGACTTCCTGGTCGCGCCGCACGGGTTCTGGGGCCATTCGGCCGAGGCGACGGTCGCGGCCGAGGTGGCCCAGGCCGCCAGCGAGGCCAGGCGACGCTCCCGCTAGGGCTGCACGGCCCGAGGGGACGCACCGTTACTCTGCGGAGCTGACATGGGCAGGACCCGCGACGACCTGCACCGCATCGCGGCGCACGTGCTGGGCCGCCGCCGCTGGGCGGTGAGCGGCCACTTCGGCCTGCGGGCGAGCCCAGGAGGCCTGGCGACCCCGGCCTTCGGGCCCGAGCCCGAGGTGCTGCGCCTCGCCGGCGCCACCCTCGTCCGCGAGGTGGGCACGCAGCGCGAGACGATCCCCCTCGAGGGCTCCACCGTGGCCGAGCTGGCCCTCTTCGCCGACGCCGATCTCGGCGCCGACTTTCCCGGCGGCGCCGACCTGCCGGCGCTCGGCCGGATCGACGAGCCGCTGCACCTCGACGCCCCCGAGCTGGATGCGCTCTACGGCTGGTTCGACCTCGCGTGGCGGGTGCTCGACGACGTCACCTCGGACGCAGCGCTCGCGCAGGACCGGTCGACCGTGCAGCTCTGGCCCGAGCACTTCGATGCCGCCACGACGGTCCAGCTCGGGCCGAAGACGACGGTGAACCTCGGCTTCTCTCCCGGCGACACCTTCTGCGAGGAGCCCTACGTGTACGTCGGGCCCTGGGGAGCGGCGCGACCGGGAGACCCCGACTACTGGAATGCTCCCTTCGGCGCGTGCGCGCCGCGCTCGCGCACCGGCGACGCACCCCACTGTGCCGCCTTCCTCCGCACCGGGCTCACCGAGTTGGCCAAGGGGTGACGCCGGTGCCCGTCCCGCTCCCGACCGCCGATACCGTCAACCTGCAGCCGCCCGACGCGGCGGAGACCCAGGTGATGGCCGACGGCGTCGCCTCTGCGGTGGCGGGCCGCGGGGGCTTGCTGCCCGTGCAGCGCTCGCTCATTCAGGCGCTGTGCGCGTCGATGACCGGCCACCGCATCACGCTGGACGACCGGCCGCCGATGACGCCGCGCCAGTTCGCCGAGGCCATGGCGCGGCGCGAACTGTCGTTCCGCTCCCGCATGGTGCAGATGATGCTCCTCGGTGCGCTCGTGCTGCACCCGTTGCCCGACGACGTGGCCGACCGCGTGGCGGCCTTCGCCGGCGAGTTGGAGGTGGAGGACGGGATGGTCGACGTCGCGCGCGAGTTCGCCGCCGGCTCGCTCGGCCTGGCGGCCGTGGACTTCCGGCGCAACGGGTACGAAGGCACGTGGAACGACGAAGCATCCTCCGCGGCACTCCACTCGACGCGCGGTGCTGCACGAGGCGTGGGAGGTCTCCGCCGCCGACCCCGAGCTCGCGGGGCGCTGGGCGGCCCTCGAGGGCCTGCCGCGCGACACGCTCGGACGCAAGGTATGGGAGATGTACCAGGCGCGCGGGTTCAGGTTCCCGGGCACCCCCGGCTCGGCTCCGCCGTTGCTGGCACAGCACGACTGGGTGCACGTGCTGGGCGACTACGGGACGACCGTGGAGTCCGAGGTCGAGGTGTTCGGTCTGATCGCGCGGGCGAACGACGACATGCACGCGTTCTCGCTCCTGGCCATGGTGATCTCGCTCTTCGAGACCGGCTACCTGGCCTCGGGAGCCGGCCTGTTCGAGGCCTCCCCGGGCCACTTCTCGTCGAGCCCGGACATGGCGGTCCGGCTGTCCGACGCCATGCGGCGCGGCGCGCTCTGCCGTGACACCGAGACCGGCGCCGACAGCATCGACTTCCTGACGCTCGATTGGTTCGCCGTGGCCCACCGGACGTGCCAGGACGTGCGGACGCGGTTCAACCTCGTGCCCAAGGCCGAAGCCGCCGTGACGGCGGGCTCGGCCGGTCCCTGGGAGCACGGCGGGATCAGCCCGTTCCAGATGAAGGCGGGACGCGAGCTCGCGGCCGAGCGCGGCGTGGCCTACGACGCCCACGGCGCGTCGGTCTGACTCAGGACTCGAGGAAGCGCAGGACCGCCAGCACCCGCCGGTGGTCCTTGTCCGAGACGGGGAGGTCGAGCTTGGCGAAGATGTTGGCCACGTGCTTCTCGACGGCTCCCTCGCTGATGACGAGGGCGTTGGCGATGGCGGCGTTCGACCGGCCCTCCGCCATGAGGGAGAGCACCTCGCGCTCGCGCGCGGTCAAGACCGACAGCGAGCCCGTACGCCGCGTGGCCCCGAACAACTGTGTTACCACTTCGGGGTCCAAGGCCGTACCTCCTATGGCGACGCGCTCGAGCGCCTCGACGAAGTCGCTGACGTCCGCGACGCGGTCCTTCAACAGGTACCCGATGCCGGCGGCGTCGTTCGCCAACAGGTCGGCCGCGTAGCGGGTCTCGACGTACTGCGAGAACAGCAGGATGCCCAGGCCCTCGTAGCGTTCGCGCAACTCGAGGGCGAGGCGCAGGCCCTCGTCGGTGAACGTCGGCGGCATCCGGATGTCGATGACGGCGACGTCGGGCGGGTTGAGGGCGACGGAGCTGCGCAGCGCGGCGGGGTCCCCGACGGCGCCCGTGATGGCGAAGCCGCGATCGACGAGGAGCTGGACCAGCCCGTCGCGCAGGATGGCCGAGTCCTCGGCGATGGCCACCCGCAGTGCGCCGACCATCACGGGGCGAGGGGGAGGTCGACGGTGACCACGGTGGGTCCGCCCGGAGGGCTCACCAGGTTCAGGCGCCCGTCCACCGCGTGCACGCGATCGGTGAGCCCGGCCAGGCCGCTCGACGTGGAGCCGACCGAGGAGAGCTGCGCGCCGCCGCGGCCGTCGTCGCGCACGACGAGCCTGAGCCACGTGCCCTGCTGGGCGCACGAGACCGTCGCCCGCGACGCCTGGGCGTGCTGGGCGACGTTGGCCAGGAGCTCGGCGACGCAGAAGTAGGCAATGGCCTCGATGGCCGGGGTGGGGCGCGTCCGCAGGTCCACCGTCAGCGCGGTGGGGACCGCACTGCGGGCGGCGAGCGTGGCCAGCGCGCCCTCCAGCCCGATGTCGAGTGCGGGCGGGTGGATCCCCCGTGCGATGTCGCGCAGTTCGGCGATGGCCTCCTTGGCGCCCCGGTGCGCCTCGTCGATCAGCTCGCGGACCCGGTCGAGATCGACGTGGTCGGCGTCCCCGAGCTTCTCCTTGGCCATGCCCAGGCGCATGGCCAACGCCACCAGCTGGGCCTGGGTGCCGTCGTGCAGGTCGCGCTCGATGCGCCGCAGGGTGGCGGCGGAGGCGTCGACGGTCTGGGTCCGGGCCTGCTCGAGCGTGCGGACCCGGGCGGCCATGGGGTCGGGACCGAGCAGTCCGCGGATGAGCAGGCGGTCGACGTTGACGAAGCCGCGCATCACCCAGGGTGCCGCGAAGAGGAACACGAAGCCGCACAGGAAGATCCCCAGACCGTGGAAAAAGGTCTGGCCGCTGAAGTTGAAGAAGTCCCCGCCGAACAGGTTCGGCACGAGGCCCCAGACCGGCGGCCCGCCGCCGTTCGAGTGCGAGAGGGGGCTGAGGATGCAGGCCACCGCGTCCCACCAGAGGCTGACGGCGACGAAGAAGCCGAGCACGGTCCAGGGCACCTTGATCGCGAGATAGCCGACGGCACGCCAGCCGACGCGGTCGCGCAGGGAGGACTGCAGCCACCCGAGGAACCCGTGCCGGCCCGCGAAGGGCTCGGGGTCCTCGACCTGCTCGCCGAGCAGGGCGCGGGCCAGTCCCCGGTTCCACCCGCCGATGCCCCGCGCGCTGCGGATGGAGAGCGCCAGGATCCCGAGGCCGAAGAACGTGATGGCCAGCGCGACGCCGGCCACCATGGTGAAGCCCACGAAGCCGAGGCCGATGGCGGCGAGGCCGCCCGAGAGCACGTAGAAGGCCAGCTCGGCCCACGGTCGCTTCGTGAAGGGCTCACGCAGGATGCGCCGGGCCAGGGTCTTGGCCGCCGTCATGTGCTCCTCGCTCAGCGAGATCTCGCGGCCCCCCAGGCGGACGTGCAGCCCGCTGTCCTCGGCCTGCTCCACCATCAGGCGTCCCGCCTCGCCACCGCGGCCGACGCGACTGCCAGCACCACGACGGTGTAGAGCCCCATGAGGAGGAAGGCGGTCCGGCCCGACAGGGCGTTGAAGACGGGCACCACGGCGGCCACGGAGTTCCCGAGCAGCATCACGGGCATGAACCGGCTCGGGTCTCCCGGCACGTTGTGGAGCAGGACCGGGAGCAGCAGGGTGCATCCCACGAAGGTCGCGATGGCGCCCGCACTGTGGCGGATGATCGCGCCGATCCCCAGGCCGAACAAGGCGCCCAGGGCCAGGAAGCCTGCCGATCCGAGGAGTGCTCCGAGCACGTTGGGGTCGCCGAGCGTGGCGGTGGGGGCCGCACCGGAGAGGACGGCCTGCCCCTCGAAGAAGGACATGAAGCTCAGGACCAGGCCGACGGCCAGCGCGAAGACGCCCATCACGATCACCTTGGCACCGAAGAACACGCCCCGGCGGGGCGTGGCCGCCAGGGAGGAACGGATGGTGCCGCTGCCGTACTCGCCCGTCATGGAGAGGATGCCGAGGATGCCGACGACGAGGGAGCCCAGGGCGAGGCCGGCGAGCGCGGTGTTGGTGGGGTCGAACCCCTGGGCGCCTGCCTCACCGGGCTGGTGGCGTGCGCCGTGCGTGGCGAGGAAGGTGACGGCGATGGCGCCGACGAAAGTGATCAGGAGGGCCCACTTCGTCGAGCGCAGGGTGCGCAGCTTGGCCCATTCGGCCGCGACCGCCTGCCGGAGGCCGGCGCGCCGGCCGGGTACGTCGAGGGTCGCAGTGAGGGTCACGGGTCGTCCTTTCAGCGGGAGGTGGCGGCGGCCGGCACGGGCACCGCGCTCGCATCGGAGGAGCGGAATTCGACGCTGTCGCTCGTGAGCTCCATGAAGGCGTCCTCGAGGGAGGCCCGCACGGGCGTGAGCTCGTGCACGGTCAGGGTGTCACGGGCGGCCAGCTCCCCGACCTCGGCGGCGGGCATGCCCGTGACCACGATGGACCCGTCGTCGGCGACGCTGGGCCGTGCGCCGACGCGAGTGAGCGCAGTGACGAAGCGCTGGGGGGTCGGCGTGACGATGCGCACCGAGTCGCCGCGGCTGCGCGCGGTGAAGGCCTCGACGCTCGTGTCGGCGATCAGCGTGCCGCGGCCGATGACGACGAGGTGGTCGGCCGTCAGTGCCATCCCGGTGATCAGGTGACTCGACACCAGCACGGTGCGTCCCTCGGCGGCCAACCCGCGCAGCAGATGGCGGACCCAGCGGATCCCCTCGGGATCGAGGCCGTTGACCGGTTCGTCGAAGAGCAGGACCCCGGGGTCACCCAGGAGCGCGCTGGCGATGCCGAGTCGCTGTCCCATGCCGAGCGAGAACTTGCCGGCGCGCCGGTCGGCCACGGTGGTCAGCCCGACGACGTCGAGCACCTCGTCGACGCGGGCGGCGGGGATGTCGTTCGTCTTGGCCAGGCAGCGCAGGTGGTTGCGCGCGCTCCGGCCGGGGTGGAAGGCCTTGGCGTCGAGCAACGCGCCGACTTCACGCAACGGCCAGCGCAGTTGCCGGTAGGGGACGCCCTGCACGGTGGACGATCCGGCGTCCGGCACGTCGAGGCCGAGGATCATGCGCATCGTGGTGGACTTGCCCGACCCGTTCGGGCCGACGAAGCCGGTGACGAGGCCGGGGGCGACGGTGAAGCTGAGGCCGTCCACGGCCACGGTCTTGCCGTAGCGCTTCGTCAGTTGGCGGGTCACGATCATGTGAGCCAGCATGCGGGCTGGCGAAGCCCCTGGGAATGCCGCTACCGGGCGTCCTGCACTGGGGCTAGCCCCCCTCGCGGGAGTGACCGGGACGAGCTTCAGGCCGTGGGACGAGGTGTCGCCGTCGCTCGCGCGCCCGACCGGCTGGCCTCCCGGTACAGGGTGTCGTACTCGAGCCCGAGGGTGTTGCTCGTCCGCACGTCGGCCTTGCGCGCATTGAAGTCGCGTTGCGCGGCGCGGAACGCGGCTGCCTCCGCCTGATCCGCCTGGCGCAGCCGGGTGTCGACGCGCGGCACTGCGAACGCCTGGCCGACCGGGATCCGCCCCGAGCCGCTCAGTACGTCACCGACCTGGAGCAGGTAGCGGAACTCGCTGTCGAAGGCGTACCAGTCCGTTTCGACGCGTCCCGTGAGCGCGGACAGTGGTGGCGGCTGGGCCTGGTTCAGGACACCGGAGAAGACCGTGTCCCACCCCGGGGGCGTGCGGAAGTCCACCGCGCCGCGGAGTGCCACTGCACCGGGCGGCACCCACAGGCTGCCCATCCGCAACAGTGCGTCGCGCACCTGCCTGATCTCCGCCTCCGAGAACGGGCACTCTGGCGCCAGGAAGACAAGCTCCTCTGACCACACGCCGATCCCATTGGCCGGGATGCTGTAGCGGAGGCTGAAGAAGTGGGCGTCGGGCCGGGCGGCGTCACCGCCGAAGAACGAGAAGAGGAGCTCCCCGGGCGAGGTCCGCCGGATCTGGAAGGACTCGTGGTCGTGCAGTGCCGGGTACACCAGGTAGCCCAGGGAGCTGCCGGCTTCGAGCGGCCCGCACATCCGCGCGTGTTGCGGCAGCATCGGCCGCCGGCCCTCCCGACGCGGGAGCCGGCCCACGCCGGGCCGGAACTGCCCGGGGATGACGGTGACCTCGACGGCGTCGCCCGAGGGGGAGTGCTGCTCCGTCGAGCCCTCCGGTGCGGTCACCCGCTGAATTCGTACATCCCGCCGCCGCCGAACTGCACGCTGTAGCCGACATTGATGTTGCCGAACTGGGAGAGCCCACCGAAGCTCTGCATCGCCTGCCCCGGGGCGACGCCGGGGGCGCCGAACGAGAAGGAGAACCCGCTCACTTCGTCCTCTTCGGGGTCGGTGAACACGAAGCCGGTGACCTCGGACGCGTGCTCCTTGGCGTGCTCGAGCACGAGCACCAGCGCGGACGCTTCACCGGGGGTGAGCTCCTGGCTGAACTGCTGCAGCTTGGCGGCGAGCGAGGCGTAGTCGGCCGCCGAACGTGGCGTGGTCTCGACCGAGTCAGTCATGGTCAGCTCCTTCTGCTCCTGCCGGCCCTCCCGGCATTGACGAAGTAATGACGGTCGTCCGTGGCGCCGGTTACAGCCTCCTCGCCGAGGACTGGGGGCCGATGCTGCGCAGCGCGGAGGTGGCCCGGCCGCCTGCTGACGTCAACCGGCTGGCGGCGATGGTGCGGGTGAGCCGGCCCGCGGGTGTCGGCGCCTCCTGGACGTTCGCCGCCGTGCCCCAGAGCACCGTCTTGAGCTGGAAGGGTCGCAGCTCGGGGTGTTTCGACTTGATGAGTGCCGCGATCCCCGAGATGTGCGGCGCCGCATAGGAGTTCCCGGTCCCGCTGATCCGCCCGCCGCCGCGCCAGCTGAGCTCGACGTCGATGCCCGGCGCCAGGAACTCCGTCGGAGGGTCGGGGTTGTAGTGGAAGCGGAAAGGATCGGTGGCCAGGTTGCACGCGACGCTGGTGACGGAGGCGTACAGGGACGGGTAACTGGGCCGTGCCATGTTGTTGGCCGCCGTGACGAGCAGCGTGCCGCCGAAGTAGGCGCGATCGCACACCTCGTAGAACGCGAGCGCCCAGTCGCGCCGGGTGGTGCCGAGGGAGAGGTTGATCACGTCGAAGTCCTGTTCGATCGCCCAGCCGAGGCCGGCCAGAAAGGCGGCCGCCTTGCCGGCCAAACCCGCGCCGAGCACGCGCACGCTGGTGAGGCGCGCCTCGGGGGCGAGACGGTGGATGATGCCTGCGCAGGCCGTGCCGTGCCCGAACGCGTCCTCGTGCGGTCCCTGCGTCAGCACGGCCTCGCCTTCGTCGTCCAGTGTCACCGCCACACCGCCCTCACGGTCGACACAGTCCCCGAGGTCGGGATGGTCCGCCTCGATCCCGCTGTCGACGATGGCGACGCGCGCGCCCTTCCCGGTCGCGCCACCCCAGGCCCACTCGGGCGAGAGGTCCTCCATGCGGGCGACGCCGGGCAGGCGCAGCACCGAGGACTCGCGGGTCCACTCGGGTCGCGGCCCGGCGGGCTTGACCCGTTGCTGGTCCGGTCGCACCGGCGTCTCCGGTGGCGTCGGGGTGTCGTCAGCCACGCGCCAGGATCGCCTCGACAAGCATCGCCACCTGCGCGTACCCCGCCGGGTCGGCCGCCCCGAGGCGGCGCAGCTCCGCTCCGAGCTCCTCGGGGGAGCGGACCGCCACGTCGTCCTCGTCGGCTTCGAGTGCGACGGCCGCGATGCCGGCGAGCAGGCTGGCCAGCTCGACGTCGTCGAAGGTGAAGGTGCCGTCCGCCTTGTCGACGAGCTCGAGGACGCCGACCACGGTGTCGGCCGCGGTGCAGGGCACGCACAGGATGCTGGACGGTCGTTCCTCCAGCAGGCCGAGCACGCCCTCGGACAGGCGGGCGTCACCCTCGCGTGCCGCCATGGCCATGGGCTGCCCCGAGGTGGCGACGAAGCCGGCCGTGCCCTCGCCGGCGGGGACGTCGGTGCCCACGATGCCCGCCGCGCCGAACGCCGCCACCACCGCGAGCCGCTCGCCCCGCAGGGCCATGACCCAGCCGGCGGAGGCGGCCGTCGCGCCCACGGCAGAGTCGACCACTGCCTGGAGCACCGGGTTCATGGCAAGAAGTATGCCGTCAGCGGCCCACTGCGGGCATGCTCCCGGTGAGCCGACGCACGTCGTCGGCACTGGGCGCGCCCACCGGGGCCCCGCCGGGCTCCACGACGGCCATGGTGCGGGAGACGCCGATGGTCATCCGCGAGAGCCTCGTGCCGCCGGCCGGACCGACGGTGCGACGGGTGGTCCCCTCCAGGGCCGAGGCGATGTCGGGGTGCGAGGCGGCCAGGCCCCGGATCACCTCGTCGTCGAGGACGAGCAGCGTCACGGGTTCGGTGGCTTGCAGCGTCGCCTCGGTCCCCGACCCGAGCAGCGCGGCCAGGCCGAAGGCGTCGCCCACGCCCAGCTCGGCCGTCTGGACGGTTTCGCCCGCGTAGTCCCGGGACATGACTGCGGCCCGACCGCGCCGGACGACGAGCAGCCGTCCGCCGCCTTCGGCCACGGACTCTCCGGCCGGCAGGTCGATGGCCCGCAGCCGGCCGGCGACCGACGCCAGTTCGTCGGGACCGAGCGACGCGAGGATCGGGATGCGCGCGAGCGCGCCCACGGCATCGAAGGGCGCCTCGGTGGGCACCGCCCCGCCGGTCTGCTCGGCCCACAGCTGGGCGTAGGTGCCGCCCCGGCGCAGCAGCTCGTCGTGGGTCCCGTGCTCGACGAGGCGCCCGGCCACGATGACGCAGATCTTGTCGTAGCCGGTGATGGAGGTGAGCCGGTGCGTGACGGCGATCGTCGTGCGGCCCTCGCCGACCCGCTCGAGCGTGTCGGCGATCAGGCGCTCGGTGCGCGGGTCGAGCGCCGAGGTCGCTTCGTCGAGGAGGAGCACGCTGGGGTCGCGCAGGAGGGCGCGAGCGATGGACAGTCGCTGCTTCTGTCCGCCCGAGAGCCGGCCGCCGCGCTCGCCGACCAGGGTGTCGTAGCCGCGGGGCAGCGAGGACACGAAGTCGTGCATCTCGGCCGCCTGCGCCGCCGCTTCGATCTCGGCGTCGCTGGCGCCGGGCTTGGCCAGCGCGATGTTGTCGCGGATGGTGGCGTTGAAGAGGAACGTCTCCTGGAAGACCACGCCGAGCTGGGCGCGCAACGACGCGATGGTGACCTGCTGCGAGTCCACGCCGTCGAAGAGGATGGCGCCCTCGTCGGGGTCGTAGAAGCGCATGAGCAATTGGAGGACGGAGGACTTGCCGGCTCCGGTCGGCCCGACGAAGGCCACCTTCTGCCCGGCGCTGATGCTGATGCTGATGTCCTCGAGCGTCCGGCGCTCCGGGGTGTAGGAGAACCCCACGTCGCGCAGGACGATGTCGTGGCGGATGGCGCCGAGCTCGGGGAGGCCTTCGCGCTCGTCGACCTCGGGGGCCGAGTCGAGCACCTCGTTGATGCGGGTGAGCGCCCCGGTCGAGGCCTGCACCTGCTGCCCGATGCCCGTCAGGACGGTCACGGGAGAGAGGACCTCGCCCATGAGGCTCATGAAGGCCACCAGACCGCCGATGGTGAGGTGGCCGTGCAGGATCAGCCAGGCGCCGAGGCCGAGGATGAACACCCGCAGCAGCGTCACGATCATGTTGACGGAGAGGCCGAAGACGCCGCCGTAGAGCTGGAGCTTGACCTGGCGGTCGAACAGACGGTCCGAGGCCTGGGTGAAGCGGCCGGTCTCGCGGCCCTGCAGCCCGAAGGCCTTGACCACGGGCTGGGCCCCGTAGTTCTCCGAGGCCACCGTGAGCACGCCCCCCGTCTCCTCCTGCACGGCCACACTGCGTTTCTGCGCCCCCGTGGCCATCGCCTTGTAGACCGCCCCGATGACGGGCGCGCCCACGAGCGTGACCACGGCGAGGAGCGGGTTGAGGATCACGAGCACGATGGCCGACACGACGAGCGACAGGATCTGCGACAGGCCGCCGCGGAGCGTCTGGGAGAGGCCCTGTTCGAGCATGCCGACGTCGGAGAAGAGGCGGGAGAGGACGTCGCCCTGTTGGCGTTGGGAGTACCAGGACTGGGGCAGCGTCTGCATCTTGACGAACATCTCGCGGCGGAGCTGGCGCACCACGGACGCACTCACGTAGGCGGAGAGGTAGGCGCCGCGCAGCCCGGCGAGCAGGGACACGACGAACGCGGCGAGCAGGACGGCGAGGATGTCGAGCACCTGGTTGAAGTGCCCGCTCGGGATGGCCTTGTCGAGCAACTGCTTGAAGGCGAACGGGAACACGACCGTGAAGGCCAGTCCGAAGAGGAGATAGACGAACATCTCCACCTCGCGCCGGACGTGGGGGCGCAGATAGCGGGTGGCCAAGCGGAGGAACTGGCCGGTCTTGACGTTGACGGCCCCGGCGTGGAGCTTGGTGCGCCAGGCCTCTTCGAGCGCGGCGGCGCCGGTGCCGTAGACCGCCTGGGCGGCGGCATCGAGCCGGCCCGGTTGCGCGGACGACAGGAATTGGACGAACTCGGCCCTCCCGGCGCGGTCCACCAGGTAGCGGACGAAGGACAACGCCATGGCCGAGCCGAGCTCACCGGGGGCGGCGCCGAAGGGTGGCAGGTCCATCCCGCGGAGCTCGGGGTCGGGATCGGGCGCGTCGGCGACGAAGAGGCCGTAGCCCTCGAGGAGCGGGCCGAGCTCGGGGCCGGCGGGAAGGGCGGCTCCGAAGCAGAGCGCGAGCGGGCGCTCCAGGGGCTCGGCGGGCGCCTCGGCGGTGACGACCATCCAGACTTCGTTGCGGGCCCCGTCGACGATCGTCCCGGCCGTCATGACGACGCCGGGTTCGTCGGGGTCGGGGAACGGGTCGACCAGGCAGATGGCCGGGAGCCCGCCCCAGGGCTCGCTGCCGAGCCCGGACAGGCGCCGCCGCGCCTGCTTGGCGGCACGGGCGACGCCGGCGGCCGCCTGCTCCCCGGCCGTGCCCGGCATGTAGCGGATGACCGCTGCCTCGTTGGCGCGTGAGGCCATCTCGTCGAGCACCGGGCGCGGCGGTGGTGGCTTGTGCCCGTCGGCGGCCGGGGCCCGAGCCTCGGCTGCGGCCGGGGGTGGTGCGGGCGGCTCGGGCTCGACGACCACCGGTTCGGGTGGCGGAGGCGGAGGCGGTGGCGGTGGCGGCGGAGCAGCGGGAGGTGGTGCGGCAGCGGCGACCGGAGGCGGTTCTTCCGCGGGTCGCTCTTGCACGGGGGGCTCTTCCGCCGGTGGTGCGGGTGCCTCCTCCACGGGCGTCGAATCGGGGACCGGTGGCGCCGGGGGAGGCGGCGGCGGCGTGGGAGCGATGTCCTCGACCGGGTAGGTCGCCGTCGAGTCCGGGACGGCCTCCGCCGCGATCGGCGCGACCTCCGGCTCGGTCCGCACGGCCACCACCATCACGGTGTCGCCGACTTCGACGGTGTCGCCGTCAGACAGGTGCGTCGCACGGTCGATGCGGGTGCCGTTGACCGTGGTGCCGTTCGTGCTCCCCAGATCCTCAACGCTGAGGGACCCGCCGTCGGCGACGAAGCGGAGATGGCGGCGCGAGACCTGCTCGTCGGCGAGCAGCAGGCCCTCGACCTCACGGCCGGCGTCGAGCGTGCCCTCGACGGTGACGCGCCGCTCGTCCTTCCCCGGCTCACGGACGAGGAGCTCGAACGTGGTCACGACACGGTTGCCCCCTGTGCGGCCCGGCGCTCCTCGCGTCGGACGATCCGTCGGAACCTGCGCTGCCGGCCCACCCCGATGCCGCCCAGGGCGAGTGCCACGCCGGCGCCTGCACCCAGCACCGCGCAGACGACGAGACCGACCGCGGTCGGGATCTGGCGGAAGACGACCCAGCCCACCCCGACCAGGGCCACGCCGAACACGGCGCCGATGACGGCGAGCCCGAGCGGGCCGGTCTTGGTGCTCTTGCCCGCGCGCAGCGACCGCAACAAGGACTCGCCGTAGCCGATGGTGAACAGCAAGAGCAGCAACGTGATCCCCGCCGGCACGCTCAGCAGACCGGTCTGCGAGGTATGGGCCGCGAACGTGGCGTCGCTGCCCTGCACCAGGCCCCGCCACAGCGTCACCTTGCCGGTGAAGCTCCCGCCGACGAGATAGCGGCCGCCGAGGCTGACGGTGGCGACCTGTCCCCCCGACGTCGACACGAGTGGAGCGGTGGCGGAGGACACCTGCTGTCCGAGCACGCTGGCGGACAGCTCGACGTGGTCGGCGGCGGGCGCCGACGACGAGACCGCGACGGGGACCGGCTTGGACAAGTTGACCGTCACGGTCCCGCCGTTGACGACGTCGGTGCCGGCCACCCTGACCTGACCGGCCGACAGATCGCCACTGCTCGACGGTGCGCCCAGGCCGATCAGGGCGGTGACGAACGCCACCACGACGAGCACGGCTGCCGCGATGAAGTAGCGCGCGGGACTGGGAGGTGGAGTGAGCACCTCCTTGACGGGGACGAGGTCCGCCGCACCCTCGGCCACCGCGTCGAGTGCGGCGCTGCGCGTGTGCACGGTGACGGTCGGTCGGACGGGTGTGGTCGGCGGCCTCGCCACCGTCGGTGGCGCGCCCGCGGCCGGCCGGGGCACCGTGGCGGGCGCAGGACCCGCGTCCGCCGTCGCGATCCCGCCGTCGGCCGCAGCAGCCACGGGGGACTTCTCCACGGTCGGGCCGGCCGGCGGACCGCTGGCGCGCTCGGTCGCCGCCACGATGCTGCTCGCCCCCATGACCGGCGTGCTGTCGGAGGGCAGCCAACCCGGGCCCCACGCCGCCGTGCACGCCTCGGCGAGCGCCACCCCGAAGTGCTCCGCCGTGGCCGGCCGCTCGGCCGGGTCCGTGGCCAGGCCCGACATGACGACGGCCGCCACCGGCTCGGGAATCGTCGGCGCCTTCTCGAGCAGGGGGTCGGGCTGCTCGAAGGCGTGCTTGAACATGAGGGCCATGGCGTCGCCGTCGTCCGCGAAGGGAAGCTGGCCGCACAGCAGCTCGTAGAGCATGGTGGCGACTGCGTAGACGTCGGTCGCCGGGCTGAGCTCGCCGCCCCGGGCCTGTTCGGGCGCGATGTAGGCCGGCGTGCCGACCACCTCCCCGGCCCGCGTCGCCATGGTCTCCTCGCCGCCGACGACCTTGGCGATCCCGAAGTCCGTGACCTTCAGCGCGCCGGTGCTCGAGAACATGAGGTTCTCCGGCTTGATGTCGCGGTGCAGCACGCGTCGGCCGTGGGCGGCCTGGAGCCCGGACAGGCAGGCCAGCACGACGGCGGTGGCGCCGCTGGCCGTGAAGCCGTCGGAGGTGAACCGGCTCCACACGGTCCCTCCGGGCAGCAGCTCCATGACGAGCAGGCAGAGCCCGTCCTGCTCGACGAAGTCGTAGACGGGCACGATGTGCGGGTGGTCGAGGGAGGCGAGGAGCCTCGCCTCCACCGTGAAGCGGGACCGGATCGACTCGTCCGCTGAGAAGGCCCGCGGCAGCTGCTTGATCGCCACGTCGCGTCCGAGCTGGCGGTGCTTCCCGGAGAGGACGACGCCCCAGCCACCCCGTCCCAGCTCGCCCCCGATCTCGTACGCGGGGAGGGCGTCGATCACCGCCTGCTGGTCCAGGGTCACGACGGGGACACGCCTTGGGTCGAGGTGCTCGCCGTGGGTACGAGGAACTCGGACTCATCGAGGTCCTCGTCGCTCTCCTCCTCCAACGCGCGCGGCGTCGGCGAGAGGTAGCCGAGGACGAAGAAGACCGCCGCGCTGACGAGGACCGTCACGAGCCAGGTCCCCGGGCTCGGGATCCACACGGCCAGAGCGGACAGCGTGAAGACGAGGACCAGCCCGAGACCGATGCCCGGTGTCAGGAAGCGCAGCGCCCGGCGCCAGCGGTTGGGAGACATCCGGTGCCGGGCGATGGCGAGGAGGACGTCCGCGAAGGCCAGGACCGTCAGGAGCAGCAGGGCCAGCCCGAAGAGCCCGTACACCGACACCAGGCTGCCGTGCACATTGGTCACCATCGACTGCGAGGCCACCACGTCGTGCCGGGCATCGAGGAGCTTGACCGAACCGGGTATCAGCCCGATGGCCTGGCCCCCGAGGCCGCTGGTGTCGAGCGCGAAGCGCAGCGCCGTGCCCGCCCGGACCCGGAGGTTCACGGAGGTGTCATAGGAGAAGAAGGTGAGCCCGATGACGGTGCCCTCGATCCGGACCGTCGTGATCGTGACCGGCGTCCCCGTCGAGTTGGTGACATGCAGGACCACGGAGGCCGGGTGATCGGGGCTCAGGTTGACCGGCTGCTGCTGGGACGAGGTGGCGGCGGCCTGACCGTTGATGCGGGCGGATACCGTGACCGACCCCGACGCTCCGGCCGTTGCGCTGACGGGCAGGGTGAGGGCGAGGAGGACGAGCGCGAGGCCCGGGAGGGCACGACCGAGCCGTGCGCCTCCCTGCCGTGTCGCCTCGGCCACGTATTCCTCCTCGGGTCGATGAAAGGGCTGGCCCCCCACCAAGACGCCGGAAAGGCCGAATGGTTACACGGGCGTGGCGTCCCCACTATCCCGGTCGTCGTCGAGGTAGGCGGGGGAGGCCTTCGGTGCATCGAGCCTGATACGACGCCGGAACAGCGCCAGGCCGATGAGGACGAAGAAAATGATGATCAGCATCGTCGCCGTGTCCGGATTGGCCGCAGTGGCCAGGACCACGTCGAAGTCGGAGGCCATTATGAACAGCCCGCAGTGCGCCACGACCTGATAGCGCCCCACCGGAAGCGAGCTCACCTGCAGCGGTGCGGCGTACGACCCGTCGGCGTCCGCCGTCGTCTTTCCGACCTGCTTGGTGTCCACGGACAACAGCACGATCCCGTTGGAGTTGCAGCCGTGGCCCGTCGCCGTCTCCGAACCCGCCGGCGGGATCGCCTGTGCGCTGAGGAGGAGGGCCCGGGTCGCCTTGGGGAGGACCGTCGTGGTGGGGGCGGGGGTGCCGGGCTTGGTCGTCGTCGTCGTGCTCGACGAGGTGGTGGTCGAGCCGCCGGGCTTCGTTGTCGTCGTCGGGCCCCCGTGCGGCTTCGTCGTCGTCGTGACGGCCGCATGGGTGGTCGTGGTGGTGGCCGGTGCGGTGGTCGTCGTCGGCGGGAGGGTCGTGGTGGTCGTGGTGGTGGTGGTGCTCGGCGTCAACGTGAACCGGGTCACGCCCTCGAGAGGGCCGCCCGTCGGGAGGTGGCACACGGCGTAGATCGGGTACGTCGTGGGGGCATAGCCCGACGGTGCGGTCCCCGTGAACACGGCGGGGTCGGGAGAGCCCGGATAGGGAATGTCCCCCAACACGGGCCCAGGGTTGGTGTTCCAGTAGAAGACGAGATTGTCGACGCACTCCGGGGTGCCCGGAGTCTGGAATCCTGTCGCCGTGATGGTGAAGACGGTCCCGGCCGGCCCGGACGTAGGAGAGGGTGCGGAGAGACCGGCCGCCCAGGCGGGTGCGGCGGCGAGGACGAGGTAGGAGGCAACGGCCGTGAAGGCCGCCGCGACGACCGGCCACCGGCGGGGGCGGCGGGCCCTCCCAAATGACCACCTGATCACAAATCAAACCCTGTCACGAGCATTTCACCTGGACGAGGCATACAGTTCCGACCCATGAGGGGTTCTCCCACCCTTGTACGGACGGACGCTGAATTGGTCGCGGCCGTCCGGTCGGGGGACTCCGGTGCGTTCGCCGACCTGTACCGGGAGCACGTGGAGTCCGTGCGCCGGGTGGCGTACCACCTCGTGGGCGACTCCGACGCCACCGCCGACGCGGTGCAAGACACGTTCACACGGGCACTGCAGCATCTCGACGACCTGCGCGAGCCGGACCGGTTCCGGCCGTGGCTGCTGGCGATCGCCCGCCATGCCGCCACCGACCAGCTGCGGGCGCGCAAGCGGGTCACGGCGCTCGACGATGCGCACGACGAGACGCTCGCCGCGACCGGTCCCGGTCCCGAGTCGATGGCCGAGGTGCGCGAGCTGGCCGACCAGGTCCAGGGTTGCGTCTCGGGCCTCTCCAAGCGCGACGCCGCCGCGGTCACCATGGTGACGCAGCTCGGCTTCACCCCGTCACAGGTTGCCGATGCACTCGGCGTCACACCGGGGGCCGCGAAGGTCATCGTCCACCGGGCGCGCCGCCGGCTGCGCAACGCCTTGGCGTTGCAGCTCATGGTCAAGCAGCCGTCGCTGGCCTGTGACCAGTTCCAGAAGCTGCTGGCGGACGACCCCCTCGCGGCGGCCAAGCACATCGAGACGTGCGAGACGTGCCTCGAGCGTGCCAGCGCGGAGGTCGTCCCGTTCGAGTTCAACCCCGAAACTCCCGACGCAGCCGGCTCGCCCGCCTGATCACTCGTCGACGAGTCCTTCGACCCTGATCCGGCCGTCGCGCACGGCCTCCGCGAGGGAGTCGGGCAACGCGCCGGGTCGCCAGTCGACATCGGCGCCAAAGCCCTCGACCTCTCCGTCGTCCTGGTAGGCACGGGCGACGCCGGGCGCGACCAAGGCCGCGAACAGCGCGGCCTCCTCCTCGTCCAGTTGATCGGCGACGAACGTGCGGATCTTCGCCAGCAGCCTGCGCGCCGCTTCCTTGTCCGTGCCGTCTTCCGCAGCCCCCATACTCACGCTCCTCCGACGCCCAAAGGGCGCTCAGGTTACAGGTACGAATGGTGCACGGGACTGCACCCGCGAATCGGGACCAAAGTCTGTAACTGCGCCGAGGGGACGTCGTCAGAGGAGTGACCGCACGATTCAGGAACGACCCAGGGCCGCAGACGGTCGGGCACCGGCTGTTGACAGGAGGCAGGAATGGCAACCGAGATCCCGGGCAGCGTCATCGCATCGTTGGCCACCAAGCTCGACACGCTGGAGCTGACCGAGGAGGAGCACGATGCGCTCGCCGTCGTGCTGTCGGCCGGCCTGGAGAGCGGTCGGCCGCACGCCGAAGTCGAAGGGTTCATGCCCACCGCGGTGGAGCTCTCGCCCACGGTGCCGTTCGGCTCGCAGGTGGGCGGGAGCGAGTTCCTCCAGATCAAGTTCAGCTACCAGCAGATCCAAGGGTCGTTCAACCCCGGCGCCGCGGTGTCCGACGACTGGGAGGTCCGTACCTGATCTCCTCAGCCGGCGGACGCGGCAGGTGACCCGGGCCACGCCGGGTAGCTGGGGGCGCGGTCCGGGGGCGCCGGGTAGCTCGACACGGCGCCGGCCGGAGAGAACATGGGCACCGGGCCGGCGGGGACGACGCCTGCCTTGTAGCGCGCTCCGCCGTTGACGTATTGCATCAGGCCGGTGCCGTTCTGCCCCTCCTCGTCGGGGCCCTTGGCCGTGGCGTCGTACCAGAGGAACGTGTAGTCGGCCGGCGACGAATAGCTCGGCAGCGGCGCGGCGCCCTGGTAGCCGTAGGCGGCGAGAGGCGACGTCGGCCCGCCGCCGGTGGGCGGGGCGCGGAAGAGCCCGGTGGTGAAGTTGGCCGGGGTCAGATCCGGCCCGGCCAACTGGACGCCGGTGAAGAACTGGGTGATGGGGGGGATGAGGGCGGGCGCCGCCAGTGAGGCCGGAGAGGCGTTGGCGCCGTACCACCAGCGGTAGAGGTGGTCGGCGTCACCGGTGGCGACGGGCACCGGTACGCCGAGGCTCGTCACGCCGAACGCGTGCGCCCACTCCTGCTGGTCGTAGTAGCGCCCGAGGGTCGACGTATCGGTCAGCACGATCCCGGTGATGACCCACTCGGGGAAGTACCCGATGTTGGCGCAGGCCTTGGTGAGGTAGATCGGCATGATGGGGTCGCCGGCGAAGATGACGCTCGTCGCTCCGGACGTCTTGAGCTTCTCGGCGATGGTGGCGGCCTGCGTCGGCAGCGTCGTGAGGTCGAGCGTGTACTGCAGATCGGGCGTCGACGACATGCGCACGTGGCCGGCGATCAGCTTCTTGGTCACCGACGCGGTGAGCTCGGCCGACCCCGGCCCGGGCGGCTCCGACGTCTCGCTCACGATGATGAAGGTGCGGGGCCGGGTGTGGAAGGAGGCGTCGCCGGCCCAGACGGCGTCCTTGTGGTTGAGCTTGGCGGCGACGTAGGCGATGGTCTCGTACAGCGACGTGTCGGCGGTCGGGAGGTTGGCCCACTGGTAGGGGGCGTTCTGCTTGATCTGCCCGGAGGTGCTGGAGTCGCCGCACGCCATGCAGAGCACGTGCTCCCGCGCCAGCTCGTCCTCGTACGCGGACGTCTCCGCCGGTCCGTTGATGGACGCAAAGGCGTGGAGCTGCTGCGCCACCGTGACGGCGTCGGCGTGGGCCGCCACCGGATCGGCGTCGGCCCCCGACGCGGTGAAGGGGATGAGGTTCACGTGCCGCCCGTAGAGGGAGTAGACGTGGTTGAACATGGCCACGTAGGACTGGGCGGTGGCGAGCGCCTGGGCGTTGGTGCCGGCCGCACCGGAGACGGCCGAGGCCAGCCCGCCCGGCTGGGCCTGGTAGTAGACGACGTTGATCGTGTTGCTGGTCACCCCGCCCGAGGTGGCGCCGCCGTTGTCGCCGGTGAAGACGGGCACGCAGGGTGGGGCGCTGACGCTGGGCATCTTCAGCCGGCCCGTCTTGTGGTCGCACTCGGTGCCCCAGTCGTAGGCGCCCGTCTTGCCCAGCTTGGCGGCCGCGGCGTAGGTGAGGGGCACGCTCCCGCCGGAGACCGGCCGTCCTCCGGTGCCGCCGGCGCGGCCGGCGCTCGTCGTGGTCGTGGAGCTGCCGTTGTTGTTGTTCTCGTGCACGGTGGCCGAAGCGCCGGCGGCGATCAGCGCGGCGACGATGAGGACGACGGGGCCGACGACGCGCAGCCGGCTCACCCGCGGCCAGGGCCGCTCGGACGGTCGCGGCTCGGCGTCGGTGTCGCTCATCCGGGGTCCACCTCCGTGGTCGTGGCGGTTGCGCTCGTCGCGGTCGGGCCCGAGCGCGTCAGCGCGAGCGGGTCCGAGCCGAGGAAGGCCACGCCGACGGCGGGCGACTCGAGGACCTCCCGGGGCGTGCCGCTGGCGATGACGGTGCCGCGGTCCATCGCGACGAGGCGGTCGGCCAGCTCGGCGATGAAGGCGATGTCGTGCTCGACGACGAGCAGGGTCGCATCGAGCCGCTCGCGCACGGTGCGCAGCAGCTCGACCATGGCCTCGACCTCCCGCTGGGCCACGCCCGAGGAGGGCTCGTCGAGCAGGACGACGCGGGGCTGGTGGGCGACGACCGCGGCCAGGTCGACCAGGCGGCGCGAGCCGGTCGAGAGCTCGCTCACCAGGTTGTCGGCGTAGCGGGAGAGGCCGAAGAGCTCGAGCAGCTCGTCCACCCGGTGCATGACGGCGGCCTCGGTGCGCACCTGGGCCGGCAGGCGCAGGACGGCGTTGAAGGGGTCGCTCACGTCGGTGAAGCGCTCCAGCGAGACGGCCAGCGCGTCGCGGACCGTCAGCGCGGAGAAGAGGCGCGAGTCCTGGAACGAGCGGCCGAGCCCGAGCCGGGCCCGGGCCGACGCCGTGCGGTCGGTCACGTCGAGACCGCCGAGCTCCACGCGCCCGGTGTCCTGCCGCAGGAAGCCCGAGATCACGTCGAAGAGCGTCGTCTTGCCCGCGCCGTTGGGCCCGATGATGCCGACGATCTCCCCGTGGCCGGCGTGCAGGGACACGTCGTCGAGCGCGGCGTTGCCGCCGAAGTGGATCGACAGGCCGCGCACCTCGAGCTCGGGCGCGTTCTCCGGCCCGGGCGCCGCGGCGCCGTCCGGCGCGCCGAGGGACTCGCTGGCCTGCTTCAGGTAAATGGACCACAGCAGCTCGGGGTGCGCGGCCAGCTCGTCGGCGGTGCCCGAGAAGCGCACCGCGCCGGTCTCCATGACGTAGACGCGGTCGGCCACCGCCACCGCCACGTTCATCGACTGCTCGACGAGCAGGATGGCCGTGCCGGCCTGGCGCAGCGACTCGATGGCGCCGAGCAGCTGCTCGACCACGAGCGGCGCGAGCCCGAGCGAGAGCTCGTCGATGAGGAACAGCTTGGGCCGCGTGATGGTCGCCATGGCGAGGGCGAGCATCTGCTGCTGGCCGCCCGAGAGGTTGGCGGCCCGCTCCCCGCGCCGGGTGGCCAGCGTCGGGAAGGCGGACAGGGCCTCCTCGATCATGTCGGCGTCACGCTCGCCCCGCCGCCGGCCCTGCCAGGCGGCGGCGCGCAGGTTCTCCTCGACGCGCAGGTTGGGGAAGATCCCCTCGCCGCCGGGCACCTGGGCGATGCCGAGGCGCGCGATCTCGTCGGGCGGCAGGTGGGTGATGTCGCGGCCGTCGAAGACGATGGCGCCGTGGTCGGCCTCCACCACGCCGCCGATCGCCCGCAGCAGGGTCGACTTGCCGGCCCCGTTGGTGCCCAGCAGCGCCACGATCTCGCTCTCGCCGACCTCGATCGCGACCTCACCGAGCACGGTCACGCCGTCGTAGCCGACGCTGAGGTCGCGCACGGCGAGCAGCGGGAGCTTGCCGGCGCTGCGGTCGATCAGCATCTGGGCCCGGGTGCGCATGGACGTCCACACGTTGCGCACGTCGCGCTGGATCAGGCCTCCCGCGCTGGCCACGATGAGGCCGCCGATGGTGAAGATGGGGACCAGTATGAGCAGGCCGTAGCGGAACCCCACCGCGTCGCCCAGCGCGCCGACGCTCGGGAGGACCAAGAAGCCCGGCAGGATGAAGAGCGCGCCGATGGAGAAGCCGACCGAGCGCACCCGGGCCGGGATGGCCAGTGAGAGCGAGGCCAGGACGCCCGGCCCCACGATGGCCAGCGACGCGGCGATGCCGGCGTTGCCGATGAAGGCCAGCGGGACGTTCGGTGCCAGCGCGAAGAGGACGGCGAAGCCCGCGGCGATGACGGAGGCCACGGCGAGCATGCGGAAGACGAGGCTGATGTCGCGCTTGGCCAGGCGGGTGGCGATGGTGGCGCCCACGGCGAGGCCCATCAGGTCGAAGACCTGAATGGGTGCGATGAGGAAGGCGCGCTGCACCGCGTCGAGGTGGAAGGTCTGCTGGTACTGCAGCGAGGCGAGCGAGGTGAAGCCGGCGATGGCGGCGGCCAGGAAGGGCAGCGCGATGAAGATGCGGCGCAGCACGCCGATCTTCCACACCGTGCGCCAGGCCTCGCCCAGCGAGGGCGGGGCCTCGACCGGGATGTCGACGGACGCCCCGGGCGGTGCCGCTGCGTCCGTCGCCGGCGCGGGCGCGGGCGCGTCGCCCAGCGGGACGGGCTCGCCGCGCTCGGAGGCCAGCATCTGCTCGGCCAGCTCGACCTGCTCGTGGCGCCCCCGCGGGGGCTCGTGCAGGCGCAGGCCGATCAGGACGACGACGGCGATGGGCACGGCGAAGAAGAAGAAGGGGGCGCGCCACGACCAGACCGCCGCCAACCCCGCACCGAGCAGCACGCCGACGATGGCGCCGATGCTGATGCCCGAGCGGTGGGCCGAGTAGATGCGGGGGCGGGCCGGGACCGGGTAGTAGTCCGCCAGCAGCGAGTTGTGGGTGGGGAAGATGACGGCCTGCCCCATGGAGACGCCGACCAGCATGATGGTCGCCCACACCACCGTCTGTGCCGCGCCCAGCCCGATGGAGAACGCGGCGCCCACCCCCGCGCCGATGAGCGCGATGCGCACCCGGTTCGTGCGGTCGGCCAGGACGGCGACGGGGAGCGTGCAGAGGAGCGCGGCCGCCCCCGCGATGGCCACGATGAGCAGGATGCCGGCGTTGGTGAGGTGGAAGGCGTCGCGGATGTTCGGCGTGAGCACGTTGAACGCGCTCTGGGTGGCCTGGTCGAGCAGCTCGATCCCGAAGAGCACCCCCAGGGGGAACAGGGAGACCCCCCCGCCCAGCTCCTTGATCCGGGCCAGCCGGCTCACGGCACCAGCACCGGGTCGGCCGGGCCGCCCGACCCCGCCGCCGCCTCCTCCTTGCGCCGGACGAGCGCGGCGAGCGCCCAGTCGCGCAGGTCGGAGCACAGGCCGGCCAGGCCGCGGGGGAAGAGGATGAGGACGATGAGCACGCCGAGCCCGGCGGGGAAGAGCTGCCAGCTCGGGGGCAGGAAGATGGTGCTGCCCTCGACCAGGGCGGCGCCGAGGATGGCCCCGAGGGCAGACCCCAGGCCGCCCACGGCGGTCGAGGTGAACACGAGGAGGCTGACCGGCACCAGGAAGGCGGTCTCCTGGTACTGCTGGTTGACGACCAGGAAGAGGCAGCCGCCCAGCCCCGCGATGAAGCCGGACACGGCGAAGGCCGTGAGCTTGGCCCACATCACGCGCACGCCGTAGCCCGCCGCCGCCCGCTGGTTGGCGGGCAGCGCGCGCAGGACGCGGCCGGTCCGGCTGTGGCGCAGGCCGTGCATGGCGACGAGCACGAGGACGAGCACCCCGAGGCACAGCTCGAAGACCGAGGTCTGCGACGTCAGGGCGTACCCGAACAAGTAGGGGGTGCCGAGCTGGCCCTGGGGGATCCAGGAGAACTCCGCGCGCACGAGCAGGTAGCCCGAGGAGGCGAGCGCGAAGGCGAGCGTGGTCACGGCGGCGAACATGCCGTCGAGGCGCAGGGTCGGGATGCCCACCACGACGGCGACCGCCCCCGCGGCCGCGCCGGCCAGCAGCAGGGCGAGGCTGAGGTCCCAGTGCCAGTCGAGCAGCGCCACCGCGCCGACGGTCGCCCCGACGGCGGCGAAGGACATCTGGCCGAGGCTGACCTGGCCCGACCAGCCGGTGAGCACCACGATGGAGCAGCCGACGATGGCGAGGGCGACGAGGGCCGAGGTGCGGATGAGCTCGCCCGCGCCCATCCAGAGGGGGAGCGTGCAGACGGCGGCGAAGGCGACCAGTGCGGCGACCGGGGTCCCGACCCGGACCTCGGTGAGGTCGCGGTAGGGCGTCGGCAGGTCGCGCACGCTGCCGGCGAGCGCCAGCGTCGCCTCGGCCTCGCGGTCGGTGCGGCGGGCCAGCAGCTGGCGCACGACGATGGCGGCGAAGACGACGCCGGCCAGGACGGCGAGCCCGAGCGCCGGGTTGGTCGGGTCGTCCCAGGCCACGCCCTGCTCCAGGATCCCGAGGGCCACCGCCGAGGCGGCGATGACGGGCAGCTCGGTGAAGTTGCCCAGCGCCAGCGCGGCCAGCGCGGTGACGAGCGCGGTCAGCCCGAAGGTGGGGTCGAGGGGGAGGCCGAGGATCGCCGCCTGGAAGAAGATGCTCACGAAGGAGAGGACGCCCGCCACCACCCAGGTCACCGTCTGCAGGCGCCCCACCGGGATGCCGAGCATGGAGGCGCGGTCGCGCCGGTCGCCGGCGGCCTGCACGGCGATCCCGACGTCGCTGCGGGTGAACCAGAGCGACACGGCGGCGAGGCAGGCCACCGAGACGATGACGGCCACCAGGTCGTTGGCGTCGAAGACGATCGGCGCGATGTGCCAGCTGAAGTGCCAGGGGAAGGACACCACCGCGGTGGCGATGGGCGCCTGGCCCCAGAGGCGCGGGATGAGCAGGCTCAGGACGACGAGGAGCTGGGACAGCCCGATGGTCGCCACGGTCAGGATGAGGCGGGGCGAGCGCCGGAAGCGGCGGACGACGACGAACTCGACCGTCGCCGTCAGGATGACCGAGGCCACCAGGCCGGTGGCCAGCCCGGCGAAGTAGTTGACGCCGGAGAAGCCGATCAGGCCGACGGCGAGCACGGCGGGGGCCGTGCCGAGGTCGCCCTGGGCGAAGTTGATGACCTTGTTCAGGCGGTAGGTCAGCCCCAGGCCGACCGCCATGAGGGAGCCGAGTAGGCCGAGCACGGCGCCCTGGACCCACACCCCGACCGGGACGGGGAACAGGATGAGCTGGACGGCGAGGACGGCCGCGACGGAGACGACCCCCGCCACCGCCGTCGCGCTGCGCCCGGACAGGTGCAGGGACGCCCTCAGCGGCTCAGGCCCTTCTCATGGCGTCATGCCCCGTCCCCATGCGAACTGGCCCCCCCGGGTCGCTCACGTGCCGATCTGGCGTGGTGCTGTCCTGCTCCGTGCGGGCCTGACAGTACCGGTCCGCCGGTGGCGCGCCAAGGGTTCAATCCCCCCGTTGCAGACGGCCGTTGTCCCGTCGGAGGGAGGAGGTGGGTCAGGGGCATCCCGGAGAAGCGTGCGATGCTTCAGGGTCGGACCAGGGTCTTGCCGGATTCACGATCGGGCCGGGCGCCGCCAGGCTGGCACGATGGAACCGGCCCTCCCTCCACATCGACGAAACGAGGCAGCGTGGCGCTCAGCGAACAAGCTCCTCCCGCACCGCGGGCGACCTCCCCGGCCGCGCACGCCGTCGAGCTGCGCAAGACCTACGGCACCGGGCAGGCGACGGTCAACGCCCTGGCCGGCATCGACGTCACGTTCGAGCGCGGCCGCTTCACCGCCGTCATGGGGCCGTCGGGGTCGGGCAAGTCCACGCTGATGCACTGCATGGCCGGCCTCGACCGGCCGACGTCGGGGCACACCTTCGTCGGCGACCTCGACATCGGGAACCTCGACGACAAGGGCCTGACCCAGCTGCGGCGCGACCGCGTCGGCTTCGTCTTCCAGTCCTTCAACCTCGTCCCCACGCTGACGGCCGGGGAGAACATCACGCTGCCCGCCGACCTGGCCGGGAAGAAGGTGGACAAGGAGTGGTTCGACTACCTGGTCGCCCAGCTCGGCATCACCGACCGGCTGTCGCACCGTCCCACCGAGATGTCGGGCGGCCAGCAGCAGCGCTGCGCCTGCGCCCGGGCGCTGATCAACCGGCCCGACCTCATCTTCGCCGACGAGCCCACGGGCAACCTGGACTCGAACTCGTCGGCCGAGATGCTGTCGTTCCTGCGCCGCTCGGTGACCGAGTTCGGCCAGTCCATCGTCATGGTCACCCACGACCCCCGCGGGGCCTCCTACGCCGACCGGGTCGTCTTCCTGGCCGACGGGCGGGTCGTCGGCGAGCTGGCCGACCCGACTCCGGACTCGGTGCTCGAGCGCATCCGCACCATGGGCGCCGCCTGACGTGTGGCGGGTCACGATCAAGGGGCTGCTCGCCCACAAGCTGCGCCTGGTGCTGACCGGGCTGGCCATCGTGCTCGGGGTGACGTTCATCGCCGGGACTTTCGTGCTCACCGACACCCTGCACAACACGTTCGACACCCTGTTCGGCAACATCTACCAGAACGTCGACTTCCAGGTGCGCGGCGTGGCCCAGTTCGGCAGCGGCGGCACCGCCACGCGCAACCCGGTGCCCGAGTCGCTCGTCGCCACGGTGCGCGCCGTCCCGGGGGTGCAGGCGGCCGAGGGCTCCGTCGACGGGCTACGCCCAGTACATCGACCACGACGGCAAGGCCATCAACACCGGCGGGGCGCCGACGCTCGGCGTGTCGTTCGACCCCAACCAGCAGATCTCCGCCCTCCGGATCGTCCAGGGCACGCGGCCGACCACGCCCAACGACGTGGTGATGGACCTCGGCACGGCCCAGAAGTACGACTTCAAGGTGGGCCAGACGGTGCGCATCCTGCTCCAGGGGCCGACGCGGACGTTCACCATCACGGGCCTCGCCCGCTTCGGGACGGCCAACAACCTGGCCGGGGCCACCCTGGCCGCCTTCGACATCCCGACCGCGCAGGCGCTCTTCGGGGAGGTCGGCCAGTTCGACACCATCAACGTCGTCGCCCAGCCCGGGGCCGAACCAGGCAGCGGTCCAACGTGACATCGCGCGGCGTCCTGCCGCGCGGCGTCGAGGTGGTCACGGGCCAGACGGTGATCAACGAGGCGACGAGCGCCATCGGCCAGGCCCTGGGCTTCTTCAACACGGCCCTGCTCGATCTTCGGCTTCATCGCGCTCTTCGTGGGCGGCTTCACCATCCTGAACACGTTCTCCATCACCGTGGGCCAGCGCACCCGCGAGCTGGCCCTCCTGCGCATCGTCGGCGCCAGCCGCCGCCAGGTGTTCCGCTCCGTCCTCGGCGAGGCGCTGATCGTCGGGCTGGTGGCGTCGCTGATCGGCCTCGGGCTGGGGGTGCTGGCCGCCGTCGGGCTGGAGAAGCTGCTTGAGCGGCTTCGGGGTCACGCTGCCCTCGGGCCCGCTGGTGTTCGAGGCGCGCACCGTCATCGTCTGCCTCGTCGTGGGCGTCGGCGTCACGATGGTCTCCGCCATCAGCCCGGCCCGGCGCGCCGTGCGCATCGCCCCGGTGGCGGCGGTGTCCGAGCAGCAGGCCGAAGCCGAGATCCCGCTGCGGCGCCGCTTCATCCGGGGCGGGGTCATCACGTTGATCGGGGTCGTCCTGCTCGCCGTCGGGCTGACCAAGCCGGCCATCCAGCTGGTCGGGCCTCGGAGCCGTGCTGATCTTCGTCGGCGTGGCCATGCTGGCGCCGGCCGTGGCGCGGCCCATGGCGAGCGTCATCGGGCGCCCGCTGGCCCGCCTGCTCGGCACGTCGGGCCGGCTGGGCCGGGAGAACTCCATGCGCAGCCCCCGGCGCACGGCCCAGACGGCGTCGGCGCTGATGGTCGGGCTGGCCCTCGTCTCGGCCATCGCCGTGTTCGGCGCATCGCTGTCGCGCTCGGCCACCAGCAGCGTCGACAACGCCATCAGCGCGGACCTGATCGTCTCGACCACGAACAAGAACGGCAGCGGGAGCTTCAGCACCACCGTGCCCGAAGGCGGCCGCCTCGGTCCCGGGCGTCACCGCTTCCTCGACCATCTACGGCGACCAGTTCGAGGTGCGCTACGTCGCTCGAGAAGCTCCTGGCCGTCGAGGACCAAGAACCTGTCGGAGACCGTGATCCTGAACATGACCGCGGGAAGTGCCGGCACGTTGGCCGCCGGTGAGCTGCTCATCGACACGACCACGGCCAACTCCGACCACCTCTCGGTCGGCGACACCGTGCCGGTGCGCTTCGCGCTCACCGGGCGCACCACCATGCGCATCGGCGGCATCTACCAGCCCAACGCCCTCGCCGGGAAGCTACCTGGTCAGCGACGCCTTCTTCCTCCGGCCACTACCAGAACCCGCTCCCCTCGGCCGTGCTCCTCAAGACCGACGGCAGCCCGGGGGTGCAGCAGGCGGTGGAGCGTGCGCTGGCGCCCTACCCCAACGTGGAGATCCAGACCCGGGCGCAGTTCGAGGCGACCCAGACGGCCCAGGTCAACCAGCTGCTCGGCCTCGTCTACGCGCTGCTCGCCCTGGCCGTGATCATCGCCCTCATCGGGATCGTGAACACGCTGATGCTGTCGGTGTTCGAGCGCACCCACGAGATCGGGTTGCTGCGCGCCGTCGGCATGAAGCGGCGCCAGATCCGCGCCATGATCCGCTCCGAGTCGGTGATCCTCGCCGTCTTCGGGGCCGTCATCGGCATCATCGTCGGGACGGGGCTCGGCATCGCCCTGGTCTCGGCGCTGCACTCGCAGGGCATCACCAACACCGTGGTGCCGTACTCGAACCTGGTGATCTTCCTGATCCTGGCCGCGCTGCTCGGGCTGCTCGCGGCCAGCTGGCCGGCGCGGCGCGCCGCCCGGCTCGACGTGCTGGAGGCGATCGCCTCCGATTGAGGCGTCAGTGGCTGATGCGCCAGCGGACGGTGACCCGCTCGTAGGGCCAGTCCACGCTCACGGCGACGAGCTTGCGCAGGGCGGGGTCGAGGTCCTCGAGGGCGTCGCAGCGCGACCTGGCGTAGACGTCGACGAAGAGGACGTCGCCCCACCCCTCGAAGGCCGTGGTCTGGGTGATGCCCAGCCGGTCGTCGACCCCGGCGACCTCGTCCACGGCGGCCCGCACGGCGCGCTGGAGGGCCGAGTCCGACATCTTCTGGCGCACCCGCGGCGCGGGCTCGGCGGGGGGCCTGTGCTCCGGGTGGGCGGACTTGCTCCGGGGGCGGCCGCGCAGATCGGCCGAGCCGGTTGCGGGCAGTGTGACCACGGACATGCCGCCTTTCCTATGGGGGGACCACCCGACACGTCGGCAGGTTGGTGCGTGCCCCTTCGCCTTTTTGTGCCTCAGTTGGCCGTCCCGCCCAGCCGAGGGCAAACGTAGCGCACCGGCCGGGGTCCCGCTGCGGCGTCTCAGGGGCCGCCCCCCGGGGCGAAGCGCCCGGTGAAGGCCACCACGCGCCAGCCGCCCCCGTGGACCCGGGCCAGCTTGTAGGTGACGTCGACCACGTTGGAGACCACGGCCCAGTTGACCCGCCTTCCGCCGCCCGGGGTCGGGGCGTGCGTCGCGCTGCCCTGCCAGTCCGTCTGGTGCACCACGGCCGCCGCCGTCGCCGTGGCGCCGCTGAAGGCGACGTAGCGGACGCTGGTCCGGTCGCGCAGCGGGCCGGGTGGCCCGAGGACCATGCTGGTCGGGCTGCGCACGCAGCGGGCCGGGTCGATCCTCCGCACCCGGGCGTCGAAGGTCGAGCGGACCTGCGCCGCCTCCGCGCCGGTGAAGGTGGCGGCGATCTGCGCGTGCATGAAGGCGGCCATGCCGGCGATCAGGGACGGGTCGAAGACGGTGCAGCGGCCCGCCGCCGTCCAGCGCCACGGCGAGCTCGTCGTCGACATGCTGTGCTGCAGCCACGAGCCGGGGCCGGCCAGCGTCCAGCGGCCGTGCGACTGCACGGGGAGGTAGTCGGCGTCGTCGAAGACCTGCAGGGCCCGCGCCACGGCGGCCGTCGCCGCCTGGCTCGTCGCGTCCGAGGGCTGCGAGGCTGCGGCGGGGACCAGGGGGGCCAGGGCGAGGAGCCCGGCGGACAGCGCGAGCACGGCACGGACCCGGGTGCGCACCTCGTCTGGACGCATGTGACCCCCGACCCCTCCGCTCGAGATGATGCCTCGGTACAGTACCGACATGACGACGACGGCGGCCGCCGGGGCCACCCCGCGTGCCTTCCGCCTGCCCGGGTACCCGGTCGCGGTGGGGCCGTTCACGCACGTGGCGGCGGAGCGGGACCGCCTGGGCGCGCTGCGTTGGCGCAGCTTCGACGTGCGCCGGCTGGGTGCGACGGTCGGCGGCGAGATCGTGGGCGTCGACCTCACGGCGTCACTCCCCGACGAAGTCGTGGCGGAGATCCGCCAGGCGCTCTTCGAGTACAAGGTCATCTTCTTCCGCGACCAGCCGCTGACGCCGGCCCAGCACGTGGCGTTCGCGCGGCGCTTCGGCGACTTGGAGGTCCACCCGTTCCTCGCCTCCAACAGGGCGAGCCCGAGCTCGTCCGCTTCGAGAAGACGGCCGAGGTGAGCGGCTACGAGAACTCGTGGCACCACGACGTCACCTGGCGCGCCTGCCCGTCCATGGGCGCCATCCTGCACACGCTCGACGTCCCCGACAGCGGTGGCGACACGTTGTTCTCCGACATGTACGCCGCCTACGACGCGCTGGACGAGGAGACGAAGGCGGAGATCGACGGGCTGAGCGCGGTGCACGACTTCACGCAGACGTTCGGGCACACCATGACGCCGGAGCAGCGCCGCGAGGCGCAGGCGCAGTACCCGCCGGTCCGCCACCCCGTGGTCTGCACGCACCCCGCCACCGGCAAGCTGCACCTCTACGTGAACCGGCCCTTCGTGAGCCACCTGGAGGGGCTCGACCGCGAGGCCAGCCTGGACCTGTTGGACCGCCTGTGCCGGCAGGCCGATGCGCCCGAGCACCAGTGCCGCTTCACCTGGAGCAGGGACGCGGTCGCCTTCTGGGACAACCGCGCGGTGCAGCACTACGCCTCGAGCGACTACTGGCCCCAGCGCCGCTCCATGGAGCGGGCGTCGGTCATCGGCACCCGGCCCGCCCGCCTGTAGGGGATCCCCGGGCGCCCGGCCCGCACCGACCGGGCGCCCGTGCGGGGATCAGGCTGCCGGGGGGTCGGCGCCGGATACGGCGGGCGAGCGGCGCTGCAGCGCCGAGGGGCCGAGGCCCGAGTGCGCCGAGACGATGACGGCCGACGCCAGCATGACGTAGACGAGGTCGAGCAGGATGGAGAGCGTGCCGCTCCGGCTGGCGCCGAAGCTGCCGAAGACGCCCGGTGCGACGAGCGCGAACACCAGGTAGACGGCCACGGCCAACGAGACGATGAGCTGCAGCCAGTAGATGAAGCACACCACCCCCGCGTAGGACTGCATGACGCGCAGGTTGGGTCCCGTCACCGCCCCGTCGCCGCGCGCCGTCTCGACCCCCCGCCCGAGGTGCATGAGCAGCGTGAGACCGAAGAGCACGACGAAGAGGCCCCCGATCACGACCTCGCGGGCGATGGAGTTCGTCAGGGGCGAGTCGTGGGGCGCGATGACCGAGAAGATGGAGGTCACGATGAGCACCGACCCGGCGAAGGTCAGCTGCAGGGTGACGAAGCTCATGCCGAAGAGGTAGACGCTCTGTGAGCGGAGGCCCCGCTGGTCCGGTTCGGCCCGGTTGGCCACGATCAGGATGATCGGGACCAGCAGCACGATGGAGAAGAGCGCGAAGGCGATCGCGATCACGGCGACGACACCGCCGGCGAGGCCGGCGACCTGGCTCGGGATCGCGACCCCGTTCGGAGCGGTGATCATGGCAGAACCCCCTTGTCCACGCCCCCCGGGCGTCGCACGCACGGTACGTCCGCCGGGCCCCGGAAGGGCGGATGCCCGCGGGCTCCTTCCGCCCCGGCGGGCCTAACCTCGCCGCGGTGTCTCGCATCGGCCCTTCTCCCGCCGCCAACGCGATCGGCACGACGACCACCTCCCCCTCCCGGCCGGGCCCGTCTCCAACGGCGAGTTCGTCCCCGCGCCCCGCTCGGCGCGCGACCGGGCCGTCGACGGCCTCGTCCGGGCCTCCGTCGACGACGCGGCGCGGCGGCTCGGCGTCGACCGCCGGCGCTTCCTCCAGGGCGCCGGGGCAGTGGCGGTCTCCCTCGCCGCCTTCGAGCTCGCCGGGTGCGCGTCGCCGCCGTCGCACCCGGGCGCGGCGGCCCGCCCCCGCGGCGGGCGCTACCACGCGCCGCCCCCCCGGAGGACGCGGCGGCCTGCGCGCAGGCCCTGACGGGGTCGGAGTTCGTCTTCGACGTGCACACGCACCACGTGATTCCGGGCGGCCCCTGGGTGCAGAACGCGCCCGAGACGGCCTCGCTCGTGCTCTCCATGCTCCCGGCGGGCTGCACCGATGCGGACCAGCTCGACTGCGTCGACCGGGCGACCTATCTGCACGACCTCTTCCTGGCCAGCGACACGACGGTCGCCGTGCTCACCGACGTCCCGAACTCGGGCCCGTCGACCGCCCCGATCCCGTTCCCCGAGGCCCTGAGCACCCAGCAGATCACCGCCGGGCTCACCGGCGGCGGCGCGCGCCGGCTCCTGGTGGAGAACATCGTCGCCCCCAACGTGGGTCCGCTGGCTGCCACCCTCGACGAGATGTCGAGCGCGGTGGCGCAGGGGCCGCCGGTGGCCTTCAAGGTGTACACCGCCTGGAGCCCGACGGCTCAGGGCTTCTCGCTCGAGGACCCCGCCATCGGCCTCCCCACCGTCCAGCACGCGCACGACCTCGGCGTGAAGGTCTTCGTGGCCCACAAGGGCCTGCCGCTGGTGAACTTCGACCCGGCCTTCAACCACCCCGACGACATGGTGGCGGTCTCGCGCCAGTTCCCCGACATGCAATTCGTCGTCTACCACGCCGCCTGGGACCCCTCGCACGTCGAGGGGCCCTACGACCCGAACGCGACCATCGGCATCGACACGCTGCTGGCCTCGCTCGACCGCCACGGCGTGCCACCGAACGACAACGTCTGGGTCGACGTGGCCTCGACTGTGGCGCCAGCTCCTGACCACGCCCGACCAGGCGGCCCACGCGCTCGGCAAGCTGCTCGGCCGGGTCGGCACGCAGCGCGTCCTGTGGGGCACCGACGCCATCTGGTACGGGAGCCCGCAGGCCCAGATCATGGCCATGCGCGCCTTCGAGATCAGCCCCGAGTTCCAGGACGTCTACAAATACCCGGCGCTGACCGACGAGGTGAAGGCCGGCCTCTTCGGCCTCAACGCCGCCGCGCTCTTCGGGATCGACTCGGCCGCCACGCGCTGCGGGCTCACGACCGACCCGCTGACCGCCAACATCTCGGAGGCGGCGCAGCTGCGCGACGAGGGCGCCCTGCCCTCGGCGTGGGCGCCGCACGGGCCGACCACGCGGCGCCAGGTCCTGGACTGGCTGGCCTCGCCGTTGACCCACTGGGTGCCGTCGTAGGGGGGCGTCCGCTCAGTGGTGGTGGGCCACCAGTGACCGCAGGACGAAGACACCGCGCTGGGTGTAGGTCGAGGTCCCGAACGACGTGTGGGTGGTCACCGTGAGGTCCTGCTGCTCGCGGAGCGGGAGGCCGGTGCGCGTGCTGAACCAGACCTCGGTGCGCTCGGTCCCGCGCTGCGCGCCCGTGTCCGCTCGCACCCGCAGGAATTGCGCCGCCTGGACGGGCGTGCCCCCGACGGTGATCGTGTCGAGCCCGACGAACGTGTACGGGCCGGCGCTGACCGTGCGCCCCGCCACCGACGTGTTGGTCCCGGTGCACCGCGACGGCCACCGCTGGCCTGGTGTCGCGTGGGCGGGCACGGCCATGGTGCCGGCCGCGCAGGTGAACGTGCTCAGGTTGGTGACGTCGATCGGGCCGATGGCCCACAGCTGGTACGTCTGGCCGCCGGCCTCCCACAGGTCGCCGCCGTGCAGGCAGTAGTCCCAGGTCTGCCAGTGGTGGGTGCTGTAGTCGACCCGGAAGACCCAGCAGTCCGGCCCCTTCAGCGTGACGGTGCCGGGGATGGTGGGCCCCTCCGGCTGGGACAGCGGCGGCAGGGTCAGGTGCTCGGTGCCCGAGCCGGTGTAGTCGTAGACGCCGGGTGACGGCCGGTTGGCGCCGGGCGCGCCGCCGCCGCCCTTGCCCAGTTGCGTCTCCGCCTGGAGCATGGACACCGGCCGGGCGTGGTTCGTGGACAACACGACGAAGAGGGCGAGCGAGCCGAGGACGACGACGACCGCGCCGAGCACCCACGGCCACCTGCGCCGGTGCCGCGTGCGGGACTCCGGCGGTGCTGGTTCGCTCACGGGGGCGGATCGTAGAGGGCCGGGGCTGCGATCCTCACTCGGCCCGCAGCAGGAGTCCCGCCGGCGTGCGCGCCGCCATGCGCCCCGGAACGGCGGCGACCAGGTTGCCGAGCACGAGCGCGCCGGCCGCGATGGCGCCGATCACGAGCGACGGCACGGTCGGGTCGGGCACCACGTAGATCCGGTTGGCGAAGAGGTCCCACAGCAGCCGGCCCACCACGATGCCGAGCGGGATCCCGACCAGCAGCCCGATGCCCACCGCGACCGTCGCCTGCCAGGCCAGCGTCGCGGCCAGCTGCCGTCCCGTGAAGCCGAGCGTGCGCAGCATGGCCATGGACCGGCGCCGGCGCCGGACCGACGCGATCAGGGTCAGCCCGAGTGCCGCCACCGCCCCCGCCGTCAGCCCGAGGCCGAGGAGCAACGGGGTGGAGCCCATGGAGCGGTAGTTGACGATCTCGGCCGGACGCTGCACCGCCAGCACCGACGTGGGGTAGTTGGTGGGGAGCGAGAGCTCGGCGGCGATGTGGTCGAGTGACCGCGCCGCCGCCGCAGCGTTCACGCCCGGCTTCAGGCGCACGAAGACGGCATTGGGCCCCGTCGGCGTCACGGCGAACTGGTTCCGGACCGACTCGGGGAGGAGCTGGTAGGGCGCCACCGCACCCGTGCCCATGGAAGGGTGGCCGGTCACCCCTCCGATCCCGACGGCCGGCATGGTCGCCGTCCCGACGATCCGGAGCGCATGGGGCGCGGTCGTGCCGTAGCGCACCGTCACCGTGTCCCCCACGACCTTGTGCAACTGGGCCAGGGTACCGGGGCCGAGCACGATCTGGTCCGTGGCGTCGAAGGCGTGCCCGGTCAGGACGGGCGGAGCGACCGCTTCCTTCGGGGTCCCGGCGATGACGGGCACGGCGACGCCGTCGATCTGCAGCGTGCCGAACCAGTAGGCGGACCACGCCGCCACCTGGGGGTCGTGGTCGAGGAGGCTCGCAGACTGCGCGGCGGGGACGTCGCCCACCCCGCCACCGGCGATCAGCGCGTCGTCCCAGTTCCACCCGTAGAGGCTGGGGTGCGACACCAGGGAGTCGAGGCTCGACCCGAACACCACCGTGGCGACGACGACGATGACCGCCAGCACGGCGCCGAGGATGGCCGATCGCACCGGCACGGCCTCGGCCTCGGCCCCCGGCTCCACGGCGAAGCGGATCCCGGCCACCGCCGAGACGGGGAGGCCGCTGTTGGCCGCGGCCGTCGCGACGGGTGAGGGCGACCGGGTGCGGCGCCGCCAGCCCTCGGTTGAGCGGTGCGGCGCGCGCTGGACGGCCAGGACGACGGCCAACGCGCCCAGAACGACGACCAGCGACAGCACGCCGAGCCCGAGCACCGCCCAGTCGGCGGCGACGCCCGGATGGGGATAGACGGGGCGCACGGGGCCGAGCGGGGACAGCGGGGAGAGCGCGACCGCCACCGCGCCGGCCAGGAGCGCGCCCAGCACGACGGCCGCGCCGATCCCGAGCAGCCCGTCGCCCGCGGTCATGCCCGGGTCCGCCCCCAGCGCGCGCAGCGTCCGCTCCTCGTGGGCCCAGAAGCCCAGTTGGCGCGCGATCAGCTGGCCCGCGATGAGCAGCGCGGCCAGTCCGGCGATGAGCCCGAACACCGCCAGCGCGATGGCCTCCGGCTTGATGGCGTTCTCGGCCTTCACGACGTCGATCGACGCGTCGTAGAAGTCGTAGGGCAGGACCGCCGGCACGACGCGCTCGACCTCGGCCTCGACGGCCGGCACGTCGCGGCTCCCGTGCCGGAGCTGCAGAAAGGTGAACGAGAAGTTCGAGCAGCAGTCGACCCACTGCCGCGTCAGCGCTGGGGTGAGGATGGCCGTGGTGGACGAACCCGCGTCGACGTCGTCCTGCACGACGGCGTTGTTGAGCACGACGGTGCCCACCAACGTCAGCCTGGTGCGCTCGAAGGGCGGTGGGGGCTGGCCCGTGCCCGGGGTGGACTGCGTGTTGGCGTAGGTGCCCCACTCGGTGGTCTCGCCGACGTGGAGCCCGAGGGCCTGGGCCGCGGCGACGGTCATGACGACCTCGTTCGGGTTGTTCGGGTCCGCCATCCGGCCCTGCACGACGCTCGGCCGGTCCTGGGTGAAGAACTCGCCGTCGACGCTGCCGTAGGCGGTGAAGTTCGCCTTGAGGGCGTCCGGCGTGGGTTGCCCGTCCGCCCGGATGGGGACGGCGTAGACGGCGGTGTAGCTCTCCGCCCGGGTGACGTGGGGCAGGAGCGCGATCTTCTGCACGAGCGGACCGTCGTAGCCGGACGTGAAGCCGAGCGGCGGGGCATAGAGCCCGGTGCCGAGACTCAGGTCCGAGGGGTTGGTGCTGGCGAGATACGTCGAGAACGACGACCCGGTCCGCCGCGCCGCGGCGATCGAGCCCAGGGACAGGCCGCCCACCAGCCCGATCAGGAGGACGAGGGAGAGGTAGGCGCCCCGGCGGCGCCCGAAGGTGGCCCGGAACCGGTAGCGCGCGACGCGCAGCAGCCCACCCGTCACGGGCGGCGCCCGCCGTCGTGGTGGAGCCTGCGCGTCGCCGTCATCGCATCGGTGCCCCTTGCCTCGTCGCAGGCAGTCTGCACGCGGGAGGGAGGCGCGCCAAGGCAGGTAGCCGCCCACGGCGCGGTCGTGCCAGCACCACGAGCGCAGGTCAGCGACGCTTTCTCAGGCGGCGAGCGCCCCCGGCGTCATCGTCGCCGCACCGCCGCCCGCCGCCCGGCCCGCCCCGTTCGGGTACACCGCCAGCGCCAGCAGCACGAGCAGGGGCCCGGTGTTGGGGTCGGTGGCCAGGCCGGTGAACGCACCGCCGAAGGCCTCGCCGAACACCCAGTAGTCGAGCGCCAGCGCGGCGCCCGCGACGAGGAAGACGGTCGGGTGGCGCGTGACGAGCGGGCCGAGGCCGATCACGAAGGAGAGGACGGCGCACGCGATGGCGACCGAAGCGCCGGCGCCCCCGAGGGCGTGGGCGACCGAGAGCGGCACGTGGGCCAGCCAGCCGGGCTCGCCGCTGACGGCGTTGGTGATGGCGCCCGAGACGCTCCCCGCGGCCCGGTTCGCGGGCAGCAGCCACAGGATCCCGAGCCCGCACCACACGACGGCCCAGACGGCCTGGCCGCCCCGCGCGCCCAACGGGCCCTCGGCGGCGGCCGGACCGGGTTCCGCCGGAGCGAACCCACCGTCACGCGTCCGCCGCGGCCACACGAGCACGCCGATGGCCACGTAGAGCAGCGCCGCGCCCGGCGCCCCCGTCAACGGCGACGCCATGCCGCTGAAGAGCATGCCGAAGCCCTCGCCGAGCGCCCACACGCCGAGGGCCCAGGCGAACGAGACGAGCAGCGCCGGCTTCACGGTCTCGCGGATGAGCAGCCCCACCCCGATGAGGATCTGGACGGCGGCGAAGACGACGTCCATCAGGGCCGGCTGCACCGAGATCAGATGGGCGACGTGCGTGATGGCGCTCGACACGACGGCCGGCTGCATCTGCGCCGAGGGGAGGATGACGCCGTGGGCGAAGCCCTGCCCGAACATCTTGGGCTGGAGCTGCAGCAGCCCGTCGAGGAGCCAGAGGAGGCCGAGGCCGACCTGGATCGACCGGGCGGACACCCGCCCCGATGGTGTTGCTGGTGTCCGCCCGGCGACCGTTCCGGCGGTGCCGGTCCCCGACGAGCTCGTCCCGGTGGTGTCCTCCTCGGGGGAGGACCGCTCCCGGGTGGCCGTGGCCGTCATGCTCACGCCGTGCCCCGGATGATCGGCGCCAGCTCGGCCCGGGTCAGGTGCGGCTGGAACTGGTGGCTCGCCGCCAGCGACGGCTCGGTCCACACGTGGAGCATGAAGTAGGTGTTCGTGTTGTGCACGCCGGCGGCGCAGCTGCCGGTGGCGTCCGTGTTGCCGACGACGCGCCCGCCGGCGAGGCACAGGTTGTCGTGGGCGTGCCACTGGGTCAGCGAGCCGCCGACGTCAGGGCCGGGCGTGCACGGCGCCGGGCCGAGGTACATGGCGCCCATGAGCTTGGGCCCGTTCACCGTGTTGGCGTACATGAGGAAGGCGGGGTTCGCGGGATCGAACCCGTCGGTCCGGGCGACCTGCCAGTTGGCGTAGTGGACCATGTACCCGTTCGGGTTCGTGGCCGGGGTGTAGCCGGCCGCGGTCGCGGCCGACAGGCTCGTGTACTTCTGCAGCGTCGCGGTGGTTTGTGCGACGAGCTGGTCGGCCGCCGCCTGCTGCGCCGCGGTGGGCGGCGCGGGGGTCGTGGGTGCCATCACCATGCCGTCGAACATGACCGTTGTGCCCTTGACGTTGGCGCAGACGGCCGAGCTGGTCGACGTCGACGACCCCGAACCCGACTCGGTTGACGACCCGCCGCCCGAGCCGCCCATGGCCATGCCGGGCATCGACCCCGAGCTCGTCCCCGCGCCCGACGCCGAGCTCGCTCCTTGGTTCGAGCCGCCGGCGGAGGATGCGCCGCCCGAAGGGCTCGACCCGGAGTGCGTGATGGTCGCCGCGGGGGCGGGGCTCGAGGTGGCGTCGACCACCGTCGTGGCCACCAGCACGAGAACGGCGGCCGTCCCAACCGTGACCAGGCCGGTCCACCACAGACGGGCGGCCGTCCCCATGGCCGCCTTGCGCTCCGACACCTTCTGGATGAAGCCCCACATGGCCCACTCCTCCTCAGTTCGTGCTTCGGAGTCTGAAGGGGAGTTGTCAGGCCACCGTGACCCACCTGTTAGGGAAGTGCGATGACGGTCCCGGCGGAGGCCAGGGCCGCCTCGATCACCTCGGCCGTCACGACGGCGTCGGCGATGTCGACCGGCGGCGGGGCCCCGTCGAGGAGGCAGGACGCCATGCCGGCGTAGAAGAGCCCGTAGGCGCCGGGCAGCGTCGGCACGACCCGGCGTTCCGGCCCCGCCACGACCCGTCCCCACGAGGACTCGGGCTCCTCGCCCCAGCCCGGCTCGAGGGGCGAGCGCCCCTCGGAGAGCTGCGCCTCCTGAGTGTCCATGCCGAACTTCACGTAGCCGCCCGCGCTCCCGAGCAGCCGGAAGCGCGGGCCCTGGTCGGCCGCCACCGCACTGGCCCACAGGTGGACCCGCGGTCCGCCGGGATAGTCGAGCGCGAGGAAGACGTCGTCGTCGACGCGGCTCTCGGGCCGGCGGGTGGCGACCTCGGCGTAGACGGCCAGGGGTCGTCCGAAGAGCGCGACGGCCTGGTCGACGATGTGGGTCCCGAGGTCGAAGATGATCCCGGTGCCGGTGTCCGTCCCCGGCTCGTTCTTCCACGCCCGAGCGCCGGTGACGTGCGGCTGCCAACGTTCGTAGCGCGAATCGAACGTGTCCAGCGCGCCAAGGGCGCCGTCGCCCAGGAGCTGACAGACGGTGCGGAAGTCACCGTCCCAGCGCCGGTTCTGGTACGGCACGACGGTGGTGCCGTTGGCCTCGGCCAGCGCGGCCAGGTGCCTGGTCTGCCGGCTCGACGGGGTCGCCGGCTTGTCGACCACCGCCGGACGGCCCTCCCGCAGCACGGCCTCGGCCACGACGGCGTGGGAGGCGGGCGGCGTCGATACCACAACGAGGTCGTAAGAGGCGAGCTGGTCCAGGAGGCGCTCGACGTCCTCGATGACGAGGGCGCCGGGGTACCGGCCGGCGATCTCCGCCCGGCGTTCCCGGTTCGAGGTGACGACGGCGGCCAGCTCGAGCCGCGGCTCGGCGTCGATGAACGGGGCGTGGAAGTGGGAGCCGCCGAGGCCGTACCCGACCAGCGCGACCCTGGCGACGTTTCGCGGCGGAGCCATAGGACGTTCCCTGTTTACCTCGCGCGTGGTTCGTTGCGGGTCCAGCCCTGACCTGGGACAATTTCACCATGGCACGACACGAGGTCACACTCAGGCTGAACCAGGGCATCACGGTCGAGAATGCAGATGTCACGTTGCGCGTGTGGAGCAACGACGAGAATCTGGGTCGCTTGCGCGTGAGCAAGGGCTCCATCGATTGGCAACCGGTGAAGGGGCAGATGGTCCACCGGCTCAGTTGGGAGAAGTTCGCCGAGATGATGGAACAGCACGGCAGGAAGGTCACGGCCTACCTCTGATCCCTCGGCGCTGGCGGTCTGGCCTCTGGAGCCCGGTTCGTCACACCGATCACGCCATCTCGCCCGGTTGCTCCACCAACTGCGTCCCTGGGTAGCACGGCTCGACTCACCAGCTCAGCAACAGATCAGCAACAGAAATGTGTCGACGACAGGATTGTGACCTATTGCCCCTGTTCTTTTGCGTCCTCCGAGGTAGAGGCTCCGCTCAACGATCATCACCTTTCAGGGAGGTAACGATGAAGCCGATCAAGATCGCAAAGGCGGCGTTGGGAACAAGTGCAGTGATCCTGGCCCTGACCGTCGCCCCGGCCGCCGCCGCCTCTGCCTCGCCCTCGCCGGCCGTATTCGTTTCCTGCTCGGGTGGGGGTCCTGCATTGGCCGCGGCCATCACCGCGGCAGACGTGACTGGCGGGACCATCAACTTGGCACCTGGTTGCACCTACTCGCTCACGTCCGTCGACAACGGGGGCGGAATGACCGGATTCAATGGCCTCCCGGTGGTCACGAACGCGATCACCATCAACGGTTTCTTCACCACGATCGCGGCCAACAACACGACCTTCCGCATCTTCCAGGTGAACGGCCCCGGAGGGAGTCTTACGTTGCAGGGCGTGACCCTCACCGGTGGAAATGCGAGCTTCGGTGGAGCCATCTTGAATGCGGAGGGAGCCGTCACCCTCAACCACTCCCGAGTAACCGGTAACACCGGGCAAATGGCAGGTGGCGGCATCGCCAGCGGCGTCGTGGACCCCTCCCACCTCGGTCCCATCGGCACGCTCACTCTCAATTCGAGTCAGGTGACCGGGAACACCGCCAATAGCGGCGGGGGCGGCGGCATCCTGAACCACGCCGGTACCCTCACCATGAACTTCAGCCAAGTCAGCGGCAACACCTCGGGGGGTGGGGGGGGCGGTATCGCCAGCGGCAACGGTAATGGTGGCGCTCCCGGCACGGGCAGCAGCACCCTCAACCTTTTCTTCAGTCAGGTGAACGGCAACACGTCCAACGGCGGGCCGACGGCGGGGGCGGGCGGCATCGCCAATGGCGGTGTCGCAACGATCAACCTCAGCCAGGTGAACGGGAACTCCGCACCCGGGTCGGACGGCGGTGGAATCCTGAATCACGGCACGATGACCGTCAATTTCAGCCAGATCAAAGACAACTCGGTGCCCGGTGGCCAAGGCGCCGGCGGTGGAATCGCCAACATCAGCTTCGGATTCCCCGGCTCCGGCGTGCTGACCGTCAACCTTAGCCAGGTCAACAACAATTCGGCACCCGGTGGTGCCGGCGGAGGTATTGCCAACGTCAATGGCGGCCTCCCCGCCAACACCGGCATGCTGACGATCAACGCCAGCCAGGTCAACAACAACGTCGCATCCGGTGGTCTCGGTGGCGGGATCTTCGAGGCCGGGATCGATCCGACAACCGGGCTGCCGACGGCCGTTGGTGACCCCCTCGCTCTCAATTTCAGCCAGGTCATCAACAACTCGGCACTCCCCGGTGGTGACGGAGGCGGCATCTACGCGATTCCTGGCAGCCCGGTCCTCCTCAAACTCTCCTTGGTCGTCGCGAATGCCCCCGACAACTGCGTGCCGCTCGGGTCGATAACGGGGTGCGTCGGCTGAGCTGAACCAGCATCGTCCGCAGGGATCCCCGCCTGTCCCGAGTTGGAGCCGTCCTCTCCTCGGCCACCGGGTCCGGTTGGCCGGCTTAGTCGGCGGCCAGGTGTGGATGGATCAGTACGGCGTGCGTGGCCCGGTTCGAGGAATGTCATGAGGTGCGACAGTCTCGCCGCGGACATGTCGAGTTCCGCAAGGCACGAACTCGACCGTACGCCGGAGCCCCCCGTATCACCAACGCCGGTTGGGCACGCACCAGCGGACCGTGGACCCCGGTGCGATGATGCCCCCATGACAGAGAAGAAGAGGGTCGTCGTCTGGGGCACGGGATTCGTGGGGAAGATGGTCATCCCCGAGGTGCTGCGCCACCCGAACTTCGAGCTGGTCGGCGTGGGCGTGCACGACGAGGACAAGGTGGGCCGGGACGTCGGCGAGATCTGCGGCATCGCACCCACGGGCGTCACGGCCACCGACGACCTCGATGCGCTCGTCGCCCTCCGCCCCGACGCCCTGGTGCACTACGGGCCCACGGCCGGCCAGGCCGACGCCAACATCCGCGACATGGGCGCCTTCCTGCGCGCCGGCATCGACGTCTGCTCCACGGCCATGACGCCGTGGGTGTGGCCGCACATGAAGCAGAACCCGCCCTCGTGGGTCGACCCCGTCACCGACGCCTGCGAGGAGGGCGGCAGCACTTGCTTCACCACGGGCATCGACCCGGGCTTCGCCAACGACCTCTTCCCGATGACGCTCATGGGCCTGTGCGCCGAGGTGAAGAAGGTGAAGGCACTCGAGATCCTCGACTACCTCAACTACACCGGCGCCTACGAGGACGAGATGGGCATCGGGCGCCCGCCCGAGTTCACGCCGCTGCTCGAGCACACCGACATCCTCGTCATGTCGTGGGGCGGCACCGTGCCGATGATGGCCCACGCGGTCGGAGTGGAGCTCGATGCGATCACGACCACCTGGGAGAAGTGGGTCACCGACGTCCCGATCACGACAGCCAAGGGCGTCATCAACCCGGGCGAGGTGGCGGCCATCCACTTCACGATCGACGGCATGTACAAGGGCGAGCCCCGCATCTGCCTCGAGCACATCAACCGGGTCGGCACCGACGCCGCGCCCGACTGGCCCCGGGGCACCCAGGACGACGTCTACCGGGTCGAGATCGAGGGGACGCCGTCGATCACCCAGGAGACGGCCTTCCGCTTCACCGACGGCTGCGGCCGTGACGCCGCGGCCGCCGGCTGCCTGGCCACCGGCTTGCGCGCCCTCAACGCGGTGCCGGCCGTCAACGACCTGCCGCCCGGCTGGGCCACCGCCCTGGATCTGCCGCTCATCCCGGGGGCGGGCACCATCCGCTGACCGCCGCACCGACGAGCTCACCCCACACCCCGACGCCACGACCAACGTGACGGACTCCTCCCCACCGGCTCCGTCGTCCGCTCCGTTCGGGTCGGGATCGGTCTCCATCCGGCTGTACCCGCACAACGAGCTTCCCGCCGGCGCCATCGTCAGCGAGCTCTGCGCGCAGGCCGGTCTCGCCCTTGCCAACGGTTTCGACGGCGTGATGACCAGCGAGCACCACGGTGGCTTCGCCGGGTACATGGCGCAGCCGCTGCAGATGGCCTCCTTCGTCCTGGCGGAGCATGCGACCGGCTGGGCCGCCGCCGCACCGCTGTTGCTCCCGTTGCGGTCCACCGCGCTCGTCGCCGAGGAGGTCGCGTGGCTCCAGGCTCGTCATCCGGGCCGTGTCGGGCTCGGGGTGGCGGCAGGCGCCCTGCCCCTGGACTTCGACGCGGCGGGCGTCAGCCAGGCCGACGCCGTCGATCGCTTCAAGTCGGAGCTGCCACGGCTCGTGGCCATGCTCCGCGGTCAGGCCCTGGGCGAGCTCGACGGGGATCCGGCGCTGCAAGCGTGCCGCCGAGCCCCCATCCCCGTGCTGAGCGCGGCCGTCTCGGTCGCCGCCGCCGTCCGAGCGGCCCGCTGCGGAGCCGGGATCCTCATGGAGGGGATGTCAGAACCGGCGCGACTCGCCCGGCTGACGCAGGCCTTCGACGACGCTGGGGGGACGGGCTCCAAGGTCCTGATCCGCCGGGTGTGGCTCGGCCGCGTCCGTTCGGAGCTGGTCGACAACCAGCGGACCGTCTACGAGAGCTACGCCGCGCCCACGAGCTCGTTCGGCGAGGACCAGACGATCGCGTCCGACGCGCCCGACGAAGTGGCGGAACGCCTCGCGGCAACTATGCGCGAGGTCGGTGCGGACGCCCTCAACCTCCGGGTGCAGCTTCCCGGCATGTCACCCGAGCAGGTGCGGGAGCAGATCGCGCAGATCGGGTCGATCGTCGTGCCGACGCTGAAGGAGATGTTGCCCTGACCGGCGCCGACGCCGGCGCCGGTGCCCGACGTCCTGAGCGTCGGTAGCTACCTGATCGGTGTCCAGCCGCTGGAGAGGTGGTTCCCACCGTCGACGTCGAGGGTGATCCCGGTGATCTGTCGTGCGTCGTCGGACAGCAGGAAGCACGCGGCGGCGGCGATGTCCTCGGCCTCGGTCAACCGGCCCAGCGGAAGGTGCGAGCCCGCCGCGGTACCCCCATCCTTCTCCCACATCCGGCGGGTCGCCGTGGTCCGCACCAGCCCGGGACTCACGGCGTTCACCCGGACCCCCTTGCCGGCCAGATCGGCGGCGATGGTGCGCGTCATGGCGTTGAGCGCAGCCTTCGCCGAGGCATAGGCCACCATGGCCGACGTGGTCTTGCGCGGCGAGCCGCTCGATATGGTGACGACCGACCCGCCGCCCTCCTCGAGACCCCGGGCCATCGCGGCACGGATCAACGCCACGGTGGGCCAGGTGTTGAGGCGGATCGTCTCGAGGAGCTGCGCCTCGCTGATGGTGTCGAAGGAGAGCGGGTAGGGGGCGCCGCCCACCGTGCTGACGACCAGGTCGATGCGACCGAACTCCTCCACAGCCCGGTCGGCCAGCGTCTCCACCGCCGGTTCGGTGTCCATGGACCCGATGACGCCGACGACGTCGAGCCCCTCGGTGCGGAGGGCAGCCTCCGCCGCCGCGACCCGGTCCTCGTCGCGGCCGTTGACGACCACCGACGCGCCCTCTCGGGCCAGGCGGAGGGCGCAGGACCGGCCGATGCTCGGATCGGCGGTCGAACCCGTGACGACGGCCACCCGACCGGCAAACCGTTGGACGCCACCGACACCGGCCGCAGTCTTGCGCCGATCCTCGCCCTCCGTGTCCTCTGATCCCATGCCCATCATCTTGTCCCACGGCGTCGATCGTGCGCCGTGTCCCCGAACTCAACGGTGGAAGCGATGTGACCATCTGCACGGTCGAGATGCGCTGCATGCCCGCGTGACAGCAACTCCGGACCGAGCAATGTTGCCCGGAACGTTCGATACGGCGATGGAGAAAGGCCGGCCCCGTCGCCGGCAGTCGCGTTACAGCGGGACTTCGTTGTAGAGGGCGCTCGCGACTCGCGTCGTCGCCGGGTTGGCTCCCATGGTCTTCATCTGCAGGGCTATCCCGGCGTCGCTGAACCACGCCTCGCCCATGCGCGCGTGGGCCCGCATGCTCTCGTGTTCGCAGGTGATCGCCATCAGCCCGCTTGCCAAGCCGGCATACGTCAGCTGGATAAGGCGGGCGTTGACTGCCCCGTTCGCCTCGACGAAGGCACATACCTCGGCCGCCTCGGCGATGGCGTCCTCCATGCGGCCGGGCGTGACGTGGAGCGAGTGGACCTCGAGGATGCTGCCGCGGCCGGCCTTCGGTGTCCGTCCGATCGGCATCTCCATGCCCATGGACTGTGACGTGAGCACCGTCGGGGATCCGGCAGCGCCGAGCCGGGACAAGAGCGCCTGGAGCTCGGCGTCGTCCCTCAGCGCGTCGAACGCCGTGGCCAGCGCCTCGGGGCTCTCGTATTCCTGCGAGAACACGGTCCCGTTGATCTCCTCACCGGCCACACCGGCCACGAAGAACCTGATCTCCCCGCCGTGGGGGGCGAGCAGCTTGGCCGCTTCCCCGGCGACGGCGATGGCGGCCTCCAGCTGCCCGCCCTGCACTTTGCCATTGCTCGAATGGAATACACGCATGGTGTTCCCTCCCTTTCCCGACACGGATGGGTCGGCGACCCGCGTCTGCCCCAACGGGGGTTGGAGTCCAGTGGTCGATCTGCTCCGGGACCCGATCGCCTCTCCGGAATGAAGTCCTGGACGTCGGTCTGCGCGCGTACGGTGGTGCGTGCACGCCTGGCAGGTCGAACGACTCGGGCCGCCCGGCGACGTGGTCCAGCGGGTCGAGGTCGAGGAACCGACTCCGGGCCCGGGGGAGGTGCGGCTGCGCGTGCGGGCCGCGGGGATCGGACTTCCCGACGCGCTCATGTGTCGCGGCTCGTATGCGTTCTCGCCAGCGCTTCCCTTCGTGCCCGGTCAGGAGGTGTGCGGCACCGTCGACGCAGTCGGATCGGGAGTCGAGTGGCCTCTCGGGACTCGGCTCATGGCGGTGACGAACTTCTTCGACGGTCGTGGCGGGTTCGCGGGGATGACGATCGTGCGGTCGGAGAGCGCCTTTCGAGTGCCCGACGCCATGCACGACGAGGATGCGGCGGCGTTTCGGATCGGCTACTCGACGGCCTACATCGGGCTCGTGCGGCGCGGCGCGTTACAGCCCGGCGAATGCTTGGTCGTGCTCGGGGCAGCCGGCGGATCGGGTCTGGCTGCGACGCGACTCGGGGCGGCGCTCGGCGCGCGCGTCATCGCGGTCGTTTCCGGGGAGGCCAAGCGGGAGCTGTGCGCATCGTCCGGCGCGGATGTCGTCATCGACCGCACGATGGGTTCGGTGCCCGACGCGGTGATGGAGGCGACCGGGGGTGAAGGGGCCGACGTGATCTACGACCCCGTCGGTGGTGCCCTCGCGGCGTCCATGGGACGGTGCCTGTCGCGAGGCGGTCGGCTCCTCGCCGTCGGCTTCGCCAGCGGGACGTGGGTCGACCCCGACATCTCGGAGCTCGTCCTACGGAACGCATCCATCGTTGGGGTCTATGCCGGCGGTCAGACCCGTGCGGAGTCCGAGGCCGATCACGAACACCTCCTCACTCTCGCGGGCGATGGCCGTCTCGGTGGCGCCACACGGGTGGTCACTTTCGACGAGTTGCCCGACGCGCTCGGTGTCGTTGACCGGGCTCAGGCCGTCGGCAAATTGGTGCTGCAGGTCAGCACCTGACCACTGGTGGACGAAGGTGCCCACGGCCGCCCCGCCAGTTCGTCACCGGTCACGCGGCGCGCTCGATCATGAACGGCACGAGGCGGGCGATGAACCGTCGCGCCGGGGAGTCGTCCAGGCCGGTGAAGGCGGCATCCATGGAGGTCACGGCGGACCTGGCCACGCCGGCCGCGAACTCGGCGGCGAAGGCGATGGACCCGTAGGTCATCATGAGCTCGAAGACCCGGGCGACGTTCTCGGGCCGCCGGTCCTCTGGCGAGCGACCGAGATAGGCCACGAGCCAGCGCCTGTCGGACGGGTGTGCGCTGGCCAGGAGGTGGATGAGCATCAGCGTGCGCTTCCCTTCCAGCAGGTCGCCGAGTGGCTCCTTGCCGTACACACCCGGGTCCCCGACGAGGTTGAGGATGTCGTCGCGGATCTGGAAGGCCGCTCCGAGGTGGAATCCGAACTCGATCATCGGATCGAGCTCGGCGGCTCCCCGCGAGCCGATCAGCGCGCCGACCCGGAGAGGGAGCACCGTCGTGTACCAGCACGTCTTCTTCATGATGAGGTCGAGGTAGTCGTCGGGCTCCAGGTCGGTGCGGTTGTCCCGGCACCAGCCGAGCTCGAGCGCCTGTCCGGCGACCGTTTGGCCGCTCATGAAGTCGAACTCCACCATGATGCGCTCCGCCAGGCGCGGCCCGAGCAGATCGATGTTCTCGCGCAGCGTCGCCATCGCCTGCAGGGCGAGGCCGTCCCCGGCGTTCAGCGCGAGCGGCGTGCCGTACCGTCGGTGGAGGGTGGGCTCGCCCCTCCGGAGCAGGCTCGCGTCCTCGATGTCGTCGTGGACCAGGAACGCGTTGTGGAGCAGCTCGATCGCGATGGCCGACGGCAGGGCATCGTCGAGCGGGCCGCCGAAGGCCTCGCAGGTCGCCAGGCAGAGGCTGGGCCGCAAGGCCTTCCCACCCCGGGTCGGGTAGTCGCTCATCGGCAATGCGAGGTAGGGCTGGTGCGCGACGCTGGCAAAGCGCCGGCGGAGGTCGTCCGCGACGATGGCGCCGTAGCGGGCCAGGCCGGCCCCGGGTTCGGTCACTGTCGTCACGAAGGCTTCGTCGAAGCCGGCACCACCCGGGCGCGCAGCGGGAACACGACGTCGGGCAGGCCGTCGACCAGGAGCTGTCCGTGGTACGTGCCGACGGACGCGTCCTCCCCGACGGCCACGGTGACGACGATCTGGCGGCTGGCATCGGCGTCGAGGCGCTCGATTCGTTCGGGCGTGCACGTGACGGCGGTGGCGGGCAGGGACGCTCCGGTGTGGCTGGCCAACCCCGGGCACCACGCGCTGGAGGTCGACCGCCGCCGAGGCCGTCGTGTTGTGCAGCCACAGCCGCGCGCTCGCCCGGCCGCCGGGTGCGACATCGGGCAGGCGGAGGTCGCCCTGCTCGGCCGCGGGAGGCTCCCACCAGCGGGAGGGGTCGAACCAACGGGAGGCATCGAGGAACCCGAGAGCGGCCTCGTTGAGCTGACCGAGCATCCCGACGTACGCGGCGGCCGCCCGTTGCATGTCGGACTGCGCTGCCCGCATGGAGCTGTCCGATCCCCAGAAGCCGTACGCCGGACCACCACCACCACCACCAGCGCCACCGCCCCCGTTTCCACCACTGTCCCGACGCGGCGTTCCTGCTCCACCGTTGGCTGTCGCGAACTGGGCGAAGATCTCGACGAACCGCTCGACGATGGTGCGCGCCGCGTCGAACCCGAGGTCCTGCACCTCGCGCGCCAGGCGTGCGGCCTCGGCTGCGCCCGACGTCACCGGGTCCCGGTCTTGGCCGCTCACGTGCCCACCCGCTGTGCTCCCGCCAGCTGTTCGCTGACCGCCTCGGCCGCCAGCTGCCCGGACCGGGTGGCCGCCTCCACGCACCCGGCATTCAGGCCGTTGTCCGTCCAGTCACCGGCGACGGCGAGATTGGCGAAGCCGGTCCGGCCTGGATGCAGGCGGTACTGATCGGTGCCCGGCAGCGATTGCACGTACAGGTCGGAGGGGTCGACGTTCGCCCGCCAGTGCTGGCTGTCGAGTCGCCCGGGACCGGCTGCGGTGGCCGGCTCATCGTCGCACAGCAGGGACCAGCGGAACCCGTCGGCGTCGACCGCGGCCGGCCACAGCGTCGCCACGTCGCGGTCGAGGAACGTGCGCGCCCGCGCCCGCACGGCCCTCCTCTCCGCCTCGATGTCGGGCGCGCCGTCCCCGGAGTCCGGCGTCTCGAGGACACTGCAGAAGTAGGCGATCGTCTTCGGCCGGTCCGCCTCGTGCCAGTCCTCGACCGCCACGAGATGCGGCATCGACGCCCAGGTGTCGAAGGGCGTGACGAAGCCACTCACCGTGATGCCGGGCGGACCGGTCCAACCGAGCGCCTGCTCGTCCTCGGCCAACCAGAGCTGGAAGGCCTGCGTGGCCACCGTCCCCACGTTGTCGACCATCGACCGCCAGGCAGGCGACGCCGTAACGAGGTCGCCGCAGACGTGCGGCACCATCCCGAGCGAGATGGCGAACACCACAACGTCGAAGTCCTTGCCCACCTCCAGCGTGCGCCGGCCGACGTCGCGCCGGGGCGACCAGAACGACTCGAGGTCGACCCCGTGCAGTGCGGACGTCGCGCGCAGCTGCGCGCCGAGGGGCGTGTCGGGCCAGCACGGGATGCCCTTCACCCGGATCAGCGGATCGTAGGCGTCGACGCCGTCGGCGAGCTCGGCCTGGATGCCCACCTCGATGGCGGCGATCGATCGCCGGTCGTCGCTCAGCTTGAGCGCGTCGACCCGGTGGAAGAATTGGAACTCGACCCCGCGCTTCCGCAGCACCTCGTACAGGGGAGCGAAGATCACCTCGCCCATGCCCGCCTGCATCTTCCAGAACAACGCGCCCGAGTACCCGAGGAGCATCTTGGTGGCCAGCTCCAGCCCGAGCCCGGCACTGAAGCGGGGGCGGGCGGGATCGCCGGCCTCGTAGCCGAAGACGAGGTCGTACATGCCCCGGAGGATCGGTGACTCGAGCGCCTCGGGGTCGATGCCGTGCGCGAGCAGCCACTCGCGGTAGTCGAGGTGGTTGATGGCCCCGAATCCCTCGGGCCGCGTAAGCAGGCCGTCGACCATGATGCCGAACAGGTTCGCCGTCACCAGCTCCACCAGCTCGTAGCTGCGCCGTGCGGCGGTGTGCCCGCGCAGCGCGTCGCGCAAGCCGGTCCGGACCGGCTCGATGAGGGACGGCAGGGCACGCTCGAGGTCACGGTTGCCGCTCCACGACGTCGCCTGGCGCATCACCCGCTCGGCCCAGCTGAGCGGGAGAGACAGTCCGATCAGGGCCGCACCCTGGACGGCGGACGCCACCGCCGCCGCGGGCGCCGGGCCGTGGGTGCGCGGGGCGGTGGGCGAGGTGCTGAGCCGGATGGAGCCGCCGTCGCGTGGTGCGGTGAGCGGCAGCGACGCGAAGAAGTCGACGAGGAGGCGGAGGGACCGGACCACGAGGTCGGCCACCTCCATCGGCGCCGATCCCGTTATCGCCTTGCCGCCCTCACCGGGGCGGCCGCCGCCCGGGCTGAAGGTCGCCACCCACGGCTCCCACGCGCCGCCGTGCCGGTCCACCACGCCGACCAGGTTCGACGGGGTGACCGCTTCGTCCCAGGTGCGGATGGGAGAGGACGGGTCCGACCGACTACGGCCGAGCTCGTCGTAGCAGCGGCGCATCACGTCGAAGGTGTGGTCGTAGTAGCCGAGGAGCACATGGAGCCCATGCTCCTCCACTCGGCCGTGGGGTCCCCTGCTGCTGGCCCCCTTGCCACCGAGACGCCATCCTCGTTGGTAGACGGTGATGCGCTCGAACCGCTTGGTCCAGTCACCTTCGCTGAGCTCGAACGCGGTGGCCAGCGCACCCATGCCACCGCCCAGGATGGCCACCGATCCCCGCGAGCCGCCCACCTCAGATTCCGAGAAGGCCCAATGCTTCGGGGAGTTCGGGGCTCGAGGAATTGGGTGGGAACCGCACGAGCACGGCGTGGATCCGGTCGCTCCAGTCCGACGGCCGAAGGTACTGGGGAAGCCGCGCCAGGTCGTTGGCCGCCCGCAGCGCGAGGACGAGCGACCCCTGAGCCAGGCCGATCTCCACGGCGGCGATCAGGTCGGTGACCACCTCGTCCATCCGCTCGGGGTGGGCGAGGGCGTTGATCTCGGCGCGCAGGCGCAGGAGGTCCGGTTGATGGACGAGCTCCCCCGAGGTCCTGGTCAGCTCTATGGCGTCCTCGACCGTGCGGATCGCTTCGTCGGCGTCGCCGAGGTAGTGGTGGTTCCGGGCGACGATGCCGAGGTAAGTCGGGCGGAACGCGCCGTGTCCGACCAGCTCCATGCCCTGTCCGTACATCGCGAGTTCGGCTACGTCAGAGGGCTCGTCGGCCACGGGCACCAGTTTGTACTGCCCCCCGAGCAACTGGAAGTACTCGAACCGGCATCGCTCCCCGATCTCGATCGTGCGTCGTCCGAACTCGCGTGCCTCTTCGAAGTCGCCCGTGACCATGCGGACCCAGGCCAGATAGACGGTGACGAAGGCCGAGCTGAACGGTCCCGCCGGGAACTCGAGGTCCTCCGCGCTGGCCAAGGCCCGCCGCTCCCACTGCGCGCTCTCCTCCGTACAACCCTGCAGCGCGGCGACGCAGGCGAGCGCGACCGCGGTGACCGGCACGGGGTCGTGCGGGAGCGGCCACGCCGGGGACGACGCCGCGTCGAGGGATCGCGAGTGGTACCCCTCCCACGCCTCCATGAGCCAACGGTGCGCGTCGTCGAGGCGCCCTTGATAGAAGGCGCCGTACCCAAGGCACGACTTGATCTCGGGTGCGAACCAGGCCGTCGTGGGTTCGTCGAGCACAGCGGTCAGGGGCTCGAGCACGACGCTGGAGGCGTCGACGGAGCCGCGCACGAGCAGATAGCTCCAGATCCCGACCTGGGCCGGCATGATCTCGGGGCGGTCGGTGATCCTCTGGCAGATCTCCTCGGCGACCGTGAAGTCATCGAAGACCTCGGGGTAGCCGTACCCGTAGAGGGAGCTCGTGCTGACGGTGCGTTGCATCCGGATCATGAGCTCGGTCAGGTCTCGCTCGTCGGATTCGGGCATCGTCGCCGCCAGCTCCAGCGCACGGTCGAGCAGGCGGCGGGCCTCCGTGTGGCTGGCCGTCGACTGCGCGGCCTGGGCTGCCGCGATGTAGGCCGGGATGGACAGCGACGCGTCGCCGGCCAGGTCGCGGTGGTGGGCCACGACCGCGAGATCGCCCGGTGAGGCCGGACGGGCCTCGAGCTGCTCCGCGATCCTGCGGTGGGTCGCCTGGCGGGATGGCAGCAGCTGCGTCTCGTAGGCGGCGTCGCGGAGGAGGCCGTGCCGGAAGCGGAACCGCCCCAGCCGGATCTCGGCCACCCGATCGATGATCTCGGCCTCCTCGAGACGGGCCAGCGCGTCGTCGACCGGCCGCCCCGCCAGCTCCCGTAGCGGCTCCACTTCGAACTCCCCGCCGAGCGCAGCGGCCAGCTGCGCCACCCGGAGGTCGATGCCGGGTGCCCGCAGACGGGCCGTGAGGATCTCGTGGATCCGGGGAGGGAGCACCTCACCGCGGACGGAGGTGAGGGTGCTACGGCTCAACTCCTGGAGGAAGAGCGGGATGCCGGCGCCGCGTTCGACGATGAGCCCACACTGCGTCGCGTCGAGACCACCGTCCGTTAGCGCGGCGACCAACCCTGCGGCCTCCTTTCCCTTGAGCGGCTCCAGCTCGATGTCGAGGACCGACTCCGCCCACGGTGCATCGAGCGCGTCCCGGCTGGTGATCAGGATCATGGTGCCGGGGACGCTCTCGGTCGCCAGGAGCCCCAAGAGGTCGACGGTGGTGGGGTCGGCCCAGTGGAGGTCCTCGACCCAGACCAAGGTCGGCGTCAACGCCGCCGTGTGAGCCAGCCAGGCGACCAGGGCCCGGAGGGTCTCCTGGCGGAGTGCGAGCGCGTCAACCTGCGGGCGCGACCACCGTTCGTCGGTCTCGAGCCCGAGCAGAGGGGCCAGCAGGGCGAGGGCGCTGCCGTCGACACCGGCATCCCCCAGACGGGACTGCAGCTCGGCGAGCCGCTCCTCGGGTGGCTGGTCCGGATAGAAGCCGAGCAGTTGCTCGAGCATGCGCGCGATGGGCCACAGCGCGACGTTGCCGTGGTAGGGCGAACAGCTGGCCTGGAGCACGGCGCCGCCCTCCAGGTGCACGTGCGCAGCGAGTTCGGTCACCAGCGCGGTCTTCCCGATGCCTGCCACGCCGCGCACGACGACCACGGCCTCCTCGGGCCGCGTGGCTCCCCGGGCGTCGTGGACGAGGTGCTTCCAGGTGAACTGGAGAAGGCGGCTCTGACCCTGGCGTCCCATCAGGGCCACTGACCGGGGCAAGCCGCGACCCGCGTTGGGCACGGCCAGGTTCGACCGCACGACGTGGTGCAGTTCCATCGGGCGGGTAATGCCCTTGAGCGAACGCGTCCCGATCGGCTTCAGCTCGAAATGCGGTTCGACGAGCTGCCGGGTGGTGTCGCTGATGAGCACGGACCCGGGCTCCGCCTCACCTTGCAGGCGCGCCGCCACATTGGGCGCCGACCCCGCGATGGCGGAGCCGTCGAGCACCCCCGACTCCAGCCCGGCGACCACGACGGTGCCCGAATGGACGCCGACCCGGATGGCGGGCTCGATGCCGTGGCGACGCTGCAGCTCCTTCGCGGCGTGCCCCATCCGTTCGACGAGCCGGAGACCGGCCAGCACCGCCCGCCGCGCGTCGTCCTCGTGCGCGGTGGGGTAGCCGAAGCACGCCACGACGCCGTCGCCCTGGAACTGGAGCACGCGGCCGCCCAGCTCCTCGATGGTCTCGGCCGCCACCCGGCGGTAGAGGACGAAGACGTCCTGGACGACCTCCGGCTCGGCGACTTCGGCCATGTCGGTCGACTGGACGATGTCGGCGAAGACCAGGCTGACGAAGGCCCGCTGGCCTCCGGGCAGGGAGCGCTCGAGCGTGGCCCGCTCGAGCATCGAAGAGGCGCGCTGGTTCGGGGGGTCGACGGCCAGCACATCGTTCGCGAGCTCGACCACTCGGTCCCAGGCTCCGATGGATGCGGCGGCGTCCATCGACGCCAGGAGCCGATCGATCAGCAGCGACAATCGGTCTTCCGCCGACGCCGCCTGCTGTCCGTTGGCCGACGTCACCACGTCCGTCTCCTCAGCCCTTGGCGGGCTGGGCGTGACTCACGTAGAAGAGGGCGGGGGCCTGCTTGCCACCCGCGCCGGCCACGAGCGCGCCCTCGTAGAGGCCACACGGCACCGTGCTGGTCTCCGCCTGAATCGTGACGTACGCATCACCGGCCTGCTCGATCACCGGCGGGGTGATCGTGACCTCGGAGGCCTTGATGGTCGCTTGCCGGCGCCCGATCCGCGTGAGATCCGAGATGCTCACGCGTGCCTTGTCGGACCGCGCCTTCACCATCAGGGTCGTGTGCTCGGTGGTGCGGGCGCTCCTCCCGGGATCCGCGCCGGCTGTCGGTCGCACGGTCACGTCGGCCCAGTTGGACATGCTGTCCATCCCCGTCTGCCAGGCGACGGACCAGTCCCGGGCGAGACGCTGGAAGAGCCGAGTGCTGTCGTTCGCCGCGTCCACCCGTCCGTACTTGCCCGACCAGAGCCGCTCGGTGACGTCGGCCGTGAAGGGGGCGTAGAAGTCGACCATGTCGGTCACGGTGCTGATCCACTGCTGGGCCACGCCGCCGGTGAACCCAGCGACTCCCTCGGCGGACTGGGAGACCCTGGGGTCCGAGTCGCCGACCGAGCCGGGCTTCGGGTTCACGTTGCCTCCGGCGGCCTGCACCTCGGCCACCTTGGTGGCGCGCTGCACCCAGGTGCTCCACTCCGGGCAGACCGTCGTTGCGACGTTGTTGAGCAGGGTGTCGGTGAACCCGACGACCTTGAGTGCCTTGACGTGGCGGCGACCGCCCACGTCGGCCGCCATGAGGTAGCCGCGGTCGACCACCAGCATGTCCCCGACGCTGCGGTCGAGGTCGTAGGTGATGGCCGCCCATGCCTGGGTCGACTTGAACTCGCAGCGCAGCTCGGTTTCGAGCCGGTGGCCGCCGATCTCGACGACCTCGAGATACTTCGAATGCGTCTGCTGGGCGGTGCCCTGGGTCGGGCGCAGGTCGACCGAGCTGATCGGCCGCATCTCCTTGAACATCTCGCCGCCCCACTCCGGCCAGTGATCCGGGATGAGCCAGTCGCGGAGGTTCTTCAGCGACTCGCCGGTCTCGAACTCCGTGAAGATCCAAACCGCCTGCTCGCCCTCGACGTCAACGGCGATGGCCGCGCAGGTCACCCCGGAGCCGGGCGGCGGCTCTTCCGCGTCACCAGCGTTCGCCATAACGCCTCCCCTGTCGGGCAGTTCCTCCAGAGAATATGGTTCTCTGAGCAGCGCAGGATACCCCAGATCCGCCGCGTAACCCCCGTGGCCAGGACGGACCGATCCGCAGCGATGCGACCTGGTGGAGAGTCGGATTCCGGCCAGGCGGTTTGTCGTCTGGCCACCGGTCGGACCGGGTCGGATCCACCCGCAATGCCGGAGGCAGCGGGAGTGGAAATCCAGTTCTGCTGCCACGCCGGGCTACCGCGACCTGAGCTACCGCGACCCGATCGCATTGGACGGCAAGGCCGCGTCAGCCGTTGAGCGTTGCTGAGGCCTCGAATCCAACCGGTACAATGATGTTCGCAAATCATCCAGAGGAGTCGAGGGTCCTGGCCCGTTGACGCTCCGCCAACCGACCGAGAGGCACGGTGGCAACGCCAGGTTCGATGAGGAGACCACCATGGTGTCGAAGACACTCGCGTCGCTTGACGCATGGCTTGCCCTGGCCGAAGAAGTGCTCGCTGAGCAGCGGAACCATCCTGTTGGCGAAACCTCGGCGCGTGAACAACGAAGCCCTAGCGGAGTTCAGCTCCCGCTGTTCGAGGGCGAACTGTGACGGCCAAGGATGCCGCCGAGGTGTATACGTGCGAGCTGTACCAAGCGGGGCATACGGTGCATCACATCCAGGCGAACCGAAGTGCGGGAGAACCGCATCGGCAAGGATCGTTGACGGAGGTCCGGGACGACGTCATCACCGTCGATTTCGGTAATGAGATCAGGCGCTACCGCAACCACGACCCTGACCGTTTGGTGGACATCGTCGGTATCGGCGGAAGCGTCGGGGTCTGTGAGCGATACGTCATCCTCAGAGGCAACGGTGGCTACTGCTTCTCCATCCTGGACGCCGATAAGCCGTGGGTCCCGTGTGACTACGAGCCGCTGACATCGTTCACTCCTGAGGCGTTGGCTCGACGCATGGAGACACATGGCGGGTTCTTGGTACCCGGTGCCGTACTCAGCCTGGAGGATGACCCCCAAGCCTGACGCGGATTGATGGTTCCAGAAGAATCAGCGCTGAAGCTCAGCGCTCACAAGGAATCAGGTAGGCGGTGCCGCGTCCTCGATCGACGGAAGGAGGCCAGCGCCGCGGTCGAGCCACTCCCGCAGCGCCGCGGTGGCCCGGACGTCGTCTTCGTTGTAGTCGAGGATCCATTGGCGCGCCGCGCCGCGCAGAGACGGATCCGAGCCAGACGTCGCCTCGACGTAGCGGACCATGGCCAGGTCTCCGCCCACGTCGACGTCTCGCCAGGAGAACCCCGCCAGCGGCGCGACCGTCTTGAGACCCATGCTCGCGAAGCCCGTGATGAGCTGATCCTTCACGATCGGGAGCAGGTCGACCCACTGATCGGACTTGATGAAGTCCTCGACCTCCTTTTCAATCCGCGCAACCCCGCAGCGCGCCGCGAGGCGACGCAACTGCCCGTTCTCCGCCCCCTGGCTGTAGCAATAGGCGCGGAACGAGACCCCTCGTCGTACCGCCTCGCGTCGCAAGTCGGAGAACCACTCCCAGAAGCCCAGAAAGGCCTCGAGCTCCCCGACACCGATGTCGGGCTCCCATGACGCGAACGGCGCGAAGGTCGTCGACTCGGGCCCGGCCGCACAGCGGATGTTGAGCAGCGTGCCCCAGAGGTAGCAGCCCTCGTTCACGCTCTCCATGTCCACATCGACCTCGATGTCGGCCCGTGGCACGACGACCTGGTCGATCCCTCGCCGGCGATAGGCGGGAGATGGACCCGTGCGGGCCCTGGCATTGTCGATCTGCTGGGGGAGGTCGCTCAGGCCGGCGTCGCTGAAGGCGGAGGTCCGGGGGTCGAGGCGGGCCACGTCCGCAGCGGTGCAGATGCCCTCATCCACCAGCTGCGCCGCTTGGGCGGGTCGTGGTGCCAGCAGGTCAGTCACGGGGGTCGACGGATCGGCGATCGCCGCCTTCTCGTCGAGGTACGGCAGGTCGACCCTGGCTGCGATCAGCCGAGCGGTGCGAGAGTCGAGGGAAGCCAACTCCTGCAAGTTCGTCACGCCTCGAACGAGATACTTCCGCCGCTTGGCGACCGTGATCCCCGGCAGGAGGCTGAGGTCACCGGACGTCTCCATCTGCTCGAAGCACCAGTCTCGCCAACCACACCTCCCGCACTCGGGAACGGCGATCGGCTCGGCCAGGAGAGGAGCGCTTGGATCCTCCAGATGGACCAGTGACGCGTCGATCACGGAGAGGCGATGGCCGAACTCCAGGTCGTAGACCTCCATGGTCGACAACTCTTGCGAGGGTGGGTTCTCGATGTACTCGGTGGGGTGCCAGAGGGGCAGGTCGAGGTCGTACCAGACGACCCGCTCTTCCCAGCCGACGATGCCGGCCCAGCGGCCCAGCCCGGAGGCGTGCCCGCACGCCTCGAGCAGTCGTTGATAGTGGGCGAGCTGAAGCAGATCGGCCCACCGCCACCTGGCCTCCATGTCGGTATCCAGGTCGGCGGGTCTGTCGAAAAGGGTCCCGAGCTCCGACGTGAGCGCGCTGGCTGCGTCCTCTCTGGTCGTGACATCGAGCGTCTTGTGGTGCTTCACGTCAACGGGTAGATATCCGTCGAAGGGTTCATCCCGCGCGAAGGCGTCGGAACGAACGAGGAGGTCCGGCTCGCCCACTCGCAGTCCCATTCGATCGACGGGCAGCCGTCCGCCGATCACCAGCGGAACTCGGTCGTCCATGGCAGCGACCGTCACCGCCTCCCGCTCGCTTCTCGAAAGGCTCTCGTCCACGACCACGGCCCCAGAAATGCCTTTTGTCAACCGCTCGAAGATGTCCGCTTCGAAGTCCCGCCCCTCGTCCCCGAGCATGGAGATGAACGGCGAGGTGGGCAGCGGCTCACATGGCCGCAGCACATCGAGCTGCAGCGCCTGCGGACACCGCTTGGCCATGTAGCTCCCCTGCGCGGGTACCTCGCTCATCGCAACTTCCTCGGAAGGAGCACGGGGGTGAAGGCTACGGGCCGCCTGTGTCACTGGCCTTCGGTCCCGGGCCGTGCCGGCGCACGAACTCCTCGACGGCATCGAGCTCCCGGGGCATCAAGCCGTGGTCGGAGTCAGGCGCGATGAGGAGACTCGGCGTTGGCAGATCGGCGGCCCAGTTCCGGGGGGTCGTGACCCCGCCCTGAAAATAGTCGAGGTCGTCGTCGATCCAGACGAACGGTCTGGGATCACGCCGACGGAACGACGGACGACGAGAAAAAGGTGTTTTTCCAGGTGGAGCAGCACATCGGGAAAATCGATTACACGTAAGTACGCGCTAATACACCCTATTTCTCGTGGCGTGTTGCACGAAGAGGCCGAAATTGCCCCGTTGCACGCTTGTTGCACGGGCCGAGTTCCACGATGTTGGCTGCTCTCAGCCGGCTACGCAGAGGACAGAGGGCTCGTTATGCCTGCGAAGCTGAGGACGCGTTTGGCGCGCGGGCCCGACCAGAATCGACCGATGAGAAATGCGGGACCGTCATGATCACTGTTCGGAGGATGTCGGGCGCGTGAGCCAATGGACGCGGTCGACGAATGCGTTACCTCTCACATTCGAGTCCAGCAAATCCTGAAGGAGCGCGATGTACATGCCGATCGTGGATCGCCCCCTGGGCAAGCTCGTGTCCGAGGTGAAAATAAGACCCGAATGCGATCGGCCCTCAATGGCCCAGCGCCGAATGATCGCCACGAAATCGGCGACGTTGTTGGTGAGCAGGGCTCTTTGCTCGCTCTGGCACAGGTTCAGCAGAGATTCGTCACCGTCGGTTTCCCATCCCATTTCGATGGCGGCGACCACATCGTGACCATCAGCGCGGAGCTGGGTGGCGATCGCCGGCGAGTAGTGGTGGTCCAGTGCCAGCTTCACGCCAAAGCGCGTTGTTGGCGTTCCCACCTCTCCAACTCGGACTGCTCCACGCGCTCGGCGACCGCAGCGTCCTCGTCGACCTCGCCGTTGAACTCGGCGTAATAGTCCACCGCCGCACGCACCAGGCGAGGCGAGACCCCGAAGTATTCGGCAACCTGGTCGATATCGCCATGACTGGTTCGGATCGCGGACATGACCTGGTGCACGTAGAGCCGGGTGCCCACCACGAGCGGTTGGCGGCGCCCCGCCGCGCCCTGTTGGAACCGGATCAACGGATGTCGCTGGAGGCGGAGGGCCTCGCCGAGCAGCCTGTCGACGAGGGCATTGCGAGATTCGCCACCAGCGGACGCGGCCGTGTCGAGGAGATCGATCGTCCGTGGCGACAGCCGAAACGATCGCTGCACCGAGCCAGGTTCATTCCGCATGTATCCCACTGTAGCACAGATGCAATTTCCTCGTCCACGGCGAAGGCCGGGGGTCCGACCACACCCCAGGGTGCGGTTATGGGCGATCGTGTTCTGCTGATCGAGCTGGGGGTAGCGGCGGGTCGTCTATGTGCTTGACGGCCATGGATAGGCTCCGCCGATGGACGCCCGCAAGATCGCCTTTCTCTTCGGCGAACCTCCTCCAGACCTGGATCCAGACGACCAGGAAGTGCGCCACCGGCTCGTGAGAGAGCGGGTCTTCGCCGACCGACCAGTCGTCGACGACGGCTCGCCGGCGAGTGCGCTCATCGTTCTCCAGCATCAGTCGATCGCCGATCAGATCGCCGCAGATGATCCACCCGAGGTCTGGCAGACCGCCGTCCGATTGCTGGATGCAGGGCTGACGCCGAGCTTCGTGATGGCCAATCTGTTCTTGGCGGCGAACTCCACGTTCGTGAACTCGTTGCGCTCTGGTGGCGCCGTCGACCACACGGAGTACCGTCGCCAGCTCGAGCGTCTGCCGTTACCTCCCCTTCGCGAGGTCATCGTCGTGCTCTTGGCCTTACTTCGTGATCGTCGGGCGGTATCGAGCGACGAGCTCGTGACAGCGGTGTTGGCTCGATTCTCGGCGAGCGAGGGCGACAACGAGTACCTCGAGCATTGGGTGGACACTGCTGTCGATGCCGTGATCGACCACGACCCGTCCTTCATGATGATCCCGCCCGACCTGGTGGTACACGTCCCGAGGCTCCTCGACGGGGCCGTGCTCACCCATCGCCTCACCGACTCCGAGCGCAGCGAAGACTGCATCCGTGCCGGCGCCGATCTGGCTGCCCTCCTGCACCGGTCCGATCCACTGCAGCTCGAGTCGGAAGGAGAAGTCGAGCTCGAGAGATTCCCCGACGGCGACGGTGTCATCGTCGGCCCCGACGGCTGGCTGGAACATTTCGACAGCGGGACGTTGCTCGTCTTTCGGCTCGACGGGAACACCTTGTCGGTCTCGGCGGTAGCGGAGTCCGAACCGCCCGGGGGTGCCGTGACGCACGCCGCACGAGCGGCTTACGACCGCGCAGTGGACCAGCCGTGGCTTCCGGTCGGTGCAGACGAGATCGTCGTGGGCATGGTCCTGGAAAACCCCGGCATCCTCGCAACGCCAATCGTCCCGCTCTCCGAACTCCTGGCCGAAGCCGGGCTCGAGCAGCGTGGAATCGAGTTCGCCCACGACGATTCGGTGTGGCGAGCCGCCAAGACGCTGGCGCGTCTGCACGCGATTTTCGAACGCCTCGACGAGGGTCGACGCGGGAGGGCGGCCGATGTGCTCGAGACATTCGACGCATCCACGCGTGAGGCCGCCGTCCTCCACCATGCACTGGTGGCTCTCCGAGATCACCGGATCCTCTCGGTCGTCACCGATCTGCTTCTCGACCTCGATGACGACGTGGAGCAGCTGGATGAGGTCGCCACCTTCGCCGCGGACCTCCTCGGCGCCGCCCGGCGTCCGCGCGACGGTGCTCCGGCCCGGTGGCTGATGGCCGTAGTCAGCGAGCGTCGTTGTGACCCCCTTGCGGGACTGGCCCACCTCGAGTTGGCGGTGAAGGCCGACCCCGAGTTTCTCCCAGCGGTCGACCGGCTGGCCTGGTACCTGTCCGATCGCGGCGACGCGCTGGGCGCTGTACGGCTCTGGCGGAGTCTGGGTGTGACCGAGGCTGACAGCGACGACCTTCGCGAGGTGGTGCCCTTTGCCGAACAGGCGCCGGTCCGCCTCGGGCGCAACGAGGCGTGCTGGTGCGGGTCGGGGCGCAAGTTCAAGCACTGTCACCTGGGCCAGCCCGAGAAGTTCGAGCTCCCCGACCGGGTCGGGTGGCTCTGCCGAAAGGCCGTTGCGTACCTCGAGCGGCGTGGCGGCGTAGCACCCGAGCACGTGTACCAGCTGGCCGTCGTGAGGGCTGACGGGGACGACTCCGAGGAGGCGGTCGAGCGGGCGTTCGCGGATCCGATGACTATGGACGTGGCGCTCCACGAAGGCGGCTGGTTCGATCGCTTCATCGAAGAGCGGGGTTCCTTACTCCCAGACGACGAGGCCATACTCGCTCGTGCTTGGACGTTCGTCGACCGGACGCTCTACGAAGTCGTCGAGACCAAGCCGGGGATCTCGATGACGGTGCGCGATCTTCGCAGTGCCGAGGTGCTCGAGGTACGCGAGCGAACCTTCAGCCGCCAGGCCCGCATCGGTCAGGTCCTCTGCGCTCGGGCCGTGCCCGATGGCGAGACGCACCAATTCATCGGCGGGATCTTCGGGGTCGCGACCGGGGAGGAGAAGGACCTCCTCGATCTGCTCGATACCTGCGACGCGGCTCAAATACTCGAGTGGTTGGCGGTCAAGAGTCGCCCGCCGCGGCTGTCCACGCGGGAGGGGGAGGACATGCGCGTCTGCAAAATCGCGCTCGAGACCGATGACCCCGACGTCGCCAGGGAGGTTCTCGACCGCCTCTACGACCCGAACGGCGAGGGACAGTGGACCGAAAGCCACGAGCTGGGAAACGGAGAGTCGATCCTCCGTGCCACAATCGAACTGCACGGGGACCTGATCACCGTCGAGACCTTGAGCGAACCTCGAGTGGAGCGCGTGCTCCATGTGCTGCTGGCCGAGATTGACGGGATCACCGTGGTCTCCGACGACCGCCGCGACTTCGACCCGTCAAGTCCGCCTCCGGGTCCCCGTCAGCCGCCGATGTCCATGGAGGATCCTGGCGTCAAGGAGGCCCTTCGCACGTTCATCGGCGAGCGCGAACGGATCTGGTGCGACGAGGAGATCCCGGCACTTGGAGGGCTCACGCCCCGCCAGGCGGCGGCCGACCCGGTCGGACGCGAGGCACTCGATCGACTGCTGGGTGAATACGGCTCCCATGTCGATCCCGACACCGATCCCGAGCTGGTCGCACAGCACCCCGATCGTCTGCGTCGCCTGCTCGGGATTGTCTGAGCACCGAGCGGGCAACCGCGCCTCGTCGAGTGTCTCCACAAGGTGATGGCTTGGCTGCCACGTGCCGAAGTCGGCCCACCGAATGGACCCTGGGCGTCCATGCCGAACTTTGATCAGGGCGTCGGATCGGACGCGAGGAGGGCACCGAGGTGGTCGGCGGCGTCCCTGTCGCGGGCCGGCACCCAGGCCCAGTAGATATCGAGCGTCGTGGAGGTGCGAGCGTGGCCCAACCGGTTCGCGACCGTGCGCAGGTCTATTCCGCCGGTCAGCAGCTCGGTGGCCACGAAGTGGCGGAGATCATGGAGACGCACGTGCGACAATCCGATGCCGGAACGCAGCCGTCCCCAACGCTGGGTGACCATCTCGGGTCGCCATGGGAGTCGACCGTCCCGATCGCTGGCGAAGATCAGCGCGGACTCCTCGAAGCCACGCCCGGTCTCCACGGCGCGTTGAATGGAGGTGGCCCTGCGTTCGGAAAGGGCCTCGGCCGCTTGAGTGGTGAGCGACACCACTCGGGAACGGCCGGTCTTGGTCGACTTGATCACCACCCCGGCACTCGCCGTCGCGCAGACGGAGCGCTCGATCCGGACGATCCGCTCGGTGAGGTCGATGTCGCACCAGCGCAGCGCGGCAGATTTCGCCTCGTCGGGCCCCCGTGGCGACGGCAACCTGCAGCCAGCAGCACAACGCAAGGTCAGCCTGGCGAGCCGCCTCGAGTGCAGCCCGGACCTCGCCGATACTGGGCGGGGAGATCGCCACCCTGGGAACCGATGGCCGTGTCGCGGACGAGACGGGGTTGCGGGCCAGCCAACCCCAGCGCACGGCTTGGGCGACAGCTCGGTGGAGTACCACGTGGGCGCAGCGGATCCTCGACGGCCCGAGTCCCGCGACAGCCATCCGGGCGTACAGCTGGTCACAATCGCGAGCCGTGAGTTTCCACAACGGGACGCATCCAAGCGAGGGCTTCAGGTGACGGTCGATGACGCAGCGCCAGTCCTGACGGGTAGCAGGTCCGAGCGTCGCCGATGTGATGAACTGATCCAACAGGTCTCCGACGGTGGCCCGTCCGCCGCCATACAGGCCTGCCCCCGCTTCGACGACCATGCGTTGCAGGGCTTCCTTGGCCTCGGACCGCGTGCCGCGAACCGTACGAGACAGACGACGACGCTCGCCGGTGACGAGGTCCGGTTCAACGGCGACCTGAAGGCGCCATCGATCCGAACCACATGAGGTCATGGTTCCTGTGCGTGGTTTGGGCATGACCCACGATGGCCAATGGCACGGCAATGGCACGCGCCCTTTGTACGTTCAATGAGGTCAAGGCGCGATGGAGCCTCATAGAGCTCTCGAATGGCACGAAATGGCACGACGATGCCGCGGACGCGACGCGGAGACACTGCGATGCTGTGTCCCTGGCCTGGACGTTTGGTGAGAGCGGGCGACGAGAATCGAACTCGCGTTCTCAGCTTGGGAAGCTGATGTTCTGCCTCTGAACTACGCCCGCGAGAACGCGGAAACTCTACACGCTGGGTAAACGCGGTCTTCGTCTGACCGAAAACCGCCAAGTGGCCGCTCAAATGTTCGCGATATTGCACGAGAGTGGCACGCAGAGGCCCGTGGCACGGTGTTGCACGGCCGCCTTCGCGTTCTCAGTTTTCAGGCTGAGGACGCGATCCCCGGACGTTTCGGGCGATTCCCGGTCGGGCATCCAACCGGGGTCGTAGACCCCACTGATTGGGTGGCTTGGACCCTCAACTACGCCCCCGAGGAGCCGCCCCACTATCCTCTGGGCCGCACTGAAATCCCAGGTGGCGCTCGCAACCCCGCCGCCTCCCTGTTCGTAAGTAACCAGGTAGTAACCGAAGGCGAGGAGTATTCGTGCCGGTCAGAATCATCGTTGGCCTCTTGGTGACCGTCGTCGGTTTCGGCATCGCCGCCCGTCGGTTCCACTGGTTGTCCAAGCTCATCCGCTCCGGGAAGAAGGACCCCAACCGGTCCCGGGGCCCTCTGAGCCGCAAGGTGGAGGCCGAGACGGTCGAGGTGGCAGGCCAGCGGAAGCTCCTGCAATGGACGGTCCCGGGCCTGGCCCACTTCTTCACCATGTGGGGCTTCACCATCCTGCTGCTCACCATCATCGAGGCCTACGGCCTCCTGTTCGACAAGTACTTCCACCTCCCGATCATCGGGACGTGGGACTGGGTCGGCTTCATCGAGGACTTCTTCGCCTGCGCCGTGCTCGTCGCTCTCGTCGTCTTCTCCATCATTCGGCTGAAGAACGCGCCGAGCCGGCTGGAGCGCAAGTCACGCTTCTACGGCTCCCACCTCGATGCGGCCTGGATCACCCTCGCCATGATCGCCGGAGTGATGATCACGCTCCTCCTCTATCGAGGCGCCCAGGTCAACACCGATCCCACCCAGTTCCCCTACGGCTGGGGCGCCTTCGCCTCCCACGCCGTGGCCAAGCTGCTTGCCCCGCTCGGCGCCGGCACCAACTCGGTACTGGTGACTGTCTTCCTGCTGCTCAACATAGCCATCATCTCGGGTTTCATCGTCTTCGTCAGCTACTCGAAGCACCTGCACATTTTCATGGCCCCCATCAACGTGGCCTTCTCCCGGCGCCCCCGGGCGCTCGGTGCGCTGTACAGCACGCCCGACATGGACATGGAGAACGTCGACGAGGACACCGTGTTCGGGGTGGGCGAAATCGGCCACTTCACCTGGAAGCAGATGCTCGACTTCGCCACCTGCACCGAGTGCGGGCGCTGCCAGTCGGCCTGTCCGGCCTGGAACACCGACAAGCCGCTCTCCCCGAAGCTCCTCATCATGAACCTGCGCGACAACATGTTCGCCTCGGCCACCCCGCTGCTGACGGGCGAGGGCGAGCAGACCGCCCTGGTTCCGAACGTCATCGACCCCGACGTGCTGTGGGCCTGCACCACATGTGGGGCCTGCGTGAACGAGTGCCCGGTCGACATCGAGCACATCGACGCCATCGTCGACATGCGGCGCTACCAGGTCCTGATGGAGTCCGAGTTCCCGTCCGAGGCCGGGCTCATGCTGCGCAACGTCGAGAACCAGGGCGACCCCTGGGGGCTCGGGCAGGCCAAGCGCGCCGAGTGGACCCAGAGCCTCGACTTCGAGATCCCAGTTATCACCGGCACCATCCCCGACGATGTGGAGTATTTGTACTGGGTCGGCTGCGCCGGCGCCCTCGACGAGCGGGCCCGCAAGGGCGTGCAGGCCACGGCGCGCATGCTGCACCGGGCCGACGTCACCTTCGGGATCCTCGGCCCCAAGGAGTCCTGCACCGGCGACCCGGTGCGCCGACTGGGCAACGAGTACCTCTACCAGGAGCAGACCAAGATGAACATCGCCACCCTCGACGAGGTCGGCGCCAAGAAGATCATTGCCAGCTGCCCGCACTGTTTCAACACGATCAAGAACGAGTACCCGTCGTTGGGCGGCAACTACGAAGTCATCCATCACGCCGAGCTGCTCGAGCACCTGGTGCGGTCGGGCAAACTCACGCCGGGCTCGGGTTACTCGGGGAAGGTCACCTACCACGACCCCTGCTACCTCGGCCGGCACAACCGGATCATTCAGGAACCCCGCACGGTGCTCAGCGCCATCCCCGGCGTGGAGCAGATCGAGATGAAGCGCTGCAAGGAGCGCGGCTTCTGCTGCGGCGCCGGCGGGGCGCGCATGTGGCTCGAGGAGAACATCGGCAAGCGGGTCAACATGGAGCGCATGGATGAGGCGCTCGGCACCGGCGCCGATGTCGTGTCCACCGCCTGCCCTTACTGCATGATCATGCTCGACGACGCCGTGCGCGCCAATGACAAGCAGGACGACGTGCGCGTGCTCGACCTGTCCCAGTTGGTGGAGGAGTCGCTCAACGGCGGCGCGGCGCCGACGGCCGCCGCGGCCCCGGCCGAGGCACCCGCCTGAGCCTTCTTGCGAGCTGAGTGCCGGGCGTCAGCCCGGGGCGATCATCCCGTAGGCGCGCTCGGGCGTCAGCGTCACGATGAGGCGCTTGTCCGTCACCATGGTGGCCCGGTAGTCCTCCCAGTCGGGGTGCTCGCCGTTGCCGGCCTTGTAGTAGTCGACCAGCGCGTCGACGGTGGCGTCGTGCGGGTCTGCCGCCACCGGGGTCAACTCGGCCAGTGCCTCTATGACGACGTATTGGTAGAAGTTGTCGCCGAGCACGTAGAGCGAGGCCCGGGGGTCGCGGCGGAGGTTCTTCGTCTTGGCCCGGTCGTCGGTGACGGAGATGCGCAGCATGCCCTCGTCACCGGGGACGTAGAGGATGTTGGAGAGCTGTGGGCGCCCATTGGCGCGGATGGTGACCAGGACCCCCTGGCTGCGGGCCCGGACGAACGTGAGTGCCTCGGTCAGATCCATGGATCCGACCGTAGCGGGCTAGACGACGGTGACGTCCACGTCTACGACGGTGACGTCTTCTGAGCTGTACGTCAGCAGCAGATGGATGAGGGCCGCCACGATGGCGCCGACCAGGGGGGCGACGATGAAGAGCCACACCTGGCTGAGTGCCGTGCCGCCCACCACGAGGGCCGGCCCGAGGCTCCGGGCGGGGTTCACCGACGTCCCGGTGAGCGGGATTCCGATGAGGTGCACGATGACCAGGCCGAACCCGATGGCCACGCCGGCCGCACCCTGGATGGCGGCCTTGTGGGTCGAGAACAGCACGACGAGGACGAAGATGGCCGTGAGAACGACTTCGATGAGGAAGGCGCCCCCCTCGCTCACGAGCAGGTGTGACTGCTTGCCGTACCCGTCCGTCCCGAGACCCTGGACCGACTTCGAGTACAGCGGTGAGGTGGTGAACATCCAGTACAGCAGGTAGGCGCCGGCGATGGCCCCGGCGAACTGGGCCACCAAGTACGCGACGCCCTCCTCCAGCTTCATCCGCCCCGAGGCGATGAAGCCCAGCGTCACGGCGGGGTTGACGTGGCAGCCCGAGATCGGGCCAATTGCGTAGACGAGAGCCACCAGCACGAGGCCGAAGGCGAGGGCCGTGGCCGCCACGCCGGCCGAGTAGCTCAGACCGAAGAGCTTGAAGCCGAACGACTCGGTGGCGACACCGACCGCGACGACGACCAGCACCATCGTGCCGAGGAACTCGGCACCGAGCTTCCTGAAGTCCAACATGATGGAACCTCCTGTGTCCTGGCGAGGAAACGGACACCGAAAGTTTCGCAGCGCGACCGATCACAGGCGCGGATGCTCATGGATGGAGTTCCAGGTCAGCGAGCCGCGGGCCACCCCCTGCCGGCTCGGGAGGAAGCCCTAGATGGCGGCCATCGCGCGCTCGTCGGCCTCGCGCAGCCGCGTGGCCATGGCGGCGAGCATCTTGCGGGCGAGCGCGGGCACGGCGTCGAGCACGCCGTTGAATTGGCGCTGGCCGAGGACGAGGAGCGTCATGTCGGTGTCGGAGGTGACGGTGGCCGAGCGGGGCCGACGGTCCAGCAGCGCCATCTCGCCGAAGTACTGGCCGGGGCCGAGCGTCGCCACCTTGCGGTTGTTCCGGCGGACCGACGCCTGGCCCTTGACGATGAGGAAGAACTCCCGCCCGATGGTGCCCTGCTCGCAGAGCATGCGTCCCGGGGGGACGGTCACCTCCTCGAGGGCCCGCTTGATGGTGCGGATGTCCTTGGCCGACGAAGTGGAGAACAGCCAGATCTTGGAGAGGTCGAGGTCGTCGCGGCTCATGGCCGCACACAGTAGCCGTTCGCCCTGCTCATCTGCCGTGTGACGAGCGCCTCGGGACCCCCGCGGCCGGGTCAGATGGCGTCGGACCCGCGCTCGCCCGTGCGTACCCGCACGACCGTCTCGGCGGGGACCACCCAGACCTTGCCGTCGCCGATCTTGCCGGTGGCGGCCGAGCCCACGATGGCGTCGACGACGGCCTCGGCCCGGTCGTCGTCGACCAGAACCTCCACCCGCAGCTTGGGCACGAAGTCGACCTGGTACTCGGCCCCCCGGTAGTTCTCGGTGTGCCCCCGCTGGCGCCCGAAGCCCTGGGCCTCTGTCAGCGTCATGCCCTCCACGCCCATGTTCTTCAGGACGTTCTTCACGTCATCGAGCTTGAACGGCTTCACGACGGCTACCACGAGCTTCATCTGTCCGCTCCTCACGATCGGCCGGGCACACGTGCCCTCAACGAGCACGTTAGTGATCCGATCGCCCGTGTGTCCGAGCGTTGCCCGGGGCGCCGACCACCTGCGAAAAGGGACCCGTTCCGGGAGAGCGATAGCCTTCCCCGATGCCCTCGAGTCGAGACACCGGCAGTTCCGGAGGCGACGACGCGCCCCGGATGACCCGGTGGGAGCGCTTCAAGTACACGATCGTGCGGCCCGACGACGAGGCCGGCGACAAGAAGAACGTCACGGACGAACGCTCGGTCGAGGAGCTCGAAGAGGCCATCGCGCGCTCCGACGACAAGGAGCGGGCCATCGGCTTCATCGCCGCCCCGCTGGCCGCCCTCATCGGCATCGCCATCAGCTCGTCGGCCATCAACTACGCCAAGACGCACCACGAGAGCACCTCGACGTACACCGAGCTCACCTACGTGATCCTCGGCATGTCGGTGCTCATCCTCGTGGCATCCGCGATGCGCAAGCGTCTGTTCCAGGGGATCACGATGGCCCTCTACGGGCTCGCCGTCTTCAACCTCAAGTACTGGGGCTTCGGCGTCCCGTTCGTCATGGTGGGCGCCTGGTACCTGGTCCGCGCCTACCGCCTGCAGCAGGCCCTCAAGAAGGCGGAGGCCGCCCCCGGAGGCGGGCCGAAGCGAGCCAGCCGGCCCACCAACGGGTCACGGCCGCGCTCGAACAAGCGCTACACGCCACCCACCTGAACGAGGGGCTGACTCCGTCCGAGCGACAGCTCGATGGGAGCGGTCCGCCGCTCAGCCGGACTCGTCACCGCCCGCCGGCTTCCGGCGCCGCTGCAGCAACACGACGGCGAGGATGGCGAGGAACAGCACGAGGAACACCGCCGGCAGAACGTAGACCGACGCGGACGAGTGCTCGGCGTCGATGACCGAAACCGGCGAGACCAGCGCGGGGTCACCGGGCACGGCGAGGGCATGGACGACGGTCCCCGGTGCGTGGAGCGCGGTGCCGGGGAGCTGCTCGTTGTAACGATTGCCGTCGAGGCGGTAGGTGCCGCGGCACGCGTACCCCGCCCCGTTGCTGCCGCTGCCACCGAGCAGACCCTGACAGCTCGTGACGGTGACGGAGACCGCCACGCCGTGGTTGCGGAGCTCGTCGATCTGGTGGTTCTTGTCGTAGCCGACGACGGTGAACACCACGGCGAGCACGGCCAGGGTGACGAGCACGATGCCGAGGACGGCGGCGGCCACGCGGCGGCCGTCGATCTGCACCCCGGCGCCGCGTAGGGGGGCGATCCGGCCGTCGTCTTCGGGCGGCGACGACGGGGAGGCGCCGGTCGCCGGGCCCTGTGGGGCCGGGGTGGAGTCCTGGTCGCCGGGCACGAGCGCGAGAGCGTAGCGGTGGCGGCGACGCAGGTGGGTGGGGCCCGAGAGCGGGCCCGGATGTGGATTAACAAGCCCGAAACACGGCGGTGACGATGCGGAAACTCCTGCCCTGCATTGTTGCTCCGACGGGGAGAACCGTCCGAAACGGCTTGTGCACTTGCGGTCTGTGACGTCGGAGTCACAGGGCGGATCGCCGGGGCGCAACGACAGTGAGGAGAGGCGTAGTGATCCACCTGATGGGAGCGATCGTTCCCGTTCCGTATCCCAGTTGGCTGAATCCGGCCGACAACACGTGGCAGATAACAGCCGCCACGTTCGTCGGACTGATGAGCCTTCCCGGCCTGGCCGTGCTCTACGCGTCGATCGTGCCCAAGAAGTGGGCCGTGAACGTGCTGGCCATGATGTTCGCCGGGTTCGCGCTCGTCCTGCTCGCGTGGGTGCTCTGGTCCTACAAGATGGGCTTCGGCGCCACGTCGATCGGAGGTGGTGTCAACAACGGCGTGCAGACCCAGCTCAGTGGCGTGGGATGGGTGAAGCACTTCTTCGACAACTTCGTCGGCAAACCCGGCGGCATCACCAACAGCTACGGCGAACAGGGCCAGGCGGTGTCGGCTGCCAACACCCTGATCCCGTTCCACTTCCCGACGGCGAGCCTGGCCTACTTCCAGTTCGTGTTCGCGGCCATCACCCCGCTGCTGTTCCTGGGGAGCGTGCTCGGGCGCATCAAGTTCCTGGCCTGGTGCCTCCTGGTGCCGCTGTGGTCGACCTTCGTCTACGGGGTCGACGCCTTCCTGCTCTGGGGCGGCGGCTACTTCGCACAGGAGGGAGCACTCGACTTCTCGGGTGGCTACGTCATCCACATGTCGGCGGGAGTCTCCGGCTTCGTCGCGGCCTGGGTCCTCGGACCACGGCTCCTGCGAGATAGACAGCACGCCTTGCCCAACAACCTGGTGATGGCGGCGGTCGGCGCCGGCATCCTGTGGCTGGGCTGGAACGGCTTCAACGGTGGAGACCCCTACTACGCGGGAGCGAGCGCCGCTGCGGCCGTGATCAACACGAACATCGCCACCGGCACAGGCGTCATCGTCTGGATGGTGATGGACTACCTGTTCACTAGGGAGAAGAAGGTCACCTTCCTGGGCGGGGTCAACGGCATGATCTGCGGCCTGGTGGGCATCACACCGTGTGCGGGCTGGGTCAACGGCCGGGGCGCCATTTACGTCGGCGCCATCTGCTCGGCCGCCGTCTGGGTGGCCTGGAACTACCTGTCCAAGGTCCGGCCGTTCTCGAAGGTCGACGACGCCCTGGGTGTCGTCTACACGCACGGCATGGCCGGGTTCCTGGGCGGCATGCTGCTCGGCATCTTCGGCGACCCGAACATGATCGAGTACGGCTGCGGTCACCTCGACGCCGCCGGGCAGGTCGTGGGCACGTCGCCGGCGACGTACGCCACGGGCACGGCCCACTGCGTGATCACCTCGGTGAACGGATTGATGTACACCGGGTCGGCGCACCAGCTGTGGGAACAGTTCCGAGCGGCCATCTTCGTCATCATCTGGTCCGCGCTGATCACCTTCATCCTGATGAAGATCATCGGCTGGGTCCTGCGGGGCGCCCGCTACAAGGACGAGATCCTCGAGATCGGCGACCTCGCCATCCACGGCGAGGAGGCGTTCCCCGAGGAGACCCTCGCCATGCGCACTGACGGCGCCTTCGCCATGGCCGGCATCGACAAGGGCAGCACATCAGAACCGGATCCGACGTCTTCGGGCGGCGGGGCTTAGGCCACGGACAGACAGGACGAAAGGAGCTCAACAATGAAGCTGATCGTGGCAGTCCTCAAGCCGTTCAAGCTCGACGACGTCAAGGAGACCCTGAAGAACCTCGGGGTGCAGGGCATGACCCTGACCGAGGCGCAGGGCTTCGGACGCCAGCGTGGGCACACCGAGGTGTACCGAGGTGCGGAGTACGAGGTGGACTTCGTCCCCAAGATCCGTGTCGAGGTGCTGGTGGACGACGGCCAGGTCGACGAAGTGGTCGACGGCATCGTCAACTCGGCGTCCACCGGCAAAATCGGTGACGGCAAGGTCTGGGTCGTCCCCGTCGAAGCGGTGGTGCGCGTGCGCACCGGAGAACGCGGGCCTGACGCGTTGTAAGACGCAGTCAGTCCTGTAGACGGTCGGTCAGGCCGGGGCGCGGCGAGGTGCCCCGGCCGGCCGCCGTCCTGGGACAAGATTGGCCCGGCCGCCGCCGGTGCGACGATGGTGCCATGGTCGAGTCCGTGGCGTCGCTGATCGCGGCCCAGCACGCCAAGTGGGGCACCAGTGCCGTCGACGAAGAGGTGTTCGGCACCGGTGACGCGGCCGGGATCGCGTCGCTCGTCGACCGCTTCTGCTGCGACGTGCTGGGCGCCGGCGCCGAGGCGGGTTTCTTCTACGGGGCCTCGGCGGGCTGCGTGCTCGGCGTCCGCCTGGCGGACGGGGCCGAGGTCGTCGTCAAGGCGTACCAGGAGCGGTGGGAGGCGCCGTACCTCCGCGCCGTGCAGACGGTGCAAGGCCACGCAGCGCGGCGCGGCATCCCGTGCGCCACGCCGCGGCGGGGGCCGGCGCCGGTGGTGCCGGGGCGTCCGAACCAGGCCATCGTCGAGTCCTACCTCCCGGACCCGGGCCTGCGGCCCCACGCGTCGGCGGCCGAGCGTCGGGTCTCCGCTGCCGGGCTGGCCCGGCAGATCGCGGTCTGCCGGGAGCTGCCGGCGTTGCCCGAGCTGGCCGACCACCCGCTGCGCCGGACGGCCGGCGGCCTCTACGGCGAGCCGCACAGCCCGCTGTTCGACTTCCGGGGCACGGCGGCGGGCGCGGAGTGGATCGACGCGCTGGCGACGCGGGCCATCCCCGTACGTGACGCGGACGAGCGGCCACCGGTCGTCGCGCACATGGACTGGGCGGCGCGCAACGTGCGGCTCGACGACGACGGGCTCCTCGCCGTCTACGACTGGGACAGCGTGGCCCTGGTGCCCGAGAGCACCGCCGTCGGACAGGCGGCGGCGACCTGGCCGGTGACGGCGGACCCCGGCGGCACCGGGTTCCCGGCCCTGCCGGACATCGCCGGCTTCGTCGCCGACTACGAAGACGCCGCGGGGTACGAGTTCGACGACGTGCAGTGGCGCGCGGCCGGCGCAGCGGCGGCCTGGGTCCTGGCCTACACGGCGCGCTGCGAGCACTCGCTCGACGCGAAGGGGATGGCCCGGGCCGACCAGCACGCCGCCCGTGACCGGCTGGCCGACGCCGGCGAGGCGCTGCTCGACCTCCGACCGGGCCGCGGGCGCTTCAGTCCTGGCTGACCCGGGGGCGGCCACGCCGGGGCAGCGGGGCCGCCCGCTTGGGCATGCGCCCGGCGTCGGTCAGGGCCCGGCGCAGCAGCAGCTCGATCTGGGCGTTCACGCTGCGGAACTCGTCGTCGGCCCAGCGGACCAGCGCGTCGTGGACGGCAGGGTCGACGCGGAGCAGGACTTGGCGCCGCTCGCTCAATAGAGCGAACCCGTGTTGACGACGGGCGAGGGCGGCTGGTCGCCGCACAGCACCACCATCAGGTTGCTCACCATGGCGGCCGTCCGCTCCTCGTCAAGGGAGACCACGCCGCCCTCGCTCAGGCGCTCGAGCGCCATCTCGACCATGCCGACGGCGCCCTCGACGATCCGCGAGCGGGCCGCCACGACGGCGTTGGCCTGCTGGCGACGGAGCATGGCCTGGGCGATCTCCTGGGCGTAGGCGAGGTGGGAGATGCGCACCTCGACGATCTCGACGCCGGCGATGGCCACCCGTTCCGCCACCTCGGCCGCCAGTTGCTCTGAGACGACGTCGGTGGAGCCGCGCAGGGACGTCCCGGTGCCGGTGGTGTCGTCGTAGGGATGGCTGGTGGCGACGTGGCGGAGGGCCGACTCGGCCTGCACCGAGACGAAGTTCGCGTAGTTGTCCACGGCGTAGGTCGAGCGGGCGGTGTCGGCGACCTGCCAGACCACGATGGCGGCGATCTCGACCGGGTTGCCGTCCGCGTCGTTGACCTTGAGGTGGCTCGTCTCGAAGTTGCGGACCCGCACGCTGACGCGGCGGCGCACCGTCAGCGGCGCCAGCACCCACCAGAACCCGGGCCGGCGGATGGTCCCGATGTAGCGGCCGAAGAACTGGACCACCGAGGTCTGGCCCGGGGGGACGACGTCCAGCGACGTGGCGATCAGGACGAAGACCAGGATCGGCACCCACAGCCACGTCGCGCTGTGCTGGGCCACGACGATCATGACGGCGATCAGCGCGAGCAGGAGGACGACGCCGAACCAGCCGCTGACGACGAAGGCGGGGCGCTCGGTGATGTCGACCCGGATCCCCTGGTGCCCGACGGGTGTGGCGGTGACGGGTGACTCGGTGGTGCTCATGGCATCCTCCTCCGACAAAGTGATATCTAAGTGATATCAGTTTTCGGGGCGGAGCGCCACCCCCCTGATGTCAGCCGATGGGCTGGTCGGCCTGGCGGGCCACGGCGGCCGCAGCGGCGGCGGCGGCCTCGGGGTCGCCGAGGTAGTCGGCCGAGTGCACGGTGAGGTCGTCGTCGAGCAGCATGCGGTAGGGGATGCCGGTCGGGATCTCGAGGCCGGGGATGTCGGCGTCGGCGATCTCCTCGAGGTGCTTGCGCAGGGCGCGGATGGAGTTGCCGTGGGCGGCCACCAGCACGGCGCCGCCGTGCTCGGCAGTGTCGTGCAGGTCGGGCACGATGGCCGACTCCCAGTAGGGGAGCGTGCGGCGGACGACGTCGGCCAGGCACTCGGTCAACGGGATGTCGGTGGGGTCGACGTCGTCGTAGCGGGGGTCGGCGGCCACGTTCCAGGGGTTGGCGGGGCTGAGCGGCGGGGGCGGGGTGTCGTAGCTGCGGCGCCACAGCATGAGCTGCTCCTCGCCGAACTCCTGCTTGATCTGGGCCTTGTTCTTCCCCTGCAGGTCGCCGTAGTGGCGCTCGTTCAGGCGCCAGTGCCGGCGTACCGGGAGCCAGCTGCGGCCGGCGGCGGCCAGGGCGAGCTCGGCCGTGCGGATGGCCCGGGTGAGCACCGAGGTGTGCAGGACCCGCAGGTCCAGGCCGTCCTCTGCAGCCAGGAGCTCGCCGCCGGCGGTGGCCTCGGCCTCGCCCGCGGGGGTGAGGTCCACGTCGACCCACCCCGTGAAGAGGTTCTCGGCGTTCCAGGTGGATTGGCCGTGGCGGAGGAGGACCAGGTCGAGCACGGGTCCGATCGTAGGCGGCGCTAGGGGAGGGTCTCGACGTCCGGCGGGAAGTCGGGAGCCCACGACCCTGACCTGGGGTTGGACAACCGTGGTTGCTTATCCTGTCATAAATCTTGACAAATAGGGACTCAAGTTTGGTACACTGGATCCACGCAACAGACGGTGCGACTAGCTCACGATCGGAAGGACAGCGGAAAATGGCCAAGGCCGTAGGAATCGACCTGGGAACCACCAACTCGGTGGTCAGCGTGTTGGAGGCGGGCGAGCCCGTCGTGATCCCGAATGCCGAAGGGGGCAGGACGACCCCCTCGGTGGTGGGCTTCTCCAAGACCGGCGAGGTGCTCGTCGGCGAGGTGGCCAAGCGCCAGGCCATCACCAACCCCGACCGGACCATCCGCTCGGTGAAGCGCCACATGGGCACGTCGTGGACCGTCGACATCGACGGCAAGGCGTACACGGCCCAGGAGATCTCGGCCCGCATCTTGGGCAAGCTCAAGAGGGACGCCGAGGCGTATCTCGGCGACACCGTGACCCAGGCCGTCATCACCGTGCCCGCGTACTTCGACGACGCGCAGCGCACGGCGACCAAGGAGGCCGGTGCGATCGCCGGACTCGACGTGTTGCGGATCATCAATGAGCCCACGGCCGCGGCTCTGGCCTATGGCTTGGACAAGGAGGACACCGACCACACCGTCCTGGTGTTCGACCTCGGCGGCGGGACGTTCGACGTGTCCGTGCTGGAGATCGGCGAGGGCGTCTTCGAGGTGAAGTCGACCTCGGGGAACACGAAGTTGGGCGGGGACGACTGGGACGACAAGGTGATCGAGTGGTTGGTCACCGAGTTCAAGAACACCGAGGGCGTGGACCTGTCCACCGACAAGATGGCCATGCAGCGCCTGAAGGAGGCGGCGGAGAAGGCCAAGATCGAGCTGTCGTCCGTGCAGGACACGCAGATCAACCTGCCGTTCATCACGGCGACGTCGGAGGGGCCGAAGCACCTGGACCTCAAGCTGACGCGGGCGAAGTTCAACGAGCTGACCGCCGACCTGGTGCAGGCGTGCGTCGGGCCGTTCGAGTCCGCGATCAAGGATGCGGGTTTGAAGACCTCGGACATCGACCACGTCGTGCTGGTGGGCGGGTCCACCCGGATCCCGGCCATTCAGGAGCTCGTGCAGAACCTGACAGGGAAGGAGCCCCACAAGGGCGTCAACCCGGACGAGGTCGTGGCCATCGGTGCCGCGGTCCAGGCCGGCGTCCTGAAGGGCGAGGTCAAGGACGTGCTGCTGCTGGACGTTACGCCCCTGTCGTTGGGGATCGAGACCAAGGGCCAGGTCATGCACCGCTTGATCGAGCGCAACACGACCATCCCTACCAAGCGGTCGGAGATCTTCACGACGGCCGAGGACAACCAGCCGTCGGTCGAGATCCACGTCCTGCAGGGTGAGCGCGAGATGGCGATGTACAACAAGACCCTCGGGAAGTTCCAGCTCGTCGACCTGCCGCCGGCGCCGCGGGGGATCCCGCAGATCGAGGTCACCTTCGACATCGACGCCAACGGGATCGTCCACGTGTCCGCCCAGGACAAGGCGACCGGGAAGGAGCAGTCGATGACGATCACCGGCCAGTCTTCGCTGGCCAAGGACGACATCGACCGCATGGTGCGTGACGCCGAGGCCCACGCCGAGGACGACCGGCAGCGCCGCGAGGAGGCCGAGGTCCGCAACACGGCCGACACGCTGGTGTACCAGACCGAGAAGCTCTTGAAGGACCAGGGCGAGAAGTTCGAGGGCTCCGAGAAGGACGACGTCGAGGCCGCGCTGAAGGGCGTGAAGGAGGCGTTGGACGGGACGTCGATCGAGGCGATCAAGGACGCGACCGAGAAGCTGGTCGGCGTGTCCCAGAGCTTCAGCCAGCGCCTCTACGAGCAGGCGTCGGCGTCGCAGTCCGGCGGTGGTGCCGACGGTGACGGTGCCGGGGCCGACGGCCAGACCGAGGGCGCCTCGGACGACGACATCGTCGACGCCGAGATCGTGGATGAGAAGTGAGATTCGGAGACGAGGCCCTGCCCGAGGAGGAGTCTGCCTACTCCGAGGCCGAGGCGGCGGAAGAGGCGGCTGACGACGCGGCTGCGGCTGCGGCGGGACGGGACGGGGCGCACTCGACCGCGCTGGCCGAGGAGGCCGACCCCCGGGAGACGCTGGCCCGCGAGCGGGACGAGTACCTGCTCGCGCTCCAGCGCACCCAGGCCGACTTCGAGAACTACCGCAAGCGGATCGCGCGCCAGCAGCAGGAGCAGGCGGCCCGGGCGTCGGGTGACCTGGTGTCCAAGCTGCTCCCGGTGCTCGACACGCTCGATCTGGCCGAGGCTCACCTGAACGAGTCGCTCGAGGTGAGCGACGACGGCAAGGCACTCCGCGCCTCGCGGGCCATGCTGCTCGACATCCTCGCCAAGGAGGGTCTCGAGCGCGTCGACCAGGCCGGCGTCCCCTTCGACCCGTCGGTGCACGACGCCGTCGCCCACTCCGAGGGCGATCCCGGCGACGGCGGCGAGACGGTGGTCGAGGAGGTGCTGCGCTCGGGGTACCGCTGGAAGGGACAGGTGCTCCGCGCCGCCATGGTCCGCGTGCGGGGGTGAACTGACCCGTGGCCGCACAACGCGAATGGTTCGAGAAGGACTACTACAAGGTGCTCGGCGTCGTGCCCACCGCGACCGACAAGGAGATCACGCGCGCCTACCGCAAGCTGGCCAAGCAGCACCACCCGGACGCCAACCCCGGGTCGGAGGAGCGCTTCAAGGAGATCAGCGCGGCCTACGACGTGCTGGGCGACGCCGAAAAGCGCAAGGAGTACGACGAGGTCCGGACGCACGGGCCCATCGGCGGCTTCGGCACTCCCGGCGGCGGGACGTTCCGCATGGAGGACATGGGGGACCTGAGCGACCTCTTCGGGGGCCTGTTCGGTGGCGGCGGAGGCGGCCGGACGACGCGCACGCGGGGACCCCGAGCGCGGTGCCGACATGGAGGCGCAGCTGCACCTGGACTTCCGGGACGCGGTGCACGGCGTCACCACCTCGGTCAACGTGCCCCAGGAGGTGCGCTGCTCGAACTGCCGCGGCTCGGGCGCCGCGCCGGGCACGTCGACGCACACCTGCCCGCGCTGCGGCGGGTCGGGGAGCCTCAACGACAACCAGGGCCTGTTCTCGCTCAGCACGGTCTGCCCGGACTGCCTGGGCCGCGGGACCCAGTTCGACACGCCGTGCCCGGTCTGCCGGGGCACCGGCACCGAGCAGAAGGTGCGCTCGATCAAGGTGCGCATCCCGGCGGGGGTCGAGAACGGGCAGCGCATCCGGGTCAAGGGACGCGGCGCGCCCGGGCAGGGGATGGCGCCGGCGGGCGACCTCTACGTGGTCGTCAACGTGGCGAAGCACCCGGTCTTCGGGCGCAGCGGGCGCAACCTGACGATCACCGTGCCCATCACCTACCCCGAGGCCGTGCTGGGGTCGACGATCACGGTGCCGACGTTGGACGGGAAGGTCACGCTGAAAGTGCCGGCGGGGACGCAGTCGGGCAAGGTGCTGCGCGTACGGGGCCGGGGCGTGCCCGGTGGTTCGGGGCGCAACGGCGGGAAGCCGGGTGACCTGCTGGTGAAGGTCGAGGTGGTGGTGCCGACCGAGCTGAGCGACGAGCAGCGGGCTGCGGTGGAGTCCCTGGCCGAGGTGACCGAGCCGGCGCCGCGCATCGCGGTGGAGGGGTGAGGTGAATGGCTGACGTACGGGACCGGGATACCAACCAGGCCGTTTACGTGATCTCGGTGGCGGCCGAGCTGACGGGGATGCACCCGCAGACCCTGCGCATCTACGAGCGCAAGGGCCTGCTCGACCCGTCGCGGACGAGCGGCGGCAGTCGTCGCTTCTCCGAGAGCGACCTGGAGCGACTCCGGCACATTCAGGAGCTGACCTCGACCGGGCTCAACCTCGAGGGGGTGCGGCGGGTGCTGCAGCTGGAGGCCGAGCTGGCACGGCTGCGGGCAGAACTGGTGGAGGTGCGCAACCAGGCGCTCGAGGCCGTGGCGGCGACGCACCGCCAGTACCGGCGTGACCTGGTGCCGGTGCGCCAGGCGCCCGTGCCGTACCGGCGCCGGACGGGGACGGGGACATGACCAGAAACGAGACGAGATGCCGATAGACCCGGAACGCTGGACCAACAACACGAAGGCCGTCTTCAGCGCGGCGACGGGGCACGCCGCCTCGTCGAACCACCCGGAGCTGACGCCGGCCCACCTGCTCGACGCGCTGCTGCAGCAGCAGGACACCATGACGCGGCCCTTGCTGACCCAGGTTGGCGTCGATCCCGACGTGCTGGCCGGCAAGGTGCACGAGCAGCTGTCCCGGTTGCCCCGGGCCGAGGGGGGCGCGGAGCCCGGTCTGTCCCGTGACGCCCGGGCGGTGCTCGAGGCGGCCGACCAGAACCGGCGCGACCTCGGCGACGACTACGTCTCGGTCGAGCACCTCATCCTGGCGCTGGCGGACCAGATCGGCGTCACCAAGGACGCGCTGCTCGCCGCGCTGCGAGCCGTGCGCGGGAACCATCGCGTCACCACGCCCGACCCCGAGCAGACCTACCAGGCGCTGGCCAAGTACGGCCGCGACCTCACCGAGGCGGCCCGGGAGGGCAAGCTCGACCCGGTCATCGGGCGCGACGAGGAGATCCGCCGGGTGATCCAGGTGCTGTCGCGGCGGACCAAGAACAACCCGGTGCTGATCGGGGAGCCCGGCGTGGGCAAGACGGCGATCGTCGAGGGGCTGGCGAACCGGATCATCGAGGGCGACGTGCCCGAGGGGCTGAAGGGCAAGCGCGTGGTCGCGCTCGACCTGGGCTCCATGGTGGCCGGGGCGAAGTACCGGGGCGAGTTCGAGGAGCGCCTGAAGGCGGTGCTCAAGGAGATCACCGACGCCGAGGGTGAGATCATCACCTTCATCGACGAGCTGCACACGATCGTCGGCGCGGGCGCGGCCGAGGGGGCGATGGACGCCGGCCAGATGATCAAGCCGATGCTGGCCCGGGGCGAGCTCCGGCTGATCGGGGCGACGACGCTCGACGAGTACCGCACCTCAATTGAGAAGGACGCCGCGCTGGAGCGGCGCTTCCAACCCGTCTTCGTGGGCGAGCCCTCGGTGGAGGACACGATCGCGATCCTGCGTGGGCTCTCCGAGCGCTACATGGCGCACCACAAGGTGCGCATTCAGGACGCGGCGCTGGTGGCGGCGGCCGTGCTGTCGGACCGCTACGTGACGGGGCGCTTCCTGCCCGACAAGGCCATCGACCTGATCGACGAGGCGGCGTCGAAGCTGCGCATCGAGATCGACTCCATGCCCACGGAGTTGGACCAGATCTCGCGGCGCATCCGCCAGCTCGAGATCGAGAAGCTGGCGCTGGAGAAGGAGAGCGACGAGGCGTCGAAGGAGCGCCTCGAGCGCCTGCAGCTCGAGCTGGCCGAGCTCGGCGAGCAGCGCGACTCCATGGCGGCGCACTGGGAGCAGGAGAAGAGCTACCTCAATGCGGTCAGCGCGCTGCAGGAGGAGAAGACGCTCAAGGAGGAGGAGGCGGCCCGGCTCGAGCGCGACGCCGACCTGGCCGGCGCGGCGGCGATCCGCTACGGCGAGCTCCCGGACCTGGAGCGCCGCATCGGGGAGGCCAACGAGGACCTGGCCAAGCTGCAGGCGGGGTCGCGCTTCTTGAAGGAGGAGGTCGACGCCGAGGACATCGCCGAGGTGGTGAGCCGCTGGACGGGCGTCCCCGTGTCCCGGTTGATGGAGGGCGAGATAGAGAAGTTGGTCCGGTTGGAGTCCACCCTCCATGAGCGCGTGGTGGGGCAGGACGAGGCGGTCTCCGCCGTGGCCAACGCGATCCGGAGGAGCCGGGCCGGGCTGTCCGACCCGAACCGGCCCATCGGGTCGTTCCTCTTCCTGGGCCCGACCGGCGTCGGCAAGACCGAGCTGGCCCGGGCGCTGGCCGAGTACCTCTTCGACGACGAGCGGGCGATGGTGCGCATCGACATGAGCGAGTACATGGAGAAGCACGCCGTGTCCCGCCTGGTCGGCGCGCCGCCGGGGTACGTGGGGTACGACGAGGGCGGTCAGCTGACCGAGGCGGTGCGGCGGCGGCCCTATTCGGTCGTGCTGCTCGACGAGCTGGAGAAGGCACATCCGGACGTGTTCAACATCTTGTTGCAGGTGCTCGAAGACGGGCGCCTGACCGACGGGCAGGGGCGCACGGTCGACTTCACCAACACCGTCCTCATAATGACGTCGAACCTCAAGGGTGAGCCGTCCGACTGGTTCAAGCCGGAGTTCATCAACCGCATCGACGAGATCGTCCGCTTCCGGCCGCTGACCGAGGACGACCTGGCGGTGATCGTCGGGATCCAGCTGGGTCGTCTACGTGCTCGGCTGGCCGAGCGCCGGTTGACGCTGGTGGTGACGCCCTCGGCCGAGCAGTGGCTGGCCCGGGCGGGCTACGACCCCGACTACGGGGCCCGGCCGCTGCGCCGGGTGCTGCAGCGCTCGATAGAGGACCCGCTGGCGCTGGCGCTGCTCGAGGGGAAGTACCTCGAGGGGGCCACGGTCACCGTCGACGTGGACGACGACAAGATCGTCCTGCGGTAGGCGCCGGCGGCCGGCGGGCCGCTCAGGTCTCGACCACCCGCGACCCGCGCACCACCGCGAGCGTCTCGCGCCCTACGACGTGCGTCTCCCGGCGCACGGCGCTGATGCCGGCCCGCCTCACATCCTCTTCGAGGGTGACGAGCTGGGCCTCGTTGAGCCCGTATGACCTGTGACCACGGTCGCCCGGCTGGGTCAGCCGCTCAACCAGGAAGACCCGGCCGCCGGGGGCGAGCACGCGCCGCATCTCGGCCAGGCCGGCGGCGCGGTCGGACCAGTGGTGGACCGACGTCAGCGCCCAGGCGACGGTGGCGCTGTCGTCGGGCAGCGGGAGCGCCTCGGCCCGTCCCTCCATCAGGTTGACGTTCCGGCGCCGGCGCATCCGGGTGAGCCACCGGCCGTAGCGGAGCATGGTGGGATCGGGATCGACCCCCGTCGCAGTGTCGCAGTGCCGTGCCGCGACCCGGACCGCTGTGCCCGGACCGCAGCCGACGTCGACGACCCGATCGGCGGGCGTGAGGCGTGCCAGGTCCGCGACGAACGTCGCCATCCGGCCGCGGCCGAAGACCATCGACACCGTATAGACGAGGTGGTGCAACGGTTTGGAGTGATCATGGTCGTGGGCGTCCGGTGACGGGTTGGCCGAGGTCGTCGACGGCTCGGGCTGGGTGGTCACTTGTTCCGACCTGTCGACGGGCGCTCCAGAGCAGAGCTCATGCGTTGCACCCTACGGCAATGTCCGCTCGGGCTCATAGGGCCCAACGTCACGCCGACAGCGGGCCACGGCGCCCGCAGGGGAGGACCTCGCTCAGACCGCCAACGACGCCGCCTCGGGCGTAAAGACCGTGATGAACGCGTCGCAGAAGGCCGCCAGGTCGTCCGGCCGGCGGCTGGTGACCAGGGTGTTGATGCCCTGGCGGCAGATCACGACCTCGCGATCGACCCAATAGGCGCCGGCGTTGCGCAGGTCCGTCTGCAGGCTCGGCCATGACGTCACCGTCCGCCCCGCGACGAGGTCACCCTCAATGAGGGTCCAGGGTCCGTGGCAGATCGCGGCCACCGGCTTGCCCGACTCGGTCATCGCCATCAGGAAGTCGACGGCCGCCGCATCGGTCCGGAGCTGGTCGGGATTGGCGACGCCCCCCGGGAGGATGGCAGCGTCGTAGTCGGCGGCAGTGGCGCGATCGGTCACCTGGTCCACCGGGAAGCGATCGGCCCGGTCCAGATGCCGCATCGTCTCGACCATGCCGGACTTCGGCGCCACCAACTCCGGCGTGCCCCCAGCGTCGACCACGGCCAGCCAGGGGCGCAGCAGCTCCACCTCTTCTATGCCCTCGTTCGCCACGACGAAGGCGACCTTGACACCGTGCAGCTGGTTCGTCACCTGGGACCTCCCTTGACTCTGGCCCTTCTTCCGACATTCCCGGCTCGACCGGGCTCGGGCCGTTCCGTCCAGGCTCGGCCTGGCTCGGGCCCAGCCATCCGGGCTGGGCCGGGCGGGCCCGTCCGACCCCGACAACCTGCGCCGTTGCCGCGGCCCTACCCACAGAACGAGGGTGACGAAACGCCCACAGTTTCGGACCCCTATTTCGGGGAGCGGTACACTGGTACGTAATCCGAGGCGACTTGAGCGAACGGAGAGACGCGTGCCCGCAACCGTGGTGGTCGGGACCCAGTGGGGCGACGAGGGGAAGGGCAAGCTCACCGATCTCCTCGGCCGCGAGATGCACATGGTCGTGCGCTACCAGGGCGGCCACAACGCCGGCCACCGCATCGTCGTCAACGGCGAGGCCTTCGCACTCCAGCTCGTGCCGAGCGGCATCCTGTACGACCACGTCACCCCGATCATCGGCAACGGCGTCGTCGTCGACCCGGCCGTCCTCCTCGAGGAGCTCGACGGCCTGGCCGCCCGCGGCATCGACGTCAGCCGCCTCGTCGTCAGCGGCAACGCCCATTTGATCATGCCGTACCACCAGGAGCTCGACCGGGTGACCGAACGCTTCCTCGGAAAGAACGCGCTCGGCACCACCAAGCGCGGCATCGGGCCCGCCTACGCGGACAAGGCAACCCGCGTCGGCATCCGCGTCCAGGACCTCTTCGACCCCAAGATCTTCCGCCAGAAGCTCGACGTCGCCCTGAAGGAGAAGAACGCCGTCCTGGCCAAGGTCTACAACCGCCTGCCGCTGGACGCGGGCGACATCGCCGACCGCTACCTGGGCGAGTACGCGCCCCGCATCGAGCCGATGGTCGGTGACACCGTCGGGATGGTCCACGACGCCATGGACAAGGGACTCCAGGTCCTCCTCGAGGGGGCCCAGGCCACCTTCCTCGACCTCGACCACGGGACCTACCCCTTCGTGACGTCGTCCAACCCGGTGGCCGGCGGCGCCTGCACGGGCTCGGGGCTCGGCCCGCGGGACATCGAGCGGGTGATCGGCATCGCAAAGGCCTACGTCACCCGCGTCGGCGCCGGCCCCTTCCCGACGGAGCAGGACAACGACGTCGGCGAGCTCCTCGTCGAGCGGGGCCACGAGTTCGGCACCAACACCGGGCGCAAGCGCCGCTGCGGGTGGTTCGACGCCGTCATGCTGCGCCAGGCCGTGCGCCTCAACTCCATGACCGAGGTCGCGCTCACCAAGCTCGACGTCCTCGATACGTTCGAGACCGTCAAGGTGTGCGTCGCGTACGAGGCCGACGGCATCCGGTTCAGCCACCTGCCCTACCACCAGTCGACCTTCCACAAGGCGGTGCCGGTCTACGAGGAGCTCCCGGGCTGGCGCACGGACCTCAGCGCGGCGACCGCGCCCGGCGACATGCCGCAGGCAGCTCTGGACTACGTCGCCTTCCTCTCCGAGCAGATCGGCGTCCCCGTCCGCCTCGTCGGCGTCGGACCGGGCCGCGAGCAGACCGTCTCCTTCGCCACCGCGTGAGGGTCTGCGTCGTCGGCAGCGGAGGCCGCGAGCACGCGCTCGCCCACACCCTGGCGCGCACGGCCGACGTCGTCGTGACGCCGGGCAACCCGGGCATGGCCCCGCCGATCATGGTCAGCGACGTCCCCGTCGAGGAGATAGAAGCTGATCTGTATGTCATCGGGCCTGAGGCACCGCTGGTGGACGGCCTGGCCGACACCCTGCGCGGCGCCGGCAAGGCCGTCATGGGCCCCGGGGCCGACGGCGCGCTGCTCGAGGGGTCCAAGGCCTTCATGAAGGACGTCCTCAGCGCCGCCGGCGTGCCGACCGCCCGCTTCTCGACCTTCGACGCACTGCAGGCGGCCGACGCCGCGGCCTACCTCGAGTCCCTGCCCGGGCCCTGGGTCATAAAGACCGACGGCCTGGCCGCCGGCAAGGGCGTCCTGGTGGCCCGGACCCTCGACGAGGCCCGGAACGACGTCGCCGCCAAGCTGTCGGGCTCCGCCTTCGGCGACGCCGGCCGCCACATCGTGATCGAGGAGGGGCTGGCCGGCGAGGAGTGCTCCCTGCTCGTGCTGTGCGACGGGACCAGGGCCGTGCCGCTCGTCCCCGCCCAGGACTTCAAGCGCGTCGGCGACGGCGACGTCGGGCCGAACACCGGCGGCATGGGCGCCTATGCGCCGATGCCCCACGTCGGGCCCGCCGTGGTGGCGGAGCTGTTGGACACTGCCGTGTTGCCTCTGGTGGAGGAGCTGCGGCGGCGTGGCATCGACTACCGGGGCGTCCTCTACGCCGGCCTCATGCTGACGCCCGAGGGGCCACGGGTCATCGAGTACAACGTGCGCCTCGGCGACCCCGAGGCTCAGGTCGTATTACCCCTGCTCGCCGGCGACGTCGCCGAGCTGTTCCTCGCCGTGGCCAACGGCGAGCTCGACGGCACCCATCCGCCCCGCTTCTGGGACGAGTCGGCCGTCTGCGTCGTGCTGGCTTGCCCGGGCTACCCCGAGCACCCCCGGACCGGCGACCCGATCGAGGGGCTCGATGCCTCCGGTCAGTCCGTGGCGGTCGTCGACGGCGTCACCGTCTTCCACGCCGGCACGGGTCGCCACACGCCCGACGGGCCGTTCCACACATCGGGTGGGCGCGTGCTCGGCGTCACCGCGGTGGCCCCGACGCTGGCCGAGGCGCGCGACCGCGCCTACGCCGCCGCCGCGCCGATCGAGTGGGAAGGTATGCAGATGCGCCACGACATCGCGACAGCCGCGGCGCGGGGCGCGACCGCGGCGGCTGGCGAGGGGGCTCGATGATCCCCCGCTACTCACCCGAAGACATGGCCGCGCTCTTCAGCGACACCGCCCGCTTCTCCCTCTGGCTCGAGGTCGAGCTCCTGGCCACCGAGGCCCAGGCCGCCCTCGGTGTGGTCCCGGCCGAGGACGCGGCGACCTGCCGCGCCAAGGCCCCGACGGTCGACGACGCCTTCGTGGCCGAGGTCCTCGAGCGCGAGAAGGTCACCGACCACGACGTGGCCGCCTTCGTCGACGTCGTGCAGGAGCGCATCGGCGCACCGGCCGGCTCGCACATCCACTACGGGCTGACCTCGTCCGATGTGGTGGACACCGCCCTGTGTGCGACTCTCACCCGCGCGGCGGACATCATCCTCACCGACCTCGACAACTTCGTGGCGGCGCTCAAGGAGCGGGCGCTCGAACTGCTGCACGTGCCCGTCACCGGCCGCACCCACGGCATGCACGCGGAGCCGACCACCTTCGGCGCCAAGTTCGCGCTGTGGGCTCTGCAGGCGGACCGCGACCGCCGCCGCCTGCGCGCCGCCCGCGACGCCGTGGCCGTCGGGAAGCTGTCGGGCGCCGTGGGCACGTACTCCAACATCGACCCCGAGGTCGAGGCCCGCGTCTGCGCCGCCCTCGGCCTGACCCCCGTCCCGGCCACCCAGGTCATCGCCCGGGACCGCCACGCCGAGTACTTCTACGCCTGCGCGTCCATCGGCGCCACGGTCGAGCTCATGTGCACCGAGATCCGCCACCTGGCCCGCAGTGAGCTGGGCGAGGCGGAGGAGCCCTTCGGCGCCGGGCAGAAGGGCAGCTCGGCCATGCCGCACAAGCGCAACCCGATCCTCTCGGAGCGGCTCTGCGGCCTGGCCCGGCTGCTGCGCGGCTACCTGGGCGCCGGGCTCGAGGACGTCGCGCTGTGGCACGAGCGCGACATCTCGCACAGCTCGGTGGAGCGGGTGGCCTTGCCGGATGCGTCCCTGCTGGCCGCGTACGTGCTGCGCAAGGCGACCGGGCTGGCGTCGGGCCTCGTGGTGCACCCCGAGCGTGCCCTGCAGAATCTGACCGAGGGAACGCTCGGGCTCGTCTTCTCCCAGTCCGTCCTCCTCGCCCTCGTCTCGGCCGGCCTGACCCGCGACGAGGCCTACCGCATCGTCCAGCGCGACGCCCGGCTGTCCTGGTCCGAGCGGCGTCCGTTCCGTGAGGTCCTCGAGGCGGATCCCGAGGTGCCGCTGGACGCCGCGCAGCTCGATGCCGCCTTCGACCTCTCGCGCACCCTCCGCCACGTCGACCACTTCGCCGACGCGCTGGCGGGCCTGTGACCGTGGAGCTGCCCCGGGTCCTCTCGGGCAAGGTGCGCGAGCTCTACGACGCCGGCGAGGGGCGCCTGCTCATGGTGGCCTCGGACCGCGTCAGCGCGTTCGACGTGATCATGGCCGAGCCGATCCCCGACAAGGGCCGTGTCCTCACGGCCATGACCTGCTTCTGGTCCGAGGAGATGGCCGACGTGGTGCCGGGGACCGTGCTGGCCGTCGACCCTGCCCGAATTGAGGCAGCCCTCGGCGGCAGCACCCTGCCGGAGGACTGGGCCGGCCGGTCGATGCTCGTGCGCCGAGCCGAGATGCTCCAGCTCGAGTGCATCGTCCGGGGCTACCTGGCCGGCCAGGCCTGGGAGGAGTACGAGAAGTCCGGCACCGTGCACGGCACCCCCATGCCGAAGGGGTTGCGGCTGGCCAGCCGGCTCGACGAGCCCGTCTTCACCCCCTCGACCAAGGCGCCGGAGGGGCACGACCTCAACATCGATTTCGCCGCAGCCGTCGACCTGGTCGGGCGGGAGGCGGCCGAGTCTGCTCGTACCATCTGCCTCGAGCTGTACCGGCTGGCGGCGGCGCGGGCGGCCGAGGCCGGCTTCATCCTCGCCGACACCAAGTTCGAGCTGGGCTACGTCGACGGGGTGCTGAGCCTGTGCGACGAGGTGTGCACACCGGACTCGTCGCGCTACTGGCCGGCGGACCAGGTGGTGCCCGGGGAGGCGCCGCCGGCGTTCGACAAGCAACCACTGCGCGACTGGCTCGCCGCCCTGCCCTGGGACCGCACGCCGCCCCCGCCGCCGCTGCCGCCTGAGGTGGTACGAGCCATGTCGGCGCGCTACGTCGCGGCGTACGAGCGCGTCACCGGCCGCTCGCTGGACGACTGGTACGGTGCCTCGGCATGAGGTTCCGGGCGCGCGTGGAGGTGCAGCTGCGCCCCGGGATCGCCGACCCCGAGGGAGCGACGATCGAGCGGGCGCTGCCCGCACTGGGGTTCGACGGCGTGGCCCACGTGCGCGCCGGCCGCTCCTTCAGCTTCGAGGTGGACGCGCCGGACGAGGGAGCGGCTCGTACCACCGCCACCGAGCTGGCCGACCGCCTGCTGGCCAATCCCGTGATCGAACAGAGCCGGCTCGAGCTCGAGGCGATCTGAGGTGGCGCCGCGCATCGGCGTCGTCGTCTTCCCGGGGACCAACTGCGAGCACGACGTCGTACGAGCGCTCGAGGCCGTCGGCGCCGAGGGCGTCCTGCTCTGGCACGGCGACCCGCAGCTCGGGTCCGTGGACGCCGTCGTGCTGCCGGGTGGCTTCGCCCACGGCGACTACCTGCGCCCGGGCGCGCTCGCCCGCTTCTCGCCCGTCATGGACGCGGTGGCCGACTTCGCCCGCGCCGGCGGCCCGGTCGTCGGCATCTGCAACGGCTTCCAGGTGCTGACCGAGGCGGGACTCCTCCCCGGCGCCCTGCAGAAGAACGGACGGCTGCGCTTCCTGTGCGAGCCGGTGCGACTCGTGGTGACCTCGACGGCGTCGGTCCTCACCGCGGGTTCCACCGTGGGCGACGAGCTCGTCATCCCCATCAACCATTTCTCGGGCAATTACACCTGCGACGACGAGACCCTGCTCCGACTGCAGGCGGAGGACCGCATTCTCCTGCGTTACGCCGACAACCCGAACGGGTCCATCGATGCCATCGCCGGCATCGCCAACGAGGCGGGCAACGTGGTGGGCCTCATGCCGCACCCCGAACGGGCCAGCTCCGCGCTGCTCGGGTCCGAGGACGGCCTTATGCTGCTGCGCTCGCTCGTCGCAGCAGCGAGCGCGTCACCTAATCCTGGATCCCGGACGTCACGGCGGTCCACCGGGGTGACGGGCGCGACGTCATAGCCCGGCCGGAGGGGCCGACGAAGGTCAACTCGTCATTGGCGTTCCCCCTCATCGTCCACCCCGAGCTGTGGACCAGATGATGGTGGTGGACGCACAACAGCACCAGGTTGTCGATGTCGGTGCGCCCGTCGGGCTTCCATGGCACCACATGGTGGGCGTTGGTGAACGTCGCGTGGGTGCACCCGGGGAACCGGCAGTGGCGGTCCCGGCGCATGATCTCGCGGCGCTGGGCGTCGGTGGGTTCCCGGCGGGCCCGGCCCTCGTACATGGTGTGGCCGACGTCGTCGTCGACGGCGAGGGCGATGGTGGCGTCACAGGCGATGCGGCGAACGGTCTCACCGCTGATCAGCCCGTCACGCTCCAGCTCGCCGGCGAGCCCGCTGGCCTCGTCGGTCAGGGCAACAAGGGGGACGTGGGCCACCACGTGGTACGGGCTCGGGCCCGGCCGCCCGCCGCCCGCCGACGACCGGATCACGTCGACGAACGCGTCGGCCAGGCGCTGGTCCCACGGGGTGTCGCCGTCGGAGGGGACCTGGCGGGCCCTGGCCTCGAGACACGCCCGCGTCTCGGCGTAGGACTCGGGCGGCAGCTGCACGGTCGTGGTGCGGAAGCGATCGTTGAAACGGCAGAACCGACCCTCGTGCACAGAGGCGGCCTCGGACTCGCCGGGTGCCCGGCTCGACCGGGCCAGCTCGGCCAACTGGCGGACCGAGCACTCCCGTGCCTGCTCCGTCAGCTCTCGGTCCGTCTCGGGCGTGGCCCAGTCGGAGAGCGCCCGGACCTTGTCGAAGGAGAGGTCGCCCGCGCAGAGCCCCGCCATGAGGTGCGGCATGTCCCACGCCTTCTCGGCCACGTGTGCGTAGGCCCGCGCCGTCGGCACGGAGAGGCCGAAGCGCTCCACGGCCCAGACCTCCGGCGACGTCGCACCCTCGTCTCGATACGCCTGGCGCCGCCCCACCTCGCCCAGCAGCACGATGATCGCCCCGTCCACCGCCGCCTTCTGGCGTACCAGTTCGTCGAGACGGTCTCGGATCTCCTCGTTCGACAGGGCGCCGGCAGCGCCGATCGGGTCATCCATCGGGAGCAGAACGGTCCCCCGAGGCCCTGCCGTGTCAGATCACGTCCGCGAGCGCGGGATCTCGGCCTTCTGCAGCACGGCCGCGCTGACGCCGGCGGCGCGCCAGGTCGCGTAGGTGATGCCCTTGCGCTCGCCGTAGTCCTTGGCCACCTTGATGAACTGCTTCTCGAGCGCCGACAGATCCTTCACCTGGTTCGTACGAGATCGCTCGTCGAGCAGGTCCTTCTGCTCCTGGAGCAGGTGGAGGCGGGTCAGAGCGTCCGCAGAGGCGAGCTGGGACTCGATCGCCGCCAGCCGGCGGTCGATCGACGCCGGCGTGCGCTTGCGGCCCCGTTTCGGCTTGGACGTCTCGAGCGCCTCGAGATAGTGGCGGACGCTTGCACTCTCGGCCCGCCCACGAGCGAGCGCGGCCTTGTGGCCGGTGCTCATGGGCTTGCGAGGAGCCGGAGTCTTTCCCTTGGTTGCCATGCTCCCATTGTGACGCGGCCGGCGCGTCCATATGCATCAACCCCCATATTTCATTTCGGTAGCATCGATCACCCCATATCACCGAATCCCGTACGAGCCATTTCGACTCCGTTACCCTGCGGGCATGGATGCACGGACACGCCGCACCATGGCCGCCGTGCTCCTCGCGGCCGCCCTCCTCATCGCCGCCTACTGGCTGGCCTGGCTGATCCACCGCTCCCTCGTGGCCTCCGAGAACGGCCCGTCCTACACCCAGTTCGAGGACGCGTTCCCCCTCGCCGACGGCTGGCTGGCGCTCTGCCTGGTCGCCGCCTCGTACTGCCTCACCACGGCGCGGCGGGCGGCCCTGTTCTGGCTCCTGGCCGGGGGCGGGGCCGGGCTCTACCTCTTCGGGATGGACGTGCTCTACGACCTGCAGCACGGCATCTGGGGCAAGGGCGGCAACGGGCTGGTGGAGCTCGCCATCAACCTGGTGACCCTCGGCCTCTCGCTCTACGTGCTGCGCTGGGCCTGGACGAGACGTGAGGTCATATGAGCCAATTCCACTTCGACCCGGCCACCTACCTGGACATGATGCGGGCGGAGCTGCCGGCCTACGGGCGCCTGCAGGAGGCGGTTGCGGCGGCCACCGAGCCGATGGAGGTCACGACGGTGCTCGACCTCGGGACCGGCACGGGGGAGACGCTGGCCGCCGTGCTCGCGCACCACCCCGGGGCGAGGGCGGTCGGCCTGGACAAGAGCGCGCCGATGCTCGATGCGGCCCGCACCCGGCTCGAGGCGCTGGCGGTCGAGCTGAGCGTCGCCGAGCTGGTCGACTCGCTGCCCCCGGGCCCCTTCGACCTGGTCGTCTCGGCACTGGCCGTCCACCACCTCGAGGGCGCCGCCAAGGCCGACCTCTTCGCCCGGGTGGCGCGCGTACTGCGTCCCAGCGGGCGTTTCGTGCTCGGCGACGTCGTGGTCCCGGCCGACCCCGCCGACGCGGTGACGCCGCTGACCAGCGACCACGACCGGCCCTCGACCGTGGACGATCAGCTGCGCTGGCTGGCCGACAACGGGTTCGACGCGGCCGTCGTGTGGTCCGAGCACGACCTCGCCGTGTTCCGCGCCGATCGTACGCTCAGCCCGCTGCGGTCCGCCGCTCCTGCATGAGTTGGCGCGCCTCACTGTCGGTGCGCGGGACCCGGCCTCGGGCACCCATCTCGATGATGAAGGAGGTGGCCCCCGCCACGCCGTTCAGGAACAACTCGTGTCGTTGCGCGGGGGTCAGGTCGAAATCGGTGGTCGAGATCCCGGCATTGTCCACGAATATGGTGCGGCCGGCCGTCGCGGCATCGATGCCGTAGGCGTCCCATTCGCTCATCATCGTGTGCAGGCAGCCCCGCGCCTCGCCGTAGGCCGTCGCCGCCGCCTTGGTGGACGGGAACTGGGTTTGCAGGGCCGACAGCTTGACGCCGATGGTGGGCCAGCGCGGCTCCGCACCATCCTCCCGGTCGAACGCGTTGATCGGGAAGTTGCGCAGCATGCCCCCGTCCACCCACGTCACCGTGCCTCCCTCGTAGCGGGTGGTGATCGAGCCCCCGTCGGGCCGGGGCACGTCGACCTCGGCTGGCAGCGCCGTGAAGGTGACCGGCTCGAAGAAGAAGGGGATCGACATCGACGCACGCACGGCCCCGACGACGTCCTGCTGGTCCCTGTCCTTCCCGTAGTAGTCGTAGTCCCAGGGCAGGCGGACGAGCTGGCCGCGGGTGATGTCCGAGGTGTGCACGACGAGCCGGTAGCGGTGGCTCTCGGGGAGGCTCATGCCCGGGTCTTCCTCCTGGGTGATCTTGAGGTCCTCGAACGTGTGCACGCCGAGCCCGTCCAAAATCGGTGTGAGCCAAGTGAAGAGGTAGTCGCCGTCGTAGACGCCCATCTTGTGGGTCAGCACCTCGGCTGAGGACAGGATCTCGCCGGCGTTGCCGAGGTGGTGGTCCATGAACGCGTGCAGCTTGCCCTTGGGCATGAACTCGTTGAAGGTCAGGTTGTCGAGGTATCCCTGGAGGGCCGTCATGGGCGCGCCCTTCTTGGAGATGGCGGCGATGAGTGACGCCGCGATGGCGCCGGCACTCGTGCCGGCCACGCGCTGGAAGCGGTAACCGGCCTCGGCAAGGGCGGACACGGCGCCAACGATGCCGATGCCCTTGACGCCACCGCCTTCCAGAGCCAGGTCTGCCACGAGCTCCTTGGACCATCCATCGGACGCGAGGAGCGCGGCGGCCCCCTGCTCGAACCGCTGCTGGAGCTCCGCCGAGCGGGAGTATCCGTACGGCGCCCCGGGGTCGATCACGATATCGGCCATCTCGCCCCCCCCTCTGTCCGTCCGCGTGAGCGTACCCAGTCGTGCGGGGAGGTCCGGGCGCGGCCTCTATCGTGGTGGTCATCATGACGCCCCCGGCCGAGGCGCCGCCGACAGCAGAGGAGCAGCCGTACCTGCACCGGGCGCTCGGCCTCACCGACGACGAGTACGAGGCCGTCGCCAAGATCCTGGGCCGCCCGCCCAACCACCTCGAGCTCGCCCTCTACGCCGTGATGTGGAGCGAGCACTGCTCGTACAAGTCGTCCCGGCTCCATCTGCGGCGTCTCCCGACGGAAGGGCCAAGAGTGCTCGTCGGCCCGGGTGAGAACGCCGGGGTCATCGACGCCGGGGACGGCATCGCGGTGGCGATCCGGATCGAGAGCCACAACCACCCCTCGGCGATCGAGCCCTACCAGGGTGCCGCCACCGGCGTGGGCGGCATCCTGCGCGACATCTTCACCATGGGGGCCCGCCCGCTCGCCGTCATGGACCCGCTCTTCTTCGGCCTTCCCGACGACGCCCGCCAGCGCTGGCTCGTCGAGGGCGTCGTGAGCGGGATCTCGGGCTACGGCAACTCCGTCGGCGTCCCGACCGTCGGCGGCGAGCTCACCTTCGACCCCTGCTACGCCCAGAACCCTCTCGTCAACGTCCTCTGCATGGGCGCGCTGCCGACCGAGCGCCTCGTCCTCGGCATCGCGTCAGGCCCGGGGAACCTGGCCGTGCTGCTCGGCTCGGCCACGGGCCGCGACGGCATCGGCGGGGTGAGCGTCCTGGCCTCCGCCGGATTCAATGGGGCGGACGACACAAAAAGACCCAGCGTCCAGGTGGGAGACCCGTTCGAGGAGAAGCGGCTCATCGAGGCGTGCCTGGAGCTGCTCGACACCAAGCTCGTCGTCGGGATCCAGGACCTCGGCGGCGCCGGGCTCGCCTGCGCCACGAGCGAGACCGCGGGGCGTGGCGGCGTCGGCATGGACGTCGACGTGTCGGCCGTGCCGCGGCGCGAGGAGGCCATGGAGCCGTGGGAGGTGATGACGAGCGAGAGCCAGGAGCGCATGCTCGCCATCGTGACGCCCGAGTCGTGGCCGGCGGTGGGCGCCATCTGCGCCAGGTGGGAGGTGCGGGCCACCGTCATCGGCACGGTCACCGCGCCCGATCCGGCCGGCGGCGGGCGCCTACGGATTCGGGACGGCCGGGAGGGGCCGGTGCTGGCCGACGTGCCGGCGGCGTCGCTCTCCGACGACGCGCCGCTCTACGACCGCCCGCGGCGGGCGCCGGACCGGTTGGCGGCCGCGCCGCTGGCGCCGCCCGCCGCCGGCGAGTGCGCCGGCGACCTGCTGGAGCTTCTGCGCTCGGCGCGCTGGGTGTGGTCGCAGTACGACCACCAGCTCTTCTTGAACACGGTGGCCGGCCCGGGTGCCGACGCCGCGCTGCTGCGCCTGGCCGGCCCCGGGCTGCCCCCGTCGGCGCGCGGCGTCGCGGTGACGACGGACTCCAACCCGCGGGCGTGCGCGCTCGATCCGCGGGCCGGCACCGCGCTCGTGTTGGCCGAGGGCGTGGCCAACCTGGCCTGCGTCGGGGCGGCGCCGGTGGCCGTGGTCAACTGCCTCAACTTCGGCAACCCCGAGCACGCGGAGGTCATGTGGGAGCTCTCCGAGTGCATCGACGGGCTGGCCGAGGCCTGCCGCGCGCTCTCGCTGCCGGTGATCGGGGGCAACGTCAGCCTCTACAACGAGAGCGGTGGTGCCGACATCGACCCCACGCCGGTCCTCGGAGTGCTGGGCCTCGTCGACGCGGTGCACGCCCGGCCGCCGGGCCTGGCCTGGTCTGCAGGGGACGCGGTGGTGCTGCTCGGTGCGCGGGCCGCGGCTGACGGGTCGCTGCCCCTGGACGGCACGCGCTGGGCCACCGAGCGGTGCGCCCGCCGCTCCGGCGGCGGTACCGTGCCGGCAGTCGACTTCGCCGCCCACAGCGCGCTGTGCGCCTTCGTCGCCGGGCTCGTGGCGGATCAGATCGGTGGGGCGGGCGGGGATCTGGTGCAGGCCGTGCACGACGTCTCGGGCGGCGGCCTCGGGGTCGCGCTGGCCGAGATGACCGCCGCCGCGGCGGTGGGCTGCGTGCTCGAGGTGGGCGACCCCGCCGAGCTCTTCACCGAGCTGCCCTCCCGCATCGTGGTGGCGACGTCTGACCCCGACGAGCTGTGCGCCCGCGCCGTCGCGCAGGGCATCCCCGCCGCCGTCCTCGGGCGGGCGGGCGGCGACCGCTTCCGCCTGGGGGGCCTTGTCGACCTCCCGGTCGGTGCGCTGGAAGAGGCCGAGGAGGGCAATCTGGCCCGGGCTCTGGGGGATGAGTGAGGTTTTCCTGTGCGAGAATGGTGATCGCGTGAAGGAAGCGTGCGGTGTCTTCGGTGTCTATGCGCCCGGTAAGCGGGTGGCGAACCTCACGTTCGACGGCCTCTTCGCCCTGCAACACCGGGGGCAGGAGTCGGCCGGCATGGCGGTGAGCGACGGCGACACCGTGACCGTCGTCAAGGACATGGGCCTGGTGGCCACCGTGTTCGACGAGCGCACGCTCTCGGGGTTGGCCGGTCACCTCGCCATCGGTCACACCCGCTACTCGACCCACGGCGCGTCGGACTGGGCGGGCGCCCAGCCCGTCTACCGGCCGGTGGGCCGGGCCGGCTTCGCGCTTGGGCACAACGGCAACCTCACCAACACGCGGGCGCTGGCCGAGAAGGTCGGGATGCTGCCCGGGTCGATCGCCACCGACAGCGACGTCGTGGCGGAGCTGCTGGCGCACGCGTTCCCCGAGACCGAGGACCTCTCGACGGCGCTGCAGCTGGTGCTCCCCATCCTGGAGGGCGCGTTCTCCTTCGTCCTCATGAGCTCCGAACGGCTCTTCGGCGTGCGCGACCCCCACGGCTTCCGCCCCCTGTGCCTCGGGCGGCTCGGCCCCGCCGAGGCCCCCGAGGGCTGGGTGCTCGCCTCCGAGTCGCCCGCCCTCAGCGTCATCGGCGCCACGTTCGTGCGCGAGGTCGCGCCGGGCGAGCTCGTGGTGATCGACGCGGACGGTCCCAAGAGCCTCGAGGTCCCCTGGCTGCGCGAGGTGACGCCGCGGCTGTGCATCTTCGAGTTCGCCTACATCGCGCGGCCCGACAGCCGGTTGTACGGCCGGGAGGTCCACGAGACCCGGTGCCGCATGGGCGAGCTGCTGGCGGCGCAGGCGCCGGCCGAGGCCGACATGGTGATGGGGGTCCCCGAATCCGGCGTGCCGGCGGCCGAGGGCTTCGCCCGGGCCAGCGGCATCCCCTACGGGCAGGGGCTGGTAAAGAACCGCTACATCGGGCGCTCCTTCATCGCGCCGGACCAGGGGGCGCGGGCCGACGCGGTGCGGCGCAAGCTCAACCCCCTCCGCGACGCCATCGCGGGCAAGCGGCTCGTCGTCGTGGACGACTCCATCGTGCGGGGCACCACGCAGCGCTCGGTCATCCGCATGCTGCGCGAGGCCGGCGCGGCCGAGGTCCACCTGCGCATCTCGTCGCCGCCCTGGCGCTGGCCGTGCTTCTACGGCATCGACACGCCCTCCTACGAGGAGCTGCTGGCGACCGACCACACCGTGGCGGAGATGGCCGAGATTCTGGGTGCCGACTCGCTGGCCTACATCAGCATCGAGAACCTGAAGGAGGCCATCGGGGCTGACGGCGGGTTCTGCGACGCCTGCTTCACCGGGGACTACCCGACACCGGTGACCCACAGGGGGCCGACGCCGGTGTCGCTCGGGCGCCCCGAGCGGGTCACGGCCACGGCCCACCAGGCCGCGCTCCCCGGGGTCTGACCGCGGTGGACGCCGGCTCGGGCGGCGCCACCTACGCGGGCGCCGGGGTGGACATCGCCGCCGGTGACGCGGCGGTCGAACGCCTGCGCTCCCTGGTCGCGGGCATCGGCGGCTTCGGCGGCCAATTTCCCCTGGACATGGAGCGCTACCGGCGGCCCGTGCTGGTGGCCTCGACCGACGGGGTGGGCACGAAGCTCGCGGTGGCCAGGGCGAGCGGCCGCTACGACACGGTCGGCATCGACCTCGTCGCGATGTGTGTCGACGACCTGGTCTGCGTCGGCGCCGAGCCCCTCTTCATGCTCGACTACATCGCGACCGGCAGGGTCGACCCCGAGCACATTGCGACCGTCGTCAGCGGCGTGCACGAGGGCTGCCGGCAGGCGGGTTGCGTCCTCATCGGCGGCGAGACGGCCGAGCACGCGGGGATCATGGCGCCCGACGAGCTCGACCTGGCCGGCTTCGCGGTCGGCGCGGTCGAGGACGGGGCGCAGCTCGGGCCCGAACGGGTGCGGGCGGGTGACGTCGTGGTGGGCCTGGCCTCGCCGGGCTTGCGCTCCAACGGCTACACGCTGGCGCGCCACGTGCTGCTCGAGCGCGCCGGCCTGGACCTCTCGGACCCGGCGTGGGAGGGGGCGGGCCACTCGGTGGCCGACGAGCTCCTGCGGCCCTCGGTCATCTACACCCCGTCCGTGCTGGCCGTGCGGAGCACGGTGGGCGAGGCGCTGCACGCCTGCGCGCACATCACCGGCGGCGGCATCGTGGGGAATCTGCCCCGTGCCCTTCCCAGCGGGCTCGGAGCCGTGTTGGATCGCTCGAGCTGGGAGGAGCCCCGCGTCTTCGCCGAGATCGCCCGGTTGGGCCCTGTCTCCGACGACGAGATGGACCGGGTCTTCAACCGCGGCGTCGGGATGGCGCTGGTCGTCGACCCTGCGGGCGTGGACGGGGCGCTCGCGGTGCTCCACGGGGCCGGGCAGGCGGCCGGCGTGATCGGCGAGGTCGTCGACGACGGCGGTCCGGGCGTGCGCTTCACGTGACCGGGGCCGACGATTTCGGCGAGCTGCGGGCCCATCTGCTGGCGCACTCGGTGAAGGCCGGGGACTTCACGCTGAAGTCGGGCCGCAAGAGCAGCTGGTTCATCGACTCCAAGCAGACGGTGTGCCGGCCCGAGGCCATGCTGCTGGTGGCCGACGCCGTGCTCTCGGTGATCCCTCCCGAGGCGACGGCGATCGGCGGGCTCACCATGGGCGCCGATCCCGTGGCGTTCGTGACCGCCGGCGTGGCCGCGACGCGGGGCCGCCCGCTCAAGGCCTTCAGCGTGCGCAAGGAGGCGAAGGACCACGGGGCGGGCGGGCGCATCGCGGGCGCGCTCGAGCCCGGGGACAAGGTCGTCGTCACCGAGGACACGGTGACGCGGGGCACCTCGCTCCTCGAGGCGGCCCACGCGGTCCAGGAGGCCGGGGGCGAGGTGGTGCTGCTCGTCGCCGTGGTCGACCGCGGGGGGACGGTCGAGGCCATGGCGGCGGCGGAGGGGTTGGCCTTCCGGGCCGTCCTCACGGCGCCCGACCTCGGATTCCCCTTCGAGGGAGCCTGACGCCGCACCCCGGGCCGGTGCGGACTCGCCACGTGCAACGGCCGGGACGGACGACGGGCAGAAGAATGTGGCGCGTGGTCGTTGCTTTGCGGAGAGCCGTTCCCTAGATTCGGTACGAGCGGACCTCGGAGGTGATACGTGTCGAAGCGCGTGCAGGGCGGTAACCGGCGTCGGGGCGGCGGACGGGTCACGTTGCGCCAGGGCGCAGTGCTGGCAGTCGACGGCGTGCTGGTCATCGGCACGGGGGCCCTGGGCGGCCTCTTCGCCACGGGGACGGCCGGGGCCGCCGCCCCGACTCCGGGGTGGACGGGGACCCAGAGCCCGCTGCCGACGGCGCCCAACGCCCCGAAGTCGCCCAACCCCGATGCCCAGTGGGTGACCGACTCGTGCCTCTCGGCGGTGTTCTGCGGAGCGGGGGGCTACTACGAGGACTCGGGGAGCGTGGACCGGCCACTGCTCGGCGTGAAGTCGGGGGGCACCTGGACCGACGTGCAGGCGCCGCTCCCCTCCGACGCGGACCTCAGCCTCGCCTCGGTCATCGAGTCCATCTCGTGCCCCGCTCAGGGCGACTGCGTCGCCGTGGGGTTCTTCGAGGACACGAACGGCAAGGACCACGGCCTGATCGAGACCCTGTCCGGCGGCACGTGGTCCGCCATGGACGCCCCGGTTCCCAGCGATTTCAGTACGGGCACGGGCTACTTCTCGTACCTCAAGTCGGTGGACTGCCAGTCGGCGTCGAGTTGCGTCGCGGTCGGTGACTACAAGGGCACCACCGGGTCCGGGGGGCAGTTCGGCCTCATCGACAGCCTCAGCGGGGGCGTCTGGAGCACCGAGGCGGCGCCGCAGCCGGCGGACGCGGTCACCAACCAGGACGTGTTCATCAAGGACGTGTCGTGCCCGAGCATGGGCCCGTGCGCCGCGGCCGGCTACTACTACAACGGCAGCAACGACAGGGAGCAGGCCCTGCTCCTCAACCAGGCGGGAGGGTCGTGGTCCTTCGACGTCCCGACCACTCCGGGCGCCGGCACCGGGACCGACGAGTTCAGCAACTTCTCCGCCGTCTCGTGTTCGGGGACGACCTGCGAGGCCGCCGGCGAGGTGACCGACACGTCGGACAACGATCACGGCCTGCTCGCCCAGTACACCGGCGGCTCGTGGACCTCGACCATGGCTCCCGAGCCCAACAACGCCGGGACGGCCGGGAACCAAGCGGCGGACCTCAACGACGTGTCATGCACCTTCGACGGGATCTGCAACGCGGTCGGGTACTACGACGACGAGGCGAACGACGCCAGCCGCCCGCTGATCGACACGGTGAACGGCGCCACCATCACCGCCACGGAGGGTCCGCAGCCGGGCGACGCCGCCACCGGCGCCAACATCGACGCCGATTTGAACTCGGTCTCGTGCCTGTCCGGCTCCGACTGCACAGCCGTCGGCTTCTACCAGAACAACTCGAACTCGGGGAACATCGTCGCCCTGATCGACTCGTCCACGGCAGGCTCGTGGAGCAATGCCGTCGCCCCGGTGCCCGACAACGCCGGCACGGGTGCGAACGCCGTGTCCGACCTGGAAGCGGTGTCGTGCAGCTCCCGGAATGCCTGCGAGGCGGGCGGCTACTTCCAGGACGGCTCGAGCGACCAGTTCGCTCTCGACGAGTCCTACACGCCACCCGAGGGCTATTGGACGGACGCGTCGGACGGCGGCATCTTCACCTACGGCAACGGGCTCTTCCACGGGTCCATGGGCGGCCAGCACCTCAACGCCCCGATGGTCGGCATGGCCGAGACGCCCGGTCCGGGCGGCTACTGGGAGGTGGCGTCCGACGGGGGCATCTTCAGCTTCGGCAACGCGGTCTTCCACGGCTCGACGGGCAGCCTGCACCTCAACGCCCCGATCGTCGGCATGGCGGGGACCCCTGACGGCGGTGGCTACTGGCTGGTGGCGTCCGACGGAGGCATCTTCAACTACGGCGACGCCAACTTCTACGGCTCGGCCGGCTCGATCCGGCTGAACAAGCCCATCGTCGGCATGGCGACCACCCCCGACGGCCACGGCTACTGGCTCGTCGCCTCCGACGGGGGCATCTTCGGCTACGGCGACGCGCTCTTCTACGGCTCGCGCGGTGGCCAGCCCCTCAACAAGCCGATCGTGGGGATGGCGAGCGACGCCACTGGGCTCGGCTACTGGCTCGTCGCCTCCGACGGGGGGATCTTCAACTACGGCGACGCCGGCTTCGACGGGTCCTCGGGCTCCATCAAGCTCAACAAGCCGATCGTCGGCATGATGAGTTCCTTCGACGGCAGCGGCTACTGGCTGGTCGCCTCCGACGGGGGCATCTTCAGCTACGGGGCCACGGGCTTCCAGGGTTCCGCCGGCAGCCTGCACCTCAACGCACCCATGGTGGGGGGCACGCCGACCTGATCAGAAGACGGCGATCGGGTTGACCGGCGACGCCGTCCCGCGGCGGAGCACGAGCGGCGCCACCGTCAAGAGGAACTCCCAGCGGCGCTCCTCCGCGCACGCCTCGGCCACGGCGTCGAGGTCCAGGTTGTCCATGAGGTGGATCCCCAGGGCCACGATGGCCACGGTGTGGATCGGCATGCCGACGCCCCCGACCCTCGACGGGAGGACGTCGGACACCCCGTCGCTGCCCAGCGTGGCCACGTCCCGGGCGCGGAGCCAGGGGAGGCAGGAGGCGTCGAGGCCCGCCGCCAGCGTGCCGAGGTCCCACGCGCCGTGCGCGGCGCGCCAGCGCCAGCGCCCGGTGCGCACCAGCAGCGCGTCCCCGCTGCGCACGCGCAGGCCCGCCTGCGCCTCGGCGGCCTCGAGGTCCTCGGGGAAGACGGGCTCGCCCGGCTCGAGGGCGTCCACACCGCGCAGCGCAGGTATGTCGAGCAGCACGCCCCGGGTCACGACGCCGGCCCGGAGATGGTGGATGCCGAGGCGGGTGGCCCCGTGGGCGGTGACCACCTCGGTGGGGTAGCCGTTGTAGACGCGGCCCTCGTGGAAGATGTGGCACAGCGCGTCGATGTGGCTGGTGGCGTAGCCGTGCGGCGCCAGGGCCAGGTAGTCGGCGCCGTAGCCCTCGGTGGCGGTGCCGAGCATGTGGTGGGCGACCGGCGAGGGGTTGTCGGCCGCGGCGGCCGTGTCGAGCGGCCGCGCGCACGAGACCGTCCGCCCGACGCACACCGTCGCCGCGGCGGCCGCCGTCACCTCCCGTGTGATCAGGTTCAGCGTTCCCAGCTGGTCGTCGTCACCCCACCGGCCCCAGTTGGAGAGCGTCTCGTGGAGGGCCAGGACGTCAGGAGCTGACATGGGGGGACGGGACACGGTCGGAGAGTAGCGCCGCGCCCATACGATCGCCCCATGACCACACTCCAAGGTGACTATGAGCCCAGCCCGGCCCAGTGGGTCCGCGACCAGGTGGCCGAGTACGAGTCCTCCGGTGGCCAGCGGGCCAACACGCTGCTCGACACCGGATGGCCGATCATCGTGGTGACCAGCCGGGGCGCCAAGAGCGGCAAGGTCCGCAAGAACCCGCTGATGCGGGTGGAGCACGACGGCGAGTACGCGCTGGTGGCCTCCAAGGGCGGGTCGCCCGAGAACCCCGAGTGGTACCACAACCTCGTGGCGCACCCGGACGAGGTGACCATTCAGGACGGGCCCGAGCCGTTCGCGGTGACCGTGCGCGAGGTCCAGGGTGACGAGAAGGCGCCGTGGTGGGAGCGGGCCGTGGCGGCCTACCCGCCCTACGCCGAGTACCAGGAGAAGACGGACCGCCAGATCCCCGTCCTCATCGCCACGCCCGTCGCGCGCTGACGGAGTCGGCGAAGGCCTGGACCATCGCGGCCCGCCACGGCACGAGGTTCGGCTCCCGCTCGAGTGCCGTCTTGCCCAGGCGCACCACGACGAGGTCGAGGGTGGGGCAGAGCGTGATCGACTGCCCCTCGTAGCCGGAGGCCCTGAAGGTGCCGAGGGTGTCGCCGGCAACACCCCACCAGTGCGCGCCGTAGGGGCTCGCGTCCTCGGGGTCCTCGGATACCCAGGTGCGAGCGTCGTCGACCCACCCGGTCGGGAGGATGCGGTCGCCCTCCCACATGCCGTCGCGGAGGTAGAGCAGCCCGAAGCGTGCGTAGTCGCGGGCGGTGGCACGGACATAGGACGAGGCCACCCACGTGCCGGCCTCGTCGAACTCCGGGTCGGCGCTCGTCATCCCGAGCGGCCCGAAGAGGCGGTCGTGGAGGAACCGGGCGTAGGTCTCGCCCCGGCCGACCGCGCGGGCCACGATGCCCGACACGATGTTCGACGTCCCCGAGGAGTAGTTGAACCGCGTGCCGGGATTGGCGGCGAGCGGGCGGTCGGCGGCGAAGTGCGCCATGTCGGGCTGCCCGTCGCCGAAGAGCATCTTGATCACGTCGGACACCCGGTCGTCGACGTAGTCCTCTGTGAAGTCCATCCCGTCGCGCATGGCGAGCAGCTGGCGCAGCGTGATGGCGTGGCGCGGGTCGTGCGGATCGGACCACTCGGGCACGTCGGCCGGCGCGTCGAGCTCCAGTGCACCGTCGCCCACCAGGAGTCCGACGACGGCATGCAGCATCGACTTGGCCATGGACCAGCTCAACAGCGGCGTCGCCGCGGTGACCGGCGTGGGCTCGCGGTCGAAGTGCTCGAGGGAGCCGTGGTAGCGCTCGAGCACCACCCGGCCACCCTGCACGACGAGCAGCGCGAACGTCACGGCCAGAGGTCCTTCGTCGTCGAAGACCTCGTCGACCAGCGGCGCCAGGTCGACGCCCGGCGGGATCTCGCCCTCGGGCCATGTCTCGGTCGGCCAGGGCACCCCGGCCGGTTGCGGCGGGAGGCGGACCAGGTCGTTCATCGCGTGCTGGCGAGGAACTCCAAGAGGGCGGCATTGGTCTCCGCCGGCTTCTCCTGCTGCACCCAGTGGCCGGCGCCCTCCACCACCGTGGCGGTGCGGAAGTCGGGGAGCGCCTCGGCCATCTCCTCGGCCGCCCCGGGCATCATGAAGTTGACCGGGTCGAGCGAGCCGGTGACGAAGGCGGTGGGCATCGTGTAGACGGAGGGCGGGATGTCCTTGGCCCGTTCCCAGTTGGCGTCGATGTTGCGGTAGAAGCTGACCGGGCCGAAGAAGCCGCCCTTCTCGAAGGCTTCGGCGTACACGTCGACGTCGTGCTCGGTGAGCCAGGCCGGGAGCACGGCGGGGGCCGCCGTCATGATGTCCATGAAGCGGGTCCCCTCCCGCGGCGCGTCGACCACGAGCGCGTTGGCGTTGGCCATGCCCTCGCCGCCCGCCGAGTAGAGCATGGTGCGCAGGAACAGCCGGGGGTCGGCCTCGAGTTCCGCCTCCGCCGGGCCGACCGGCTGGAAGTACAGCATGTAGAAGAACTTCCCTTCGAAGATGACCTCGAAGATCTCGGTGGGTCGGGCCGGCGCGTTGGAGTAGGGCACGCTCATGTTGCAGATGGACGCGACCCGGTCGGGATGGAGACGACCCATCTCCCACACCATCATGGCGCCCCAGTCGTGGCCGGAGAACGCAGCCCTCTCGTAGCCGTAGTGGTCGAGCAGCCCGCACAGGTCGCCTGTCAGCTCGTCCGACCCGTAGTCCGCCACCTCGGTGGGGTGCGAGCTGCCGCCGTAGCCGCGCTGGTCGACGGCCAGGGCCCGGTAGCCGGCGTCACCCAGGGCCGTCAGCTGGTGGCGCCAGGAGTACCAGAGCTCGGGGAAGCCGTGGACCAGCACGACGGGGGGGCCGTCGACCGGTCCGGCGCAGGCGACGTGCAGCTCGATCCCGTTGGCGGGGATCTGTTCGTGGGCGATCTCAGGCATTGGACTTGGCCGCCTTCTCCTCGTGGTGCTTCTGGATGGCCGACATGACCGCGTTGCCCGCCGCACCGATGAACTCGGGCCGGTTCTCGGCGGCCCAGTCGCGGCTCGAGGTCAGCGATTCCGAGGAGCCCTGGAAGCGGGGCGCCACGTAGCGGGCGATCAGCTCGTATGAATGCAAGGTGGCCGCCGTGTCGGCCCACTCGTGGCCCATCAGCAGGAAGGTGCCGAAGCCCTTGGACTGCTCCTGCAGGCGGGCGACCTGCGCGATGGCGTCGTCCACCGTGCCGATGACGGCGAAGCCCGAGGCGTTGAGCGCGTCGACGAGCGATTCGAAGTTCTCCGTGTTGGGCGCCAACGGCAGGGCGGCAACGCGCTGGAAGTAGTCGACCCACTCCTCGAGCCCGAAGGCCACGTCTGCCACTGCCTGCTCCTTGGTGTCCGCGATGTGCATGGGGCCGACGAGGCGCCACTTGTTGCGGTCGACCGTGGTGGAGAACTCCTCGGCCCGCTCCTCCATGACGTCCCAGTGGGCGCCGAGCACGTCGAAGCCGCCGGCCGACGTGGCGCCGATGGAGAGCAGGCTGGCGCCGAAGCGCCCGGCGGCCCGGGGCCCGGCGGGCGATACCTGCGCCGCCACGGCGACCTCGGGGAACGGGCGCTGGTAGGGCCGCAGCTGCAGGCGGGCCTTGACCAGCTTGAACCAGTCCGTCTCCATGGAGACCGTCTCGCCGGCGAGCAGTGCCAGGATCGCCTCGAGGGACTCCTCCATCATGTCGCGCTGCTTGGCGGGGTCGATGCCCATCATGAAGGCGTCGGAGGGGAGCGCGCCGGGGCCGACGCCGATCATGACGCGGCCGCGGGTCAGGTGGTCGAGCAGCACCATGCGATCGGCCAGCATGAACGGGTGGTGGTAGGGCAGCGACGACACGCCCGTGCCCAGGCGGATGTGGCGCGTGCGCTGGGCGGCGGCGGCGATGAAGACCTCGGGCGAGGCGATGATCTCGTAGCCGGCCGAGTGGTGCTCGCCGAACCAGGCCTCGTCGAATCCCAGCTCATCCAAATGTTCGATCAGCTGGAGGTCGCGCTCGAGCGCCAGGGTCGGGTTCTGGCCCACCGGGTGGAACGGGGCCAGGAAGATCCCGAACTTGATGTGGCCGTCGGCGTCAATGGTGGTCATCGCTCTCCATCTCTCATGGCTTCACCAGGATCTTGCCCTGTTCGCCCGGCGTGCGCAGCGTTTCGAAGGCGCCCGGCGCCCCGGCCAGGTCGACCGCGGAGGTGACGAGCAGGTCGGCGCCCGGGACCCCCTCGCCCAGTCGGGCCAGCGTGGCGGCGAACTCGTCGGGCGTGTAGCCGAAGGAGAAGCGGAGCTCCAGCTCCTTTGCCACGGCGAAGAACGGCTCGATGGTGTCACTGTGCATGCACACCCCCACCACGACGATGCGGCTGTGCGGCGGAGCCTCTGCAATCAGCGACTGGAGCATGCCGGGCACGCCGACCGCCTCGAAGATGACCGGGTCCTTCGCGGCGGCCCCCGACATCATGCGCTCCATGACGGTCCGGGCGATCCCGAACTCCGACCAGCGGTCGTGCGGAGAAGCAACGGCGGGGTCCAGCACCTCGTCGGCGCCGAACGCCTCGGCGAGGCGGCGCCGGGTCGGTGAGAAGTCGGCGGCCAGCACCGGTCCGAGACCGCGCCCCTTCAGGGCGGCGATGACGGCCAAGCCGACGGGCCCGCAGCCGACGACGAGGCAGGCCTGGCCCGCGGCGAGCCCGGCCATGCCCACGGCATGCTCGCCGACGGCGAGCGGCTCGGTCAGCGCGGCCAGGTCGGTGGCCAGCCCGTCGGGCACCGGGAGGCACAGGAGCTCCTGGAGCACCATGTGCTCTGCCATCGCACCGGGGTACACGTTGGAGTAGCCGATCTGTTCGACCCCGGTCGGCCCGACGATGATCGGCACCGAGCAGACCCGGGTCCCGACCGGCAGCGTCCCGGCCGTGTCCGGCCCGTGCTCCACGATTTCTGCACAGAACTCGTGGCCGAACACGCAGTCGGCCGCCGGGTCCAGCGCCGGGACGCCCACCGAGTCCATCAGCCCGGTGAAGTGGGGGAAGTCGGCCAGGGCGTGGAGGTCGGACCCGCAGATGCCTGCGGCCAGCGAGCGCACCACGACATGGCCCGAGGACGGGACGGGATCGGGGACCTCGCCCACCACCAGTCGTCCACCCCGTGTCACCGCGGCCCGCATGCGGAACCCCCTGGACGGCGCGCCGCCCGCTACGTTTGCCCGGTGAGTTTCACACACGGAATTGCGGAGCGCCCGTTCGCGGGCCAGGTGGCGCTCGTGACCGGTGCGGCGCGGCCACGCAGCATCGGCCGCGCCGTCGCTCTGGAGCTGGCCCGCGGCGGCGCCGACGTCGGCGTGGTCGACATCGCCCGGCCCTACGCCGAGGCGCCGGCGCACGGGACTGCGAGCGGGGACGACCTGGCCACGCTGGCCGCCGAGATCGCGGCCTTGGGGGTCAGGGCGACGACCGCGCAGGCCGACGTGTCCGACGAAGGCGCCGTGGAAGCGGCGGTCGACGCGATCACCGGTGCGCTGGGCACCGTCAGCCGGGTGGCGAACGTCGCCGGCGGCAGCGGCCCGGGCTTCGGCCTCGGACCCCTGCTCAACGTCGGGGCGGACGAGTTCCGCCGTGTCCTCGACGTGAACGTGGTGGGCACCTGGCTGGTCTCGAAGGCCTGCGCGACGCGCATGGTCGCCGAGGGCGTGGGGGGGCGGATCTGCAACGTGTCGAGCCAGGCCGGCAAGCGGGCCTTCCCGTTCCTCGGCCCCTACTGCGCGGCCAAGGCGGGCGTGATCCTGCTGACCCAGACCATGGCGCTCGAGCTCGGCCCGGCCGGCATCGCCGTGAACGCGGTGTGCCCGGGCACGGTGGACACCGACCTGATCAACAAGGACGCCATGTTCGAGAACCTCATGGGTGGTCCCGAGGGCCTCGCCGCGTACATCGCCCGTGAGATCCCGCTCGGGCGCCTGCAGACCGCCGAGGAGATCGCCGGCGCCATCTGCTGGCTGCTCTCCGACGCTGCCCGAGGGGTCACCGGCGAGGCGTTGAACGTGAGCGCCGGACAGACAATGGTGTAGCGATGCCGATCCTCGACGCCCGACACGACCTCGCCCATCCCGTCGAAGGCGACAGCGCCTGGAGCGAGTCGTACTACTTCAACGCCTACGACCCGGAAACGGATTCCGGCCTCTTCTCCCGCATCGGCATCCGGCCCAACGAGGGCACGATGGACGTCGGGCTGTCCCTGTGGCTGCCCGGCGGCGAGCTGGGCGAGTACCGCTCGCTCAAGGAGCAGCGCGAGATGGTGGACACCGTGCTCGAGGTGGGGGCGGTCAGATTCGAGATGCTCGAGGCCCTGCAGTCGTGGCGCCTCACCGCGGACGGCGAGGTACAGGCGCGCGCCTGCGTGCGGGGCGAGACCGCGACGCATCCGGTGGCGGTGGCGCTCGACGTGCGCTTCGACGCTCTGACGCCGGCCATCGGCACGGACGGGCAGCCCCGCGGCGGCCCGCGCTCGGCCGAGGCGGCGGCCGCGGCGGGCACGGTCGGCAAGGGGCATCTGGAGCAGGCCGGGCGCTGGTCCGGCGCCCTCACGGTCGACTGCGTCCGCCATGAGTGGCGCGAGGCGCGGGGCAACCGCGACCGCTCCTGGGGACCGCGCCGCTGGGGTGGCCCGAAGATGTGGCGCTGGTTCTCCATCAACTTCGGCGACGACCTGCACTTCGGGGGCATCCGGCTCGGCACCGACGCCGGTGACCTCCACCGGGGGTGGGTGTGGGACGCCGGCCGGGCCGCGTCGGTCGCGCAATGGCGTGTGCGGACCGAGCTGGCCGACGACGCGGTGACCCACCGCGTCGTGCATCTCGAGGTCCTCGACAAGGAGGGCCGGGCCTACCCGCTGCGAGGTGACGTGCTGCGGGTGGCCGACATCGGGCGCGCCGGGGGCACCATGGTCAACGAGGGGCTGGCGCGCTGGAGCTACGAGGATCGCACGGGCTACGGCATCTGCGAGTACCTCCACCAGCTCGACGACGCCGGGAGGCCCGTCGTCGCCGTCACCTAGGACATGGCACGGTTGAGTGGCGATCAGCTGGCGGTGGCGCTCGGCGCGCACCTCGGCGGCACCGTCCGGGACCTGCGCCGGCTTTCCGGCGGCGCCTCCCGGTTGACGAGCGCGTTCGAGCTCGACGCGCCCGGCGCGGCCCCGCTCCCGCTGATTCTGCAGATGGACCGGGGGGACGGCACCACCCAGGGTGGCAAGGTGCAGATGGAACGCGCGCTGTTGGAGGCGGCTCGTGCCGCGGGCGTCCCGGTGCCGGCGGTCGTCGCCACGGGCGCGCATGACGACGTGGGTGCCGACTGGATGGTCGTCGAACGCTTGGAGGGAGAGTCGATCCCGCGCAAGATCCTGCGCGACGCCGAATGGGCGGGGGCCCGCAGGGTCCTCACCGCGCAGTGCGGCACCGCGCTGGCCGCCGTCCACCGCATCGACCCCGATGCGATCGATCAATTGCCGCCTTTCGACCCCCTGGGTGACCCGTTGCCGATCCTCGACGCGCTCGGCGAGGCGCGCCCCGCGCTCGAGATCGGCGTGCGCTGGCTGGAGCGGCACCGTCCCGTGGCGGGGCCCCGGGTGACGGTGCACGGTGACTTCCGCATGGGCAATTTCCTCGTCGGTGCCGACGGCCTGCGAGGCGTGCTCGACTGGGAGCTGGCCCATGCAGGCGACCCGGCCGAGGACATCGGGTGGCTGTGCGCGCCGGCCTGGCGCTTCGGTGGGATCCATGAGGTGGGCGGGTTCGGCTCCGTCGAGGAATTGCTGGGGTCGTACGCGGCGGCCGGCGGCGGCTCGGTCGAGCGCGACCGGGTGCACTGGTGGCAGGTGCACGCCACAGTGAAGTGGGCGGTCATCTGCTCGCTGCAGGCATCGGCGCACCTGAGCGGGTCGACCCGCTCGGTCGAGCTGGCCGCCATCGGGCGCCGGGTCTGCGAAAGCGAGTGGGACCTCTTCACGCTGCTGGGCGTGGCGCCGCGTGATCCCGCCCCCGAGGCCGTGGCCAAGGGCAACCCGGTGGCCCCCTTCGGGCGGCCGACGGCGGCGGAGCTGGTGGAGGCCGTGCGCGAGTACCTCGAGACGGGCGTGATGGGCCGCAGCGAGGGCGGGGTGCGCTTCGAGGCGCGGGTGGCACGCAACGCACTGGCCATTGTCGAGCGTGAGCTGCTCCTGGGCCGGGACATCGTCGCCGCCCACGCGTATCGGTTGCGCGACCTGGGGATCGTCGACGACGCCGCGCTGGCCGTGGCCATCCGGGCCGGGGACTTCGACGACGGATGGGAGCCGGTGGCCGCCGCGCTGGCTGCGTCGGCGCGTGACCAGTTGCTGGTGGCGAATCCCTCCTACTTGCCGCCCGCCGGCGCGTAGAGGGGCACCGCGCCGGCATCGGAGGTCTCGGCGGAACGGGCGCCGATGCCCTGCAGCACCGCGCCCGAGACGAGGCTGCAGCCCATCATGAAGATCCAGGCGTGGTGGAAGGCAGGGACGGCCGACGGGCCGGTGGCGGCGCCGAGGATGGCGACGAGGCAGGCCACGCCGAGGGCGACGCCGATCTGGCGCGTCATGGCGTAGAGGGCGGAGCCCGTGGCGAAGCGCTGCGGGGGGAGCGGGGCGGTGGCCGCGCCGCCGAGCGACGGGAGCATGAGGCCGACGCCGGCGCCCCCGAGCAGACTGCCGGGGAGGTAGTCGCCGGCCCAATCGGGCGTGGCGCCGACGTGGGTGACCCAGTACAGCCCCCCAGCCGCGAAGAGCAGCGAGCCGACCGTGCCGACGGCACGGTGCCCGAAGCGGGCGCCGAGCAGCCCGCCGGGGAAGGCGGTGAGGCCCGCGAGAAGGGGCCCGGGGGCGATCATGAAGCCCGCTCGGAGGATCGGCTCGTGCCACACCCCGGTGAGGAACAGCACGCCGCCGAGCACCAGTGCCCCGAATCCTCCGAAGAAGACGAGCGAGCTCACATCGGCCAGGGCGACGGCACGATGCCGGATCACCGCCGGCTCGAGGATCGGATTCGGGTGGCGGAACGAGCGCACTGCCAGCCAGGAGCCCGACACGACCGCGAGCGCGAACGCGCCGACGATGCGCGCGCTGAGCCAGCCCCAGTCGGATCCCTCGACGATGGCGGCCACCAGGCTCGCCACTGACACCGAGAGCAGCGCGGCCCCCAGGAGGTCGGCCTTGTGCGCCGCCGGGTCGCGCACCTCGCGGAGCAGGCGGACGCCGAACACGAGCGCGAGCACGCTCAGCGGGAGGTTCACCAGGAACACCCAGCGCCAGCTGGCCTGCACCAGAAGCCCGCCGATCGGGGGCCCGAAGGCGGCGGCGGCACCGCCGACGGCGGACCACAGCCCGATGGCCGCGCCCTTGCGCTCGGGGCCGAAGGCCGGGAGCAGCAGCCCGAGGGAGGTCGGGAGCATGAGGGCGCCCCCGGTGGCCTGGAGGATGCGGGCCCCGACGAGGAAGCCGAGCGAGGGTGCGAGCGCGCAGAGGGCGGAGGAGGCGGTGAAGACCGACAGCCCGATGAGGAATGCCTTCTTGCGCCCGGCCCGGTCGGCCCAGCGGCCGGCGGGGACCAGCGCGGCGGCGAACACGATCGTGTACGCGCTCAGGACCCACGACAGCGAGCTGAGGCTCTCGCCGTGGAAGCTCGCCGAGATGCTGGGAAACGCGATGTTGACGATGAACAGGTCCAGGGAGGACAGGAACACCCCCGTCAGGACGATCAGGGCGGTGAGCACCGGGCGGATGGTGGGGGTCCGGTCAGTTAGTTCTGTCATAAAACGTACTGTAATAAAGAAAGTTTCATAAAACAACGTACTGAGCCGAAATGTACGCTATGCTGGGCGGATGCTGAAACGCGACTACCCCAGCCAGTACTGCCCGGTCGCGTCGACCCTCGAGGTCGTCGGTGAGCGGTGGACCCTGCTGATCATCCGCGACGTCTTCCTGGGCATCCGGCGCTTCGACGACATCCAGCGTGACCTGGGTGTGGCGCGCAACATCCTTCAGTCCCGCCTGGAGCGCCTGGTCGAGGAGGGGATCCTCGTGAAGCGGGCCTATCAGGAGCGCCCGCTGCGCTCCGAGTACCGCCTGACCGAGAAGGGCGCCGACCTGTGGCCGGTGCTGGTCGCGCTCCTCAACTGGGGTGACCGCTACGCGCTCGAAGGCGAGCCGCCCATGGTCCTCCAGCACCGCGGGTGCGGGGGCGGGCTCGACGACCGGCGCCGCTGCCTGGCCTGCGGGGCGGACGTGTCGGTGACCGAAGCCGTCGCCATCAGGACGGGCGCGCCGCGACCGGTACCGGTCGGGGCCTGAAGCGCCCCGGAGCGCGCCGCGGCGCGTCTCGCTACCGTTGGCCGCATGGACGAGGACACGGCTTGGTTGGATGCGACGGCACAGGCGGATCTGGTTCGCTCCAAGGAGGTGTCGCCCGCCGAGCTCGTCGGCGAGGCGATCGGGCGGATCGAGAAACTCAACCCGCAGCTCAACGCCGTCATCCACGAGCTGTTCGACCGCGCCGCTTCCGAGGCGGCGGGCGAGCTGCCCGACGGGCCGTTCTTGGGCGTGCCGTTCCTGTTGAAGGATCTCGGCGCGGAGCTGGCGGGCACGCCGTTCAACGAGGGCACCGACTTCTCCGGCGGTTACGTCTCGACGGTGACCCAGGAGCTGACGCAGCGCTACCTCGACGCCGGCTTCGTCGTCTGCGGCAAGACGAACACGCCCGAGCTCGGGATCCTGCCGACGGCCGAGCCGCGCCGCTTCGGCGCGTCGTGCAATCCCTGGAACACCGACCACTCGACCGGTGGGTCCTCCGGCGGGTCGGCGGCCGCGGTGGCGTCGGGCATGGTGCCCGCCGCCCACGCCAACGACGGCGGCGGGTCGATCCGGATCCCGGCCTCGTGCTGCGGCCTGGTGGGGCTCAAACCCACGCGGGGGCGGAACTCGTTGGCCCCCCAGTACGGCGACATGATGGGCGGGCTGGTGGCCGAGCACGTGGTGACGCGCTCGGTGCGCGATTCGGCCGCCATCCTCGACGCCACCGCCGGGCCGGTACCCGGCGACCCCTACTGGGCCCCGCCGCTGGGCGGGCCGTCCTTCGCGGCCGCGGCCGCGGCCGCGCCGGCCCCCCTGCGCATCGCCGTCCTGACGGCGTCGCCCACGGGCAGCGAGGTGCACGTGGACTGCGTCACGGCTGTCGAGGCGACGGCGAAGTTGTGCGAGTCGCTCGGACACCGGGTGGAGCAGGCGACGCTGTCCGTCGACGGCGACGCCTTCGTCGCGCACTTCATCAACCAATGGGCCTGCTCCAACGCGTGGGCCATCGGCGACTGGGAGTCCCGGGTGGGCCGGCCGGTGGCGGAGGCGGACGTGGAGCCGCTGAGCTGGGCCCTGATTGAGCTCGGCCGCTCCCTCAACGGCGGCCAGTACCTCGCGTCGGTCCAGGAGCTGCAGAAGATCACCCGGCAGATCGCCCGGTACTTCGAGGGGATCGACGTGCTGCTCACCCCGACCCTCGGGGAGCCACCGGCGCCGCTGGGCACCTTCGACTCGCCGCCCGGTGAGCCCTTGACCGGGCTCTTCCGCGCCGCGGCCTACGTGCCGTTCACGCCGCCCTTCAACGTGACGGGTCAGCCCGCGATCTCGCTCCCGCTGCACTGGAACGGCGCCGGGCTGCCGATCGGCGTGCAGTTCGTCGGCCGTTTCGGAGCGGAGGAGACGCTGCTCTCGCTCGCCGGCCAGCTCGAGCAGGCGGCGCCGTGGGCGCAGCGCCGGCCGCCGGTCTCGGCCTAGGCGGAACCGGGGCGGCCGCTAACCAGGACGCAGCGCGTGCCCGAATAGATGGTGGGCATGCACTTGTTGCAGTGGATGCACAACGAGGTCGAGGACGTGCCCGCCTGCATGCGGTTCGGGAGATCGGGCTCGCGCAGCAGCGCGCGGGCCATGGCGACGAACGCGAAGCCCTCGGAGAGTGCCGCGTCGATCGTCGCCCGCTCGGTGATGCCGCCGAGAAGGATGAGCGGGGTCGAGAGCGCGCGCAGGAACTGGCGGGCGAAGGGGAGGAAGAAGGCCTCCTCGTAGGGGTAGGTCTTCAAGAACCGGTGTCCGACGACGCGGAAGCCGAGGCGGACGGCCGGCGGCAGCGTGGCGCCGAACTCGGACAGGGGCGCGTCGCCCCGGAAGAGGTACATCGGGTTGGCGAGCGAGCTGCCGCCGGTGAGCTCGAGCGCATCGAGCGCGCCGTCGGCCTCGAAGAGCGAGGCGATCTCGACGCTCTCGTCGAGCCACAGGCCGCCGTCCACGCCGTCGGCCATGTTGAGCTTGGCCGTCACCGCGGTGTCCGGGCCGACGGCGTCGCGCACGGTGCGCAGGACGGTGCGAGCGAAGCGGGCGCGGTTCTCCACCGAGCCGCCGAACTGGTCGTCGCGGCGATTGAGCTTGGGGCTCAGGAACGCGCTGAGGAGGTAGTTGTGCCCGACGTGCACCTCGATGGAGTCGAAGCCCGCCTCGACGGCGAGGGTGGCGGCGCGCCGGTAGTCCTCGGTGATGCGCTCGATGCCGGCGAGGTCGACCGCATGGAGGCGCGAGCCCATCGGCGTGAACCCGCCCGAGGGCGAGAGCGCCCGGGCGCGGTTGGAGCGGGCGTTGGCGACGGGGCCGGCATGGCCGATCTGGGCGGCGGCCGTGGCGCCCTCGGCGTGCACCGCGTCGGTGAGGCGCCGCAGGCCCGGCACCGCGTCCCCGTCGAGCAGGAGGCAGTGGCGGTCGGTGCGCCCCTCGGGCGAGACCGCGAGGTAGGCGACCGTGGACATGGCCGCGCCGCCGGCGGCCACGGCTCGGTGGAACTCGACCAGCTCGTCGCTCACCGTGCCGCCGGGCATCACGCCCTCGAACGTGGCGGCCTTGATGATGCGGTTGCGCAGCGTGAGGGGGCCGAGGGCGGCCGGCGCGAAGGCCTGGGGCGCGGCACGTGGCATGGGCCTACCTTTGCCGACGCCGGTGCGGGGCGCACGTCCGCTCAGGCGCCGCCGGCTCCCGCTGCGGCCAGCGACGGTTGGGTGGGTGGCCCGCTGACACCGCAGGACCAGCAGGGCTCACGTTCGGTGGGCGGGACCCGGGCGGGGTTGCGGATGGTCAGCGCGGCGATGGCGCCGCCGGCGGCACAGACGGCACCCGAGATGAGCATGGCGGTGCGGAAGCCGGCGGCGAGCTCCGGCGCGCCGAGGGCGGCGGCGCCGGTGAGCCCCGCGAGCAGCGGGAGGACGGCCACGGCCAGCAGTCCCGCGGCGCGGGCGACGACGTTGTTGACCGCCGACGCGATGCCGGAGTGTTCGGGCGGCGCCGCTCCCATCGCGGTGGACGTGAGCGGCGCGACGGTGACGGCCAGGCCGAAGGCGAAGATCAGCACGGCGGGGAAGACCTGGGTCCAGTAGCTGCCGGGTCCGGTGGCACGCGCGAGCAGCGCGAGTCCGGCGCCGACGACCACCGGGCCGACCGTCATCTGCAGGCGCGGGCCGATGCGCGCCGAGAGCGCGCCCGAACGGGCGGAGAGCGCCAGCATGACCAGCGTGAGCGGCATCAAGGCCAGACCGGATTCGAGCGGGCTGTAGCCCTTGACGATCTGCAGCTCGACGGGGAGGAGGAACAGCGCGCCGCCCAGGGCCCCGTAGACGGCGAAGGTCACGGCGTTGGCGCCACTGAACTGGCGTGAGCGGAACAGCTCGAGGGGCAGCATGGGATGGGCGCGGCGGTGCTCGACGACGAGGAAGGCGGGAGCGGCCACCGCGGCGACGGCGAGGCTGGCCACGACGGCCGGGCTGGACCAGCCGCGGGCGGGGGCCTCGATGAGCCCGTAGGTGAGGCCGGCGAGGAAGACGACGGCCAGGCCGGCGCCGACGGCGTCGATCCGGCCCGTGCTCGACGGGTCGCGCGTCTCGGGGACGTGGCGGGCGGTCACGACGAGCAGCGCGGCGGCCAACGGGAGGTTGATGAAGAAGACCCAGCGCCAGGAGCCGGCGGCGAGGAGATAGCCGCCGACGAGCGGTCCGGCGGCCGACGCCACGCCACCCAACCCGGACCAGGCGCCGATGGCGCGGGCGCGGTCCTCGGGGCGGAAGGAGGCCTGCAGGATGGCCAGGCTGGCCGGGGTGAGCAGGGCCCCCCCGATGCCCTGGACGACGCGGGCACCGATGAGGAGGCCGGCGTTCGGCGCCAGGCCGCAGAGGGCGGACGCGGCGGCGAACCAGATCACCCCGACCGAGAAGATCTTCTTGCGGCCGTAGCGGTCCCCGAGCGACCCGCCGAGGAGGAGGAAGGCGGCCAGCGTCAGGGCGTAGCCGGTGACGACCCACTGCAGCGTGCCGACGCCGCCGTGGAACTCGCGGCCGATGGAGGGGAGCGCGATGCCGACGACGGTCGCATCGAGGAAGGTGATCCCCGAGCCGAGGACGGTGGCCAGGACCACCCAGCGTCCCCGGCCGCTCGAGAAGGCGAGCAGGTCGCCCGCCGTGCTCGACGGCGTACCGGTCACTTCAAGATGTTGACGGCGCGCGCCACGACGAGGATCCCGACCACGAGGGAGATGGCCGACTCGGCCATCAACATGAGCTTGGCCCATCCCTTGACCGCCGACACGTCGGTCGGGCTGAAGGCGGTCGCGGTGGCGAACGCGAAGTGGAAGTAGTCGACGAAGGTGGGATACCAGTCGGCGCCGACGTGCTGGGGGTGCAGCATCTCGGGGAAGATGAGCGCGGGGCTCGACCCGGTGCCCGCCGCGCGCGCCGCCGGGCCTCCCCGGTCGAGGTTCCAGTACCACAGCGCGAACACGATGATGTTGGTGAGCCAGATGGCGGCGCCGGCGGCCAGGAGTGTCTTGGCGTTCTGCGTGAAGTTGGACACGTCGATGATGCCCACCACGAGCCGGATGGCTGCTCCCGCGTTGGCGAGCGTGATGACCCCGATGACGACGTTGGTCAGGTTGCGGAGCCAGGGGCGGTCCCGGTCGATGCGGCCGGGGTCGCCGATGATGAGCGCGAGCAGCAGCACGACCTCCAGGACGACCAGGACCCAGGCGGCGTCGCCGTTGCGCAGCTGGGTGGGCAGGGTCGCGCGGAGCAGGCCCGTCGCGATGACGGCGAGCGCCATGGGCCAGCGGGGCTCGCCGGGGTGGGCCTTCTGAGCCTCCTGCGGGGGCTCGTGCTCGATCGCCACGCCGCCATCATCCCCCACCGGTGGCCGGCAGCGGGTGGTGGGAACGCGATCCGTTAGGACCCGACAGCCTCGGAGCGAGGCGTTGGCGACATGACGGGCTCGGAGCGTCCCTCGCGCTTCGAGCGGTACATGGCGGCGTCGGCCCGGGCGATGAGGGCGCTGGCATGCGCCCCCGCCTCCTCGGACCATGCGACCCCGAGGCTGCCGCGGACGTGCACACTGGCGGGCCCCAGCTCTATCGGCAACGCGAAGGCGCGCGCAGTCAGCGACCGCGCCATGGCGAGGGCCGTGTCCGGGTCGGTGACCCCTGGGCAGATGACGAGGAACTCGTCGCCGCCCAAGCGCCCGACGACGTCACCCGAGCGCACCGAGGAGCGGATCCGTTCGGCCACCCGGAGGAGGACCTCGTCCCCGGTGGCGTGGCCGAACTCGTCGTTGACCTGCTTGAAGCGGTCCAGGTCGATGAAGATGGCGGCCGTTCCCGCCGGGTCGCCGGCGCCCGTGGGCGCCCGATCGAGCGTCTCCTGCAGGACGGCCAGCGCCCCGGCGCGGTTGAGACAGCCGGTGAGCGGGTCGCTGATCGCCTTGACCTCGAGGTCGCTGCGGCTCTGGACGCTGGCGGTGACGTCCTCGACGCAACCGGTCAGTCCCGTGACCGCGCCGTGGTCGTCACGGAGCGGCCGCACGCTGACGGAGCAGTGCCGCGTCCTGCCCTCGTCGAGCAGGACGCGCACGACGATGTCGACGTCCGCGCCACCGCCGGCCGCGCTCAGCGCGGCGTCCAGGTCGGCGCGGTCATCGGGCTCGAGCCGGGCCAACTGGTCGCTCAGTGTGGGGCTGAACGACGTCCCCAGCAATTCCGAGAGCCGCCCGTTGGCGAACAACATGTTGCCACCGAGGTCCGAGTGGAAGAGGCCCACGGGAACCGTCTCGGTGAGCTGCCCGAGGAGCTGCTCACGGGCGTGGAGCGCGTCGAGCGTCGCCATCTCGTCGGAGACGTCGAGCATCTGGGACACGACGTCGCCGTCCTCACCGTCACCGGGGCGCCGCTGGTTGGTCACCTCGAGCCAGACCCACGAGCCGTCGCGGTGCCGGTGTCGCAGGCGGACCGGTGGGCTCGGCCCTTCGGAGTCGAGCATCTCCATCCAGGTGGCTATCCCGAGGTCACGGTCGTCGGGGTGGACGAACTCGAGGGTGCGGTGACCGATGAGCTCGTCGGGCTTCCACCCGAGGATCACCGAGAGTGCGGAGTCGATCGACGTGAACACGGCACTCGTGTCCTTCACGGCGCGAGCAACCCGGGGAGGCATCATCGGCAGGCGAGCGGCCTCCAGCACGTCGTCGTCGGGCGCGCAGACGCCCGGAGTGAACAGGCCGATCATGACCCGGTGCTTCTGCCTGACGTCCAGGAAGTAGAGGTTCGACGGGACCCCGGGAGCACTGATGAGCCGCAACGGAGCCATCGCCGCGCCCTGCGTGCGCGCCTGCCCCCACAACTTGGCGACGACCGCACGGTCCGACGGGATCACCTCGTCCATCAGCTTGCGGTCCACCCCGACGCGCTCGTGCGCGCGGAGCGGGATCGACGGGGGAACGGCTACGGCCCTCGGCGTACCCTCGCCGCGGACCGCGAAGACCATGGCATCGGGGTGGCGCTCGAGGAGTCTGAGGAGAGCCGACTCGGCCGGGTCGATCCCTCGTGGTTCGGTGCTCCGGGGACCCCTCCCTTCCCCAGGAGCACCCCGCATGGGCACCCCGAAAGCGTAGGTCATCGGTCGAAAAGACGTCTTGCCATCCATCGTTGCTTAAGCGTATACTTTGAGCAGCTGCTCAAGGAAAGGGTGAAGCGTGGCCAAGGCCGGCGCATCGAGCACGGTGACGGAGGGGGGGTCCGCCCGGTCGGCCGAGACGCGTCGCCAGTTGGTCGACGCGGCGGTCGAAACACTCCGGGCGGAGGGCTACGCCGGTGCGAGCGCCCGGTCCATCGCGGACCGGGCCGGGCTCAACCAGGGGCTGGTCTTCTACCACTTCGGCTCGGTGGCCAATCTCCTCCTGGCGGCGCTCGACGCGGTCAGCGCAGAGCGCCTGGCGCGCTATGACGCGGCCGTGCAGGGCGTGACCTCCGCCGCGGAACTGGTGGATGTGGCGACGGCGATCTTCCGGGAGGATCTCGACGCCGGCTACGTCACCGTCCTCGTCGAGATGATCGCCGGCGCCTCCTCGACGCCGGGACTCGGCCCCGAGGTCTCCGCGCGCATCGCGCCCTGGTTCGAGTTCGCGCAACGCGCGCTCGAGCGCTCCGCAGCCGGGACTCCGCTGGCGTCGGTCCTGCCGGCCGGCGACCTCGCCCATGCCGTGGTGGCGCTGTACCTGGGGCTCGAGATGCTGAGCCACCTGAACGGGGACCGCGACCGTGCGCTGGCGCTGTTCTCCCATGCCAAGCAGCTGGCTGGGCTTCTCGAGGCGATGAGCGGCCCTGCACCCAAGGAGGCACCATGACCATCACATCCTCCGTCACCGGCCCCGTAGCCGATCCCGTGGGCGACACCGGTCTCGACGTCGTCACGGGAGCCTTCAGCTACTCGGGCTCCGCCATCGCCGCGGCACTGCTCGAGCGCGGCCGCCGGGTGCGGACCATCACCGGACACGGCGGTCGGGCACCCGCGGACAACGTGATCGAGTGCCGCCCGCTCGATTTCGACGACCAGCTCGGGCTCGTGGCGTCCCTCGAGGGCGCGACCACCCTCTTCAACACGTACTGGGTCCGCTTCGCGCACGGCCGGGTGGACCACGAGCTCGCGGTCGCGAACTCCCGGGCGCTCTTCCAGGCCGCCAGGCGGGCCGGCGTGCAGCGGATCGTCCACGTGAGCATCACCCATCCGAGCATCGACTCACCCTTCGAGTACTTCCGCGGCAAGGCGCTCGTCGAACGCGCGCTCGCGGAAGCCGGGGTGTCGTACGCCGTCCTTCGCCCCGCCATCCTCTTCGGTGGCGACGGCGTCCTCCTCAACAACATCGCCTGGCTGCTCCGGCATATGCCCGTCTTCGCCATCGGCGGGCGGGGCGACTACCGGATCAGGGGGATCCACATCGACGACCTGGCGCAGCTGGGTCTGGCCAAGGCGGCGGAGCGTCACGACAGCGTCACGGATGCCGTCGGGCCCGAACGCCCGACCTTCACCGAGCTCGTGGGCACCATCAAGAAGGTCGTGGGAAGTCGGTCTCGCGTGGTGCACGTGCCCGGATTCGCGATACCGCTGTTCGCCCGCGCCGTCGGCCGGGTGCTGCACGACCGGCTCCTCACCCGCGAGGAATACCGGGCGATGGCCGCCGGGCTGGCCGACACCGAGGGGCCCACGACCGGACCGATGGCGCTGTCGGAATGGCTGGCGGAGCGGGGCGACTCGCTCGGGTTGCGCTACGCGAACGAGCTCGACCGGCACTTCGCTCACTGAGCGACTTCGGATCCCCAGCTCAGGGGCTCTGTACGCCCTTGGAATTTCGGTCGCGCAGAACTACTATGAGTAGGACCATGCTGGACGTCAACGTCGACCGGAGCGACCCGGTGCTGCTCCATGATCAGGTCGCGGCGGAGGTCCGGCGGGCCATTGCCGAAGGCGAGGCCAGCCCCGGGGAACGCCTTCCGCTCGTCAAGGACATTGCCGCAGTGTTGGGCGTCAACAAGAACACGGTGCTGCGGGCGATGCACATCCTGCGGGACGAAGGGCTGTTGGAGTTCACCCGGGGTCGAGGGATCACCGTGTCAGGGTCACCTGAGAAGAGCGTCGTGCTCAGCCGCGTGCGCGAGCTGGTCGCCTTCGCCCGTCACCATGGCTACCGGCGCGAGGACGTGATCGAGATGATCGCTCGAGGGCCATGAGCGTCCGCGGCTGAGTCGTGGCACTTCTCGAGCGACCACCGATCGTCGGTACCGAGGCGGAAGCGCTGTTCAAAGAGGCGCGCCGGCGCCGACGCCGGCGGTGGCTCGTCGGTTCGTGCCTCGCCGTCGTGGCGGTGTGCATCGTGGTCGCTGTTGGCCTTTCTTCGCAGGCTCCCGACCGCCCTGCGCCACTGCCGGCGAAGACAGGAGTGGCCAAGCCAGGGCCGCAGCCCGTCGTCAATGTGCGAGCGTTCAGTGGCCAGGGACAGCTCGCCTTCGTGTCACGCGCCACCCTGTGGGTGCTCGATGGCGCGACGCACGTTCTGCACCCGGTGGCCCTGCCCGAGGGCCTGGTGCCCATCTCCCCCACGTTCTCACCCGACCGCCGGTGGCTGGCTTTCGTCACGGGCACGATGGCGACTCCGCAGGTCTCCCTCTGGATCGCCCGCGCCGACGGGTCACGTGCCCACCGGGTGACCGGGCTTGTCCTCGGAGACGCCTTCGGCTGGAGCCCCCGCTCCGACCTCTACGCGGTGGCGGCGGGCCCGGTGTCGACCCGGTTCCCGTTCGGCCAGCCCACGACCGTCCGCCTCGTGTCTCCGAGCGGCTCGGCCCGCACGATCGCGACGGCACCGGGCGTCGTGGGAGCCGCCTGGTCCCCCGACGGGGCGTCGTTGGCGGTCTCGACGATCGGTCACGACTTCGTCCCCTCTCTCCACTCGTACTCCGTCGTCAACGACAAGAGCACCGTGTGGACGGGAGCTCCCGACGTACGCGGGGACTGGTTGGTGCCGGCGGGCTGGTGGGATCGGTGGGGTGTCGTGTACACCGTCATCGACAACGGCGCGGTACCCGACGGCGAGGGCAGCTTTGAGGACGCGCCGCTCTACTCGCTCGGGGCTCCCGACGCGACACCACATCTCCTCGGAGATACCCTCACCGACGATTCCGACGGCGCACCGTCAGCCTCGAACAGCGGACTGCTGGCGTTCGTCAGCGATGCGGGACAGGATCCCCGCACGCCGTGGGACGGGAAGCAGGTCCAGATCTGTGCGCCGGCGCCGCTTACCTGTTCGCCCGCCCCGGCTCCCGCCGGTGACGTCACGGAGGACCCGGTGTGGTCGCCGTCCGGCTCGATGCTCGCCTACGTCGCTGCGCCGAGCCGGAACGGCTTCGACGAGTACTTCCCGGCTGTCGTCTCGTCGTGGTACGGGTCACACCGTCTCGAGCTGTACGACCCGGCCACACGGTTGGCGTCCGAGGTCAACGGTGCGCCCGGCGCAACCGCCCCCAGCTGGTCCGGCAATGGCCAGAGCGTCCTCTACGTCGCCGATGACGGGCTGTGGTTCCTGCCCACCGCAACGGCACCGCCCGTCGAGATCTCGAGCCCCCTCTTCACTCCGCCGAACCCGGCCTCGTACTACGGCGTGATCGACTGGCAGCAACAATTCGGCTGGTCAAAGGGGGCACCACTGACGCAGTGCTATGTGGAATGCAACCCGGCGTAACCGGACCGCGTCGTCCATCGGGAAACCATCACGTCCCCCGACGGCTGCGCCGTTCCGAAGGGGAGGAGGCAGGTCGAGCGTCGATACACTCCCGACATGCACGGCAGCCTGCACTACCCGGAGTACGACGTCATCGAGCTCGACGACCCGGTTGAAGGAGTCCGACGGATCACGCTCAACCGTCCCGAGCAGCGCAACGCCCTCAACCATCCCCTGCGCGGCCAGCTCCTCCAAGCCCTGAGAGAAGGAGACGCCGACCCGGCCGTGCGGGTCCAGGTCATCCGCGGGGCCGGCCCCTCCTTCTCGGCGGGCTACGACCTTGCCGGTGGCAACGAAGGCCAGGAGATGCCCTTCTACACGGCCGAAGGCGAGGGCGAATGGCCACGGCACGTCACCGAGGGATGGATGAGCATCTGGGACCTCGCCAAGCCGGTCATCGCCCAGGTGCACGGGTACTGCCTGGCCGGAGGAAGCGAGCTGGCCACGTGCTGTGACCTCGTGTACATGGCCACCGACGCCGAGATGGGCTATCCGGCAGTGCGATTCGGAGTTCCGGACATGCACTTCCACGCCTGGTTCGTCGGCCCGCGTAAGGCGATGGAGATGATGCTGACGGGAGACTCCATCTCGGGTCCCGAAGCAGTGGAGCTCGGTTGGGCCAACGGCAGTTACCCGCCCGACGAGCTGGAGGCGCGGGTCCTTGCCGTCGCCGAGCGTGTCGCCAAGATGCCCCCCGACATCGTGCGCCTGAACAAGCGCATCGTGCATCGGGGCATGGAGGTCATGGGGCTGCGGACCGCCATCAGGGTCGGGACCGAGCTGTGTGCCCTGGGCACCCACCAGAAGAGCCTTCACGAGTTCGTCCGGAGAACCAAGGAAGAGGGCCTGACCGCCGCCCTCGACGAGCGGGACGCTGCCTTCGGCGACTACCGGACACGACCCGAAGCGTGAGAGACGGGAGGCGACGGATGGCACCCCGGGGACACCCGGGGTGCGGCTCGAGACTATTGCTGGACCAGGTCCACAATCGGCATGATTGAGGGCGGCTGCGCCAGCTCGATGCCCAGCTCCTCCATGACCGGTCCGAGGTACGTCAGGAACTCATCGAACGCTTCCTGGCTCTCCCAGACATCGAAGACCTGAAGCTGGCCATCTTCACCGAAGCATGAGTGGAGCTTCATTGCGCTTTCGGGTGCCCCGACCTCACGGAGACGGTCGCGCCCCTTTGTGTGCTGCTCAATGGTCATGTTCTTGGTGACGATGTAGATCGCAATCATGGGAAGTGAGCTCCTTGTTGGTTGGCTACGCACCATTCGTCGGTGGGCGTTCGGCCGGATCACTGTATTTCAAGCTCGCTGATCCACCTCTGGCGCCTGGTCGAGGCAGAGTTGGATGGAAGTCGCTCAGCCTGCGATCCGCGGCGCGACGGACGACGCCCCGGGAACGCCCGGCACGCCGTCCGTCGCAGAGAGTGGAAAGGGCTAGAAGGCGACGATGCCTTCCCCGCCCACCGCGCCGGCCACTGGCACGGATCCGATCTCGGCCAGAGATCCGTCCGCGGCGACGCGGAATTCGTCGACGATGCCGTTGCCTCCGGTCTGGACATAGAGGTACTGCCCACCCGTGGACGCCGAGGCGTCAACTGTGCCCGGGTCCGTCGTCGCCTGCCCGGCCAGGGCGAGTGCACCGCTGATCGAATCCGAGTATCGGCTCACCGAGGCGCTCCCGGCGTTGGAGGCGTAGAAGAACCCCTGCGCCTGGGCGACCCAGCACGTCGCTGCCTGACCGGTACCGACCGCGTCAATGGGGGTCACGGTGCCGCCAGGGTTGAGGGTGAAGGTGGCCAACGCGTTGGTGCCGGCCTCGGCGATGACGAGGTGTCCCGCCGCGTCGAAAGAGATTGCAAAGGGCACGGCGCCAGGCTCGGAGTTCACCACTGGTGCGGGGGACAGCAGCCCGAAACGCCCGACACCGAACACGTCGATGTCGTTACCGTTGGCCTTGGTCGTCACGATCAGCTTGGAGCCGTCGGGGGAGAAGGCAACCTGACCGGGAGTATTGACGAATTGCGGCGATGCGGTCGGGTCGAGACCCAGGGCTCGGTTCGATCCCGGGAAGGCGAAGAGGTGGCCGAAGAAGCTCACGTAGCCTTGGACCGATCCGCCGTTCTCGGCGTTGAGGACGTAGACGAGGTTTCCGTGTACCGCGACGCTCACCGGGAAGGTGCCACCCGAGTTGACCACCTGACGCAGTGCGAGATGATCTCCCCGGACTGAGAACACGGACACGGTGTTGCTGCCAGCGTTGACGGCGTAGAGCGCTGCGCTGCGCGGGTCGTAGGTGAGAGACCCTTGAGAAGCCAGGTGGTCCACGACCGAACCAGTCAACTGGCCACCCAGTCCGCCCGTGTTGTAGGTGCCAGCCAGGGTGAGGCCGCCGTTGTCGGAACGGTCATAGGCGACGACCTGGTTACCCGCGGTGTTGTCGGTTTGCACAAAGACCGCGTGATCGGCTCCGCCGAAGATGGACGGTCCGGGCGGGTCTGCACCGGCGACGACGGGAGCGATCAGCGTCAACAGCCCCACTATCGCTCCTGCGCCAACTGCGAGACGGGTGAATCTCCTCATTGCATCTCCTCCACTCTTGACGGGTATGTCACCATCCACAGTCCTCTGCTCCGGCCGAAGCGTTACGTCCCGCCTGCCCGTAACGACTTACGAGCTGGTCGGTACGGAAGGGTGTGTGTCCAGAGCCGCGTCGCAGCCGGCGCCGTCGTGTCCCGTGAGTCTCCGAGGCCTACCATGCGACCGTGGACACGGACCTCGAGTTGCTCACCAGGCTGCGCGACGGTGACGAGGAGGCCTTCGTGATGTTGGTGGCGCGCTACCAGCAGCCCATGTTGCGTTTAGCCCGCACGTATGTCCCCAGTCGCGCCGTTGCTGAGGAAGCCGTTCAGGACACGTGGATGGGGGTGGTCAAGGGCATCGAGCGGTTCGAGGGGCGGGCCGCATTCAAGACGTGGCTCTTCCGGATCCTCATCAACCGGGCACGCTCGGCGGGCAGCAGGGAACAGCGTCACGCAACGATCGAGCCACATCATGCCGTCGATCCGATCCGCTTCGACTCCAACGGGCAATGGGCGGATCCCGTAGAGAGTTGGACCGAGGACAGCGAGGATCGTCTCGATGCTGCCACTTGGGGGCCGGCCCTCCAATCCGGCCTCGACGACCTCCCCTCGCGCCAACGTCAGGTCGTGGTGCTGCGCGACATGGAAGGACTCTCCAGCGACGAGGTGTGCGTTCTCCTCGACATCAGCGCCGGCAATCAACGGATCCTGCTACACAGGGGTAGGACTCGCCTGCGCGAGATCCTCGAGACTCAAATAGCGAAGGCTTGAACCATGCTCTCATTGCGACGCAAGGACATTGTGTGTCAGGAGGCGGTCGAGCTCGTCACCGACTATCTGGAGGGCACGCTCTCACGTCGAAGCCGACGCCGGTTCGAGGCGCATCTTCGAGGCTGCCCGAACTGTGCGGGCTACCTGGAACAGATCAGGATGACCATCGAGTTGACCGGGACCGTCGAGCCGGAAGACCTGACACCCGAGGCAAAGGCGGATCTCACCGAGTTGTATCGGCGCTGGCGCTCCGAATAGGTCGGGGTCTCACACCCGACCGAGGGGTGTCACCGTTCGCGTCCCACGATCGATGGGCGAAGAGCAAGGAGTATCAATGACACAGCTTTCGAGACAGCAAGAGGAACTCTGTGAGCAGAGCCAGTGGGACTTCGGTGATCTGCGAGCTCTCTACATCAACTGCAGCTTGAAGCGATCACCTGAGCTGTCGCACACACAGGGGCTGGCCGACCGCTCCATCGAGATAATGCGTCGGCAGGGCGTCACCGTTGACGTGATTCGTGCCGTGGATCATCAGATCGCCACTGGTGTGTGGCCGGACATGACGGAGCACGGTTGGGAGGTCGATGCGTGGCCGGCGATCTTCGAGCAGGTGCGGGCGGCCGACATCTTGGTCCTCTGCACCGCCATCTGGCTCGGAGAGAAGACCTCGGTCTGTACGAAGGTCATTGAACGGCTCTACGGCAACTCACACCTGCTCAACGAAGTCGGGCAGTACGCCTTCTACGGTGGTGTAGCGGGCTGTCTGGTCACCGGCAACGAAGACGGCGTCAAGCACTGCGCCATGAGCATCCTCTACTCGCTCCAGCACCTCGGCTACGTCATCCCTCCTCAAGCCGACGCCGGGTGGATCGGCGAGGCCGGCCCCGGCCCGTCCTACCTCGACCAGGGCTCAGGTGGGCTCGAAAACGATTTCACCAACCGGAACACCACCTTCATGACCTGGAATCTCCTGCACGTGGCGCGGATGCTGAAAGACGCGGGTGGCATCCCCGTCCACGGTAACCAGCGGTCCGCCTGGGATGCGGGCTGCCGCTTCGACTACCCAAACCCGGAGTATCGCTGACGGACCATCCCATTGAGGTGCTCGGATCCTGAAGACAGCGGCATCAGAACCCGCTCGCCGCGATGATCGGCGCATTGAGGTGACTCCCGGCCATGCCTCCGGCGTTGCGTGCATCACCGAACTGGTCCACGGTCCCGTCGGCCGAGGCGATCCAGTACCCACCGCCGTCTGCCGTGCTGAAGATGGCAGTGGCGGGGTCCAGGCCACCGAAGGAGCCACCGGCGTCGCCGAGGTTGGCGGCACCGCCGTAGTTGTAGACGGAGCCGTTCGCGGTGAGGATCCAGTAGCCATGGCCATCAGGCGCTCTGACCGCCGACGTCACGGGCGAGCCGGTGTTGCCCGGGGCACCGTCATAGGGTGCGTCGCCGAAGGTGTAGACGTTCCCGGTCCGGGTGACCAGCCAGTAGCCGTTGCCACTGGCGTCGGGCATGACCGCGACGGCCGCGCCGGCGCAGCCTCCGATCCCGGGGCACGAACCTGCGAAATGGGCGTCGCCGTACGCGAAGACCCCTCCGTCGGACCCCACCATGAAGTAGCCACGGTCGTCGACAGAGGGAACCATGCCCACGATCGGGGCGCTCAGCGAGTTCGGCAGTCCCGATCCGGCCGGGTGCAGCCCGGTGCCCGGCACCGAGCCGTAGAACTGCGTGTCGCCGTAGGAGAAGACACCGCCGTCCGCCCCGACGAGCCAGTACCCCCCGCGATCGGGAGTGGGCACGATGCCGACCACGGGTCGCTGCAGCGTCAGGTTCCCGGCGGAGCCGTAGAACCGGGCCGAGCCGAAGGGGAAGATCCCCCCATCGGAGCCGGCGAGCCAATAGCCCTGCGTGGTTCCGTCGGCCACTGTGAGGGGCCCGGCCGACGACACGGAGCTCTGAAAGTTGCCGTCACCCGGGTAGTTGGCGGTCAGGGCGTAACTGCCGGGAGCCAGTTGGGTGCCAGCCAGCGACGGACAGCTCCCCGCAGCGGTGTTCGGGCCTGCCGGCAGGAGCGCGATCGTGCAGATGTTCGTGCCACCGTTCTGCACCGTGACGGACCCGGTGGGAGCACCGGTCGTCCCAGAGGTCACCGTGGCCGAGATGAGCACCGAGCCCTCGTTGCCGTACGAGGTGGAGGAGGACGAGATGGTCAGTGCGGTCGAACTCGTCGTCGGGAAAACCAAGAGAGGGACGGTGGTCGAGGCCGGGACGAAGTTGGCATCACCGGGGTAGCTCAACGTCACGGTGTACGGCGTCGCGGAGGCCGGAAGGGCCGTGGCCGAGTCGAGGTAGCAGGGATTCCCGCCTCCGTTGTTGGTCGGGCATGACCCGGGGGCGACCAGGTTCACCCCGTTTGCGGTGATTGAGACCGAACCGGTCGGGTTCCCACTGTTGTTGTTGCCACCGACACCCACGATGAGGAAGTTGCCGTTCTCCGCTCCGTAGACGGCGTAGCCCGGAACGGCGAAGACATTCATCTGGGTCATCACCTGGTCAACCGTCAGGTCCTGGGGTGCAGAGGAGGAGCCGAGATAATTGTTGTCGCCCCCGTACACGGCGCTGATCACATAGGGGCCGGCGCCCAACTGGGTGTCGTTGGTGGAGCAGTTCCCACTCGACGGGTTCCCACCACCTCCGTTGACGAAGGTCGAGCAGAGGTAGGTGCCCGGACCCGGGGGGCCGTCAAAGACGTTGACGTCACCCGAGGGAGATTGGCTGGCGCCCGGTAGGCCCGCGACCGTCACGTCGAAGGACAGTTGCGACTCGTTGCCGTAGGTGACTGACGAGCCGGGGGAGGGGGAGGTGATGGTGGTCGTCGTGGCAGCCTGATCGACCGTCTGGGTGGGCAGGAATCCCGTGGCCGGAAAGTAGTTCGAGTCACCGTGGAAGATCGCCGTGATGTTGTGAGTCCCGACCGACAGGGAGTTGCTGGGCTCGTCGCAGGTGGCCAGGTAGGTTCCCAGTGTCCCCGTGAGCGTTTGGGAATTGCAGTTGACGATGTCGTTTCCGTTGTCTTGGAACTCGATCGTGTCCCCCGGGTCGATGCTGCCAGAGTCCGAGGTCGTCAATGTGGTCGTGTACGTGACGTCCTGCCCAAAAGGAGACGGGTTGGCCGAAGAGGCGACCGAGATCGAGACGGGTGACTGTAGGGCGGATGCCGGAGAGGTCCACGCAAGTGCTGCCAGAAGTATGCCGAGACCTCCAACCCGTGCCGGCCACCTGCTGAGTCGGCGCTTCCGTCTGCCCGTCATTGCGCCCCCCTCGTTGAGTTGCAGCCACATGAGACCCGCCGGCGATCGTCGAGCTGCCCAGGCGTCACCTCAAAGCCACACAGGACCAGATGTCAAGCCATGTGCGGATGACAACGGTTGTTTCCTGTGTCGGCCTGAGTGCACCCTCTGTTGAGCAAGAAGTGATCAGAATTTGTCGGGCTGGTGGTCAATGGGCGGTAAGGCCCTCGATGTCCGATGCCGTGCAGGCACGCTGTGGGCACGGAATTGCGGGCACCCGGAGCGCTGGGCGATGTGGCGGTCCTCTGACCGCACTTTCCAGTGGTCGGGACCGGCGTCGATCCGGTGACCTCACGCTTTTCAGATCGGATCTGCTCTCATGTCGGAACGGTTGGCTGACGATGGCAAACGCAAGAAAACCCAGTTCACCGACGGTAATCTGAGCGCATTTTCGCAATCGCCACACCACGCCGTTGCGCGCTGTTTCGCATTCACTGGGGCACGCCAAGGGCACGAAACTTGATTGATGTGAAGTATTGCCAGTCGGATCCGAGCATCCGGGTGGCGACAATCGAAAGAAGCCGGCCGGCAGGCTCCGAACTCAGAATGTAAGTAGGTGTCCGATCGCAGGGATGCGGTCCCTGTGGGCCCGTACATCCCGCCCTCCGCACGAGTGGGGCAGTCCGATGATCGCTCGCAGGCCGACCCGTATCGGGGCACTTTCGAGGCGGTAAGGAGCTTCTCGCGAGGACCGTGCGGGGGCTGATCACAGGCGAGGCCTGTTCGGTACGGTGGTGGCGGTGCGACTGAGGAGTCGAAGGCCGCTGTGGGAGTACCGGGGGAAGGTCGCCGTCGTGACCGGGGCTTCCGCGGGCCTCGGTCGTCGTCTCGCTCTGGACCTCGCCTCAGTCGGGGCGGTGGTGGTCGGCGTGGCGCGGCGTGAGGAGCGGCTACGGGTCCTCGTCGATGAGATGCGGAGGCACTCTCCGGGGTCGTCCTACCGGGTCTGTGATCTCTCCGACGCCGCCTCCTTCGTCGGCCTGTTGGAACAGGTGGAGGAGGAACACAGCCGGATCGACATCCTGGCCAACATCGCCGGCGTCGGCGGGATCATGCGCACCGAACCGACAACCGCAGCGTCGCTTCGGTCCATCATGGAGGTGAATTTCATCGCTCCCGTCGTCGGCATGGTGACCGTCGTACCAGGGATGCGGAAGCGCGGGTTCGGTGCAATCGCCAACATGAGTTCGGACGACGGGCGTGCCCCCGGTCCCGGAGCAGCCGACTACTCCGCGAGCAAGGCGGCCCTGTCCGCGGCGACGGAGAGTCTGTCCTACGACGCGAGGCAGGACGGTGTGTTCCTCCACACGGTGTACCCAGGTTGGGTGCCGACTGAGATGGGGCTGATGGCGGTGCACGACGGTGGACTGTCCATGCCGCCGCGGGCGGTCCGGCGCACCGAGGAGCAGGTCTCGTCGCTCGTGCTCCGCCGGATGTTTGACCCACGGCTAGAGATCAACGTGGCCTCACTGCCCCTCGTTGCACCCATCCTGCGGACGGTGGCCCCCCGCACTTATCAGCGGCTGCGGGCCACCCGGTGAGCAAGGGGTGCTGGCGCCCCGCCCTTTCCGCTCATAGCAAAATTATTTGAGGCGTAGGGCGCCTACACCGTCACGATCGCCAGCCGTTCAAAGCGCTCGAATTCAAAGCGCTCGAAGCAGGCGGTCGTGGCCAGGTCGCATCCCGGGCATGTCTCGGGATCAACCTTGTGCAACTGGCCGGACTCGGGATGCCAGCACATGGTGCAGTCACGGCAGAAGTAATTGCGCTGCTGCCGACGATCGATGGCCACCACTAGATTCGTGCCAGCACAATTCGGACAGGATTCCGCCATCGCCAGATTGAGGGGCCGACCGAAGATCCCGCCGATCGTATCGAATCCGAATGTGGCCTCCCGCCCGGCGCAGACGAACTCGTCTCTGATATCGGCGTCGTCGTCATCGGGTGGGACCAACCCAGCAATGCTCAACTGTTCAATCATCACCCACCTCCTCTCGGTGGCTGACTTCTTCCCCCTATTGCTGGCCTAGCCCTACACCGACAAATCGCATAGGGCCGAATTGCCCTTTGCCACCGGGAAGAAGACGGCGGTGAGTGACCACGCGGGTTCCCCCTCATTGAGCGTTTCCCACGCGGCGAGGCATCCCCAGGCGCTGGTCGGAGGGTGGGTAGGTCGGACAACCTCCCATATTGAGGATCGCAGGATCAAGGGACCTAAATCTCTAATCACCATCCGCGCTGCCACAAGGTAATGGTGCGGGAGACGTTCGGCGAGACCTAATCTCCGGCAATCCACACGGGAGGGGAGACCAAGCATGGCTGAAAGCGTTTACAAGGTCATTGAACTCGTCGGCACAAGTGAGGAATCCTGGGAGAAGGCTGCAAGCGCAGCCGTGAAGCAGGCGTCTGGGTCGCTTCGTGACCTTCGCATTGCCGAGGTGGTCGAACTCGATCTCCAGATCGAGGACGGCCTGGTCAAGACCTACCGAGCCAAGGTCAAGGTGTCTTTCAAGTTGCGACCTCGGCCATGACGACAAGTTTCCGGTTGGTGATGGCTGCCCACCTTCCCTTCGTCGGCCAGCTTTAACCTGCCGCTAAATGTGCAAGATCGCCGGCTACTGGCACGACGAGGGAGACAAACTCCAGTCGGGGATTTGCGGGTGGTCACGCCTAGCCATTAGGAGGATCACCATCAGCCGTACTCGCGCCGGATAAATTTGGCTTGAGTTCGGCCCACGAAGGGCTGGACGGTGGTTGACCGCCGACGGTACGAGCAGGCACATGCCCAAGGCTCCCGTCGCTGAGCAAGAGGAGTCACCATGGCTGAGACTGCGAAAGGTCACAAACTTGTGAGGGTCAAGGGATACACCCGAGCAGACGGGACGAGAGTTCCAACACACGATCGTTCAACGCCAGACACGTCAAGCGGTCGAAAGCCATCAGCTACCCGTCGCCGGACACGAGGGACCCGCCGCAAGTCCTCGAGATAACACGGCTCCCCTAAAGCCGCGACGGTGGGACACTTCGGCACATCGGGGGCAGCGCCCGGAGCGCCAGACCGTTGATCGATTGTCTTTAGAATCTGAATAGTGGTCGGGATTCATAGGAGTGCAAATCGTCGAATGGGGGTCGAGATTTGTCTCGCATTCGGAACGATTGCAATCGGTCTCGGCGTAGTCGAAATGACCTCCATTCTTACGACTCACTAATCGTTCAAATGTCTTCTTAGCGTTCGGGGGCGTCGCCGCATAATCAGTTGCTTAGTTGCAATCGCGGGCATAAGGGCCAGGATCAAGGAAACGAAGTCGAACGATCTGGCCGGGAGAAGCCAGTTTCTAGCGCTTTTACACCTATCTTCCGTTGGAGCATCGCCATGCTGATCGGCGCGGCTATTGGGGCCAACAATCCCGACTCAGGGCTAGAGTTGACCTCTCTGGTCGAGATGTTCGGAGTTGTTTGCTTCATGGGTTGGCTCGCACGTCGCCTAGTTCAGCCAGTCGAGCCCATCGGCCGTTGAGGCGACCCCCATTTCGCCGGCTCGGTGGGCACTTCTGCACGAGTGGCGCAGTCGCTGGCTAGTTGTTCCGATAGGGCCAATCGTGACCACCCCTGTGCGCCCTTCCCAGAGAATCGCCGCACGGAACCACTTCCGTGATCTTCATATCAGAACTTGCCGGAATGACCCGACTGAACTGAAACGAATCGGCCTGGATTTCTTAGAGGGTCTGCCCTGGAAGGCACTGCTTCGGGTCAGAGGTCGTTCCCGGCGTAGGAGAGATTGAAGCTCTTGTTGGCCAGGGGGAAGTCAGGGACGATCGTGTTTGCCAGGGAGACGGGCAGCGCCGGCCAATTGTGGAATGAGGGATCGACGACCTTCACCCGGGTCAGTCGACAGTCCTCACCGAGCTCAACTCGGTGTACGACTGCGCCGCGCCAGGCCTCGATGATCCCGACGCCGCTGGTGGAAGGGGCAGGCACCGACGGCACCGCGAACGACTCGAGCACATCGGCTCGTGCGGCAAAATGCCGCAGGAGTATCAGAGACGTCCGGACCTCATCGACCCGGACCTCGAAGCGCGCCTTGACGTCCCCGTCCACGGATTGGGCGGGTGAGAACGCGGCTGGCAAGGCCACCCATGGGTGCGCCTGGCGGGCATCGAAGGCGAGGCCCGAGGCCCGGCCGGCGACCCCGACCACGCCGAGATCCCTGGCGTGTGCTTCCTCGAGCACGGCAGTGCCGGTGAAGCGCTCCAAGACCGATTCCTTCGAAGTGATGAGATCGACCAGCTCCTCGAACCGCTCGCCGATCTCGCCCAGCTCAGTGTTCGTCGGTAGGCAGTCGACGCGAGCTCCGCCAAGGACGACGCCGCCGCGCAGCAGCCTGTGCCTGGTGACCCGAGCGTTCAGTTGCAGCAAGTCTTCGCGCAACGAGAGCGCCCAGGCCTGGGCGACACCGAAGCCGACGTCGTTGCACAGGGCACCGACATCAGCAACGTGATTGTAAAGACGTTCGAGTTCGAGGAGGAGCCCCCGGAGCACCATCGCTTCAGCTGGCACCTCCACGCGCCAGGCGTCTTCGACCGCCTGGCAGTACGCCAAGCTGTGCCCGACGGCGGTGTCTCCCGAGATCCGCTCCGCCAGCTGGACGCCTGCGTCGGGGTCCCTCCCTTCGAAGAGGCGCTCGATCCCCTTGTGCACGAACCACAGGCGCGCCTTCATGCGCAGGATCGTCTCCCCAACCACCCAGAAGCGGAAGTGACCCGGTTCGATCAGGCCGGCGTGCACCGGCCCGACCGGGATCTCGTAGACGCCCGTTCCCTCGACCGGGACGAAGGGGTACGCCCCGGCGTCACTCACCATCGGTGGCGTGTCGCCTGACCCGCGACGCATGGGGTACCAGTCTTCAGGCCAGTGCTGGTGGAGGACGAGCCGCCGGGGCTGAGGGTGACCTACGGGCACGATGCCGAAGAGATCCTGAAGCTCGCGTTCGAAGCGACCGGCGGGGAACGAAAGGCCGGACAAGGTCGGCACCGTCGGCTGGGCCGGATCAAGGATGACGTGCAGCTCCACCCGAGTGTCGGGCGGGCCGGAGGTGAAGAGGTAGACGACCCGCAACTCGTCCCCGTCGTCGTGACCGGACACGAGGGCGAGCCGCATCCCTAGCGTCATGAGGGCCGCGGCCGCATCCAACAGCTCGGCTGCCCGCACCACGCCGGCACGACGGTGCCTGCCGACCGACTCGAGCGCCACCGCAGGCATTGCGGGACCGGTCACGATGCCACCACCCGCGCCGCCGCCTCGAGCAGGCCAGACAACGGCCAGGCGAACACCCCGATGAAGCCGCAGACGGCCAAGCCCCCGACAAGTGGTGCGGCGACCCAGCGAGGAGGCGGGACGGCAACGCCGGGCGACTTCGGCGGGCCAAGAAGCATATGGCGCGCGTGGCCCACCACGGCGATGAAGATGACCACCATTGCGACCATGGCCAGGACGGCAGCCCAACCCAATCCCACTTGAAATTCGGCCCTGACCATCACGAGCTCGCTGGTGAAGAGGCTGAAAGGCGGAAGGCCCAACAACGCCACGAGCCCTACCCCGAACACCCCGCCCAGGGCCGGGCGCCGAGCCAGCAGCGCCCGGACTCCGTCGATCTGACTCGTGCCCTCGGCGGCCATGATCTCCCCCGAGGTCAAGAAGAGTACGCTCTTGGCCAACCCGTGACCGAGGATATGGAGGAGGACTGCGGCGATGGCGAGCCTGATGCCCGCCGCGGCGCCGAGGGCGATGAGCCCCATGTGTTCGATGCTGTGGTAGGCGAGCATGCGCTTGTAGTCACGTTGCGTGATCAACAGCGAGGCCGCCAGGGCCAGCGAGAGGAGGGCGACGACCACGAGCAGGGTGCGGGCGAACCCGGGCCCCAGGGTCACATCGGTCACGGCCTTGAAGCGCAAGATGGCGTAGAAGGCCACGGTGAGGAGGACCCCCGACATCAGGGCCGACACCGGGGCAGGTGCCTGGCTGTGGGCATCGGGGAGCCAGCTGTGCATCGGTGCCAGCCCGACCTTGGTGCCGTAGCCGAGGACGAGGAGGCCGAAGGCGAGACGCATCAACGAAGGGTTGAAGCGGTGCGCGTGCGCCATCAGCGACGTCCAGTCGAGCGCCTCGGCTGAGTGCCCTCCGGCGTGCAGTGCCGCCAAGTAGACGAAGACGGTGCCCAAGAAGGCCAGCGCGATCCCGACCGAGCAGATCACGATGTATTTCCACGCGGCCTCGAGCGAGCCCCTGGTTCGCCGGTGCCCGACCAGGAACACGGTGACGATCGTTGTGGCCTCGACGGCCACCCAGAGCACGCCCACGTTCGCCGCCAGCACGGCGAGGAGCATGAAGGCCACGAACGCCTGGACCAGCATGCCGTAGCGCGACGACCGCGCAGGGTTCCCATGTTCCTCGGCCTGTTCACGCGCCATCGTCCGGATCCCGACCCATGAGGCCATCAGCGAAATGGCGCCGATGACGATGATCATGAAGACGCTCAGGGCGTCGGCGCGGAGCGCTCCCCACGCGCCGAAGAGAGGCCCGTCTCGCACGACCCGGACGGCGGTGAGCATCCCCAAGACGAGTGCGGCTCCGTTGGTCGCCACCGCGACCCATGCAGTCGAGCGCCACCCCGGTACGGCGGCGATGGCCGCGCCCCCGAGCAACGGGAGGATCAATATGGTCACGAGCACCATCAGTCGTGCAGCTCCTGGAGCTCGTCGAGGTCGACGTCCCCGAACTCGATTCGAAGTCGTTGCGACAACACCATCAACACGACAACGCCCAGGAGCACGTCGAAGGAGACCCCCATCTCAATCAGGAAGGGGAACCCAGCGGTGCACAAGAAGGCGGTCAGCGCGATCCCGTTGTCGACCATCAGCAGGCCCACGATCTGAAACGTGGGTCGCCGACGGGCCACGAGGACGAAGAAGCCGATCAGCAGCGTCGCGAGGCCGATCGGCACCAGCGCACCGGCCGTGGTGCCGACGAAGCGCGCGACGCCGCGCCCCGTCACGAAGGCCAGCACGATGAGTGAGGCGGAGGCCACCAACGAGGCCGGGACGTTGATGAGGGGCCTGCTCTCACGGGCACCGGAGTTCGCGCCGCTCGCCCGCCCGAGCAGCACCGGGATCACCACGCCCTTGACGACCACAACGACCGCAGCGGCGGCGAGCAGGCCGACGTCATGGAGGTGGACGCCCAGGACCACGGCGACCAGTCCCAAGGCCATGCCCTGGACCGCTACCACACTGATGACCGAGCGGATCGAGGCCAGCCACAGGGTCGCCACCGCGCAGACAAGCACCGCGCCGGCCGCCAGGGTCAGGGCCGAGGAGTACGACGACCCGGTCACGGCGCCACCAGGGCGGAGAGGACGGCCAATATCGCGAGGACGAAGGCCCCCGCCATGAGTTCGGGCACCCGGAAGAGCCGCAGCTTGGCCACCGTCACTTCGAAAGCGGCCAGGGCGACACCGAGAACGACGACCTTTCCCGCGGTGGCCACCAGAGCCACCGCGAGGTGCGAGGGGCCAGGTGCGGTGGCGATGCCCCACGGGAGGAACAGGTTGGCCAGGAGTGTGAACAGCACGACCAACCTCATGGACTCGCCCAGCTTCACGAGCGCGAGGTCCGGCCCGGCGTACTCGAGGATCATGGCCTCGTGGATCATCGTGAGCTCCAGGTGCGTGCTCGGGTTGTCGACGGGCAGCCGTCCGCCTTCGGCGATGATCACGATCAGGAAGGCAACCAGGGCCAAAACCCGCTGTGGCGTGGCCAGCCAGGCGGGATGCGCGAGCGACCTCGTGATGATGGCCGGCAGGTTGGAGGAGCGAGCGGGGACCGAGAGGGCGAGGATCGCCACGAGCAGGGCCGGCTCGGCCAGGGCCCCGATCGTCATGGCACGGCTTGCACCCATGCCCCCGAACGCCGTGCCGGTGTCGAGGCCGCCGAGCGCCAGAAAGACCGAGCCGAGAAGGAGGAGGAAGACCACCGCGAACAAGTCAGCGGACCAGCCGAACCCGGGATCGGTGGCCAACAGCGGCGTGATGATGACGATCACCAGGGTGCTGGCGACGAGGACTACGGGGGCCAGGGGGAAGACCCAGCTGGCGTGTTCGGGTCGCGTCCGTTCACGGCGCGCCAGCTTGCGCAGGTCGAGCAAGGGTTGGCGGATCGGTGGCCCGACCCGGCCCTCCATTCGGCAGCGCACCTTGCGCATGAGCCCGAGCAGGAGCGGACCACCGAGCACGACGAGAATCACCTGCAGCAACGAGATGGCGGCCGTAGAGATGGGTGACCAACCGCTGCTCACGCCAGCACCACCAGGACGACGATCAGCGCCACGAGGCCGAAGGCCAGATAGCGGTGCACGCTTCCATTGGGTAGACGACGGGCGATGGCGCCCCATCGTTGGAGTCCTCGGTCCGCAGGGCGATAGATGCGCCGCTCGAACGCGTCGTCGAGCGAGGTATGGATCACCGCGGCTTCGGTGTAGTAGCGCGACTCGGCGATGTGGCTCACATCGATGTCGTGCGAGGGGTTCAGCACGTCTTCGAACACCCGTGTGAGAGGTTCCCCGAAGGAGGTGGCGGTGTACTCCATGCGGGCCGTCTGGAGCTCTCGACCACAGCCCCATGCCTCGGTGAGACGGACCGGGCTGCGCTCGACCAGACGGCGAGCGAGGGCGACCAGTCCTCCGCAGACCACGAGTCCGAGCGCCAGCAGCGCCGGTGCGAGCATGCCGCGGACGCCCGGAAGACCTATCTGCCACCCGTGGTTCAAAGGTCCCGTGAGGTGGAGGCGCGTGACGTTGCCGGCCGCGTCGACTACAGCGGGGATGACCAAGAAGGGAGCCACCCCGAAGACCAGGCAGAGCGCGGCTAGCGTGCCGGCCCCGGTCCACATGGACGGACGGACCTCCGCGGCCCGTTCGGCCCGCTCCGTGCGGGGAAGTCCGAGGAGGCCGATACCGATCGCCTTGGCGAAGGTGAACGCGGTCAGACCACCGGTGAGTGCGAGCACGGCGACGCCGATCGGCATCGCCACGGCGATGGTCACGTCGCTGGAGGGAAGGCCATGGAGCATGCTCTGGAGGAGGAGCCATTCGCTCACGAAACCGCAGAGGGGGGGGAGGGCGGCGATGGCCAGTCCACCCACCAGAAAAACGGTGCCACTCACCGGCATCCTTTGCAGGAGACCGCCGAGCCCGTCGAGGTTCGTACCCCCGGTGGCTTGTTGGACGGAACTCGCAGAGAGAAAGAGCGAGCCCTTGAACAGGGCATGGAAGACCACGTGGAGCAACGCGGCCGCCAGCGCCACCAAGGCGAGCGCCCGATGCCCCGTGGAGGCGAACAGCCCCGAGGCACCGACACCAAGCAGCATCAGGCCCACGTTGTCGGTCGTCGAATAGGCGAGCAGGCGTTTGAGATCCCTGCTGGTCGCCGAGTGGAGAGAACCGAACATGGCCGAGAGCGCCCCAAGTGCCATCACGAGAAGCCACCACCACGTCGGCCCCCCGCCGAGCAGGCCCATGCCGACGCGGACGATGCCGTACACGCCGAGGTTGACCATGGCCGCCGACATCAAGGCGGACACCGGCCCCGGTGCCTCTGGATGGGCGCGCGGCAACCAGACGTGCAAAGGCACCGCGCCGGCCTTTGACCCGAAGCCGACCAGGGCCAGCACGAAAGCGGTGCTCCGCACCCAGACCGGCAGGTGCGACGACTTGACGGCGATAACGGCAAAGGACTGGCTCCCAGAGCGCGTCGCAAGCAGGACCAATCCGAGGATCAAAGCAGCTGCACCGAACTGCGTCATCACCGCGTACCACTGGGCGGCGCCTTGCACCTCGCTGCGACGCGCATGGTCGGTCAGGACGAGGAAGAGCGACGTGACGGCCATGAGCTCCCAGAGGAACAAGAACGTGGTTACGTTGGACGCTGCCGGGACGAGCAACAGCGTCGTCACGTACAACGGGAGGATGCACGAAGCCGTCCGGCTCGAGAGGCCGTGGCCGGTGTACCCGACTCGAAAGACCATGGCGCAGATACCGACGACGGCGGTGATGACGACGAAGAGGGCACCGAAGCGATCGAGGGTTAGAGAGAAACCCGAAAGCGGCATCAGGGCACTCGTGTGCACTTCGGCGGGGTGCCCCGAGCGGAGGACGTCGACCCCGGCGATGAGCCCGAACCCACAGGCGGCGATCGTGAGCGCCATGGACAGGCCGATTCGAAATCGAACGGGAGCGGCAGCACCTGAGAGTGCAGCCGCCAGGCCGATCAACGCGGTGCCGACGAGCAGTGCCCCCGTCACGTTCCGGCCAGTCCCCGGAGGGCTCGCACGATGGCGGCCGGGTCCGGGGGGCAGCCGGGCACTTCGAGGTCGACGTGAACTACGTCGCCCACCGCACCCGCCACGCCGTAGGCGCCGCGAAAGACCCCGCAATCGCGGGCGCAGTCGCCTACTGCGACCACGACCCGTGGCCGTGGCACGGCCTCGAGCGTCTTGCGGAGTGGGTCCGCCATGTTGCGGGTGACAGGACCGGTGACGAGGAGCCCATCGGCGTGACGGGGCGAGGCCTCTAGCCGGATACCGAAGCGCTCGGCATCGTAGATGGGGGAGAAGATCGACGCGATCTCCATCTCGCACCCGTTGCACGACCCAGCGTCCACGTGTCGGAGTTGCAGAGAGCCGCGGAGCCGTTTCGCCGCCGCCTCCACCGCTGGGCTTCCCCTGTCCGGATCTCCCACGTCGACCGGACGTACCCGCATCCATCGCCCAAGTGTCCGGAGCCGCATAATTGACATATATGTCAATCGTTCAATAGATTATTTGTCAAATCAAGTAGCTGACATACTTATGAATCGATTAATCTGTCAAGAAGTACCTAGGTAGGAGACAACCGTTTCGTGGCTCCCACGCCGATCTATCAGGTGAAGGCGGAGTTCTTTAGAACTCTCGCTCACCCAGCTCGGATCCGAGTCCTGGAGGTACTCCGGGACGGCGATCGGACCGTCAGCGAACTCATCCCTGAGGTCGGCATCGAATCGTCCAATCTGTCCCAGCAACTAGGAATCATGCGCCGAGCGAATCTCGTGCAGTCACGCAAAGAGGGTGCCACCGTCGTGTACTCGGTCGGTAACCCGATGATCTTCGAACTCCTCGACGTAGCGAAGAAGATTCTCACGTCGTCGCTCGTTGAAGCGAGGGAGCTCCTTGCGGAGCTCGAGTCGGCGCCCGAGGGTTGATGCCGGTACACCTCCGGCAGAATTGTCCTGGGCAACTGTGCTCGTAAACCAATCTCGGCGAGCCATCAGTCGAACCAACCGGAACGAAAGGTGGTCACGACCTGATGGGCTACTCGCCTGCCCGGCCGCCCCTTGATCAGCGTGGCCATCTCGTGCTGCGCGGAACGAGTGTCAGTCCACCCTACTCAGAGTGTTCTCCGGTGGTCGGGACCGGCGTCGATCCGGTGACCTCACGCTTTTCAGGTCGGAATGCAGGGAAAACATGCTCGACAGCCGGACCGGCCAGATCAGGCAAAAAGGCCAGCTAGATCCGGCAATTTCAGCCTCGCAATGGTCCTCTGTAGTTCGCGGTAGTTCGCCCTGTTTCGCGTTCGTGTGGGCACGCTGTGGGCACGACGCTTGACAATTCTTAACTAATCGCCGACCTCGGCGCTGCCGATGCGTGAGGTCACCTTCCGCGATGGCCCAACCGCACGTTCGCTGTCGGTGCGAGGGACAGATACTGACCCTGCCCCAACCCGGCACTTACATGGGTGCAGTGCCCTCAGGCAAGTCGCTTCACTGACACAGACCGGGCGACGATTTCGATGCTGCCAGTTTCATCACAAAAAATGGTGAAGTGGTTCTCACCCCTTGATCGTGAAGCGCTCCTCTTGGTGAGGATGTCAGCCGAGGAGCGTTCGTGCGTAATGGTCGTTCGGGCCAGTAACCCCGGGGAGCACGAAGAAGTATCCACCGCCAGTCGGGCTGATGTAGTCGACGAGTGGTTCGCCGATCAGGCGGATTTGAGTTGCTTCGAATTGCCGTCGAATGTCCTGTTGGAAGCAGTTGAAGATGAGTCCCATGTCCAGGTTCCCGTTGCTGTCGATCCCGCGGTCGTAGCTGACGCCACGGCGAAGAATCCGGCTGAGATCAGTTGCCGGGGTGCGCGGATTCGAGAGACGTATGTGCGCGGCCAGGCTGATGCTGTTGCCTCTTGGATCTGCGGCATAGTTGGGGATGTCCGTCTCCTTGTTGCCGTCGAGGGGTGCCCCGCTGTCCTTGCGCCGCCCGATCATGGTCTCTTGTTCATTTAGCGACACACGGTCCCAGAACTCGACCAGCATCCGGATGATGCGGACCACCTGATAGGTGCCCCCAGCAGTCCACGCGGGTTCAGGGTTGGCGCCGTTGACCCAGACGAGGCGGCCCATCTCAGTCGCGTCGGTGACGTCGGGATTAGCGATGCCGTCCTTGAAGCCGAGCAGGTTGCGCTGAGTGCCGGTTGGGCGTGGGCCGTTGGCGAACCCGTCGATACGCCATCGCAGTTGCATGGTGCCGCGGGTGTGGCGGGCGATCTGGCGCAGAGCGTGGAGGACGATGTCGTGACTGTCGGCACGGAGTTGGACGATCAGGTCACCGTGGCATTCGGCGGGGTTGAGGTTGTCGTTGGGAAAGGAGCGCATGGTCGTCAGATGGGCGGGTCGCTTTGCCGCGAGCTCGTAGCGGCCATCGAAGAGCGAGGCACCGACGCCGACTGTGACGGTCAGCGAACCGGCCTGTTCGGGCGCGGGGCCGAGGATGCCGTTGTCGGCGGGCGGTGCTTTAGGACCGAGGTCGGGGGGTGCGTTGGGTCCAGTGAGCAGGCGGGCCTGGTCGGTGAGGGTCTGAAAGAGCGTGTTCAGGCCGTCGCGGTCGGGGGTGATGACGTCGAATACGGCCATGATCGAGTCGCTGGGAGGGGTCTCGAGGATGCCGGCTTGGTGCTCGCCGTAGAACGACGGCGTCACCGTGCTGGCGGCGGCAGGTGTTCCTCGTATCAGTCCGCTGGCTCCGGGGAGGAGCGTGCCAACTCCCATCGCCGCACCTCCCAGGGCGGCTCCTTGGAGTAGCTGTCGGCGTGAGATCTCGGCCATGACGGGGCGTCCCTTTCTGCGGGCGGTCACTTGGCGCTGGGTGGGAGCTCGAGGATGTCGGGGATCGGAGCCAGGTCTTCGACCATCTGGCTCACCGCCCCGTCGACGGTTTCGCGCTGGGTCAGTGTGAGATCGCTCAGGGCTGTCCACGATCCGTCGGGGCGTTGGAATCTGTCGAGGGTCACCGCGAGCGTCTCGAGTTCGCTCTTCACCCGTGCGAGCAGTTGCGGATTGCGAGACGACAGCGGCTCTTGAAGGGTGCTCAGGACGACGAGCGTGGCGTCCACATCGGCTCGAAGAGTGGCCAGATTGGTGTGGCTGCCTACGTCGTCGATTCCCGTCAACTCGAACTGCAGTCCGTTTTCCAGGATCTCGTGCGAGCGCAGCGCAAGGTCACGGGGGTCCGTGTGTTGTTGGGGGAAGGCTGCGATAAGCCCGTGGACGTCGGAGTCCAGTTGCTCCGCAGTCGCCGCTGGATCAGCGCCGGGAGGCTGTTGCCACAGCTCTCGTTCGAGACGCAAGAACCCGGTGAAACCCGGATCGTTGACCCCGCCGGACAGGCCGTTCGGCCGCCCATTGATCTTGGCGTCGAAGTCTCCGAAGGTGCCGTAAGCGGCACCCAGGCGTATGTAATCGAGATGCGCCTGCAGCCACAAGGCCCTCGTCTGCGGAGAAACTCCGCTGTTGCGGACTGCGGCGGTGAGAGCATCGGTGTCGGATACCAGAGTGGCGAGCATGGTGGCAACCTTCGCCCGGTACTGCTGCGTGGCGGAATCCAGCTCGGTGGCGGTCACGGGCGTGTAGCCCGCAGAAAGCCCGGTGGCCCTGCCCGAAGCCTGGCTCAGGGTGGAGAAGGTTTGGTGCCCATCGGGAGTGACGCATCGCCACACGAATGAGCCAGCCGCCAGACCGGCGGCGAGGGTCCGCGACGTTCCAGGAGCCAGCCCCTCAATCTCGCCGTGAGCGGTCGTCCGGTTGGCATCCATGAGGTAGACCTCGACGACCTGCGACGAGGTGTTGTCGATGTCGAAGGTCCGCTGCCCGGCGGGGCCCGCTGTCCAGTTGGGCGCGCAGCCCGAGTTGGTCACGGTGATCGCTGCGGTTCCCGCACTGGACTTGGGTCCGACCGCAATGATGAACCCTGTCGTTGCTGCTACCAAAACGGCGGCGACTCCCCCGCTGACCAGGAGACGGCTACGTCCGAGGCCCCTTCCCGCCGGAGTGTTGACCTGCTCGGGCGAAGCACTGTCGGGATCCGGTCTTGCTGCAGCCACGGAGCCGATGTCCGCGGCCGGCGATGTGGTCAGTCGGTCGGCTCGCGCCGGCTTCGTTGCCTTGAGTGACTTCGCCGGGTCAAGACCACGAATGCAATCATCACGGGCAGCAGATAAGCGAGGTAGCCGACTACCTGCAGCACGGTCATGGTCCCGGTGAGGTTGAAGACGCCTTCGACGATCCGGGCATACCAGGCAGAGGGGTCGACGTGAGCCGTCAGATCGAAGGCATTCGTGGTGAGCCCTGGCAGGATGTTCGCTCCCTGCAACTCGCGCAACCCGTAGCCGACGACGCCAGCCGCAACGACGATCAGCGCAGCGCCGGTCCAGGTGAAGAATCGCGAGAGGTTGATACGCATCGCCTGGCGGTAGAGCGCCCAACACAGAACGGTAGCGCCGAGTAGGCCGATCAGCGCTCCTATGAGTGGTCCAGTTGACTCGCTCGCGTCTGCGGGTCGTGCTCCACAGAAAGAGCGCCGTCTCCAACCCCTCTCGGGCGACTGACAAGAACGCCGTCACGAAGAGGACCGATCCGCCGACGACCAGTGCCACTTCGGTCCGGGCGCGCAGCTCTACCGACAGGGTGCGAGCGGTTCGTCGCATCCAAAAGACCATCCACGTGACGAACCCGACAGCAACCAGGCTCAGGACGCCGCCGATGGCCTCTTGTCCCGCAGTCGAAAGGTCCGCGGCCGCAAAGGTGAGAACCGCCCCGAACGCCAGGCTCAACGCTCCAGCACACGCGACCCCGGTCCACAGCTGGACGAGCCGGTCTCGACGGCGGCCCCGCACCACCGCGGCGACCAGAATCGACACGATCAACCCGGCCTCCAAGCCCTCCCGTAGTCCGATAAGGAGGTTGGGAACAGCATCACTCCACACCAGCGGCTCCGAACACGAAGACAACCGCTTTCGGCGAGGTGAGGACCTGCGAACGTGGCTGGCGGACGAAGCTGGAGAGTTGGAGGAGAGTGCTTGTTGCCGCTGGCCTGCCCATACCTGGCTTAGGTTACCCTAATATTAGGGTGGCCTAAGTCAGGATGGCGAGGGAGCGCACGGGGGTCGGAAGATGGCCAGGTGCCGCTCAGTCCGGGGCGTGGTCTCTTCACTCCCCGCGTGCCGTATTAGGCAAGGCACCACCCGGGTCGGATCACTGGGCTTCCACCGGTCTGACGGACTCGGTGCCGTGGGGGATGGAGAGCATTGATCCCAGCGGTATGGAACGGCCCCTGAACCGTGGGCCTCCCTGCGCCGCCATCCCCTCGGTACCGCGGTTCGGCAAGGTGAGTTCAGTTCGCTGCCGGGCACGGGTGACGTAGCACGGCCATAAGTGGCCTATCGCAATCCCAGTAGCCAAAGTGGGTCACCGATGCGATAATCGCGAAGTGCCGGTGGAGGGCCACCTATACGGCGAACGAGTGTGGTTCTACGATGCGCGGGGCCAAGTGCGCAGGATGGGGGTTTCAACTCACGCAGACTCCACCATGGTCATCTCGCTATGGCAGGGCGACGTATGCACCGGCACCTTCCGGTTGCCCGCCAACGATGCGGCACGCCTCATTTCCACGCTCGCCTATGGGATGACTGAAGCGATTCCGGGTCAGAGGCCGCCTGATTCTGAAGTAGGTCCGAGCCGACTTAGCCAGATCTGGTCGCGAATCTTGCGCCATCTATTCGTCCGATCATCGGGAACGACCGAGACTCATCTTCGGTTGCTCAAGTAGGCCGCCATTCCAGATCGGAGGTCTACGTCCAGAAGTGCCCCACTTCGCCAATCGGGATCGAGCGCATCCGAAGAGGAGTTGGCTCGCTCGCACATATGAACCAAACTTCGGGCCATGGCTGGAATGGCCGACGAAGTGATGGATCTACTCTCGACGTCGGAGTCACGTTGGCGGAGCTTGCGGGCAAGTGGTCGAGAATGGCGCACTCCGGCCCTCCTCTCGGAAGCCTTTCAGGCGCAACTGACCCGGAGGCGGGCCGAGGGTCAGAGATTCGCCCTCATCACAAATCAAACAGACGCTCCAATGCCAGACGAGATCGAGGAGGAGTGGAAGATCTGGCTCGCCGAATCGTGGAGGCGGGCCGAGTTTGCGGCGGGCCGAGGCAGTGTGGAGGTGGTCTTCCACGAGTCAACCTGGTGGAGCAACGGCCCCGGCATTTCACAAACCAACGCCGGTGGCCAGGATTGGGGTCACGGGGAAGGACCCGGGAAATTTCTGATTCGCACGGCCAATTACCCTCTTCTCCTTGAGATTGGCGAGGTCACAGTGGACTCCTGGCTCGGCCGCCAGACATTGGTCGCTAAGGCCAGCATTCGACGCGGACTTGAGCCCCGACGAGGCAGGGGACTCCATGGCCTCGTGATCGGGGACGCAGACGAGATTCTCCTGTGCATCGACCGTGAACGGGGAGTAATTCTCCGGACGAAAAGTTGGTTCCAAGGCTCGGTCTATCGAGTTTTGGAGATGAACGAGGTGGGATTCGATGAGGAGTTTCCGCCGAAGACGTTTGAGATCAGTCCGCTTCACGGGCCCGGCTGGCTGAGAACGACATGACCTGCCCCCCTACACCGGATCGATGACGCAGCGAACCGTGAGATTCTGAACCTCTACCTGGACGTTCACTCACCGAGACGGAGGTCGTCAGGACCAGCAGTTGACCTGGGTCCGCTCATGATGCACCGTGACGTTACGCTTACTTCGGGCGCCGGTCGGGGCGGCCGACAAATGAGGGAACAGGGCCTACATGACAGAACCTGAGAGCACCGTCCTGGATGCTCCGGACGAGGAGCAGTCGTGGGCGGAGAAGATCCAGAAGGCGAAAGAGGCTCGGGAGGCGGCCAAGGCCCTGAGAGAGGGCAAGAGCCCGGTGTTTCCGACGAACTGGTCGCTGCTGCCGGCGACGCAGTAGTACACCCAACCCAGTCCCCGCTTTACCACGCTGAAAACGCTCAGCGATACGAACGCCAAGCCCTCATCAGCACGTACGAGGGCACCTACGCGTGTCGCCTCGTCGTCATCTTTGACGCGATCTTGCCGTACGCCGTCAATGTCTTCGAGGAGCTCATTTACGATGCGGACCCCGAGCGGGACATGCACCTGATGTTGGCAACACCAGGTGGCGACGGCGAGACCGCCGTCCGACTAGCTCGCTCCGCGCAGGCTCGCTGCAAAACACTCACGGTAATTGTCCCAGACCAGGCGAAAAGCGCCGGCACGATACTCGCACTCGGTGCCCATCGGATCCTCATGGGTCCCACCAGCGATCTGGGGCCGATCGACCCCCAATTGCAGGTCGGACCAGCTGCAGGGCTGGTCTCGGCGAAGGACATCATCGCCGCGGTGGAATATGCCGAGGGAGCCATTCAGGCCAACCCCGAGACCTACACGCTCCATTCGGCGCTTCTTTCGGACGTGACGGCCCTCATGGTTCAACAGGCGCGCTCCGCGCTGGCCAGGAGCGACGACGTGATGCGAGAGGCACTCAAAAGCAACCCAGATAGGGATGAGGAGGCGGTTGCTGCACTGTGTCAGAAGTTGCACGACCCCTTGATCGAGAACCCCAAGAGCCACGGAGCAATCCTGGGCGAGATCGACGCAGAGGCTCTGGGCCTGCCGATCGAGATGGCAGACCCGCAAGGAGACCAGTGGAAGTTGCTCTGGCGACTTTGGATCAAGTACTGGTCGAGCAACGTGCGCACGTTTGAGGGACTGTCGGCATCAAAGATCATCGGACCCTGGAATAGCCCCTGATCTGATGTCTACGGGAGAACCGCGTTGCAACTGCCCCACTTCACCGGGTTGGTTGCGTGACAGTTACGCGAGCGCAACGACTGAGTAGACCAACGTGACATAGGATTCTTGCCATCTGGAGCTGAAGGAAGGAGATCGGTTTGCAGACTGATTGTGCGATCATCCTGAATACCTCCAACGCCCCGATGGCGGCGGTCGTACTTGTTGATTCTGGGACATATCATTCGGCAAGTAGCCGCGAAGCGGCACGCGCCGCCCTACGGAACGTTGACATCCTGCAGGGGCTTGCCATCGTGATGGCCACGCAAACTGGGGACACAATTCAGATGAACGGCGACGCCAATCTCGTCAACCAGCTATCACGGCAAGACTGGATGGGTTGGAATTGGGTGACGCTCACCGTCAATTGACGCAGTGCCCCAGTACACCGCCGGGACGGCGGGCATTTCCGCTGCCCAACCCGTTGGCCTGAACCATGATTCAGGGATGAAGACAAACGACGGCTCTCAGGGCACAACGACCATCTTCTCCGACAAGAACCTGCGCAAGCGATGGTGGCCGGAACCGCTTGCTCAACAGTGGAGCCTTCAATACCCCGGACTCTTTGATTTTGACGATGTTCGCCAGGCTGTTAACCAGCCGGAAAAGCACTTCTTTGAATGGTATGCGGCCATCCACATTTTCCAGCGCGATGGATCAGTTTCAATGGTCGAGAAGTGCGCGTATTCGAGCAACCCCGTCAAATATGAGCGCTACGTGAATCTTCTTTCCCAAGAGACGAGGGACAAGCTGGATTCGATCCGAGCCGAGTGGCACGGGGTTCAGTTGCCCGACCTCATGGTGATAGCCCCTGACCATAAGGCCGTGTCATTTGCAGAAGTGAAAGGTCCTGGGGACCGGTTGCACAGCGGACAACCCGAGAGCCACGACGCGATCAGGGAGTTGGGCTTCAGGGTCGAGTTCATTGAGGTCGTGCTCAAAGACGTCCTGGCGGAACGTGATGGCTGGCGGCCTCTGACTACAAAGCCCGCCAAGGCCTGACTGTCCAGGGTGCCTCCGAACGCCGACAAGGTGAGGCAGTTCGCTAGCCATTGCGACGAGATACTCATTCTCTTGGACAATCTATTGCAGATACAGGAGAATCACCGATTCAGAGATTGCGCTCGGCCAACAGGGCTTCGACCCGCTGCATAACCTCTTCCGGGGTGATGTCCAGTCCGGCCAGAACAGCCTCCGTCGCGTCATCGTCTTGCTCAAGGAGTGCGACAAGCAAATGCTCCGTATCAATCGCAGCGTCCGCTTGAGCCCACGAGATCTGCAGAGACCTCTCCATAACCCTGATAGTCGCCTCGGAGAACGGTTCACGATCTGACCCCCGTCCGGTCTGTTCACGTTTGTGCCCTTCGAGGAACGCACGCGCTCGGCTGTAGTCCGCGCCGGCGTCCGAAAGCGCATTTCCGGCAATACCTTCCGGTTCTCGTAACATGCCCAAGAAGAGGTGCTCGGGGCCGATGGAGCTGACGTGCAGGCTCTGGGCCTCTCCATGCGCGAGTACAAGGATCCGGCGAGCACCATCAGTGAAATGCTCGAACACTCCACCAGGGTGCCAGAATCGGCCGTCCGAATCACGCCGATAATCCGGTGCTGAGCCAAAGCCGGTATGGGTGTCGCCGTTGGCCGGGTTGATGACGCGTTGGTCCACCAGTGTCCATTACCTCTGCGGTCCCATGGGTAAGTGATCGGATGGGTCGAATGTGTGAAGGTCAGAGCTTCTGCGCGAGTACCCGAGCCCAGTCATCGGCGCGAGAGTGCAGCAGGTCGAGGTCAAACTGGGCTCCGAAAGCATTGAAGGCCATGACGCCTCTGAAGTCGTCATCGAATGAAAGGAGGTCCGCTGCGTCCCACCACGGATGGTGATCGTACGCGGGCACGAGGTCTACATATGCCTGGAGGAAGGCGTCGGCTGCGTCGGCATCGTCCACGAGGGCGAGATTCCCCCGCGTGTGTGCGACGTCGATTCCTCGGGGTCCGCAGCAAGAGACGGGCCAATCAACTATGCCAACGAGTTTCCCATGGTCCCAGAGGAGGTTTCCGGGGTGATAGTCGCGGTGCAAGAAGGCCGGCTGTTCCTCGGGCTCATGCCCATGGATGGCAGCTACCAACGTCTTCCAGGCTGAGGGTGCTGTAGTCCACCTTGGTACTGCAACCCTATTGAGGTCGAACCAATGTCGATAGTGAGGTAGTCCATTCGGAATACTTGACTCGTGGATTTGCACGAGAGGAAATGCCATTCGCCGCGGGTCGAGGTTGTGCACAATGGGTCTCCCCGGCAAGAAGGTCATCAGAAGACTTGGGTGTCCCGCCTGAGCACCTGTGACATCGAAGGCGATCGGTTCTGGCACGAGTTCCCCGAGAACGGTGCGTGCCGCTTGGAGCGCGTGGGTCTCGTAGGCGATCACCTGGGGAATCTCATCGATGACATCGTTTGTGAGATACCGGCGGAGCACGAGTTGGGTACCATCGACCTCGATCAAGCGGAGATCTGAGGTGACGCCGAAGGTCAGCGATCTCAGATCGACGACCTTCTTTGCGCCGAGAGCCTCAAGCACCCACGTATGAGCTGCTTGGTCCATCAAAACAGCCTATGACGCCCGGAGTCCCTGTCATATTGGTACGAATCACTTTCAATCCACCCAATGAGGCGACAATCAGTCAGGGGGTGAATGTCCCAATCCGCCGGAAGGGGTCAGTCCGCCTACGGCTTGGGGGCACACAGGACGGTCCCGAGAGGAACGGTTTTTCGGGCCAGTACACGTCCGCCGGGGATGGACACCGTCAGGGTTACACACTGCCTTTGTGCCAAAGCGAAGCCACCACCGTATTGAACAAATCCACCCGCAGGGAGCCCACACGACACCGGGGCTTGCACCACGACCCGATCAGGTTCTGTCCGTAGCTCGGCCGTGGTGGTTGTGGTCGACGGAGCCTGACCGTAGATGACCGAGACCATGCCCTTCGCTCCCATGGCTGAGACCAGCAGTCCCTGGAACCGCGTCGGGCCGACGGTCATTGGTGACTTGATCCCCAACAGGCGAGATCCCCTGATCTTCCCAACCAATCTCGGGTCCAGGTCACCGAACCGCACTGGCCCCACTACGACGTCATGCGAGGTGTGGAAGACCCCACCCGGCGTGGACCCGCTGTAGATCATCTGGGCACAGGTCGCGGTTGGCGCTGGCTCTGTTCCGAGAACCACGGCTCCGGCATCAGAAAGAGGCATGGCGAACGCCGTCATTACGGAACCGACAAGGGCGAACAGGGGGACTCCGTTGCGGATGGTCAGCGCAGACCGGGTAGTCACGCGGCAAGCCTATTTATGAGGGCTGGCGGCAGAGGTTCACAGGTAGCCCCGAACGCATCGGCACGGTGGGCACTTCCGCGCAACTGAAGGTACTCGTTCATGTGAACGGCGCCTGTTCTGGAACGGCCCAGCGGTAGACCTGTTCAACGAACGCGGGTGAAGTGACCGCCATGCCCGATTCGGGGGAAACGGACCACAGAGTCCATCCATCGGCGACTCCCAACGTTCCTCGAAAGAGAGGTGGCCAATCGTGGATGACGAGACCGAGATATCGCTCGTAGATTCGACGAATGAGATCTGAATCGTGGGGCTCAGCGCGGCCATGCCCCCTCACTCGTACCTGGCGGATTGAGGCTGGAGGATTGAATTCGTCAACGATCACGGCGAGTTCAACACCACGTTCTGCCGCTCGGACCAGAGCTGACGATATCGGGCTCCTAAACCAGAATTTACGGTCATCGAAGAGATACCAAAGGCTGCCCAGAAGTGGAGCCAGCGCTGGGGACACGGCGGCGACCTGCGCACTTCTGCTGGTCTCGCCAAGGAATGCGTCCACATCAAATGACGCCTTATCCACCTTGTCCACGCTAGGTCACTCGGACGTTGAATTAGGGCTGCCCCGGTACGCTGGCGGTACGGTGCATCGGGTTGATGAGGAAGCACCGCCAGCCCGCCTCCAGTTTCTCCTCAAGGAGCATTGCCACTGCTGCCAGGCACGACTGGATGAACTTGGAGGCCAGAACAGTCTGGAAGTCCCGGCGGTCGAGTACCCAGATCAGACACTGCGACACGAACCTGCTCAGTCAGGTTTGGCGGCGTGACGAGCAGTGAGAGGTAGTGGGGACAGGGTTGGCCGAAGAGCGGGTTATCAGTCCCTTCGACAATTGCTGACGCCGCTTGGCCGGGTCCCAAGGAGACGAGCGGGATTGTTGTGGTTCCAGGCAATAGTCCGCCGAGGTACCCGCTCACTGAACGATTCGCCTGGGCCACCTGTTGTCCCGCGGCGTTCACTCCGGCCACGCCGGGATAGCCCGTGAGTGCGCAGGTGGAACGACCGTCATTCGTAAAGACGAGCACCTGGTCTTCGTGACCCAACCCTGCACCTCCCCCAGAGTCTGAGACGGTCAACTGACTGCTTGTGCACGGTGGGGTCGAGCTCGTTGGGACCGTCGGCGGACTGAAGGTGATGGGCGCGAAGTAGAAACCACTGCTGACCCCAGACGTGGCGACGACGACGCATTCACCGGTGCAGGGTTGCACCGACAAAATGAGCGGCCCGGTGCTCGCAGCGGAGTGAACGGTGAACGTCGTCGATCCGGCACCGCTGCCATCAGTCAGGCTGAAGGGCTGGGCGGCGAGTTGCGGACCACACCCGCTCGGATTCACCTCCGTGGGCGCCAGGCACTCAGACAAGAAGAACTTGCGGGACGGAAGGAACCCCTTCACGGAGACCGTCACTTGCTGGGCGTCCTGGAGCCCCGATGAGGGCGCAACTGTAAGTCCGCCGGCCACCAACTTGACGTAGTTCTTTGTGGTTGTCGTCGTCTCGCGGTGGGAGGCCGCCGACTTACCAGCACCACCGCATGCCGCTGCAACGACGGCCACGAGAAGTAGACCTAACCCTGCCTTGCCTCGGGTCATGGCTGAGCTTGGCACAGCGATCTGGACTTGCCGGGGCGTCCCATGCTGTGCTCTGCAGCCCCAAGCCGCAGCGAGTCCGTCAAGGTGCCTCCGTCCTCGCTGCCGGGTAGGCGGGACAGCTTCAGTCGAATTTCCACTGCCCTTCACTCCCTTTGGATCCGGTAGAGGACGGCAGCTGGTCTTGTGGTCCCCGTGGCCTCGAGTACGAAGACCGATCGGCTGGCAAAGGTGATTTGCGACGTTGTCGGGCTCTCGGTGAGGCACGGCTCGATCGGAGTCCGGAGCGTGGTGACGTCAGTCGACCCTGCGGTTGATGGATCTACTCTCCACAGCCGCTGAGGGCCGCTGCAGAGGGCCCCGGAGCCGATGGACCAGAGGCCGTCCTTCGATCCGACAAGGGGAACGTCCCCGAAAGGCTCGTTCGGTCCCTCGAGGATCTGCTTGCCGGACAGGTCAAAGGCGATGAGTCTCGTGGAGAGAACGGGATGGCCGTCGGATCCGCTCGCGACATCGGCCCACACGGTCGGCCCGATCGACGAGAGCCAAAGGACCGAAGAATGAGCAGGTCCGGTGTAGATCGTTGAGAGAGTCTGCGAATGAGCAGCGAGCCGGTAGATGGTCCCGGTGCTGCTCACTCCCTCCGCGATCCATAGGCCTCCCCGGTTGGCGACGATGGTGCCGTGGCCGCCCTCGCTCTGAGGGGCATTCGTGATCTTGTTGAGGACCGCACCGCTCGAAGGTGAGATCTGTACCAGCTCACTGCCCCAGTACGTCATCCAGATGGAGCCGGCGCCGTAGGTCATGTCCATGTGGGCTCGTCCGCTTCCTTGCGTCGTGATCATCACGGGGTTCATCACGATCGAGCGCTTCGTTTCGGGGTTGAAGATCTCGAGGTGAAACTCGTCGTTGTTGATCGCTGACACGTCCCCAGCGATGTAGATGAGGCCGTTCCCCAGAGCCACGTAGTACCCGCAGACGGCAAGGGGGTAGATGTGGTTCTGCAGTGTTACAGGATCGATCTCTTCGATCGAGCAGCTCGGTGGGCGAGTGGGCTGCCCAGATATCCCGAGTACCCAGACGGATCCACCGACCGACACGACCTGCTCGGGTACGAATGGACCGGAGAAAGTCAGGGACCGGATCGACCACTTGCTTGAGGTCGCTGAACGAGGTGGTGACGGGGACCGATCGGGTGAACCTCTCAGGATCGTCGCCATTCCGAAGCCGACGAGGCCAAGAACGACGGAAATCACGGTCGAAACCCCGATCAACCGCCGGCGGTGCCGTCGCCGCGCCTCCTTGATGATGAGATCGTCAGCCCCGAGAGGCTCGGAGGTCGTTGTCGGCTGCTCTTCGACCGCGATGGGTAACTCGTCCAACCCCATGCGAAGATACTAAGACGCCTAGTATCATTTTGTCTATGGCGTCGGATCCTCGTGAGTCCATGCCCCTCTATCGGAGGGTGGCGGCCGACCTGCGACGTTCTATCGCCGAGGGCGAGGCGAAGCCGGGACAACGCCTTCCGCCCGCCCGTGACCTCGCCGCGGTCGCGGGAGTCAACCAGAACACGATGTTTAGAGCGCTCCGGCACTTGCGCGAGGAGGGGCTACTCGAGTTTCGACGCGGTCGGGGCATCGTCGTCACGGGCTCGCCCCAGCGTGGTGCGGTGGTTCTCCGGGCTAGGGAGTTGTTGGACTTTGCTAGAGGACAGGGGTTCGACTCAGACGAAGTCGCAGGAATCATCCAAAGTTTGGGTTGAGACATGGGCTAGTGCTGCCCCAGTACATTGCCGCCGGTTCAGTGGCGACAGAGCCTTCTCGTCGTTGCCTCACATGCAGTAGTCCATCACGACGACGTTCGTCCTCTGACCGGCGCGCACGAAGAAGGGATCGCCGGGTGGTTTGTACGGCTGGTAGGGATCACCGTCGTTCGAGATGACGTAGCGTCCCGGTCGGAGCACGAACCGAAAGGGCGTCCCCGTCGTGACCTCCTTGTGCGCGACGAGGCGGGTGCCCCGATACACGCTCAGGTGGGCGGTCGATACATATTGAATGCTGGCGCACGGGACCGCGATGCCCACCGCGACGCCGTCCTGTGCGGCCAACGCGAGCGGTGGCGGTACGTTGCCAGTGGAGGGGGCGGGCACCTTCCCACCGCCCCACGTCGACGCCACACCGATCGAGACCAGAGCAGCGCCTAGGAGGCCGACGCACGCGCCGAGCAGCCAGCGCCGACGCTGGTGTCGCCGCGCCTCTCGAATGAGGGCCTCGGGCTCGGCCGGCCCACGCTCCTCGAGGACGCGATGCTCGACGGCGACCGTCATCGGAGCCGCCGACACGGATCGGGGCCGCTCCTCACGGCAAGCCGGCGATCATGTCGATCACGTCTTCGCGTCGATAGCCATGGTGGCGGGCGAACTCGACGAGGTCGTGGACACGGTCGAGCACGGCACTGCGCTCCGGGGTCCCGGCCACGGTCACGCCTCGACCGCGCCGGAACTCGAGCAAGCCCTCATCGCGCAGGATCCGCAGGGCGCGCAGCACCGTGTTCGCGTTGACGCCGAGCACCGCGGCAAGGTCCTTGGCCGGTGGGAGGCGCTCTCCGGGCGACGCCTCCCCTGCGGCGATGGCGCGCCGGATTTCTGCCGCCACCTGCTCGTGCAGGGCGACGCCCTCGGACCGGTCGACCTTGACACCGAACATAGTGCTAGACATAGTAGCACTATGTTCGACTCCACCGTCGTGCGCGACGCACCGGGAGCGGCGGTGGACCTCATCCCAGAAGCCAAGCAGCGCCAGCGCCGGCGGTACCGACGCTCGGCCGTGGTGGTGTCGCTCGTGGCCGTCCTCGTGGGAGCGCTCGTCGCCCTGCTGCTCACGGTCACGTCGAGCGGGTCCGGCACGCCTCGCGAAGCTTCCAAACCGCCATCGGTGGTCACGGCCGGTCGCGTCGGCGTGCTGGTCAGGCCGGTGCAGTGCTTCGCCTTTTGGCCCTCCGTTGCCCGCCAGAAGGATGTGGGGCCCTTGCCGGCCTGCGGGCCCTACGCGTTGACGGCCGCCGCCCTCGCGCTCTCACCGAACCCGTCCGGATCGGGCTACTCGTCCAACGGCTACCGCCCTGATCCCGCACTGTGGGGATACCCGACGTCCACCCGTGACAGGCCCGATCGCGTGGTGCTCCTCGACGGTCTGTGGCCTCCGACCGGGCCCAAACAGAAGTACCTCCTGGGCCCCTCCGAAATGAGGCTCTCGGCGGCCGATGTGGGTTCGGTCGCGACCGACAAGCACCGCAACGGCCAGTGGGTCGTGACGATCCACCTCACATCGGCGGGAGCACGGACCTTGGACCGGGTGGCGCAGCAGAACTTCCACCAGCTCCTGGCGGTCGACATGGGGGGGAAGGTGGTGGACACGCCCCTCGTGCAACCCACCCGGTCTTCGTTTACGTCCTTCCACGGCGTGATCCAGATCTCGGCCCTCAACGCGGCCAACGCACGAGCGATCGCCGCCGCAGTGCAGGGTTAGTCCCCGAGGTATCGGCGCCCGTCATGACAAGCCGACCTCGTCCGTCCGGCGAGGACCTCTCCGGAGGCGCGTATCCCATCGCCCTTGACAGGGCAGCCAGGCCGGCCGGATCCGGCCGGCCGTTCCCAGTGTGATCCCGCGTGCCTCACCGGCCGGTCAAGGGTCACTGTGGGACTCCGCTTCGCTTCGTGTCCTCGTTAGACCTCCGGCCTCCCCTTGACCGGCCTGGACCTCGTAGTAGGAGGCAGCCAACCCGTCGGCGATGGACCGGTCCCGATCCGCTGACGCGTGCTGGTAGATCAAGGCGGTGTTCGCGCTCGCGTGTCCGAGCCGCGCCATGAGCTCCTTCGTCGTGGCCCCCGTCCGCGCCGCCAGGGTGCCCGCCGTATGGCGCAGATCGTGAAACCGGAGACCGGCGAGCCCAGCTTCCTGCGTCGCCGGCAGCCAGACCCGCCGCCGGAAGTTGTTGCGCTCGATCGGTTCGCCCTCGGGCGACGTGAAGACGTAGGCGTCGTCGCTCTTGGCGACAAAGCGACGCACGTGGCCGCGCAACGCCTCGACGAGCGGCTCGGGCACCGCCACGGTCCGCCTGCCCGCATGGGACTTGGGCGGCCCCTCGACGATCTCCCCCGAGTCCAGCTGCTGGCGCTTGCGACGGACGTGGATCACGCCGGCGCCGAGGTCGACGTCGCGGCGGCGGAGAGCAAGGAGCTCGCCCTGGCGCAGTCCCGCCAGTCCGGCGGTGAGGACGAGGGCGCGGTAGCGCTCGGGCGTCACCGAGACCAGCTCGAGGAGCTCGGTCATGGTGGCGAAACGCTGCTCGCCGTGGCGCTCGGTGCCGGCACGGCGGATCCGGCACGGGTTGCGCACGATGCGCTCGTCGTCGACCGCCTGGTTGAGGACCTGGCGCAGCCGGACGTAGGCCTTGGCCGCGATCGACTTGCTGTAGTCGAGCACGAGGGCCTGGTGCCAGGCCCGGACGAGTTCGGGCGTGATGGCGTTGAGTGGGAGCTCGCCGAGCGGCGCCACGTCGTCGGCGACCCGGGGCAAGATGTGCGCCTCGAGCTGGTGGGCGTAGATCTCCGTGGTCCGCGGGGCCAGGTGGCCCTGGTGGCTCAGCCATTCCCAGGCGAAGTCCTCGAGCAGGACCCGGGCACGCTCCGGGTCGCCGGGACGGCCGGCGGCCAGGGCGGCCCGCTGGTGGTCTAGCCACAAGGTGGCGTCGGACTTGGTGGCGAAGGTGTCCGGGGCGTTGACCCGGCGGCCGTCGGGGAGGCGGACGCGGGCCTGCCAGCGTCCCGACGCGAGACGCCGGACACTCCCGAATTGGCGCTGACCGTTCCTTCCCACGACCGTTCCTCACCGACGACGAATGCCACGACCCGAAGATCCCGCGCTCGATCCCTCACCAACGAACGGTCGTCGGAGCCGGCGAGATGTCACGCGGGTTCTGCGGCGGTTGCGCAACGAGGACCGTGGCGTCGGGTGCACCCGCAGCCCGTCGATCCAGCGGGCCACCTCGTCGGGGTCGAAGCGCACGAACTTGCCGAGTCTTCACGAAGGGGATGCGCCGTTCGGCCACCAGCCGGCGGACGTAGACCACCTCGACGCCCAGCCACCGGGCGAGACCGTCGGCGTCGAGCAGCGGGAGTCGCTCGGCAGCCGGGCGACCGCGCTGGGTTAGAACGTGGCCGTGGTCGGGAAGCCACGCCGCTCGTCACAGCACCGGTCGCCATGGTTGCTCCTCTGCGCGTCGGGCGGACTGCTGGTCGGCTGCTCTGTCTTGGCGGTGCCCGCAGGGGCCGCCGGCACGGCGGTCGTGCTCGGCGCCGGGCCAGGTGGCAGAGGCGTCCGCCTCCGGCCCGAGCGCGCAGGGGACCGTCCCGAGCGACGGGAGGCTCCGCGGTCCGGACTTCACGGCCAAGGTGACCGAGGTCGCCTGGCCCCAGTCCGTGTCCGTCGCCGTCGGGCAGCTCGTACGTGGCGGGGACCGGGCGGCGCCTGGTCGCCTTCACGCTCTCGGTGACCCAGGCCAGCGACAACTCCGGGCTGCTCAACGCCCCGACGGGTGTCACCGCCGCGCTCAAGTTCGGCGCTTCGTCCACCCCGATCTCCATGTCCGCCATCGACCAGCAGATCGCCGGCGGGAGCAGCGGCACGGCCCAGACGACAGGCACCGACAGCTTCGTGGCGTCGGTCCCGGCCCGGGCCCACGACGTCGCGCTCGTCGCTGTCCGAAGGACGGCTTCAGCCAGTCGCTCGACCTGTGGACCCTCGAGCGCCAGCCCCCGAGCCCCGCCGTCCTCTACCGCGACCCGACGTCGTCGACGCGTGACGGGGACGGCCGCCGGGCCGTTCCACGTGTCCTTCACCAACCCGGCCGACGGGTACTCCTCCTCGGACGACGCCCAGGTCCAGAGCGCCAGCCTCACCTACTTCGCCCCGGGCGCCTCGGGCACCACGCCGGGGACTCCGGACCAGGCCTTCTTGGTGCTCGGTCTCCAGTCCTCGTATCCCTCCATCCCCTACGGCCAGCCGGACTCGGGCCACTTCTTCTCGGGCTTCACCCCGCTGGCGGGCAACCGGCTCACCTTCACCCCGACGCGGCGGCTCGGCCGTCAACGGCGCCTCGAGCACCAGCGCCTTCTCCTCGACCAGCGCCGCCAACGACGACGACGGCATCTTCGACGCCCTCTACTCCTTCACCGTGCCGGCGAACGACGACCGGCGGGAACGCTCAGCGTCCTCCCCGGAACAGCGAGCGGCACCGAGTACACCGGCTTCACCGGGACCGGCAACGCGGTGCCGATCACGGTGAGCGGACCGGCGAACACCACCCTCAGCTTCCCGGCCGTCCCCGCGCCAGCACCGGCCCAGAAGACGCCACCGTGGGTCGGCGCCCCGCTGCCCGCCACCGGGCTGGCGGCCGCTCCGGCCACCGGCTCGGGTGACGCGAGTCCGTCGTCGGGCGGCGGTGGCTTCCCATCTGGGTCGTGGTGGTGATCCTCGTGGTCGTCGCGGCCGGGGTGATCGTGGTGCAGCGCCTCCGCCGCCGGGCCACGGCGACAGCCAGAGCCGATGCGCTCAGCGAAGCGATCGCGCCGACGCCGAGCGCCTACACGGTCGGGCACGATCCAGGCGAGGGCGAAGACGAGCGAGGCCTTGGCGGAAGCGGTGCCCGTCGCTGCACTGGCGCCCGAAGGCGGGCACGACCCGATCGAGCGGGTGCCTCGCAGCCTGGTCCTCGGCCCGACCGGTGCCCTCGGCATGCGCAGGACGAGCGACCGGCGCATCATCGAAGAGCTCTTCCACTACCTCGCCCTCCACGACACGCACCGCCGCAGCGCCGAGCAGATCCTGGTTGCGCTCCGCCCCGACCCGGGCCCGAACGAGGACCTCAGCCGCAAGACGATCCACACCTACCTCTCCGAGCTGCGGACCTGCGTCGGGGCCGAGCACCTCCCCAACGCCGCCGTCGCCGGCGGCTACCTCCTGGAGGGACACTCGAGCGACTGGGGCGACTTCCAGGGCCTCGCCCGCCAGGCCGACGCCACCACCGGCGCAGAGGCCCGGGCGCTGCGCAGAGAGGCCCTCATGCTCGTGCGTGGCGTGCCCTTCGCTGGCGTCGTCGCCGACACCTACCAATGGGTCGGCGCCGAGCACCTGGTCTCGACGATGACCAGGGCCATCGCCCGCTGTGCCGGTCGCCTGGCCAACGAGCTCCTCGAGGCGGGCGACACGGCCGGCGCCGAGGACGCGGCGCGCGCTGGCCTGCGCGGTGGTCCGGAGGACTTCGAGCTGTGGCGCCTGGGTGCGGTGGCCATCGACACCCGGGTGGATCGCAGCGCCCTGCGCCTGTGGATGGCCGATGCCGCCGAGCACCTCGAGCCGAGCGAGATCGCCCGCATCGAAGGCGCGCTCGGACCTCACGACGAGGCTCCCAGCGACGAGGCGTAGGAGCGCAGCGCGGCCTCGGCCCGGCGGCGCTCCATGCGCAGCGCGTCGTAGGGGCGTCCGAGGTCGGCGGCCACCTTGCGCAGGGGTTCGCCTTCCACCCGGGTGCGTACGATGAGCAGCGCCACGTCGGCGCTGAGCACCCCGGCCGAACAGGCGGCGTCGAGGAGCCCCGGCCAGCGCTCACACGGGCTCGGCTCGGCGGAACCCTCCATGTCGAAGTCCTCCGGCAAAGGATCGGCGACCGCTCGCCGCAGCCCGGTGGCCCGGCGCAGCGCGCTCCAGATGGCCTCGAGGCGCTCGGCACGGCCCGGTGGTGGCCGACGGGTCAGGGCCTCCCAAGCGGCCCCGAGCACGTGGCCTCGTGCCTCGCCCAGGGCCAGATTCCCGAGGCGGGCCACCCGCTCGGCCATCGCCTCGAGTTCGGGGCGCAAGAGGTAGAGGAGCGCCAGCGCGGCGAGCTCGTCACGGGGTGCCCAGCACGCCAGGCCCTCGACGAGCACCGCTCGCTGGCGGCAATCGCACCCAGGCTCGTCGAGCCGCGCGACGAGGTCGGACGTGCCTTCCAGTGCAAGGCCGCTCCGCGCGAGGCGCTCGAGCAATCGCTCTGCGGAACGGCCCCGGGCGACGATCCGCAGGTGTGCACTCAGTTCGTCGAGTGGTCCATGTTCATCGGTCATGGCGCCATCGCGCCACAGTGGGTTCCTCGCAGAGTGCCGCGGTCGCTTCCACAAAGCGTCCCGGGCGAAATTTCTTCGGCGCCGAATTCGCTGGTCATGACGCTGTGGAACCCTCTGTGGAACTCGGCGTGGAACCCGTGGGAAGTCCTCGGGAAGTCATGAGGCGGGCGTCGAGCAACGCTTCGGCCAGCGCCTCTGACTCGGCCGAGTCGTAGCCCCGGCCGGCGTAACGCCACTCGCCGTCGTAGTCGAGGCCTCGCCCCCCGGCGCCCCTCGACGTAGTGCGGCCCGGGCCCGGCGCAGGGCCGCGAAGGTGGTCGAGTAGCGCCACGCTCTTGGAGGAGAACTGCCCGCCGTAGCCGAGGGTGTGGGCGTGCTCGCGCAGCCGCAGGGCGGCGAGGTCCCGGCGTCCGCCCGAGCACCCAGGCGGTGCGCACCAAGGCGACGAGGTGGGGCCGCAGCGCCAGGCGCTCGATCTCGGCCGCTCGAGCGGATCCGGTGGGCCAGCCACGCCGTGCCGTCCGCCGTCTTCGTGGCGTACTTGGCGACGTAGGCGGCGATGGCCGTCGGCGTCGCCGCTCGGCGCGGGACGAGGACACGGACGTCGAGTCTCGGCGCCCCAGCGGGCCCGCCCGAGCCAGCGCGATCCCGGTGAGCGGCACCGGAACCTCGGCGCGGGCCACCGCGCCGGCCGACGGCCGAGGTCGAGCACGCCGGCGTCGAGCCAGGGCGGCGGGGGCTCGCCCGGCCCACCGCCACCGTCGGCTCGGAGCACGACGTGGAGGTGGACGAGGCCCCGGCGCTGGAACTCGACCACCTTGATGTAGGAGAGCCGGGCCGCCCGGCGCAGCTCGGTGCTCGAGCAGGCCGGCCGCCCCGGCCACCTCTCGGTAGAGGGCCGCGCAGGTGCGGTCCCAGAGCGCGGGGACGTGCGCGTTCCACAGGACCGCGCCGCGGTAGTCGAAGCACTCGGCACACAGCGGTTCGCCGACGAACGGTGTCACCGGCGTCGTGGCGGCGCCATGCACGAGAGCGAGCGGCCGTGCGGGCACGGCCCGGCGCTGCGCCGAGGCCGGCACGGCACCCGGCCGACCCTTGCGCTCGCCCGAGCGGTGCACGGCACCGAACGACGGAGCGGTCAGGGTGACGAAGAGCTGGGGGTGCTCGACCACGCGACGGATCGACGCCCTTGCCGCCCCGGATCCCGGCCGCCACGAGCTGCCAGGCGTCGGCCGGTAGAGGCGGGAGCACGACGGGCACACCGCGGCTCGGCGGTCCTTGCAGGCCACGAGCGATGGTCGCCCTCGGCGCAGCTCTCCGGTCGCGCGGTCCAAGCGTGATCCCGCGCAGGCGGATCGGGTGCGCGCACAGACCGGCCTGGTCGACCTCGGCGAGGACGCTGCGCCAGTGGGCGGCCCCGCTCACCGCCGGCCTCCGGATCGTCTGCGGCCTGTCGGGCCAACGTGGCGATGGCGTCGTCGTCGAGGTAGTGGGTGCGGATCTTGAGCGGCACCGCTCCCTCGGCGAGGAGCCACCCCACCCCTCGGACGGTCGGGTCGAGCGTGGAGGCCGAGTAGCCCTCCTTGGCCCAGCCCTGTCCGAGGATCGTGTCGGAGGCCTCGGGCGTCGTGCAGCGCAGCGCCATGCGGAAGCAGAAGAGGTCCCGGACGAAGGTCGGGACGATGTCGTTGGAGGGCTTCTGGGTGGCGGCGATGCACGATGATCCCGGCCGCCCGCCCCCGAGAGATCAGGTCGCGCAGCGCTCGGAGAGCTCGGTGCGCTCGTCCTTGGTGCCGCTACGCATGTAGAAGGCGAGCTCGTCGATGGCCACGACGTGGAGGCCGAACTCGCCGTCGCGTTCGATCTTGCGCAGACCGGCATCGAGGAGCACCGAGTAGCGCCGGTCCATCTCGGCGCACAGGTCCTTGAGCACCTCGATGGCCTCCGCCCATGTCGGGCCCGACGAAGTGCTCGGCCGAGCCGGACCACGGGGCGAGCTCGACCTGCTTGCCGTCGAGGAGGGTGAGGCGTGACCGCGGGGTCGAGTGCGGCGGCGGCGATGAAGATCGACAGCGCGACCGACTTGCCGGCTCCGGGCTCGCCGCCGAGCAGGAGGTTGCGCTCGGGCAGGCCGACGCGAGACCGGGTTGCCGTCCTCGTCGATCCCGAGCGAGAGCGGGTCCCACAGCGATGCCGGCGGCCCCGGCCACGGCGGAGCGGCGACCGACGAGCGGGTCGCGCGAAGATGATCGAGAGGTGGGCCAGCGAGGCGTTGGCCGGGTCGCGCACGACCCGCACCTCGCGCGCCCCGATGGTGGCGGCCAGCGGCTCGGCGGCCTCCTCGATCATCTCGGCGCTGAAGCCCGGCGGCATGCGCAGCCGCAGCCGCTGGCCGGCCGGGATCGGACTCGATTGCTCGATCCGGGGCAACGGCGCCGTGACGGCTGATCACCTCGCAGGCGACGAGCACCCGGGCGAACCAGCGCCGCGTGGCCCGGTGCCGCAGCGTGGTGGCGAGCCAGGCTGCGGAGCCGCCCCGAGCGCCACAGAGCGATGCCGAGGAGGCCGAGGACCAGGACCCCCAGGCCCTCGCCGTCGAGCGCGACGCCCGATCCGCCAGAGCGCGAAGATCCCGAGCGCCAAGAGCGGCCTCGAGCCCCCACCCCCGGACGACGAGTGCCATCCGGGAGTAGGGGCTGAGGGTCCTGACGTTGCTGGCGCTCAGACACCGTGGCGCCGGAGGTGCCGCCCGAGCAGCACGAGGCCGAGGCCGAGCAGCACGACGAAGCCGAAGTGCGCCAGCACGAAGCCGGCCAGCACCAGGCCCACCATGAGCATGATCAGCGACGACCGACGAAGCGGGCCATCACGAGCCGACGCCGCGGCCCTCTGGGTGATCGCCTCGACCTTGGAGGCCGAGAACGACACGCCGGTGCGCTCGAGGGCGGTCCTCCATGGACCAGGTGAGGCGACCAGGTCGGTCACCTTGACCGGGGTGAACTGGCCGAGGCCCCGGACCTCGCCGGAGACCTTGACGGTGATGACCTCACGGGTCCCGCCGTCGCCCACGACGAAGAGGTGGACCTGGTTGACGGCGACGCCGTTGGCGTCGGTCTTCTGCTGCTTGGTGTCGAAGTCGATGCTGGGCTCGGCCGGGCCGGCCGAGACGAAGTCACGACACTGGTGTCGACGGGCAAACGCATGAGTTGGCTCCTTCCAAGGCGGGAAGGAACTTCCTTCCCCAATTGGATAAGCCAGTGAGACGGCCTAAATCGAACAAACCCGAGGTCAGCGGCTCACGAATTCGTCCGGCGCGCCAGATCGACTTTCAGCAGGAACACCAAGGCGCAACAAGCGACACCAGGGAGCAACACGGAGCAAGACGCACGCGGGAAACGATGTGCAGTGACGATCAGCGAGCAACAGGGGACACCGGTCTCGAGGAGGAGCGCGAAGGAGAGACACCGGTGGCGAAGCGCCAGCAGATGAGTGAGCGCGTCCGAGGCCGATGCAGGTCGGCACCGTGCGGGCGGGCCTCGCCGACGCTCGCCGTCGACCCGGGCGTTCGGCTCGCTCCACCGTTCTCGGCTCGGTCCCCCGACGGACACTCCGACCAGGTGCCGCTGCAGCCGCTGCTCACCTTGGAGGGCGGTCGTCCAAGGTCAAGGGCCGAAAACAAAATCAGCACTCGGTCCGAGCCGGCCGCCTCCGCGGATCTCGATTTTCTTTTCGGAGGACCCCCTTGACCTCGGACCCTGACTCGCCCTCCTGCGCTCTCAGCGTCAGCAGCGGAACCCGATCGAAGGAGATCCCCCAGGTCGGACCGCACCGAGAGAAGGAGAAACGAATGCGAAAGGCCCTGAGCACTTGGATGGAGGGCAGGCTCGCCGAGACGTACGGCGATCACTGGCACGAGTGCGAGCTCTGCGGCGACGTCGACACGACGCACGCCCCACTCAGCACCGGCGAAGTCGTCTGCTGGCACTGCGCCGAGCGGGCAGGAGAGTTCACGGTGCCCCAGGAGATGGAGTGGCGGGTCGGTCAGCCGTACTGATTCGAGGTGGTCTCAGGAGACCGGATGTCACGGTCCGGTCTTCTGAGATCCCCGTTCCGTCACGGCAACCGCTTGGTCGATCCGACGCTGCGCACCCTCTGGCCACCTGAGTAAAGCATCGACGACTGGGGAGGGATTGAACAGCAACAGCGAGTAACAGCGACAAACAGGGCACAACCACGAGCAACAGGGAGCTGAAACAAATGTCGACGTTCCCCCAGCTCAGACACCTCATGTTCGTGTTCTTCTGTACTACATCAAGCCGCCTCAGCCTCGGGCGGCGGCTTCGCCGCCGCCTCGGCAGGCGGTCGGGCCCAGTGCCCCTCTGGCGTACACGATCCAACTCGTCAATAACCTCCTTGCCCCCAATCGTGCTGCGCTGTCGATGGAATGACCTGATCGCGGTTCCGCCGCAACGCTGCTCACCTTGAAGGGCGATCGTCCCAGGTCAAGGGCCGAAAAGAAATCAAAGACAACAACCGATTTCTTTTCGCAGCAGCCTCCCTTGACCTCGGACCCTGACCCGCCCTTCTTCGCTCTCATCGTTAGCAGCGGAACCTGATCGAAGGGCAAACCCTCTCGACCGGTCCGCACGAGAAAGGGGTAGGCCAATGAGCAGCACGTTGAAGAGATGGATCCAGCGCAAGGTCGCCGAGCTGTACAACGACCACTGGCACGAGTGCGAGCGATGCGGTGACGTCGACCTCGACCACGGTGCCTTGAGCACTGGCGAAGTTGTCTGCTGGCACTGCGCCGAACGGGCCGGGGAGTTTTCGGTACCGCCGGAGATGGAGTGGCGAACCGAGTTCACGGTGTAGCCGGTGGCTGGCGGCTTGGGAGAACGGGCTCTCAAGCCGCTATCCAAGACGCTGTACGCAGGGGAGCGACGTGATGATGTGCCACGTCGCCGAATGGAGTCGTTCTGGCAACGGAGCCCGGTGCATCGAGCGAGACAAATGACACAAGAAAGGCCGTTCTCTACCGAGGTCCGTGATCGACGGTGACCTACTCCTCAACTAAGAGCCGAGACTTGGGTGACCCCAGAAACAGCTTTGGTGCATCCTTGAGGCATGGAAGAGAACGGACGAACCATTGAAGGCGCTCAAGACCAATCGCCCGAGATGAAGATAGATCTGACCTCCGTTCGACCAGGAGAGCACCTCGATGATCAAGCTCGCCTGCTTCGTGAGGCTGCTCCGACCCGCACTCGTCTGGCCCGGATCCTCCGGGTGCACAATGACGAGCGCGCCTATCGCATCGGCGCCAAAGGCGAGCGCCAGGTGGCCTCGAAGCTAGCTGACCTCGGTCCGAAGTGGCACGTTCTGCATTCGCTGGTTCTGAGTGATTCTGGCACCGACTTGGACCATCTGGTCATTGGACCCGGTGGAGTTTTCTGCATCAATACAAAGAATCACCCTGGAAAGAAGGTGTGGGTTGGAGGAAACACACTGATGGTGAGTGGGCAGCGCCAGGGATATGTCGGAGCAAGTCGGAGTGAAGCGAAGAAGGTCAGTCGGATCCTTACGACCGCGTGCGGGCACCATGTTCAGGTCGATCCGATCGTCGTGATTGCCAATGGAGATCTCAAAGTGAAGGAACAACCAAAAGGGGTGCACGTTGCAAGCCGTAGACGGATCAGATCTTGGATCCTGAAGCAGCCAGACTCACTATCGAATGATGCCGCGTCGGCGATCTTCGCGGCTGCGTGTCGCAACACAACCTGGAGCTAGGGATTCGCTGGCGGTTCAATTGCGTCAGAACCCGTACTTGTCAGCTCGGAGCTTGAAGGCTTTCTCACCGCCGTCCATCACTCGAACGATGGACCGTCGAATCTCTGGCGAATCGATCGCACCTTGATCCTTGATCTCGCCCCTCGATTGCTCACCCCGCACTCGATAGTCACAGTGAACGACTAGTTCCGCATCGCCATTCACGACCAGATTCGCATTGTGACTGCTAAAGAACAGTTGACGGTGACATTTTGCGGCCCAAATCTGTTGCACGACCTCAAGTACAACTTCGCTGTCCAGGTCATCCTCGGGCTGGTCAATTATGAGCGGTGGACCAGATTGAGCGAGAAGAACCCGAAGCAAGGCCGTCGCTTGCTGACCTGCTGAGGCGGTTTCAAAATCGATGTACTCATCTTCTTTTGTTCGATATTCAAACTTCGGGTGATCAGAGATTGGCGTGAGTGCCAACGTCAACCATTTGTCGGGAGTCAGCCTGGATGTAACACGTCTCAGGTCGGCGACCGGTAGTCCAAGCCGTGCCAACACTGGAAATCTCTCGGTCGTCGGCTCCTCTTCTTCTCCGACCATGGTCAACGCTTCAAGTTCAAGAAGCGCCGCTTCCCACGTCGCCGCCGGACTTTCCTCCAACCTCAACTGGTCAAACACTCCCTCCACCTTGTTACCGCGAAGCCCTGAACCAGCAACCGCTGCTCGGAACTGTTCGCCAACGTCATTCAGGCCTTGGCCACGTTGAAGGGTTGCTCGCAAGAGTCCGCTTGAGAGATCTGATAGGGAGGCACATTGTCTCTCAAGCTCTTGAGAACGCGATTCCATCAGTTCAAAGAGCTCGTGTATGAACCGATGATGCTGTACGTCTGGCTGTCCAAGTGTTTGGAGTTCGTTCCGCTGACCGCGCAGTGACTCACCCGCCGAGCGATGCTGTCTCTCTACCTCTGCGAGTTCGGCCAATTTGGCCGCATGAGCAGTGGAGCGCTCTTTCACGGCGAGGTACGCGACTTCGAATTCCTCAACAAGGTGCTCGATGGCCTCGTAGAGACGTTGATGATCAGAGGTGCCAGACAGCTCACTTCGAAGCGTGTCTAGTGCCGAAGCGACAGAGTCGCGGAACGATGTCAGAACTCTCAGGGTATTTAGTTTCAACTCTGTTATTGGTTGCTCCAATGGCTGCGGAGCCGTCAACGTTGGTTCCAACCTTGCATCCAGATCGTCGAGAGAATCAAAAAACTCTTCCGCACCATCGAGTGTTCGGCCTGCGATCTGGTGCCAGGTATCTGCCGCCGCGTTTGATGCGTCGAACCTCGGTTTATCGTCGAGAACCAGTCGATCATCCTCTGACACGTCCTCGAGCGAGCCGCGTAGGTTTATGGCCTGTTCCGCGAGTGATTGTTCCGAGAGTTCCGAACGATGAATAGACACCTGCAGCTGCCGCTGGCGCTGAAGTGTGGCGTAGTTCTCTCGAATCTTGCCGGCAGCCTCTGCAACGTTTTGATCGATCGTCGCGAGCTGTCGTCGGATTGGAGATGTCACGAAACGTGTTAGCTCATCAATCCGCACGGACACGCTGCTGAGCTGCTTCTGGCTATAAGCCTGAATTGGAAGCAGCTCCCGCACCTCGTCCTCTCGCGCCTTAACAAACTCTGCGTCGCCAACCTTGAGCGTCAAGTCACCCGATGACGCGTTCCGCCTCACCACATGACGAATGTCGTTTATCGTGAAATGGATTTCAACGGTGGACTCAGTTGGGGCAAGGGTTGATTCGATAAGCTTTCTTTGCCGGATTATCGGATCACCCATCTCCTCACTGGCCTCGATCTTGGCTGGCAGGTCGCAGAGGGCCCACCGCACGTAATCCAGTATTGTGGATTTGCCGGTTCCTCGGCCTCCGATGATCGCACTGAATTGTGGGTTTAGTTCAAGTTCGATCGGCCCGAGAAACCTGCTGTTGTCGACGCTTATCCGCGAGATCCAGGTGTTGGGCATCTCCGGTGTGGACTGGCAAATTCGAGATTCTTGGGCCAAGCAGGCTTGGCGCAGTGCTTCGGCCGTGGGCACAGACCATTTGATCCAAGTTGAGTGCTTACCAAGGTCGCTCATATGAGCCCGACCGTGAATCGGAGGTCTGGATAAGCGCGATCCGCTTGTTGCCGTACGAAGCGTTCTCACCATCGAAGATCTGACGGTTGCCCGCGCCCACCTTGGCTTCCACTGTTCCGTCCAGGTAGCCACCGACACATGGCATTTCACTGTATTTGTGATGAAAGCCAGATCGCAGCAACGTCTTATGACCTTTGTCGGTCACATTAGGAAACACGATGTAACGACCGCGGAGCCAGGCCGCCTTGTCGAGTTCATCATGTAACTTCGATAGCAAATCGATTCCGATCGTGTCGACACCACCGAGTTTCTCTTCGCTTGGATCCACAATGGGAACGGCAAGGCGCTCCAATACGGAGTCGAACCGATCGCTGGGGAAGTCGGCGTCGAAAATCAGCAGGGCTTGACATGGGACACTCAAAGTGAGTTCCAGGCCGGGGAACACTACGAGCCGTTGCTCTTGGGCTAGTGGACTCCCATCGGGCCCGATCTCGTTGAGCGCAGCATCCCGGATGAATGGGAGCAGGGCAAAGTCATGATGATCCGTAATCGCGACGGCGTGCAGCGCCTTCGCGCGACAAGCAGTGACGAACGTTTCCGCCCACGCCTTCCGCTCAGCTTCCGATACCGGACGATCACCACTCCACTGGGCGTCTCGAGGTGTATGGACTTGGAAGTCACATCGATGGAAATGCGCGCCCAGATCCATGGCTAGACCTCCAAGTCCACAACAGCTCCATGGACATTGGAATCAGCGTTCACATTTGAACCAAGGTAGCTATTGACGTCAGACTTCAATTGCTGTGCGAACGCTTTTGGCAACGCACTTCCCAAGCAAAGGCGGAACCGAATTGCCAACCTGTGCCTGCACCGACGTTCGGCGACCGACGAACTCGAATGAGTCGGGAAATGTGAACAACCGTTTCAGCTCAGGTATTCGAAGCCGTCGGTTCTCCCAATGGAAGGGACCGACGTTTGGCCCAGGCTGAGCTTGGATAGTTGGTGCTGCCCGATCAGGTGAGAGTTTCAACAGGAAGGACCAGTATCGGCTCCGCCACTCAAAGAGCGGGTTCGGATGGCCCTTCTGTGCGGTGAAGTGCAGATAGTTCCCACCCGGGGGAATCTGGGGCAACAGATGTGCAAACTGCCCTCGAAGTACCTCCTCAGGCTCCGGCGAGGTGATCAGGCCGGAGAGCGCATCGCCTGCAGTCACGTGGGCCCGTGCCGGATCGCCGACCGACCGACGTTCCCAAGATCCGCCGTACTCAGGCTCCGGAAGCTCCGGCAGCCGGTTCCGCTTCGGCACGCCCACCACGAACAGCCGCGGACGCAGCTGGGGGACCCCATGATCGGCCGCATTAAGCACCCTCCATACGTAGCGGTATCCGGCTTCTTCTATCTCACGGAGAAGACGCTCGAAGGCCGGTCGGCTGGCTCGGTTCTGATAAGTCAAGGCGTACACGTTCTCGAGGACGAACGCCCTTGGACGAGCCTCGGCCAGGACCCTGGTATAGGCCTGCAGCAGACTGGCGTCGGGATCAAGCCCGTTTCGCTTCCACTCGAGCCAGAACCCTGACTTCGAAAACGGGGTGCACGGAGGCCCACCGATTAGCAGTTCGGGCCTCTCTCGGCCCTTCAGGCCCGCCGCTCGCAGGATGTCTCTTGTCGACAACTCGAGGATCGAGCGCCGGATGACCCCACTCTCGAGATCGGGAAAGTTCTTCTCCATGGTGTCTGCGGCGTCATGGTTGATCTCGACGGCAGCGGCGGTTCGAAATCCTGCTTGCTCGACGCCCAGGTCTAGGCCGCCGGCCCCAGAAAAGAGCGATATTGCCACGCCAGACATCTCACCGATCCTCCCATATCGCTGCGGTCGTCTGGTGGACGACGCGCTGATCTCGTCACCCTACGGCGAGGGTGTTACGCCGTGCCGTGCTGCTCCTTCAGGGCCCTTTGAAGTTGCTGCTCGACCGCTTTAGGGACTCTGAACGGGTACGCCCGCCAGTACTTGTAGAACTCGGCCTCCGTCTCGAATTCTCCGGTGCCTGCCTTGAGATCTGCCACCTTTGTGATGGCGCCGATGTACTCCCTGGTCGTGCTAGATCGATCGTGAGACGCGATCCGCCACGGCTCGTGCACAAAGAGCTCGAGTTCCCTAACTCGGCCCTTGTAATCAACGTCCAGCCTGTAGACTCCCACGATGTCGAGGTGGGACGAGTAGTCGTCGAACGCTCGGTACATGCCGGGCCACCTAATGGTCGGCCACTTGAAGTATGTATTGCCCGTGTAGAGGGTGCACCGTGACTGGGTCTTGAGCCCGCCCTTGTGGAGCCGCGCCATTTTGATGTCCACGGCATGGAATCCGCCCCCGAAATCCTCGCCCGATATCTCGAGGTCAGGGTAGCTGCGCTCTTGACCACGTCGGCCTTCAGCGCCGGGAAGGAAGTCCAGCCGGTCGATTAGGAAGTCGACCAGGGCGACCTCGATCACGTTCGCGAGGGCTGCGGATTCCTTCGGTAGGGGCACGAGATGACCAGCCTCGTCCAAGAGGAGCGTCAGCTCCTCACCGTCGTGGGCCACAAGCGGCCAGTCGTGATCCCCCTGCTCGACATAGACGCCAGCCGGCATGAACAGGAACTCCGAGCACTGCTGGCGAAGCCATTCCTGCAGGCCAAGTGCCTCCGCCATGAACTTGGACTTTACGTCACTCGGCTGCATGTATGAGGGACTCAGATGTGCAGATAGAAGGCTCTCGAGGCGGCAGTGCCATAACCTCAGGGCATGGCCGAACCCTGGCGTGCGCCGTTTGCATCGTCTGAGAGCGTGCGACAACGCATGAGTTCGTTGCCGAGGAAGGACACCCAGCCGGAAGTCGCGTTGCGACGATCGCTGCATGCTCGGGGCCTGCGTTATGTGGTTCACCGCCGACCTGACCCAACGCTGCGTCGCACCGCCGACGTTGTGTTCACCAGAGCCAAGGTCGCCGTCTTCGTCGACGGATGCTTCTGGCACGGTTGTCCAGACCACGGGCGTCGGATGCACCGGACGAACGACTGGTACTGGCCCGACAAGATCCAGCGAAACCAGGCACGCGACTGCGATACAAACGAGCGGCTAACGACTGCCGGCTGGCACGTCGTAAGGGTGTGGGAACACGACGATCCTGATCAGACAGCTGAGCAAATAGCCCAGCTCGTAATTGGCAGAACAAGCGGTGTCGGAAGCCCCCGATGAGCGAACATCGAGACGCAAGATCGCTCGATCTCCAACAGATCGTCTCCGATTTTGCTCAGGCGATGGAGCGAGTTGATGCCCAACAGCCTTCGTGGAAGGGTTACCAGCCCGGGATTGGGCCACATCCCGAGACCGAGACCGTGAAGTTGGTCGCAAGTACTTTGGCGACCGAGAAACCCAGTCTTTATGGGCACCACCCGCCGGGGTACCCATACCCATCCGCCCCGCGACAGAAGTGCGATTGGGTGTTGGGAGAACCTCTGAGATGGGCAATCGAGGTCAAGATGCTCCGCCTCAGAGGTGACAACGGAAAGCCCAACGACAACATGTTGATGCACATCCTTTCGCCCTACCCCGAGCACCGAAGCGCTCTGACCGATATCGACAAACTCCGTACATCCGGGTTCAACTGCGACAAGGCAATCCTCATCTATGGCTATGAGGATGCCCAGCTTCCGATCTCCACGGCAATCGATGCGTTCGAGACGTTGGCTCGTTCACGATGTGTCCTCTCCAAGCCGTACCGAGCAGCCGTGTCCAACCTCGTCCATCCGGTGCATGCCTCTGGAGAAGTCGTGGCCTGGCAGGTCACGAAGTAGTGGTGTCGACAGGTCGGTCTGAACGGGACCTTCAAAGCAAGCATTCTTTGGGCAGGTATGTGGCGTCGGTCATTCCAATTCCTGGAGGGCACGTGGAGGGCACGAAACTTCGCCCGCAAACCCGACCGCCAGTCGACAAGCACTCTGAACTGGGGGTTTGTGAGTGGTCGGGACCGGCGTCGATCCGGTGACCCCACGCTTTTCAGCTCCAAACACCCGCGACAGGCTTGGCCCCTGCGGCCTAGCCTCGACCCTGTCAACTCAAGTGGCGCCCAAGGAACTTCAGCGATGGTGGCTCCTGCGCACTGAAGAAATCCCCCGTGTGGCAGCCCTGCGAGAACTCCACAGTCGCCGACGACGGTAGAACCCGAGCGAGGGCGACGATGCCAGGATGGAAGGGATCGTCGAAACCCGAGGTGACCCGCGCGGGCGTGTTCACCAGCGCACCAGCGTGTGTGACGGCATCGTTGGCGGCGAAAGCCGTCGCCGATGCGTAAGCGCCGCTGTTCACGGCGAGTGCCTGCGCGTAGCTCGTCCAGATCGCCGGGCTGATCGCGGCAACCGCACCGATCAATGCCGGGTACTTCTCGGCCAACAGGAGTGCTCCGTATCCGCCCATGGAGATCCCCATGGTGCCGATGGTCCGCCGACCTTGTCCCAGGCCAAGGCCTTGGCACATAGGAACGAGCTCGTCGATCACCATGGCCATGGGATCGTCGCCGGGGTGAGCGTTCCAGTAGCCAGGACCTCCGTCGACCGTTACCATCGCCATTGGTGGCAGCGGCTCGCCACCGACCTCGAGGGCGACGGCCTGAGCCGGAGCCATCCCGCTGAGTGCGTTCGCATGGTTGGCACCCTCGCCATGGAGCATGACGATCAGCGGAAGGTCGCTCCCAGGCCCGTGGCCCGGTGGCCATGCGATCGTGTAGCCCACCGGGCGCCGACGAGCGTTCGAGTAGAACCTCCCAGACTTTGAGGTGCCTGTGCCCGAAAACCGAAGCGAAGGTACCGCTACCGAGCATGCTCCATCGATCTGATCCAGCTCCTGTTGACCCGGAAGGACACCGTGGGAAACGAGCTCGACTCCCAGCGCTCCGGCCGCAACCAAGGCGGCGACCCCGCCGACGCCCAGGGAGAGGATGCGCCGCCGCGACCACTTTCGCGCAGGTGGACTATCGCTATCCAGAAGCTTGACATCCCCCCGTCCCTCAGACCTATTGGCAGTGCTCACCGGGACGACATGACTTCCACGTGGTCTCCCTTCCCCCAAAGGTGGCTTAGCGGGGAGCGAGAATCCGCACCGCGTTCCCGGTGCGCTCGGCCGCTCGGCCGGCCAGGGCCAGTGAGGCGGCCAAGGCAACCAGCTCAATGATGTCGATCGAACCGATGTGGAAGAGGTCCCGCGGGCCTGGACCGCCGTCGACTATCCACAAGGCGGCACCGGTCAGGAACATGGCCATCGCGCCGGCGGCAACGAATCCCATGATTCTCTCGAAGCGGAGAACTCGGTAAGACAAGTGGATCCGTCGCACGACCTTGGCCGCGCCGACGACCACCGCACCCAACGCGAGCGGGCTGGCGAGCATCCACGCCACCTCGGCCGCGGGGAAGTCGCCCAGGGCGGCAGGATGGAGCCAGTACGAGGTCATGAACAGGGTCGACGCCCATGCATACGCCGCCACGCCGCCGGGCACGATGCCCTGCTGAGCCCACGGGTGTCCGCCCGTCCCGGGCCATCCGTTAGCGAAGTGGTGGGTGCCCACGATCAGCACAGCTAGGCCCGCACCGGCGAGACACAGGGGGCGAAATATCCCACAGGAGCGATGCCGTACGAGGGTACATGCCGCAGACCATGCGACGGGCACCATGCACGCGAGACACGCTGCTCCGGTCGCAATGACTGCTGCTGTCATGACGACCATGGCCAAGGTGGTCGCGACCGTGTCGGGGGCGGACCATTGCCAACCGATGGTCAGCTGCGCCCAGATGGCGAAGCCCACCGTGAGGAACATCGAGACTGCGCAGGCGAAGGCAGCCAGCGACCGACGCCCCTGATCGTCCGGGTCGAGCGATCCACCTCCGAGCCCGGCGGCCGCCAGGCGCGCCACGAGGCCGCTTCGCGCCACGTCGAGACCACGATCCATCGAGTGTGGTCGCTCCTCGAAGTCGTCCACCAAGAACTCGAGGAACTCCTCCCCGTACCGGTCCCGCCATTCCCGGGGGTACCAGCGCAAGAGTCGTGCCGCTCGTCTTCGGGCATCCGGCCCACGCGCCCTCATGCGGCACCCCACGTGCCAGCGAGGCGCCGGAGTCCGACATCGGCAATTTTGCGCTGGGCCGCCAGGTGGGTGCGAAGAGCTTCCGCTCCCACAACGGTCAGCTGGTACGGACGCCGCCTGTCGTCACTCTCGACAGATTCGATGAGGCCTTGACCTTCGAGCCGGCTGAGGGCCTCGTAGAGAGTCCCTGGAGCCAGCCGAACGTCGGCGAAGCGCTCGATGTCTTTGGTCAACGCATAGCCGTGCTTCGGGCCCTCGGCCAGGCTGGAGAGGATCAGCGTCGCCGGCCCCGCATAGCGCCCGAATGCGCCAAAGCCCGGAGGGTCTTGCGATTTCTGCTCAGCGCTCTTCGAACGGGCCATACACCTCATTCTATATCGGTGACCGATCTATCGGCAACCGGTTGACGGGACGCTGCGCCTGGGGGACCAAGAACGGGATCCGAGACCCGAGGAAGGTCCTCGGGAAGGGCTCACTCAAACGCCAGAGACGCGCGTCGACCATGAAATGGGCACAGACCAATCCGAGGTACAAGCCGAACACGCCCCGGAGCAGAGCGGCGTCGGACAGATGGAGGTGTGAGGCCACACTGAGCGCCACGCCACCTGCCAAGGCAATCCCGCACAACGATCCGATTTCGCGGCGTCCCAAACGAGCGGACCCATTGCCCCGCGCCACCAGCGCCATGAGAATCAGATACTGCAGTCCATGTCCGATCGTCATGCCTCCAACCGCCGCATAGGGCGATCGGAAGATGAAGATCGGAAGCGGAAACAGCAGAGCGGTCACGTAGATGGCGCAGTAGCTCGGTGGGCGTTGACGCGGGGGACGCCGAAGCAGGAGGAACAAGCCTGCCACGAGAACGATGACGTACGCCCCAAGCGCTAGGGCAATTCCGAAGTCCAAGGTTTGGTAGATACGCAGCTGTAGGAGAGCCGGGTCAGCGACCAGACCGGCGATGCCGCAGGCACCGGCCAGGATGACGATCCGTCGCTCGAACCTATGAGGGCCACCCACGCCAGCCGACGTGGCCGACAGCACGATTAGCCCGAGGTTCTGCTTCTGGAAGTGATGGAACTGCCACGCGAAGAATGGCAGGAGGAGCCAACTTAGCGACGCAGATGGCATGAGGAGCCCGGCCACCCCACAGCAGATCATGAGGCAGGGCGGCAGCACGATCAGGCGCCGACGGTCGTCGACAGCTGCATGTCTCCGAACGTCTCCGGACGTGCAGAACCACCCCGTCGACGCGACGTGCACCGACGATCCGACAAACAAGAGCCACGCCAGTAGGCGATCCGGACTCCCCGTAGAGGTTGGAGCCAGGACTGCTGCGCCGACCAGCGCACTCGCTGTGACTAGAACAATGGTCCATCGCCAAGTCATAGCCGCGTTGGCGTTGACCGCTGACTGGGCCGAGCCTTCAGCCCCCTCCGCAGCCACCAGCAGCTCCTGCGGCAGGTGCAATGTGCAACACGACGAAGAGCAATCCGGCACCTCCGCCAGCCACCGCACAGGTCCATAAGAAGGGCCGCAGCATCCGTCGAGCGACTGGTGGGGGAGGCGGATGTCCCTGGGCCTCAAGAAGGCTGGTCTCGAATACCTGCATGGCTCCTGTTATATACCGGGAACCGATATACCGTCAACCGATCTATAGCGCCGATCTCTGGGGCGGAGCCGTGGATAAGTCAGACCAGCGACTTAGCTGAGTGGAGTGGGCGTGAGGGCTGATGCGGGATCATGCTTTGCATTGGGTCCCTCGACCTACCTGACGATCCCGACTTCAAGGCCACGCTTGGCACGGGAAGGTCGTTTGCGAGCATCCCTCGTAATCGAGCTAGGTAGTGTCCATGTTCAAAAGCGTCCGCCACGCCAAGGGGTACCAACGATCTCTCAAGACGCTGGAGAGAGCCATCAAATCCCAAGGTCGGCCGATTCGGAGAAGGTATGGCTCGGTGCTTCGTCGATGTGCACCCGAAGACTGCCATCCGGGGTGGTCGCTGTAGTGGCCGTCGTACTCGACCCTTGGTTCGATGAAGACATCACCCAGGTTGTCCTGGTAGAACCCAACTCCCTCGTTCGCCTCGACTATTGACGGGCAAATCCGAAGAGCCAACACGTCGTTGATTACAGAGTCATAGATGGTCTCAAGCTCGAGCGCCGCGGAGAGGTCAAGTAAGACTGAAGCCAGAAACGAGTCGGGGTTACCTTGGACCTGCACGGGCAGCCCGGGTACCAGGAGCTGCACTACCTCATCATTCGGCAAGGACCATGGTGGGGCCAGTCCAGCCTGCCCCTTCTCGTAGTGGTCGAGCACCCACACACAGACCGCTTGAATCCACCTTCCTAGCAAGGTCGAATCAACTTCGTACAGCACCAGGGCGACTGGAGGAATTGAAACCGCCCAGTGGTCTGAGATCGGATGAGACGCACCTGGGTGCCGCCTCACGAATTCTGCGCAGAACACGCCGATCTCTTCTCGCAGATTGCTGTCATCGGTGCCTAGTGCGAGCAGACTTAACAGCTCTAGGCTTCGCATCGAACGGACGGGGTAGACGACAGGGTCACCAAAACTGACGGTTGCCATGACGTACTCTTCCGGATCAACCGGCATGTCTTTTAGGCTGTGAAACAGATCTAGGGAGTAGTGGAGTAGCAAACTCCGCCCCGCGTCGGCCACTGCCAAAGCCTCAGGCGGTGGGGGATCTTGGTCTGCACAGCGCGCCCATACGGCTCTAATCAGATGCGCGCCGGTTAAGGCCGCAAGATCGATCCTCCTGTTCATGTGCAGTCGATGAGCTAACACCAACGCACTCAGAGCGGCCCGCCAAAGGCCGCGCATGTCCCCTGATGGTACTGACCAACCTCGTGAGAGGCGCTCGAGGGCATGCTCGTCGAACGTTCCCTCAAAGATCGCTGCGACCGCGCCGAGGAGAGGCGCATCGGGCTCGCCGGCCAATCCCGACTCGGGGGCATCGGTCATCATGGCTAGCAAGTCATTGAGTTGCCAGACATCGAATACAAACGACTCGCTGTCGTACTGAACCTTGTAATCCTGGCTCTCAGTCGGCGCGACTCCCACCAGTCGACCCGTTGCAGCCAGAATTGCCCTTCGAGGTAGTTTCTGATCGTACGATGGGTGGGAGAGGTTCGAAGTTCGAACTGTGTCGATCTGAAGGCGAGCTTCACGCCACTCCCTCGTGTTTACGTCACCCGCCTTTGTTTGGATGGCGTATTGGCAGGTCAGGCTACCTTCGAAGCGTTTGGCAATGAAGTCCTTGCCATGTTCACTTGGCCCATGGGTCAGGTGAACGTCGTAGAAGTTATTGGCCAAGAGAATGGCCGTGAACGCATCGAAGAACTCAATCTCCGAGAGGGTGCTTAGGAAGTTTGCGATGACGTCGTTGAGCAAGGAACTTCGTCCGCTTTTCTTGGATGATTCCATTCAGTCGTCGCTCCTCATCCTCCGTGGGCGGTGGGAGACCTTGGAAACCCGGAGAGGTCACCATGGTGGGCATCCGCGGGGTACCTTCATCATCAAAATCGATCTCGATCCGCTCCAGTAGATCGCCGAGAAGTGACCACGACAGCGGATTGCCCCCTGCATTTACGCTGTTGCCGAACGCGTCTGTTACTTGACCCATCGCAGCAAAGACTTGAGGCATCAGAGATGCGAGGTAGTCGTCAGTCCAGGCGTCAAGTTTCTCGCCAAGCACGGCTGAATCGGTCGCAATGATCTCGGCTGCGGTCATCGAAATCCCGTAACTCACCGCCATGGGAATGGACTCGTGAACACCCTCTGTCTCGTCATGGGTCGGCGGGACCGTATTTCGGCCCAAGTAGCTCCGGGTCGGACGTCCCCGTTGCCGCATCCGCGCGAGCACCGGGTCCTTCGCCCGTGCGAGTCCATCCATCGCTCCACGAAAGAACTCTTCAAGTGCTCGCTGATATTCGGGCAACTCAAAGGGAGGTTGAGTTTCGGACATGAGGTTCACCATGCTGGACATCGGAACTCTCACCATTCTCTCAGTGGGATGTGCCAACCTCGCACTGCGAGAATGGGGTTGGCTTTCAGAGCCGCCATGAGCCGGGCCCGATTGGAGCATTCAGGCCTGAACTGGAACCTGTTTCAATCTCGTGTGGGCACGTTGTGGGCACGAAATTTCGGCCTCAAAACCGACCGTCCGTCGAAATGGCCTCTGAACTGGTCTTTTCCGGTGGTCGGGACCGGCGTCGATCCGGTGACCTCACGCTTTTCAGGCGCGCGCTCTACCAACTGAGCTACCCGACCGGGTACCCAAGTCTTGACCGGCACCAGGCGGGTCGGAACTTGGCGGCGGACCTGACGGGATTTGAACCCGCGACCTCCGCCTTGACAGGGCGGCGTGCACTCCGAGCTGCACCACAGGTCCGTGGCGGCGATGCCGTCATGCTCCCCGGTCGGAGGGTATGCCTCCCGTTGAGCAGCCCTTCACTGTAGCCGGTTCCGGGTTTCGGCCCACCCCGGCGACGGCCGGGTGGGAGGGGGCTACGGCGTGGCGGCGCGCAGGGCCAGGATCCCGGCCTCGAAGGACGAGAACTCGGCAGGGTCGAGCGCCTGGGCCAGGCCTGTGGCGCAGAGCCGGTCCGTCATGTCCTCGGCCTCGTCGTGCTTCGCCTTGATCGCCGCACAGTCGGGGAACGGCTCCGACCACCCGAAGAACTTGGCCTGGCCCTCACCCTCGTTCGTCAGGATCGCCTCCAGTGGGGAGAGCCCGACCGCGGTGGTGGCGACCAGGTGGAGCCCGCCGCGCCATTCCCGGAGCATCTGCATGAGCTGCGCCGCCCGCCCGGCCTCCGACTCGCAGCGCGTCGCGTCGCGCCACCCCACGAACAGCGGGATGGCCGAGCCCTCCAGCCCGTCGACCATCTTCTCGGTGACGGCGACGATGCCGTCCAGGCCCTCGACGTCGGCATAGTGCGTGCGGCCCCACTTCGAATGGGCCTCGGCCATCCGCGCCGCCGCCTCCGTGGCGCCGGCGACCCCGACGCCCTCCTCGTACATGGCCCGCACCGCATCGGGCTGGAACCACCCCATCGCCGACGTGACCACGTCGGCCCCGACGTCACCGAGCATCCCGCCCCGCCCGGCGAAGTAGAAGGAGAAGGGGTTCGACCAGCCCCACTCGGCCGCCCAGCCCATGCAGTCGGGGCTCAGGTAGATGGCGGTGCCTACGTCGTGGATGGGGACGGACGTCGCCTGCACCGTCGCAAGCGCGGCATTGTCGGTGGATCCCATGAGGCCTCCTTGTGTGGCGGTCCGATCAGGAAGACGAAGGGGTGCTGCTCGTGCTCGTGGTGACCCGCAGCACGCGCCGTATGCCCGGCACGGTGCCGACGACCGCCTCCATGAGCCCGGCGAGCTCGGTCACGACCATGTCGACGTGCGCGAACCGCTCGTCCAGGAGGCCGACGACGGCACCGAGCTGGGGCGTCAGGTCTTGCAGCGACCGCGTGGCCCTGGGGAGCTCGGTCGCCAGCTCCATGGCCACCGAGCTCAGTCCCTCCGCGAGACTCCGCAAGACGGAGGCGGACTCCGAGAGGGAGGGCAGCGAGGCGTCGAGGGTGGCCACCGTCGTCTCGAGCCCGCTGACCGCAGTGGAGATCCCGAGCGCCGCCAGGTCGATGCCGCCGCTCGCCCGGTTGACACCGCCGTCGATCCGCTCGAGCAGGGGCATCAGGCGGTCCATCTTCTCGGAGAGGTCGCTGACCGCATCGAGCGCACGCAAGGTCGAGGCCGGGAGGCGAAGCAGCGTTTCGGGGAGGCCGATCACGGTCTCGAACAACGACGGGGATTCCACCTCCTGATCATGGGCCGGATGGCGCCGGGTGTCCAGTATGGGCAGGCAGCGGCCGGCGCTCACCCGAGCTCGCCGTCGATGGCCGAGCGCAGCTCGCCGAGGACCCGCTGGCGTGCCCGCAGCTTGGTGGCCGCGTGCGCGCGGCGGTCCAACGCGCCGAGCTCCTCGGCGGCGGCGACCGACGCAGCGTCCAGCTCGTCGGCCCCGACCACCTCGTCGAGCAGACCCGCCTCCCGGGCACCGCGGGGTCGAACATGGTGCCCGTGACGGCAGCGTGGTCGAAGTGCGCCGGCGTGAGGCGGTGGCGGGCAAGGACGATGGCGAACCACGGCAGCGTGAGCCCGATGCGGACCTCGTTCAGGCCCAGCTTGAAGGGACCGTCGGCGCCGAGACGGGTGTCCGCCGCCATGAGGAGGAAGGCGCCAGCGGGGAAGGCGTGCCCCGTGCAGGCCGCGACGACGGGGGCGGGGAACGACAGGATGCGCCCGGCCAGGGTGGCGCCGAGCCGCAGCATGAGGGCGACGTCCTCGCTCGCGCCGTTGATGACCTTGAGGTCGAACCCGGCCGAGAAGTAGCCGGGACGCCCTCTGAGCAGGACGACGGTGCCGTCGCGCTCGGCCCGGTCGAACGCCTCGTGGAGCGCGCCGAGCATGGCGAGGGAGAAGACGTTGACCTTGCCGTCGTCCATCGTGATGGTGCTGACCCGGTCGCTGCGCTGGTAGGTGACGAGTTCGGGCATGGGAGCCCCTCCTGGCTGGTAGTGGGCGGGTATAATTGGAACGATGTTTCAAAACATTGTTTCAAAATTGGCCCGTCGTCAAGTGCCAGTCCGAACGAGGGCCGGCTGATGCCCCGCACCAAGCAGCGCACGCCCGAGCTGCGGGAGCGCGTCCTGGCCGCGGCGGTTGACCTGCTGGCCGAGGAGGGTGCGGCCGGGCTGACGGCGCGGACGCTGGCCGCCCGGGCCGAGACGTCGGCGCCGGCGCTCTACGAGCTGTTCGGGGACAAGTCCGGTGTCGTCCGGGAGCTCTACTTCGAGGGCTTCCGGCGGTTCTTCACCGAGCTCTCCGCGCTGCGGGAGACCGACGACCCGGTGGCCGACCTGTGGGCGCTCGCCACGGCGTACCGGCGCTTCGTCCGTTCCAACCGCGAGCTGGCCGAGGTCATGTTCTCGCGGCCGTTCACCGACTTCTCGCCGGGGCCCGAGGAGCTGAATGCCACGAGCTCGGTTCGCGTCCTCATCGTCGGCCGCGTCCGCCGGGCCATCGACGCGGGCCGCCTGCGTGGTGACGAGACGGACGTTGCGCACGTCTTCGTCGCGCTGGTCCAGGGGATGGCGTTCGCCGAGGCGGCGGGCCGGCTCGGGACGTCCACCGAGTCGGTGGAGCGGCGCTGGCGTCTCGCCGTGGGCACCCTGCTCAACGGGTTCGGCGCCGGCGCGGGGAGTCCGCCCGCGGCGCCCCGTCCCTAGCGCCTGATCCGGGACGCGCCGAAGGTCAGGGCCCTCTGGTAGAGGGACGCCGGGAGCCGCGAGACGAGGTCGATCATCTTGGCGTCGGGACCGATGAGCGTCCGCCGGCGGTCGTGGCGGACCGCGGCGAGGATCTGGCGCGCCGCCTTCTCGGGGCTGGTGATGAAGAGACGCTCGAAGTCGGCCAGGGCCCGCTCGGCATCCCCGGCGATCTCGGTCACGCTCGGATCCATCCGCGCGTTGCGGGCGATGTTGGTTTTGATCCCGCCCGGGTGGACCGTGGTCACCGAGACCGGCGCCCCCTCGATCTCGAGCTCCATCCGCAACGTGTCGGTGAACCCGCGGACGGCGAACTTGGCTGCGTTGTAGGCCGACTGCGACGGCACGCTGATGAGGCCGAAGACGCTGGACAGGTTGACGATGTGCCCCTCGCCCGACGCCTTGAGGTGCGGGAGGAAGGCCTTCGTGCCGTACACCACGCCCCAGAAGTTGATGTTCATGAGCCACTCGAAGTCCTCGTAGCTCATGGACTCGACCGTCGCGCCGAGCGCGACGCCCGCGTTGTTGATGATCAGGTTCGCCCTGCCGTGGTCGGCCACGACCGTGTCGGCCCAGGAGTAGACGTCGTGCCGGACGGCGACGTCGAGGTGCTGCGAGGTGATCTTCACCCCGAACTCCTCGCAGCGCCACACCGTCTCGGCCAGCCCGGCATCGTCGATGTCGGAGAGTGCGAGATAGGCGCCCCGCTGCGCCAGCTCCCTTGCCAGGGCGCGTCCGATGCCCGACCCCGCCCCGGTGATCGCAGCGACCCGGCCGCTGAAGTCCCTCATGCCCCCGGCCCCCGTCGCCGCGCGCTCAGGAGGCCACCGCGACGGCGTCTTCGGTGCGGGCGGCCGGAACCGGACCGGAGAACTCCATGATGGAGTCGTCCACCTCGCTCATCTTGAGGGCCCGGTAGTCGCGCAAGTAGCTCTGGTGGACCTTCCAGGGATAGCGCGTCCCCTGCTTCGGGAGCAGGTGGGCGGAGCGCTGGATGTACCCCGAGGTCAACCCCAGGACCGGCCCGTCCGCGGCGACCGACGCCTCGTGGTTGCGCGCCACGCAGGCCGTCTGGCCGCTCCCGTGCATGTGGTTCAGGAGGCGGCAGACGTAGTCACACGTGAGGTCGCACTTGAGCGTCCACGACGCGTTCACGTACCCGAGCGCGACGGCCAGGTTCGGCACCCCCTCAATCATCATCCCCTTGTAGGTGAGCCGCGTCGCCGGGTCGACGATCTTCCCGTCCACGCTGAGCGTGATGCCGCCCATGAACAGCAGCTCGAGGCCCGTCGCCGTCACGACGATGTCCGCCTCGAGCTCCTCGCCCGACGTGAGCCGCAGGCCCTTCTCGGTGAAGCGCTCGATCGTGTCCGTGACGATCGACGTCGTGCCGGCGCAGATGGCCTTGAACAGGTCCCCGTTCGGCACGGCGCAGAAGCGCTGGTCCCATGGGTTGTAGCGGGGTGTGAAGTGGGTGTCGATGTCGTAGCCCGGGGGGAGTTGGCGTTCGAGGCCCTTCAGCAGCATGCGGCGGACCATGTGGGGGTAGCGCCGGCTCACCTGGTAGAAGGCCTGCGTCAGCACGGCGTGGAACCACTTGGCGGCGACGCCGGCCGCCTTGGCCGGCAGGAGCGCGCGCAGAAGGGCGACGATCGGGCTCTTCTCGGGCACCGAGGCGATGTAGGTCGGCGAGCGTTGCAGCATCGTCACGTGGGCGGCCGAGCGCGCCAGGGCCGGCACGAGGGTGACGGCGGTCGCGCCGCTGCCGATGACCACGATGCGCTTCCCCGCCACGTCCAGGTCCTCGGGCCAGGCCTGGGGGTGCACGATGGTGCCGGCGAAGTCGGCCATGCCCTCGAAGTCGGGCAGGTACCCGTGGTCGTAGCGGTAGTAGCCGCTGCAGGAGAAGACGAAGCCGGCGGTGAGGTGGACCGTCTCACCCGTGTTGGTGCGCTCCGCGGTGATGTGCCAGCGGGACTCCTGCGGTGACCAGTCGGCCACGGTGATCCGGTGGTTGAAGTGGATGTGGGCGTCGACGCCGGACTCGGCCGCCGTGTCCTTGATGTACTGCAGGATGGAGTCGCCGTCGGCGATGGACTTCTCGCCGTCCCAGGGTCGGAAGGAGTAGCCCAGGGTGTGCATGTCCGAGTCCGAGCGGATTCCCGGGTAGCGGAACAGGTCCCACGTGCCGCCGATGGTGTCGCGCGCCTCGTAAATGGCGTAGCTGGCCCAGGGGCACTCGGTCTGGAGGTAGTGGCCGGCGCCGACACCCGAGAGGCCCGCGCCGACGATGAGGACGTCGACGTGCGCGGCGTCGCCGTCGGTGGTGCGCGCCGCCGCGGTGGGTGCCATCAGGCTGCAGCTCCGATCAGCTTGTCGTTCAGGGTGCCGTGCTCCCCGAACAGCTCCTCCCTCCAGGTTTCCACCAATTCGGTCGTGTCGCTGTCGTCGGGGTGGAAGTCGGGCCGGTTGTAGTCCTTGAGCTGGGCCCACAGCGCAGGGTCGACGATCGGGGAGTGCCGCAGCCGCCGAAAGCTCCGGCGCAGGTTGCCGGGGCGGTACGTGGCCCGGTCGCCGAGCAGCGAGATGGCGACGGACACACCCATGCCCACGACGAAGCCGTAGCGGAAGAAGTTCATCGTCCACACCCGGAGGCGCTCGCTGCCGCCGACCGCCTTGTAGACGTCGAAGGCGACGGCCTTGTGCTCGGACTCTTCGAGCGCGTGCCAGACGAACAGGTCCCGCACCGCGTCGGCGCCCATGAGCGCCCGGATCTCCCCGCTGGTCAGCACGAGCTCGGCGAGCGTGGCCGTGAAGTGCTCGAGCGCCGCCGTCGCGGCCAGGTTGGCCTTCGCCGGCGCGACGCGCTCGCGGATGCGCAGGCCGACCCGGGTGAACGTCTCGTACTGCTTGGTCGGGTACCCGAGCTGGGCCAGCCGGTCGTTGAAGACCCGGTGCTCGCGGCCGTGGACGGCCTCCTGTCCGATGAACCCGGCCACCTGCCGCTTGAGGGCCGGGTTCGTCACCTGGTCCCGGAAGTGGCGGACCGAGCGCACGAAGTAGTCCTCCCCGTCGGGGAACACCGACGAGAGGGCAGCGATGACGTGGCCGGCGATGAGGTCGCCGTCCTCGGCGAAGTGACGGGGCAGCTCACGCATGGATTCTTCGAAGGTCATCCTCCGTGTGGGCACCCTCCGCTCGGTATTTCTCGTCTGGGTGACCGCTGCTGGCTGGGCCGCATCTGGCTGGACCGTGTCTGACTGGGCCATGTGTGTTCGCCTCCCGCTCGGCTGACGACGCCCATGGTAGAATATTTGAGGGAATTACTCAAATCCTCTATTTTCGGTGGTGACACGTGGGGTCGGGGGCTGTGCAGGCAGCGGAGACGAAGGGCGCGCTGACGCGCCGGGCCGTGCTCGATGCTGCCATCGACCGCTTCGGCCGGGACGGCTTCCGGGCCACGTCGGTCGCCGACATCGCCCGCGACGCCGGGGTCGGCGGCACCGTGGCCTACGCGTACTTCCCCAACAAGGAGGCGCTCTTCCTGGCCGCGGTCGACGAGGACGCCGCGGGCGTGATCCAGGAGGGACTGGCCCACGTCCTCGACGTGCCCGAGATCGGGCGCTGGCACGACACCTTGGTCTTCACGCTCGTGGCCGCCGTGGAGCGCCACCCGCTGGCCCGGCGCCTGCTGGCCGGGCTCGAGCCCGACGTCACGGTGCGCGTCCTCGACATCCCCGCGCTGACCGAGCTGCGCAAGGCCTGCACCGAGCTGCTGCGGACCGGCCAGGCGGCCGGGACGGTGCGCCCGGACATCGATCCCGCCGCCGTCGCCAACGGCATCGTCGCCCTCATGCTCTCGGTCCTCATGTCGGTGACCCAGCTCGGCAACGAGACCGCGGTGGCGTACGCGCAGGACGTGGCCGCCGTCTTCGAGGCCGCGCTCACCTCGCCCACCGTTCGCCATGGGCCCACCGTCTTGGGCTGACCGCTCCGGCTGACCGCCTCGTCGGCTCCGCCGGACCCGTCGCCCGAGGTCAGGGCCGGATCTGCGCCAGCCGGTTCATGACCCTGACGTTAACGTTAAACTTCTTCCGTGCGCGCCACCACCTTGCCCAACGGGAACGGCCGGGCCCCGATGCTGGCCGCGCTGGGGACCTCGGGCTACCGCTGGGTCGCGCTGGCGACGGTGACGCTGGGCACGCTGATGGTCTTCATCAACCAGTCGATCGTGCTCATCTCGATGCCCGACATCTTCCGCGGCATCGGTCTCAACCCGCTCACCCCGGGCAACACCGGCTACCTGCTCTGGATGCTGATGGGCTTCATGGTGGTGCTGGCCGTGCTGGTGGTCACCCTCGGGCGCGTGGGCGACATGTTCGGCCGGGTGAAGATCTTCAACCTCGGCTTCGCCGTCTTCACTGCCTTCTCGGTGCTCCTCGCCGTCACCTGGCTCACCGGGACGTCGGCGGCCATCTGGCTGATCGTCATGCGCGTGGGCCAGGGGGTCGGTGGCGCCATGCTCTTCGCCAACTCCTCGGCGATCATCACCGACGCCTTCCCGGCGCACCAGCGCGGCCTCGGTCTCGGCATCAACAACGTGGCCGCCATCTCGGGCTCCTTCATCGGGCTCGTCCTGGGCGGGCTGCTGGCGCCGGTGGAGTGGCACCTCGTCTTCCTGATCTCGGTGCCCTTCGGCGTCCTCGGCACGGCCTTCGCCTACGTGAAGCTCGAGGACCTCGGGGTCCGCACCCCGGCCAAGATCGACTGGCTGGGCAACGTCACGTTCGCCGCCGGCCTGATCCTGATCCTGGTCGGGATCACCTACGGCCTGCTGCCCTACGGCGGGCACACCATGGGCTGGACGAGCCCGGTCGTCATGGCCGAGATCTTCGGGGGCATCGCCATCCTGATCGCCTTCGGGATCATCGAGACCAGGGTGCGCCAGCCGATGTTCCGCCTGTCGCTCTTCCGCATCCGGGCCTTCACCGCGGGCAACGTGGCCAGCTTCCTGGCCTCGCTCAGCCGCGGCGGCCTCATGTTCATGCTGATCATCTGGCTGCAGGGGATCTGGCTCCCGCTGCACGGCTACAGCTTCGCCCAGACGCCGCTGTGGGCCGGCATCTACATGATCCCGCTGACGGTCGGCTTCCTCGCCGCCGGACCGGTCAGCGGCGTGCTGGCCGACCGCTACGGCGCCCGCCCGTTCGCCACTGGGGGCCTGGTGTTGGTCGCGCTGACCTTCATCGCGCTCATCACGCTGCCCGTCGACTTCTCCTACGGCGGGTTCGCGGTGCTCATCTTCCTGAACTCGGTGGGCATGGGCATGTTCATCGCCCCGAACCAGACCGGCATCATGAACAGCCTCCCGGCCGACCAGCGCGGCGCCGGCGCCGGCATGGCGGGCACGTTCAACTCGTCCGCCCAGGTGCTCTCCATCGGCATCTTCTTCAGCCTCATGATCCTGGGGCTGGCCTCGACTCTGCCGGGGGCGCTCTACCACGGCCTGACGGCCCAGGGTGTCAGCCCCGCGCTGGCCACCCGGGTCTCGCACCTGCCGCCGGTCGGCAGCCTCTTCGCCGCCTTCCTCGGGTACAACCCGATGCAGGTGCTGCTCGGCCACGCCGCGCTCTCACACCTGCCTCCGGCCACCACCGCCTACCTGACGAGCCGCCAGTTCTTCCCCCACCTCATCTCGTCGGCCTTCTCCAAGGGACTGACCGAGGCCTTCGCCTTCGCCGCCGCCGTCTGCCTGCTCGGTGCGGTGGCCTCGCTCCTGCGGGGCGGCAAGTACCACCACGGGGACGAGTTCGCCCGGGTGACCGCAGACGTCGCCGAGGACTGGGTGCCGGCCCAGGTGGCGGTGGCCGAGACCGAGCCACTGCTGGTGGACTGATGGCCGTGTCCACGCAGCGCAAGGAGGCCGCAGCGCCGGCCGGCCAGGAGTTCGCCGAGGCCGGCATCCGCATCAGCGACGCCGCGACCCGCGCCGGCGTGTCGGCCCGGACGCTGCGCTACTACGAGGAGCTCGGCCTGCTGAGCCCGTCGCTGTACACCGCGGGCGGCGAGCGCCGCTACACCGTCGACGACCTGGCCCACCTGGAGCGGATCCTCGAGCTGCGCGAGGTCCTCGGCATGAACCTCGACGAGATCCGCGAGTTCCTGTCGCTCGAGACGAGGCTCGACGAGCTGCGGGCCACGTACCGGGCCACGAAGGGCGTCACGACGAAGAAGGCGCGGGCCGAGCAGAAGGCCACCCTCCAGGAGGCGCTCGTCCTCAACGAGTCCCTGGCCCAGCAGATCAGTGCAAAGCTCGCCCGGATGGACGGCTTCCGGGCGAAGCTCGTCAGCGATGCCCGACGCTGCAAGGAGCTCCTGGCCGAGCTGGAGTGAAGGGCCACCCCCTTCGATAGGGCCCGCCTGCTTCGATAGGGTCGCCAGACGATGGCTCCCGAAGACACTGCCGAGGCGAACGACGCGCTGGTGCGCGATTTCCTGGCCGCCTGGGAGCGGCGTGACACCGCGTTCATCCTCGAGCGCTTCAGCGAGGACGCCGTCTACCACGCCATGCCGCTCCGGCCCATCGTGGGGAAGGCCGCGCTGGGGGAATGGGTCCGGGGATTCGAGGACGTCCCGCCGGGCCACTTGGAGATCCGCCACCAGGCCGCGTCGGCCGACGTCGTCATGAACGAGCGCAGCGACGCCGTCACGCTGAACGGGAAGCCGGTGACGCTACCGATCTGCGCCGTCTTCGAGGTGGACCGCGGCCGCATACGGGCGTGGCGCGAGTACTTCGACCTGGCGCCGGCTAGGGCGGCCTACGAGAGCTGACGCGCCGGCGCCGGCGCCGGCGCCGACGCGGGCCGCGCGCCCGGGGCCGAACGCCGACCCGGTGTCTACGCTGGGGCCGTGGCCTACGACGAGGAGCTGGGCGAGCGGATCAGAGCCCTGATCGCCAAGGAGCCGGGGCTGAGCGAGAAGAAGATGTTCGGCGGCCTGGCCTTCCTGGTGGGTGGCAACATGGCGATCGCCGCCAGCGGGCAAGGCGGGATTCTCGTCCGCGTCGATCCGGCACAGTCGGACAAGCTCGTCGCCACCACGAAGGCTTCGGTCGCCGTGATGCGCGGGCGACCCATGACGGGCTGGTTGCGGGTCGGCTCGTCTGACGTGCGGACCAAGCCGCAGCTCGCGAAGTGGGTCACGCTCGGCTCCACGTTCGCCCGCTCGCTGCCGGCCAAGCGGTAGCGGCACTGCACGCCTCGGATGAGGACGAGCACAGGCCCATGACCCAAGCCGCGGCGCCGTCGGTTCCCGCCTCCGGCGGAGCACCAGCGGGCATGGTGGGGTGGCTGCGGTCCAAGGACCCCGACCTCCTCGTGGTCAAGCGCTCGGTGCGTGCCGCGATCGTGATGCCCTCGGTCTTCGCCGTCGCCCACGTCGCCTTCTCCGACCCCCAGGTGAGCCTGTTCGCCGCGTTCGGGTCCTTCGCCCTCCTCCTGCTGGCCGAGTTCACGGGGCCGGCGCGCACCCGCCTGGTCTCCTACGGCGGCCTCTACCTCGTCGGGTGCATCTTCATCGTGATCGGCACCGTGGCCTCGACGCACGCGGTGGCCGCAGTGGTCGCCATGGGCCTGGTCGGGTTCGCCGTCCTCTTCGCCGGCATCGCGGCGCCGCCGGCGGCGACGGCGTCGACGGCCGCCCTCCTCACCTTCGTGCTCCCCGTCGCCGTCGCCCAGCCGGTGTCGGAGGTGGGGCCGCGCCTGTTGGGGTGGACGCTGGCCGCCGCGGTCTGCATCAGCGCCTGCCTGATGATCTGGCCCGCACCTTGGCACGACAACCTGCGGCGCCGCCTGGCGGCCGCCGTGTCGGCCGTGGCCCGGCTGGCCGACGCCCGCGCCCGGGACCGGTCCGATGCCGCGGCGCGCGCCGACGTCACCCGGCAGCTGGCGCTGCTACGCCAGGAGTTCCGCGGAACGCCGTACCCGCCGACCGGGGCCGCCGCGAGCGCGGTGGCGCTCTCCAAGCTCGTGGGCCGCGTCGAGTGGGTGGCGGGCAACACGGCGATGGTCGGCGACCAGCACTGGTCGACCGAGCGGGCCGCCGCCCGGGCGATCACCGAGAAGGTCGGCGAGACGCTCCACGAGGTGGCGTCCTTGATCTGCGACGCCCGGGCCCACCCGGTCGACGACCCGGCACGGATCACGGCGGTGCGGGACGCCACCCGGGGTCTCGACGGGCTGATCGACGCCGAGCTCACGGCCGACGTCTCCGCCGTGAGTGAGCTCACCGGCGACGCCGCGCCTGACGGCGCCGGCACGCACGGCGATGAGGCCGGGAGCGACCAGAGCGTGGCGGCCGCGCTGGACCCGGGGTTCCACGCCCGGGCCCTGGGCATCGCTACCGAGATGGTGGCCGATGCGGCCCTCGAGGCGTCCGGCGCCACCGCGGTGGTCGATCGGCGGCTGGCCGCGCTGAGCGACGCCTCCACCCCCGACCTGTTCGCGCACCGCATCCTCTCGCACCTCTCCTTCCGCTCGGTGTGGTTCCGCAACGCGCTGCGCGGCGCGATCGGCCTGGCGCTCGCGGTCACGGTGATCGAGGTCACCAACGTCCAGCACGGGTTCTGGGTGGTCCTCGGCACCATGTCGGTATTGCGCTCCAACGCGCTCGGCACGGGCGCGACCGCCCTGCGCGCCGTCGGGGGCACGGCGCTCGGCTTTGTCGTCGGCTCCGTCATCACCATCGGGGTGGCCGACCACACGGTGCTGCTCTGGGTGCTCCTCCCCTTCGCCGTGCTCCTCTCGGGCGTGGCCCCGTCGATGATCTCCTTCGTCGCCGGGCAGGGCGCCTTCACCGTGATGGTGATCATCCTGTTCAACATCATCGAGCCGGTGGGCTGGCGGGTGGGCCTGACCAGGATCGAGGACGTGGCGATCGGCTGCGGCGTGAGCATTGTGGTGGGCCTCTTGTTCTGGCCGCGTGGCGCCACGGCGGCCCTCGGGCGCGCGCTGTCCGAGGCCTTCGTCGCCAGCTCGGGTTACCTGGCCGACGCGGTGGACCGGCTGACCAACACGTCGCGGTTCGTCGACACGGAGTCCGGCCAGGAGGCGTCGAACCGCGCCTACCTGCTGCTCGACGACGCCTTCCGCCAGTACTTCGCCGAGCGAGGCGCCAAGGTGGTCTCGGTCGAGACGATCGCGCGCCTCTTCACCGGGTCGAACCGCCTCCGGCTGGCCGCCTACACCCTGGCCACGCTCCCGGTGCACCCGCCCGGTCCAGGCCGGCCCGAGCTGGAGTCCGTCGGGGTCGCCGAGGCCGTCCTGCGCGACTCGTACGCGTCCGGCCACCGCTGGTACGAGGAATTCGGGGACCTCCTTGCTGACCGGCGCACATCGCTCGACGTGCCACCCCCGCACCGCGAGGTCCTCCACCACGTGCTGCGGACGGCGTTCGAGGACGTCCGGGCCCAGCAGCGGGAAGACCGTGTGCAGACGACGCTCCAGATGCTCTGGGCGGACGAGCTCCTCGAGGACCAGGAACAGTTGCAGACCGACCTGCTCGCCTCGGCCGATCTCTTCGTCCGGCGCAGGCGGAGAAGGATGCTGATTTAGGGCGACCGGACTGGACGCTCCATGCTCTGCACGTCGAAGTAGATCGGCAGCAGGTATTTGACGTAGAAGGCATGGATCGTCAGTTCGGGATAGACGAGATCGTCGTACCGCCGGATCATGACGCGGTCGTCCTTCTCGGCATAGCGCTCGCAGGCATCGAGGAGATCGTCGACTTCCTGGCGGCTGTCCTGCAACAGCCCAAGGTGGTCGTAGCCGGGCGACGACATGGGCCGGTCGCTCTCGGCGAGGAGCAGGAATTGGTCCGGGTCGGGCATGAGCAGGTGACAGGACTGGCCGACGACCTGCGTGTCGAGCGCGGTCCACCCGAAGATCGAGGAGTAGAAGGAATCGATCTCCTCGCGGAACGACTCGGTCAGGGTGCCGATCGGAAACGTCAACTCCATGTGGTTGAACCGCACAGCCTGCTCGACTCCTCGCTCCTACTGCGACGAAGTTACTCGGCCAAGAGACGCGATGCGAAGGCGGAATGAACGGACGACCGTCCCTTTCGACGGCGTTCCTGACGGAACGCCCTGGGTGGGGAAGCCGCTCCCGGTCTAGGTCTGATCCCTGATCTCTCGTTGGATCCGCTTCTGCTGGGCCGCAAGGAGCGCATTGGCGTGCGGCGGGACGGCGGCGAGCCGGGCATCGGCCGGGGGCAGCGACCCCGCCGGGAGATCCGTGCACGTCGTGTGGAACAGCGCTTGCTGCTGCGTCGTGATGGAGCCCGGGGGAAGGGCGGCGGGGCTCGAGAACGGGTTCCGCGGCGCACGCAGCTCTGGCGGCTCGGCGAAGGGCGGCCGCTTGGCGGTGAGATCGAAGAAGTCCAACATGTTGTGGGCGTTGGCGTCGCGGTAGGTCAGGGCCGGCAGATTCCACTTTGTCTCGACGAACTTCAGGATCGACGTGTGGTCGAAGGTCTGATGGGACACGTAGTCTTTCTTCGACCAGGCGGACACGACGCAACAGGGGACCCGGAAGCCGGTGTAGTCGTAGGCGCCGGGGAGGTCGCCGGGTTCGAGGTTGGGTGCGACGTTGTCCGGCTTGACGGCCGGTTGGGGGGGGACGTGGTCGTACCACCCCCCGTGCTCGTCGTAGACCCAGAACAGCGCCGTCTTGTCCCAGGCCGGACCGCGCATCACCGCATCGATGAACAGGGCCGCGTACCCCTCGCCCACCGAGATGTCGCCGTCCTCTTCGGAGAAATTGTCGTAGGGATCGATCAGGCTGAACGCCGGGAGGCTCCCCGAGGCGGCGTCGGCGAAGAACTGGGTCATGTGCACGGCCTTGGACCGGTTGCCGAGGAAGACGGGCTCGAAGAGCGCGCACGTCGGCAGGTCCGCGTAGTAGTCCTTCCACGAGATCCCGTACTGGTTGAGGCGATCGAAGATCGTTCCGTTGGGGGCATCGACCTTGGAGATGCCCGTGACGTCGGTGCTGATGTTGCCCAGGGCGGTGCCGGCGATGAGGAAGCGCCGATTGGGATACGTCTGCGCCATGACGGAGCAGAAGTACCGATCGCCGATGGGGAACTGACGAGCCATGGAGTAGTAGAAGGGCAGGTCCTCCTCGTCCCAGTAGCCCATCGCCGCCCCGCTGCACCCCTTGACGAAGCCCATGTTCGTACCGCCGTCGAAGCAGATGTGCGAGGCGTTCCACGACTGGGTGATGCCCGAATCCTCTTCGCCGCACGTGTTCGGGTTGTGGAACGAGCGCACGTAGCCACCGGTGGGATCGGGGTTGTAGTTGACCGGCTTTCCGTCCGGACCGATCGTCAGCCCGTCGCCGCGACCCAGCAACCCGAGGTGGTCGTCGAAGGAGTGGTTCTCCATCATGATCACGACGACGTGCTCGATCTGCGGCAGCGTGTCGGTACCGGGAGATAGGTGCGGATGGGGGAGAGACCCGGGAGGCAGGAGCGCGCCGCCGGCCCCGAGACCCCGCGCCTGCGCCGCGGCGGCGTAGGCCGCGCTGCCCACCGCCGCCCCGAGCCCGGTCGCGACGGCACCGGCGAGCAGCGAGCGGCGCGACAGACGGTGTGACGAAGGCAACGGCGGGCGGTCGCGACCATCGGGGCTCACGGCGGGTACGGTACAGCGAACGCTGCCTCCGCTCCGGGCGTCACGCGTTCGTCATACTGCCGAGCCCACCAGCCGCAGCCGGCGAGCGGCACCTTGGGTGGCGCGGAACCCTGAGCAGGAACATTTCCCCGACACCTACCGCGAGCGCCGTCCTACAGCCTCAGGGGAGGCTCGGGACACAGCCTGCTCGAAGACCACGGCAGGAGGGACCCGACATCGTCGAGTGGAGTGTGCCGGTGTGCGCCGACCGCGGCCAGGGACATCAGCAGAACCCAGGCGGTGCCGAGCGCGAGAGTGACCGTGCGTGCCCGCTTTCCGAGCAGCGGGTAGGTTGCCAACCACATGGCCAGCGGTCGCGGTCACGGCGGTAACTCTCGCGGCGGGAAAGGTGAGCTCGCCAAAATGAATCTGCTGGATGAGCGGCTTTGCGATTGCTCGCTTATGAAGAAGGTAAGGGCGGCAAGCGCCGTGTAGAAGGCGACATGGAAGAATGCTCGTCTGACAAGCCGATGGCCAGGAAGACGAGGACAGCGCCAATAGTCCCTGCACCGAGGAACTCGGTGAGGTCGGCCCAGGCGCGATGCCTACTCGTTGGCGGTTTCAGGCGGGGGACCACCGGTGCACTTCAAACAAGTTCGGGGACACCGTCCGAGCAATGGCTCAACAAATTGAGGTGTTAACACCACAAATCGACGCGTTAACACCACGCGCGCACCTTGCATCAACGATGCAACCAGTTAACGTTAACAGCTGTTCGGTGCCCAACCTGGTGCCCAACGACAAATGGCAAACCCTTCGCAAGGAGGGGACGCAAAGCCACGGGACTCTCCGAGTCAGCCGGGTTGCCGAAGCGGACTAGGGGTTCACGAGAGCGCAAGGCGCACCGATACCTCTTCCCTGAAGGCGTCCTGACTGCTCGGAACGAGCAGGGGGAAGTGCGAGATGCGGGAAGACGCACGGCGTTGCTTCGAGCGCCACAGCATGGGTGTACTTGGCCGTTCGGTCGTAACAGGCCTATTGGTCGTCGGGATCGTCGGGGTCGGCGCCGGCAGCGCGGCGAGCACCCATTGGACGTGGCCGGGACGGTGGTCGAAGTCGACGACGACCCAGAGCATCACCTTCACCTCGACCCCGCCCAACCCCGCGGTCGTAGGAGGCACCTACACGCCAACGGCGAGCGGTGGGGCGAGTGGCAACACGATCATCTTCTCGATCGACCCCTCGGCGAAGGGAAGCTGCAGCCTTTCGGGTGCCGCCGTCACCTTCGTCGCCGTCGGGACGTGTGTCATCGACGCCAACCAGGCGGGCAGCGCCGGCTATGCAGCCGCCACCCAGCTCCAGCAGTCCTTCGCGGTACTCGGCACGCAGAGCATCACCTTCACCACGACCCCGCCCAACCCCGCGCCCGTAGGAGGCACCTACACGCCAACGGCGAGCGGTGGGGGTAGCGGCAACCCGGTCACGTTCTCGATCGACCCCTCGGCGAAGGGAAGCTGCGGCATCTCGGGTGCCACCGTCACCTTCGTCGCCGTCGGGACGTGTGTCATCGACGCCAACCAGGCGGGCAGCGCCGGCTATGCAGCCGCGACCCAGCTCCAGCAGTCCTTCGCGGTACTCGGCACGCAGGGCATCACCTTCACCTCGACCCCGCCCAACCCCGCGGTCGTAGGAGGCACCTACACGCCAACGGCGAGCGGTGGGGCGAGTGGCAACCCGGTCATCTTCTCGATCGACCCCTCGGCGAAGGGAAGCTGCAGCATCTCGGGTGCCACCGTCACCTTCGTCGCCGTCGGGACGTGTGTCATCGACGCCAACCAGGCCGGCAACGCCGGCTACGAAGCCGCCACCCAGGTACAGCAATCAATCGATCCGGACCCTGGAACCCAGAGCATCACCTTCACCTCGACCCCGCCCAACCCCGCGCCCGTAGGAGGCACCTACACGGTCACGGCGAGCGGTGGGGGTAGCGGCAACCCGGTCACGTTCTCGATCGACCCCTCGGCGAAGGGAAGCTGTAGCATCTCGGGTGCCACCGTCACCTTCGTCGCCGTCGGGACGTGTGTCATCGACGCCTACCAGGCGGGCAGCGCCGGCTATGCAGCCGCCACCCAGCTCCAGCAGTCCTTCGATCTGGAACCTGGTACCCAGACCATCACCTTCACCTCGACCCCGCCCAACCCCGCGCTCGTAGGAGGCACCTACACGGTCACGGCGAGCGGTGGGGGTAGCGGCAACACGATCATCTTCTCGATCGACCCCTCGGCGAACGGAAGCTGCAGCCTTTCGGGTGCCACCGTCACCTTCGTCGCCGTCGGGACGTGTGTCATCGACGCCAACCAGGCCGGCAGCGCCGGCTATGCAGCCGCCACCCAGGTCCAGCAGTCCTTCGATCCGGACTCGGCCGCGCAGAGCATCACCTTCATCACGACCCCGCCCAACCCCGCGCTCGTAGGAGGCACCTACACGCCAACGGCGAGCGGTGGGGCAAGTGGCAACCCGGTCATCTTCTCGATCGACCCCTCGGCGAACGGAAGCTGCGGCATCTCGGGTGCCACCGTCACCTTCGTCGCCGTCGGGACGTGTGTCATCGACGCCAACCAGGCGGGCAGCGCCGGCTATGCAGCCGCCACCCAGCTCCAGCAGTCCTTCGCGGTACTCGGCACGCAGAGCATCACCTTCACCTCGACCCCGCCCAACCCCGCGCCCGTAGGAGGCACCTACACGCCAACGGCGAGCGGTGGGGCGTAGCGGCAACCCGGTCACGTTCTCGATCGACCCCTCGGCGAAGGGAAGCTGCGGCATCTCGGGTGCCACCGTCACCTTCGTCGCCGTCGGGACGTGTGTCATCGACGCCAACCAGGCGGGCAGCGCCGGCTATGCAGCCGCCACCCAGCTCCAGCAATCCTTCGCGGTACTCGGCACGCAGGGCATCACCTTCACCTCGACCCCGCCCAACCCCGCGGTCGTAGGAGGCACCTACACGCCAACGGCGAGCGGTGGGGCGAGTGGCAACCCGGTCACGTTCTCGATCGACCCCTCGGCGAAGGGAAGCTGCAGCATCTCGGGTGCCACCGTCACCTTCGTCGCCGTCGGGACGTGTGTCATCGACGCCAACCAGGCGGGCAGCGCCGGCTATGCAGCCGCGACCCAGCTCCAGCAGTCCTTCGCGGTACTCGGCACGCAGAGCATCACCTTCACCTCGACCCCGCCCAACCCCGCGGTCGTAGGAGGCACCTACACGCCAACGGCGAGCGGTGGGGCGAGTGGCAACCCGGTTATCTTCTCGATCGACCCCTCGGCGAAGGGAAGCTGCGGCATCTCGGGTGCCACCGTCACCTTCGTCGCCGTCGGGACGTGTGTCATCGACGCCAACCAGGCCGGCAACGCCGGCTACGAAGCTGCCACCCAGGTACAGCAATCCTTCGCGGTCGTCGCATCCGGCTCGCAGCCAACGTGGTCTTGCACGAGCAATGAGCCGATCGATGACATGACGCAGGCACCAGCGGGCTACACCGGGTCGACGTATTACGTCTACTGGGAGAACAGTATGTGTCCTGTCTACCCGACCTACTGGACCGACAGCTCGCACTTCATTGGCGAGAACTACTCGGGTGGCCCTAATGGCGCATACGGGATCGCAGTAAGTCAAGACGTCTGGAGTCCGATCTGCTTGAACGCAGCCGGCCAGGTCGTCCAGTACAACTCGGCCATCGGGTCAATCAACGACCCGACGTGCGTGGGGTCGACGCGTGAGACGCAGACACTGCAGGCAAATAGCCCACAGAACTTCGCCTTCACGAACACCACGCCGACGAATCCGAGTGGAGCTGTCACGGCTTACCCGAACGTGGGGACGTACGCCTACACCGGGGTCGTGGACAACTACACCTCGCTCACGAGCACCTACAGCCAGAGCATGCCGGTCAACTCCAACACCAGTGCGTGGGCAATGCAGGACGACTGGCTCACAGCCCCCGGGCACCCTGTCGGCGAGTTCGACTACGAGGTGATGATCCAGGAGGACTTCGCCAACAACGGTGCATGTCCTTCGACGTGGTCCCAAGGGAACTGGGGCGTCGTTGCCAACAACGTGATGATCGACGGCACCGCCTGGCATGTGTGCGATGGTCAGGCTGCCCACAACTCAGACGGCACGTGCCCAACGTCTTACCCCTACTGCGGAGCGGTGGTGTTCAAGTTGGGGGCAAACGAGGCGTCGAGGCCGAGCGCGACCTCATCATCGGGGACGCTGGATCTCAAGGCCATATTCCAATGGCTGGAGAATAATGATGCGCCGGGCCAGTCCTATCCCTACGTCGCAAGAGGGTCCTCCGTTGCAGCACTCTCTCAGGGCTGGGAGATCTCCTCAACGGGCGGGGTGCCCGAGACGTTCGACGGGAACGGGTTCACGGTAGATGCCGTGCCTTGACGGGGCGGTCGTTGTGGCGTCGAACAACTGCTGCCGAACGTCCAGCTGAGATTTCATTCTGTAACCGGACGAGGCGAATTAGCGCTCCTTGACCTCCCACCGTTCGGAAAGCGCGGGAAACGTGTAGCGAAAAGTCCCGCCCGAGGAGTCGGAATCAACATGGTGCAACACTCTCCGGTGTCAACAGCCTCGATAGATCAGGAATGCCGCGAGCAGAGCACCCCACTCATGCAAGACGTCACCCGGGACATCCCGGAGTGGGGCGGGTGATAGCTCCAATTCGATCTGGGGGAAGTTGCCGAGCGAGCCGCGTAGCCGCACGGTTTTGTGATGGTTGATCTAAGCGATGATGGCCTGTCGGGCATCGGACCTCGCGGCAAGGCGGTAGCGAGAGACGAGATTGCGCTTGAGCGTCGCCTAGCAGCTCTCAGCAACGTCTCCGCGAAGCTCTCTCACTTACCTGCCTGGGGTGGCATTGTGTACTCCAGGGAAGCCGTCGCGCTCAGGGTTCCGTTTGCTACCAGCCGGTCGCCGCGATGATGGAACCGTTGAGCTTGAACCCGAGCAGGGAGCCATCGTTCGGGGCGTCCCCGTAGCTCGCGACGGCACCATCGGCCGCCGCCACCCAGTAACCAACCCCGTCGGAAGCGGTGAAGATAGTGGTAGCGGGGTCGAGGGCATCCATCTGACCAAGTGAGCTGGCGTAGTTGATGGCATCCCCGTAGGAGGCGATTGCACCGTTGGAGAAGAGGATCCAGTAGCCCCGCCCATCAGGGGTCCGTACAGCCGAGGTCACCGGCACGCCTTGGGGTCCAGGGGCTCCGTAGTAGCGGGCGCCGCCGAAGGAGTAGACATGCCCGGTCTGGGTCACAAGCCAGTAGCCATTTCCGAGGCTGTCGGGCATGACCGCGACCGCCGCTCCCGAGCAGCCGCCGATTCCCGGACAGCTTCCAGCGAAGTGGGCATCTCCGAAGGCGAAGATGCCGCCATCGGACGCCACCATGAAATAGCCGCCCCCGTCAGCTGAGGGAACCAGGCCCACGATGGGAGCGCTCAGGGAGTTCGGGAGCCCCGAACCGGCGGGATGGAGACCAAGTCCAGGGATCGATCCATGGAAGCCAGCATCACCGAAAGCGAAGATTCCCCCGTCTGCAGCACCGAGCCAGTAGCCACCCTTGTCAGTGGTGGCCACGATACTCACAACGGGGCGCTGAATATGCATCGCTCCGATTGATCCATAGAACCGAGCAGAGCCAAAGCCGAAGATTCCGCCGTCCGAGCCAACGAGCCAATAGCCGTGAGAAGTCGTCGACGGCGATGTGACTGGAGGTGGCGGGAGAGTGGTGACACTCGACGTCACTTGAGGGTTAGGAGAACCGTAGAAGAGCGAAAAGGAATCCGCGGAAGCATTGAAGTCTGCCGGGTAGGAAATAATTGCCCCAGACTGCGAATCCATGTAGACGGGACAAAAGGTTGCCGAAGACAATCCAGTACCACCTGCTCCCAAGTCTGTGAAGGTAGTTGAGCCGTAGTCGGGCAGTGTGGCCACACTGCCGTTGACGGTCGTGGCTTCTTCGATCCATTCCGCCGTGGTGCCCGGGGTGACATACGAGAACTGCTCGGAAAAGGACCAACCCTGTGTTGTGTCGTTGAGGTCGATGGTCCACATATCGGGGGAGTCCTCGAAGATCGACGCGGCCATCACGTCGCCGGGTTGGACGTGGGCGGGACCCGACGTGTTCCCAATGACTTCCGGTGCGCCGGGCAGGAGTTGGAGCCAGGCGGAGTACTGCGTTCCACCGAAGTCCGGGCCACTGTTCTCGGCAGTGCCAGTTTGGATCAGTGACGACACTCGGTCTCCATCGATTCCAATCCAGGTTCCAGAGGCCTCGTCGCTAGAAGAGGCTTGGACGCTGGGCACAACCCAGTCCCCCTGGATGCTGGTAAACGTGGCACCTGAACCGCTGTCAATGAGCCCGGACCAGTTGCTGGACAGACTCAGGGCCGCCCCGGTGGCGTCACGTGGCTGCGGATCACCCACGCGCTCCAGCGGTTGACTGTGGGGCTGAGCCTGGCTCAGTGGTAAGAGCCCGCTCATCTGACGCTGTGGACCGGGCACTCCATTGTGGATCTCTGGGATGGCGCCAGGCGTGCTGTCGGGCACGGAACTGATGCCAGCTTCGGCGCTGGCGGAAACGAACGCAGAGCCCGAGAGAGCGAGGATGCTGATCGTAAGGATTCTTAGGCTCCCGCGGGCCAGTGTTCGCATGCGCCCCATCTCTCTTCAGCTAGCTGGCTGTCAGCTCGCTTGGCACGTGAAGAGAGAACGCACATGCCCATCCGGATACGCGGTGTGGGGCGGCCGACGACAGGTCGGAGCAAGTCTCTGCCGCTCGGTTACGGGAAGCCGTGAATCTTGGCCGCAAGGAGGGGCCGCGAAGCGCAGCACACCATTTATATGCAATGGGGTTTGCACATGAATTGTGGATCAAGTTTGCACATAAATTGTGGATCAAGAAGTCGGGGCACTACCGAAGTGCGACCTCGGTGAGATCGGACTTACGCCCTCTTGACGCGGAGTCCATGGACGAGGCGGGGGCCGATGAAATGCGTGCCCGCCACGAACCGCATAAGTGGACCCAGACTTGGCGCGGCCAACGCGCCGGTGAAGAACAGACCCGGCACGTTGGATTCGAGATGGCGATTCAGCACTGGGGCACCACCAAAGAGCTTGAGGTCGGCTCGCAGGGACGGCGAGATGTAGTCGAGGCGAGTCAGGTCGAAGCGGAAGCCGGTGCCCGCAATGACATGATCCGCGCTCTCGGTGACATCGCCGCCGGAATGGCGCAAGTGGAGTTGGACACGCTCGCCAACCTTCTTTGCGTCGATGAGTTGGTGCCCGAGAAGCATCGGCACCATGCCTTCGACTCGCTCGCGCAGCCACCAGGCCCCCTGTGGTCCCAGGAAGCCCAGGCCTCGCTCGATCCGACTCTCCTTGGGGAGGAATCTGAAGACGTCGGGCAATCGGTCATACGCCCAGCAGGGCCACCCTTCGCACAGTCGAGCGACCGGTCTGCGGAGCTGCTGCAGGCGGCTTGGATTTTCGGGGTTGGGCCGAGGCCACCACACGCCTTCACCACGGATCACGAGCTTGACGGACGCTCCTCGCTCGTGGAGCAATGCCGCCGTCTCGAGTGCCGAGGAGCCTCCTCCGACGACGAGGACGTCCTTGCCGCGAAATCCCTCAAGACTCGAGTGCTCAGTCGTGTGCGATACCAGCTCCGAAGGCAACTCCGACAGCTCTGGTGGCACGTATGCGAAGGGCATGATGCCAGTGGCCACGACCACGCGAGCCGCTTTGATGCGCTCACCAATAGCGGTTCGGAGCATGAACCCGCCGGTCGGCGCTTGGGACAGCGAAACGACCTCGGTCTCCTCGACCCCGGGAACCAGCTGGTCGGCGAACCATGTCCCATAGTCGATGAATTGCTCGCGCGAGAAGGGAATGACTCTCTCGTGGTAGACCTCCTGCGCATCGGCGCAGTAGTCGCGTCCCAGGAAGCCGGGACGGGGTGCAGAGAGGTCGGAGGCATACGGCTCGGACTTGAGGATCATTCCCGCTGGCATGTTGAACCGCCACGCACCCATGGTGCGACCGAACACCCGGTGTTCGAGCCCCGCATGCCCGAGGTGGGCTCCCACTGACAGCCCGTTCGGTCCGGCTCCGATCACCACGACATCGGTGCTCGACACCGTCGTGCCCCGTCGGGGTCCGGTCGGTTCGGGTGCCCGGCGGGCCCGACCGGGTTGGCGCGTGATGGCTTTCTGCCCGGCGCGGCGCACCTCCCCCGCAAGGGCGACGAAGGCGGGACCCAGGTCGGCTCTGTCCACGTAGTCATAGCTCTGACGGTGGAGGAAGTCCCCCGCGAAGGTCGCGAGTGCCCTCTTGGGTGGCACGCAGTCCGGTCTCTGTCCCCGGGCCTCGAGGTTCTCACAGAGCCACTTGACGTCACCTTTGAGGTGCCGCATTTTGACCCCGGTGCGGAAGCCGACAACGGGAACGAGCGGTTCGCCTGCGGCCCATTGCCACAACAGGGCAGGAAACGGGACCCCGGACCGAACGGCGATTTCCAGGGAGCCAGACAAGCGGGCGTTGATCTCCATCAATAGCGGGCGGCCGGTCGCGTCACGGCGAAACTCGACTTCGCTGTAGCCCTCTAAGTCCAAGGTGCGCACCAACTTCAGAGCGGCTGATTCCAGGTCTGCGGGCATGGGTATGCTCTCGCGTACCACGGAGACGCCGCCGAGAGCCGGTGTTGTACGGTGAGCGACCTGCGCGAACTTTGCCCAGACCCGTCCCTGCGCGTAGAAGACGCTCACTGCCTCGCGCCGGCCGGTCACCCACTGCTGGGTGACTGCAGAGCTCCCGACATCATGGAGTCGCTTCACGTAGGTAAGCGCCTCCGACTCATTCAGCACGGCTTGCGAGATCACTCGGGTCGCGAGATCTGTGTTGGAGACCCATGAGCGGATCGGCTTGATGACGGCAGGGAATCCGACCTCTGCGAGGGCGGCTGCGGTGTCTTCGATTCGGCCGATCGAAACGGTTCGCGGGTACGGAATCCCGAGCTTGTCGGCGGCCGCCAAGGTACGTTGTTTGTCGTTCGCCACGTCGAACGCCGCTTCCGAAGCCAGCGCGAGCGCAACACCCTCGCGCTCGAAGATGGAGCGCCAGGGCCGGAGAGCGGCGATCGACCCGTCCATCGATGGGATCAGTACGCGAGTGGGATGTGCGCGAACGAGATCGAGCAAGGCTTGGGCATAGGCAGTGGGATCGTCGTGATAGCTGGGAAGGATGTGGTCACGAGCGGACCAGCGGGATGCGAAGGTCGGCACTCCGAACCGTGAATCACACAGGTCCGCGGATTCCGCCGCCATGATCCGCAGCCCCAGGCGACCGAGCGTACGGGTCGCAGCCAAGGCCTGTCGAGCGCTTCCGTCGAGGATCAGCACATCACTCGGCAGGCGCGAGGGATCGCGGTCGGTCATCATGTCCTTTGACGGGTTGTTGTCACAGAGATGGAGGTCCGGTCCGATGGGCTCGAGGCCTGTTGCGAGCTCACTCGACGACACGTGGCGACCCTGGGAGCGGTTCACCGAGCGCGACCCCTCCCGCACGGCCTGGGGCCTGAGGTGCGCAGCCGGATGATCATTGCAACCCTATCCACCTCTATATCGCGTCACGGGGCGCGAGTACGCCTCGTCATCACCTTCTAAGAGGGTGGATTCCGAGATCCTGATACCTCCGTTTCCGGCTGTTGTCCAGCGGTTTTCCGGGTCTCAGGAGCCGGGTCCGCCGAGTTGTCGACTAGTTGTCCGGCTCGGCGTCCTGCTGGATCTCAACGAGAGATTCGACGTGCGGCCGGAGGACGTCGACCCACGTGCGGTATCCCAGGCCGTTGAGGTGGTGGCCGTCGAAAGTGAACTCAGGGCGCACGGACCCGTCCGGGGCGGACAGAGCGCTCCACGCATCGATGTATGTCGTTCCCGTCGTGATCGCAAGGTCGCGGTAGCGCTCGTTCAGGGATCGGATCGCGTGGGACATCTCTGGGCTGCGAGGCAGCACGCTGTTGAGGAAGAGGGCCGCACGGGGTGCCAGCGACCTGATGTCTGTGATGAGCCTGTGAAGTTCATCGGCAACCTCGGGCACCTTTCGCGACCCCCGGAAGTCGGCGAGGTCATTCGACCCGATGACCAGACAGACCCCCATGGGGTCGTTGATGGCGGAGTCCAGGCGCAGCCGGACACCGTTCACGGTGTCACCGCCGATACCGCGGTTGATGCAGGGCAGCGTGGGAAACCACTCGTTCCAGGCACCAAGCTCGATGTTGCTGTCCCCGAGGAAGACGAATTGCCCGGGCCTTGGAATCAGCTGCTCGAACTGCGAGCGGCGCCCTGCGATTGACTCGCGCATCGATGACCGACTCGGCAAGGCCTTCAACTGCTTGAGAATCGCCTTCAACTGCTTGAGAATCACAGCATCCCAATTGTAATCGTCACTTCTGTGCGCAGCAGGGAGGCCGGTCGCTCCGGCACGCTGCGCACTGCGGGCGCAGGACCGCAGCGGTCAGGTTCGACATGCGGAGCCCATAGACCGGCATAGCATTGGCCGTCTCCTCCAGGCAGGCATGGTCCTGAGGGTGCGGAAGTGCCAACGCCAATTCCGGTCGAAGCACCCCGACTGCCAGAGCGCCCGCAGCGCGGCCTCGCGGTCGTCGGTGACGAGCATCCGCCTTTCCGCCGCCGAAGAGCTTGTGGGACTGGAAGCTGAAGGCGGCGGCACGGCCGAATTGTCCAAGGAGGCGATCGTCCTCGTAGCGAGAGACGACCCTCTTCCAGGACGGAGAGCGCTCCGGCGACGAAGTCGGGCTCGAGCGAATGCGACGACCCCGACTCTGGACCGCCTTTGACCGCTCCGGCCGAGAAGGCGTTCTTGCCCTGCATGGTCCCAGCTTGCGCAAGTGGTCGCTGCCTGCCAACCGGGCGAGCGACGGTACTGGTCCAGAGGACGGCGTTCGATGATGAGCGCGACCGCTCGCACGGCCGTGCGAGGTCGACCTGAACCAATCCTGAGGCAACGCTATCGAAAGGTTGCAAGTTGCTTGTGGTACGGGTGGGAGCGACGCGCGACCGCTTGAGCAGGGCTGTCGCCGGAAATTCGCGATCGGTCTCCGTTTGGTGCCGAGGAGCGAGTAACGGTGATGAATCGTCGCTATCGTAGGGCGAACTAAGGGTTACGAACGAGACGCTGACGGTACATCACTTGCGGTCGGCGTATATGTTGGGAGACGCGTGCCGGCCCTATCAACTGTGCTTCAGGTGTTGGCGAAGGCCTTGGCCGTCACTCTGAGCGTCCTGGTCATCGCGGCGTTCTCGGCGTGGGGACTCTTGGATTTGGGACCCTCGAAGGATCTGACCTCGGTGTCAGCAGCCGCGTCCGACCCGGGAACATCTGGCTATTGGCTGGTGGCGTCCGATGGCGGGATCTTCAACTACGGCGACGCCGTGTTCCACGGATCGACCGGAGGTATCCACCTCAACGCGCCCATCGTCGGGATGGCGGCCACGCCCGACGGCGGCGGCTACTGGCTGGTGGCGTCTGACGGCGGGATCTTCAACTACGGCGACGCCGTGTTCCACGGCTCGGCCGGCGGCCTGCACCTCAACGCGCCCATCGTCGGGATGGCGGCCACGTCCGACGGCGGCGGCTACTGGCTGGTGGCGTCCGATGGCGGGATCTTCAACTACGGCGACGCCGTGTTCCACGGCTCGGCCGGCAGCCTGCACCTCAACAAGCCCATCGTCGGGATGGCGGCCACGCCCGGCGGCGGCGGCTACTGGCTGGTGGCGTCCGACGGCGGGGTGTTCACCTACGGCGACGCCGTGTTCCACGGCTCGGCCGGCAGTCTGCACCTCAACAAGCCCATCGTCGGGATGGCGGCCACGTCCGACGGCGGCGGCTACTGGCTGGTGGCGTCCGACGGCGGGATCTTCAACTACGGCGACGCCGTGTTCCGTGGCTCTGCCGGCAGTCTGCACCTCAACAAGCCCGTGGTAGGCATGGCCACCGACGCCACCGGAGCTGGCTATTGGCTTGTGGCCTCGGACGGCGGGATCTTCAACTACGGAGACGCGAGCTTCGACGGCTCGACCGGAGGTCTGCACCTCAACGCCCCCATCCTTGCCCTGGCCAACGGTCCGGTGACCATCACCACCACCACCAACGGTCCGCTGAACCCGACGTGGTCTTGTACGAGCAACGAGCCGATCGATGACATGACGCAGGCACCAACGGGCTACACCGGGTCGACGTATTACGTCTACTGGGAGAACGGTATTTGCGGTCGTTACTCACCTGATCGCACCCACTTCGTCGGCATGACTGATACATCGGGGGACTACAACGAGACCAGTGAGGTAGACCAGGATGACTGGAGCCCGATTTGCCTGAACTCCAGCGGTGGGGTCGTCGGTGTCAACGATCCGACGTGCGTTGCCAGCACCAGGCAGACGCAGACGATCAACTCCAACAGCGCTCAGAACTTCCAGGTCGTGTCAACCGTTCCGAAGAACACAAGCGGAGCGGTCACGACTTACCCGAACGCATGGGCGCACGGGTATCAGGGCACCGTGGTGGACGACCTGTCTTCGCTCACCAGTACCTACAACGAGACCATGCCCATCAACTCCAACACCAGTGCGTGGGCCATGCAGGACGACTGGCTCACCGCGCCCGGCCACCCTACCGGTGAGAGCGACTACGAGGTGATGGTCCAGTACGACTTCACCAACAACGGTGCCTGTCCTTCGACTTGGTCCCCAGGGAACTGGGGTATCGTCGCCAACAACGTGATGATCGACGGCGTCGCCTGGCATGTGTGCGATGGTCAGGCCGCCCATAACTCCGATGGGACCTGCCCGACCACGTACCCGTATTGCGGTGCGATGGTCTTCAAGCTCGGCGCAACTGAAGCGTCGAAGCCGAGCCTGACCTCGACTTCGGGCACCTTGGACCTCAAAGCCATGTTCCAATGGCTGGAGAACCACGACGTGCCGGGCACCTCCTACCCGTACATTCAGCCGGGCAGTTCCATCGAGGCCCTCTCCCAGGGCTGGGAGATCGCCTCCACGGGCGGGGTGCCCGAGACGTTCGACGGAAACGGGTTCACGGTAGATGCCGTGCCTTGACGACGTGGTCGTTGTGGCGTCGAACAATTGCTGCCGAACGTCCAGCTGAGGTTTCATTCTCTAACCGGACCAGGCGATTTAGCGCTACTTCACCTCCCGCCGTTCGGCGGAAAGCGCGGGAGACGTGTAGCGACATGTCCCGCTCGAGGAGTCGGAATCAACATGGTGCAACACTCTCCGGTGTCAACAGCCTCGATAGATCAGAAGTGCCGCGAGCACACCACCCCACTCATGCAAGACGTCACCCGGGAAGTTCCAGAGTGGCTCCGTGGCGGGAACGACGACCACCTGGCCTGAGAAGCAGCGCTCTACGAGCAAGCGAGCGCGCGTTGCCTGGACTCGACTCGGTACGATCAAGAGACTGTGCCAGTGGTGGTGTTCGGCGTATTGCGCTGCCCATTGCGCTTCACCTCTCGTGTTGTTCGTGACGTCGAAAAAGCATACGACCGAAACTCCAGGGACCTTGGGACACGGCGAGTCGTTGGCCCGTGAACCCTGAGAAAAGAGGAGCACCGGGGCATACCCCTTCTCAGCGAGAGACACAGCGAGTGCTTCTCGGGCTTCTTCGTCACCGCCATTTAGGCTCAAGAGGCCGTCGACGTGTCTCGGTAGATCTGTTGGAGGGCAGATGAAGAGTGCCAGCGTCGCTAAGACAAACACCACGAAAAATGTCCCGAAGCCCCAGAGCAGTCGCCGTGACAAATGGCGGCGGGATCTTGCAGGTCCCTTGATTGTAACTGCGGCAGGTGAGCCGCTATCTCGTTCCATTGCCCACCGGGTACGCCTCGACTAGAGCGCCATTGACTCGTCGACTCATGTGTGAGATCGCGAGGCTGTGGGTAAGGCGCCTACCTAGGAGGAGGAGAGCACACATGATCGCCTTAATACATCCCTCACTGCACGACAGACGGCTACGGGAAGCGGAGTTTCCCAATATACGCGTCACCTCGCCCGCCTGAGGCGTCACCGAAGTGCCGGGGCACCCATCACCCGGATGGTGGTCGACTGTTACCATCGTGGAGTTTTCATTGGCGCGCTAACCGAAGACCGTTCCTCGATGAGCAACCTCAGACTGTTCAGGGCGCTAGCTCACAGAGGCATCACCCGGCACACACCTGATCGGCTATCCGAACACGCGCAACTGAACTGCACCCTTCAATTGCTTGATTTGAGATGATGCAGCCTTCATCGTGTCTGGTATCGGTGCCCGCGCTGGTCACCGACGACAAAGGCAAACCCTTCGCGAGGAGGGGACGCAAAGCTACGGGACTCCTTGAGTCAGCCGGGTTGCCAAATCGGTTGGTTGACGGACTCTGGGCTGCACCGGTTCTTTGCACCCCCGCTCGAGGAGCAGGGGGGTATTCGATGGCCGTCGACCGCCAGTTTTGTTTCATCACTGACGATTCAGGGACCCATCATGCTTCCCCGGGACCAACTCATAATCGCTCTTCTCGGACGCTGGCCTCGACCCACGGCGTCGTGGTCCCATGAGGCCGGTCAGATGGGCGGTTCTCTTGATCGCTCTTGTCGCGGTTAGTGCTTTCACCGTCGACGATGAGTCGGGGTTGGCTGTTGCGGGAGGCGCTACGTCTTCCCACCATGCGATCACTGCACCGAGTCCGGGCGAGGGCTACTGGCTGGCGTCCTCTGATGGGCAGGTCTTCGCCTACGGCGATGCTCCTTTCTACGGCTCCGTCGGCACGACGGCGCTGAACAAGCCCGTGGTGGCGATGGCATCCACGCCCGACGGCGGCGGCTACTGGCTGGTGGCCTCCGACGGCGGGATCTTCAACTACGGCGACGCCCCCTTCTACGGGTCCACCGGCGGCATAACCCTGAATAAGCCCGTGGTGGCGGTGGCGGCCACGCCCGACGGCGCCGGCTATTGGCTGGTGGCCTCTGACGGGGGGATCTTCGCCTACGGTGACGCCCCCTTCTACGGGTCCACCGGCGGCATGACGCTGAACAAGCCCGTGGTGGCGATGGCGGCCACCCCTGACGGCAAGGGCTATTGGCTGGTGGCCTCGGACGGAGGGATCTTCGCCTACGGCGACGCCCCCTTCTACGGGTCCACCGGCGCCATGACGCTGAACAAGCCCGTGGTGGCGATGGCAGCCACGCCCGACGGCAAGGGCTATTGGCTGGTCTCCTCGGACGGAGGGATCTTCGCCTACGGCGACGCCCCCTTCTACGGGTCCACCGGCGGCATTACCTTGAACAAGCCGGTGGTGGCGATGGCGGCCACGTCCGACGGCGGTGGCTACTGGCTGGTGGCCTCTGACGGGGGGATCTTTGCCTACGGGAACGCCCCCTTCGACGGGTCCGCCGGCGCCTTGGCGCTGAACGAGCCCGTTGTGGCGATGGCCAGGCGCGGCTCGCCGCTCCGCAGGAGCGGAACAGTGAATGCCACCAACGAAGTTGCACCATCCGCCCCTGGCGGACTCAGGGCGTCCGCGGCATCCTCCAGTTCGCTCCACGTGGCCTGGAGCAACGAAACCACTGCCCAGGCCGGAGGGGTGGCGGTGGCCACCTACACGCTCAGCTGCTCCGGCAGTGGATGCTCCACCTCCCAATCCGTGTCTCCCGCCAACGGCTCGACGACGAGCGTCACCCTCTCAGGGCTCGCGGCCAGCACGATGTACGACTTGACGCTGACTGCCACCAACCAAAACGATCTCACCGGCCCACCGTCGACCACTTCGGCCGCCACCCAAGCCACGTCCCCCACACCGTCGAGCATCACCACCCAGCAGTCGGCCAGCGGGACCGGTGAGGGCTCACTGATCATCGGTCCGAGCGGCACCGTCACCGACACGGCGACCGTGATGGGCAACTCGAGCACGGGGGCCCCGACCGGCACGGTCACCTTCACCGAGTGCGGGCCAGGCACGTCGACCGAGCCGTGCACCTCGGGCACGTCCCTCGGGTCGGCTGTCTCGCTCACCTCGACGAGCTCGAGCACGTCGAGCGCGACATCGGCCTCCTTCACGCCGACGGCGGTGGGCACCTACTGCTTCGCGGCGCTCTACACACCGGCCAGCGGGTCCAACTACTCGGGCTCGAGCGACAACATGGGCACGTCGGCTGACCCCAACGAGTGCGTCAGCGTGACTCCGGCGTCCACGACGACGAGCACCCAGCAGTCGGCCAACAGCTCGGGGGAGGGCTCCATCGTCATCGGGCCCAGCGGCACGGTCACCGACACGGCGACGGTCAGCGGCAACACGACGGCCGGCGCCCCGACCGGCACGGTCACCTTCACGGTGTGCGGGCCAGGCACGTCGACCCAGCCGTGCACCTCGGGCACGTCCCTCGGGTCGGCTGTGTCGCTCACCTCGAAGAGCTCGAGCACGTCGGGAGCCACTTCGGCCTCCTTCACGCCGACGGCGGTGGGCACCTACTGCTTCGCCGCGCTCTACACGCCGGCCATCGGGTCCAACTACTCGGGCTCGAGCGACAACATGGGCACGTCGGCTGACGCCAACGAGTGCGTCAGCGTGACTCCAGCACCCTCGAGCACCACCACCCAGCAGTCGGCCAGCGGGACCGGTGAGGGCTCACTGATCATCGGGCCCAGCGGCACGGTCACCGACACGGCGACCGTGACGGGCAATGCCACGACGGGCGCCCCGACCGGCACGGTCACCTTCACGGTGTGCGGGCCGAGCCTGTCGACCCAGCCGTGCACCTCGGGCACGTCCCTCGGGTCGGCTGTCTCGCTCACCTCGAAGAGCTCGAGCACGTCGGGAGCCACTTCGGCCTCCTTCACGCCGACGGCGGTGGGCACCTACTGCTTCGCCGCGCTCTACACGCCGGCCAGCGGGTCCAACTACTCGGGCTCGAGCGACAACATGGGCACGTCGGCTGACGCCAACGAGTGCGTCACTGCCGGGAACACACCGTCGAGCATCACCACCCAGCAGTCGGCCAGCGGGACCGGTGAGGGCTCACTGATCATCGGTCCGAGCGGCACCGTCACCGACACGGCGACCGTGATGGGCAACTCGAGCACGGGGGCCCCGACCGGCACGGTCACCTTCACCGAGTGCGGGCCAGGCACGTCGACCGAGCCGTGCACCTCGGGCACGTCCCTCGGGTCGGCTGTCTCGCTCACCTCGACGAGCTCGAGCACGTCGAGCGCGACATCGGCCTCCTTCACGCCGACGGCGGTGGGCACCTACTGCTTCGCGGCGCTCTACACACCGGCCAGCGGGTCCAACTACTCGGGCTCGAGCGACAACATGGGCACGTCGGCTGACCCCAACGAGTGCGTCAGCGTGACTCCGGCGTCCACGACGACGAGCACCCAGCAGTCGGCCAACAGCTCGGGGGAGGGCTCCATCGTCATCGGGCCCAGCGGCACGGTCACCGACACGGCGACGGTCAGCGGCAACACGACGGCCGGCGCCCCGACCGGCACGGTCACCTTCACGGTGTGCGGGCCAGGCACGTCGACCCAGCCGTGCACCTCGGGCACGTCCCTCGGGTCGGCTGTGTCGCTCACCTCGAAGAGCTCGAGCACGTCGGGAGCCACTTCGGCCTCCTTCACGCCGACGGCGGTGGGCACCTACTGCTTCGCCGCGCTCTACACGCCGGCCATCGGGTCCAACTACTCGGGCTCGAGCGACAACATGGGCACGTCGGCTGACGCCAACGAGTGCGTCAGCGTGACTCCAGCACCCTCGAGCACCACCACCCAGCAGTCGGCCAGCGGGACCGGTGAGGGCTCACTGATCATCGGGCCCAGCGGCACGGTCACCGACACGGCGACCGTGACGGGCAATGCCACGACGGGCGCCCCGACCGGCACGGTCACCTTCACGGTGTGCGGGCCGAGCCTGTCGACCCAGCCGTGCACCTCGGGCACGTCCCTCGGGTCGGCTGTCTCGCTCACCTCGAAGAGCTCGAGCACGTCGGGAGCCACTTCGGCCTCCTTCACGCCGACGGCGGTGGGCACCTACTGCTTCGCCGCGCTCTACACGCCGGCCAGCGGGTCCAACTACTCGGGCTCGAGCGACAACATGGGCACGTCGGCTGACGCCAACGAGTGCGTCAGCGTGACTCCAGCACCCTCGAGCACCACCACCCAGCAGTCGGCCAGCGGGACCGGTGAGGGCTCACTGATCATCGGGCCCAGCGGCACGGTCACCGACACGGCGACCGTGACGGGCAATGCCACGACGGGCGCCCCGACCGGCACGGTCACCTTCACGGTGTGCGGGCCGAGCCTGTCGACCCAGCCGTGCACCTCGGGCACGTCCCTCGGGTCGGCTGTCTCGCTCACCTCGAAGAGCTCGAGCACGTCGGGAGCCACTTCGGCCTCCTTCACGCCGACGGCGGTGGGCACCTACTGCTTCGCCGCGCTCTACACGCCGGCCAGCGGGTCCAACTACTCGGGCTCGAGCGACAACATGGGCACGTCGGCTGACGCCAACGAGTGCGTCACTGCCGGGAACACACCGTCGAGCATCACCACCCAGCAGTCGGCCAGCGGGACCGGTGAGGGCTCACTGATCATCGGTCCGAGCGGCACCGTCACCGACACGGCGACCGTGATGGGCAACTCGAGCACGGGGGCCCCGACCGGCACGGTCACCTTCACCGAGTGCGGGCCAGGCACGTCGACCGAGCCGTGCACCTCGGGCACGTCCCTCGGGTCGGCTGTCTCGCTCACCTCGACGAGCTCGAGCACGTCGAGCGCGACATCGGCCTCCTTGACGCCGACGGCGGTGGGCACCTACTGCTTCGCGGCGCTCTACACACCGGCCAGCGGGTCCAACTACTCGGGCTCGAGCGAAAACATGGGCACGTCGGCTGACCCCAACGAGTGCGTCAGCGTGACTCCGGCGTCAGGGACGTGGTCTTGTACGAGCAACGAGCCGATCGATGACATGACGCAGGCACCAACGGGCTACACCGGGTCGACGTATTACGTCTACTGGGAGAACGGTATTTGCGGTCGTTACTCACCTGATCGCACCCACTTCGTCGGCATGACTGATACATCGGGGGACTACAACGAGACCAGTGAGGTAGATCAGGATGACTGGAGCCCGATTTGCCTGAACTCCAGCGGTGGGGTCGTCGGTGTCAACGATCCGACGTGCGTTGCCAGCACCAGGCAGACGCAGACGATCAACTCCAACAGCGCTCAGAACTTCCAGGTCGTGTCAACCGTTCCGAAGAACACAAGCGGAGCGGTCACGACTTACCCGAACGCATGGGCGCACGGGTATCAGGGCACCGTGGTGGACGACCTGTCTTCGCTCACCAGTACCTACAACGAGACCATGCCCATCAACTCCAGCACCAGTGCGTGGGCCATGCAGGACGACTGGCTCACCGCGCCCGGCCACCCTACCGGTGAGAGCGACTACGAGGTGATGGTCCAGTACGACTTCACCAACAACGGTGCCTGTCCTTCGACTTGGTCCCCAGGGAACTGGGGTATCGTCGCCAATAACGTGATGATCGACGGCGTCGCCTGGCATGTGTGCGATGGTCAGGCCGCCCATAACTCCGATGGGACCTGCCCGACCACGTACCCGTATTGCGGTGCGATGGTCTTCAAGCTCGGCGCAACTGAAGCGTCGAAGCCGAGCCTGACCTCGACTTCGGGCACCTTGGACCTCAAAGCCATGTTCCAATGGCTGGAGAACCACGACGTGCCGGGCACGTCCTACCCGTACATTCAGCCGGGCAGTTCCATCGAGGCCCTCTCCCAGGGCTGGGAGATCGCCTCCACGGGCGGGGTGCCCGAGACGTTCGACGGGAACGGGTTCACGGTAGATGCCGTGCCTTGACGACGTGGTCGTTGTGGCGTCGAACAACTGCTGCCGAACGTCCAGCTGAGGTTTCATTCTCTAACCGGAGCAGGCGATTTAGCGCTACTTCACCTCCCGCCGTTCGGCGGAAAGCGCGGGAGACGTGTAGCGACATGTCCCGCTCGAGGAGTCGGGATCAACATGGTGCGCCCAGTGCGAATGGCAATCATCGATGCCGTTTCGACACACGCGCCACGGAAAGCCGCCTGCACCCAAGACGGTGAAGTGGATCTGGGAGTGGACGAGGTCGAGCTCACCGCCGCAGTGGGCCTCTCTGGCCGGCCCCGTTGCCTCGCCAGTGGATCGGAGTTGGCAATGGACGAGATCATCAAAGCTGTCAGGGCCGCATTACGACTGCTTGTCAAGAGCCGGGGTTCGGTGAGGCTAGGTGCGTTCGGACTTGGAGCTCGACCCAGAGGTGCCATCCCATCAGGTGCGCTCCGGGAAGGCCGTGCACGGGCAACGGCGGCGCGTGCATGAATTCCTTGTGAGCACGCACGAGGTGGAACGCAGGAAAGTCTCGTCTGACCGCCGCAAGGTCGTACACCCGCGCGAAAGGACTGTCCGGACCGTCAGTGTTGGCGTGCACGAAACGCTCCATACGTAGGTAGCTTGCCAGTCCTTCGTGCTCGGCGTTACGTAGATGAGCGCCGAGGAGGCCTCCTCGAACGTGCTTTCGAAGAGGCCACGATGCAAGAACCGTCGCTCGCCGGACAATGTTGATCGACACGACGTAGTTGAGGGACCACCGCGCATAGAGCATGGCCACTAGGCGCCCCCCGGGACGTAGAACTCGCGCGATCTCCGCCTGCGCGACGACGATGTCGGGGATGTGGTGAAGAACGCCGTGAGAAAACACGAGATCAAAACTGTCGTCCGCGAAAGGGATCGATGTAGCTGACGCCTGCGCGATACCTTCATGGGATAGGTCATGAAGTTTTAGTCGGAGTGACACACGGCGCACCGCCTCAGGCGTCAGGTCTATTCCGGTCCAGCGTGCCCCCCTCCGAATTAACCCTTCGGACTCTGCTCCCTGCCCGAGACCGATCTCGAGTACTGGTTTGTCCCGTACGTCGAGCACGTCGAGACAACGAGGTATGTGGTCTTCCATTTGGTAGCGTGCCGCGTCGTAGGCCTCGAAGAAGGCCAAGTAGTCACCACGAAACCGCTCGTCCAGACCGCCCAACAGCTGATCGCCGCAGGGGTGCGCTTGCCAAAAGTCGGCGATGTCACTCTCAGAAACGACTCCGGTCACCGTCAGTTCCGATCACTCGCTTCCGGCCCGGCCCGGCTCCCTGCCGAGACAGGGCCCCAGCCGGCCGGCAGATGTTCCGTATAGAGCGTGAGGATGTGCCGCTGATACGTGGTGATCTAGCGCGCTGACGAGGACGTTTCGCCTCTTTCTTGCCCGTCCCGCTAGATCAACCGCCCGAGAAGTCGTCACATAACTCGCGATCTGGAGGTGAGCGAGACGCGCGGCTAATCAGTTCGAACGACCCATTGTGTAGTCACCTGGTGGTCTCCGGGCTGAGCCAGCCGGTCAGGGCAACTCCTCGCACGGAGATATCAGAGGGCCGGCCTGTTCAGATCGAGTCCGTGTCGAAAGTGCGCCCCATGCGATCCGGTCAATCCCGAGGGCGACGCGTGCGCGGTAGTGCGTACGGTGGCACCCAACCCACGATCAGGGAAGTGCGCGCTGTCGAGCGTCAAGCCGACATCTTGAGAGCGCTTCTTCACGGAGTAGCGCCCGGAGGTCCTCAGCTCTGGACAGTCGCGCACACCTCACCTTCAGTTTTCCGAGGAACATTGAGGTTGGGCCCGGCGAGCAGCTGGCTACCCGAGCCGTGACGGTTTCTCTATGAACGGTATATCGACCACTTCGGCTCGATCCCAGTGGCGCATTATACGCCGCCTTCTATACAGGATCGCCTGGTGCAAGAATGGGATCTTGTAGCGCACGAAGGGTCCTACCAAGCGCGCTCTAACGCCACTGCCCAGCGAATAGAATCCGATCGTTGATTCGAAGTTAGGGCTCTTGGGAACTGGCCGGGGCAGTACGCAGCGAACGCGGTCGAGAAAGCCCTCCTCGTAGTAGAACCGCCAGTCGTCAGCGGTTGCTCGAATGGGCAATAGGTGTTCGATCATGCGCGCGCACGCCTCGCGAGTTATGACATAGGCGCCTGCATTTACCAATTGCCGAGCGTCAATAGGCAGCGCCAACAATCGCGAAGATGGAAGGTCTACCGAGCCCTTCAAGCTCATTCTCAGCGGGCCTGGCGGAAAACTCGCGTAGTTGAGTAGCGCCACTTCCGCACCCGTCAGATGGTCAGCTATGACATCGCCTAAATCACTTAGGTCAGCTGGCAATAAGACGTCGTCCTCTAGGACCAACGCTCGGTCTCGGCTGTCTTCGAGGATCTTCTGATAGATACGAAAGTGACTCAAGGCGCACCCCGCAGCACCAGCAGGAAACTGACACCGCGAAACGAGTGAAGGATCGACTAAAGTGGAGTCACTCAGATCTAAAGTACGGCCGTCGACGGCAGGTACGATTTCGAAATCCATCTCAGCGCGTTCCAACTCGGCCGTGATATGAGCCTGTCGATCCGTTGAGCGAGCCAAGTTGATCACGTAGGCGTACATGGCAAGACCTCTCTGGCCTCTCTGGCTGCTCTTGCTTGAGACACCCTTTGCGAGAGCCCCCTTCCACTGCGCCGAGAGGCAGGTGCGAGTCCGGACCGAGTTTGCAACATGTAGAGAATCCCGATTGCCTCGTCCTGATACAGCCGCTTCGTCACTGATGAGCAAGCATCGTCCCAGGCTGAAGGATGAAGAGAGGCGTTGACTGCCGCAATGAGACCTCGTCGAGTCTTGCTCGCGGCCTCGAACTTCCTCCGGCTGGCACTCCAATCTTGGCCCCGACATCACACCTGGACGGTCGGGCACAGTGTCGACCTCAACTTGGTCTGGCGGTATGTCCAGATGAAGCGCCACGCTCCTTGGATCGAACTCGAGGTCCGCGTCCACAAGATCATCGTTCGATCTCGAGCAGCGGATGCTCCGGCTGCGTCGGGCCAAAGGTCAAGCCGGCGCCCATCGCGGAAGGGATGGTGATCAGTGACGCTGCAACAGCCAAATCGAGAAGATATGGTGACGGCTGACCCAGCCCAGTCTCGTTGATGCCGGCGATCAGGCAGTAGACGATCAGAAAGAGTGCCAGGGCTCGCGTGGGCCCCCGTGCCCGGAAGAAGGCCGTTAGCAGCAGGAGCAGGAATATCACTCCGAGCAGCACGTCTCCGACGATGCCCTGATCCTGGTAGATGGACAACCAACTGCTGTCAATGGATAGCCCGTTCAGTTGCGGATTCGACGATCCGTTCACACCGTCGTTCGACAGACCGCTTCCGAAGATCACGTTCGCGGCCGGTCGATGGACAGCGAGCACCGCCGACCACGCCTCTGTGCGACCAGTGAGAGTCTCAAGTCCCTGAGTATTCTCGCCACGAGCCGCCCAGTGCGCCAGGAACGGTGCCGCCGGAACTCCGATCACCACTACAACGAGCAGGACAGCCGCGAAAGTCTTCCGAACTCGTCGCCTTGCGAGCAACAGGCTCACACCGGCAACCAGCAGGCCTATCAGCATGGCAATGAGGGCCGTGCGTGTGTGGCTCAGCACGAGAACGATGATGGCGGGCACTGCGATCACGACGGCATGACGGCGAGATATGAAACGGCATAGCCAGAGCAACACCGTCAGGCCCGCGACCTCGCCCGCGAAGTGAGCAACTCCTGTTGGCCAGATTGGCCAGAGCGTGCCGCTCAGACGGCCGCCGATCATGGCTTTTCCGGGCGAGATGCAGAGCCCCAGAACGACCGAGCCCAGAAGGAGCAGAATAGCGTTCAGGTGACTGCGCAAAATGAGCAGGTCTCGCCTGCCCCACCATGGGGTGAGGAGCCACAACACGAGGAGAAACACGATGAGGCGGAGGCTTCGGTATTCGGTCCCGATACCAACGAGGCGAACGCTCATCATGAGCGAGGTGATTGCGAGCACGGTATAAAGCCCGAGGAACCAGTTCGGCCGCATTCGCATCCGGGGATTGATGCTCAGGGCCAACACGAGGGCCACGAACAACGTGCCTTGGGTCATGAGTTGGGCGAGACGGTGCGGGATGGGCAGAAGAGACCCTTGGCCGGGGGAGAGCACGTTGAAGACGAGCAGTGCCCAAGTGATGGACACCCGACGCAAGCGCGAGTCGTATCGCCGGCCCTGGCGAAGACCGGTGACTGCTGTCTCCACGAGCGTCTCCCTACTTCGACAGTTCCGCGATGGCGCCCGGGGTCAATCGGAGATCAACGCGACTGAGAGAACCGGAACTGTCGTCCTGGGAATCTGAATCCAAAAGGATGACGGAGCGCAGCGAGATCCCCGCCTCATGCAGCATTGCCCGGCTGACCTGCATGCGGGTGAGGGTGGTTCGCCTCGAAGAAAGGATCATGACCGCGTCCTTCACCCATGGAGCGAGGTGCTCCGCTCCGAACCCGACATCGAGCGAGGCGAGAACCAGAAGTGCATCGGCGTCGTCGGGAGGTGGCTTTTCGGCCATCAGCAGTGGGTCTTCCGGCGCGACGAGCACCCTCACAGCAGGGCCGCCCGCTGCAGGAAGCAGGAACGTCTCCATCGCCTCGGGCTTGGTGTTGAAGCCGAAGATCGACGCAAGAGGTCGGTTGTCGGCAACGTCGACCACAACGACCCGGTGCCCCTCGGAAGACAAGGCCAGTGCCAGGGCACCGACCCCCAACGCCGTCGGCTCGGGAGTTCCGACGGCGACGACCGCCAGCGCCGATCCGGGTGCGGATTCGAGATGGCCGCGTAGCCGACGTTCGATCATCCGCAGGGTCGGGCTCGGCTCTCTTAGCCGCCGAGACAGCCGACTCCTGCGCATCACACGTGGACTGCGGTAGCGCTCGAGGCTCAACTCGACTGGCGCGTTCAGAGTCGCTGCAACGGTGGAGCGATCAAGCCGTCGCTCCGAAAGGAGCGTGCTGAAGATCACCGCGGCTAGCCCGATGGCGAGTCCCGCGACCAGTCCCGAAAGGGCATCCATGAGTAGGACCTTTTTGGTCGATACCGGAACCACAGCGGCGGGATCCAGAACACTGTTGGTGCGGTCGGTGAACTGCTGATTCACGTGGGCTTGGTCAATCTGAGTTTGCAACTGGGATACTTGGGACTCGTCCGCACTTCGCTGGTTGACCAGGTCGACGAGTTGATTGCTCGATTGTGCGTCGGACGTTGCAGCGGAGATGCTGTTGATCTTGGCGTTCAGATTGTCGATCTCGTTGTTGCTGGAGGAGATCTGCGCCTGAAGACCCCGCACCAGCGCATCGGTCTGCAGGCCTGACTCTCTGGCTTGGACAGCGAGGAATGCCCTTGCCACGGCCTCGGCACCGGAAACGGCCTCGGTCTGGGATGGACCGCTGAACGTTATCGTCATGATGTTGTTACTGAGCGATGTCCCGGTGTAATGGGAGAGCAACGTGTGGGGAGTCATGTTCAGACGGCCTGCTGTGACCGCATTTTGGGCAACCACCTCCGTCCGCAGGAGAGTGACATCGTTGACCATGGCTTGCGCCGAGTCCGCACTGGCGGGTGTGTTCAGGTAAAGATTGGTTACGGCCGTGTACTTGCGGGGAATTACGAGGTGGAGGCTCGCACCGAGGACGAGACCCACAAGGCCGGTAATCAGCCAGACCCGCCGCTTGCGCCCAATCGTCGCCAGCAACGTGCGAAGGCCGATCATCGGACCCAGGACGGCGTCGTCGTTGGACATCGCCGCCGCCATTACGTCTCTCCGCGGGAGTGTCGTGACCGCCAAACGATGGCTTCGTGAGCCGGTCTTCCCAGATGAACCAGCTCAGGGTCGCTGCCATCGGCACCTGCATGGGAAGGCAGTAGGCGGACCGTATCGTTCTTTATGAAGCCGGTCGTGCTATCGGACGGGTCGGGGTTTACCACCACAACGCCCTCGAGAACCAAACCACTGTCGGTGGCTTGCAGCGCGAACTGCGCGAGCTCCTCATCAGTGACGACATTCGCAGAAATCGACAACAGGTTTACGGCGTCGGATGGGGTCAGAACTGTCGAGTTGCCATGGAAGATTACGAGTGAGACGATCAGCTCGGGCGGATCTTGGCCTGCTTCGTTCGGCCCGAGGGTAAGTGGCAACCCTCGGTTGACAGGCTCGGCCGAGGTGAGCGCTGCCCGCAGAGGCGTGAGTGATCGGTCCCCTGACTCCGGGGGGGCCTCAGGCAAGAGAACGGTCGGTATTCCGGAGGCGGCCGCGTGCAGTGCCAATCGGGGACCGGTGGCCAGGGCCGGTGAGTCGCCGACAAACGAGATCACTCGGATAGCCCGTCGCGGGCGGCTGCTATTCGGAAGAGACTGGAGCACATGACGCAGAGCCCATTCAGTGGTGGCCCGCGGCGGTCCCGCGAGAAGGTCCCGCCATGCCGAAACGGTGGTGCAGCTGGGTGCATCAAGCGAGGCGATTACTGGAGCACCTGCTGTACGTGCAATCTCATCTCGGAGGCGCAGGCGGTGCCCGCGTTGGAGACGTACGAGCACGAACGCCGCACTAGCCAACACTCCAAACGCAAAGCCAATGATGCCGGCTTCGATGGGAAATCCGTACTTGGAGGCAGGTTGGGCGGTGGCCGACTGAAGCACCCGCGTGGTGCTCGCCGCTGAACCATTCTCCAGTTGAGCATTCGTGATCTGGTTCGTGACGCTGTTGAGTTGCACCGAGACCTGATTCTGCTCGCTCCGAAGTGAGCCCAACAGATTGGTGTCCCGTTGGCCCTGGCTCGATCCCGCACCCTCGGAGGCGATACGGGCACTAATTGCACCTATCTCATACTGCTGGTTCTTGATCTGTTGAGCGAGCTGGGTGGATTCGCGCTGCAACGCGACCACCGCAGCCCTCGCAGTGCCCGCGCCCAATTGCCCGACGTAGTGGACGTAGCTCACCGCTACGGCATTGGCCAACTGCGTTGCGTACCTAGTCGTCGGAGCCTGAGCTTGGATCTGCAGGATCTGTCCACTGAGTGGCGTCACTGTCACGAGCTTTTCGAGTTCGAGTGCCCCGAGTGGCGGTGACAATTTGGCACCGGCAGCAGCCAGGACCGGAGTGCTTTTTGCTATTACGGATTCGGTCTTGATGCCGCTCCCCACGTTGCCCGTGTTGCCCGTGTTGCCCGAGTTGCCCGAGCCGGATGCGACACTCGGTGCTAGTAGAACCAGGGCGACGGCAGTCTGGTTTGCCGGCTTGAGGAGTCCGTACGCGAGTCCACCAAGACCGCACAGCGAGGCCACGACGATGACGAGCAACCGGCGTCGCCAGATCTCCCGAAACGACGCACGCAGGTTGAGAGGCTGCTCGTTCACTTGCCTTTAACCGAAAACTCGATTTCTGGAGGTGCCAGGTCAGTCCGGCTACCACTGCGGGCGATGTCGGTGCGGTGCAAGTATTCGGCGATCTGTGCACGATTGTGGAGATCGAGCTTGCCATAGAGGCGGCTTACGTAGTTGCGCACAGTCTTCTGACCGAGTTGCAGTTGTTCGGCGATCTCCGCGTTGCTGGCACCGTGAGCCACCATCCTGAGTACAGCTGACTCCCGTGGGGTCAGGTGGCTGGAGGGATTTTGATCTAGCACCCATCGGGCCGCCTCCTTGCAGAGAACCTGATCACCCAAATGGACAGAGTGGACCGCAGCCCTGATGGCTTCGGGGGAGGAGTCCTTCAGGAGTACGCCGGCAGCACCAGCGATCATGGCTGGGCGGACACGCCAGTCGGGATTCGATGTCAAAACCAGCGTCCTCGTGTTTGGGCATTCTGAAGCAAGCAATTGCACGAGATCAATGCCATCGACTCGTGAGAGCTCCAGATCTATCAAGACGACGTGGGCGGACATGGCAGTGCAGATCCCGAGCAGCTCGGGCTCGCCGTCAGAGACAGCGACGACGTCCAGGTCTTCATCCTCGCCGAGAAGTCGAGCCAACCCGAATCGGAAGAGCCGTTCAGCTGCAACCACGATGACGGAGATCTTGGAAGTCGTGATCGAAGAGCCATCCCAGGACGTGGTTCGTTCGAGAGGCAGGGGTGTATTGCTGTTGAACACGTCGTTTTGGTCCCGGGTCGAGTGCGATTGAGCCCAGATCGGGCGACATGGTTGTCGCACGACGCTGTCTCTAGAGTGAATGGCTATACAGAGTCCCGAGAATGGCGGAAGATACGGCCGGATGGGGACGTTGTCCACCATCGATCGGGACTGTCCCTTGGCCAGGCGCGGTCACTCACGGACCAGTCCAGCAGAATCGACACCCGCTGGAGCAAAATTGGCCTGATCAGGACGGGTTCCACGACCGGCGATCGCTCTCTCTGTATCTGCCTGAAGGCGACGTACTCTGTCTAATCGGGAGTTGCGACGTGAAGGCTTCTATCCCCCCTGACCCATTTCCATGACGCGCAGCTAGCGAGTGCCTTAGTCCGCCAACCGAGACGAGTGACGAATTTGTCGGCCATCCGATTCGGACCGCCAAGGCACCCCCGCAGTGGTGCAAAGACCCGTGCCATGACGACGCTGGCCGACCAGTGTGTGGCGTCAGCCTCCAATTTTGCAGTCGTGATCGTCGTGGCTCGGATCAGCGGTCCGGCCGGTCTGGGGGCCTTCGCCCTGGCCTACGCGGGCTGGATCTTGCTGACGATGCTTCAGCGATCGTTGATCACTGACCCGATGGTGATCATGGGTGACCTGCGCGGGGATCAGAAAGACGAGTTCATTCGGCGTGGATTTGCCGCCGATGTGACGTTCGGTGTGATGGCCACGGGCATCATCGCCACAGTGGGTACGGCACTCCTCGTGCTGGGCCAGCACACCTTCGGAGTGGGCCTGCTTTCGGTAGCTCCTTGGATACTCATGCTCCTTCTGCAGGACTACTGGCGACAGATCGGTTTTATGCAGGGGACTCCGAGGAAGTCGCTCATGAACGACCTCCTGTTCAACGCCGTGCAGGCACTGGCGTTCGGGGCGGTCTTCCTGGCGGGTCTGCACTCGGTGTTCGCGGTGGTCTCGGCCTGGGGTTTGGGAGCTGCGGTTGCGGGTTTCTACGGTCTTCGACAATTCTCAGTCCGCGTCTCGCTACGCGGAGGAGGGGAGTATCTCTGGTCCCGCTGGCAAACGACCCGGTGGTTGGCTGGCGAGCGCACGGCCTCTTGGGGGGGTGGCCAGCTCTATCTGATCCTGGCAGGCGCACTGTTGGGCCCGGCTGCCCTGGGAGGTTTGAAAGCGGCGCAGGGACTGATGGTCGGGCCGGCAAATGTGTTCATCAATGCCGGGGGGAGCTTTGGTTTTCCTGAAGCTAGCCGGCAGCTTGCCGAGCACGGTAGGACAGGCCTGGTACGAGTCTCTCGCTTGGTGACAGGCGCGGGGGTCACGGCAACGGCCGCATGTGGCATCGCCGTCCTGGTTGCTGCACCCACCCTCCTCAAACTGCTGTACGGGCCCGAGTTCGTCACCTATGCACCGGCCGCACGGGTCTTCGCAGTCTCTGTAGTAATCGCGGCGTTCTCCCTCGGAGCGGGTCTCACCCTCTTGACCACACGCCGATTGCGCGCACTCTTTGTGGTGCAGTTGGAGAGGGTGGCGCTCTCAGTCACGGCCGTATGTTTGCTGGCGACCCACTACGGGGTAACCGGGGCGGCTGTGGCGGATCTGCTCACAAATACCGTCACACTTGTCGTCATGCTGGTCTTGCAGTCATCGGCTCGTCGATCGATCGAGGAAGGGCAGCCACGCCTAGCCCTAGGATTCCTGGAAACCTTGCGACGGCGGGTCGTGACAAATTTGAATTACCTCGTTGGGGTACGACCGGTCTCTCGCGGGAAACTGGATGAGGGAATGTAGTGAACCTCGTGGTTTCCCGTGGCGTCTCACTGCGCTGGTTTCAGCACCCGATGTCGCACATAATATTCAGGACTACTCGAGAGCCCATCCGATCAGGCTTGACTGGTCCGTTCCGGACTTCGTTTCGCCGCCCGAGATTCCAGGATCGTTGATCGTGCCCGAGACTTCAATCGTGGGATTCGGTCCAGCCTGAGAAAGGGCGTGGGTCCGCTGAGTCTCTTAGGTCCACCTCGGCTGCGCCTCGCCCGTGGGTATGCCAGCTCGCCTACGGCTCGCTCGCACGGACGAATGTATCGAATTCGGCCGACGGCTCTCCATACATCAACATGAAGTGTTTCTGGGAACGAACGGCACGGGACGTGACGAAGGGGCTTCGCGAGTCCGTCGGCTCGCAACTGACGGCTGACGTTGGAGCGGCGCCGCTCGCAGGGAACACACCGTCGGACGGCACGAAGCTCACCTCGGGTGGGGGGATGCGTGCACGCCGTTCAACGGAAGTCAAGCCGATCTGGTTCGGATCGGAGGAGCGACCATTGTTTGGGATGTTTCACGTTCCCGAATCGGGATTCGCTCGGGCCGGAGTTGTCGTATGCCCTCCATTCGGCCGCGATTACCTGCACGCCCACTACACATTGCGGTGCCTCGGTGACGAGATGACGGCGCACGGCGTTTGCACGCTCCGGTTCGACTACGACGGTACGGGGGACTCGGCAGGGACGGGCAATGAACCGGAGCGGGTCAGATCTTGGCTCGACTCAATTACTGCCGCCGTGGCCACCATGCGAGCATCTGGTGTTGGATCGGTCTTCGTCGTCGGCATGGGGCTGGGAGCCACCCTCGCGGCTCTTGTCTGCGAGGCCGACGGGAATATCGACGGACTCGTGCTATGGGATCCGGAACCCAGTGGCAAGGCGTATCTTTCCCGGCAGAGGGCGCTAGGCGCCTTGTCCTTCAATGTGCCGACGATGACAACGGATGGCTCTATTGACGCCCCCGGGATATTGTTCGACGCCGTCACGGCTGCAGACCTACGTAAGTTGGATCTGTCGAATCTGCGCGAGAGCCAAACCCGGATGCTGGTTCTCGTACGCCCAGACCGAGACGCCACCCGTCTTCAGAATCGATTGCGCGGCGACCTCGTTGAGTGGGGGGAGGCGATCGGACATTCACGCCTGATCGATGACGTTTCGAACATCGCCGTCCCAAGAGAGGCGGTGGATCGAATCGTCGAGTGGGTCGGCACCCACGCCCAGCATGAGCCTCAGCCCATTTCGGTGCCCGGCTGGACCGGGCCAATGTCCATTCCCGGGCCGAGTGGCCGTTCGAGCATGGTCGAGACGCCAGTGTGGGTCGGCGATACCGGCCTCTTCGGAATCGTGGCCGAGTCGCCTGTGCGCAACGCTGGCCCGACGGTTATTTTTCTGAGTGTTGCCGACGGCCATCGGGTCGGGCCTGGTCGGACGTGGGTTGACCTAGCCCGGACGTGGGCTGAGACAGGGCTGCGTTCGATACGTATCGACTTCAGCGGGCTGGGTGACAGCCCCCTGCGCCACAAGGAGCAACGAGACTTCGAGTGGGGTGCGCCGGAAGCCTTCGACGACGTGGAAGAGGTCGCCCGATGGTGTTCTCCCTCCGACCCATCCGACGTAATCCTCGTCGGCCTCTGCGCTTCGGGTTATCAGGCCATCGACAGCGCCTTCCACCTGACGCCCAGAGGCGTGATTGCGATCAACCCCAATATCTCGTTCATGCCGCCTGAGGTACGCGACGGTAGGTCGGTGGATCCCCGCCGGCGGATAGTGATGGGTTCGAGCCGGCTCCAAGAACGGTTCCGAAGCGATTCGCCCTTGGCCCGCGTCCGCCGGACGTTCCCGGGCTTAGCCTGGCGGGCAAAAGTGTGGAGGACAGCATCGCAGCAGCGGAGCGCTGCCTGGCTTCCAGAACTGGATGAAGTCGGCTCCGATGTCCTGATTGTCAGTGGCGAGGAGTCGTTCAGACCGATCCGGTATGGCGCCTCTCCCCGCCTGATCAACCGGCTCGAGCGCCGGGGTCGACTCCGCTTGGCGTATCTGTCCGAGTTGGAGCATGGCCTTCTGATCGCACGCCAGCGTCTCGAAGTCCAGAATCTGGTGACCGAGCACGTTCGGATGCGATTCGGTTGCAAGGAGCCAGAGGCCGTGACTGGTCAAGCTTGATCGCCGCCGGTATGCAGCAAATCCGCTCGCGGATGCCTCCGCCGGTGTACTGGAGGCTTCACCGACTCCACCGCAACGTCCAGATTAGGGCGTGGGACGGCCTTGCTGCTCTGCAATCGTCCAAGCCGTTGGAATCGAGTTTCAAGCTCTGGACTTCGCCGACCGATGCATCCCGCAGGGCACCGGACTCTCCGCTGAAACCATACCTGTGTCAGCTTCAGCGGGACGTGCTTATCGAGCCACGATCTGGATTCGTCATCGCTGACTATGGCCTGCTCATCGAGACCTCTGTCAGCAATGCCTATGTGGCGCGGGCGCGGGACCCCCTCCTGAGAACAGTGTTCGGTCTTCCGTCTCCGGCGAGATACTTCATAGCCAGGATCCTTGGGCGTTACCGCTCGGACCTTGAGTCGGTTATATCGCTGGCCACTGCCTGGCACCACAACTACTTTCACTTCTATCGCGACTTCTTGCCGAAGATGCTGCTTCTGGAAGAGGCGAACATCGACCCGGCCCTTCCAGTGATAGTGCCGGACGAGCTATTCGACCAACCGTTCTTCCGAGAGGCGATCCAGTCGAAGCGGTTGTCCCGATGGAACTTCATGCCGCCCCGGGGGCAATTCATCAAAAGCAAGAGCGTTGTGTTCTGCTCCGCCAACCAGTTCTTCCTGCACGACCGCTCCGTCTCCCCGGAATCCGAACTTCTGAGTCGGGCCTCAGCTGAGACCAGGTTTCTGGAGTCTCCCGGCGAGGTCCTCGCCCTCCTGGACCTCGCCGATGGTCGTCTACAGACGAGTGCGGAGCGACGGATCTTTCTCACCCGCTCGGCGGGGCGGGGAAGGACCCTCAGCAACTTCGAAGAAATCGAGGCTCTCCTGCGCGAATGGAACTTCGAGATCGTCGACACGGATGGGATGTCTCTCCGCGAGCAGGCGCAACTCTTCCGCGAATGCCGGTACGTGATCGGGATTCACGGAGCCGGACTCACCAACATCATCCATGCCTACGACCACGATCTGAGCCTGCTGCAACTTCGCCACCCAGGCGAAGAGCACCTGATGACCGACTTCGCCGTGATGTGCCATTCGTTCGGATTCGCCCATCAGGAAATCTTTGGCACCTTAGACCATCGAGACCTGGATGCGCCCCGGCTCCAGGGGCGCTTCCACATCGACATAGGCGTCCTTCGGGCTGCCATCGAAAGGATGCTCATTCCACCGCCGTCCGACTGATAGAGAAAGCTCGAGGTCGAGGGTAAGTCTGGACTACTACGTCGGATTCCCATTTACGAGGGGTCAGCCGACCCGAGCGTGGAGTTCCAACTCCAACCCTCTGGCCAGGTCTGTAATGTCCTACGACCTCCCCCTATGGACCATGTCGTAGAAGGCATTGAGAAACCGTAAAAGTTACTGTTGAGGGTCTTTTTTTGTCCCGGCCAATCGCCGCCCAGATGAGGCGCCCTGAGGTGTTGAGGGACCCCGACAGTTGGACCGTCCGCTATGCGAGCGGGTGTGCTTGTTGGTGGAGCCAGGCCTCGACGAACTCGACCGGGGTGAGCCAGCCGCGCGCGCTGTGGGGCCTGTTGATGTTGTAGTCGAACTCCAGTCCTCGGTGGGGACCTTTGCTTCGAGCAGGCCGTCGAACTGCTGGCGGTTGAGGTGCTCGTCGCGCATGCGGCCGTTGAAGCTCTCGATCAAGGCGTTCTGCCAATGTGATCTTGGGTCGATGAAGACGGTGCCGGTGCCGTTGAGCCTGTTCGCATCAGCTCATCGACGCCGCCGTCGCTCCGCAACCTCGCGATAGACGTCCAGAGTCGCTTGTGCGGTTGCACTCCAGGTGAACTGCCGAGCCCGACGGAGCCCTAGGGTTCTCAGACTGTCCGCTCCAGACCCGGTGGCGTCAAGGATCGTGCGGGCCAGCGATGCCGGGTCGTGAGGGTCTGCGAGAAGCGCCGCCCCGCCAGCGATTTCAGGCATCGAGCTCATGTTGGAGGTGACGACCGGACACGCACATGCCATTGCCTCGAGGATCGGCAATCCGAAGGTCTCGTTGAACGAAGGGTAAACGAGAAGGTCCGCTGCCTGATAGAAGAGGGCGGTCTCCTCGAGCGGGACTCCACCGGCGAAGACGACGTCATCAGCAATGCCGAGCTCGGCAACGAGGGAGCGCAACTCAGCGACGTACTTCTCGTCACGCGGGGGGCCCAGCACGACCAGTTGACGCCCTGCGAGTTCGCGTCGCGCCAACCTCCAAGCACGGAGTAGGCCGTCGCAGTTCTTGTAACGCCAGAGGGAGGACACGAACAGTACGAACGGCCGTGTGACTCCGAACGAAGCCACGTGCGCCCGAGCGGCATCGCGATCGCCGGGCTTGAAAATATCGTGGTCGACTGCTTCGTAGATCAAGCTGACCTTGCGGGGTTCCAGGTCCAGATATCGGTCGACCTCAGCACGCAAACTGTTGGAGTTGACGATGACGGCATCGGCTGACCGGACCGAGCGCTGGTAGTTCAGACGGCGATATGTCCGGGAGCCGAACCTGAGCGACTCTGGAACCGTATACGCGTGCATGGTCTTCATGTGGATCACCAGCGACCGCGTCGGGTTGACGAGGGGGGCGATGCCAGTGCTCAGCAGGTCGATATTGCGAAAAGGCAGCCGAATAGGTGTGATCAGATGCTCGCTCGCTGTCCGCAAGACTCGTTGTTCGTTCGACCACGGAAAGGTGAGGTATCGGACGGCCTCCCCGCAGTCCGGGAAGTATCTCCGCGTCGAAGGGCTCAGCATCAGGTGGAGCTCTTCCCCCGGGAGGAGGCGATTGGCCATCTCAGGCACAATCCGCGTCCAGCACCAATGGGCCCCAGACGGGTTTCGGGGATCCTCGGTGAGAAGGTTGATGGCCACACGCAGAGGGGCGTGGTCGTCGGAGAATCCGGATTGCTGGGGCGAGTCGGTGGCTGGAGCGGTCGTGGCTTTCGCAGGAGTCGTCATCGCTCCCCTTCCCGTCCCAGCACCGTCGGTGAGGATCGTGATCCGTCACCCGCCGGCGCAGATCCGTGAAGCGAGGCACCGAGCAGCGGACTGATCCGTCCGGGTCTTCGCCCGCGCAAAAACGCCACACTTGAAGGAGCAGATTTCGGCGGAACAGATACCTTGAAAGCTGGGAACGAGCGTCAAGTCGGGTATCCCCGCGTCCTTGTCGGTGAACGCCCGACACCACCTGATTTCCCAGGGTATGACGTATCTTGACAGCTGCATCTGCCTCTTGGTCAAGAGGGTTACTTTCGGGATTCCGCGAACCCCGGATGGAGCCGTGGTCGGGGTGTCCGGAGCGGGTGTGCATGGGTAACAGAGCGAGGGTCGCAGTCCCCCTCCGGGGGGAGGTGGACGGAAGATGCGGGGGTGGCGAGCCCCAAGTGCCTGCCGCGCCGGGACCGCGGCTGCTTCGAGTGGGCCTAGTCAACAACATGCCAGAGGCGGCCTTCGAAGAGACACATGACTCGTTCGCGTGCCTCTTGCTTGCGGGCGCTGGTGGGATGGAAATCGAGCTGCGGTGCTATCGAATTCCGGCACTGTCCCCCGGACCCGCTGTCTTCGACACCGGCCCTTCTGTCTACCGAGATGTCGAGGATCTCTATCAAGACCCGCCTGACGCACTGGTGGTGACGGGGACCGAGCCGGTCATGCCCAAGCTCACAGACGAGCGGTACTGGGCCGCCTTGGCCACGTTGCTGAACTGGGCCGAGGGCACCGTACCGTCAACCTGGCTTTCGTGCCTCGCCGCACACGGCGCATTACGGGCGCTGGACCAGGCGAATCGCGTGCGGCTGTCGGTCAAGCGCAGCGGTGTCTTCCCACAAGCGGTGAATCAGTCGCATCCCCTCGGTCGTGGACTCGGCGTCATGGCCGCCTTCCCGCACTCTCGCTGGAACGAGGTGCCGGGTCCGTGCGTACGGGCTCTCGGGTACGACATCGTCGTGGGCACGGCAGCAGGGGAGTGGACGGTGGCTGCCCGTGAGCGCTCGGGGCGCATACTCGTGCTTGCGCAGGGGCATCCCGAATACGCACCTACCATGCTGTTGCGGGAATATCGTCGGGACATGCGAAGGTACATCGAGGGGACCGTTCCGGACCCTCCTCAAATTCCTGCGCACTATGTCGACGGGGCAGGAGAGGAGCTCCTCCGAGCATGGAGCGCCTCGGCCGAGCGCCTACCTCCGGACGAATGGAGCCACGCCTTTCCCATCGACGCGGTGGCCGATCACATGGTCGGCTCCTGGGCAGATACCGCTATAGGGCTCTTCGCCAATTGGTTGGAAGACGCCCGTTCCCGCTCTCGCCCGTTGACCGTCGGACGCGCGCGTGCATGACGAGACGATCGCCATCCACGGCGGTTATGAACCCGACGGGACCCGAGCGGTCGCCGTGCCCATCTACCAGACCGTGGCCCACGATTTCATCGATGCGGACCACGCGGCCGATGTGTTCGATCTGGCCGTCCCCGGGTTCCACTACAGCCGGATAAACAATCCCACCGTCGCGGTCCTCGAGAGTCGGATGGCGGCCCTCGAGCAAGGGGTGGGCGCGCTTGCGCTTGCCTCGGGTGCGGCGGCCGTCCGGTACGCCGTCAGGAACCTGACGACCCAGGGCACGAGCGTGGTGGCCACCCCGGAGCTCTATGGGGCGACGTACACGCTGTTCGCCCACCTTTTGAGGGAGGAGGGCGTCGAGGTTCGCTTCGCGGCCGACGAACGGCCGGAGTCACTCGAGCCGCTGATCGACCGGACGACCAGGGCGATCTTCTGCGAGACGATTGGCAATCCTGGGGGCAGCATTGTGGACGTTCCAGCCGTCTGCGAGATGGCCCACGCTCACGGGGTCCCGGTGATCGTCGACAACACAGTGGCGACCCCGGTGCTGTGCAAACCCATTGTGCACGGGGCCGACATCGTGGTCCATTCGCTCACCAAGTTCGTCGGCGGTCACGGCACCACCCTCGGAGGACTGATCGTGGATGGAGGCCAGTTTCCCTGGGCCCAGCACGCGGAACGCTTTCCGATGTTCGCGACACCTGAGCCGAGTTTCCATGGCGTCGTCTATATCAAGGACTTCCCCGAGAACGCGTACATAGTCCGGTGCCGCACCGTCGGCATGCGCAACGGGGGCGCCGCGCTGTCGCCCTTCAATGCCTTCTTGCTGTTGCAGGGTCTCGAGACGCTTTCCCTCCGGTGTGAGCGGCACCAGGCGAACGCGGCGGCGGTGGCGCGTTGGCTCCGGCAAGACCGTCGTGTCGCTTGGGTCAGGTGGTCGGGGTTCGACGACGATCCACAGCACGAACGGGCCGAGCGGTTGCTCGGAGGGTGCTATCCCTCGATCGTCACCTTCGGCGCGTCAGGTGGCTATGCATCGAGCATCGAAGTGTTCAACAGGGTGAAGTTGTTCAAGCGGCTGGTCAATCTCGGCGATGCCAAGTCACTCGTCAGCCACCCGGCCTCAACGACACATCGGCAGTTGAGTGCCGAAGAGCTCCGCCGGGCAGGAATTCCTCCCGACATGATCCGCCTGTCCGTCGGGATCGAACATATCGACGACATCATTGAGGATCTCGATCAGGCCCTCGGGGTCGGGTCCCTAGGCTGACAGGCCGCTCAAGCTCGGCGGTCGGCCGATGCTCGCAGGACCGAGTCCTCCCAGTGCTGGGTGGAAACGGGACAAGACGTGTTCGGTCGTCACGTGGTGCACCAAGTGCCGGCGCAGGTGCCACAGCCCGGCCGCGCTCCGGGATGAGCGACGACCTGGCCTTTTGTCATCGTCCCCCCGCGTCGATACCTCGCCCGGCACCACCATCTTGGGAGTTGGCTCCGGGACTCGCTGATACGTGGTGATGGCGGCCGAGTATCTGACGGGGGCCAGGGCACCTCTTGGTGAAGGTGAGTTCGCGCGCTACTCCGCCTGAGTCGGGCGATCCCTTGGGCGCGCTCGATCTGATGCTCCGGCACGCCGCGAACCGACCCGATGCCCTCGCTCTGAAGGACGAGAAGGGTTCCTGCAGCTATGCCGAGCTGGTTGAGCGGGTGGCGGCGACTGCGGCGGGGCTCGCATCCCTCGGTGTCGAACCAGCCGACCGCGTCGCTCTGTGGCTGCCGAACTCTGCCGACTTCCTGGTCACGGCCCTCGGGTGCCTGTGGCTCGGGGCGCCCTTTGTCCCGCTGTCGTTGGACGACCCTCCCGCCCGGCTTGCCCGGGCGGTAGGGGATTGCGATCCGGGGGTGATCGTCGTGTCCTCCGGCGATGAGCATCCGCCTGACCCGGCTGCGTTCGGCGACCGACGCGTGGTGGACACCCGGTCGCTACTCGGTGGCAGGGGGCCGGTACCTCGGCAGGCACAGGATCCCGAGCGGGACGTCTACATGATCTACACCTCGGGGACGACCGGTTCGCCGAAGGGTGTCCGGACGCCCGAGAGAGCCTTTCGCATGGCGATCTCGAGTGCCGCCGAACTGATGGGACTCGACGCCGAGACCAGGACCTTGTGCGTCTCTCCCTTCCACTTCGACGGCGCGTACGGGATGGTGTTCCCCACGCTGGTGGCTGGCGGATCACTCGTGATACCGCGGCGCGAGAAGCTGCTCTTCGTCAAGCCTTTCTATGCCGCCCTGCGCGAGGAGGGCATCACCCATACTGGCTTTACTCCCACGTATCTCCGGCTTCTCCTTTCGTGGCCCTCGTCGACGAGTCTGTCCTGGAGCACCCTGCAGACCCTCGGCCTTGGCGGTGAGGAGTGCGTCGCGACGGACGTGAACAGGCTTTGGGAGCTGAATCCGAACTTGCGGGTGTTCAACCGGTACGGGCCGACGGAGACCACCATTCAGGTGACGACATACGAAGTGGTCCGGGAGGACGTGGTTTCGGGGACCGTGCCGATCGGATTGCCTCATCCGGGCGTGAGCTTCCACATCGTTGCTGACGACGGGCGGTTGATCATGTGTCCAGACGAGGTGGGTGAGTTGTACATCGGGGGGAATCAGCTGATGCGGGGTTACTGGGGTGACGACGATCTCACGTCCCGCGCATTGCGTGACGATGTCGTTCCGGGAACCAAGGTCTACCGGACCGGGGACCTCGTCTACAGAGATCGGCAGGGCCGCTACGCGTACGTGGGTCGCACCGACACGCTGGTGAAGCGAAACGGCGTCAGGGTGTCGCTTCGTGAAGTCGCTCGAGTCCTCCAGGGAGTGGACGACGTCACCGCCGCGATCTGCTTGCCTATTGACAAGAATGGCCGCTTGGCGATCGCTGCCTTCGTGGAGGCGGGTCCGCACGTCACGGTGTCCGGAGTACTCGAGGCCGCTCACCGGGAACTCCCAGCGGGCATGGTGCCGGACGAGGTCTACCTCTGGTCGTCGTTTCCGCTGAACTCATCGGGAAAGGTCGATCACCGTCGGCTTGCGGCCGAAGCAAAGCAGGTCATTTGGGCAAGTCCGATGGACGACGTCACCAGGTCTGGGAGGACGGAGTAGCCCCGGGTCCCGGGTGGAACTGCAGGACGGTCGTGTAGGTGTCGGAGCCGGTACGCCCGCAGATCCCTTCTCCGATGACCGCCCACGTCGGCTGCTTCTTCCCGAAACGCGGGGAGTACCAACCGAGAACCGGGTCGCTCGCACCTCTCGAGAGCGACCAGGAGAGGCCGTGGGGCAAGGAGAGCGTGGCCGTCCTCGTGGATGTGCCGCTTGCCCAGGTGAGTTCGACCGCACGCTGCGTCATCCGGGCTTCGACGTCGGGGCCCAGGTGGAAGGCCAGTCGGAACGCATGTCCTCCCGTCGTCTCGAGGCAGTCGACGATCTCCAGACGCCGAAGTCTGCCGGCCAATCTCACCGAGCGGCGGTGCCGCAGAGGTGGGTCGAGGGAGCGATAGCCGTCGTGCTCAGCCGACCAGCGGGTGACCTCCCCGTCCGCCGCGGTGTCCAATTCGAGAAGCCTGCTACGAGCGTGACGGGTCCAGAGGAACGGGCCCCCTGAGGTGGACTGGTTCTGGCCGCCCACCTCAATCGTGTTGTGGGCCAGTGTCGAGCGAAAATAGCTGCGCCAGCGGGGTTCGCCGTGATAACAGTACGTGCCGGGATCCGCCAGCACTTCGGTACCGTCGTGTCGAACTTCGATCGCGAGCGCGTCGGCATGGGCATGAGCGGCGATCGACAAGAACCCGTGGGGACCGGAGTCGCAACGGCACCAGATCTCTTCGCCATCGGAAGGTGAGCTTCGGAGCAGTGTGACGCCGGCGTCGCCGAAATGTCTCGGACGAACTTCCGCGCCCCGAGCCGTCCGGTGACGACCGGCCATTGAGGCGAGAAGGCAGCTGGTCAGCGTCGGAGCGACGGTGGGCCACCAGCTCGGCGGGTCGAACAGGGCCTGGCCGATGGCCAGGAGGGGTGGCCACCGGTCGGTGGTGTCGGGATCGAGGACGAGCGCCCTCCCGTTGTCTCCATCCCCCTGGCGCGGCGCGCCGAGCTTGACGTCCACGGACGCCGCCACCACATCGAGCATGCGGCAGAGCCGGTCCCAGAAGTCGTCGGAGAGAGGGCGGCTGGACCGATCAGCCTCCACTCCCGCGACGAGTGCGAGCTCGGCGACAAATCCGTGGTAGTCGAACGCCATCTCTCGATTGACGCCACTCGGGAACGTGTTGCTCTCCAGTTCCTGCTCGAGGTCGCGAGCTGCGGCCGCGGCCCAGCGAGGGCTCTCCTCGAACCAGTCGAAGGCAAGTGCCGCTACCAGGAGGCCGGTGGCCTCGGCGATCACGTGATTGTTGGCCGACGATCCCCGACTCCGGAAGCTTGCGAGGTAGTGCTGATGCCACCAGATTTGGGCAAGTGCCATCTGGTTGTGCTCGAACAGCCCAGCTGCTCCTCCCCAAGCGTCGAGTAGACGGCGCGCCCAGACCCAGCTGATGAGCCGCAGCCCGGCTTCAATCCCGCTCGTCCAGTGCACCCCCGAGAGGAATGGGTTCTGCGCCCACCAGGAACGGAGATGGGTGGCAGCGCGTTCGGCATAGCGTTCGTCGCCGGAGAGAGCGAAGGCGGCGGCGAGCACTGTCACGTGGTGCATGCGCGAGAGCTCCCAAATCTGCTTGACGTTCCCTGTGACGTCCTCGGATCGGTGGTTGACCTTGAAGCAGTAGTCGAACTGGGGAGCGCGCCGCTCCGTCACCGGATCGAAGAACCAATCCGGGTCCTCCATGTCCTGACGCAGTGTGCCGAGGAGCTCCCACCGCCCGGCCAACACGTCCTCGCCGGCCGCCAACACCCGTTGACGCGCCTCGCCCGGCACAGCCTGGAGCGCCTCCTCGGGGAGAGTCGTCCGGAAGGCGCGATCCCGGGCGAGGGTCCAGGATGCCGGGGCACCTCCGGCGGAGGGGAGTGCCCACGCGTGCGGTGAGACTCCGGGCACGATCTGTCGTCGGACCCACAGTCTGCGCCTGACGTGGTCGGAGATCCGCCACCGCACCTCGGACGCGGACATCTTCGAGAGTCTTCGAACGCGCCACTCGAGTTCGACCGAGTTCATCTTTCGTCCTCGTCCTGATCGTTCAGGGGCTGAAGCCAGGGGGTCACACGTGTTGCAGCGTTCGACTCGTGAGGCTGGCAGCCGCAGCCAGGGTGGCGTGCGTCGTCGCGGTCAACGAGTCCATCGAAATGGGCATCGGACCCCCCGTTCGCACCGATGCGAGAAAGGCTCGTATCTCTGCGGACTGACCCTTGTCCGCTGCGCCAAGATGGCGGCGGGTGCGGGCGCGCGCGCCGGTCCAGACGGTGGCCCGTCTGAAGTTGTCCAGCCGGGCGGTCCGCCCGGCGCTCGAGGCCTCGAAGGTCTCCTTCGGAAAGCGCCGGTGCGCATTCGTGAGGTAGGTGATGGTCGCCAGCGATCCGTCGTCGTAGCGAAGGCTCACCTGGACCTCCTCGGGATTGCCCGCAGGCAGGGCCAGGACCTCCATCGGATCGCTTCCGATCCACCAGCTCATCGTGTCCACGAAATGGCCACCCTCGCCCACGAAGCGGGAACCCTCCAGTTCGACGTCCCCGTACCAGCTGTCGGACGCGAGCCGACCCGCGTTGACCAGGTACCGGGCGCTCGTCGGCTCACGGGACCCACCGAACCGGGACCGCATCTCCACCAGGAGGGGAGCGAAACGACGATTGAAACCGACCATGACCCGGTCGTTCCCCGTCGCATCCACCGTCGCCAAAATTCGGTCGAGCTCATCGACCGTCAGAGCGAGCGGCTTCTCGACGAAGACTGCCTTTCCCGCTTCGAGTGCGCGGCACGTCATGTCTGCATGTGCGCTGTGCCGAGTGACGATGAAGACGGCATCGATCGAGTCATCCCCGAAGACGGTGTCCGCATCAGTGCTGGTGGTCGCGAAGCCGAACTTGCGCTGGGCATTGACGGCTGACAGCGAGCGACGAGTGGCGACGTGCGTGAGTTCGACGCCCGGCTCGTTCACGAGGTGCGGGAGGAGCATGGAGGAGGCGTAGTTTCCGGCGCCGACAAAGCCGATCCGCATGGTCCCGTTGCCGCTACCTCTGGGACGGACCGGCGTGTGCCGCGTGGAGACAAGGTGCAGTGGTCGGACCGACGTCGCCTCTACACCGGACCCGTTGTGACTCGGCTCTTCGACGAGCGCTTCAGGAGGCGGGTCGTATTCGAAGAGAAAGCCGATACCCCGCAAGACGCCGGTGCTCAACCGCTCGTACACGCTCGCCGCATCCCGAAGGGGGAAGATCCCCGCAATGAGTGGCTCGGGGTCGACCTCCTTTCTGGCTATTGCGTTGATGAAACACTCGAGATTGCGTCGTTCTGTCCACCGGACGTAGCCCGGCGGGTAGTCGATGCCGTCCACTTCGTACCGGGGATCGTAGCGGCCCGGTCCGTACGAGCGGGAGAATCGGAAGTCGAGTTCCTTCTCGTAGTAGTCGTTCCACGGCAAGTCGAGCTTGCACTTGCCGATGTCCACGATGGTTGCCCGGTCGCGTGCCAATCGCGCTGCGAGCTCCACCGGCTGGTTGGAGGACCCGCCTGCGACCAAGAACACCCGGTCCGCACCAAGGCCACCGGACGCCCTCGACAGCGCTTGTTCGACCGCGACGACTCCTTCGTCGTCGGGGCTTGCGCAGAGCATCGCACCGGCCTGCTCAGCGAGCTGGCAACGGTCCTGGTCGGGATCGAGGCCGACCACCTGCGCCCCCGAGGCAACGAGAAGTTGGACGACCAGCTGGCCGACCAGGCCGAGACCGATGACGCACGCGGTGTCTCCGATCTGCACCTTGCCTTGACGCACACCTTGTAGGGCGATCGAACCGACGGTGGCGAAGGCGGCCAACTGGGGTGAGACCCCGTCGGGCACCGCCACACAGAGGTTCGTTGGCACCCAATTGACCTCTGCGTGGAGCGCGAACTCGTTGCCGGCGCACGCCACCAGCTGACCGGGAGAAAACTGCTCAGCTCCTTCCCCCACCTCCTCCACGACACCTGCGAGCGAATAGCCCAGCGGCGAATAGGAGTCAAGACGGCTCATCGCCTTCTTGTAGGCAGTGAGCACGCCCTGCTGCTGGACGGTGTCGAGCACCTTCTTCACCTGGTCGGGGCGGGCGCGTGCCTTGCCTGCCAGTGACATCTTCGATTCTCCGACCTTCATCAACTCGGTGCCCGTGGAGATCAGGGAGTACAGCGATCGCACCAGCACCCCACCCCGAGAGCAGGAAGGAGCTGGTGCGTCAACGACGGCGAGCTCGCCAGAGCGGTAGTTCTGCGCCACTTGTTTCACTGGTCGTCCGACTCCTTCCTTCGGGAACCCGGAGTCACAGGCCCACTCCGGCCATGCGAGCTTGGCGGTACCAGAACTCGAGGGTAAGTAGCTGCCACAGCTGTTTCGACCGGTCCTCCCGGCCCGACCGGTCGTCTTGGACGAGGGCGGCAACGGCCGGTTGGTGCAAGAATCCCGTTCCCACGAGTTCGCCCCCGAGCAACGCTTCATCGATGACGTCGCGCAGGTCTCGAGTCACCCAGGCGCGGAGCGGCGCCGAGAAGGATGCCTTGGGTCGATAGACGATCTCGTTCGGGAGCCAGGCTTCAGCGGCCCGCTTCAATGCGATCTTTCCGCTTCTGCCGGAGATCTTCTCCTTGCCGGCGAGCGAGAACGCAGCCCGGAAGACCTCTACGTCCACGAAGGGGACCCGCACTTCTGTTGACGCGGCCATGCTGGATCGGTCCGTGTAGGCCAGGTTGAGGCCGGGAAGAAACAACCTGGTGTCGGCCAGGCACATGCGGTTGACCTGGTCTGACAGACCATTGTCCTCGTAGACCTGGAAGTGCTGAGTTACGACATCGTCGATGTCGCCTCGCAATTCGGGGCTGAGCAGCTCCGCCAGCTCGGCGGGAGCGTACAGGCTGTAGCTCCGGCGGAAGGCTGCCTCTTCGGGAAGCTCGGCGAACGTCAAGAATCGTTTGGCCCAGCGGGCGTAGCGGAGGCCGCGACCCGCGGCGGTCACCGGCAGTCGGTCCGCGACGCCGGTCGCCGAGCGATGCACGCAGGCGGGAAGTTGACGATACCGTCCGGCAAGAAGACAGGCCACGTGCTTGCGGTAACCGCCGAACAGCTCGTCTGCGCCCATCCCTGACAGAAGGACCTTCACCCCCGCCTCGCGTGCTCCATCCGACATGAGGAGCGTGTTGATGGCTGCCGGATCGCCGGTGGGTTCGTCGAGGATGTCGACCATCCTCGGCAGGAGCTCCACCACGTCAGGCTTGATCTCAATCTCGTGCAGTTCGATGCCATGGCGCCGGGCGATCTTCCGGGCGTACAGGGCGTCGTCCGGCATTGCCTCGAGCCGATGGTCCTCGGCTCGGAACGTGATGGTGTACGCGTCGATCTGCGGATTTACCCGCTTCGCCAGAACCGTCACGATGCTCGAGTCGAGCCCGCCAGAGAGAAAGCTCGATACCGGGACGTCTGCAACCAGGTGCGCCTTGACCGACGCTTCTATGACCTCACGGAGGTCGTAATCGGCCTCTTGTGCCGCAGCGGCCTCCTCGACGACGTCCCAATACCGCTCGATGCGACAGGTGCCGTCGGGACGAAACTCGGCGCAGGTGCCAGGCTGCAGCTTCTCCACATCCCGCACTGCGCACATCTGGTCGGGCACCCAGTAGTAGAGCACGGATGCGACGAGCGCCTGTGGAAGCATGCGCAGCTCGGTACCGAACGCTTTCACCAGCGCCTTCAGCTCGGAAGCGAACACGACCCCGTCCTTGCGCCGGATGTAATGCAGAGGCTTGATCCCGAAGTGGTCACGGGCGAGGAAGAGGGAGCCGGTCGTTTGATCGAGCACAGCGAATGCGAACATGCCCCGAAACCGTCGTAGGCATCCGGATCCCCAGCGTCGCCAGGCCTCGAGGACGACCTCCGTGTCAGACGCGGTGGCGAAGCTGGATCCACCAGCGACCAATTCGGCCTTGATCTCGCGGTAGTTGTACAGCTCGCCGTTGTAGCAGAGCGCGAACGGTCGCTTGACCAAGGGCTGTTGCCCATGTCGGAGATCGATGATCGAAAGACGGCGGTGGGCAAACTGCACGTTGACTCGTTCGTCCGTATAGGAGAACGAACCCCGCTCGTCCGGGCCGCGATGCTCGAGGCATCGACCCATGATCTCGGTGGCCTCCACACCGTCTACCTGCTGGTAGGCGCCCGCAATCCCGCACATGGGTTCAGGCTCCAGCTGTGACGGGGGCGCGACGTCGTCGAGCGGCGGTGAGCTGCTCGTAGACGTCCACGTAGTGAGGGGCTTGATGGTCCCATGCCAGTTCCTGTTCGATCCGCGTCCGCCCCTCTGCACCCATTGCATGCCGCAGAGGATCGTCGTCCATCAATCCGACCAGTAGCCGCGCCAGCTCACCGACGTCATTCGGTGTCGCGTAGACCCCGGCATCGCCCGCTGAGACCCGGGTCTCGCGCAGATCAAAGGCGACGACGGGTAGTCCAAACGCCATGTACTCCATCGTCTTGTTCATTGTGGAGAGATCGTTCAACGGGTTCTTGGGATCTGGCGAAATGCCCACGTCCGCCGTCGACAGGATTGCGGCGACCTCTGCATCGGGAATACGCCCGGTGAAGGTGACCCACTCGGAGAGGTCGAGACGATCCCGCAGCGCGACCAGGTCCTCGTAGCAGTCGCCGGCTCCGATGAGCGTAAAACTGATGTCACGACGACCGAGTTGGTGCACCACGATATCGGCCAGTTCCAAGACGAGATCGACGCCATCCTGAGGGCCCATCACGCCGATGTACGCAGCCAGATGAGGCCTGTCTCGTCGCAGGCTTGGTTCAGCAGTGGTCCGACGCATCCGCGCAGTGTCAGGACCGGTGCGGACAACAGTGACGTTCGCCGAGTCGACGCCGTCGCGTCCCAGGACGATCTGTCGATAGGAGTCGTTGGTGGAGATCACGTGGTCTGCCGTCCTGGTGGTGCACCGCTCCATGAACCGCAGGGCCCGGTAGACGAGTTGATTGCCGTTCGGGAACCGCGATTGATACAGCTCGGGGCAGAGATCGTGGTGATCAAAGACGAAAGAGGATCCGTGAAGCAGCCGGAACAGGAGTCCGATGGGCCAGAAGAGGTCCGGCGGATTACAGCTCTGGACGACGGCGAAGCGGCCCCGCAGGCTTGCTTTGAGGCTGAGCGCGAGAGTGGCGAAGAAGGAGTAGAGATATTCGACGACGAAGGAGATCCGAGATCCACCCGGAGCATACGGTCGGTACTTGTAGAGCTCGATTCCGTTGAGCCGGGTATACGACGGGTCGCCCGGGGCCTTTGGGCAGACCACGGCGACCCTGAACCCGGCCTCGGTCAGCGACAGACACTCGAGCCAGACGCGACGGTCGAACGGCACGGACAGGTTCTGCACAATGATGAGGACCCGTCCGCTGTCACGCGGTGGCCCGTGTGTTGCGGGTGGCTCTTGAGTCGTCTGCTCGGCAGTCGGGCGCGCGACCGTCTCCGCGGGACCGTTGTCGATCACCACGAGAACCCTTCGTAGCAGTCCAGAGCCTCGAGTTCGGGGCCGAGCCGACCGTCGAGGTCGATGATCCGGGACGGCGCGAATTCGAGCAGCGCCTCCACGATCTCCGGGGTCGAGTAGGAGACCAGCGCGACATCGGCACCGGCAATGGCTTCTCTGGGGCCAGCGGTGAGGATGCGCTTGAGGTGCGGGAGCTTGTACTCCACATACCGGCGGTTGGCACCGATCAGGGACGAGGGGTTGAGGACGGGGTCGTGGATGCGGACCTCGTATCCCTTGCCCAACAGCGCTTCGGCCAGGTCGACGTAGGGGCTTTCACGGAGGTCGTCGCTACCCGCCTTGAAGCTCAGTCCCAGCAGGGCGACCCGACGGCCTTCGCCCGCAACGACTCGATCGATTGCTTCGTTGATCGACAACCGGTTGCTCGCCAGCGTTCCGGAGAGCAGCGGAATATCAATGCTTTCGGTACGCGCCAAGTAGAGGAGGCTACGGAGGTCCTTTGGAAGGCAGGATCCGCCGAACGCAAAACCGGGCCGCAAGTACTTGGGTGAGATGTTCAGGAAGCTGTCCTCGCAGAAGAGTGCCATCACCTCCCGAGTGTCGACGCCGAGACGACCGAAGATCCGTCCAAGCTCGTTGGCGAACGAGACTTTGGTTGCGTGAAATGCATTGCATGCGTACTTGAGCGCTTCGGCAGTGCGCGGGCGTACCACCCGAAGAGGGCAGTCGAGGAAAGAAAAGAGGTCCGAGAGCACTTCGATGGCCCGCGAATCGGTGGAGCCGATCACCGTGTACGGAGGAGAGTAGAAGTCCGCTATACCCGTTCCTTCCCGGAGGAATTCCGGGCACATAGCGACGCCCACGTCCAGACCTGAGTCCCGGAAGGCGGATTGCAACCTGGTGGCGACCCCCTCGACTGTTCCGGGTGGAACCGTGCTGCGGATGACAACAGTGTGGAAGGCCCGCTCCCCCCTGACCTCTCCGAGCACACGTGTCAGATCCTCCACCACGCGGTCAATGTAAGTGAGATTCGTTTCGCCACTCGTGGCCGAGGGTGTACCGACGCAGAGGAGCGACACGTCTGCGCCCCGCAGAGCTCGGAACGGTTCGACAGTGGCGTGAAGCGCACCCGTGGAGACCGATTGGGCGAGCAGCGCTTCCAGGCCAGGCTCAACGACGGGGCTGTGACCGGCCGAAACGGCAGCAACCTTCAACTCGTCCGGATCGACACCCCAGACATCGTGGCCATTCGCGGCGAGACACGCGGCAGTGACGGTACCCACGTAGCCGAGGCCGAAGACTGCGACCTTCATGTCTTCACGAGCAAGTGGCGCGAACAACGGTCGCGGCATGGTGGCGCCATACTAAAGATGAGCGGGGGAACGCCGTGGAGATACATACCGACGGAAGCCGGGGGTCATAGGGATGAGGTGTATCTGGCTGGTCCCTCCCGGCTCGGTATGGCAGGACGCTCCTGCGCGCCGTGAGCGGGCGCGGAGGTGTGCGAGAATGACGACTATCCGCTGTCGCTCCATCGTCTCTTCTGGAAAGGCGCACGGTGACATCTGAAACAGACGACATCGTTGATGCCATTCTCAGTATCGTGGCGGCCTACGGGAACCTTTCAACCGAAGTGTCTTCGCTCGGTGATGATGAGGACCTCTTCCGTGCTGGAATGACTTCGCACGCCAGTGTCACGGTCATGCTCGAGTTGGAATCGCGCTTCGACATTGAATTCCCTGATGACATGCTTCGTAAGAGCACCTTCGAGTCGGTTTCATCGATTCGCTCCGCGGTGTGCGATCTGCTCACGAAGTAGCCGTATGCACCTCAGCTGTTCGTTGTCGCGACAACGATGGCGATCGCCATGCCTGCGTCATGACTCAAACTCACAATCAGCCCATCGATCCCCTTGTCTTTTGCGATTCGAGCTGCTGAACCGGTCAGGTGCATTCGGCAGAAGCCGGCTGACTGCCGTTGTACCTCCATTGAGGTCCAGGGTGGAATTGGACCATCGATCATCAGCGCCTTGATGGTCGCCTCCTTCGCGGCGAAGCGGGCAGCGAGGTGCGGAGCCGGATCGAAAGACTCGGCGCATTGGGCTCGCTCTCCTGGAGTAAAGATGCGATCAAGGTACTGAGCGCCAAAGTGATCGATGGTATCCCGCACTGCCGAGATGTCCGCAAGGTCGATGCCCACGGCGACGACGTTGCCGGCCGGTGGCGGCGAGAACACGAGGTCGTTCTGGTTCTCGGTGCGCCGGGATGCTCGCTGGACGGCTTGCTGTCTGGTCATCTCGAAGGTCAGCAGACGCGAGCGCGCGGACTGCTGGAGGTCTTGGGGGCGTTCTCCGGGGTGTTGAGGGACCACCCGGCACGTCGGGCGAGAGCAACCGCGGCCAACTGGGAGTTGACACCGAGCTTTTGAAGGATCGCCTTGATCTGTGAACGAACAGTCGAGATCGAGACGAAGGCCGCGTTGGCGATCTCATCCGCGCAATGACCTTCCATGAGCTCCGCCAAGACGACCTGTTCACGTTCGGTCAACCCGGTGAAAGGCTGGAGACCCGGGTCCGGCGGTTCTTCGGCACCGTAGGTCAACCCCAAAGACGTGGGTGGCCTTGTTACGGCATGCGGTGTCGGGTCGTTTCGAAGAAGTCGGTTGACCGTTCGAAACAGCTGGTCGAACGGTTCGCTCCCGTCGACCAGTGCAGACGCTCCGGCACCCCTCCAGGCACTTTGCCGGACACCGTCGTCCGCCGCGTCGATGACGCACACCCTCAGGCCCGCTCGACGCAACGCGCCGACGAACGCAAAACCCGAGGTGAGGTCGAGGCAGCGGACGTCGACGAGGACGAGGTTGGGCCGCCACTCGATGCCACGTCCGATCTCGGGCTCACGGGGCACGATGTGCCTCGTCGCAAATCCGTACGCCGTGAGGGCGCTGGCGAGCGCACCGGCCAACAGACCGCTGCCGGCCACCAGGATCCGGGCAGGGATGCCCAAGGGCCGGGGCCGTTCCTGGGCCACGACACTCATGACCAGTGCCCGCCACTGTGACTTGGGCGCGCGCCGAGGATCGACGGGCGCGCCTGAGGGCCACGCGCACTTGGGTACGCACGTTGTCGCCCCGAGAGCGAGTCCGACCCGATGTTCCTCCGAAGCCGGTTCGAAACCATGTTCTTCCCTGGATAGCCGCCGTGCCAACCGCCTAGACAACGGGAATGTCGGTTTCGCCCTCGCTCCCTATGGACCACGGCGACCAACTCGGCCCATAGTTCCCTGCGTCAACCCGCGTTGGGATGATACCGGCGCCTTTGTAGGCGGTCAATGGCTTGTTCGGATTGCGTTGACTCCAGCGGAGGCGGACAGCGCAAGCAAGGACGATGTTCTCACAACGGCGTCACAACAACAGAGCCACCACGACGAGCCGCCAGATCCGGACGCGATCGGACCCGGCGAGTGTCGGTGCGGGGACGATGAGCGATGAGCCGCGCTAAGAGGGTGAGATCACCGGATCTTCAGGGCCGTCCAGCGCGACGTGAAAGCACACGTGGTCCTCCGTTGCCGGCGCATCGTTCATGACGACGATCCTGGTGGCCGACCCGGGATTCCGTTCCTTCACCGATTGCGTGACGCGGCGGAGGGCAGCGAGAAGATGCGCACGAGCGAGGACGGACAGGCCCTCGAGCCCGCCGATGTGCTGGCGCGGAATGACCACCAAACCGTCGAGCTCCGGGCCCCTGATCACGACGACGTCGTCGTCGACCTCCTCGGTCACATAGGGAGCCACACTCCGCGTTCTGTCGCCGGTGACCCACTGCGCGAACGCGCAGGGGCGACACTCTCCCGCCAGCGTGTCCGGGCGGGAGACTCGCGACGACCCCTGGCTTTGATCCAAGACCGTAATCCCCAACCTCTCATAGTTGTTCCAGTGTTTATATGAGCCGCAAATGGTTGTGACGATACGGCGAACTTCGCGAATCTCCGCAGAGCCTCGTCGGCGATCCGTGATGCACGTATCAGGGCCGGCCTAGTGACCTCCGAAGAGGACACAAAGGGAAACACCAACCTCACGGCGAACGGGCTCCTCATGGCGAGGAGGGTTCCGCACGTGTCGGCGACCATGCCCCCGATTGGTCGCACGAATCGACCCGAGCATGCAGTACACCCGCTCACGTCGAGCTGGTGCCAGGGAAAAGACACGGCCAATGCTAAGAACGGCGCAATCCGACATGTCGGTTCGGGGGAAGTGGCAGACGTGTCGTCAGACCTGAGCGCGGACTGGTGGACCCCTTCGGTGGAGCAGACGCTGACGCGGCTCCCAGAGCGGCCACTCGACGAGCCTCCCGGCATACCCCGGATACGACCCGGTGCCGCCCCTCAGGACGAGCGAGACACCCTCAGGGGGCCAAGGGTCGCTCGGAGGAAGAGCAGCGGCCTGAGAATCCGGCTCCTGATCGTCGATATCGCCGCGGTGGCAGGCACGTGGCTTCTCTTGGGCACGATCAGCATGCCCGAGACCTCGGCCGGTCGTCGTTGGGGTGCGGCACTTGCTGCCGCCATCGTGACGCTGCTCTTCATGCACCTGCTGGGGTTGTACCGATCACGTTTGTGCGTGCAGCGGAGCCACGAGACGGTCCGGATCGTCCTTGCGGTGGCGGCAGGCGCAGTCACCCTCGAGTTGCTCCGGGGAGACCGAGATCGCAGTGCCGTCGCAGCGATTGCGGCCGCCGGAACCTGCGTTCTCGCTCTGATCACGGTGCGCTGGCTGTACAGCCAGTGGCTGCGTGCCCAGCGGGCGCGGGGGCGCTACCTCCGAGGGCTCGTCATGGTCGGGACCAACGATGACGCCGCTGCCGTCTGGACCATGCTGGACTCGGAGCCAGAACTGGGGTACGAGGTGCGGGGGATCATCGGCAACCTCCGCCGCCATTCGGACTGGGCAGATCTCCCCAACAGCCGAGAAATTGACCAGCTTCCGGGCATCGCCGAGCAGACCGACGCCAGTGGGGTCCTCCTGGTGGCGAACGCGCTCTCCGCGGCCCAGGTCCACCGCGTGATCGACCTCGCCTCGGCGAACGGCTTGCACGTGCAGGTCTGGCCCGGGTTCCGGGGACTGGGGACGCGCCGGGTGCGTCGCCTCCCCGTCAGTGGGGAGACGTTCTTGTACGTCGAACCGGGTCGGCGTCCTGCGTGGCAGTTCGCAGCGAAACGGGCGGTGGACGTCCTGGGGGCGGCGGTGGGTCTGCTGATCTGCGCTCCGCTTCTTCTCCTGGCGTGGGCAGCCATCCGTGTCGAGGGCGGCCCCGCGCTGTACCGGCAGGTGCGAATTGGTCTGGACCAGCGGCCTTTCGTGGTCTACAAGCTCCGCACGATGGCGCTCGACGCCGAGAACGACGTCGACCTCGCCATCATCAACGAACGCACCGACGGACCCCTTTTCAAGGCCGCGTATGATCCACGGGTCACCAGGATCGGCGCCGTCCTCCGTGCCCTCAGCGTCGACGAGATCCCCCAACTCTTCAACGTTCTCACCGGGACGATGAGCTTGGTGGGACCGCGTCCCGCCCTCCCCCATGAGGTCGCCCAGTTCGACACCGAGTTGCTGCGTCGGCACGCCTTCAAACCGGGTATCACGGGGCTGTGGCAGCTCGAAGCACGGGACAACCCGTCGTTCCACGCTTACCGCAGGCTCGACCTGTTCTACGTCGACAACTGGTCGATCGGGATGGACTTCTTCATCCTCCTCGCGACGGTGCCGATGGTGGTCACCCGCGCCATGAGCGTCTGCCGGCCGGAGCGCAGGGCACGAGAGGCGCTGTCCGAGGCTCAATAGGCGCACCACTGATCGTCTTCTGCCCGCGGGCGCCCGGGGGGCGGTTCCGGCTGGCCGTCATCGCGTCCTTCTCTCGAGACGCCGGTCCCCTCGCTCGCGGCCGGCACGATCTTCCAGAAGAGACCCGGCTCGGCAAGGGACGCGCGAGCGGTGTTCATGACGCGGTTGGGACTGCGGGGCTCGGCAACTGCCCAGTCCTTCCCCGAAAAGTGACTTTCGGATCCCCTGAAACAACCGCCGTTCCCCAATAAAGGGGATGACGAGTCCCGGTTTCTTCGGGACCATGGGTGTGACACAACGGGTTGGAGTGGAAGACCAGCTGGTTGTCGGTGCTACAGGTCGTGGAGTGATCCGTGTGGAGTGATCCCTGTCATGGGATCAGGAGGATTGTTTGGTGGCGATCGATCAAGTGGTGGAGACTCAACAGAGGGGTCGACAGAGACTCGCGGTGAAGCCGTCGGCCGACGAGGGCGATCTTGTTCAGATCGTTGCGCAGGCACGCGCCGGAGAGGGCGCAGCCTGGGAGGCGCTGCTCGAGCGGTTCAGTGGATTGGTGGCTGCCATCGCCCGGAGGTGCCGCCTCAACGATGCGGACGTGGCAGAAGTGTGTCAAACGACATGGCTCCGGCTGGTGGAGAACCTCGATCGGATCGAGCAGCCGGAGCGCATCGGTGCGTGGCTGGCGACCACCTCGCGGCGGGAAAGCCTGAGGATTGCCACCCGGCAGATGGTCCTCTCCTCGTCCGACGTGGTGCACCTCCTGGCCGACGACGAGGCCGACCCTCTCGATGCGGCCCTGTTGCGCGACGAGCAGGTGAGGGACATACGAATGGCGGCCGCGCGGCTCCCGGCGCGTTGTCAGCGTCTTCTCGGCCTGTTGATGGGCGATGACGACCTGCCCTACAAGGAGATCGCCGAACAGCTGAGCATGCCCATCGGGAGCATCGGGCCGACCAGGGGTCGCTGTCTCGATCATCTTCGCCAGCTCCTGGCCGAGATGCAGCTCGCACAGGCTCCCGCCGCCGGTTAGCGAACACCCGCGCGGCAGGACCCTCCGACGGTGGACGTCCGGGAGGACGGCGCACCCCCAACCGGATTCGAACCGGTGCTGCCGCCGTGAAAGGGCGGTGTCCTAGGCCGCTAGACGATGGGGGCGGGTCCGTGCCGAGGTCACGGGGACCGCCAGCCTAGGGCGAAATCACAGTTCTGGTGGTCGACAGACGAAGTCTCCGGCAGATCCTGGGATTAGGTTTGCTACGTTCGCTTGGTGCAATCTAGCGCTGGCGACGTCTCAGGGGAGAACCCCGCCGACCTCGTGCGGCGTCAGCGGGCGGAGTTGCAAGACGCCTACCTCAAGGGCGCCCGACGTCTCAGGTGGGACGCTGACCGCCTCGCCGCGGAGCGGCAGCGGCTCCTGCGCGACCTGCTCCTTTGGGCGGATGATCGTTCGCCGTTCTGGCAGGCCCGGCTGGCGGGAAGAGAACTCGCGACCTTCACCGAAGCCGACCTTCCGTCACTGCCTGTCCTGACCAGGGCCGAGATGATACAGGAGTTCGATGGCTTGGTCACGGTTCCCGGGTTGACGCTCGATCGTGTGACCGATCACATCGAGCATCTGGATGCCGACCGGTACCTCGACGGCGAGTACCGGGCGATCAAGACCTCCGGGGCCACTGGCACCGAGGCGGTACACGTCTATGGGTGGGAAGCCTTCATCACCTTCGTGATGCAGGGTTCCCGGTGGACCGGGCGACGCGGAGAAGCTCCGGACGCGGTCCTGGCGCAGGTTTTCTCTTGCAGCCCTCAGCACGAATCCGGCATCTTTCACGCCTTCAGCACCTTCGAGAGCGGGGGGCCGCCATCGCACTGTTTCTCGGGGACGATGCCCCTACCGGATCTTGTCGCCGGCCTCAATGCCGCTGAGCCCAAGGTGGAGGCGCTGCAAGGATGGCCGAGCATCATTCGCCTGTTGGCCCTGGAGGCGCTCGCCGGTCGGCTCGAGCTCGTCCCGACTTGGGTGAGTGTCGCGGGCGAGGTGTGTACTCCGCCGGTGCGGGACGCGGTGCGGGCCGCATGGGGTATCGAGCTGTCGGAGTTCTGGGGCTGTTCGGAGGGAACCTACGCCTTTCCGTGCGGGGTCGGAGAAGGGATGCACATCGCCGATGACCTGGTGATCCTGGAACCGGTGGATACCCAGGGCAACATCGTGCCCTATGGGCAGCCTGCGGATCGGGTGCTGCTGACCAACCTCTACAACATGGACCAGCCGCTCATCCGCTACGACATCGCGGATGCCGTGACGATCACCGATGCGCCCTGTCCTTGTGGCTGTGCGCATCGGCGCATCACCGACGTCCAGGGACGCATGGACGGGGTATTCGAGTTCGGGGGCGGGGTGGCCGTGCCCCGCCGCGCATTCGAGACGATTCTCCTCGCCTGGCCCGGCGTGGCGGACTTCTTCGTCGGCCACAGAGATCGCGGTGTGGATGTCTCGCTTGTGACCAGCGGTTCATGCGACGGTGAGCGACTGCGCGGGGAACTCGTCGATTTGCTGGCGAGGCACGGCGTGGCCGCTCCCGAGGTCCAGGTGCGCGAGGTCGGGGCGCCCGAGCGGCTGTGGTCCGGCAAGGTGCGGCAGTTCGCGCCCTCCTCCTGAACGACACGGCGCGCCGGCCGCCGTCCATCCAGCCATCCCCCACGTGACCGACTGGGACAGGGACCTAGTTGGTGCCGGCCAACCGGGCTACGACTGGCGCGAACGTCTCCAACGCGTCGCCCGGCACCACGATGCTACTGAAACCCCAGCGTTCGCGTCGCTCCACGAGGCGTTCGCAGAGTTCGTCCACGGTTCCGATGAGCAGAATTGGGAGATCGAGCGCCGCTTCCCCGTCGAAGCCGAGCATCGCGGCGCTGCGCGCCGCGGCGCGTTTGCTGCCGACAACCATGACAAAGGTCGCAATCTGCAACTCGAGCGATCCGAAGCGGTCACCCGCCGCATCGCGCACCCATGCCAAGCAGCGATCGTAATGATCGAAGGTGGCTTTGCTCGCCAGGTCACTGCTCTTCTCGCCAGAAGCCATGCTGGTGTTCACTCCCACGATGTCCGCGTGCTTGGCAGCAACGGTGAGTATTCGCTTGCTTCCGCCCCCGACGATGACGCGGGGGGTGACGCCGGGCGCGGAATGCAGTGGGCGCTGACCACGTTGTAGTACCGGCCAGCGAACGTCGTCTCGTCCTCGCTCCACAGTGACTTCATCACGGTGAGGCTCTCGGCCAACCGGTCCACCCGCATACCGGGATCGTCGAAGTTGATCCCCGTTTCCTCGTAGTCACTGCGGAGCCAACCGGCACCGAGACCCACTTCTATCCGTCCTTCCGCTGCCAGGCCGAGGGAGGCGATTTCCTTGGCCAGGACGACGGGGTTGCGCAGGTCATTGTTCAACACGAGAGTCCCCACATGCAACGAAGTCGTGGCCTCGGCGGCCACGGTCGTCGCGACCAAGGGTCCGAACTGGGCGTCGAAGTGGTCGGTGACATAGAGCGCCGAGTAACCGGATCCCTCTGCCAGACGAGCATGATCCCGCCAGGCCGCCATGGTCGGGGCGATCGAACTGTGCACGGCGAATCGGAACGGGAGCATGTTGGGTTCGAGCCTCCATTGCGCGGCGGCGAGTGCCAGGGACAAAGCTCAGGTGGACAACGTATAGTAGAGGCATGGCTGGTGCAGCCAGGACGGTCGGAGCTGCCACGGCGCCTGAGGACATCGCAACTGTTCTCCGCGACGATGGCTGCGTGATCATCTCGGACCTTGTTTCTCCCGAGACGATGGATCAGATCACTACCGAGCTGAAGCCGTACCTCGACGCTACCGACGCGGGCCCCTTCGAATTCTTGGGTCACGCGACTCGGCGCACCGGCGCCCTCATCGCCCGCTCTCCGAGCGCGCGTACTCTTGTTTGTCACCCAACGATTCTCGCGACAATCGACCTCCTGCTCGCTGACCACTGCAGCACCTTTCAGATCGATCTGACCCAGCTGGTGGACATCGGCCCTGGTGAGCCCGCGCAGAGCATCCACCGGGACCAGTGGTCGTTCGATCACTACCCGTTCCCCACCGGATTCGAGGCGGAGATCAGCACGATGTGGGCGGCCACGGACTTCACCGAGGAGATGGGTGCCACCCGGGTGGTCGTGGGGAGTCATCTCTGGGAGGAGGATCCCGCTGAGGTGGACCCGGCTCTGTCCACCGGCGCGGTCATGTCCAAGGGCTCGGTCCTGGTCTACGTCGGCTCGATATTCCACGGGGGCGGCGCCAACACCACCGACGTCCACCGGATCGGGATCAACATCGGCTATTCGCTCGGGTGGCTTCGTCAGGAGGAGAACCAGTACCTTGCCTGCCCTCCAGAGATCGCACGGACCCTCCCCGAAGGACTGCTCCGGCTCATGGGCTACCAGCGAGGTTCCTACGCGCTCGGGTATGTCGACGACATGAGAGAGCCGCTGGATTGGCTGTACGATCGGCGAGCCGCCATCTCGGACTTCTACGACTACCGCCGCTCCGCTCGCACGCTTCTCAGGCGAACGGGACCCTATGCTCCGGACCCGAGTTGATCCCCTCGACTTCCGGATGGGAGCCCGCCCCCTCTCGCTAATGGGCGCCGATCGGCACCCCCTGCGCCGACGTGTCGTGGAGAAGCGGGGCGGGCAGCGCCTCGGGTGCGTGGTGGGTGCAGGCGAGGAAGGTCTGCACGGCGCCGATCACCAGCGCGGTGGCGCCGACGAGATGGACCTCCACGAGCAGCGGGGGAAGATGCGTGAAGTACTGCGTGTAGCCGACAGCGGCCTGGGCGACCATGACCGCCATGAGGATGCGCGCCGAGCGCCGCACCCGCTCGGGGACGTCACCGAGGTGTAGCGCCACGACCAGGCCGATGGTCACCCCGATGAGGACCAGGGCGAGGCTCGAGTGGAGCTCGGCCATGTCGCGCAGCGCGATCGGGATCCGCTTGGCGACCTGCTGACCGGAGGCGTCGCCGGCGTGGGGCCCGGCCCCGGTAGTGGCGGTGCCGGCCGTGATCACGAGGGCCAGCAGCGCCAGCAGGCCGTAGTAGAGCCGGAGCAGTGGTCGGGGTACGAGCAGGCGGGCCGACCCCGGCGTGTAGTCGCGGGTGGAGCGATGAACCAGCACCACGGCGTCGACGAGCAGGAGCATGGTGGCGACGAAGTGCACCATCACGAGGTAGGGGTTGAGCTTGGTGTAGACGACGATCCCGCCGAGGACGGCCTGGGCGAGGACCCCGGCCACGAGACCACCGCTCAGCCAGACGAGGTCGCGCCGGCGGGGGCGCGCAGGCACGCGCCGACGAACGCGGCCGCTACGGCAATGGTCAGGACGACCGTGACCAGGCGGTTGCCGAACTCGACCAGCCCGTGGAACTGCAGGGCCGGGGTGAGGTGGCCCGCGGTGCACGACGGCCAGTCGGCGCAGCCCAGGCCCGACCCGGTGAGCCGGACCGCCCCGCCGGTGACGACGATGAGGGCGGTCAGCGCCAGGGCCAGGACGTTCAGCCGGTGGCTCAGCGAGGGCGAGACGGTGGGCAGGCGGCGTCGCGGCACGGCAGGCCAAGCGTACCGGGGTCCCCGGCCTGGTCCCGGGCGAGGCGTCCGTCCTAGGCTGAGGCCACATGTCCATCGAGGCGCCCACCCTCCCGGGCCGGCGAGCGCGCTGGTCGTGGCAGAAGGTCGGGGCCTACGTCGCCCTCACCAAGCCACGGATCATCGAGCTCCTGCTGGTCACGACGTTGCCCACCATGGTGGTGGCGCAGCGCGGGCTGCCGCCGGTGTGGCTCATGGCGGCGACCCTCGCTGGCGGGGCGCTGGCGGCCGGCGGGGCCAACGCCATCAACATGGTGGTCGACCGCGACATCGACCGCTTGATGAAGCGGACCAAGAACCGCCCGCTCGTCACCGGCGCCATGACGCCGTCGGCGGCGCTCGTGTTCGCGCTCAGCCTCGAGGTGGCGGCCTTCGTGGAGCTGTGGCTCGCGGTGAACCTGCTCTCGGCGGTCCTGGCGATCTCGGCCACCCTCTTCTACGTGTTCGTCTACACCCTGTGGCTCAAGCGCCGCTCCTCGCAGAACATCGTGATCGGCGGCGCCGCCGGTGCCGTGCCGGTCCTCGTGGGTTGGGCGGCGGTCACCGACAGCCTGTCGTGGGCGCCCGTGGTGCTCTTCGCCATCATCTTCATCTGGACGCCCCCGCACTTCTGGTCGCTGGCGGTGCGCTACAAGGAGGACTACGCCGCGGCGGAGGTGCCGATGCTGCCGGTCGTCGCCTCCATGAAGCGCACGACGACCGAGATCGTCTACTACACGGTGGCGTTGGTGGCGGTGTCGTTCCTCCTCGGGCCCGTCGCCCACATGGGGTGGATCTACATGGGGACGGCGGCGGTGCTGGGCGCCGGGTTCCTCTACCTGGTGACGCGTCTGTGGGGGCTCGCCCAGGACGGCCGGGTGACCGGGCGCGACGCGATGAAGGTCTTCGGGTACTCCATCACCTACCTGACGGTGTTGTTCGTCGCCATGGCAGGCGACGTACTCATCAGCAACCACCTTCACTAGCGTCCCCCGCGATGACCGACGCATCGCCCCCCGAGCCTTCGGCTGCGCCCGCGCCCGGTCCGGACCCGGCCGGCGGGCCGGCGCCCCGCAAGCCGCGCAAGATCTTCCTGCTGGTCGGCACCGTCCTGGCAGTGATCCTCGGCATCTTCTTGTTCACCGGGCTGGGCACGAGCCAGAACACGAGCGGTGCCCCGCACGAGGGCGGCCCGGTGCCGTCGTTCACGGCCTCGAACGTCGGTCCCGTGGGCCCACCGCAGGTGTCGGTGCCCGCAGCGGGCGGCGGCAACGGCACCCCAGCGGTCCTGCTGTTCTTCGGGGCCTGGTGTACGAGCTGCCGCCAGGAGCTGCCGCCGCTGACCGCGGCGGTCCGGCACCAGGAAGCAGCGGGCGGCCCGCTGGCGCGCATCCGGGTGATCGGCGTCGACAGCTTCGACAGCACGGCGACGGCCCGGGCGTTCCTGCGGGCGGAGGGGGTGCGGTTCCCCGTGGCGACCGACCCGGACGCGACCATCACGAGCGGGCTCTTCTACTTCAAGGGTGACCCCTACACCGTCTTCGTCAGGGGCGACGGCACGATCGACAAGATCGTCATCGGCGCCCAGCTCGGCGCCTCGTCCTTCGCGGCGGACGAGCGGGCGCTCATTCCCAGCGGAACGTGAGCGCGGCGGCCAGCGGCGCGGCCACGGCCCACACGGCCAGCACCGCCCACGCCTCGACGGGCACCGGGGCACCGCCGCCGAGCGAGGCGTGGAGGGCGGCGGAGAGCGCCTCGGCGGGGAGCACTTTGGCGAAGGTGGCCAGCCCGCTCGGGAGCTTCGTGATCGGGACGATCATGCCGCCGAGCAGCAGGAGGATCAGGTAGAGGCCGTTGGCGGCCGCCAGGTTCACCTCGGCCCGCAGCGTGCCGGCCATGAAGAGGCCGATGCCGGCGAAGGCGGCCGTGCCGAGCAGGATGGCGCCGACGGCGGCGGGAATGGCGGCGGCGCCGGCGCCTCCGGGGTCCCAGCCGAGCGCCAGGCCGACCGGGAGCAGGATCGCGGCCTGCAGCAGCTCGACCGCGACGATGGTCACGATCTTGGCGCCGAGCAGCCGCGGGCGGCCGAGCGGCGTCGAGCCGAGGCGCTTCAGCACGCCGTAGCCGCGCTCGAACCCCGTGGCGATGCCAAGAGAGACCATGGCGGTCGACATCACGGCCAGGGACAGGATCCCGGGTACGAAGAACTGTACCGGCGTCGTTGTGGGCGTCGAGACGACCGACACCTTGGAGAAGAAGAGCAGGAAGACGACGGGGATGCCGAGCGTCAGCAGCAGCGTCTCCCCGCGGCGGAGCGTCATGTAGATCTCTGCGCCGGTCTGGGCGCCGAGGGGGCGCAGCGCGCCGGCGGCGGTCGTGGTCGTCGTGCTCACCGTCGCCGCCTCCGGCCGCGGCGGCCCCGGGCCTGCGCCGCCGCTGCGTGGGCTTCGTGGGGCGTGCCGGCCGCGGATGCGCCCACGGCCTCGAAGTACACGTCCTCGAGCGTCCTCCCCGCGACGAGGTCGGTGAGCGCGGCGCCGCGGTCGGCCAGCCAGGTGGCGATGGAGGCAGTGGCGGCGGGTGCGGCCGCGGCCTCGCCCTCGACCCGGTAGCGGCCGGGCGCGGTCTCGGTGACCGCCGTCGCGGGGCCGACCGCGGCGGCCAGGGCGGCCACGTCGAGGTCCGGCGGCGCGCCGAACGTGATGACCGGTGCCGCGCCGCCGCTCGCCGCGGCGAGCGCGCGGGGGGTGCCCTCGAGCACGACGCGCCCGGCCGAGAGGATGACGATGCGGTCGGCCATCCTCTCCGCTTCGCCGAGCTCGTGGGTGGTCAGCAGCACGCAGACGCCGTTCTCCCGCAGGGCCGCCACGACGGCGCGCACGGCGATGCGCCCCTCCGGGTCGACGCCGGCCGTCGGCTCGTCGAGGAAGGCCACCTCGGGCCGGCCGATCAGCGCCAGTGCGAGCGACAGGCGCTGCTGCTCGCCGCCCGAGAGGTGCCGCCAGGGGGTGGCGGCCACACCCCGCAGGTCGACGAGGTCGAGCAGCTCGTCCGGAGGCCGCGGGTCGGGGTAGTAGGCGGCGAAGAGGTCGAGGACGCGGCGCGGCCCGAGCATGGGGTAGACGCCGCCGCGCTGGAGCATGACGCCGATGCGTCCGGTGAGCGCGGCGTGGTCGGTGATCGGATGCAGCCCGAGGACGCGCACCTCGCCGGCCACGGGGCGCCGGTAGCCCTCGAGCGTCTCCACCGTCGACGTCTTGCCCGCCCCGTTGGGGCCGAGCACGACGAGGACCTCGCCCGGCTCGGCGCTGAGATGCCAGATCGTCGACCGCGGGCGGCGTGCCGGCCGGCCCGTAGCGAACGGTGAGGCCGGTGACGGAGACGGCTGGCACGGCGTCGCAGGCTACTTTGAGCAGGAGTGATCGATATCCGGGCGCTGCGCGACGATCCCGACGCGGTCAAGGCCGCGCTGGCCCGGCGCGGGGTCGAGGCGTCCGAGGTGGATGCCGTGGTGCAGGCCGACGCAGCGCACCGGGCCCAGGTGGCCCGCGCCGAGGCGATGCGGGCCGAGGTGAAGGAGCTCTCGCGCCAGGTCGGGCAGGCCAAGAAGGCGGGGGACGAGGCCGCGGCGGCCGAGCTCAGCGCGCGGAGCCGGCAGCTCGGTGAGTCCGAGCGCGCCGCGGCGGCCGAGGCCGACGTGTTGGGGGAGCACGTGCGCACAGGGTTGCTGTACCTCCCCAACATCCCGGCCCCCGACGCCCCCGACGGACTGGGTGAGGACGACAACGTGGAGGTCCGCCGGTGGTGGCCGGGCCAGGACCTCGGGCGGCCGGAACCGGAGCGGCTCGACCGTCAGCAGGTGCCGCACTGGGAGATCGGCGAGGCGCTGCAGATCCTCGACATGGAGCGCGGCGCCCGGCTGGCCGGCTCGATGTTCCCGCTCTACCGCGGGCCGGGGGCGCGCTTGCTGCGCGCGCTGACCGCGTTCGCCATCGACCGCCACTCGCCGGCCTACGAGGAGATCCGCCCGCCGACCGTCGTGCTCACGGACACGATGACGTCGACGGGCCACCTGCCCAAGTTCGCCGACGACGCGTACCACATCGAGCGTGACGACCTGTGGCTCATCCCGACGGCGGAGGTCCCGCTGACCTCCATGCACCGGGGCGAGATCCTGGAAGAGGCGCAGCTGCCGCTGCGCTTCACCGCATCGACGGCGTGTTACCGCCGCGAAGCGGGCTCGGCGGGACGGGACACGCGGGGGCTGCTGCGCGTGCACGAGTTCGACAAGGTGGAGCTGTTCGCCTACGCCACGCCGGAAGGCGCGCTGGACGCCCAGGCCGACATCTTGGCCCGTGCCGAGGTGATGCTCCAGGAGCTCGAGCTGCGCTACCGGGTGCTCGACTTGTGCACGGGGGACCTGGGCGGCTCGTCGGCTCGCACCTTCGACCTCGAGGCCTATGCGCCCGGTGTCGACCGCTGGCTCGAGGTGTCGTCCGTGAGCTGGTTCCGTGACTACCAGTCGCGCCGCGCCAACGTGCGCTACCGGCCGGCGGGGGGTGGCCCGCTGCAGCTGGTGCACACGGTGAACGGCTCGGCCCTGGCCTGGCCGCGGATCTGGGCCGCGCTGGTGGAGAACGGGCGGCAGGAGGACGGGACGGTGATGCTGCCCGAGGCGCTGGCGCCGTATGTGGGCGGCGAGCTGTTGCTCAAGGCGCCATGAGGGCCGCGGACATGGGCGGAGGTCGGGTGAGGACCGACGCCGGCGCTTTCGGCTTCTCCCGGATGATCGACACCATCGCGGCCGAGAGCGGGAGCCTGGCTTCGGTGGTCGGGGAGTCCGACCTCGCGGCGCGCGTCCCGTCGTGCCCGGAGTGGTCCGTGCGCGACCTCGCCCACCACATCGGTGTCGTGCAGTGGTACTGGGGCGAGAACGTGCGGGCCAAGGACGCCGACCGGCGCTCGGGCGGCGAGCTGACCTCGTTGCCCGAGGACGCCGACCTGGTGCCGTGGCTCGGGTGGTGCACCTACTCGCTGCTCACCGCACTGCGCGCGGCAGGTCCCGATTCGCCGTGCTGGGCCTGGTGGCCCTCGCCGCACACGTCGGGCGCCGTCGGACGGCACCAGGCCCAGGAGGCGGCGGTGCACCGGTGGGACGCCGAGGGCGTGCGCGGAGCGTCGAGGCCGCTGCCGGCCGTCCTGGCGGCCGACGGCGTCCCCGAGTTCGTGGAGATCATGATCGGCGCCGACATCTCGGCGCTGCCGGGGTCGGTCACCCTGACCGCCACCGACACGGGCGCCAGCTGGCAGGCGGCCGGGACGGGGACGGGGACGGGGGCGTCGGGGCGGGTGTCGGAGCTGCGGGCCACGGCGTCCGACCTGGTCCTGATGCTCTACCGGCGCCTCCCCGTCCCTGACGCGGCGGTGAACGGGGACCCCATGCTGGTGGCGGCCCTGCTCTCCCTGGCAGACACGTCGTGAGCGAGCTCGTCTTCCTGGGGACGGGCAACTTCCAGAGCCCGCCGGGGCGCTACTGGAACAGCTTCGTGCTGGACACGACCGTGCTCGTCGAGCCCAGCCCCACCGCGCTGCCCCACCTGCGCCGCTGCGGCTTCGTGGCCAGCGACGTCGAGGTCGTGGTGATCTCGCACTTCCACGCTGACCACTGCTTCGGCTGGCCTTTCTTCCTGCAGGCGGCCGCCGAGATCGGCGGCGGGCGCACGCTGCACGTCGTCGGCCCGCCGGGGCTCGAGGCACAGTTGGCCGCCATGGTGGACGTCGGCGCGGTGCGCTCGGTGCTGGACATGGCGCACGCGCGGCTCGACCTGCGCTTCAGCGAGGTCGACGGGTCGTGGCAGCAGGCCGGCCCGCTGCACTTCCGGGCCATCGAGGTCGTCCACGTCCCCTACCTGCGCTGCTTCGGCTACCTGTTCGAGCGGCCGGGCCTCGTGATCGGCTACTCGGGCGACACGACGCCGTGCGAGGGGCTGAGCGAGCTCGCCCGCGAGTCCGACGTCCTCGTGGTCGAGTGCAACGGGCGCCACCTCCCCCCGGGTGCGCCACCCACCCACATGGACGAGGACTCGATTCAGGAGCTGCGGGCGGCCCATCCCGACGTGCACATCGTGCTCACGCATCTCGGCGAGCAGGTCGACACCGATGCGATGCCGGGAGTGACGATCCCCGACGACTTCGAGCGCCTGACGGTCTGAGCGGCGTGGTCGTCGTGGTCACCCTGCGGCTCGGCCGAAGACCGAGCTCTCCGCCCGGGGCTAGCCGCCGGCCGCGGCGAAGCGGTAGCCGACGCCGCGCACGGTGGTGATGAGCACCGGCGTCGAGGGATCGGCCTCGATGCGGGAGCGCAGCCGCTTGATGTGCACGTCGAGCGTCTTCGTGTCGCCGATGTAGTCGGTCCCCCACACGCGGTCGATGAGCACGTCGCGGGTCAGCACGCGCCCGGAGTTCTCGACGAGCAGGCGCAGCAGCTCGAACTCCTTGCGGCGCAGGTGGACCTCCTCGCCGCGCACGAACACGCGCCGCTGGTCGAAGTCCACCTTGATCCCGTTGGACTCCCAGATGCCGTCGCTGCCGAACTCGACGGTCCCGCCGAGGTCCGTCGCCTCGGTGCCCCCGGGCGCACGCCGCAGGACGGCGCGCATGCGGGCGACGAGCTCGCGCAGGCGGTACGGCTTGGTGACGTAGTCGTCCGCCCCCACTTCGAGCGCGACCACCGTGTCGATCTCGGTGCCCTTGGCCGTGACCATGATGATGGGGACGTGCGAGCGCGCCCGGATGTTGCGGCACACGTCGATGCCCGAGAGCTTGGGCAGCATCAGGTCGAGCAAGAGGATGTCGGGGCTCGTCTCCTCGTAGAGCGCCAACGCCTCGTTGCCGTCGCGCGCCACGGTCACGCGGAAGCCCTCGTTGGTGAGCCCGATCACCAGGGCGTCGATGAAGGACTCCTCGTCCTCGGCCAGCAGCACCTTGACCGGGCCCTCGCCCGGCGCGGACCGTGTGGCCTTCTTGCCGGCAGCCTTGCCCGTCCCGGCCTTCGTCACGCCACGCGCTCCGCCTGGATCGGCAGGACGAGCGTGAAGGTGGACCCCTCGCCCTCGCGGGACTCGACGTCGACCCAGCCCTGATGGTTGTTGGCGACGTGGCGCACGATGGAGAGCCCGAGGCCGGTGCCGCCGGTGTCGCGGCTGCGGCCGTGGTCGACCCGGTAGAAGCGCTCGAAGATGCGGTCGAGGTCCCGGGCCGGGATGCCGACGCCGTGGTCCTGCACCGACAGCCGCACGTTGTCGCGCTCCTCGATGCGCCAATTCGGCGTGGCCGCCGCGCCGGCCTCCGCCGGGCCCGTCCCTGCGGTGTCGCCCGGCGCCGTCGATCCCATCGCGGTGGTGGCGGTGGCGCTGCCCGGCGCGCCGTCGGCGGCCTCGCCGGGCGACGATCCCTGCTCGAGTATCTCCGGGGTGAAGACCGGCTCCACCGCGCCCTCCTTCTCGGGATCGGGGGTTGCAGACCCCGAGTCTGCTCCATGGGCGCCCACGGCGGGGAACTCCCCGGTGTCGGGGACATCGGCCACCTGGGAGCCGATCACGGCGGGGTGCTCCAGGTTGGGGTTGGAGCGCTGCACCGCGCCGGTGACGACGACCTTGGAGTTGTCGTAGGAGTAGGTGATCGCGTTCTCGAGCAGCGCGTGCATGGCCGAGACGAGCTGGCGCCGGTCCCCCATGACCGCGACGGGGGGGAAGGCTCGTGCAGCACGATCTCGATGCCGCGCTGGTCGGCCGTGGCGCGCACCCGCTCGATGGCGTCGGCCATCACGAGGTTCACCAGCACCGGCTCGCGCGGCGGCGCCTCCTCGGACTCGATGCGGGAGAGGTCGAGCAGGTCGTCGATGATCCGGCTGACCCGGAAGGCCTCGTTGTGGATGCGGCCGGCGAGGCGCTGGGCCACGTCGGGGTCGGGCTCCGACACGAGGGTCTCGGCCAGGAGCCCGAGCGCGCCCATCGGCGTCTTGAGCTCGTGGCTCACGTTGGCCACGAAGTCGCGGCGGATCTCCTCCAGCCGGCGGCGCTCCGAGATGTCCTCAATCAGCGCGATCACACCGAGGGGCCGGCGGCCGTCGTCGATCTGGCGGGCCCGCACCTGCAGGGTGCGCCGGGGCGGACCGTAGAGGTCGAGCGTGCGCTCGGCCGATCCCTCGTGCCAGGCGTCCTCCAGTACCTCGGTCACCGCCTGTGCGGCCAGGGCGTCGCCGTGGCGGCTGACCATCAGGGCGTTGGCGCGGGCGTTGCGGTAGATCACCGTGCCGTTCTCGTCGCAGAGGACGACGCCCTGGGTCAAGGTGTCGAGCGAGCGCCGCAGGCGGATGGCGTCGGAGCTGGACTCCGTCACGGCCTGGGCGGCCCCGCCGGTGACCTGCTCGAGGTAGGCCAGGGACGTCTCGATGTTGTACTCGTCCTCGGGCGGGTCGAGCCCCAGGCGCGTGCCCAGCGCGGCGAGTCGCTGGGCGATGGCGCGCCGCCCCGACCGCCGCCCCATGTAGGCGGCAACCAGGCCCACCAGCACGCAGACGGCCACCGCACCCGCAATGAAGATGATCTCCTGCGTCTGGCTGAGATGGATCTCGCCCGGGCCGCTCAGAAGCACGTCCCCAATATGACAGGGCTGGGCGGCGCGGGGCGAACAGCGCCGGTGCGGCGTCCCGGCCGGCGTCCCTGGTGCGTGCGGACGCCCGGCCGGGCCTGACCTGGTTCTTCGCCATGCCCGGTCCCGCCGGTGCCCGGGCGGGCGGGAAAAGCGAGACATCGGCCTCGGCCGCGAACCGTTCTCCGCCCGAACGGCGGCACCGGAGGTCCCGGTGCCGCCCAGTCACCACGGGAGGTCCCATGGTCGTGTGGCACCTGGCCGACGTCACGCTGAACCCGAGCGTGAACGCGCTGCCCGGCGGCGGGACCCTGCAGGAGCTGACCAACGGCCTGGGGGCGTGGGCGCTCATCGCCTCGCTGGCCGGGCTGCTCATCGGCGCCGCGGCCTGGGCGCTGGGCGTCCACTCCCAGAACTTCCAGCAGTCGCTGGTCGGGCGCCGGGCGGTCCTGGTGTCGGGGCTGGCGGCGCTGCTCATCGGCGCCGCGCCGCCGATCGTCAACTTCTTCTTCCACGCCGGCACCAACCTGCACTGACCGCTCCCGGGGCCCCGCGATGCTCGCCGCCGGTTGCACCGGTCTCGACGCGCTCAACCCGATCTGCCAGGTCGGCAGCATCGGTGGGTCCATCGCGGCGTCGGGCTTCGAGTCGGTGCTCGACGGGATCAGCCAGTGGGTGGCGAGCGGTGCCGAGTGGCTGCTCGGCCAGATCGGCGACGTGCTCGTGTCGACAACCACGGTGGACGTCGGGGCGACGTGGTTCCGGACCCACTACGGCCAGATGACCGCGCTGGCGGGCGTGGTCGTCCTCCCCATGCTCCTGGTCTCGACGATCCAGGCGGTGGTGCGCCAGAACGCGGGCCAGCTCGCCCGCACGTTCCTCGTGCAACTGCCGCTGGCCCTGGTGCTGGGCGTCGTGGCGATCCAGGTCGTCATCTTGGGCCTGGCCGCCACCGACGCCATGAGCGACGCCGTCGCGGGCGGCACGGGTGCCGACGTGACCTCGTTGCTGTCCGGCGTGACCACCGGGCTGGCGGCGGCGGCCGCGGACCCCACCATCGCCAGCTTCGTGCTGCTGCTCATCGCGTTGCTGATCGCCGTGGCCGCGTTCGTGCTGTGGCTCGAGCTCCTCATCCGCGCCGCCGCGGTCTATGTCGCGGTCCTCTTCCTGCCCCTGGCCCTGGCCACGCTGGTCTGGCCCACGGTGTCGCACTGGTGCCGCCGCCTGGTCGAGACCCTGGCCGCGCTGATCCTGTCCAAGTTCGTCATCGTGGCGACGCTGAGCCTGGCGGCCGGCGCCGTGTCGTCGGGCACCGCCGGCACCGGCGCGCACGGGTCGGGCTTCTCGGCGGTCCTGGCCGGGGGCGCGCTCCTCGTCATGGCCACCTTCGTCCCCTTTGCCATCCTGCGCATGATCCCCGCGGTCGAGGCGGGTGCCGTCGGGCATCTCGACGGGTTGCGTGCCCGGGGGACGGCCACCGTGACGCGCCCGGCGCGGTCGGCCGCGCGGCACGCCCTGAGCGGTGGCCTCGAGGCGCTGGGCGACGCCCGCCTGCTGGCCGAGACCGGAGGCGCCGGCGCCGGCGCCGGCGCCGGCGCCATGGGCGGCATGGCGCGGGGCGCGGCGCGGGCGGCGACCGGTCCCGACACGCACGGCGCCGACGCCGACGCCGACGCCGGCGCCGACGCCGGCCCGGTCGGGCTCGGCGAGGGCGACCCCGGGTCCGAGCGGGTCTACGAGGCCGGCGTGGCGAGCGACACCGTGCCCGCGGCGAAGGGACCCAAGCCGATCGTGCGCAGCGCCGACGAGGTGGCGGAGGACCTGCGCTCGACGTCCCGGACGCGCCAGCGCGGTCCGGGGTTCCACCCCGTCCCCACCGGGCCGGCCAGCGCGCAGGACGCGTGGAAGTGGGAGGGCGTACCGCCGGGCCGGGCCCTGATCGGCCCGGTCGAGCCCGGCAAGATGCGCCACTACATGGACAACGACGGCCACGGCCCCTGCATCAAGTGGTTGCCGGCCGTCTGGCCTCCCGGTCACGAGGGCGACGGCGCGTGAGCGGCGAGGGCGGGGCCCGCTACCGGTTCGGCCCGCGCGAGCGGGGCGGCGCCCTGGCCGGGTGGCGGGCCGGGCAGATCGTCACCGTCGCCGTCGGCCTGGTGTTCGGCGTGGTGGTGCTGCGGTGGGCGCCCAACGCGGCGGGCGTGGCCGCGGCGATCGGCATCCTCGTCCTCTACGGCGCTCTGGCGACGGTCCCCGTGGCGGGGCGCACCGGCGACGAGTGGCTCCCGGTGGTGGTGTGCTGGAGCGTCCGGCAGGGGCGCGTCCGCGGCCGGTGGCGCCGCGGGCCAGGGCGCCCGCCGTCGAGCGTGGGCGCACTGCGCGGCCTGCGGCTGCTGCGCGCCGGCCGGCAGGACATGGGCGTGGTGCACGACCGGGCGGCGCGCACGCTCACCGCTGCTCTGGTCCTGCGCGGTGGCAGCTTCGCGCTGCTGGGTCCGGGCGAGCAGGACCGCCGGGTTGGCGCCTGGGCCTCCGTCCTGTCGTCGCTGGCCCGTGAGGGCTCGCCGGTGCACCGCGTGCAGTGGCTCGCCGCGTCGTTCCCCGACGACGGGCGCGGGGTCCGGGCCTATCTCGCCGCCGAGGCCGATCCCGGGGTGGCGTCGGCGTGCATGGCGTCCTACGAGGCGCTCCTGACCGACATGGACTCCCACACGTGCGCCCACGATGTCGTGCTGGCCGTGCAGGTGCGGCTCACGAAGTCGGTCGAGGTCGGGTGCGCCGCCCTGGCCCGCGAGGTCGGGTCGCTGGTCCGGCTCCTCACCGACGCCGACGTGCAGGTCGAGTCCGTGCTGACGGCGGACGACCTGGCTCGCCAGCTGCTGCGGACCTACGAGCCGCACGCCGCGGCCGACGGTGCGCCGGCCGCCACCGCCGACCCGTGGCCGATGGCGATGGAGGAGAGCTGGTCGACCGTGCGGGTCGACGGGATGGTCCACGCCACCTTCTGGGTGGCGGAGTGGCCGCGGACGGAGGTGCGCAGCGACTTCCTGGCCCCGCTGCTCCTGGGCTCGGCGCGCACGACGATCTCGGTGGTCATGCAGCCGCTCGGGCCGGACGCGGCGGTGCGCAAGGTGGAGGCCTCACGGACCGCCGACCTGGCCGACGCCGAGCTGCGTCGCCGCGGCGGGTTCGTGTCGACGGCGCGTCATGCCCGTGAGTCAGAGGTCCTGGCCCGGCGGGAGGCGGAGCTGGCCGAGGGCCACGCGTCCTTCCGCTACTCGGGCTTCGTCACGGTCTCGGCCACGGGTGACGAGGAGCTCGCCGGCGCCTGCGACGCGGTGCAGCACGCGGCCGGCCAGAGCCGGCTGGCGCTGCGGCGGCTCTACGGCGACCAGGCGTCCGCCTATACGTGCACGCTGCCGCTGTGCCGCGGGTTGCACTGAGGGACGCGCGCTCGCGCGCCTCTACGATGGCCGTCATGGGCCGGGCGTCACATGGCGGATGATGATCTTGGTTTCGTCCTGCCGCGCATCCCGGCCTCGTCCGGCGCGCTGATCCTCGACGAGGGCGGGCGCCTCCTCATCGTCGACCCCACCTACAAGGCCCACTGGACGATCCCGGGCGGGATCATGGAGGAGGACGGCGAGACGCCGTGGGAGGCGTGCCGGCGCGAGGTGCGCGAGGAGGTCGGGCTGGACGTCGAGCGCGGCCGTCTCGTCGCCGTCGACTTCCTGCGGCCGAAGCCGGCGAAGCCGGGAGGGATGCGGTTCCTCTTCGACTGCGGTGCACTCCCCACCGCCGCGCTGGAGGCGATCACCCTTCAGGAGGAGGAGCTCTCCGAGTACCGCCTGGTCCATCCGGCGGAGGCGCTCGAGCTCTTGAGCGGACCGCTCCGCCGCCGCGTCGGCGCCGCGCTGGCCGCACCGTCCGGAGCCTGCGTGTACCTCGAGGACGGGCGCCCGGTCTGACGCGGCCGGCGCCCGCGCCCGCGCCCGCGCTCAGGCCAGGCCGAGCTCGACGGGAGCCTCCCGGTAGAAGAACGCCAGCGCGGCGACCACGATCGCCGCGGCCACGGCGAGCGACCAGGTCGCGCTCGCATGGAGCACGAGGAGCGCGCCGACGAGCGCCCCCCCGAACTGGGAGACGACCGAGGTGAGGCGGAGGGCCGCGTTGGGGTTGGTGCCGCCCGCCAGCCACGACTCCGACGCCAGCCCGGTCATGGTGGTGGTGAGGACGGTGGTCGACATGTCGCGGACCCCGAGCCGGCGCACCGCGGCGTTGCGGGCGCCCACGGAGAGGGCCAAGAGGGCGATGACGGTGAAGCGCGGCCAGCCGGTGCCGACGGCCGGCACGGTGCCGGCGACGACGGCGGCCAGCGCGGTGAGGGTGGCTTCCATCGCCATGACGACGAGCAACAGCGTGCGCTGCGGCAGCACCCGCTGGGCGATGCGGCCCCCGACCACCGCGCCGACCACGAAGAAGCCCAGCGCGCAGAGGCTGGCCGCCACGGAGAACCCCGGTGCGCCCGCGGCGGCGAACCCGATGAGCACCACGTTGCCCGTCATGTTGGCGATGAACACGCGCCCGAGGCCGAGGAAGCTCACGGCGTCGAGGAAGCCGCTCACGACGGTGAGGGCGGCCAGCGTGACCACGAGGGGCTGTGGCGGACGATCGGGCTCGCTCATGTGCGCTCCACCTTCCCCGCGACCAGCGATGGTCACGGCGCCGTCAAGGTAACGGAGGCGGGCGGCCGGAGGGCCGACCGTTCCCCCGTGATGAGGGAGCGGATGCCGAGGGTCCCCGCCCACCAGGTGACGACGAGGAACCTCGGCGCGGCGTACCCGTTCATCGCGGAGGCCGGCCTCGGCCGACGGGGCGCGGTGGTCGGCGACGACCTGCTGGGTGGCTCGTTCGTCTTCGACCCCTTCGAGCTCTACGCGGCCGGCGTCGTGTCCAACCCGAACATGGTCGTCTTCGGGCAGATCGGCCGGGGCAAGAGCGCGTTCGTGAAGTCCTTCCTGTGGCGTCAGGCGGTGTTCGGGCGCAGAGCCTGGGTCGTCGACCCCAAGGGCGAGTACGGGGACCTGGCCGACGCCTGGGGCGTGCGCCCCGTGGCGCTGCGGCCCGGCGGGGCCATCCGGCTGAACCCGCTCGACCCCGGGCCGGACGGCGAAGACGACGGGTCCCTCGGAGCCGACCCGACGGGTCGACGCCGCATGGAGCTGCTCTCGTCGCTGGCCAGCGCCTGCCTGGGCCGGGGCCTGGCGCCGCGCGAGCGCGCCGCGCTCGGTGCCGCGCTCGCCGAGACGACGCGGACGGCGGGCGCACCCACCGTCCCGATGGTGGTGGACGCCCTGCTGTCCCCCGCCGCGGAGGCGGCCCGCGCGCTGCGCACCGAGCGGCGCGACCTGCTCGAGGACGGCCGCGACGTCGCCCTCGAGCTGCGACGCCTCGTCCACGGCGACCTGTGCGGCATGTTCGACGGCCCCTCGACGCCCGGCCTCGACCTGTCGGCGCCGCTCGTCGTCCTCGACCTCTCGGCGCTCTACTCGTCGGCCGCGCTCGGCGTTCTCATGGCATGCGCCACCGCGTGGCTGCAGGCCGCGTTGGCCCGGACGGCCGCCGGCGGGAGTGCGACCGCGCCGGGCCGGAACCGGTTCTTCCTCGTAGTCGACGAGGCGTGGGCCATCCTCTCCAACCTTGGCGTGGCCCGGTGGCTGCAGTCCTCGTGGAAGCTCTCCCGCGCCTTCGGCGTGGCGAACGTGGCGGTGCTGCACCGGGTGTCGGACCTCCGGTCGGTCGGGGCCTCGGACTCCGAGCAGGTGGCGCTGGCCCAGGGGCTTCTGAGCGACTCCGAGACCCGGGTGGTCTACGCCCAGTCACCCGGCGAGCTGGAGGCGGCGGCGGAGCTCCTGTCGCTGTCCGCCACGGAGACCGACCTGCTGCCGCAGCTGCGGCGCGGCATCGCCCTGTGGAAGGTCGGCCAGCGGTCCTTCCTCGTCCAGCACCGGCTGAGCGCGACGGAACGGCGCATCGTCGACACCGACGCCGCCATGACGGCGGGCTGACGGGTGGCCGGCATCACCGCCGTGGTGGTGCCCGTGGTGCTCGGCGGCGCGCTGGTGGCCGGGGTCTCGTCCCGCGGCGGGACCTGGCAGGCACCGCGTGGGCGCGGCCCACGCCGCGGCGCGCGCTGGGCCAGGCGGCGCGAGCTCCGCCCCCTGCTGGTGAGCGCGGACGTGCCTCCACCCGGCCGCCTGCCGCTCGGCGTGATCCCGGGCCTGCGGCGGGCGCGGATCGCAGGCGAGCCGGCCCAGTCGCTGGTGGTGGTCGGCCCGACGCAGAGCGGCAAGACGACGAGCCTCGCCGTGCCGGCCATCCTCTCGTGGCGCGGCCCGGTGCTTGCTGCCAGCGTCAAGAGCGATCTGCTCCGCGACACCCGGGAGCCACGTGCCCGCCGGGGCCTCGTGTGGTGCATCGATCCGACCGGATGCAGCGGTGTCCCGGCCGACCAGTGGACGCCCTTGGCCGGGTGCGCGGAGTGGCGCGTGGCCTGCCGCGTCGCCGCCGACCTGTGCGACTCCGCCAAGGCGGACGGGACGACGGCCGACGGCGAGTTCTGGTACGCCACCGCGGCCAAGCTCCTGGCCCCGCTGCTCCTGGCGGCGGCGCTCGACCGCCGCACCATGGGCGACGTGGTCCGCTGGGTCGACACGCAGGAGGTCGGCGAGGTCGCCGCCATCCTCGAAGCCACGGCGCCGCCGGAGGCGCTCCACGCGGCACGGGCCACCTGGTGCCGCGACGAGCGCACACGCAGCTCCGTCTACACCACGGCGGAGACGGTGCTGGCGCCGTTCGCCCAAGCCCCGCCCGGGCCGGCGGCGCACCGGTCGTTCGAGCCGCGGCAGCTGCTCGGCGGCTCCCACACCGTCTACCTGTGCGCGCCGGCACACGACCAGCGCCGGCTGCGGGGCTACTTCACCGCGTTGACCCAGCAGGTGCTCAGCTTCGCCTTCGCCTCCGCCACGAGGTCGGGCCGTCCGATCGACCCGCCGCTGCTGGTCGTGCTCGACGAGGCCGCGCACATCGCGCCGCTCCCCGAGCTCGACGGGCTGGCCGCGACGTGCGCGTCACACGGGATCCAGATCGTGACGGTGTGGCAGGACCTGGCCCAGGTGCGGGGGCGCTACGGCGCCCGGGCGGCCACTGTGCTCAACAACCATCGGGCCAAGCTGTTCCTGCCCGGCATCGCCGACCCCGACACCCTCGAGTACGCCAGCCGGCTTGTGGGCGACGAGGAGGTCACCCATCCCTCGGTGACCCGCGACCCCGCCGGCCGGCGGTCCACGACGTCGACGACGGGACCGCGCCGGCTGCTGCCTCCCGAGGACCTGCGCTGCCTGCGCCGGGGCCAGGCGGTGCTCGTCTACGGCACCCTCCCCCCGGCGAAGCTGCAGCTGCGGCCGTGGTGGGAGGTGGCGGGCCTCAGGCCGGCGCGGTCCACGTGACGGGGGACCCGCCCACGGCGCCGGCGCCTTCTCGGGCGCGGGCGCGGGCGGCCTCGGCCCGGTCGTGGGACAGGGTGCGCTCCTGGGCGTTCGTCGCCAGCTCCGCCGCCCGGTCGAACTCGCTCGCCGCCTCGGCGTGCCGGCCGAGCCGGTCGAGGAGGTCGCCGCGCACGCTGTAGAGGAGGTGGTAGCGCGCGAGGGTCCCCGTCTCCATCAGCTGGTCGACCAGCGGGAGTGCCGCGCCGGGGCCGGCGGCCCGGGAGATGGCCACCGCCCGGTTCAGCTCGACGATGGGGGACGGCGCGGTGCGGGCCAGCGCGCCGTAGAGACGCACGAGCTCGTCCCAGTCCGTGTCCTCGGGCCGGAAGGAACGGGCGTGGCAGGCGGCGATGGCGGCCTGGAGGGCGTAGGGACCCGACGACCCGCCGAGCGCGTCCGCCTGCGCCAGCGCTGCTTCGCCCCGGTTGATGTGGAGGCGGTCCCACGTGCGCCGGTCCTGGTCCAGCAGCAGCACGGGCATCCCCGACGGCCCGGTGCGGGCGCGCAGGCGCGACGACTGGAATTCCATGAGGGCCACCAGCCCGTGCACCTCGGGCTCGTCGGGCGCGAGGGCCGCGAGCACGCGGCCGAGCCGGAGCGCCTCGGCGCACAACTCGGGCCGGAGCCAGTCCTCGCCCGACGTGGCCGAGTAGCCCTCGTTGTAGATGAGATAGACGACTTCGAGCACGGCGCCGAGGCGGTCGGCGCGATCCTCACCGGTGGGCACCTCGAAGGGGACGGCGGCCTTGGCGATCGACTTCTTGGCCCGGACGATGCGCTGGGCGATGGTCGGCTCGGGCACGACGTAGGCCCGGGCGATCTCGGGCACCGTGAGGCCGCCGACGAGCCGCAGCGTGAGCGCCACCCGGGCCGGGACCGCGAGGACCGGGTGACAGGCGACGAAGATGAGGCGCAGACGTTCGTCGGAGATGTCGTCGGGCGACTCCGGGGCGAACCCGGCCCGGTCCTCGCCGTGCCCGGGCACCGCGGCCTGCAGCTCGCGGCTCAGCTGGGCGTACTTCGCCTCCAGCGTGCGGTTGCGGCGGAACAGGTCGACCGCCTTGCGTTTGCCGACGGTCGTGAGCCAGGCACCGGGATTGTGCGGTGTGCCGTCACGGGGCCATTGACGCAGCGCGTCGACCAGTGCGTCCTGGGCCAGTTCCTCCGCGAGGCCGATGTCACCGACGAACGACGCCAGCGCGGCGACGACCCGGGGGAACTCCATCCGGTAGACGGTCTCGATCGCGGCGGTCGAATCGGTGGCCGGCATGCCACCGATTCAACCACCGCCCTGGTCAAGGGTCTCGCTCCGCTCAGCCCGTGACCGGCCGGATGCGGACCTCGCCCTCGCCCAGCACGCTGACGAAGCGCTTCGACCACTCGATCGCCTCGTCCCTGTCGCGGCACTCCATGAGAGCCCAGCCGCCCACGAGCTCCTTGGCCTCGGTGAAGGGCCCGTCGACCACCGTGAACTCGCCGTCCTTGAGAGTGATCTTGGCGCCCTCCGAGGTGGGGGCGATGCCGCCCGTGGCGACGATGACGCCGGCGTTGACGGCCTCCTCGACGAATTTGCCCATGTTCTCGTACAGCTCGGGCGGCGGGGGTTCGGTCGGGAGCTCCGACTCGCTGGCAAGGGTGTATCCGAGGAAGCGCATGGTGGTGCTCGCTTTCTTGTCCGCGTGGGGCGACTCTCGCCTCACTCTGGCAGAGCGTCGAACGGGCCGGTGCAGAATCGACACGCCGGCCAGAATTCTTCGAAAAGCCTGCGGGACATCCCCCTCGGCCGACGTCACGTGCGCGTCGAGGCCCAGGTGGCGCCTTGACCGGTCGAGGCCGGGGTTCGTAGTCTCGCCTGCGTTCGCGCGATCGAGAGGGAAGGGGCGCAGCAATGACCACCCAGGGAAAGCCCGGTGAGGTGCGCATGCTCATCGACGGCGAGCTCGTCGAAGCGGCTTCGGGCAAGCGGTTCGAGAACATCAACCCGGCCACGGAAGAGGTGCTCGGCGAGGTGGCCGACGCCTCGGCCGAGGACATGCAGCGGGCGATCGCCGCGGCCCGGCGGGCCTTCGACGAGTCCGACTGGACGACCAACCGCGGCCTGCGCAAGCGCTGCCTGGAGCAGCTGCAGGAAGCGCTGGAGTCGGAGCGGGAGGAGTACCGCGAGGAGCTGATCGCGGAGGTGGGGACGCCACGCATGATGACCTTCGCGGCCCAGCTGGACTGGCCGCTGGAGGAGGCCCTCCGCTGGCCGGCGAAGATGATCGACGAGTTCGCCTGGGACCGGGATCTGCCCGACGGGAACATGATGGGCATGCTGAGCCGGCGAGCGGTGTGGAAGGAGCCGATCGGGGTGATCGGCTCCATCGTCCCGTGGAACTATCCGCTCGAGGTGACGCTGAACAAGCTCGGCCCGATCCTCGCCACCGGCAACACGACGGTCCTCAAGCCGGCTCCCGACACCCCCTGGAACGCCACGCGGCTGGGCCGGCTCGTGGCCGAGAAGACCGACATCCCGCCGGGCGTCCTCAATGTCGTCACGTCCTCCGACCACATGATCGGGGAAGAGCTGACGATCTCACCCCTCGTCGACATGATCTCCTTCACGGGGTCCACCGCCGTCGGCCGCCGGATCATGGAGAAAGGCGCACCGACGCTCAAGAGGGTCTTCCTGGAGCTGGGCGGCAAGTCGGCCATGATCGTGTGCGACGACGCCGACTTTGCCTCCGTGGTGCCGGGAGGCTCCATGGTCTGCATCCATGGTGGCCAGGGCTGTGCCATGCAGACACGGATGCTGCTGCCCCGGGCGCGCTACGACGAGGGCGTCGAGCTGGTCAGCGCCGCCATGGCCGCGTTTCCCTACGGTGACCCCAGCAGCGACGCCGTGATGATGGGCCCGCTGGTCAGCGCGCGCCAGCGCGACCGAGTCCTCGGGTACATCGAGCGCGGCAAGGAGGAGGGCGCGACGCTCGTCACCGGCGGCGGCCGCCCCGCCGACCAGCCCAAGGGCTGGTTCGTGGAGCCCACGCTCTTCGCCGACGTCGACAACTCCATGACGATCGCCCAGGAGGAGATCTTCGGCCCGGTGCTGGCGGTGATCCCCTACGACGACGACGACGACGCGGTACGGATCGCCAACGAGAGCAACTATGGGCTCTCGGGCGGCATCTTCTCGGGCTCCGCCGAGCGGGCCAACGCGATGGCCCGCCGCCTCCGGACCGGATCCCTGAGCGTCAACGGTGGATTGTGGTACGGCGCGGACTCCCCGTACGGCGGCTACAAGGACAGCGGGATCGGGCGCCAGTGCGGGATCGAGGGCCTGGAGCAGTACCTCGAGACCAAGGCAATCGCCTGGCCGCAGACCTGACCACTTGAACGCCCGGCAGAGCTCCCCGGCGGCGTCAGGCTGACCACTCCGACATCAGCTCGTCCGTGGTGGTCAAGCGGGCCACGAACGCCAGACTGTGCTTGAGCATCGATTCGTGGTGCTCGGGCGGGGTGCCGACACAGGCGTCGGTCGGGATCGTCACGGCGAAGTCCTCGTCGGCGGCGCCGACGGCAACGAGCGGGATGGCCAGATTGGTCGACACGCCCGCCACCACGACATCAGTGATCCCCATGTTGCGCAGGATCGTCAGGGCCTCGGTGCGGTGCACCGGGGAGATGCCCTGGTGCCGGGGGAGGACGAGATCGTCGGGCCCCGCGCCGATCTCGGGCACGATCTCGGTCGCGGGATGTCCCTCGTGCCAGGCGCCCGTCGCCGAAGTCGCCCGCACCAGCGCGGAGCGGCGGCTGGCCGATCGCCCGCCGGCCAGTGGGAGGTAGGTCAGATGAACCACGAGGACCCGGGCCCGGCGGGCTCTCGAGGCGAGGCGGCCCATGGTGGCCAGCACCGGCCGGGCGGATTCGGTCAGGGCGGGGAGCACCGAGAGGTCGCCGACCACCCCGCGCTGGCATTCGACGAACAGCAGCGCCGTGGTGTCGGGGTCGCTCATGCGGAGCGGGACTGCAGCTCCGACCGGCGGCTCACGCCAGCACCCCCGCCAGCTTGAGCTCCATGATCTCGTCCTCGCTGCAGTCGATGCCGGCGAGGATCTCCTCGCAGTGCTCGTTGAACTCGGGTCCTCGTTTGGGGGCTGCGGGCGCACCCGCGAACTGCACCGGTGTCGTCACGAGAAGGAACGCGATGCCATCGCTGGTCGCCGTCTCCCCGAGGTACCCGTTCGCCTCGACCTGGGGATCGGCCACGACCTCGAGGGTGTCCTGGGCGACCGACCACTGGCCGTCGAACGACTCCAGCCGCGCCCGCCAGTCGCTCAGCGGCGCCGACTCGAAGACGCCGGTCAGGATCGCGCGTGCCTCCCGGGCGTTGGCGGCGAGCTGCTCGTGGGAGGCGAACCGTTCGTCCGCGATGAGTTCCTCACGGCCGAGCGCCCTGCAGGCACTCGGCCAATAGCGGAAGCCCTGGAGGCACGAGAAGGCCAGGAACTTGCCGTCCTGCGTCCGGTAGGTGCCGACGAGCGGGTTCGCCGGTCCTGCTCCACCGCCTTTGCTCGGCCCGGGACGCCAGGGCATGTCCAGCTGGAGCGACAGCGCGATGGCCGGGCTCATGGCCCACATGCCGACCCCGAGCAGCGAGACGTCCACCGGCAGGGCCTCGCCGGTCCGCTCGCGGTGGAAGAGCGCGCCGAGTATCCCGCCGGCGATGGTCATGCCCCCGATGGAATCCCCGTAGCCCGGACCCGGCTGCCCGGCGAGGTAGTCGACATCCGTCGGCGTGGTGCCCATGGCACTCCCGGCCCGGCACCAGTAGCTCAGGAAGTCGTAGCCGCCGCGGTCCGCATCGGGCCCGCGCTCGCCGGCGCCGGTCCCGCACACGTAGATGATGTTCGGGTTGTGGGTCCGGATGTCGTCGAGCTCGATGTGCAGCTTCTTCCGGACGGCGGGCAGCTTGTTCGTCAGGAAGACGTCGCAGGTCGCGGCCAGCCGGTAGATGAGGTCGAGTCCCTTCTCGGTGCTGACGTCGATGCCGATGCTCTTCTTCCCCCGGTTGGAGTGTTCCAGGAGCACGTGCACCGCGCCCATCGACGGCATGACGCCGCTCGAGGCGAGGCCCCGCATGGCGTCGCCCCGCTCGGGGTGCTCGATCTTGATGACCTCGGCGCCCCAGTCCGCCAGGATGGCCGATGCGGCCGGGACGAAGGTGTGCTCGGCCACCTCGAGGATGCGAACACCTTGCATGATGTCTGACAACGTGGATTCCTTCCCTCGTGGACATGCCCGTGCGGCACGACCTCGTCCCGGCCGTTGATTCAAGCAGACGGGTCGGGTGGCCGGCGTGGCCCGATCGCCGCTCCGGTGGACGCTCGCCGGCAACGACGTCGAGCGCTCGCACAGCGCCCGACTGGCGCAGATTCGGGAGAAGGTCGATACTGCTAACAGAGTGTCCTTAATAGGTGAAGGGGTCCCGAGATGACGCAGTCGCCGACATCCGACGAGATGGCGGAGTGCCCCTACCCCGTCCGCGAGTTCAACAGCGCGACCACCGGACCCGTGCTGTGCCACGCCGAGGAGATCGACGCGTTGCGCGAAGAGCACCCCTTCATGCGCAGCACCTTCGGCAACGGCTTCTGGGTGATGAGCGGGGCAGACGTGATCCGGGAAGCGCTCCAGCGCCCCGAGATGTTCTCGAGCTCCGTGGTCACGGTGCACGATCCGGATCCCCCGTACAAGTGGATCCCCGAGATGTTGGACCCTCCCGAGCACACCGTGTGGCGCCAGCTCCTGGCGCCACACTTCGCGCCGCGAGCGATGGAGAAGCTCGAGGACAAGGTGCGGGACCGTTGCATCGAGGTCATCGGGACGTTCTCCGGCTCGGGGCATTGTGACTTCCTGCGAGACTTTGCCTGGCGGTATCCCACGACCATCTTCATGGAACTGATGGGACTTCCCCCCGACGGCCTCGAACAGTTCCTCGACTGGGAGCACCGGATTTTGCATCCCTCTGGCGACGATGATCCCGAGAACGCCACCGCCATCGAGGCCATGTTGGCGGTCATGGGGTACTTCACCGAACTGATCGAGGAGAAGCGCGCGCACCCCTCCGATGACCTGCTCTCCAGTTCGCTGGACTGGAAGATCGACGGCAAGCCGATCCCGCTCGAGGACCTCCTCTCGTGGTGTCTCTTGATGTTCATGGCCGGCCTCGACACTGTCTCGATCCAGCTCAGCTATGCGTTTTGGTACCTGGCCGGAATGCCCGAAGACCGGGCCCGTGTCGTTCAGGACCCTTCGGTGATCCCCGCCGCGGTCGAGGAATTCCTCCGTTGCTTCGCCTTCGTCGCTCCCGCACGCAAAGTGATGCAGGACGCGGAGTTCCATGGCTGCCCCCTCAAGACCGGCGACATGGTCTTCGTCCCCTTGAGCGGTGCGACCCGTGATCCGGCCAGGTTCGAGAGCGCAGCAAGCATTCAGATCGATCGTTCACCGAACAATCACATTGCGTTCGGTGCCGGTCCGCACCGCTGCCTCGGTTCGAATCTCGCCCGCCGCGAGCTGCGTATCGCGCTGGAAGAGTGGCACCGCGTGATTCCCGACTACCGGCTCACCGACGGTGTGGAGGTGACCGAGCACGGGGGCGGGCTCTATGGAATCGACCGGCTCGAGCTCAGCTGGGACGTGTGACGGGCCAGCTTGTCCTACCGATCAGGGACGAACACGGGCACGAACACCTCTCCGTGCTGCTCGAACGCGACCCGCACGGGCATCCCGATATAGACGTCGTCGGGTGGGCAGTCCACGACGTTGGTCGTGAACCGCAATCCCGCCTGCTCCACCAACTCGACGATCGAGATGTTGTAGGGCACGGGCACGCTGGGGTTGTACGGGTGCTTGTTGGTGGTGTGCGTGAAGACCGTTCCCTTCCTGCTCGTTGTCTCGTAGACCGTTGAGCCGCCGCAGTCCGGACATCGGGACGACAGGGGAAAGACCCATCGCCGACACGATTGGCATCGAGTGATGCGGAGCTCGCCCGAAGCGCCGCTCGTCCAGAAGGGTCGGTTGAGCTCGTCGAGGGGGGGCGTGATGCGGGACGCGACCTCTGCCATGGCCCAACTGTATGGTTCTGCCGCGTGAACGACATCATCGAACGTGGCGCCGTCATTTCGGGCATTGGGATCTCGCGCATCGGCCGCAAGACCGGTATCCCGGGGCTCGACCTCACCGCCGAGTCCTCCCTCGAGGCGATCGCGGATGCCGGACTCTCCCCAGCCGATATCGACGGCATTGCCACCATGGGCGAGACGCCAGTGGACGAAGCGGTGGCCCGCTTGGCCATAGACCACTCCTGGACCGGCTCGCCCTCGGGGAGGTGGGGTCTGCTCAGCCCGGTGGTCAACGCGTTCCACGCCGTGGCGCGCGGCGAAGCGCGCCACGTGCTCGTCTACCGGACGGTGAACATGATGGGGGGCTCGGTGCTCCCCAGTGGCGGCGGAGACGGGCCCACTGTGGCGTCGCCCAGAACCGAGCCGGCCCAGCCGGTCGAGGAGCGGGACAACCCGATGGCCGACATTCCGCGGCTGATTGCCGCCCACGCGTATTCGGCGGCCAACTGGCTCGCCCTGCACGCCCGGCGTCACATGCACCTGTACGGCACCACCAAGGAGCAGCTGGGTTGGTTGGCGCTCAACAGCCGGAAGAACGCCGCTCTCAATCCCCGAGCGGCCTATCGTGACCCGCTCACGATGGAGGAGTATCTCGGGGCCCGCATGATCTCGGATCCGTTCGGGCTCCTCGACTGTGACGTCCCGGTCGACGGCTCCGTCGCCTTCGTGGTATCTGCGGCCGAGGCCGCCGGCGACTGTGACCACCCCGTTCGCGTGGAGGCGTGCGGTGGCGCCCTCGGGGAAGGAGGCTGGGACCAGCGCAGCGACTACCCCAAGATGGCATCGGCGGACGCCGCCCAAGAGATGTGGGGCCGCACAGACCTCCGGGCGAGCGACGTCGATCTGGCCCAGCTCTACGACGGGTTCACGTTCCTGACGTTGGCGTGGCTCGAGGCGCTCGGGTTCTGCGCGGACGGAGAGGCAGGGCCGTTCGTCGAGGACGCCACCCGGATCGCGCTGGAGGGCCAGCTGCCACTCAACACCTACGGCGGGCAGCTCTCTGCCGGCCGGATGCACGGGAACTGGGTGCTCCACGAGGCGTGTCTGCAGCTCAGGGGTGAGGCGGGGGCGCGCCAGGTGCAGCGGCGGGACGTGGCCGTCGTCTCCAACGGCGGTGGGCCCATCGCCGGCTGCATGCTGTTGACGAGGTAGGACGGCACGCGGGCCCCCTGCCCTCTTGCGCGAGGATGCTCGCCGTGACCGACGCAGAGGAGTCCGGTTGGACGCGACGGCGCAGCACGCTGCTGGCCAAATACGAGCAGATCGCCTGGGGTCTCTTCGCCGATCGGGGATTCAGAGAGGTCACGGTGGACGAGATCGCCGAGGCCGCCGGGGTCTCGGGGCGGACCCTCTTCCGGTACTTTCCCTCGAAGGAGGATTTTCTCCTCGGCTTCACCCGCCGCGGCCTCCAAGACCTCGTCGCGTTGATCTCCGAGCTCGAGCCGAGCCCGGATCCGCTACAGCGCGTCTGGCAGCTCATCCGCGCCCATTCACTGGAGCAGCCGGCCGAGGTCCGACTGCTCACGCTGTGGCGTCGCGCCGCCGCAGATGCACCGGAGATCCACGCCCGCGTCCGCGGCGAGCGGGTACACGCGCTCACCGAGGCCGTCACCGACTACTGCGCCAAGTCGATGGGTGCGGTCGGCTCGGACGATCCCACGCCTCGTCTTCTGGCCGGGCTGGTGGTAGGGATCGAGAACGCAGTCATCGAGCTGTGGGGCCGGTCGGGCCTGACGCTCCTCGAGATCTTCGACGCAGCTGAGGCCGCCGTTCCGGACCTGGCCCGCCCGGGTCGCCTGCGGTCGACCTGACGCCCGCGCGGGCACTTGCCAGCGCTCCCGCACCGGATTAGATTGTCAGAATATGACGATTCTTCCGACGGGAGGATCTCTTGTCAGGGGGGATCCTGCATGCTGCACGACGACGTCCAGCTGATCTCGGTCGACGACCATGTGATCGAGCACGAGCGGGTGTGGCTCGACCGCCTCCCGGCCGGGTATCGCGAGGTCGGACCGCACATCGTCGAGCTCGAGGGTGGAAAGCAGGTCTGGAAGTTCGAAGACAGGATCATTCCCACCATCGGGCTGAACGCCGTGGCGGGAAAGGATCCCAAGGACTTCGGTGTCGATCCCGTCAGCTACGACGAGATGCTCCCCGGCTGCTACGACGTGTCGGCCCGGCTGGCCGACATGGACACCGACGGGGTCCATGCGCAGATGTGCTTCCCGTCCTTCCCCGGGTTTGCCGGCGGCACGCTGTTCGCCGCGCGGGACAAGGAGCTGGCGGCGGCGTGTGTCGTGGCGTGGAACGACTTCATCCTCGAGGAGTGGTGCGCGGCCTCACCGGACCGGTTCATCCCCATGGTGATGGTCCCGTTCTGGGATGTGGCGGCGTCGGTGGCCGAGATCGAGCGCACCGCCGCCAAGGGCGCCAAATCCATCACCTTCACAGAGGCGCCCCACCGCCTCGATCTCCCCTCGTATCACAGCGATCACTGGGATCCCTTGCTCGCCGCAGCCCAGGCGGCAGACATGCCGTTGTGCATGCACTTCGGCACCGGCGGCGCGCCAGTCACCGCGCCGGACGCCAACTTCGCCGTCGCCATCGCGCTCTTCGGAATGAACTCGCAGTTCACGACCGTCGACCTGCTGCTGTCACCGGTGTTCCACAAGTTCCCCAGCCTGCGCGTCGCGCTGTCGGAGGGAGGTATCGGCTGGATGCCCTACGTGCTCGAGCGGGTCGACTACACCTGGGAGCGGCACCGCTGGTACACAGGCGTCAACCCCGACGTGCGACCCTCCGACCTGTTCCGCGACCACATCTTCGGCTGCTTCATCGCCGACAACGCCGGGATAGAAGAGCGGCACCTCATCGGCGTCGACAACATCATGTTCGAGGGGGACTACCCCCACAGCGACAGCAACTTCCCCGCGTCGCGCGAGAAGCTGGCCGACGTGCTCTCCGAGGTTCCCGACGACGAGGCCCGAAAGATCGCGGAGGACAATGCGCGGCGGGTGTTCAACTTCCCACGTCGGGACGCCGATCGAAGGTGACGTTTCCCGCACCGGTGCGGGGATCCGTCCGGGTCCTCAGAGGTCTCGTGGACCGAGGACGGCGGCCGCCCCAGCGGCGCACCGGGAAATCTTCTTCGAACTGGGGCACGATTTGGGTTGCCATCTCGCTGCTGCGCCAATCCGGCGCAGGGGGATGACCAGGTGGCGGCACACATGAAGCAAAGGACGGAGACGACATGACGTGGAACTACGAGTTGTTCATCGACGGCAAATGGACGTCGGAGGCGGCTGAGGGGTCGATCGACGTCGTCGATCCCGCCACCGAAGAGGTGATCGGGTCCGTGCCGGAGGCCACGCCGAAGACAGCGGTGCGCGCGATCGAGGCGGCTCGCCGAGCCTTCGACGAGGGCCCGTGGCCCTACATGAAGCCGTCGGAGCGGGCCGCGAAGTTGCTGGCGATGGCCGAGATCCTCGAATCGCGCGCCGGCGACCTACGAGAGCTCATCATCGCCGAGACGGGCTCGACGGGCTTCCTCACCGATGCCGTGCAGGGTGCCGGTTCGATCGGGATGTTCCGCTCCAACGCGGCGATCGCCGAGCATTCCTTTCCTTGGGTCGAGAGCGGCGTGCCGACCGGTGGACCCACCGGACTGTCTGGAAGCGCCCTCGTTCGCGAGCCCATCGGCGTGGTCGCCGCCATCACGCCGTTCAATTTCCCGTTCATGCTCAACGTGGTGAAGGTGGCACCGGCGCTCGCCGTCGGCTGCACGGTGGTCCTCAAGCCGCATCCTTGGACACCGCTCGACGCCATGATGATCGCGGAGGTTGCCGCCGAAGCCGGGATCCCGCCCGGCGTCCTCAATGTGATCACGGGACACGGCGACGTGGGCGACGAGCTGACGTCGAACCCGATGGTGGACATGGTCACCTTCACCGGCTCGACCGCCACCGGGCGGCGGATCATGGCCTCCGCCGCGGGAACGGTGAAGCGGGTCCAACTCGAGCTCGGCGGCAAGAGCGCCACCGTCGTGTTGGGCGACGTGGGCGAGGACTATGCCCGCAGCATCGGCTTCGGTCAGGTGCTCATGCACTGTGGCCAGGGCTGCGTGCTCCACACGCGCCTGCTGCTGCCCGAGCGTCTGCTCGACGCGTACAAGGAAGGACTTGACGCGATGCGCCCGATGATCACGATCGGTGATCCGAGGAGCGAGAGCACGGTGCTGGGCCCCCTCATCCGCGAGCAACAACGCGAGCGCGTCGAGGGCTACGTGGCTTCTGGACACGAACAGGGTGCGGAGCTGCTCTGTGGAGGGCGCCGTCCCGACGGGCTGGAGAAGGGCTACTACTTCGAGCCGACCGTCTTCGTCAGCTCCAACGACCTCCGTATCGCTCAGGAGGAGATCTTCGGCCCGGTGCTCACCGTCGTGCCGTACTCGGGTGATGACGAGGACGCCGTGCGGCTGGCCAACGATTCCATCTACGGCCTGGGGGGTGGCGTGGTGTCGACGTCGGACTCCCGCGGGTTCAACGTTGCCCGCCAGATCCGGGCCGGACTCGTCACGGTGCAGAAGATCGGCTCCGAGCCACTCCCGGACCTGGGTCCGGGCGGCGGGCAGGGACCCGGGTGGGGCGCTGTCCCCAAGGGCATCGGCCAGAGCGGCGCGTTCGGCGGCTACAAGCAGTCGGGACTCGGCCGGGAGTGGGGCCGCCACGGGCTCGAGGACTTCACCGAGATCAAGAACCTCGTCTGGGGCTGACGGGGAAACGTGGGGGTGCTCGAGGGGAAGATCGCCGTCGTCACCGGTGCCTCGAGCGGGTCGGGTCTCGGCGTCGCCCGGCGGTTCGCTGAGGAAGGTGCCACCGTGGTGATGCTGGCCCGGGGCGGCGAGCGGCTGCAGCAGACGGCAAAGGATCTGGGCGCGGGAGCCGTTCCGGTCGTTGCGGATGTGGGTGACCCGGGCAGCGTCGGCCAGGCCTTCTCCGAGATCGGAGACAGATTCGGCAGGGTCGACATCCTGGTCAACAACGCCGCCGTCTACCGGCCCTGCCGGGTCGAGCTCCTGAGCGATCTCGACATCGATCAGCAGATGCGGACGAATTTCGCCGGACCGGTGTACACGTGCCGGGCCGCCATCCCCCTGTTGCGTGCCGCCGGTGGGGGCGACATCGTCAACACCTCGAGCGAGTCGACCCTCCACCCGTTCCCGATGCTCTCGATGTATGTCGCCACCAAGGCTGCGCTCGAAGCCTTCGCGGTCGTCCTGGCCCAAGAGGTTCGTGACGACGACATCCGGGTCACCACGGTGATTCAGGGCGGGACGAATGCGGCCGGCGGTGGTTCGACCGGGTGGGAATGGGACCCCGAGCACGGTGCGGCCGCCATCGATCTGTGGACCAAGACCGGCCTGATGTCGCAAGCCTTCGGCCGCTACGGGGGTCAGGAGGTCACCGCGGTGGGCGACGTGCACGTCTTCGTCGTCACCCGGCCCCGGACCCAGAAGATGGACACGGTGTACTGCCGCAGTTTCTGAGCACACGACACAACGAGGAGGACAGATGGCTGGACGCTTGGAGGGCAAGGTCGCTTTCATCACCGGAGCGGCGCGAGGACAAGGAAGGGCCCATGCCATCCGCATGGCACAGGAGGGGGCGGACATCATCGCCGTCGACATCTGCCGCCAGATCGAGTCGAACAACTATCCGCTCTCCACACCGGAGGACCTGGCCGAGACCGAGCGTGCGGTCAAGGAGCTGGGCAGGCGCATCGTTGCCCGTCAAGCCGATGTGCGCGAGCGGTCCGAACTGCGCGAAGCGCTCGAGGCCGGTCTCACCGACCTCGGACGGCTCGACATCGTGGTCGCCAACGCCGGCATTCTGCCCATGGCCCTGGGTGATCCACACGCCTCTGATTTCGTCGACGCCACCGATGTCGATCTTCTCGGCGTGATGAACACGGTTGCCGTCGCCCTTCCCCACCTGCCCGACGGTGCTTCCGTCATCGTCACCGGGTCCACCGCCGGCCTCATGTCGGGCACCACCGACAACCCGGTGATGGGACCCGGCGGCGACGGCTACGGGTGGTCCAAGCGCACCCTTGTCGGGTACACCGAGCAGATGGCCCGCCACCTTGCCTCCCGCTTCATCCGGGTTAACACGATCCACCCCACCAACTGCAATACCCATCTGCTGCACAATGACGGCCTGTACCGGATCTTCCGCCCCGACCTCGAGAACCCCACCCGCGAGGACGCCGAGCCGGCCTTCAACTTCTTCCAAGCCATGCCCATCCCTTACGTCGAGCCAGAGGACATCGCCAATCTGGCGCTCTTCCTGGCGAGCGACGAGTCCCGCTACATCACGGGCCAACAGATCCGGGTCGACGCCGGGTCGCTGCTCAAGTTCCCCAACGGGCTGGCGGGCTGACGGATCTCGACATGACGAGAACCACTGACAGTGAGCTCTACTACGACCCGTACGACTTCGACATCGATGCCGATCCGTATCCGGTATGGAAGCGCCTCCGCGACGAAGCGCCGCTGTACTACAACGACAAGCACGACTTCTATGCCTTGAGCCGGTTCGAGGACATCAGGGAGTGCAGCACCGACTGGAAGACGTACATCTCGGGCAAGGGCTCGGTGCTCGAGCTCATCAAGAGCGGGACGGAGATCCCTCCTGGGATCATCCTGTTCGAAGACCCACCGGCGCACGAGCTGCACCGGAGTCTTCTGAGCCGGGTGTTCACCCCGAAACGGATGGCCGAGATCGAGCCCCAGGCACGGACCTTCTGCGCCCGCGCTCTCGACCCCTTGATGGCTGAGGGAGGGTTCGACTTCATCGGTGACCTGGCCGCCGAGATGCCGATGCGGGTCATCGGCATGTTGCTGGGGATCCCCGAGGACGACCAGGAGGAGATCCGCGATCGAATCGACGAGGGCATGCGGCTCGACGAAGGGGAGGCACCCCGCCAACGCGAGGATCTCGGCCCCCTCGACGGCGGCAGGTTCGCCGACCACATCGACTGGCGGGCGGACCACCCGTCCGACGACCTCATGACCGAGTTGTTGAACGCAGAATTCGAGGACGTCGACGGGACCGTCAGAGGGCTGACGCGAGAGGAGATCCTGAACTACGTGGGGCTCCTGGCCGCCGCAGGCAACGAGACCACGACGCGGCTCATCGGGTGGGCGGGAAAGGTGCTGGCCGAGCACCCGCACCAGCGCCGTGAGCTCGCCGACGACCCCGGGCTCATTCCCGGAGCGATCGAGGAGCTGCTGCGCTACGAATCCCCGTCACCCGTGCAGGCGCGGTACGTCATGCGTGACGTGGAGCACCATGGCCAGAAGGTGCCCCAAGGCAGCGTGCTGGTGCTGATGAACGGGGCCGCCAACCGGGACGAGCGGAAGTTCGAAGATCCCGACCGCTTCGACATCCACCGCAAGCAGCAACAGCACCTCGCCTTCGGCTACGGCATCCACTTCTGCCTGGGCAGCCACCTGGCCCGGCTCGAGGGTCGGATCGCGTTGGAAGAGGTGCTGCGGCGGTTTCCTCGTTGGGACGTCGACTGGGACCACGCTGTCCAGGCCCATACATCGACCGTCCGCGGCTGGGAGTCGTTGCCCGTCACGACGCGGTAGCCGGTTCCCGCCAGGTCGCGGTCGTCAGGGTTCGATTCCGAGCTCGGCGAGCACCTGCGCCGTGTCGTCACCCAAAGCGGGAGCTCGCGCTGTGACCGGGCGGGCACGCGGCGGTTCCACCGCGAGGCCCTCAGGGACCGGAAGGGTCGGTCCGCTGAGAGCTGCGCTCACGGCCGACATCGAAACGTCGAGCAGCCAGCGCCCGCCAGACTCCAGTGCCTCGAGGCAGGCGCCGGCGGCGGTCAGCCCGGTGAGGGGGTCGGCGACGGCGTCCGCGCAGAACAGGGGTCTGTCCCCGCTCCATACGACCAGCCCACCGGCCGCGGCGGCATCATCCCCGAAGGCCACTCGGTTGGCGGTCTCCCCCGACCGCCCGTAGCCGGTGATGGAGACCCACACCTGGGGACCACCGGCTCGCACCACCGAGGTGCCGTCCAGCCCGAGCTGCGCCAGCGCGCGCGGGCGGCTGGCCTCGATCACGACGTCGGCCCGACGAACGATGTCGTGCAGGGTCCGGACGCCGACCGGGTCCCTGAGGTCGAGCGCGACAGAGCGCTTGTGACCGTTCAACAGGTCGAAGAACTCGGCCGGGCCGCGGCGCGCCCCGTCAGGTCGCTGCGTCGACTCGACCTTCAGGACCGCCGCGCCCGCACTGCCCAACAGCGCGCCGCACAGCGGCCCCGCCCACAAGGCGGACAGATCCACGACGAGGAGTCCACTCAGGTCGTACCGCGGGGACGCATCGCCGAGAGGAAGGCGCGTGACGCCCGTGCCGGCCGGTGGCTCGCCGACCCGTGCGACGGGCAGTCCCAGCAGGGCGGCCCGTTCCACGAGCGGCTGCGGATCACGGTCGAGCAGGTGTTGGGCGACCGCGGACCAGACCGCAGGCACGGAGGCCGGCACCCTGTCCAGTTCGAGCCACGCAGGTACCAACTCCATGTCCTCGGCCCGGGGCAGCGAGACGGCGACGAAGCCGTCGGCGCTGGGCAGCAGCCGGCAGCTCCCGCCGCAGCTCATGTCCCCTCGCCGCCACAGGCCCATCAGCGCGGCACGCTCGCCCAGCAACGCGAGCGCATCGAGTCCCTCGAAACGGCAACCGAGCCGGTCGACGCCCTCGACCAGACCGGCCGGCGGCCCGAGTGGCTCGTCGGGCCACCCGGTGAGCGCCATGACGCCGCTGGTCGCCCACCGCCCCATCAGACCCTGGTCCATAGCGGCAGGGTAACGTTTCGCGATCCTCGAACACCTGAGCGCCACCTCCTTCCTCGCCGAGTTGCGCAGCCCCACCCCGCCCGAGCGGACCGGAGCCATCGTGGTCACGCTCGAGGAGGGAGTGCCCGGCCCGACCGGGCTCCCGGCCGAACTCGTGACGAGTCTGCCGTTCGTCATTGTCGGGACAACCCGTGGCGCGGTCGATCAGAGCTGGTTCGAGCTGTGCGACGTCGTGATCGTGGACGGCGACCCGGTCCTGGGCGTCATTGAGCAGAATCTCGCGGACTTCCCCATTGCGTCGGTGGCCCTCGCCCTGCTCCTGCGGAGCCAGCTGGGCCGCCCGGTCGATGAGGGTCTGGTAGCCGAGTCGGCCGTGTACTCGGTCCTGCAGTCCGGTCCGGAGTTCGCAGCATGGCGGGCTCGTTACCGGGCTCGCACCGACGTCGACAAGGGTCCGCGGGTGCGGCTGCAGCGCGACGGGGAGACGCTCACCGTCACCCTGGCTCGTCCCGACCGCCTCAACGCGCTGGACGCGCGTATGCGGGACGAGCTGATCGAAGGCTTCGCCGTGGCCGCCGCGGACCCGGGCATCAAGACGGTCGAACTCCGGGGCGAGGGACGGGCCTTCTGCGTCGGGGGCGACCTCGACGAGTTCGGCAGCCGACCCGATCCGGCCAGCGCGCACCTCATCCGGCTGCAGCGCAGTGTCGCGCGGGCTCTGTCCCGCCTTCCCACGCTGACCATCGCCCATGTGCATGGCGCCTGCGTGGGATCCGGAATCGAGTTGGCGGCCTTCGCTGACCGTGTCATCGCCGCACACGACACCGAGATCGCCTTGCCCGAGATCGGCCTCGGGCTTGTTCCGGGCGCCGGTGGGACCGTCAGCCTCACGCGCCGCATCGGCCGCCTGGGCACCGCGTGGCTCGCATTCTCGGGCCGCACCCTCGACGCTGCCACGGCCCTTTCCTGGGGCCTGGTGGACCAGCTCGAGGATTAGGGAGCAGGGCCCGAAGCGACCCGTGCCGGCCGCCGCCGTCAGCCCAGGCCGCCGCTCTCGCGTAGTGCGCTGATGGCGTCCCAGTCGAGGCCCGACTCGAGGAGCACCTCCTCGGTGTGCTGGCCGAGCTCGGGTGCCGGCCCCGGAGGTGCCGTCGTGTGGCCGGAGAAGTGCATGGGTGCCGCCACCAGGTTGAAGTCACTACCCGTGGTGGCCGCCACTCGCGGCAGGAACCCGTTGACCTCGACCTGGGGGTGGGAGTACAGCTCTGTTGGGCGGAGCACCGGCGCCCAGACCCCGGTGAAGCCCTGGAACTTCTCCTTGATCTCGTCCAGGGTCAGCTCGCTGAAGACGCGGTCGAGCTCGAGGATCAGCTCTGTCCGGTTCTCGAAGCGTCCCGCCGGATCCGCGTACCGCTCGTCGGTGATCAGGTCGGGACGGCCGAGCAAGGTACAGAACTCGTACCAGAAGCGGTCCGGCTGCAGGCAGACGAAGTAGATCCAGCGCCGGTCCTTGGTGGCGTACCCGTTGACCAGGGGATTGGGTGACTTGGTGCGGTCGCCATAGGACGCGCTGTCACCGGCGAAGGGAGCACCCACGATGTCGGGCGACAGGGCCCACATGCTCACGTGCATGAGCGAGACGTCGACCACCGACGTCTCGCCCGTCGTAGCCCGCTTGAACAGCGCCATGCCGATCGCCCCGGCGATGGTGTTGGCGCCCTGGAGATCGAAGAACGCGGCGGGCTGGGGCATCGGCTCGATCCCGCCGCGGGGGGTCATCTTGTAGGCCATGCCACTGGTGGCCCAGCCGCAGGCCATGTCGTAACCGCCGACATCTGCCATCGGGCCTTCGTTGCCCCACCCGGTCCCCCGCACGTAGATGATGTCCGGGTTCGCCGCCCGCACGTCCTCGACGTCGATGTGCAGCTTGGTGCGAACCGGTGCCAGGTTCGATGTCACGAACACGTCCGCCGTGGCCAGGATGGCGGCGAGCGCCTGGCAGCCGGCGTCGGTGGTCAGGTCGCAGGTCACGCTCCGTTTGCCCCGGTTCGGAATTTCGAGGAAGGGATTCGGGCCGTTCTCACCGAGGTTGAGCATGTTGCGCAGCGCGCGCTGGGGATCGCCGTTCGGCGGCTCGATCTTGATGACGTCGGCACCGAGGTCGGCCAGCACGGCGCCGGCCGCAGGCACGAACGTCCAGTTGGCCACCTCGACGATGCGCACTCCATTGAGTGGGCCGGGCACGGCACCCCCTTCGTAGTTCTCGATCCGGATGGCGACGGGCTCGCCGGTGGATCATGTCGATGCTCTCGGATCACCGGCACGAGCTGGTACTTCCGCAAATAGTACCCTCTATCGGGGAAGGTCGCGGGAGAGGCCCGCCCGCAGCGCCACTGCCTCGAGCCCGTGATCGTGGGGGTCCTCCGCCAGGTAGGGCGACACCGCAAGCACCTCGAGATCGCCGGCCAGGTCCTCGGGCCGGTCGTCGACGAAGATCGCGCGGCTCGCGTCGACCGGGAGGTGGCTCGTGAGGTAACGCCCGTCCTCATCGCGACCTTCCTTGGGGAAGTAGTCGCTGACGTGGCCGTCGAGGCAGAACTGCTCGGCACGGGACCGGGCGTACCCGTCCCCGCCCGCGCTCCACAGGATGACCCGGCTGGCACGGCCCAAGTGCGCGAGGAGCTCCCGGGCCCCGGGTCGCAGCGACGTCCCGGTCAGTGAGTCGACCAGGCAGCCGTCGACGTCGAAGACCCAACAGTCGACGCCGGGCGGAGCGTCGACCGCCTCGGGACCTTCCTGGTGGGAGTGGGCGGCACGCATTATTGGTATACTCTATTCTCCATGAAGGACCCCTGGGACCAGCGGCTCGGATTCTGGTTCATCGCCGCGGAACGCCCGGACCTCCCGGCCGTCGTGGCGTGTCCCAGCGCGGTGACCCTGACCTTCGGGGAGCTCGCCGGCCGGGCCCACCAGTTGGTCCATGCGCTGCGGGCGCAAGGCCTCGGCGCCGGGGACATTCTCGCCTACGCACTTCCGAACGACGTCGACATCCTCTACTGGCAGCTCGCGGCCCAAGAAGGTGGGTTCCAGTCCATCGCGCTGAATCCGGCACTGTCGGGCGCCGAGATCCAGCGCATCGTGGACCATTCGGAAGCGGCGGCGATCGTCGTGCACGCCGACTTCAGGGACCGCGTGGACCAGATGGCGGGCACCGGGTCCATCGCGCACCGGATCGCGGTCGGCGGTGACGTGGGGGACTTCACGCGCTACGAGTCGCTCGTCGAAGGCCAGCCCAACACCGAGCCCCCTGACCGCAGCTTGGGTCTCCCCATCACGTATTCCTCGGGCACGACCGGCCAGCCCAAGGCGATCGTGCGGGCGAGACCGTCGAAAGTGGACCCGACCGTGGCCGCCGACGCGATGAAGAGCTTCGGCCATGCGTTCCGGTTCCAGCCCTTCACCGGGGTGCACCTGGTGTCGGCCGGCATGCACCACGGAGGCTGCCAGGGCTTCTACCTCGGGGCGCTCAACGTCGGCCAGGCGCTCGCCATCTTGGGAAAATTCGACCCGGAGCAGACGTTGGCCGCCATCGAGCGCCACCGGATCACCACGGCGTACATGGTGCCGACCCAATTCGTCCGGCTCCTCCGCCTGCCCCAAGAGGTGAAGGACAGGTACGACGTCTCGAGCCTGGAGGTCGTCGTCCACTCCGCCGCGCCGTGCCCGCTCGAGGTCAAGAAGCAGATGATGGAGTGGTGGGGGCCGGTGATCTGGGAGACGTACGGCGGCATGGAGGGCGCCGCCACCATCGCCAAGCCCTACCGCTGGCTGGAGAAGCCCGGCACGGTGGGGCGCTCCGTGGCCGGCATGACCGTCAAGATCCTCGACGAGGACGGGAACGAGGTCCCGCGCGGCGGAGTCGGCCACGTCTACCTCGAGCCCGATCGCGGCGGCTCGTTCACCTACAAGGGCGACCCCGAGCTGACGGCCTCGGTGAGCCGGGGCAAGGCCTTCACGCTCGGTGACGTCGGGTACATGGATGAGGACGGCTACCTGTTCATCAACGACCGCGCCAAGGACATGATCATCAGCGGCGGCGTCAACATCTTTCCGGCCGAGGTGGAGGGCGTGCTCTCTGCGCACCCTGCGGTGGGCGACGTCGCCGTCATCGGTATCCCCGACAGCGAGTGGGGCGAGCAGGTCAAGGCCGTCGTCGAGCTCGTCGACGGCACCCGACCGAGTGAAGAGCTGGCGGCGGAGCTGATCGCCTACTGCCAGGAGCGGATCGCCCGCTACAAGTGCCCCCGCAGCGTCGACTTCCTTGAGCACCTGCCGCGGACCGACGGTGGCAAGCTCTACAAGCGCCTCTTGCGCGACGAGTACTGGGCCGCCGCCGAGCGCAGCGTGTGATGCCTACGGGAGGACACCGCTAGGTCATGGATTTCGGGTTCGGCGAAGACCAGGAACTGCTGCGCACGACTACGCGCCGCTTTCTCACCGAGCATCAGCCGCTCGCCGAGGTACGGCGCTCCATGGAGAAGCCGGACCTCTTCGACCACGCTGTCTGGCTCCGGGGGGCAGAGCTGGGCTGGACCGCGATGCTCGTCCCCACAGAGCACGAGGGCGGCAGCGTGACCGCACAGCCCCTGGTCGACCTCGTGGTCCTGGCCGAGGAGCTGGGGCGGGAGCTCAATCCGGGGCCGCTCGTCCCCTGCAACGTCGTCGCCGACGCCATCGGCCGCTGCGGCACGGAGCTGCAGGCCAAGGAGCACCTGCCGCGCATCGCGCGCGGCGACACGACGTGCGCCTGGTGCCTGAGCGGTGACGGGTCGCCCGAGCGCTCCGCCGTGGCGGTGCGGGCGACACGCGCCGGCGACGGCTGGCGGCTCGACGGCGTGGCCCGCTACGTCCAGGCCGCGGGCGACGCCGCGGTCCTGCTCGTCACGGCAACGGAGGCAGAAGGCGGCGGCATCGTCAACCTGCTGGTGCCGCGCCCCGCCGCCGGCCTGTCCGATCGAGTGCTCGCCGGTCTCGACCTGACCCGCCGCTTCAGCGAGGTCAGCTTCGACGGCGTGTCGGTGCCCAGCGGCGCCGAGCTGGCCGGCGGGTGGGACGTGGTGGAGAGAAGCCTCGCGGTGGCCACGGTCCTGCAGTCGGCCGAGTCCGTCGGTGCCGCCGACAACCTCTTCGCAGCCACGGTCGACTACGCCAAGAAGCGCGTCCAATTCGGCCGCACCATCGGCAGCTTCCAGGCGCTCAAGCACCGGCTGGCGGACCTGCTGATGGAACTCGAGGGCATGCGGGCCGCTGCCCACTACGCCGCCCTCGCGCTCGGTGACGGGCTCCCCGACGCCCCCGAGGCGGTGGCGACGGCGGGCGCCTTCGTCGACGACGCGTTCGCCCATCTCAGTGGCGAGGCCCTGCAGTTGCACGGTGGCATCGGGTTCACCTGGGAGCACGACGTCCACCTGTTCGTGCGGCGGGCCAAGGTCAACCAGGTGCTCTACGGCGACGGGGCCTGGCACCGGGAGCGCCTCACCCGTCTGTGCGAAGCCGCCGCGACGCAACGAGAGGACGGGTGAGCCCATGGACGTGAACGTCCCGCCCATCCCGCCCGAGTACGACGAGTACCGCGCCGCGCTGCGTGCCTTCATCGCCGAGCACAAGCCGGCGCTGGAGTGGAAGCAGCGCACCGGCCTGCGCGTGCCCGACAGCGCGCCCGACGTGGAGCGACTACGCACCTACACCCGTGCCCTCTACGATGCCGGGTACCGCCTCGACCGCTTCTCGACAGAGCGCGGCGACCCGCACGAGCAACGCATCCTCGAGCAGGAGCTCGGCGCCTCCGGCATTCCCCACGTGCTCGGCAACCCGCTCGTCGCCGGGGCGCTCAAGCACTTCGGCGCAGAGGAGCAGCGGGGCGCCTACCTGCCGCCGATGGCTCGGGGTGACCACATCTGGACCCAACTCTTCAGCGAGCCCGATGCCGGCAGCGACCTGACCTCGCTGCAGACCCGGGCCACCAGGGACGGAAGTGACTTCGTCGTGGTCGGCCAGAAGGTGTGGAGCACCTGGGCCCAGTGGTCCGATTACGGCTACCTGCTGGCGCGCACGGAACCGGTGGAGGGCCCCGCCGGCATCTCCGCCTTCATCCTCGACATGCGCAGCCCGGGGGTCGACGTGCGCCCCTTGCGCGAGATGACCGGGACCACCGATTTCAACGAGGTCTTCTTCGACGAGGTGCGGATCCCGGCGACCAACATGATCGGTGCACCGGGCGAGGGTTGGCGGGTGGCCGGCGCCAGCCTGGCCGAGGAGCGCACGAGCGTCGGCGGTGCCGGCGGCGGCGTCGATCCGGTGTCCCGCCTCCTGGAGGTGGCCCGGCGGAACGACCGAGGTGGCCGCCCCGCAATCGAGGACGGCGCGGTGCGCCAGTTGGTCGGCGCGCTCGCCGCCCGCGCCCGCATCCAGCGCCACCTGGGGCAGCGCATGGCCACCAAGGCGGCCCTGGGGCAGATCACGCCGGCCGACGCCCCGATGGCCAAGATCTGGTTCAGCGAGCTCAACCTCGAGATCGACGAGGCGGCGCTGGCCCTCCAGGGTGCCCGCTCCATGGCGGTCGAGGGCGACGAGCTCGCGTTCGACGATGGGCGCTGGCAGGACGCATTCCTTTACGCTCGTGCCTGGACCATCGCAGGAGGATCGAACGAGATCATGCGCAACCTCATCGCCGAGCGTGGCCTGGGGCTCCCCAGAGAGCCGCGGGGCCGGTCGTGACCTCGACGTCGCGCCACGCCCACCCCCACCCGGGCCCCCCGCACGCGCAGCGCGCCCGGGGCGCCGCCGCCGCCAACGACCCCTTCCCCGGTGTCGAGAAGGTCCGGCCCGGGCTGTGGAGCATCCCGGTGCCTCTGCCCAACAACTCGCTCCGGTACGTCCTCGTCTACCTTTTCGAGACCGACCGTGGGCCGTACCTCATGGACGCGGGTTGGAACACTGACGACGCGTTCGGCGCTCTGTCGAGCGGCATGCAGGAGGCCGGCTGCGACATTGCCGACGTGCAGGGCGTGATGGTCACCCACATCCACCCCGACCACTACGGGCTGGCGGGGAGGATCCGCGAGGCGTCGGGCGCGTGGATCTCGCTGCACCCGGCCGACGCCGAGCTCATCCACGACCGCTACGACGAGCCCGACGACCTGCTCGACCGGGTCGCCGCCGCGCTGCGCAAGATGGGGGCGCCCCCCGAGGAGCTCGAGCCGCTGCGCAACGCGGCCATGCCGGTACGGATGCTCGTGGACCCGGTGGTCCCCGACGTGCTGCTCGAGGACGGCGCACGGCCCGAGGTGCCGGGGTGGGACCTGCAGGCCATCTGGACGCCCGGGCACTCGCCCGGCCACCTGTGCTTCTACGAGTCGCGCAATGAGCTGATGCTCTCGGGCGACCATGTCCTTCCCCGCATCACCCCCAACATCCCGTTCCATCCCCAGGCGGGCGCCAACCCCCTGGGCGACTTCCTGCAGTCGCTCGACAAGCTCGAGCCCTACCGGGTCAACGAGGTCCTGCCGGCGCACGAGTACCGCTTCGAGGATCTCCACACCCGGCTCGAGGAGCTGCGCCAGCACCACCGGGACCGCTTCGCCGAGGTGATCGAGATCCTGCGCGCGGGGCCGCAGACCGCGTGGTACATCGCATCGCATATGAGGTGGTCGCGGCCGTGGGACGACATCGCGGGGTTCATGCGGCGCGCCGCGGTGGGCGAGACGGTCTCACACTTGCGGGTGCTCGAGATCGACGGCACCGTCGTGGTCGAGGACGGGGAGCCGGCGCTGTGGTCGGTGTCGGAGCGGGCGGCCGGCTGACCCGGCCGGGTTGAGGGCTGCTCGTCAGCCTTCGGGGGTCGCTCCCAACGCACGCTCGCAGAACGAGCGCACCTGCCGTGACGCCTCGGCGCGTGGGAGCTTCTCCCGCGTCGGGTTGAGCCCGGCCGCGGCCCAGACGACCGACTGCACGAGCGGTGCGTCGGCATCGGGGTCGGCCAGCGGGAAGGTGCCATCGGAAACCCCGTCGGAGAGCAAGGTCTGCAGCGGCGCCATGAGGAGCTCGGCGGCACGGCGCGTCTCCTCCGCGTAGCCCTCGGCCCGCATGGCGCCCGGCGACCCCAGCACCGCGACCCGGGCGGCCTTGGTCCGGTGGTGTCCGAAGCTCAGGATCTCGTCGATCCAGGCGTCGAGCGCGGCCCGCGGGTTGGGGGCAGCGTCGACCTTGGCCTGAAGGCGTGCGGCGGCGGCCTCCGCCTCGCGCCGGTAGAGCGCGCACAGCAGCTGGTCCTTCGACTCGAAGTGGCGGTAGAACGAGCGCGTCGACAGGTCGGCCTCTCCCAAGATGTCGGCCACGGCCGCATCGACGTACCCGTTGCGCTCCATCACCACGAGCGCGCTGTCGAGCAGGATGCGCAGCTCGTCCTCCGACTCGAAACGCCGGGGACGGCCCGCCCGCGTGGCCGGCACCGCCTTGGACGCTCCCACGCCGGCCTCAGGCCATCCGGGCGCGGGGGAGGGGGAAGGTATCGCTGACCCGGTCGAACCAGATGCGTACCTTGTCGCCGATCTTGACCGTGTCGGGGTCGGCGTCGGTGATGTTGAGCAGGAGCCGCGCTCCGGCCCCCTGCGTCCCGTCGAGCTCGATCACACCCGACACGTACGGCACCACCTCGGCCAGATGCGGCGCCAGCGGGTGGCGCACCACCGTGTAGGTGTAGATGGTGCCGGTGCCGGGCAGGTCGACCCACTCGAAGGCCTGGCTCTGGCACTCGAAGCAGAACGGTTGTGGTGGCAGGACGAAGGTGCCGCACTCGGTGCACTTCGGGGCGGTGAGCCGGCCCTCCGACGCGGCGTCCCAGAAGGGCTGGGTCAGGTCGTCGGCGAAGGGGTCTTTCATCATGGCGGGGAAGGTCCCCTGCGTGAGGTCGGTCAAGCCCAGCTCCTCTCTCTCGTGGTCAGTTGTGCAGCAGCGTGCCGCTGACCGGCAGCCCCGACGGCCCGCCGGTGACGACGGCCACCTCGGCACCGTCGACCTGGTTCACCGCGACGCCCCGCAGCTGCTCGACCGCCTCGCGGATGTGCGTCATGCCGATGATGTACGCCTCGGAGAGATGGCCGCCGTGCGTGTTGACCGGGATGGAGCCACCCTTCCAGCGGATGTTGCCGTCAGCGACGAACGGTCCGCCCTCGCCGATCGGGCAGAAGCCGTAGTCCTCGAGCTGCATGATCACCATCGGGGAGAAGTGGTCGTAGAACAGCGCGACGTCGACGTCTTCGGGCCCCATGCCCGCCATCTCGTACATCCGTTTGGCGACGGGCCGGTTCCCCGAGGAGGCGAAGTACTCGTCGGGCATCTGGAAGTAGGTGAAGATCGCCGAGCCCCAGCGGCCCGCCCCGCCGTGCGCGGTGCCGCCGATGTAGACCGGCTTCTGGCGCAGGTCCTTGGCCCGCTCCGCCGACGTCACGACGGCCGCCACCGCACCGTCGGTCTCCATCGTGTAGTCGAAGAGGCACAGCGGGTCGCTGATCATGCGCGCGTCGAAGTACTCGTCGAGCGTGAGCGGGTCCGTGCGGATGGCGGTCGGGCGCCGGATGGCGTTCTCGCGCTGCGAGATGCACACCTCGGCCAGGTGCTCGCGCCTGGTCCCGTACAGCTCCATGTGCCGCCGGGTGAGCAGGGCGAAACTGTGCCCGGGCGCCATCAGGCCCGCGCCGGCGATGAAGGCGGCGTAGTTGGGCACGCCGCCGCCGCCGTAGGGGCTGCCGCCGCCTCCCCCGAGCCCCGGCCCTCCGCCGCCGACCGCACTGCCGCCGAGCCGGCGCTTGGCCTGCTGCAGCGTCATCAGGGTCACGCACACCTCGGCCTGTCCCGACGCGATGGCCGACGCCGCCAAGCCGAGGGAGCCGGCCGAGCCGCCGCCGCCGGACGTCAGTGAGGCGGCGAACCTCACTTCGGGCACACCGAGGACCGAGGCCACCTGGGCGGGGTCGCACGAGCTCGAGTAGATGGTGAACCCGTCGAGGTCCTTGATCGTGAGACCGGCATCGTCGAGTGCGCCGAGGATCGCCTTGCAGGCCAGCTCGAGCTCGGTCTGGGGCAGCGACTCGCCCCTCTTGTAGTACGGCGTCGCCCCGATGCCGACGACGGCGGTCTTGTCCTTGAGCGTCTCGGTCATATGAGTGCTTCCTTTGATTCGGCTACCCGGGCAGCGAGGCGGCGAGCACCGGCACCTCGGCCAGCGAACGCAACCCGTCGTTGAGATGGGTGCAGCAGTCGGTCGCTCGCAGCCGCTGGAGCACCTCGGTGCGCATCGCCGGTAGGTCTGTTCCCGCCATCGAGGCGGCGTTCGGTGCGGCCCCCGGGCACTCGGCGTAGGGCAACACCCGCGGAACGGCGTGCACCGACGTGAGCGTCCCCGTCGAGCGGTCGGCCGAGCCCAGGATCTGGTACTCGTGAATGGCCTCTTCGTGACCTTCGGGCACCCAGACGCTGTCGCGGAACCAGGCGTCGACCTCGATGCGCCCCTCGTTCACCCAGACGTCGATGCGCCGGGCGCGGCGCATGCCGATCACCGGGTGCTCGTGCAGTTCGTGCCAGCCGATCTGGTCGGACGGATCCACCAGCGACGCGGTGCGTGCCGTGTTCTGCCGGACGTGCGAAAGGGTCCCGTCGTCCTTGAGCGCGATCGATCCGGGGCGGAACCCGGAGCAGGTGCCCAGCATGACGCGCTGCGGACCGTTCTCGATGCGGCGGCTCATCTCGGGAAAGACCTCTGCCCAGCGGAAGTAGGTGTACCCGGCGATCAATGTCGCTCCGCCCAGGTCGTCGAGGAGGAGGTACAGCGGCGTCCCGCCCTCGACCTCCTCGGGCAGCTCCCGAGCGATGGCGCCGCGCAGGCCGGAGCCGGCGCGGACGCCGACGAGGCGCTGCAGCCCGGCGACGGGCGGATCGGCGTCGATGCTCTGGATGTCGCGCTCGCGTCCGGTCACCGCGGTGAGGTCCGCCGCCGCCAGGACGTGGGGAGCGCCGTGCACCGGCGTGCACAGGTCGCGGGCCCGGCCCTGGAGGTACAGCTCGGGAGTGCCAAGGCCCCCCGGCCAGGACATCTGCACCGTCGAGGTGCGGCGGACGGAACCGGGCCGTCTCGCCGGGGGTGCGGGCACAGGATCCGAAGGCGGTGTGGCCAGGTCCGTCACGACCCGCCCCCCTCTTCGCAAACCATGTTTTCATTGTAGGCACCGATCCACCCGGGTCGCCTTTTGGGAACACTCTTTTGCCGAAAGTGCAGGTCAAATCGAGAGAATGGCGGATGGACCCCGGTAAGATCCGGCCGATGGCGACCCCGACGGCGACCCGCGACATGCCCCGTCCGGGTGCGGAGGTGAACGCCAAGCGGGCCGCCAAGGTGGCCGATCTCATGATCGAAGACGTGATGGCACTCGGGTGGCCGGTGGGCGAGGTGCTCGGGTCCGAGGCCGACCTGCTCGAGCGCTACCAGGTGAGCCGGGCCGTGTTCCGCGAGGCCGTGCGGCTGGTGGAGCACCAACAGGTCGCCCGCACCCGGCGTGGACCGGGCGGCGGGCTGGTGATCACCGAGCCGACGGTCGGGGCCGTCATCGATGCCGTCGTGCTGTATCTGCACCGGGTCGATGCCCGTCTCGACGAGATCTTCGAGGCCCGCATCATCCTCGAGGAGATCGCCTGCCAGCTGGCGTCCGAGCGCACCGACGAGAAGGACCTGGCGGAGCTCCGGCATTTCGCGGAGAACGATCCGGTCGAGCCCGGGAGCGACCCTCGTGAGCTCCACGCGCTCGTGGCCGCCATAAGCCGCAATGCGGGGCTCGAGCTCTTCGTCGACGTCTTCAACCGGGTGGCACAGCTGTACTCGCCAGACTGGCAGCGCTTCGGCAGCAGCATCGCCAAGGAGACGAGGCACGCCCACGCAATGGTCGCCGAGGCGATCATGGCCGGCGACGGCGCCCTGGCCCGCAACCGCATGCACAAGCACCTGCAGGCCGAGGCCGAGTTCTTCCGCCGCCGCCGATCGACTCGCCAGCTCCTGCCCGACTCGGTGGTCCTGACGCAGTCCGGGCCTGGCAAGGGGGCCGAGACCGTGGCGCGCAACATCACCCAGGTCATCGTCACCGAGGGGATGCAGCCCGGAGAGCTCGTGGGGACCGAACCCGAGCTGATCGAGCGCGAGGGTGTCAGCCGCGCCCTGCTGCGCGAGGCAGTCCGGCTGCTCGAGCACCATCAGATCGCTCGCATGCGCCGTGGACCGGGCGGTGGCCTCTTCGTCATGGCGCCGAGCACCAACGCCGTCACGGAAGTGGCGGCCATCTACCTGGCGCGACGTGGCATGCAGCTGGCCGAGTTGGCCGAGCTGCGCACCGGCGTCGAGGTCGCCATCACGGACCTGGCGGCGGAGCGCATCGACGACGTGGGGGCGGCGGGGCTGCACGAGGCGCTCACCCGCGAAGAGCACGCCACCGACGCCGAGCGGGCGGAGGCGGTGCACGACCTGCATGCCGCCGTCGCGGCGGCGGCGCACAACCGGGTGCTCCAGCTGGTCGCCCTGGTGCTGATCCGCCTCAGCCGCCTGCACCAGATCGAGCGCCTCGCCCCGAAGGCGCAGAAGCAGATCACGGCCGAGGTGCTCCGCACCCACGAGGGCATCGCGCGGGCCATCGAGGATGGCGACCGCGAGCTGGCCCGCCACCGCATGCGCCGGCACCTCGAGGCGCTCGGCGCCCTCATGCGCTGAGCTGTCGTCGCCCTGACCTGGATTGTTCCCTCATCGCTTGACACCGTACGGAAATATGAGAACACTATTTGCATATTGAGCCGCGAGACGGATCGCAGGATCACGGGAGGGCCCATGGGCGACTTGGAAGAGAAGAAATTGTGGGCGAACTCGGGTGACTCCCACCTGATGGAGCCGCCGAACCTGTTCGCCTCGCTGCCCGAGGACATCAGGGAGCGCCTGCCCCGCAGCGTCAAGGACCCCAGCGGCGACTTCGAGACCATCTACATCGACGGCCAGGAGTTCCGGCGCGACCTCCCGAAGAGCGACAAGCCGAAGAAGGGGCTCGGCATCAACGCCCGGCCGATCGGCACGCAGGAGGACGACTTCATCAACCGGGTCATCGGGGGCAACGACCCCGTGGCGCGGATCAAGGACCTCGACAACGAGGGCGTGTGGGGCGAGGTCATGTACCCCTCGCTCGGCATCTGGACGTTCAACGTGCGGACTCCCCGCGTGGTCAAGGAGGGCTGCCGCGCCCTGAACGACTGGGCGCTGGGTTTCCAGGACCACTCGCCCCGGTTCGTCTGCGTGGCGTCCATCCCCCTCATCGACATCGACGACGCCGTCGCCGAGGTGAAGCGGGCCCACGAGGGCGGCTTCCTGTGCGGTTTCCTGCCGGTCCGGCCTCCGTTCGGCCGGCCCGAGTGGAACGACGAGGAATGGGACCCGCTCTGGGCCGCCTTTGCCGAGACCGGCATGGTCATCGGGTTCCACATCGGCACCGAGCCGCACGACCCGACGGAACGCACCGGGATCTACTACCGGGGTCGAGGTGGGGCCGTCCTCAACTATGTCGAGACGACGTACGGCGGCCAGCGGGCGGTCACCCAGCTCATCGCCTGCGGGGCACTCGACCGCCATCCCGAGCTCCGGGTCCTCGTGTCCGAGGGCGGGGCGACGTGGGGCCCCTTCATCGCCGACCGCATGGACGAGGGCTACCGCCAGCACGGCGCTGCGGTGAAGCCGACGCTGTCCAAGCTCCCGAGCCGATTCCTCTACGACCAGGTCTACGCGTCGTTCCAGCACGACCTCTCGGCGGTGGCGGCCAACTCGGCCATGGGCTGGCAGAACGTGATGTGGGGCAGCGACTATCCGCACTTCGAAGGAACGTTCGGCCACACCCAGAAGACGCTGCACGAGCTCTTCGACGGGGTCGATCCAGCGGTGAGCCGGCGCGTCCGCATCGGCGCCTTCCAGGAGCTCTTCCCGAGCGTCCCGGCGCCGCCCCAGGACTGAGCCCGGACCCCCTCGGGGCTGGCAGGAACGGGGTCGCTCGACGGGCGGTCTGTCCGGCTTTTAGTATACTCTTTAGCCGATCGAGCCCGCAGCGACCCGGGGGGACCATGGCGACGACGACATCAGAAGAGTTCGAGAAGGCCACCGACTTCCAGTTCAAGGAGGACGACATCGAGCGCGCCAAGGCGCTCGTCGGCAGGTGGGCCCCGTCAGGCGCGCGGGAGTTCCTCACCACGGCCACGCCCGACTCCATGCGCAACTTCGCCCGCAGCTACGGGGACGACAACCCGCTCTTCGCCTCCGAGGACTACGGCACGACGACGCGCTGGGGCGGCCAGATCGCACCACCCATGATCCCCATCGCTCTCAACCGTCCCCTCTACGGCGACCCGCCGAAGGAGCGGATCAAACGTCCGTCGTTCCGCGGCATCCACGTCTTCGTCTCGGGCAGCACGTGGCAGTGGTTCCGTCCGCTGCTCCAGGGCGACTCCCTCTACAGCTTCGGCGGCACCGAGTCCGTCGTGGAGAAGAAGTCGGCGTTCGCCGAGCGCTCCATCCTCGTCACCTACGCCAGTGTCAAGATGAACCAGCGCGCCGAGATCGTCGCCATCTCACGGACGCTCGCCATCCACACGGAGCGCAAGACGGCGCGCGAGAAGGGCAAGTACTCGGCGATCGAGCCGGCGACCTACACCGACGAGGACATCGCCAGGATCGATGCCATCTACGAAGCGGAGGAGACACGAGGACCGGAGCCTCGATACTGGGAGGACGTCCACATAGGGGACGCCCTGAACCCGATGGCGAAGGGGCCGCTGACGACGACCGACATGATCGTCTTCCACGCGGGCGGGTACGGGTTCGTCCCCTACGAGCCGTGCACCAATCGCATCGCTTACAAGAACAGGCAACGCATCGCGCCCTTCTACGTGAAGAACGAGTACGGCGTCCCCGACGTGGCCCAGCGGGTCCACTGGGACTCGGCGTGGGCCCAGGCCATCGGGAATCCAATGGCCTATGACTACGGGGTGATGCGCGACTGCTGGCTCAGCCACTACATGACCGACTTCATGGGGGACGACGGCTGGCTCGACACCCAGAGCTCCGAGATCCGCAAGTTCAACTACATCGGCGACACCCACGTCCTCACCGGTGAGGTGGTCGACAAGCGCCACGAGGATGGGCGGTGCGTGGTCGACATCGAGATGCGCGGGACCAACCAGCGCGACACGGTCACGTGCCCGGCCAAGGCCACCGTCGCACTGCCCAGCCGCGAGCACGGCCCCGTCCGCCTACCCGAGCCTCCGGCCGACCTGGCCGCTCAGGCCGTCGCCATGCTCGAGCGGCACCACGAGATCGTGGCCGAGCGCAAGGCCAAGGGCGAGGGGTGAGCGAGGGCGGCTTGGCCGCCGAGGTCCAGGCCTGGATCCACGACAACTGGGACACGTCCATCACCGTGCGCGAGTGGTGGCTGCGGCTGGCCGATGCCGGGTATGCCTACCCGGCGTGGCCCGCCGGACTCGGTGGCGGGGGTCTCACCCGGCGCGACGCCATGACCATCACCGGCGTGTTGGCGCAGAACAAGGTCATCGGCCCACCGGTCGGGGCGATGGCTGCACGGCTGGCGGCACCGACCGTGCTTCAGCACGGCACCGAGGCCCAGCGCGCCGAGCTGGTGTGGCCCATCGCGACCGGGGAGGCAGCTTGGTGCCAGCTCTTCAGCGAGCCCGGGTCGGGATCCGACCTGGCGAGCGTCGGGACGCGCGCTGTCCTCGACCGCGACGAGTGGGTCATCACCGGTCAGAAGGTCTGGAATTCGGCGGCGGACTCGGCGGACCTCGGCATGCTGTTGGCGCGCACCGACGTCGATGTGCCCAAGCATGCCGGCATCACGTACTTCGCCATCGACATGAAGCAGCCAGGGATCGAGGTGCGGCCGCTCAGGCAGATGAACGGCGCATCCAACTTCTGCGAGGTCTTCCTGACCGAGGCCAGGGTACCGGTCCACCGCGTCATCGGCGAGGTCAACGACGGTTGGCGGGTGGCCCAGACGACACTGTTGAATGAGCGCAACTCCGTCGCCGGCGGAGGCCTGTTTGGCCTCGTCATGGCCCGTTCGGGTTCGGAGGGTGACCTCGACCGCAAGGTTGGCGAGGTCCTCGACCGGGCCCGCGAGGCAGCGCGGTCACGGAAGAGCCCGATCTCGGCGGGGGCGGTGCCGGCCAAGGTGATGATCGAACTGGCCCAGACGTACGGCGCCGCAGGTGACCCCGTCCTCCGTCAGGAGTTGGTCCGTTACGTCTCCCAGGTCCGCGTGAACGGCTGGACGATGCGCCGCAGTGGCGCCGCGGGCGGGAAGCTCACCGGGGCCGACGGCTCCATCGCCAAGCTCACGACGGCGCGCATCTGCCAGCAGTCACGAGACCTGTCCTACCGGATCGTGGGTGCCCGGGGGATGCTGAACGGGAGGTCGTCACCGCTGGAGGGCGATCTGCAGGCGGTGAACCTGGCCAGCCCCGGCAACCGGCTCGGGGGCGGGAGCGACGAGATCCAGCTCAACGTCCTGGGTGAGCGGGCCCTCGGGCTGCCCCGGGAGCCCAGCGCCGACAAGGACGTCCCTTATCGGGACCTCAAGGTGGGGACGCAGTCGGGGCGGTAGCCCTGCGCCTCCCGCGTGCACCCCGCGAAATATTCGGATCTTCTTAGGTTTCCCACGAACTCCTCGAACATTTGAGAGCGATAGTTCCCCTATGAGGAGTCACCCCGGTCGTGCCATCGCCGTCGGGATCCTGTTCTCCGTCGCCGCCACGATCGGCCTCTGGAGCGGGGCGCTGGCGTCGGCCTCCGGTGCCCTGCACTCGGGGACGCAGGCCCAGGTCCAGACCACACACTCGAATCCCTGACGGCCGGTCGCTCTACCTCTCCTTCTGGGCCAGGCGTTCCATCATTGCCCTGGCCGACTTTCCCTGATTCTCCGCTTCGTGGGCGAAGAGCCAACGACGGCGCTCGACCTCGTCCTCGGCCTCGTTGAGGTTGTCCTTCACGAGCGCCAGCAGGGCAGCGGGCGTGCGCACGAGTTGGTTTGCGATCTCGTAGGTGTAGGTCCCGAGCTCGGCGGCCGGACGCACGGCGTGCACCATGCCGAGCGAGAGCGCCTGATGCGCAGGGATCTTCTCGTTGAGCAGGTAGAGCCGCCGGGCCAGCGCCGTGCCGCCGATGCGCGTCCAGAAGAAGGACCCCCCGTAGTCACCTGAGAGCCCATTCGGCGAGAAGTTGGTGGCGAACACGGCATCGTCGGAGGCGAAGCGAAGGTCGCAGGCGGCGGCAAGGCTGCAGCCGGCCCCGACGGCCGGACCTCCCACCATGGCGATGGTCGGCTTCGGCATGAGATGCAGCAGCATGGCGGCGTGGAGCTCGTGGCGGGCCAGGTCGCCCGACAACGCGTTCGGCGGGACACCCTTCTCGCTCCCGGGCGAGCCGCGGCCTCCGCTCTTCACGTCGCCGCCGGAGCAGAACCCGCCGTGCCCCCCCTCGGGAGGGGCCCCGGTCAGCACGATCACCTTGGCCTCGGGGTCCTTGGCCATCTGGCACACGGCATCGTCGAGGGCGGCGATCAGTGCGCCGTTCAGGGCGTTGCGGCGCGTGGGCCGGTTGAGCGTGATGGTCCCGACCCGGTCGGCGACCTCCGTGATGATCACGGGCTCCTTGTCGTCGACGGTCGCGGTGGAGGGCGCTGCCACGGTTGCCACGGTCTCCTGAGTCGTCTGCCTGGGGCCTATTCAGTATACTCAAAACACTCGACCCGCCTGCCCGTACCTCTTGATGGAGAACGACTTGACCGCTGACAGTCCACTCGGCCCGCTCTCGGGCCTGCGCGTCCTCGACCTCTCGAACAGCCCGGCCGGGGCGCAGGCCAGCCAGACGTTGGCGGACTTCGGGGCGGAGGTGGTGCAGGTGGAGCCTCCGGGCGGGAGCGCGCTGCGGGGCCTGCCGTCCCACCCCCTGATCTGCCGGGGCAAGAAGTCGATGGTGCTCGACCTCCACGATTCCGGAGACGCTGCGCTGGCACGGGACATGGCGCTCGGGGCCGACGTCCTGATCGAGACGTTCCGGCCCGGCGTGGTGGAGCGGTTGGGTTTGGGCTACCAGGACCTGTCCGCCGCCAACCCGCGCCTGGTGTACGGGTCGGTGACGGGCTTCGGGCGGAAAGGCCCCTATGCCGACGCGAAGGCCTACGAGACCCTCGTCATGGCCAGGGTGGGTGCGCTGTGGGCGTCGCAGGGAATGGTCGCGCGCGAGGGGCCGGCGCACGTGTCGGTGCCCTATTGCAGCTACGGGGCCAGCCAGCAGCTCCTGACCGGCATCTGCGCGGCGCTGCACGAGCGCGAGCGCAGCGGTCGGGGCCAGCACGTCGACGCCACGCTCGTCAACGGACTGGCATCGCTCGGGACGTGGAACTGGTACCTCAACGTCATCACGTCGAAGTTCCCCGATGCCTTCACGCCGTCGTCGCCCTTCGGCACGCACGGCCTCCCACTCTCGCCGATGGTCTTCATGCTGCTCATCGCGCTGAGCAAGGACGGGCGCTGGCTGCAATTCTCCCAGGTCCAGCTGCACCTCTACATGGAGATGCTCAAGGTGATGGGCCTGGACTGGATGCTCCAGGACGAGGAATGGAAGGCCGCCGTGTGGGCGGCGGACACGCCCAAGACCGGTGAGTTCTGGGACAAGCTCTACGAGGCGGTCCAATCCAAGACGCTGGCCGAGTGGAACGACATCTTCGACGCCGACCACGACGTCTGGGCCGAGACGATGCGGCGTGGGAGCGAGCTCCTCGACCACCCCCAGATGCAGCATCTCGGCGCGGTCGTCGAGATCGACGACACCGAGCGCGGTCTCGTGCGCCAGCCGGGGCCGATCGTCAAGATGTCCGACACGCCGGCGGTGCTCGAGCGGGGCGCGCCGGTGCTCGACGCGGACGGCGCGGGGTTCCGCGCCGCACCGTGGAAATCGTCCGGCGCGGCCGACCGCGCGCCCATCGCTCAGTCGTCTCCGCAGGGGCCCGCGCTCGGCGACGTCACCGTGCTCGAGCTCGGGACGTTCTTCGCGGCACCGTTCGGCGGCACGGTCTTGCGCGAGGTGGGGGCCCGCATCATCAAGGTGGAGCCCGTGGAGGGTGAGCCCATGCGCGCGCTCTTGCCCTTCCCGGAGGTGGGCGCAGCGAAGTGCATGCAGGGAAAGGAGTCCATCTGCGTCGACTTGTCGACGGAAGAGGGCCGAAGGATCGTCCACGCCCTGGCCGGGAAGTCGGACATCGTGCTGCAGTCGTTCCGCGCCGGCGTGGCGCAGCGCCAGGGTGTCGACGCGGCCACCCTGCGGGGGATCAACCCCGACCTCGTCTACCTCAACTCGCCGGGCTACGGGATCGACGGGCCTTGCGGTGACCGGCCTGCCTACGCGCCGACCATCGGTGCCGGCAGCGGCCTCGTCATGCGCAACATCGGCACGGCCATCGAGGAGCGCCCGGGTCTGTCCTTGCCGGAGATCCGGGCCGACGCCATGCACCTGTCCGGTGCGGGGACGACCGAATACGCGCAGGCAGACGGGATCTCGGCGCTGACGGCGGCCAGTGCCATGGCGCTCGGCCTGCTCGTGCGCGACCGGGCAGGGACCGCACAGGAGATGCTCACCACCATGCTCACGTCGACGGCGCATGCGCTGGCCGACGACATGGTCGAGTACAAGGACCGGCCGCCCACTTTGGCGGCCGATTCGGAGCTGTTCGGCTACTCGGCCCGTTACCGGCTCTACAGGGCTTCCGACGAGTGGGTGTACCTCGCCGCGCCGTACCCGGACGAATGGACCGCCCTGTGCAATGCCCTGGCGTTGGAAGTGGACCTGGCCGGTGACGCTCGCTTCACCGACGAGGAGGCCCGGAGCTCCAACGATGCCGCCCTGGCCGAGGTCCTGGCGGGGGTGTTCGCCGGCAAGCCGGCCCAGCACTGGGAAGACCTGCTGCTGGCGGCCGACGTCGGGTGCGTGGTGGCCCACCGCGCACCGCCCGAGAGCGTTCTGCAGTCCGCCGACTTCGCCGAGGCTGGAGATCTCCTGGTCGAAGTGGAGCATCCGACGTTCGGCGCGCACGTGCGGCTGAAGCCCTACATTGCGTTCTCCCGCAGCGAGACCGTGGCCGAGCCCGGCTCGTTGGCCGGGCAGCACACCGATGCCATCCTGACCGAGCTCGGTTACTCTGCCGCAGCGATCGCAGATCTGAGAGAGAGGAAGGTCGTGGCGTGATGGGTGAGACGGAGACGCAGTCCGAGCCGGTGCTGGTGAGGGAGCGGCGCGGCGCTGTCGTCGTGCTGCGGCTCAACCGCCCCGACGCTCGCAACTCCTTGAACCCGGAGCTCCTCACGGCAATCGGGCTCGGCATGGTGGAGGCGGAGAACGACCCCGAGGTGCGCGCCGTCGTCCTGACCGGCACGGGTGAGAAGGCCTTCTGCGCGGGCATGGACCTCCGCGCCTTCGCCGAGGGCGGCACCGTCGGCGGGAGCCCAGAAGGCATGCAGGGTTTTGCACGCTTCACGCAGGGAGAAATCGGTGTGCCCATCGTCGGTGCGGCCAACGCCACCGCCGTCGCCGGAGGGTTCGAGCTGCTGCTCGGCTGCGACGTGGTGGTCGCCTCCGAGACGGCCTCCTTCGGTTTGCCCGAGGTCAAGCGCGGCCTGTTCGCGGCGGGTGGCGGCGTGTTCCTGAGCACGCGGATCCCCCTCGCCATGGCGCTGGAGCTCACGCTGACGGGCGATCTCGTCGACGCCCAGCGCGCGCTGTCGTTGGGGCTGATCAACCAGGTGGTCCCCGCGGCCGACGTTCTGGAAGCCGCGGTCGCGTTGGCGGAGCGCATCGCGCGCAACGGGCCGCTGGCTTTGCAGGCCACCAAGCAGCTCGTCCGGACGGCGTCGACGAACCTCGAGAAGGCGCGGTCCTTGGCAGCGGAGTGGCAGCCCAAGGTGTTCGGGAGCGAGGACGCCAAGGAGGGCGCGACCGCGTTCATCGAGAAGCGCGACCCCGTGTGGAAGGGACGCTGAGAAGGTCGCATCTCGGGCCCGGGTCAGGGGGAGGTCGACGCCGGCGGCGGCGCCCCCGGGGCCGAGTCCGTCGCCACACCCTGTGAGGCTGGGGCCGCTGCTTCCTCGGGCGCCTTGGGCGCCTCGGGCTCGAGCGGCACGGTGACCCGGGCGACGACGATGTCCTCGCGTCCACGCAATGCGTTCGAGAGGAGGAGGTCGATCTGGTTGTGCAGGATCCGATAGCGCACCTTCTCGGGCCGTATGACCGGGATGAGCACGACGATCTGATCGTCGGGGTGCTCCGCTCTCACGTCGTCGATGAAGCCGACGATCGGCTGCACGACGGAGGCGTATTCGTTGTAGAGGACGCGCAACGGCACACCCGGGCCCCACGTCCGCCACTGGTGCTCGAGCACGTCGGCGTCGTGGGTGCCCTCGTCCTCGCCTCGCAGGACGACCGTCACGGCGATCACTTCTTGGCCGAGCGACTCGGCCTCACAGAGCGCGTGCTCGGTGAGGCGCGAGATCCGGTTCACCGGCACGATGACGATGGTGTACTTGGGACTGGGCCTGTCGGGGATCTCGTCCATCCGGAGTTCCTTCCTGGCCCGCTCGTAGTAGGCGTGAATGCGCAGGAAGAGGAAGACGAACGCCGGAATGGCGATGACGACGACCCACGCCCCCTCGGTGAACTTCGAGATGAGGAAGACGATGGTGGCGATGGCGGTGATGCCCGCGCCGATGCCGTTGATGATCGCCCGCCGCATCCAGCCCGGCGGTCGGGTGCTTCGCCAGTGCACGACCAGCCCGGCCTGCGACAGCGTGAATCCGATGAAGACCCCGATGGCGAAGAGCGGGATCAACGTGCTCGTGTTGCCGCGGACCGCGACGAGGAGCGCGCCCGCCATGACGGCGAGTACCACGATGCCGTTCGCGAACGTCTGGCGGTCCCCCCGGATGCTGAACAGGTGGGGGAGGTAGTTGTCCCGTGCCACGAGGCTGGCCAGCACGGGGAGCCCGCCGAAGGAGGTGTTGGCCGCCAAGGCGAGCACGATGGTGATCGTGATGGACACGACGTAGTAGGCCCAGCCCCGTCCCACCGCCATGGCCATGATCTGGCTCAGCACCGTCTGGCCCGACCGTGGCCCGATGTGCCACCGCTTGGCCAGGACGGCCAGGCCGAGCAGCATCGTTCCGAGGATGAGCCCCAGCAGCATCTCCGTCCGCTTGGCCCGGACGGCCCGGGGCTCCCGGAAGAGCGGCACGCCGTTGGCGATCGCCTCCACGCCGGTGAGCGCGCTGCAGCCGGCCGAGAACGCCTTGAGGACGAGCAGGACGGTCACCGCCTTGAGCCCCGTCGTCGGCAATTGTGACGTCCCCAGCTGCGTCTGGTTGAGGCCGAGGGGGTGGATGAGGCCGATCGCGATGATGGCCAGGAGACCGAAGATGAACACCATCGTCGGGAGCAGGAAGGCACGTGCCGTCTCGCCGAGGCCCCGCAGGTTGAGGACGGTGATGAAGAGGAGGATCCCGAGACAGAGCGGCACGGTGGCCCCGTCCAGGCCGGGGAAGGCCGACTCGAGCCCGGCGACGCCTGCGGCGATGGAGACGGCGACGGTCAGCGTGTAGTCGACGACCAGCGCCGCCGCCGCGACGAGACTGGTGTTGGCCCCGAAATTCGCCCGGGAGACGGCGTAGGCCCCGCCACCCATCGGGTAGGCGTCGATGACCTGGCGGTAGGAGAACACGAGGATGGCCAAGAGGGCGACGATGGCGATCGTGATGGGGAGGACGAGGTGCAGGGCCCCGGCGCCCGCCACCGCCAGCACGAGGATGATCGCCTCCGGCCCGTAGGCCACCGAGGTCAGGGCGTCGAGCGAGAGGGCCGAGAGGCCCTGGACAGGGGTGATCTTCTCCTTCCCACTGCCCCGGGCCGTACGCGGCGGACCGACCAGCAGCTGCCAGACGGCAGTGGCCCTGCCGGGGTGCGGGTCTGCCATGACGGGCACTCTACGAGCAGGTCGGCCGGCACGAGTGGAGGGCATCCCGTGGCAGTCTGAGGCGATGGAGCTCTGGGAACTCGTCGTCCGCGAGTCGTGCCGGGACACGTTGGCGCAGTACACACACGCCGGCGACCGTTACCTGCTCGACGAGTTCGCGGCGGCTTTCTGCGAGGACGGGGTGCTCGAGATCCGCGGCAGCGCGCCACTGAATGGGCGTCGAGCGATCATGGAGCGCTTCGGGGGAGCGACCGCCGCCCTCCAGGCGCGCCAGTCCGCAGCGTCACAGGAGCCGGCCGCCGTCAGGCGAATCGTCCGCCACAACGTCACCAACGTCAGGTTCGAGTCCGTGTCCCCGTCGGAGGCCACCGTGGCGAGCTACTTCACCGTCTTCACCCAGGTCGGCCCCGACCACATGGGCCGTTACCGGGACCGCTTCGTGCCCGTCGGCGACCGCTGGCTGATCGCCCACCGCTTCGTCTCGGTGGACTGGCACGCCCCCGACTCCGTCTTCACGGCGACGGGTTGACGGACTAGTTGATGAGTGGGTCCCGGGGCAGTCCGAGGATGCGCTCACCGATCTGGTTGCGCTTGATCTCCGACGTCCCGCCGGCGATCGACATGCCTCGATGCATCAGCACCATCATCGACGTCATCGCGCCGGCACCGTCCGAGTACGCCGTGTCGGGGCCACCGAGGGCGGCCATGATCGCTGCCGCCTCGTGGCCGATCTCGGAGAGCACCAGCTTGGTCACGTTGCCCTCGGGTCCGGGCCCTCCACCGGCGACGGCGCGGTGGGCGCTGCGCATGTTGAGCGCGGCCATGGCCTCGCTCTGCGCGATGGCACGGCCGATCCGACCGGCACCGCCCGCCAGCCGCTCCGGGTGGGCGTCGAACGGCCCGATCGCCATGTCCACCGGCATCGACCCTCCGCCCTGGCCGCCACCGATGGACACGCTCTCGTTGCCGAGCGTCGCCCGCGCCACCGTCCAGCCGCCGTTCACCGGCCCCACCACGTCGTCGTCGGGGACGAAGACGTCGTTGAAGAAGACCTCGTTGAACTCCGAGTGCCCCGTGACCATCTTGAGCGGGCGAACCTCGACCCCCTCGGCGTGCATGTCGATGACCATCGTCGTGATCCCGTCGTGCTTGGCGGCATCGGGATCGGTCCGGATGGTGGCGAGCCCGAACGCGGCGAGGTGCGCGCCACTGGTCCACACCTTCTGGCCGTTGACGAGCCAGCCGCCGTCGACCCGGGTGGCCCTCGTCTTGACCCCGGCGGCGTCGCTCCCCGCATCGGGCTCGCTGAAGAGTTGGCACCAGATGACGTCCTGACGCAGGGCGGGCAGCACCCAGCGGGCCACCTGGTCCTCGGTCGCGTGCTGGATGAGCGTGAGGATCACCCACCCCGTGATCCCGTACTGGGGGCGCGCCACCGCGGCCGCCCTGAACTCCTGCTCGATCACCAACTGCTCGACCGCACCCGCGTCACGCCCCCAGGGTCGGGGCCAGTGCGGCATGACGTAGCCCGTCTCGATCATCGCCTCACGTTGCCCCGCCGCATCCAAACCCTTGACCCGCTCGGCGAACGCCCGCACCTCGACCTGCACCGAGTCGGCCTCCGGCGGCAGGTCGATGGTGCGCGCCCGGCGTGTCCCCCCACGTACCAGGTCGGTCACGTCGAGCGCGGCGGCCTCCGCATCCACCACCGCCTCCAGCGCCGTCGCCCGCCGTAGATACAGGTGCGCGTCGTGCTCCCACGTGAAACCGATGCCGCCGTGCACCTGGATGTTGAGCTGTGCGCACTCGTCAGCAGCGGCCAGCGCCAGCGCCGCCGCCATCGCCGCGGCGAGGGACAGTTGGTCGCCCCCGTCCTCGGCCGCCCTCGCGGCGTCCCACACCACCGCCGTCGCGAGCTCGGCCATCACGAGCATGTTGGCGCAGTGGTGCTTGACGGCCTGGAAGGTGGCGATCGGCCGGCCGAACTGCACGCGCACCTTGGCGTACGCAGCCGCTTCCTCGGTGCACTGGACCGCTACGCCGGTGGCCTCGGCGGCGGTGATGAGGCGGGCCAGGTCGACGAGGAGCCGCCGCCCGCCGGGGATGACCTCGGCCGTCGCGCCGTCCAGCACCACGCGGGCGCTGCGCCGCGTCGGGTCCAGGTTGGCCGGCACCGAGACCGTCACCCCGCTGGCGGCGGCATCGACCACGATGGCGTCGTCGCCCGCGGGGAGGACGAGGACGTGGGCGAGGCCACCGCCCAGGACCGCCGGAGCCGTCCCGGCGGCCTTGCCTCCGGACACCGTGATGTCGGAAGTCAGCGCAACGCCGCCGAAGACCGAGCCGTCGGCGAGGCCCGGCAGGAGGCGACCTCTGAGCGCTTCCGATCCTGTCGCGTCGAGGAACGCGCTGGCGATCACGGTCGGCACGAAGGGGCCGGATGTGACGGCCCTGCCCAACTCCTCGACGACCACGACCAGCTCGGAAAGCCCGAAGCCCGAGCCTCCGCTGTCCTCGGGGAGGTGGAGGCCGAGCCAGCCGAGCGAGGCCAGGTCGCCCCAGAACGGGGGCGGCACCTCGGTCTCCGCCTCGAGCAGGGCGCGGGCGGCCCCTCGGGAGTCGTGCTTGGCGAGGAAGTCCGAGGCCGTCTGACCCAGGGCGCGGTGGTCTTCGGTGATCGCAATCGGCATGGCTAAATAGTACCCTCTATTATGGAGGCGGGCCATCCCGCCCTGATCTCCCGGAGAGGAGAGGATGATGAAGCTAGGCGCGATGGTCGGGATGCGCGACGACCCGGACGCGTTCGCCGCCCAGGCCCGGCGGCTGGAGGACGTCGGCGTCGAATACCTGTGGACCGGGGAGGCCTACTCGGCCGATGCCGTCTCCACCATGGGGTTCCTGGCCGCGGTCACCAGGAGGGCGCAGATCGGTTCGAGCATCCTGCCGCTCTACACGCGCACCCCCACGGTGCTGGCCATGACGGCGGTCGGCATCGACAAGCTCTCGGGGGGGCGGTGCATCCTGGGCCTGGGCGCGTCCGGGCCTCAGGTGATCGAGGGCTTCCACGGCATCCCGTATGACGCGCCGCTCGCCCGCACCCGCGAGATCATCGACATCTGCCGCTCGGTGTGGCGGCGGGACCGCGTCGTCCACCACGGCGCCAACTACGAGGTGCCGCTCGGCGAGGGCAAGGGCACCGGCCTCGGCAAGGCGCTCAAGATCATGGACCACCCGGTCCGCGAGCGGATCCCCATCTACGTGGCGTCCCTCGGTCCGAAGAACGTCGAGATGACGGCCGAGCTCGCAGAGGGGTGGCTCCCGCTGCACTACTGGCCCGAACGGGCCGGCGAGCTCTGGGGCACGTCCCTCGAGGCCGGCGAGGCCAAGCGGGCAGCCGACCTGCCGCCCCTCGAGGTCGTGGCCGGGGGGTCGCTGGCGATCGGGGACGACGTCGAACCGCTGCGCGATCGGGATCGCCCGATGCTCGCTCTCTACTACGGGGGCATGGGCGCCCGGGGCAAGAACTTCTACAACGACGTCCTGAGACGATACGGCTACGAGAGGGAGGCCGAGGAGATCCAGGACGCCTACCTCGGCGGCGACCGCAAGCGGGCGGCCGCGCTCGTCCCGGCGGATCTGGTGGCCGGGATGTCCCTCGTCGGAGATGCGGGCTACGTGAAGGACCGCATCGACGCTTACCGCGAGTCGGGCGTCACCGTCCTCAACGTGCAGCCGATCGGGCCCAACGGGCTGAAGGACATCGAGACGATCGCCGGCTGGGTGGCCTGATCCCGGCGCTCAGCGTCCGGCCGGGTGCTCGCCCTGGGCGGCACGGAGCGCCGTGAGATCGGGCGGCTCCCGTACCGCCGCCGTCTGAGCCGTGTCGCTGATCGATCCGGGCAGCAGCAGCTGCTCCTGGTAGACGGTCGCTCCGAGCGTGCCGTGCCGGTCCCGCAGTGAGCCGTGGTAGGCACCCCGGGCGCTGCGGGCCTTGACCGGACGCAGGTCGACGAGCACCCAGTCGTCGGCCCTGATGTTCTCGTGGAACCACAGCGAGTGGTCGATGCTCGGGCCGCCCCGGCCGATGAGTGACCGATGCTGCTGCCCGAACCCCGTGCCGAGGTCCGACAGGTAGGTCAGGCCGGCCCGGTGCAGCAGAGGGTCGTCACCGAGCGAGGCCACCGAGCGCACCCACACGCAGTCGGTGAACACGCCCTTGAGGAAGTCGGTGGGTGTCACCTCGCGCACGTCGATCAGCGTGCTCCAGCCACGCCCGGGGAGGTTCTCCGGCTCGGTCGCGGTCCGGCGGGGAGCGTCGTCGAACACCCCGCCGTCCCCCTCGACGTGGAAGGAGGTGATCATGGAGAAGATGACCTCACCCTCCTGCACGGCGATGACATGGCGGGCCGAGAACGACCGCCCGTCGCGATCCCGGTCGACCTCCAGGACCACGGGAAGATCGCTGCGCCCCGGCCGGAGGAAGTAGCCGTGCAGCGAGTGCGGCAGGCGGTCCGGCTCCACAGTGGCGGCGGCGGCCAGCAGGCACTGCGCGGCCACCTGACCGCCGTAGAGGGTCTGGCGCGGCCCGTAGTTGGCGTTGCGGCCCCGAAAGAGGTCGCGGTCGACCCGCTCGAGGGTCAGCAACGAGAGCAGGTCCTCGGCGAGGTCGAGCTCCGTCACACCCGCGCCGCCCGCACCCAGTCCGCCCACGTCTCGATACGGCGCCAGAAAAGCTCGCGGGTCCCGGCGAAGTTGTGCATATGCCCCATTCTCGGGCAGACGAACAGGTCCACGCTCCCAGCCGACGCGTACGCCCGTGCCTCGCCCCGCGGGTCGACCACGACGTCACGTTCGCCCATCGCCACCAGCACGGGGCAGCGCACCGCCGCCGCCTCGGGGGCGACCCCGCCCGGAGCGAGGCACCACAGGGCGACGGTCGCCGGGACGGTGGCTGACGCCCATGGGGGGAGGTCCCCGCCGCGGGTCGGGAAGTCCCCGAGGTCGCGCTGCACGACGGCCGGGTCGACGTCGTCAAAGTGGAACCCCCAGGCCATGGCCCCGGGGCCGGCGGCGTTGTCCGGGTCCACCTCGGCCAACGCAGGCCCGTTGGTGAAGACCCCGTCCGACGGCAGGGCGTCGCGGGAGACCCAGGGCAGGACCAGCGGCGGCGTGCCGGGTGCGGTCGGCGGGTGGGTGTGCACGGCGCTGTAGCCGAGGACCGCGATCCCGTCGTAGCAGTGGTACCGACCCTGTTGCACCACGGTCAGGCTCCCGCCCATCGACTGCCCGATACCGATGGTCACCGGGTTCTCGATCGCGTCCAGACCGTCGACGAGGCTGCCCGCCGCCATCTTCTGCAACAGGTCGGCTTCGGCGGCCTGACTCGCGGCGGTGACCGGTGCGTACGACAGCCGCTCGGGTTCGTGCTGCGAGCTGTCACCCACCCCCAGGTGGTCGACCGACACGAACACCCAGCCCCGCGCCGCGTGCCAGTCCGCCTGCGCGCCACTGGCCGGTCCCGGGAGGTCCTCGGTGTAGTAGCGCCTCGAGTAGCCCCCGCCCGGTTTGGCGAAGCACACGACGGGGTCCCGCGGCACCTCGTCGGGAACGGTGACGGTCAGTGCCACCTGGGCGGGCTCACCCAGACCGGCGGCCTCGGTGACGTCGACGTGCAGGTCGATCGATCGCACCTGCGGCGGCCCCGTGTTCCCTGTCTACTTCGGAGCGAAGCGCTGGCCGCCGTCGAGGCGGATGCAGCTGCCGTTGAGCATCGGGTTCTCGACGATGGCCACGGCCAGCTTGGCGTACTCCTCGGGACGGCCCATCCGCTTGGGGAAGGCGGCGTCCTTCGTCAGCACCTCGGCGAACTCTTCTGGGACGCCCTTGGTGAGGCCGGTGCTGAACAGGCTGGGGGCGATGGTGAGGACCCGGATGCCCAGACTGCCCAGGTCACGGGCCATGGTGAGGGTCATGCCGGCGATCCCGGCCTTGGCCGCGGTGTACGCGACCTGGCCGATCTGGCCCTCGAAGGCGGCGATCGACGCGGTGTCGATGATGACGCCGCGCTCGCCGTCCTCCGGCTCGTTGGTCGACATGTGGAAGGCCTGCAGCCGGTTGAGGTTGAACGTGCCGATCAGGTTCAGCTCGATCGTCCGGCGGAAGTCCGCGAGCGGGTGCGGACCGTCCTTCGACAGCGTCCGCTTGGCCGTGCCACCTCCCGCCGTGTTGACCGCGATGTGCAGCCCGCCCAGCGCGGACACGGCGTCGGCCAGAGCCGACTCCGTCTGGTTCTCGTCGAGGATGTCGACCTCGTGGAAGGTGCCGTCGAGCTCCTTGGCGACCTCGGCCCCGGCCGAGGTCGGCAGGTCGAGGATGGCGATGTCGGCGCCCTTCTGACGCAGCAGCTCGGCGGAGGCCTTCGCCATGCCGGACGCACCGCCCGACGATGACCGCCTTCTTCCCCTTGATCTCCACGGCGTGATCCTCTCTGTCCCTCGTCCCGTTCTCGTTACTCTGGCGCGTACTCGGGCGGCCGTGCCAAACGTGGCCCGCACCCGCCCGGGTGGCCAGTCCAGAAAAGAGTGTACCATTTTGTACGGGGCCGCAAGGAGGAAGACGACCAGTGGAACGCGAAGCCATCTTGTTCGACATCGCCGACAACGTGGCGACGATCACCCTCAACCGGCCTGACCAGTTGAACTCGTTCACCAACGCCATGGCGGCCGACATGACGTGGGCCTGGGAGACCGTGCGGGACACCGACGACGTCCATTGCGTCGTCGTGCAGGCCAACGGGGACCGGGCCTTCTGCACGGGCCTCGACATCAAGGAGGTGGGCGATCGGTGGTTCGAGAAGGAGAACGTGTGGAACAGCTTCGATCCGGGCCTCACGCTCGCACCCAAGACCCACCACCGGGTGTGGAAGCCGGTGGTCGCCGCCGTCCACGGGATGTGCGCGGGTGGCGGGCAGTACTTCATCAACGAAGCGGACATCATCATCTGCTCCGATGACGCCGTCTTCTTCGACCCGCACGCCAACGTGGGCATCGTGTCGGCCCTCGAGCCGATGGGCATGTTGCAGCGTGGCGTGCCGCTGGGGGAGGTCCTGCGCTGGGCGCTCATGGGCAACGAGGAGCGCATCACGGCGGAGACCGCCCTACGGATCGGCCTGGTGACCGAGGTGGTGGCCCGTGACCAGTTGCGGGAGCGGGCGCGGGAGATCGCTCTGTCGATCGCGCAGCGCAACCCCAAGGCGATCCAGGGCACCGTGCGGGCGATCTGGGACTCGCTGGAGATGCCGCGTTCGACCGCCCTCCACAACGGGCTGTCCTACACGACGATCGGCAACTTCCCCCCGGCCCCGCCCAAGCCGCGGGACAAGAAGGAGACCCAGTACCGCTAGGACGAGAGGGCGGCTGCGGCGGCTTCGAGGTACGGCCAGGCGACGTCCGGCGGCAGCCCGCCGGCCAGCGGCTGCAGGTTGAGGGGGAACCCGGTTCGCACCAGTGCGCGTGCCTCGTCCGGCGTCACGATCTGGTAGGCGCCCTTCTCGGCGGCCAGGTCGGTCACCGTCGACGCCTGGGAGAGGGACGCCGTGCCGCTTCGACCGACGTTCCAGCCGGCGTAGCTCACGGCGTCCAGCAGCAGGTACTTCCCGATGTCCGCCCACGCCCGTTCGGGATCGTCGGCGACGAAGACGGTGAGCGGGATGCCCGTGGGTGGGAAGAAGCAACCGGGTGCCGATGGTCCTCCCTCGGCCCGGTACGCCTCCTCCAGTGAAGAGTCGTGGGTCTCGGCCAGGAACATCAGACCCAGCCGACCCGCACGGCGTGCCGCCGCCTCGCTGCCCCCGCCGTACGCCAGCACCGGCCCGCCCGGTGTGAACGGGGGCGGCGTGATCCGGACGGTGCGCCCGTCGATGTCGACCGTCTCGCCACGCCACAAGCGCTGCAAGAGGACGATACGGTCCTCCACGAGAGCCGCCCGGCGACTTCGGTCGACGCCGAACATGGCGAACTCCTCGGCCCGGTACCCGATACCGATCACGTAGGAGACGCGGCCGCGGCCGATCAGATCGACGACGGCCAGATCCTCGGCGAGCTTGACCGGCTCGTACAGAGCCAGCAGGAGCGCCGCCACCGAGATGGACAGCTCCCCCGTCCTTGCGGCCACGGCCGCCGCCAGAGGGATCGGCGACGGGAGATAGCCGTCGTCCGCACCATGGTGCTGGCTGAAGACCGCGGCCACCGCACCGCGGCTCTCGGCCCACTCGCACATCTCGATCGCTGCCGCATAGAGCGCAGCCCGCGTCTCCGGTTCACCCGTCATTGACCGCATGGCGTATCGCATCAGGAACATGGCCGATGGTGACACCTGCCGATCGGCACCTCAAATGCGGTCACGGAGGTCGCGCTTCCGCACCTTGCCTGCCGCGGTCCGGGGGAGCGCCTCGGCGACCACGACCCTCTCGGGCCATTTGTGCGGCGCCAGGCCGGCCGCCGACGCCACGTCCTGGAGCTCCCGGGCCGTCGGTGCCGTCGCGCCAGCCCGTGGCACGACGACCGCGCAGACCGCTCGCCCCACACCTCGTCGGGGGCCGCGCAGACCGCCACCTCGGCGAGCGCGGGATGGCGCGAGAGCACCTCCTCGACCTCGCGGGCCGAGATGTTCTCCCCGCCCCGGATGATGATGTCCTTGAGCCGATCGGTGACGACCAGGTAGCCATCCTCGTCGAAGCGGGCCAGATCGCCGGTGCGGAACCACGTGGCATGGAGGAATGCGCCGAGGTCGGCTGCCGGGTCCTGGTAGCCGAGGAACTGCTTGGGGCCGCGGGCCACGATCTCACCCTCTTCGCCAAGCGCCACGTCGATGCCGTTCTGGTCGAGCAGGCGCACCTCGTTGCCCGGGGTCACTCGGCCGTCGGTGAGCCGCCGCTTGTCGGGCGGGTCGGCGGGGCCGCCCGAGCTGATGGCGGGGTGCTCGGTCGACCCGTAGGTCCGCCAGGTCACGATGCCGGCCGCCTCGCTGCGGGCGACCAGTTCCGGCGGCACCGCCGCCGCACCACACAGGAAGCGGCCGAGTGTCGAGATGTCCCGGCCCGAGCGCTCCGCCTCGTCGAGCAATGTGGAGAGGAAGAACGGCGTGCCCGCGCTGGCGGTGATGCCGTGCTCCTCGATGAGCAGGGCCGCGGCGCGGGCGCTCCAGCGATCCATGACCACCGTCGTCCCTCCCGCGGTGAGCGGTCGGAGCAGGCCGAGCAGGGCGGCCACGTGGCCGGCGGGAAAGGTGCCGAGCATCCGGCTCGATGCGTCGACCGGCGCCGCGGTGAGACCACAGAGCAGCGTCTCGTGGCTGTGCTGCACGCCCTTGGGTTCGGCGGTGGAGCCCGAGGTGTAGAGGACGCAGGCGACCGACGACGGGTGCGGCCGGTGCCGGCCTGGTACGGCAACGGGCTCGATGGAGCTCAGGGCGACGGCGCCGTCGACCGCCTCGCGACCGAGGACGACCACGCGGCGGACGGTCTCGCTGACGAGGGGCGTGATGAGGTCGCGTCCCCGCCACTCCGGCGCGGCCACGATGCAGACCGCTCTCGTCTGGCGCAGTGCGTGGGCCACCTCGGCGGCGCTCGCGGTCATGGCGATCGGCACGGCCACCGCGCCCAGCAACCAGACGGCCGCGAGAACCTCCGTGCCCGACAGGTCAGCCGGTGTGTGCACCACCACCGTGTCGCCGGGCCGCACCCCGGCGCCGGCGAGCCGTTGGGCGCACGCCTCTGCCCGCTGGACCAATTCGGCCAACGTCACGGCCGTGGTGTCCCCGTCCACCCGGGCGAACACGATGCGGTCTTTGCCATGGGCCATGCCGCCGGCCACGATCGCCTCGCCCACCGTGAGGTCGGGGTACACGCCGGCCCCACGCCACGTCGCGCGGAGGTCGTCACGGGCGCGCCGTTCGTCGGCGGCCGTCACCAGGCGAAGGCGCGGATGAGCTCGGCCAGTACGAGTGGCCGGTCGCTCTGGACGGCGTGGCCCGCGCCCTCGACCACCGCCACCTCGAGCGAAGGCAGTCTCCGCTGCATCTCGGCGATGTCCTCGTCCCGCACGAAGGGCGACAGGCCCCCGCGCACGAACAGGACCGGGACGGTGATCGCGCTCACGTCCTCCCACAGAGGGGTGAAGTCGACCCACGTCTGCTCACCCGGCGGAGGGCCGAAGAGGTCGTAGCGCCACGTCCATCGGCCGTCGTCCATGCGGCGGGCGTTGTGGCGCACTCCGCGGCGCACACCGGAGGCAGCCCGGTACGGGCTGAGTGCGATCGCGGCGTCCGCCATCTCCTCGAAGCTGTCGTAGACGGGCGGTCCGGCGATCAGCGAGACGGTGCCACGCTCGGCGGTGGTCAGCTGCCTGGACGGGTCGTTGATCTGCGGCGTGACGTCGACCAGCACCGCCCGGCGGCACAGATCCGGACGCTGGGCGGCCAGGCGGATCGTCGTGGCCCCGCCGAGAGACATGCCGACGACGCACCGGGCGGCGGGCGCCACCGATTCCATCACCGCGGCCACCGCCTCGGCGTTCTGCCAGGGCCCGTAGTTCCGATCCTGGCGCCGGTCCGAGTGCCCGTGCCCGGGCAGGTCGATCGCGACCGCCCGGCAGCCGAGCGCCAGGATCAGCGTGTCCCAGGTGTGGGCATTCTGCGCGCCGCCATGGAGTAAGACGAGCTCGGGGTCGCCCTCGCCCCACCGCACGTAGGACAGCGTCTGGCCCGAGGGCAGGGCGAGTGCGCCGCGGAAGACGGCGGGCGGGTCAGCGAAGGGGATGTTCCACTCGGCGGCGTTCTCGTGGAGGAGCCCGAATTCGTCGTAGTCGTCGGACCCCAGCGTGTCCAACGGACTGCCGGCCTAGACCCGCTCGATGATCACCGCCGGCGCCATGCCACCACCGGCGCACATGGTGATCAGCGCGACCTGCTCGTCCCGGCGCTCGAGCTCGTCCAGCGCCGTTCCGACCAGGAGCGAGCCGGTGGCACCGATGGGGTGTCCCAGGGCGATGGCACCGCCGTTGACGTTGATCCTCTCGCGGTCGATGTCGAGGTCGCGGATGAACTTCTCGGGTACGACGGCAAACGCCTCGTTCACCTCGAACAGGTCGATGTCCCCGAGCGACATGCCCGCCTTGGCGAGGACCTTCCTGGTCGCGGGGACCGGGGCATTGAGCATGAGCGTCGGGTCGTCGCCGATGTTCGCCGTGGCCACGATCCTCGCCCGGGGCTTCATCCCGTGCGCCGTGGCGTAGCCGGGGCTGGTCATGAGCAGCGCCGCCGCGCCGTCGACGACGCCCGATGAGTTGCCCGCGTGGTGGACGTGGTCGATCTCGAGGCCGGGGAACTTCTGCAGGACGAGTGAGCGGTATGTCGTCCCCTGCTCGTCGAGGGGGAGGTCGGCCAGCGCCGCGAACGAGGACGGGAGGGAGGCCAGCGAGTCGGCGGTCGTCCCCGGGCGCGGGTACTCCTCCCGGTCCAGCGCGACCGATCCGTCCAGGTGGTGGACGGGGATGAGCGACCTGTCGAAACGGCCCTCCTTTATGGCGATCTCGGCCCGGCGCTGTGACTCCGCGGCCAGCTCGTCGACGGCGCGTCGGTCGATCTTCTCCAGCGTGGCAATGGCGTCGGCCGCGACGCCCTGATTGGTCTGGGGGTGGATGGCCCGCAGGTGGTCGTTCCCACTGTCGAGGAAGGGCGAGCGCGCCTTCGACGCGTTGGCGGCGTAGGAGGACATCATCTCGGTCCCACCCGCTATGACCACGTCCTCCATGCCCGCCAGGATGGAGGCAGCCGCGAAGTTCACCGAGGAGATGCCCGAACCGCAGAAGCGGTCCAGCGTGACGCCGCTGGCGGTGACGGCGTAGCCCGCATCGAGGGCGGCCATGCGGCCGAGGTCGCCGCCCTGGGAGCCCACTTGCATGGACGTGCCCCAGACGATGTCGTCGACGTCCGTGGTGTCGAGTCCGTTGCGGTCGGCCAGGGCGCGCAGCACGGTCGCCCCGAGCACCTGCGGGTGCAGTTGGGCGAGCGCACCCTTGCCGACCTTGCCGATTCCCCGTGGGGTCCGGCAAGCGTCGATGATCCAAGCCTCGGTCACGTCGTATCCTCGTTTCTCTGCGCCGTCCCCGACGAGGGCCTTCGGGGAAAGAGTATCCCAATTAGGGCAGACAGATCGAGTCGGGCACGGCGCCCCGACCGGGAGGGACGACGGTGGGACAGGCAACGTTCAAGGAGATGCCGGGCACCGCGCCGGACGTCATGCGGGACTACGACCTCGCGACGCTCGGCTACACGGAGACCGAGTTCAGCGTCGAGGGGACGGCCGTGTCGTACGAGCCGCAGGGCGAGCGCGGCGCCGACGGACGGTGGGACGTCGCGCCTGGTCCCGAGGCCCCGTTCCGGACACGCTTCGTCGTGCGGCGGCCGGCCGATCCGGATCGCTTCAGCGGCACGGCCGTGGTGGAGTGGCACAACGTGTCGGGGGGTGTCGACGCCGCGCCCGACTGGGGGTTCTTCCACCGCCACCTCGCCGCCCGTGGCCATGCCTGGGTCGGCGTTTCGGCGCAGAAGGTGGGCATCGACGGCGGGGGCTTCGTCGAGAGCATCCACCTCAAGCTCCTGGCGCCCGAGCGCTACGGTGAGCTCGATCACCCGGGTGACGCGTGGTCCTTCGACATCTTCGGCCAGGTCGCTTCCCTGCTGCGGGCGCCAGGTGATGAGAACCCGCTCGGCGGCCTTGTGCCCGATCGGCTGATCGCAGCGGGCGAGTCGCAGTCCGCCGCCTGCCTGGTGACCTACATCAACGCCGTCGATCCCCACGCGCGGCTGTTCGACGCCTTCTTCGTCCACGGGCGGCCGGGTGCCGGCGTCTCTATCGACGGCGTGTTCATCCCCGCGGCGCGCGGCGTGGGAATGGAGGAGACCCGCCGCGCCATCTCGTCGAGGGGGGAGCGCATCCGTGAGGACGCGCGGGTGCCGGTGCTGGTGCTGCAGAGCGAGACGGACGTCATCCTCCTCGGGGGTGGGCTCGCCGGGCAGCCCGACCACGAGCACGTCCGGGTGTGGGAGATGGCGGGTGCGGCGCACGCCGACACGTACACGATCAGCGCCGGCCGCCACGACGACGGCACGCTGAGCCCGGCGCGCCTGGCCGAGCTGCTGCGGCCCACCCGCGACCTGATCATGGGGACCACCGACTCGCCGATCAATGCCGGCCCCCAGCAGCACTATGTCGCCCAGGCCGCGCTGGCCCACCTGGCGCGATGGGCGGCCGGCGGCGAGCCGCCCCCGCCGGCGGCCCGGCTCGAGGTCGACGCGGCCGGGACGGCGTTCCGCCTGGACGAGCACGGCCTGGCGCGCGGTGGCATCCGGACCCCCTGGGTGGACGTGCCGGTCGCCGTGCTGTCGGGCCTCGGCCAGGGCGGCGAGTCCTTCGCCATGTTGTTCGGGCGCACCGAGCCCTTTGACAGCGCCACCCTGTCCGCGTTGTACCCGGGGGGCGAGGCCGAGTACCTCGATCGCTTCACGGCCTCGCTCGACGCCACGGTCGCCGCCGGCTTCCTCCTCGCCGACGACCGCGCGGAGATCCTCGCGGTGGCCCAGGCGTCCTATCCGTGGGTCGTGGCAGGGGCGTAGCGCCGGGAGCGGCAACACGCAACAACCATTGTCACGCGACGCTTGGGTTTCTGTGACGAGGATGCAAACGATCTGCTGACTGGTTCTCTAAGATGTCACGCGTCGGGACGGATGCGTGGTGGGTGATGCGGTGGCCGAGGATTGGCTCGTAGCGGCGATCGACCGTGTGGCGGATGCAGGGCGGGAGGCGTGTGACGCCATCGCTCTGTCGATCGCCGCGTTGGAGGTGAGTCGCAAGGCCCGCAGCGAGGGCGAGTCGGTGGCGGTCGTCGTCGACACGCTCGTCGGTCGCGAGGCCCGCCTCCGGTCGACGGCGGCCTTCCACGAGTGGGAGCGGTCCTCCGCGTCCATGCGTGCCGGCGTCGTCCGCCCGCTCGTCGACGAGGACCGTCTGTCGTTGGCGGAGGTGGCGGGCCGGCTGGAGGTCTCCAGGCAGGCGGCCGCCCGGCTTTATAAACAAGGAAGGGCAGAGTGGTTGCAGAGCGGTGGCACCAGTGCCTATGGGGGCCCAAAGTGACGAAGGTCCCTATTGGTACCCCCTAGGTACGCCGAAAAGATGCAAGACGTGGCCCTTTTGCACACCCTTGTTGCAGGCGCAGAGGCGCCTCCGCCGGCGCCCACTGCGACGACCGACGCCACCCGGATGCCCGACGCCCTGTCCCCTGAGACCTGCAAGCAGATCGCCGAATCGATCCCCCACGTCGCCTGGATCTCCGCTCCGACGGGGGAAATGACCTACTTCAACGCGAGAGGCCGGGCGTACACCGGCAGTGGCGACGACCAGCAGACCACCGAGCAATGGGTGGCGACGGTGCATCCCGACGACCTCGCACGCGTCGCGCACAAGTGGATGGACGCGTTCTGGACGGAGACCGAGTACGCGGTCGAGCACCGCATCCGTCGCTTCGACGGCCAGTACCGGTGGCACTCTTCGCGATCGGTGCCCATGCGGTCCCCCGACGGGGCCATCTCGGCCTGGATGGGCATCGCGGTCGACATCGAGGACCAGAAGCAGATGGAGCTGGCTCTGCGCCGCTCCGAGCGGGAGGCCTCCGAAACCGCGACGCTCCTCACGAGCATCGATCAGGCGGCGCCGATCGGCCTGAAGCTGGTCGACCGCGACTTCAGGATCGTCCGCATCAACCAGATGCTCGTCGAGCTCCACGGCCTCGGCGAGGAAGAGATCTTGGGCCGTACCATCGCCGAGGTGACGCCGGAGCTCTGGGCAGGCGTCGAGACCTACTACCGGCGGGCCCTGAACGGGGAGACGATCCGGAACGTCGATATCACGGGCCGAGACGTGTTCGACCCGCACCGCATGCGCTACTGGCTCTCGAACTACTTCCCGGTCTGGGTCGACGGCGAGATCATCGGCGTCGGCAACGTCGCTTTCGACATCACGGAGCGCAAGGAGGAAGACGAGTTTCGCACCGTCGTCATGGACAACGTCGCGGAGGGCATCTGTGCCGTCGACGGCGACGGGCTCGTCACCTATGTCAATCCGGCTGCATGCAAGATGCTGGGCTGGACCGAGGAAGAGTTGCTCGGCACGAGGATGCACGAGAGGGTGCATTTCCAGCACGCCGATGGGACGCCTCATCCCGCAGAGGAATGCCCGATGCTGCAGGGACTCGCCGATGGCCGCACCGTGCAGATCCTCGATGACGCGTACACCCGGCAGGACGGCTCCATCCTCCCTGTTGCCTACTCGTCGGCTCCCCTGCGGAGCGGGCCGACGGTCCACGGGGTCGTAGTCGTCTTCCGCGACACCACGGAGGAGAAGAAGGAGCGGGACGCCGCGCAGCGCGAGCTGGCCACCCTCAGCTGGGTGGGCCGGATCCGCGAGGCGATCGACGAGGACCGCCTCGTCCTCTACGCCCAGCCGATCGTGCCGCTGGGAGGGGGAGCGCCGAGCGAGGAGCTGTTGCTCCGGATGGTGGGGCGTGACGGCGAGGTCATCCTGCCCGGTTCGTTCCTCCCGGTGGCGGAGCGCTTCGGCCTGATCGCCGAGATCGATCGATGGGTGATCGCCCGGTCGGTGCGGCGTGCGGCCGAGGGGGCCCAGCGGGTCGACGTCAACCTGTCGGCGGCGTCGATGGGGGCATCGGACCTCCTCCCCTACATCGAGCGGCAGCTCCGCGAGGCGGGTGCCGACCCGGGGCTCGTCGTCTTCGAAATCACCGAGACCGCCCTCATGCGGGACGCGGCGGCTGGGGAGAACCTCGCGCGCGGCCTGGCCAACCTCGGCTGCGGGATCGCTCTCGACGACTTCGGCACGGGGTTCGGGAGCTTCACCTATCTGAAGCGGTTGCCCATCACCTATCTCAAGATCGACCTCGACTTCGTGCGCGACCTCGCCTCCAATCCTTCGAACCTCCACGTCGTCCGCGCCATCGTCAGCCTGGCCCGGGGATTCGACCTGCAGACGATCGCTGAGGGGATCGAGGACGAGGAGACGTTGCGGCTGCTGCAGGCCGAGGGTGTGGACTTCGCCCAGGGGAACTACCTGGGGCCCCCGGCACCGATCGCCACCTGACCGCCCGCCGGTCCTCTTGTCAGTCACGTCCGTCCCTCGACGATGCGTCGCCTCCCCGCCGCAGCCGCGCCGGTGACCGCAGGGTGACGGCTCCCTCGGCCTGATAAGTTGCCAAAAGAGGCTCCTTTTTTCCCTTGGGGAGGGTGAGATGCAAAGGGCGGTCGGCGGCACCGGCGCGGGAGCCACGGCTCTGGGGTCCTCCGCCATGCTGCGGTGTGAGGGCTTGCGCAAACGCTACGGCGAGCGCCTCGCAGTCGACGGGGTGTCCTTCTCCATCTCCGAGCGTGAGTGCTACGGCCTTCTCGGCCCCAACGGCGCCGGGAAGACCACCACCATCTCCATGCTGTGTGGGCTCACCATCCGCGACGAAGGCGAGATCACCGTGGACGGCTTCGAGGGCGGCACACTCGAGGCCAAGGCGGCCATCGGCTACGTCCCGCAGGACCTCGCCCTGTACCCAGACCTCTCGGCAGTGGAGAACCTGACCTTCTTCGGACAGCTCTACGGGTTGGCGGGGAAGGAGCTCCAGTCCCGCATCGGTGAGACCTTGGAGCTGGTTGGTTTGGCCGACCGAGGAAAGGACCGCATCGGCACCTACTCCGGGGGCATGAAGCGACGGGCCAACATGGCGGCCGGGCTGCTGCACCGGCCCAAGCTCCTGGTTCTCGACGAGCCGACGGTCGGAGTGGACCCGCAGAGCCGAAACGCCATCCTCGAGACGGTCGGGCGACTTGGCATCGCGGTGCTCTACACGACGCACTACATGGAGGAGGCGGCCAAACTGTGCGATCGAATAGGCATCATCGATGACGGCCACCTCATCGCAGAGGGTACGGCGGACTCCCTGATCGATGCCCATGGCGGACGGGACAAGGTACATCTCGCATGCGACCCGGCCGACCTGGACGCGCTGGCATTGGCCTGCGGTGAGCTCGACAACATTCACGACGTACACGAGGTCGACGGGAATCTCGAGCTGACCACGGACCATGGGCCCGCCGTGCTGCCGGCCGTGGTGGCCGTCGCTGCACGACATGGCATCGACCTCATCGGGGTCGAGGTGCGGACCCCCAACCTCGAGGATGTCTTCTTGAGCCTCACGGGGAAAGAACTGCGCGATTGATCCGGGTCATCGCGCTGAACGAGCTCCGGCGTCGCCTACGTGATCGTTCCGTCGTCATCGGCTGCCTCGCAGCGCCGCTCCTCATGGCAGCGGTCCTTGGGTTCTCGTTTGCGGGAGGCAGCGCAACCGTGGCGGTGCGCGTCGGCGTGTCAGGTGCCTCGCAGCAGCTCGTCGCCGCCGCTGTGCAGGCCAGCCAGCTTCCACCCGGCGTCTCCGTCGTCTCCATGCCGAGCGAGCAGGCCGTGAAGAACGCCGTTGCAGACGGGAACCTCGACAGTGGGGTGGCGGTGCTGCCCGGACACCTCCAGCTGTCCAGCCTGCTGATTCCCATCGTCGACCCGGGCGCGACGCACACACCGGGTTATGACGTGGTGACGAAGGGCACCTCGCAGCTCGGGCACGAATACGCCGAGTCCGTCGCCGCCGGGATCTCGAGTGTCCTCTATGCGGGCAAGGTGGCACCCGGTGCCACGATCGACCCGGCGACCGTCACGATCAAGACCCAGAACGTGGGCCACGGAGGCAAGGTCAATCTCAACTTCTTTGCGTCGAACATCGCAGTCGTCTTCCTGTTCATCGGGAGCGGGCTCGGCATGCGCTCGCTGCTCATGGAGCGAGCCGCAGGCACCCTTTCGAGGATCACGGCCGCACCGGTCCGGCCGACCCAGATCGTCCTGGGCAAGCTGCTCGCCATCTTCGTGACGGGTCTGGCCACCATCTTCGTGATCTGGGCCGTGACCACGTTCGCCTTTGGCGCGGACTGGGGAGATCCCCTGGGCGTCCTCCTGATGTGCGTTGGCGCGACGGTGGCGATGTGCGGGATCGGCGTGTTCCTCACGTCGTTGGCCAAGACCGAGCAGCAGGCATTCGGCATCACGTTGCTGGTCGGCCTGTTCCTCGCCCTGCTCGGCGGCAACCTGCTCCCGTCGGGTTCGCTCCCCGACGTCTTTCAGGTCCTCGCCTTGGGCACGCCGAACGGGTGGGCCCTGGTCGGGTTCGGCCGTCTCGATCAGCTCCGTGAGCCGGCGACCAGCATCATCGGGCCATTCCTCGTACTGCTCGTGATCGCCCTGGTGGCGGGCGGGCTTGCCATGACCCGGGTGCGGAGGATGGTGGAGCCGTGATCGCGGTGATCTGGGTCAACCTGCGCCGGGCCATGGGCGACCGGCGACTGCTCATCATCGGCACGCTCGTGCCCGTCGTCATCATCCTCATCACCGGTCTCCTCGAGGGAAGCCCCAAGGAGCCCATCGGGCTCCTGCATCCCTCGCCCCGCCTGTTGCACCTGGCCCAGACCACCGACGGGATCAAGGTCCGCGTAGAGAGCAACCGGACGGATCTCACTGACGACATCTTGCGAGGCCGCGTCGTCGCTGGGATCGTGCAGCTGCCGTCTCACGGCAACCACATTCAGGCTGACTTCATGATCGAATCGGCGACGACCGATGCCGTGCAGGCCCGGACGGACGTGGTCGCCCTGATGGACCTGATGGCCGCGGAGGGATCGAACACCAAGTTCACGGACGCGACGTTGAGGGTGACGCAGACCGAGGCACCGCTCAGTCCCTTCTGGTACGTCGCGCCGGCCAACCTCGTCCTGTTCATGGGGATCGCGGTGCTTGTTCTCTCGGCCGGCATGGTCGAGACGCGGCGGCTTGGTGTTCTCCAACGCATCTCGGCTGCGCCGGTGCACAAGCGGGACATCGTGTTCGGGCAGATGGCGAGCATGATGGTCACCGCGATTGCAATGGCGATCGGCCTGGTCTTCGTCGGCATCGTGCTCTTCAACGTGCACTGGGGCAACCCATTCAGCGTGTTCCTCGTCGTCGCTCTGCTCGGCATCAGCGTCGCCGCCCTGGCTGTGATCATCGGCACCTGGGCACGCTCTCAGGAACAGGCCATCGCGACGGCCGTGATCGTCGCCATCATCGCCGGCATGCTCGGCGGTTGCGTCTACCAGCTCGACACCGTCAGCACCACGGTCAAGAACGTCGGTCACATCGTCCCCCAAGCGTGGGCCATGGATGCCTTCATCAAGCTGATCTCCGATCACGCAACATTCACCGACACGCTGCCCGAGATCGGTGCGCTCGCCGTCTTCGCCGTGGTACTGAGCGCGTTCGCCGTCTGGTACTACTCGCGCAAGGTGCTCTCGACCACCTGAGCTCCCGGGCGCAGGCGGTGGACGAGACCGTCCGGCACGGGAAGCATGCTCGCCGTCGACAAATTCGGTATCCTGAATTGGCTACGAGGCGCCTGGAATCCCTCGTGGAGTGAGCGACGGGGGATGTGGTGACCGACACTGCAGCGGCAGGAAAGCTCGAGACGACGGACCTTGGCGACCCCGTCATGTTCTCCAACCCCTACCCGCGCTATGCGGCACTGCGCCGCTCTGAGCCGGTATCCCGCGCCTACTCGAAACAGCTTCTTGGTGGCGCGGGCTACATGCTGACGCGTCACGAACACGTCATGCTGCTCCACAACGACGTTCGGTTCTCGAGCGACCCAGCGAGCCAGGGCTCGAGCTACTTGATCCGCCATCTGCCTCGCATGTTTCGGCTGCTGATGAGCAGCATGGTCTACAAGGACGACCCTGACCACGCGCGGCTTCGGCGGTTGGTGAACAAGGCGTTCACGCCACGCAGGGTCCTGGAGATGACCGGCGAGATCGAACGTATCGTGACCGAGTTGTTGGACGAGGTGGAGCAACGGGGGAACGAGACCGTCGACCTCGTCAGTGACTTTGCCGTCCCGCTGCCCCTCACGGTCATTTCGGCGATGCTCGGCGTCGGCGATGAGGACCGCGACCAGTTCCACGTGCTCGTCGAGCGTTTCGTGGTGCGCCTGGGTAGCGGCTCGGGCGCCGACGCAATGAGGGCCGTCCCCACGGCGCGCAAGCTCTATGCGGTCCTTGAGCGGTTGGCCGAGCAGCGCCGCGCCGAACCCGATGACGGACTGATCTCCGCCCTGTTGGAGGCGAGCGAGGATGGCGACTCACTGAGCTCCGACGAGGTCATCGCGATGATCTTCCTCCTCATGTTGGCCGGACACGACACGACGGCCAACTTGATCGGCAGTTCCGCAGTGGCACTGGTCGAGCACCCCGAGCAGGCAGAGCGGCTACGGACCGAGCCGGCCTTGTTGCCGACGGCAGTCGAGGAGCTGCTCCGCTACACAACGCCCGTCCCCTGTGGCGCGGCTCGGACCCTGCTCGATGACGTCGAGATCGACGGCACGACGATGCCCAAGGGCAGCAAGGTGTTGGGCATGATCATCTCGGCCAACCGTGACGAGTCAGTCTTCGATCGGCCTGACGACCTCGATCTCGGCCGTGATCCGAACCGGCACCTGACGTTCGCATTCGGCAAGCACTTCTGCCTGGGCAACCAGCTGGCACGTCTGGAGGGACAGATCGCCATCGGCGAACTGGTGCGGCGGTTCCCCGACATGCGTCTGGCGGTGTCCCGCGAAGAGCTCCGTTACAAGCCCGTCCAGGCGCTGCGTGGCTTCCGGACCCTGCCGATGCAGCTCTGCTAAGCCTGCTGCCGGCCGCCCGTCGGACCGGTCGCGGCGGTCCACACCGGCCACGGGCGCGACGTCATGGGCCGGCCGGTCGGACCGACGAAGGTGAGTTCCCCATTGGCGTCGCCCGACATCGTCCATTCCTTGGAGTGCACGCGTCGGTGGTGGTGCTCGCAAAGGAGAGCCAGGTTGTCGAGGTCGGTGCGTCCGTCCGGCTTCCAGGGTTTGACGTGGTGAACGTTGGTGAACGTCACATTCGTACATCCCGGGAAGCGGCAGGCGCGGTCCCGCCGTTTGACCTCGCGGCGTTGGGCGTCGCTCGGGAGACGACGGGCCCGGCCTTCGTACATGGTGTGGCCGACATCGTCATCGACGGCGATAGCCAGCGTGGAGTCGCACGCGAGACGCCGTAGCGTCGCCGTGCAGATGAACCCACCTCCCTCGAGCTCGCCGGACAAGGAGGACTCGTCGTCCAAGAGCGACTCCAAAGGCACGTGGGCCACCACGAAGTACTGGCTCGAGCCGGTGGAGCCTGCCGTGCGCAGCAGCTCCAAGAAGCTGTCGCAGAGGCGCTGGTCCCATGGCGTCTCGCCGTCGGACGGCATGCGCCGGGCCCTTGCCTCCAGGCACGCCTTGGCCTCGGCGTAGGACTCGGGCGGCAGCTGGACGCTCAGAGTACGGAACGTCCCGTTGAAGCGGAGGGAGCGGCGATCGTCCTCGGCCGCCGCCTGCTCAGCGCTCCGCCCCTTGGTCGACCGTGCCAACTCAGCGAGCTGGCGCACCGAGCATTCGGAGGCCCGCTCGCGCAACACCTGGTCGGTCTCTGGCGTCGCCACGTCGACGACGGCGCGCACTTTGTCGAAGGAGATCTCGCCGGCGCTCAGTGCTGTGGCCAGCTGGGGCAGGTCGAAGAGTCGCCCGGCCACGTGCGCCCAGGCGCGGGCAGTGGGGACCGAGACCCCGCACCGCTCGACGATCCAGGCTTCGAGCGAGGTCGCTCCCTCGTCCCGCCAGCCCTGGCGTCGGTCCAGCTCACCCACCAGTTCGACGAAGCGGCCGAGGAGGGCGCCCACCCGGTGTGCGGTCTCGGCGGCCGACTGCATCAGCTCCTCGGTCGAGAGCCCGGCCAGCGCCGATGCCGCGAGGGGCACCGGCTCGGCGTGGACGATGGTCGAGCTGGGGGTGTCTGCCATCAGGGAGGAACGGTCGCTCCGTGGCGGAGACGCGTACGTCGTTGTTAGCCGCCCCCGCTCTGGACCCGCCCTCGGTTGGCCTCCCACTGGGTCCGGCTGAAGTAGCTCTGGTCCTCGCCCCAGCCTTCCACCCCGTCGTCCCAGCGCCAGTGGACGAGCGAGTCCCCGCCATGTCCCCGCCAATGCCGGCTGACCGCCTCACCGTGGACAGACAGCCGGCGATCGAACTCGTCCACCGCCTCGACCTCAAAGGTCAGCGGCCATCCCGTCGTCGCTTCGAAGGTGAGGTGGCGTTCGCCGGCGAGGATGTGCCCGTACTCGCCGCCGCGGAGCAAGAACCCGCACGTGACGGGGTCCCCCTCAGGTCCCGGGACCGCGTAGACCAGCCAAGCCTCACCGGGACCCGCCGCACAGAAGGAGTAACCGACCCCTCCGAAGTTGCCGGCCTGTGACGGGGCAGCGCCGGTCTGACGTTTGGGTCGACCCTGCGGCCGTGGCCCCCACGATCGGTCCCGCACCGAATAGCAGTCGATGGGAATTGCCTCGTCTCCCACGACCATTCTCCCGGTGACATGGCCGGCCTGGTCGAAGTGGAATCCCTTTATGAAAGGAATCACGCCCGTCGGATGCGGGTTGGGTGCCATGATCGCCTCGAACTCGAGGTCCAGCTCGAGTCCGCCCGGATCCGAATACGACACCGCATAACGCCGCAGCGGCTCCAGCACGCGCACGTGCACACCGTTGGGCCACTCGAAGTCGCGCATGTCGCGTTCCGAACGAGGCGGCAACTGCAGGCCCGTGTAGTCGGCCCGATAGAGCAACTCCCACGGGTAAGCCGCGCTCTCGTCCCACACCCAGGCCCCGCCGTTGCAGAGCCCGGCGTTGGGGCGGGCCTGGCAATAGGTCCAACCGCCGAGATTGCGCTCGGGGACGTTCCACGAGAACCAATTGGTCTCGGTCTCCCACCAGCGGTCCGTCATCTCCTCGTCGTGGAAGTCGTCGTCCTCGGGGCGGAAGTCGCGGTAGGTGCGCTCGGCCCGCCGGCGATCGAGATCGACACCGAACAGCTCGCTCACGACCTCACCTCAGTTCCGGCCAGTGCCGGTCGGCCAAGGCCCCCATGGAGGGCCGGGCCAGCTCCGTCTCGCGGGCCACCCGATGCCACAGCAGGCGAAGATAGTCCTCGTCGCTCACGGCGCCGGCACTTACCGCGTCCGCCGCCGCCGCCCGACCGGCCGCGATCGATTCGGAGCGGTGTCCGAGCAGCGCTTCGAGGTCGTCGAGCTCATGAACCTCGTAGGAGGCGCCGTACACGTCGACTTGCGCCAGGTACTTGATGATGCGGGCGATCCCCTTGTCACGAGCCGCAGCCAGGGGGTCGGACGTGCGCGGCACGATCACGTCCCGCAGCTGGGAGAGCACGGCGTCGTACATCCAGTCGTGGTCGCGCCGGTCCCGGCCCCGCGGCTCCTCGGCCGGCGTCAATTCCGATCCCGTTGCGGCGGCGAGCGCCTCGAGCCACAGCCGTCGGTGCAGCATCTGATAGATGAAGCCGTTCCCGACGTCGTATGTGGCCGCCGAGCGGTTCCCGCCTCCACCGGTTCCGGCGGCATCCGGCCGGTGACCCATCACCTGGAGCTTGGTCTCGGCCATCACCTGGTAGTAGTGCACCCGCCCCTCGTCGATCGCGTTCCCCGAGAGCACCTCGTACTCGCGCAGGCGCGCCGGGAAGTCGGTGAAGGGCTCTTGGGTCGCCCGCAGCGAGAGCCAGGCGATGTCGTCCATGGGGTCGCCGAGATGCGCCAACTCCCAGTCGACCACGGCCGTGACCCGCCCGCCCGTGTACATGAAGTTGCCCGGCCCCGTGTCGCCCTGCACGAGGACGGGTGGGCCGGCGTAGTCGGGGACGTTCCGGCGCAACCATCGCAACGAGAAGGCGAGCGCGGGATCCACGGTCCCACCCCGCTCGCCGAGGACACGCTCCCACTCGTCGAGCTCGGCGTGGACGGCGTCGGTGACGGTCTTCACCGGGGGGAAGGCGGGCAGGTCCAGCGAGCCCGCATCGAGGGCATGCAGCGCCGCCAGCTTGACCATGAAGTCGCGCGCCGTCTCCTCCTGCTCGACGGGGTCGGCGATGCGGGAGAACCAGTTCTCGCCGGCGACCCGCTCCGACAGCATGGCCTGGCGCACCGGGTGCACCCCGAGGACGCGGGGCACGGGCACCGGACTGTTCTGCAGGGCTACGTAGACGGTGGCTTCCCGATGGAGCGTCCAGGGGTCCTTGGTGAGAGCGGGGTCGGAGCGGTCGTAGCGGAGGAAGAGGTGCACGACGGTGCCGTCGGGCCGTTCGAGGTCGACGTACCAGGCCTCCTTGCGTGCACCGCCCGGCCTTCGCTCGGCCGCAGTCAAGCGCCCATCACCTACGGCCGCGATCCATGAGACCAGGTCGTCGGGCAGCGCCACGGCGCCAATCCCACTCACACGATGCGGGTGGCGTGGTCGGCCCAATACCGCTCCCGGAGGACGCCCTTGTAGAGCTTTCCGGTGGGCAGGCGGGGCAGCTCGTCGACGAAATCGACACTGCGCGGGCACTTGAAGTGGGCCAGGTGCTCCCGGCAGAACGCGATCAGCTCGCGCTCGAGCGTGTCGTCGCCCACCACGCCGTCGACGGGCTGGACGACGGCCTTGACCTCCTCCCCGAGGTCCTCGTTGGGGACGCCGATGACGGCCGCATCGAGCACCTTGGGGTGTGTCACGAGGAGGTTCTCCGTCTCCTGGGGGTAGATGTTCACCCCGCCCGAGATGATCATGTGAGCCTTGCGGTCGGTGAGGAACAGGTAGCCGTCCTCGTCCAAGTACCCGACGTCACCGACCGTGCTGGTCTTGCCGCCGTCTCGGCGCGAGCTCGCCGTCTTCTCCGGGTCACCGAAGTACTCGAAGTCGGTGGCGCCGGCGAACCAGACGGTCCCGGACGTGCCGGTCGGGCACTCGTTCCCGTCGTCGTCGAGGATGTGAATGTCGCTCAGGACGGCCCGGCCGACGCTGCCGGGGTGCGCGAGCCAGTCCTCGGAAGTGATGAACGTGCAGCCGTTGCCCTCCGTGGCGGCGTAGTACTCGAGCAGGATCGGCCCGAACCATTCGATCATCTGCTGCTTGACGGGCACCGGGCACGGTGCCGCCGCGTGGATCACCACCTCGAGCGAAGACACGTCGGCCGCCCCCCGCACCTCGGGGGGCAGCTTCAGCATGCGGGAGAACATCGTCGGTACGACCTGCGAGTGCGTCACCCGGTACCGTGCGACCAGATCGAGGTAGAGGGCGGGGTCGAAGTGCTCCATGACGACGGCCGTCGATTTCATGCGCAGCGCGATGGCGACGCTCACCTGTGGGGCCGTGTGGTACAGCGGTGCCGGCGACAGGTACACCATGTTCTCGCGCAGGTTCCACAGCGTCGCGATGCCGAGGACGGCGATGCTCGTCTCGGAGGGGTGGATGTCGTACATCGGGCGCAGGATGCCCTTCGGCCGTCCGGTCGTTCCCGACGAGTACATCATCGGCGCGCCGAGCTGCTCGTCGACAACGGGGCCGGTGGGCTGCCCCCCCACGACCTCGTCCCAGGACTCGAACGGCCCACCGGGGCTGCCGCCGCTGCCCACCACGATCCATCGGTCGACGGCGGGGCACAGTGCCGGCAGCTGCTCCGCCACCTCCGCCTTCGCCGACGACGTGACGACGACGCGGGACTGCGAGTCGTTGACGACGTAGGCGACCTCCTCGGCCGACAGGTACGAGTTGACCGGGGTGAAGTAGAGCCCGGTGCGTTCGGCTCCCGCCTCGGTGAGGAGCATGGCGGGGTGGTTCTCCATGAAGATCGCCATGTGGTCCTGACGGCGCAGACCCGTCTCACGCAGCACATGGGCCACCTGGTTCGCCGAGGCCTCGTATTCGGCGAACGTCAAGGTCAGGCCCGAGGGCGCCATGATGATCGCCGGTTGGTCCGGATGCTCTGCCGCGTGCTCAGCTGCGTACACCCTCGCCCCCTTTGTCCAGGCACGAGTACAGCACGTCCACCAGGCAGGCGCCCATGAGCGGGAGCGCCTGGTTCTCCAGGTGGTTGCGCACGAAGCCGCACGAGACGCGGGTGAGCGGATCGGCAAAGCCGATCTGCCCGCCGGCTCCCATGTGCCCGAACGCCCCTTCGTTGGGGCCGTGCATCGGTGGGATCCCGGGGGCGAGCGCGGGCGGCTCGAGCGAGTAGCCGACGGCCCACCGCGTGGGCACCGCCATGACGGCGTCGCGGCCGCAGACCTGCTCCGCCCGGAAGCGCTCGACCGAGGCACGCGAGACCAGCTCCTCACCCGTCGCCAGGGCCGCGTAGACCCGGGCCAGCGCCCGGGCGGTGGCCGTGGCGCCGAGCGCGCCGATCTCGGCCTCCAGCACCGCCGGTGTGTTCATGAATTCGGCGAAGCGGGGCCGGCCCTCCTCGTCGGCGAAGAGGTTCCCGTGCGCTCCGGCGAGCACCGAGCGCCCGGACTTGGAGTCGGGGTCGATCGTTCGGAGCGCACTGTCCTTCCCCGCCTTGACGGGGAACTCCACGACCGTGGCCACCGACCCTTGCTCGGAGACCGGCGTCCCGATGGAGCACGCGACACCGAGTGGCCGGGCCACCTCGGCGTCGAAGAACGTCCCGAGGCTCGTCCCGCTGATCCGTCGCACCAGCTCGCCGACCAGCCACCCGAACGTCACCCCGTGGTAGCCGTGGCGCGTTCCCGGCTCCCATGCGGGCGCCCCCGCCGCCACCCCGGCCGCGATGGCCACCGTGTCGCCCCAGCCGCCGCCGTCCCACGACAGCAGCTCGTCGGACCCGGGCAGGCCGATGGCACCCGACTGGTGGCTCAGCAACTGCCGGACGGTGGTGACCTCCTTGCCGAGGCAGCCGAACTCGGGCCAGTAGCGCACGACCGGCGCATCGAGGTCGAGCTGGCCCCGGTCCTCCAGCAGGTGGGCGCAGAGGGTCGTCAAGCCCTTGGTCGACGACATCACCACCGCCCGGGTGTCCTCCTCCCAGGTACGGCCCGGAGCGGCCCGGCCGGCCCACAGGTCGACCACGCACTCGCCGTCGACGTAGGCGCAGAACGCGCCACCGCCCCCTCCGAGGTCGGCTCGCCGCTCTCGCTGGCCCACCGTGACCGACGTCCCTTCGGCGAGCACCTCCGCTATCCGCTTGAAGCCGGGCGCCGCGTACCCGGAGACGTCGGGGCTCATAGAGCGCGCAGCTCCCTCTCGACGTCGGGCCACCACTCCTTGCGCCACCACGACACGTTGATGCGGTCGACCAGGCCCCCGTAGCGGGTCCCGACCTCTCGGGCCAGCGTGTCCGGGGTGCACACGATCGTGAGCGTGTCGAGCACCTCGTCGTCGACGAGGCGCGCCATGTCGTCCCACCGACCGTTCTTCGAACACGCATAGAGCTCGCGCTGCAGATCCCCCCAGCCGTGCAGGTCCAACACAGGCCGGTACGCCGGGGTCGACGCGTAGTACCCGACCTGGCGGCGCATGGCGTCGCGGGCCGAACCCAGCTTCGACTCGTCCTCCACCACCGAGATGAAGCCCGGACAGGTGACTTCGAATCCACCCTCACGTGTACGGCCCGAGGTCGCCAGGCCCCGGTCCACCGCGGGCAGGATCACCTCGCGCAGGTAGCGCGCCGTGCAGATCCCGTGCGTCAGCACGCCATCGGCGACCTCGCCGGCCATCTCGTTCATGAGGGGCCCCACGGCGGCGAGGAACACCCGTGGCGGCCCGAACCCGTGGGGCCGTGGGGCGAAGACGGGCGTCATCAGGGTGTGGGTGTAGAACTCGCCTTCGAAGCCCGACCAGCCGACGCCGTCGTTCCACGAGGACCAGATCGCCCGCAGGGCGAGGACGAACTCGCGCAGACGCGCTGCCGGGTGCGACCACGTCGAGCTGAAGCGCTGCTCGATATGCCGCCGCACTTGTGACCCCAACCCCAGTACGACGCGCCCGCCCGAGTACTCCTGCAACTGGTTCGTCGTGTAGGCGAGGCTCATCGGGTTGCGGGCGAAGGCGATGGCCACCCCCGTCCCCAACGCCACCCGCGTCGAGTGCTCGGCCGCCAGGGTCAGCGACAAGAAGGGGTCGTTGGTCGTCTCGGCGGCCCACAGGCAGTCGAGCCCTCCCGCCTCGGCGGCGCCGACCCGGGACGCCACCTTCGGCAATTCGGCACCGAGGCCGCTGTCGATCTTCACGTCCCGGCCGTCTGCGGTGCCCGCTTCACCCGGCGCCGCACCGGCGCCGGCGTCGGGGCCGGACCCTTCACCGCCGGAGCGTCCAGCGAGAGCGAGAGCGGGATCCCGACCTGCACGAAGCGCCCGGCAGCGGGGTGGCGGTAGTGCCGCAGCAGGTCACGGGCCACCACCTGGGGGTCGTCGGGAACGGCGGAGGGGTGCACGCTCAGCGCGGCGGGAACGCCGGCGGCCCGTAGCAGCGACAGCACCTCCTCCGCCGTCAGCGACCCGACCGCCTCCGCCAGACCGCCCACGGACGACGATCCCGAGTCCGTCCCCGTCCCCGTCAGCGCCCGTCCGAGCGCCGACCGCTGCGCGTCCGTCGCGCAACACACCGTCACCCACCCGTCCTTGGCCCGGTACAGACGGCAGCCCGCCGCCGGCCCGAGGAGGTCGTCGCCCACGAGGTCCGGCACCGACCCCCGTACCGCCAGCGCCGCCACGTCCTCGGACTGGAAGAGCGTCGCTGTCAACGCCAACGAAGCCTCCACCGTCGTCACCGCGGCCCCCCGTGCCCGTCCCAGCAGCGCACACACGATCCCCGCCGCCAGCAGCAGCCCCGTCCCGTAGTCGTTGGCCGTGAAGTTGACGGGCACCGGCCGCGTCCCGCCGCCCTGGGTCATCTCCATGCCGGTCGCCGCCTGCACCACGTAGTCGAAGCACGGCCTCGTGGCGAGGGGGCCCGCCACCCCGAAGCCCTTGGCCCGGGCGTAGACGAGCGAGGGGTTCACCGCCCGCAGCTGCGCCTCGTCCAGGCCGAGCCGTTCCCACGCCCCCGCCATCGCGTTCTCGACCACGACGTCAGACGCGGCAACCAGGTCGAGGAGACGCGCCCGGTCCTCGGCGGCCTTGAGGTCGAGGACGAGCCCACGCTTGGACCGGTTCCCGTCGACATAGATATTGGGCAGCACCGGCATGAGCTGGAACCCGCCCTCGCCGCCGGGCGGCTCGACTTTCACGACGTCGGCCCCGAGCTCGGCCAGCAGGCGCGCCGCCAGCGGGCCGGCCCAGAAGCTCGAGAGGTCCACGATGCGGTGGCCGCCGAGCGCGCCCTGCTCCGAGCCGTGCCGGCGGGCGGGCTTCCGCTCGCCGGGATCGGATCCGATGCGCACCGGCGGTCCGACCAGCGGCACACGACCCAGCGTGGGGTCCTCGGTCTCGACCACCAGCTCCTCGACGAGGGCCTGCTCGTGGGCGAGCCACTCGGCCAGGGTGTTGCACTTGGCGACCGCGGCCGGCTGCTCCCGAAGCGCCGCCTCCCACTCGTCCGCTGTCCTGCTGGCGAATCCGTCGATGACCCGCTGCAGCACCACCTTGTTCCACTCCTTGTCGGAGAGTTTCGAAAGGCCCTCCGGAGTCGAGTAGTCGAGCCCGCCGTCGTCCATGTCGAGCAGGCGGCACAGCTCGCGCCAGCGCTCCGTCCCGCTCAGGTTCACCATCACGGCGCGCCCGTCCGCCGTGTCGAACACGCGGAGGATGGGCGACTTGGTGTGACGAAGGATGCGGGGACGGTGCCCTTCGCGGTGGAAGATCGGAGCCGCGTTCAGGAACAGCAGGCCGTCGAGCAACGACGTCTCCACGTGCTGCCCGTAGCCGGTGGACGCCCGTTTGACCAGCGCCGCGCCGGCCCCGAGGACCGCCAGCAGTGCCGCAGCCACGCTGGCCACCGGGAACGGCAGCCAGATGGGGTCGTCTCCCGAGAAGAGCCCCTGTTGCGCGCCCGCCCGGGCGTGCACGAGGGGCTCCCACCCCGGCTCGTCGCTCGATGGCCCCGTGCTGCCCCAGGCACTGATGGAGCACGTGACCAGGCCGGGCCGGGTTTCCCGCAGCGTGCGGGGGCCGAGCCCGAGGCGGCCCAGCGCGCCGGGCCGCAGGTTCTCCACCAGCAGGTCGGCCTCGTCCAACAGGCCGAGTGCCTCTTCGTGACCATCCCGGGTGGCCAGGTCGAGCTCGACGGAGCGCTTGCCCCGGTTCCAGGCGGCGAAGCGGGCCGGGTCGAAGCGCAGTGGGTCTCCACCGGGACGCTCGACCTTCACCACCTGCGCTCCCAGGTCGGCGAAGATGGTGGCGGCGAGCGGTGCGGCCACGTACTGGCCGATCTCGACGACGTTCAGGCCTTCGAGGAGAGGGTCAGCGGGCATACGGCATCAGGTCCCCTTCGACGTCGCGGGGTAACCCGAGGACCCGCTCGGCGATGACGTTGCGCACGACCTCGTCGGTGCCGCCGCCGAGGGACGCGGAGCGCGAGCTGAGCAGCTGGTTGCACCAGCGCCCGCCCTCGGGGTCCTCGGGCTCCCAGGCGACGGCGTGCATCCCCGCGACCTCGACCGCGACCAGTGCGGACTCCTGCACGAGCTGGGCCATCGCCAGCTTGAGCACCGACGCGGCCGCGGCATCGCCCTCCCTGGCCTTGGACCGGAGGTAGCCGCCCAGATGCTGCAGCACCATCTGGCGGATGCGCAGCTGGACCAGGCGGTCGCGCAGGACGGGACGGGACGAGAGATCGCGGCGCTGGGCCTCGGCCGCCAAGGCGGCGAAGCCACCCTTCCCGCCGCCGCCCGAGCCCAGGCCGCCCAACGCCTGGCGCTCGAAGGCCAGCATCGTCCTCGCCACGCGCCAGCCGTCGTTGATGTCACCGAGAACGTTGGCCGCCGGCACACGCACGCCCTCTAGGAACACCTCGTTGAAGTGGGCGTCGCCCGTCATCTGGCGCAACGGCCGCACCGTGATGCCGGGCGCGTGCATGTCGACGATGAGCATGGTGATGCCCTCACGCTTGGGACGCGCGGGATCGGTGCGGGTGAGGCAGGCGGCGAAGTCACTGTGCTGCGCGCCCGAGGTCCACACCTTCTGCCCGTCGACGACGAACTCGCTGCCATCGAGGCGGGCGCGCGTCTGCACGCTCGAGAGATCGGAACCGGCCCCGGGCTCACTGAAGAGCTCGCACCAGACGTGCTCGCCCCGCAGGAGCGGCGGGATCAGCGCGTGCTTCTGCTCGTCGTTGGCGTGCACCAGGAGAGTGGGTCCGCACATGCCGAGCCCGATCTCGAGGGCGCGGGGTGGGACCACGAAGGCCTTGGCCTCGCGGTCGAAGATGCGCTGGAACCGGCCGGGCAGCCCGCGCCCCCCGTACTCGGTCGGCCAGCTGATGCCGGCCAGGCCCGCCTCGGCCAGCGCTCGTTGGTAGGCGACGGCGCGCGCCACGCCGCTTGTGCCGTCGCCGCTGTCGGTCGTGGCGCCCTTGGGCGGCAGCGTGGCCTGGAGGAAGGCCAGCACCTCTCGCCGGAAGACCTGTTCGTCAGGAAACGCGTCGCTCATGCTGTACCGACGGAGAGCAGCCCGCCGAAGACCATGTCCTTCATCACCCGTGCCAGCTGCTCCTGGTCCACACCGCTGAGCGCGGTGATGGAGCGCAGCATGCCGTCGACCATGGTCACGGCCGCCCGCGCCTCCTCGTCCGTGAGGGTGGGGCGGACTTCGGAGAGCAGGTGCACCCACTCGGCCATGCGCACCCGCTCGATCCGGGCCACACGACGGCGCGCGTCGTCGTCGAGCGAGCGGTACTCCTTGACGAAGACGTCGCGTAGGTTGCCGTTCTTCAGTTGCAGCACGATGGCGGCGTCGATCAGCCGCTCCAGGGTGACCATCGGTGGCGTGTCCTCGTTGAGCACGTCGTCGACCGTCTCGCGCCAGACGATGGCCGCCTCCTCGATCAGGACCGAGAGGAGCTCGCCCTTGCTCTTGAAGTAGCGGTAGATGGCCGGCCCGCTCACCCCGGCGGCGGCGCCGATGTCGCCCAGGCTCGTCTCTCGGAACCCCCGGATTCGGAAGAGCTCGGTGGCCGCCGCCATGATCGCTTCCCGCGTGCGCTCGCCCTTGGTCCGTCGCCCGGTACCGGTCTGGCGGGAAGGCGGCGTGGCCACATCCATATGGGCTTCGATGTTAGCCATGGGTCACAAAACCGGACGGATCTCGTTGACTCCGGGCTGGACTCATGCTTAGATTTTAATGCTGATTAACAAAACTGCAAGGTGCGGGAGGGCCACTCATGGAGTTCGGGTTGTTCATGGAGCTGTCGGTGCCGCGCCCGTGGACGGCAGACTCCGAGCGTCAGGTCTACGAGAACGCGCTCGAGCAGGTCCGCCTCGCCGACGAGCTCGGCTTCGACTACGTGTGGGCGGTGGAGCACCACTTCCTCGAGGAGTACTCGCACTGCTCGGGGCCCGACATCTTCCTCTCCGCCTGTGCCGCCCAGACGAGCCGCATCCGGGTCGGCCACGGGGTGGTGGCGTGTGTGCCGCAGTACCAGAGCCCCATCCGGGTGGCCGAGCGCGCGGCGGTGCTGGACATCATCTCGGGCGGGCGGTTGGAGCTGGGGACGGGACGGTCCGCCACATGGCCCGAGCTGAGCGGTTTCGGTGCCGACCCCGACGAGACGAAGAAGACCTGGGACGAGTTCGTGCGGGTCATCCCCAAGATGTGGATGCAGGAGCGCTTCTCGTGGAACGGCCGCATGTTCTCCATGCCGGAACGGGCGATCCTGCCCAAGCCGCTGCAGAAGCCGCACCCGCCGATGTGGGTGGCGGTGACGTCGCCGGGGACCGAGCTCGACGCGGCGGACCGCGGGCTCGGCTGCCTGGGGTTGTCGCCGGGCGGGTTCGCTGACTCCGAGAAGAAGGTGCAGAACTACCGGCGGCGGGTTGCAGCGTGCGACCCGGTGGGTGCGTTCGTCAACGACAAGGTGCTGACGGTGAACTTCCTGTCCTGTTGTGAGGACGGCGACCTCGGCCGGCGCAACGGGCTCAAGGTCGCCTCCATGTTCAGCTACATGGCATCGCAGCTGCTCTCGGCCAAGGAGGTGCTGCCCACGCACTCGTACCCCTCCGAGGGCCTGCTGCCGGCGCTGCGGCGAGAGTCGGGGAGCCCCGGTGACGCCGCCAAGTCGTTCAAGGGCGTGACGATGGGCACCCCGGACGACGTGGCGGACGCGATCGCCGCCTGGGAGAACGTCGGGTTCGACGGCATCAACTTCATCCACCAGTTCATGGAGGTGATCCCGCAGCAGTACGTGCTCGACAGCATGCGGCTCTTCGCCGAGGAGGTCATGCCCCGGTTCAAGACGGCGCGGCGCCCGGTCGGGGCGGGGGTGGCCTGATGCCGCTCGCCGGCTCCCTCGACATCCGCCCCCTCCTCGACGCCGCTCCCGACGTCGTCCTCGAAGACCGCCAGCTCAAGGTCGACGACGTCGACATCCTCCAGATCCTCTACGAGGTGCGGGTGGCGGACCGCGAGGCGCTCGTCCCGCCCGCGCTCAACCCGACCATCCCTCCGGTGGTCTCCTTCCTCGTCTATCGGGCGAAGGACAGCGCCTTCGGCCCCTTCGCCCTGGCCCAGGTGCGCCTGACGGCCCGCTCCGGCGTGCGGCCCCGGGCGTTCCTCATCTCGGCCCGGTGCGACAACGCCGCGCTCTCCGAGGTGCTGGCGGGCTCGTGGGGTTTCCGTGTCGCGCCGGGGGAGATCGCGCTGCGCCGCTTCCACGACCGGGTGGACTGCACCGTGCGTGACGGGGAGGCCGGCGGCCGGACCATCCTCGAGGTGTCGCTCGTCGACCCCTTCCCGGTGACCGGGCACGACGTGCAGTACCCGCCGGGGATGCATCTGGCCCGGGTGACCAGGGACGGCGTGAGCAAGCCCCGCATCGTGCAGGTGGACTCCGAGTACGAGTTCCGCCGAGCCGACCGCGGCCGGCCCGAGCTGGTGGTCTTCGACGCCGCGGCCTGGGGCGACGCCCGCCTGGTGCCCGACATCGGTGTCTCGGCCAGCTTCGCCGCCTGCGACATGACGATCGCCAACGTTCGCTACATCTGCAATCCCGACATCCCCGCCGCCGAGGGGACGGAGAGGGTCAGCGACGCGTGACCTCCCTATCCTGAGCGTCGGTGCCAGCGGACACGACTGACGAGGGGCTGCACCCGGCGGGTGACGACCCCGACTGGCAGGAGAGCGTGTACCTGGCCTGGCGCGACCCGGTCAGCGGGTTGGGTGGGACCCACCGCATCGGCAACGAGCTGAACCGGGGGACGGCCAACCTGTGGTGCGGCGTGTACCACGAGCGCGGCACGCGCTTCCGTTGCAACGGCGAGGCGCTGCCGCTCGTCCGCCTGGACGAGGTCGGCCTGTGCGCCGGACCGCAACGCCTGTTCCACGACGGGTCCGGGATCCGCTTCGTGCTCGAGGGCGACGGCTGCCGGGCCGACTTCGAGATCACCGACCAAGGGTCCCGGTCCTTCGCCAACGCCCAGTCGTTCACCGGGACGGCGGGGACGGCGGGGACGATCTTCTCCAACAACTTCCACGTCTTCTGCCGGGTCCAAGGCACCGTGGAGCTCGACGGTGTCACGGCGACCGTCGACGCCCCCGGGTGGCGGGACCACTCGTGGGGGGCGCGTCGCTGGGACAGCTTCGTCTCCAGCCGGAGCTTCGGGGGGACCCACGGCATGGGTGAGGGCGCCCTCCAGTTCCGCTTCGCCTCCATGGTCGGCGTCAACGGCAGCTTCTTCCGTTTCGGCTCACTGGTCAGGCACGGGGAGGCGGTGCCGATCGCCGGCGCCGAGATGCTCGTCCACGTCGACGACGACTCCGTGCGCTGCCCCTCGGCCGAGGTGCTCTACCGGTTGGAGGACGGCGGGACGACGTGCGTGCGGATTCAGACCATCGGGGGCATGATCGGCGTGACCGCCCAGCGCTACGGCTGGGAGTCGGTGGGCGACGTCACGGTGGACGGCGAGCCCGGGGGGTGGGGCTTCCTCGAGACCAACCTCAACGCCCGCAACGGGCAGAGCCCGCCCGCCTTCGTGCTCGCCGACGCACTGACCAACGGCGTCACCCGACCCGCTCGGTGACGGAGGCCGGCGTCTCGTGAGGCAGCCAACCGACGACCGTGTGCTGTACCTCCGGCAACTGCGTGCCACCGTCTCGAACACGTTCCTGCCCGAGCTCTCCAGTGCGACGGCGATCGACGCCGCCGGGTTGGTCGACCGGATACTGGCCGAGCTCATCGTCGAGGAGGAGTGGGCCGAGACCCTCAGCGCCGGGTTCGGTGCCGAGTTCGAGGCACTGCTGGCGTCTCCGGCGGACGTGCCCGGCGGGGCGGTCCTCACCCCCGAGCGCTTCGTCGAGCTCCGCCGTCAGGCCGCCGAGGTCGTGGCGCGGGACGCGGGGAGTGGGGACGCGGCGGCGCTCGAGCTGTGCCGGCGGCTGGTCGACGTCGAGCGTCGCTTCCTCGAGCGGGTCGACGAGCTGCGACGCGCCGTGCTCGCCGAGGTCGCTGACGCCGACGCGGAAACATCGTCCGACGAGTGCTCGCTGTCGGTCGAGCAGCTGACCGCCTACCTCCGCCGGAAACTCCCGCAATCGCCCGACGTTGTCGTGACAGCCCTGGAGCTCGTCCCCGGAGGGCGGTCCAAGGAGACCATCGTGGTCTCGCTTTCCGGCACGACCGAGCTCCCGGCCGAGGTCATCGTCCGCAAGGATCGTCCCGTCGGTGTGCTCCAGACGCGCGCCGCCGAGGAGTTCGCCGTCCTGGAGGCCGTGTACGCCCACGGGGGCGTCCCGGTCCCGCGACCATTCTTCGCGGACGAAGAGGGCGACGAGCTCGGCCCGGGCACGCTACTGGTGATGGAGCGTGTCCGCGGGACCAAGGCGGGCGAGTACTTCCCCGACCTCGCCGCCCCGAAGCAGCACCGGGACACGCTCGGCCGCCAGCTCGCCACCGCCCTGGCCCACCTGCACGCCATGCCGTTCGACGATCTCAGGAAGACGGGCCTCGACGCCGGCGCGCAGGTGACGACGGCGACCATCACCGCGGCGGTGGAGGGGATGTCCACCCGCAGCACCGAGCTCGGCGGCCCGCCCATCGCGGCCGTCCCACTGGCGCGCCAGTGGCTCCTCGACCACCTCGACGACGTGGTGCCGTCCGGCCCGCTGAGTCTCCTGCAGGGCGACGTCGGACTGCACAACATGCTCATCGATGGCGACGAGATCACCGCGCTGGTCGACTGGGAGGCCGCGACCGTCGGGCCGCCCGCCCGCGAGCTGGCTGCCGCCTGGCCGGCCGCCACCGCCCTGACCGGCTGGCCGGAGTTCGTCGAGGCGTACGTCGCGGCCGGCGGTCGGTCCTTGGCCACCGACGACCACGCCGTGACGTACTACCGGGTCTTCTTCGCTCTGGGCGCGTGCATGTCCAGCCGTACGGGTGGCCACCTCTTCCGCACGGGCGCCAAGCGTGACCTCGTCACCGCCCACTCGGGCCTCGACGCTCACTTCCGGGCGCAGCGCAACCTGGCCCGGGCCTTGGAGGACGCGCACGCCCTGGGCTGACGACACCGGCATCGAGCGGTACCGGCGAGGATTTCACGCAGTCGCGGCCCGACGTACGCGGAAGCCCTGCTCACCGGGCTGAACGGGGGTGACGGAATATTTCAGAAGTGTTGCGGTACGTTGGCGATCGGTAGAGCTAAATGGTATCCTCTTTTCCAACCGCAGCCGGGGGGCCGTTGCGGTTTGGTGACCAGCTCCAACGTCGCCCCCTGATCCCAAGGAGGAAACAGTGATCGGAACAGGTGCGATGGGGCGGTCCGGCAAGACGAGAAGGGTCGTGGCGACCGGCCTGCTTGCGGCCGGAGTCATGGCGGCAGCGACAGTGTCGACCGCGGTGGTCGGCATGGGCGCAGCTGGCGCCAGCAGCGCGCTCGGCACCGCGCATCCGGCCACATTGCCCGCCGTCACGATCGGACTGATCAGCGACGGTGGCGGCAGCAGCTCCATCGGCACTGCTGCACTCGTCGAGCAGGGTGCCAAGGCAGCGGTCGCCTACGAGAACCACTACGGCGACGGGCTCGAGGGTCACAAGATCGACCTCTACATCTGCGAGAACCAGTCGACCCCAGCCGGCGGTCAGACCTGCGCCAACGACATGGTCCAGCACGGCGTCGTCGCCGTCGTCGAGCCCTTCACCGGCCAGGGCCAGACCGAGGTGCCGACCATCACTGCCGCTGGCATCCCCTACATCACGATCAGCGGAGCATCGACAGCAGAGCTCACCACGCCCGGCGCCTTCGCCATCGAGGGCGGCTTCCCCGCCTACCTCGGTGCCATGGCGCTGAGCGCCAAGCAGCACGGCGTCACGAAGGTCGCGTTCCTGGTGGACAACGTTCCGGCAGCCATCCAGGGCGCACAGGCGCTCGGCGGGATCGTCTTCAAGGCGGCCGGCGTCGGCCTCACGGTGATCCCGGTGAACTCGGGCACGGCCGACATGAGCCCGCAGTTGCAGTCGGCGGTCTCGGGCGGCGCGCAAGCGGTCGGCATGGTGGGTGACGTGACATTTTGTAGTTCATTCCTCCAGGCCTACAACACGCTCAACCTGAAGCTGCCGAAGTACGTGCTCTCGACATGCCAGGATCCGAGCATCCTGGACTCGGCCACACTCGACAAGGCGCTTGCGGGCTCCTACATCACGACGACCACACAGTCCTCCAAGTCGGACCTCGCTACCTATGGGGCCATCATCAAGAAGTACGACCCCAAGGCCAGCCCGAATCCGAACGTCAGCAGCAACCAGGCTGACGGCGTTACCCCGGTCCTGATCCTGGCCGCAATCATGAAGGGCTCGACGCAGCCCGTCACTGCAGCCGGGATCAAGACACAGACGGAGACGGCGAGCAAAGTCGTGATCCCGCTCTCGGGCGGCCTGACCTTCACCTGCAACGGGACGGCCATTCCGTTGCTCAAGTCGGTGTGCTCGTCGACAGCGGCCATCGGTGTGATCCAGAGCGGCAAGTCCGGCAAGGTCACCGGCGTCAAGGTCTACAACCCCACACCGCTCTTCTAGGGGAACAGGGAGCCGGACGTCTCCTGACGAGCTGCTGCGGGGCGGTCCTTCTGCAGAGGGCCGCCCCCGTAGCGCGTCCTGGGATACTTCACGGGGTGCGCCTCACGAGCGACGAGTGCTGGAGCAGGTTGCGAGGGGCCGAGCGCGGGGTGTTGAGCACGACCAACGCCAGGAAGACGATTGATGCGGTGCCGGTGTGCTTCGTCGTCGTCGACCAGCTAGTGGTCACGCCGATCGACCGGGTCAAGGCGAAGCACACGACGCTGCTCGGCCGGCTGAAGAACCTGGAGAGAGACGGCAATGCCACCTTGCTTTGCGACCACTGGGACATGCACGACTGGTCGCGCCTGTGGTGGGTGCGGGTACATCTTGTGCGTCGTCCGTCCGGCCACGACGCGAGCGATGGCGTGCTCAGGCTGGGCGAGGCCGCGTTGCGCGCCAAGTACGTGCAGTACCGGGACACGGACTTTGCCGAGCTGATCGTCTTCGAGGTGATCGGCCTGGTCGGGTGGTCCGCCGCCGGGCCTCAGCTCGTGCGAACGGACTCGCCCATATAGGCGGACTCGACCGCGCTGGTGTCGTTGCGATACCTCTCTGCCGGCCCGGACAGGACGACGCTGCCGTGGACCATCACCATGGCCTCGTCAGCAACCTCGAGGGCCAGCTGCACGTGCTGTTCCACCATGATCACTGAGGCGCCGTGCTCGTCGGCCACCTGCCGGATCACGGGCATCAACGATTCCACCGCCACCGGCGCCAACCCCATCGACATCTCGTCGATCAACAGGAGCCTCGGGGACTGCACCAGGGCCCGTGCGATGGCCAGCATCTGCTGCTCACCTCCCGAGAGGTCACCGACGCGGAGTTTCTCGCGCCGCTGCAGCGCGGGGAACAGGCCGAGGACGGGGTCCAGATCTGCACCGCGCGGGGCCGCCAACTTCAGGTTCTGAATCGGCGTCAGCTCGGTGAAGAGTGCGCGGAAGTCGGGGATCAGGATCATGCCCGCCTGGTTCATCCGACGTGGCGACGATCCCCTGATCGGCACCCCGTTGAGGGTGATCGTGCCGGCGCGCGGCGGCAGAAAGCCGGCCAACGTCATTAGGAGCGTGGTCTTGCCGGCGCCGTTGGGACCGAGGATGGTGAGGATCCTCTTGGGGTCCAACGAGATCGTGATGTCGCGGGCCACCGTCAATTTGCCATAGCCGACGTCGAGGCCCGCGCACTGAAGCATGGGCGCGTCCCCTGAGCGCGCGTCCCCCCGGGGCACCTCGTGTGTCGCCGTGTCGCTCATCACACCACCACATGCTGATGTGTGGTGCCGAGATACGCGGTGGACACCAGCTCGTTCGTCCGGATCTCCTCGGGAGTGCCCGTCGCGATCAACGCGCCGAAGTCGAGGACGTCGATGGCGTCGCACAAGTTCAACACAAGGCTCATGTCGTGGTCGACCAGCAGAATCGTGACGCCGGTGTCGCGCACGCCTCGCAGCCGTTCGGCCAACCAAAGGCTCTCGGTGCTGTCGAGCCCGGCCGCCGGCTCGTCGAGCAGGAGGAGGCGGGGCTCACCCGCCAGGGCACGCGCCACGGAGACGAGCTGTCGCTGGCCCTGGGAGAGCATCGACACCTGCAGATCGCGCATCTCGACGAGACCGAGCTCATCGAGAATGCGGGTCAGTGCCGTCGGGTCATGGGCGGCTGCCATGTGCTGTCCCACCCCGACGTTCTCCTCGACGGTGAGGTCGTCGGCGACACCGGCCAGCTGGAACGTGCGGGCAAGACCGAGGGCGGCCCGCCGGTGAGGTGAGCAGCCCCCCACGTCCCGCCCGGCGAGAAGGACAGTGCCCTCATAGCCGTGGAACCCACAAAGGGCATCGATGGTCGTCGTCTTGCCCGCGCCGTTGGGCCCGATCAGGCCGACGATCTGACCCTGCTCAACGGAGAAGCTCACGCCGTCCACCGCGATGACACCGCCGTAACGCACCGTCAGCTTCTTCACGTCGAGCAAAGGTCCCGACGTCCCGTTCGCCCGTACCTGTGGGTGGCCGTTGGACCCGATACCGACCAGCTCTCCTCCCGCGGCCGACACCGTGGCCAGCATCGGGGCGCCCGCGGCAGGCACCTCTCCCTCGTCTGGTGCCTGCAGAGAAGGCACGAGCGCCCCTCCGGGCCGGGCCATCACGCCGCGCGCCCGCCGCTGCTCGAGGAAGAGGTGGGTCGGCCCCACGATGCCGTCCGGGTTGAAGATGACGGTCAGGATCACTCCGATGCCCGCGACGATTCCGTACCAGTTGTCGACCCCGCCACTCCCGACTCCCGACGAGATCACCGCCACCAGGATGCCGCCGGCCGAGATGATGCCGGCCAGGATCCCGCCGCTCACCGACGTGATGCCCGCCACGACCACCACGGAGAAGGTGACGAGGCCCAGATAGGCGTCGAAGTCCTGGAAGGTGACGTTCCCCAGCTGGTAGGCAAGCAACGATCCGCCCAACCCGGCGATGAAGGCGGCGATGGCGAAGGCGATCAGCTTGACCTTGACCACGTTGATCCCGGCCGCCGCCGCCGATCGTTCGTCGGCCCGCACCGCCAGCATGGCCGAGCCGAGGCGGCTCGTGCGCAGCCAGCTCACGCCGAGCGCCACCAGCACCAGGACGACCAGGCAGAGAATGCCGAACGCGGGCCGCGGGAAGTCTTTGCCCGACCCGATGCCGAGGTCCATGCCGAACAGCCGCGGCGTCGGAATGGCGAGCCCGCTCGCTCCGCCGTCGATGGAGTTGTTGTTGAACCAGATGGCCTCCACCCCCGCGGCGAACGTCAGGGTGACCACACCAAGCATCAGGCCCCGCACACGCAGCGCAGGGATGCCGATCAGCACACCAGCCGCCGCTGCCACCAGGGCAGAAAGGATGGGGGCAATGGGGAAAGGGATGCCCCAGGAGGAGGCGAAGGTGCTCAGGATGTAGGCCGACACTCCCGCAAACGTGAGCTGGGCCAGCGAGATCTGTCCCGTGTACCCCGTGACGACGACGAGGGACAGCGTGATGACACCGGTGATCATGCTGGCGTAGAGTGCCGCCCGATCGTTCCCTGTGAAGAAATAGATGGCGCCCATCCCCACCGCCGTGCCGACCACCGCCGTCGGCAGGCGCCAGTGCGGACGCGGCGCCCGCCCGAGCGTCACCTGGATGAGCGAGCCCCGGCTCGGCATCGTCTGTCCCCTGAAGGCCAGGACCACCAACACCAGGACCAGCGGGATGAGCTCGCCCGCGCCGGCGGGGAACTCGGGATGGAGGCCGTTGACGTAGACGGAGAGCGACTCGAGCGCGCCGATGCCGAGACCGGCCGTGATGGCCCAGCCCAGCGAGTGGAAGCGCCCGACGACGGCTGCGGCCAGCGCCGGCACGATGAACAGGGTGTACGTGCCGGGCTGGAGTGGGACCAGGGGGGCGATGAGGATGCCGGCGATGCCGCAGACGACGAAGCTGATCATCCAATTGACGAGCGCGATGCGGTCGGGAGAGAGGCCGCTCACCAGCGCGCCCACCTCGGTCTCGGCCGAGGCCCTGGTGGCCAGGCCGAAGCGGGTGAACCGGAAGAGGACGGTGAGCACGATGCCGAGGGCGATGATGGTGCCCGCCAGCAACAGGCGGTCGACCGAGATGTCGACGCCGAGGAAGCTGAGGTGGTTCTGGGGAAAGATCGGGTTGACCTCGATCACCGATGCCGTGCCGACCTGATACGTCACGATCGCGGTCAGCAGGCCCATGAGCCCGATGGAGGCGACCGCCTTTGCCACCGGCCGGTGGTTGCGCAGCGGACGGAAGATGAGCAGGTAGGCCAGAGCGCCCATTACCGCCTGGATAGCGAGCGTGATCAGCAGCGCCGGCCAGAAGCCGAGGCCGTTTCCGATGTTGATGGTGGCGCTCAGTCCCGGGATGGGCTGGAGCAGCTGCCCGTTGCGGAGCAGCGAGTAGGTGTACGCGGCGTACAGCGCCTGGGCACCGGTGGCGAAGTTGAGCACCCCCGACGACCTGTAGGTGACCACGAGGGCCATGGCCAGGGCGGCGAACACCCCCCCGTTTCCGAGCCCGAGCAGGAGGAATTCGATGTAGGTGCTCACCCGGCTCGACCCCGCCGCCTCGGGGGCCGGTGGCACCCATCACACGACTCCCCCAGGAGCAGGTTCACGCATTTAGGATACTCAAATCCGCTGCCCGCCGCACGTGCCCCCGACATCTCCGGACGGCCGGACGGCCGGGCGGCCGGGCGTCCCTACGATGTTCCGCCCACCCCCTCGGACAGCTCGTCGCGCAGCACGCGCCGCAGCAGCTTCCCCGTCGGCGAGTAGGGCAGCTCGTCCCGGAACTCCACGACGCACGGCATCTTGGTCGAGCGCAGCCGGGCCCGCACCCAGTCCTGCAGCTCGGCCTCGGTCGCCGCCGCGCCCCCGTGCAGGACGACGACGGCCGCCACCGCCTCGCCCCACTCCGCGTCGGGGATGCCGATGACGGCGGCCTCGTGCACGGCCGGGTGCGCCATGAGCACCTCCTCCACCTCCCCGGGCGAGATGTTCTCCGCGCCCCGCACGATCACGTCGTCCAACCGCCCGTCGATGTACAAGAAGCCGTGCGAATCGAACCAACCGGAGTCCCGGGTGCGGAACCACCCCTCTTCGGTGAGCGTGCTGTGCCCGACGTACTCGCCGGCCACCTGCTCGCCGCGCACCCAGATCTCGCCCTTCTCGCCCGGCGGCAGCGCCTCGTCGTCGGGACCGCGCACCTCCACCTCGAGCGCGGGGAGAGGCCTTCCGACGGACCCGAGCCGCGCCCGCACCGCCGGGTCGTCGCTGGCAAAGGCCTCGCGGTGGTCGTCGGGGGTCAGCATGGCGATGGTCGAGCTGGTCTCGGTCAGCCCGTAGGCGTTGACGAGGTCGACGTGGGGCATGTCGCGCAGGGTGCGCTCGACGAGCTCGAGCGGCATGCGGCCGCCGCCGTAGGAGAGATGGCGCAGGGCCGGCGGCTCGACACCGGAGTCCTCGACGGCCGCCAGGATGCGGCCGAGCATCGTCGGCACCACCATGGCGTGGGTGATCCGCTCCTCCACCGCGAGGCGCACCCACGCGTCGGCTTCGAAGGAGGGCAGGTACATGATGCGCCGCCCGGCGTACAAGGAGCTCAACACCGCTGCGATCCCCGCGATGTGGTACGGCGGCACGCAGATCAGCTGCGCCTCGGTCGCCTCGCACCCGAGGAACTCGACGCTCGAGATGATGTAGGAGACGAGATGCCGGTGGCGCAGCACCGCCGCCTTGGGCTCCGACGTCGTGCCGCTCGTGAACAGCAGCACGGCGACCTCCTCGGGGTCCACGAACGGGTGCTCACCGGACACCGGCTCGGCGAGCGCGGCCGCGAGCTCCCCCTTCGTGACGACATTGTCAGCGCCGCACGCCCGCAATCGTTCGACCTCGTCGTCGTCGGCGATCATCAGGCCACCAGCCACGCGCCCGAGGATCCCGACGAGCTGCTCGTCGGGCGCCCGGTAGTTGATGGGCGCGAAGGGCACGCCCGCCAGCGCCGCCCCGAACAGGGCCACCGGCAGCACGTCGGAGTTCACCCCGAAGTACCCGACGACCGCCGCGCCGCTCTTCTCGAAGTAGACGGCGGCACGCCTGGCGCGCTCGAGGAGGCCCGCCGCGGTCTCGCCACCGTCGTGCGAGCCCACGACGACGCGCTCGGGGTCTCCCTCGGCCGCCATCTCGAGCAGCATGGCGATGTGCACGTCGGCCCTCCGGTCAGTCCGACGCGGGAAGCGGCTTGGCGCCCTTGACCTCGAGGATGGTCTCGCCCACCGAGATCGATCCCTCGCCGGGCTTGGTGCACAGCACCTCGAGGCCGAGCTCGTCGTCGCTGTACCGCTTGCCGAGCTGCGTCCCCTGGTCGAACCCCGCCTCGATGCTCTGGGCCGTGACCTCGGCGTCGACGGGCAGCAGCGGGTGCCCCCCACAGCGCAGGTCGACCGCATCGGCGGGCGCCTTGACCACGACGACCTCGCAGGCATCGGTTGCGCTGCGCAGCCTCGTCCCTGCCTTCAATTGCATCGCCACCGCAGTCCTACCTCGCTCTCTCGAGTGCTCGCCCGGCCCCCGTCGGGCAATCCAGGATATTCGGCCGCCCCCTTCTGCCCTCACGGCAGCGGCGGACCGTCATTTCTACCGCCCCGCCGAGGCCCACCGCACACCGAGGGGACATTTCGCCTGTCCCGTGCGAAACTGGCGCGCGGGGGATCCCTAGTGGATCGGAGGAGGGACCATGGACAGCGGCCCGGGGTGGCTGCCCGACCCCGACGACGAGAGCCAGGAGCGCTACTGGAACGGGTCCGCCTGGACCGACCGGGTGCGCCCGGCGGGTCGGGGCCGCTCTCTCCACGTCCCCGAGCTCCAGCGGGCCCTCGCCGCCGCCACCGCCGACATCGACGCCGTCGAGGACCGGCTCTCCAACCTCTTCGAGCGCACCGACGCGCCGCGCGAGCAGACTGCTGCACCGCCACCGCCACCGCCGCCACCGCCGCCGCCGCCGCGTCCGAGCGCGGGGCCCCGGTGCCGCCGCCGCCGATCCACCCCGAGTTCGACGACCCGTCGAAGGACGACGCGACCTTCACGGAGCTCGACGCCGCGCTGGCGTCCGAGGAGGCCGAGGAGCTCGAGGCCGAGAAGCCCAAGCGCGGCTTGTTCCGCCGCCGCGCGTAGTCGCCGTTACCCGAGCGCGGTGACCCGGCGGGCCAGGTCGCCCCAGCGCTCCATCGTCCCGGGATCGCGCATGACGTCGGACCCGGTGAAGTAGCTCACGACCCTCGTTGCCATGCCGCCGTACTTGGCCACGATGGTGTCGGGGATGTCGTCCCAGGTGCCCGTCGTCGTGAACTGCTCGAGCAGGTCGTCGTCGATGACCTTCGCCATGCCCTCGATGTCGCCGGCCCGCTGGCGCTCTCGGATCTGCTCGGTCGTCCCCTCCCGGTCCAGTTGTTCGAAGATGAACGCGTAGTTGGGCGTGGACCCGTAGAAGGCGATCTGGACCCGCGCCCGCTCGCGCCAGGCGTCGCGCTCCTCGTCGGTGTCACCCACGCACAAGAAGGCGGGCACGATCACCTCGAGGTCGTCAGCGCTGCGCCCCGCGCGCGCCGCGCCGGCGCCGAGCTCGGGCAACACGGTCTCGCGCAGGTACGTCGAGTGGTTGAGCGGGTGCACGTGGACGCCGTCGGCCACCTGCCCGGCCATGCGCAGCATCCAGGGGTTGACCGCGGCCACGTCGATGGGCGGGGCCGGGACGTCGATCGGCCCCGGCGCCCACATCGGCGGCAGGAGCGAGAGCGCGTAGAACTCTCCCTCGACTTCGAGCGGCGCCCCGGTGCGGAAGGACTCGAAGATCTGCTTGACCGCCAGGACGTACTCGCGTAGCCGCGGGCCCGGAGGGTCGAACTCGGACCCGTAGCGCCGCTGGATGTGCGCGCGCACCTGGGCGCCCAAGCCGAGGCGGAACCGCCCGCGACTGGCCTCCGCCAGCTCCCACGCCACGGACGCCGTCACCATCGGGCTGCGCGGGAAGGCGACGGCGATGCCGGTCAGGATGTCGATGTCGGCCGCCACCGCCAGCGCGCCACAGGTGAGGTAGGCCGTCCGGCCCGCCTCGGTGACGACAAGCCCCGAAAGGCCGGCGTCGGCCGCACGCGTCCCGAGCAGGCCGGCCTGGCGCAGCGGCTGCGCCGGCAACATGGCGTCGAACTTGAGCGCCACCCCGACGCCCTCAGGCCGCCGGCACCGGCGCGGCAGTCCGCCCGCCGCGGCGCGCCGGCACCCAGTCGTTGACCGTGGGGAAGTACTCCTCGGTGTGGTCGAGCGTGCCGGCGGTCGCGTAGTGGTACACCATGGCCGCCCGGATGCCCTCGGACTCGTTGTCCGTGGAGCAGTGCATGAGGTGGCTGTCGAAGACCAAGAGGTCGCCCGGCGCCATGAGCACCGGCTCCGACCCGGCCATGTCGTGGTCGACGATCTCGAAGTAGCCGTAGTTCGCGCCGGGCCGGCGGTCGGGCACGTGGGTGTGCACCGGCTCGGTGTGGGAGCCCGGCAGCACGTGCAGGCAGCCGTTGGCCAGCGTCGCCTCGGTGACGGCGAGCCAGACGCCGACGACGGGCCGCGCCGGCTCGAAGGGGAAGTAGAAGGAGTCCTGGTGCCAGGGCTGCCCCCAGGCCCCGGCCGTCTTGAAGATGAACTGGGACAAGAAGACGTCGATGTCGGGTGCGATCAGCTCCGACACCGGGTCGACCACGGCTGCGGAATGGGCGAAGTCGGCGAAGACGCCGTCTCGGTGGAGCTTGAAGATCTTGGACATGGCGTCCTCGGGGTTGGCCACCACCATGCCCGCCTTGTTGCTCTCGGGCACCAGCTTCACACCCACCGACTCGGCCAGCGGCGGCTCGCGCACGATCTGCGTGACGCGGCGCAGCATGGCCTCGCACACCTCCGGCGCGGCGAAGCCCGTGATGCGGAAGAAGCCGCGCTCCTCCCACGACGCCCGCTGCTCCGCCGTCAGCGTGCTGGTCATACGGCGGGCGCGTCGGGCAGCCGGCCCCCGGGGAGCGGCCAGGCCATCGGCGTCACGTCGCTCGCGATCACCGCGCCCATCGCGATCCCGGCGCGCTCGACCGAGGGGTGCGGGAAGCGGCCTTCGCCGCGGGTCGACCCGTCTGCGAAGTAGATCGCCGTGTGCACCCGACGGACCGTACCCGTCGTGTTGGGCTTGGCCAAGTGGAAGGTGAGGCCGTGGTGGAAGGCGACGGAGCCGGCCGGGACCTCGACCCAGACCGGCGCCAGGCTCTCCAGCTCGTGCCGCGTCAGCGGGTCCTGGCCCTGCCCGCTGAAGATGTCGACGAACTCGCGCAGGCCGAGCCGGTGGCTCCCCGGCAGGTAGCCCATGGCACCGTTGTCCATGGTCGAGCCGTCGAAGGGGATCCACGCGGTGATGGTGTCCGTCTCGACGATCGGCCAGTAAGGCTGGTCCTGGTGCGGGTCCGTCTCGCGCCCGCCGGCCTCCTTGTAGAGCGCCTGGTCGTGCCAGATGCGCACGGCGCCCACGCCGAGCAGGCGGGCCGCCGTCTCGGCGAGGCGTGGGTGGAACGTCAACGGGCGGACGTCGGGGCAGTCCTCCCAGAGGTTCTGGCACTGGGTGAAGCTCTGCTCGTAGCGCGACTTCTGCGCCAGCGACCGGAGGTCGTGGCGGCTGCGCCGGGCCACGGCGGCGTCGACGGCGGCACCGAAGTGGGCGAGCTCGCCCGCTTCGAGCAGGTCGGGCACGACGACGAAGCCGTCCCGCCGGAAGTCATCGACCAGCGCGGGAGTGAGAGGGGCCGGCGTGGTCCCGGGCGTCATGTCCCCCCCGCCTCTTCGGCGCGCACCTCGCGGATGTAGCCGACGAGCTCGTGCGCGCTCGGCGAGTCGAGCCAGGGGGTGAGGTCCAGGTCGTAGGCGTCCGTCGGCTCGGGACCCTCGTCGAGGTGATGGGGCTCGGAGGCCCGGAAGCGCCCGTCCATGAGGCGCACCTCGGTGAGCACCTCGGCATAGGGGTGCGTGGTGGCGGCCGGCGACCCGAAGCCGAAGACGCGCTCGGAGCCCATCACGGCGTTGGCGGCGGCGCGGCCGGACAGCGAGGGCCGGTAGTCGTTGCGCTCCAGCTCGCCGCCGTAGGCCTCCAGGATGTGCAGCGCCCGGTCCATGACCTTCTGGTCGAACGCGTAGAAGACGTTGGGCACCGGGAGGTCGCCCCACACGCCCCACATCCACCAGCGCGCCGTCGGGGGGAGGTCGGCCATGGCGCGCTGGACGCCGCGGCCGACCGCCTCGTGGCCGTGGTGCACGTCGTGTGGCGAGGGGGACACCACGATGGACGCACCGTGCTCGTCCACGAGCGGCGGGAGCTCGGTGGCGACACGGCGGACGGCCTCGGCGAGGTCGCCGTCGAGGTCGATGTTCAGCGGCGGGTCGAGGAACACCGCGTGGAAGCCGGCCCGGCTCGCCGCCTCCTCCGCCTCGGCCCGCCGGCGGGCCCACTGCTTCTCGAAGCCCAGGCTGGCGATGACGCTGACGACCTTCCAGCCCCGGTCGCGCAGGTGGAGGAGCGCGCCGGGGCAGCCGACCGCCTCGTCGTCGGGATGGGGTGCGACGTGGAGGACCGAAGGAGCCACCACGGCGCAGGATACGCCGGGGCCGGTCGCCGAACCCGAGGCCGGGGCGGCCATCTCTCAGAACACTCTTTACAGATTACTCTGAATAGAATAATATGACGCGATGCCGAGATGGTCCCGCTCCAACCCCCTCGCCCTGGCGGTGCTGGTCTGCCTCTACGAGCGGCCCATGCACCCCTACGAGGTGGCCCAGACGCTGCGCCAGCGTGCCAAGCAGGAGAGCGTCCGCCTCAACTACGGCTCCCTCTACGCGGTGGTCGACGTGCTCGAGAAGCGGGGCTTCGTCAAGGCCACCGGCACCGTGCGGGAGGGCAAGCGTCCCGAGCGGACGGTCTACGCCATCACCGACGACGGCGCGCGGGAGATGGACGACTGGATGACCGAGCTCATCGGCGTGCCGGCCAAGGAGTACCCGGCCTTCATGGCGGGCCTCTCTTTTCTCCCCTCGCTCGACCCCGACGACGCCCTCATGGCGCTGCGGGGCCGCGCCGAGGCGCTGAAGATGAAGCTCACCGGATTGCGGGGCGCCATGAAGGCGGCCGAGGCGGCGGGCCTGCCCCGCCTGTTCGAGCTCGAGGCCGAGTACGAGGAGCGGCAGTTCGTCGCCGAGCTGAAGTTCGTCAACGACCTGATCGAGGAGATGGCGGCGGGCACGCTCGAGGGTCTCGAGATGTGGCGCCAGTTCCACACCGAAGGTTTCGACCCGAAGGAGGTGCACTTCAACTTCGACACGAACCCTGAATGACCCGGGGCCGCGTGTGACACCACGCGACCCCGAGCCCGTACGACCACGAGCCCGATCCACGAGGGACCTTCGCCCGAGGCAGCACTCCGCAGCGTAGGCGACCTCCGTCGAGCGGGCTCCGCACCCCGCGACGAAAGGAGGCGCGCCATGATGCACGCCCTGATTGAGGCCGACGGCCTCTCCAAGAGGTTCGGCAAGGTCCAGGCCCTGACCGAGCTCACCCTCACGCTGCCGGCCGGGCAACCGGTGGCCATCCTCGGCCCCAACGGGGCCGGCAAGACCACCTTCATCCGCATGGTGGCCACGCTCATTCAGCCCGACGGCGGGACGCTGCGGGTCAACGGGCACGACGTGGTCCGCGCGCCCATGGCCGTCCGCCGCATGATCGGACTCGCCGGCCAGTCGGCCGCGGTCGAGGAGATGATGACCGGGCGGGAGAACCTGGTGATGGTGGCCCGCCTGTACGGGCAGGGCCGGAACGAGGCGGTGGCCTCGGCAGAGCGGATCCTCGAGCAGATGGACCTGGTCGACGCGGCCGACCGGCGGGTCAAGACCTACTCGGGGGGCATGCGCCGGCGGCTCGACCTCGGCGCCAGCCTCGTCGGCTCGCCGCGACTGCTGCTGCTCGACGAGCCGACGACCGGGCTCGACCCGGGCAGCCGAAACGAGGTGTGGGACGGCATCCGCGAGATGAGCTGGGCCGGCACCGACATCCTGCTCACGACGCAGTACCTCGACGAGGCCGACCATCTGGCGGCCTACGTCGTCATCATCGACGGCGGGCGGGTCATCGCGCAGGGCACGCCGGACGCGCTCAAGTCACGTGTCGGAGCCGACATGGTCGAGCTCCACACGCTCGACGTGTCCACCATGCAGCGCGCCGCGGCGGTGCTCGGCTCGCTCGGCATGGCCGAGCCCACCACCGACCCGGCGACACGCCGCTGCTCCATCGCCGCACCGGGCGGGTCGCGACTGTTGCCGATCGTCGTGCGCGCGCTCGACGAGGCGCAGGTCCCGGTGGAGGACATCACGCTGCGCCGGCCCACCCTCGACGAGGTGTTCCTGGCCCTCACCGGGCACACCACCGCTGACACCCACACGCCGACACGCAGGAACCCCAACGGTCCGAAGGAGGACGCAGCATGACGATGGACATCACACTCGACCCGCCCCGCCAGGCGCTCCCCCGGGCACGGGGGAACCGCGGGGCGTCGTATCTCGTCGCCTCGAGCCAGGTGGCGGCCCGGACGCTCAAGAAGTTCGTCCGCACGCCGGCCCTGATCGTCGCCGGCACCGCGCAGGGGGTGCTCTTCCTCCTCATCTTCCGCTACGTCTTCGGCGGCGCGGTGGCCCACACCGGAAACCTGACCTACGTCGACTTCCTCGTGCCCGGTTTCGTCGTGACCGGCGTGCTCTTCCAGGGCATGGGCGCGGCGAGCGGCGTGGCCGACGACCTGGAGGGCGGGCTGTTCGACCGCCTGCGCAGCCTGCCCATCCGACTGCTGTCCATCATCACCGGGCGGGTGAGCGCCGACACGGCGCTGGTGGCCTGGGGCGTGCTGGTGATGACGGCGGTCGGCTTCGCGGTCGGCTTCCGCATCGACGGGAGCACGGCCGACGCGCTCGCCGCCCTCGGCCTGACCGTCCTCTATGGCTTCGCCTTCGTGTGGATGTTCATCTTCATGGGCATGGCGGCGGGCAGCCCCCAGGCGGCGCAGGGGCTCTCGTTCCTCGTCTTCCCGCTCAGCTTCGTCTCGTCGGCCTACGTGCCGGTGGCCACGATGCCGGGCTGGATGCAGGGCTTCGCCACCAACCAACCGATGACGCAGATGGTCAACACGGTGCGGCTACTGACCGGCGGCCCGGCCGCGCAGGCGCTGCTCGGCCACTCCCTTTCGTACTACCTGGTGCCCTCGCTGCTGTGGTCGGCGGGCCTGATCGCGCTGTTCGCGCCGCTGGCCGTCTGGAAGCTCAAGCGGTCGTGACCGGCCGCCGTGCCGTCAGCGCCGGTCGAAGTCGTCGGGCCAGGGCTGGCCGCTGCGCAGGAAGCCGTCGACGGCCTGGCGCAGCCGCTCCTGGGAGTCGATCATCCAGTCGATGTAGAAGGCGTGGTCCTCGACGGTGGTGACCTCGCCCTCGCTGTAGTCGGCGATGCGGAAGGCGGCCCGGTCGGGCAGGCGCTCCCACGAGAGCGCCCCGCCGTACTCCGCCTCCATCATCTCCCGCTGGGAGTGGATCATCTCGAACTGCGCGGTGCTCGCCTCCTGGGAGCCGAGGTCGATGTAGAGCTCGGAGCGCAGCCGGCCGCCGGCCGCGAACGCGAGCCCGTAGTGCGTGCCCTTGATGGGCGACGGCAGGGTGATGAAGTTCTGCGCCGGCAGCGTCGACATCTGGGTCCAGTGGCCGTGGTCGATGCGGACACGGTCGAGCCAGCGCGACCAGAAATCGCGGTAGAGCGCACCCTTGCCGCCGCTGAGGGGTCCGGCCAGCTCGGCCATGGTCCACCCCGTCGAGTCACGCCACCACTGCGAGCCGAAGGCGTCGCGGCTGACCCCGGTGGCCAGCTCGACGATGTGGCGCACCAGTCCCGCCGGCGTGTACGACGCCTTGTCGGCGTCCCACACCAGCGGCGCGCTCGAGGCTGTTCTGCCAGTGGGCCGTACGCCGGGCAGGATCGGCGTGGAGCCATTCGTCGAGCTGCGTCCGCAGCTCGAAGCTCATGTCGTTGCGGGGGGCGAAGGTGAACATGGTGCCGTCGGCCACCGACTCCGAGGTGACGAGGCGCCGCACGGTGCTGGCGTCCTGGACGCGCCGCTTCGAGTCGGCCATCTCCTTCGCCAGTTGGCGCTCCGGGCTGATGGTGAACTCCTCGACCTCGCGCAGGGGGTACATCTGGCTGACCGAGATCATGGGCACGTTGCCGCTGCCGGCCTGGCCGTAGACGTAGGACCGGAAGGCGCTGATCTGCACGAGGGAGATGTCGAGGCCCATCTCGCTCAGCCAGACGACGCTGGCGGTGACGACGGGCGAGAAGTCCCGGGCCAGCAGGACGATGCGGGGGCGCCGCAGCGTCTCCTGCGAGAGGTCCGGGGCATGGGCCTGGAGCTCCGCGAGCGCCTCGTCGGCCGTCATGGGGGACTGCCGCCGCGACTGGAACCGGGCGAAGTGGTCGGCCAGGGACTCGGGGAGGACCCGGCTGGCCATGGCGGCGTACTTGATGGCGGCGACCTCGGTGTCGGGTGCCCGGCCGCTCTTGAGCTCGGCGACGACGAGGCGTCCGTCGGCCGCCAGGCCGAGCACAGAGATACGGTCGCGGTTTGTGGCGACGGCGGCCGGCAGGCCCTCGAATTCGAATGTCACGACCTTGACCGCGGGGCCCAGAATGGCGGGGTTGGACAGGACCCACTCCTGAAGATCGGCGCGCTCCTCCAGCCCCGCTTCCTCGAGCGAGATCATCTGCGCCGGCATGGCAACAGAGCCGGCAACCGTAAAGAGCATCTCCTCCGCCATGTGTCGATTCAAGATAGGTCAAACGGTCGTTGAAACACATGTACCGAAAGTCACAGAAAATCTCAACGCATCAACAAAATCCGTGGTCAGATCCGGTGCACGCGAGGGCCGGAGAGATGTCCGCCGCGGACGCCCTTGCGGTCGGTTCGGTCCCCGATCCCCCCGGCGGTCCCGCCTCACACGGGCGCCGCCGGCGCCACCAGGGGCCACGGGCGCTCCAGCTCGACGATCCGGGCGAGGTCGAGGAGGAGCTGCTCCGCGTGGCGGCGGCCGATGACCTGCATGGAGACGGGCAGCCCGTCGACCAGGCCGACGGGGATGGCGACGGCCGGGTGCCCGGTCGTGTTGGCGGGGATCGTCAGCGCCCCGTTGTTCCCCACCGCCGTCTCGAAGCCGTGCTCGGCGATGAGGTCGACGCCGTCGACCGTGGTCGGCATCGGCCCCTGCGCGCCGAAGGCGACGTCGGGGTTCGTCGCGCACACCACGAAGTCCACCTGCTCGAAGATCTGCGCCATCTGCACGATGATGGAGCGGCGGAACGCCTCGATGTTCTTCGCGGTCTCGACGTCGAAGTGGTTGGTGGCGATGTTGGCGGCCAGCATGATCTCAGGCGTCAGGTCCGGTTCGCAGGCCGGGTAGAGGTCGCCCAGCCCCACCAGCAGGCTGGCGGTCCCCGCGAGCGCCCACTCGAGGCCCCCGCGGGGCAGCGTGATCGGCAGGTCGACCCGCTCGAGGCCGGCATCCTCGATGAGGAGGTCCGCCGCCGCCTCGACCTTCTCCCGCACGCCCGACGCGATCACCGCGGACCCGAGGTCGGGGGAGACCGCCACGCGCCGGCCCCGGACCTCCTGGTGGCCGAGCCCGGCCTCCCAGCCTTCGACGCGGGGCAGCGAGAACGGGTCGTACTCGTCGTGCCCGTTGCAGACGTCGTACCAGCGGGCGGTGTCGCGCACCGATCGGGACAGGCACCCGATGACCGCGGTGAGCGGCTCGATCTCGGTGTGCGGTCCCTTGGGGATGCGCCCGAACGTGGCCTTGAGGCCGAAGAGGCCCGTGAACCCGGCCGGGATCCGGATGGACCCGCCCCCGTCGCCGCCGGTGCAGATGGGGAGGAGGCCGCCCGCCACCGACGCCGCCGAGCCGCCGGACGACCCGCCCGGCGTGCGCGCCAGGTCGTAGGGGTTCGACGTGGCGCCGTGCAGACGGGTGTAGGTGCAGTTGATGCCGCCGAACTCCGAGGCGGTGGTCTGCCCGACCAGTACGGCACCGGCCTCCCTCAGCCGCGCCGTCATGGTTCCGTCGTGGTCCGAGACGCGGTCCTTATGGACGAGGGACGCCTCGGTCATGGGCCAGCCCCGCACCGGGTCGAGCTCCTTGACGCCCATGGGCACCCCGCCGAAGGGCAGCTGCACGTCGGCCGATGCCGCGGCCTCCCGCGCCCGCTCCTCGTCGACGAAGCACACCGCGTTCAGCTTCGAGGCGGCGATGGCGCCCAGAGATCCCTCGAGCGCCTCGGTCGGTGAGATCGTCCCTGCCCGCAAGGCGTCGACCAGTGAGCAGGCGTCACCCAGCCATGGTTCTCCCGTCACGGTACGCAGGCTACCCAAGCCGGTTGCGGGGCCGCGGTGAGTGAGCGGCGGCGCCGGGGTCAGCGCACGACGGCGAAGAGCTGCCAGGTGCCGGGGACCCCCTTCAGCTCGTGAGCGCCGCGGTCCTCGAACTCGAGGCCCGAGCCCACGACCAGGTCGGCCACGGTGCGCGAGACCAGGACCTCCCCCGCCTGCGCCAGGGACTCGACCCGGGCCGCGATGTGCACCGCCATGCCGGCGACGTCGTCACCGCGCCGCTCGATCTCGCCGGTGTGCACGCCGGACCGGATGCCGAGACCGAGTTGCGCCGCACCGTCCCGGATGGCGCAGGCGCAGGCCACGGCCCGCGCCGGCCCGTCGAAAACGGCGAGCGCGCCGTCACCGGTGGACTTCACCAGGCGTCCCTTGTTGCGTTCGATCTCGCGTCGCGCCAGGGCGTCGTGGCGATCGAGCAGCTCGCGCCAACGTCGATCTCCGACGTCGGCCAGCGACTCGGTCGACTTGACGATGTCGGTGAACACCACGGTGGCCAGGGTCCGATCGAGGGTCGGAGCCCGCCGGGCGCCGAGAAACCCCTCGATCTCGTCGAGCATGGCGGTCGTGTCGCCGGCCCAGAAGAACGTGTCGACGCCCGGGAGCTCGACGTAGCGCGCGCCGGGGATGTGCTCGGCCAGGTAGCGACCGTGGTCGGCCCGGTACATGACGGTGTCGCGGTTCTGCAGGACCAGGGTCGGTGCCCGGACCAGCTCGAGGAGCGGCCGGACGTCGGTGTTCAAGCCGATGGTCAGGATCGCCTGGGCGGTGGCCGGGCTCGCTCCCTGCCGGCCCGAGCGCTCCCACCAGCGCCGGAACTCGGCGTCGCCGGCGACGCTGGGAGCGGCGTAGCTCAGGAAGGGATCCGTCGGCGTCTCCTCCACCTGCAGCGTGGGATCGATGTTGGAGGCCAAGAAGCCGTCGACCAACCGGTCCGGGATGCCGAACGCGTAGTCGTCACCGCGCCGGGTCCGGGCGAACCCGTTGATGAGGATCAGGCGGGCGACCCGTTCGGGGTGCCGGGTGGCCAGCATGACGGCCGCCAATCCCGCATCCCGGGGCGCCAGGACGGCGACGTCGTGACATCCGACGGCGTCGAGCACGGCGATGGCGTCGTCCGCCCACTGCTCGAGCGTCGGCGGCTCCGATGGCGCGGTCGGGTCGGAGAGCCCTATCCCGCGGGCATCGAACTGGATCAGGCGGGTGAACGACGCGAGGCCGTCCAGGAACCGCGCGTAGTGCGGTTCGTCCTCGATGCACTCCATCGGCAGGAGGGGTGCTCCGGAGTACCAGAGCAGGTCCACGTCGCCGCTGCCGAGCACCCGGTAGGCAATGTTGACGCCGTGGTGGCGTGTGTAGCGGGTCCGGGCATCGACCACGATCGCCCAGTCTTGCGCACACGCCGGTTGGATGAGCCGACGAATGCCTGGGGGTGTCCGCTCGGTCGTCCCTCCGAGCCCTACTCCGTCGTGCGCCGCTTGAAGAAGTGCGCCGCCACCGGCGCCGCCAGGGCCAGGATCGCCACCGACCAGATCAGCGCCGCCTCGACGGGGTGCTGCATGGGCCAGGCATGGATCGTCCCCGACGGGTTCGGGTTGCCCCACAGGACTCGGGCCCCGGCGACCACCGCGCTGACGGGGTTCCAGGTGGCGATCGCCTGCAGCCACCCGGGCATGTGCTGGGTGGGCACCATGGCGTTGGACACGAAGGTCATCGGGAAGAGCACGATGAAGCCGAACGAGGCGGCCGACTCGGGGCTCTTCGAGTTCATGCCGACGCACGCGGCCACCCACGAGATGGCGTAGGCGAAGAACAGGACCAACGCGAAGCCTCCGACGATCGAGATGTACGACGCGCCGGGACGCCACCCGACGGCGAGACCGGTCACGCCGACGATGAGGGCGCACAGGAACGACGTCAGGAGGTCCGCCATCGAACGCCCGACCAGCACGGCGGACCGCCACATGGGCAGCGTGCGGAAGCGGTCGATCATGCCTTCGTGCAGGTCTGTGCTGAGACCCACCGCGGTGCCCATGGTCGAGGTGACGAGGTTCAGCGCCAAGATGCCGGCCAGCAGGAAGTCCACGTAGCTGCCGCCGCCGGGGATCGGGATGGCGCCCCCGAAGATGAAGACGAAGAGGACGGTGAACAGCAGTGGCTGGAGCGTCACGTCCGAGAGCTGCATGGGCTCGCGCGAGATGTGGACGAGGTTGCGCCGCGTCATCGACCAGGTGTCCGCCAGCGGACCGAGCAGTCGCCCCGAGGAACGCGGCCCGCGCGTCATCGTCCTCGTCGGGGTCAGCGTGGTCGTCGTCATGCGCGCGCTCCCTCCAGCTCGTGGCGGCCGTCGCCGTCATGACCTGCGGTACCGCCGCCCTCGCGACCACCACCGTCGCCACCGTCGTCCTCGTCGTCGACCTCGTCGTCGACCTCGAGGTGACCGCCCGTGAGCGAGAAGAACACGTCGTCGAGCGACGGCTGGCGCACCTCGATGTTGTCCACGAGCACCCCGGCCGCGTCGAGCGCCCGTACCACCGCGGTGGCCAATCCGGGCGACGCGTCGACGCCGGCGCTCAGCCGGCGCCCGTCCTCGTCGACGTGGACGCGTCCCGCCACCAGCGGCGCGATGGCGGCCACCGCCTCGGGGCGCGCCGCCGCCAGCGTCACCTCCAGGTGGGCGCTCCGGCTGGCCTGCTTGAGCTCGAGCGGCGTCCCGTCCGCGATGACGCGCCCGTGGTCCACCACCACGATGCGGTGGGCCAAGGCGTCAGCCTCGTCGAGATACTGCGTCGTCAGCAGCACGGTGACCCCCTCGCCCAGCAGCTCCCGGATCGCCTCCCACACGCGCTGGCGGCTGGTCGGGTCGAGCCCGGTGGTCGGCTCGTCGAGGAACAGCACCGGCGGTCGGGTCATCAGCGACGCCGCCAGGTCGAGGCGGCGGCGCATGCCCCCCGAGTAGCCCTTGAGGACCCTGTCTGCCGCGTCCGAGAGCTCGAACTGGTCGAGGAGCTCGGCCGACCGGGTCCGTGATGCCGCCCGGCCCATGTCCGACAGCTCGCCCACGAGCACGAGGTTCTGCCGGCCCGTCAGCAGTGGGTCGAGCGTGGCGTCCTGCGCGGCCACGCCGATGTGGCGGCGCACCTCGCCGGGGTGCTCCACCACGTCGATGCCGGCCACCGTCGCCCGCCCGGCGTCGGGGAGGGCGAGCGTGGTCAGGATCCGCACCGCGGTCGTCTTGCCCGCCCCGTTGGGCCCGAGCAGCCCGAGGATGGTGCCGGCCGGGACCGAGAAGTCGACGCCCGCCAGGGCCATCGTGTCGCCGTAGCGCTTCTCGAGCCCCTCGGCCTGGATCATCACCCCGTCAGCCATGTCGGCAGTTCCTTACCTGTCGGTCAGTAATCTACGGATGCAGTGTCATTAGTACGGCCCGACTAACCGGCCGTCCAGTAGACTACTCAACGCGATGACCCAGACCGCACCCTCAGCCGCCGAGGACCTCCCGGCCACCGTCGCCGGAACCGACCTGCCGCCCTCCGGCCACCCGGCCGTCGCGGCACCCGCCCCCGACGGCGCCTCGGTCAACACGAGGGACCGCATCCTCGATGTGGCGCTCGACCTCTTCATTGAGCAGGGGTTCGACGGCACCAGCCTCCGGCAGATCGCCGAGAGTCTCGGCGTCACCAAGGCGGCGCTCTACTACCACTTCACGTCGAAGGACGACATCCTCCTGGCGTTGCACATGCGCCTGCACGAGGTGGGCCGGGAGGCGCTCATGCAGATGGGGGAGGAGCCGGTGACCCTCGCGCAGTGGGCTGCGCTGCTCGACGTGGTGGTCGACCAGATGCTGGCCCAGCGCAAGCTCTTCCTGATGCACGAGCGGAACCAGGCCGCACTCGAGAAGCTCCACCGCAAGGACCACGACGCCGAGCACGATGACATCCAGAACCAGTTCCGCCGGGTGCTGGCGGACTCCCGGGTGCCCCTGCGGGACCGGGTGCAGATGGCCGCCTCGGTCGGCATCGTGTTCTCCGGGCTGCTCCTCTCGGGCGACGCCTTCGCGGACTCCTCCAACGAGGAATTGGGTGGGCTGCTCCGCGAGATCATCCAAGACGTCCTCCGGGGATGACGGGACCGGTTCCGCCGGACCATCTCGAACCGGGCTTCGCTACAGTCACCCCCGTGGAGGCCATGCCCGCAGGCACCGCCCATGAGCATCCGTACACGCTGTCCATCGACGTCGGTGGGACGGGGCTCAAGGCCAACGTGCTCGGAGCGACCGGGACGATGGTCGCCGACCGGGTGAAGATCCCCACGACGTACCCCATGCCGCCCGACGTGCTCGTCGAGAGGCTCACGGGCTTGGCGGGCAAGCTGCCCGGGGCCGACCGCACCTCGTGCGGCTTCCCGGGAATGGTGCGCAGCGGCCATGTGCTCAGCGCGCCGCACTTCGTGACGAAGGAGGGCCCGGGTACCGCGATCGTCCCCGAGCTCGTCGAGGCATGGTCCAACTTCGACCTGGCCTCCGCCCTGGCCACGTCCATCGGCAAGCCGTGCCGCGTCGCCAACGACGCCGATGTCCAGGGTGCCGCGGTCGTGGAGGGCAAGGGGTTCGAGGCCGTGATCACGCTCGGCACGGGCGTCGGCTCGGCGTTCTTCATGGACGGCCGCCTGTTGCCCCATCTCGAATTCTCCCACCTGGAGTTCCGCAAGGGCGAGACGTTCAACGAGCAGCTGGGCGAGCCGGTGCGCAAGAAGATCGGGGACAAGCGCTGGAACAAGCGGGTGCAGCGGGCCATCGCCTACTTCGATGCGCTGACGTTCTTCGACCACCTCTTCATCGGCGGCGGTAACGGACAGCGGATCAACCGCCGAGACCTGGGCGACGTATTGGAGCGCATCACGGTGGTGGACAACGCGGCGGGCATCCTCGGCGGGATCAAGCTCTGGGAAGAGCACCACATCGCGATCTAGGGGGAGCACATGACCGCTGTTGACACCGAGCCGTTGGCCTGGGATCCGCTCAACGAGAAGTACAAGGTGGACCCGCACGCCATCTGGCGTCGCCTGCGTGACGAGGCGCCGCTGTACTACAACGAGGAGTTCGACTTCTACGCGGTGAGCCGCTTCGCCGACGTCGACGCCTTCAGCCGCGACCCGGTGACCTTCTGCTCCTCCCACGGCACGGTGATGGAGATGATCGCTCCCGAGCCGACGGACATGGAGATCATGATCTTCATGGACCCGCCGGAGCACACCCGCTACCGCCGGCTGGTCTCCAAGGCGTTCACGCCCCGTCGCATGGCCCTCCTCGAGGACGACATCCGCCGGCTCTGTGTCGAGCTGCTCGACGGCCTGGCCGGACGAAGCTCGTTCGACTACGTGCAGGACTTCGGGGCGCGGGTCCCGGCGTACGTCATCGCCGCGCTGCTCGGCGTGCCGCCGGGGGACCGGGACATGGTGCGGGGGTGGATCGACGAGACCTTCCACCTCGACCCCGAGAAGGGCATGTACAACGAGGTGTCGGCGGAGGCCATGGCAAAGCTCCAGGGGTACGTGGCCTCCGCCCTGCGCGAGCGCGAGAGGGAGCCCCGCGACGACATGTTCAGCGACCTGCTCAACGGCGAGATCGTCGACGAGGATGGCGAGCTCCGCCGGCTCACCACGGAGCAGGCGGTGAACTTCGCGCTGCTGATCGGTAGCGCGGGCACCGAGACCGTGGCGCGGCTCTTGGGCTGGGCGGCACTCACGCTCGACGACAACCCCGACCAGCGGGCCGAGCTGGCGGCCGATGCCGGCCTCATCCCCAACGCGGTCGAGGAGCTGCTCCGCTACGAGGCACCGTCACCGGTGCAGAGCCGCTGGTGCACGGCCGAGGTCGAGGTGCACGGACAGACCATCCCGGCCAGCTCCAAGGTCGTGATGATCACGGGGTCGGCGGGGCGGGACGAGCGGGCGTTCCCCGACGCAGACCGTTTCGACATCCACCGCAAGATCGATCACCACCTGTCCTTCGGGTACGGCATCCACTTCTGCCTGGGGGCGGCACTCGCCCGCACAGAGGGCCGGATCGCGCTGGAGGAGACCCTGAAGCGCTTCCCCGAGTGGTCGGTGGACCGTGACAAGGCGGTCCCCCTGTTCACGAGCACTGTCCGCGGCTACACGAAACTGCCGATCGACGTCTGACCAGCGCAGCCCCGGCACCGGGCCCGGACGGCTCGTCCGGTACACTGGCTGACTCACCCGGCGCTCGTAGCTCAACGGACTAGAGCATCTGACTACGGATCAGAAGGTTGGGGGTTCGAATCCCTCCGAGCGCGCGACTGTGACCTCCAGCGCGCGACATCACCGGTTCTTCGGAATCTGGCGGGGTCTGCCTGCTCACCGGACGACGATCGAGCCCAGGACGCGCCAGTTCGGTTTGCCGGCGTAGAGCAGGGCTCTGATCCGGTAGTTCTCGAAGTTGCGGAAGCCGAAGGCGATGCGCTTGATGCGCTTGATCAGGTTGTTGAGGGCCTCGGTCGGACCGTTGGAGACCCTGGCGATGTGGAAGTTGGCGATCTTGTCGAACCAGTTTTTGATCGTGCGCCCGAGCTTTTGGATCTCCGGCGGCATGGCGCGTCGGAGACAGTGACCCTGGAGCTCAACGAGGAGCGCTCGGGCTTCATCGAGATCGCGGGTGCGATAGAAGTCACGCAGGCGCTCTTTGATCCGATAGGCGATGGCCACCTCGGCACCGGGGTCGCCGAGGGAGAGGAGTGACCACAGGCGCTCGGTCGCTCCTGCATCGAGCTTCTCCTCGCCGGTGAGCAGGACCCGGCGGGCTCGATAGAGCGGGTCGTCTCTGCGGCCCCGGTGCCCGAGCTGCTCGGTCTGGACCCGACGACGGACGGCGTCGAGGCAGCGGTTGGCCAAGGAGATGACATGGAAGGGGTCGACCACCTGGGCCGCGGTGGGCAACATGACCGAGTACACCGCCGCATAGGTGGCCGACATGTCGAGGGCACCGAAGCGGATCCGCTCCTTCCATGCCGCCGGCTGCTTGTCGATCCAGCCCGCCACGTCGGCGTAGTTGCGAGTCGGGAGGATGTCGATGATCTGGTGGTTTTCCACATCGGCCACCGTGGTGGCGTAGCTGGTGTGGATCCGCGGCACCGAGTTTGACGAAGGAGGTCTCGTCGAGCCCGATGGCCGTGGTCTTGTTCAAGCGCTTGCGGTCGGCCGCGAGCAGGGCCTCGCCATAGGTGATCACGGCGTCATTGACCGTGTGCCAATCGCAGGCGAGCTCGCCGGCCACCTCGGCCACGGTCCGGCCTCCGCCGACTTGGACCGTCGCCCACTTGGCCGCTCTGGTCGTCAGCAGGCACTTCTTGGCCGCAATGCGGTGGTCGCTGAGGATCCAGGTCTTCTTGGCGCAGCGCTCGTTCACACAGCGCATCCGGTGCTTCTTCCAGGCCAGTGACATGGGCGTCCCATAGACGGGCAAGTCGACGTAATGGACCACCGGACGTTCCTTCACCCGGGCCTCCACAGCACACGATGGGCAGCGCACTCGATCCCTGATCAGCTGCTCGATGGCCAGCTCGACGTGGGGCCCGCGTCGCTCGTAGTGCAGGACCACCACGTCTTTGAGGCCGACGAGAGCCTCGAGGATCTCGCTATGGTCGCGAAGAACGAAGGTGCTTCTTGGTTGTTGGGTCACACCTCAAGCTTGAAGCACCTTCGTCGCGCTCGAGGTGATCCTGGTCAGGGGCGCGACCCCGCCAGGATCCGATGAGCCACATCACCTCCGAGCGCGCCAAAGATGCGGTTGACCCCTTTGGGCGGATCGCTGAACGCAGGCGTGCAGGGCCATCCCCGGCGCACGCGACAGATGCAGCTGCCAGCTTCGAGCCGACTGCGACCCGTATCACGTGCATAGTTGGGGAATGGTGGACGACCACAGCGTCACGCCGGCCCCCGTCGGGTCTGCCCGCGATCCCTCGTTCCTCCGTACAGTTCGACCCGTCCTGGAGCGCTACGCGTCCTACTTCCGGCCAGAGGTGCGGGGGTTTGAGCACTTGCCCCGACGCGGACCCTTCCTTGTGGTCGGGAACCATTCTGGTGGCCAGACACCCCCGGATCTACCGGTCCTGCTGACGGCGTGGTGGCGTGAGCGAGGCGAAGACGAGCCGGTCTACGCACTCTTCCACTCGTTCTTCCTTGGTCTTCCGGGGGTAGGCCCCGTCATGAAGCGTGCCGGTGCCGTCGAAGCCGGGCCGGCCGCGGCGGAGGCGATTCTTCGCAGCGGAGCGATCCTGATCGACTACCCGGGTGGTGACTCAGAGGTCTTCCGCCCTTGGTGGGAGCGAAACCGCATCGAGTTCGGCGGTCACGTCGGGGTGGTGCGTCTGGCATTGCGAACGAGGGTCCCTGTGGTCCCCGCCGTCTCCGTCGGCGCCCACGAGGCGCTCGTCGTCCTCGCCCGAGGTGAGCGCGTCGCAAAGTGGCTCAGGCTCGATCGCATGTTCCGTATCAAAGTGATGCCCCTGGTGTTGGGCCCCCCTTTTGGTGTCGTCCCCGGGGGCATTCCCACGTTCCCGCTTCCTGCGAAGATCACCGTGGAACTCGGCCCTCCGATTGACTGGTCGTCGCGGTATGCGCCGGACGCGGCTGACGACGAAATGATCGTTCGAGACTGCTACCGGGAGCTCACCGAGACGATGCAGACGACGCTCGATCGATTGGCAGCCGAACGCCGCTTTCCGATTCTCGGTTAGGCGGTCTCTTCACCTCTCGTCCCGGTCTCGTAACGCCGCTACGGCAACCGCTTGAGCCCAGGGATAGTCCGCCTTTCCGCTGGGCGAACGAACGATGTGATCGACGACGAGTATCTCTCGAGGCACCTTGAAGCCGCTCAGCCTGGCATGGACGCGCTGGCGGACAGCCTCCGGATCGATCTCGTGCCCGGCCCGGGCCAGTACCAGCGCGACGACACGCTCACCGAACCGAGGGTCGGGCGCTCCGACGACGACGGCGTCGCAGACGGCGGGGTCGTCCTTCAGCGCGGCTTCCACCTCGTCGGGGAAGACCTTTTCCCCGCCCGTGTTGATGCAGAGCGAACCTCGCCCGAGGACAACGATGCTCCCGTCGGCGTTCACCGTCGCCAGGTCACCGGGCAGCGCCCAGCGTTGGCCCCGTGCCTCAACGAAAGTGGTCGCGGACTTGGGCGGATCGCCCAGGTAGCCGATCGGGACGTGGCCGCCCCTGGCGAGATGTCCGATCACCCGGGATCCCGGGGTGACAGGCTGGAGATCGTCGTCGAGCACGTCGGTATGGTCGTCGACTCGCAGTCGTGGCGGCCCGAACGGGTCGTCGGGAGGCATCTCACCTCCAACTTGTCCGGTCTCTGACGAGCCAAATCTGTCGGCGACGATCCGACCTGGGAGGAGCTCGGCCAACTGCGCCTTTGTTGACGGTGAAAGCACCGCTCCTCCGGATCCCACGGCCATCAGCGATGAGAGGTCGTAGCGATCGGGTTGCGCGGCGAGCGCGTCGAGCAGCGGCCGGACCATGGCGTCGCCCACCACGGCGATCGCGTTGACCTGCTCTGTCTCCACCAGACGCCAGACCTCGGATGCCTCGAAGCGGCCCCCATCGGTCGTCACAACTGTCCCGCCACCGAACAGGGTCGAGAACGCCAACCAGTGTCCGGCCGCGTGCATGAACGGAGGTATGGCAAGTGCAGTGATGCCCGGATGCAGGAGCCGCGTGACAAGCTCGCCGGGGGCGGCGATGTGGTTGCCCGAGGAAAATGGGTCACCGCCACCCATGGCCGCGAAGAAGATGTCGTCGTGTCGCCAGAGCACACCCTTCGGCATGCCGGTCGTGCCGCCGGTGTAGACGCAGTAGAGGTCATCGTTGCGGCGCGGGTGGAACCCGCGGGTGTCGGGCGCCGATGCAAGGGCACGCTCGTAGTCCTCACCCACTTTCGGGTCATGTCCCGTCGGCTCCCGCACCTGCAGCACGGCCCGGGTCTCGGGCATCGCGTGCAGGGCACCTTTCACGGTCGGGGCAAATCGTCCGTGGGCGATGAGGCCCACGAGCGCGGCATTCCCGTACAGGTACTCCAACTCGCTTCCCAGGTAGCGGTAGTTGACGTTGACCGGCACGGCACGAATCTTGAAGCACGCCAGCATGCTCTCGATGTACTCGGTGCCGTTGACCAGCTGCAGCCCCACCGTGTCACGGGACCCGACTGCCGGCGCTCTCCAGGTGGTGGGCGAGCCGGTTGGCCCGCCGGTCCAGCTCGGTGTAGCTGAGCCGTCGGGAGCCCGACACCATCGCGGTCTGACCCCCGACCCGGTCGACCACGCTCTCGAAAAGATCGGCAAGGTTGAACTCCACAGTGCTCCCCGGTCCAGATTTGGGACATCCGCCCCTGCCATCGATGAGGTTGCCAGACGTAGTATCACAGTCGGTAGTCGTGCCCTCTTCGGGGCTGGGCGCCACGGCACGCAAGGAGGCCGGATGGGGGAGGGTGCGCATGATCCCGCCGGCGAGCGGGTCAACCCCGCGAGCGGAGTCAAACATACCGAAAGGGTGTCCGCGAGCGCGAGGCCGGGTATCTCGGTGCCGGGGATCGATCGAGTTACCGGGCTCTTTCGGGCGGCTTCCGGCTTCTTGAACCGGCGCGCGCTCGTCCGGGCGACCCGCGCCCTGCCTCGCACGCTGCACTACCTGGGTTCGGCGTTGCTGAGCGGGGAAGTGAGCGACTCGGTGCCGGCCCCGCACCTCTCGCTCGGTCTCGCGGCGCAGGTGGCGATGGACGAGGCGCTGTTGGCCATGGCCATGACGCCCCGCCGATTCCCGATGGCCAGGGACTACGCGAGGGTGTCGAACGAGCTCGCCGAGGCCGAATCCCTGTACGCAGGAGAGGGTTGGATCGCGGAGCCCAGTTCCTATCACCGCACCCCACCGTCGCTCGTCGAATCCCAAGTGACCACGAGCCGGGGATGGGCCACAGGGATGCACTACGACAGGTGGGACTGGGACAGCGGGTTCATCCCCCATCCCGGCGAGCCGGGAGCCGACCGCTGGATGGCGTTCGAGCCGAACCGGACGGCCTCGGCCGTCGTCGTGCGCCACCCCGACGGACCCCGCCCCTGGGTGATCGCCGTGCACGGCTTCTGCATGGGGTTCCCGTTCATGGACTTTCAGGGGCTCCAGATGAACCGGCTTCACCACGAGCTGGGGATGAACGTGGCCCTCCCGGCGTTGCCCCTCCATGGGCCGCGGCGTGTCACTCTGGTGAGTGGGGAGCCGTTCCTCTCCTTCGAGCTGATGAACGCAGTGCACGGCCTGACGCAGGCCGTGTGGGACATCCGGCGCCTCATCACTCGCATCCGTCAGCAGGGAGCCACCTCCATCAGCCTGTACGGCGTCTCGCTGGGCGCGTACGCAGTGTCCCTCCTCGCTGGTCTGGAAGAGGGAGTCGATGGCGTCGTGGCGGGCATCCCGGTATCGGATTTCCCAGGTTTGTTCCACCGACACAGTCCCCACGACATCCGCGCCCGATCGATCGAGCACAAGATCATGGGTGGCCCCGCGGAGAGCGTCTACCGCGTGGTGTCGCCTCTCTCCTTCGAGGCCAAGGTGCCCAGGCACGGCCGGTTCATCTTCGCCGGCTACGGTGACCGGCTCGCCCTTCCGGATCAGGCCCAACGTCTCTGGGAGCACTGGGAGCAGCCTCGCATCTCGTGGTATTCGGGGGGCCACGTGGGCTACCTGTGGTCCAAACAGGTCACCGACTTTCTCATCAGTTCGCTGCGTCACGTCTCGACCAGCCGTTCCCCCGAGTTCCAAGGCTGACGCATGGAGACGATGACCGGGCTGGACGCAAAGTTCCTCTATTCCGAGACACCGACGGCCCACATGCACACGGTGAAGGTCGTGGTGGCCGATGTTTCTGCCCTGAAGGGTGGATTCTCCTTCGACGCCCTGACCGGGATCCTCGCGGACCAGCTTTGCCGGCTCCCGCCGTTCCGCCGTCGGGTCGTGCCGGTCCCGTGGGGACTGGGTCATCCCGTGTGGGTGGAGGACCCCCAGTTCGACCTGAAGCGTCACATCCGCCGCCGGACGCTTGCCGGCCCGGCAGGCGATCGCGAGCTCGCCTCGGTGGTGGCAGAGTTCGCAGCCACCCCACTGGCGCGCGATCGGCCGCTTTGGGAATTGGTGGTCGTGGAGGGGCTCGACGGCGGCCGCATCGCGGTCGTGGCGAAGATCCACCACGCGGTGGCCGACGGGTCCGCCGTCGTGGCCCTGCTGCAGAACGTGGTGCAAGGCGCCGGCGTCGAGCCGTCAAGGGAACCCGATGTGGATGCATGGCGTCCAGAGCCGCTCCCAACACGCCGCGAGCTGCTGAGGATGGCGGCGCACGACCATGTCCTCCGGTGGAAAGGCCTGCCGCGGTTTGTGGTGCAATCGGCGCGAAGGGGCCGAGCGTCGGAAGCGCGGCGTCGCAGCTTCGCGATCAAGCCGCCTCTTCCACTTCACCACATACCCAAGACGTCGTTCAACGTGTCGCTCACCTCAGAGCGCACGTTTGCAATGACCAAGCTCCCACTCGAGGATCTCAAGTCCATCCGGCGCAGCGCGGGAACGACGCTCAACGATGTCTATCTGTGTGTGTGCGCGGGGGCGTTGCGACGCTACCTGTTGGAGCGCGGTGAACTGCCCGCACGCCCCCTCGTCGCCAGTGTCCCGGTCTCGACCGACCCGAATGTGGCCCGCATGTCTGGCAACCGAGTCGACAACCTCTATGTGGGCATCGGGACCGACATCGCCGACCCAGTGCGGCGCCTTGGGCACATCCGAAGCATGACGGCAGCCTCCAAGGAAGTTCGCGCCGTGCTCGGCCACGATCTCTTTGCGCAGCGCGCCGATTTTGTACCGCCCCAGATCTACCATTCGGCCGTGCGGCTCTGGACCCGGTCCCATGTTGCGGACCGGGTCCACCCACCCCTCAACGTGGTGCTGTCCAACGTCGCCGGACCGCGGGAGCGGATCTTCTTCGGTCCCATTGAGCTGGAAGCTCTCTACTCGGTGGGTCCCATTCTCGAAGGGATCGGCCTCAACATCACTGCCTGGAGCTACGAGCAAACGCTGGGTGTCTCCCTGCTTGGTTCTCCGGTCAGCGTTCCCGACCCCTGGTTGATCGTCGACGCACTCCACGCTGCTCTCGACGAGCTTGGGAATGCGATCGGCACTGCAGCATTGGCGGACCGCTGATCGAGCGATCGCGTCGTCCTTCCCCTCGTCTGGAAGGGCAACAGCGCGTGCGATCCGCTCCGGCCAACCGACCACAGCAATTGCCCTCCGGTGATGCCGGTGCGTGAGCCCCCGGGGATCAGAAGTCGCATCCGGTGCAGCCGTCTGCTTGTGGGGATCTTGCTACTACGTTGCTACTCAAATCGGCGGACCGACTGATGATGAGTGGCACAGCATGGACGCCGGACCTGATCTCAGCTGGTCAAATGGACTCAGTTGGACGGGCTGGACGATCGGAACCGCTCTACGGATCAGAAGGTTGGGGGTTCGAATCCCTCCGAGCGCGCCGAGGACTTCTTGGCGCGAAGTCCGTCCCGATAGCCTCCGTACACGCCGTCCGAGGTATTCCTCGGGACGGGAAGTGCGATGCGCACGAAACGCCGGCTCGGTCTGACACCGCCATGTCGGGGGTTGACACCGCTCGCAGAGCACGAGTGTTGGTGATCTGGTCGGCAAGTAGGCCGAGCTCGCATCGCCCGGGTCTCCGACGAGGGTCAAGGTCATCTCCGCCGTACTCGGGGCCGTGCCGCTTCCCAAGTCAGGACGGGGCAGCTCGACCGCTTCCACGCCGAGCGGCGCGAGGGAGGAGGCGATGGGGACACCTCTCGGCCGCTACAGTCCGGCATGTCCACGACCTGATCGTCCCGACGTGGGACGACCGAGCTGGACTCTGTGACGAGCCGGGAGAACGCGTACCCCATGATGAGAGAGGTGCGGATCGAGGACCTGCGTGAACCGCGGCGCACGGCGGAAGAGCAAGCCTTCTACGAGTTCGCGCTCGGGATGGAGGTCGATCTGGCGGTCGAAGGCATCGTCGTCGATGCGCAGAGTTCAACAGGGCTGAGCGAGTTCGGAGACCCGAGCCTGTTCGACCGGCTCGCCGTGCAGGTGGGAGGCATCGAGTCCGACGTGGGGCTGTCGGGACTCGGCCGCTACATCGTTCGGGAGCGGTTGGTCGGACTGCTCAAGGCACGGTTGCGCCTCGAGGATTTCGTGTATCGCCACCCCGAAGCGCTTGAGATCGAGCTTGCGCCGCCGATCGTCGTCGTCGGCCTGCCCCGATCGGGTACGACACACCTGGTGAATCTCTTGGCTGCCGATTCCCGGTTCCGATCCATGCCGTGGTGGGAGGTCGTCGAGCCGATCCCGATCATGGGGGATGGCCCCGGCCGAGAAGGCATCGATCCCCGTTTCGCACGCTGTCTGGACGCCTACGAGATGACGGCATCGGTCTCGCCGCTGGTGGCGCTCATGCACGATCGGCCTCCGTGGAGTATCGAGGAGGACTGCGAGCTGATGGATCTCGATCTGTGCTCCTACACGCTCGAATGGCACGCGCGGGTTCCAGCGTGGCGCGACCACTATCTCGGCCTCGACCAAGGGGTGCACTACGCCTTCTTGCGCAAGGAGCTTCAGGTGCTGAGCTACCTACGGGGCCCGAACCGCTGGGTGCTCAAGACCCCCCAGCACCTCGAGCAGCTGGGACCGCTGCTTCGGACGTTCCCCGACGCGACGATCGCGTTCACCCTGCGCGATCCGGTCGCGGTGTTGCAATCGGCGCTCACGATGCTTGCCTACGGCGACCGGGTACGGCGTGTGCAGATTGAGCCCGACGGCCTAGCCGAGTACTGGGTCGATCGGATCGAGCGCCTGCTGCGAGCGGCCGTCGCCGACGCGCATCTGATCCCCGCTGAGCGGCGGATGGACGTCGAGTTCTCCGAGTTCATGGCCGATGACCTGGCGATGGCCTCCAAGATCCTCTCGGTCGCCGACCTCGAGATCACCGAGCGGGCGAGAGCGGAGTTGACCGCGTATCTTGCCGGCAACCCACGAGGAAAGGAGGGGCGTGTGGTTTACGACTTGCGTGGGGACTTCGGCCTCGAACCCGCCGTGCTCCACGAGCGTTTCGACTTCTACTACGAGGCCTTCCCCCAGATCGCCAGGGAGGTGCACTGACGGTGCCGGGGATCCACCGCGAGCGTCCGGGAGCCGACGCGATCGCAGCAGCGAGCGGCGCACCCGCCGTTGACCTGGGAGACGGTATCTTCATGTCGCCGGGGCTCTCCAACAGCTACATGCTGCGCGACGACGACGGTCGGATCATCGTAAATACCGGCATGGGATTCGAAGGACCGCGGCACCGGGCGGCCTTTGACGCGGTGGAAGCCAGGTCAATCCACGCGGTGGTGTTCACGCAAGGCCATTACGACCATGTTGGTGGTGTCGACTGTCTGCGCGAGGAGGGCACCGAGGTGATCGCCCACGCCAACTTTGCGACCTGGCGGGACGACAATGAGCGGCTCGAGGCCTTCCGAGTGCGCAACGCCGCGTTCGCGTGGATCGACGCCATCGCGGCAGCCCGTTCCTACGCGGCCGACGCACCCATGGGTGTCAGCACCCAGGCCCGACCGGTTCCCACCAGGACTTTCACCGATCGACTGGACCTCCGAGTTGGTGGCCGGGAGATGGTGCTCTTGTCAACGCCCGGAGGTGAGACGACCGACGCCCTGGTCGTGTGGCTCCCCGACTCCAAGACACTGTTGAGCGGCAACCTCTTCGGCCCGCTGTTCGGTCACGTGCCCAACTTGGTGACGATGCGCGGCGACCGCTACCGCGATGCACTCACCTATGTCGCGTCTCTCGACTTGGTGCTCGACCTCGCGCCCGAACGCCTGATCACCGGTCACTTCGACCCGATCGAGGGCGCGGACCGGATCGTGGCCGAGGTCGTGGCGATGCGGGACGCGACCCAATGGGTGCACGACCGCACAGTCGAGGGAATGAACGCCGGAAGGGATGTGCACACCCTCATGAGGGAAGTCACGTTGCCCGAGCGCTTCGATCTCGGCGAGGGCTACGGAAAAACCAGCTGGAACGTGCGTGCCATCTGGGAGAATTACGCTGGCTGGTTCCACCATCGCTCTACCACCGAGCTCTACGGTGTGCCGCCGGCGGCGGTGGCGCACGACCTGGTGGCCGCCGCCGGAGCCGCGGCACTGGTCGCCGCGGCTCGGGCACACCTCAATGCCGAAGAGCCCGTGATGGCGCTGCACCTGTGCGACATCGTTCTCCACGCGCAATCCGAGGACGCAGCGGCGCGTGCCGTCGCCGCCGATGCCACCCGAGCGCTGCTGGGGGCCAGCGCGAACTTCTGGGAGCGCGCCTGGCTCCGGCAATCGCTCAAGCGCCTGGAGGGAGCATGACGAACCGGACCATCTTCGATTTCACCGGCGCGGCTATCGTGGTCACAGGCGGCACGAGCGGGATTGGCCACGCGGTGGCCGGTGCCTTCGTGGATGCTGGGGCCACTGTCACCATCACGGGGAGGCGCGCATCGCCGGAGAGCTACGAGGCCGATCTCGGCCGTTTCACGTACCGCCAGGTCGAGTTGGGCGATCCGAGCTCGGTCGACGCGCTGGTGGGCTCGCTCGGCGCGCTCGATGTCCTGGTGAACAACGCCGGAGCCAACTTCCCCGGTGGCCGAGACGAGTGGGAACCTCAGGCCTTCGCCGCCGCCCTGACGCTGAACCTCGCCGGCCCGATGCGTCTCACGATCGGCTGTCGGGACCGCCTACGGGCCAGCACGATGGACGGCGGGGCGAGCGTGATCAACATGGCGTCGATGTCGGCCTTCCGCTCCATGCCCATCGTCCCCGGCTACGGCTCGGCCAAGGCCGGATTGGTGACGCTCACGCAGAACTTGGCGCGCCACTGGGTTGATGACGGCATCCGAGTCAACGCGGTGGCCCCCGGAGTCATCGACACCCCGATGACCGCGCCCATGAAGCAATTCAGCGAGCTCCTCGACGTCGAGCTGGCCCATACACCCATGGGACGGCTGGGCATCCCGGTCGAGGTCGCCCCTGCGGTGCAGTTCCTGGCCAGCTCCGCCGCCGGCTTCATCACCGGCCATGTCCTCGTCGTCGACGGCGGCTACCTCCTACCGTGAGCCTTCGAGCGCTGTCGCCGCACTACCACGTCGGGATCGTCGTCCCAGATCTCGCCGCCGCACAGGTTGAGCTGAGTGATCAGCTCGGTATTACCTGGGGTGCGGTTCTTCGCCTCGATGCTGTCGAGTACCGCGACGGGTCCGGTGACGACATCACGCTGCCAACCTCGATGTGCTACTCGGTCGAGAACCCGCACATCGAGCTCATTGAGGAGGTTCCCGGGTCCATCTGGGTGTGCAACGAGGATTCGAACCTGCATCACATCGGCTTCTGGTCCGACGATCTACCGCACGAGAGCACCCGTCTAGCCAGCTCTGGTTGCCCCCTCCAGCTGTGTGGCCGCGCCGGCACACAGACCCCGGTCTCGTTCGCTTACCACCGGAACGACCTCGGCATCCGCATAGAGGTCGTCGACGCCGCCATGCGCGAGGCCATGGCGTTCTTGTTCCAACCCGACGAGAGCTGAGCCAGGTTCCAGGTGTTGCAGGTGCGAGTCCATGGGCCGGCTGACGTTCGGGTCGACGAGGTCCCCGAACCCGACCCCGGACGGCGCGATGTCGTCGTCCGGGTGGTTGCCTGCGGCGTCTGTGGCAGCGACCTCTCCTACATCGCCATGGGTGGCCTGGCCGGGCCGGGCAGCGCCCCCATGTGCCTTGGCCACGAGATGGCGGGCGTCGTCGACTGGGTCGGACCTGACGTGGCATCTGTGCGCGTCGGGGACCGGGTCGTCGTCAAACCCGGCGACGACGAGATCGGCCGGATCGGTAACGGAGCACCGGAAGGCGGACTCACCCCCCTTTTGCTCGTCACGGAGGCCGACCGGGATCGGCTCCATCAGGTTCCGGCCGAACTACCTCTCGACGTGGCCGCCTTCGCAGAGCCCCTCGCCGTCGGCATGCACGCTGCTGATCAGGCCGAGGTCAGGATCGGCGAGGGTGTCGCGGTGTTCGGTTGTGGCCCGATAGGGCTTGCTGCCGTCGCTGCCCTGGTTGACCGTGGCCACGAACGGGTCGTCGCTATCGACCTCAGTCCGACCCGACGGGAACTCGCCCTCGGACTCGGCGCAGAGGCCGCGCTCGACCCGGCGACGACGGACGTATGGGACGAACTCAAGTGCCTGCACGGGACGCGGTCCGGCATGTTCGGCACGACCACATCCACCGCGGCCTTCATCGAGGCTTCCGGGTCGCCCCGGGTCATCACCGACGTTTTGAACCGCGGCCCCGTTGGGGGTCGGCTCGCGGTCGTCGCACTCCACTACGCGCCGATCCCGACCAACTACCTCACGCTGCTGATGAAGCAGTTCACCATCCGCGGATCGATGGAGTACCCGCCCCGATTCAGTGATGCCATCGATCTGCTCGTTCGCCGCGACCTTGCTGGGCTCATCACGCATCGCTTCCCGCTCCAGCAATTCGGTGATGCCGTCGCCGTACTTGAGGGTTCGAGGGATTGCGGCAAGGTGCTGGTAACCATGGACGCCGGGCATGAACGCACCGTCCCCATCGATCTCTGATATCAGAACTTCCCACCGACACCGCAGGCGCAGTTTCTCCTGGAGCCAATCCAGTCTTCTCCCCTGCTACTACGTTGCTACTCAAGTCGGTGGACTGAAGGATCCTGCGTGCCACGAGCTGGACGCTGGACTCGATTTGAACTGGCCAAATGGACCCATCCGCATGCCGTGGACGATCGGAACCGGTACGGATCAGAAGGTTGGGGGTTCGAATCCCTCCGAGCGCGCTCCGTGCGTAGGCCCAGCGTAGCGATGATAAGGCGCTGCGGTCGCGGAGCAGGGATCCGCGCCCTGTCCCTACATTCGTCCCTACTTTTGCGCGCATGGCGTGGGGGACAGGCACCATGCGCGAGCGCAGTCCTGGGGTGTGGGAGATCCGCATCGCCGTCGGAGTCGATCCCGTCTCAGGGCGAACGGTCCAACGCTCCTTCTCCTTCCACGGCTGCGCCGAAGAGGCCGAGCTTCACCGCAAGGAACTCGCCGCCGAGTGGGCCGAGCGTCGTGCTATCCGGGGGGCCGCGCCGTTCCTGACCGTCGGCGAGCTGGTCGAGCGTTGGCTCAGTGCGCACCATGACTGGCGGCCGGCCACGTGGATCTCGGCCCGCTCCAACGCCAAGGCCCTCCGAGCCGACGGCTTGGCCGCGCGCCGGGTCTCCACGCTCAAGCCCGAGCACGTGCGAGCGGCCATGACGGCATGGAGTGGTGCCGGCGCCTCGGTGGCGGTCGTCTCTGGGCGCTTCCGTGTCCTGCGCTCGGCGATCGGGTGGGCGCATGTGGAGCGCATCATCGACGTCAATCCGCTCAGCGGCATGCGGGGACCCCAGCGGCCCGGCACGCGGCTGCATCTAAATGCCGAAGAAGTGCTCCGCGTGCTCGAGGCCGCCGACGCCCTGGTCGCCGCCAGTGCGGGTGCGACGCCGAGGGCTTGCACAAGGCCCAACAGATCCGCCTGCTGGCCCGCCTCGCGGCGTACTCGGGGGCGCGGCGTGGCGAATTGGTGGCGCTGCGTTTCGACGACCTCGAGGGGCGGGTGCTCACCATCGAGCGTGGCGTCTCGGCCGACGTGCTCGGGCCTACCAAGACCGGGCGCGCCCGGAGGCTCACCCTCGGCCGGCGGACGTCCGAACTGTGGCGGTCGAGCGCCGAGCTGTGGGCGGGGAGGCTACCTGACGGCGCCGCTCTCGGTCCCTGGCTCTTCTCCCCCGAGACCACGCACCACGTCCGACTCAGCGCCGGCGCCCTCGGGCACTGGTTCGCCGGGCTCGCCCGAGCCGCCGACGTCCACGGGGCCACGCTGCACCGTCTGCGTCACACAGTGGCCACCTTCCTCGTCGGGCGTGGTGAGCTGCTGCGGGCCCAGCAGCGCCTCGGCCACCGGGACGCCTCAACCACCCTGCGCAACTACGCCCATGCCATGCCGCTCGAAGACGGGTCGGTAGCCGACGACATCGACCAGATGCTGGGGACGCCGGCTCAGAGCTCGGAGCGGGATCGTTCGACGGACACGTCGTGATTCGGCAAGTCCTTCCTATGCGTTCGGAGCGGCGGCGCGACCCCTGCCACATACCGACCGCACCATGGGGATAGTCGATTGATCGCTCCGAGCCCGGCAATCTGACACGGTCAACCCATATCAACGTCCAAGGTCAGCCGACCCGTCCATTCAAGAAAGTCGATTGCTCGGGACGCTCGCGAGGCCGCTCGCGGGCTTGGAGCTCTTGGACGGCGGGGACGGGATCGGCGTCGGCGAAGAACCGGTCATCGCTGTAGTCAGCGGATCGGCCGGTCGAATCGAGAACCCACCAGGAGGCTTCCAGGGCGATCCCAGTGGGATCGGTGAAGTAGACGGAACGGACGGTACCGTGATCGATGATGTCGGTGACGTCGTAGCGGGCGTTCTTCAAACGGCTCCGTAAATCGTGGAGCGCATCCTCGTCGGGAAGATTGAGTGCAAGATGGTCGAATTGCGCTGCGCGCGGGTCGGGAACGCCGGCGGCCTTGGTAAAGGGCTCGACGGCCGAGTCGAAGTACTCGAAAAATGCGACGGTGCACTGCGGTCCGAACTCGAAGAAATAATGACGGAACTCCGAGTTGGCGAGCGTGGCCACGAGCCGGGCTCCCAAGACGCCGTGATAGAAGCGGACCGTGGCATCCATGTCGGTGGTTATGAGTGCGAGATGATTGATCCCGCGCCAATGTGGCGTTGTGGTCTGCAGGGTCTCTGGGACGACGGCGTTAGCCATGAGAGCGTCCTTTCAGTGAGGATTATCTGGCAGGCGGTCTGACCGATGACGCGTCGCGCCGTGGGGAATCGGGGCAGAACGAGCCTGCAGGGCGGCGTGCTGAAGCTTTGTGATGAATTTGAGAAGTGAGCGTTGCTCACTCGAAGAAAGGGCGGCGTCCATTACGTCACGCTCTCGAGCGTGCATCGATGGGAGCAGCTCGTCGATGATGGTCTGCGCCGCCGGGGTGATGTTGATGAGGAGCTTGCGACGGTCCTCAGGGTGTGGCCGGCGGTTTATCAGGCCTCGCTTCTCTAGGTTGTCGAGCAATGAGGTCATCGACGCTGTTGTGATCAGGAGTCGGTCGGCGATGACGCTCGGTTCGAGGGCTTGGCCTTCCACAATGGCGAGGACCTGACGAGCACTGGGCGAGAGCTGGTATTCGTCGAGACTCTGACGGTTGTGCAGATCCATCAGCAGGTCGGCAGTGCGATACATGTTGGCGTAGCACTCGGTCGCCAGTGCGCTGGCGCCGGGGTACTCGTCCTCGAAGTCATCACCGACTCGGATGAGGGGTTCGGCGACCGCCCTCGTCGAGGGGCGGCGATGCTCACCACCCTTCGACGTGCCTCGTTGCGACTCCGACACTCAGTGTGCCCCCTCCAACTCGGGGATGCGCCGTGTGAGCTCCGACCAGTCGTCGCCGATGGCCGCTTCAACCAGCTGTGTGGCTCCGGCGAAGGCATCCGCGGGCATCACCATCTGCCAGATGCGGGTCATGTTCTCGCGGTCGTCGTTTCCCATCAGGGGGAACATCCAAGCGACCAACTCCGGGAACCGGTCCTCGGGGACGGTGCTGGCCATGACACCGACAGCCTGGCCCTGGTCGGGCACCGCGACGCGTTCTTTGATGAGCCGGTACAGATGAGTGTCCTCCTTGTACAGGTGAACATCAAGGAAGTACTTGAAGGCCTTGGTGGCGCGTGCCGTCTCCAAGGGGTCGTGCACCGATACCGCCTTGTTCAACCCGTCAAAGGCCGCGTCGAGAGCCCGGTGATCCTTCTCGTAGGCCTCGGCGACCGAGGGTGCCACGGCTTCGAGGGCCGGAAAGATCGCCAACTCTTCTCCGTGCGCGTGCCACTCGAGCACCTCATTGAAGAATCGGAAGCGCTCGACCGTGGCGGCCAGCCCGGGCTTGCCGCGAGCGGAGTCAAGTGCCGCCGCGTCGATCAGATTCATGTCTTGTCGGAATGCATTGTGGATCGCCACAACTGCGTCGGTCGGACCTGTCATGACTACCTCCATTCATTAGGATCCATGTAGCTAGGATTCAAGCTATATAAACCCTAGGGAAATGTCAAGGGGTGCGTGGGTTGCGGTCTACGAGGTTTCGCTCACAAATGGCTGAGGACGGCGGTGATCGGACCGAACTGGAGGACGTAGTGGCCGAGCAATCCTTGACCGACCTACCAGATCTTCGAAAGACGACGACGCCGACGCACGACGACCAACGCCCCACCTCCGACAGCAAACCCAGCCAGCGGCAGGAGCAGAACACTCGGGACCTCTGGCGTGTCGTTCGGCGGGATGACGCTCACGAATGAGGGTAGACAGAGTTGGGCAGCTCCTGTGGTGACGACCACCGAGGTGGGATTCGGGATCGCCGAAGGTGGCGACGCCGAGAACTGGTTTCCAACCGAGATGCTGTGCGTTGCCCCCCCGGCCGTAACCGAGACGCACAGCAGATGAGCGCCACCGACGCCGTCACCGTTGATGGTCGACGGTCCGCCAACCGGGGTACCCGCCGAGTCGACGACTTGCTTGATGACCGGAGCGCAGAGTTCCACTGGATGAAAGAGACCGCTGCCCGCCTCCTCCTCTGTCCCGAACTGGTCTTCCATTGTCACTCCGAATGGAGTCTTGGCGAACCCACCCGGCGCCACGCTTGCCACTTGATAACACTGGAAGTGGTTGAGGTTGAGGTCGTTGGGATCGGTCCAAAGAGTTGGTGGCACCGAACCTGACGCCAGAGGGTTCGTGGCAAGAACGTTCGGGTCCTCTTTCCACGACGGAAGACACAACCGCGTCGACTTACCCAACGTCAGAGTGCCGGTACCGAACTGGTTCGTCACACTCACCTGAACGGTAGGCGCAGGAATGGTGGGGTCGGAGAAACAGTAGAGATGCGCCTGGGGGTTGTTCACGCCATAGACCGGTCCGGTCGAAGTGCCCGAAGAATCGCTGGGAGTCTTGATGACCGGGTTACAAAACTGGTTGTCCGTCGCGCTAGCGGTCGTCGTCGACGCTGACAGCGGCTGGATCATGTTGTGCGTGCCGAACTGGTCAGTGAGGTCCACCAAGGGCGGGCTGAACCCGTCGCTCTGCACCGGATGGCAGTAGAAGTGATCCAGTCCTCCGGGCTGAGTGGGTGGGTTAGGGCACCCAATGGTCGAACCAGCGAGCGGAGTGCAGTTCACAGCCGCCGACATGAGCGGCTGAGCAGCACCGGCGGGGATCGAGAACAGGCCAACCGCGAGAACGGCAACGGCTGACGCCATCAAGGCGCTGGTGACGTCTAGGAGGACGCCCTTGGATAACCGACGAGGGTCGCCCATAATTGAAATCCTCCATTGCCCGTAGCAGGGGGATGCTCAGTCGGCTTACGCTTTCGCAACAGTGACGTCAACGGTAATCAACTAAATCTGGTGAAAGTCACGGAGTATTCATTCATTGATCGCGGGCTGGTCATCTTTGGGTGCCCAAATGGGGCCGTTATCCACACGCCCCGTTGTGCCTCGTACGGGGATAGGGGTTCTGGACGTGAAGGCTCGGCCCCTAGCTGCATAAGGCGCAGAGCCCGTCCCCGTACTGAACCGGCACGCGGGAGCCCGCCCCCCATCGTCGCCGATGATCAAGCGGTCAACCATGGGACTCAACCCGGCTACCGAACTCGTGCAGTTCATCTCCAATCCGAGACCGCTCCCAGCGATGAACGGCCGTCTAGACCCCGCAGGGGAGAGTGGCCGAGGGTGGCGTCGATTCCGCATCAGAAAGGTGGCTTTTGGCAATCCCTTTGGCAATCTACTGAGCCAAATTTCGCAGCACCACAACACACCGGCAGGACTCGAGCCTGTCCTGAACAGGTAGTACGTCACTGGATACCACGGGATGGACCAACGGAAAATAATACGGATCAGAAGGTTGGGGGTTCGAATCCCTCCGAGCGCGCCGAGTAAGTCCAGTTCAGAGCAAGTTTCTTGCTCTTCGAGCGACCGGGCCGCCTCCTATTGCTTCTCGTTGCGGCCATTTGCCGAGATCGTTCATTCCGGGGCAGTGGTGGGCACCAACGGGGAATCGCCACGTCTGACAGCGACGCAAGAGTTGGGAGCATCGTCGTGCGATGCGCAAGAAGCTGTGGCGCGGTTCGTCGCCGAGGTGTCGGGAGGTGGACACAGCGCACAGGACACAACCTTTGGTGATCTCGTCGGCGACCGGATCGAGCTCACATCCCGCGACCCGCTTCAAGGGCGACGACGTGACCATCAATCCCAGGTCGAGGAGGCTCGACGATCGAGATAGGCGGTCAGCGCCACGATGAGCTCTTCGGCGTCGACTCGGGCCCCGTCGATGAAGCTCGACTTGCGTCGGCGCAGAAACGGGGTTCCGAGCAGGAACATGCCGGGCGATTCGACGACGCCTCCGTCGTGGCGGATCATCCCCTTGCCATCGAGGACCGCGACGTCGAGCCAGGAGTAGTCCGGGCGAAATCCCGTCGCCCAGATGATGGTCTCGATCTCACCGCTGGCGAGATCGAGACCCAGCGGCGGCGAGGGGTCCACGACCGTTGGAGAGAACCGGTGAGGCGGTGGCACCGAGTCGTCGAGGTCGTTCGCAGACGCCCATTCGTCGATGGTGTCGAGCAGCCGTCCGAGCTTGAGGTCTGCCAGCTCGCATTTGTTGCGCAAGGATCCCGAGAACTGGGCCCGGCCCCCGTTGATGCCAGCGAGCCGGCCGACCAGCTTTACGCCGATGCTCGTGAGTGCGTTGAGGTCGAACGTGGCTCGTTCGGGCGAGCCTGCGAGCTGCATGGATGGCACACGCCGTGCTCGGACGATGTCGTCGACCTCGTCGTAGCGTTCATCGAGCACGCCGGCCGCCTCCATCCACCATTGAATGTCTCGACCCCGATAGACGCGTGGCCCGCGTACGTGCTCGCCAACCGCGAGAGTCACCTGGCGACCGGAGCGCTGGATCTCGCACGCGATCTGCACTCCGGTCGCCGATGCGCCGACCACGAGGACGCCCCCTTCGCCGAGCTGCCCCGGGTTCCGGTACTCCAGCGGGGTCAGGGTCGCCACCGACGATGGCACCGCGTCCGCAAAAGGCGGTACGTGAGGCACGTTGAACGCCCCTGTGGCGACGACGACCGTCTGGCACTGCCACTCGCCTTGGTTCGTGGTGACGCAGTACTCGCCGTTGGCACGACGCACCGAGGTGACCGGTGTGCCGGACTTCACCGGGGCCGCGATCAGCGTCGCGTAGTCCGTGATGAACTCGACGACCTCGGGCATCGTCATGAAGCCGTCGGGATCGCTGCCGTCGTAGGAGCACCCGGGAAGGCGGCATTGCCAGTTCGGCGTGAGCAAACGCAGCGAATCCCACCGCTCCGTCCTCCACGAGTTGGCGACCTCGTGTCGTTCGAGGACGACGTGATCGATCGAGCGCTCTGAGAGGCAGCTGCTCATCGCCAACCCGCTGTGACCGGCTCCGATCACGACGGTCGTGGTGCGCATAGAGCTGGCCTGCTCCTCCTCCGAGATGGACTTTGGGTCAGCGAACCTGGACGCTCACGTTGGTGGGGTTCGTGATGATGTCGTACACGGCCGAGCGCTTCTGCGACTGTGCGACCAGCGCCTTGATGTCGTCGGGTGACGCGTCGGCATCGATGTCGTAGGTCACCTTGATGTCGCTGAAGCCGTTGCGGACATCGCTGTCCATGCCGAGGATGCCGCGCACGTCCATCCCGCCTTCGATCGTCGCCGAAACGCTGCGCAACTGGATCTCACGGTTCTGCGCGACCGCGGCGACGCCGGCGGTCAGGCAGCTGGCGAGGGCCACGAGCACGTATTCGACAGGGGTGGCGCCGTTGTCCTCGGAGGCGAAGATCTCCGGGTGATCGGCGTCAAAGACGTACCGGGTGCGGTGGTTCTGCTCCTCGCCGAGCCCGAAGAAGCCCTCGACCGTTGAGCGGCTGTGGGTGCCGTTCTGCCACTCACAGGTTGCCCGCCATTGGAACTGCGCGGCCTGGGGCGCCTCGGTGAGCAACCCCCGGGCGCCCAAGCAGGGACTCGACGTTGACGCCGTTGTTTACTGGTGTGTCCGTAGTGGTCATGTGCTTGCTCCTTCCTCAATTGCTCTGGGGGATGTCCCCGCGGCGTTACAACACCTGCTCGAGCAGCGCGCGCCATCGCGCCCGACAATCACGGGAATTGCTCCCGGATCGGCCGATCCGGGAGGCAACATACGCGCTGCCCGGAACGCCCGTCTGCCTACTCATGATCGGGCCCCAGGGGGCGGCCGAAGGTGACGGCGGACACAACCGGTTCCGGCGTCGACGTGCCCAGTTCGGAGTCTGGGTTCGTCCCCAGCGCGTCATTGATGGTCGAGAAGGCCAGGCGGAGCGCCACGAAGGCCGTGATGGCGAAGATCTGCGCCTCGTCGAAGCCGGCGTCGCGCAGTCCCTGCACGTCGCTGTCCTCAATGGCGTTCGGGTCGGTGGCGACGGTTCGAGCCCAATGGGCCAGTGCCCGCTCGTCAGCGCCCAGTCCGTCGTCTGCACCCCGAATGACCGCCGCCGCAACCTCCGGTCCCAACTCCGCCGCGAGCTTCTTGCCCCACGCCAGCGAGCAGTAGGAGTCGCCCAGGGTCGACGCAGCGGCCGTCACCAGGACAGCCCGCTGCCGGAGGGTGAGTGAGCCGGCCTGAGTCGCTTGGCCCATGAGGTCGGACAAGCCTTCGAGCGTTGTCGGCATGTACGCCCACAGGCGTGACACGTTCGTCACGTAGCCGACACCTTCCACGTCGTCGTCGAACAGGCGTTGTGCCTCGGGCGTGTGCGTCGGCGCTGCGAGGAAGCCTGCGCTCAAATCGTCGGCTCGGAAAGCCGTGCGGCTGCCGCGGGAGACCCGTACGGCGGGCTTGCGGGCGACGTAGCCCACAACCGCAATCGGCGCTCGGAGCGGGAGGCCGGCGCGGACTCTCTCGCGAGCGAGCTCGACTGCCGCCTGCAGGAACGCCTCCTCGCCAACCGCCTCCATCGCCTCGAAAGCCGGGCCGGTCGACGCCAAGGCTCGTGCATACAGCTCTGGATCGGCGAACTCGAACACGAAGGGGATGTCGATGCGCTCGACGTCGGCGAAGCCGGCATCCTGAAGGAGTGTCTCGCCGGCGCCCGGCCGGCCGAGCGCCACCATGGCGGCTTGGTTCTCCACCTTCGGGGTCGCGGCGAGAGAGAACGGCGCCAGCGCCCACGCGCCCGGTGACGCCTTGATGTGCCCCCATACCGTGAGCCCGACCCGGCCGCCGGGCACCAGGACACGGTGCACCTCGGCTCATCGCTCCGGGGGTCGTCCCCCAGATGCCGCGGAAGCTGGTGACGACGTCGAAGACGCCGTCCTCCCAGGGCAGGGCGTGCATGTCCCCGACCCGCAGGTCGGCGTCGGGGTTGCGGTCCCGGGCCACGGCGAGGAGGCGCTGCGACGCGTCGATGCCCGCGCACCGGGCGCCGCGCAGGCCGGCCAGCTCCACCGCGAGACCCGCCCCGCAGGCAACGTCGAGCAGCGCGTCGCCTGTGCCGACGCCCAGGCGGTGGTGCATGGCGACGTACTCCCGGCAGTTGGTCGGTTCGGCGAGGGTGGAGAAGTCCACGGCCCGCCGGCCCCAGCCCTCGTCGACCCCGCGCCAGCTCTCATCGAGGCGGGGGGAGACTGCCGGATCCCCGGTCACGGCCGTGACCTCGGGAGGGCTGGGCCAGGGATGACCGGCAGCTCGGACAGGCCGCGTAGGACGAGGCCGTCGCCATGCCCCCAGCGCAGGTCTGCCGCCGGTACGGCGAGGGAGAGCTCCGGGAACCTGCGCAGGAGCGACGTGAGGGCGACGTGACCCTCCATGCGGGCCAGTGGCGCACCGAGACAGTGATGGATGCCGTGCCCGAACGCGAGGTGACGGGCCTCGTCCCTCTCGAGGTCGAGCGTCTCGGGGCTGTGCGTATCGGTCCGCGTCCCGGTTGGCCGCGGCCAGGCAGATGATGACCTGCTCACCGGCGGGGATCGCCACACCTCCGAGAGTGAGCGGCGCCGCCGTGTAGCGAAACGTCGAATGAGGAACCGGGGCGTCGTAGCGGAGGAACTCCTCGACGGCTTTGGGGATCCTCGCGGGGTCGGCGCGGAGCTGGGCGAGCTGACCCGGGTTGCGGAACAGGGCGACGAGGCTGTTGCCGATGAGGCTGGCGGTGGTGTCGTGACCGGCGACGATCAGCTGAAAGATCGTCGAGAGCAGCTCTTGGTTGTCGAGGCGTTCCTCTCCGTCGCGGGCGTTGATCAGAGCGGACACGAGGTCGTCGCCGGGGTCGTTCTGCTTGGCCTCGACGAGTGCTCCCAACATGGCCACGACGGAGTCGGACGCCTCCTTCGCCGCCGCATACTCGGCCGCAGTGGAGGTGGGGACGAGCAGCTTGGTGAACCCCTCACCGAGCGAGGCGCGGTCGCGCTGGGGTACGCCGAGGAGCTCGCAGATGACCGTGAACGGCAGTGGGAAGGCGAAGGTCGCAACCAGATCGATCCTGCCCTCGGGTCCCTGACGAGCGATGTCGTCGAGAAGGTCGTCGGTGATGGTCTGAACGCGGGTGCGCAACGCTTCGACTCGCCGCGTTGAAAATGCGGCTGAGACGAGCCGCCGCAGCCGGGTGTGGTCGGGCGGATCGACCGTGAGCATGTGCCGGGCGAAGTCCGGTCCGGGTAGACCTTCGGCGACGACGCCGGAGCCTGTTGCCAAGGCCGCGTGCATGTTCTTGGAGAGCCGCGGCTCGTTGAGGGCGGCACGTGCCTCCTCGTAGCGGACGACGAGCCAGGCGCCATGCCCGTCGGCCAAGGTCACCGCATGCACCGGGCCGAGCTCGCGGACCTGTGCGAACAGCGGGAACGGGTCGTCGAGGTCATACGAGCCCCACGCCGCCAGAGCTTCGGTGATCGTCATCAGTCACCTCCCCGTCAGGACAGCCTTCGTAGCTCCCGATTCCGACCCGCGTCGATGGGCCCGAAATGACCGCCGCAGGCGTTCGCATCGCTCCACTCGCTGCACCACGGATCAGCTACCCCTCCCCTCCCGTTGGATCTGCTGCCACTCGAGGTCTAGTGGCGCTACAGAGGAATGGCCAGCGAAAAGTCGATTGACTTGGACTAGTATCCAATACGAGTGACTAATCGTCAAGAGGGATTGCGGCCTGCCCCTGCAGCTCGGGCAGTCTCTGGTGTCTGCTGATGGCTCGGGCCTGGGAGCAGCGGAAGACATCAGACGCACGTCAACAGGCGACCGCCGGGTTGATGGACGCCGCCGAGCGTCTCCTCTATGAAGTCGGCTACGCCGGCGTCACCACCCGGGCGGTGGCCGAGGCCGCGGGGGTCAACCACGGGCTCGTCCACTACTACTTCGGGTCGATGGAGGAATTGCTCACCCAGACCCTCGAACGCTTTGTCGAGCAACTGGCCTCGGCCCTCGAAGCGCTGTACGCCGACCCGAATCTGACCTTCGCCGAGAAGTGGCGTCTCGGCTCGCAATTCTGGGTGAACGAGCCGACCTCGCGCTTCCCGAAGATCCTTCTCGAGCTCTTGGCGATGGGCTGGAACATGCCGGCTCTCCGGACGCAACTGACCGAAGTCCACGCTCGGTTCCGAGTGATCTTCGAGCACCACTTCGGGCAGGCCCTTCGCGAATACGGACTCGACGAAACTCAGTTTCCGCTCAAGGTGATCGTGGCCGCTGTCACGAGCTTTCAGCTGGGACTCATCGTCGAAGGCCTCTCGGGTGTCGAAGAGGGCCACCGAGAGCTCAGCGACTGGATCCAGCAGTGGATCGACGAATTGGAAGCAAAGCGCACGCCGCGGTGACCGACGTCGGCGATCTGTTGACCATGATCGGCCTAAGCACATCGTCGTGGGTCGGGCGACTGACGCCCGAGGTGCCAAAGGTCTGCCGACGATGTGTCCACATCCAAAAAGGCCCGCAGCCATCACTTCAGCGCCGGTGATTCTCGCAGAGCCGAATCATGCGCAGCATCTTCTCGGCGTCTTGCTCGACATGTGGCAGCTGGACGGAGTTGGAGCATGCCCTCGGCATCCTCGTGGTCCGGACCCCACATGCGGATGAGGGTCCAGATCCTCTCCACGTCTTCACGGGAGGTGCACGGATCGACAAGCTTCGTGATCCAGGGCAGGTCCAGCGCCCGGAGCTCATCGAGGAATATCACGTCCTCAACGCGCAGTGCCCTTTCGCTCGTCAGTCTTCTTGGGGAGTTCACCTCTGGGCAGATCGCACTGGCGGGGCCGGCGGGACCATGGAATGACGACGACATCAACTCGAGATCACGAGACCTCAGGCGGGGCACCCGCCCGGTGCCGGGCACTTCTTGTGTGTCACTGAGATGTTCGGAGCCCTCCCAGAAGGCGCATGAGTGATTCGCGCGCCAGCCTGTGAGCTCGGGGGCGCTCGGGAGCATTGGCAATGTAGAGAGCCGCTTCATCGACGGCTGCGAGCAGCATGTGCGCCAGAGGTGTCGTGGGCTGGCGGGCAATGACCTTCTGCGCGACTGCTGCGTCCAACATTGCCGTGATCACGCCAAGCCCGTACTCGGCTTCAAGATTGCGCCACTGGTCCCATCCGAGCACCGCCGGGCCGTCGATGAGCAGGATCCGTTGAACGTCGGCGTTGTCAGCCGATGCGTCGAGGAATTGCTGGAGTGCGGCGGTGAGCAGATCGAGCGAGTCGTCTCGTTCGTTCACGATCGTCGCGGCAGCGAGGTCAGCCTGGACCTGATCGAAGACGGCCCGAAACAGGTCTTCCTTGTCGGCGAAGTGGTGGTAGAGGGCACCACGGGTGCCGGCGTCGGCCTTGGCGACGATCTCTTCCGTTCCAGTCGCGAAGTAACCCTTGGTGACGAACAGTTCCCGGGCCGCGGCGATCAATGCCGCCTTGGTGACTTCACCTCGCGGCGGCTGTTCGGGACTCGGGCGATCGGACCTTGACATACACCCTGTAGGTTAGTTACATACAACCTGTAGGTTCTCCAGTGAGAGGAAAACGGAATGGCGACGGCTGGTGATGTGGTCAAGGACCTTTGTGCGGCGATCGACCGGAAGGATCTCGCCAGGGTCGAATCCCTCCTCCATCCGAAGGTCGTGTATCACAACATCGGCTCTGAACCTGCCGTAGGCCGGGAAGCGGCGCTCGCCGCGGTGAAGTTCCAGTTCGACATGTTCGATCCGATCTCGTTTCGTATTCGCAACCTCGCGGTGGACGGAGACACGGTGCTCACGGAGCGGGTCGACGAGGTCACGGCGAACGGGGTGATGGCCCCAGTGCCGGTCATGGGCACGTTCGAAGTGAGCGATGGTCGAATCGTTCGGTGGCGTGACTACTTCGACATGGGGCTCATCGGCAGATTGATGGGCAGCGAAAACGTCGCGTCCCAACTCCCCAGCTGATCCACGCCTGGGTTAGATTGACAGAATCTGCCAAAGTCAGATGAGGGTGGTTGCGAGTGCCGCAGAGTCCCAAGCCGGCCATGGCCAGTTCGGTCCACGGGGGTAACAGAAGTCGGATCACCGATGGCTGGTGACGTCGCAGCCGGACCCGAGTCGTCGGGGGCCGAGGTCATGGCAGCGATGCTCGACCTTTCGTCGCCTCAGGCGAGTTACAAGGCCGTGATTGACGGCCCCGGTCTCGTTCAGCCAGCCGAGGGTCTCGTGCTGACCTTCGACCACGCGTTGACCGAACATGTGCTTCGCCACCATGAGCTCTTCTCTTCCCGGGTCGAGATGGGGTTGGGCAACGTACGGCCGCTGATCCCGCTCAACGTCGATCCGCCGCTGCACTCGAAGTACCGCAGACTGCTCGATCCACTGTTCGCTCCGAAGCGCATGGAGGAACAGGAGGAAGACATCACCCGGCGGGTCATTGCCCTGATCGAGGGATTCATCGAGGCGGGAGAATGCAACTTCACGGAGGACTTTGCCGAGATCTTCCCGAGCTCCGTGTTCCTCGGATTGATGGGTCTTCCCGAGGAAGAACTCCGTATGTTCCTGCGCATGCGCGACGGCATCCTGCACCCCGAGAAGATCGACCCAGATGCGCTCGTCGATCCCGAGAGGCGGGCGGCGGTCATGGCCAGGACCGGCCAGGAGATTTACGAATACTTCGGCGCCCTCGCCGATGAGCGGATCAGAAGACCGGCCGATGACGTGATGTCGAAGTTCGTCGTCTCCGAGGTGGAGGGTGAGCGCCTGTCTCGGGAAGATGTCGTCGACATCTGCTACCTCATGCTCATTGCGGGACTCGACACCGTGAGCGATTCGCTCACCTGCATGTACGCCTTTCTGGCCAACCACCCCGAACATCGCCGCCAGATCGCCCAGGACCCCGATTGCGTCGCCGGCGCGGTCGAAGAATTGCTTCGCTGGGAGTCACCGGTTCCATTCGGCGTCCCGCGTGTCGCAACGGAGGACACCGAACTACCCAATGGCTGCCCGATCAAGCAGGGAACCGCTGTCGTCGTCATGTACGGCGCCGCCAACGTCGACGCGAGCCAGTGCCCGATGCCGTTCGATGTGATCTTCGACCGTGACTCCAACCGCCACATCGCATTCGGAGGCGGAGTGCATCGTTGCCTGGGCTCACACCTCGCCCGGAGAGAGCTGCGGGTCACGTTGACCGAGTGGCACCGACGCATACCTGACTACTGGCTCAAGGCGGGCTACGAGCACCTCGAGTACCCGCCAGGGCTCCGGCACGTGAAGGATCTCACTCTGGCTTGGCGCTGACACTCGCCGGCTCGAACTCGAAGGGAGCGTCAGCTGGGATTTGCGCCGCCTGACCCTTGTCGAGCTCGTTTCCGGTCGTTCATGGTCACATTCTCTCGTTCGCAGTCGTCATACTACGGAACAGACACGCCGGGTCCCTGTGACCCACGACTTCAGGAGTGACGATGACCGACTCTTCCACCCAGGGAATCAAGACCGTGCTGCATCCCGTGTCCGACTTGGAGAAGGCCAAGGCGGTGTACACCGCTCTGCTCGGAATTCCGCCGCAGCACGACGCGTCCTACTACGTGGGCTACGACGCCGCAGGCCAGCACATCGGACTGGTGCCGCGTGGTGGACCGCAGGACATGACGTCGCCGGTGGCCTACTGGCACGTGGCGGACATCGAGGCGAAGCTGGCCGAGGTGACCGCCGCCGGAGCCATCGTGAAGGATCCCGTTCGCGACGTCGGCGGCGGTCGCCTGGTAGCGACCTTCACCGATCCCGACGGCAACGTCCTTGGGTTGAGTCAGGACTGAGTGCCGCCCCCGGATTCCGCGCTCGGCAAGAGTCGTTCCGCTGGACGTTGCCGGCCACCGCGATCTGATACGCGGGCACGGGGCGGGCGCGGACGAGCGCAGTGTGCTGCACTCACCCCTGCGGCTTGATCACCGAGGAGGTCGCGTACTGGGTCGCGTAGCCCTGGGCGTTGAGCGGGGTGCCGATGACCGACCCCGAGTTCGGGACGATGTACTTCGATGAGCAGTCGAAGGACCCGAGCGTCTTCGGGTACGCCTGCACCCAGCTGGTGTTGTGCAGTCGCATCAAGAGCCCACAAGACGGCGGGAGGTTCTTGGCCGGGTCGGAGGGCGCGTTGAGGCCCCCACCCGTCCAGGTCGTCACCTTGGAGAGGTGGTTGATCATGCATTGGCGGGTGAGCGTTGAGCCGCACGCCTTGGCCTCGGTGGCCCAGAGGAGGAAAGAGGAAGTTGATTGTTCGCCGAGCGACGAGGTGAGGCCTCCGTACTTCTTGAGGATCGACAGGTACTTCGCCACCGCCGGCACCACCTTGGACGCCTCGAGCGGCTCGTAGGACTCACGGACGTAGACGTTGTTGCCCAGGCCGGAGGTGTTCCACTGGGCGAAACCCTCCGTGTACGCGGCCGCATCCATCAACCAGATCGGGTTGTAGCCGATCTGGTTCTCCGCCTGGAGGGCGCCGTAGAGCGGTGCCCCTGGGGTCGCGTCGTAGAAGACCACCTGCGCTCCGCAACCCTGGAGCTTCTGCATGAACGGCGTGTAGTTGGCCTCGCCGTTGTAATTGAACAGGAACGGGCAGTTGAGGAACTTCCAGCCGGCCTCGGTGAAGGCCTGGACCGCCTTGTTCGTCGACGCTTGCTGGGTTGAGAGGGTGGAGTCGTAGACGCCCACGTGCTGGGTCTTGGAGCCGAAGAGCTTCTCGCCCTCGTACGCCATCGACACCGGGCTGTGGTTCGCTGGGTTGGGTGACGCCTGGTACATCTCGTACGCGTTGGCGACGACGGGCGAGACCGTGAAGCCCGGGACGGCGGCCAGGTTGCAGCCCAGCCGTGTGCCTTCCGCCAGGCCGTCGAGCGCGAAGCCCTCGCCGACAAGCATGAAGTCCTGCTTGCAGGCCTGCGACATCACGCTGCCCACGTTGGTGACGGCGGCGTCGTAGTAGTCACCGACAACCTTGCGTCCGTTGATGCCGCCCTGGGCGTCGCACCAGGCGATCATGGCCTTGACGGCGTCGCCCATCTCCTGGTCCAGACCTGGGAGGCCCGAAAAGCCCCGGTCGTCCCCGTAGGCGATGTTGATCGTGGAGTTGGTGACCCCCTGCTCGGTGGCGCCCGAGGCGTGTCCCGGCCCGCAGGGCGAGGGGAGCGTGCCGAACGTCGCGGACGAGTTCGCGGACGAGGCGCCCGACGCCGTTGGGGCGATCACTACGCCCACTGTGGTCATCGCAAGCACCAGCCCCAACCCAAGCGCTCGCATCCCGGTCGTTCTCATCGTGGCCCATCCCCCCGTCCGTGAGACCGACGCAGGCGGATTCCGATGCCCCATCGGGACCCAGCGTCGGTTGTGACTGCGCGCACACTACCGCTCCGGCACCCGAAATGGCCTTCATGACCCGTCGAGACGTCCAGCGGAGGCGTGTACTCCTTCGGCGACGCGCCCGTTGGAGGCGGCATGCTCGGGACTCCCCTCAACGCCCCGATCAATGCCGCCGCCTGCTCCTAGGTTCTAGCATCACCCCGGAGTGCGGCAGCCTCGGGCGGTCCCGGCACGCGCCCGTTCTCAGATCTGCATGCCGCCGTTGACGCCGATGATCTGGCCAGTGATGTAACTGCCGCCCTCGGAGCAGAGGAACGAACAGGCCGCGGCGATGTCGGCGGGTGTCCCTGCTCGGCCGAGCGGAACCATCGGCCCGATCACGTCGACGCCGGGAAAGTCACCGACGGCCTCGGCGGCCCGGGCCATCGGGGTGTCCACGAGGCTGGGCGGGATGGTGTTGACGGTGATGCCGTTGCGCGCCAGGTCGACCGCCAGTGCCTTGGTCAGCGCGATCACCCCGCCCTTCGAGGCGACGTAGTGGGCCATGTTGGGCGCCCCCGACTGTGCGCTGGACGACGAGATGGTGACGATGCGTCCCCACCCGGCGGTGAGCATGTCGGGCACTGCGGCCTGCACGCAGCTGAACGTGCCGGTCAGGTTGACTGCGAGGATCCGATCCCATTTCTCGCCGGTGATCTCGAGCAGAGGGTCGAAGGACTCGATGCCGGCGCTGGTCACCAGGATGGCGACGGGGCCGAGGTCGGCGCGGACCCGGGCGAAGGCGGCCTCGACGGATCTCCGATCGGCGACGTCGACCTCGACGGCCAGCGCCCGGGAACCCTCGGCCGTGATCTCTGCCGCGGCTGCCTCTGCGCCCGCGCCGTTCCGGTCCAGGACGGCGACGTCGTAGCCGTCCTGGACAAATCGACGGGCCACCCCGAGGCCGATGCCCGACGCGCCACCGGTGACGACCGCGACGCGGCTCACCGTGCGCTGCCCACCCGCGGCGCGAACTGCAGATGCAAGTCGCTCAGGCCGCGCAGGACCCACGTCGGTACGTAGTTGAAGCGACGGTCCGAAGGGGGGCCGTGGTACTCCTCGTCGAGGCGGATGTCGCGCATCCGGTCGAGGATGCGGTCGAGGCTGATGCGTCCCTCGGCCCGCGCCAGGGGTCCGCCCGGACAGGTGTGGGCGCCCCGGCCGAAGGCCATGTGCGCCCTCGCGTTGGGGCGGTCGACGTGGAACGACGCCGGATCATCGAAGCGGCGGGGATCGCGGTTGGCGGCCCCGTTCAGCAACATGACCGGCGTCCCGGCCGCGATGGCCACGCCGCCGATCGTCGTGGAGCGACGGGCCAGCCGGAAGTCGGCCTTCACGGGGCTCTCGATGCGGAGGGCCTCTTCGATGAAGCTGTCGATCAGGTCCTTCCGCGAGCGGAGCTCGTCTTGGAGCTCTGGGTTCTCGGCGAGGTACTTCAATGCGATGGCGAGCAGACGGGCGGTCGTCTCCTGCCCGGCGGCGAACAGGAAGGTGGCCGTGCGCACCACGGAGGTCACGTCGGGCATGGTGCCGTCCGGGTACGTCGCCAGGGCCAGATCCGTCAGCACGTCCTGGCGCGGCTGGCGCCGCCGGTCCTCGATGTAGTGCGCGAACCACCCGTCGAGCCAGGAGATTGCATTGAGGTCTGCGCCCGTGTCTTCGCCGGCCCCCAGCTCGCCGGGCACGTGGCTCAGGCCGAAGCCCTCTCGGAACCGCTGGTGGTCCTCCTCGGGGACCCCGAGGAGGTCCGCCACGACGAGCATGGCAAAGGGTTGCGAGTACGCAGCGATGAACTCGCAGTTCCCCTCGGCCACGAACTCGTCCAGCAGTCGATCCGAGAGGCGCATCATGAAGGCCTCGTTCTCCTTGAGGCGCTTCGAGGTGATCAGTCGCATGAGCAGCGCACGCTCGCGGGTGTGGTCCGGTGGGTCCATGGTGACCATGTGCTCGTTCATCGGCAGTTGGTCCCGGTGCTGGTCGATGATGGCGCCGACGTCGTCACCCTCGAGAGGGACCGGGAAGGTCGCGAACGGTCCGATGACGGAGTTGCACGATGAGAAGGTCTCGACGTCGCGGTAGACCTCGCCCACCTCCTCGTACCCCGTCACCGCGACCACGCCGTGATGGGGCAGGGGCAGCACGGGGCACACGGCCCGGAGCTCGTCGAAATAGGGGTACGGGTCTTCGAGCAGCGATGCGTCGCTGAAGAAGTCGATGCTTTCCCAGTCGCTCACCCGGTCTCCTTTCTGCCAGCCGGTGCGGAGACCAGCTCGATGCTGTGCAGTTGCACAGCATCTTTTGGCAGTTGCATAGCATCCCTGGTCGGGTGTGGCAAGTTGTTCGGGATGGCGATGTCGTCCAAGCCACGGCGCATCGGCGCCGCCGAGTCCAAGACCCGGGCTCTGCTCCTCGACGCAGCCGAGCACCTGCTGGTCGAGGAGGGCTACGCGGCCGTCACCTCACGGCGGGTGGGGGCCAGGGCGGGCCTCAAGGCGCAACTCGTGCACTACTACTTCCGCACGATGGACGACCTCTTCATAGAGGTCTTCCGGAGACGCGCCGACCAGAACCTGGCCGGCTTCGAGCACGCCGTGGCCGCCGACCCCTCGTTGCGATCCCTCTGGAAGCTCAACACCGATCCTCGTGGCGCTGCCTTCACGATCGAGTTCGTTGCCCTGGCGAACCACCGCAAGGCCATTCGCGCCGAGATCGCCCGCTACGCCGAACGCTCCCGTGCCGCTCAGCTGGAGGCGCTCGCCACCGCGTTGGCCACCGACGGCATCGCCCCTGACCGCATACCTCCCATTGTGGCCTTGCTCCTGATGACCGGCCTCTCACAGGTGCTCTCGCTCGAGCGAGCGCTCGGCGTCACCGCGGGACACGAAGACACGCTCGCTTTTGTGCGGGAGCTGATCGACAAGTTCGAGCCCGAGGAGTAGTTGCGACGAGGTCAGGTCGGAGCCTGGCCGGCGTGTTGTTGCGCCAGGGCGGCTGCTTGCTCCGCCGAACCGTGGTAGGCCCTCTTGGCGTCGTACATTGCGGCATCGGCTTGGCGTACGAGCTCCATGGGGTCGATGTCGGAACCGTGATCGGCGAAAGCGACGCCGATGCTGCAGCGCAGAGGGATGTTCATGCCGTCTGTGGACACCGTACGCGCCGCCACCGCCTGACGAATCCGTTCCACGACAGACCCCACGGCTCTGCGCTCTTCGCCGGAGAGGACGACCAAGAATTCATCACCTCCCAACCGGCCCACCATCCCGTACTCTCCGATGGTCTCAGCCACGGCCTCGGCCGTCGCGACGATCGCCTGATCACCGGCGTCGTGACCGTGGGTGTCGTTCAAGAGCTTCAGACCATCGAGGTCGATGAAGAGCACGGCAACCGCCTCACCCATCCTCCGGCGCTCCGCCACATCATGGGTCAGCACGTCGAGGATGGCCGCGCGGTTGAGCAGTCCGGTCAATCGGTCGTGTGTGGCCAGCTCCAGCAGGGCGTGGTGTTGGCGCTGGCGTTCGCCGATTCTCGCCGTCAACTGGTCGACGGTTGCCTGGAGTGCTCGTCCCGTGCGCCCTGGTAGAGGCACCTGGATCTCGGGATGGGTCAGATCCTCGGCGGCCAACGCGACCGCTTTCGCCTCGAGTGCCTTCAAGGTCGACGCCATGTCATTGAAGGCTTCGTTCGTCATGACCACTTCGCGCGGTCCGCCATCAGACAGGGGAGTCAGATCGAATTCGCCGGTGCTCACCTTTTGTGCCGCTTCGGCGAGCCTCTCCAGCGGCCTACCGAGCCAGCGACCGCCGATGATCACCCCGCCAAGGCTGATCCCGGCGAGAAGACCAAGCAGGACGAGCTCCTGCACGAGGCTGCGGGTTGCAGCAGAGGCGTGTGCGCTCGCCGCGTCGTGCACGTCGGCGGAGTCGGCGCTGACAAGAGCATCGAGTCCTCCGAGGAATGTCAACCCGGCAGTCATGGCAGGACCCGCCAATGCCGGATCGGCGGCCCACGGAGCCGTCTGGTTCCGGAGGGCGACCGTGACCGCTTCCTGAAGGGTCGCCTGGTACTTTTGAACAGCGCTGCTGTTGTGCAAGGACGTCCAGGCCGCCTGTCCCTTCGGCCCGAGATACCCGACGAACTGCTCGGTCGCGATGGTGTAGGCGTTGTCGCTTTCGACGAGCTCTTCCTTGGCGGCCAGACCTCCCTGGCCGGTCATCACGTTGATCTCGCCCTGAACGGCGTCACCGCCCTGGACGAAGGCCTCGTAGGTCTGTCTGAGCGCTGCGATCTCCTGTTCGAAGCCGCCGGGCGGTTGCCAGCTCGCCACTCCCGCCTGCAGCGTCCTGTAGTCGGCGTCCCAGAGGTTCACAAGGTCCGCCAGGAAGTCGTCGCTCTGGGTCACGAATCGTGCATACGAAACGGCACCTATGGGCACTCGTGGGAACTCAATCAGCAGCGCCGCACTGTCTGCCCGAAGGGTCGATGTCGACCGGAAGGTTGGATCACGTTCGATCGTGCTCTTTGCCTGCCCCACGGCATGCGACAGGTCGATGTTGAGCAGCCTGCTGACTGTCGTCGGATCGATGCCGAGCCCGCGAGCGTAGGAAACAGCTGTCAGCGGCGTGACCGCGTCAACCAACTCGACCCGAGCGTGAGCGACCATCTGCAGTTGCGTGGCCTCCGTCGCTACCTCGCGTGCGCCCTGGCGGGAGGACCACTGCGACGACGCGTCCAACACGATGAGCATCGCCAGTGCAACCGACGGTAAGAGGACGATCGATGCAAGGACGAGGCGCACGCCGGGATGCCACCGGCGGCGGTGAGGTCGAGCCGGTTGAGGGGCCGTCGCGCCGAGCGGACCATCGTGCGTTCGATCCGCACCAGGTGACCTCAACGTCATGCCCCCCGCCTCGTCAGGACCGAGCTCTGCTGGGCGTACTCGAAGCTCACATTCCACAGCCCCTACTCATGATGGGTCGGTCGGAGCGGCATCACAAGGGACCTTGGTCACACCACGGCCCAACCAACTGACGAGCCACTCTCTGGCAACCGGGCTACCCCCGCACGAGGGGCGTTGGCCAAGGTCATGGTCCGATCGAGATGGAGAGAACGGTTGATGGTCCCCCCGGATCGCGGCGCGGTGCGCAACGTGGAACTGGCGGTGACCGAGACATTGCGTGGCGTCGTGGGATGTGCCAGAATGGCATTCTGGTCTCCGAGAATGTCATTCCACCGGTGAACGACGTCGCCGCCCGGATCGCCGCCGACACGCTGGCGAAGCGGGGCGCCGACTACACGGACGAGGTGCGCCGGCTCCTCGATGCCGCGCTCGAGATCATGGGAAAGCACGGCACCACGGCGCGGGCGAGGGTCGCCGACATCGTGACCGCCGCCGGCCTGTCCAACGACACCTTCTACCGGCACTTCCCCTCGAAGGACTCGTTGGTGGTCGCGCTCCTCGAGGACGGCACTGATCGGCTCGCCAGCTACGTCTCGCACCAGATGGGAAAAGAGTTCACCCCGGAGCGCAAGGTGCAGCGCTGGGTCCAAGGGGTGCTGGCGCAGACGCGTGGGGAGGTCGCGGCGACGACACTCGCCGTCCTGTGGAACGGGAGCAGCGTGGGCATCGGCGGCACGGCCGGCCGCCACAACGCGAGCGTTCCGCTCGCTGCTCTGCTCCACGAGCCCTTCGCCGCGCTCGGGAGCACGACCCCCGAGCTGGATTCTTCGCTCGTCGCCCATGCGACCCTGGGCAAGGTGGCGGACTACCTGTGGGCACGGAAGCGGCCGGCGCGCGACGAGGTCCAGCAGATCGTCGAGTTCTGCCTCAGGGTCGCCGGGCCGAGCGCGACGTCATGACGGGTCGACCGGTATGTCGAGCGCGCGGTGAGTAACGGGGCACCGGTGGTGCTCGTCGAGAAGCACGACCAGGTCGTGGTCGTCACGCTGAACCGACCTCAGGCGCGCAACGCGCTCAGCCTGGCCGTGACCCACGCCTTGTGGGATGCCGTCGCCGCTGCCGGTGACGATTCCGACGTGGCCGCCGTCGTCCTGACCGGCGCCGATCCGGCGTTCTGCGCCGGCGTCGACCTGAAGGAGGTCACCGGCGAGGTCCCGCCGTCGGCGTCCCGGCGGGAACCCGGCACCGGGCCGGAGCGGGATGCGAACGGGCTGTACCGGTTCCTCCCCGTCATCGACAAGCCGATCATCGGCGCCATCAACGGCGTCGCCGTGACGGGCGGGCTCGAGCTGGCCTTGCAGTTGCTTCCATTCGCGCAGCACGTGGCCGCCGACGTCGTCAGCAACGACCAGGACAGCGTCGGCCGGCTGATGCAGCATTACCGCCAGATCGCCAACGCCGCGACCTTGGACGAGGCCCACCTCCTGGAGGGGTACATGGCGGAGACCTGGCGTCCGGGGACGAGTGAAGTCGGTGCTCGACGCGCCGACGTCACCGCCCGCGGACGTCGGTTGACTTCGTAGCCATCCCGATCCGGCCCGGCCCGCCAACCCCGGTCAGGAATTGTGTTCTCGTCCCTCAGAATACTATTCTTAGCCCTGACCAGGAGGGGACTACCATGGGATGGGATTTCGAGGCGGACCCTGAGTACCAGGAGAAGCTGGACTCCGCGGACGAATTCATCCGGCAGGAGGTCGAACCCCTCGACTACGTGTTGCCACACGAGCAGTTCGTGCTTCTGGACGGGGCGCGGCGCGGCATCATCGACCCCCTGGCGGGGCCGCAAGGACATCTCGACGGCCAAGGTGGTCATGCCGACGGTACTGCACGACATCGCCTGGCGGGCGATGCAGGTGCACGGTGCCCTCGGGACGACAAACGAAGTGCCTTCTTCATGATGATCCACGGGCGCGGCGGTGCTGGGCCTGGCCGACGGCCCGACCGAGGCCCACAAAGCGACCGTCGCTCGCCAGGTGTTGCGCGACTACGGCGGCACGGACAGCATGTGGCCGAGCGAGTGGATAATGGAAAATTGGAATCCGCCAAGGTGAAATTCGCCGACTACCTCGAACTGGAAGTGGGGAACCTGTGATCGATTTCGAGCGGCTCGCCGCGTGGATGGACGAGAGGGGCCTACCGGGCAAGGGTGAGCCGATCGAGGAGCGCTTCCTGTCGGGAGGCAGCCAAAACGAGATCTACGAGATTCGGCGCGGGGAAGAGCGCTGCGTCATCCGGATCCCGCCGGAGTTCGCACCGGCGGACCGTGACGAGGGGATCCTGCGCGAATGGAGGATCGTCGAGGCCTTGGACGGAACGGAGGTCCCCCACACGCCCGCCATCGCCGCGTGCGAGGACGCCTCCGTCCTGGGTAGGCCCTTCTACCTGATGGGATTCGTCGACGGGTGGTCGCCCATGGGCCGCGACACCTGGCCGGCCCCCTTCGACACCGACCTCGCGGCGCGTGCCGGCCTCGGTTACCAGCTGGCCGAGGGCATCGCGCTGCTGTCGAAGGTCGACTGGCGGGCTCGCGGCCTCGAAGGCCTGGGTCGGCCCGAAGGGTTCCATGAGCGCCAGGTGGAGCGGTGGACGAACTTCTTCGAGCGGGTCAAGACCCGTGACCTCGAGGGCATGGACGTGGCCTCGGCCTGGCTGCGGGCGCACAAGCCGATCGACTACATCCCCGGGATCATGCATGGCGACTACCAATTCGCCAACGTCATGTACAAGGACGGGGCGCCGGCGACACTGGCCGCCATCGTCGACTGGGAGATGGGGACGGTCGGTGATCCCAAGCTCGACCTCGGCTGGATGATCCAGAGTTGGCCCAGCGACACCATGGCAACCGAGGCCTCGGAAGCCAGCTATGTCGACCTGCGGGGAATGCCGAACCGCTCGCAGGTTCTCGCCCACTACGCGGAGGTGTCCGGTCGCCAGGTCGACGACATCGACTACTACGTGATCCTGGCGAAGTGGAAGCTCGCCATCGTGCTCGAGAGGGGTTTCGCCCGCGCCGGTGACGACGAGAAGCTTCTCGCGTTCGGCCCGATCATCGTCGACCTCATGAAGGGGGCGGCCGAACTGGCCGAGACGACGGACTACGACCGGTGAACTAGGCGTGCGCGCCGCCATCTGCCCGGCCTACGGCCCGCCGGAGGTTGTGGTGCTGCAGGACCTCCCCTCCCCACCTCTCGAGGCCGGGAGGGCACGCGTCCGGGTGGCAGCTGCCGCAGTCAACTTTCCCGACGTGCTGTTGATCGCCGACACGTACCAGCTCTCCGTCCCTCCTCCCTTCATTCCGGGCAGCGAGTTCGCGGGCGAAGTCGTCGAGGTCGCCGACGAGGCAGCGCCCGTCGCGGTCGGCGACCGCGTCTTCGGGAGCACGTTGGTAGGGGCCTTCGCCGACGAGATCGTCGTCTCCACGAGTTCACTGACGCGCATTCCGGATGGGGTCGACATGCGCCTGGCCGCCGCCTTCGGGGTGGCCCACCGCACCGCCTACCACGCGCTTCGTTCATTCGCGCGGGTCGGGCCGGGGGACGAGCTCGTCGTCCTCGGCGCGGGGGGAGGCGTCGGCCTCGCAGCAGTGCAGATCGGCGCCGTGTTGGGCGCCACCGTGACCGCAATTGCATCCTCGGTCGAGAAGCTCGAGGTGGCGAAGGCCAATGGCGCCAGCAGGCTGGTGGACCATACGGCGGGTGATCTCCGAGCGGCGCTGAAGGGCCTCCTCCCCGACGGCGCCGATGCCGTCATTGATCCGGTGGGCGGCACGCTGTCGGAGCCGGCGTTGCGATCGCTCCACTATGGAGGCCGATTCGTCACCGTCGGATTCGCGGCCGGCGAGATCCCTCGCATCCCGCTCAACCTCGTCCTGCTCAAGGGGATCTGGGTCACCGGTTTCCAGATGCGTGACTTCGGCACCCATCAGCGAGAGGATCTCATGCGCAACGAGGCCGAGCTGATCGCGTTGCTGGGGTCCGGGCGAGTGGCGCCGCACATCGGCGCGTCGTTCCCACTGGCGGAGGCGGCGTCCGCACTGCGCTACGTGGCCGACGGCCATGCCGTCGGCAAGATCGTCGTCGACGTCGACTGAACCGGTTCGCCACCGTCCCGACCTCGGTTCGAGTCAGGGCGTGGGCGGAGGAGCCCTGGTAGCCCTCCGTTTCTCCGATGCCGCGGGACCCGCCGATGCGCCGCGCCGCGATCACGTTCAGCCGGTGAACTGTCGATGCTCGTGCGGCGCAATCCGCCGTTGGCTCGGCGCGGGTCCTGCCGGCTGACCTACGGCGTTGGCCGACGGAGAGCCGCCTCCACGCACGGCCGCGCGGTCGAGGCCCAGGATCCGACGACCTCGTCCAGGACCTCGAATTGCTGTTCGGTGACGAAGAGGCCACGGGTCGGAGTGGATGCGCCGAGCTCGACCAGGAGCGGTCGAAGATGGACCTCGGGCGCCAGGGCGTGGATCGGTGCCGCTCCGGTCATGACCGGGACACAGACGGTCCGGGCCAGGGCGTCGTTGCCGTAGCGATCGAAGAAGGACTTCAAGAGGCCGGTGTAGGTCGCCTTGTAGGTGGGCGAGGCGACGACCACCACGTCGCTCGCGGCCACAGCGTCCAGCAGCTCGTCGATCGCCGGGGAATCGAAGTCGAACAGTTCGGAGGCGTGCTCGGCCAGGTCGATCACGAGTGGCTCCGCCCCGCTTCCCGGCGGGTCCTGCAGCCGGCGAGCGACGGCGAGAGCCACCTGCAGCGTCCTCGAACTCGCCTTTGGGTTGCCGACCACGACCGCGATCCTCATCGCCTTCCATCCCCCACCCATGAGCCGGAGGTCTCCCGCTGCGGGGGCATGGTGACCCGTGGACGGTCTTCGGCGCGCCACTGGTGCATCACGCGGTCCGGTCGTCGGGGTCGGGCCCGCGGTGGCCGAGGGGCAGGCGCGCGCCATGAAGGGAACGGGTGGCGATCGGCACGGCGTCGGTGTGCTCGGGTCCCTCCGGTCGGAGCCCCGCCGCGTGGGCGCCGTAGCGTGCGGCGAGGGGGGAGGCGCTGACGCCGTGGAGCAGGACGCTGAGGGCCACGGTCAGGGTGACGGCGGCGAGGACCACCTTGGACTGTGACGGCGCCAGGGAGTCGACCGCGATCAGCCCGAAGACCACCGAGGCCAGTCCGCGGGGGCCGAACCAGCCCACGAACGCCACCGTGGCGCGGTCCATTCCGGTGCCTGCGAGGGCGATGGCGACGGGCACCATCCGGAGCACCGTGAGCGCCAGGAGAGCGAACACCGCGTCGCGCCAACTCAGGTCCTCCAGGCCGGGAACCAGCATGACCGCCCCGAAGACGAACCAGACCAACAGGGAAAGCAAGGTGCCCGCCTCCTCGGTGAAGCGGAGCATGGCCGCGTCGTTGTGGTGGTCCAAGGTGCCGAACGCGAGGCCGGCAACGAAGGCGGCGATGAAGCCGTTCGTGCCGGCCAGGACGGAGGTCGAGTAGGCGAACAGCGCCAACCCGAGGATCGCCAGGGGCCGGACGCTCGGCGAGCTCCACCCGTGGCGGCGAGCCAGGGCGAGGAGGACCGCACCGGTGACACCGATCGCGATCCCGAGCGCCGCCCCGCCGACCAGCTCGGCGACGGCCTTGCTCAGGTGGGTGGTGCCGCTCACCGCTTCGGTCGTGACCGCCCCGGCAATGAAGACGTTGACGAATGGGGTGGCAATGCCGTCGTTGAGGCCGCTCTCCACATTGAGGAGCCGGCGCACCGCCGAGGGCACCCGCTCGTCCGCCATGATGGACGCGCCGAGCGCGGCGTCCGTCGGGGCCACGATGGCGCCGATGGCCGCGGCCACCCAGAGCCCGCTGCTCCCGAACAGGAGCGTGGCGGCGGCCGCCCCGGCCGCGATGGTCAGGGGCAGGCCGATACCCAACAGGCGGGCCGGGAACGCAGCATCGGCCCGGAGGGCCCGGACGTTGACCCGGGAGGCGTCGGCGAACAGCACGAGGGCCAGGGTCACCTCGGCCAGCGAGCGGATGGTCGACGAGTGCAGGCTGAAGTGCACGACCGCAGTCGGGCCATGGGTCACGACGACGCCGAGGACGACGAACGCCATCGGGGCGGACACGTCCCAGCGCTCGAGGCGGGCCGACACCAGGCCCCAGACGATCACGCAGGCCGAGACCACGGCCAACACGGTGAGGTTGAGGTCGTGGTTCATGGGTCCGGTCTCATTGTCGACGGCAGCATCGCGCCAGGTCAGGGCCGAAGGTCACGACCTGGGCCCCGAGCTCCACGTGGCGAGACCGACCGGAGGGGATGCGGGCGTGCGTGTCTCGGGCCGCGTGGAGTCCATCCCCGCGTCGGTCGGGCGAGCGGGCTAGACATTGAGATGTAGGGCGGGGTACTCGCCGACCACGAACCATCACAAGGAGTGTTGTAAATGCTTGCCTCCAGCTACCCAGTGCTCGATGCCTTCCTGACGATGCTGTACTTCTTCCTCTTCATCATCTGGATCTGGCTGCTGATCATGGTGTTCATGGACGTCTTCCGCAGTCACGACATGGGTGGCCTGGCCAAGGCGCTGTGGGTGATCTTCATCATCATCCTCCCGTTCCTAGGCGTCTTCGTCTACCTGATTGCGCGGGGCGGCAAGATGCACGAGAGGGCAGCCCAGCAAGCGGCGCAGCAGCAGAAGTCGTTCGACGAGTACGTGCGCCAAACGGCGGGAACGTCGGGCGCCGACACGGCCTCGCAGCTGTCGAAGCTCGCGGACCTCAAGTCCCAGGGCGTCATCACAGACGCCGAGTTCGATGCGCAGAAGGCCAAGATCCTGGCCAGCTAGAAAGGGGTCCCCCTCCGTCACCGGAAGCCGAACGGCGGGTGGAAGATCCGGAGGATCCGGAACGGCTCGATGCGCCGGAGCCGCCGCCAGCAGATGTGTCCGCGGGGCTGGATGTCGGCCGCGAAGCGATGTCGCAGCGGTTGGCCACCCAGATCGAACCGGACGTCGAGGCACCGCTCCCATGGCGGTCCATCGTCAAGAAGACGGTCATGGTCGTGGTGGACGGCTGGCATGACTGGTCCGTCGGGAATCGGGCCGACCGGTCGATCCGGTTGCGCGCCCTGGCCACCGTGCCCCGTGCGCGCGGGCGGCCGTGGAGCCTCTGCGCATGCGCCACCGCGGCTACCAGTCGTAGTCGTCGTCGGGCGAAGCCATCCTCGGAGTGGACGCGGACCCGTCACGGCGTGCGGACTTCCCATACATCGAGGGCGTGTATCACGCCGACGGCCGGCGCGGCTACCTCGAAGCTCCGGGTCAGGTAGCGCGGAGTCAGCCGGCGCCGATGCGACTGTTGTAGTTCTGGATTGCGGTGTTGGCCTCGTTCTCGGCGAAGTTCGCGGCTGCCTGAGGTGACATCCCGTTGGCGACCATCTGCTCGAGCCCGTCCGCCACGGCGTTCCGCACGCCCTGGTAGTCACCGATGAGTGAGCCGATGTTGGCATTGCTCAGCGATCCCGACGTCAGTTGGGTGTAGCCGATCTTGTAGTTGGGGTCGTGCGCCCACCTGGCCTCCAGGGAGGGGAATTTGGTCGCCGAGACCCGGATCGGCACGTACCCGCTTGCGGCAGCCAGGGATGCCTGTTGAGCGGGGGAGTCGAGGTACTGAATCAGCTGCCACGCAGCGGCTCGCTTGGCCGGCGATGCGTGCGCCGAGATCCACAACGAGCCGTCTCCGACGGGCACGCCGCCGCCGGTCGTGAGCGCTGGCAGCACCGCGGTACGGATCTGCACACCGGGGTATTGACCCGAGGCGAGCACTGCCTCGGCGGGCCCGATGACACCCGAGGCTTCGAACGTCATCGCGGCATTGCCAGTGGCGATCGCGATGAGGTGGTCGATGTTGTTGGGGTCCGAACCGGTGGCCAGGGCCAGGTGCGACTTGAGCATCTGGTCCCACCACCGCCAGACCTTGAGCGCGGTCGGGCTCGTCAGCTCAGCCTGGGTCGCCCGATTGACGCGCCCGTTTCCGTTGTTCACGTACTGGCCGCCACTCTTGGCGAGCAAGAACTCGAAGACGTAGGGCTTCGCAGGCAGTGCGACACCATGCGTGGCTGCATGCGTCGCGACGATCTTCTGCGAGTCGGCGGTGACCTGTGCGAACGTCACGGGCGGGACATTCGGGTTGAGCCCGGCCTTCTGGAAGGCCACCGGGTTGTAGTACATGATCACGTTGGACACGGACCAAGGCATCGACTGCTGGATTCCGTGGTAGCGGTAGAACGCCAGGGCTCGCGGCAAGTAGTCGCTCAATGAGTAGTGGGAGGCGGCGATGCAGTCCTGTACCGGGACGGTGGAGTGGCTGTCGACGAGCTGCTGCACCGTCGTGTCCTCGAATTGCGCGACGTCGGGAAGGTCGCCGCTTGAGAGCCCCGCCTTGTACTTGACGAACTCGGACGGGTAATCGGGTTGCTGTACCAACGTGACCTTGACCTTTCGCTGCGAGGCGTTGAACTGCGCGACCGAGTTCTGCAGCCACGTGTTGTTGGTCTGAGTCATGGTGTGCCACATGGTGATCTGGACAGGGGTCGACGACTTGGCCAACGCGGCGAGGCCGCAGGCCGACGGGACGACACTGGTCGACGATGGCGCCGCCGCGTCGGCCGTCGTAGCCGCGCCGCCGCACAGGGCGGAGGCAACCACGAGCGCCGCGCCGCCCATGGCGGCCGCAGCCCGCGCCGCGTGTCGCCGGCGTCCTACCCGGCCTCCTCGACGAGCATGGTCAGTCGTGTACGTCATGGCTGTTCTCCTTGCTGGGTCATCCCTTTACGGCTCCGGCGGTCAGTCCCCGCACCAACTGCTTCTCAAAGAGGACCAGAAGGAGGAAGAGCGGGAGGGCGGCCAGCACCGTGCCGGCGAAGATGACGTTGAAGTTGTTCAATTGGCTGTTGGCGAGGAATTTCAGGCCGATCTGCACGGTCCGCAGCCGGTCGTCCTTGGTGACGATCAGCGGCCACAGGTACTGGCCCCAGGCCCAGAAGAAGCTGAAGATGCCGAGCGCGGCAACGGCAGGCCGCGCGACGGGGAGCGCCACGTGGCGGAGGAACTGCCAGTGTCCGGCACCATCGAGCTTGGACGCGTCGCGGAGGTCGCCGGGCAGCCCCAGAAAGGCCTGCCGGAGTAGGAACGCGCCGAACCCGGTAGCCAAGAACGGAACCGTCAGACCGAAGTAGGAGTTGTACCAGCCGAGGCTCACCACCGTGTTGAGGTTGGTGAGGAAGGTGACCTCCAGCGGCACCATCATGGTGGCAAGGAACACGATGAAGAGTGTCTTCTTGAGGGGGAACTGGAGGAAAGCGAAGGCATAGGCGGCAGCGATCGACGTGGCCAGCTCGCCCACGACGATGACGGTCGTCACGATGAAGCTGTTCAGGAGGTACCGACCCAGGTGACCCTGGGTCCACGCCGTGGTGTAGCTCGACCACTGCGGGTGGAGCGGGAAGAGGATAGGTGGCTTTGCCACCACCTGATCGGGTCTGAGGAGCGAGTCCACGACGGTGATGTAGATCGGGAAGAGCACGATCACCGCCAGCACGACGAGCAGCAGGTAGCGGCCGATCAGCGCGACGCGGCGCCGGCGGGCCGGGTTGCCCCGCCGGCTGGCAATCAGCAGGCCCATACCGGCGAGAACCACACCCGTGGCCACCAGGACGAACATCCGGAACCCGGTGGCCAGCGCGCCCAACATCGTCACGAGTCCCACGTCAGCGTTCATAGGTGACCCGCCGCTCGAGCAGTCGAATCTGCACCAGGGTGAAGATCAGGGTGATGACGAACAGCGCCACGGTCATTACAGCGGCGCGACCCTGGTTGTTCTGGTTGAAGACCTGGTCATAGATCGCGTAGACGAGCACATTGGTGTGCTGCAACGGGCCACCAGCTGTCAGGATGTCGATCTGCCCGAACGCCTCGAGGGACAGGATGGTGCCGACGACGATGGCGAAGAAGAGCGTCGGGGAGAGCATCGGCAGGATCACGTGACGCATCCGCGTCCATGCACCCGCACCGTCCACTCGTGACGCTTCGAGGAGATCATCGGGCACGGCCTGCAAGCCGGCGGACATCACGATGAAGGACAGCCCGAGGTTCTGCCAGATGGTGACGGCAGAAACGGCCAGGAGCGCCCACTTGGGGTCGTCGAGCACCGAGAGCTGGCCCGTGCGACCGAACCAATAGCTGAAGAGTCCGATCTGGGGGTTGAGCAGGGTGAAGAAGATCACCGAGGCCACCGCGACAGACGTGGCCACGGTGGACGAGAAGACGGTCCGGAAAAACCGTATGCCGGACAGCTGCTGATGGGCCAGCACGGCCAGCATCAGGCCGAGGATCAAGCCGGCGGGAACCGTGTAAAGGACGAACAGGAGCGTCACCCAGAGGCTGTTGAGGAAGTCATGCGAGCCCAGCACCTGCTGTATCTGCGAGAACCCGACATAGTGATTGGGCTCACCGGGGAAGGGCGGAGTGAGGTAGAAGGACAGGTAGATCTGTCTGAGCAGTGGATAGAAGACGAAGACGCCGAAGATCACGAGGGACGGGAGCAGAAGTCCGAGCGCGAGCGCGACCTCCATCAGCCGCCGCCGGCGAAGTGAACGGGTCGGGCGTGTGCGCCGGCCCCGCTCGGATGGGGCGCCGTCCGCGGGTCCGGGATCGAGCTGTTCGATCGGTGCGGTGACGCTCATCAGCTGATTCCGTGTCCCGTGGACGCGTCGAAGAGGTGGAGACGGTCGGGGTCGGCGCTCAAGAACACGCTCTCTCCCTCGCGGGGGACGCTCCGCTCGGCGGGAAGCCGGATGATGATCTGTTGACCGTCGTCGAGACGGCAGACCACATGGTTTTCGTAACCGAGCGCCTCGATGACCGCGACCGATGCTCGGAGCGGACCCTCGGGCTCAATGAGGACGTGCTCGGGACGAACGCCTGCCACGACCTCGGCCACGTTGGACCGGCCGACGGCATCCTCCTGGCGAGGTGTGAGTGGGATATCGCCACTCGGCGTCTCGATCACGAGAGTCCCGTCGCGGCGGGACGGAGAGCCGGTGACGGTGTTCATCGGTGGGTTGCCGATGAATCCCGCCACGAAGAGATTGGCCGGGTGGTCGTAGATCTCCGTCGGTGGCGCCACCTGCTGAATGACTCCCTTGTCCATCACGGCCACCCGGTGGCCCATCGTCATCCCTTCGACCTGGTCGTGCGTCACGTAGACGACCGTCGTGGCCAGCCGCCGTTGGAGTTCTATGAGCTCTGTGCGTGTCTGGGTGCGCAACTTGGCGTCGAGGTTGGACAGGGGCTCGTCCATCAGGAAGGCCTCGGGTCGACGGACGATTGCCCGCGCCAGGGCGACCCGCTGGCGCTGGCCGCCCGACATCTGTGCCGGCCTCCGATCGAGCACCTCTGTCAGCTCCAGCGCCTCGGCCACGTCGGTGACTCTCCGCTCTCGTTCGTCCTTCGGCATCCGCTGGTTCTTGAGCGGGAATTCGATGTTGCGACGGGCGGTCATCTGGGGGTAGAGCGCGTAGCTCTGGAAGACCATGGCCACATCTCGCTCCTTCGGCTCGATGTCATTGACGACCCGGTCACCTATTTCGATCGACCCCTTTGTCGGGGTCTCGAGGCCGGCGATCAGTCGCAGCACGGTCGACTTGCCGCAACCGGACGGGCCGAGCAGAACGAGGAACTCGCGGTCCTCGACCTCGAGGGTGACGTCGCGCACGGCCTGAACGTCACCGAACCGCTTCGTGACCTCCCGAAGTGCGACCTGGCCCATCAGCCCACGATGGCGGTCGAGGCTCGAAGCCTGTAGGGCCCGAAGGCCCTATCGGACCGGTTGAACGGTCCCCAGGCACGATGAGGCCCAAGAGGCGCCAGAGGCAGAGCACGAGCGACCCGCATGCTCAGCCCGGCGGCGCCGGCCCCCGCATTGTCGTCGGCGTTGCGACGCGTGGTTACATTGCACTCGAGACGTTGCGTAGGCGGGGCGAGGATATGCACGAGAGCAGCCACCATGTATGAGGGGACATGGGAATCGGTCGGCACCCACCGGGTACCGGTGTGGTACGACGACGCCAAGTTGGGGGTCTTCCTCCACTGGGGCCTCTACTCGGTCCCGGGCTGGGCGCCGCGGGTGCCCGACATCCAGGAGCTGCTCGTCAAGAGCGGGCCCCGGCGGATGCTGCGGGAGAACCCCTACGCCGAGTGGTACCTCAACTCGATGCAGATAGAGGGCAGCCCGACTCAGCGGCACCATGCCGAGGTCTACGGCGACGACTACCCCTACGACAACTTCGTCAAGACGTTCAACGACGCCTCGGACGGGGCGAATCTCGAAGCCATCGCCGCCGTCTGCCACGCGGCCGGAGCGCGCTACGTGGTCCTCACCACGAAGCACCACGACGGTTTCGCGCTGTGGCCCTCCACCTTGCCGCACCCGGTGAAGGGCGCGTACCACGCCCGTCGTGACCTGGTCGGCGGCCTCGACGAGGCGGTCCGTGCCAAGCGGATGCGCATGGGCCTCTACTACTCGGGCGGGTACGACTGGCCCTACAACGGCGCCGTGCTCTCCAAGCCCGCCGATGCGGTCCTCGCCGTGCCCCACGGGCGGCGCTACGTGGAGTACGTGACGGCGCACTGGCGCGAGCTGATCGACCGCTACCGTCCGTCCGTGCTCTGGAACGACATCTCGTGGCCGAGCGGAGGCAACCTCGCTGATCTCTTCGCGTACTACTACAACACCGTCGAGGAGGGGGTCATCAACGACCGCTGGGTCGAACCGAATCTCCCTCGCAACGCGTTGGTCGACGGCGTCGTGCGCGGAGCGGGCGCCGTGATGCAGACGCTGTGGCCGTTCATCCCAGAGCGCCGAAAGCGTTTGACCTTCTCGAGTCCCAGACACTGTGACTTCCGCACCCCGGAGTACGACGTCCTGCACACCGTGTCCGAGCGCAAGTGGGAGCTTGCTCGTGGCGTCGGGCACTCCTTCGGGGCCAACCGGCACGAGCTGCCGGAGGACATCATCACCGACACCGAGCTGATCCAGATGTTCTGCGACGTGGTGTCGAAGAACGGCAATCTGCTCATCGGTGTCGGCCCGCGGCCGGACGGGACCATCCCCGAGGACCAGCAGGCACCGTTACGCGGCCTCGGAACCTGGCTGGCGGCCAACGGGGAGGCGATCTACGGCAGCCGTCCCTGGGTGATCACGGAGTCCACCACCACCGGGGGCACTCCGCTGCGCTTCACCAAGAGCGGAGAAGGCGTCTACGTCCTGGTGATGGGGATGCCCGGCTCGAGGAACGTCACCATGCCTGCGGTCGACGGGTCGCGGGTCCGGCGGGTCCGCCTGGTCGGTGCCGACGAGCTGCTCGACTTCTCCGTCGACAACGGCGAGCTCACGGTGACGCTTCCCGAGCAGCTGCCGCTCACGGCCGTCACCGCGCTCGACCTCGGGAGCGAGGTCCGGGCCCGGCTGGGCCGTACCCGATAGCGCCCGTGCGCCGTCAGCCCCGGAGCACGAGCTGAGGCTGGAGTACCCGGGCCACGAGGCGCTCGGACTGATCGCGCACGTCGGTCTCGACGACGATCACGGTCCGGCCCACGTGGAGCGGTCGGGACGTCGCTTCGACGTAGTCGTCGCGCACGCCACGGAGGAAGTTCGTCTTCGACTCCACGGTCGTCGTCCCCTGCGCGCCCGCGGGCAGGTCGAGAAAGGCGCACGCGGCACCCGTGCTGTCGGCGAGGGCCATGACGGCCCCGCCGTGCAGCCGGCCGCCAGCCGTGCAGAGGCCGCGCGCCCGCTGCAGCCGGGCGCGCACCTCCTGCTTCGTGTAGCGAGAAGAGGTTGCCCCGAGCGTCTTCATCAGAGGCATGAGGTCGTGCACCGCGTCGTGGTCGGCCCGTTGCGCCGAGTCGGATGGTCCTCCTTCGGTCACGGTTCGCAGGCTATCGAGCACGTGGTGAGGGACCATTGGCCCTAGTAGCCGGGCGTGCTGCACTACATGATCGACGTCATGGACGGGGGTCGCCGGCACTGCAGTTCGCCATCAACAGATCCGGCGCGATCCCTCAACGGGAAGGGTCGTTTCGTCGACGGAACGGGGTCCCGGGCCCCCGGCGACCACTCGTCCATCTTCGCCTCGCGCCGGAGGGTCGTCCCCTCGGGCCGTTTCGCATCGGTGGGCGGCCGCGGCTAGCGGGCGTACGGAAGGCCGGGCCCCGAGGCACCGGACCACTTCCGCGAGTACGTTCGGCCCTGCTTGGTGAACCAGGGGAGACCGCATGATTCTTGATCTGTTCCTGATCGGCCTCGTCGTCACCCTGGAGCCGATCCCGCTCTCGGCGATGATCCTGCTGCTCGCGGCCGAGCGGGGGGTCATGAAGGGCCTGGGGTTCACACTCGGGTGGCTGTTCACGCTGGTCGCGATCGTGGCCGTCACGGTGCTCGTGACCGGCGGCAAGCCGCTCATCCCGCAGAGCGCGCCGTCTACCGCCAGCCTCGTGGTCAAGCTGGCCGTCGGCATCGTGCTCGTGTTCATCGGCTACCGGCGCTGGGGCAAGCCGGCATCGAGCGAGACCAAGCAGCCCAAGTGGATGGCCGGCATCGACCGCATCAACCCCCTGGCGGCGGCCGGACTCGGCTTCCTGCTCCAGCCGTGGGTCCTCGTCGCGGCGGGCGTGGCGACGATCACGCAGGCCAAGCTCTCCTCGGGTCTCGAGTACTTCGGCGTGTTCGCCTTCTGCCTCTGGTGCACGGCCAGCTATCTCGTCCTGGAGACGTACGCCGTGCTCCGGCCCGCGGAGGTCAAGTCCAAGCTCGACGCGATGCTCCTGTGGATCAACACGCACAGGGACCAGGCGATCGTGTTCCTCTCCCTCGGCCTGGGCCTGTACCTCACGGCCAAGAGCATCTACGAACTGGTGACCGCGGGCTAGCGACGCCACGCGCCGGTTGACGTCGAGGGTCCAACTTCTCGGGACCTTTGGCACTTGTCGCCGGCGGTTGCCTGGGGCAACGCTGGGGGCGAATCGATTCATACGAGAATGGAGTCCCGATGTTCGCCTACACGTGGCCGTTGCTGAGCCTGTTCTGGACCTTCTTGATGTTCGCCGGAGTGTTCCTGCTCCTCTTCTTCATCATCTGGTGCTTCGTCGACAACTTCCGCCGTCGCGACCACCATGGCCTGGCCAAGGCCGGGTGGACGATCTTCATCCTGTTCGTGCCGGTCATCGGCGCGCTCGTCTACATCATCGCCCGGCCGGCCGACGCGCTCCTCTCCAGCTGACGCGCGCCGGCGGCACGGCACGCCCCCGAAGGGGAGGGCGTCACCGCCCCGGCGTCGTCGATCCCTCGGCGAGCCGCAGCCGCCCCCCGTCGTCGAGGACGACGCCGCCGATGCCGAACCGGTCGGCGAGCAGGGCGGGCACATCCGTGAGCGGGATCTCGGTCACGGTGGACTCCCCGCCGACGGGCCGCTCGATCACGACTGCCTGCTCGTTGACGAAGACAGTCAGGCAGCGCTCGGGGCTGCGCAGCCCCGCCATGACCCCCGTGACGAACGGCGAATCGGGGTGGGTGGCGGTGAACCAGTTGTTCACGATGATGTCCACCTGCTCGGCCGGCTCGGGGATGAAGCCGTACATGTCGCTCCAGCCGCCGTCCTGGAACACCTGGAGGACCAGCTCGGGTCCGTCCTCGACGAGGCGGTAGCGCCAGCCCGCCTGTTCCGTCTCGGTCCCCGTCTCGAAGGGCACCGGGTCGAGCAGACCACCGCCGCCGAAGCCGACGTCGGCCAGCCAGGTGGAGCCGTCCCGGTCCGTCACCCGCAGCAGGAGGTGGTTCAGAGGGCGGGGCGAGCCCTCGGGGCCGAGGCGCACCCGGGCCAGCATGGGGTGGACCTCCCGGCCGCCCAGTGCCTCGAGGGCGCCGGCGAGGAGGAGGTTGTGCTCGAAGCAGTAGCCACCGCGTCCGCGGGCCACGATCTTCTCCTCGAGGTCGGGCAGTTCGAGGGAGACGGGAGTGCCGGAGAACGAGTCGAAGTTCTCGAACGCGATGCTGGTGGAGTGGGCGCGGTGCACGTCGGCCAGCCCGGGGTCATCCCGGCCTGCCAGCCCGATGCGGTCCAGGTACGCCTTGACGGAGGTGAGCGGGGGCACCCCGGAGAGGTTAATGACCGTCCGGCCGCCGGTCACCTGGACCAACGATCGTTCGATCGCGGCGGCCGTCTTTCGCGTTGTCGCTCCGCCCCGTCGTCGCTATGGTTGCGCTTTTCCCAGGCAGCATGCAGGAGCCGGAGATGCAGAACCACCACCCCGACATCACCCAGCGCCCGGACCGGACGTGGGTGGTCGAGTGCGCGCAGTGCCGCAATGATCCGACGTCGGCCGTGCCGATCGGGATCGGGATGCCGCTGCAAGACCGGGAGACAGCGGAGCGGCTCCGCGACAATCACGCCGCGCGGCCCGTGCGGGCGGCGGCCTCGTAGGAGTCGTCCCGCCACGGCCGCGTCGCATCGCCAGCCGTGACGCCGGCGTCGCGTGGTCCTGAGCCGGCCGACGCCGGTGTCGTGACGAAGGCGAGCCCCCGGTCGGTGGGCGACACGGTCGCCCGCTTCCTCGACCTGCTCGGGTCGAAGGGCCTGAAGGTCTTCGCCGTCATCGACCAGCGCGCCGAGGCCCGCGCGGTCGGTCAGGATCTGCGCGAGACGACGCTCGTCCTCTTCGGGAACCCGGCCGCGGGGACCGGCGTCATGGACGCCGCGCCGCTGGCGGCGCTCGACCTGCCGCTCAAGGTGCTCGTCTGGTCCGACGCTGCGGGCGCCACGCAGGTGAGCTACACGGATCCGTCCGTCCTGGCGACCCGCTACGGCCTCGGCACCGACGCGGTGGCGCCCCTCGAGGGCATCCACGCGCTGACCGACGCGCTCGTCGCCGGATAGGCCCAGATCCGTCCACCTCGGCGGCTCAGGTCCTGAGCCCGAACCCCGCGTCGTGAAGGCGCACGCAGAAACGCTCGGCTCCGAGCGATCGCTCGACCGAGTCGCGCAGTGCCCGGCCGTCGCCGTTGCCGTTGCCCGGATGAAACGAGGCGAAAATGGTGACGTTCACGACGCCGCCCCAGCCGCGGTCGATATCCACCCTGGTCACGGTGAAGTCCCCGTCGTCGGGGTGCGCGTCGCCCAGGGCCTGCAGGACGCGCTTGGTGACTCCGGCTCCGGGCACCCCTCCATTATGGGGTTCCGAGACCCCCGGTCATAGGGGTCGATGGTCACCCTCTCGCCCAGGTGGGAACTTGGACCTCGTCCGGGGCGGGCGGAGCGGGTTCCGTCAGTGCGAGAAGCGCACCCTGGGCAGCATCCGCTCGAGGACGCGCGGCCGGTGCCAGATCGCATGTCCGCCGAGGCGGAGGAGGACGGGGAGCAGGACGAGCCGGACCAGGACCGCATCGAGCGCCACCGCCACGGCCAGGATCACGCCCATCTCCTTGGGGGCGAGCGGACCGGAGAGAGCGAAGGTCAGGAACACGGCGATCATGACCGCCGCGGCGGAGATCACCACCCGGCCCGAGGTGCGGACGGATCCGACCATGGCGTGCTCGGGGTCGGTGTGGGTCTCGTAGCGCTCCTTCGCCGCCGACAGCAGGAACAGCGTGTAGTCCATCGCCACGCCGAACACCATGGCGCCGAAGAAGATGGGCCCCCACGCATCCACGAATCCCTGCGGGTGGAAGTTGAGCGGCCCGGCCAGGAACCCGTTCTGGAAGATGAGGCGCGCGATGCCGAAGGCCCCGGCGACCGAGAGCGCGGTGATGGCCACGCCGGCGGCGGCGATCAGAGGTGCTCCGAGCGCGATCAGGAGCAGCAGGAAGCCCATGGCGAGGAGGATGGCGACCACGACCGGCGCGGAGCGGGTGAGGGACTGCTGCAGGTCGTGGTTCTCGGCGGCGGCTCCGCCCACCAGCGAGCCGCCCGGGAGCTCCTGGCGGAGCCGGTCGATGGTGGCGCCCGTGGCCGTGGTCGACGGCCCCGTGGTGGGCACCACCTGGTCGAGCGCCCAGCCCCCACTCGACCCGGTCGGCACCACCGCCGCCACGCCGGGGTCGCGGGCCAGGGTGCCCAGCGCCGCGGCCTGGCCGGCTCGCGGGACGAGGACCTGCAGGGTGCCGGGCGCGCCGGGCCCGAAGGACGACACGACCTCGTCGTAACCGACGCGCGCGTTGGCGGACGGGGGCACGATCGTGATGGACGGCATGTTGGTGCGCAATCCGATCACCGGCAGCGCGGCCAGGAGGAGGATGCCGAGCGCAGCCAGGCCGCTCCAGACGGGGTGGCGCCAGAGGAACCGACCCCACGCGTGCATCGTCCGGTCGAGCCGCCCCTCGCCCTCCGGCGTGAGCGGCGCGCCACGGCGCAGGCGGATACGGCCCGCGTTGATCCTTGTGCCGAGGCGGCCGAGCACGGCCGGCAGCAGCGTCAGAGTTGCGGCCAACACGGCGACGACGGCCAGCATGATGCCGAGCGCCATGCTGCGGAAGGCGGGGCTCGGGACGATGAGGATGGCCGCCAGTGCGCCCAGCACGGTGAGGGCGCTGAAGGCCACGGCCTTGCCCGCCGTGTCGAGCGTCTCGGCCACCGCGGCCACGACGACTTCCCGGTCACCCGGCTGCGCCCCCCGGCGCTGCAGTGCCGACCGGAAGCGCACCACCAGGAACAGCGCGTAGTCGATGCCGAGCGCCAGCGCGAACATCAGGGCGAAGTTGAGGGCCCAGATGGAGACCGGCGTCACCTCGGTGAAGAGCACCAGTGCGCCGGCGGCGACCAGCAGGCCCACCATGGTCAGCAGGAGGGGCAGCCCGGCCGCCACGAGGCTCCCGAAGACGATGACGAGGATGGCGATCGTGACCGGCCACGAGAGCATCTCGGAGCGGAGCATGGCCGACCGGTTGGCGTCGTTGAAGTTCGCCCAGAGTGCGCTGTCACCGGTCAGGGTGGCCGAGATCCCCGGGCGCGAGAGCTGCTGCAACGGCCCGGCGAGGGCATCGGCCGCCTTCACCATGGCGTTGGGGTCGGACGCGGCGCCGGCGGTGACGATGCCGGTGCGGCCGTCCCGTGAGAGCGAGAGACCCGCCTGGGGCGGCACCACCGCCGAGACGCTGCGGTTCGACCGGAGCGTCTCGGTGACCCTGGCCACGACCTGCTGCGCGGCGGGATCGGACGCGATGGGACCGTGGTGGTCCACGATCACCACCTGCAGTGCGGTCGAGCCGAGGCCGGCGAAGTCGCGCTGCACGATGGCACGGGCGCGCACGGACTGGCTCGTCGAGTCCTGCCACCCGGCTCCGGCGAGGGCGTGCTCGACCCGCACGGCGAACACGCCGAAGGTGCCGATCACCACGAGCCAGATCAAGACGACGGCACGAAGGTGGGTCGCCGTCCAGCGACCCAGCCGGGCCAGGGGACCGGGACGCCTCGGCGTGCCGGCGCCCTGGTGGTCGTCCGGCGCCACTGGCGGGGCCGTGACCGTCACTGGCGGTTGCTCCATCGTCGATGCCATTCCGGCCCTCCTCCGTCTCCCACAGATACCCCAAGGGGTATGCTAGCACGGTTGTCCATATACCGGTAGGGGTATATGATGCAAAGGTCCGACATCGCAACCGAAGGAGCGACATGCAGCTGCCCGACGAGGTCACGCACGACGTGCGGAAGCGCCTGCACCGGGTGGTGGGCCAGCTCGAGGGCATCGAGCGCATGCTGGACGACGGCCGCGAGTGCCGGGACGTCGTGACGCAGATCTCCGCGGCGACCAAGGCACTCGAGCAGGCGGGCTTCCGCCTCGTCGCGGCAGGGCTCACCTACTGTCTGGCCAATCCCGCGGAGGCGGAGTCCGACGGCTACCCGCTCGAAGAGGTCCAGCGCATGTTCATGAAGCTGGCGTGACGATGGGCGGGCGCCGGATCGTGATCGTGGGCGGGGTGGCCGGGGGGATGTCCGCCGCCACCCGGCTCCGGCGGCTCGACGAGGGGGCGTCGATCATCGTGCTCGAGCGCTCGGGTCACGTGTCCTACGCCAACTGCGGCCTCCCGTACTTCGTCGGAGGTGTGATCGAGGACGAGGACGACTTGTTGCTGCAGACGCCGGAGCGCCTCTTCGACCGGTTCCGCCTCGACGTCCGGGTGGGCAGTGAGGTGGTCGCCATCGACCCGGCCGGGCACGCCGTCACCGTGCGGGCGACCGGCGGCGGCGCGACGTCGGAGATCCCGTACGACGCGCTCGTCCTCAGCCCGGGGGCGGCGCCGGTCAGGCCTCCGCTCCCCGGGTTCGACCGGGTACGCGTCCTGCGCACGGTCGAAGACGCCGAACTGCTGGCCGACGACGCCCGGGGAATGCCGCGGACGGCCGTCGTCATCGGGGCGGGGTTCGTCGGCCTCGAGACGGCCGAGAACCTGGCCCACCTGGGGATCGAGACCACCGTGGTCGAGGCGGCAGCGCAGGTGCTCACCCCGCTCGACCCCGAGATGGCCGTCCTGGTGGCGGCCGAGCTCGTGGCGCAGGGCGTGGTGGTCAGGACCGGAGGCGGCGTCACCGAGGTGACCGGCAGCGGAGTCGTGCTGGCCGACGGCAGCCTCGTCCCGGGCGATCTGGTGGTCGCCGCCATCGGCGTGCGACCCGATGTGCGCCTCGCGCAGATGGCTGGACTGGCACTCGGGCCCCAGGGGGGCATCGTGGTCGACGCCGACGGGCGCACCAGCGCCGCCGACGTCTATGCCGTCGGCGACGCCGTCGAGAAGGCGGACTCGGTCGGTGGGGGCTCGTCCCTCATCGCCCTGGCCAACATCGCCAACCGGCAGGGACGCCGCGTCGCCGACGCCATCTGCGGCCTCCCCGTGCGTCCCGCCGCGTCGCAAGGCACGGCCATCGTCAAGGTGTTCGGGGTGACTGCCGCCATGACCGGGTGGAACGAGCGCCGGCTGCAGGCGGCCGGGCGGCGTTACCGGGTGATGCACTCCCACCCGATGAGCCACGCCGGCTACTACCCGGGAGCCGAGCCGATGACGCTCAAACTGCTCTTCGACCCCGACGACGGCGCCATCCTGGGAGCGCAGGCGGTGGGCGGGTCGGGAGTCGACAAGCGGATCGACGTGCTGGCGACGGCGATGGCGGCCGGGCTGACCGCCGAGGCCCTGGCCGACCTGGAGCTCGCGTACGCCCCACCCTTCTCCTCGGCCAAGGACCCGGTCAACATGCTCGGCTACATGGCCGAGAACCTGATGTCCGGCGAGTGCGACGTCGTCGAAGCCGCCGAGCTGCCGGGGCTCGTCGGGCAGGGGTGGACGCTCCTGGACGTGCGCACGAAGGACGAGCACGCCCGAGGTTCCATCCCCGGCAGCGTCAACGCCCCGCTCGATGCCCTCCGCCAGGAGCTCGGCTCGCTCGGTCCCGGGCCGTTCGTCGTCTTCTGTGAGGTGGGTCAGCGAGGCCACACGGCCACGATGCTCCTGCACGAGCTGGGCCTGGCGGCGCGGAATCTCGATGGCGGGTACCAGACGTGGTGCGCGGCGGACGCCGCGGCGGCAGGGGACCCGGGACGGCTGAACCGGGTGCCGGCTCCGGCGTGACGGCGGTCTAGGGGCTGGATTCGGTCGCAGTGACGGTGGATGGCGTGCCGATCAGCTTCGCCGAGAATTTCACCGCCTTGACGGCGCTCGTCGCGGCCGTCTGCAGCGTGGCGCCGATGACGATCAGGATGATGCCCAGCCAGAACAGGTAGTGCCAGCCGAGCATCAAGATGCCCAAGCGACCCAGCATGTAGGGCGGGGAGCACACCACCGCGCCGACGGCGCCTCCGACCGCGGTGGCGGCCAGCTTGTCCCGGGTGTTCTTGCTCTTTTCGATCCCCACGATCCGGGCCGGCACGGCCAGGTAGAGCAACATCATGAGGCCGACGACGATGCTCTGACTTATGGCGAACGGCCAGCGGCCCCAGCGGGTCGCGATGAGGGACGAGAAGGCGAGGGCGAGGCCGATCAGGCAGCCCCAGGACAGGATCACCCGGAGGTGGCGTTTGGCCTGGCCGAAGGCCGGGCGGATCTCTGGCTGGCCGGGCTTGGAGATCGCAAAGGCGAAGACGCCGTTGAGGTAGAAGCTGGCTGCGGTGAGGGCGACGACCCCCAGCACGGCCGGGATGAGGACGGGCCCGCGTAGGACGTGGAACTGCTTGCCGTGCAGCAGGTGGACCTTGATGTCGAGCATCGCGATCCAGATCCACATGGCCGGCACGATCTGCACCAACGTGAGGCGCCAGTTGGTGACGAGGAGTTTCAGGCCCTGGAACAACATGAGGAAGGCGCCCACGATCAGGGCCAGCGGAGCGAGCCAGCGGCTGCGGTTGCTGAGCTGGAGCACCGCCTGCTCGACGGCCTTGTCGTCACTCCGATTGATGGCGTCGATCAGCCCGCCGATCCCCGCCACGACGCGCTGCCGGCGCTTGGCGGGAGCGCCCGCCGGTTCCGGCCCACCGGGCGCGGTGTCATCGTCGCCGGCGGCGCTCGGGGTCTCTTGGTCCACCGTCACTTGTCGTTCCTCACCGTCGCCGGCCTTCGGGTTCCCCGTCATTGTGGCCGCGACCAGGGGGTGACGAAAGGGTCGAAGGTCACGCGGGCTGCCGACGATCCCGAACCTGCGTAGCCTCGTCCCCGGCACGACGGCGCCCTCGGCGACGTCCAGGGAGGTGGCCGACGATGGCGATCGACAAGGGGATCAGGCTGGCGGACACCCCGGCGCCGCAGGCGCTCCCGCACCTGAGTGAGGTCCAGAGCAGGGCGAAGGGCAAGGCGGCGCGGGCCAAGGTGCCGCGGGACAGCCACGCCGCGTTCGATCCGCCGCCCGAACGCCCCGACCCCGTCGCGCTGCTCGAGGAGCAGGCCGCGACACGCGTGCCCGATCTCGTGCCCATCCGCTACGGGCGGATGCTCGTGTCCCCCTTCACCTTCTTCAGGGGGGCCGCGCTGATCATGGCGTCGGACCTCTCGACCACGCCGCGCTCGGGCCTGACCGCCCAGATCTGCGGCGACGCCCACCTGTCCAACTTCGGGGTGTTCGGCTCGCCCGAGCGCCAACTGGTCTTCGACTGCAACGACTTCGACGAGACGCTCCCGGGTCCCTGGGAGTGGGACATCAAGCGCCTGGCGGCAAGCATCGTCGTCGCCGGTCGCCAGCGCGGCTTCTCGAGGGGTGTGCGCACCGAGGCGGTGGTCGGCCTCGGGCGGGTGTACCGGGAGGCCATGCGGCAGATGGCGGCCATGACGAACCTCGAGGTCTGGTACAGCCGGGTGGAGATCGAAGGAATGGTGGCCCTCCTCCAGGAGCGTGCCGCCGCCACCGGATCCAAGGCCGAGGCACACATGGCGGCCACCGCCACCAAGCTGACCGAGAAGGCGCACACCAAGGACTCCATGAAGGCCTTGGACAAACTCACCTACGTCGTCGACGGGGAGCGGCGGATCATCAGCGACCCGCCGCTGATCGTGCCGGTCACCGAGCTGTTCCCCGAGGTGGTGAGCGAGGCGATGGTGGAGCTGTTCCACGGCGTCATCCGCAAGTACCGCCAGAGCCTGCCGACCGACCGCCGGCACCTGCTCGAGAAGTTCCAGTTCAGTCAGATGGCCCGCAAGGTCGTGGGTGTGGGCAGCGTGGGGACCCGGGCCTGGATCGTCCTCCTCCACGGCCCCCGCCACGAGGACGTCCTGTTCCTGCAGGCGAAGGAGGCCGAGGCGTCTGTGCTCGAGCGGTTCACCAAGAAGAGCACGTACCCGAACCATGGTGCCCGCGTGGTGGCCGGGCAGCGGCTCATGCAGGCCAGCAGCGACATCTTCCTGGGCTGGCAGCGCGCCGACGGCCTCGACGGCGTGAGCCGTGACTATTACATCCGCCAGCTCTCGGACTGGAAGGGGTCGGTCGACCCCGACAGCGCCATCCCCCAGGGCATGACGCTCTACGGGGAGCTGTGCGCCCACACGCTGGCCCGGGCCCACGCCCGCTCGGGGGACCGGATCGCCATGGCGTCGTACCTGGGCAACAACCCGTCATTCGAGAAGGCGCTGGCCAAGTTCGCCGAGTCCTACGCGGACCAGAACGAGCGGGACTACGAGGCGTTCGCCGCCGCCTGCCGGAGCGGGCGGCTCCACGCCGAGGAGGGGGTCTGAGGGGAGCCGGCGCCGGCCCGCCGCGCCGGTCCGGGCGGCCCCAGGGCGGCGGCGTGCTCCACGTCACATGCGCGAACCCGGTCGCGGCACCGTGGGTCACGACCAAATCGCGCCGTCGTGGCTTTCGAAACGTCGTGAAAGGGTCGTGGTTTGTGAAATTCGAGCTTGTGCCGACGGGTGAGCGATGCAATGGTGAGGGGGAAGACCTGGCCGCGGGCCGGGATCATCGCCAAGCCACCACGACATAAGGAGTCCGAATGCTTGCCGCCAGCTACCAATACCCGATCCTCGATTTCTTCCTGACGATGCTGTACTTCTTCCTGTTCATCATCTGGATCTGGTTGCTGATCATGGTGTTCGTCGACATCTTCCGCAGCCACGACATGGGTGGCGTCGCCAAGGCGCTCTGGGTGATCTTCGTCATCGTCCTTCCCTTCCTCGGGGTGTTCGTGTACCTGATCGCCCGCGGCGACAAGATGCACGAGCACGCGGCGACCGAGGCGGCCCAGCAGCAGAAGGCCTTCGACGACTACGTCAAGCAGGCGGCCTCCGCCCCGAGCAGCGCGGATCAACTCGCCAAGCTCGCCGACCTCAAGTCGCAGGGTGTTCTCACGGACGCCGAGTTCGAGGCGCAGAAGTCGAAGATCTTGGCCAGCTGACGCGCATTCGCGCCGTACGATTGACCCGACAGACAGACCAATAGAGCGGAGGAGACCTCATGACCCTTGGACCAGTGAGCTACACGGTGATCGCGTTCCCGGGCAACCAGTTCAACGGGAACATCGTCCCCGAGGTCGAGAAGCTGGTCGCCAACGACGTGGTCAGGATCCTCGACCTGGTGTTCGTGATGAAGGACGAGAAGGGTGACACGATCAGCCTCGAGTTCGACCAGATGGACGAGCTGGCGGCCTTCGGCGACATCGAGGGCGAGGTGGGCGGCCTCGTCAACGACCGAGGACCTCGACCACGTGGCGTCGAACCTGCCGGCGGGGAACTCCGCCCTGGTCATCGTGTGGGAGGACCTGTGGGCCCTGCCCCTGGCCGAAGCGCTGCGCGGGTCCGGCGGGGTGCTGGTGGACAGCGCCCGCATCCCGGCCGACCTGGTCGAGGCGGCGTTCGCGGAGCTGGCGCAGGCACTGAAGAGCTGAGAACCGAGAGACAGAGGAAGGGAGCACCAACCATGCCTATGAGGCGACGTCCCGTAATGCGGACGGTGGGAAGGACGGCGGTGATCGCCGGCACGGCGAGCGTCGTCGCCGGCGGGGTGAACCGACACCAGCAGCAGAAGTACGCCCAGCAGGATGCGGCCGCGCAGCCCCAGCAGGCCCCCGTGCAAGACGCGGCACCCGCGGCGCCGGACTCGGACGAGCTGATCAACAAGCTCAAGGAGCTGGCCAACTTGAAGGAGCAGGGCATCCTGACCGAGGCGGAGTTCAACGATCAGAAGGCGAAGATCCTGGCCGAGATGTCCTGATTCCGGGGCAACAGGTGTCGGCCTCGGCCGGCGGATCTGCGACAGAGCGGCACCCTCCGGGGTGCCGCTTGCGCGTGTCCGGTTCGTCAATTGTCGTTCACTCCTCGCAATGGTCCACGGGGCCGGTCACCCTCGGCTTGGTCGCCGCAATGACGGGGGTTTTGCCAGCCAGAGCCTCGGGTAGTGCACTGGGCGAGGGAGGGCTGTATGCACATCGAGCGGCACGAACTCATGCGCTCAGCGAGCAGGCGGGCGCGGCGGGCACGGAGAACCACGGGGAGGATCCTGGTCTCCGCCCTCGGCTTCGGCATGGCCTACTACTTCGACACGGAGAACGGCACGGCACGGCGCAAGCAGCTTCAACAGTGGCTGCAGCGAGCCGTCCGCAACGTCGACTCCGTGTTGACGTCCGAAGTCGGGGACCCGCCGCCTGTCTTCCATCCCATGATGCGAGGGCTCCGGGCGACGGATTCCTCGCCGTCCGAGCCCGAGCGCGTCGAGGTTACAGCGCGTTGACCCGGGCCCCGGCCCGGCCCGACGGCGGTCGGGTCCTGGTCGGGGCGCAATTCGAGGCCCCACCGGGCGGGTCGGTCGAGTCGACCCGAGCCCTCGATCGGAGGCCCCGCCGGTAACGTAAGCCGGATGTGGCCGACCGACACCGGTGGCGGGGACATCCCGGTCCGCCCCGGCGCGCTCTCGGTTGTGCGTGCCTGACGACCTGGCATCCGACGCCGTGGGCGTGGAGGATCCGCCGCTGACCGAGACGGAGCCGGCGCCCGCGCGGGACCCCGGGTCCCGGACCCGCTGGTGGTGGGTGCCCGGGGCGATCACCGTCATCACGATCGCCGGCGTCATCGTGGTCACGCTGTCGCAGCTCCATCCGCTCATGCTGCTCACGGACACGACGACGACCGGTGGCGACACGGGCGCGCACATCGCCATGCCCAAGTACCTCGAGACGCTGCTGAGCCATGGTCAGCTCACCGGCTGGTACCCGGGCTGGTACGACGGCATGCCGCTCTACACCTTCTACTTCACGCTCCCCGACGTCTTCATCGCCATCGCGGGGTGGATCATCCCCTACGACATCGCGTTCAAGTTGGGCACGATCCTCGGATCGGTCCTGTTGCCCGTCTGTGCCTGGGCGTGCGGCCGCTTCTTCCGGTTGCGCCCACCCATCCCCACCATCCTGGCGGCGGCCACCTTGCCGTTCCTCTTCGACTACACGTTCACGATCTACGGCGGCAACCTCTTCTCCACGCTGGCGGGGGAGTACTCGTTTTCCTTCAGCCTGTCGCTGGCCGTGCTGTTCCTGGGCCTCTTCGCGTGTGGGGTGCGGGAGGGGAAGTACCGAGGCTGGGCTGCGATCGTGCTGGCCGGCTGCGTGCTGTCGCACATCATCCCGGGCATGTACGCCCTGGGGGGCGCGGTCGTCCTCACGATCCTGGAGCTGCTCCCCGCCCGCTGGGGGATCGCCGACTCCCGGCTCCTGCTGTGGCGCAACGACGCCGCCGAGAAGGTTCCCTGGACGCGCACCCTGTGGTGGGCCGGCTCGACGGTGGGCATCGGGCTGCTGCTCTCGGGCTGGTGGCTCATCCCCTTCGGGCTCGAGCACGCCTACACGACCTCCATGGGCTACACGAACGTGGAGGGATGGGCCCAGTACTTCCGCGAGGCCGACACGTGGGCGCTGGTCCTCGCCGGCCTCGGCGCCGTCACGGCCTTCCTTGTGCGCAGCCGCTTCGGCATCACCCTCACCGTGCTCGGGATCGTGTCGGCTTTGGCCACCGCGGCCGACCCCCAGGGCAGCCTCTACAACGTCCGGTTGCTGCCACTCTGGTTCATCTCGGTGTACCTCATGGCGGCCTGGGCCTTCGGGACCGGCTGCATCGCCGTCGCGCAGTGGTGGCGGCGGTGGCGCACCCGGCTGTGGGAGGCGCAGGCGGAGGTGGCCCCGTGGGCGGAGGGCCCCGGGGCGCAGCGACCGTGGGAGGAGCCGCGGACCCCGGGTGAGGTCGCCGCCGACGCCGGCTACCTCCTGGTCCCCCGGCGCGAGCCGTCGCCGCGCTGGGCCCCGGCCGCGGTCAGCGGCGCCGTGGTGGGTCTCGTCGCCGTGATGGTGATCGTGGCGGCCCCCTTCGTGGTCCAGCCGTCGTCCGTGGTGCACGTCGGGACCAACGAGGTGACCAACTGGTCGGTTCTCAACTACGCCGGCTATGAGGGGCAGCCGGCCTACCCCGAGTACCGCTCGGTGATCCGGACCATGGAGGCGGTCAGCAGGCGCTACGGCTGCGGGCGTGCCATGTGGGAGTACAGCGACACCGAGCAGCGCTTCGGCACGCCCGAGTCCCTCATGCTGCTCCCGTACTGGACCAACGGGTGCGTCGACTCCATGGAGGGCCTCCTCTTCGAGTCCTCGACGACGACGCCGTATCACTTCATCAACCAGGCCGAGCTGTCGGCGGGGCCCTCCGACCCGGAGGTCGGGCTGCCCTACGGCCCGCTCGACGTGACGCTGGGGGTCCAGCACCTCCAGCTGCTCGGCGTGAAGTACTTCATGGCGGAGACGGCGCAGGTGGAGAAGGAGGCCAATGCGGACCCGGCCCTGAAGTTCGTGGCTTCGACCGGACCCTGGCCGGCCAACGCCGGCGCCTCCGCCACGAGCACCACGTGGGACATCTACGTCGTGCGCAACTCGCCCCTGGTGACGCCCCTGGCCAACGATCCCGTCGTGCTCTCCGGCGTGAACCCGTCGCCGGCGGGCTGGCTCGACCCCTCGCTGGCCTGGTACGACGATCCGAGCCGATGGAACGTGGAGCTCGCACAGAGCGGCCCGGCCTCGTGGCCGCGGACCTCGGTCAGCGACATCCACTCCAGCGTCAAGCACGTCGGGACGACCCAGGTGAGCGCGGTGACACAGGGCGACTCGTCCATCAGCTTCCACGTCTCACGGGTCGGCACACCGGTACTCGTCAAGGTCTCCTATTTCCCGAACTGGCACGCGAGCGGTGCCGAGGGGCCGTGGCGCGTGACGCCGAACCTGATGGTGGTGGTGCCGACCAGCCACGACGTGACGCTCACCTACGGACGGTCGGCCGCCGACGACCTCGGCCAGCTGGCGACGCTGATCGGGCTGGTCGCCCTCCTCGTCCTGTTCGTCGTGCCGGCGGTGCGGCGCTGGAGGCGCGGCCGGTTCGATGAGACAAAAGGGACACAAAGTGTCTAATATGTCCTGCCATGACGGTGATCCTGCCGGCGGCGGGCGCGGAGCTGGGCACCGCTTCCCTCCGCGAGTTCAGCCCCACTGAAGAGCGGATCCTCACAGCCGCACTGGGTCTCATCGGCCGGCGTGGCGTCCGTCGACTCGGTATGCAGGAGATCGCCGAGTCCGCCGGGGTCTCGCGGGGCACCCTCTACCGCTACTTCCCGAGCAAGGACCACGTGCTCTCGGCGGCGGCCGACTTCGACGAGCGCCGCTTCAGCCTCGGCCTCGACGAGGTGCTCGCCACCACCCGCGGGCCGGAGGACCGCATCGGGGCCTTCATGGCGTACTCGTTCGAATTCATCCGCACGCACCCCTGCCGTCCTCTGTTCGAGTCCGAGTCCGGGTTCGTCATGGGGTACCTGCTCGAACACCTCCCATCCCTGCGGGCAGAGCTCGTGCACCGGCTCGGGGACGCTCTCGACACGGTGCCCGCCGTGGCGGCCGGCGCGCTCGACCGCCGGCAACTGGTCGACGTCATCGTGCGGCTCTTCGCCGCCAGCTGGATCATCCCCGAGTCCGACGAGGCCTCGCTCGTGCAGTCCATCAATCGCATCCTGCAAATCGCACCCGCCTGACACAAGGAGAACCACGTGGAGACCGAGACCGCGACTGACACGCCCGCCGACGACGGCAGTCCGTTTGCCGCGATGGACCCGGAGATGGCGGCGCACCCGCAGCCGATCTTCAAAGCGATGCGCGAGGTTCCGGTCATGCCCATCGACCTGACGGCGGGCCGCGGCGTGCTCTTGTCGCGCAAGGCGGAGATCGACGAGGCGCTCCGCCACCCCGAGATCTTCTCGTCGAACATGGACGCGGTGGACCTCAGGAACAAGCGCCCCATGATCCCGCTGCAGATCGACCCGCCGGAGCACAAGAAGTACCGCAAACTCCTCGACCCTCTCTTCTCCCCGCACAAGATGGCGCCGATGGACGACGAGGTCTCGGCCCTCGTGAACCAGCTCATCGACGGCTTCGTCGACCGGGGCGAGGTGGACTTCGCCAAGGAGTTCTCCATTCCCTTCCCCTCCCAGGTCTTCCTGACCCTCCTGGGTCTGCCGCTCGACGAGCTCGACCGCTTCCTCACCATGAAGGACGGCATCATCCGCCCCGACCACGTCACCGGCAAGCTGTACGGGTCGCAGGAGGCCCGTGACTACCAGCAGAAGATCGCCGACTCGGTCTACGACTACTTCAACGAGATCCTCGACCAGCGGGAGGTGGAACGGCGGGGCGACCTGTTGTCGCACTTCCTCGATGCCGAGGTCGAGGGCGACCGGCTCACCCGCGAGGACATCCTCGACATCTGCTTCCTGTTCCTCATCGCCGGCCTCGACACGGTCACCGCCACGCTCGACTGCATGTTCGCCTTCCTGGCCCAGAACCCCGAGCAGCGGCGCCAGCTCGTCGACGACCCTTCACTGATCCCGAACGCGATCGAGGAGCTCCTGCGCTGGGAGACGCCGGTCATGGGCGTGGCCCGGGTGGCCGTGCAGGACACCGAGCTCGCTGGGTGCCCCGTCCATGCGGGCGACCAGATCATGATCATGATCGGCTCGGCCAACACCGACGAGGCCGAGTTCCCCGACGCCGACGAGGTGCGCTTCGACCGCGAGGTCAACCGCCACATCGCCTTCGGCGGTGGCATCCACCGCTGCCTCGGGTCGAACCTGGCCCGGCTCGAGCTGCGGGTCGCGTTGCGGGAGTGGCACAAGCGGATACCGGACTACGAAGTCGAGCCGGGCCACACGCTGGTCTACACGTCGGGCATCCGGTCCATCGACCACTTCCCGATGCGCTTCAGCGCGTCGGGGTGACTTCTGAGCTGCGCCGACCTCCGTCAGCGACGTGCTCGGTCCAGCGGCCCTCGTGCCAGTAGCGGTGCTCGTGCCGGCCCGACGGGTCGGGGTACCAGCCTGAGGGAGCCGCGTCCGCGGCTCCGTGGCCGTTCGACGCCGCCGGTGCCGTGCGGCGGTGCAGCCGGGCCAAGCGGCTCAGCTCGGACAGCTCCTCGACGAGCTGGTCCGCCTCGCCCACCTCCCGGTCCCTGAATTCGGCCCGTGCCCGCTTTCCGGCCACGTCGACGTGGACGGTCGCGAGCCCGAGCGGCCGCTGCGCCGGGCCCTGCACGCGCCGGATGCTCTGCGATTTCTCGAGGGGCACCCAGGTCGTGGCGCGGTTGAGCCTTCCCGTCACGCAGACGGCGTGCGCGCCGTCGTGGCCCGCCGAGAGGAAGTGGAAGCTCAGCGGCGCCTTGAAGCGGGCCCGCCACGGCGGCGGCGTGCGCGCCGGGTCGGGGCCGCCGAGCAACCGGACGAGGAGGTGCCAGGCGTCCTGTTGTGAGCCGACCGGAAGGAGAGCCTTGCGCACGACGCTCGTGCCCTCACCCCGCTGGTTGCGTGCCGTCGCCCCGGCGATGTCCACCTCCAGACGGCACCACCCGAAGGGCCGCCAGAGCAGGGGCTCCACCTGGCGGACCGCTTGGATCCGGCCGTAGGGAACCGTCTCGGAGATCGTCTGCAGGAGCCCGCGCCGGATGCGCACGCCTTCGGGCCCCTCCACCGCGATGAACCCGTACTGGCCCGAGAGCCGACGCCACACGACGCCGGCGAAGCTGAGGAGGTAGACGGCGAGGAAGCCGGCCGCCGCGGCCGCCGTCCTCGGTTCGAACTGGTCGAGGACCGCCAGCGTCGCAACGGTCCCGACCAGGACGATGCTGACGAGGGAGAGCAGGACCGAGCCGAGCAGGCGGCCCGTCGTCACGCTCGCCATGGGAAGCCCCGTGTTGCTCGACACGGCGAGGTCGGTCTCGCGGTGACCGGACAGCAGCACGAGCCGGAGCTCGGCCGCCTCGGACTCGGCCAGGTAGGCCAGCTTGCCGTCGGTCGACCCCGACCCGGCCAGCCGGATGCGCACCTCGGACACGCCGAGCAAGCGGGCGAGCAGCGGGCGGACGATGTCGACCGCCTGGATGCGCGCCAACGGGAGGCGGCGCGAGTCCTTCCGGATCAGGCCTGTCTCGATCCGGAGCGTGTCCCCCTCGAAGCGCCAGCGGGTGACCATCCAGTGGATGTAGCCGTAGAGGGCAGAGACCAGGGTGATCACGACGAGGTAGTCGGTCTCGACCGTGCCGTTCTCCGCCTTCGAGTGCACGGTGGAGACGAGGAACAGGAACGCGAGTGCGGGGAGGAGGCGGCCGACGCGCGCCACCGGCGAGAGCGGGTGGAGGCGACGCCACCCGTCGTGGGGGAGCGGGACATCGGGCCGATCGTCGGCCGTCACATTCCCGCCGCCATCGACTCGCCCAGCTCGGTCAGCCGGTCCCGGAGCCGCGCCGCCTCCTCCTTCTCCAGGCCGGGAATGCGGGCGTCGCTGGCCGCGGCCGCCGTGTGCAGCTTCACGGTCGAGAGGTGGAACAGGCGCTCGACCGGCCCGGCGGTGACCTCGACGAATTGCATCCGGCCGTAGGGCACCACCGACAGGCGCTGCACCATGACACCCCGCGCCACGATCAGGTCCTCGTGGCGCTCCTGGTAGCGCCAGGCGCGGTAGCGGCGTTGCACGAACCACGAGCACGCCGCACCCAGCACCACCATCACGGCGACACTGATGCCCCCCGCCCGGGGGCCGAGCGCCGCCAGGAAGACGAGCCCGAAGAACGCGGCGAGCAGGAACGTGACGGTGGCCAGCTCGGCCCGGCGCATGCGCCACAGCCGCGGCGACGGGCGGAGCCAGGACTGATCCTCGGGCGCGGTCACGGACAAGACGTTACGGGGAGCGCCCTCGGCGTAGGGTGGCAATTGTGCCCGGATTGCGCGGCCCCAGGACGAGGCAGCTCGCCATGGCCCTCGAGCCCGTGGCGGGCCAGGTGTACTTCGCCCCCGAGTGCCACGCGGCCTACGCCGAGCTGGGGTTCTCCCCGAGTCCCGGTTCGCTGGCCGGGGGCGTGCAGCTGCCCGACGGCCCGGCCTACTTCACGAGCCGCGGCTCGGTGATGGGGCAGGTGCCCGGGCAGGTCGTGGCAGCGGCCTTCGCCGTGTTCAATCCCGAGGCCGTGGTGCCGTCCGTCGAGTTCGGCTGGGCGAGGGTGGACGCGCCCACCATGTGCGCCGCCCGGACGACCGGCGCCGTGCGCCAGCTCGTTCGCGTCCTCGGCGACGAGCCGGACGGGCTCGACCGGGCCACCTCGCTGCTCTCCCGGGCTGTGGCGCCGCTGCGCCCGGAGGGCAAACCGCTGTTCGCCGGGCTCCTCAGCCTGGGGCTGCCGGGCGACCCGATGGGCGACATGTGGCGACTGGCCGACCTGTTGCGTGAGTACCGCGGCGACGCCCACACCGCCGCCTGGACGTCGGCCGGCCTCGACGCGACGGAGGTCGGCCTGTTGACGGAGCTCTATTGGGGCCTCCCGATGCGCACCTACATCCGCACTCGTGCCTGGTCGGATCTCCAGCTCGACGAGGCCGAGGCCCGTCTGTCGGCGCGGGGCCTGGTGGCCGACGGTGCGCTCACCGGGGAAGGCCGGAGCCTGCGGGAGTCGGTCGAGGTGGCGACCGATGCGCAGTGCGAGGTGATGGTCGATGCGCTCGGCGACGGGTTCGCCGAGCTCATCGAGTTACTGGCCACATGGGGCGCGGCCGTGCGTGCCGCGGGCGGCTACCCGCCGCAGGGCCCCCACGACCTGGCGCCTCTGCGCTGACCCTGCGGTCAGGCCAGGGGCCGGTGTTCGGTGCCGGCGCCGGGCGTGATGAACAGAGCCCTGCCCGGCTCGTGCACCCGGGTGGTATGCCAGACGTTGCGAGGGTTCACCATGGCCTGGCCGGCCCGCAACTCCACCACCCGCTCCGCCCCCTCGATCTCTTGCACCACGTCGACGCGGCCAGACAGGAGGACGACGATTTCGTCCCCGGCCGGGTGCCGCTCCCAGGAGTCCCACGTGGCCGACTGCGGTGTGACGCAGACCAGTCGCCCCTCGTCGCCGTCGGCGGCGAAGCGCGCCTCGTAGGCCGCGAGGTGCTCGGCCGACCAGGTGAATTCGGGTAGGGGCGTGACGGAGCCGCCGAGGCCGAGGTGGACGAACGTGGTCGAGAGGTCGAAGCCTTCGCCCATGTGACCATGTTCCCAGGCGGTCGGCCGCGGTGCCGAACGGTCCGACGCGAAGAAGGAGCGACGCGGAAGTGAAACGGTGGGTTGCCTTCTCCGTTTTAGACAAATCCGCTCGGTTACCTGGGAATACGCCTTCGACAGCCACGCCGGGACGTCGATACGCTGACACCCGTGTGATCGGTCGGAGGTCGCACAGGAGAGGGACCCATGGCTCCACAGAACACTGCCGAGATGCCGCCCGAGGTCCTCAGCTACCTGGACCTGCACCACATCATCACGCTCGGCACGTCGTCGTTCACCGGCATGCCGCACGCCGCCACCATCGCGTACGTCAGCGATCCGGGCGGCGTGTACTTCGCCATGCCCGAGAGCGAGATCACGCTGAAGAACGTCGCCGCCAACAAGTGGGCCTCGTTCACCATCGACGACTACACGCCCGACTTCCGCAAGGTGCGCGAGCTGCGGGGCGTCGGGCGCTGTGGCGCGGCCGACGACCTGGCGACGGCGCGGGCCATGGCGCTCTTCGCCGACAAGATGTCGGAATTGCCCACCGAGTCTCTCGGCAACATGCATCTGATCAGGCCGCTCGAACTGCACTTCGTCGACTTCGAGTACACGGCCGGCGTTGCGGTGCCCATGGAGTCGACCAAGGTGTACGCGTCCACGGACTCGGCCGCGGTGCCGGCGCCGTTCAGCACTCAGCTCGAGCACCTCGTCCTCGAGCCGGGGCAGGTGATCGTCCGGCAGGGGGAGCGTTCCGAGCGCTTCTTCATCATCGTCGACGGCGAGGTCGAGGTGAGGCGAGAGGGGCACGGACAGGACGTCATCGTCACCCGGCACGGACCGGGACAGCTGTTCGGCGAGGTGGGCGCGCTGACCGGCGCCCCCCAGACGGCCACGTTCGTCGCCGTGGCCAAGACCGTGGTCATGGCGGTGAACCGCTCGTCGTTCCAGGACTTCGTCACCCAGTCGGCCGCGGCCGACCTGGGCCAGCGGATCCAGGGCACGCTGATGGCACAGCAGCGCGAGTCGGCGCAGCCGTCAGCCTTCACGCCCGACGGCGTGCCGGCTCCGGTCGACGTTCAGTAGAGCGGCGACCACGACGCGCTGCGCAGCAGCCGGCTCTCCCAACGGTCGCGCACCTCGAGGGCATCGTGCAGCCACGTCCCCGGTGCCGACGCTTCCGGCGGGAGGTCGTGGCCCAGCATCCACATGACGGCTTTCGCGTTGACGACGCGCTGCCAGAGGATCACCTCGGTCGTCATGTGGGTCCCGTAGACGGGCTGGAAGGCGGCCTCGAGCTCGATCATGCCCGTGCCCTCCTCCTTCTGGCTGCTCAACGTGTGGTCGTAGAGCGTCCCCGCCTTTTGGAGGTAGGCCTGGAGCCCGCCCGCGAAGGGCCATGCGGTGTCCTCCATGAACAGAGAGTTCTTGTGGGTCTCGCCCTTCACCGGGACCGTCGTCAGGTCGATCTGCTGCAGCGGTGACCACGACACCGGCTGGATGATCTTGGCCTCACACGCGTGCCGCATGGCATCGACCTTGGCCGACCACGCCGAGAGGTCGCCGCCGCGCACGCGGTCGGCCAGCTCCGCCCACGCCGTCGCATCCCGGCAGCCAGTGATGCTGACCACGGTGTAGGCCTGGCCGCTGCCGTGGGACAGGTGCAGGTACCACAGCAGCCTGCTTCCGTCCGACGTGGCCAGGGCCGGGATGTACTCGTCCCGGTAGGCGGCGTCGAACCTCTCCTCTTGTGCCCCGGCGACGCGGTGCACTTCATGGAGCAGCAGCACGGTGTACCCCCTTGTCCTCTCTATCGGGTGGTGGCGATGCCCCCGTCGACCGGGATGATCGCCCCGGTCAGGTAGGCACCGGCCCGCGACGCCAGGAAGATGGCGGTGCCGGCCATGTCGTCGGGACGCCCGATCCGCTTCAGCGGCGCCCCCGCCTCAATCTGGTCCCGGAAGGCCTCGAGCGTCGCCGCCATCATCTTGGACTCGAAGGGTCCCGGCGCGATGGCGTTGACGGTGATGGTCGGGGCCAGGCGCTTGGCCAGGTGGCGGGTCAGCTGGTGCACGGCCGCCTTGGACGCCGAGTACGAGTAGGTCTCGAGGGCCGGCACCCCGATCCCGTCGATGGACCCGATGTTGATCACGCGCGCCGGCTCCTCAGGGGTGCCGGCCTTCTCCAGGAGCGGGACGAGGAACTTGGTCAGGTGGAAGACGCCCTTGACGTTGAGCGCGAGCACGCGTTCGAACGCCGCCTCGTCGAAGTCGGCCAGGGGCGTCCCCCAGGTCGCGCCCGCGTTGTTCACCAAAATGTCCAGCTTGTCCACCCGCGCCGCCATCTCGTCGGCCAGGCGGCGGCACTCCTCCTCTTTGGAGAGGTCGGCCGGCACCGCGATGCAGGTGCCCTTCTTCGAGAGCTCGGCGGCCACCTGCATGCAGACGTCCGCCTTGCGCGACGAGATGTAGACCGTCGCCCCGGCGTCCACGAACCCCTCGGCGATCATCAGGCCGATGCCCCGGCTCCCCCCGGTCACGAGCGCGGTCTTGCCCGCGATGGAGAAGAGGTCCGAAGCGGTCACGCGCCCATTGTGGCCGATCGGCGGCCGGCCGGCACGCCCGGGCCGGGCGGGCGACTATGGCGAGGCCAGTGCCAGCGCGCTGCGCACCATGACGCCCGCCCCGACGCGCAGCGAGCCGTCCTCCACCGAGAAGGTGGGGCTGTGGTGCATGCCGCTCGATCCGTCGGGCGCCGCACCCCCGACGAAGAAGTAGCAGCCGGGCAGGTGGTTCAGGAACTCGCTCACGTCGTCGCTGGTCGACGTGGGCGGCATGCGGACCACGTGATCGGGACCGAGGACGATGCCCGCCTCCACCTCGACCAGGTCCGTCACCGCCGGGTCGTTCACCACGGCCGGCGTGTGCTCGGGCAGCTCGAGCGTGACCGAGACGCCTTGGGCGTCGCCCACCGCGGCGCACAGCGCGCGCAGCCGCGCGACCGTCTCGTCCCGCTGGGCGGCGGTGAAGGTCCGCAGGGTGCCCGTGACCCTTGCCGTCGTGGGCACGACGTTGACGGCGGTGCCCGCGTTCAGCGTGCCCGCGCTGCAGACGCAGTCGGCGCCCTCGAAGGACAGCCCGTCGGCCACCTCCCGCAGGCGGTCCACCAGCTCCGCCGTGGCCATGATCACGTCGCCCTGCCCCGTCGGCATGGCGCCGTGCCCGCCTGGGCCGGCCAGCGTGACCTGCAGCGAGTGGGCCTCCGACATGGTCACGCCACCGCGCAGCGCCACCAGGCCGGAGGGGATCTGCGAGGTGACGTGGAAGCCGACGAGGCGCGACCCCTCCATCACGGCGAGCGCCCCCCCCTCGACCATCGACTTGGCGCCGCAGAGCGCCTCCTCCGCCGGCTGGAACAGGAACACGAAGCGCCCGGGCAGGTCCTCCCGCCGCGAGGCCAGCACGGAGGCCGCCCCGAGGAGGGCGGCGACGTGGACGTCGTGGCCGCAGGCGTGCATGACGCCCTGGACCTCGGAGTGGACGTGCCGTGCCTCGTCCTCTTGCACCGGCAGGGCGTCGATGTCCGCCCGCAGCACGACGCTGCGCCCCGGCCGCCCCCCCTCCAGCACGAAGATCCCGCCCGTCTCGGTGACCCGCACGGCCTCGCCGATGCCGAGCGCGCCCATGTGGTCCCGGATGATCCCAGTCGTGTGGTGCTCGGCGAAGGCCAGCTCGGGCAGGCGGTGGACCTCGCGCCGCAGGTCCACCATCTCGTCGTAGACGGCGTCGCCCGGCGCCGTCCCGAAGAGGTCGTGCACGTCAGCGCCCGAGGAGGTCCCGTGCGATGTGGGTCACCTGGATCTCGTCGGTGCCCGCATAGATCTGGAAGACCTTGGCGTCACGCGCCAGCTGCTCCACCCGGAACTCCGACATGTACCCGTTGCCCCCGAAGAGCTGCACGGCCTCCATGGCGACCTCGGAGGCGGCCTGGGCCGAGTACAGCTTCATGGCGGAGGCCTCGGCCAGCGTCAGGCTCTGGCCCGCCGAGCTCATCTCGATGTGGCGGAACACGAGGTTCTCCACGTTGAGCCGGGCGATCTCCATGCGCGCCAGCTTCAGCTGGATGAGCTGGAACTCGGCGATGGGCCGCTCCCACAGCAGGCGGTCCTTGGCGTAGTGGACCGAGAGCTTGAGGCACTCCTCGATGAGACCCAGCGACATCGCCGCCACGCCGGCCCGCTCGGTGACGAAATTCCCCTTGGCGCTGTCGCGCCCTTCGCTCCCACCCGGCGTCCCCTCGCTCTCCCCGAGCAGCCGTTCCCGCCCCGCCCGCACGTCGGTGAGGAAGAGCTCGCCCGTCGGCGACGAGTGCAGGCCCATCTTGCGCAGGGGCTTGGACTGCTCCAGCCCGGGCATGCCGCGGTCGAGGATGAAGGTCAGGACCGGGCGCTGGCGCAGCGGGGTGTCGCTCCCGTCGTCGAGCTTGGCGTAGAAGACGATGGTGTCGGCGTAGGGACCGTTCGTGATGAAGGTCTTGCTGCCGTTGATCACGTACTCGTCGCCGTCGCGCACCGCGGTCGACTTCATGCCGCCCAGGGCGTCCGAGCCCGAGTCCGGCTCGGTGATGGCCCAGGCACCGACCTTGTCCAGCGTGAGGAGGTCGAGGCCCCACCGCTCCATCTGCGCCGGCGTGCCGCTCTTCATGATGGTGCCCCCGGCCAGGCCCGTGCTCACCCCGAGAGCGGTCACGATGCCCGGGCAGTAATGGCACAGCTCGATGATGGGGATCAGCATCACGGCGGCGTTGCCGCCGCCCTCGGGCCGTTCGGGCACCGCTGAGCCGGACGTCTTGCGCTCCAGCGCCCGTTTGAACGAGTCGCGGGCCATGGCGTCGAGCCCGAAGGTCCGGTAGAGCTTGCGGATCACCTCGTAGGGCGGCGTGTCGCCGTGCTCGAGCTCTTCGACGTTCGGCTCGACCTCTTCGGCCACGAACCGCCGCACCGCGTCGCGGATCGCCAGCTGCTCTTCGGACCACTCGTACATGTCGTGCCTCCCTGCGGCCTCGGCGGGCCCCCGCCGGCCCGACCCTACAGGGCTGCCTCAGGCCTCGGCGATCAGCTTCAGGGTGTTCTTGTCGGTGTGGACGACCTGCTCGGGCATCCGGGCGTGATGGATGACGGTCGTCTCCGAGTAGGTGAACTCACCGTCCACGCTCGTGTCGATGGTCACCTCGTAGCGGATGGCTTGGGCGTTCTTGTCGAGCCAGTTGTTCGAGAGGATGCCGTAGGTCCGGCTGCCGACGTTGGCCTCCAGGGTGAAGGTCGTGGCGTCGGGGGCGACGACGCCACCGGCCACGATGGCCGAGCCGCGGGGAATGAGGAAGCAGCGGACCACCTCGCTGTCCCGGGCGTCCCACATCCAGTAGCCCACCTCGGTGTGGAACGGGTTGTCCTCCGTGCCCCGCCAGCCGGCCATGCGGTAGTCGAGGCCGTAGAGCACCTGGCTCCCGTTCTCCACCGGCCCGAAGGGCTTGAACTCGACGTGCTCGCGGTAGGGGGTGAGGCCGATCTCCCCCTTCTCGTTGGCGTAGGCGACGTCCTCGCCCCCATCGCCCTCCCAGATTCCGGCCAGCCGGGCCAGCGGCCCCCACTCAGCTCCTGCGCTCAAGGGTTCTCCTCCACGATGTCCGCCTCGTGCGTCCGAGGCGGCCCTAGGTTACAGGCAGGTCGGTGATGGTGACCTCCGGTATCGCGTCCATCGCGGGGTCCGGCCTCCTCCGTCTGCGCCCGGTCCCGCGGGCACCTTCCGAGTGCCGCTGGGTGCGGGCGACGATGACGCGGCTCGAGACGAGGAGGATCAAGACGATCACGACGAGGAGCAGGGCGGCGTCGTAGGCGAGGTAGTGGTACTGCGTCTCGGGAGCGTTGTAGTACTGGAAGACGACATAGGTCAGGTACGGGAACTGGGCGTTCGTGAGCGAATGGGGCAGGGTGTACGCGAAGCCCGCCGTGTAGATGAGCGGCGCGGTCTCGCCGCACGCGATGGCGAGTGCCAGGAGGAGCCCGGTGACGATGCCGGGCAGCGCGCTCTTGAGGACCACCTTGCGCAGGCCGTAGCCCATCGACATCCCGAGCGCCTCGGCACCCTCGCGGTAGCCGGTCGGCACCTGGCGCAGCGAATTCTCCGTCGTCTTGGCGATGTAGGGGATGACCATGATGGACAGGATGATCAGCGCGGCGAGGAGCGAGAAGTGCCAGTGCAGGCCCACCACGAGCGCCGTGTAGCCCACGTAGCCGAGCACGATCGAGGGGAAGCCGGACAGGACGTCCGACGCCGTCCGCAGGAACCCGCCGCTGGCCTTCCCGCTGCGCTTGTGCGGCCGGGCGAGCTCGGAAAGGTGGATGCCGGCGAGCACGCCGATCGTCCCCGCGATGATGAAGACGCCGAGCATCAGGATCAGAGTGCCGAGGATCTGGTCCCGCAGCCCGCCGCCGGTCGGCGTGAGTTTCGTCCACAGGACGCTCCACTGCCAGTGCGGCGCGGCGCGGGCCAGCACCCCGATGAGGAGCCAGGCCGCCGGCGCCATGATCAGGACGAGGGCCAGGTAGGTCAGCACCCGCCAGGTGATCGTCGAGACCCGGCGTCGCCGCGTCGCCGGCCCGGCGGACAGTGGGGTCGTGGTCGCCATCAGGCGCCACCGACCGGTGCGCCGATGCGGCTGGTGCGCGAGATGATCAGCCGGGCTGCCAGGTTGACCGCGACCGAGATGATCGCCAGCACGAGGGCCAGCTCGGCGAGGGTGGCGACGGCGAAGCCGGTCCCGTCGGTGAGTGCGCCGTCGAGCTGGGAGAGGATGGTGGCTGCCACCGTGGTGAACGGCCCGTAGATGTTGTTCGGGATGCGCAGGGCGGCCCCGCCGATCATGAAGACGGCGATGGTCTCACCGAGCGCCCGCCCGAGGCCGAGGACGGTGGCGCCGATGATCCCGGAGCGCACCCACGGGAGGGTGACCTTGTTGGCGACCTCCCAGTCCGTCATGCCCAAGGCGGACGCCCCCTCCTTCGGGAGCGGCGGCACCTGCAGGAAGAGGTCGCGGGTGGTCGAGGTGATGATCGGCACGATCATGAGGGCGAGCACGATGCTGGCCGACAGCAGGCCCTCGCCCGAGCCCACGGGATTGCGGAAGTACCGGAGCACAGGGACGTCGGGCGCGTGGTCGGCGATGACCGGGTAGACGTGATGGGCCAGCCACGGGCCGAAGGTGAGGATCCCCCACAGGCCGATGACGACGCTCGGGATGCCGGCGAGGATCTCGACGGCGAACCCGAGGGGCCGCGAGATCCAGCCCGGCAGGCGCTCGGTCAGTGCGAAGGCGGCGCCGATGGACAGCGGGAGGGCGATCACGATGGCGATGACCGACGACGCGATCGTGCCCCACAGGATGGCCCACGCGCCGAACTGGGCCCCCATGGGGTGGGCCACCCCGTCGGTGTGCACGACGGCCCCGTAGCCGCTGCCGTAGGTCCAGTTCCGCCCGTAGAGGAAGTACCAGCCGTTGACCCGGACCGCCGGCCAGGCCTTCACCGCCAGCACGGTGACCGCGAACACCAGCGCCGCCAGCGGCAGCACCACGGCGATCCACGCTGCGCCGCGCCAGGCGTGCTCCTCGTTGCGGCGCGCGAAGCGCGCGAACCGCCGCGGCAGCGGGGGCTTGCCGATCGACTCCGCTTGCGGCGTGGCGGGGATGCTCCCCGCCACGCCGCCGACGGAAGCCACTACTTGATGCTCAGGATCTGCTTCACGGACTGCGCCACCACCTTGGAGGGCAGAGGCTGGAAGTTGACCTGGGACAGGTAGGAGGAGTTGTTCCCGTACTTCGAGTTGATGGCCCACTCCAGCACGGAGCGGATGTTCTTCGCCGTGCTCGAGCTCGACTGGTGGGTCGAGACGATGGCGTACTCGTAGTTGACGATGGGGTACCCGTTGTCGATGTTGCCGTAGATCAGGGAGATCGTCCCGTTGGCCGGGGTCTTCTTCACGAAGCCGGCGGCCTCGGCGGCGATCGTCGCCTGCGTCGGCACGACGTCCTGTCCGTGGCCGTTGCCCAGCGCGGCGTACCCGAGCCCCGCCTGCAGGGTCTGGGTCAGGTAGCTGATGCCGATGTAGGCGATGCACCCTGGCGTGGCCTTGCAGCCCGACACCATGCCCGAGTTCCCGCTCTCACCGAGCGCGCCCGGCGCGGCCGGCCACTGGACGGTCGTGTTGTAGCTGATCTTCGCCCCCCAGCCCGAGGGGTCGGCCTTGGAGAGGTACTGGGTGAAGATGAACGTGTCACCGCTGCTGTCGGAGCGGTGCAGGGCAACGATGGGCGTGGCGGGCAGCGTGACGCCCGGGTTGGCGCTGGCGATGGCCGAGGCGTTCCACTTGGTGATCTGGCCCTGGTAGATCTCCGAGACCACCTTGCCGCTCAGCTTGAGGTGCGAGAGCACCCCGGGGATGTTGTAGGCGACCATCTGTGCCGAGATCGCCGTCGGGATGTTCTTCAGGTCCGGGTTGGCCGACACCACGCTGGGCGAGAGGTAGGCGTCGGAGGCACCGATGTCGATCGTGCCGTTCTCTGCCTCCGAGATTCCGGTGCCCGACCCGGTGCCGGCCGTCTGGATTGTCATGCTCGGGTACTTGGTGTTGTACCCGCCGGCCCAGAGGTTGAAGAGCGGGTAGAGGAGCGTGCTCCCGGTCTCGCTGACCGTGCCGCCGGACGGCGTCTCCACGCCGCTGCTCGGCAGCTTCACGCTCGCCGAGGCGGCGGAGCCGATCACGACCGAGCTCAGCGCGAGCCCGGCCGCAGCGACGACGATCGCTCGCCGCGTGAGTCGGGTCGCGCACATCAGTGTGTTCACAGGTTCTCTCCTTGTGAGGTGTGTAGTTGTGTGCTTCTGTGTTGCCCTTGGTGACCTACCGCGAGGTGCGCCATCGACGGTGTTCGGCTGGCTCCTAGCCCATCCGTCCCGTGACATAGCGCTCGGTGTCGGGGTGCTTGGGCCGGTTGAACAGCTCGTCGGTCGGGCCGTGCTCCATGAGCTGCCCTTGATAGAAGAACATCGTGTGGTGCGACACCCGCATCGCCTGGCCGAGGTTGTGCGTCACGACGATGAGGGTCAGCGCCGGAGCCAGGTTCCGGAGCAGCGCCTCGATCGACTCCGTCGTCACCGGGTCGAGCGAGGACGTCGGCTCGTCGAGCAGGAGCACCTCGGGACCGACGGCCAGCGCTCGGGCGAGGCAGAGCAGCTGCTGCTGCCCCCCGGAGAGCCGGAACGGCGAGTCGTTGAGGCGGTCCTTGACGGCATCCCACAGGCCGACCTCGGTCAGCCGGCGCTCGCAGACGACGTCGAGCTGCTTGCCCTTGGCGATGCGGTGGGCCTTCACCCCGGCGACCACGTTGTCCTTGATCGACATGGGGAACGGGTTGGGGCGCTGGAACAGCATGCCGATCCGGCGGCGAAGCGTGAGCAGGTCGACGCTCTGACCCCACAGGCTTTGGTTGTCGAACCTCACGTCGCCCTCGCGCATGAACCCCGGCACGCGGTCGTTCATCCGGTTCAGCGTGCGCAGGAAGGTCGACTTCCCCGAACCGGTCGGACCGATCAGCGCGGTGATCGAGCCCCGTCTGAGCGCGACGTTGATGTCCGAGAGGACGACGCGCCCCGAGAAGCCGAGCGTCAGGTCGATCGACTGCATGACGTCCTCGGGTCGCGGACGCGTCCGGGTCGAGGGACTGCAGGGCCTCGTCGATACCGGACCGCACGCCGGTCGTAACGGGATCGTTACGAAGCTCGGTGGATTCACCGTCAGGCACTACCTGGAACGTAGCGGTGCCAAGTAAACGCCCGGCAACACGAACGCAATCGTCGGGTGAACAGTTGAACAAGGTTCGCTAAGAGACGCGGCCGGTTGCTGAAGTCCGCCGATGCGGGCTCGGACCGCGCTGTCCCTCGTTCAGCCCGGCAGCGCTCCGGACACCTGTGTCTGTTGGGCCATCAACCCCCGATGCGCCGAGCTGATCGCCACCACGATCCCCGGCGCCCACGCGATGACGGCCAGGCAGGCCAGCGCGACCGGGATGGACAGCACGAGGGCGGCCCCGGTGGAGAACAGCGCGCACACGGCGGTCGCGCTGCTGCCGAAGGCCGCGACGAGCCAGGCGATCCACCAGCGCAACATCCGTGGCCGGTGCGGGTCGTCGGGTGGGAGGCAGTCGCGTATGGCGGAGTAGGGCACCCACAGGTTGACGACCGGGACGAACCACGAGCCGACGCCCCAGGCCGGTGAGCGGCGCGCCGGGATGCCGAGGCCCCGGGCGGCCGAGGCGGCGCGGTGCTGCCAGACGCAGGCCACGACGACCGCGGCGAGCGTGATCAGGCCGACGATGAGGGAGATCGGGCTGAGCCCGCTGGGCCCGTGGTACTGCGGCGGCGTGACGCGGTTCTGCGCGTCGTGCCAGACCACGCGGAGGTGGTGCCCCAGCGCGCGCAGCTGGTCCGCGTCGACCCGCTGCACAACGAGGTTCACCAGGTAGTACACGGCCGGCATGACGACGGCGACCCGCGCCACGGGGACCATCCGCAGCTCGTCGTCGACCAATCCGCTCGTGGTGAAGGTGGTGAGGCGCTCCGCCGCCACGGCCCACGGCGCCACCCGTGACGGGGGACCCTGGGGCGGGCCGGCCCCGGCCCAGGGTGGTGGTGGCGGCCGCGCGGGCAGCACGGTCGCCTCGCTCCACGTGTAGCCGTCCCACCAGCGCTGTCCCGGGCCGCCGGCGGGGTCCGGGTACCACCCCGGAGGCGCCCCGGGATAGCCGCTGTGCTCGCTCACCCCGCCATCCTGCCAAAGGCCCGGACCCACGCCGTACCGGCGCATCGGTGGCGCGTAGCCTCGACCGGATGCGGATCTTCGTGGCCGGGGGCACGGGCGCCATCGGACGGCCGCTCGTCGTCGCGCTGGCCGGGGCGGGCCACGACGTCACCGTCTTCGCCCGCAGCGAGGCCCGGGTCGCCGCCCTTGGTGTCGCCGGCGTCGTCCCGGCGGTCGGCGACGCCTTCGAAGCCGACGCCCTCACGCGTGCCGTGGCGTCGGCCAAGCCCGAGGTCGTCGTCAACCAGCTGACGAGCCTGGCGCAGTCCGCCAACCCCGTCGCCGTCAAGCGCGGGTTCGACGCGACGAGCCGGTTGCGCCGCGAGGTCTCGAGCACCCTCGCCGCTGCGGCCCGCACCGCCGGCGCCCGGCGCATCATCGCCCAGAGCATCTCGTTCGCCTACCGCCCGGGACCTGGGATGCGCTCCGAGTCCGACCCGCTGTGGACGGACGCGCCGGGACAGATCGGGCAGCTCGCCGGTTCGCTGGCCGCCCTCGAGGCGGCCACCCTGGACGACGCCGGCATCGAGGGCGTCGTGCTGCGCTACGGCTCCCTCTACGGCCCCGGCACCTATTTCGCCCCCGGCGGCCTCTATGTCTCCATGATCGCCAAGCGCCGCCTCCCCATCCCCGGCGACGGCGGCGGGCTCTTCGGGCTCGTGCACCTCCACGATGCGGTGGCGGCCACGCTGGCCGCCCTCGAGGGCCCGACGGGCGTGTTCAACGTGGTCGACGACGTGCCGGCCCCGGCCTCGGAGTGGATCCCCTTCGCGGCGCGGCTGCTCGGCGCCAAGCCTCCCCACCACGTCCCCGAGGCGCTGGCCCGGGTCGGCGCGGGGAAATTCCTGGCCTACCTCATGTGCCACCAGCCCGGCGTCTCCAACGCCCGGGCGCGTGGCGAGCTCGGCTGGTCGCCGCGCTACCCGGACTGGCACGACGGGCTGCCGGCGGTGTTGCGGGCGGTCTGAACCCGCATCCTCCGCTGCAAGCCGATGGGGCACAATTCCCCGATGCGCCGCCTGCTGCCCTGGTGCCTGCTCGGACTGCTGGGGGTGGTCACCGCGGCGACCGCTGCGCTCGGTGCTTCGGGCGCGCCGGGCGCGCCGCCGGGGCAATGGGTGGCGGGCGTCCTGTCGAGGACGGCGCAGGCCGGAAGTGCACACTTCAGCTACGCCCACGTCACGACGAGCCCCAACCCGGATCTGCGGGCCACGCTCACGGGCGCCGGCGTGGTCGACTTCTCGTCGGGGGACTTCCGCGTCAGCGAGGTCGACCACGACATCGAGTTCGAGGGTGGGTCCTCGGGGCCGATGCACCCCAGGCCGTCGGCGAGCAGCCTCCAGGAGATCGGCATCGGCAACGTGCTGTACTCGCAGCTCACCCCCCTCCGAACGGAGGAAGACCTGGCGGGTGCCCACTTCCCGTTCACAAGACTGACCGCGCCGCGTCAGCCGAGGAGCCAGCTGGGCCTCTCCTACGCGTCCGCCGCTACGGCCCTCGGCGGCCTCGACGGGTCCGAGCGCGTCGTCTCCGTCCGCGACCTCGGCCCCGCCGCCGTCAACCGGGTGGCGACGACCGAATACCTGGTGGAGACGGCGCCGTTCCCCGCCTGCCCGTCGGCACCCAAAGACGCGCCCGTCTTCTCCCCTGGCCCCACCCGTCTTTGGCTGGACGCAGAGGGACGCCTCGTGCAGGTGCGCAGCACGTCGCACTTCAGCGGCGTCCTGCCGAGCGGAGCGCGAGCGTTGCCCGCGTTCGCCGGCTATCCCGTGGGGCCCACGACCGCGACGGACACGCTCACCTTCGGCGCGTTCGGTGCGCCGGTGCACATCGCCGCGCCGCCCCCCAGTGCCCTGCCGCTCGACGAGGGCTCATCAACGGGCGGCGCGTTCGCCGTGAGCAACACCTGCAGCCGGCATTGACGCGCTCCTGACCCGGCGTCGCACGTCAGCCGCCCACCGATAGCCCCAGCACCGCCCCGACCGCGCCGACGAGGCCCGCGCCCACGAGCGTGAGCACGACGCTGCGCCGCAACCCCACGATCAACACCAGCGCGCCGGCGAGGACCACCCCCTGCCACACGTGGGCGATGCCCAGCGCCAGCGGGATCGACGCGCCCGCGATGGCGCCGATGGCGGCGGGCCCGGCGCCGCCGAGGAACGACTGCGCGAGGGCGTTCGTCCGCAGGGCGCCGAAGTGACGGGCCCCCACGAGGATGAAGACGAACGACGGTGCGAAGGCGATGAGCGCCGCCAGCAGCGCGCCGCCGACGCCCGCCGCGGCGTAGCCGACCACCGCCACGGTCTGCACCACCGGACCCGGGGTGATCTGCCCGAGTGCCACCGCGTTGAGGAATTGGGCGTTGGTCATCCAGTGGTAGTGGTGGACGGCGTCGGACTGCATCAGCGGGATGATGACGAACCCGCCCCCGAACGACAGCGCCCCCACCTTGAGCGCGACCCAGCTGAGCGCACCGAGCCCGCCGGCGACCACCACGCCGAGCGGGGCCAGGACGAAGCCCCCCAGGCGCTTCGGCGGCCGGACGCCACCCGACACGGCGACCTCCACCAGGCCGCAGCCGAGAAGTACGAGCACGAGGAACGTGCCGACCGTGGCCGCCGCCGCGCCGCCCGCCAGCGCGTAGACGACCCAGCGGGCCCGCCGGGCCGGTGCCGTCCCGGCCCGGCGCCAGCTGGCCGGGACGAGCCCGAGTGCCGCGTTGACCGCGACGGGCGCCACCGCTGCGCCGGCGCCGAGCGCGGCGCCCTTGACCCAGGTGGGCGGGTTGGAGGCGAGGAACAGCGCGGCCAGGCCGATGATGAGCGCGAGCCCCGGGCAGATGAAGCAGGCGCCGCCGACCAGCGCGCCCGGCAGGCCGCGCAGGCGCCAGGCGCAGAAGATGGCGAGCTGTGTCGATGCCGGTCCGGGGAGCAGGTTCGTGGCCGCGGTGGCATCTTCGAACTCGGTCTCGCCCAGCCAGCCCTCGCGCTCGACGGTGAGCGCGCGCAGCATGGCGATGTGGGTGGGTGGCCCACCGAAGCCGGTGCAGCCGATGCGGCCCCACAGCGCCGCGATGGTGCCGAGGGAGACGTCGGGGCGGGAGTCCGGAGCGGGTTCCGCCGGAGAGGGCTCGTCCGGCTCTTCCGGCATGCCTCATGTTGGCACGGCCCGCGCTCGGGTCAGGGTGACAGCAGCACCGGGACCAGCTCCGCGAGCGCGGCGATGTGGGCGTCGACCCCGCGAAGGCCCGCGTGCATCGTGTTGAGGGAGAGATGGCTCGCGCCCGCCTCCCGCCACCGGCGCGCGTGCTCGGAGATCTTCTCGTGGTCGCGGGCGGCGTACTCGATCCTGCCCTCGAACTCGAAGTGGGACATGTCGCGCCCCGCCTCCGCCGCGCCCTCGCGGATGAGCTCGAGCGCCCCTTCCAGGCCGCCGCCCGGGCGCGCCATGGGGAACCAGCCGTCGGCCACCCGGCCCACCCTCCGTAGGGCCGCCGGCGCATGGGCGCCGATCCAGATCGGGATGGGGCGCTGCACCGGCAGCGGTGCCAGTCCCGCCGCCAGAATGTGGTGGAAGCGCCCCTCGACCGTGACGCTCGTCTGGGTCCACAGCGCGCGCAGCACGGCGATCTGCTCCTCCAGGATCGCCCCCCGCAGCTCGAACGGCACGCCGAGCGCGTCGTACTCCACCTTGTTCCAGCCGATCCCGAGACCGAGGCGGAAGCGCCCGCCGCAGAGCAGGTCGACCTCGGCCGCCTGTTTGGCCAGCAGCGCAGTCTGGCGCTGGGGCCCGATCATGATGGAGGTGGCGAAGGCCAGGTCGGTGCAGCCGGCCAGGTAGGCGAACATGGTCAGCGGCTCGCGGAAGGTGTCGTCGATCGTGTAGGGCCCACCGATGTCGCCGTGCACCGCGATGTCCGCGCCCAGCACGTGGTCGTATGCCGCCAGGTGGGTGTAGCCGAGGTCCGAGGCGGCCTGTCCCAGGGAGCGCACGGCACCCCGGTCCCCGCCGACCTCGGTCTGGGGGAAGATCACGCCGATGTCCATGGCCGCAGTCTGCCCCGCTCGCCGGCCGCCGCGCGTCGCCGGCCCGCGACGGGGACGGCCCGGTTAGCGTGGGTGCTGTGAAGCTGCGCATCTTCACCGAGCCCCAGTTCGGAGCCACCTACGAGCAGCAATTGCGGATGGCGCAAGCGGCCGAGGCGGCCGGATTCGACGCCTTCTTCCGTTCCGACCACTTCTTGACCATGGGCGGGGACGGCCTGCCCGGCCCCACCGACTCGTGGGTCACGCTCGGCGCGATCGCCCGGGAGACCGAGCGCATCCGGCTCGGCACCCTCGTCACCTCGGCGACCTTCCGGCTGCCGGGGATGCTTGCCGTCCAGGTGGCGCAAGTCGACGCCATGAGCCGGGGCCGGGTCGAGCTCGGCCTCGGGACCGGTTGGTACGACGCCGAGCACTCCGCCTACGGCGTGCCCTTCCCTCCGCTCGGGCAGCGCTTCGAGCGCCTCGAGGAGCAGTTCGCCGTCCTCACCGGGCTGTGGGCGACGCCGGTGGGCGAGACCTTCAGCTTCGACGGCCGCCACTACCACCTCAGCGACTGCCCGGCCTTGCCCAAGCCCGTCCAGCGCCCGCGCCCGCCGCTCATCGTCGGGGGCGGCGGGTGGAAGCGGACGCCGCGCCTCGCCGCCACCTACGGCGACGAGTTCAACCTTCCCTTCTCCACGCTCGCCGACACCGAGGCCCAGTTCGGCAGGGTACGCGCCGCGTGCCAGGACCGGGGTCGCGACCCCGGGACGCTGCGATTGTCGGTCGCCCAGACCGTGTGCTGCGGCGCCGACGAGGACGAGCTGGAGCGCCGGGCGGCCAACATCGGCCGCAAGCCTGACGAGCTGCGGGCCTCCGGCGTGGCCGGCACCCCCGACGAGGTCGTGGCCCGGCTCCAGGCGTTCGCCGGCATCGGGGCGGAGACCGCGTACCTCCAGGTGCTCGACCTCGACGACCTGGAGCACATCGAGCTCCTCGCTTCGGACGTGCTGCCCCGGGTCGCGTAGACGGGCACGCGATCGGGGCGGGACGGGACGCGACGACAGGGAGGCCAGGACCATGACCATGACGAGCCGGGGAGCCGTGGCACCGAGGAGCGACGAGACGGGGCCGGGTGCGGACGACACCGCTGCCCTCGATGCCGTCGTCAACGAGGTCGCCGACCACGCGGCGTCGTGGGCGGGGACCGACGCGGCCGCACGCGCCGACCTCCTGCAACGCGTCATCACGGACACGATGGCGGCCCTGGACGACTGGCTGGACGCCGCGTGCCGCGCCAAGGGGCTGGCCGCGCGGTCGACCGAGGCGGGGGAGGAGCTCTTTGCGGGCGTCGGGACGTTCGTGCGCATGGCGCGCCTCCTGCGCGAGTCCCTGCACGACATCGCCAAGGACGGCCGGCCCGCTTTCGCCGGGCCGGTGCGCGAGGCGTCCGACGGGCGGCTGCGGGTCCAGGTGTTCCCCGACGGCGCCTTCGACCGCATCACGTTCCCCCAGACGACCGCAGAGGTCTGGATGCAGCCCGGCGTCACCAGGGAGTCGCTCACCCTCGGCCAGGCCCCCGCCTACGCCGACCCGATCGGGCACGCCGGCACGGCGCTCGTGCTCGCCGCCGGCAACGTGGCGTCGCTCGGCCCCCGCGACGTCCTGTCCAAGCTCTTCGTCGAGGGCAAGGTCGTCGTGATGAAGGCCAACCCGGTCAACGACTACCTCGTTCCGCACTGGAGCCGCGCCCTGGCGCCGCTGATCGACGCCGGCGTGCTGCGCATCGTCGAGGGCGGCGCGGCGGTCGGGCACTACCTGACGGCGCACGCCCGCATCGACGAGGTGCACATCACCGGGTCGGACAAGACCTACGACGCGGTCGTGTTCGGCACCGGGCCCGAGGGCGCCCGGCGCAAGGAGGCCGACGACCCGGCGCTGGCCAAACCCGTGTCCGCCGAGCTGGGCAACGTGTCACCGGTGATCGTGGTGCCGGGCCGGTGGTCCATCGGCGAGCTGCGCTACCAGGCCGAGCACGTGGCCACGATGCTGGTGAACAACGCCGGGTTCAACTGCATCTCGGCCCGGGTCGTCGTGACGCACGCCGCCTGGCCACAGCGCGACGCGTTCCTCGGCGCGCTGACTCAGACCCTGGCGGGGATCACGGCGCGACGCGCCTACTACCCGGGAGCGGCCGAGCGGCGCGACGCCTTCGTGGCCGCTCATACCGAAGCCGAGGAATACGGGTCGGGCCCCGATGACGCGTTGCCCTGGACCTTCATCCGCGGCGTGCCGCCGGGACACACCGACGACATCTGCTTCAACGTGGAGTCCTTCTGCGGGGAGCTGGCCGAGACCGCCCTGACCGCCCCGTCGGCGGCGGCCTTCGTCCACGCCGCCACCGCCTTCTGCAACGACGTCGTCTGGGGCACGCTGGGGGCGACACTGATCGTCAGCCCGTCCTCCATGAAGGAGCATGCCGTGGCCGACGCCGTCGAGCGCGCCGTGGCGGACCTGCGCTACGGCTCCATCGGGGTCAACGTGTGGCACGGCCTTTCGTTCGCCATGGGCTCGACGACATGGGGCGCCTACCCTGGGCACCCTCGCACGGACATCCAGTCGGGGACCGGCGTGGTCGGCAACGCCGCCATGTTCGACCGACCGCAGAAATCGGTCGTACGTGGCCCGTTCCGCTCCCGGCCCAAGCCCCCGTGGTTCGCCACCGCCGGGGAGTCCTATGACGTCATGCGCCGGTTCGTCGCCTTCGAGGCCGAGCCGTCGGCGGCCCGGATCCCGGGCCTGCTGCTCGCCGCCCTGCGGCACTAGCCGCGGGCGGGAGGAGATTCAGCTCATCGTCTTCGCGCGCAGCTGCGGGATGGCGTAGGGCGCCGCCGCCACGATGGCGGCGATGAGGGCGATGAAGGCGCCGAACTCCCATCCGACGCCCGACCCACCCGGCTTGAAGATGAAGCCGATGAAGACGAGCACCAGGTTCACGATCGTCGCCACCATCATCACGGTCAGGTGCGGGACGTTGGCCGCGAACGGCAGCTCGTCCCAACCGGCCCGCAAGACCAGGTAGGCCACGATGAGGATGCACAGGATCATCACGATGTAGAGGTACCCGTGAGCCGAGAGCCCGCTGGCCGTGACGGTGATCCCGATGACGGTGATGCCGAACCAGGACAGGAAGAGCGAGATGAACAGCACGACGGAAGCGATCCCGGCGATGCGGTCGGCCAGACTCCAGCGTGCTGCATCGAACTTGTAGGCGGGCATGGAGGAGCTGGACGCCGCGGCCGCGGCCGCCGGTGCCGGTGCCGCTGCGGGTGCCGGCGCGCTCACCGCGGGAGCGGCCTGGGTGGCGGTCGTGGTCGAACCCAACGATGCTCCGCAGCTGGGACAGGCGGTGGCGTCGTCTGCGGCCTCGCTCTGACACTGTGGGCAGGTCTGCGGCATGACGGTCCTCCATCTTTCGGGCGATCGGGAGTCCGCGTACCCCCCGCACGCTTCGGTGACTGCTTGGTCCGACAGGTCAAATACTACGGGGGTGTGCCCCCTCTGACGAGGGACCCTTTCTTCTGACGCCCACCGGGTCCCTCGGTTACGCCTCCCGCTTTGACCTGCCCCGGGCGCTACCGGATCGGCCTCCCGCGGGGCCGGGTCGGCGGTCGGTGGCGTGTCGGTGGTTGGAGGAGGGTGATGCGGGCCACCGTGTTCCCGCCCACGGCGATGCAGGCGACCGTGTCGGGGCAGGAGAGCGCGGTCAGGGTGATGGGCACATAGGCCGTCGAGGCCGCATGGAAGGTCCCTCCGCCGTTGCGGCTCTGGGCCACCGCCCCCGTGGCGATGGCGGGGAAGCCCACCCACTTGGTCCCCACCATGGCGCACTGCCGGGTCGACGGGCAGGCGAGGGCGTACACGTCGTCCACGGGCAGCAGGCCGGTCCACGGCACCCAGGTGTGCCCGCCGTCGGCGCTGCGGAGGAGCTCGCCCTTGGCCGGGACGATGTCGCTCACGGTGGTCGACGTGGTGCCTGCGGCGAGGCAGAGCGTGGCACTCAGGCAGGCGGCACTCTGGAGCGTGCCGATGCCCTGGGGGACCGTCGCCAGGGTCCAGGTCTGCCCGCCGTCGGCGCTGACGGAGACCGCCCCCTCCCCGTGCCCGTTGCTCGTCGGCACGTAACCGGCGACGAGGCACGAGCCGCCCGCCGTGCACGAGAGGTCGTTGCCACCGAGGAACAACGAGGGCAGGTTGCCCTCCAGCTGCCAGCTCTGCCCGAAGTCGGCGCTGTGGGCGGACCAGGTCGAGGTCCCGTCGCTCACGATGGTGGTGCAGTCGGTGAGGCTCGTGCAGAGCACTCCCGTCACGGTGAGCGCGTTCGTGGGCGACGACACCGGCGACCACGTGGCACCGGCATCGTGCGTCGTCACGACGACGCCGCTTCCGGGGAGCGACGCCCCGTTCGAGCCCACCGCCATGCACGCCGTGTCAGTCGGGCACGAGATCCCGCTCAGTTGGGGGGTGCTCCCTCCAGCCACCCGCTCGGCCTTCCACCTCCCGCCGCCGTTCGTGGTGGCGATGATCACGGTCGCCCCCGTGGCCGGCGGGTTCGGCCCGGCCACCCCGACCGCCCAGCAGCGCCGGGCCGAGGCGCAGGACACGGCGCCCAGCTCGCCCGTCCCGAGCGGCGCCGGCTGCCCGATCACGAGCGGCGCCTCTTTGGGCTGACCGAGGACGCGGGGGCTCGGGGGGGAGCCTGGGTGCGCGGCCAGCGAACAGCCCGAGGCGGTGACCGCCAGGGCAGCGAGGAAGAGGGGCAGACCCCCGTGTCGCCGGGCACGCCGGTGTCGAGGCACGGAGCGTGAAAGCACGGCAGGACGACAATAGCGGTGGGGGGAACAAATTCTGGTGCACTGTTGGGTACCCTCGCACCGGTGGATTGGGTGGACGTGTTGATCATCGGGCTGATGCTCCTGGCTGCCGTCCACGGGCTGCGGCTCGGCGCCCTCGTGCAGCTGCTCACCTTCGGTGGTTTCTTCCTCGGCTTCGCACTCGGGACCCTGGTGTGGGTGCCTCTGCTCGGCACCGCCCACCGGGACGTCACCCGATCGGTCGTGCTCGTGTCACTGGTGATGCTCACGGCCTGCGCGCTGGGCTACGCCGGCCGCGTCCTCGGCACCTGGAGCAACGTGACCGTGCGCCGGCACCATCTCGGCCACGTCGACGCGGTCCTCGGCGTCGGGGTCGCGGTGCTCGCCGTGCTCCTCTCCGTCTGGCTGGTGGCGGCGGTCTTCACGTCGCCCAACAGCCGGTTCGCCTCACTCGACGCCGCGGTGAACCGCTCGGACATCCTCCATTCCATCGACCGGGTGCTGCCCCAGGCCCCCTCCCTCTTCAACGACCTGCAGACCTTCTTGAACAACCAGGGCTTCCCCCAGGTCTTCTCGACGCTCACCCCACCGTCGTCGCCGTCTGTCTCGACGCCCGGCGACGCCGAGACCCGGGCGCTGGCCGATCCCGCGGTCTTCTCGACGGTCAAGATCCTCGGTACCGCGTGCAGCAACGAGCAGGAGGGCTCGGGCTTCGTGGTCGGTCCCGGGCTCGTCGCGACGAACGCGCACGTGGTGGCGGGCGAGGGCAACGGGGACACGCAGGTGCTCATCGGGAGCAACGCCTACGCCGCCACGCCCGTCCTGTTCGACCCATCCTTCGACCTGGCCGTCCTTCGCACCGATGCGCCTCTGGGCCCGGCCCTGACCGTCGACCCGGGCCTGGTGCCCCGGGGGACGCCGGCGGCGCTGCTCGGGTACCCGGAGAACCAGGGCCTCAACGTCGGCCCGGCGGGTGTGACCGAGGAGATCACGGCCACCGGGAAGGACATCTACAACAACGGTTCCGTCACCCGGACCGTCTACGCACTCGACGCCAACGTCGAGCCGGGCAATTCGGGCGGACCCCTCATGGGCCCTGATGGGGAGGTCATCGGCGTGGTGTTCTCCCGCTCCACGGTGTACCAGAGCGTCGGCTACGCCCTGACCTCCCCGGGGGTCCTGGCCCGCGTGCAGGCGGCAAAGTTGCACCATTCGGCGGTGAACACCGGGCCGTGCATCAGCGGCTGAGGCAAGAATGAGGTCATGAGCCAGCCGATCGAGGACTACGCCGTCATCGGCGACCTGCACACCGCTGCCCTGGTGGGGATGGACGGCTCGGTCGACTGGTTGTGCCTCCCGCACTTCGACTCAGCCTCGTGTTTCTCCCGGCTGCTCGGCCACGCGTCCCACGGCGCCTGGAAGATCGCGCCGGCCGGGGGCTCCGACGTCATCCTGGCGACGAGGCGTTGGTACCGCGCGGACTCTCTGGTGCTCGAGACGGAGTTCGACACCCCGACCGGCACGGTGCGCGTCACCGACTGCATGCCGGTGCGTGACAACCATCCGCACCTGGTGCGCTCGGTCGAAGGTGTGAGCGGCACCGTCGACATGCACATGGACCTCACGCTGCGCTTCGACTACGGCGAAGTGGTCCCGTGGGTCACCTCGCACGAGGGGCTCACCCGCCTGACGGCGGGCCCCGACTCGGTTGCCTTGTGGCACCGGGTCGACGCGGTGGGCAAGGACCTCAGCACGGTGGCCGACTTCACCGTCGCCGAGAAGCAGCGCTACCCCTTCACGCTGGTGTGGTACCCCTCCCACGAGCAACCCCCGCCACCGCTCGACAGCCATTATGCGGTGCAGCTCACCGAGGCCTTCTGGACGGAGTGGGCGCAGCAGTGCTGTTACGACGGTCCCTACAAGGAGGCGGTCGTGCGGTCGCTGATCACGCTCAAGGCCCTCACGTACGAGCCGACCGGCGGCATCGTGGCCGCCGCCACCACCTCGCTGCCCGAGGCGCTGGGGGGCAACCGCAACTGGGACTACCGCTACTGCTGGCTGCGCGACGCCACGCTCACCCTCGAGTCGCTCATGCGGGGCGGCTACTACAACGAGGCGATGGCGTGGCGCGACTGGCTGCTGCGCGCCGTGGCGGGCGACGTCACGAAGCTCCAGATCATGTACGGGCTCGCCGGCGAGCGGCGGCTCGAGGAATGGGAAGCGCCCTGGTTGCCCGGCTTCGAGGGATCGGTCCCGGTGCGGATCGGCAACGCCGCATCGGAGCAGTTCCAGCTTGACGTGTACGGCGAGGTGATGTCGGCGCTCTACGCGTCAGCGAAGTCCGAGGGTGTGCACAGCAAGGCTGCCTGGGCCCTCCAGACCCAACTGGTCGGATTCCTCGAGGATGCGTGGCGCCAACCCGACGACGGCATATGGGAGGTGCGCGGCCCGAGGCGGCACTTCACGCACTCCAAGGTGATGGCATGGGTGGCGGTCGACCGCGCGGTGCGAACCATCGAGGAGTGGCCCGACCTCGACGGGCCGGTCGAGAAGTGGCGCGCCATGCGGCACGAGATCTTCACCGAGGTCTGCGAGAAGGGATTCAACCAGGACGTGGGCGCGTTCACGCAGTACTACGGCTCGGACAAGCTCGACGCCAGCGTCCTCATGATCCCCCTCGTCGGGTTCCTCCCCCCGAGCGATCCCCGGGTGGTCAGCACGGTCGAGGCCATTGAGCGCGACCTGATGGACCACGGGTTCGTCCTGCGGTACCGCACCGACGACAGTGGGAGCGTCGACGGGCTGACCGGCCGGGAGGGGGCGTTCCTCGCCTGCTCGTTCTGGCTGGTCGACTGCCTCCACATGATCGGTCGCAAAGAGGATGCCCAGGAGCTCTTCGAGCGGCTGCTCGCCCTGCGCAACGACCTGGGCTTGCTCTCCGAGGAGTACGACCCCCTCGCTGGCCGGCTCGTGGGCAATTTCCCACAAGCGTTCTCCCACGTGTCGCTGATCAACTCGGCGTTCAGGCTGAGCGGCTCCGACCCCCTCGCCCTCGTCTACGAAGGGGCCCTCACGGTGGCGGACCACACGCCGCCAAACTTGCAACGGATCAGGAAACTCGGCCGGTTGGCGGTAAAACGGCGCGAGAACGCGGTGCGGTGAGCGGGCGACATTCGCACGGCGGGCAGGCGCACGGCCATGCCGACGCGGGCCTGCACGTACACGATCCCGAGAGCGGCGACGCGATCCCTGCCGTCCCGCCGCCGCGGCCCATCGCCGCGGGTGTGCTCGAGATCGACACCATGCTGGGCGGGTGGGAGCGGGTCACGGCGGGCTACCTGATTGAGGGGCCCGCTCCGGTGCTCGTCGAGACCGGGAGCCAGACTTCGGTGCCGGTGCTGCTGGCCGCGCTCGGCCAGATCGGGATCGGTCCGGCCGAACTGGCCGGGGTGGCCGTCACCCACATCCATCTCGACCACGCCGGTGGCGTGGGCGACGTCGCCCGTGCCTTTCCCTCCGCCACCGTGTACGTGCACGAGAAGGGGGCTCGGCACCTGGTCGACCCGACGCGCCTCATCGACTCGGCCGCACGCGTCTACGGCCCGCTGCTCGACTCCCTCTACGGCCGCCTCGACCCGACCCCACCCGAGCGTCTCCACGTACTCGAGGACGGGGAGGAGATCGAGGTGGGCCCGGGCCGCTCCCTGGTCGCCGTCGACTCTCCCGGGCACGCCAAGCATCACGTGGGGCTGCACGACTCGCTGAGCGGCGTCCTGTTCGCCGGCGACGCGGTCGGGGTCAAGCTGCCCGACGGGGGCGTCCTGCGGCCCGCGACCCCGCCGCCGGACTTCGACCTCGACCAGGCGATCAACTCGCTCGGCAAGTTCGCCGCCCGCCGGCCAACCGGCATCGCCTTGGCGCACTACGGGCTCCTGGAGCAGCCCGAGGAGCTCCTGGCCGAGGCGGAGGAGACGTTGCGGCTGTGGGCCGAGACCGCGGAGAAGGCCTACCGGGAGGGTGCCGACATCGCACATGCCCTGGCCGCCCGCTTCGACCCGCTGCTCGGGGACATCGACGCCGCCCACAAGGAGAAGCTCGACATCATGAACGGCGTCCACTCCAATGCGGCAGGGTTCCGCCGCTGGCTCGAAGGGCGCGACGCCGCCGGGACCTCGTAAGGGACATGGCGAGCGCCGCCGCCTCGCTGCGCCCGCCCGCTCGGAACCGGCTCAGACGACGAGCTTGGCCCGCAGTTCCTCCTGGCGTACCTCGAAGTCGTCGAGGGAGATGCGGCCCTCGGCGAGATCCTCGTGCAGGGCCGCGAACTGCTCCAGGAGCTGGGTCTGGTCGACCTCGTCGGCCGACGGGCCGCTGCCCGGTTGCTCGCTCGCCGCGGCTTTGTCCTCGCGGCGCGACAGGCGATCGTCCATCTTTGCCTTGGCCCTGTCCTTCTTGGCCTGGTCGCGCTGCAGTTTTCCAAATGTCGAACGTGCGCGTGCCACGGTTCACTCCTTTCCGGCCGCCGCGGGACGACCAGGTGCTGCCGGCAAGGCGCCTGCCCTGCCGCTGTTGCTGTCGCATTCGCCTCATGCGACGGGCCTTGGGGCCCCGAGCGGAGGAGGTGGGATTTGAACCCACGGTACCCATGAGGCACAACGGTTTTCGAGACCGTCCGATTCGGCCGCTCTCGCACTCCTCCGGAGGGCATGTTAGTCGCTCTGACCTGGTCCGGAACCTCGCCGAGTCGCGCCGGTCCCCTTCTTCGGCGCGAAGCGGGAGGTCAGGAACGTGTCGCGCGCGGCCTGTCACCCGGTCGACCACCGGGACCGCTGCGTGCCACGGCGTCGGCCGGGCCGTGCATCGGGTCAGTCGTGTCGCGCTGGCCGACCCGCTTCATGGAGCCCCTCATCAGGCGGGCTCCATCGTGGTGGTGTCCTCAGTCCGACGGCGCCGGATCACCCCGCTTGGCGGCGAAGAACGAGGTCAGGAGCGCACCGCATTCGTCCGCCCGCACACCGGCGGTCACGGCCAGCTCGTGGTTGAGCCGGGGGTCGGCGCAGAGGTTGTAGAGCGTGCCGCAGGCTCCTGCCCGGGGGTCGGCCGCTCCGAAGACGAGCCTGCGCACCCTCGATGCGACCAGCGCACCTGCGCACATGGGGCAGGGTTCGAGGGTCACGACAAGGGTCACGTCGGAGAGCCGCCAATTCCCGAGGGCAGCCGCGGCATCTCGGAGCGCCAGCATCTCCGCGTGGGCAGTGGGGTCGGCTGAGCGTTCGCGCTCGTTGTGCCGCGCCGCCACCACACCCCCGTCGACGAGCGTGACCGCGCCCACGGGCACCTCACCCTCACCAGCGGCCGCGCGTGCTTCGGCGAGGGCGAGCTCCATGGCGTCCTCGTCGGTCAACGGTGTCGGGCTTTCTGGGGAGGCGATGCCCCAGTATGCGAGGTGTAGCGACGGGAGGGAAGTTCGCCGATCGACCTCTCGTGAAGCCTGGACGAGGGTTAGCCGTGCAGTGCCTGTTCGAGCGTGCTCAGGGTCGCCTGGAGCCGCGACACGTCCGTCGTGAACGCCGTGAGGTAGGTGCCGAGGCGGATCGGGGGCAAACCGTCGATGGTGCCGAAGAAGGTCACGTCGTTTCGCACCTGGGCCAGGGTCGCGGCGGCCGCCGAGCTGGCCGGCGCCGGCACCGAAGCCCCGGACATGAACGTGTCATAGAGCTGGAGCGACGCGACGTACGGGTTGATGACGTTTGCGACGTTGGAGGGGGTGGGGAAGCCGGTTATGGAGGCCAAGCCGGCGCGGGCGGAGGTCGTGGCGGAGTCAACCGAGTCGGTGGCCGACTGGACCCGGGCCGTCGCTGGTGACGTCGGGGCTGCGGGCGAACCCGTACTGGCAGGAGGGGCTGCCGGTGGTGTCGTCGCGTGGTGGAGCGAGTGTCCGATGGCCGCGATACCGACGACGAGGAGGAACGCGCACGCCACGATTGCGGTCGCCATGAAGACCGGGCTCCGGCGTTGGGTCGCTCCGGTCTTGCGACTGCGTCTGTGCACGGGGCCGAACGACGGCGTCGGATTTGGTTCGCCGTCCGGCTCCCAATCCGGGTCGAACTCCGCATGCGGTGCCATCTCGGGTTCGGGAACCCAAACCGGGTCGCTCTTCTCGTGCGGCGCCGACTCCATCTCGCGCTTCCAATCGGCGAAGAACTCCTCATGGGGCTCCGGCTCGGGTTCGGTCTCGACGAACGCGGCGAACGCGGCGAACACCGATTGTGGCGCGCGCTCACTTCCGGGGTGCAGCTCCGCGTCGATCTCAGACTCCGCCTCCGGGCCCAGGGCGACCATGGGCGCCAGGTGCTCCTCCGGCTCCGCCGCGACGGCCGGCTCAAACTCGGTGTCGCCTGTCTCCGTGACCGGCGCGAACTCGTCCTCCGTCTCCAGCTCCGCAGCTGCCAGCTCCTGGGCCGCCAACTCCGCAGCTGCCCGCTCCCTTCTGCTGCCCGCTCCGCTTCGGCCGCCCGCTCCGCTTCGGCCGCCCGCTCGGCTTCGGCCGCCAGCTCTGCAGCCGCCAGCTCCTGGGCCGCCAGCTCTGCAGCTGCCTGCTCCTGGGCCGCCAGCTCTGCAGCTGCCTGCTCCTGGGCCGCCAGCTCTCGCAGCTGCCTGCTCCTGGGCCGCCAGCTCTGCAGCTGCCAGCTCTCAGCTGCCTGCTCCTGGGCTGCCAGCTCTGCAGCTGCCTGCTCCTGGGCCGCCAGCTCCGCAGCTGCCTGCTCCTGGGCCGCCAGCTCCGCAGCTGCCCGCTCCTCTGCTGCCCGCTCCTCTGCGGCCCGCTCCTCTGCCGCTCGCTCGGCTTCGGCCGCCAGCTCCGCTTCGGCCGCCAGCTCGGCGTCCAATTCCGGATCCTGCTCCGGATCGGATTCCGAGTCCGGCTCGTAGGAGCGGCGAACGGTGTCCATAATCCGATCGAATGCAGCCTCGATACGTGCGTTGGCTAGGGCGGCTTCTTCTGCATCGAGCTCAGGTTCCTCGTTGAGCGTCTCCCAGTCGAGGTCGGAGTCGTCGGCGGCGAGCTCGGCCTCGTCGGTTTCGATGGCCTCGTCCTCTTCGGGCTCGTCAGGGTCGGGGATGAAGTCGTCCCACGCAAAGTCGGACTCGTCGGTGTCGAGCTCGGGTTCGTCGAAGAGCTCTGTGCTCATGGTGCGACGCTTACGATCCGTTGCGGACGAGGTCGGCATGGATGCGGTCGGCGGTGGGACGCCGCGGCAAGGAGGTCGTGTGCGCCGGCGCGACCGCAAAACCCCTGTGCCGGGGCAGCGGCGATGTCCGGCATGGCGGCTCGATCCTGCCGAATGCTCGCGAGAGGCTGGTCGGCCGTCCGGCCTGGATTTGAACCCACGTTGTCCTATCGGACTGGACCCCGAAGGAATTGAGCCTTCTTCCGAAGCGGAGGAGGTGGGATTTGAACCCACGGTTGGTTGCCCAACACACGATTTCCAGTCGTGCCGATTCGGCCGCTCTCGCACTCCTCCGAGACTGCAGCCTGGTCAGGCTAACGGCCGCGACAGCCCGGTATCGGCGGTGGACTGGCTGATCCGCAGGCACGGAGCACTTCCCAGTTCACCTTTCAGACACCTTTGGTTCACTTTGATTCACCTAGAGGTAACCTTTGCGGAATTGCGCAACCGTGGATCAAGGGGTGGGGATGCGGTTCGCACCGGACCGAGGCGTGCTCGTCGAACTTCGCCTGGTGGCGGCGCGTGAGTCCATTCGGCGGCGACCCACCCCGGCGCCTGACCCGGCTCACGGATGGCCCGGGCGACAGCGGAGCAGGCGACCTCGGCGTCCTCGGGCGGCCCGACACCGTCCTTGCCGTGTTGGGAACGGGCGCGCGGTGACCCGCTAGCCTGGACGGTCGCGCCGTCCCGATGCTGGGTGCGGTGGCCGGGTCCTGCGCAACGGCCGCTCGTGAATCGAGTCAGGGTCGGAAGGCAGCAGCTCTCAGCGGGTTTGGCCGGGTGCCGTAGCCAACCTGGCCGCCGCACCGAGCATCGGGGCCCCGGCCTCGGGCCGGCGTGTCCTACCGCATGGGTAGGCTCGGCCGGCATGGCCGACACCGCCTTCGTCTCGCTCTACCGCCGCTTCCGGCCGGGTCGATTCGACGAGATCAGGGGCCAGGACCACGTCGTGCGGGCGCTGCGCAGCGCGGTGCGCGACGACCGCGTCTCGCATGCCTATCTCTTCAGCGGGCCGCGCGGTACGGGCAAGACGTCCTCGGCGCGCATCTTGGCCAAGGCGCTCAACTGCGAGGCGCCGCTCGACGGCGAACCCTGCGGGACCTGCACCTCGTGCGTCGAGATCACCCAGGGGAGCTCGCTCAACGTGCACGAGCTCGACGCGGCGTCCAACAACGGCGTCGACGCAATGCGCGACCTGGTGGCCCACGCCAGCCTGGGCACCCCCGGACGCTGGAAGGTGTACATCGTCGACGAGGTGCACATGCTCTCGACGGCGGCGGCCAATGCGCTGCTGAAGACGCTCGAAGAACCCCCGAGCCACGTCGTCTTCGTCCTCGCCACCACCGATCCCCAGAAGGTGCCCCCGACGATCCGCAGCCGGACCCAGCACCTCGAGTTCCGGCTGCTCGGAGCGGAGACCCTCCACGGCCTGCTCGAGGCCGTCAACGAGGAGGCGGCGCTCGGCCTCGATGCCGACGCGCTCGAGGCGGCCGTCCGTCGCGGGCGTGGCTCCGCCCGCGACGCGCTTTCGGCGCTCGACCAGGTGGCCGCCGCCGGGTCAGCCGACGCGGCCCGACCCGAGCTGTCCCAGGTGCTCGATGCGCTCGCCGACGGCGACGTGAACCAGGTCCTGGTCGCGCTCGGCGCGCTGCTGGCCGGCGGCTGGGGTCCCCAGCAGCTGGCAACCGAGCTCATCGACGACCTGCGCCAGGTGTTCCTCTCGGCATTGGCGCCCGAGCTGTGTGCTGCGTCGGGTTCGTCGCTCGATCGTTTCACCGCGGTGGCCGAGACGATGGGGCTGCCGCGCGTCGTTCGCAGCCTGGAGATCTTGGGTCACGCGCTGGTCGACATCCGCGAGGCACCCGACGCGCAGGTGGTGCTCGAGATCGCCGCGGTGCGCGCCGTGCGGCCCGACCTCGACTCGGGGATGGAGGCGTTGGCGGAACGGGTGAGTCTGCTCGAGCGCTCCATCTCGGGTGGCGCCGCCTTCCCACGCCCGGGCGCTGCCACCGAGCCTCCTCCTGTTCCGGCGGCGGTGTCCGGTGGACAGGCCTCGCCCGCGCCACCCGCGCCGCCGGCCGACGTGGGGCGACGCCCCTCCATCGGGGCCATGCGACGGAGCCAACAGGCCGGCAGTGCCACGGCGCCGGAGGATCCCGCACCCGTGGCACCGCCGCCCGCGACCGAGACCATCCCGGCGCCGGCGGTCGGAGCCTCGACGCCGAGGCCGACGCCGACGGCGGCACGCTCGGTCGATCGTGACGGCCTGACGGAGGCCTGGGGCGACGGGATCCTGCAGTCCCTGCCCGCCCGGGCCAAGGCACGGTATGCCAGCGGGCGCTTCGTCGCCGTCGACGAGCAGGGCGCGCACTTCGCCCTGCCCAACGCGGCGCACCGTGACCAGTGCGTCGAGCACCTGCCGACGGTGGAGGCTGCGCTGGCCGCGCACTTCGGCAGCCCCGTAAATCTGGTACTCGACGTGGACGACGCCGCCGGCGCGGCCCGCAGCCCCGCCGCCCCCGGCACCGGGGCACCCGGTCCGGGAACGGGCGACGACGACCTCGACCACGTCGACCCTGCGGACCTCATGGAGGACGCGCCCGCCGGAGGCACCGACCAGGCGTCGGCCGCCGAGGCCCGTCTCCTGGAGGCCTTCCCCGGCGCCAGTGAGGTGGCCGGCTAGCGGTGTACACCGGACCACTCCGCTCCTTGATCGACGAGCTCGGCCGCCTCCCGGGCATCGGTCCGAAGTCCGCCCAGCGCATCGCGTTCTACATCTTGAAGGTGTCCGACGAGGACGCCCGCCGGCTTGCGGACGCCATCGTCGCCGTCAAGGAGCGCACCACGCTGTGCGAGATCTGCTTCAACGTGGCCGAGGGTGGCGCGCTCTGCGCCGTCTGCAGCGACGACCGGCGGGACCCCGAGGTCATCTGCGTCGTCGAGGACCCGCGCGACATCGTGGCCGTGGAGCGCGCCGGGTTCCGGGGCCGTTATCACGTCTTGGGAGGCGCGCTGAGCCCGCTGGACGGGATCGGTCGGGAGCAGCTCCGCCTGGGCGAGCTCCTCGATCGCGTCAAGCTGGGTGTCATCCGCGAAGCCATCGTCTGCACGAACCCCACCATCGAGGGCGAGGCGACGGCCATGCTCGTGGCGCGTGAGCTGGCCCCGCTCGGCGTCACCGTCTCCCGCCTGGCCAGCGGGCTCCCGGTCGGCGGCGACCTGGAGTACGCCGACGAGCTGACGCTCGGGCGTGCCCTCGAGGGTCGGCGACCGCTCGAGGTCTGAGCAGCCGCCGATGATCGGGGTCGGTGGGCATCGCCCCCGCCGGTCGTCCCGTAGAATTGCCCAATGCGGATCGCCATCGTCGGTGCGACTGGGCAGGTGGGCGTCGTTCTGCGCTCCATCCTGGCCGAGCGCAACTTCCCGGTGGAGTCCATGCGCTACCTCGCCTCGTCCCGCTCCGCCGGCTCGACACTCCCGTGGGGTGCCGCCGACGTCGTCGTCGAGGACGCGGAGTCGGCTGACTTCTCGGGCATCGACCTGGCCCTGTGCTCGGCCCCTTCCTCCGTGTCCCGGGTGCTCGCACCCCGCCTCGTCGCTGCCGGCGCGACGGTCATCGACAATTCCTCGGCGTGGCGCATGGATCCCGATGTCCCGCTCGTGGTGCCCGAGGCCAACGCCGAGGCGCTGCGCGCCATCCCGAAGGGCATCGTGGCCAACCCGAACTGCACCACGATGGTGGCGATCCCGGTGCTCAAGCCCCTGCACGACGAAGCTGGCCTCACCCGGCTGATCGTGTCGTCGTACCAGGCCGTGTCCGGCGGCGGGGTCGACGCTGTGCGGGAGCTCGCCGAGCAGCTGTCCAAGACGGTCGACCGCGCCGCGGACCTCACCTTCGACGGCGCAGCGATCGACTTCCCGCCCCGCAGCGTCTATCCCGTCCCGATCGCCCACAACGTGATCCCGTTGCAATTCAAGATCGTCGACGACGGCTCCCTGGAGACGGACGAGGAGCAGAAGTACTGCAACGAGGCCCGCAAGATCCTGGGCATCCCGAACCTCGCCGTGACCACTACCTGCGTGCGTGTGCCGGTCTTCACGGGTCACTCGGCGGCCATCGTCTGCGAGTTCGAGCGCCCGCTCACGCCCGAACGCGCCACCGAGGTGTTGCGCACCGCGCCCGGAGTCGAGCTGGCGGAGATCCCGACGCCGCTGTTGGCGGCCGGCCGCGACGTCTCCTATGTCGGCCGCATCCGGCGGGCGCAAGGTGCTCCCAACGCGCTGGCCCTGTTCGTCTCCGGCGACAACCTGCGCAAGGGCGCCGCGCTCAACGTGGTGCAGATCGCCGAGGAGCTGGTCGCCCTCCGCAGCTGAGCCAGATGGGGTTCAGTCGGGCCCGGACGACACCGGCTCGGGACCGCCCACGACCAGCGTGGCCAAGCGGCGGGCCAGGTTGACCGCGTGGTCGCCGAAGCGCTCGTAGAAACGGGCCACCATGGCCAGTTCGATCGCCACCGGGAGCGGCATCGTCCCGGCCACCAGTTCGGCGGTCAGGGTGACGTGGAGGTCGTCGAGCTCATCGTCGAGGTCGTCGATGGACGCCGCCGCCTCGGCGGAGCGCTCGGCGAAGGCGTCGGCCGTCTCGCGCCAGATGTTGGCCGTGACCTCGCCCATGCGCTCGACGAGGCCGCGACTGCGGGCTGACATCTCTGCGCCCAGCCCGCGGGCGGCGCGCCGGGCGATGTGCTCGGCCAGGTCCCCGTTGCGCTCCATGTCCGGGAGCATGCGCAGGATGGCCACGTACTCGCGGCGCTCGCCGGCCGTCGTCTCGCCGTGCACCAGCTGCTGCTGCACCGTCGTCAAGATTTGCCCGATCAGCTTGTCGATGACCTCGTCGCGCTTGACCAGTTCCTTCGCCGCGTCGCGGTCGCCGGCCAGCAGGGCGTGGGTCGCGCCGGCGATGCCCTCGCCCACGAGCGCGAAGACCTGCGCGAAGAGCCGGTCCACCTCTTGGGGCTCGGGCATGGTGCGCGGCCACAGCGGCTGCTCCATGACCAGGGGACCGACCTGTGGCGGGCGGTCCTCATCCGCCTGCTCGTGGTCCGGAGCGGTCTTCGTACTTACACCGAGCTTGAACGGCATCCGGGTCACGCTACCGGCTCCGTCACGACGTGACGACCCCCAATTCGCGGGAAGCGGGAAGACCCGATCGGGGCTGGCAGGGCAGGTGGGGAGCGGTCCCCAGGCTCGATACACCCCGTCGTTACATTGGATTCATGGTCTTCGGAGTGGTCCTCGGCGTCGCCGTCGGCCTGGCGATCGGCGTTGTCTGGTACCTGGTGCGCAGCGCCCGCCTGGTCGGCGCAGCACGCATCGCCGAGAGCCGGCTCGCGGACACGCAGGCCGCGGCGGCCGAGCAGGCGGCGCAGCTGAAGGTCGTCTCGGAGGCCGCCGCAGCGGCCGAGACGGCGAGGGCGGTCGCGGTGTCCGAGCTGGAGCTGCTACGCCGCGCGGCTGCGGAGGAGGCGGCACGAGTCGAGGAGGAGCGGTCCCGCCTCACCGGCGTGTTCGCCGAGCTGTCGGCCGAGGCCCTTGCCCGCAACAACGAACAGTTCCTTGCGCTGGCCGACACCAGATTCAGCGAGGCCCGCACGGCGGTCCAGGGAGACCTGGCCCAGCGCCAGCAGGCCATCGCCCGGCTGCTCGACCCGCTGAGCGAGACGCTGGAGCGCTACGAAGTGGGGCTCCAGCGGGTGGAGCTCGAGCGCAAGGGTGCCTACGAGGGGCTGAGCGAGAAGCTGGCCCAGCTCCACGTCGGGCACGAGCAGCTCCAGCGCGAGACCCGCAATCTGGTCACCGCGCTGCGGTCACCCCAGACACGTGGGCGGTGGGGGGAGATCCAACTGCGGCGTGTCGTCGAGATGGCCGGCATGATCGATCACTGCGACTTCGATGAGCAGGTGACGACCGCGACCGACGAGGGTCGCCTACGCCCCGACATGATCGTGCACATGCCCGGCGGGCGGGACATGGTGGTCGACGCCAAGGTGCCCCTCGACGCATTCCTGAAGCTGATCGAGGCAGACGACGACGACGCCCGCGCCCTCTTCCAAGGTCAGCACGCCAAGCAGCTGCGCACCCATGTCGACCAGTTGGCCAAGAAGGAGTACTGGAGGCAGTTCGAGTCTCCCCAGCAGGTCGTGGCCTTCATCCCGGGAGACCAGCTCCTGTCGGCCGCTTACGAGTCGGATCCCACCCTGCAGGAGTACGCGATGTCCAACGGCGTGCTGCTGACCACGCCGACCATGCTGATCGCGTTGCTGCGCACGGTGGCGTTCGGATGGCAGCAGGAGACCCTGGCCGAAAGCGCGCGCGAGATCCAGAAGATCGGTGCGGAGCTCTACGACCGCCTGCGAGTGATGACCGGTCACATGCAGACACTGCAGCGAAGCCTGACCTCGAGCGTTGACGCCTACAACAAGGCCGTCGGCTCACTGGAGACGCGCGTGCTGGTGTCCGCGCGCAAATTCCCAGGATTGGGTGTCCCCGAATCGGGGGAGATCGCGGAGCTCTCGCCCATCGAGACGGCACCGCGCCATCTTCAGGCGGTCGAGCTCCCCGGCGACGAGGACGAGGACGTGGGGTCCACCATCCGGGCGCTGCCCGAGGGCGGGGCCAGCACCGGCACGCCGGCCTGAGGGGCCAGAACAGCTCCGACGTACTCTGCGGGGGTGCTGCACGTCCACCGGTCCGATCGCACCGACGCCCTGGTGTCGATGCTGGGTGACCTCGTTGCGGTTCCGCTCCCGGACCCGATGACGCCCGAGGTGATCTCCGTGCCCACACGCGGCATCGAACGGTGGCTGACACAACGGCTTTCAAAGCAGCTCGGAACAGGTGAGGGACGCGACGACGGCGTCTGTGCCAACATCGCCTTCCCGTTTCCCGGAACGCTGGTGGGCGGTGCGCTCGCAGTGGCGGCCGACGCCGATCCCGACGCCGACCCCTGGGCGCCGGAGCGGGCCGTGTGGCCACTCATCGAGCTGGTCGAGGAACACTTCGATGAGCCCTGGCTCGCGCCCTTGGCCGAGCACATGCGCAACTCCGCCACCACCGAGGGATCGCGTCGCTTCTCCAGCCTCCGCCACGTCGCCGACCTCTTCGATCGCTACGCCGTGCACCGCCCCGACATGCTGCAGCGCTGGGCGGCGGGCTCCCCGCAACTCGAAGAGTCGTCCTGGCAGGTGGATCTCTGGCGACTCCTGCGCGAGCGCATCGGGCACCCCAGCCCGGCCGAGCGACTGATCGACGCGTGCGCACGGTTGCGCGAGGAGCCGACGCTGCTGGAGCTGCCCCCGCGGGTGGCGCTATTCGGCCTGACCCGGCTGCCCGCCAGCTATCTCGACGTGCTCGAGTCGATCGGCGCCCGTCGCGAGGTCCACCTCTTCCTCCTCCACCCGTCCCCCGCCCTTTGGGACCGCCTCCGGCCCTCCGTCGGCGCGGCCTCGCGCGCCATCTTGCGGAGCGAGGACCCCACGGCCGCTGCGCCGAACAACCCGCTGCTGGCCTCGTGGGGGCGCGACGCCCGTGAGATGCAGCTCGTGCTGGGCGGCGCGTCACAGGCCGACCCGTCGGGGCACCCCACCGCGTCGCCTGAGGGACCGCGGACCCTCTTGCAGCAGATCCAGGACGACGTACGTGCCGACCGCGCCCCGGTGGGCGTCGTCCACCACGAGGACGCCCGAGCGGTGCTCGATCCCGAGGACGACAGCATCCGCATCCACTCCTGCCACGGGAGGGGCCGACAGGTCGAGGTGCTGCGCGACGCAGTGCTGCACCTGCTCGAGGACGATCCCAGCCTCGAACCTCGCGACGTCATCGTCATGTGCCCCGACATCGAGACGTTTGCGCCCCTGATCCAAGCGACATTCGGGCAACAAGCACTCAGCGACGGGTCGGAGGGCGCGGAGCGGCTGCTCGAGATCCGATTGGCCGACCGCTCTCTCCGTCAGACCAATCCCGTGATGGCCGTGCTGGCCGAGGTCCTCGAGCTCGCAACGTCGCGGGTCAGTGCGACCGAGGTACTCGACCTTGCCGGCCGCGAGCCGGTCCGGCGTCGGTTCCAATTTGGTGACGAGGACCTATTCCGTCTCGAGGAGTGGGTGGACAAGGCTTTCGTCCGGTGGGGCTTCGACGCCGTGCACCGGCAAGCCTTTCAGCTCGAGGGAATTGCCAACAACACCTGGCAGACCGGACTCGATCGGATCCTCCTCGGTGTCGCGATGGCGGAGGAGGGTCAGCGGCTGTTCTGTGACGCGCTCCCACTCGACGAGGTCGACGGCGCGGACATCGAGCTGGCGGGACGCCTCGCCGAGTTCGTGGACCGGCTGCAGACAGCGCTCGATGCACTCGAGGGCAGCGTGACCCTGGACGTCTGGGCCGGCACCCTCGCCCGTATCGCCGATTCCTTGACGGCGACGTCGCCCCGCGACGCGTGGCAACGGGCGGAGCTGACCACGCTGCTCGACGGCCTCGTCGCCGAGGCGACGACAGCCGATGGCGTGAGCCCGGTCGCGCTGGCCTGCGATGACGTCCGGTCGATCCTCACGCAGCGGCTCAAGGGAAAGCCGACGCGGGCAAATTTCTGCACCGGCCAACTCACGGTCTGCACCCTGGTGCCCATGCGGTCGATCCCGCACCGCGTGGTTTGCCTGTTGGGGTTGGACGATGGCAGCTTCCCGCGCCACAGAGAACGGGACGGCGATGATCTGACCGCGCGCAGACCGCGCGTCGGCGACCACGACGTCCGGAGCGAGGACCGCCAGCTCCTGCTCGACGCGGTCCTGGCCGCCCAGGAGCATCTCGTCATCACCTACTCGGGTCGCGACGAGCGCTCCAACGCGCACCGACCCCCGGCGGTGCCCGTCGGAGAGCTGCTCGACGTCGTCGATCACTCCGTCCGCACCAAGAGCGGTCGAGCGCGCGACGTCATCGTCGTCGCCCATCCGCTCCAACCGTTCGACGCCCGCAACTACGAGGACGGGGAACTGGGACGTGAGCAGGGTCCGTGGAGCTTCGACACCTTGCACCTGGCGGGCGCGCAGGCCGGTCTCAGCCCGCGCCGCGAAGCGGCCCCCTTCCTCGCCGAGCCTCTGCCTGCCTTGCCGCTCGACGCCCTCGGGATCGACCAGCTCGAGCGCTTCCTGCGCCATCCGGTCCGGGCCTTCCTACGCGAGCGCCTGCGGGTCTCACTGCGCGACAAGACCCGCGACTTCGAGGACTCCATCCCGATCGATCTCAACGCGCTCGAGCAATGGCAGATCGCGGACAGGGTGCTCACCGCCATGCTCGCCGGATCCGACGAGGCGTCGTGCCTGGCTGCCGAGAGCGCCCGTGGCGCCCTGCCCCCGGGCATGCTGGCCGACGACGTGCTGTCGACGATCACCGGACCGCTCGCCGACCTCGTCGACGCCGGGCGCACGCCGACGGCACCCGTGTCCCTCGACGTCCGCGTCGAACTTCCCGGTGCGCCGAGCGTCGTCGGCACGGTGGCTGGCGTCCATGGGGACACCATCCTCACCGTGACCTACTCCAAGTTGGGGCCCGCAGCGCGACTGATCGCATGGTTGCGCCTGCTCGCCCTTACGGCGTCGTGGCCCGACCGCCCGTTCGAAGCACGCACGATCGGACGCGCCCGCAGCAATCGCCACACCATCTCGACCTCCACGATTGCGCCACTAGGGCCTGATGCCGCGAGCCGGAAGGCCGAAGCGGAACGCCACCTGCGCACGCTGGTCGAACTGTTCGCCCGCGGTATGTGCGAGCCACTGCCGCTGTATTGCAAGACGTCGGCCGCCTGGGCGGAGGCGATCGCGCTGGGGACGGACCCGCACCGACCTGCCGCGCGGAGTTGGGAGTCGGGTTTCGGTGGGAACAACGAGGACAAGAGCCCCGAGCACGTCCTCGTCCTGGGTGGGTCCCTGTCCTTCGAGGCCATGTTCGACCTGGCCGGACCAGCCCGCGCCGATGAGACGGGCGAAGGCTGGGGTGTCAGTGATCCCTCGCGCTTCGGTCGCTACGCGACGCGGCTCTGGGACCAGCTCTTGGCCCACGAACGGGTCGTCGACCGGTGACCGACGGCGCGGCTGGACCGCTGGAGCCTCAGCCGTTCGTGGTGCGAGGCGAACTCCCTCGCGGGATGACGTTGCTGCAGGCGAGCGCCGGAACGGGCAAGACGTTCACGATTGCCGCGCTGACGACTCGCTACGTCGCCGAGGGGATCCTGCCGGTCGATCGGTTGCTCGTCATCACCTTCACCCGAATGGCGACCGGCGAGCTGCGCGAGCGCGTGCGCGAGCGCCTCGTGCGCTCCTATGACGGGCTCGTCGACGTGCTTGACGGGTCCGGTGGCCACGAGGACGACGAGCTCGTCCAGCTCCTGGCGGAGGCGTCGCGAGACGAGGTCTGCGCCCGCCGGGACCGACTCGGCAAGGCCATCGCCGACTTCGACGCGGCCACCATCGAGACGACGCATGGGTTCTGTCTCCAGGTGCTGTACGGGCTGGGCACGGCCGGTGACGTGGACCGCGAGGTCACGCTGGTCGAGGACGTTCGTGACCTCATGGAGGAGGTCGTGGACGACCTCTACCTGCGCCGGTTCGCCGCCAGCCCCAATCCCCTCGGTTTCACTCGCGCCAACGCGATGGAGATCGCCAAGTACGTGCTCGACCATCCCGACTCCGAAATCGTGCCGCCGAGGTCCGAGGCGCTCGACACGCCTTCCATCCGTCGCCGCTTCGCCGACGCGGTGCGCACGGAGATGGATCGCCGGAAGCGCAACCTGAAGATCCTGACCTACGACGACATCCTCATGCGGTTGCGCGACACCTTGGTCGATCCCGTGCGCGGACGAGCCGCCTGTGACCGGCTGCGCGAGCGCTACGACGTCGTCCTGGTCGATGAATTCCAGGACACGGACCCGGTGCAATGGGACATCATGCACGAAGCGTTCGGTCGTGGCGGAGCGACCTTGGTCCTGATCGGCGACCCCAAGCAGGCCATCTACGCCTTCCGCGGTGCCGACGTGCACGCCTACCTCGAGGCGAGCCAGGTCGTGCAGTCGGAATGGACCCTTGACGTGAATTGGCGAAGTGACGAGGGGTTGCTCCAGGCCTACGACGCACTCTTCGCCGACTCGCAGCTGGGTTTCGCGGGCATCGCATATCGCAGCGTCAAAGCGGCACCGCCCAACTTGGCACCTCGTCTCGTCGGCGCGCCGAAGTCAACGCCGATGCGCGTGCGGGTCGTGCACGCGGACGACGGGCTGGTCACCCTCACGCCGTCGAAGGGCCTGCCTCAGGCCGGTGACGCCCGCGGGTTCATCGCTCGCGACGTCGCCTCCGAGGTCGTCAAGCTCCTCGACGCAGCCACCGCCGTGATCACCCGCCGACGCGACGGAGGTGCCGAGTCGGCGACGCCCTTGCATCCCGGCCACATCGCCGTGCTCGTGCGTGTCAACAGCCACGCCGTGTTGGTGCGCGACGCGCTGCACCGGGTCGGAGTGCCCGCCGTCATCGGGGGCAGCGGGTCCGTGTTCGGGACCCGTCCCGCGCTCGAGTGGCTCCGGCTGCTGGAGGCCCTCGAGCGGCCGACGGCCCGCGACCGGGCCTCCTTGGCCGCGCTCACCAGTTTCGTCGGGTGGTCCGCAGAGGACGTCGCTTCGGCCGGGGAGGCCCAGTGGGAGGACCTGCACTGGTCACTGCACCAGTGGGCAGCCCTGCTGCGGGATCAGGGCGTCGCATCGCTCTTCGAGACCGTCAGCCGCACCCACGGTGTACCGGGTCGCGTGCTGGCAGAGGCTTCGGGAGAGCGCTTCATGACGGACCTGCGCCACATTGCGCAATTGCTCCACGAGGCGGGCGTGTCCGAAGGGCTCGGCCCGACCGCGATGGCCACGTGGTTGGGCCGAAGGATCCGCGACGCATCGCGCGACACGGAGAATGAGGAGCGCGCCCGCCGACTCGAGTCGGATGCCGACGCGGTTCAGGTCATCACGATCCACCGGAGCAAGGGGCTCGAGTTCCCGGTCGTCCTCTGCCCCTTCATGTGGGACGGGCGGCCGAACCCGAGCGAGGTCCCTCTCTTCCACGACCCCGTGAATGGCAGGCGCACGATCGACGTCGGTCACGATGGGAGAGATTTCGCCATCCACCAGAAGATGGAACTTGACGAGAGTCGCGGTGAGGATCTTCGGCTCCTCTACGTGGCCCTGACGCGGGCACAGCACCAGGCGGTGCTGTGGTGGATCGGCGTACAGGACTGCCAGCATTCGCCACTGGCACGTCTTCTGTTCGACCGTGACCCTTCCGGGCTCGTTGCCGCCTACGGCGCGGGTCGGCACACCGACGGCGAGATGGTCACCGCCTTCGAGGCGCTCGGCGACCGCGTCTCAGTCGAGCGGGTCGCTGAACCGGAGGCCGTCAGGTGGCACCGCGAAGCGGGCGCCACCCCGCGGCTCGACGCGGCCCGCTTCGACCGTGACCTCGACGTCGGATGGCGCCGAGTGTCCTATTCGGGCATCACCAGCCCCGTCCACGGATTGCCCACGGTCGGAAGCGAACCCGAGCAGCCCCTCACCACGGACGAGGAGGTGGTGGCGCCAACCGCTCCCGAGGTGACGGCCGACCCCCGACTCGACCGCTTGCGGTCGGTCACGCTCGGATTGGCCGACATGCCAGGCGGAGCGCTGACCGGCACGGTGGTCCACTCCATCTTGGAGCAGGTCGACTTCGCCGCCGCCGATCTCGAAGGCGAGGTCGCCGCGGCGTTCGAGCGCCAAGTGGCCTGGCGCAACGCTGATCTCGGCAGTCGCGAGGCTGTGGTCGCGGGGCTGTGCGCGGCCATCGAGTGCCCGTTGGGTCCTCTGGTCGGTGAACGGAGGCTCCGCGACGTCGAACGACACGACCGGCTGGACGAATTGGGATTCGAGATCCCGCTCGTCGGCGGCGACGAACCCACGGGGACGCTGCATGTGCGCGCCTTGGCCGACCTCCTCGAGGCTCAGCTTCCGGCGGACGATCCGGTTGGCCGCTACGCGAGCCGGCTGCGCGACCCCGCCCTCAAGGGAGTGATGCGGGGTTATCTCACGGGCAGCCTGGACCTCGTGTTCCGGGACGCCGAGGGGCGCTTCATGCTCGCCGACTACAAGACCAACCGGCTCGGCTCGTCCGAGGATTCCCTCACGGCGTGGCACTACCGGCCCGATGCCGTGCAGGGCGAGATGGAGGCGGCGCACTATCCGTTGCAGGCGCTGCTCTACTCGGTGGCGCTGCACCGGTACCTTCGCTGGCGGCTGCGTGGGTACGAGCCGGAGCGGCACCTCGGCGGCGTCCTCTACCTTTTCGTGCGGGGGATGAGCGCAGTCGAGCCGGTCCGCGTGGACGACCGGCCCTGTGGGGTGTGGTCCTGGCAGTCACCGGCACGGTTGGTGGAGTCGCTCAGCGACCTATTCGATCGTGGGGCCCCGACGTGACGGTCGTCGACGGGATGGACCGTTTCGACGCTGCACTCGCCCAGAGCGCCGACGGGCTGCTGCGGGCCTTCAACGTCGCCGGGATCCTGGCTACGTCCGATGTGCACGTCGCCCTGCGTCTGTCCCGCCTGAGTGACACGGTGGACGATGTCGTCCAGCTCGGCGTGGCGTTCGCCGCGCGTGCGCCACGTCTGGGTCACGTGTGCGTCGATCTGCACTCGATCCGCGACACCGCGAGCACGGACAGCGACTCGCCCGTCGATCTCGGCGTGCTGCCCTGGCCAAAGCCGGCCGACTGGGTGAGGAGGATGTCCGAGTCCGCCGTCGTGGGGCACGATCGGCCACTCCAGCTTGAGGGAACGAACCTCTACCTGAACCGGCTGTGGAAGGACGAGATGTTTGTAGCCGCCGATCTGCGACGACGTGCGGCGGTGCCCGCCGACGGCGTCGACGACGTGGTGTTGTCGGCCGGTCTGGTCCGGCTCTTCGATAACGAGGAGAGCCCGGACCTCCAGCGGATGGCGGCGGCGACCGCGGTGTTGCGGAACGTGTCGGTGATCGCCGGCGGACCGGGCACCGGGAAGACCACGACGGTGGCCCGGGTCCTGGCACTCATCCACGAACAGCACGCGGCAGCCGGTGCCCGTCCTCCGCGTATCGCCTTGGCGGCACCGACCGGCAAGGCGGCGGCGCGACTCGAGGAAGCCGTCCGTAGCGAGGCGTTGGTGATGGAGATCGAAGAAGCAGTCCGCGCGGACCTCGGTATGCTCGAGGGCACCACGCTGCACCGACTTCTCGGTTTCAATCCGGGCAACCGCACCCGTTTTCGCCACAACCGCATCAACCGTCTGCCCCACGACGTCGTGGTGATCGACGAGACATCGATGGTGTCGCTCACGATGATGGCGCGGGTGACCGAGGCGGTTCGGCCGGGGGCCAGACTCATTCTCGTGGGGGATCCCGAGCAGCTGGCCTCGGTCGAGGCCGGCGTGGTGTTGGGCGACATCGTCGGCCCTGCCGCCGACGGGTTCTGCATGGACGCCGAGGCGCGGAGACGCCTCGGCGAAGTGACCGGGCACACCGTTCCGGGTCGCGATGCCGATGCCGTGCTGTCCTCGAGTATCGGGAACGGCATCGTCCTTCTTCGCCGAGTGCACCGCTTCGGAGGCGCGATCGCCGAGCTCGCTGAAGCGATCCGGCGCGGTGACGCCTCCGACGCACTGAGCGTGCTCCGGCGGGGCGACTCGGACGTGCACTGGATCGCCGAGGACGCGGGCGAGGCCCCTTCGGTCGGTGTCACCGACGCCGTACGTAGTCTTGCGGTCGACTGCGGACGTCAGGTCATTGAGGCGGCGCGAGCGGGTGAGGCGCGGGAGTCCATCGCGGCGCTCGGCCGCTTCCGACTCCTGTGCGCGCACCGCCGGGGACCCGAAGGCGTGGCCACGTGGATGGGACACGTCGAGAGCTGGCTGCGGACCGAAGTCGCGGGGTTCGCCACTGGCACCGATTGGTACGTCGGGCGACCACTCATCGTGACGGAGAACGACTATGGGTTGCAGCTCTACAACGGGGACACCGGGGTCGTCGTCTCCTCCGACGGCCGGCTGGTCGCGGCCTTCCAGCGCGGAGACGACGTCGCCGAGGTGAGTCCCGCCCGCCTGGCCGCCGTCGACACGGTCTATGCGATGACGGTTCACAAGAGCCAGGGCTCGCAATTCGACGTGGTCGCCTTCATCCTGCCGAGCGCGGACTCGCGGGTTCTGACCCGTGAGCTCCTCTACACCGCCGCCACCCGCGCCCGGGAGAAGTTGATCCTGGTCGGCACCGAGGATCTCCTTCGAACCGCAATCGAACGGCCGATCACCCGGGCATCGGGACTGCGAGGGGCGCTGTGGGAAGCCACCGGGCCGACCATCCCCGAGGAACGTTTTCCCTTTAATTAGGCTGCCGCCCCAGGGAAAACCCCCGTACTCACACCAATTACAGGCTCCACACAGGCTGAATTCAGGGTTCTGTCCCATGATGAACCGACATGACTCCGTAACAATTGCGGAGCCCGAGCGAACACAAAGGGTGAGAATGAAGATTCTGGTTCTCGGAGGGGACGGCTATCTCGGTTGGCCGACCGCCCTCCACCTGTCCGCCCGGGGACACGAGATCACCGTCGTGGACAACCTCGTTCGCCGGGAGTACGACCGCGAGATGGGCGTGGACAGTCTGATTCCGATCGCCCCCATCCACGACCGTGTGTCCCGTTGGGAGCAACTGTCGGGACACTCCATCAACGTCCGAGTCGGCAACCTCACCGATGCCGCATTCACCTACGGTGTGGTCGCCGAATCGAAGCCCGAAGCCGTCGTGCACTTCGGCGAGCAGCGTTCGGCGCCCTACTCCATGATCGACCGTGAGCACGCGGTCTACACGCAGGTGAACAACGTCGTTGGCACCCTCAACTTGATGTATGCCATCGCCGAGACCGACCCCTCGATCCACCTCGTCAAGCTCGGCACGATGGGCGAGTACGGCTATCCCGACATCGACATCGAGGAAGGGTTCATCGAGATCACCCACAAGGGCCGGACCGACGTGTTGCCGTACCCCAAGCAGCCGGGCTCCTTCTACCACCTGTCCAAGGTGCATGACAGCCACAACATCATGTTCGCCTGTCGGGTGTGGGGGCTGCGGTCGACGGACCTCAACCAGGGCATCGTGTACGGCCAGTCGACAGAGGAGACCGACCTCGACCCGGTGCTGGCCACCCGGTTCGACTACGACGGCGTCTTCGGAACAGTGCTCAACCGCTTCTGCGTCCAGGCGGTCACCGGCCACCCCCTGACCGTCTACGGCGCCGGGGGCCAGACCCGCGGCATGCTGAACATCCGCGACACGTTGGCCTGTGTCAACTTGGCGCTCGAGAACCCGGCCGAGCCCGGCGAGTTCCGGGTCTTCAACCAATTCACCGAGTCCTTCTCCGTGCGCGACATGGCGCAGATGGTCAAGCGGGTCTGCCCGACGCGGGTCGACATCGCAGAAGGCCTGTCCAATCCCCGGGTCGAGCACGAAGAGCACTATTTCAATGCCGCCAACACCAAGCTGCTGGACCTCGGACTCAAGCCGCACCTCCTCACCGACGAGGTCATCGGCGGGATCCTCGACCTGGTGGAGCGTCATAGGGACCGGGTCGACGTGCGGGCGATCGCCCCGACCGTCCAGTGGCGCTCCAGCGCCAGCACGTTGACCACGGCGGGCGAAACACCCGGCTCCTCGTTCCTCGCGGTGTAAGTCACCACCCCCGGCTGTATTTTCTGTGGCGATGTCGCCACGCTGGCCACGCCGACGCGCGCGCCGTCGATCAACTGCCCGACCGGTCATCCTGCTCGTGGCGGTCGTGGTGGTGCTGGCGCTCCTCGTGGGAGGGCTCACCCAGGTGTCGACGCAGTCGCAGGGCTACCACGTCAACTCCAACCGGTCGCTGGCCGCCCAGGGTGGCGTCGTCGCCGCCCAGTCCAATGCGACCGCATCGCAGGTCCGCCGCCTCCTCACCGACCTGCCGACGGAAACCCGTCAGACGATTCAGGCCGGGCTCGACAGCTCCGTGCAGCAGACGGCCGGCCAGGCGGAGCGAGCGGAGCTCGCGGCCGGTTCGGTGCCGCCCGGATCGGTGGCCGCCCAGTTCGCCGCCGCCTTCAGCGAGCGGGCCCAGTCCGTGGCCCAGCTCCGGACGGCGGTCGACGGGTTCCTCGGTATGCGGCCCGCTCCGCCTGCCGGCGCACCATCGACCGACGCAACCGCCTCGGCGGCGGGTGCGACCGTGTCGTTGTCCGCCGCCCAGGCGACGAATCGCATCGCCGCGGTGGGCGCCCTGCTGGCGCGGTCGGACAGCCTCTACCGTTCGGCGCGGCGCTCCCTCGCCGCCGCGACCGGACACGCCAAGCTCCCGGCATCGGTCTGGGTGACCGACGCGCAACTGTGGCAGGCGGGCAACATCGCGACGGACGTTGACCTGCTGGCCACCTCGCCGAACCTCACCACGACCCATTACCTCTTGTTGCGCACGGTGCGCCTGAACCCACCGGCGCTTCCTGCACCGCAGGGAACGCCGGCGGGTGTCTCGGTCCTCAGCCCCACGTCACAGGTCGGCGTTACCGCGGTCCTCGCCAACGAAGGCTCGGCCGACGAGCCGCACGCCTCGGTCCGCTTCACCCTGGCGAACCAGTCGTCAGGGGCCACGGCGACCCGGGTCGAATCGGCCCCCCTGGCCCTGGGGGCCTCGGTGACGCTGCCCACCGTGACTTTCGTCGTGAAGCCGGGGACGAGCTACGCGCTCACGGTGGCCGTGGTCCTGCCGCCGGGTCAAGGCGCGACGGCGGGAACGGTCCTCCAGCAGGTGCTGCAGGTCGCTCCGGGCACCTGAGCCAAGGCCGGGCACGGCGGCAGGCCGCGTGTCGACCTCCGTCGCATGGTGGTCATAGGATCGGATCGCACCGAATTCAGGAATTGGAGGGCTCTTCAGTGGCCGAGAGCATCACGATCACGGACAATCGCAATGGCGAGTCCATTGAGATTCCGCTCGTCAACGGCGGGGTATCGGCCGAGGAGTGGGCCAAGCTGCTCCCGGGGGTCTGGTTCTTCGATCCCGGGTTCATGTCGACGGCGGCCTGCGAGAGCGCCATCACGTATCTCGACGGCGATGCGGGGATCCTGCGCTACCGCGGGTACCCCATTGAGGAGCTGGCAGAGAACTCGACCTATCTCGAGGTGGCGTACCTCCTCTTGCAAGGGGAGCTGCCCAACGAGGAGCAGTTCGCCGCCTGGCGTCACGACGTCACCTACCACACGTTCATCCACGAGAACGTCCGCAAGCGCTTCCTCGAGGGCTTCCACTACGACGCCCACCCCATGGGCATGCTCGTCTCGGCCGTCGCCGCGCTGTCTACCTTCTATCTCGACGCCAAGGACATCTTCGATCCGGAGTCCCGCCAGAAGCAGATCATCCGCTTGATCGCCAAGATGCCGACTCTGGCCGCCGCCGCCCACCGCTTCAGCGTCGGGATGCCCTTCGTCTACCCCGACAACTCGCTCGACTTCGCCCCCAATTTCCTCTCCATGCTCTGGAAGGTCGCCGAGCCGCGGTTCGAAGCCGACCCCGTCCTGGCCCGAGCTCTCGACATCTTGTTCATCCTCCACGCCGACCACGAGCAGAACTGCTCGACCACAGCCATGCGGGTCGTCGGCTCGTCGCACTCGGATCCCTATTCCGCCACCGCCGCCGCAGCGGCCGCGCTCTACGGGCCTCGCCACGGCGGGGCCAACGAGGCGGTGATCCGCATGCTGACCGACATCGGCAGCATCGAGAACGTGCCGGACTTCATCGCGACCGTCAAGGCCGGGACCGGAGGGCAGCGTCTGCAGGGCTTCGGGCACCGCGTCTACAAGAGCTACGACCCGCGTGCCACGATCATCAAGCGGACGGCCGATGAGGTCTTCGCGGTCACCGGGAAAAACCCGCTTCTGGACATCGCCCTGAAACTCGAGGAGATCGCGCTCAATGACGAGTACTTCACGTCACGGCGGCTCTACCCGAACGTTGACTTCTACTCCGGTCTGATCTACCAGGCCATGGGGTTCCCGCTCGAGATGTTCCCCGTCCTGTTCGCCATCCCGCGCACTGCGGGCTGGCTCGCCCACTGGCAGGAGATGCTCGACCAGGACTCCAAGATCGCCCGCCCACGCCAGCTCTACATCGGCTCGGAGGCCCGCGCCTACATCCCGATCGCGGCCCGCTAGGACCCCGGGCTCCCCCTCCGCATCCGCACCAGGCCCTCCTGGGCGAGCGAGACGCACAGGCTGCCCGCACGATCGAACAGGAAGCCGCGGGCCAAGCCGCGGCCCCCGGCGGCCACCGGCGAGTCCATGTCGTAGAGCAGCCAGTCGTCGGCACGGAACGGCCGATGGAACCACATGCAGTGGTCGAGGCTGGCGCCCATGAACTCCGGGTCGTCCCACCGCACGTCGTGCGAGGCCAAAATGGTGTCGACGAGCGACATGTCCGAGGCGTAGGTCGCCACGCAGGCATGCAGCAGGGGATCGTCGGGCAGCTCGCCGTCGGCCCGGATCCACAGCCGCTGGTAGGGCTCTCCCGGCCCGGTGTGGTGCCAGGGGAGATCCCCGATGTGGCGCTGGTCGATCGGGTGGGGCCGCTCGAACCAGTCGGCCAGCTCCTCCTTCCAGGGCTCGAGGCGCTCGAAGAGCGGGGGGAGACTCTCGGGCGGCGGCACTTCGGGCATCGGGAACTGGTGCTCCAGGCCCTCCTCGGGGTCGTGGAAGGAGGCCGAGAGGTTGAAGATGGCGCGGCCGTGCTGCACGGCGACGACGCGGCGGGTGGTGAAGGACCTGCCATCGCGGATCCGGTCGACCTCGTAGAGGATCGGCACGGTCGGGTCGCCCGGTCGCAGGAAGTAGGAGTGCAGCGAATGGACGCGGCCGTGCTCGACGGTGCGCCCGGCTGCCATCAGCGCCTGTCCGGCCACCTGGCCACCGAACACACGCTGGCGCTCTTCGTTGGGTTGGATGCCGCGGAAGATGTTGACCTCAATTGGTTCGAGGTCAAGCAGGTCGACGAGGAAGTCCAGGGACGTGCTCATCCGCCCATGTTCGCAGGCGGACGAACCGGTAGCGCACGAGCACGTCGGCACGGCCCCCGCTACCCTGCGGCGGCATGACACCTGCAGCACCAGCCGGAGCGACCAGCGAGCTCTCCTTCCCCGACGGGTTCACCTGGGGGGTCGCCACGGCGGCGCACCAGATCGAGGGCGGCAACGTCAACAACGACTGGTGGGCCTGGGAGCACGATCCGACCTCGGGAACACTCGAACCGAGCGGTGACGCCTGCGACTCGTTCCACCGTTGGCGGGAGGATGTGCAACTGGTGGCGGACATGGGGCTCGGCGCGTACCGCTTCTCGCTCGAATGGAGTCGCATCGAGCCCGCCGAGGGGGAGTTCTCGACCGCCGCGTTGGAGCACTACCGGCGTCTCTGCGCGGCATGCCATGGGCACGGGATCGTCCCCGTGGTCACCTTCCACCATTTCACGACGCCGTTGTGGCTGGCCCGGCGTGGGGGTTGGGAGGCGCCGGACGCCCCCGAGCTCTTCGCACGGTTCGTGACCCGGGCAGCGGCCCACCTCGGAGACGTGATCGGATGGGCCTGCACGATCAACGAACCCAACGTGGTGGCGGTCATGGGGTATTTCCAAGGGGAATACCCGCCCGGGGTCAAGGAGGATTTCGGCCGGTACGCCGCCGTCAACGAGGCCATGGTGCGGGCCCACCGCCTGGCGGTGGAGGCCCTGCGCGCCGGGCCCGGGGACTTCCCGGTCGGGCTCACCCTGTCCATGGCCGAGATCACCGCTGAAGAGGGCGGAGAGGCGCTACGCGACGCAGCCGAGGAGATGCTGGAGAACGTCTTCCTGCGCGCCACCGGCGGCGACGACTTCGTCGGCGTGCAGTGCTACACCCGCATGCATTTCGACGCCAACGGCGTGGCACCCAACGATCCGGACGTCCCGGTCACCCAGATGGGCGACGAGCGCTGGCCGCAGGCGGTCGAGCACACCGTGCGGCGGGCCGCGGCCGTGAGCGGGAGGCCAATTGTGGTCACCGAGAACGGGATCGCCACCGCCGACGACTCCGAACGCGTTGCGTTCCTCTCCGATGCCATCGAGAGTGCCCACCGCTGCATCGTCGAGGGTATCGACCTGCGGGGCTACTTCGTGTGGAGCCTGCTCGACAACTTCGAGTGGCACCTGGGGTACGGCCCGAAATTCGGGCTGGTGGCGGTCGCGCCCGGCACCTTCGAGCGCCGGCCCAGGCCCAGCGCCCACTGGTTCGGCGAGGTCGCCCGGGCCAACCGACTGCCCACAGCGGGTCGGTAGCGGGCTGCCAGGGAGTCAATATGGCGGCCACGATAGGGTGACATGGTGGTGCTCTCCCGGCTGCAGGCCCTCTACGACTGGCTGCACACCCACGAGGGCCGGAAGATCTTCCGTTACACCATGGTCTCGGTCATCTCGACGGCCGTCTCCCTCTTCGTCATCGCCATCGTCTACGGCGTGCTGCACCTCTGGAGCGAGGTGCCCAGCACGATCTTCGGCAACGTCGTCGCCACGTTCCCCTCGTATTGGCTCAACCGCAAGTGGGCCTGGGGCAAGCACGGCCGGTCGCATTTCTGGAAGGAGGTAACGCCGTTCTGGACCCTCGCAGCCATCGGCATCGCCTTCTCCATCGTCGGCGCGGCTGCCGCCCACCACGTCGCCGTCAAGTACAACCTCGACCACTTCGAGACGACGGTGATCGTGCTCCTGGCCAACGTGCTGTCGTTCGCCATCTTCTGGGTCGCCAAGCTGCTGTTGTTCAACCGGATGTTCCGCATTGAGCTCGAGGAGTTCGACGAGCACCTCACGCACGAGGAGCAGGAAGAGTCGTCGCACACCACGCAGCACTGAATCGACCGCTTCGCGGCCGGGGTGGCTAGTCCCGGAAGTTGTTGAACTGCAGTGGGATCCCGAAGTCCTCGGCCTTGCACTTTGCGATCACCTCTTGGAGGTCGTCGCGCTTCTTGCCCGAGACCCTCACCTGCTCCCCCTGGGTCTGGGAGGAGACGCCCTTGAGGCCCAGGTCCTTGATGAACTTGTTCAATCGCTTGGCGTGGTCCGAGGAGATGCCGGCCCTGATGGCCACCTTCTGGCGGGCCGTGCCCTTCTGAGCCTCCTCGATCTTTGCGTCCTCGAAGGCCTTCAGCGAGACCTGGCGCTTGACCAGCTTCTCGTCCAGCACCTGGTGCAGGGCACGCAGCCGGTCCTCGGTCGAAGAGCGCAGCACGAGCTCGGAATCGCCCAGTTCAATGGCCGAGTCGGTGTTCTTGAAGTCGAAGCGGGTGGCGGCCTCCCGGTTGGCCTGATCCACGGCGTTGCGCACCTCTTGCATGTCGACTTCCGAGACGATGTCAAACGTGGGCATGACCTCAGCGTACCGGCGCCACCTGCCCCTGGCCGGGGCCCGCCGCGGCTATCCTCGCCCGCTGCGGGTCGGTGTCCGAGTGGCCAAAGGAAACAGGCTGTAAACCTGTCGGTTAACACCTACGGAGGTTCGAATCCTTCCCGGCCCACGCAGCCTGGGAGTCCTCCCGTTCGGGGCTTTGACTCTTGCGAGCACCCAGCCTGCCGTTACAATGCTGTTTCAGATCGATTGCGGGTACATGCTCCCCGGGCGTGGGCCCTCCCTCCCCCCGGGTCGTCGCACCCGGACACGACAAGTGAGACCGACAACCCCCGTGGACAAGAGCGCGATGTCTCCCGCAGCACCGGTCCTGGACCGGATCGGCACGCGCCTCCGCCGCCTCTCCATGCGGGCCGAGGCGGTGCGCCTCCGCCTCACACCTCGCGTGGCGCTGAGCCGGCGTGTCGAGGCGGCATCGGGCGACCCGGGCGACTGGACCTTCCTGCGCCGCCCCGCGCTGCTCGGTTTCGTCGCGATCGTCTCCATCTGCCTCGGCGCGTCGCTGCCGAGCTCGCCCTTCAAGCTCGAGGGATGGATGGGGGGCACCTGGTTCTTCGGCACGTCGAACTGGCCGACGACGACGCTGATGCTGCCCGGGGTCGTCGCCGTCTACGGCGGGATGATTCTCTTCGTGCGGGTCTGGTTCGGCCTCTTCCAGACGCTGCGCGCCCGCCCGGGCGTGCCCATCCGGCCGCTGGCGTACACGCTCGCCCTCTGGATCCTGCCGCTGCTGGCGGTGGCGCCGCTCTTCAGCCGCGACGTGTTCTCCTACGCCGCCCAGGGCGAGATGATGAGCCACGCCATCAACCCGTACCACTACGGTCCGGGCATCCTCGGCTCGGGCCCGTACACGTCGGGGGTCGACCCCCTGTGGGCGAACACGGCGGCCCCCTACGGGCCGCTCTTCTTGATGCTGGCCGGGTGGTCGGCCTCGTTGAGCCTGCACCACGCGCTCGTCACGGTCCTCCTCTTGCGGCTGCAGTCGGTCGCCGGCATCGCGCTGATCGCCTACTGCATCCCCAAATTGGCCCGTTCCTTCGGCCGGGACGCCGGGCCTGCCTTCGTGCTGGCCGTGCTCAACCCCCTGACCCTGCTGGCCCTCGTCGGCGGGGCGCACAACGACGCCATCATGGTGGGCCTCTTGCTGGCCGGCGTCACGGCGGCCCGCTCGCGGCACCCTGTGTGGGGCGTCGTGCTGTGCGCGCTGGCGGCGTCGATCAAGGTGCCCGCCGCCATCGGCATCGTCTACGTGGCGTGGGACTGGGCCGGCCCGACCGCGGACTGGCGGCAGCGGACACGCGTGGTCCTCCGCTCCGGACTGATCACCGTGGCGGTGATGGGGGCCCTCTCCTTCGTGTCCGGGCTCGGTTGGGGTTGGCTGGCCAACCTGGGCACGCCCGGCACCGTCCGCTCGTGGATGGCACCGGCGACGGGCTTTGGACTCCTCGTCAGCGGATCGGCCCACGTCGTCGGCATCGGGGTGGGCCTGGGTGGCGTGCTGACCTTCACCAGGGCGATCGGCCTGTTGGCTGCGGCCGTGATCGCCGGCTACTGCCTGGTCAACCGCGAGCGCATCGGGATGCTCAACGCCCTGGGCATCACCATGATGGCCTTCGTGCTCCTCGGCCCCGTCGTCCAGCCCTGGTACCTGACGTGGGGGGTCATCATCGTCGCCCCGGTCGTGACCGGGCGGATGCTCTACTTCGTGCTCGGCCTTTCGACGGTGGCACCTTTCATCGGGCTCACCGGCGGATCCGAGTTGCTGAACGAGCTGGTGCATACGGACCCGACCCGCATGGTGCTCGCGGTGCTCGTGCTGTGGGCCGTGGCCATCGTCCCGCTCGGCACCTGGACGACGTCGTGGCGACTGGACCGGTCCAGTCTGCCGGCGCTCTCGGGGTCACACGGCCAAGGCGCGGTGCTCGAGTCCTGAGTCCGGGGCGGGCGCCGGCGCGGGCCGCGAGGCCCGTCCGGATCAGAGGAGGCGCTGGAGCTCGACCACGTCGAGCCACTGGCGGTGCTTGCGCCCCACCTCGCGCTCCACGCCGACGAGCTCGAACCCGGCGGCCTGGTGCAGTCCGATGGAGGTCTCGTTGTGGCCGGCGATGCGGGCGATGACCGAGTGGAAGCCGTGGGCTGACGCCAGGACCAGGAGCTCGGCGAGGAGCGCCTGCCCGACGCCCTTGCCCCGCTGGGAGCGGTCGACGTAGACCGAGTCCTCGGCGGTGGCCGAGTAGCCCGACCGGTCACGGAAGGGGGAAAGGGAACCGAAGCCGAGGACGATCTCCCCATTGGCCCCGACCGGTCCGTCCACCCCCCAGCCGGGCGCCTCGGTGGCCACCAGGGCCGGATGGACCCCGCTGTGCTCGAGGATCCAGCCTTCCTGCTCGGCCCTGGTGCGGGGGACCATGTCGAAGGTGTTCGTGGTCTCGAGCACCTCGACGTTGTAGATGGCGAGGATGGCCTCGGCGTCGGCCACCTCGGCCAATCGGATCCGCATCCGCCGATGGTACTGTTGACGTGCTGAAACCGGGGAAGCGGAGGCAGTCCATGCCGTGCTCTGGCTATCATTGACGATTCGCGGAACGTAGCCGCGGCGCCCCCTTAGCTCAGTCGGCAGAGCACAGCCATGGTAAGGCTGGTGTCGTCGGTTCGATTCCGACAGGGGGCTCGCCCATGGCGGCGTAGCTCAGTTGGTCAGAGCACACGGCTCATAATCGTGTTGTCGCGGGTTCGAGTCCCGCCGCCGCTACCAGGCCCGGGGCCGCGACCCCGGGCAGCGACCAGGAAGGATTGGAGATGCCGAAGAACGAGAAGAGGGTCCAGGTCACCCTGGCCTGCGAGGTGTGCAAGCGGCGCAACTACATCACGACCAAGAACAAGCTCAACGACCGCGAGCGGATCGAGATGAAGAAGTTCTGCCGCTGGGACCGCCAGCACACCCTGCACAAGGAGACCCGCTGAGCCACTCCGAGCCGGCCGGTGCTACTCTGGCAGGCCGATCCCCAGGTCAGGGGGGAAGAACCACCTGCCCGACGGCAATCGAAGGCAACCCCACCGAGGGCAGTAGCTCAACTGGTAGAGCACCGGTCTCCAAAACCGGCGGTTGGGGGTTCGAGTCCCTCCTGCCCTGCCCGGACCCAGTCCACCCGAGAACCATGTATGTGAGGCGAGACCCGTGAATCGCGAAACCAAGCGCATGATGCAGCGCCAAGGGCAGATGGAGGCCGACGGGTCTCCCGCCAGTCGGCGCGCGCCGGCGAACACGCAGACGCGGCCGCAACGCACGCAGAAGGGTCCCTCGGGACGCAAGCGGACGTCGCCGGTCCAGTTCTTCCGCGAGGTGCGTGACGAGATGCGCCAGGTTGCCTGGCCGTCCCGCTCCGAGCTCATCAACTACACGTCGGTGGTGCTGACGACGCTGATCATCATGATCAGCCTGATCTTCGTGCTGAACCTCGCCTTCGGGAAGCTCATCACGCTCATGTTCACGAAGTAGGCGCACATGAGTGACATGACACATTCAGACGCAGAGGAGGCACTGGTGGTCGGCGACGAGGAAGACGTCGCGGAGGCCCTGGCCGCCGAGCAGGAAGAGACGGATGCAGCGCCGGAAGAGGCGGCAATGAGCGCGGCGTCGACGGAGGACGTCATGGACGAGGCCGCAGCAGAGGACGAGGCGGAGCTCGAGGCCATCGCCGACGACGCCGTCGTCGAGGAGGTCGCAGAGGCAATCGCCGAGGTCGTGGCCGAGGAGGCCGCAGAGGAGATCGTGGAAGAGATAGTGGAAGAAATCGTCGAGGAGGCGGTGCTCGAGGCGATTGAGGAGGCGATCGTCGAGGAGATCGCCGAAGAGGTCGCCCAAGAGATCGCCGAAGAGACGGCGGCCCAGGTCGGCGCGCCCGACCTCGTGCTCGACGCGACCGACGGCCAGGAGGCCGCGGCTGAGGTCGAGCTCGGCGGCTGGGGCGAGGACGAAGAGGAAGAGGAGATCGTCCCGGTCGAGAGCCCCTATGACCGCCCGGGCCGGTGGTACGTCGTGCACACCTACTCGGGCTACGAGAACAAGGTTCGCTCCAACATGGGCAACGTCGTGGCCTCCCGCGGCATCGAGGACCGCGTCTTCGAGGTCGTCATCCCCATGGAGGACGTCGTCGAGTTCAAGGGCGGCAAGAAGGTCACCGTCCAGAAGAAGGTGTTCCCGGGCTACCTGCTCGTCCGCTGCGACCTCGACGACGACACCTGGGGCGCCATCCGCAACACCCCTGGCGTGACCGGCTTCGTGGGCCCCGGGACCAAGCCGACGCCCCTGTCGCGCCGCGAGGTCGAGAACATCCTGCAGGTGAAGGTGGAGGGCACCGAGGCCAGCCCCAAGCGCAGCCGCCCCCGGCTCGAGTACGAGGTCGACGAAACGGTGCGCGTCAAGGAAGGTCCCTTTGCGGACTTCTCCGGCCAGATCGCCGAGATCAACGAGGACCAGCTCAAGCTCAAGGTGCTGGTCAACATCTTCGGCCGGGAGACGCCGGTCGAGCTCGAGTTCAGCCAGGTCGCCAAGCTCTAGGCGACCGGACACACACCGAAGAGAACGAACAAGGAGACACGGACGATGCCGCCGAAGAAGAAGGTGCTCGCCATGGTGAAGATCCAGCTCGAGGCTGGCTCGGCCACCCCCGCGCCCCCGTCGGCACGGCGCTCGGCCCCCATGGCGTCCAGACCATGGAGTTCTGCAAGCAGTACAACGCCGCCACCGAGAACATGCGGGGCACGGTGGTGCCGGTGGACATCACGATCTACGAGGACCGCAGTTTCAGCTTCGTGCTGAAGACCTCGCCCACGCCGGTGCTGCTGCGCCAGGCGGCCGGGCTGGCCAAGGGGGCCGCGACCCCGGGCCGTGAGCAGGTGGGCACCATCACCGACGCCCAGCTGGCAGAGATCGCCACGACGAAGATGAAGGATCTCAACACCAACGACCTCGAGGCGGCCAAGCAGCAGGTCGCCGGCACGGCACGGTCCATGGGGATCAAGGTCGCCGGCTAGGCCGACGGACGCGCACAGGAGAAGCGAATGACCCAGCACGGCAAGAAGTACATCGAGAGCCTGAACAAGGTCGACCGGGAGGCGCTCTACGGCACCACCGAGGCGGTCGACCTCGTGAAGTCTCTGGCGAGCGCCAAGTTCGACGAGACGGTGGAGCTGGCCGTCCGTCTCGGGGTCGACCCCCGCAAGGCCGACCAGATCGTGCGGGGCACGATCTCGCTCCCCGAGGGCACCGGCCGGACGGTGCGCGTGGCGGTGTTCGCCGCCGGGGAGGCTGCGGCCGAGGCCCGCGCCGCCGGCGCCGACGTCATCGGCGCGGACGACCTGGTCGCCAAGATCAACGGGGGCTTCCTGGACTTCGACGTGGCCATCGCCACGCCGGACCTGATGGGCCAGGTGGGCACGCTCGGACGGGTCCTCGGGCCCCGTGGCCTGATGCCCAACCCCAAGACCGGCACCGTCACCACCGACGTGAGCAAGGCGGTCGTGGAGTTCAAGGGCGGCCGGGTCGAGTACCGCACCGACAAGGTGGGCAACATCCACATCCGGGTGGGCAAGGCGTCGTTCAGCCGCGAGCAGCTGGTAGCCAACATCCGAGCCGTCCTCGACGAGCTCCAGCGGGCCAAGCCGCCGTCGGCCAAGGGCCGGTACTTCCTCTCCGTCACCGTGTCGACCACGATGGGCCCCGGGATCCACATCGACCCGGTCAAGGCGCGCCTCAGCGAGGAGGAGCTCGCCGTCCCGGCCTGAGCCGCTTCGCAGGACGTACTACGCTTACCCGCACAGTCCGCCACCCCCGGGTGAGCGGACACTGAATCCGAACGCCAGAGACCTCCGGTGCACCCCAGGGTGCCGAAGCGGCCCATAGGGCCGGCCCGACGAGGCGACACCGTGCACGCCGGCCCGTCCGGCTCGTGCCGTCGCACACCGGAGATCCTGGCCGACATCCGGCCGGTCGAACCCGGTGGAGGACGACGATGGCAACGCAGAACGCACAGATGGCCCGCAAGGTCGAGGTGGTCGCCGAGGTCAAGACGCGCATGGAGGAGGCGTCCGCCTCCATCGTCAGCGAGTACCGCGGCCTGACCGTGGCCGAGCTGGCCGACCTCCGCAACACGCTGTCCGCCGTCGGCGGTGACTACAAGATCTTCAAGAACACGCTGGTGCGCCGGGCGATCGACGGCGGCGACTACCAGCCGCTGTCGGAGTACCTGAGCGGGCCGAGTGCGCTGACGTTCGTGCAGGGCGACGTCAGCGCGGTGGCCAAGGCGCTGCGGGACTTCTCCCGGGCGAACCCGCACCTCGTGATCAAGGGCGGGCTGGCCGACGGGTCGTTGCTCTCCGCCGCCGACCTGGCTGCGCTGGCGGAACTGCCGCCGCGCGAGGTCCTGCTGGCCCGCTTCGCCGCCGCCCTCGCCGCCCCCGTGCAGCAGATGGCCGGGCTCCTCCAGGCGCTGCCGCGCAACCTGGCCTACGGGATCTCGGCGCTGATCGAGCAGCGCGAGGCGGCCGGCGAGACCCTGCCGGCACCCGCCGAGGCACCCGAGGAGGCGACCGCAGAGGCGCCTGCCGAGGAAGCCGTCGAGGCGCCGGCCGAAGAGACCGCCGAGGCTGCGGCGCCGGCCGAAACTGCGGTTCCCGACGAGGAGGCCCCGGCCGAGGAGGCCCCGGCCGCACAGGCCGAGGAGGCCCCGGCCGCAGCGGAACCGATGGAGGCCGCCGCCGACGCGCAGGGCGACGCCGGGGCGGCGGGCACGGCCGAAGAGGCATCCGAGTAGCACCAGACCGAACATCCGGACCGAACCACAACAGACCGTAGGAGAGAAAGGAAGGCCATCCAGATGGCAACCCTGACCAAGGAAGAGATCCTCGACGGGATCGCCGAGCTCTCGGTGATCCAGCTGAGCGAGCTGCTGAAGGACTTCGAGGAGCGCTTCGGTGTGACCGCGGCA
>CAVVPG010000003.1:0-2500 GCA_963750075.1 uncultured Acidimicrobiaceae bacterium
GATCCCCACACTGCAGCCCTTCCGGCGCCGGCTCATGCCCGTCCCGCTGGGACTGGACCACCCGCGCTGGGTGGACGACCCGGACTTCGACCTGGCCAACCACCTGCACCGCGTCGCGCTCCCGGCCCCCGGCGGCGACGCCGAGTTCCGGGCCCAGGTGGCCCAGGTGATGGGCCGTCCCCTCACGCCGGAGCAGCCGCCGTGGGAGATGCACGTCGTCGAGGGCCTGGCCGGCGGCAAGGTCGGGCTGATCGCCAAGGTGCACCATCGGTCATCGACGGCGTGGCCGGCGCCGAGATGCTGGCCAAGCTGCTCGACCTCACGCCCGAGGGCAGCGCCGTGACCGAGCCCTGCCCGCCCTGGGTGCCGGCGCGGCTGCCGTCGCAGGCGCAGCTGATGACCGACGCGCTGCCGACCTTCCTCCGCAGCCCGCTGCGGGGGCTGCGCGCCGCGCGCGAAGTCGGGCGGACGGCCGTGCGGCTGGCCCGCTGCGCGGTCGACGACCGCCTCGGTCCGGTGTCGATCCCGTTGGGCGCGCCCGCACACGTTCGAGTCGCCGGTGGGCGCCGACCGGGCCGTGGCCTTCGCCGAGCTGGACATGGCGAAGGTGCGGGTGCTCAAGGACCGCTTCGGGTCGACGATCAACGACGTCGTGCTCGCCGTCTGCTCGGGCGCGCTGCGCTCCCATCTGGCGGCGCACGACCAGGACGCCGAGAGCCCGCTGGTGGCCGTCGTGCCGGTGTCGGTGCGCGGCGACGAGCGGAGCGCGGCGGCGGGCAACCAGCTCTCGGCCATGTTCGTGCCGCTCGTCGAACGACAGGAAGACGCCGCTGGAGCGACTGCGGACGGTGACCGCGGCGAGCGCGTCGTGCAAGGGCCAGGAGCGTGCCGTCGGCTACGGCCCGATGGCGACCCTGCTGACCGAGGCCGTGCCGCCGGCGGTGGCCAAGCCGATGATCCAGCTCGGGGTGCGCTCGGGCGTGCTGCGCAAGCTGCGGGCCGGCAACCTGATGGTCTCCAACGTGCCCGGTCCCGACTTCCCGCTCTACTTCGCCGGCATGGAGCTCCGCGCGCGTGTACCCGCTCGGGCCCGTCATCGACGGCGTGGCGCTCAACATCACCGTGCAGAGCTACTGCGACTCGCTCTTCGTCGGCATCAACGCCTGCGCGACGGCCGTGCCCGACCTGCCGGGCCTGGCCCAGGCCATGGTGGACGAGCTCGTCCTGCTGTGCCGGATGGCGGCCGGGGCGGGCGAGCGCAGGGCCGCCCGGGTCGCGCCACCGCCACTCCCGGCGGCCACGCCGCCGTCCGCGAGCCGCCGCCGACCCGCGGGCGGCCGCCGCAGGCCTGGCGACGCCGGCTCCCTGAGCGGCTCGGTGACCCGGCCGCCCGGGCCGGGTGGCGCGGCGACCGCCCGGTGCGCCAGGGTGGCGCGGTGCAGCGGTCGGACCTGGAGGGCGGCCCCGTCGCGGTCGCGCCGTGGCTGCTGAACAAGGTGCTGGTCCACGGGGAGCCGGGCCGGGCGCATCGTCGAGGTCGAGGCGTACCACGGGGCCAACGACGCCGCGTCGCACGCCTACCGGGGGCTGACGCCGCGGACGGCGGTCATGTTCGGGCCGCCGGGCTTCCTCTACGTGTACTTCACCTACGGCATGCACTGGTGCGCCAACGTGGTGTGCGGGCCCGAGGGCGAGGCCGCCGCCGTGCTGATCCGGGCCCTGGCGCCCGCTGGCGGGCTGGAGGCGATGCGGGAGGCCCGTCCGGCGGCCCGCCTCGAGCGGGACCTGTGCAACGGCCCGGCCAAGCTCTGCCAGGCCCTCGGGATCACCGGGCGCCGACAACGGGGCGGACCTCCTGGCCGCCGGCGGCGCCCCGGGCGAGGCCGGGCCGCCCGAGCCGGACCGGGGTCGGTCCGGCTGCTGGACGACGGGACACCGCCGCCCCGGCGTCCCGGCCGCGGGACGCGGATCGGCATCAAGGAGGCGACGGAGAAGCGCTGGCGCTTCTGGGTGCCGGGCGACCCCTCCGTGTCGCGGCCCTGACCGGGGCGCGACGGCACGCGTCTCCGATCAGGTCGAACGAGGCCTTCCAGTCGGGTGTCACCGCCCTGTCACAGCCGTGCAACAACCGCGGTGCATCATGCTGCCATCGGATCGTGGTGACATGCGGTAGATCGAGGACATCAGCAGGCGGCGCACGCTCCCGGCGGCCCTGATGGCGACAGGGTGGGGGCGGAAAGCCCGTTGAGCTTCGAGCACCGGGTGGCATGCGGAGGGCCGGGTGGCTCACCGCATGCCACCGCCCGGTGCGGCTCGCAGCTGGCTGCGTCGTCGGGAACCGGACCGTTCGAGCGGGCATCCGCGGCGACGGCGGATGTCCCGCTACGATCGGTGGCAGAGGCCGATCCGGGGTCCGGCCCGGCGGAATTCGGTCCGCGGCAGCACGTTGACGCTCAGTCACGCGCCTGCTACAGTGACACACCCGTCGGAACGGCCTCCC
>CAVVPG010000003.1:5000-162470 GCA_963750075.1 uncultured Acidimicrobiaceae bacterium
TGAAACATCTAAGTAACCCGAGGAGAGGAAAACAACAGTGACTCCCTGAGTAGCGGCGAGCGAAACGGGAAGAGCCTAAACCGTGCCGGTGTTAAAGCCTGGTGGCGTTGCCGGTATGGGGTTGTGGGACTCGAGAGACGGGGCACCAGACCCGTCACGGAGTTACAAATCCAATGTCTAGTGGAATCAGTCAGGAAAGCTGAACCGAAGAGGGTAATGGTCCCGTACACGAAAAGCATTGGACTCCGCTTGAGCACCCGAGTAGCGCCGGATCCGGGAAAGCCGGCGTGAATCTGCGAGGACCATCTCGTAAGGCTAAGTACTCTTAGGCGACCGATAGCGAACTAGTACCGTGAGGGAAAGGTGAAAAGTACCCCGGGAGGGGAGTGAAATAGTACCTGAAACCGTTGGCTTACAAACAGTCAAAGCGTCGTTGCTCCACCGTTGCCATGATCCCTTCGGGTGAGATTGGTGACACATGGTGGATGTCAGCCGTGATGGCGTGCCTTTTGAAGAATGAGCCAGCGAGTTACGGTGTGTGGCGAGGTTAACCAGCGATGGGTAGCCGAAGCGAAAGCGAGTCTGAATAGGGCGTTGAGTCGCATGCTGTAGACCCGAAGCCGAGTGAGCTTGCCATGGGCAGGCTGAAGCGAAGGTAAGACTTCGTGGAGGGCCGAACCCACCTAGGTTGAAAACTGGGGGGATGACCTGTGGCAAGGGGTGAAAGGCCAATCAAACTCGGTGATAGCTGGTTCTCCCCGAAATGCATTTAGGTGCAGCGTCGGGTGTTCAGCATCGGAGGTAGAGCACTGGATGGGCTAGGGGGCCTACAAGCTTACTGACCCCAACTAAACTCCGAATGCCGATGCTCTAGAACCCGGCAGTGAGACCACGAGGGATGAGCTTCGTTGGTCGAAAGGGAAACAGCCCAGACCGCCGGCTAAGGCCCCAAATTCTTGACTAAGTGGAAAACGATGTGGGAACGCAAAGACAGCCAGGAGGTTGGCTCAGAAGCAGCCATCCTTAAAAGAGTGCGTAATAGCTCACTGGTCGAGTGGTCCTGCGCGGATAATGTAACGGGGCTCAAGTCAAGAGCCGAAGCCGCGGATTTCCGTCATTAGACGGGAGTGGTAGGGGAGCGTCGATCTCGCAGAGAAGCGGTGGTGTGAACCGTCGTGGAGCGTGGTCGAGTGCGAATGCTGGTATGAGTAGCGAGAGAGGAGTGAGAAACTCCTCCGCCGTAAGCCCAAGGGTTCCTGGGGAAGGCTAATCCTCCCAGGGTAAGTCGGGAGCTAAGGCGAGGCCGAGAGGCGTAGTCGATGCACAACTGGTTGATATTCCAGTACTACCGTGTCCGCGCCCATTCCAAGCCAGGGGTACTAAGGGGATGACCTTCGGGTCGAGCCGACAAACCCTGGGGCGGACAGCAAAGGAGCGACGCAGGAAGATAGGTGAGCCCAGGCGTTGGTTGTCCTGGGGTAAGCGTGTAGGGAGGGATCTAGGCAAATCCGGATCCCGTAATCCTGAGACGCGATGCCGAGCCATTCCAGGCGAAGTCACTGATTCTATGCTGCCTAGAAAAACTTCTAGCGAGCTGGCACGGTACCCGTACCCCAAACCAACACAGGTGGGCGGGTAGAGAATACCAAGGCGATCGGGAGAACTGTGGTTAAGGAACTCGGCAAAATTCCTCCGTAACTTCGGGAGAAGGAGGGCCTCGATAGGGTGATGGACTTCGCGTCCTGATGCCTGAGGGGGCCGCAGAGAATTGGGGAAAGCGACTGTTTACTAAAAACACAGGAGCGTGCGAAGTCGTAAGACGATGTATACGCTCTGACGCCTGCCCGGTGCCGGAAGGTTACGGGGAAGGGTTAGTCTTCGGACGAAGCTCTGAACCTAAGCCCCGGTAAACGGCGGCCGTAACTATAACGGTCCTAAGGTTGAATGACCCCATAGAGTGCAAATGGGTGCTGCCCCCCGTATCGGTGACGATACGGTGAGTAGTCGGCCATATGCTGGAAACTCCGAGTATCCGACGGTACTCATCCATGTCACAAGCGCCTTTTATGGTTTGTGTGTGGGTAGTGACAATCCGTTCGGTGCGGACAATCAGCAGGAAAGACTCTGGTACTGCGGATGGATTGCCGGTTTCGTCGATGGGGAAGGCTGTTTCAGTTGCCCCATTTTCCGAAATCGGAAGACGGCGCTTCGCTGGCAGGTGCAACCCACCTTCGTGGTGGTCCAGTCAGCGTCGAGTCGTGATGTGTTGGAAGACCTTGCACGCTTCTTCGGATGCGGCAAGGTGTATGTGAATCGGAGACACGACAATCACCGGGACGACATGTGCCGGTATTACGTGGGAAGGTTTGCAGATCTGCGGGACGTGATAGTCCCGTTCTTCCAAGAGCACCCGCTTCGAACGTCGAAGAAAGACAACTTCGACAAGTTCAGGACGGTGCTTCGTCTCATGGAGGAGCGCAAGCACCTCACGGTCTCCGGCCTGATGGAAATAGCCGAGATCGCGGAGACGATGAATCATCGAAAGCCATCTGAAGTACTGAGAATCCTCAGAGACCAAACGCCGACCACCTCACAGGCCATATAGGTAATTCCTGTGAGATGAAGTTATGGTCCGGTCCCTACGGCGACGTAGGGAGATCGGCGGAAACGACCGGTCCGCTAATCATTCAAGTTGTTTTGAGTGATTGGTTGTAACAGAACAAGCGAAATTCCTTGTCGGGTAAGTTCCGACCTGCACGAATGGCGTAACGACTTTCCTACTGTCTCAACCACAGACCCGGCGAAATTGAAGTACGAGTAAAGATGCTCGTTAGCTGCATCAGGACGGAAAGACCCCGTGGACCTTTACTACAGCTTGATGTTGAGTTTTGGTACTATTTGTGTAGGATAGGTGGGAGACTTTGAAGCATTGGCGCCAGCCAGTGTGGAGTCAACCTTGAAATACCACCCTTTTAGTGCCGGGACTCTAACCTCGGTCCGTGATCCGGATCAGGAACAGCGTCAGGTGGGTAGTTTGACTGGGGCGGTCGCCTCCTAAAATGTAACGGAGGCGCCCAAAGGTTCCCTCAGGCTGGTTGGCAATCAGCTGTCGAGTGCAATGGCAAAAGGGAGCTTGACTGCGAGACCTACAAGTCGAGCAGGTGCGAAAGCAGGGCATAGTGATCCAGCGGTTGCTTGTGGAAGCGCCGTTGCTCAACGGATAAAAGGTACCCCGGGGATAACAGGCTCATCTTCCCCAAGAGTCCATATCGACGGGAAGGTTTGGCACCTCGATGTCGGCTCGTCGCATCCTGGGGCTGAAGCCGGTCCCAAGGGTTGGGCTGTTCGCCCATTAAAGCGGTACGCGAGCTGGGTTTAGAACGTCGTGAGACAGTTCGGTCCCTATCCGATGCAGCCGTAGGAGATTTGAGAAAGGCTGTCCCTAGTACGAGAGGACCGGGACGGACGTAGCTCTCGTGTGCCAGTTGTCCTGCCAAGGGCACGGCTGGTTTGCGACCTACGGGTGGGATAAGCGCTGAAAGCATCTAAGTGCGAAGCCCGTTTCGAGATGAAATCTCCCACAGGGTTAACCTGGTAAGGCCCGTGGCTAGACGACCACGTTGATAGGCCGGAGGTGTAAGTGCAGCAATGCATTCAGCCGACCGGTACTAATCGGCCGAGGGCTTGGAGGCATCTTCGTGCTCGTGCTCGCTTTGGAACGCTCAGGGGCTGCGCTATCGCAGCCAGGCGTCGCTCCCACCCGTCGAGGGGTCGGTGAGCCGCCGAGCGCAAGGTTTCCGGTGGCCATGGCGGCGGGGAAACACCCGTTCCCATTCCGAACACGGCAGTTAAGCCCGCCCGCGCCGATGGTACTTGGGGGGAGGCCCCCTGGGAGAGTAGGTCGTCGCCGGGATTTCTGATGACGAAAAGCCCCCTCGGAGCTCCGGCTCGAGGGGGCTTTCGTCGTCTTCGGGCCAAGTCGGGGGGCGTGCGGTGTGCGTGCGCCTGCGACGCCCGGGGAACGACGCAGCCGGCACGTAGAATCGACCGATGCCTCCGAATTCCCCCCGGCCGAATCGTCGCGCCCCGTCGGCGCGCCCGGCCCGGCCCGCTCGGGCTGTTCGGCCCGCTCGCCCCGGGACCTCGAGCGGGCGTGGAGCGGGCTCCGGCGGTTCAGGAGGTGCCGGCCGTGGGAGTGGCGCCGGCGGGCGAGGGTCGACATCGGGCGGCAGTCGGGGACGGCCTTCAGGACAGTCGGGCGGTGGGGCCGCCCGGCGTGGGGAGACGGGCGGGACCGCCGGCGGCAAGCGGAGGGCACCCGGCGCAGGGGAGCCGAAGCGGGCCTCGGGACCGCGCACGACCGGCTCGGGGCGTCCCGGGGGGTCACGCAGCGCCGCCCCACGCAGCGCCGCCCCACGCAGCGCCGACCCACGCAGCGCCGCCCCACGGGCGGGGACAGCGCGATCGGGCAGCGCAGCGGCGGGCCGGCCCGCACGGGGGGCCGGGAGAGGGACGGCGTCATCGGCCCGTCCCGCACCGAGGAGCGCCGGCGGCCAGCGCGGCGCCGACACCCACCGAGGGCCGCGTGACGACGAACAACCGCTGCCGAGGCAGGCCAAGAAGTGGGGCAACGTCGCCCGCCGGGGCGCCCGGGAGGTCACTCGCCGGGACAACGATGCAGAGGCGCGCCCGATGGACGAGCGCGAGCGCCGCCGCGGCACGCCGCAGCCGGGAAGCCAGGCCGCCTGGGTCCGCGACGACGGCGCCCGGGGCGAATGGGAGGACGCGGGACCGTCCCGCGGCAGGGGCCGCCGGGGCACGACGCCCGCAGGGTCGCCGCCGGCACGAGGCACGAGGCAGACGGCCACGGCCGCCGAGGCCATCGCCGCCCTGTCGACGCGCCGCCCCCTCCCGCCCGAGATCGCAGCCGACATCCGCAACGCCGCCGACGTGGCGACCGCGCAGCACCGCGAGCGGCTGGTCGAGCGGGCCGAGTCGGCGTACGGCGCCTACGAGCGTGGGCGCTTCCAAGATGCGCTGCGGGCCATCAAGCCCGTCGCCGACGAGACGCCGGGCGTGGCCGCCGTGCGTGAGCTCGCGGGGCTGGCCGCCTACCGGAGCGGACGCTGGCGTGAGGCGATGCGCCACCTGAACGCGTTCGGCGCGCTGAGCGACTCGACCGAGCACATGCCGCTCCTGATGGACTGCCAGCGGGCGCTGCACAAGCCGAAGAAGGTGGCCGAGCTCTGGAGCGAGCTCCGCCACAGCTCGCCCGATCCCGACGTGCTGGCCGAAGGGCGCATCGTGGCCTCGGCGTCGCTGGCCGACACGGGCGACCTCAACGGCGCCATCGCGATGCTGGCGACCGCCGGTGCCACCAAGGCGCTGCGGAACCCCTCTGACCGCCACCTCCGGCAGTGGTACCTCCTGGCCGACCTGTACGAGCGGGCCAGCGATGTGCCCCGGGCGCGGGAGTACTTCGAGCGGCTGCTGCGGGCGGACCCCGAGGCCTACGACGTGGCCGAGCGGCTCCGCGGTCTCGGCCCCGAGCGCCGACCGCGACCCAGGGCCAAGCCCAGGCCAAAGTCGACGAAGGTCGGCCCCGAGGCTCGCCGAGGCCGGCCGACCGCGTGACCCGCGGCTGACCCGGGTGACGCGCGGGCTCAGCCAGCGGCGGTCGTCGACGTGGTCGTCGGAGCCGGCGCCGGGGGAGCGGTGGTGGTCGTGGTCGCCGGCGGCGCGGTCGTCGTTGTCGTCGGCGCCGTGGACGTGGTGGTCGAAGGCGGCGCCGTGCCGAAGTCGGGGCCGATGACGGTGACCAGCGTGCCGATCGGCGTGAGGGGCCACACGAGCGCGGCGTCGGCGTAGCTCATCTCGACGCAGCCGTTGCTCTGGGGCGACCCGTAGGTGGCCCGGATGAAGCCGTGGAGGGCGTCGCCGCCGTTGAAGTAGCTGGCGTAGGGCACGTTGGGGTCGTCGTAGTGGCTCCCGTCGGGGTTGGTGCCCTTCATCTCCGAGTAGCGCACGTGCTCGAACACGGCGTAGGTGCCGTCGACCGTGTCGGCACCGGGAGCGCCCGTGTTGACGGGGATGCCCACGTACTGCGCCGTTCCGTTGTTCCACAGCGTCAGGTTCTGCGGCACCGCCTTGTTGACCAGGACGTAGACCCACGGTGTGGCGTTTGTCCTGCCGTTGATCGTGTCGTTGATCAGGGAGGTCCACACGGCCGGCCCGGCGATCCCGTCCACCCCGAGCCCGTTCTGGGTCTCGAAGGCCTCGACCGCCGCCTTCGTGATCATGTTCTCCGATCCCTGCGTCCACTGCGAGGTGAGGTCGCTGGGCAGGCCGGGCCAGCGCCACGAGAACGACCCGGCCTGGTCCTGGGCCAGGTTCGCCCGGGTCGGCGCGGGGCCGGTCGGCGCGAAGCTGACCGGCAGGAAGTTGAGGCCCGCCAGCAGCTGCTGCAGGCGCTGGGTGTCGCCGGCGGCGACGTCGAACGTCACCGTGTGCGACGCCGCCAGGACCGCGCCGCTGGTGCCGCGCACACCCGACGACCCGCCCGGGATGGTCAGGACCTCCCGCGAAGAGGGGATGAGGGGGGAGTCGAGCGCGTAGGAGAGGGTGGTGGCGTTCGTCTGGACCCACCTGCCCCCGATCTCGGGCGTCAGCTGCGGCGCCGTCGTGCGCAGCGAGACCGGGCCGGAGAACGTGACCGAGATCGTGGTGTTGGTCGGCACGTCCTGCGCACCGGGCGCAGGGTTGGTCGCCACGAGGCGGAACCTGTTCGCGGACGTCGCGCCCGAGCCAGAGCCGGAGCCGCCGCTCTCCGCGCTGGCCGAGCCCGGGTGCTTCGGCGGGGACGAGCCGGTCGCGAGGTAGAGCACGGCCGCGACGAGAACGGCGGCTCCCACCAGGAGGACCCACGGGCGCAGACGCAACGGCCGGCCGGCCCTGGACTCGAGAACGTTCATGGACTCCGCTCGCTCAAGACGTCGCCAACTCGCGATCCGATGCCTCACAGCGTATGGGTCCGTCCCTCGCGAAAGACGTCATGCGCGACGAATTTCCTCGACGCGTCGAACGAGGGGCGCAACCCCACGTCCACCAGCGCCGATCCGCCCGCGGGTGGCGGCGTGTCGGTCGTGTGACGACGGCGTGACGGGCCGCGCGCACCACGGCCCACGATGCCCCGACACCCCCGCCACCTCACCGGGGCACCCGCGGGCCCTCCGGTAGGCTGGCCCCATGAGCACGAGCCTCGATCTCCACTCGCTCCTCGGCGACGACGCGGACGCCCTCCTCGGCTATACCGCCAAGGCCTTCCCGGCGGAGAACCTCACCCTCCCGGGCCCCGACTACCTGAGCCGCGTCTTCACCGACAGCGACCGCAGCCCGACCGTCCTGCGCAACCTCGGCTCCCTGTTCGGCCACGGGCGCCTCGGCGGCACCGGATACGTCTCCATCCTCCCGGTCGACCAGGGCATCGAGCACTCCGCCGCGGCCAGCTTCGCCAAGAACCCCGCCTACTTCGACCCGCTCAACCTGGTGGAGCTGGCGCTCGCGGGCGAGTGCAACGCCGTCGCCACGACGCTCGGCACACTCGGCCTGGCCTCACGGCGCTACGTGCACCACATCCCCTTCATCGTGAAGCTCAACCACAATGCGTTCCTCCACGTGCCCGACACGTACGACCAGATCATGTTCGGCTCGGTCCGCCAGGCCTCCGACCTCGGCGCCATGGGCGTGGGCGCCACCATCTACTTCGGCTCCGACGACATGGACCGTGAGCTGCAGCAGGTCGCCGAGGCCTTCGCCGAGGCGCACCGGCTCGGGATGTTCACCGTGCTGTGGTGTTACCTGCGCAACCCGGCCTTCAAGAAGGACGGCGTCAACTACGAGGTCTCGGCCGACCTGACCGGGCAGGCCAACCACATGGGCGTGACGATCGAGGCCGACATCATCAAGCAGAAGCAGCCCGAGAACAACGGCGGCTACACGGCCATCGGCTTCGGGCGGACCGACCCGCTCGTCTACGACGAGCTCACGACCGACAACCCGATCGACCTCACCCGCTGGCAGGTCGTCAACTGCTACGCAGGGCGCATCGGCCTCATCAACTCCGGCGGCGAGTCCAAGGGCGACAGCGACCTGGCCCAAGCGGTCCGCACGGCCGTCATCAACAAGCGCGCCGGCGGCATGGGCCTGATCGTCGGCCGCAAGGCCTTCCAGCGCCCCATGGACGAGGGCGCGGCGCTCATCCATTCCATCCAGGACGTCTACCTCAGCGACGAGGTCACGATCGCCTGAGCCCGGCCGGGCCGCCTCGTCGGTTCCGCCGGGACGGGTCCGGAGGGCAGACCCGGCGGGCAGCGGCATCCCCACCAGGGTGGAGGGGGCACCCTGCGGCCCGGGAGTAGCATTGAGCCGAACGAGCAATTCGGACGGAGAGTGCCGCGCGCCGTGCTGGCGGGGGTGCGAGAAGGCCCGCAGCAGTGAGCCAGGACTCTCGGACGTCCTTGACATGAGACGAGGCAGCCCGTGGCATCGGGAACGCAGCACGCGACAGAGCAGTTGGACCAGGTCATCGTGCGCTTCGCCGGCGACTCGGGTGACGGGATGCAGCTCACCGGCGACCGCTTCACGACGAGCAGCGCCCTGCTGGGCAACGACCTGTCCACCTTCCCGGACTTCCCGGCCGAGATCCGGGCACCCGCCGGCACCGTCAACGGCGTCTCGGCCTTCCAGGTGCACATCTCGGACCACGACATCCTCACCCCGGGCGACTCGCCCAACGTGCTGGTGGCCATGAACCCGGCCGCCCTGAAGGCGAACATCGACCTCATGGCCAAGGGAACGGTCCTCATCGTCAACAGCGACTCGTTCGAAGAGCGGGACCTGGCCAAGGCCGGCTACGAGGCGAACCCCCTGACCGACGGCTCCCTCGCCGCCTACACGGTCTACGAGGTGCCGATGACCTCCATCACCCAGGAGGTGTGCAAGGAGGCCGGGGTCAAGCCTCGTGACGCGGAGCGCTCGAAGAACTTCTTCGCGCTGGGCCTGATCAGCTGGCTCTACACGCGTCCGATCGAGCCCACGATCGAGTGGATCTCGGAGCGCTTCGGCTCGAAGCCGCAGGTCGTGGACGCCAACACCCGGGCTTTCCGGGCCGGGTTCGACTTCGGCGAGACAGCCGAGCTGTTCGAGTCCAACTATGAGGTCAAGCCGGCCACCTTCGAAAAGGGCGAGTACGTCCAGGTCACGGGGAACCAGGCGCTGGCTTGGGGCCTCGTCACGGCGACCCGGCTGGCCGGGCTGCCGCTGTTCTTGGGGAGCTACCCGATCACGCCTGCCTCGGACATCCTGCACGAGCTCAGCCGGCGTAAGGAGTTCGGCGTCCGCACCTTCCAGGCCGAAGACGAGATCGCCGGGATCGGCGCCGCGCTGGGCGCGTCCTTCGGTGGTGCGCTGGGCGTGACCACGACGAGCGGGCCCGGGCTCGACCTCAAGTCCGAGACGCTGGGGCTGGCCATCAATCTCGAGCTGCCGCTGATCGTCGTCGACGTCCAGCGGGGCGGTCCTTCGACCGGGCTGCCCACCAAGACCGAGCAGGCGGACCTCCTCCACGCGCTCTATGGGCGGCATGGTGAGGCGCCGCTGCCGATCCTCGCCCCGCAGACCCCGAGCGACTGCTTCGCGATCGCGATCGAGGCGACCCGGCTGGCCGTCAAGTACCGCACGCCGGTCATCGTCCTCTCGGACGGGTACCTGGCCAACGGAGCGGAGCCCTGGCGCCTGCCCGACCTGGACGCGCTCGAGCCCATCGACCCGGCCTTCGCGTCCGAGCCGAACCACACCGACGACCAGGGCACCCCGGACTTCTGGCCCTACATTCGCGACCCCGAGACACTGGCGCGGCCGTGGGCGCCGCCGGGCGTCCCCGGCCTCGAGCACCGCATCGGCGGGCTCGAGAAGGAGGATGGCAGCGGCAACGTCTCCTACGAGGGCGTCAACCACGAGCGCATGGTCCACCTGCGGCGCGACAAGATCGCCGGCATCGCGGCGGACATCCCCCTCGCCGAGGTCAACGACGAGAGTGGGGACGCGCAGCTGCTCCTCGTGAGCTGGGGCTCGACCTACGCCGCGGTGTTGGCGGGCGTGAAGCGCGTGCGTGCCCGCGGCATGAAGGCCGCCCACGTCCACCTGCGTCACCTGAACCCGCTGCCGGCCAACCTGGGCGAGGTGTTGCAGGGCTACGCCCAGATCCTGGTGCCCGAGATCAACCTGGGCCAGCTCAGCCGGGTGCTCCGGGCGGAGTACCTGGTCGACGCGCAGACCATGTCGAAGATGCAAGGCGTACCGTTCCGCGTCGGAGAGATCGAAGCAGCCATCACCGCGCTGCTCGGAGGAAAGTCATGAGCGAGCCCAACGGCGTCACGAACGGTTCCAACGGCTCGGGAAGCGGGGCCACCGCCACCGCCGTCCCCGTGACCACCCGCAAGGACTGGAGCAGCGACCAGGAGGTGCGCTGGTGCCCGGGTTGCGGTGACTACTCGATCCTGGCTGCCGTCCAGATGCTCATGCCCGACCTCGGTGTGCGCCGAGAGAACACGGTGTTCCTCTCCGGCATCGGGTGCGCCGCGCGCTTCCCGTACTACATGAACACCTACGGCATGCACTCGATCCACGGCCGTGCCCCCGCCATCGCGACGGGCCTGGCGACCACTCGTCCGGACCTCGACGTGTGGGTGATCTCGGGGGACGGCGACGCCCTGTCGATCGGCGGCAACCACCTGATCCACGCACTGCGCCGCAACGTGCGCCTGAACATCATCATGTTCAACAACCAGATCTACGGCCTGACCAAGGGGCAGTACTCGCCCACCTCCGAAGTGGCCAAGGTCACCAAGTCGACGCCCTTCGGGTCGGTGGACACGCCCTTCAACCCGGTCTCGCTGGCCCTCGGGGCAGAGGCGACGTTCGTGGCTCGCACCCACGACATGGACCGGGCCCACATGCAGGAGACCTTCCGCCGGGCCCACGAGCACCAGGGCGCGGCGTTCGTCGAGGTGCTGCAGAACTGCAACGTGTTCAACGACGGTGCCTTCGAGAAGATCACCGCAAAGGACGCCCGGACCAGCATGCTGATCCCGCTTCGACACGGTCAGCCGATCGTCTTCGGGCCTGAGGGGTCCGAACGTGGTGTCGTGCAGCGGCCCGACGGGAAGCTCGAGGTCGTGGCCGTCGCCGACGTCGGCCTGGACGCGGTGTTGGTGCACGACGAGGCGCGCCCGGACCCCGGGTTTGCCTTCCGCTTGTCGCGGCTGGCCAACGGTCCCTACGAGCCGACGCCCATCGGCGTGTTCCGCGCCGTCGAGCGACCCGAGTACGGGAGCCAGATGTCCGAGCAGATCACCGACGCCCAGGCCAGGCGCGGGCTGGGTGACGTGGCGGCGCTGCTCCGCTCGGGATCGAGCTGGACGGTCGACTGACCCATCCTCATCCTCATCCTCACCCGCACCCGCACCCGCCCCGGCGCGGGCGCGGGTCGACGTCGTCCCGCGTCCGGCCCTATGCGCTGTTGGAGCTCCCGGCCCACCCGTCGTCGCGGTAGTCGGTGCTCTGCTCCTCCTCTTGCACACGCCGCCAACGGCGCTGGAGGACCAAGGCGTCGGACCCCAGGATGACCGCCCAGAGGCTTGACACCGCGACCCAGCCGAAGACGCCGTTCGGCCGGTGATGCGGCGCCGTGAGCGACACCACGGTGGCGTCGATCGGACTGGTCACGTCGTAACGCACGACCACGTCCCGGCCGACGGAGGCATTGGGGGAGGTCCCGGAGACAATTCCGGAAAAGCCGGGGTCGTTCGGGACGGTGTAGGAGACGATGTAGGTCTGCCCCAGGACCGATTCGACCTGACCGACGACCTCGTCACGCGGCAAGGGCGGCGGCGTGGTCCACGGGTGGGCGAAGACGAACGCGAGCGTGACGAACGCGGAGCCACCGGTCAGCGCCACGGCGAGGACGATCCGCCAGCGTGGGAGCGGCGCGGGTGCGGGCACCGGAAAACGTGAGGGTGGGGGGAGCCGGGCGAGCAGGTGGTCGACGTCGATCCAGTGCGGTGGTTCCGGCCCCGGCCCGGGCCCGGGCCCGGACGGGGGTGACGCCGTCGGCGGGTCGCGCCCCTCCCGCCTCCCGTCGCGCACCAGCTCCGTGGGGGTCCCGGCGGACATCCACCGCTCCTCGTGACGGCCGAAGGGGTCCGGACGCCAGCCCTCCGCGGTCAGGTCCACGTCACGGATGCTGCCGCGGTCGTCACCGCCGTGTCCACGGTCTTCGGACGCGGTCGCCGCAGCCTCAGGCGACGTCGCGCCGCTCCACTTCGGCCTTGATCCGCTCGAGCGTCGTCCGCATCCCCTTGCGGTTGACCTTGCCGCGGGACCACCCCCACAGCGCCCAGTAGAGCCGGAGGCCCATGATGGGCGAGAGGCTGAAGGACTCGGTGACGTCGGCCCCGCCGGGCGCCGGCGTGACCTCGTAGCGCCACACGTTGAGCGGCTTGTCGCTCGCGCCCACGCCGAAGGCGAACGCCCGGCCAGGCTCGCACTCCGAGACGGTGCAGGTCGTCCAGTACACCGGCCCGATCCCGTTGCGCTTCACGTGCCCGCGGAACTTGGCCCCCACCGCGGGGCCGGTGGCGCCGTCGACCCATTCCGCCTCGAAGGTCTCGGGGCTGTAGCTCCCGATGCGGGTGACGTCGCTCACGAGGTCCCAGATGCGCTCGGGCGGGGCCTCCATGTGGACGGTCACCGAGTCGTGCATGGCGGGCATGTCAGGCGATGTCCAGGGACCGGAACACCATGCCGGTCCGCGGCTTGGGGCTGAAGTAGGTGGTCTTGGGCGGCATGCGCCGGCGCTCGTTGGCCCACTCCTCAATCTGCTTGACCGTGACGGGGCGGAGCAGGAACGCGGCCTGGCCCTCGCCGCCCTGGAGGGCCTCCATCGCCTCGGTGACGCTGTGGCGGTGCATGACCTCGTGCGGTGGCAGGCCCTCGAGCACACCGGCGATGAGACTGGAGTCGAGGTCGTTGCCCACCCGCTCGTGCACCTCGGCGTGGGGGAGCAGGAGATAGGCCCGGCCCCCCGTCACCAGCGCCAGCGAGCTCGAGTCGGCCAGGGCCCCGAGCGTGCGGGCGTCGGCTGCACCGGCGCGGACGACGTCGAACCACTCCGAGAGCGCCCCGACGAGGTCGAAACCGTCCGGCAGCCCGCTGATCGTCCGGTGGATCGCACCCACCGCGAGCTGGTCCTCGGAGAGCTCGACCACCAGCGCCATGACGAGGTCGTGGGGGCCGGGCCGTCCGCCGTTGGCCTGGCGGCACTCCGCCTGGTACGTGCGGGCCGTCTCGTAGCGGTGGTGCCCGTCGGCCAGCACGACGGGCGCCCCGCCCACGGCGGCGCCGACGGCGGCCACGGCGTCGGGATCACTGAGCACCCAGAGCTGATGGCGCACGCCGTCGTCGTCGTAGGCGTCGGCCACCGGCTCGTCGTCCGTGGGGTCGAAGGTCGCGGTGACCCCGGCGGACATGGAGAGGCCCCAGATCGGCGACAGGTTGGCCCGCGTGGCCCGCAGCAGGTCCAGCCGGTCGCTCTTGGGCTTGGGCAGGGTCTGCTCGTGGGGGAGGACGTCGCTCTCCTCGCCCGGCTCGGCCAGGCCGAGCGCCCCGATCACGCCCGTGGTGGTGCGGCCCGCGGTGTCGGTCATGCGATAGGGGTACAGACTGGGCTCGGCCTCGACACCGATGATCCGCTCGGCCTGCCAACGGGTGAAGAGATCGGTCGCCACGGCGTAGCGGTCGCGCCCGGCGGTGAGGTCCGCCTCGGGCAATTCGACGAGGACGGCGTTGGCCTGGTGCCGGGAGGCGAGGTGCACCCGCTCGGTCGACGAGATGACGTCGTAGGGAGGGGCGATGACCTGGGCGATGGGCGCGACCTCGGGCCGGTAGCGCAGTCCCCGGAACGGCTCGAAGCGAGGCATCGCGCCCACTCTGGCACACACCGGACGGGCCCGTCGCGGGGGCACTCCCTAGACTCGGTGCGTGGACGACGACGGGTTGGACCGGATCCTCACCGCGCCCAACGTCATCACCCTGGTGCGCTTGCTCTGCATCCCGATCTTCTTGTGGCTGCTCTTCGGGTTGCACCGCCAGACGGCCGCCGCGGTGCTGCTGGCCGTGCTCGGCGCGACCGACTGGGTGGACGGCTACGTGGCGCGCCGGTACGGCCAGGTGTCCACGTTCGGCAAGGTGCTCGACCCGACGGCGGACCGCGTGCTGGTGGGCACGGCCGTGATCTCCATCATGGTCTACGGCGCGGTGCCGCTCTGGTTCGGCATCGCCACGATCGCCCGCGAGGTGCTCGTGTCGGCCATGGTGGTGCTGTTGGCCGCCATGGGCGCGGCGCGTATCGACGTGCTGTGGGTGGGCAAGGCGGGCACGTTCGGCTTGATGTTCGCCTATCCGACCTTCCTCCTCGGCGACGGCACCGCGTCGTGGCAGGAGCCGATCAGGGCGATCGCCTGGGTGACCGGCCTGATCGGCCTCGCGCTGGCGTGGTGGGCCGCGGGGAGCTACGTCGGACCGGCCCGACGTGCCCTCCGCGACGGCCGGGCCGCACGGAGGAGCGCGGTGTGAAGGCCGTCATCATGGCCGGCGGAGAGGGCACCCGACTGCGCCCGCAGACGTCGAACCTGCCCAAGCCGATGCTGCCGCTCGTGGGGCGGCCCATGCTGGAGCACATCGTGTCGCTGCTGCGGCACCACGGCATTACCGAGATCGTCGTCACGGTGGCCTTCCTGCCCAACGCCATCCGCAGCTACTTCGGGGACGGGAGCGAGCTGGGCGTGCGCATGGCCTACGCCACCGAGGAGTCGCCGCTCGGCACGGCAGGCTCGGTGCGCAACGCGCGTGAGCAGCTGACCGAGCGTTTCCTCGTGATCTCGGGCGACGTCCTGACCGACATCGACCTCACGTCGGTGATCGCGTTCCACGAGAAGAGCCAGGCGCTGGCGACCATCGCACTGTGTGCGGTGGAGAACCCGCTCGAGTTCGGGATCGTCATCACGCGTGAGGACGGGACGATCGAGCGCTTCCTGGAGAAGCCCGGCTGGGGCCAGGTGTTCAGCGACACGATCAACACGGGCATCTACGTGCTCGAGCCCGCGATCTTCGACCTGATCCCGGAGGGGCGGGCGGTGGACTTCTCGAGCGAGGTGTTCCCGGCCGCCCTCGAGGCCGGCAACCCGCTCTACGGCTACGTGGCCGACGGCTACTGGGAGGACGTCGGCACGACGGCGGCCTACCTCAAGGCCCACGAGGACATCCTCGACGGCAAGGTCCAGGTCGACGTGTCCGGCTTCGAGCTGCGGCCGGGTGTCTGGGTCGGCAGGGACTCGTCGATCGACCCGAGCGTCCGGATCGACGCGCCGTCCTTCATCGGGGAGAACTGCACCGTCGACCGCGACGCCATCCTGGGCGCGTACACCACGATCGGTGCCAACACCCAGGTGGCGGAGCGGGCCGAGATCCAGCGGTCGGTGATCGCCGAGAACTCGTACCTGGGTCCCTCCACGAGGGTGGAGGGGGCCGTGCTGGGCCGCTCCTGCGACCTGCGGGTCGGTGCGCGGGTCGAGCCGGGGGCGGTCCTCGGCGATTGGTGCCTGATCGGCGCCCACGCGGAGGTGCGCGGTGACGTCAAGGTCTACCCGTCCAAGGTCGTGGAGGCCGGGGCCCAGGTCAACGCGTCCATCGTGTGGGAGTCGGGAGGGGTGCGCACCCTCTTCGGGCCCGAGGGGGTGCAGGGCATCGCCAACGTCGACATCAGCCCCGAGTTGGCCGTCCGGCTGGCCAAGGCATGGGCCTCGGGCTTCGAGAAAGGCTCCTACATCACCGCCTCCCGTGACACCAGCCGGGTGGCCCGGGTCCTCAAGCGCGCCCTGATGGTCGGGTGCAATTCCGTCGGGGTCAACGTCACCGACCTCGAGCTGGCGACGGTGCCGGTGACGCGCCACCACGTGCGCCGGCGCGGTACCCGGGCCGGGATCACCGTCCGCCTCAGTCCCGAGGACCCGCAACAGGTGGTGATCGGCTTCTTCGACGACCGCGGCATAGACCTCTCAGAGAGCGACCGGCGGCGGGTCGAGCGCATGTACCACCGCGAGGAATTCCGCCGCGTGACGGCGGGGGAGATCGGCGACATCGACTTCTCGCCCCGGACGGTCGAGCTGTACACGGCCGACGTCGTCGAGGCGCTCGGGCTGCGCCGCGACGTCGGCCGGGAGATCAAGCTCGTGCTCGACCTGTCCTACGGCGCGGCGAGCTTCGTCATGCCCAACCTTCTCTCGAAGGTGCGGGCGGACGTCCTCAGCATCAACCCCTACGCGCAGACGCCGGCCATGATCGCGGTCGACCGCATCGTGACCCAGGCGCGAGTGGCCGACGCCGTGCGGACCTCGGGGGCCGACCTCGGGGCGGTGATCGACGCCGGCGGCGAACGCCTCACGCTCATCGACGGCACCGGGCGCGTCCTCAGCGACGACGAGGCCGTGATGGTCTTCATCGAGCTGGCGACGACCGCGGGGGACGCCGATCGCGTGGCGCTGCCGGTGACCGCGAGCGACCGCACGCTGCGCCTGTGCGAGGAGCGCGGCGTCGCGCTGACGCTGACGCCCCTCACCGCGTCCGGGCTCCTGGAGGCCGCCGCGTCCGAGGGTGTCTCGTTCGCGTCGGACCGCCGCGGCGGGTACGTGTTCCCGGCGTTCCTGCCCGCCTTCGACGCCGCCGCGGCCCTGGCCAGGCTCGTGTCCCTGCTCGGCCAGAGCTCGACGTCCATCGCGGAGATCGTCGACGCCACGCCGCCCATGCCCGTGCTCCACGAGGAGATGGCGACGCCGCTCGAGCAGAAAGGCCTGCTCATGCGCACCCTGATGGAGCAGCTCGCCGAGCAGGGCGCCGACCTGGTGCTGGTGGACGGGATCAAGGTGGTGTCGGATCGGGGCTGGGCCCTGGTCGTCCCCGATCCCGTGGACCCGGTGACCCACGTCTGGGCCGAGGGGGCCGACCTGGCGGCGTCGGAGGCGCTGGCTGCGGAGTACGTCGACCGCATCACCGGGATGCTGGCCTGACCCCGGTCGCAGCAAGCTGCGTGTCGGTGCGGCGTTCCGGTATGGTCGCCCCCCATGAACATCCCCGAGGATCTCCGCTACTCCCCGGAGCACGAGTGGGTGCGCGTGGAAGGGACGCGAGTGCGCGTCGGCATCACCGATTACGCACAGGACGCGTTGGGCGACATCGTGTTCGTGGACCTGCCGGCGGTAGGGAGCGAGGTGGAGGCCGGCGGGCAGCTGGGTGAGCTCGAGTCGACGAAGTCGGTCTCGGAGATCTACGCACCTGTCGCGGGCACGGTGACCGCCGTGAACGACGCGTTGACCGCAGGGCCGGAACGGATCAACCAGGATCCCTACGGCGAAGGGTGGATCTGCGAGCTGGAGCTCGCGGCGGGCGCGGATCCGGGCAGCCTCCTCGATGCAGCCGCCTACGGTGACCTGACCACCGATTGAGCAGGCGTTGGGGGCTCCGGTGACGGCAGGGGAAGCGGGCCGTGGGGTGGGGTACCGTGGGCGCCGTGTTCTGTCACAACTGTGGGCATCGGAACCCCGAGGGAGTCAATTTCTGCTCCTCGTGCGGACATGCACTGCTCGCCGACGGCGATGACGCCACCATCACCCTGCACCCCACCGACGAGGCCGAGACGTCGGAGGAGCGCCCCGACGTCACCCTCGTCGAAGTCCCGCACGGTGCCGGCGTCCTCGTGGTCACCCGAGGCCCCAACGTCGGGGCGCGCTACCTCCTCGGGGAGAAGGTCGTGCGGGCGGGTCGCCATCCCGAGAGCGACATCTTCCTCGACGACATCACCGTGTCCCGCCGCCACGTGGAGATCGCGCCGGGCGACGGCGGCGCCTACACCCTCCGGGACGTGGGCTCGTTGAACGGGACCTACGTGAACAGGGAACGGATCGACGAGGTGCAGCTCTCCCCGGGCGACGAGGTGCAGATCGGCAAGTTCAAGCTCGTCTACCTGGTGGCTGGCAACGAGTGAGCAGCCGCACGTACCTCTCCATCGGTGACGTCCTGACGCTGCTGCGGGAGGAATTCCCCGACGTCACCATCTCGAAGATCCGGTTCCTGGAGAGCCAGGGCCTGGTGAACCCGGAGCGCTCGCCCTCGGGGTACCGGAAATTCTTCGATCACGACGTGGAGCGCCTGCGCTGGGTCCTGCGCCAGCAGCGTGAGCACTTCTTGCCCCTCAAGGTGATCCGGGACCGCCTGGCCGACGGCGACCTCGACGACGTGGGCGCCGAAGGCCCCAACGGCAAGCCGGCCCATGCGGCGAGCGGAGGGGTCGCCGGCGTGACGGAGCAACCGACGAAGGCGGACGAAGAGGCGATGGCCCGGATCTTGGCCGACGCCTCGCGCCGCGCGGCCCGAATGCCCGAGACGACGCAGGCTCGCCATGGGTTGCAGGTGGTCGCCGAGGGGGACGCTGCCGAAGGTGCGCACGCGACGGGTGAACCGGGAAGCGGGCGCGGGCGCGCGCCCGCGCCGACCGTCCCCGAGCGCGGTGCTGGCGGTGGGACGTCGGGAGCATCGGCGGGGGACCCGTCGCCCGCACCGCGGAGCGCCGGCCGGGCGGCGGCGGCGGCGACCGGCCCGGGCAACGGCAGCTCCGGTTCGCGCCGGGCCGATCGTGTCGCGACGGGTGCCCGCACGCCGGGCGCCGGGGAGGCCGCGCCGAGGAAGGGCGCGGCCGCTGCCGGTGCGGCAGGGCGCGCACCGGCCGCTGCGGCGACCACCGGCATGGTGACCGGTGCGAGCCTGACGGCAGACGAATTGTGCGCGGCGAGCGGCCTGCCTCCCGAGGAGGTGGCGGGGTTGGAGGGGTTCGGTCTCATCGAGTCGGTCATGGTGGCGGGCATCCCGACCTACGACGAGGACGCCCTCACCGTCGCCAACCTGGCTGCGGCGTTCGGAGCCTTCGGGATCGAGCCGCGCCACCTGCGCCTCTACCGGAACGCGGTCGACCGCGAAATGGGGCTGATCGAGCAGGTGGTGATCCCGCTGCTGCGCCAGCGGAACCCCGAGTCCCGCCAACGGGCCCTGGACGGAGCCGAGCAGCTGGCGGCCCTCGGGCAATCGTTGCGGGCCACCCTGCTCCGGCTGGCGCTCCGGCGACACCTGGGGGGGTGACGCAGGGCCGGGATCCGGCGCTACATTTCTGACATGGTCCGTGTGCTACTCCGAGCGGTCAGGGTGGACCTGCAATCGAACACCCCGGTCCTCCTCCTGCAGGAGACCGAGGGCGAGGGGCGCACGCTGCCGATCTTCATCGGGAGCCCGGAGGCAACGGCGATCGCCTACGCCCTGCAGGGCGTCACGATGCCCCGGCCGCTCACGCACGACCTGATGAAGGACATGCTCGGTGCCCTTGACATCAGCGTGGAGCGCGTGATCATCACCGAGCTCCGCTCCTCGACGTACTACGCCGAGATGCACCTCGTGCGTGGGGAGGAACGGACGATCGTGTCGAGTCGGCCCTCGGACGCGGTGGCCGTCGCCGTGCGCACCGAGACGCCGCTCTTCGTCTCCGACGAGCTGATGGAGTCCGAGGGGATCATCCTGGCCCTCGACGCCGAGGATGACGAGGAGGACACGCCGGACGAGCTCGTCGGACAGTTCCGCCAGTTCCTCGATTCCGTGCGCCCGGAGGACTTCGAAGGGTGACGCCGTCCCGCTGGGCGCTCGCCCTCGTGGCGTGCGCCGGCGTCGTTCTCGCCGCGTGCAGCAGCACCCCGAAGACGCCCGCGCACGCCACGACGACCACGCACGCCAGCGCGACGACGACGTCGTCCACCACGACCTCGACGACGTCGGCGTCGACGACCACCACCACGTCCGCCGCGGCATCGACCGCCTGCAACCACATCACGGCGGCGGCGAGCGGCTCACAGGGAGCGGCGGGCACCATCACGGGGGTCATCACCGTCACCAACACGGGGACGACCTCGTGCACCACCAACGGCTACCCAAAGGTGGCCCTGTACTCGGGGAGCTCGGCGCCGCTGACCGTGACCATGGTGAACGGGCTGTCCGTCAACCTGTCGCCCCCGGCCGACGCGCCTCCGTCCGCGGTCGCGGTCGCACCGTCGTCCACCGCGCAGTTCGCCTACCAGTTCTCCGACGTGCCCGTGGGGGCCGAGACCAGTTGTGCCACTTCCGAGACGGCCGCCGTGACGCTGCCCGGCGCCACGACCAGCTCGGCGCTGTTCCCGCTGGCGATCGACCCCTGCAACACGGGCACGATCCGGGTCTCGCCCGTCTACGCCCCCTCCTGACGCTCAGCGAGCAGCTGGGCCCGGGCGCCCGGGCGGCGCCATTACCGTCCCGGTGCGACCAGGATCCGCCCCCGCACGGCGGCGTCGAGCACCCGGTCGAGCGCCACCGTCAGTCCGTCGAGGCCGATCTCCTCGTTCACCATCTCCTCGCAGTGCTCGAGCGGGAACGCCCCGGCCATGTCCGCCCACAGGGCTCGTCGCTCCGCGATCGGCGTCGCCACCGTGTCGATGCCCAGGAGCGCGACACCACGCACGATGAAGGGGTACACCGTGGTGGCCAGGTCGTTGCCTCCCGTGAGCCCGCTCGCCGCCACGGCGCCGCCGTAGCGCACCGTGCGTAGTGCCTCGGCGAGTGCCGTGCCGCCGACACAGTCGACCACGCCGCCCCAGAGCTGTGGCCCCAAGGTGCGGCCGTCGTCCTCGGTGAATTGCCGCCCGACGACTCGCGTCGCACCCAGGCTCTTGAGATAGTCGTGCTCGGCCGTCTTGCCCGACGAGGCCACGACCTCGAAACCGGCTTTGGACACGAGCGCCACCGCGGCACTGCCCACGCCGCCGGAAGCTCCCGTCACCAGGATGGGCCCGTCCTCGGGTGTGGTCCCGTGCTGCACGAGGCGGCGCAGCGACAACAGTGCGGTGAAGCCCGCTAGCCCGATGACGGCGGCGTGACGACAGCTCACGCCGTCCGGCAGCGGGACGACCCACTCCGCCGGGACCCGTGCGTAGGCGGCGAACCCGCCGTGGTGGGCGACGCCCAGGTCGTAGCCCTGGGCGAGGACCCGCTGGCCCGGGGCGAATTCGGGGCTCGAGCTCTCCTCCACGGTGCCGGCCAGCTCCACCCCCGGGACGAGCGGGAACCCCCGGGCGACCCGGTTCCCCGGCCGGGTCACCATGGCGTCCTTGAAGTTGATGGCGGACCACTCGACCCGGACGAGCACGTCGCCGGCCGGAAGGTCGGAGTCCTCGAGCTGGACCACGGCCGGCCGGATGACCGCGCCCGCTTTCGAGAGCACGTAGGCGGGGAACCGCACCGGCTCACTGTAGAGGGCGTCGTCGTCCCCCTCGTGCGCACGCCGTTGCGCCGGGTACGTTCGGACCGTGGCCACGACGACAGGTTACGGGCACTGGGACTCACCGCTCGCGCCGACCGACGTTGCTCGGGCGAAAGTCTCGCTGTCCGAGCTCTGTTCCGACGGCGACGCCCTCTATTGGCTCGAGTCACGCCCGGCCGAGTCCGGTCGCGTGGCCATGGTGCGGGCCGATGCGGACGGGTTGGCCGACCACTCGCCCGAGGGCGTGAGCATCCGCAGCCGCGTCCACGAGTACGGCGGGGGCGCCATGTGCCTCGTGCCGAGGCGGTCGCGGGGAGCGTTCGCCTTCGTCGAGCACGCCGATCAGCGGGTGTGGTTCTGTGACGGCCCCGGCGGACCCGGCCCGGGCGAACCGGCCCGCCGGCGGCCCCTCACCGGCCCCCCGCCCGAGGGCGAGACCCACAATCACGGAGGGCTGTGCGCCACGCCGGACGGGGACTGGGTCCTGGCCGTGCGGGAGGTGCACCGCGCCGATGCGCCCCGCCCGACACGCCGCGTGGTCGCCCTGTCGACCCGCGGTGCCATGCCCAGCGAGTCCACCCTGCTCGAGGGCCATGATTTCTACGGGGCCCCGACCGTGGACCCGGAGGGAACGCGCCTGGCCGTGGTGGCCTGGGATCACCCCGACATGCCGTGGGACGCGTCGGCCCTCGTGGTGCTGTCCCTGGCCCGCTCGCCGGACGCCACGGGCCTGCACCCGGCCGGCGAGCCCTGGCGGGTCGCCGGTGGTCCCGACGAGTCGGTGGGCCAGCCGGCCTGGCGGCGCGACGGGACCCTGCGGTTCGTGTCCGACCGGCGGGGGTGGTGGCAGCCGTACGTGCACGCCGGCCGCCCGGATGCCGGCGAGCCCGCGCGGGCGCTCACCGACACGGAAGCCGAGTTCCACGGGCCCGATTGGGTCCTCGGGCAGAGGACCATCGCGGACCTGTGCGACGGGATGCTGGTGGCCCGGATGACGGCCGCCGGACGCGACTCCCTGCTCGCTCTGGCGACGGGCGCCGAGCCCGGCCCGGTCCCGGCCGGCCGTTCCCTGGCTCAGCCGTGCGTGTCGATCTCCGCGCTCTGTGCGCACGGGGACGGCCTGGCACTGATCGGCAGCACGCCGGACGCACCGGCGACCGTCTGGCTGTGGACCGCGGATGCCCCGGCGCGTCCGCTGCGCCCGGCGACCGGCGCCGGCCTCGGGCCCCGCGACGTTGCGCCGGGGGAGCCTTTCACGCTGACCGGTCGGTCCGGGCGCCCCGTGTACGGCACGCTGTACCGACCGAGGCGGGCAGGGAGCGAGGGGCCGCCGGGCCGGAGGCCGCCGCTCGTCACGTGGTGCCACGGCGGGCCGACGTCCTCGTGCCAGGCGGGGCTCGACCTCACGCTGCAGTTCTTCACCAGTCGTGGCTTCGCCGTGGCGTGCGTCGACTACGCCGGGAGCGCCGGGTACGGGCGCTCGTACCGTTGCTCGCTGTGGGGCCGGTGGGGCGTCGCCGACGCCGAGGATTGCCTCGATGCGGCACTGCATCTCGCGGCGCGGGGCGACGTCGACGCGGAGCGGATGGCGGTGCGGGGCGGCAGCGCGGGCGGCATGACGGCGCTCAACGCGCTGGCCGCAGGGGAGGGCTTCGGCGCCTGCGTGTCGTGGTACGGGGTGACCGATCTGATGGGCCTGGTCGCCACGACCCACGATTTCGAGGCCCACTACACGGACCGGCTGATCGGCCCCCTCCCCGGGTCGCGCCGCCTCTACGAGGAGCGCTCGCCGGTGCAGCGGGCCCGCTCCATGACCGGGTCGGTCCTGCTCTTGCAGGGCACGGAGGACGCGGTCGTCCCCCCGTCGCAGGCCGAGCGGATGCGGGAGGCGTTGGGCGCCGCAGGCACCCGCTGTGAGCTGCGATTCTTCGAGGGGGAGGGACACGGGTTCCGCCGGGCGGACACGCTGACCTCATGCCTCGAGGCCGAGTTGGCGTTCTACCTCGAGGAGCTCCGCCTCTAGGATCGGTGGTCCCAGGATCACCAGGAGGTGCCGACCGACGCGCCCCCCGTGTGCCAGGCTTTCGGGAGACGCCATGTCGACCAATTCCTCGATCACCATCCCGAGTTGGACCGGTGCTGTCACCGACGTGTGGCGACGGGCACTCGAGAGGGGGAAGCGGATCTCGCCCGAGGCGGGGGACGCACTGCTCTACGGGGTGAGCGCGTTGTTCGCGCTGGGCATCATCTACACCTCTTCCAACGCCCTCTACGAGGTGTGGGGGCGGATGGCGCTGTCCCCTTTCGTCTTCGGCGCGCTGGCATCGGCCGTGCTGGCCTGGGTGGTGCGGCGCGCGCGGCGCCGCGGGCCCGGGGGTGGCCTCACCAAGCTCCAGCACCGTCGCGCCTGGCTGGCCCGGATCGGGGTCGCCGTGTGCGTGTTCGCGGGTGCCCTCGCCATCCCGCTCGGGCTCGAGATCCTCTGGCGCTTCGATGGTGTCACCGGTTCCCACCTGCAGCCCGAGGTCGTGACCGTCGAGGTCGGCGGGCAGGATCTCGTCCGCGGGCAAGAGCCGTACCACCCCCTCGTCAAGCTCCCTCATGCGGTCAAGTACCACGCACCCGGCGAGCCCGATTACGCGGGCTTCCTTCCCTACCTCCCGCTCATGGCGGTGTTCGGCATCCCCAGCGACATCTGGCCCAACAACGGCCTGAGCGATGCCCGCATCTTCTTCTGCGTGACGACCGTGGCGGTGGCCGCGGTGGCCCTGTACCTCTGCCGGGCGGACGGACGGCGCAAGATCCGATCTCTTCAGGCGCTCGTGATCCTGCCGCTGGCCTCCCTTCCCCTGGCGACCGGTGGCGACGACATTCCCGTCGTCGCCGTCCTGCTGCTGGCGATGGTGCTGGCACAGCGGCGGCGACCGTTCGCCGCGGGCGTCGCCTTCGGGATCGCCTCGGCCATGAAGTTCACCGCCTGGCCACTGGCGGCGCTGGCCCTCTTCGCCGCCCGCGGCCGGCGCGGTGAGCGGCGGCCGCTCTCGATGCTGGCCGGCATGATCGTCGTGGCCGTCCCCACGATCTTCCCGTTCGCGCTGCGGGGGCCGTTCGCCCTCATCGACGACGTCGTGTTGTTCCCGCTGGGCCTGAGTGCCATCCCCTCCACCGCGGCCAGCGCCCTGCCCGGCCACGTGCTCGTGACCGCCTTCCCCTCGCTGAGCCGCGCGCTGCCGCTCTCCGTCGGGATCGTCCTCTCGGTGCTGCTGGTCCGCCACCTGTACCGCCACACGCCGCGCACCGTGTCGGAGGTCTGCAACATCGCCGGCGTCGTGATGGGCGTCCTGATCCTCCTGGCACCGAACCCGCGCGTGGGCTACCTGCTGTACCCGATCAACTTCTTCGTCTGGGCCTACCTGTTGGCGGAGCCCGCGGAGCCCGCGGAGCGCTCGGAGCTGCTCGCCGACGATGCCGCCGCGGCCCCAGGTGGCACGGTCGCCGCGCCGGCACGCTGAGACACAGCCCCGACGGGTGACGACGGCAGCGCGCCGCCGGACCGCGGGCTATTGCGAATCGCTCACCTGAAACAGCCGGACGGTGAAGTCGGTCTGGCCCCGGGGCGGACCCCCCTGGTGGAACGCGGTCGGTGAGATGACCGCCCCCATCTCCCAGTAGTAGCCGTCGGTGCCCGCCAGCTTGCCCAGCACCTCGAAGGCACCGGGATGGTTCGCCGCCGGACCGCGGTCGAACACCTGCCAGCCCTGGAGACGCATGTCCGCCGCGAAGAAGGCCAGCAGGGCGGCCTGGGAGTCGTCGGAGCGGAAGACCACCTGGGCGTCGAACTGCCCGGCCTCAACGGTGTTGTTCTGGTGCGAGATCCTGACCGAGGCGACCGGGACGAAGACGGCGTTGCGGACGTTGACCGGGGGCTCGGCCGCGCTGACGATCGGCGACAGGGCTTCGGCGGCGGACTCGGCCTGCAGGCTGACGCCGGGCACGGCGCTCGGTACGCCGCCGTGGCGGATGGGCGAGGGGGACTGGGACGTGACGATCCCGATGGTCACGAACACCACCAGGATCAGCGCGGCCAGGCCCAGGACGACCATGGCCGGCCGCATGGAGATCCCTCCCGGCTTGGGCGGCCGCTGCGGTCCGGGCGCGCCGGCCCCCTCGGGGCGGAGCTCGGTGTCGGTGTGGTGCAACGTCATTCCGGATGCAGCCTACGGCGGGGCGGACCACCCGAAATGGTCGAGGGGCCCGTGCCCGGACCCGAGGCGCCACGTGGCACTCCCGGCCAGGGCGCGGGCCACGTACGCCTTGGCCTGCTCGATCGCGGAGGGCACCGACGCGCCGAGTGCCAGGTTGGCTGCCACGGCGGCGGAGAGCGAGCACCCGGTGCCGTGGTCGTTTGCGGTGGACACCCTCCTGCCGGGCAGCACCGATTCGGTGTCCGGCCCGACGACGACGTCGTCGGCGGACTCGGTGAGGTGGCCGCCCTTGACCACCACGTAGCGGGCGCCCGTCTCGCGGATCCTCCGGGCCACCGCCAGGCGGGCGTCGACGGACCGGAGCGACTCCACGGTGGTGGCACCGAGGACCGCTGCCTCGCGCAGGTTCGGGGTGGCGACGACCGCGTGGGGGAGGAGCAGCCGGAGGTAGGCCTCGACGCCTTCGGGCTCGAGCAGCCGATGCCCGCTCGACGACACGAGGACGGGATCCACGACCAGCTCGGGCAGCGCACCTTCGGCGGCCAGTGCGGCGACCTCGCGGACGACGGCCGCGGTGGCCAGCATGCCGGTCTTCACCGCGCGCACACGGAAGTCGCTGAGGACGGTCTCGACCTGCCGGCGCACGAACGCGGGCTCGAGGGCCACGACGCCCCGCACCTCGGTGGTGTTCTGGGCCGTCACCGCGGTCAGGGCGGACGTCCCGTGCACACGGTGCGCCGCGAAGGTCTTCAGGTCGGCCTGCACGCCCGCGCCGCCACCCGAGTCGGAGCCGGCGATGGTCAGCGCCGTCGGTGGGGTCGCGTCCGGCACCGAGCCACCATAGGCGGGCCCCGATGTATCTTCGTCACGTGGCACGGAGCGGTTCGATGGAGGTGGCGCCGGACCGGCTGACGATCGCCGGCGAGGCCCTGCCGTCGCGCCTGCTGCTCGGCACCGGGGGTATGACCAGCCTCGACGCGCTGCGGGCCGCGTTGACCGAGTCGGGGACCTCCATGGCGACGGTCGCCGTCCGGCGCGTCGAGGCGTCGGGGCGGGGCTCGCTGCTGTCGCTCCTCGACGAGATCGGCGTGCGCGTGCTGCCCAACACGGCAGGATGCGCGACCGCCTCGGAGGCGGTGCTCACTGCCAAACTCGCCCGCGAGGCGTTCGGCACGGACTGGGTGAAGCTCGAGGTCGTCGGTGACGACCGCACGCTCCTGCCCGACGCGGTCGAGCTCCTGACCGCGGCGGAGCAGCTCGCGGAGGACGGCTTCGTCGTCCTGCCCTATACGACCGACGATCCCGTCCTGGCTGTCCGCCTCCAGCAGGTGGGCTGTGCCGCGGTGATGCCACTCGGGTCGCCCATCGGCAGCGGTCTGGGCATCCGCAACCCGCACAACATCGCGTTGCTCCGGGAGGCGGTCGAGGTGCCGGTGATCCTCGACGCCGGCATCGGCACCGCGTCGGACGCCGCGCTGGCGATGGAGTTGGGTTGCGACGGGGTCCTCGTGGCCACCGCGGTCAACCGCTCCCACGACCCGGTGGCGATGGCGCGGGCGATGCGCCTGGCCGTCGAGGCGGGGCACGAGGCTCGCCGGGCCGGCCGGATCCCGGTCCGCTTCCATGCGGAGCCTTCCAGCCCGCTCGAGGGCCGGGCCGACCTCGTGCCCGGAGGGGCGGTCGAACCCGGCTGAGCCCGGCGTGACCTTGACGCTCTTCTGAGGCGACCCTAAAGTTAGGCTACCCTAATTTTCGGGAGAGCCCAGGTCGGAGAGGTGCCGGAGTTCGATGCTCGCAGCGCGTTGGCGGTCGGGAGGGCTGGGTTCCCGGCGCGCCCTGTCGACGACGTTGACGGCGTTCCTCGGCGCGGCCGTGCTGAGCGGTTGCGCCCAGGGGACGGGCCCGGGTGGTGGGGGGGCCGGCACCCTGACCGTCTACAGCGGGCAACACGTGCAAACCACGCAGGCCCTGGTGGCGGCGTTCGAGCGCGAGAGCGGGATCGCAGTCAACCTGCGTTCCGACGACGAGGACGTGCTGGCCGACCAGATCGTGACCGAGGGTTCCCACTCGCCGGCCGACGTCTTCTACACCGAGAACTCGCCGCCACTGCAGTACCTGACCTCGAGGGGGCTGCTCGCACCGGTCGATCCCTCGACGCTGGCCAACACACCGTCCCGGTTCAACTCGCCGGACGGGTCCTGGGTCGGCGTCTCGGCCCGGGTGAGCGTGATGGTCTACAACACGTCGGAGCTCACTGCTGCCGAGCTGCCGAAGTCGGCCATGGAGCTGGCGGACCCGAAGTGGGCAGGGCGCATCGGCATCGCCGGTGGTGAGACCGACTTCCAACCGATCGTGACGAGCGTGGCGCGGACCTACGGGGAGACCGCAGCGCTGCACTGGCTGGAGGCGGTCAAGGCGAACGCCGGGGGCCACGCCTACCCGGACAACGAAGCGGTCACGGCCGCCGTCAACGGCGGGCAGGTCGACCTCGGCGTGATCAACCAGTACTACTGGTACCGCGAGCGGGCCCAGGTCGGCCGGGGTGGGCTGCACTCGGCCATTGCGTACTTCGCGCCCCATGACGTCGGGTACGTCGTGGACGTGTCCGGCGCGGGCATCCTCAGGTCGTCGACCCATCAAAGGGCGGCGCAGCGCTTCCTGGCCTTCTTGACCTCGGTGCAGGGGCAGGAGATCATCGCCCACAGCGACAGCTTCGAGTACCCCGTCGCCTCGGGCGTCACGACGGCGCAACACGAGACCCCGTTCGACCAACTCATGCCGAACGCGATCACGATCGCGGAGCTCGGCACCGGTGCCGAGGCGATCAAGCTCCTGCAGGAGGCGCAGCTCCTGTGACCAAGGGCACGGGGACATCCGTCCGGCGACCGGGCCACCGCCGCCTCCCGCCGCTGCTGACGGCCGTCGCCGCCCTCGTCTCGGTCGTGGTCCTCCTGCCGCTCGCTTTCCTGTTGGTCCAGGCGGTCCAGGTCGGCTGGGCCGAGCTGCACGAGCTGCTCTTCCGGCAGCTCACGGCCATGCTGGTGTGGCATACCGTTTCGCTGGTCGTCGTGGTGACGATCCTGTGCGTCGCCGTCGGGACCCTGGCCGCCTGGTTCGTCGAACGCACCGACCTGCCGTGCCGACGGCTCTTCGCGATCCTGGTCGTGATCCCGCTCGGCATCCCCGACTTCGTGGTGAGCTTCGGCTGGCGCGGCATCTTTTCCTCAATCGGGGGGTTCTGGGCCGCCGTCCTGGTGATGACCCTGGCCGTCTACCCGCTGGTGTTCCTGCCGGTGGCGGCCAGCCTGCGCGCGGCGGACCCCGCCCAGGAAGAGGTCGCACGCAGTCTCGGCCTCGGCCGTGTGCGGACGTTCTGGAGTGTCACCGTCGGTCAGGCCCGGATGGCCATCTTCGGCGGGGCCATCCTGGTGGGCCTGGTCGTGTTGGCCGAGTTCGGCGCGTTCGAGATCCTCGACTATCAGACGCTGACCACCGAGATCTACAGCGAGTTCCAGGTCGGCTTCAACCAGCCCGCTGCGTGCGCCCTTTCCGTGATCCTGGTCCTGCTCGGAGCCGTGCTGCTGGGCAGCGAGGACCTGATCCGGGGCCACGGTCGGACGTCGCGCGTCGGGGCGGGCAGCGCTCGCCCAGGACGCCCGGTCGCGCTCGGCCTGGCGCGCCTGCCCGTACTGGCGGGTGCCGCGCTCCTCGTCGTCCTGGCTCTGGGCCTGCCCGTGGGCGCCATCGTGTGGCTGATGGTCCAGGGCGGGCAGAGCACGCTGCCGCCGGCCTCGCTCCTGATCGCGACGGGGAACACGTTCGCCTACGCGGGGGCGGCGGGCGTGGTGGCCACGGTGGCGGCGTTGCCGATCGCGCTGCTGTCGGTCCGCTTCCCTCGGCGACCGGTCGTGGCCCTCCAGCGGAGCAACATGTTGGTGCTGGCCGTGCCGGGCCTGGTGATCGCCCTGAGCTTCACCTACGTGACGGAGCACTTCCTGCAGGGCCGCTTCTACCAGACCAGCCCGCTGTTGGTCCTGGCCTACGCGATCATGTTCTTCCCGCTCGCCGTCGTGGCGGTTCGTGCCGCCGTCGTGCGCTCGCCGGTCGGGCTCGAGGAGGTGGGGCGCTCGCTCGGCGTGCCGCGCGGGTCCGTCTTGTGGCGGGTCACGCTGCCCCTGATCGGCCCTGGCCTGGGTGCCGCGTTCGCGCTGGTCTTCCTCGAGACGGCGACCGAGCTCACCGCCACCCTCGTGCTCCATCCCACCAACGTGGAGACCTTGGCCACGCAGTTCTGGGCCTACCAGTCGAACCAGTCCTACGGTCAGGCGGCGCCGTACGCCGGCGTCATGGTCCTCATCGCCGCGGTGCCCGGCTACGTCCTCGGCCGTTGGTTCGACCGCCAACCCGAACGCGCGACCGCTGCCGCCACGCTCCCGGTCACGGCCGTCGCGGGCTTGGTGCCGGTGGCAGGCAGGGCGGCATGAAGGACCTGCAGATCAGCGGCGTGACGAAGTCGTTCGGCGCCCAGCGCGTCCTGCGCGGTGTCGACCTGGCCGTCCCGCACGGATCGTTCACGGCGGTCCTGGGAGCGTCGGGCAGCGGCAAGACGACGTTGCTGCGGATCGCGGCCGGGTTCGAGCGCCCTGACGAGGGGGAGGTGCGCCTGGGCGAGGACGTCGTGGACGACGCCGGCGGCCGTTTCGTGCCGTCGGAGCACCGGCGCATCGGCTACGTGCCCCAGGAAGGGGCGCTGTTCCCGCACCTGAGCGTCGGGCGCAACATCGGCTTCGGGCTCGCCCGCGGCGGTCGTGGCGCCCGGGTCGACGAGCTCCTCGAGCTCGTCGGGCTGTCCGGCTATCGCCGGCGCTACCCGCACCAGCTCTCGGGCGGCCAGCAGCAGCGGGTCGCGCTGGCGCGCGCCCTGGCGATCAAGCCGGAGATCGTGCTGCTCGACGAGCCGTTCTCCTCCCTCGACGCCGCCATGCGGGCCTCCGTCCGGGCCGACGTGCTCGGGGTGCTCCGCCGGTCCGGCACGACCTCCATCCTCGTCACCCACGACCAGGACGAGGCGCTGTCCATGGCGGACCAGGTGGCGGTCCTGCGGCGCGGTGTCATCGCCCAGGTCGACACGCCGGCGCGGTTGTACGGGCGCCCGAGGGACGCCGAGCTGGCCCGCTTCCTCGGCGAGTCCAACGTCCTGGGGGGCCAGGTGCGCGACGGCACCGCCGCGACGGGGCTCGGACGCCTTCCGGTCGGGTCGTGGAGCGGTCCGGGGGCAGGCGGTGCGGCCCGCGTCATGGTCCGGCCCGAGCAGATCGTCCTGGGCGAGCCGGCGGCGGGCGCGCTGGAATGCACCGTCTCGAGCTACGAATACTTCGGGCACGATGCCGTCGTGCGGGTCCAGCCGGAGTCCCGGGACCTTCCCGAGCTCGTCGTGCGCGTCACCGGTGGTGCGCCCCTGGAGCCGGGACGCCTGATGGGGCTGACGGTCCTGGGCCCGGTGGTGGCGTGGGCGGAGGAGCCCGACGGGGCGGAGCGATCGGCCGAATAACGCCTTCGTAACTACCGCCATGTGGTCCGGGGTGCACTAGAGTGGCGAGCGGAGTGGACGCACTGGGAGGTGTGATGGCCGACGATTCCGTTACCCAGGTCGGTGGGTTTCACGGGCCGCAGGTATGCGGCCTCGTGGGGATCACGTACCGGCAGCTCGACTACTGGGCCCGCACGGGCCTTCTGCAGCCCTCGGTGGCGGCGGCGAAGGGGAGTGGCTCCCGGAGGGTCTACTCGTACTCCGACGTGCTGGAGCTCAAGGTGATCAAGCAGCTGCTCGACGCCGGCGTGTCGCTCCAGTCGGCCCGCCGGGCGGTCGAGTGCCTGCGCGGTGACCTCGGGGCGGACCTGGCGTCCGCCAACCTCGTGCTCACCGGTACCAGCTCGGTCCTGGCGCGGTCGAACGGAGAGGTCGTCGACCTGCTGGCCGGCGGCCAGGGGGTGTTCAACATCGTGCCACTGGCCGGCGTCGTCGAAGAGCTCGACGCGGACATCGTGCGGCTCGAGGCACCGGTGGCCGAGGCTCCCGCCAGCGGGCGCCCCACCCGAGTCCAGCGCGCGCGGGCCGCGGGGGAGTGAGCGCGACGGACCCGGCGCGAGAGGGGCGCACACGCCATCCGGCCTGTGCGCCCGCCGCTCAGGTCCGGTTCGCCCATCCGTCCGAGCGCCTCTTCGCCGCGCTCCTCGATCTGAGCGGGGAGCGGTGGGAGTACGAGCCGGTGGAGTTCCCCCTCGAGTGGAACAGCCACGGCTCGCCCGTGTCGGGATTCCGCCCGGACTTCTACCTGCCGCGCCTCGGGCTCTTCATCGAGCTGACGACGGCAGACCAGCGCCTCGTCACCCGCAAGAACCGCAAGGTGCGGCGCATGCGCGAGCTGTACCCGGAGGTGCCGATCCGCGTCGTGTACCAGCGTGACTTCGCCTCGCTGCTTGCTTCGCACGGCCTGCTGCCCGCCGCCGCCAGCGCCGCCTAGTCTGGCCCGGTGAACGCCGGCGCCAGCGGGGACGGCGCGCCGTCCCGGGTTTCACCCCTCTACCAGGCCCATGTCGCGCTCGGAGCGAGGATGGTGCCCTTCGGCGGCTGGGAGATGCCGTTGGCCTACCCGTCGGGCACGGTGGCCGAGCACAAGGCGTGCCGCCGGTCGGCCGTCGCCTTCGACGTCAGCCACCTGGGCACCGTGCGGGTGCTCGGCCCCGACGCGTTCGAGCACCTCCAGCGATCCCTGAGCAACGACCTGCGGCGGATCCATCCGGGGCGTGCGCAGTACACGCACCTGCTCGACGAGGACGGTTTCGTCGTCGACGACATCATCGTGTGGTGGGTCGACGAGGAGCGCTTCGACGTCATGCCCAACGCCTCCAACACGAGCGACGTGCTCGACGCCATCGGCGGGACGGACGTGACCGAGGAGCGCGCCGTCATCGCGGTGCAGGGTCCCGAGGCGCGGGAGCGGCTGGCCGGGGTCGCACCCGACGCCGCGGCCGTGCACCGCTTCAATGTCGAGCGGTTCGAGTGGGGCGGGGCCACCTGCCTCGTGGCGGGCACGGGCTACACGGGGGAGGACGGTGTGGAGTGCGCCGTGCCGGCCGCGGTCGCCCCGGGCTTCTGGGACGCCGTGCTCGGACAGGGCATCACTCCTGCGGGCCTGGGCGCACGCGACACGCTGCGTCTCGAGGCCGGTCTGCCGCTGCACGGCCACGAGCTGGGCCCGGGCATCACCCCGCTGCAGGCCGGCCTCGGCTGGGTCGTCGGCTGGGACAAGGGGGAGTTCACGGGCCGGGCGGCGCTCGAGGAGGAGCGGGCCGTGGGACCGGCCCGACGGCTCCGGGGGTTCGTCGCCGACGGCCGGCAGCCGTTGCGCGACGGATCGGAGGTGCGCCACGGCCTCGACGCGGTCGGGACCCTGACCAGCGGCAACTTTTCGCCCATGCGCGAGCGAGGCATCGGGTTGGGTTTCGTCGATGCCGACGCCCGGCTGCTCGACGGCGACGAGGTGGTCGTCGTCCAGCGTGGCCGCCACCTGCCCGCTCACGTGGTCCGGCCGCCCCTGTGGCCCGTGCGCGAGGAGACCGAGTAGCGCCCGGGACGCCCTCCGACCGGAGGCCGGCGCCAGGAGTGGGTGCCGTATAGTGGGCGGCACAATTGAATACGCCGTTTGAACCGGAGCGCCAGAGTCCCCGCAGTGCGCAGGCGAGGGGACGCCGGAGGAGCAACTCTCCCCGAGAAACTCTCAGGCCGACATACCGCTCCGGCGAGGCAACTCTGGAAAGCGGGTGCTCCGGCGTCCGCACCGAAGGTGGAAGTCGCACACGTGCGGCGAGGCTCTCAGGTCCGATGACAGAGCGGGGAGGACGTCCAACGAGCGCCGTGTGACCACGGCGCATGCCAGGAGGCCTCCGTGAGCGAACAGCGTCCCACCCGCGAGTCCGGGGAACTCGGCGAGTTCGTCCGCCGCCATGTCGGCACCTCGGACGACGAGCAGTCGGCGATGCTCAAGGTGCTCGGCCACGAGACCCTCGACGCGCTGATCGACGCGGCCGTCCCCGACAGCCTGCGGAGCCACGGCGAGCTCCGGCTGCCAGCCGCGGCGTCCGAGCGCGAGGTGCTCGAGGAGCTGCGCCTGCTGGCCGAGCGCAACGTGATCGCCGAGCCGATGATCGGCCTGGGCTACTCCGGCACGATCACGCCGGGCGTCATCCGGCGCAACGTGCTCGAGAGCCCCGCCTGGTACACCGCCTACACCCCGTACCAGCCCGAGATCAGCCAGGGCCGGCTCGAGGCCCTGCTGAATTTCCAGACCATGGTCTCGGACCTCACCGGCCTCGACACGGCCAACGCCTCCCTGCTCGACGAGGGCACGGCGGTGGCCGAGGCCGTGACCCTCATGCGCCGCCGCGCCACCGTCGACTCGCACCGGGTCGTCGTGGATGCCGACTGCCTCCCGCAGACCATCGCCATCCTGCAGACGCGGCTGGAGCCACTCGGGATTCAGGTCGACCTGGTCGACCTCGGTGCCGGGCTACCCGACGGCGAGTTCTTCGGGGTGGTCCAGCAGTACCCGGGGTGCTCGGGGGCCGTTCGTGACTTCGGGGACCTCACCGGCGCGGCCCACCGACGGGGCGCCATGGTCACGGCCGCCGCGGACCTGCTCGCCCTCACGCTGTTGAAGCCGCCGGGCCACTGGGGAGCCGACGTCGTCGTCGGGTCCTCGCAGCGCTTCGGTGTGCCCCTGTGGTACGGCGGACCGCACGCGGCCTTCATGGCGGTCAAGGCCGGTTTGGAGCGGGACCTGCCGGGCCGCCTGGTCGGGTTGTCGGTCGACGCGGAGGACCGGCCCGCCTACCGGCTGGCGCTGCAGACACGCGAGCAGCACATCCGCCGCGAGAAGGCCACCTCGAACATCTGCACCGCGCAGGTGCTGCTCGCCGTGGTCGCCTCCATGTACGCGGTGTACCACGGCGCGGAGGGCCTGCGCGGCATCGCGCGCCGGGTCCACGGCCAGGCGGTGGAGCTGGCGGCGGGACTGCGGCAGGCCGGCTTCGCTCTCGAGCACGAGGCTTTCTTCGACACCTTGACGGTGCGGGCGCCCGGGCGGGCGGCCGGGATCGTCGAAGCGGCCCTGGCCGAGGGCGTGCTCCTCCGCCTCGTCGACCACGACCGCGTCGGCATCTCGTGCAGCGAGACGACGACAGCGGATCACCTGGCGGTCGTCCGGCGCGCCTTCGGCGCCGGAGGCGGTGGGGGAGGGGCGCCGACGTCGGCCCTGCCCGAGGAGCTCGTGCGGCGCGGACCGATCCTGGCCCACCCCGTCTTCGCGCAGCACCACTCCGAGACGGCCATGCTGCGCTACCTGCGCCGGCTGTCGGACCGTGACTTCGCCCTCGACCGCGGCATGATCCCCCTCGGCTCGTGCACCATGAAGCTCAACGCGACCACCGAGATGGAGCCGGTGGGCCTGCCGGGGCTCGCGGACGTCCACCCGTTCGCCCCGCTCGCGTGCACACCGGGGTACCTGGCGTTGATCGACGACCTCGAGCGGTGGCTGGCCGACCTCACCGGCTATGCCAAGGTCTCCGTCCAGCCCAACGCCGGCAGCCAGGGCGAGCTGGCCGGACTGCTGGCCATCCGGGCCTACCACCGCGCACGCGGCGACCTCGAGCGCGACGTGTGCCTCATCCCGTCGAGCGCGCACGGCACGAACGCCGCGTCCGCCGTCATGGCCGGCATGCGGGTCGTGGTGGTCACCTCCCTCGACGACGGCACCGTCGACCTGGACGACCTGCGGGGCAAGTGCGAGGAGCACAGCGAGCGCCTGGCGGCGATCATGGTCACCTACCCGTCGACGCACGGCGTCTACGAGGCGCACATCGGTGACATGTGCGCCCTTGTGCACCAGCACGGCGGGCAGGTCTACATCGACGGGGCCAACCTCAACGCCCTGCTGGGCCTGGCGCAGCCCGGCCACTTCGGCGGCGACGTCTCGCATCTCAACCTCCACAAGACCTTCTGCATCCCCCACGGCGGCGGAGGGCCCGGCGTCGGACCGGTGGCGGTGGCGGCGCACCTGGTGCCCTTCCTGCCGTCCCATCCGATGCACCCGCGTGCCGAGCAGCGCGACGGCATCGGCCCGGTGAGCGCAGCGCCGTTCGGGAGCGCCGGGATCCTGGCCATCAGCTGGGCCTACATACGCCTCCTGTCCGCGGCGGGGTTGACCCATGCCACCAAGTCGGCGGTGCTGGCGGCCAACTACGTGGCCACGCGGCTCTCCGGCTCGTACCCGATCCTCTACACGGGGAACAACGGCCTGGTGGCCCACGAGTGCATCGTGGACCTGCGGGCCCTGACCAAGGCGACGGGCGTCACCGTCGACGATGTCGCCAAGCGGCTCATCGACTACGGCTTCCACGCGCCCACGGTGAGCTTCCCGGTGGCCGGCACGCTGATGGTCGAGCCGACCGAGAGCGAAGACCTGGCCGAGCTCGACCGGTTCTGCGACGCGATGATCGCGATCCGTTCCGAGATCGACGAGGTGGCCGCCGGGCGCTGGACGATTGAGGACAGCCCCCTGCGGGGCGCACCCCACACGGCCACCGCTCTCGTCGCGACGTGGGACCGGCCCTACGACCGGGAGACCGCCGTGTTCCCGCTGGGCAGCCCGGCCTCCAAGTACTGGCCCCCAGTGGCGAGGATCAACCAGGCCTACGGCGACCGCCACCTGGTCTGCACCTGCCCGCCACCCGAGGCGTTCGCCCCCTGAGGCGCCGGCGCCTTCAGACCAGCGCCATCAGCCCGATGCCGGCGGCCGCACCGGCCAGGCAGACGCCGAGGCCGCCCAGGGTGTAGACGACCGCCTCGGCGCGGTGACCCTCGTGCAAGAGGTGGATCGTCTCCCAGCTCGCCGTCGACCACGTCGTGTAGCCGCCGCACAGCCCGACCCCGACCACGGCCAGCACGCGGGGCCCGAGGCCGTGGTACAGGGTGAGCCCCGTCAGGACCCCGAGCAGCAAGGAGCCGGAGGCGTTGACCACCACGGTGCCGACGGGGAGCGGGTCGGAGCGCCGGAGGCCGAGGTGGTGGATGAGCAGCGCCCGGAGGACGGCGCCGGCGCCGCCCGCCAGCGCCACCAGGAGGGCGAGGCCGAGGGTGGGGGAGGAGGGGCTCACGCGCCTTCCATCCGCCGGCCGAGCGCATGCCCTGCGACGACGAGCGCCAGCCCGCCGGCGACGGTGGCGGCCAGATAGGCGAGGCAGGTGGCCACGTCTCCGTGCTTGGCCAGCAGCGCGGCGTCCACCGCCAGCGCCGAGAAGGTGGTCCAGCCGCCCAGGAACCCCACGACGAGGAGCGGCCGCACGACGGGGGACCGGTCCGCCACGCGCTCGGTGAGCGGGACCACGAGCCCGATGGCGAAGGAGCCGGACAGGTTCACCAGGAGCGTGACCCATGGGAAGCCGCCGGGCGCGACGGGGTGGTGCGCGGCCAGCAGGTACCGGGCCAGGGTGCCGAACGCGCCGCCGACGAAGACGGCCGCCAACGTCGTCGCCGACAACCCGAGCAGCGGGAGGACCGGCTCGTCGAGGAGGTCCCGGGTGTGGTGCGCCTCGAGCTCATCGGACGCGGGCAGGACGAGGCCGTCCGCCTCCGCCCGTGGCTCCCGCTGCTCATCCATGGCCCGGCCCTCCCGTGCCGTCGGCCCCGAAGGGGTCAGTGCCGGCGTTCAGTCGAGCCGAGGACCCGGTGCGTGGCGGAACCGGAAGGGCTCGCTCTCGCGGCCGGCCACGACGTACCAGCACTCGCCGGTGCTCTCGGAGTCCAAGATGCGCTGGAAGGCCGCGACGACATCGGCCACGTCGATGATCGGGAATCCCATGTCGAGCAGCGTCTGCTCGGAGCCCTTGATGATGTCGGTGTAGGCGAACGACGGGCACAGCGCGTGGACCCGGATGCCGTCGGGCTCGTACACCTGTCCCAGCGAGCGGGCCAGGCCGACCACAGCATGCTTGTTGGCGGCGTAGATCGGGTCGAACGGCGTCGCCACGAGGCCGGCCATGGACGCCGTGGCCACGATGGTCCCGCCGCCGCTCGCCTTGATGGCGGGTCGAGCGGCCGCGATGCCGAAGACGACACCGTCGAGGTTGATGGCCATGGAGCGCCGGTAGGCCTCTGGGTCGAAGTCATCGCCCATGCCGCACCACGAGGTCACCCCGGCATTGAGGTGCGCGATGTGCAGGCCGCCGAACGCCCCGACCGCGTCGGCGACCGCCGACGCACTGGCCGCCGGGTCCGCCACGTCGGTGCGGACGAAGCGCCCGCCCAGCTCGTCGGCCAGCGCACCGCCGCGGGCGACGTCGATGTCGGCGATGACGACGTGTGCGCCCTTGCCCGCCAGGTGGCGGGCGACACCCTCGCCGATGCCGTTGCTGCCGCCGGTGATGAGCGCGACCTTGCCCTCCACGTCCATTGCCATGGCGTGGATGGTAGGGGACGGCGGGCGGTTCAGCGCTCGAGGGCGTGCGGCAGGGGGAGGGCGTGCACCACGCTCAGGTGCTGGATCGGGCGCGTCATGGCCACGTAGAGCAGCCGCAGGCCCCGGCGGTCGTCCCCCGAGATCAGGGCGGGTTCGACGACGACGACCGCATCGAACTCGAGGCCCTTGGCTGCCGCGGCCGGGACGATGGTGACGGGGCGGGTCATCGCATCACGCTCGAGCTGCCCGATCGCGTCGTCGCGGCCGGCCGCCCGGGTCAGCGCCGGCACGAGGTCGTCGGGCGCGATCAGCGCCACCAGCGAGTGCTCCCCGGCCAGGAGCTTGGCTTCCGCCAGCGCCACCGCGACGAGCTCGTCGGGCGCCACCGCTCGCACCGCCGGATCGCTGCGCCCGGCTCGGATGGACGAGGTGGGACCGACCCCGGGCGCGGCCACGGGCAGGAGCCGGGACGCGAACTCCAGGACGCGCCCGGGCGCCCGGTAGCCGAGCGTCAGCTCGTCGTGGTGGGGACGGCCGGAGTCGGGCAGGTTGGCGCGCACCTCGGACCAGTCCGCGTAGCTCCACGGACCCGTCGCCTGTGCGAGATCGCCCAGCACGGTGATGGAGCCCGAGGGTGCGCGCCGGGCCACCATGCGGAACTGCATGGGCGTGAGGTCCTGCGCCTCGTCGACGACGATGTGGCCGTAGGTGCGGGTCCGCCCGCCGACGAGGAAGGCGGCTTCGTCGAGCAGCGCGAGGTCATCGGTGCTCCAGGCCGTCGCCGCGACGGTGGCGTCGCGTGAGCGCAGCAACAGCTGCCGTTCGTCCCCCGAGAGGAGCCCGTCCGAGAAGCGCTCCAGCTGTGCCCGGGAGGAGAGCAGGTCGCGGACGAGCGCGGTGGGGGAGACCGTCGGCCACAGGGTGTCGAGGAGCGCGGTGAACTCATCGGTCGAGGTGAGCTCGCCCTCGAACCACGGCTCGTCGGCTCCGAGACGGGCCGAGGCGCGGAAGGCGCGGCGTGCCTCGCTCACCAGCCGCGAGCGCAGCGCCAGCCGGCCGGCCTTGTAGGGGGCGGGGCGCGCCGACGATCGACGCCACAAGCTCGTTGACGCGGTCCTCCCGCATGGTCGCCCGGGCGAAGCGCACGCGCAGGCTGACGTCGTCGGTCAGCGGGCGCCGCCTCCCCTCGAGCGCCCGCCGTAGGACCTCAGCCATGCGCGCGTCCCCTTTTGCCCGGCGCACGTCCATCGGTTCGACGACGCGTGCCTTGGCCTTGGGGGCGAGGTCGGTGACGGTGGTCTGCACGACGGCTTCCTCGCCGAGGGAGGGGAGGACCTGGGCGATGTAGCGCAGGAAGGCGCGGCTCGGGCCGAGCACCAGGACGCCCTCCCGGCTGAGGGCGGGATGGTTGTAGAGGAGGAAGGCGGCCCGATGGAGCCCGACCGCCGTCTTGCCGGTGCCCGGTCCCCCCTGGACGGTGAGGAGCTGGTCCAGCGGGGCGCGGATGATCTCGTCCTGCTCCGCCTGGATGGTGGCGACGATGTCGAGCATCTCGCCCGTGCGGGCCCGCTCGAGCTCGGCCAGCAACGCGTCACCGCCGCGCAGCCGGGTGGTGCCGGTGTCGTCCTCGCCGATGCCGAACAGGTCGTCGGCCACGGCGGCGACCGCACCCCGGTCCACCATGATCTGGCGCCGCCGGGCGAGCCCCAGGGACTCCTTGGCGCTCGCCCGGTAGAAGGGGACCGCCACCGGCGCGCGCCAGTCCACGACCACCGGATCGGACCGGGTGTCCTCGACGTGCCGGCGGCCGATGTGCCACGTCGGGCCGCCCTCCTCGTCGATGCGACCGAAGAGGAGGGGCCGCGGGCTGTCGGCCAGGAGCGCCACCCGTCGGGAGAGGGCGGCCACGTAGTCGAGATCGGGGTTCCCGGCGGCGATCAGATCCCGGAGGAGGCGCTCCGCGCGCGAGCGCATGGCCGAGAGCGATGCCAGCGCGTGATCGAGGTAGTCCTGCTCGGCCCCGAGCTCGGGGTCGGGGAGCGGGGCCGTCCCGCTCATCGGGACTCCTGCTCCGGCAAATCGCGCGGAAACGGGAGCGCGCAAAAATCCCCGGACATTCCGGGGATAGTACTTCTATTTCGGAGCCCCTACAAGCTCTTTACCTGGGATTTTCCCCTTCTCATCCGTCCGGACTTAGAACCTTTAACCAAGGGGACTTATTGCTTGTCACTTTACTGAAGGCGGGCTACCGAATCAAGCCATTTCCACACGAACGCATCGGAGCAGCCCTCCTAGCGGGCGGCGACGACCTCGATCTCGACCTTGAGCTCCCCGAAGGCCAGCCGGGAGACCCCGACGAGGGTGCTGGCCGGCAAGCTCGAACCGAGGACCTTCTGCGCCTCAACCGAGAGCACCTCGAGAATGGCGTCCACGTCCGTCGTGAAGATCGTCGACTTGACGATGTCGGCGGGGGTCATGCCCCCGGCCGCCAGAACCGACACGACGTTGTCGAGCGCCACCCGAACCTGCTCGCCCATGTCCGCCGACGCCAGCAGGGACCCGTCCGGGCCCATGGCGGTCTGACCGGAGCACAGCAGGAACTCCCGGGGCTCGGTCAGCTTGACCGCCTGAGAGAACCCGAATCCCTTCGACCACTCCCAGGGGTTGATCTCCTCGTGCGCCATGGTCGCCTCCTTGGTCGACGCGGTGCCGATCCGTCACCCTAACGATCCCGTCCCGCAGCGCCCCCCGGCCGACGCGCGGCGCCAGGGGGAGGAACCGGGTAATGCCACACGCCGGCGATCCTGTGTGACTTAACATAATGAACATTATCGGCGGCAGGATGGAAACGAGAGGCCCGGAGGGAGGGCGATGGTCGGGCTCATGTGCCCTGCTTCCTGGGCCGGTTCCGGAGGGTCGCTGGTTGGGCGGCTGCGCGCAGCGGTACAGCCGGGCGACACATGCGATGTCGTCGCCGAGGACAGCGTCCGCGGCCGCGCCCGGTGCGGCTCTGAATTCCGGACCGAGCCGGAGGCGTTGTCGAGCGCTTCGCATGACCACGTGGCTGCCCAGCCGGGGATCCTTCGCCCCCGGTCCGAGAAGGTCTCGCTGACCGCAGTCGTCAGCGGCGAGATTTGGTCTCGGGAGCAGAATCGGCGGGGGGTGCGTCCAGCAGTTGCTCAGGTGGGCTGGTCCTCCCCCACGGCTCGGTCGCCGAGCCGTTGACCGGGCACACCGAAGCTGCACCGGCGCCGGGAGAACCGGGGGTTCGTGAAGGGGGTGGCACGAATGTCTCCCGGCGCCAGGTGAGCTCTAGCAAACAGCTTGCACCCCCACCATTGGCGTACGACCGGTGCCCGCTGTGCGGTCCCTGAGAGGGCATCTCCCGAGACCGAAAGCGTTCTGAACAGGACTATTAGGCCGTCTTACATAGAACACCAAGCGGGCTCACAGCTGGGTGTCGGCTTATTATGAAACGGCTGGGCTGAACTGGGAGCATGGCGAGAGCGGGATCAACGTGACGCGCGGACGAGCCCAGTGGACATCACGCAGGAGCTGCCGCTCGAGCGACGAGGGCGAACTCCCGCCGGAGCCACCGTCGTTGTGGCGACGGCACCGGGGGCCGATCGTCGCCGTGGCCGTCGTCGTCCTCGCGGCCGCGGGTGGCCTCGCCTACTGGCTGACCTCGGGTTCGTCGACCGCCGACCGGCCTCGTGGTCACGACGAAGGTCGTCGCCGTGACGACGGGCACCATCCAGCAGACGGTGACGAGCTCGGGCACGATCGAGCCGGCCAGCCAGGCCAATCTGAACTTCGCCGTGTCGGGCACCGTCACCGCGGTCGAACGTCAAGGCGGGTCAGACCGTGACCGCCGGCCAGGTGCTGGCCACCGTGGACACGACGGCGCTCTCGGAGGAGGTCAACGCGGCGCAGGCGCAGCTTGCGTCGGCCGAGGCGCGGCTGGCCTCGCGACGAGGCCTCGGGCGCCAGCACGAGCCAGATCGACTCTGACCAGGCGGCGGTGACCTCGGCCGAGTCATCGCTCTCCAACGCCCAGACGGCCCTGAACGACGCCTCGCTGACCTCGACCATTTCGGGGACCGTCGCCTCGGTGAGCCTCACCGTCGGCCAGCAGGTGACAGGCACGGGCTCGGGCGGCAGCGGTGCTGGCACCGGCAGCAGTGCAAGCGCCGGGACCGGGAGCAGCAGCACCGGCAGCAGCGGCACGGGGTCGTCGACGGCACAGATCGTCGTCGATCGGCACTGACTCCTACATCGTGAACACGACGGTGGACGACACCGCAGATCGGTCAGATCGCCGACGGCGACCAGGCCGACATCGTCCCGACCGGATCGACGACGACGGACTACGGCACCGTCGGCTCCATCAGCCTGATCGGCAGCCAGAGCTCCAACGTGACCACCTTCCCGGTGGTCATCGACGTCACCGGCGATCCGTCTGGCCTCTACGCCGGATCGACCGCCGACGTGAGCATCATCGTCAAGCAGCTCAACAACGTCACCGAGGTGCCGACGGCGGCGATCTCCTACGACTCGAGCGGTCAGGCGACGGTCACCCAGGTCGTCAACGGCAGCCCACGTCGTCAAGGCGGTCACGGTGGGTGCCGCGGAGAGCGGGGAGACCCAGATCACCAGCGGCATCAGCGCCGGGAGACAAGGTCCTGGAGCAGGTGGTCTCCTTCAAGGCGGGCGGGTGGCGGCAGGCGGTGGGCTCTTCGGCGGCACTGGTGCGGGCGGCCGGTTCGGCGGTGCCGGCGGCTTTTGGCGGCGGCTTCGGGGGGGGCGGCTTCGGCGGTGCCGGCGGTGGCGCGGCGTCGCTTCAGCGGCGGAGGCGGCGGATGACCGCTACCCACATACGTCGACTCCCCCGCTGGGGACGTCGGACGGCGTGGTGATCGAGCTGGAGCGGGTGACGAAGGTCTACCGGACCGGCTCCATCGCCGTCGCTGCGCTGCGCGGGATCAGCCTCACCATCGCGCCGGGTGAGTACGTCGCCGTGATCGGGCCCTCGGGCTCGGGCAAGTCGACGCTCATGCACATCCTGGGCTGCCTCGACACGCCCACGTCGGGCGCGCTACCACCTCGCCGGCGAGAACGTCAGCCACATGAGCGAGGCCGAACTGGCGGAGGTGCGCAACCAGCGCATCGGCTTCGTCTTCCAGCAATTCAACCTGCTCGCTTCCATGTCGGCGTGGCAGAACGTCGAGCTGCCCCTCGTCTACGCCGGCGTGCCGCGGGCCGAGCGCAAGGAGCGGGCGATGGACGCGCTCGGCACGCGTGGGCCTGGCCGGTCGGGTCAATCACCGCCCCGGTGAGCTGTCGGGTGGACAGCAGCAGCGTGTCGCCGTCGCTCGGGCGCTCGTCACCGAGCCCGACCTGATCCTGGCCGACGAGCCGACCGGGCAACCTCGACTCCGTCTCGGCCGCCGACGTGCTGCGCCTCATGGACGAGCTCCACGAGGCCGGCCGCACCCTCGTGCTGATCACCCACGACGCCGAGGTGGCTTCCGCCTCCGGGCGGGTCCTCGGCATCCGCGACGGGCTTCTCACCGAGAACGACGACCGCTACATGGAGAGCATCCGGTGAGCTGGCTCGAGACGTTCCGGACCGGGGTCAACGGTGTGCGCAGCCATCGCCTGCGGTCGTGCGCTGACCGTGCTCGGCATCCTGATCGGCATCGCCGCGGTGATCCTGACCGTCGGGCTGGGCGAGGGCGCCCAGGGCCAGGTCACCTCGGAGATCACCGCGCTCGGCTCCAACGTGCTCACCATCTCCCCTGGCAGCTCGACCTCGAGCACGGGCATCCGCGAGGCGCTCGGCACCGCGTCGACGCTCACCGATGTCCGATGTCTCCGCGCTCGCCACCCCGATCGTCGCTCCCGACATCAAGGCCGTGGCCCCCATCACCTCTTCGTCCGAGACGCTCACCGCCGGTACCAGCACGTGGACCACGTCGGTGCAGGGGACGACCCCGACGTGGCTCACCGTGCGGGGTCGCACGCCTGGCCCAGGGCCGCTTCATCGACAACCAGGACGTCGGCCGACCACACCGCCGTCGCCGTGCTCGGGCGCCACGACGGCGTCGGAGCTCTTCCGCGGAGTCGACCCGGTGGGACAGACCGTGGATGTGAACGGGGTCCCGTTGACCGTGGTGGGCGTGCTCACCTCCACCGGATCGTCCTCGTCGTCATCGAGCACGACGGACCCGGACGACCTGGCGGTCATCCCGATCTCGACGGGCGCCGAGCGGATCTTCGGGGGGACGTCGCGCAACTCGGTGAGCTCCATCGCCGTGCAGGCCCGCTCTTCGGCCGACCTCACCGCCGCCTACCAGGAGGCGGACCATCTCCTCCTGCAGCTCCACGGGATCACGACTCCGACCAACGCCGACTTCACGATCACCTCGGAGCAGTCGCTGATCTCGACCGCCACGTCGGTCGACCGGACGCTCACCATCCTGCTCGGCGGCGTCGCCGGCGATCTCGCTCCTCGTGGGCGGCATCGGCGTCATGAACATCATGCTGGTCTCGGTCACCGAGCGCATCCGCGAGATCGGGCTGCGCAAGGCCCTGGGAGCCGACGCCACGGGTGATCCGGCGCCAGTTCCTCGTCGAGGCGTCGGTCCTCGGTCTCATCGGCGGCGCGCTCGGGCGCGCTCCTCGGGATCATCGGGGCGACTCTTCCTGCCCGGCGTGATCGGCGATCCGATCACCATCAGTCCCACGGCCATGGTCGGAGCGCTCGTCGTCGCGCTCGCCATCGGCGATCGCCTTCGGCGTCTACCCGGCCAGCCGGGCCGCGCCACCTGGCCCCCATCGACGCTCTACGCAACGAATAGACAAGCAGCAAGGAAGAGAGGGACATCCACATGCAGACACTGACCAGCCGAAGCACGACTCGCCGGCGCTGGACACGATTCCTCGGCACTGGCGCGACCGCGTTCGTCGCCGCCACGACGATCGGTTCGGCCGCCGGAGCCGCAACGACGCCGGCCAACGCCCCCGGCTGTGCCAGCGGCAGCGTCGCCGCGCTGCGGCTCGAGCATGGAGGTGCAGAACGCCAGCACGGGCCAGACCACCGTCAACTGGACCAGCCTCGACGCAGTTCTCCAAGACGGTGTCCGAGTCGGTCGAGCTCGCTGGCCACGGGAGACTGCGTCACGGTCACCGGGACGCCGTCGAAGACGTCCAAGACCACGATCGCGGCCCGCAGCATCACGCGTGCGCGAGCCCCTCGTCGACGGGGTCCTGCACCGTCCGCCGGACCGCGGGCGGTGGCACGTCGACCGGCGGTGCTTCGCCGGTGCCCGGCGGCTTCAGATTCCGAGCGGTGGCACGGCAGCATCCGGCGGCACCCGACCCAGCTTTCCCGCTGGGTCGGCCCGGCGATTCCGCGGACCTCGAGCTCCATCGCCATCGCGTCGGGCAAGGTGACCGCGGTCAGCGGCTCGACGGTCTCCGTGTCGGGCGTCGACATCTCCCCGGGCGAGCTTCGCCACGAAGCCCACCAGCTCCAAGAGCTCCAAGAGCTCGAAGACCAAGCCCGTAGCTCCGAAGACCCAGAACCTCAAGATCACGACGTCGGGCTCCACGACGCTGTCCGCGACCCAGTCGACAGCAGCCGACCGACCTGGCCGTCGGTGATTGCGTGACCGCCGTTCGGCCCTGCCGCCACGAACGGCGCCGTGACGGCGACCACGGTCCGTATCACCTCGACCGGTGGCGCATCGTGCACCGGCGGCTTCGGCGGCGGCGGCTTCTTCCGGCGGAGGTGGCCCTGGTGGCGGCGGCTTCGGTGGGGGCGCTGCCGGGCGGTGGCGGTGCCTAGCTCCACGCGTTCCGGTTGGGGCCGGTCCGGCCACCGACGCGCCGTCATCGTCGGCGCGCGTCGTGCTGGTCGTCATCCTGGGCGGCGGCGCCGCCGCCTGGGCGGCGGCCGAGCAGCGGCAGCTCGGGCTATCGCATGGCCACGGTCACCCGGGCCGACATCGGGCAGAGCATGACCGTCGTCGGGTACGGTCGAGCCGGTCAACGACGCCTCGGCCTCCTTCCAGGTGGCCGGCCAGGTGGCCACGGTCACGCGGCGGTGGGCCAACAGGTCACGGCCGGACAGTCGCTGGGCACGCTCGACACGACGGCTCTGAGCGAGTCGGTCTCCTCGGCCCAGTCGACCCTCAACGCCGACGAGGCGAAGCTGGCGCAGGACGAGACGCAGTCAGGCCGCCGCGTCCACGTCCAGCACGCCGTCGAGCGTCGTCGACGCCGACCACCACGACACGACGTCGCCGTCCAAGGGCGGGTCCTCGACCGGGACCCAGAGCACGATCACCCAGGACCAGAACGCGCTGACCCAGGACGAGGCCAAGACCGCTGCCGACCAGCAGAAGGAGGCGGCCGACCTGGCCCAGGCCCAGAAGGCCTGCGGCACGACGACGACAACGTCGACGACGACGACCACCACCACCACCACGACCACGACGAACCCCGCCAACTGCGAGGCCGCGCTCGCCCAGGTCTCGAAGGACCAGCAGCAGGTGTCGGCCGACCAGGCGGCGGTGGCCAAGGACGAGGCCGCCCTGGCACAGGCACTGGGCGGGTCCGCCTCGGGTCGGGCTCCGCACGGGCTGCACGGGCTCGGGCACGGGCTCCGGCCCAGCCCAGACGCCGGCACGGGCCTCGGCTCCTCCACCCCAGTCAACGTCGATCCGGCACCGGGGAACACGCGGCAGCGGGACGGGCACCGGCAGCGGCGTCGGGCAGCGCGGGCGGCGGCACCGGCGTCACCGAGCATCGGCGGACACGCCCCAGCAGATCGCCGCGGACCAGGCCGCCATCGACACGGCGCAGGCGGAGCTGACGGTGGCCGAGCAGTCGCTGGCCGAGGCGAACCTCACCAGCCCCATCAACGGCACGGTCGTCTCGGTGGGGATCAACGTGGGCGACACGGTCAGCGCCGACTCGAGCACCGAGGTCATCGTCGATCATCGGCACGCAGTCCTTCGAGGTGGCCGGCACGCTCGTCGAGCACCCAGGTCCCCTCGGTCAAGGTCGGGCGACGCGGCCGCGGTCCGAGGTCGACGGCGTCGACGGCACGCATCGACGGCACCGTGTCCCAGGTCGGCCCGGTCCAGTCGGGCAGCTCGGGCTACACCTACCCGGTCGTGGTCGTCGCTGCCGTCGTCCGCCGCGCGGGCTGTTCACGGGCTCGACGCGCGAACGTGGTCATCGCCACCGGCGAGGTGGCCAACGTCGTGGCCGTGCCGACCTCGGCCGTGCAGACGCTCGGGTCACGCTCCTACGTCGGGATGCTCTCGAACGGCACGCTGACCCGTAAGGTGATCAAGGTCGGCATGGTGGGCGACACCTACACCCAGGTGCTCTCGGGCCTGACGCCCGGCCAGAGCGTGGTCCTGGCCGACTACGCCGAGCCGGTCCCCTCCTCCAACACCAACACCTTCGGGGGCTTCGGCGGCCTCCTGGGCGGCGGTTCGGCGGCGGCGGTCTTCGGCGGCGGCGGCGGCTTCCGGGTCCAGCGCATCCGGCCGGCGGCGGGGGCGGCGCCTCGCCGGCGGCTGAGCCGGCGACGCCGTCGACCGGCCGAGCCGTCCGGCCCGCTGGTACCGTGCGGCCGGGAGCCGCCGACCCGGCTCCGGGCCCGCCGGTGAGCCGTGCGCGCGAGGACGGAGGGAACGACATGGCGACCGATGTGAACGACCCCGCCCTGCTGGTCGACCTGGAGCGCTACCCGCTCCTCGATCCCGACTCGGAGGCCTACCGGGCCGTGCGTCGCGCGGGCCCGCCGCGAGATGCACGAGAAGGGCGCCGCCGAGATCGAGGGCTTCGTCTCCCCCGCCGGCGTCGCCGCGCTCGTGCGCGACGCCGACGCCCTCGCCCCCCGCGCACACGCCTCCGGCGGCCAGGGCACCGCCTACCTCGAGTTCCCGGACTTCTCCCTCCCTCCCGACCACCCGCGGCTGCACTTCGCCGACTACGCGGTGCGCGCCGTGGCCTACGACCTCACCCCGCTCGATTCGCCGCTGCGCCTCCTCTACGAGTGGGATCCGCTGACGGACCTGATTCGAGCGCGTGCTCGAGCGCGGGCCGATCTTCCGCTACGCCGACCCCTTCGGCGCCCTGAACCTGGCGGTGATGGGCGAGGGTGATCAGCTGCAGTGGCACTTCGACCAGACGGACTTCGTCGTGTCGCTGGCCATCCAGTCGGCCGAGATGGGCGGGGACTTCGAGGTGGCACCGCGCATCCGCCGCGGCGACGACGAGTGCTACGCCGATGTCGCGGCTGTCCTCGCCGGCGACCGCTCGCGGGTCGAGATGCTGCCCATGACACCGGGCACGCTCCTGGTCTTCGAGGGACGCAACTCGCTGCACCGGGTCAGCCCGATCGTGGGGAGCCGCTGGCGCCACGTCGGCCTCCTGGCCTACGACACCACGCCGGGCACGATGGGCAGCGACCTCCTGCGGGCGGACCGCTACGGGCGCACCGAGCCGTTCGCCACACCGCCCGCGGCCTGGCCCGTCCCCGCATGAGCACCGAGTTCGGCGAGTCCTTCGTCGGCGAGGGCGCCGAGGCGGCGCACGTGAACACCGTGCTGGGAGCCGTCGGCGGTCCCGTGGAGACGGCGTGGGTCACCGCGCTGGCCACCCCCCGGCAGGGTCATGCCGCCTTCGTGGCCACCGTGGCGCCGGGCACCGCCGTCCGCCCCTTCACGCTGTTCGTCAACAAGGCGGCGATTGAGGGAGAGCGCCACGCCACGCTGACGTGGGGGGCGGCACACGCGGGTGTGGCGGCCGGCGTGCTGGAGGCGGTCGCCGAGGGCACCGTCGCCCAGGGTGAGGCTTCGGCCCTGCTGCTCATCGCGGCGGTCTGGGTGAACCCCGAGGCGGTCGACGCGCAACGCGTGTTCGAGAACAACAGGGCGGCGACGCTCGGGGCGCTCCGGGCCGGTCGGAGGGGCGACCCCTCCGTCGCCGACGCGCTGGCCGCCCGCGACGGGGTGCACAACGCGTACTTCCACCCCTGAGCACTACGGTGGGCCGGTGCCCCCGATCCGCCTCGACCAGATCAACCTCATCGTGCGCGACGTGGCCGCCAGCCGAGCCTTCTACGGGCGCCTCGGGCTCGATTTCGGCGACGCGCACGACCCGGTCTGGGCTGACCACCACGTCTCGTCGCTCCGTGGCGACGAGGGCGGGATCGACGTGGACCTCGACAGCACGTCCTTCGCCGGCCAGTGGAACGCCGGGTGGCCCGGCGGTCCCGGTGCCGTGCTCGGGTTCAAGGTGGACAGCCGCCAGGAGGTCGACGAGCTGGTCGCGGCGCTCGTGGCCGAAGGTGTCCCGGTCCAGCAGGAACCCTTCGACGCCTTCTGGGGGGCCCGCTACGCCGTCGTGAGCGACCCGGACGGGAACGGGGTCGGCATCATGAGCCCCATCGACGACGCCTACCGCAGCGAGCCACCGAACCCGCAGTGAGCCACGAGCCCGACGAGGCGATCGACGTGGTGATCGAGATCCCCACGGGCAGCCGGAACAAGTACGAGTACGACCACGAGCAGCACGTGATCCGGCTGGACCGCCGCCTCTTCACCGCCACCACCTACCCGGCGGACTACGGCTTCGTGCCCGACACCTTGGCCGGCGACGGCGACCCCCTCGATGCGCTGGTGCTGGTCACCGACCCCACCTTCCCGGGCTGCGTCGTCCGGGTGCGGATTTTGGGCATGTTCTCCATGCGCGACGAGAAGGGTGTCGACGCCAAGCTCATCTGCGTGCTGGAGCACGACCCGCAGTGGGACGGCGCCCACGACATCGCGGACGTGCCCCAGCACCTCCGCAACGAGATCGCGCACTTCTTCAGCATCTACAAGGACCTCGAGCCGCAGAAGTCGACCGAGGTCGAGGGGTTCGGCGATCGCGCCCGTGCCCTGCTCGAGCTGGAGTCGTGCCGGGAGGCCTACCGCGCGCACGCGGGGGATCACTGAGGGAGGGAGCACCATGCCGTTTCCACGCGAGGAGGTCCAGTCGACCGTGGACCGTTACCACGAGCTGCGTCGGCGGATCGACGAGGGCCTCGAACCGGACGCCTTCGGCGCCCTGTCCGACTTCTACACCGAGGGCGCCGTCTACATCGACGGGGCGTGGGGCCGCCTGGAGGGGCGCGACAACATCGCGCACTGGCTGGTCGACTCCATGCTGGGCATGGAGGACTGGAAGTTCCCGATCGAGTTCACCGCGATCGAAGGCGACGACGTCGTCGTCAAGTGGACCCAGATCATGCCGCTCCTCAAGCCCGACGGCACGCCCTACCGGCAGTCCGGGTACTCGCGCCTCATCTACGCCGGCAACGGCAAGTTCTCCTACGAGGAGGACACCTACAACATGGCGCACGTGCTCGAGGACATCGAGGCCAGCGGCTGGCAGCCCAAGGGTGGTGCCATGAACTTGCCGCCGGCCCATCCGGACCGCAACTTCGACGTCCCCCCCGGGGCGCGCGTCGGTTAGGGCGTCCCCCCGGTACCGCCCGAATTGCCGAAGCCCGGGAACCCTCCCCCGCCGAAGGGGTTCGTCGTGTTGCCACCACTCGACTGCTGCTGTTGGGCCTGCTCCTGGCTCCCGAGCGTGGCGGTGGTCGTCCGTTTGCTGTCGCCGACGTAGTAGGTGATGGTCACCGTCTGGCCCGGCTTCGACTTCTGGATCACCCTTTGGAGGTCCTCCGCCGAGGTGATCGGGGTGCCGGCGATGTTCACGATGACGTCGCCCTGCACGAGGCCCGCCTTGGCGGCCGGCGACCCGGACACCACCGTGAGGATGACGGCGCCCGTCGTCGGGGTGAAGCCGTACTGCTGGCGGAGGGCGGGGGTCAGGGTGGTGATGTCGACCCCGAGGTAGCCACCGCCGGCGCCGGTCTGGCCGCCCTTCTGCAGCGTCGGGAGGAGGGCCTCGACCTGGGCGATCGGGATGGCGAAGCCGATGTTCTGTGACGACGTGCCGTCGCTGGAGGTCCCGGCCACCGCGGTGTTCATGGCGATGACCTGGCCCGCGGTGTCGATCAGCGGCCCGCCGGAGTTCCCCGCATTGATGGCGGCGTCCGTCTGAATCAGGTTCTGCAGGCTCTCGGTCTGCGTGCCCAGGCCGCCCGCGGTGACCGAGCGCCCGAGGGCCGAGACGATCCCCTGGGTCACCGTGGGGGTGCCCGCCGACAGCCCGAGGGCGTTGCCGATGGCCACCACGGCGTCGCCGACGACGGCCTTGGAGGAGTCGCCGAAGGTGACCGTGGGCAGGTTCGACGCGTTGTTGATCTTCAGCAGCGCGACGTCCTTCGACTGGTCGTAGCCGATGAGCGTGGCCGGCAGCGCCTTGGTCTGCCCGTACTCGGTGACGGTGATGGAGCCGGTGTCGCCGCCCTGGACGTAGAGCTCGATCACGTGGTTGTTCGTGATCACCTCGCCGTCGGAGGTGAAGATCATGCCGGTGCCCTCGTCCTCGTTGGCGCCGGACTTCACGTCGATCGACACCACGGCGGGGATGACCTTGTTGACGAGCTGCGGGATCGTGACGTTGCCGCTGAGCACGGCGGCGCCCGGCGCCGCGTTGCTCTCGTGGATGGTCACGCTCGAATTGGGGTTGTTCGCGTTGTTGTCGGCGATGGCGGTCACGCCGGCGCCGATGGCTCCTCCGATGAGTGCGGCGACGGCCGCCACCGGGAGCCAGGCCCGCCACCGGCCGGGCGCTCCCCCGCCGCCGCGGGGTGAGGGGCCGCCGGGTCCTGCCTGGCCGGTCGGAGGCGGGTACGAGAACGGGATCGTGCCGGGCGCCACCGGCGTCGGAACGGTGTCGTGGCCGCCGGGGGGTGCCCAGGGCGGGGGCGGGTACGAGGAGGGCGGCGGCGGGGGCGGTGCCGGGTACGTGGGCGCGCCGGGCTCGCCGGCCGGGGCGGCGGCGGCGTCGGGAGGGAGCGGGCTCTGAGGTGCCCCGGAGGGTGGCGCGGACCCGAAGGCCCAGCCGGCGGAGGGCTGCCCAGTGCCGGCAGCGGGCTCCGGTCCTGGCTGCTCGCTGTCCTCACTCATGTGGATCCTCCTGAAGGGACATGGCCGACGCACCGCTTCACGGTCGGTGCTCAGCCGCCCCGGTGGTTCCCGCACTCCTGCGGACGTCCGGCCCATGTTATTGGATGCCCGTCGTGGCCCGGCATCGGGACACGGTGCCAGGCGAGGTAGCGTGTCCGCCGCATGTCACGCCGGATCGACATCGAGCTGACGAGCCAGACGGGCGACGGGTCGTGGACCTGGCGCGCCGCCGGCGCACGCCAGCCCAAGGGCACGGTCGGCGCGGCCCTGGTCCCCGCAGGAGAGAAGGTCGGCGCGGTGTTGCGGGCCGACGTCGACGTCGGGCTCGAGGGCATCGAGATCCTGGCGCTCACCGCGGCGAAGCCCGCCCGTTCGCCGGAGAAGAACGAGGGGCGCATCGAGGTGAAGGGCACGCCGAAGCGGGCGCCCGACGTCGCGGTGATCCTCGCGCCCGGCTCGGGCAAGCGCCGGCGTGACGAGGACGGCGAGCGCGGGGAGCGACGCGGCCCCCGGCGTGGCGCCGCGTCCGACGGCGACGGCGGCCGACGCGGGGAACGAAGCGAGCGCCCCGAGCGTCCACGTGCCGGCGGCGGGCCGCGCCGGCCCGGCGGGCGCCGTCCGGCCGAGGGCGACGGGCGACCCGCCCGGGGCGAGCGCCCCGTCGCGCCGACGTCCACCGTCCATCGCAACGCCATGCTGGCGACGCTGCGACCCGAGCAGATACCCGTGGCCGAGCAGCTCCTGCGCGGCGGCCTGCAGGCCGTGCGTCAGGCCATCGATGCCCAGAACAATGCAGCCAAGGCCGGCGGCAAGCCGGCGGTCGCCGCCGACGGCCTGCTGGCCATGGCCGACGAGCTCCTTCCCGTCGTCCGGCTCGCCGACTGGAAGGACCGAGCCTCGGTGGCGCAGACCACCGGCAAGGACTACCGGCTGCGCGAACTGCGGGCGGTGGTGGCGGCGTCCCGCACGGTCAACCTCGACGAGGAGGGGCGCGCCATGGCCAAGGCGCTCCAGGAGTCGCTCGACCAGCGCACCACCGCGCTGCGCGAGGAGTGGCTGGCCCGCATCACCAACGCGCTGAACGACGGGCGCGTCCAGCAGGCCGTCGAGGCCTCCATCCGGCCTCCCGAGCCGGGGACCCGCTGCCCGGCGGAGCTCGCCGTGCGGCTCGCCGGCGCCGCCGGCGAGGCCATGACGGGCGACCTGGCGCCCGAGGAGTGGATGCGCCTCCTCGACGCCGTGGTGGCGTCGCCGGTGCGCCGCACGGTCAAGCCGGCGGGCATCCCCGACGACGAGGTGGCCAAGCAGGCAGCCCGCCATGCGGCGGGGTCCGTCCCGGCCTTGGCCAAGCTGCTCGGGCTGCGCATCCCGCCCCCGCCGCCCCGGCGGGTCAACACGGAGCGCCGCTTCAGCCCAACCGGCGGCTGAGGGTCAGCAGGCGGGCGGTGAACCCGGCCGCCTCCAGGCGCTGCTTGGTCGACCGGTCCCCCGGCAGCGCCAGCGCATCCACGTCGGTGCAGCCCCAGGCGGTGCTCCACTCGACGGCCGCCTCCATGAGCGCCGTGCCCACGCCGACGCCGCGGGCCGCCGCCTCGACGTAGCAGCACTCGATCATCGCGCTGCGGCGACCGCCGGCCGGAGGCGCCACCGTCACCGCCAGGAGCCCCACCACGGCGCCCTCGTACTCCCCGACCAGCAGGTTGGCCGCTCCCCCGGGCCGGGTCCAGCGTTCCAGCAGGGTCACGGGGGTGGACTCCCCCACCAGGGCGGCGCCGCCCCGCATGGACGCCGCGCTCACCAGCAACTGGGCGAGGAGGCGTGTGCAGGCCTGTCGGTCCGCGGGGCCGGCCGGGCGGGCGAGCTCCATGGCGGCTAGTACGCCGGCGGCGGCGGCCGCTCGTCCAGGAGCTGGCTGGCCCGGTTCAAGATGGTGCGCCGGTTGCGCGTGGACGCCTCGTAGCGCTGCACGGCACGGAGCTCCTCGGGGCCCAGGCTCTCGAGCCGGCGCACGACTTGCGACGCGCTGAGCGTGTCGTAGTCCGCCAGCGCCCCGCCGACGATGGCCTCGGCGGCAGGGTCCGGCGCCGGGCGAACCGGCGAGGATGCGGCGGGCAGGTCCACGTCGTCGCCGGGGGCCGTCCTCTCGCTGCCGTTGCCGAGGAGATCGTCGAGCCGGCCCGACACCCCTCGCTGGCCCTTGTGCACGACGAAGCGGCCGACGACGCGTGCGTTGCCGAGCTCGAGCTCCACGCGGCGCCGCCCCTTGGCGATCAGGTCAGGCAGGTCCTCCACGACCGTGACGGCGACACCGACGGGAGCGAAGAGGCACAGGTCCAGGGTTCGGCGCAACGGGCTCTTGGGGGCCTGCTCGCCGTCACGGGCCGGTTCCTCAGACACAGTCCCGGCAGAGCATGTTCTTCTTGTCGGCCAGCTGGCTGGGGTGCTTGACCAGGAAGCACGAGCGGCACACGAACTCGTCGGGTTGCTTGGGCAGGACCCGCTCGTTGCCCTCGGCCTTGTCCTCCTGGTCGGTCGCCTCCTCGTCCTCGGGCTCGTCCTCGACGACCAGGCGCTCCTTGAGGATCACGTCGAGGCTGGCCTCGACGTCCTCGTCGTCGGGCTCCTCCTCCTCTTCCTCTTCGTCCCCCTCCCCGGACCGCTCGACGACGGCGGCCGGCGATGCGGTCAGGATCTCGTCGACGTCCGCCTCGTCCTCGTCCTCGTCGAGGACGTCCACATCGACGACGCCCGCCTCGTCCTCGAGGACGTCCACCTCGATGTCCTCGAGCGCGTCCACGTCGTCGATGTCAACGTCGAGATCCTCCTCCTCAATCGCCGCTTCCTCGTCGACGTCGGGGGTCTCAACCTCCAGATCTGCGGCCTTGGCCTTCTTCTTTGTCGCCATTGTGCCGCGGGAGCATAGACGGTTCGGGAGGCCGTTCAATCGCTGTGAACGGGGACCCGTTCAGGCTGCGGGGGTGGGTGTCGGATGTTCCCGGCGGGCTGGCCCTGGGGTCTTTGGCGCCATATCGCCGAACCCGGTACCCGGGCCGACGACACGTTCTCTACTCGACCCCCAGGGCCTGCCACCGCCTCTCACAGCACATCCCCCCCTTACTGCGTCAGCGCTTTCCTCATCTGAAGCATCCTTAGGGGCGTCGGGGACTGCGCCGTACATTAGGCAAGTCCGGGGTGGGCTCGTCAAGAAGCGCGAGGCGGTCGCCACCAGGGAGAACGAGGGTAGTTCCTGGTCAATGCGTTGCAGATTTTTCCGATCGCCGCCGCTCCGCCCGGCGCTCGGATTCGAGCCGCTCGAGGTCGGTCGATCCGTGGTCGACGAAGGCCATCGCCTCGGCCAGCGCGCGGTGGCCGGCGACCTCGGCGACGGCACGGTGCATCTGTTGGGCCACTCTGCGGTAGGCGGGATGGCCCTGTGGCCCCGAGCGCAGTTCGATGAGGTGCATCGCCTCGCGGGCGTTGAGCTGCATGACGTAGCGGATGCGATGGGCGAGCGCGACCGCGTAGCTCGCCTGCTCGGGGAAGTCGGCCCGCAGGGAGCGGTACAGGTCCTCGGCGCGGCCGATGGCCTCGTCGTAACGCTCCCCCAGTCCGGCGTCCGCCACGAGGTCCGGCATGTCGTAGCCGAGCGAGATCCCGAGGCGCTGCCACTCGATGGTGAGCATGCGATGGCGCTGCAGATCGCGGAACGCTCCGTAGTCGGTGACGAGCTCGAAGCGGTAGTCGGTCCGCTCGAAGGCGCGTCCGGGGCGGTGGCGACGGTTACGTCGTTCGCCCACGTAGGCCCGCAACAACGCAACGCGGTCATCGTGCCCGAGGAGCCGAAGGCGTCGCGCCGCGTCGCGCTCGGAGCAACCCAGGTGCGAGAAACATGCTGCGACCAGGACCTTCTCTTCGCCGTCAGGGTCGAAGTCGAGCAGCACGACCTCGGCTTCCGTGTCGTCGCCGCTCGCATCGGTTCCGGGCGGAGCGACGTCGGGCCACAGGCGCGCCACGAGGCGCGACGTCTGCTCGCGGGTGGACGCCAGGTAGGCCGACCACTCTCCGCCGCGTTCGGGGACGTCGACACGCTGCAAGAAGGACGGGATCACCTTGCGCAGCTCGGCCAGCATCATGTCCGCGTAAGAGCGGGCCTCGGGCAGCGGATGGGCGCGCATGCGCAAGAGCAACTGCTCGTAGGACTGCCCGGTCCCGTACAGGCCGATGTTCGAGAGCGACGCGGCGGGAAGTATGCCTCGCAGCGCGTCGAGGGACTTGGCGCGCGTCGCCTGGCGGTACACGAAGTCGCTGTCGCCCGCTTGCTGCGGGAACTGCTCGGCCACCCACGCCTGCATGCGCGGGAGAAGGGCGCCGTAGGTGTCGAAGACGCGGTCCATCTCGCCGACGAAGCGGGCGCCGTGCGGTGAGTCGAGCAGCTCGGGCGGGCGGAAGTAGCGGTACTGCCCGTTGTCGAGGCGCTGGTTGTACGCGATGTAGCGCGTGGACTGCTCGAGGTAGGACATCAGACGCCCCCACTCGAGGATCTTCGACAGCACGTTGGACGACTGCTCGCAGGCGAGGTGCACACCGCCGAGCTGCGCCACCGAGTCGTCGCCGTACTCGACGAAGACCTTCTCGTAGAGCTGCTCCGCGCGGGCGAGGCCGACCGTCGCGTCGACCGTGGCGTCGCCGGAGACGTCGAGGTCCCCCACGAACTCCTCGAGGAACAGCCGCCGCAGGCTCTTGGGCGAGCGGGAGTACCGGGCAAAGAGCGCGCCCTTGACGACTTCAGGCAGGTTGACCAGGGCAAACACGGGCTGGTCGAGGTTCGTCACGTAGCGGCGGAGGATCGCCTCCTCGTCCGCGGTGAAGCGCTCTTCTGAGTAGGGGAACATTGCCCGGCTAACGATAGAACGAGGGTGACGCGACGGTGGCGGATGGGTCACGCCCCCGGCAGCCCGCCCGCCACGACGCCCCTGAGCAGCAGGTCGACGGCCTCCCGCGCCGCTCCGGCCACGCCCGTGTCGACCGCGGTGTGCGAGACCTGCTGGGCGAGGTCGGCCACCGACTTCATGGTGCGCACGAAGTCGCCGGGCGCCAGGTCCCCGGCGTCGCGTTCGGCGACGTCGAGAGCGGTCGAGAACGACGCCCCCCGGGCCCACGACGCCACGGCCGTCGCCAGCCCGGGCGCCGGCTGGCGGGTCCGGGGCACGAGGTGTGCCTCCTCGACGGCCCGGATCCTGTCCGCCATCGTGTTGACCGCAGCACAGCGCCAGGCCAGCTCGGTGGTGCGCTTGTCGCCCAGCCGGTCCTGGAGCCGGCCACGCCGCTTCTCCCTCCGCGCCTGATGGCCGGGCACCCGGCGGGCCCGGCGCGGCTCGAAGACCACGGCCGACAGCACGCCGGCGACCACGGCGGGCTCTGCGCCCGCCAGGACGTCGCTGCCGAGGGCCTCCGCGATCAGCAGGTCCGCCTCGTGGTAGATGCGGGACAGCTGGCGGCCCGAGGGGGTCAGCGCCCACCCGGTGAGATAGCCCATCTCCTCGAGCGCGGCCACGCGGTGGCCCAGTTGCCGCGACAGCAGGTCCGGCTGGCGGGCCTGCCACTGGGCGAAGGACCGGTGCAGCACCTCGCCGGCGGTGGCGCGGTCGAACCGGGACACGAGGTTCACCGCCAGGTTGTAGGTCGGACGGAAGGCGGAGCGCAGGTCCGGCGGCGGGGCCGATGCCACGCGGGCCGCCTCGGCAAAGGTGATCTCGGTCGACCACTCGACGACGGCATGGCCCTCCTCGTCGAGCCCCCGGCGGCCCGCCCGGCCCGTCAGTTGGAGGTACTCCCCCGAGGTGAGGGTGGCACGCCCGGCCCCGCCGTACTTCGTGAAGCGCTCGATCACCACCGAGCGGGCCGGCATGTTGATGCCGAGCGAGAGCGTCTCGGTGGCGAAGACGACCTTCAGGAGCCCCGCCGCGAAGCATTCCTCGACGGTCTCGCGGAAGAGGGGCACCAGCCCGGCGTGGTGCGCAGCCACACCCCGCTCCAGCCCTTCGAGCCACTCGTCGTACCCGAGGACGCGCAGGTCGTCGTCGTCCAGCGGCTCGACCCGGCGCTCGGCGACCTGGCGTATGGCCGAGCGCTCGGACGCGTCCGTCAGCCGGACGCCGTCGCGCATGACCTGACGCACGGCGTCGTCGCACGCGGCTCGGCTGAAGATGAAGATGATGGCGGGCAGCATCTCCCGCCGTCCCAGCTCGTCGACCATCTCGGTCCGCAGCGGCGCCCGGCAGGGCAGGCGCGGGCCTCTGCCGCGCGGCTGCCAGTGCACCGATCGCCCCTGCAGGGCCCGGCGCACCGCCTGGTCGATCCGCAGGCCCTCGGCGCCCGGCCGGCCGTTGTCCTCGAGGAGCGGCAGGAGAAGGGTCTCGTCGTCGTCCCGCCGGTGGACCGCGAAGTGGTGGCGTAACACGATTGGGCGCCGGCGCTCGACGATCACCGTCGTGTCGCCCCGCACCGAGCGCAGCCAGCCACCGAGCTCCTGCGCGTTGTTGACGGTGGCAGAGAGGCACACGAAGCGGATCTCGGGCGGTGAGAGGACGAGCACCTCCTCCCAGACGCCGCCGCGGTAGCGGTCCTGAATGAAGTGGACCTCGTCGAGGACGACCGTGTGGAGCCCTTCGAGGAGGTCGGAGCCCGCCAGCAGCATGTTCCGCAGGACCTCGGTCGTCATCACGACGACGGGGGCCCGGGGGCGCAGCGTGGTGTCGCCGGTCAGGAGGCCGATGTGCTCCTCGCCGTAGGCGGCCACCAGTTCCCCGTACTTCTGGTTCGAGAGTGCCTTGAGGGGCGTCGTGTAGAAGGCCTTGCCCCGCGCGCACAGGGCACGATGCACGGCATAGGCCGCGACGAGCGTCTTGCCCGAGCCGGTCGGTGCGGAGACGAGCACGGAGTGGCCCGCGTCGAGTGCCCGGAAGGACTCGTGCTGGAACTCGTCGAGGTCGAAGGGGAGATCGGCCTCGAACGACGCGATCCCGGCCGTCTCCTGGACGGGCCATGAGAACGGCGTCAACGCCCGAGCAGCTTCCCGATGCCGATGGAGATGAAGTAGAAGGCCACGAGGGGGATGGCGAGGGCGAACATGGAGAACGGGTCAGAACTGGGCGTGAACACCGCCGCGACCACCACGATGATGATGACAGCCCACCGCCAGGCGCGCAGCAACCGCGCCGGAGTGACGACCCGCGCCAGCTCGAGGGACACCAGCACGACGGGGAATTCGAAGGTCAACCCGAAGATGGTCATCATCAGCAGGATCAGGCCGAGATACGGGATCGGGTCGTAGATCGCCTGCAGGTTGGGCCCGCCGACCGACTTCAGCCAGCCGAGGGCGTGCGGCAGCGTGATGTAGGCGGTCGCGGCCCCGAGCAGGAAGAGCACGAACGCGCTGAGGACGAACGGGATGGCGTAGCGGCGCTCGGACGCCTTGAGCCCGGGCGTCACGAAGCGCCACACCTGGAAGAGGATGACCGGGGACGCCAGGACGAGGCCGCCGAAGAGGGCGATCTTGACGCGCAGCGACAGGCCGTCGAGCGGGGACGTCACGAACAGGTTGCACGTGCCGTTGGATGCGATGAGGAGGGAGGCACCCGAGCTGGTGTGGTGCCGGGTAGAGGCGTCGACCGTGCACAGGGGGCGGAGCAGGAAGTGCAGGATGGGCTCGTAGGCGATGACCGCCACAGTCGCCGCGATGACGAAGGCGATCACACAGATGATCACCCGGCGCCGCAGCTCGCCCAGGTGCTCCCCGAGCGTCATGTTGTCCGGGGACGGCCGGTTCTTGCGTTTCGCCGTGAAGGGAAGGCTCACCATGGGCGCGCCGTTCAGTTGAGCGTCGGGTCGCCGGGGACGATGACCTCGCCCGGCCCCGGCGACGGCTCCGGCCGCGGGGTGGCCGCCCGGATCGGTGTCGGGGCGGCAGGTGCGGCCGGGCTCTCGGCAGCGGCGTCCTCCCCGGCGGCTCCGGCGCCGTCGGCGTCCGCCGACGTGGGTGGCTGGAAGGAGCCGTCCGGCGGCTCCTTGGGTTGCTCCTCGTTGGAGGACATCGTCGAGAGGTGGGTCAGCAGCGCCGAGGGTGAGCGGGCCAGCCGGGCGATCTCCGAGGTCGGCGGCAGGTCGGGCATGGAGCTCCGGACCTCGGTCTCCATGCGATGGCGGAATTCGTTGAAGGAGCGCCAGGCGCCCCCGACCTGGCGGGCCACCTGCGGGAGGCGGTCAGGCCCCAGGAGGATGATGGCGACCACGGCGATCACCAGGAGCTTGCCAGGGTCCAGATTGAACATGTGCCTTCACTCTACGGTTCCGCTAGAGCGACTGGATGAGCCGCTCGACCCGCTCATCGTGCGACTTGAACGGGTCCTTCAGCAGCACGGTGCGCTGGGCCTGGTCGTTCAGCTTCAGGTGGACCCAGTCGACCGTGAAGTCCCGGCGGCGCTCCTTGGCCCGCTTCACGAAGGCGCCGCGGAGCCTCGCCCGGGTCGTCTCCGGCGGTTTCGTCATGGCCTCGGTGATGGCGTCGTCGGTGCAGGTCCGCTCCATCTCGTCGCGCTGTTGCAGCTTGTAGAAGAGCCCCCGGCTCCGGTCGACGTCGTGGTACATGAGATCGATCATCGCAACCTTGGGGTGCGAGAGCGAGACGTCGTGACGGGCCCGCATGTGCTCGACCAGGCGGTGCTTGGCCACCCAGTCGCACTCGCGCCACAGCGACGTCGGGTCGGACTCCAGCCCTTTCAGGCAGTGCTCCCACATGTCGAGGGCCCGGTCCTCCTCGGGGGAGAGGCCGCGGCGGTCACGGAACTTCAGGGCCCGCTCGAGGTACTCGGCCTGAATGTCGAGGGCCCGCATCTCGCGGCCGTTGGCCAGGCGGACCCGGCGCTGGCAGGTGATGTCGTGGCTGATCTCCCGGATGGCGCGGATCGGGTTCTCGAGTGTGAGGTCGCGCAGCACGGTCGAGGAGTCCTCGAGCATGGCGAGGAGGATGGAGGTCGTGCCGATCTTCAGGAAGGTGGCGTACTCGCTCATGTTGGAGTCCCCCACAATCACGTGGAGGCGCCGGAAGCGCTCCGCGTCGGAGTGCGGCTCGTCCCTGGTGTTGATGATCGGGCGGCTCCGGGTGGTCGCCGAGGAGACCCCTTCCCAGATGTGCTCTGCCCGCTGGCTCAGGCAGAAGACCGCGCCGCGGGCGGTCTGCAGCACCTTGCCCGCGCCGGCATAGATCTGGCGCGAGACCAGGAACGGGATGAGCACCTCTGTGTAACGGTTGAACTCGTCGTTGCGCTCGGTGAGGTAATTCTCGTGGCAGCCATAGGAGTTGCCCACCGAGTCGGTGTTGTTCTTGAACAGGTACACCTCGCCGCGGATCCCCTCTTCGCGCAGACGGGCCTGCGCCCCGGTCACGAGCTGGGCCAGGATCCACTCCCCCGCCTTGTCGTGCACCACCACGTCGCTGATCCGGTCGCACTCGGGGGTGGCGTACTCGGGATGACTTCCGACGTCGAGGTACAGGCGGGCGCCGTTCTCCAGGAAGACGTTCGACGAGCGGCCCCACGACACGACCCGGCGGAAGAGGTAGCGCGCCACCTCGTCGGGGCTCAGGCGGCGCTGGCCGCGCAGGGTGAAGGTCACCCCGTATTCGTTTTCGACACCGAAGATGCGCCGTTCCACGGGGCCAACCGTACAGCGGGCTATGCCAGTAGTTGCGCCAGCTCCTCTTCCTCGACCCGCCGGAAGGTTCGCCGGCCGTTTCCCCGGCTCAACGTGGCGACCTCCAGGTCGCCCGCGGCCAGGGTCCGGTCCGGCCCGGCCAGGGCCTGCGCGGCCGCCTTGATCGCCGTGGCCATGTCCCAGTCCGGCCGCCAGGCCGCTGCCACCCGCTCGGTGATCGTCTCGGCGTCGCCGCCAAGGACGGCAAAGTGGTCCTCGTCGGTGATCGTGCCCTCGTAGGCGATGTGGTACAGCTGGTTCTCGCCGTCGCCCAGCTCGGCCACGAGGATCTCCACCTCGAGCGGCTTCATCTCGTGGGTGAACACGTTGCCCAGGTACTGGGCGTAGAGATTGGCGAGCGACCGCGCGTCGACGTCTTCGCGGCTGAACGCGAAGCCCTTGGTGTCGGCATGCCGGACGCCGGCGACGCGGAGCTGGTCGTACTCGTTGTACTTGCCCACACCGCCGAACGCGATCCGGTCGTAGATCTCGCTGATCTTGTGCAGCGACCGCGACGGGTTCTCGGCAACGATCGCGATGCCGACGTCGTACGTCGTGGCCACCAGCGAGCGGCCGCGTGCGATGCCCTTCTGGGCGTACTCGGCGCGGTCCTTCATGACCTGCTCGGGTGCCACGTAGTACGGCATGCTCATTGTGCGCGCTCCGCCTGCTTGCGGGCGACCAGGTCGCCGAAGCGCTCCGCCACCTCGCTCTCGGGCACCTCGCGGTAGCCCTCGGCGTCGACCACGGCGATGAGCGGGTAGATGCCACGGACGAGATCCGGGCCGCCCGTGGCCGAGTCCTCGTCGGCGGCCTCGTAGAGGGACTGGATCGCCAGGTCGACCGCCTCGGCCCGGGGCATCCCCTCCCGCCAGCCGAGCTTGATGGTGTTGCGCGCGTCACGCCCTCCGGAACCGGTGGCCTGGAAGTCGGTGTCCTCGTAGTGGCCGCCCGTGACGTCGTAGTTGAAGATGCGCCCGGTGCCGCGCGCCGTGTCGTAGCCCGCGAAGAGCGGGATCACGGCGAGGCCCTGCATGGCGAGGGGCAGGTGCTGGCGGACCATCTGGGCGAGCTGGTTGGCCTTGCCCTCCAACGAGAGGATGGAGCCCTCCACCTTCTCGTAGTGCTCGAGCTGGACCTGGAAGAGGCGGACCATCTCGACCGCCATCCCCGCCGTCCCGGCGATGGCCACCGCCGAATGGCGGTCGGCCGGGAAGACCTTCTCCATGGCGTGGTGGGCGATGATGTTGCCCGCCGTCGCGCGCCGGTCGCCCGCCATCACGATCCCGTCGGCGTAGCGCAGTGCAACCACCGTGGTGCCGTGGGGCACCTGGACCACCGCGGCGGCGTCGACACGCGCCGGTGCGTCAGCCCGGCCGTTGGTCAGGCGCAGCAGGCCGACGAAGTCCGGACCCGGATCGCTCTCCGGGGGGAAGAGGGGGAGCGCCACGAGGTGTTACTGCCCACCCTTTTGGACGTAGTTGCGCACGAACTCCTCGGCGTTGTCCTCGAGCACCTCGTCGATCTCGTCGAGGAGGTCGTCGAGCTCGGCCTTGATCTTCTCGCCCCGCTCCGAGGCCGCGGGGGTCGCTTCGTCGACCTCGGCCTCGGTCTCGGTCGTGCGGGCGCCCGAGCCCTTCTTCTTCTGCTCCTGCTCTGCCATCGTCCGTCCCCGTCCTGTTCTCGACGTCGTCGCCTAGGAATTCAGCCGATTGAGCAGGTCCGCCGGTCCTGTGCTCTCGGCCAGGAGCGCGCCCGTGTGCTCGGCTGTTCCCTTCAGGGGGTCCATCATAGGGACGCGCCGCAACGGGTCTGCTCCAATGTCGAACACGAGGGAATCCCAGTTGGCGGTCACCACGGCATCGGGCCAGCGGGCCAGGCACTTCCCCCGGAACCAGGCTCTCGTGCCCGTGGGGGGCTCGGCCACGGCGCTCGTGACCTCCAGCGGCTGCACCAGCGTCCGCATGCCGAGCCGCCGGAAGACCGACTTGTCCGGCCGCAGGTCGTGGTACTGCAATGCCAGTGCAGCGACCCGTGGGTCCTTCCATCCGCACGAGTGCCGCTCCTGGTAGGCGAGCAGCAGCTCCCGCTTGGCCACCCAGTCCAGCGTGTCGGCCAGGGCGGCCGGGTCGGACTCGAGCCCGCCGAGGACGGCCTCCCAGTGCTCCATGACGAGCGCCCCCGCGCCCCCGTCGTCGCCCAGGGCTTCGAGGCCGAATTCCTCGGCGTACTTGCGGGCGGCGCCGAAGAGCTCCCACTGGAGCTCGAGCGCCGTGGCCGTCGAGCCGTCGGTCAACGTCAGCGGCCGGGTCATCGAGAGGTCGGCCGAGACCTGGTGCAGGGCCCGCACGGGATCGGACAGGGACAGGTCCCGGGTCGGGCCGGCCTCGTCCTCGACCATGGCGAGCACGATGGCGGTCGTGCCCACCTTGAGCAGGGTGGCGATCTCCGACAGGTTGGCGTCGCCCACGATCACGTGCAGGCGCCGGAAGCGCTTGGGGTCGGCGTGCGGCTCGTCGCGCGTGTTGACGATGGGCCGCTTCAGGGTCGTCTCGAGCCCGACGATCTCCTCGAAGAACTCGGCCCGCTGGGAGATCTGGTACTCCACCGTCTCCGAGTCGAGGGCCGCCGTCTCGGTGCCCACCTTGCCCGATCCCGTGAAGAGCGTGCGGGACACGAAGTGCGGGACGACGCCGTCGATCACTTTGGCGAAGGGCACGGCCCGGTCCATCATGTAGTTCTCGTGGCAGCCGTACGAGTTGCCCTTCCCGTCGGAGTTGTTCTTGTACACGACGGGCGCCGGCTGCTCGGGGATGCGGTGCTGCGCCGCCACCATGGCGCGGCGCAGCACCTCCTCGCCTGCCTTGTCGTACACGAGGCACTCGAGCGGCGTCAGGCACTCGGGGCTCGAATACTCCGGATGGGCATGGTCGACGTAGAAGCGGGCGCCGTTGGTGAGCACGGTGTTGGCCAGGTGCGTCTCCACCATGGGGGCCAACGATCCCTCGCGGGCGAAGCCCCGGGCGTCGTTGCCGGGCGTCTCGTCCTCGAAGTCCCACCCGATCTGCTGCTCCACGTCCGCCGCGTAGGCGTTGACCAGGACCGAGGATGCGGCGATCGGGTTCTGTTCGGGACCGGGTGTCTGAATTCCGTACTCGGTCTCGATGCCGCAGACCTTCGTGGTGGCCACGGCGCGACCCTAACGTCTAGAGGTACTGGCCGGTTCCCACCCGCTCTATGGAACGACCCCCGTGCACCTCGCGGTCCTCCGTGAGCAGCGTGCGGACGTAGACGATGCGCTCGCCCTTCTTGCCGGAGATCCTGGCCCAGTCGTCGGGATTGGTCGTGTTCGGCAGGTCTTCGTTCTCCTTGTACTCCTGGCGGATCGATTCGAACAGGTCGGACGGGCGGATCCCGCCCGGCTCCCCCGCGATGACCCGCTTGATGGCCAGCTTCTTCGCGCGGCGCACGATGTTCTCGATCATGGCCCCCGAGGCGAAGTCGCGGTAGTAGAGGATCTCCTTGTCGCCGTTCTGGTAGGTGACCTCGAGGAAGCGGTTCTCGTCGTCCTCGCGGAACATCTCCGTCACCGTCTGCTCGATCATCGCCTGCACCGCCTTGTTGGCGTCGCCGCCTCCGAGGCGGCGGACCTCGTCGGCGTCGAGCGGCAGGCCGGTCGTCAGGTAGCGGCTGAAGATCTGTCCCGCGGCCTCCTCGTCGGGCCGCTCGATCTTGATCTTCACGTCGAGCCGGCCGGGACGCAGGATCGCCGGGTCGATCAGGTCCTCCCGGTTCGAGGCGCCGATGACGATGACGTCGCGCAGAGACTCGACGCCGTCGATCTCGGCCAGCAGCTGGGGCACGATGGTCGACTCCATGTCGGAGCTGATGCCGGTGCCCCGCGTGCGGAAGAGGGACTCCATCTCGTCGAAGAAGACGATGACGGGCATCCCCTCGTCGGCCTTCTCCCGGGCGCGCTGGAAGACCTGGCGGATCTGGCGCTCCGTCTCGCCGACGTACTTGTTGAGGAGCTCCGGCCCCTTGATGTTGAGGAAGAAGCTGCGCACGTTGTCGTTGCCGGTCTTCTCGGCCACCTTCTTGGCCAGGGAGTTGGCCACCGCCTTGGCGATGAGGGTCTTGCCGCAGCCCGGGGGTCCGTAGAGGAGGATCCCCTTGGGGGCGGGGAGCGAGTACTCGGCGAACAGCTCGCGGTGCATGTAGGGCAGCTCGACGGCGTCGGTGATCGCCTCGATCTGCGTGTCCAGGCCGCCGACGTCGGCGTACGTGATGTCGGGGACCTCCTCGAGGACGAGCTCCTCGCTCTCGAGCTTGGGCAGCTTCTCAATCAGGAGCTGCGTGCGCGCGTCCATCAGGAGCGAGTCACCCGCCCGCAGGTGGGTGCCCATCATGTCCTCCGAGAGCTCCGCGACCCTCTCCTCGTCGGCCCTGGCGTAGATGATGCAGCGACGCCTGTCCTCGAGCTGCTCCTTCAGGGTGACGACCTCGCCGGAGAACTCGCCGTCGCGGACGAGGACCACGTTGAGGCTCTCGTTCAGCACGACCTCGTTCCCCTTGCGGATGGCGCCGGGGTCGATGTCGGGGTGGAGGCTCACCCGCATCTTGCGGCCGCTGGAGAACACGTCGACGGTGCCGTCCTCGTTGACGCCGAGGAAGGTGCCGTAAGCCGCCGGCGGCTGGGTCAGCTTCTCGACCTCCTCGCGCAGCGCGGCCAGCTGCTCCTTCGCCTGCTGGAGGGTGAAGGTCAGCTTCTCGTTCTGCGAGGTCGCCTGGGCCAGTTGGCCCTTCGACTCGAGCAGGCGCTCCTCGAGGGCCTGCACCCGGCCCGGGCTCTCCTGCAGGCGCCGCCGGAGCGCGTGGATCTCGTCCTCGGCGTCTGCCAGCTCGGCACGCAGCGCCTCGAGCTGGGCAGCGGCTTCGTCGGGAGTCGCGGTCACTCATGTCACCCTAGCCCTCGCCTCGGTGCGTTTTGCCAGCAACGTGCGTGCACCCTCCATGCGCCGTTCGGGCAGGCTCGGGCGGGTACGATGGACGGGCCGGCGATGCCAGATTGACGGCCCGCGGGACGCCTCACTACGGTCCCAACGACCCGTCGGGCGGATTCGACAAGGGAGAGAGACAGGTAATGAAGGTCTGGATCGACCAGGATCTCTGCACGGGCGACGGGCTCTGTGAGGAGATCGCGCCTGCCGTGTTCACCCTCCTCGACGACGGCCTGGCCTACGTGAAGGAAGAAGGCGACGTCAAGAACGACCCCGGTGGATCCGCCGGGATGGCCGCAGTCCCCGGAGACCTGGAGGACGCGGTGGTCGAGGCCTCCGAGGAGTGCCCCGGCGAGTGCATCTTCATCGAGCGCGACTGACGCGCCGCGTCAAGGCTCGAGCGCCCCGCCCAGGAGCGCCCGCAGCTCGTCGTCGCTGATCCTCTCGGCGTCGCCCGCGCCGATCCGGATGGTCCCCTTGCCGCTCGACAGCGCCGCGTGTCGGGCGACGAAGCCCCCGTCGTTGTCGGCGCGCCAGTCGTAGACGGACACGCCGTGCTTCCAGACCCCGATGTTGAGGCGCCGCGCACCGACCCGGTAGGCCGGCATGCCGTAGGAGAGCGCCACCTCGGCCTCGGGGTGCGCGGACATCACGATCCGGTGCAGGCGGTCGAACAGGGGGCGCTGCGCCGGCGAGAGGGCGTCGACGTAGCCCCGCACGTCCGCCTCCACGGTCACCCCTCCAGGCGACGCGCCGTGGTGAGGAAGCCGGTGTGGCCGACCATGCGATGGTCGGGGCGGACCGAGCGCGCCTCGACGTGCCAGGTGCGCCGCATGACCTCCTGGGTCTCGGCCAGCCCGAACGGCGCGCCGCCGTCGTCGAGGGCCTGTCGCAGGAGGGCCGTCTGGTTGATGGTCGGGAGGTAGGCCAGGAGGATGCCGCCCGGGCGGAGTGCCGCCGCTGCCGCGCTCACCACCTTGTGCGGTTCGGGCATGTCGAGCAGGATCCGGTCGAGGTCGTCCTCGTCGATGCCTTCGGTCACGTCCCGGATCTCGACGCGGTAGGGCGCGTCGGCCCCGAGGGTCGCGGCCACGTTGGCCCGGGCGCGGGCGGCGAAGTCCTCTCGCAGCTCGTAGCCCACGACCGATGCGCCGACGCGCAGCACTGTCATGGACAGCGCTCCCGAGCCCACGCCCGCCTCGAGCACGCGCTGGCCGGGGGCGATGTCCGCCGCGATGAGGATGGCACCCAGGTCCTTGGGGTAGATGACCTGCGCCCCGCGGGGCATCTTCAACACGATGTCCCCGAGCGTGGGCCGCAGGGCCACGAAGGCCCGGCCGGTCGAGCCGGTCACGGTGCACCCCTCGGCGGCGCCGATGAGGTCGTCGTGGGCCACGACGCCCGCATGGGTGTGGAAGGTGGCACCCGCGACGAGCGTCAGCAGGTACCGCCGGTCCTTGGGGTCGATGAGGAGCACGCGCTCCCCCGCCGCGAGGGGGGCCCCCACGGACTCAGGATTCGGCGGCGGGCGCGGCGTTGCGGTCGCGCACCGTGATGAGCACCTGCTCGCCCGGGGAGACCGTGACGGTCGACACGGCGCTGGTCCGGTCGTTCAGGACCCGGCGCAGGAAGAAGGTGGCGCCGGCGAGGAGGAACCAGTACCAGTTCCCGCCGAGCCCCCGGCGCACGCCGGCGCGCAGGAAGCGCCGCAGGAGCAGGTCCATGTCAGAGCCGCCGGATCTCCACCACGGCCGACTTGGCGCGCCCGCGGCGCTTGCCGGCCAGGAAGGCCAGCGCGATCACCACGATGGCGACGGCGCCCGCGACGGCGAGCCCGCGCGGCGCGGCGGCGCGCGCCGTGGCCTCGCCCTCACCCATCACCTGTGCGTACGCGGCCTGCAGGTCCTCGCGCGTGATGATGCGCCCGTTGCTGCCTGCTTTCGTCGTCGTGCCTGGCATCAGCTCGCTCCCTCCGGTAGTCCAGTCTCTCTCGCCTCGCGCCGGGCCACCACCTCGGGCAGCTTCTGCTGGCCCGGGCCGGCCGTGATGCGCCAGGCCGCCAAGCCGATCACGGCGATCCCGAGCGCGACCACGGCGGCGTAGGGCACCCAGGACCAGTCGCCCTCCAGCGCCGTGCCCGTCTCGGTCTGCAGCAGCCGGAGCACCCCGAGGAGGATCAGCAGGATGCCGAAGGCCGAGCAGAACGACCCGGCGATCCCCATGTAGAGGAACCGGCCCAGTCCCTTGAGCGGCTGGATCGTCTCCTGCTTGAGATAGTCGACCGTGAGCTGGAACGCGTCGTCTCCGGCGTGGCGCAGCCCGTGGGTGCCGTTGTCTGACCGTGGTGGCATGTGGCGCACAATCCTGGTCGGTGAGCCGACTGTGCGCAAACACCGGCCTGGCGCGGCGTCAGTCGCGGTCCTTGAAGACGTAGGTGGACGACGCCCGGGCGACCAGGTGCTCGTGCTCGGAACCGGCCTGGCGGGCGACGATGCCGGCCTCCACGAACGCCACGCGGCGGCCACCCGACACGACCTCCGCGGTGCAGCTGAGGTCGGCACCGGGCGGCACCGCGGCCAGGAAGCTGATCTTCATCTCGGCGTTGGAGGCGAAGACCCGCCGGCCCTCCACGAACGTCACGGCGGCCGCTCCCATGGCCGAGTCCGCGAAGGCAGCGAGGAAGCCCCCCTGCATGATCCCGGCCGGGTTGGCGAAGCGCTCGTCGGCCGTCATGCGCCAGGTGCAGCGGCCCGGCGTGGCCTTGTCGAGACAGGTCATCCCGAGCGTGAGATCGCTGTTTGGGGGCACCTGCATACGGGAAGCCATGAGGGTGAAGAGTACGTGACGGCCCTCGCGACGGGCGGGAACGGACGGTTAGGGTTGATCATGACGTTGAACACCTCCTCTACTCCCGTGGTGCAGGACCCCCGACTGGTGGAGCTCGGCATCAATGTCATCCGCGGGCTGGCGATGGACGCCCCGGAGAAGGCCGACTCGGGGCACTCGGGCACGGCCATGGCGCTCGCCCCCCTGGCGCACGTGCTCTGGACCCGCATCATGCGCTACGACCCGCTCCACCCCGAGTGGCCGGACCGCGACCGGTTCGTCCTCTCCAACGGCCACGCATGCATCCTGCAGTACTCCATGCTGCACCTGACCGGCTACGACCTGTCCCTCGAGGACCTGCGACAGTTCCGCCAGTGGGGCAGCCGCACCCCCGGCCACCCCGAGTACCACCACACGGCGGGCATCGAGGTGACCACCGGCCCGCTCGGTCAGGGCTTCGCCAACGCGGTCGGCATGGCCATCGCGGAGCGTTGGCTCCGGACCACCTTCGGCCGCGAGGTGTGCGACCACCAGACCTACGTGGTGGCCGGGGACGGCTGCTTCATGGAGGGGATCTCGCACGAGGCGGCCTCCCTGGCCGGGCACCTCGGACTGGGGCGCCTGCTCGCCTTCTACGACGACAACCACATCACGATCGACGGGCCGACCGAGCTCGCCTACGACGACGACGTCGTGCGGCGCTTCGAGGCCTACGGCTGGCGCGTGCGCAACCTGGGCGAGATGGCGAACGACGTCGACGGCCTGGAAGCGGCCATCCGCGAGGCGCTCGACCAGCCGGCCGACGGCCCCGACGCACAGCCCAGCCTCTTGATCCTGCGCAGCCACATCGGCTGGCCCTCGCCCCACCTGACCGACACCGCGGACGCCCACGGGACCCCGTTCGGGGACGAGGAGATCAGGACCACCAAGGAGCTCTTAGGCCTGCCGCCCGACGAGACGTTCTGGGTCCCCGACGAGGTCAGCGACTTCTACGGGCTCGAGGTGGCGCGGGGCGCCCGGGAGCGGGAGGCCTGGGCGGAGCGCTTCGCGGCCTGGGACGGCGACCGGGTCGCCTGGGACGCCGCACAGGCCGGGCACGGCCTGCCGGGGTGGTCCGACGACCTGCCGCGCTTCGAGGCGGGGACGCAGCTGGCCACCCGCCGCGCCGTCAACCAGTGCATCGACGCCACCGCCGGCAAGCTGCCCGGGCTCCTGGCGGGGTCGGCCGACCTCACCGGGAACAACGGCGTCAAGGTCAAGGGGGCCGAGATCCAGTCGAGGGAGTCGCCGGGCGGGATCCAGGTCCACTACGGGATACGCGAGCACGGCATGGGCTCGGTCATGAACGGCATGGCCCAACACCGCGGCGTGCTGCCCGTGGGCGGCACGTTCTTCGTCTTCTCCGACTACATGCGCCCGGCCGTCCGGCTCGCCGCGCTCACCGGGTCCCACGTCATCTACTCGTGGACCCACGACTCCATCGGGCTCGGGCAGGACGGCCCGACGCACCAGCCGGTGGAGCACCTGGCCTCGCTGCGGGCCATGCCGGGCCTCACCCTCGTGCGGCCGGCCGACGCCAACGAGACGGCGCAGGCCTGGCGCCTGGCCGTCGGGGCCGACGGGCCGGTGGGGCTCGTGCTGACGCGCCAGAACGTCCCCGTGCTGGCCGAGACGGCGGAACGGGCGGTGGCGGGCGTCGCCCGCGGCGCCTACGTCCTGGCCGACCCCGTCGGGCCGCCCCAGATCGTCCTGGTGGGCAGCGGCAGCGAGGTCCAGCTCTGCCTGGCCGCCGCGACCACCCTCACCGGCTCGGGGGTCGCGGCGCGTGTCGTGTCCTTCCCCTGCTGGGAGTGGTTCGGGCAGCAGGGCGAGGACTACCGCGCCGAGGTGTTCCCGCCCGGTGTGCCCGTCCTCAGCATCGAGGCCGGTGCCACGTTCGGCTGGGAGCGCTACAGCGACGACGCCATCGGCCTCGACCACTTCGGTGCGTCGGCCCCCGGCGCCGTCGTCATGGAGCAATTCGGGTTCACGGCCGAGCACGTGGTGGAGCGGGCGCAGGCCCTCCTCGCCCGTGGTCGCGGCTGACATGGCCGGTCCCGGCCATCCCGGACCACGACGAAAGGGGCGCTCCCGATGACCAAGCTGCAGGACCTCTACGAGATCGCCGGCCAGAGCCCCTGGCTGGACAACCTGCGCCGCGACTGGATCGAGAACGGCCAGCTGGCCGAGCTGCTCGCCCTGGGCGTGCGCGGCATCACCTCCAACCCGACCATCTTCGCCAAGGCAATGAGCGAGCAGGCGACCTACGAGGAGCAATTCCGCACCCTCATGAAGGACCACACCGTCGAGAGCGCCTACTGGGAGATGGCGATGACCGACATCTCCAGCGCGCTCGGCCTGCTGCGCCCCCTCTACGAGGAGAGCGACGGGGAGGACGGCTACGTCTCTCTCGAGGTGTCGCCGGCACTGGCGCACGATACCGACGGCACGGTGCGCGACGCCCGCCGCTTCCACGACACCGTCGCCCGACCCAACCTGTTCGTGAAGGTGCCGGCCACCCGTGAGGGGGTCCCGGCGATCGAGACCCTGATCGGCGAGGGCCGGAGCATCAACGTGACGCTGATCTTCGGGCTGGACCGCTACGACGAGGTGATGGAGGCCTACCTGCGGGGCCTCGAGGCGCTCGTGGCCGCCGGCCGCGAAGCGGAACTGCCCCGGGTGGCGAGCGTGGCGTCCTTCTTCGTCAGCCGGGTCGACACCGAGGTCGACCGCCGGCTGGAGGCCCTGGCCGGGGGCGAAGGAGGTGACGCCGCCGCGCTCGGCCTGCGGGGCACCGCGGCGGTGGCCCAGGCGCAGACCGCCTACCAGCACTTCCACCGCACCTTCGCCGGTGACCGCTGGGAGGCGCTGCGGGCCAAGGGCGCCCGGGTGCAGCGGCCGCTGTGGGCCTCCACCTCGACCAAGAACCTCGCCTACCCCGACCTCCTCTACGTGGACAGCCTGATCGGGCCGGCCACGGTCAACACCATGCCCGACGGCACCCTGCGCGCGTTCGAGGACCACGGCACGCTGCGACGGACCGTCGACGCCGACCCCGACCACGCCGGCGTCGCCCTGGAACGGCTGCACCAGGTGGGGATCGACATGCTGGACGTCGAGCAGACGTTGGAGGACGAAGGCGTGCACGCGTTCGCCAAGTCCTTCGAGGAGGTCCTGCAGTTGCTCACCGACAAAGCCGCTACCTTCTGACCCGGCACCGCAACCGAGAGGAGCCCGCATGAGGATCGGCATGATCGGCCTGGGCAAGATGGGCGCCAACATGACCGAGCGCCTGCTCAAGGGCGGGCACGAGGTGGTCGCCTACGACCTCAGCGCCGAGGCGCTGCAACAGGCCGCCGGCAAGGGCGCCGAGACCGCCACCACGCTGGCCGAGATGGCGCAGAAGCTGACGCCGCCGCGAGCGGCCTGGGTGATGGTCCCGGCGGGCAAGGCGACGGACTCGACGGTCGAGGAGCTGGCCGGGCACTTCGCCGCCGGCGACGTCGTCGTGGACGGCGGCAACTCGAACTACAAGGAATGGAAGGACCTCACCGAGCGGCTCTCGTCGACGGGCGTCGGCTTCGTCGACGCCGGCACGTCGGGGGGCGTGTGGGGCCTGAGCGAGGGCTACTGCCTCATGGTCGGCGGCGACAAGGAGGCGGTGGCGGTCGTGGAGCCCGCGCTCCTCACCCTGGCGCCCGAGGGCGGCTACGCGCACGTGGGGCCGGTCGGGGCCGGCCACTTCGTCAAGATGGTGCACAACGGGATCGAGTACGGGCTGATGCAGGCCTACGCCGAGGGATTCGAGATCATGGGCGCGGCCGACGAGTTCGGCCTCGACCTGCACGAGATCGCGTCCATCTGGCGCTACGGCTCGGTGGTGCGCAGCTGGCTGCTCGAGCTGGCCGAGCGGGCGCTGCGGCCCGGCTCGGGCTTCGACGAGATCAAGGGCGTGGTGGTCGACTCGGGCGAGGGCCGCTGGACGGCGCAGGAGGCGATCGACCGCGGCGTGGCCGCGCCGGTCATCTCCACGTCGCTCTTCACCCGCTTCGCCTCGCAGAACCAGGACTCGCTCCAGCTGAAGATGCTGGCCGCCCTGCGCAACCAGTTCGGGGGCCACGCCGTGACGCTGGAGTCGGGCCGGCAGGGCATGGAGACGGAAACCCCGGCGCCCTAGCCGCGTGCTCACCCCCGTCGACGACGTCCCCCATGCCTTCCGGGCCGTGGTCATCGAGACCTTCGCGGCCCGCCCCGGGCCCCGCTGCGCGCTCGTGCTCTCAGGTGGGCCGACCGCCCGCGCCTGCTACGAGCTGCTGGCCACGGCCGAGGGCATCGACTGGAGCGTGGTGGACGTCTTCGTCGGCGACGAGCGGCTCGTGCCGCCCGACGACGAGGACTCCAACGCACGCCTGATCCGGGAGGCCCTCCTTGACCGGGTGGGGCCGGTGGGCTCCTTCTCGCCCATGCCGACCCAGGGACCCCCGCAGGAGTGCGCCGCCGCCTACCAGCGCGTCATGGCAGACCTGGTGACCGGCCCGGGCATCGACCTCATCCATCTCGGGATGGGTCCCGACGGGCACACGGCCTCGCTGTTCCCCGGGGACCCGAGCCTCGACGCCGGTCCCGGTGACCTGGTCCGGGCGACCGAGGACCCCAACGGGCGCAACCCGCACCCGCGTCTCACCCTCACGCTGCCGGCCATCAACTCGGCCCGGGTGGCCGTCTTCACGGTGGCCGGCGCGGCCAAGGCCGATGCCGTCGCTGCGCTGGTGCGCGGCGAGGACCTGCCGGCCGCCCGCGTGCACGCCGGCCGCACGATCTGGCTGGTGGACGGACCGGCGCGCGCCGCCGCCCCCTAGATTGGCCCCGATGCTCTCCGACGCCGATCTCCTGCGCCTGCCGCTGGCCGACCTGACCGCTCTCGCCCGGGTCGTGCGCGACGGTGCGCACGGGCGCCGGGTCACCTTCTCGCCCAAGGTGTTCATCCCCCTCACCATGCTGTGCCGCGACCGCTGCGGCTACTGCACCTTCGCCAAGGCGCCCGCCCGCCTCGACGCGCCCTACCTGAGCCCCGAGGAGGTGCTCGCCGTCGCCCGCGCCGGGCGCGCCGCGGGCTGCCAGGAGGCGCTCTTCACGCTCGGCGAGCGGCCGGAGCTGCGCTACCCCGTGGCGCGCGACTGGCTCGACGCGCACGGCCACGAGTCCACGGTCGACTACCTCGCCGCCATGTGCCGGCTCGTCGTGGAGGAGACCGGCCTCCTCCCCCACGCCAACGCCGGGGCGCTCTTCGGCGACGAGCTGGCCCGGCTGCGCGAGGTGTCGGCCAGCCAGGGGATGATGCTCGAGTCGCTCGCCGAGGGCCTGGCCGCCCACCGCGGCGCGCCCGACAAGGCACCGGCGCGCCGACTGGCCACGCTCGAGGCCGCCGGCGAGCTCGAGATCCCGTTCACCACCGGCATCCTCGTCGGCATCGGCGACGACCGGGCCGGCCAGCTGGCGGCGCTCCGCGCCATCGCCGCCTCCCACGGCCGGCACGGGCACGTCCAGGAGGTCATCGTCCAGAACTTCCTGCCCAAGCCCGGCACCGCCATGGCCCGGGCCGAGCCCTGCGCGCCCGAGGACCTGCAGTGGGCCATCGCCGCGGCTCGCCTCGTGCTCCCGCCCGACGTCCACGTGCAGGCGCCCCCCAACCTCTCCGACGAGCTCGGGGCACTGCTCGACGCCGGCATCGACGACTGGGGCGGCGTGTCCCCGGTCACGGCCGACCACGTGAACCCCGAGCGGGCCTGGCCGGCCCTCGACGTGCTCCGGGGGGCCACCGAGGCGGGCGGCCACACCCTGGCGCCCCGGCTCACCCTCTACCCCTCCTTCGCCCTCGACCCGGTCCGCTGGCTCGACCCGGCGCTGCGCTTCGCCGTCCTCGACGCCTCCGACGCCGAGGGACTGGCGCGCGACGACGCGTGGTGCTCGGGCGGCGAGGCGCACCCGCCCGCGCTCCTCGACGCCCCCTCCGTGCCCGCCGCCGGCCGGGGGGGCGCGGTGGCCGAGGTCCTCGCCGGCGTCGTCCTCGGCCACGAGGTCGGCCCGGCCGAGATCGTGGCCCTCTTCGGCGCTCGGGGCCCCGAGGTGCGCATGGTGGCCGAGGTCGCCGACGACCTGCGGCGCCGGACGGTGGGCGACGCCGTGACCTTCGTGCGGAACCGCAACATCAACTACACGAACGTCTGCACGTTCAAGTGCCGCTTCTGCGCCTTCTCCAAGGGACCGCTGTCCCTGAACCTGCGCGGCGCCCCGTACCTCCTGGAGCTCGACGAGGTCACGCGCCGCGTGGCCGAGGCCGAGGGCGAGGGGGCCACCGAGGTGTGCCTGCAGGGCGGCATCCATCCCGACTTCGACGGCGACTACTACCTGCACGTGCTCGAGGCCGTGCGCGCCGGCTCGGCGCGCATCCACATCCACGGCTTCACCGCGCTGGAGGTCACCGAAGGCGCGCGGCGCTCGGGGGTGCCGCTGGCCGAGTACCTCACCCGGCTGAAGGAGGCGGGTCTCAAGACGCTCCCGGGCACGGCGGCCGAGATCCTCGACGACGACGTGCGCGCCCTCATCTGCCCCGACAAGATCAACTCGGAGGAGTGGCTCGAGGCGCACCGCACGGCCCACACGGTGGGGCTGCGCTCCAACATCACCATCATGTTCGGCTCGGTCGAGCAGCCGATCAGCTGGGCCCGCCACATCGTGCGCACCCGCGCCCTGCAACGCGAGACAGGCGGCTTCACCGAGTTCGTGCCGCTGCCGTTCGTGCACATGGCGACGCCGATCTACCTCCAGCGCAAGGCGCGGCGCGGCCCGACCTTCCGCGAGGCGCTGCTCATGCACGCGGTGGCCCGCATCGCCTACGCGGGCGACATCGACAACATCCAGGTCAGCTGGGTCAAGATGGGCGCCGAGGGGGCGCGCCAGCTCCTGCGCGCCGGGGCCAACGACCTGGGCGGCACCCTGATGGACGAGAACATCTCCCGGGCAGCGGGCGCGCAGCACGGCCAGCGCATGGGGGTCGAGGACCTCGAGGCGATCGTGGCGCCGCTGGGGCGCCCGCTCGTCCAACGCTCGACCCTCTACGCGCTGGCCGGAGCGTCGTCGGACGCGTGAGCGACGACGTCGAGGAAGCGGCGCGGCGGAGCGCGTTCAACGCGCTCTTCGAGAACCACTCGCTCTCGCCGGCGCAGGCGAGAGAGCTCGATGCCATGGTCGGCACGCTCGGTGACCTCGCGCGTGAGGGCACCGCGGTGGGCGACCTCAAGATCGCCAACGCCGCGCTCGGCGAGATGGCCGAGGCCTTCCGCGTCTTCCGTCCCTACCGGCACATCCGCAAGGTCACCATGTTCGGCTCGGCCCGCACGAAGCCCGAGGACCCGGTGTACGTGCTGGCCCGCAACCTGGCCGCCAAGCTGGCGTCGGCCGACTGGATGGTGGTGACCGGTGCGGGGCCGGGCATCATGGCGGCCGGCCTGGAGGGGGCAGGTCGGGACCACGCGTTCGGTGTGAACATCCGGCTCCCGAACGAGGAGGAGGCCAACGCCTTCATCGCGCAGGATCCCAAGCTGGTCGAGATGCGCTACTTCTTCACCCGCAAGCTCATGCTGATCAAGGAGTCCCATGCCTACGCCATCCTGCCGGGCGGCTTCGGCACCCAGGACGAGGCCTTCGAGCTCCTGACGCTCCTGCAGACGGGCAAGGCCGAGCCGGCCCCGGTGGTGATGATCGAGACACCCGGCGGGACCTACTGGCACGCGTGGCTCCGCTTCATTCAGGACGAGGCCATCGCGGCGGGCTGGATCTCGCCCGAGGACCGCTCCCTCTTCAAGGTCTCCAACACGATGGAGGAGGCGAGCGAGGAGATCCTCGGCTTCTACCGCAACTACCACTCGTGCCGTTGGGTCGGCGACCTCCTGGTGCTGCGCGTCCAGGTGCAACCGAGCAAGGCCGAGCTGGCCGAGCTCAACACGCGCTTCGCCGACATCGTCGTGCGGGGCAGCATCCGCTCCGTCGGCCCCTTCCCACCCGAGCGCGACGACCATCCCGAGCTCCCCCGGCTCGCCCTGCGCTTCGACCGCTGGCACTACGCGCGGTTGCGCCAGCTGATCGACGCCCTCAACGAGTGCACAGGGTGATCGGGGTGCTGCGCCGGGCGGCGGCGGTCCTCCCGCTGGTCGCGGCGGCCTCCCTCGGCCTCGCGGCACCCGCCGCCGCACCCGCCACCCCTCCCCCGCCCGACTCGGTGGTGCCCTTCGGGAGCACGGGGGCCGGCGCCAACGCCGTGAGCAACCCGAACGCGCCGGTCGTCGGCATGGCGGCCACGCCCGACGGCGGCGGCTACTGGCTCGTGGCGGCCGACGGCGGTGTCTTCGGCTACGGCGACGCCCGGTTCTTCGGGTCGGCGGGGTCGCTCCGCCTCAACGCGCCGATCGTCGGCATGGCCGCCACCCCCGACGGCGGCGGCTACTGGCTGGTCGCGCGCGACGGCGGGGTCTTCGACTACGGCGACGCGGGCTTCTTCGGGTCGGCGGGGTCGCTCCGCCTCAACGCACCGGTGGTCGGCATGGCGGCCGCGCCCGACGGCAGCGGCTACTGGCTGGTCGCGGCGGACGGCGGGGTCTTCGACTACGGCGGCGCCGGCTTCTTCGGCTCGGCCGGCGCGACGCCCCTGAACGCGCCCGTGGTCGGCATGGCCGCGACGCCCGGCGGTGGCTACTGGCTCGTCGCCGCCGACGGCGGGATCTTCAGCTACGGGGGCGCCGGCTTCTTCGGCTCGGCCGGATCACTCCCCCTCGCGGCCCCCATCGCCGGCATGGCGCCCGCCCCGGGCGCCGGCGGCTATTGGCTGGTGGCGCGCGACGGTGGCGTCTTCACCTACGGCAGCGCCACCTACCGAGGGTCCCTCGGGGGGACGGCCCTGCCGGCACCGGTGGTCGGCATGGCGGCCACGCCCACGGGGGGTGGCTACTGGCTCGCCATCGGATCCGAGCCGCTGGCGGGCAAGGTGGTCGGCATCGACCCGGGCCACGACGGGCTGAACGGGACCGCGCCGGCCGTGATCGACCAGCCCGTCTTCAACGGCACGGGCTCCGAGCCCTGCGACACGACGGGCACGGCGACCGACGGCGGCTACACCGAGGCCCAGTACAACTTCAACGTCGCCACGTACCTCGAGGCCGACCTGCAGGCGGAGGGCGCCACCGTCGTGCTGACCCGCTCCACCAACGACGGCGTCGGCCCGTGCGTCACGACGCGCGCGGCCATCATCGACAACGCCCACGCGGACGTCGCGGTCGACATCCATGCCGACGGCGGCCCGCCCGGTGGCCGGGGCTTCACGATCCTGGAACCGGTGCCCGACGGCCCCAACGACGCCGTCATCGGGTCCTCCGGCGCCTTCGCCGCGGTGCTGCGGGCCGCCTTCGCCGCCGGCACGCCCATGCCGGTGAGCGACTACGGCGGCGCGGTCGACGGGCTGCAGCCCCGTTCCGACCTGGCCGGGCTGAACCTGACCACAGTGCCGAAGGTGCTCATCGAGTGCGGCAACATGCGCAACGCGACGGACGCCGGATTGCTGGTGACGCCCGCGTTCCAGCAGGCCGCGGCGGCCGCCATGGCGCAGGCCATCACGCAGTTCCTGGTGGGGCGCCCGGCCTGAGTCAGCCGGGGCGCCCGAGGGGCGCCCGGACCAGGGTGGTGTAGACGTGGCCGCTCGGCGACGGCTGCGAGGCCACCAGGTCCACGTGCGTCACGGCGAAGCGGGCGTCGAAGGGGACCCCGGCCAGCTCGGCCTGGGCGGCGGCGCCGAGCCGGCCCTTGGCGCGGGCCAGCGTGAGGTGCCCGTTGAAGGGCGGCTCGCCCTGCGGCGGGTCCCCCACGAGCGGCCGCGTGGCGTCGTGCACCGCGCGGGCCAACCCTTCGAGACCGGTGGCGGGGAGCTGCAGCACGCGCACCCCGGTGAACCACCCCGTCGCCGGCCCCAGCCGGCACTCGACGGGACCCGGCACGCCGGCCGCCCCGGCGAGCAACGCGTCACCCACCGGGGCCAGCGCGCCGTCGGCGACGTCGCCGAGGAAGCGCAGCGTGACGTGCCAGCGCGATGGGCCCACCAGGCGGAGGTTCTTGGACCGCCCCAGCTCGAGCGCGCCCAGCCGCTCGCGCGTGGCCTCGTCGGGCCAGGCGGCCACGAAGGCACGCACGCTCGGCCTGCGCTCAGGCGGCGCCGTCGTCGAGGGGCTCCCGCCCGGCGGCGGTACCCTCGCCCAGCGCGGCGATGGAGCGCTCGAGCGCCCGGCGGGCCTTGAGGATGCGCCGCTCCTGGGCCAGCGCCTCACCCGTCTCGGCCGAGTCGGGGTCGCCGGAGCTGGCGCGCCGCAAGGCGTCGATCGCCATGTCGGTCAGCTCCTCGACCATCCCCTCGAGCCGCTCCGCCATGCCCGCCATGGCCTCGCTCGGGCCGCTCACTTGGACAGCGGCGTGCTCTGCACCTCGTAGGCGCCGTCGGCGTAGGCGGCCCGCATGACCTTCTTGTCGAACTTGCCCACGCTGGTCTTGGGGACCTCGGTGATGAACGTCCACTGCTCGGGCAGCCACCAGCGCGGGACGCGGCCGGTCAGGAACTCGACCAGGTCGGACGGCGCCGGCGAGCGGCCGGGCTTGGGGACGATGGCCACCAGCGGGCGCTCGGACCACTTGGCGTCGGGCACGGCGATGACGGCGGCCTCGAAGACGTCGGGATGGGACATCACGGCGTTCTCGAGCTCGACCGAGGAGATCCATTCGCCGCCGGACTTGATGACGTCCTTCGTGCGGTCCGAGATCGTCATGTAGCCCTGGCCGTCGAGCGTCCCGACGTCACCGGTGCGCAGCCAGCCGTCGTCGAACCTCTGGGGGTCCTCGTCCTTGTAGTACGAGCCCGTGATCCACGGCCCGCGTATCTCGAACTCGCCGACCGACGCGCCGTCGTTGGGCAGCACCGCGCCGTCCTCCGCCACGACGCGCACCTCGACGCCGCCGACGACCCGGCCGGCCTTGACCTTGTAGTACATGTCGTCGTGACCGTCCTGCCTGCGGGCGGGCGGCAACCCGAAGGCGGCCAGCGGGCTCGTCTCGGTCATGCCCCAGCCCTGGATGATGGTCGCCCCGAACCGCTTCTCGAACGCCTCGATCAGCGACTGCGGGACGGCCGCCCCCCCGGCCGTGATGCCGCGGACGCTCGAGAAGTCGATGGGCCCCTCGAGGGCGAGCAGGCCGTTCCAGATCGTCGGCACGCCGCAGGCGAGGGTCGGGTGGAACTCGTTGAAGACGGAGGCGAGACGCTCACCCATGAGGAACATCTGCGGCATGATCATGTCGGTACCGGCCATCCAGGCGCCGTACGGGGTGCCCCACGCCATGGCGTGGAACATGGGGACGATGATCAGGATGCGGTCGGTCTCGGTCATGCCGACCGACGAGGCCGCCTGCTCGGCCATCGTGTGCAGCCAGGTGGAGCGGTGCGAGTACACGACTCCCTTGGGGTTGCCGGTGGTGCCGCTCGTGTAGCACATGGCCGCGGCGGACCGTTCGTCGAGCACGGGCCACTCGAATCCGGGCTCCTCGGCGGCCAGCAGGCGCTCGTACGACAGGGTGTCGCCGAGGGGGGACGTGTCGCCCTCCCCCGCCACGATGATGGTCTCGACCGTCTTCAGCTCGTCCTTGACGGCCGCCAGCAGCGGGATGAGCGAGGCGTCCACGATGATGAAGCGGTCCTCGGCGTGGTTGATGACGTAGGCGAGCTGGTCGGCGGGGAGCCGGATGTTGAGGGTGTGCAGGACCGCGCCCATGCAGGGGATGGCCAGGTAGGCCTCCAGGTGGCCCTGGTTGTTCCAACAGAACGTGCCCACCCGGTCGCCCGGCTGGACGCCGAGCCGGGTCAGCGCGGCCGCCAGCTTCTCGGCCCGCCCCGCCACCTCGGCAAAGGTGGCGACGCGGTGCCCGCCCTCCTCGACGGTGATGACGGAGCTGTCGCCGTGCACGTGCTGCCCGTGCCGGAGGATGTCGCTGATCAGGAGCGGGGCGTCCTGCATGGTGCTTTCCATGGCCCAAGTATGACGAGCTCGCCCTGGCCGTGCAGTTCGAGCCCGCGACGTTGCCTTCAGGTCATGGGAGCTGCTCCTCGAACCAGGGACCCTGGGGCCGCCCCGCAGGTCCGCTCGGGTGTCCCCGAGCCGCTCGAGGCCCCCGCCGCTTGCTCTCGACCGCCCTGCCTCTCACCGCGGCTTCGGCACTGGCCGTTGGCCTGCCGGCCGCAGCCGGTGCGACCCAAGTCCCACCACCGTTACCCCAGTCCGTCATCCAGTTCAGCGCCATTGGCTCGCCGGCCACGCCGACCGGGCTGCAGTTCCACTCGACCAGTTGCGCCATCGGCCCCGCCACCCACCCGATCGTGGTCACCTGCCAGGAGACCGGCACGATCAAGTTCACAACCACGGGCGGATCGGGCACGGCGAGCGTGTCGAGCGCACTCGCCGGGATCAACTGGACGTTCACCTTGACCCGTAGCGGCGCGGTCACCGATACCTACAAGATGGTCGGCTACGGGACAGAGAGCATGGGCGCCACCCCTGTGGTGCGTCCGGTGAAGGTGACCGGCACACTCACCGTCAAGCCCACTTCTGACCCGACCATCCGCGGGACCGAGGACGAGTACCTGAACCTCCCCCAGCGGCCTGACTGCTTCGCAGCACCACAACGCGTCGTCAGCCGGGCGGCCTCACGCTGCGCCTCGGCGTGCCGTTTGCCTTCCTGTCGGGGCTAGCCCGGTCCGCCGGCTCGCGTCTACCCCAGCCGAGTCGCGGTGATCAGGACGGTCTCGAAGTTCATGACGAACGAGCCGCCATGATCGTCGATGGCCGTGCCGATGCCTTCGAACAGACGCTCACGGACCGCTGGTTCGAGAGCGGCGTGGTCGCTCCGTGAGACAAGCTGGTCCAGCCACTCATCCCGCTGGTAGATCCGCGTCCATGGGAACCACTTCTCTGTCGGCGCACCGAAGTCGGGTTCCGCTGAGACGGCGTCGATCTCCGAGCCGAGGCCGGTCTTAAAGTCGGATAGCCGATCGGCCGCGTACCCCCTGAACAGACGGTGACCGCCGGGCGGCACGACACTCTCGTACACCCTCTCGAGAGCATCGGCCAGATCATCGGGCTGACACCCCGCGTTCCAGATCAGGCCAAGCGCGCCCCCCGGTCGCAGCACAGAGGCCGCCTTCGCCGTGGCGATGGGCAGGTCGAGCCAGTGCCAGGCCTGCGCCGAAGTCACCCGGTCGAACGTGCGACCAGCAGCGTCCCAGCGTTCGAAGGCCGCAATCTCTACTTCGACCCCATGACCGCGGGCGATCTCCGCCATTCGCGGACCGAGTTCCACTCCCAGCACTTTGGCGCCACGCTGAGCAATCTGTCGTGAAGCAATCCCGGTGCCACAGCCCACGTCGAGAACGTCCAGGCTCGCAGGCGCCGGACCGAGCAGCTCGTCGACCACCGCATCGGGATAGGTCGGCCGGAACCGGTCATATGCCTCGGCTTGCTCGTCGAACAACCTCGAACGTTCCTGGGCCAGAGGGCGCGCTACCAAACGGTCGCTTTCGCTCGCGTCCACAGACATCATCCTGCCCCAAGACGCCGACAGAGCGGCAGTATTTTCGATTTAGGGCGATCAGTCTCCCCAGAACTCATCGAACTGATAGGTATCGGCTTGGTAAACGGTTACCTCAGTGATCTTTGAGTGATGGATTTCGAAGTCGACCGCTGCAATAACGTCGAGGACGTTGCCCTCCCTCTTTGCTGTCTCCCTTTGGAAGACCACGGCGCGCTCCGGTTGACTCACCACCTCCAGAATCTCAATGTTGAATGTCCCACCGCTCCGTTCCTTCAGGCCCCTGAGGAAGCCAAGCACGGCCTCCGGGCCCTTGTAGTCACCAGCGAGGCTGCTTCGTCCTGGTTCATGCCACACGACGTCCTGTGCCATGACAGTCCCTAAAAGGTCCAAGTCGCCCGACTCAAAATCCTCGTACGCCCGTCGCACCACCGATTCATATGCGTTCTCCACCATCTCGTGCCTCCGACTTCTGATTGCTTCCTATCACCCACCTTCGGCTCGCACCCACGAAAGGCCAAGAGGCGAAGGTCCCAACCCGGTTGGGAGTCGGCGTTCGCCGGAGACGAGGCATCGCTATGCGGTGCCGGCCACTCCGATCAGAGTGCCTTCTGGATCCTTGAAATGGCCGACAACGAGTCCATTTGGCGACGTGACGGGACCCATGACCCGAGTTCCGCCGAGGTCCTCAGCACGCTGCAGTGCGGCTACGACGTCTGGCACACTTACGTAGAACACGGCATGGCTCTCGTAGCCCGGTCCACCGCCCACTCCACCGCGGATGCCTGTCCCATCGTCGGTGGTGATGAGGTCCAAGAACCCATACTCGTCCGGCGCGGACACCTCCTCGGCCACCGGTGAGGGCACCGCGAAGCTCCACCCGAAGAGCTGCGAGAAATAGTCACGGAGTCGCGCTGGGTCTTTCCCCACCACCTCAAAGTGCACTACGGGTTGTGCCATCCACCCACCTCCAGAGTTGGCGACGCGGCAGCTGCCCGACCTTGGTCGTGCGACAAACCGCACCCTAGCGATCTGACTCATCGTTTCGTCCGCCAGATCCCCCTCGCGCAGGCTTCCCCACTGTGTCCCAGTTCGCCGGGACTGGGTCGCACCGTGCGGCACTTCGGAGGCAGGTGCTGACTCGTCGATTCGTGCAGCTGCAAACATGGTTGCGTGCCAATCCCCGATGATTCGCTTCGGTCGGTGGTCGGGGAATCGCCCAACGAACGAGAACAGCATCGTCGATCACTCTGGGAGTACTACGACCGGCGAGTGACCGGGCGCTTGCCTGGCTTGGCCAACGCCCACGCCTACTGGACCGGTCTAGGCGTCACCGTCGAAGTCGAAGACATCGCTGCTGAAGCTGCGCAGCTTGAAGGCCTACTTCGTGAACTGTCCGCAGTCCGCTTCGTCGAAGTAGGTGCCGGGCCAGGCACTTTCACCGGATACCTTGCGGGGAGGGGCATCGCCATCGACCAGAGTCGAAGGGCGCTGGACGTTCTGCGCACCGTTGCTCCCGAAGTACCAGTGATCCAGGCAGATGCCACTGCCCTACCCGTGCCAGCCCACGCCTTCGACCGCTTCTTCTCCGCCCACCTCTATGGCCTGCTTCTTCCGAGTGAGCGTGAACCCTTTCTTGCCGAGGCGCACCGGGTTGCGTCCGAGGTCGTGATCCTCGACGCCGGTCGCCCCCTAGGAGTGAGCGCCGAGGAGTGGCAGGAGCGGACCCTGCCGGGGGGTGGTCGCTACAGAGTCTTCCGCCGCCACTTCGATGCGGACGCGTTGGCCGCCGAAGTCGGTGGTGTGGTCCTGTTCGCCGGGCAGTTCTACGTGCTAGTGGGCACTGCGGCCGTTCCCGGTATCGCACACCCGTTGTACGGCCCCAATGACCCGATCGGGCCTCGGCTTCGTACGTGACCCAGTTCGCCGGGACGGGGTGCCACCCTGCGCGCCATGCGGCGTGGGTTCGCCCTTGTTCCGGTGCCGGTTACTCGGCAGTCCCGGGATCCAGCCTGGTCCAACTCCGTGTGACGGATCTGCAGATCAGCGGTGGGCGTGCAGCACCGACCGGTCTGCGTGAACGAGCTCGGAGCTCAGCCCCTTTGCACCAGGGCCGGCTCGTGCGTACGCAGGCTCCCTGCCCTGCCGGCCGGTGTGTGCACGGCGATCTGGTCATCGTGGTGTGTCGCGTGCGCATGTTGGCGGTGTGCCTGATGGGCGAGACGGTGTTGCTCGCGGTGCTGCTCGAACTCTTCCGTGATGTGGCGCGCTTCTGCGTGTGACATGGCAAGTAACGGGACCACGGCGACCCCGACTGCCACCAACATGAACGGGATGCTGATGATGAACAGTGTCATGTGAGACGCTCCACCTTTGCTCTTGTCTTCTCCGCTCGTTCCCACGTGATGGGGAGCAAACGCGGAAGAAGTCAGCCTGGGGGAAATATTCGTCGGGTCCAGCGTCTGACTTGAGACGTATCAACTCGAATTGTCCGGAGACGGATGCGAACCACTCGGCTAGTTGCGGAAGCGTTGCGGGGGCGCTGGGCCGAAGCCGACGCAAAGTTCGCCGGGTCGTGAAACTGTCCTGCCTCGGTCCCTGACGAGGTGACCCCGTACGCCGGGCTGAGTCATTCTCGACCGTCACCTACTGGCACATCGCGAACCCACTTCAATCCCGATTGCAACGAGTGCAGAATCGCCCTAGGTTTCCGAAGCAACAGCCAGAGGAGGCCGAGCAAATGAGCAATAACGTCCAGTTGATTCGAGATGCGTACGACTGCTTCGGCCGAGGCGACATTCCCACTCTTCTCGGCATGATGGACCCGAATATGCAGTGGAGCGAAGCAGAGGGGAACCCATACCAGCCGAGCGGCGAGCCTTGGCATGGACCCGACGCCGTCTTGCAGAACCTGTTTGTGAAGATCGGGGCAGACTTTGATGGCACCTTCGTCGTTCATCCGAAGGACTTCTACGATGCGGGTGACACCGTCGTCGTCGAAGGGCGCTACACCGGGACCTTCAAGGCCACTGGCAAGAGTTTGGACGCGCAGATGTGCCACGTATTCAAGATTCGCGACGGCAAATTGACGAGTTTCCAGCAGTTCGTGGACACGGCGCAGATGCAAGACGTGATGGGCGCTCGATAGCGCCAAGGGGGCGGAATCGCAACTTCTGGGGACTGCCGCCTATCGCCGGGAAGGTCGCGCACTTGGGGTGCTGACTCAGATCTAGGAGGGTGTGTCGCGATCGGTACCACGTGGAGGCGGGTCGGTGCCTGGGACTCCGCCATCACTTACGTGCTCGGTCCACTCAGACCCTGACCAGTACCGCTTCTCATGTCGACCCGTGGGGTCAGTTAGCCAACCCGGAGCGATGCCGGTGAACGCAACATGGCCGGAGGTGCGGCCGACTGCGTTCGATGCTTGGTCGGTGGATGTGGCATCTGCGAACGAGCGGGTCGGTGCCGATGCCCTCGAGCGACCCCGGCGGCGCTGAGAGGAGAACATCCGCAGGGCGAACAAGGCGACAAAGACCACCAGGGCGATCGTGGAACCGTGACCGTAGAACGTGACCGTAGCCTATTCGGTCGGATCGACCCGACCTTCCCCCTCCCCCGACGCGATCAGGGGCAGCGGGGTTGGGGTCTGATACCGGACGGGTTGGCTATCCCAGTCCGCCGGTTGCGGGCGTCGCCAGGACGAATGTCCTGTGAATGACATCATGGGCGCATGACACTGAGCAAGGTCGAACTTGACGTCCGCCCTCTCGGGCCCACCATCGGCGCTGAGATACGAGGCGTCGACTGCTCGGCAGACCTCGACGACGAGATTATCTTGGCCATCCGGGCGATCTGGCTCGAGCGCCTGGTCGTGTTCTTTCCTGATCAAGAGCTTGACGACGATTCCCAGATCGCGTTCGCCAGCCGGTTCGGCAATCTGACCGGGAGCCACCCGGTCGAGCCGAACGTGGTTGAGCGCGAGGAGATCCACTCCATCCAGAGCGGCAAGGATCGAACTGATTTCTGGCACACCGACATCACGTTCATGAACCGGCCCGCTATGGCGTCAATGCTGAGAGCCGTGGTCGTCCCTCCGGTCGGCGGAGACACTATGTGGGCCGACACCCGGACGGCCTATGAGACTCTCGCCGAGCCACTCCAGCGACTCTGCGATGAACTCTCAGCCTTCCATTTCGAGCCGCACTACGCGCAGGCCGTGGCAGAGGGGCACGGCAATGTGTGGGAGGGCAAGAAGCTCACCCGCCTTCTGCCGGCGCTCCACCCCGTCGTGAGAGTCCACCCGGAGACGGGTCGCAAGAACCTCTTCGTCAATCCCAAGTTTACGATTCGCATCAAAGAACTACCCGAAGGACAGAGCGCGGGGCTGCTTCGATTGCTTTACGACCACATGGCAAGCCCGAACTTCGTCATGCGGTATCACTGGAGGCGAGGAACGCTTGGGTTTTGGGACAACCGGGCCACCATGCACTTCGGCATCTTCGACTACGAAGGAGAGCAGCGCGTGATGCACCGGGTCACCCTGAGCGGTGATCGGCCTATCGGTCCGGTTCGAGGGAGCAGTGACGTCTAGCTGACTGAGGCCGGGCTGTGAAGGTTCGCGGCCAGCGCCATTGGTTGGAGTCCTCGGACTTGGACTAATGGTGCGCTTATCCCCGTACGCCGGCTCGGGGACGCCCGAACGAGGTAGCGACGTTCTGACAGATGCCTCGTCCTAATTCGCGCATGACGAGCGCGCCTTCGACGTGCAGGTGGCCACGCAGGGCAGACCGTTCCCTGGGGTGGCACTTGCGGTCGAGGTCCGGGGTGGGAGCATCCGATGAGGGGTGTCCTCGCCGCGGGGCTCTCGGTGGGCCTGGCCGCCGCGGTGGTGGGAACGGCGGCGGTGGCGTCGGCGCTTTCGATGTTGGGGGCGGGCGACACCGCGCCGACGGCCTCCGCGGCAGCCACGGCCGCCGTCCCACCGGCCATGCTGACCCTGTATCAGGAGGCGGCGGTGACTTGCCCCGGCCTGCCCTGGACGGTCCTTGTATTTGACAGGTCGATGGTGCTGCGGTCTCAGGTTGGGTCTCTGTGCCTCGTAGGCCGAGGCGAGCAGTCGGGGCACAGGTCATTCCCGTGCTGGCTCTTAGTCCACCCTGCGGCTTCCATGCGGTCGCCGATGACCGTAGCGATGGAACTGATCGTTAGGTGCTCCTGGCTGTCGAGGACAAAAATCGATGGGCAGTCGGGGCTGTCACAAACAATGGTGAAGGCGACAACCGACATCGAGTCAGGGTACCCAGTGGACTCGCCACGCCGATGATGAGAGCGGCGCCTTCACACGCCTTCCTCTGGACCCTGTCAGGTTGGACAACGGTGTCGGTTCCACCCGGTGCCTTGGCTCACGCACGTTGACTCAGCTGTCCAGCATGTCCCATTCGTCGCCTAGTACCCATCTGATAGCGGAAACCTTGCCTGAGAGAAATCCCCACGCCCAATCGCTCTCGACATCCTTCATGAGTTCACCCTTTCCATACTGTTCTTCCATTCGGAGCTGTGCGGCCCTCATGCCCTCGACGAGTTCAGGCAGCCAATCCTCGGGTACAGGGTCGTCATGGCCGGGCTTTCGCCCATACCAGAGCCTGTCTGAAAGCTCAGACTCAGCGGCAAGGATCGCAGCGACTCTCCGTAGGGTCTCCGTTTGCACGTCGTGCCGGAACGCAATGTCCAAGTGATCAGCGAGTAGGCGACGCAGTTGTGGTCTTTCCCATGTACGGATTCTGAATGGTGGCCGATTTTGTTCCACGTATCGGGCGATCCAATCCTTGGCGCCATTCGTGAAGTATCCCGATGCAATAAAAAGCACCGTTGATGGACGCTCAGCCTGTGCCCATGCGATGGTTCCCTCTAGTGCCTTGGGAGGAACGCCTCTGTCGTAGTGTTTGCAGTCGATGAACCACGTCTCGTCGAATCGGTGTCCGTCCATATCAGTGCGTTCGACACTTCCGACTATGTCTCGCCCACGGTCGGCTGGCGACGAGTCTTTCGGGGTTCCTTTGCGCCAGTCCAAGTTCACGAAGCCCACCTCGGACAACAGGTCGAAGCAGAACTCCTCAAAGTCAGTAGGGCTAAGCCCATCGAAACGGACCGCACCCAGCATGTCTTCCGCAGAATCAGCGGGAAACTCATCGGGACCGTCTGGATTGTTCTCAGCAGGATCGGCTTCGAGATCGTCCATGGACCCGATGGTATTGGTGCTAGCAACAGCGAGCCGCCATCTTGGTCGCAACAAGGTCACTTGCGGCGGAGAGCAAGACCCTTCCTCAGAGCGTGCTAACAGGCCAGCGATCAGCCAGGTACTCGTCGAGTTCGCCGTCGGGTAGCTCCCGTGTTGAGTTGTTCATCCTGACGAAGAACACCCGCTCCTTCTGACTGGTGGTGGCCCACACGGGCTGAGAGGACCGAGCGACGTCGAGACGGCAGATGTCCTTGCCCGTCGTGAAGGGCGATCCGGGCTCGGGTGCGCATGACGGCCGCATGGCCGATGGCGTTGTTCAGGTGCGTCGTGAGCCAGTTGACGAAGCCGTCGCCGTTCGGGGGCTTCACTCGGGGGTAGTCGTGGTCGAGTCCCACGACTTGCCGGTCGGGTCCGACACCGATGAGCAGGGTGCCGCCGTCGGTGTTGAGGAACCCGGCCACCGTCTTCACGACAGCATCCTCCATCGCCTTGTTCGGCTTGCCCTCCTGGATGTCCCACCGGGCTGTTGACTTGAACTCCACGGCGAAGTCCTCGTCATTGGCGATGATCTCGTCGATGGTCCGCAGGGCTGCGCCACCGGGGAGACCGAGCTGTTCGGCCACCTTCGAGGCGAGGTCTGCATCCTGCCGGAGCCGTTCCACGACCTGGTCGGCGATCGTGTCGAGATCGGCTGGGGGAGCACAGCGACGCCGCTCATGCTGGGACCAGCGGAGACGCTTCGCCACTCCGGCAAGGCGCTCAACCTCGTCGCCCTGATAGACGCTGGACCCGTCATCCCCGTAGGCGGTGACGACGTGGTCGAAGACGGCCTGCACCTTGGTGTCGAAGACCTCGGGCGGGTAAGGGTCCGGTGGGAGGTCCTGGTCGAGGACTTCCACGATCGTGGTGCGCACCGCCGCCGTGGTCGCCGCCTTGCGCCGCCAGTCGAGGACGAGCTTGTCGTGGAGGTGGGCGAGCAACCGCTTGGCCCCGGCCTTCACCCGCTCCCGTTCGGCGTCGTCGAGGACCGGGGTCGGGCTTGGTGAGCAGGTCGAAGATCGCCAGCTCCTCCTCGGTCATGTCCTCGACGACCGCTCGCCGTTCCTCGGCGCTGAGATCGTGGGACAGAGCGATCAGGCGACGGAGGTACTCGTCGATGTTGAGGCTGCCTGCGTTGTAGGCGGCGATCAGCTCCTCGATCCGCTCGACTAGGTCGAAGCGGGTCGGGTTGCGGGTCGCGGCACTCACCGCTCGCACCTTCAGCAGCGAGGCCAGCCGGTCGGTCTCGGCCCGCTTGCGACCGGCGAACTGGGCGGCGAGGGCATCGAAGTCGATCTGCGACAGGTCGATGAGCGGATCCGGCTCGATGCCCTCGGCGGCCGCCCGGATCACGTACTCCTCGGCGCCCACGGAGCGGTCGAGCAGAGCGTCGACAGCATCGGCCACCGCCGTGAGGTCGGCCTGCGGCGCCTTGGACACGTCGGCGATCCGTTCGGCGAGCACCCGGATAACCGCCACGGGCGCCTGGTAGGCGGCAGCCATCGGGTCGGGAAGGATGGCCTTGAAGAGCTTCCGGGCCTGAGCAGCGGCAGCCGAGGAACTCGGTCCGCACCTCCTCGTCGACGAGCAGCGCCTCCACGGCAGCGTCCCGCAGGGCGATGAAGGTGAACCCCGAGGCGGTGCGCAGCTCGTCGAGGTCGACGTCGTAGCGCCCGCAGAACTCGGCGACGGCGTCGACGCTCTGGGCCAGGGCGGCGAGGAGTTCGGACTTGTCCTGGATCGGTGAGTCGACGCCGGCCTCGGCGTTGGCCGCGCCGTAGATGGCGAGGGCTCGTTCAAGGTCCCGGAACACGCCGATGTAGTCGACGATCAGCCCGTTGTCCTTGTCGGGGAACACCCGGTTGGCTCGGGCGATGGTCTGCATCAGGGTGTGGTTGCGCATCGGGCGGTCGAGGTAGATCGTCGACACGCTCGGGGCGTCGAACCCGACCATCCACATCGCGCACACGAACACCAGCCGCAGCGGGTTGGTCGGATCCTTGAAGTCCTCGTCGAGGTCTTCGGCGTTCATCCGAGCCCGGTGGGGCCTGATGTCGAGGCCCTTGTCGGCCAGAGTCTTGATCTCGTTCTGGCCCTGGCTGACCACGACCGCCATGTCGGTCGTCTCCATCAGCTCGATGCGGCTGGCCAGCCACGGCCGTTCCAGCTCGGGGAGTGCGTCGTGCTGGGTACGTAGCTCGGCCAGGTGCTCTGCCCACTCCTCTTGCACGAGGTCGTACATGCGCACGGCGGCGGCCTTGTCGATCCCGACGTACATGGCCTTGCCCGCGAACCCCCGGCCGACGAAGTGCCGGACGAGGTCCCTGGCCACGGTGCGCAGGCGCTCGGGCCGGGTGATCAGCGCATACTCCCGGCCGAACCGGCGCACCAGACGGCCTTCGGCGTCCTCGTCGAGTTCGGCGTCCTCCAACAGCTCGGTCAGCTCGTCGGCGAAGTCCTCGTTGATGAGCTGCAGCTCGGGGATGCGGTTCTCGTAGTAGAGCGGGACGGTGGCGCCGTCTTCGATGGCGTCGCGGAAGTTGTAGATGCTGACGTAGTCGCCGAACTCCCGCCGGGTCAGTTCCTCGCCGGCCAGCAGTGGGGTGCCGGTGAAGCCCATGAAGGCGGCGTTGGGCAGAGCGTTGCGCATGTTCAGGGCCAGCGTGTCGTACTGGCTTCGGTGCGCCTCGTCGGTGATCACGATCACGTCGTGGCGGTCCGAGAGCACCGGCATCTGCGTCTCCCCGGCGGCCTTGTCGATGCGGAACTTCTGGATCAAGCGTGAACACGTAGCGATGATCGGCCTGGAGCAGCTCCCGCAGGTGGGTCGAGTCCTCGGCGTGGACCCGAGCCTCCTTGGAGATCACCCCGGCGTCGGCGAACTCGCCGTGGAGCTGATTGTCGAGTTCGATCCGGTCGGTGACCATGACGAATGTCCACGAGCCAGGCAGTCGGCGCAGCACCTTCTGGGTGAACCACAGCATCGACAGGCTCTTGCCCGAGCCCTGGGTGTGCCAGAACACGCCGAGCCGCTTGTCGCCTGCGGCCCGGATGCGGAACGAGGTTCTCGATCGAGGCGTTGACGCCGAGGACCTGGTGGTTGCGAGCGAAGCTCTTCACGAGCCCACCAGGCCGCTCCATGTAGGCGACGAAGTTCTCGATCAGGTCGAGAAGCCGGTCATGGGCGCAGGTCCCCCGGATGGCCGTCTCCAGGGCGACGACGCCCCGGGTGCCATCGGCGTCGATGATCTTCCAGTCCCCGAAGAAGCCCCACGGGGCGTAGGTGGCCCCGACCTTGGCCTCCGAGCCGTTCGAGAGGATAACGAACCCATTGGGCCAGAAGAGCTGCGGGATGGTGTCGTAGTAGTCGGTCAGGTTCTCGTCGTAGGCCGCCTTGACCGGACGGTTGGGCTCCTTGAACTCGGCCGAGCACCAGCGGGATGCCGTTGACGAAGAGGATCGTGTCGGCCCGACGACGGTGTAGGTCCCCGGCGATCCACACCTGCGAGGCAGCCAACCAGTCGTTGTTGCCCGGGTCGTTGAAGTCGATGTAGCGGACCGTGGCGTAGCTCGGCTCCCCTTTGTCGTTGCGCCACTCGGCCCGGTACCCGTCACGGAGGAGGGAGTGGATCTCCTTGCTGGCCCGGGTCCGGTCCATCAGCGACCGGTCCTTGGTGATCGACAGCAGAGCCTCCTCGACGATGTCGTCCGGGACCGACGGGTTCAGGAGGTGGAGGGCATTGCGCAGGCGGTGGGTGAGGACGACCTCGTGGATCGAGTCCCGGCCGAGTGTGCCAGAGGGTCCGAGCGTCTCGGCGTAGGCGTCGACAACCGTCCAGCCCAGCTCGGCGAGCAGATCGAGTGCCGGGTGCTCGACGAGTTCGGCCTCGGTGTAGCGCCGAGGGTTCACGCCACGGACTCCACCAGGGCGTCGAGGTCAAGGGAGGACACGTCGATCTGTCCGGTAACGAGCTTCGGCAGGAGGAGATCACGCATGCCATGCGAGCTTGCGGTCTGAGCTCAGCACCGAGACTCCGTCCTCGATCGTGCAAGACGGCGTCCTCGAATGCGAAGCGAAGCTCGAGGATGTCGGCATGAGGAAAGGACTTCACCGCTGAAGGTCCGCTTGGATCCTTGAACGTTCCACCGTCGCCACGCTTCCGCGGCATCGCGTGATCGTCAAGCCGCTCATGGATGACGAACGATAGGTGCCACCGATACGTCTGGTGAGGACTCGCAATGAGCAACCCGTTGGTTGCGATGCCGCTTCAGGCGCCGAAGTCGACTAGCACCGGCCAGAGTCGCACGGCCATGTCGACGAGCACCGATCACCGTCGTGAACAACGAGCAGACTCCGCTGAAGCCCCTGCTTCCGTGATGTACATCTCTGGCTCAACCGCATTCGAGCTGGACGTCTCGTGAGGTCGCTCGACCTGTACCAAGGGATGGTCCCACGTCCCAGAACCCGGTTCCGTCTTGACGGCGTACCACCGACCCAGCACGTCGGCTGTCGTCCACAGGTTGACGACTTCCCAACCCTCGGGATAGGGCCGAGCGGCGAGTCAACGTGAGCGACGTCCTCGTGGCCGGGGTACCGGAAGTGGACGAACCACTCTCGGTAGATGGCCTTGCGCCATCTGCTCCAGCAGCTCGATCCGCCGGCGGTTGTTCTCGATCAAGTCATCGAAGGCTGCCGAGGATCCCGCCGACCACGTCGCTGAACTCGAAACAGGCGGGACCCGGACATGAAGTCCGCAGATGCGTTCAGGCGCCGTGTGGCGCACCTTGGGCTGTCGCTGTCGCCTGAATCTGGCGAGCGAACAACTTCGGCGTTCATGAGGTGGTAGCAAGAAGCGCGGATCGAGCTTGTGTGCGATCGACGTCAGACGCAGCAGTCCTAGCCGCTGGTTGTGGAGGTACCTGCCGCTGGCTGGGATCGTTGCGAGTGCTTCCGAGCAACCCTTGAGATTGCTCGGTCATGGCTCACCACTACGTCCCCTCGCTGAGAAGGTAGCCAGCAGTGACGGGGCCGTCGTAGTATTCTCCGTGACGCTCTTCGGCTTGAAGCCACCGAACTCCTGGAAGTTCCCCGGCGTAGCAGAACCAGGTCCCTCGTCACGGAAGTACTCGCCCTTGAATGCGAAACCATGTCGACATCATGCTTCACCATGATCTCCCGCCACTCGCGTCATGGCCAAGGATCCCTTGGATGGCTGCGTCGACCTTGGCCCGCAACTCGTCGGCCTCGTCACTCAGCCGGGTGAACTCGTCGTACAGACCGGCGAGGTTCTCGACGAAGTCCTCCTCGTCGTCATCGACGGCGGCCGTCTCCGGTGTAGCGACCAGGGTTGAGGCTCCACCCCTGCGCTTCGATCTCGGCGAGGGTCGCCACCTTGCACAGGCCAGGCACATCGACGTAGCTGCCGTCAGGAAACCGCTCCTTGAGCGCCGCCTCACTCCCGGCGACCGTCTCGACATCCTCGCCTCGGTAGAGCCGCACGATGTTGGCCAGCAGCTCGATCTGCTCGGGGAGGAAGTCACGATGGGCACGGTCGATCTGGCGGTACGTGTGGCGAGCGTCGATGAAGAGCACCGTGTCCTCACGGTCGGTACCGAGCTTCCCCTTGTCGAGGAACCACAGCGTCACCGGCAAGGTCACGGTGTAGAAGAAGTTGGTGCCGATGGCCACCATCACGTCGACGGCCTTCGACTCGATGAGCTGGCGGCGGATCTCACGCTCCGAGTGCCCGGCGTCTCCCGCCGAGTTGGCCATCACGAACCCGGCCCGGCCACCCTCAGCCAGGGCGGAGTAGAAGAGCTGGATCCACAGGTAGTTGCCGTTGTCGGGCTTGGGGAGGCCGAACGGGATAGCGGGGATCACCGGCCAGCTTGTCCTTGTCGACCCCATTCACGTTGAACGGTGGATTGGCCATGACGAAGTCGAAGGCACCGAGGCTGTGGTGCAGATCGTCGTAGTAGCTGTTGCCGAGCCGGATGTCACCAGACAGGCCGTGGAGGGCGAGGTTCATCTTGGCGATCGGGACCGTCACCTCCTTCTGCTCCTGGCCGTAGACAGCCAGCTCATCGGTTGCCGAGTGCTGGTGACGTTCGACGAACTTGGCGCACTGCACGAACATGCCGCCCGATCCGCACGCCGGGTCGAACACCCGGCCGTGGAAGGGCTCGATGATCTCAACGATGAGCCGCACGATCGAATGCGGAGTGAAGAACTCGCCACCGAGTCGACCTTCGGCCATGGCGAAGTTCGACAGGAAGTCCTCGTAGATGAGCCCGAAGGCGTCGCCCGAGAGCTTGCGGGGAAGCGGAGCGAAGAGCCGCAGCAGCTCGACGAGGGTTGACTTCTCCAAGCGCTGGTAGCCCTTCGGGAGCACGTCCTTCAGCTCCGGGTTGTCGGTCTCGATGAGCCGCATGGCCGTGTCGACCGCTGCTCCGAGGTCCTCTCCTTCGGGCAGCTGGACAAGATGCGACAGCCGGGCCTCGTCGTGGATGAAGAGCACGGACCTGGCCCGATAGTCGTCGGCCGTCACCGGATGACGAGCGGTGGCCTGTGCCTCGACCTCCGGTCGGACCTGGTCGAAGCGGTACTCGGCGTAGGCGAGGAAGATCAGTCCGAGCACTGGTCCCCGGTATTCGTTGGCGGCGAGCGATGAGTTGGCCCGAAGCTCGTCGGCCGCTGCCCACAGGGTTCGTTGAACCTCGGCCAGGTCAGTGCTGTCCACGCCCGACTCCCTCCAAGAGGTCATTGAAGGTGGCGTCGTTTTTGAGGGTGGTCGTTGCCATGCCCGCTAGGTGCTCCTCTCCTGGTGCCCCCATCGAACCTCGGGCACGACCTGGATAAGGCTACCGAGGTCAAGGTGAAGAGCAGGGTATTCGGCCACCCTCAACGCTGATCTCAGCCGCCCATCGGAACGGCGCTCTAGCCGGTGGGCGTCGGCGAGGCCAAGTGCCTATACACGGTCTTCCTGCTCACGCCGATCGTCTTAGCGATCTCCTCAACGGTCAGCTCCCTGGCGTCGTAGAGCTGCCTGGCCACCTTGACCTTCTCGGGAGTCATGACTGGCGGGCGACCCCCAACTCGGCCTCGGGCACGGGCCGCAGCGAGCCAGCAACGGTCCGCTCACGAATTAGCGACCGCTCGAACTCGGCCAATGCGCCGAAGATCGAGAAAATGAGCTTGCCGCCAGCGGTCGTCGTGTCCATGCCCTCCGTGAGTGACCTGAAGCCGACACCCTTCTCGGCGAGGTCCTCGATCAGTTGGATGAGGTGCTTCAGGGATCGGCCAAGGCGGTCCAGCCGCCACACGACGACGGTGTCGCCGGGACGGAGTTGATCCAAGAGCCGGTCGAGCTGCGGGCGGCGGTCGAGAGAACCAGACGCCCTGTCCGTGAAAACCTTGATGCAGCCAGCGGCCTTGAGGGCATCGAGCTGTAGCGATGCGTCCTGGTCTTGTGTCGAAACCCTGGCGTATCCGAGGAGATCTCCCATAAGCTCAGTGTGTCAGAAACCCTTCGAGCCGTCAATATGACACGTAGATATTGCGCAGGGGTTGTGACACACGAGGCCAGGCACGACGCCACGATGCGTCAGGGGTGGGTCAAAATCGACCTTTCGGCAACGGTCGGTCAAGTCGTCGTCCTCCATCGTCACAGCCCCGGCGTACCCTGGCGACGCCGGACCTATCGAGGGAGGAGCTGACGTGCTGAGCATCATCGTCAGCGTGGCGGCGTTGCTCGTCGCCTTTGCCGCCGCTCTGTACGCCAGGCAGTCCGCCCTGGCGTCTGACCGCTCGGCCAAGGCCGCCGAGGCTGCGGATCGCCGTGCGAGAGGCCGCAGCTGCGGTTCCTCCTCGATCACCCCGTCGAGGCGCCGATCGAGAACGTGATCTATCGAGTGCGCAACGAGGGACCGCAAGATCTCGATCGGATCACTGTCTTCCGGCCGAAGCCGCCCGGCGGCATCACGTACCCGATTGCAGTAACTGGCGCCGGGGCAGGGTATGCCGAAGACGAGATCCAGCTCGGTCCGTTGGCGCTGACGAAGGAAGCCCGGTTCACGTTCTGCTGTGGAGCGGCCGAGGACCTACCCGAGTTCTTAGTCCGGGTCGAGTGTGCAGCGGGGGACGACGAGTGGACACTGAGCCGTGCGTTGCCTTCTCCTCGTCCAATCCTTGACCCCTTGGGTTCAGATCCCAAACGGACGCTAAAGGCGTTGGAAGCCGCTCGGGCTGTGTTTCAGGTAGTAGTCGGGGCGGCGACGACGGTGCGTTCTTTCTGGATCCAAAGAACAAGTTCATCGGTCAGGGCCTAGGAGATAGTGCGGGACGAACCGGCAACAAGCCACTGAATCAAGCGATCTTGGCGGTGGCGGTTCGTGGGATAAAGCCTTCGCTACGGCTCCCCCTGATCCCGGCCCCCGAGTCATCAACCTCAACGACATCGGACGGTCGTTTGACCCCGAATACGAGCGGCGGCTACACGAGGTCGCCGAAGTCGCTCAGGACGGCCTGGACAAGGCCGTGGAGGCGCTCGCCAGTTGACGGCGCTCGGCGGGTAGGGCGGACAGATCAACCGCCGCAACCGGAACGGGGCAGGATTCCACGCTGATCGCCACCGAGGTTACGCACACGCCGCCACGATCCCTGGCTCGACCCGGTTCAGAATCCGAGGCGAGTAACAAGCCGCCGTTTCGGCAGGGTTCGCTGGACCGACCCGGCAGATGCCGGAATGATTGACCTTTCCTACTTGGGTCCTATGCGGTACAACCTCGCCGGTGTGGCTGGCCAGCCGACAAGTTGGAAGACGAAGCGACCGGCGTTGGCCAAACCTGAGGCCACGACGCACGGATTCGACGAAGTGTGAACCTTTACCGCAGCGGTTGCACGACCAGTTGATCCGTTGACTTGCCACACCTGTATTGGGTTGACGCAGGTGACCACTCCCGAGGTCCAAAGGTTCGAGCCGGTACTTACCAGAGCCGTAGTGCCCAGGAGCTGGGGGCCGGTCCGCAGAAGGACTGTGCCCGAAGGACTGAACTCAACGAGATGCGGGACGCCGTTGGTCGTCACGTCTGCCCACACGTTGCCGTGTACCGCCGCCAACCACTGGACTCCACCCGGTCCATTCTCGGCATAGACCTGGGTTGGTGCCGCCTCGCCGGGAGCCAGGGTTGCGATTGCAGCGACAGTGCCCGGACCTCCTGCCATCCAGAAAATGTCCCCATTTCCGACCATCGACGGTTCGTCAGTTAGTAGTGGCGATGCACTGTCGGGGAGGTGCGGACGACCGCCCCCGTGGATGGCGAGACCTGCACGAGATCGTCGCTCGGCGTTCCCGGTGTCCCATAACCCCGGAACCACAGGGAGCGATCGGCGTAAGCAAGAGCGACATGGGCCTCGGAGCTCCGACCAGGGTCATGACAACGGGTGCCATGACGGTGGAGTGGCCGGTTGCGGGATCGAACCGCTCGATGTGCACGAGCTCTTTTCGCTACCCCGTACATAGACGACGTCGGCCAAGAAGATGGCTCCGCTACCGGTAGTGATGTAACTGCCACAAGCGGCCAGCGGGTAGGTGTGCGTGCTGAGAGTGACGGGATTTACCGATTCGATCTTGCATCTCGTGAAGAACTCAGGGTTCGAGGAGCCGATGAGCCAGACTTTGCCCGCCTGCGAAACCACGTGTTGGGGTGCGAAGCCCTTGATTTGCATCGACTGCACCGCAAACCCAGGCACAGTCGAGACTGTGGCTGAGAGGAGGTGGGCTTGCCCGTTGGAGCCGAGCGGCCACCGCCAGAGGACAGCACGAGGCCGAGGGCCACGAGGGCAACGGCGACCAGGATTACGATGCTCGTCAGCAGCCACCTTCGCCGCCTTCGCTGCCTGGCTTCCCTCAAGAGCGCCTCGGAGTCGTCCGAGGTTTGTGTTTCGAGGGAAATCTCGTCGAGACCCTTGTCGGTGATGACTTTCACAGTGCGCTCGACCGTCTCCTACAAACGTGGCCAACTCATAAGCGGCGCAGTCACGGCAGGTTCTCGATCATGGCGATGACTTCGTCTCGGTGATAGCCCTGGCTCCGGGAGAACTCAACGAGATCATGTATCCGCCTCATGACCGCACCTCTTTGGGCGGTACCTGCCACCGTGATGCCCTTTCCTCTTCCGAACTCGACCAGTCCTTCCTCTCTCAAGATGTGCATCGCTCGGAGCACCGTGTTCTTGTTCACTTCGAGCACGGCGGCAATGTCCTTGGCTAATGGGAGCCGATCGCCTGGTCCAGCTTCGCCCTCTGCGATGGCCCGTCGAATCTCGGCGGCTACCTGATCGTGTATTGGCACGGCTTCTGATCGGTCGATATTGACAGAGATCATGGTCCTAGCCATAGTAGCTCTATGACGGCCACAGGGCTAGAAGCCGAAGACCGGGTGGCCGACCAGCCGCCAGGGCATTCGGGAGAACCTGAAGCACTCTTCGAGGAGGCTCGCAAGCGCCGTCGCCGCCGTTGGATCCTCGGTGGTGCAGTCCTGTGCTTACTTGTGGGCGCACTGGCCGCTGGGCTTGCCGTGAGCGGAAGTGGAGGCGGTCGATCTGCTCGAACGAGTCAGCACCATCCGGCACCGGCTCGCCGCCCGCTGCTCCGCCGACAGCAGTACAGCGACAGCCCGGAGTCGTGCTTCCGTCATCCGCACTGTTCAACCAGATCTCCGTCACCCCGAACGGCCTTCTGCTTACCGGTGTGACCATGGCGGCTGGTGAGAATCCACAAGGTCCTTGCGCAGAAGCGCCGCTCAATCCCCAGTCCCTCGCCGTTGGACACCTCAACGTCGGAAACTGTGCGGATCCACGGTCTTTGGCCAGACGGTCGAAGCAGTGACCACTCAGACTCCGTCCTCGAACAATGTCAACGTCTCGGTCAATGCGGTGAATCCGGCAACGGGCCAACTCACCGATGGCCCGGTGGTCATGACTTACGAGTACTCCTCGGACACCCACCTCGTCACGGCCTACGGCCCTGATTCGTTGTGGATCTATGACGTGGCGACGACCAACGGAGCCGAGTTGCTTCAGGTGTCCACCCAGTCGGGTGCAGTGGTCGATGTCGTCCCATGCCAAGGCTGTATCGGCCCCTACTCGCAGCAGACGATGGCGGTGTCTGGGTGGCCAACTCCATCGAGGGGTCTCCGGGGCCAGCACTCTCCTACGTCGCAACCGGGGCTTCTGCCCCCACCACGGTCGTCGCCGATACCGGATTGGCAATCTGCTGGCTCACCGCTGACGGGACAGACGCATGGGTTGGAGCGGGGGCCGGTTGGTACTGCGGGAACCAGATGGTCCAGAAGTACGTTGATGGTGCCCGTGGGCCGGTCTACTCCACCCCCAGTGCCGGATTCACGCCATTCTGGGTCATCGGAGACGCCGCCCACGGCCTTTGGGCGATCCAGTGGACACCACCGGCTTCGCCGGGTGCAAGCAGTTCGCAAAAGATCGTTGCTATCAACCCTAATACTGGGGCCGAGTCCGTCGTTGCGACCACGGCTCCCGTTGTGTATCCCAATGGAGTGCCCAGCAATGGACTGGTGCAGGGGCAGGGGGTCTACTTTGACGGTGCGCTTTACCTCCTCGAACCTCCGTTCCACGAAGACGGCTACCTCGGGTACACCTCAATCATTCGAGTCCCCGTTTCTCCTTGAGATCGTCGGCACGACTCGCCCAGTCGTAGGTGTCGACGGCAGGGGCCGACAGATCAGTGCCGCAGTCGGAGCAAGGGCGGGTCTTCACGGTGATCGGCACCGAGGTTACGCACATAGCTTCGGGCGAACGCTGACCGTGCGTCGGGTGGTCCCCCAAAGGGCTACGAAGTGGCATTCGAGACGTAGCTGTAGACCGGAGTGCTCTTCGCTCCTTGTGCTGCGCCCCCCAGAGCGACGCACGCCTGGGTACTTGGACAGCCAATCAGTCCAATGGAAAGGTAGGACTGGCCGTCGTAGTTGGGCGCTCCCGGAGGGACCGTGAAGGTCACCTTCTCCCAACTCGACCCACCGTTCGTCGTACCCAGAAGCACCGGCGAACCATCATTATGCACATTGCCGATGACCACCGGGACCGCCTCTTGACCCCCAAGCCAGCACAGTGTTGAGCTGGCGCAGCTCAGGGTCGTCAGTTGAGGATTGGGAATGTCGGCGGGCAAAGGCCGGAGTTGCCATGTCAAACCCCCGTCCGTCGTAGTGACGACGGCGCTAATCAGCATCGTGCTGGACGTACTACATGAGTCGGCACCCGGGGGCGGCACATAATGCGAACCGAGCACCCTGCACTGCTGGGGGTTAGGGATGCTGGTTACTCCGACGGCCATGCAATCCGAAGCTGTCGTACAGGAAACGGCAATGTTGTAGCCGAAGCTGAAGTCGGCAGGGGCCGACCGCTCAGCCAATGGACACCCCCGTCGCCCGTGCTCTGCACGAAGCCGCCATCAAAGGTGTTGGTGGCAAGACCTGACTTCTCGCCGGCTAAGACACAAGAAAGGGCAGTTGCGCAGCTAAGGGACTGAACACGACCGTTTACTGACAACGCTTGTACCGTCCAACTGGCGCCGCCATCGGTTGATCGCATGAACGACTCATTCACAGGCGGTCCCCCATGAATCCCGAAGTACCGACTACCGAGACCGGACCCAAGATGGCGTTGCAGTCACTGACTCCTGCATGACAAGAACGCTAAGACGCCAGATTCGGAGAGCGGCATGATCGTCCACTGGTGCCCGCCGTCTGGCGTCGAGAGGAAGACTGATCTGCTCTGGATTCTTCCTCCGACGTAGCAGCTCATGGCCGATGCACATGACAGCTGCGTTGTGGGATTAAACCGCTCGGCATGGGAAGAACCGACCAACTCTGCCCGAGGTCAGATGACACATAAGCGACTCTGAAAGCAGTGGCGCCCCAACCTTGGCAGAGGGAAAGGCTCCCGAGAGCGCATAACAGGCGGAGACGGTTGGACAGTCGAGACCACCCGGAGGAGGTCCAGCCGTGTTCTGCTGCCAACCAGTGCTCATGAGATCATCCACCAGCTGCCAGCCGGCAGCGTGTGAAGTACTCGGCAGTTGAGCCGCCGCTGAAAGCGAACGGGCGGCATGCCACTTCGTCGTCCTGAATCCCGAAGAGGGAGAGCTTCCACTCAACGTTAGACCGGTGCCTATCAAGATGATGGCTGCGGCTACGAGACCTACAGTCGAATCCATCTGCGCCGATGTGTCTGTCCCCTGTACTTCCTCCCGACTTGCTTACTGCGCAGGGAGTGCGTTACTTCGTCCATGGTCAGCGTCGGTTGTGCCGTTTCCACGAAATCCCTAATACGTTCGGCGAGATCAGGCATGTTCATCGACCTCCAAGTAACTACGGAGCCTGGACAGACCCCGATCAAGATGCGTCTGGATAGTGGGCACCTTCGTTCCCGACAGCTCGGCAACTTCACGCATTGTCCAGCCGAAGCCGTGCACCAGTACAACCGCTAACCGCTGCTGTTCAGACAGTTGAGCCAGAGCTTGTCCAAGAGCAGGTTCGATCCATGGCTCTCGCCATTCCTGGCGCACGAAGACAGGTGGGTCTTTGCGATCTCTAGTTCGACTCTGCCCGACTGGAACAAGTACCCAGCAGGATTCTCGATTCCTTCCATTCTGTGCCAGTGCTCCCAAGCCCAGGCAAGAGCCTCTGCGGTCGCCTCCCGTCCCCGTTCAATACCGAACGCCGCAAAGTGCGCTGCTGCGAAGACTCGGTTCGACTTGGCGCAGGAATAGCTCGAACTCTTGTTCGGAAGGTGGTTCCATTTTGGATGCCCACTTATAGTGACCGTCGAGGCGGGCCAAGTTATGACAGCCAACCCCAGGCGCCGAACTGTCGAATCCCGGTCAGACCTTCGAGGTGGTCGGGACATGCCCACACCCGCCGCCATCGGTCACCGCTCGGATAAGGACCTTCGGGTTTAGTCCTCCCAGGTGGCGACGGCGTCGAGCTGATCGCTGAGTTGTTCCACGATCCTCATAACCGTTGGCATATCGGCTGCCTTGCAGAAGTACGACGCCCACGCACGGTAGCCCCAGCTCAATGAGTGGAATCCGACACGGAGTTCCTTGTCTACATGCTCCCATCGATGGACAAACCGCATGCGGCCCTGGTCATCGATTTCGACCGACTCTCCGGAGACGACGACATTGGGATGGGTCATGCCACATTGCGCCGAATACAACCCTTTGCGTTGAAGCTCACCAAAGGGATCGTGAGGACCGGAGGATGGCAATGATCGGACCGCAAGGTCGGTGTAGGTCGGATAGCCAGAACTTCCACGTCTCCAAGAACGCTCAAAATCAGGATCTCTGCCGAGGGTTGGTGAGAACCATCTCTTTACGTCATCCCGCAAAGAGACATGTTCTGCCTCCAGGGCGGCTTGGTCGGCGGGATCGATACCCAATCGTTCAGCAGCCTTTCGATACTCTGACCAACAGACGAGGGCGTTCAACATCACTCTCCATGCCCGTTCGGTGGCATCAACGTCCGGATCGAGTAACCATGCGGTGGTTCCGACCCGTTCCGTAATGGACCGCACCAGTGGGCCGATTGAGCCGGTGAGTATGCGTGCTCTCAAGACCGATGCAACCGCCCTCAACTGGTATGCAGCCTCTCCAAGGTAAGTCGGCACAGTACGGACGACCCACGCTGTGGGTACTTCGGTCCCGAGTGAGGGCAGGATTGCTTGACGATCCTGCGCCCAAACCGCTCCTTCTGCTTCGTCAGCGGAAAATGGCGGCAATCCGCCCTCGATGAACAGGTTTGCCATCTGTTCGCACAGCTCGGCAGCTCCTTCGACGTATGCATCGATGGCGGAATCATCGGATGAAAAGTGCATAGACACAGACCATATCGGAGGTCGTCCGCTAACTACTCGACATGCCCAACTGGCTAAGTCCGGTCAACCCTTCGAGGTGGTCGGGACATGCCCACACCCGCCACCATCGGTCTTCCTTGGGACTGAACCATCGCCCGGTGTACGTCGGCTTCACGACAGTGTGTGGCTTGTAGTTGTTGCGAGTACACCATCCGCCAGCAGCGATCCGGCTCGGCCATGAAGCCCGAGCAAGGGTCGCCTGGCTCTGGTATCGGACACACGAGGCGAGGGTAGACCCGACCCGTGACCCGTGACGCATGATTTGGAGATGGAGATGACCTCGGATTGGGTATCTGCTGACAATCGCCGGACTTGGATTACTCGGAACGCTTGCCGGGGTCCTCGTCACTCAGCGATGGTCAGATCGTCGAGAGGCAGCGAACCTCGTTCGTGAGCAGGAGCGTGAGCAGGAGCGGTGGCGAAGGGAGGACGAGGCACGGACGTTCGATCACAGGCGGGTTGCTTACTCGGACTTCTATGAGTCACTACAGCGAATGGGCCGACGTGTCTATGACTACGGCATGGGCCTCATGGACGAAGGGATGACCGACGAAGGCGAGCTGCCATTCGATCGGAATCTGCCGACCTTCGATAGCTTGCAGCACCTCCAGCTCTATGCAACACCAAGCGTTGCACGAGCGGCCAGCGATGCGTATAACGCTGCTTGGCAATCGGGGCACCACACGTCACCCGGAACCGATGACGACGACTTCTATCGTCGGCAGAACGAATACAACGTGGCCGAGGTCAAGCTGCTTGCGTTGATCCGTGAATCTCTTCAATCCCGGACACCTAGGTTGTCGAGCGGCCAGTGCCAACGGGGTTGTTCGGGGCTCGAAGCGACGGCCATACCCTGGTGGCGCAGGACGGTACGCTGTTCGTGTTCTCATGACGGACAACCCGATTGCCGACGATGCGGCGCATGCTTACCGCCTAGCTCAGGCTCGTCGCTTGGTCCGCCTTTGCAAGGAAGTCGGCGTCAAGGACCCTGAGGACTTGACGCCAGAGGCGATTGCTCATGCGTGCGACGAGCACGGAAGCTGGTGCCAGAGCCGCAGGACTACGCCTAATTGGGGTGACACGGCAAGGCCCGCAGTAACCTGACGATCCGGTACCAGCCCGTTCAACGAGAGCCTCCGGTGAGGCCGAAGTTAGTGCGAGTAATCACAGGGCACCCATGGGTCGTCGGCACTAACCACGGAGAAGCAGTAGTCGTACCGTGAGCGCATGATGACATAGGGCTCACACACCCTCACGCTGTTACCGACTCCGACAATCTCTAGTAATCGGTCGGGGTCACAGTTACGGTACCGCTTGATCTCCGTATCGAAATCGATGCTGATCACGTTTCCATCGACTTCTACCAACTTGCCAGATCGATGCGGCTGACCATAGCTTCGATGGACCTGGATCCAGTGCACGCTGTGACCGGCGAAATACAGCTCGCAGTGGTTCGGGAAAAGAAGTCCGGTCTTTGGATCTCGCTTTCTCTCCCGCATGTTCGAAGAGTCGGGAAACTCTGGGTTCGACATTTCATTGATGTTCTTCATCTAACTCCTCGGGTTCGGTCGGGGGATTCAGCAACGGCCAGTTCGAGGAAGGCGTCGCCCTTTAATCTGGCCGTAGGACTTGGAGAAAGGGTCTTCCCGGAGGGACGGGGGAACCCGTTGCTGGGTAGCTGGATGTGCGAGCCACTTGAGGTGCGGGGTGAACGGGGAAATGGGGAACTTGGTCGTCAGGCCGTAGCGATTGAAGCTCCTGCACGAACTCTCGATGGTATTGGCGAATCCCCTTGAAGCGAGAGGGTCTGATCCGGCCTCCCGCTTCCGTGCGAACCTTGCCCAAGGCGATGTCAGCCACTTGACGTTTACTCAGGCCAAAACGATCACCTACTTCATCCTCATCGTTGCTGAGGCTGGCTAGAAATCGAACATGTCGGACTTCTTCGGTTGAGAGTTGTCGCACCCGACCCCGGATGGCCTTCTTCACCTCTGGTTTCCATTGTCCGGTGACGGCTTCTTCCAAAAGTGAGACGCTTTGCAACACGACAGGTTGCCGCACAAGCTCCGCAAATATCGAGGGAGTTCTCCGGTGGCCAAGTAGTAAGCGACACGGTGGGCCAGTACGTACTTGTCGTCGCCGCCGTCCTTTGCCCTCCACAAGTAACGTCCTCGTCCGCTGCTGTGGCGGGGTCCCTTCCACGGCCAGCACCCATTCCCGGATTGATCAACGAGCATGAGGAACCGGCCTCGGAAGTTGGCCTGCGCCTTCTTGTCAAGTCTGACATCCGTGACCTTCACGGGGCCTAAGCCTCTGCACTTTCTTGAGCAGGGATGCAAGTCCTTGTGTACGTGCCATCCGCATTCCGCTGGTATCCCACCCCGGCGATTCCTCCAGCGTCCTTGAGAGCGGACTCTGCCATCTCAAGAATCGCCGCTCTCGCTAAGGCTTGACCGAAATCGGTGCTGAGGAGTAGCTCTGCTCCCTCTTGCCAGTGGACTTCCCGCCAGCGGGAGGCTGTCCGTTCAGAGTGCGTCGTCCATCGGTATAGAGCTTCTCTTCGTACCAACGCTGTTCGGCTTGGATGCGGTCTGCGTAGTTCCCTGCGCCCCTCTCAAGAACAGACCATGAGAACTCGACGCCCTGCTTGGCCAACTTCCCGATAGGGCTGTTTTTGGAGGAGAGGTGCTGAGCGAATCGCACCGGCGTCGTTCGGGTGGTGCATCCGACGTACCAGTGGTGCGTCACTCTCAACAAAATAGATCTCGAATCGTTTGGACTCTTCTGACTTGAACATCGACTCACTCTCGTTTCGTGGCGCACGAGGAAGTCGGCGCTCCACCTCTTACGTGAGGAGTTGCACCCACTCAGACAGGATCAGAGGCGTAACGAGAGTGGGAGCCGGGGCGATGTGGCGAGAGACATTGGTCGCATGGGAGGCAGTCGCCCACCTTGCCGTGGGCTCTCGAACTTGATCTGGCGAAGATGATGAAGGGTCTTCGAGGAGTTCGAGGGGCAGCCCTAACTCAGGCGAAGACTTCGTAGCGTGCTGGCCCCCAAGGTGCTGGGCGAACCGCATCGGGATCGTCTTGATGGTCGAGGCTCGTTCTAAGGCTTTGAGTGGTCCGGATCACAGTTCCGTACCATCAACGGGTTAGCGGCCCTCCTGTGGCCATACGGCGGGCAATGCGGGGGGTGTGGTTCGGGTGGGATTGGGGGTTTCAGCTGTGCTGTCTGAAGTCGGCTTGTAGCTTCATCGTCATAGCTCTGTGGGCTTGTATGCGACTCAGTAGCTCTTGCCCGATCTCCCCCAGTTTGTAGCTCTGAACCGTTAGAGCATCATCTGTCTTCTCTTGCCTGTGCATCCCCTGTGTAGAGGCCACAATCTCGACCACTGAAGTCCCTGGTCCAACCCTTTGGGTTACACCATCTGACGTTGGGTGGGTGTGTGGGGTGTTAAGAGTGCTCAAAGACACCTCATTAGACCCCATTGATGGAGGTGATAGGGGTTGCTCATCTAGTTGAAGAGCTAGAGATGGAGCAGATTGCTTGCGAGCGCCGCCTACCGGCATAGAGAGCTGGTATTTCGACGGCTCGTCATATTTCTTTGTTGGCTCGGGTACGACTTCAAGCCAGCCGAGCAGGATCAAGGCTTTGATTGCCCGGAATACCGTCATTCGACTGAACCCAGTGGTCTTGGCCAGCTCGCACTTGACGAGTACGGGTGTCAGTGTCTCGTATCTTTCAGCAATGTCGAGAGCATGCTGCAAGACGGTCTGCATAGTCTTGGCTGAGACCTTGCGTCCGCCGATGTCAGTCGAGACCCACTCGTACCCTTCGATGTCGGTCCGCATCTCCTCGATGACCATGACCTGGCGAGCGAGGTAGCGGTGGGCGTAGAAGAACTCCCGGTCGAACCAGCCCCGGCCATGATGCCGCAGTCCATCTTCGAGCGGGCTGTTGAGCATGCGGATGTACAGGGCGTCGGGATCGAATCGTACTGAGGCGCCACCGAGGATGACTCGTCCCATGAGGTGGGTGCGGTCTGTGTCGTTTGGGTCCCCATTGGCCAGCAGCAACAACGTGTCCCGACCGAGTAGGGCATCCGGATCGACGTTGGCCATTCGCCGAGGTGCTGACTTGCTCTTGCGAGTGGGGCGCTCGGGATCAGTAAGTGTGAGAGCTTCGGGCGTCTGGCACCATGCCAGCGGCAGGGTAGCGATCTCGGAGTCGGGATCTTCCCACCGATACCGAGGACCGTCCGGGTGGATGCTCGGCGGCAGGACGACTAGTCCACTGTTCCGGGTGTCGATCACTCCACCTGAGTCGGCCTCTGGGTGCGAGCACAACCACTCTGCGACCACTGGCAAGCGGTCTCCGAACGGCCCGTAGCCCGGTGGGAGGCGGAAGAACAACTGGCGTCCGCCGCCGCCAGTCAGATTCGTGAGTGTCGGTGGGAGCATGCCGTGCAGCTCTTCGAGGCTTGCCAGTGCCCGGCTGCCGCTCATCTTGCCAGGCTTCTCGTCTACGTCGAGTACGAGGAGGTCGCCGCCTGTTTGTAAGCCGATGTTCAGGTTCGGCTCGACTGCGAACCAGCTTCGGATCTCGGCTTCCGTTGCGGCGGGACGCTCTTTGTAACCCTTCTTTAGCCGATGCCATGGCCTCTTAAGCCGAGGTTCTACTGGGACAGTGAACCAGCCCCTGTGTGTTGCGTAGTCGAGAGCTGCATTGAGGGTGCTGGTCGTAAGGATAGGAGGTGAGCTACCGCTGGCCGCTAGGAAGTCGGGCCATTCGTTGGAAGCCAACATGGGGACGCCTCTGTTCTTGGACGCCTTGCTGTGAAGGAATCCCGATGGCGACTCGGAGGCGTCCAAGCGAACAAGCCGCCATCGGGGACACTTCCAGTGTGACAGATGGCCCGTCCTGCTTTTACAAGGGCCCACCAGGTGTTTTACAAGCGAGGCTATCCGTCATTCTCTGAGCTAGACCGTTGATCCGACATCTGTTTTTGAAGGTCAAGCTCCGGGGATGGTGAGTCCCAGATCTGACTCCGGATCTATGCCGTCATACGGCGACGGCGGAAGCTCTTCAAGGAACTGGCCGTCATTCAACGGTGATGACGACATGAAGACCGACCATGCGTCATCCTCGTGGTCTGAACTCCACTCAATCGGCACGAGTCCTTCGCTTGACTTTGCGATGCGTGCTCGCATAGTAGAAATCGACCACTCGGCCCACCTGAACTCGACTCGGTTCGGATCAAGTCGGTTGTAACCCTTCGGCTTCATCGAGCGACGAATCACGATCTCAACGACGATCGTTGAAAGGATGAGCGTGCGGTCCTCAGGTGTCATCCATTGCCATTGAGCCTGGACTTCGCCACCGAGACGATCCAGGGCACTGTGGCCACGCATGGAGGCAATCTGAGCCTCGATGACCTCGTTCCGTTCCCGGAGTCTCTTCGTCCGACGAACGTACAGACCAGCGTCGATCTTGTCGTCATCGAACAGGTCGCTGTACTCCTCCATCTTGTGATTGTTCTGAGTCTTCTCCGCTGTCAGGGCTGCCGCTTCTGCATTTGTGATGCTTTCGTGGTCTTCAGCGGCTTCACGTATGTCGGATGCGTCCAGTATGGGTAGCAGCAGATCGAAAACGTACTTCTCTAGGATGTCAGCGACGATCCACACCGATCCGCAACCACCCGCCTTCTTGAGGCAGGCGTACCATCGCTTCGATCCGCCGGATTGACGCTTGGTCTGGCGTGATGCTGCCTTCAGGTTACGACCGCAGACGCCGCACTTGAGCAGTCCTTTCAGCGGATAGTTCCGGCTAAGCCGTGGAGTCTTACGAGCCGGATCAGTCAAGATGGCTACAACCTGTCTCCACTGCTCCTCGGGCAAGATCGGATCCCACTGCGCCTTGCAGATCTCCTCACGACGGTACTGGCGTATCCCTGCAATCGAGGGCCGAAGCAGCATGTCCCGAAGCGCCTCAGCGGACCACCTTTCAACGTAGGTAGCCCGGATGCCTTTTTCGTTCAGTTCTCGTGCCAGGGTCATGAGCGGTGCGCCTTCGATGACTCGCTTGGCTAACTGCTGAACGATCTTGGCTTCCGTCTTGTTGACGACGAGCTTGCCTTCGACCGGCGTGTAGCCGTATGGACGCCTGCCGCCAGCCCACTCCCCCGCTTCTGCCTGCGCACGCTTCCTTCGGACCACCCGCTCACGTAGCTGATCGACTTCATGAGCCGCTACGTCGCCTTTGATCCTCAGAATCATGAGAGCAGCCGAATCGCTGAGATCGGTCAGGCCAGACTTGACGCTGTACAGCTTCGTCATGCCGGCTTTCTTGGCGCTCGCTACGAACTGATTCAGCTCGATCGGCTGCCGATGAAGCCGGTCTTCGTTGTACACGACGACGACATCGACCTTGCCCTCGGTGATGTCTTCCATGAGGTTGAGGTACGCCGGTCGTGGTTTGGTCGGATCTGCCGCAGTCAGATCATTGTCAACGTAGGCGGGTTCAATGACTTGCCAGCCCTCAGTGACGCAAGCCTCACGACAGTCGGCTTCTTGGGTCTCGACGTTCAACTTCGTGCCCTCTCGGTCCGATGAGAGACGGCAGTAGACGGCTGCCCTGACAGCCTGTGTCCTCGCTTTGGCCACCTGACCAGAATAGTCGGTATCGACCTGTCATTAGGAATATTGCCCTGGACGGTCCTGGCCGCCATCGGCACCGTCGAGTCCGACAACGGGCAGTCGACCCTGGCCGGCGTGCACAGCGGGGCCAACCCGGCCGGCGCAGAGGGCCCCATGCAGTTCGAGCCGGCCACCTTCGCCGCCTACGACGAGCCGGTCCCCCCGGGCGGCTCTGAGCCGCCGAGTCCCTACGACCCGGCCGACGCCGTCTACGCGGCGGCACGGCTCCTGTGCGCCAACGGGGCCTCCGGTGGCACCGACCTCGCGGCGGCCGTCTTCGCCTACAACCACTCGGCGTCCTACGTCGCCCAGGTGCTCGCCCTCGCGCAGTCGCTGGGCGGCCGGGGACCCTCCCCTGCGGCGGGGACGCCCGTCACGGAGGCGGGCGCGGTCGCCGTGGCGTGGGCACTGTCGCAGATCGGCACGCCCTACGTCTGGGGCGGCGAGAGCCCCGGTGTGGGATTCGATTGCTCGGGGCTCGTCCAGGCCGCCTACCGGGTGGCCGGCGTCGAGCTGCCGCGCGTCGCGCAGGACCAGTACGACGCGACACCGAAGCTGGTGCCGGGCCAATCGCTCGCCCCCGGCGACCTCGTCTTCTTCGGGGGCGGACCGGCCGCCATCGACCACGTCGGCATCTATGCCGGCCGCGTGGGCGGTACCGACGTCATGATCGACGCGCCCCACACGGGCGCGGACGTCCGGGCCGACGCGTTCGCGGCCACGGTGGGTGCGCCTCTCGGCGGCCTGCTCTTCGTCGGGGCGACGCGGCCGTGAGCCGGGCGCGCCGCGCACCGGCACCGCTCATGGACCGGGGTCGACCTCCGCAGAGCACGCGCCCTCGTGCAGCCGCCCGCGGTGGGACAGACCTCGTGGGCCCAGCAGGCCGGGTCCCCTCCCTCGGCGTCGTCGACGCCCGACCCCCCATCTGATCGCAGAGGAGACAGGCGAGCATCGTGCCGAGCCCGTCGCGCCGGCCCTCCTCGGTCAGCACCCAGGGCCGGTCCTGCCACGGGGGCCGGTGCCGGTCGTGCCGGCGATGCCCGCACGCGAGCAGGGCCACCCGGTCGCGCTCGTGGTCGCACTCGAAGCCGACGATGGCGCGCTGCACGGCGGTCAGCCCGTCTGCGCCGGGGCGACCACCGGCGGCAACGCCGCTCCCCCGTTGACGGGCCTATCGCAATTCTCCATCGTACTACGATGCTATCGTATTACGATGCGTCTGACCGATGCCGACTTCGAGGACCTGCTGACGCTGCGCACCGGGCTGCGGCGCTTCCTCCGGTGGAGCGACCAGCAAGCCGAGGGCGCCGGTCTGACGCCGGCCCAGCACCAGTTGCTCCTTGCCATCCGGGGGCACCGCGGCGCCGACGGCCCCACCGTGGGCGAGGTGGCGGACTACCTGCTACTGCGCCACCACAGTGCGGTGGGGCTGGTCGACCGGGCCGACATCGCCGGTCTGGTGAAGCGCGTGCGCGACCCCCAGGACCACCGGGTCGTGCGCCTGCAGCTCACGCCGGCGGGCACCAAGCGCCTCGAGGCGTTGTCGGAGCTCCACCTCCAGGAGCTCCAGCGTCTCGCCCTGAGGCTCCCGAGTGCCTGGCGAGGCATCATGCCGCGCCAGCCGCTGCACGGCCTCGAGAGCCGCGTCTGAGGCTGTTCCTAGACGGCCCGCCCCCGCATGGCCCGGTAGCGGCGCACCAGTGACGCCGTCGAGGAGTCCTGCGCGGAGAGGTCGGGAGCCGGTGGGTCGGTCAGGATCGGCGCCAGTTCCTTCGCCATCACCTTGCCGAGCTCGACGCCCCACTGGTCGAACGAGTCGATGCCCCACACCGTGCCCTCGACGAACACGGTGTGCTCGTAGAGGGCCACGAGCTGTCCCAGGACCGACGGGGTCAACTTCGGGGCGAGGAGAGTGGAGCTCGGCCGGTTGCCCGGCATGACCTTGTGCGGCACCACCGCGGGTGGCGTCCCCTCGGCGGCGATCTCCTCTGCCGTCTTGCCGAAGGCGAGCGCCTTGGTCTGCGCCAGGCAGTTGGCCACGAGGAGGTCGTGTTGCTCACCGGTCTCGTGGGTGCTCTCCGCAAAGGCGATGAAGTCGGCCGGTACCAGCTTCGTCCCCTGGTGGAGCAGCTGGTAGAAGGCGTGTTGCCCGTTGGTCCCGGGTTCGCCCCAGAAGATCTCCCCCGTCTGTCCGGCGACCGGCGAGCCGTCGAGTCGCACCGACTTGCCGTTGGACTCCATCGTCAGCTGCTGCAGGTAGGCCGGGAAGCGCGCCAGGCGTTGGCTGTAGGGCAGCACGGCGTGGGTCTGTGCGCCGAAGAAGTTGTCGTACCAGACGTTGAGCATGCCCTGGATCACGGGGAGGTTCTCACCGAGAGGCGCGGTGCGGAAGTGCTCGTCGACGGAGTGGAAGCCGAAGAGCATCTCGCCGAAGGCCTGGCGACCGATGGCCACCATGAGCGAGAACCCGATCGCCGAGTCGTAGGAGTACCGCCCTCCGACCCAGTCCCAGAACTCCAGCATGTTGTCGGGATCGATGCCGAAGTCGGCCACCGCCTTGGCGTTGGTGGAGACCGCGACGAAATGCTTGGCCACGGCGTCCTCGCCCGCCGCCGACCCCAGGCCCGCCAACAGCCAGTCCCGGGCCGCCGCCGCGTTGGTGAGGGTCTCGAGAGTGGTGAAGGTCTTCGAGCTGACCACGAACAGGGTCGTTGCAGGGTCCAGGTCGTGCGTGGCGGCGTAGAGGTCGACCGGGTCGATGTTCGACACGAACCGGCTCACCAGCCCCGGCAGCGCGTAGTCGGCCAGCGCGGCCGTCGCCATGGCCGGCCCGAGGTCAGAGCCGCCGATGCCGATGTTGACCACCGCGGTGATCCGCTTGCCCGTCACGCCGGTCCATGACCCGCTGCGGATGCGCTCCGACAGCTCCCCCATCTTCGCCAGCACGGTGTGCACATCGCCCGTGACGTCCTGCCCGTCGACCGTGAGCTCGGCTCCCGGCGGCATGCGCAGGGCCACGTGGAGGACGGCGCGGTCCTCCGTCGTGTTGATGTGCTCGCCGGAGAACATCGCATCACGATGTTCCACGACCTCCGCCGCCCTGGCGACGTCCATGAGGAGCCGCATGGTCTCGTCGGTCACCCGGTGCTTGGAGTAGTCGAGGAGGAGGTCGGCGCCCTGCGCGGTGAGCCGGTCGGCCCGGTCGGGGTCCTCGGCGAACAGTTCGCGCAGGTGTTTCGGCGAGATCTCCTCGCAGTGCGCCGCCAGTGCCTTCCACTCGGGTGTCGCGGTGACGTCCATGCCAGGCAATCTACGGGTCGATCCGGACGGGCGCTGCGTCGCCGAGAAAGGCGGCGACCGCCGGCATCGCGGCCGGATCCTGGAGGAAGAAGAGGTGCCCGCCGTCGAAGAAGGACAACTGCGCGCCGGGGATCGACGAGGCGAGGAACTCGCTGTTGACCGGTGGCGCGATGCCGTCGAAGCGGCCGCCGCACACCAAGGTGGGGCAGCCGATCTGGCCCAGGCGGGCCGTGGTGTCGTGATGGGCCCGGGCGGCGAGCTGGTTGGCGAATCCGGGATCCCCGGCCCGTTCCAGCCGCGCCCGCTCGCGGACCATGGCCTCCATCTCGGGGTGCGCCCGCCGCCACGCGGCGTCCCAGCGCGTGTCCAGCAGCTCCATCTGCCGGATGACGCGTTCCTCAGGGTCCAGGCGCGCCAACTCGTGCAATGGGTATGACGCGCCACCCGCGCCACCGGGCGACGTGCAGGCCAGGACGAGCCGGCGCACCCTCGCGGGATGCGCGATGGCCAGCTCCTGGGCCACCATGCCGCCGAACGACACCCCGAGCACGAGACAGTCGTCCCAGCCCACGGCCTGCACCAGGGCCGCCGCGTCGTCGGCGAAGTCGGCCATCCCGTAGGGCCACTCGGGCACGCTCGACTGGCCCAGGCCGCGCTGGTCGTAGGCGAGGATCTCGAAGGCCTGCCCGAGCGGGCCGTCGGTGAGGCGCGGGCTGTCGCGCAGGTCGGCGCCCGTTCCCGAGATGAAGAGCAGCCGTTCCCCGGTCCCCGTCAGCTCGTAGCGGATCGAGACGTCGTTGACGACGCACGTGGGCACATCCGCAGAGTAGCGACGTCCCGTCGTCTCGAGCCGGGACGCGAGCCGGAGACGGGATGCCGCCAGCTTCCGCCCGTGAGCTCCGAGCCAGCCCACTTCGAAGCGGCCGACGACGGCAATTCAGCGCAGTGCCAGTTGCCCGGGAACCAGCGGCGCCGGGAGCGCGGTGGTGCCCATGAGCCAGCGGTCGACCGCAGCCGCACACGAGCGCCCCTCCGCGATGGCCCAGACGATCAGGCTCTGGCCCCGCGTCTGGTCGCCGCACACGAAGACGCCGTCGGCGTTGGTGGCCCACGAGCCGTCGGCCACCACGGTGCCCCGCGGCCCGACCTCGACGCCCAGCTCGTCCACCACGTTGCGGCGCTCGGTCCCGACGAAGCCCATCGCCAGGAGCACGAGATCGCACTCGAGCTCGAACTCGGTGCCGGGCACCGTCTCGAAGATCGGCCGGCCCTCCTCGGTGCGCGTCTCGACCGTGTGGCCACGCAGGGCCCGCACCGCACCGGACCCGTCGTCGACGAACTCCGTCGTGGTGACCGAGAAGAGCCGCTGCCCTCCCTCCTCGTGCGCCGATGAGGTGCGCAGGATCAGCGGCCACAGCGGCCAAGGGTTGTCGGCCAGCCGGTCGCTCGGGGGCTCGGCCATGATCTCGAGCTGGTGCACCGACGCCGCCCCCTGGCGGTGCGCCGTGCCCAGGCAGTCCGCCCCTGTGTCGCCGCCGCCGATGATGACGACGCGCTTCCCCTTCGCATTGACCGGCGCCGCCGCCAGGGCGCCCTCCTGGACGAGGTTCGAGGGCTTCAGGTACTCGAGGGCGAGGTGGATGCCCGAAAGGTCGCGCCCGGGCACCGGCAGGTCGCGGGGAAGGGTTGCCCCGCCGGCCAGCACCACGGCGTCGAACTCTGCCCGCACGTCCTCGGCGGGCCGCACCCGGACGTCGGGGGCGCACGCGGTCCCGAGGCCGCGCTCCTCGCCCGGCTCGACGGGGCCCTCCCCGGCGCCGCCGGCACCGCCGGCCGCGCCACCCACCGACGTCGAGCACACGAAGGTGACGCCTTCGGCCTCCATCTGGGCCAGGCGCCGGTCCAGCACCGCCTTCTCCATCTTGAACTCGGGGATCCCGTAGCGCAGCAGGCCGCCGGGCTTCTCCGCCCGCTCGAACACCGTCACGGCGTGGCCTGCCCGCGCCAGCTGCTGGGCGGCCGCCAGTCCGGCCGGGCCCGAGCCCACCACCGCCACGGACTTGCCCGTGCGCGCCGTGGGCAACTGCGGCGTGACCCACCCCTCGTCCCAGGCCCGCTCGACGATCTCGTACTCGATGCGCTCGATCGTGACCGGGTCGTCGTTGATCCCGAGCACGCACGACGCCTCACAGGGCGCCGGGCACAGCCGTCCGGTGAACTCGGGGAAGTTGTTCGTGGCGTGCAGGCGCTCCATCGCCTCGGGCCAGTCGTCTCGGTAGACGAGGTCGTTCCACTCGGGGATCAGGTTGCCGAGCGGGCAGCCGTCGTGACAGAAGGGGATGCCGCAGTCCATGCAGCGAGCACCCTGCTCCTTGGTGGCCTCCTCGCCGAAGGGCTCGTAGACCTCCTTCCAGTCGCGCAGGCGGACCGATATGGGTCGTCGGCGCGGCAGCCGGCGGCCGTGCTCCATGAAGCCGGTGGGCTTACCCATGGGCGGCCTCCATGACGGCTTCGTCCACCGAGCGCCCCTCGGCCTCGGCCCGACGTGTCGCCTCGAGGATCCGCCGGTAGTCGCTCGGCATCACCTTCACGAACTCGAGGACCTCGGTGTCCCAGTCCGAGAGCAGCCGGCCCGCCACCGCGGACTCGGTTTCCACGAGATGGCGCTCGACGAGCGAGCGGACCAGGAAGCTGTCGGAGGGGTCGAGCGGCTCGACCTCGACCATCTCGAGGTTGACCCGCTGCCCGAACGTGCGCCCCGGGTCGTACACGTAGGCGATCCCGCCCGACATGCCCGCCGCGAAATTGCGTCCGGTCGGCCCCAGGACCAGGACGACGCCGCCCGTCATGTACTCGCAGCCGTGGTCCCCGACTCCTTCCACCACCGCGGTCGCCCCCGAGTTGCGCACGCAGAAGCGCTCCCCCACCTGCCCGCGGATGAACACCTCGCCCGCGGTGGCGCCGTAGAGGATCACATTGCCCGCGATGATCTGTTCCTCGGCGGCGAAGGGCGACCCGTCCGGGGGGCGCACCACGAGCCGGCCGCCCGAGAGGCCCTTCCCGAAATAGTCGTTGGCGTCGCCGTAGAGGCGCATGGTGACGCCCTTCGGCACGAACGCGCCGAAGCTCTGGCCGGCCGAGCCGGTGAACGTCAGCGAGATGGTGTCGTCGGGCAGGCCGGCCGCGCCGTAGCGCCGGCTGATCTCCGAGCCGAGCAGCGTCCCCACGGTGCGGTCCACATTGGTGATCGGCAGCTCGACGGACACGGGCGTGGCGTCGGCCAGCGCGGGCGCGCACTCGTCCAGGAAGGCGTGGTCGAGCGCCTTCTCCAGCCCGTGGTCCTGCAGGCGGGTCTGACGCCGACCCACCGTGTCCGGGACGTCGGGCTGCGCCAGCACCGCGGAGAGGTCGAGGCCGGCCGCCTTCCAGTGGGTCATCGCGTCCTCGGTCTCCAGCAGGTCGGTCCGGCCGATCGCCTCGTCCAGCGAGCGCAGGCCGAGCGAGGCCAACAACTCGCGCACCTCCTCGGCGATGTACTCGAAGAAGGTCTCGACGAATTCGGGCTTGCCGCTGTATTTCGCGCGCAGCGCCGGGTTCTGGGTGGCGATACCGACCGGGCAGGTGTCGAGGTGGCAGACGCGCATCATGATGCAGCCCGACACCACGAGCGGGGCGGTGGCGAAGCCGTACTCCTCGGCGCCGAGCAGCGCGCCGATCACCACGTCGCGGCCCGTCTTCAGCTGCCCGTCGACCTGCACCACGATGCGGTCCCGCAGCCCGTTGACGAGCAGTGTCTGCTGGGTCTCGGCCAGCCCGATCTCCCACGGGATGCCGGCGTGCTTGAGCGACGTCAACGGCGCCGCGCCCGTGCCGCCGTCGTGGCCGGAGATCAGGACCACGTCGGAGTGGGCCTTCGCCACCCCGGCGGCCACCGTGCCGACCCCCACCTCCGCCACCAACTTCACGTGCACCCGGGCCTGCGCATTGGACGACTTGAGGTCGTGGATGAGCTGGGCGATGTCCTCAATGGAGTAGATGTCGTGGTGCGGGGGAGGCGAGATCAGCCCGACACCGGGCGTCGACTTCCTGGTCCGCGCGATCCAGGGGTAGATCTTGATACCCGCCAGCTGGCCGCCCTCCCCCGGCTTGGCGCCCTGGGAGATCTTGATCTGCAGGTCGTCCGCGTTGACCAGGTACTCGCTCGTCACCCCGAAGCGTCCCGACGCGACCTGCTTGATCGCGCTGCGGCGCAGGTCGCCGTTCTCGTCGGGCGTGAAGCGATCGGCGTCCTCGCCGCCCTCGCCGGTGTTGGACCGGCCGCCGATCCGGTTCATGGCGATGGCCAGCGTCTCGTGCGCCTCGGCGGAGATGGAGCCGTAGGACATGGCGCCCGTCGAGAAGCGGGACATGATCGCCGAGATGGGCTCGACCTCCTCGATCGGGATGGGGCCGCCGGTCGCCGGCTTCAGCCGCAGCAGGCCGCGCAGGGTGCCCAGCTTCTCTGATTGGTCGTCGACCGCGGCGGTGTACTCCTTGAAGATCCCGTAGCGCTTCGACCGCGTTGCGTGCTGGAGCTTGAAGACGGTCTTCGGGTTGAAGAGGTGGAACTCCCCCTCGCGGCGCCACTGGTACTCGCCGCCGACCTCGAGCTCGCGGTGGGCCCGCTCGGTGGGTCGCGGCTCGTGGGCCTGGCGGTGCCGCGTGGCCACCTCCGCTGCCAGCACGGAGAGCCCGATGCCACCGATGCGGCTGGCCGTGCCCGTGAAGTACTCGTCGATCAGCGCGCCGTCGAGGCCGATCGCCTCGAACACCTGGGCGCCGGTGTAGGAGGCCACCGTGGAGATGCCCATCTTCGACATCACCTTCAGCACGCCCTTGCACGCCGCCTTCATGTAATTGCGGCGCGCCTGGCGCGGCGAGACGCCCTCGAGCAAGCCCTCGGAGATCATGTCGTCGATGGCATCGAGGGCGAGATACGGGTTGACCGCCGCCGCCCCGTAGCCGATCAGGAGCGCCATGTGGTGCACCTCCCGGGCGTCGCCGGTCTCGACCACCAGGCCCACCTTGGTGCGCGTCTTCTCCCGCACGAGGTGGTGGTGGACCGCAGCGGTGAGGAGCAGCGACGGGATGGGCGCCCAGTCGGACGTCGAGTTGCGGTCCGACAGGACGATGATGTTGGCGCCGTCCGCGATGGCGTCCGAGACCTTGCGCCGCACCTCGTCGATGGCGCGCCGGAGAGCCTCGCCCCCCGCCGCCGTCGGCTCGCCGGCCCGGCCCGCCTCGCGCACCTCGAAGAGGCCGTCGATTGCGAAGGCCTTGAAGCCGGGGGTCTCGCCGTGCTCGTTGACGTACATCAGCTTGGCCAGGTCGTCGCGGTCGATGACCGGCAGCGGCAGCAGGATCTGCCGGCACGAGCCCTGGCACGCCTCCAGCAGGTTGGCCTCGGGCCCGATGGTGGCCGCCAGCGAGGTCACCAGCTCCTCGCGGATGGCGTCCAGCGGGGGGTTGGTCACCTGCGCGAAGAGCTGGGTGAAGTAGTCGAAGAACAGGCGGGAGCGGTCCGACAGCACCGCGATCGAGGTGTCCGACCCCATGGAGCCGACCGGCTCGGCACCCGTGCGCGCCATCGGGGCGAGGATCACCCGCAGCTCCTCGGTGGTGTAGCCGAACAGCCGCTGCTGGGTGACCACGCCGCCGTGCTGGGGCGTCAACATGGTGCGCGCCGGCAGTTCGTCGAGACGGATCTGGTCGCTCGCCAGCCAGTCCGCGTAGGGGTGCTCGGCCGCCAGCTCGGCCTTGATCTCCTCGTCCTCGACCAGGCGGCCCTTGGCCGTGTCGACGAGGAACATGCGGCCCGGCTGCAGGCGCCCCTTGCGCACGATCCGCTCGGGGGCGATGTCGAGCACGCCCACCTCGCTGGCCAGCACGACGAGGCCGTCGTCGGTGACCCAGTAGCGCGCCGGCCGCAGGCCGTTGCGGTCGAGCACGGCGCCCACGACGGTGCCGTCGGTGAAGCAGACCGCCGCCGGCCCGTCCCAGGGCTCCATCAGTGACGCGTGGTAGCGGTAGAAGGCGCGGCGCTCGGGGTCCATCGTGGTGTGGTTCTCCCACGCCTCGGGGATCATCATCAACACCGCGTGGGGCAGTGAGCGGCCTCCGAGGTGGAGCAGCTCGAGCACCTCGTCGAAGCTGGCCGAGTCGCTCGCGCCCGGCGTGCAGATCGGGTAGACGCGCGACAGGTCACCTTCGATCAGCGGCGTCTCGAGGAGCGCCTCCCGGGCCCGCATCCAGTTGCGGTTGCCCGCCAGCGTGTTGATCTCGCCGTTGTGCGCCATGTAGCGGTACGGGTGGGCGAGCGGCCAGCTCGGGAACGTGTTGGTGGAGAAGCGCGAGTGCACCAGGGCGAGGCCGGACTCGAAGCGGGGGTCGCGCAGATCGGGGAAGAACTGGCGCAGCTGCTCGGAGGTCAGCATGCCCTTGTAGACGAGCGTCCGCGCCGACAGCGACGGGAAGTACAGGCCGTCGACGGCATGCTCGGCCCGCTTGCGCAGGACGAAGGCCCGGCGCTCGAGGGCCATGGTGCCCATCCCCTTGCCGGTCGGTGCCACGAAGACCTGCTCGATGCGCGGCATGGCGCCGAGCGCCGTCTTGCCCAGGCCCGCGGGCTCGGTGGGCACGGTCCGCCACGCCAGCACGGACAGCCCCTCCGCGACCGCCGTCTGCTCCACGACGGTGCGGGCCTTCAGGGCGTCGTCGGGGTCGGTGGGCAGGAAGGCCAGGCCGACCGCATAGCCCCCGGCGTCAGGCAGGGTGAACCCCGCCTCCACTGCGGCCGCGGCCAGGAACCGGTGCGGGACCTGGACCAGGATGCCGGCGCCGTCACCCGTCTCCACCTCGGCCCCCGACGCGCCGCGGTGGGCCAGGCGCTCGAGCACCGTGAGGCCGCGGTCGACGATGTCGTGATCCGGCCGACCGTGCAGATCGGCCACCATGCCGACACCGCAGGCGTCGTGATCGTATGCCGGGTCGTAGAGGCCAGTGGCCATCGGCGTCCTTCCGATTGGGAGAAGTTGAACGGCTACCGGGACGACGTTGGCCCGAAGGTGGAAGGTACAGAATACACGACCACCCTCGTAGGCTTGGCACCATGCCGTCGTGCGTGCACATCGTCGGGGGCGGGGTGATCGGGCTCTCCTGCGCATGGGAACTGTCACGCAACGGTCATGAAGTGACGGTGGTGGCGCCCGCACCGGGACGCGACGGCGCGTCCTGGGCGGCGGCCGGCATGCTCGCCCCCGTCACGGAGGCGCAGTTCGGCGAGTCCGCCCTCACGGCGCTGCTCCTCGAGGGCTCGCTCCGGTGGCCCGGCTTCGCTGCCGCTCTGGAGAAGGCGGCTGGCCGGTCCATCGGCTACGACACGACCGGCACGGTCACCGTCGCCCTCGATGCGTCCGACCGCGCCTGCCTCGACGACCTCCTCGCCTACCAGCACTCGCTCGGTCTCCGCGCGTTGCGCCGCAGCGCCAGCGAATGCCGGCGGCTCGTCCCGGCGCTGAGCACCGCGCTCCGTGGCGGCATCGAGGTGCCGGGCGACCATCAGGTCGACAATCGCGCTCTCCTCGCTGCGCTCGTCGTGGCATGCCGCGGCAGCGGCGTCGCGTTCGTCGAGGCCACCGTCGACGCCCTCGAGGCCGGGCCCGCACTCGTCCTCGGGGACGGTCGCCGCCTCCGGCCGGATCACGTCGTCCTGGCGGCCGGGACCGGGCTGCCCGCCATCTCGGGCCTCGAGGAGGCCGGCCTCCCGGAAGTGCGCGCCGTCAAGGGCCACATCCTGCGCCTCCGCCCTCCCGCAGGCGGGCGCGCCGGGGACGCTCCCCTCCTGGCGCAGACGGTGCGCGGGCTGGTGCACGGGCACTCGGTGTACCTGGTGCCACGGAGCGACCGCTCGGTCGTCGTGGGCGCCACCGTCGAGGAGCGCGGCAACGACACGACGGTCGTGGCAGGTGCCGTGCACGAGTTGCTCTGCGACGCCCGGGCGATCGTCCCGGGCATCGACGAGCTCGAGCTGTGCGAGGCGGCAACGGGCCTGCGGCCCGCCACCGCCGACAACACGCCGCGCATCGGGTGGACTGCCCTCAAGGGTGTCATGGCGGCGGTCGGGCACTACCGCAACGGGATCCTCCTCGCGCCCCTCACCGCGGCCTCGGTGGTCGACCTGCTCGACCGGCGACCCGTGGCCGCGGTCATCGAGGCTCTGGCGCCCGCGTGACCATGCTGACGCTGAGCGTGAACGGCGAACCGGTTCGGGTGGCCGCCGGCACGACGATCGCAGACGTGGTGGCGCAGCTGACCGAGCAGGAGGACCCCAAGGGCGTCGCCGTCGCAATCGACCGCTGTGTCATCCCGCGCTCGCAATGGGCCACGACACCGGCAAGAGCCGGATCCCTGGTGGAGGTGGTCAGCGCCGCCGCCGGTGGCTGAGCGTTGTCGGGCGCCGGCACCCGATGGCAGAATCTCCCGATGCCCGCGCCTCCCCGCACCGGCCCGACCGCGTTCGTGCTCGCCGGCGGGGGCACCAAGGGCTCGTTCGAGGTCGGGGTGCTGCAGTACCTCGTCGGGAGGGAACGGATCGCGCCCGACATCGTGACCGCCACGTCAGCCGGCGCCATCGCCGCCACCGTGCTGGCCCAGGCGCGCACGCTCGACGAGTTCGCGCAGCGGGTGGCGGAGATCGAGGGCGACGTGCTGGCCTGGACGCACACCGATCACGTCTTCGGGCGCCAAGCCTGGCTCGGCGCGCTCGACGGAACCGCGCTCGGCCGCGAGATCGACCGCGGGATCACGGAGGGCACCCGCCCGCCCTTCCCCCTCAGCCCCGCCACCGTGCTGGCGGGCAGCGAAACGGTGCCACCGGCGCCGGGCTCGGGACGCCGCGAACGTCGACAGGCCCGCCGGGTCAGGCGGCGCCGCCAGCGCCACATCCTGCGCCTCGTCGCCGGCGCGGGCTTCCGGCTCCCCCGGGTGCGACGTCAGCTGCGCACGAGCGGCAGCTCGGTGCTCAACCTCGAGCCCCTGGCGGACGCGCTGCGTCACGGGACCAGCGACGGTGTCCGACCCGTCGACCCTGCTCTCGTCCGCCGCCCCGGCCTGCAGCTCCGCCTGGCCGTCACGGCCCTGCGGGCCGGCGTCCTGCGCTTCGTGACCGAGGACGGGACCATCGTCGAGTCCGACGCCCGCACCCCGGCCCCCGGTGCGGCGGCCGGTCCCGTCGACCTCGTCGACGGCGCCATCGCCTCGGCCAGCGTGCCGATGGTCTTCCCGCCCCGACCGCTGGCCGATGACGACTACGTCGACGGAGGCGTGATCGACATCGTCCCGGTCCGGGCGGCGGCCGAGCTGGGGGCGACGCGGATCATCGCCGTCGTCGCGGTGCCCCTGACGTTGGCCCGCGACGACCGCGACTACGCGGCCGCCCCGGCGGGGTACATCGGCCTGCGCTCCATGGGGATGATCGGCGTGGCGGAGCGGCAGGTGTCGAACCTCGCCGTGGACCTGCCCGACGGCGCCACGTTGACGACGATCGACCCGGTGGTCGACGTGGTCGGCCTCTTCGAGGTCGAGCCGGGGCTGCTGCGCATCAACAAGGACTACGGGTGGCTGCGTGCCGCCGACGTCCTCGCCGAGGGCGACGCGGGCATCCTCGCCGGCATCACAGAGGGCACGCACGCCATCGCAGAGGCTCGCCGGGAGGCCTGGCGGCTCGAGGAGTCGCTCTGGCCGGGTGGCCAAGCGGAGAGAGACGTCGCAGGGACGCTGGCCCTCGTCCGCGAGCAGAAGGAACGGGTGCGCGTCCTCGTCGACCGCCGCAAGCAGCTCGGCTTCCCCGTGCCCGACGCCTGTGAGGCCTGGTGGACGGAGTACGAGGCGCACACGGCCACGCGCCCGGCACCCGTCCCGCCGACGCCGGCCCCGCGCTAGCGCAGCGCGGCGAAGCGACCCGGTTCGAACTCGTCCGGCAGCGGCGCTTCGCCCGGCGGCAACTCGGTGCCCGTCATGGCGTGGGCCAGCACCCGGCCCGAGTAGGGGCCCTGCAAGAGGCCGTTGGCGCCGTGGCCCGTGGCCACCCACACGTTGCCCCACCCTGACAGCGGCCCGACCAGGGCGTGGTCGTCCGCCGAGGTGGGCCGCAACCCGACCCGGGTCTCGAGGTAGGTGGCCGCGGCGAGCCCGGGCGCGACGAGCATGCACTCGCGGAGCAGCTCGTGCAGCCCGCCCGCGGTCACCGCCACCGAGAAACCGGACCCGGGCTCGAACGTGCCCCCGCAGGCCACCCTGCCCCCGGGCCACGGCACGAGGTAGTGCGTGAGCAGCGGCTGCACGATGGGCCACCCGTCCGTGTCCGCCGCGACGCCCAGATGCACGATCTGACCCTTCGTCGGCCCCACCGGCAGCTCGCAGCCGAGCCACTCGCCGGCCGCCGCGGTCCAGGCGCCGCCCGCGATGGCCAGAGCGCCGCAGTCGACGTTGCGGTGCCCCTCCACGCAGACCGACGCCATGTGCCGCCCACCGCCCCACGCGGCGACGACGCCGTGCACCGCTCCCTCGACGAAGACCACGCCTCTCGTCACGGCGGCCTGCCGCAGGGCGGCCGCCATGCCGCGCCCGTCGACGCGGGCCGAGCCTGGCGCGTGCAGGACCCGGTGGACCGGCCCGAGCGGAGGGAAGAGCGAGCCTGCCGCGGCGACCGAGATCTCGGACACCTCCCCGGGTGACCGCCGCAGGGCCCGATCGGCGAAGGGGGCGAACCAGGAGTCCTCGTGGGCGCGCAGCCCGATGGTGAGGATCCCGCAGGTGGCGTACGCAGCGTCCTCGATGTCGGCTCCGTCCGCCGCGAGGCGCGCCAAGAGCATCGGATAGTGCGCGCCCGCCTGGCGCAGGAACGGCCACAGGGCGGGGTCGGCCTCCGCGCTGGTGACCGGCGACAGGATCCCCGCTCCGGCGTCGGTGGCGCGCCCGGCGTGGGCTGCGTCGACCACGGTGACGCTGGCGCCCAGGCAGGCCAGTTCGTAGGCGAGCGACAGGCCGACCAGGCCGGCGCCCATGACGGCGACATCACAACGCTGCGGGTCCACGGCCACTGAGTCCACCAGTCCCACGGCCCCCGTGCCAGCGGTGCGGCACTATGGCCCGGTGCACATCGTGCGGACGCCTGACGAGCGCTTCGATGACCTCCCCCAGTTCCCCTTCGCGCCGCACTACGTGACCCTGCCCGACGGCGTGCGCATGCACTACGTGGACGAGGGCCCTGCCCGGGCCGAGACGGTGCTCCTGCTGCACGGCCAGCCGACCTGGTGCTATCTCTACCGAACGGTGGTGGCGCGGCTCGTCGAGCACGGGCTGCGTGCCGTGGCCCCGGACCTCATCGGGTTCGGGCGGTCGGACAAGCCACTGGCAAGGTCCGCGCACACCGTGCGGGCACACGCCGGCTGGGTCGCGCAGTTCGTCGACGCCGTGGGGCTCGCCGATCTCACGCTCGTCGTCCAGGACTGGGGCGGCCCGTTCGGTCTGTCGCTGCTGGTCGCCCGGCCGGGAGTGGTCCGGCGCATCGTCGCCGCCAACACGGCGCTGCACACCGCGGAGGCCGACCTGGCGGGACGGCTGACCTGGGCCTGCCATGCCGGGGCGGACGGGACCGTCACGGTGGCGCAGATGTTGCTCGACTACCAGCGCCTGACCCAGGAGCTCACGCCCTTCCGGCCGAGCCTCTTCGTGCAGGGGGCCACCGCGTCCGAGGTGCCGGGCCCCGTACTGGCGGCCTACGACGCGCCGTTCCCCGAAGAGGCCCACTGCGCGGGCCCGCGCCAGCTGCCGCTCCTGATGGGACTCACGCCGTCGAGCGCCTGCGCCGCGCCTCAACCGTCGGACCTCGGAGGCGCTGGCCCGCTTCGACGGCCCGTTCCTGACCGCGTTCTCCGACGGCGATCCGGGCACCGGCGGCTGGGCGGAGGTGCTGCGGGATCTCGTGCCCGGTGCCGGCGGACGGCCGCACCTGACGCTCAGCGGCGCGGGGCACTTCCTCCAGGAAGACCGGGGCGCCGAGCTGGCCGATGCCACGGCGGCCCTGGCGGTGGCCACCCCGGGCTGACTAGGACTCCTTGGCCGACGCCTCCGGGGCGGCCGGTGCCGCCAACGCCTCGGGCTCGGGCGCACCGGTCCCGACCTGCGCCTTGAGCGCCGCCAGCTCCTGGTCCACCTGCGCGTCCTTGCCGACCTGGTCGAGCTCCTTCTGGATGTCGTCGGTACCCCCTCCGACGTCCTCCAGCACACCGGACTCGAGCAGCTCGTCGAGCGCCCCTGACCGGGCCTGCATGGTGGCAATCTTGTCCTGGGCCCGCTGCAGGGTCGCCCCGGAGTCGTTGAACGACTTGGAGATCCCGGCTGCGCTCTCGTCGACCGTGGAGATCGCCTTGGCCGCGGTGTACTGGGCCTTGAGCGTCTCCTTCTGCGTGCGGAAGTCGTTCACCCGCTTCTGCAAGGCGTCGAGGGTCGTGGTGAGCTTCTGCTCCTCCTCGTCGAGCTGCTGGCGCTGCGGCTCCATCTCGTCGATCTGCTGCTGGGCCGCCGCCTTGCGGGAGAGGGCCTCTTTGGCCAGGTCCTCCCGGTTCGCGGCCAGGGCCTGCTTGGCCTGGTCCTGCAGGTGGTCGATGGTGTGCTGGAACTGCTCCTCTTGCAGCTCGAGCCTCTTCTTGGACGCGGCCAGGTCGACGAGGGCCCGGCGCACCTGGGTGATCTGCTCGAGCATCTTCTCGTAGGAGAGATCGAGCATCTCATCGGGCTTCTCGGCGGCGTCGAGCGCCTTGTTCGTCTTGGCCTGCACGATGTCGTGTGCCCGCTGGAAGATGCCCATGGTTCCCTCCCTGAGGGTCGATCCGTCGACCCCACCATAGGTTCGAATCAGGTCGGGTGCGGCGGCGGGCACCGGCTCTCGGCCGCGAGCAGTTCCTCCACCACGGCGCTCTTGGCCTGCGTGTAACCCGGACGGTCCCGGGCGAACGTCCGGGCCAACTCGCGCTTGGCGGACTGGTACCGCTCGCGGGCGGCGGCATCCTCGAGCAGCAGGGCATGGAAGCGGAGGTAGCTGCGCCATGCCACGCTGCTCTCCCCCACCACGTGGACGTGGACCCTGCGGACCGACCCCTCCCCACGCACGAACAGCAGACCTCCCTCGTCGCGCTTGTCGCCCTCGTAGGCGTACAACCCACCGTCGGACAGGCACGCCACGACATCGTCGGTCGGCACCCGATCGCCTATCGCCGCGACGATGTCGAGGATGGGCTTGGCCTCGAGGCCGGGCACGGCCGTGCTCCCGACGTGGACCACCGCGACGGCCAGCGCACCGAGCAGTGTCGCGACGGCACCGCACTCCTCCACGCCGAGGGCGGCCCAGTCGGGATTGTGCGGTGAGAGCCTCACCTCCGACTTGTCGAGGCCGAGCCCCCCCGCCATCGATCGCCCCACGCCGCCGCCGCTCATCGGTCGTCCGGCCCCACTGGCACCGAATGTAGCCAGCGCCCGAGGCCTCCCGGGTTCAGGAGCCGGAGGCGGCGATGATGGGCCCGTTGAGGTGGGTGCCCGCCATGTCCCCGTCACCGGGCGCGTCACCGAAGTTCGAGACCCTGCCCAGCGCAGTCACGACCCAGTAGCCCCGGCCGTCGGAGGTGTCGAAGATGGCGGACGCCGGGTTCAGGCCGCCGGCCGAGCCGGGCGGCAGGCTCCCCATCCCCGCGGCATTGCCGAAGGGGAACACCTGCCCCGCACCGTCGAGGATCCAGTAGCCGCCGCCGTCGGAGGTGGCCACGGCGGAGGTGATGGCCGAGGTCTGGGGACCGGGGGACCCGTAGCTCGTGGCATCGCCGAAGGTGTAGACGGCACCGGTGCTCGTCACTACCCAGTACCCGTTGCCGCTGGCGTCGGGCACGACGGACACCGCGGCGCCGCTGCAGCCGCCGATACCGGGACAGGATCCCTCGAACTTCGCGTCGCCGAACGCGAAGACCCCGCCGTCGGACGCGACCATGAAATAGCCCCCGCCGTCCGTCGAGGGCACCATGCCGACGATGGGCGCGTTCAGGCTGTTGGGCAGGCCCGATCCGGCGGGGTGCAGCCCGCTGCCGGGGATGGAGCCGTGGAAGCCCGCGTTGCCGAAGGCGAAGATGCCGCCGTCGGATGCGACGAGCCAGTAGCCGCCCCGGTCCGCCGTTGGGGTGATGCCGACGACGGGTCGTTGCAGGTGCAGCGAGCCGGTGGACCCGTGGAACTGGGCAGAGCCGAAGCTGAAGATGCCCCCGTCCGACCCCACCAGCCAGTAGCCGTGCGTGGGTGCGGGGGGAGGCGGCGGGGGCGGAGGAGGCAGCGGCGGGGCGTCGATGGTGAGGGTGAAGACCTGGGTGGCGGACGGAGCAACGCCGTTGGAGGCGTTCAGGCACACGGTGAACGTGCCGCCGTCACCGGCCTGGGGCGTGCCCTGCAACGTGGCGGTCGTGCCGCCCGTGTAGTCGAGCGTGATGCTGGCGGGCAGCGTGGAGGGCGTGCAGCCGCTGAAGGCGGTGTCGCTGAGCGAGCTGGCGTCGGGTGTCCCGGTGGTCGTGATGTCGAACACGCCGGCATTGCCCGCCGAGAACGTGGCCTGGTTGCTGCTTGTGAAGCTCGGGGCCGAGGGTGTGTCGCTCCCGGTGTAGGTGTACTGGTCCGCCGGAGTAGTGGCGCTGGTGCCGTCGGGGGTGGTCACGGTGATGTTCACCGTGCCCGGATTGAGGGAGGGTGGGATGGTCGCTGTGATCTGGGTCGCGTCGTAGCTCATGGACCCGATGCTCACGACGTTCCCGAAGTCCACGATCGGCGTCACGCCACCCTCGTTGAAGTTCGAGCCATGGATGGTCACGCTGCCGGCCGGGAGCAGCGACCCCGACGTGGGCGACACCGATGAGACGCTCGGGGCGCTCGTGGGCGCGTAGGTGAATTCATCGACCGCCGGGGTGCCGGTCGAGCTCGAGGAACCCCCGCCGGTGGTCACGGTGACGACGACCTGGTCGGCGACGTTGCCGGCGGGGTCGGCGGGCGCGTCAGCGGTGAGCTCGCCGTCCCAATTCACGTGCACGTTGGTGGCCGGCACACCGCCGAAGAACACCTCGGGCACCGGCGAAGAGGTGAAGTAGTTGCCCTCGATGGTCACCGGCGTCCCGGCGCCGGTGACGGGCGAGGAGGCCGGGAGAACCTGTACGACATCGGGCGCGGTGGACGTGGCGGGGGTGGGCAGGGAGCTCGGCGTGATCGGGTCGACCAGCACGTCGGCCGGGTTCGCCTGGTAGGCGAAGATCTCCGCGTACTGGCCGGCCAGGGTGTTGCCGTCCCCCATCATGGCGGTGTGGCCGCCACCGCTCGCCCAGGGGCCCAGGACATTGTCGCGGTGACCCCAGCACGCGCTGTCGCCGGGTGACGTGCAGTCGAGGTTCGTGCCGCCGTAACCGTCGTCGTACATCCAGGCGAAGTCGGCCCCGAGCGGCGTGTAGTCCTGGGCGAAGATGGACCCCCCGGGACCGACGAAGCCCGCGGGCAGGGCGGGGTCGGTGCGGGCCAGTGCGCCGGCCTGCGCGGCGGCGTTGAGCGTCGCGTCGAGCCCCGAGTACTGGGACAGCCCCCGGTCGCCGCGCTCCTCATCGGTGAGGATGAGCTGCTGCACGGCGACGGGATCACTGGCGTAGTCGCTCGGCAACACGAGGGGGCCGAGCCCCTCGATCCAGCGGGCGTAGTTGATGTTGTGCAGTATCGAGTCGCTGCATCCAGTACTCGTGTCGTCCAGGGGGGAGAAGGAGCAGGCCGGCATGACCTGCGGCGGCACGCTGGCCGCCGGGTTCGAAGGGGGCAGGATCCCCGAGGCTCCGGCGACCGCGGGAGCGGAGCTGATGACCACGAGGGTGGATCCGATGCCGGCCGCAAGGGTGGCCGCGGCGCGCACCGCCACGGTGAACAGGGCGCGCGCGCCAGGTTGGTGCCGTCTCACGGTTCCGCTTGCCCCCCTCGTGCACAGGAATCGATCAGCCCGGGCAACGTAACATTTCGATGTGCGACGGCAGAGGGGCTCGGGGGGGAATTGTCCGCCGGTTGACGCTCGTCCCACGCGCGACGCACCGTTGCCGCCGGCGTTCGGCGGGAGCGCCGACCAATCGACCTGTACCGTGCCGGAACCGCGCCGAGTGGATCACATGACCAAGGGATGCGCCGCGGCTCGGACGCACGTTCGGTCATGGCCGTAGTGCGCACCATCGGCGACGCGCTCACCGGTAAGCCCGACAGCCTCAACTTCTTGCGGCTCGTTCTTGCGCTGACTGTGCTGCTGTCGCATGCGAGAGGCCTGGGCGGATTTGGACAAGGCGGCCTCATCAACGGCACGACCCTCGGCACCATTGCCGTGTACGGATTCTTCGGGATCAGCGGCTACCTGATCGCTGCCAGTGCGCTCCGGAACCGTGGTGGGCGCTATCTGTGGCAGCGCTGCCTGCGGATCCTGCCGGCGTTCTGCGTCTGACTGATCGTCACCGTTGCCTTCTTCGGCCTCATCGGATGGCTCGTCCAGACCCATCCGCACTGCACTCTCTCCTGTTACCTCGGCGCCAAGTCCGGCGGTTTCGACTACCTGTACCGCAACTGGCTGCTCAAGATCAATCAGTTCTCGATCGCCGGTACACCGAGAGGGGTGCGCCTTCCCTTGATCTGGAACGGCTCCCTGGGGACGCTCTGGTACGAGTTCTTGTGTCTCTGCCAAGGTGCCCTGGCCCGGCGAACTACGGGTTTCCCTGCGATACAGCGGCCTAATCCACGGCTGGGTCACCCGGACGCGCGATTCTTATGGAAATCATACACCCGCCTCATACTCCTCTAATCCAAGCCTGTTCATCTTGAGGGAGAGGCATTGGACAGGGCGAACCCGGCGTCTAAAGCCAGGGGGGAATCCGGTCGACATCAATGCAGAGGGTCTCGGGAGGTGCTGCCTAATGGAACTTGTGAAGTCCAAGGAAACCACGAAGCTTCCATCGGACAGCGGCCGCCCGCTGGACTCTCATCCGGGTGGACCGAGGTCCCCTCGCATCGAGGATTCGATGGTCGGCCCGCACGACGAGAGCGTCGAGCACGCCTGGCTGTTGAAGTCGGAGATGCAGTGGGTCCGAGAAGACCGCAATCCGGTCAATGCGCTCCGTTGGCTCGTATGGGACAGGTTGAGCGTCGGCCATCCACCTTCACGAGTGACGAAGAGACATCCCGGCTGACGCTTACCACGTCATCTGCGATAGCAGCCCAACCCAGCGCGAGGGCTTGCGCCTGAAACTCCCCCGAGCCAATCTCACGTCACGCTCTAATGCGCGCGACCTCTCTATGGTTGAGCTGACGGGCTTTGAACCTTGATCGCGTACTTCGCTGCGCGTTCTCCGGCCACCGCGCAGCGTCGGAGACTCTTACGAGTACGCCTGCACCTCGGCGACTTGCATGGAAGAGGTGGGGGTGCTGGCGTTGGTGACGGTATGCCATGAGAAAGTCCTCGCCGACGCCACCAGGAGCTGGAGGATGATCTCGTAGGGCTCCGCAGGGATGGAACCCGCCTCAGACTCGGTCACCTGCCAGACCTGCTTCCCATCGAGATAGATCGTGATGGACACGCCTGGATCCCATTGGATCCCGTAGACGTTGAACGCTGCCGCGAGGCCGTCAGGCACTTTGACGTCGTTACCCAGATTGAAAGAGCTATTCACGAAGTAGGTGGAGTGCACGACCTGATTGGCGGGTCCAAAGAAGAGAAACCCGCCCTCGTAGCCGTCGAGTTCGTTGACGGAGGTGCCTGCGACAGCAGGCATGAACCAGATGGCCGGCCACATACCGTCGGTCATGCCGGGCATCTTGGCCTTGACCTGGACGTACCAACCGCTTGTCGGCAACGTGAACTTGCCCTCAGTGGTCACCACGCCGCTGATCCACGGATAGAGGCTGGCCCATTGGTTCGTGTTCGGCTGCGCGGTGAGCGTCAGCCCGTTGTCGACGGAGACCTGCGCGGGGCCGTACATCGCGAGATCGTTCGCTTCTCCCTGGGCGGTAGTGGTCCCTCCGGAATAGGGGAACGGCAGGACACCATTGTCGTTCCAACGGACCCCCTCTGCGCCGATATACGTGCTCCACTTCGACCTGTCGAGCACGGCCCCGGAGAACCGGTCGTCGAAGATCAGCTGCTGCGACGTGTAGCCAGGCGGAGGCAGCATGCTGGGCAACAGCGCGGGTGTCGTGGCCTTTGCCGCCGTCGTGCCCGTCATTACCGGAGACGGCCTGGTGGAGGCGGCTACTGAGGTCGTGGTGGCTCGGCTCGGGGTCGTTCTGACCTGAGCGGCTTGTCCTGAGGCTGTCAGGGTGATCACCGCCGACCCGATGATCACCGCCCCCGCTATCGCGGCCCTGATGTTCACCGCCCGAGAATCTACTCTCCGCGTCCAGCCTTGGGCGGCTTCGCGAATGCTCTGCAGATCGGGCATTCCTTGCGCCGACCTCAGCGGCGAGACCCACATGGTCAACCGCTGTCAATGGGCGGCCCGGAGCAGGGGTCGGGTTCTTCTGCTGACCCCATCTTGGGGGTCGCGGCCAATGGCCTTTACGCGGCCGTTAGACGTCGCCGGTTCGGCCGAACCGGCACGGAAGCGGCCGTCGCAGATGTGACCGCGTCGGCAGTGGCTCTTTCTGCCCTCGAAGGTGGATGCCCGACACCCACCCGGTCCCACACGAACCAACGGAACGCGTTGAGTGGATTGCGGTCTTCTCGGACCCACCGCATCTCCGCCTTTAGCAGCCAGGCCCGCTCGACGACGAGGTCGGCCAACGAAGCCTCAATGGGATTGGAACTCGGTCCACCCCCACTCGGGCCGAGCGAGGTGCCCTCGTCCGACGGACGCTCAGACGTTTCCTCTGCCTCCAGAAGTACCATTGGATCTAATCCTGACTACATCCCTCTGAATTATCAAGTAAGGAGAGGGCGCATCCAACGCGACCCGACGAATGCCACTCGGCGCGTTTCGTAGCCATGCAGCAACGCGTGGGCGGACGGTGAGAGCCCCGCCGACTTCGCCGGATTGATTGCGTGCATTTCGTGGGCCAATGGCGTCCTTGATTGGCTCGACGTCGGGCGAGACGGTCGCGCCGGGTCCCCGCCGGGGCCCCTAGATGGTTAATTCCAAGGGATCAGCCGTGATCGAACGCGACGAGCGATCGCAGCGGGCGCTGGCCACTTTGGGCGTTGTGCCAGATGGCCGCGGTCAGGGCGAGCAGGCGCTGGAGGACCCGAGTCATCACACCACCTGGGGTTCTGCCCCCATGGCGTTCGAGATCGAGCTGGGTCTTGAGCGTGGCGTTGACCGATTCGATGAGCTGGCGCAACGGCTTGAGGAGTGGGCTCGTCGTGCGGCCACGATCGCTCTTGTGGGCGGGCCGGACGAGCTCGACGCCGTGGCCAGCCAAGAAGGACTCGAACTCGCGGGAGCGATACCCCTTGTCGGCGAGGATCCGCTGTCCGGGACGCAACAGTGTGGGCTCGGCCTCGAAGAGGTCCCGCGCCACCTCGCGCTCGTCGATCTTGGGGTTGGCCAGCGCGAAGGTGACGGGCAGCCCCGCCGGCGTGCACACGAGATGGAGCCGCAGTCCCCAAAAGAAGCGCGAATGACTGGCGCAGTACCCGTAGGAGGCCCACCCCGCGAGGTCACTGCGCAGCGCCGTCGGGCGCGAGCGTCCGCACTCGACCGGCGTCGAGTCCATGACCCAGGTGTCGTCGTCCCAGTGCTCGGTGTCGGCCGCCAGCAGGCGGATAACCGCTTTGATTTGGCCCTGGGCCTTGCGCAGCCGCTTGTTGTAGCCCGACTGGTGCGGGATGTAGGGGAACCAGGACCGCAGGTGCAGCCCAGCGTGGCGCAAGAACCTCGTCTCGGAAGTGAAGCCCAAGAGCGCCTGGAGCACGGCCAGGGTCAACAGCTCGGCGTCGCTGAGCTTGGGCGCGAGACCGATGCGTGGGCGCCATTGGCGCAGCTCGGGACGCATCCGAAGCGCGTCGTCAATCGCGACGTACAGTGCGGTGACAAAGGTGTCCAGGTCGGTGTCCACTTGACCTCCATGGTCGGGTTGGGATTACGCAACGCCGATCATGGACGCCTTTGTCGCGTCCGACGCGGACCCTCGTTCAGCGGGGATCCCTTGGAATCAACGATCTAGGAGTACGCCTGCACCTCGGCGACGTGCATGTTCGCCGGCCCGGTGGAACCCGTCGGGACCGTGTGCCACCTCGAGGTCCGTTGGCCGGCCACCTGGAGCTCAATCATGATCTCGTAGGGCTTCCCAGTGATGGTGATGCCGCTCGAGGCCGTGACTCTCCACACCTGCCTCCCGTCGAAGTAGGCGGACAGGGATTGACCAGGGACGAACCGGAACCCGTACACGTGGTATCCGGCGGTGACGTCGGTGCCGACGCTGTTGGCCTGTTGAGGCTGCCCCTGGTCGGCGGGGTCCTCCCTGCAGGGGACACTGTGGTGGCCTGCGAAACGGTGCCGATCGGACCGCTAGCCTGGCAAGGCGCCCACCTTCTTTAGGTTCTTTAGCTTCTCTAATTGCGTTGGGCTTAGACTCTTTAGTTTCTGTAAGTCTCCTGGGCTTAGGTGCTTTAGCTTATCTAGGTTCTTTTGGCTTAGGCTCTTTAGCTTCTCTAAGTCCTTTGGGCTTAGACTCTTTAGCTTCTTTAGGTTCTTTAGCTTCTCAGTGTTGTTCAAGTTCTTCGGAGGATTGAGCTCGGTCGTTGAGTAGTGGTCGTAGCGCCTGAAGCCCGTCTGGGACGTCACGTGCTCGTTGAACACGACGAAGGGCTTGTCGGAATGGATCGGGTAGTCGAGCAGACCGTCGGCTCCCACAGGCAACCCGGGAATCCAGCCGGCTGTCCGCAGCAGATAGGCCGTGCCATGCTCGTATTGGATGCCCTGTAAGAAGTTCAGGCCCGAGTAGCTGTCGGCTATTCCCACTTCTCCCCGGGGAACTTCCTTCTCGACGATAGCGGCCTCAGTCTGCACGCGCCGCATGGCAGCGAAGTCCAGCCGCTGCCCATTCCCGCCGTAGGGGAACATCACGACTGCGGTGGCACCAAACGTGGCGATCGCCATCAGCACGAGGACGCAGGTCTTCACGGCGCTCTGCGAGACTCTGAACCCCTGTCTAACCGGGAAGCGACTCCGTGCCCAGGTCACCACGGCAAAGCCGAGGGTGACCCATATGCAGATCCCCACGATCCACACGGCCAGGCTGATCCAACCGAAGGAGAGTTGGTAATCCGCCGGGACACGGGCGTATAGGACCACCAGGCCGATCGCAGAAGCGATGGTTACCGCCGAGAGACTGAGGAGATACGTCTTCTTGTGCCGCGCCGCAAGCACAAGGACGGCCACCAGAGCAGCGAACAACCAGCAGAACACCAGCGTTCCGTTGTGGAGGACATCGCTGTAGGAGTCGAGGGGCTGGAGCGGCCTCGGTGACGCCCATACCGCCTTCGGCGAGGCGGCGCGGGCCAGGGCGTGAAGCCCCAGCATCGAACTTACGGTCTTGATCGGTTGGCCCGACCCAAGCCCGACGCTGTGGAGGAGGGCGGTGCCGTTCGGATGTGACCCGAACAGCTGCTGGCCGAGCGGCGCGACCCAGCAGACGGCGGCGACGCCGATCGTCCACCACAGCCACCGGTAGCCTCCCGGCCGTTTGAGCAGCAGCCCGCAAACCACTGCCGCGATCAGAGTCAGCGCGGCGGAGGGAAGGAAGAGCAGGTGCGAGTCGATTGTCACCGACCCTATGAAGACCAGCAACGGCAGGTAGCGCAAGTTCCCGAGCCCGACAGCGAACGCCACAGCGAGGAAGGACAGGAACCAGAAGAAGGCGAAGGAGGAGTTCCACAGCGGGTCGACGAACGGAAACGGTGAGACGATGGCCAGGTCTGCAACGACCAGGGCAAATACGACGGCGGCCCACGGTCCAGCTGACTTCTGCAGCACGTACAGACCCAACGAGAGGGCGGCGCCGCAAAGCAGCGCGGCACCCATGAGTGCTCCCTGGCCCGGGTCGATGTGCACGAACGGTGCCAAGAGCCAGAACCCGAGCGGTCCTGGGTCTCCGGTGGTCTGGACCCCGCCGGCCCCCGAGGCCGCGCCGGTGCCCTGGCCCACCAACGGTGCGTGCAGGCTGAACGTGTTCCACGCCTGGAGCGCGATGGAGGCGTCGTCGCCTACGGGGCGCCAGCCGCGAGCCATGGTGCGCAAGGTTGGCACGAGGAGCACGATCCAGATGGCGGCGTACGGCATCACCCGGACGGCTGTGTCGAGCCCGCTGCGCGATGCGGCGACCCCGGGCTCACTAGGCTTCACTTCCGAAACTTCCGTCAAGGTCACTTGCACGATTCCTTCGGCGTGCGGGCCAGACATGGTTGACGCCGTGTACCGCTCGCCCACTGCATTAGGGGTGCCGCCACCCGCCACGCCGCCGCGTGCCAGCCGAGCAACTACCTTATACGTTGCTCTCAGCAGGTGTCCTCCGCCTCGTCGATCTCCCCTGTCTCGTACCGGTGGAGAACATGCACCATCGACCGGTTCTGCTCGGGAGTGAGGCGCAGGGTCTTGGTCGTAGGGTCCCGCCGGGCGGTAGATGGGCTTTGCCAGGTGGGCTGCGGTTGCCCCGTTCCGTTCGTCGGGTCTTGTTGGGGGCAGATAGGCAACACTTTGCGACGTTACGTTGACAAAACCGTTGACACGGCCTTCGCCTAGCGGCGCCGCATCTGTCGCCGCTCGGCGTCCGTGGTCCCGCCCCACAGCCCGACGAGGTCACGGTCAGCCAGCGCCGGCTCGAGGCAGGCCTGGGCGCACTGGACGGCCGGCGGTGCACCGGCGCGTCAGACAAGGACGACGAGAGGCGAGTTGCCCGCGCCGTGCCCCCGTTCCGCAATTCGGGGCTACGGCAAGGATGGGGTGGCGTCGTGAAATCGCCAAGTATCCACTCACGCTGAGATGCACGGCGTCATCACTCAGAAGTCTTTCCTTGGGACCTCTGACCCTACCGATGAATTTCGCGGAGGTGGAAATTGGAAATGAACGTTCGTCTCGAGTGGCCGGTAATGGTGATTAGGGACTGCTAAGTGTGGAGGTAGCTATGGGATCGTTCGTCGAGTCTGACGATCCGCCGCCTGCGGTAGTCATGCGGGGAGACGACGGACAACTCCTTCAAGGATTCTGTCCCGATCCGACACAACGGCATGAGGTGCGATACTTCTCTCGAGGCGCGCCGACCAAGCTCTATCGGGATGGGGGCACAGGGGACAAGCAGGTCGAGGGTTATGACGATATTACGGCTTATCTCTCCTCGATCACGGGGACGGACACGGACGAATCTGGTGAGGCCGCCCCATCCGAACAAGCCCAAGAGTTGCGTCCTGAGACTCGGATCCTCAATGCCCAGGACAAGGTCGGTGGTCCATCAACGGAGGTGTGGCACGGGACCGGCGAACCTTCACTGCTGTCACAATCCCGTCGGGCGGCCCGGCTAGACCCAGAGATGGCAACGCCCAGCGAACCTGGTTCCCTTCGCAACACGGAGTGCGGGCACTGTGGGGCATCGCTTGTCGCCCAAGAAGGAAACCTGAGCGTTGGCGCCATGCTTGAGAAGCCTGTCGGGCTCCACTGGAGGTTCGTCGACCAAACAGCTGGATCGGTAGCTTTGGAAATGGACATCAGAGAGGACATGCGCGGTCCGGCTGGATCCCTCGAAGATGGGGTGGTCGCGTCACTTGCTGAGGTCGCCGGGGTATCTGCCATCGGGTCCAAGGTCGGGCTCGTCGCCACCGAGCACCTTGGGGTCTCGTTCCTTACTCCGGGGTGGGTCGGACCGATAAGGGCCACGGCAACTACTCAACTCGTTGGCAAGCAGGACGGCATTGCCGATGTCCGGGTAGTCGACACTGGCAAGGACGACCAGCTCATTGCCGTCGCGACAGTGACGGTGCAGATCCTCGGCAAGGGTTGACACGTTCCCCTGTTCAAGTGATCGGAAACCGATTGAGCCGAACGCGTAAACCAGCGCTGAGCGGCAGGGTGACGCCCTGTCCCTGCGGGGTGCCGCTTGACCCGCGGGTCCTCAACACGTCGATCCCTTCGGGTTACGCCGAGCTTCGCCGGCATGGCGGGCAAGCCGTTCTGCACTCCCAAATCGGTGTCAGGGGGTCCCAATACCAAAGAAGATGAACCTTGCGCGAAGGCAGGTTGTGCTTCCGGCGGGACAGGCGTACCGTCCAAACAGGGATTGGAACGAGGAGGTCTTCATGCGGATTGTCCGAGCCCTTGCGGCTGTCGGTGCCGTGGTCGCCGGCTCGCTCCTCCTTGGCGTCCCGGAGGCCGGCGCCGCTGGACCGGTTATCACCGTCGTCCCCTCGACCCTTCTCACCGACGGTCAGAGCGTCACCGTGACGGGGACCGGCTTCACGGTTCCCACGACCGACATGGCCCTGTACTTAGGCGAGTGCGCCGCGGGCGTGTTTCCGCTCACATTCAATGATTGCGACAACGGCACGATCGTCTCGCTCTCCGAGAGCACCAATGACTTCGTCGAGTCGCTCACGGTGAAGCACATCATCACCACTTCGGATCAGGGCGCCCTCGACTGCGCCGTGGCCAACACGTGTGTCGTGGGCGCGGCCGAGGTGGAGAGTGCCACTTCCGAGATCCAGGAGGCGACGGCCCCGATCAGCTTCCTCTCGCTGACCCCGCCGCCCCCGTTGCCGCCCCACTTCAGGATCATCACCGCACGACTCGTAGGTCACGTGCCGCCTGGTGGGCCGGTCGAACTCGGGGTGCTCGCGCAAAACGAGAGCCCGACGCCAACGACGTGGAGCATCAGTCAGTCCAGCGATGTCGGGCTGACGGCAGTCAATGCGATCTGCCCGTTCGGGAGGGCACAGGGGGCAACGACCTGCGACTACGCGCCGGCGGGGCTTGGCGTCGGTCAACTTGGCCTCGCGCTGTTCAGGTTGGAGGCTTCCCCCGGGTTCGCTGGCATCGCGTCAGCAATGGTCTGCGCCACCGCCCTCAACAGCCCGGTGGGCGTCGTTCCCGCCCAAACGTGTGAGACGGTAACTACGACCGTCGGCTGAACGGTCGCCCCCGTCGCCGGCTCGGGCGCAGACGGTAGACCCCCCACAGGGTCAACGAGGAGGCGAACTCCGAGGTCGACACCATTCCCTGTTGGCAAGGAACAGCCTTACCAGCGTTCGGCCCCCGTGCATGCTGAAGGCGAGTACAGCGACGGTCGTCACTTGCAGCCCACCGGATGAGACAGGCACAATCCCTCGGGCAACCGAGACCGCAACCCGCCAATTGCGGTCGAGGGTGCCTGATGTGGGGGTGAGGAAACCGCCCCGACCCTGTGTGTCCGTCCAAGGTCGGGGCGGCTCCCCCTCGCTTTGCCCCGCGGCCTTTCGCAGCGCCGGCCAAGGCATAATTGCTTGGCCCAGCCCGTTGTTCGAACGTGGTGTTTGGATGGGTAGGTCGGCCTTATCTCAACTCGTAGACGCCGTGCGAGCATCCTTCGGGGGCGGTGGCTTCGGGGATTCGGTTGGGGAGAGTCACCGCCCCTCAACTGGCCGCATTTGTCGATCGCCGCGACTGGATACAACCGCTCCTTTGGGGCATGAGGAGTCGGGACATGCAGCAGCCTGCACACCAACCAACGATCAAGAGCCGCTCCGATGGGCGGTGGCTGGTCGTCTGTCCTGAGTGCAGGAGGGCCCGAGCGACAACGGCGGTACCGATCGGGATCGAGCTCCCCGTCGAGTCCCGTGTCGTGGCGGAGATGATGCGGGAAAACCACGGGCGCCAGCGGGTTCGTGTCGCTACCGCTCAGCCCTGAACGGACCGCCCCGTAGCCTTCGCCCTTCGCCCTTCGCCCTTCGCTCTACTCTCGATAGCCCCGGCTTCCTACGCAGCAGGTCGAATGGACCCGCGAGCCTCACCATCCGCCATTGGGCGCTTCTGATCCGGTTGCCATCTGGTTGACGTGCAACGTCTGATCTGGACTCTTCGGCAGCACACTTGATTGGAGGTCCGGTCGGTCCGCGCATCGAGGCGACAGACGTGGCCCATACGCCTGCTCTACGAGTCGGGCTGCCGGGATTTGAACACGGGACCTCTTGACCCCCAGGCGGGTCTTAGTCGTTGGGTCTATTTCGGTCTTCGCGGTTCTGGCAGGTCGGCTTGGGTTTCCTCGTAACTTCGTTGGGTCCTGTTGGGTACCGCTGGGTTGTCTTTAGTGAAGTTGCGTTGACAAACGCGTTGACAAGTAGCCACCTCCGATTCAGCTGACGAGCTTGGCCTTGGGGATACGCGGGGGTCGGCCATCGGCTCATGTCAGGGCGCTTCTCAACCCAGCAGGCCCTACACGAGGAGCGCAGTTTCACCCTTAAGACGTTCCGGTGGCGTTGCAGGTGGCCGTGGCGAAGGCTCCGCTGGCAGTGTTCGTGTTGAGGACCTTGCCATCCTCCTTAATGGTACAGGTGATGGATCCTCCACCCACTCCCACGGTGCCGCTGACGGTGAACGCGGTGAAGAGACCGGAAGCAGTGATGGTCTTGGTCCACGGCAGAGAGACGTTGGTCACCTGGGACTCGCCCTGCTGGCCATTTCCCTCTTGGACGGTGGCGTAGGTCACGTTGTTCACGCTGCCGGTGCCGGTGACCGAGTAGACGACAGTGTGCTGAACGTGCGCCTGGTGGTCGACGGAGGTACTCACGGCAGCAACGATGCCGATGCAGCCCCCGCAAAGAAGGACGATCACGAGGAGGATCCAAAAGAGCGGGCGCCGGGTCAGCTTCTTTTTGGCGGCGGGCTGGGGCGGAGGTGGCGCTGCGGCCGCCATGGGAGCCGGCCCCGGCGGCGGCGGTGGTGGTGCTGGCTGGTAGTTGGGGTGGCGCTCGGGCGGATACCACTTCTGGTCAGTGGCCTGCCACCATCCCGGACCTTCCGATACGTCGCTCACGGTTAGCGGAGCCGGCGGCGGGGCGGCCTGAGATTGATCGGCCGGCAGCGGCGTGGCGGGTGCGGTCGCGTACTGCGCCCTGTACTCGGGATCCGGGTGTCTGGTCGGCGGGTAGTAGCCATCGGGTCCCTTGAACCAGCCGGGCGCCACAGGCACCACGGCCGGGCCGTTTACGGTGTCCCCATTGCCTGAAACGTCGCTCACGATCGACCCTCCATGCGGCTCGCCAAGTGGGGCGCAGGGTATCAATGTGGATCATTTGGCGATGGCTAGTTCATCTCTTATCAAGTCCTCTCCCCTGCAGGCCGCCGACCGGTGCCACGCCGGCCGATTGATGATCCCGAGCGACGAGACCCCGCTCTCACAGGACGAAACGAAGCTCAATGACGCCGAGGGCGCTCTGACCGAGGCCGAAGACGGCCTCTAGCGTCCCCACCTGTCGCCAGGAGCCGGCGTGGAAAGGCATCTGGACTGACCGCAAGGGCAAGGGCTGGTACGTGGAGGCGTGCCGGCAGCACGCGCCGAAGCTGAGTTAAGGGTGTCCTACTCCGCAGATCCACATCAGCTCGTGGGGAGGAAGCACGGTCATCCAAGGGAAACTGGTGGGTATCGAGTGCCACGAGCAGAGCGGCGACGAATTTGGACCCGGCGTCAAGGTCGAATCCACGGATGACGAGGTGCCAGAAACAGACGATTACTCATCTGAGTTGGCCGTCGCCACGAAGGACTGGCTCCCTCACGCTTAGAACCTTGGGTAGCCCAGTTCGCCGGGTGGGAGTGCCACCTCGCAGCGCCCTGGGGGATCGGCCGAACCTTCCCAGTCAGGAGCTGCTCAGCACCGAGTCGTTGACACCTGAACTTAGAGGGCGCAACCTGAGTGTGGCGACCTCTACGATCCCTTGGGGCGCCTGCACACACGAGGGAGGTGGCTAGTAAATGAAGTACGTCGTTATCAGTCGGCTGGCTCCTGGAGTCGACAGCGCACGCAAGGCATTCGAGGTGTTCTTGAAGGCCGGGCTGCCAGCCGGAACCGAATCGGTGTGGGCGGGGGCGGACGGGAAAACGTTCGTCAACATTGTCGAGAGCGAGACCCCGGACATTGTGGCTTCGTCCACGTATGCACCGTTCTTCGAGGAATCGACCGTCATCCCTGTCGTAGCCGTTGACGATGCCTGGATTGAAGCCATCCGCACTGCACAAGCCAACTGGGGCTAGGGCTCAATTCGGCAGTCCTAGTGCGTTTGCCCTGGGCACATCGGTGCCGAGGCATCGGGGTGCTTTGCGCCGTTCAACGGTGGGAAGGAGGACCGATGGCTGGACTCAACATGGAAGATGGGAAGAAGCCAACCAAGTCGTTGCGGCAGCACGCTGCGACCTACGTGGACGAGCTGATTCGGATTGCGCCACCATGCGACCATCCGCTGACGCCGGAAATGAGGGCCGACACCATCGCCCTCGTCGAGGGAGCGATGCATGACCTGATTCGCGCAGGCGTACCGCGTAGTCGTCTTCGATAGGCAGCGTGAGGCCATCTTTGACGCTTAGGTTCGGCGTCCCCCGAACTGTCTACCTGTTGAGTGCCTTGGGTGCCCCCGTCCGCCGGGACGGTGAGACATGTCGAGGAGGCAGGTTTCTATTCTCTCGCTCCGTCCACATCGGCTTGGGTTATGCGAATCGAACGCGGCCAACCTTGGGCGGCGGAGAGTCGGACCCAATATGCGTTCCCGTCGAAGGAGATCCAAGACACGATAGGGGCTGACCCCTCAGGTCCGGATGGGGCGAGGGGGCTAGACCGGTACTTTGGGTTGACTTTGTAGCCCCGGATCGGTTGGTCAACTTCGGCGGTGCAGGTAGCGCCTGAACCCCGAGCCCGCCATGACAACCTCGCCAGCTTATTCACGGGCCTTCTTCCTGTCGGCACCTCTGGTTACGACCCTACGCCTTCGGGGGTAGAAGTAGCGTTCGCGGAGCCCTGGAGCGTGCCCCCGAACGCCGGGAGCGGGAGGATCCGCGTGACCTTCTCTTGTGCTGCCGGTGCACGGGCGTAGGGCCCGTGCGAAGCTGGGATACATGCCGATCGAGCTGGATCACCTGATCGTCCCGGTCAACGATGCGACCGAAAGCCTGCACTTCTACACCGACGTCCTCGGATTCAAGAATGACGGCTTTCGTCCGCCCTTCACCGTCGTGCGGGTGTCGGAGCGATGCACACTGCAGCTCGCACCGTGGGGCACCGAAGGGAGCATGCATCTTGCCTTTGCCATGACGGCCGATTCGTTCGGCCAGGCGTTCGCCAGGATTCGCACTGTTGGGGTGCCCTTCGGCGACACGTTCCACGAATCAGACAACATGCGTGGGCCAGGCGATGAAGAGGGTGCTCGCGGACCCGGCAAGGCCATCTACTTGATGGATCCGAACAGGCATTTGATTGAGCTGAGATTCTACGATTACTCCTGACCGGCGTCTTCGCAAAGACCGCCCCCGTTCGATGCTGCCGGGACTGTGGCACAGGTCCGGCTGCACCCGGTATCCGGCATGCTCGGACGGTCCGACCTTGCGGTACGGGCACTCTGAGGCAGCGTGATTACAGACCGCGGTCCCTCAACCGCGAAGAATGCGACCGGACCACGCCACGTCGATTGCTCATCCCGCAATAATGGCTGACGTGGACGAGCTAGAGGTTGAAGTCGTCACCGCCCATAACGAGCGAGCGACCCTGCGTGTCGGCGTTGTCTTCCTGAAGATCGACGCTGATCAAACGCGCACCAATGTCGAGGTCGAGGCGATGGCTCTGGCGCCGATCCCGACTCCGGAAGTGCTGTGGTGGAAGCCGCCTGTGCTGGCGCTCGGCGCCCTCTCCGGGACGGCGCTCGGCCGCCTCGGCGAGCCGTCGACCGCGTCGGCGGCGGCGTGGGCCGCGGCAGGTGCCGCTGTCCGGGTGCTGCACGACGCGCCGTTGCCACCTTGGCCCGGCAAGAGCCTGGACGAGGTGGCGTCGCGCCTCGACGGCGAGTGCGAGTGGCTCGTCATGAACGGCGTCCTTCCCGCCGACGTGGTCAGGCGTAACCGCCGGATTGCCGAGGCTGCGCTCCGGCCGTGGACACCGGTGTTCATACACGGCGACCTGCAGGTCGACCACGTGTTCGTCGATGGTGAGGAGATCACCGGCGTGATCGACTGGTCCGATGCGGGCCAGGGCGATGCCTTGTTCGACCTCGCTATCCTGACACTCGGACACCAGGAGCACCTTGGCGACGTTGTCGCTGGTTACGGCACCGACGTCGACCTCGATGTGATCCGCGCGTGGTGGTCGTTGCGATGCCTGGTAGCGGTCCGATGGCTGATCGAGCACGGCTTCGACCCGTCCTCGTCAGGCTGCGAGATCGCCGTGCTGAGATCCCAGCTATGAGGTTGCACGAGCCCGATAGATCGGCCCGTCGGGTCAGTCACCGACGACTCTGACGCCCTCATCGCCTGGGAGGGGTGAGTTCCTAACGGCAGTCAAGCCCCTCAAGCCACATTTTCGCTAGCTTCTTTTCCTGGCGGGTCGGTGGCCGGAGCGACCCTCTGGGCCGACTCCTTTCTGCCTCGACCCGCCACCCTTTTCTTGAAGACCTTGGCTGGGGTATTGCGACGACGGGCGGCCCGGACTTTGGGGTCAATTTTGAAGCGGTCGGTGCAGGCAGCCCTGCCTTCGGCCTCGGTGATCGCTTCGCCGTCTTCGTCTCGGAGTTGGTAGAGCTCTCCTTTGCGCCAACAGGCCGCGATCCGGGTGATGAGGACGGCCGAGACGGAGCAGAGCGCTGAGTTGTGGTGCTTGCCCTCGACAATGACGAGCCGGTAGTAGCGCTGGGCGAGCGTCGGGTCGATGTGGCGGGCGTGATCGGCTGCCAGGTAGAGGGCCTGGCGCAGGCCGGCGTCACCGGCCTTGGTGATGCCCTTGTGTCCGGCCACCAGCCCGGACTGGTCGATCTTGGGCACAAAGCCGGTGAAGGATCTGACGCCGGCCAGGTTGGCGAAGCGGTTGAAGTCGCCGGCGTTGCCCAATATGGCCGCCGAGAGAACCGGTCCGAGCCCCGGGGTCGACGCGACGATGCCCTTGGGGTCGGCCTCGTCATAGAGCGCGGCGATTCGCTTGTCGGCGGCGGTGATCTCGTCGTCGAGCTGGCGCAGCACTCTCACTTCTGAGGCGATGTCGTGGGCCAGCTCGGCGAAGTCGATGCCGCCGCATGACCACAGGGCCAGGGTCTCGCTCGCCATGGCCAACAGCTCGTCGGCCTTGTCCTGGCGCCAGAGTCCCGCGCTCGAGCGGATCAACAAGGCGGCGAGGCGGGCGCGCCCGAGACGCTTGAGCGCCCGTGGATCGGCATATTTCTCCAAGATGACCAGGGCGGTCTTCGAAGCGGTGGCCGAGCCGAGGGAATCGGCCCACCCCGGTCCGAGTAGCTCGACGAGGGCATCGAGACGCAGGCTGGCGGCGCTGCGGCGCTTGACCAGGCTGAAGCGGTGACGGACGGCTCGCCGAAGGGATTGGGCCGGACCGAGGTTGTCGATGCCGCGCAGGCCCTCGGGGTGTAGCAAGGGCAAACGAGCCAGCACCTTTGAGTCCAACCGGTCAGTCTTGGTGTGCTTGTTGTAGTAGTCACGCAGGTCGGCCGACTGCTCGGGTGGCACCAAGATCACCGTGGCGCCGCGTGCTTGGAGCCAGGCAGCCAGCGGCACCCAGGCGTTGCGGGTGGGCTCGAGGATCACGCTCACCGAGGCATCGTCGGGGATCTTGGCCCACAAGCGCTCGAGGTCAACAGTCGTCGTGCGGAACTTCCACGACGACCAGATGAACTCACCTCGCTCGTCGGCCAGGCTGGCCCGGTGGTCGGCCCGACAGGCGACGTCGATGCCCAACCTCACTTCACTCATTGCATGTCCCTTCGTTGGTGGTCACTGATCGGTCGGCACTCCGTCGTCGACCGGTGCACGTTCCGCAGGGGTGTGACCATCCAGACATTCAGAAGCAGGGGTCCGATTCCATGATCGGCCGCCGAGTTCCAGAAAAGGGATGCACGTGCGTCGGGAGGCTCGTCTAGTCCTTCCTGTCCATGAGTTGAGGTTGCACATCCACCCCTTTGAGGGGTCCGGCGATGGACTCTGTGGTTTCGACCAAGAGACCAAGGAGCCCATCACCGTGACCCACACAGAGATCATCTACCGCCGGCGCCTCGCGGTGTTGGAACATGCCCAGCGGACCGGCAACGTGGCCGAGACCTGCCGGGTCTTCGGCATCTCGCGGACCCGCTACTACGAGTGGAAGAACCGGGCCGACCTCTACGGGCTCGACGCCCTCATGCCCAAGGAGCGCCGGGCGCCCCAGATGCCCTCGTCCACCCCTACCCATGTGGTCGAGCGCCTGCTCACCTTGGCCGTCCTCGAGCCCACCATCGGCTGTCGCCAATACGCCGATCGGCTGGGCGACCAGGGCTTTGTGATCGCCAAGTCCACCGTGCAAAAGCACCTGGTCGACCATGGGCTGGGCACGAGAGCCAAGCGCCTGGCCCGGGCTGCGGCCATCGCGGCAGCGACGACGGGACTCTTGACCGAGGCGGCGAGAGAGGACGAGCCCTTCGGGTTCTGCCTGGCGAGTGGCGGTCCGGGCGAGCTCGTCTGCGTGGACAGCTTCTACATCGGAAAGCTCAAGGGCGTGGGCAAGGTGTACCAGCTCAGCGCCATCGACGTCTTCACCCGCTGGGCCTTCGTCTGGCTCGTGGTGGGCACCCCTGACGCCGCCGTCTCGATGCGCTTCCTCGAGCGCCTGATTCACCACTACCGGCGCCACGGCATCACGGTCCGTGCCGTGCTCAGCGACAACGGTCCTGAGTACAACGCCAGCGCCTTCGCAGCCGCTCTGGCGGCCAAGGGGCTGCCCCACGTGCGCATCCCGCCCCGCTCGCCCAACCACAACGCCGTGGTCGAGCGCTTCCACGAGACCATCCTCCAAGAGTGCTGGCGCCCGGCCTTCCATCGCCGACGCTTCACCTCGGCCCGCCAGCTCCAGGCCGAGGCCGATGCCTGGTTGCTCACCTACAACCGCCGCCGGCGCAACCACGGCGACTACATGCGCGGCCGCACCCCTCAAGAGATCCTCGACACCCACAAGCAGCGCAAGGCAGCATGAAGACCATCAAGCACCACAGAGGCCACCTGTCACCTCAACTCCCGGTCCGGAAGGTCTAGTCGACGATCACCGTTATGGAGTCGAGCTCTCGCTCGCTCCGACCCCCGTAAAGTCAAGCCAGAAGAACCGACCCGACGCACCCTACGAAGGGCTTCCGCCAAATCGGTGGATGCCCAGAACCAACGCTAAATGCCCCCGAACGCCGGGACGGGGTGCCACCGCGCAGGCACGAGTGGGATACCCCGGCCCTACTCCGATGGATAGGTGAACGGTATCGATCGGGTGTTTGATCAACCTCGATTCCGATGCCCTTTAGCGCTGCCGAAGTGGATTGCTTGTCCGAAGTCCAGAACGTCAAGTCCTTCCGGTCTTGAAGCTGAAAGGACGATCCCGGTTCCACCGAGACGAGATTTGCCCACCTGGGCGAGTCTGATCTCACTGGAAGGAACATCCCACTGCGGAAGGATTCGTCGTAGGGGACCCCAGCTCCCAGCGATCCTGATCCCCCACTTGTGAACTTCAAGTGACTGATCAATGTCGTGTCCGCTGTTTTCACTCCCGAGCCCCAGAAGAGGGGTTGACAAGTGATAGGAGCTCGCCGGGTATGTGCCGTTAGGTTGCGCTCGCAGACCGCTCTTACGGGCTCTGGATAAGCGCGTTCAGAGCCCGAAGTAGTCCCCGATGAGGCAGGTAAACCCCGAGCCCGAGCCAACGACCATCGTTGAAGAAAGCAACGGTCGGGTTGCTTGAATCGCCCCACACCACCTCGATGTACGAATCAATGACCCAGGAAATCCTCTTCCCGTGAGACTGTTGTTTCCATCCTTTGGCGACGCTCTGAACATGAACGATGTGGACAGGCTGGCCGCCCTTAGGGCGAAACTCTGCGTGGTCGTCGGACACTGACAGGGTCCCGGTCATCCGTCGTTTGTATGCCGTCCAGGAAGGACTCGGTGGCTCAGTCTGGTACCAGACCTTGAAATCCTGCGTGACGGTCACCTGTCAATCGTACGGTGCCCCCGTCCGCCGGGCCTGGGCGCACTTCCGGCCAGTGGGATAGTGGACCAGTGAGGCCCACGCTCTATTACGTCAGTCGGACCGGACCGGGAAGGTTGAGCACCATGTCCCGACCGAGAGGGAGTGACTGGCTCTCAGACGAAATGAAGGGACTCCGAGAGGCCGGGACGGATGTACTGGTCTCGATGCTGACTTCCGACGAAGCCGACGAGCTGGACCTTCAAGGAGAGCCGGAAGCTGCCACTGGGGCCGGGCTGACCTTCCTCACTTGTCCCACGCCCGACCGCGGCGTACCCGATTCGGAGCAGTTTCGTCACCTACTTGTTGAGTTACGGCAAGCCCTCGCCGGCGGGCAGAACGTCGTCGTGCACTGCCGTATGGGCATCGGTCGGTCATCGCTCGTGGCGGCGGGTCTGTTGGTGGAAGAAGGCCAAACGGTGCCAGGGGCTTTCGAGGCCATTTCGACCGCCCGAGGGATGCCCGTGCCGGATACAGACGCGCAACGGGCCTGGCTTCAGGCGGTCATGAGAGATACCGGTAGCACTGCCCCATAGCGCACCGGATCGAGGCGCGGCCTACGATCCTCCGGACCGAACGAATCCGGCCAGCATTCGTCCCATCTCGACCTCTGCCGTGCCGGTGGTGACCACGGGATCACCGGAGGCGAACTGTCGGATCTCATCCTCGTCGTCAGCCTCAACGACGCCAAGACCCCATGATCCCGTCCCGTCCAGCACTGGGCCGAAGACCACCATGCGACCGGCGTCAATCAGGGGCTGCCAGTAGGCAGCATGCCGACCCATGATCTCCCGCTCCTCTTCGGTCATATCGAGCGCGAACGTCGGGCGTGGCGCATTGAGTCGGAAGACGAACGTACTCATGCTCCGAGTCTATGGATGAGCGGCATGGGAGTCCTTTGGGGGAACGGCTGAGCGGATGGGATCCGGAACGTGCCCCAGTCCGCCGGTTTTGCCGCATTCGCGAACGTCGGCTACTCGTCGTGCGAGGGGTTGGGCGCGTCGCGGCCCACGCACAGCATCTAGAGCTCAAACTGCGCGCCCTCGGCGAGCGCTTCTCGCGCCTCGGCGACGAGCGTGCGGACGATCGCGCCTGCAGATTCGACGTGTCGGATGAGACCCGCGCTCTGACCGCCGACAACGAGAAGTGCTTCCTTGTCGCCGGCCGCGACCGCCTCGCTGAGCTCGGCGAGCACTGGTGCAGGGTCGATCTCGACCTCATTTGCTCGCGCCTCCCAGCGCTCGACGAACTCGGTGCGCAAGAGTCGCAAGCGTGTTCGGTATCCGAGTGTCCCGGGGTTGGGATTCATCGCGTTGATGAACCCAGCTTGGATCCAGTCTTCGGACGGGTAGGTGACTAAAGCCTTCTTCCACCGTTCTCCGACCGGTGACTCGGCGGAGGCGAGAAAACGACTGCCGAGGTTGACCCCGGCTGCGCCGAGGGTCACGGCGGCGGCGATGCCTCTCCCGTCGGCGATGCCACCCGCAGCGACGACCGGGACCGGACTTACCGCGTCGACGACCTGAGGAACCAGGCTCAGGGTGCTCACGGTGCCGCCGTACCCACCGGCTTCACCCCCTTGGGCGACGATGATGTCGACACCGTGTTCGACGGCGAGCTGCGCCTGGCGAACGGTCGTGATCTGTTGCATGACGAGGCCGCCAGCATCGTGGACGCGGCCGACGAGTTCGACGCCCGCGTCATCGAGCGCGAACGAGACAACCGCAGGAGCACGCTCAAGTGTCGCCGCGAATGCATCTGCGTTGAGATCCGGTACGACGTGATTCACCGCGAAGGGACGTTCCGTCAAGTCACGGAGCTCATCGAGCTCGCGCTGGAGCTGGTCGGTTGGACGGTTCCACGCACCGAGACTGCCGAGCGCGCCTGCGTCGGAGACCGCTGCCGCCAGCACGGGCGATGTGAAGATACTCATCCCCGCCTGGATGATCGGAACTTCAATTTCGACCAGGTCACACAATGGCGAACGCACCGATCACCTTCCAGCCGCGGCGGTCGTTCCCGCCGATCTCCGAGCTCACCGCAGCCGGCCCGCGATGCGTCAGCAGTATCCCACTATGCGCGCCCATAATCCCGCTCACCGGGTAGCCCAGTTCGCCGAGAATGAGACACGGTCGTCAGTCGAGAATGAATTCCTTCCGATGTCGGGCGACATAGGCGGCCTGAAATACGTCGATGGTGGGTTCTAAAGCCCAATACTGCTTAGACAGGGCATCCAATCGGGGTAAGTCTCCGGCCAGGCGGAAGACCGAGCGCCATGACCGCTCTCGCCAACCAAGCGTGGGAATCACGCGTCGCACAGTCCCGACGGCGGCGGTGAGGAGCCAGAGTTGACCCTCCGCTCCGATCATCGCAAGGTCACGCATTGTTTGTTCGACATAGCAATGCGAGGAGTTGAAGAAGTACTGGTGGAACCCGCCGTTCAAGACCTCTCCATCAAGGGAGTTCGTCGTCCAAAGCATTTGCAGACCTGGCGAGAGACTGTCTACGTATGCCCACTGCTCTTCCTGCTCAGTCTCCCTTGTCCCCTCGAAAAGCTTGACGACCAGCCGACGCTGGGCCATCTCCACAATGACCCCAGGGTCCTCGGTCCGGGCAATCTCGTCGGTCACCGGCGGATACGCAGGCCTGGTCGTTGCTACGAGGATACGAGGCACTGAGCATCCGAGAGGTGGCGATAACGGGCGGCGTGGGGGTGAGTCCCAGTTCGCCGGGAGGGTGGGACAGCCCGGCACGATTGTGGCAGCGGCTCGTTAGTAGATCCGATAGGGCCAGTCGTTCCCGCCACTCTGCGCCGTTCAATGTTGTCGGGACGTTGTGCCGCTTCAGTCCGGTCGGCTCTATTTCAGCGCAGGCTGCAGTGCCAGCATCGCGACTGAGGGGCGGTTGCGGCTGACAAGCGGGTGCGCCGTCACCGCCCCTCGCGACGATCCGATGGCCTACAAAGGGGGGCCTCATGGACCGATTTGAGATGGCGGTATTCACTAGCCAACCGTTCGATGTGGCGGTGGTGGGCGGTCGCGGACGGTGGCGTCGACACTCGCCAGTCCCCTCATATGGTTGGCATCTAATCCACGATGAGCGTCCGCTCACGTGGTGCGGGCTCGAGTTTAGCTACGCCTTCTCCGAACGCCGCCCATGGAGCGAGACGCCCGAGGATCAGCGCTGTCAGAACTGTATGGGACGACTTGAGCGAGTGAGCCGGACCGCGGCGAAGACGGGAGGGAGCGCCCCTGAGTGATCGCCCGGTCAGGGTGCCACCGTAGCCGGGTTAGTGCGTGACCCGCAGCGCCACTTTCGGACGAACGGCTACCTAGGATCCGGTTCCCGTGAAGTCAATATGCAAGCGAGTTAGCGTCGACGACTTGATCCGCCACTCACCGCCCACCAGCTCATACGTCTCGTGATAGTGGCCGTAGCCTTGCAATCGTCTTCCGTCTGGCCAAATTATGACGTCTTGCAATGCCCAGATCCCCGAAGCTGTCTTGTGGGAGGTGAGCTGGATCTCGGGCATGTGACCGTGGTGCGCGGTGACGGTGTTGGCGAGGGTCTGCTGAAGGAACTCGAGGAACTCGTCCGCGCCAGTGATGACGCCACCACCTGAGGCCGTTGTGTCCATCACGACATCGTCGGTGAACACCTGGCGCATGCCCGGCCAGTCCTTGGTGTCCATCGTCCGAAAATAGCGGGCCTTGAGCTGTTTGATCGCTTCGACGTCGTCCATCGTCTGGTCCTTCTACGGCACGGGCTCAGGAATGGATCGCCTGACTTGGCGGGACCTTTAACAGCCCTTTGGGTGGACGGAGAACCTATCCCAGTACGCCGGGAGAAGGACACTGTTTATGAGGGATGACTCTCCCTAAGCTAAGAGGCGAGGCAGCCGACCGACAGGCCCAGGCACAGGGGGGCGTAGATCCGGCGATCCAAGCGGACGAATCGCTCCGAGTTGCTCCCATGCGCAAGCAGTTCCGTTTTGCCCATGAGTCCCAAGGCCCCACAGAGTCCCAGAACAGAGGCCACACCACGGATGGTGGTTCGTCGAAGGGTCGGCGCTATGGGAACCACCTCCGCGACGACCGCGGCTGCCGCTGCAAGTACTCCCGCAACGGCCAAGCAGGCCGAGGGCGGTGGGACCGCGGACGTGCCGACAACGGCATCAGCAAGCTCAGCACGGCTGCGAAAGGGAAACGAAGAACCGAACGCCCATGCCAGGTGGAGAGCGGACAACGCAGTCAGAACGCTCGCGGTCAATCGAGCCGTTAGCCGCACCCCGTGAGGCTAACGCCCCATCCCCTGGCCTGCCCCACTTCGCCGGGAAGGTGGGATGGTTCGACGTTGCAGCACAACCTGAGCGGCTACGGATAATCTCTGATCGTTCATCCAGAGCGACCTGAGGGACCTGGCCCTTTGACGGTCCGGCAGCCGGCTGATGCACGGTGCCAATGCCAGGATCGATGAGGAGACCAACGTGCCGAAACAAGTGTGTGCTGTGCAGTATCTCGACGCGACCGACCGCGATGCGGACTCCATTGCCGCCCTCCATGCCGACAGCTGGCGACGTCATTACCGAGGTGCCTACTTGGACACCTACCTGGATGGGGACGTCGTGGCCGATCGCCAAGAGGTGTGGCGACGTCGACTGGCCCAGCCCAAGCAGAGCCAGTTCACGGTGATCGCCTGTCACGACGAGGAGGTCGTTGGTTTCGCCCACACCATCTTGGATGAAGACCCGCTCTGGGGATCACTGCTTGAGAACCTCCATGTCAGGAGTGACCTGAAGAGAAGCGGCATGGGTTCACGCCTGCTGTCAGAGACGGCTCAGAAACTCCTTCGATCTCGACCCGAAGGGTCGCTTCACCTCTGGGTACTCGACCAGAACACGGCCGCCCAAGCTTTCTACGACGCAAGGGGTGGCAATCGGGTCGAGACTCAGCTGCGCGGGCCGTTTCCAGGTGGTGGTCGTGCGTTGGGCCACCGCTACCACTGGACCGATCCAATTCGACTTCTCGTCGATCCCGGGATCAGCGGGGATAGCAAGCTCGATTGAGACTGCCCCCGATCGCCGGCTGGGGTGCCACCCTGCGAATCCTCTTTGAGTCAAGACCCCAATTTCGGGGCCTTCCAGGCGCGACGAATCGAGCCGTCGCGCTAGGGCACGACGGCGTAGGGTTTCTATGGGTTCGGGAGTGACTTCGCCGAAGAACCGGTCGCGCAGGGTGAAGAGCCGGTCACGCAGGCAGCGAGTCGTCCCTGAGTGTCCTCCCGGACCCCCTATCGGGCGTCGAGGAGGAGCTGGCGGTAGACGGCGTTACTGATCTGGCGCTTGAGCGAGCGGAGGGCTTCCTTCTTGGTCTTGCCCTCCGCGACCTTGCGCTCGAAATAGATGCGTCCCTCTGTTCCAGGATTACGGATCTGGGTGACGGCAACCATGTGCAGGGCGTGGTTGAGCCGACGGTTCCCGCGTTGGGAGACGCGGTGGACAACTCGGCCGCCCGAGGCGAACTCGACCGGTGCCGTCCCGTTGTAGGAGGCGAAGGCATCGCGGTTGGCGAAACGGCGCACGTCGCCGGTATAGCCGATGAGCTGCGCGGCGATGATCGGACCGACTCCATAGATCTCGGTCAGCGAGGTCCCCGACGCTTTGATGGCGATGCGGATCCGGCGGTGCGACTCCTTGGTCTGCTCGTCGAGTCGGCGCACGTCGTCGAGGAGCTCGAGGGCCATGTCGTAGCGGACCTGCTCGACCGGGGTCTCAGGCGTGATGTTGGCCAAGAATCTCTCGGCGTCAGAAACGTACAATTCCTTGGTGATTCCGCCCGGAACGAGCTCGGCCAAGAGGGCATGGAGGCGACACACCACCCGAGTCCGATGGCTCCCGAGGTCCAGGTTGCGCTTGGCCAGGAGCCGGAGCACCTGGGAGTGGTCGGCGGGTTCGACGTTGCGCAGGCTCGGGGCCCGAAAGGCGGCGACAGCGATCGAGTGGGCGTCATTGGGGTCGTTCTTGTTGGAACGACCAGTGCCGAGCACCCGGATCCGAGAGGCCAAGGTGGCCGGGACGTCGAGCACGACCTCGCCGTGAGCCACGAGCTGCTGGGCCAACAGATAGCCCATCCCGCCGGCCGACTCGATGGCCCATCTCCGCTTCTCGAAGGGCTCGGCCCAGCGCACGAGCTGTTCGACCTGACGACGAGTGGCACGCACCTCGACGCTGGAGATCTCGTCTTCAGCCTCGTCGATGGCCACCGCCGTGTGCGATGCCTTGTGGGGGTCGACCCCGATCACCACATTCATGACTACCTCCTTGGTCGGTGTGTGAACCACGGGGGCACTCCTGCTTGCGGATGTTCGTGCTCGATCCTCTTTTGAGCCACTCCGTGGGCGAAGCCCCGGTGGGACACTCTTCGCACGAAAGCCACCCGACAGAAGTCGGGGGCAGGCACTACGAGAGCGACCCCACCGGGACCCCTCAACGCTAGGAAATCGCCCTAGCGCCCGGTGCTAAGTCTCAAGCAGGCACGACTGGGGCAGTCTCCGCCTGGCATCGGTTCTGCTGGAGCGATGGCACAGGAGCGCTAGCGTTCGACACAGGTCGGACCAGATGCCGCTGCCGAGTGACCGGTCACCTGTCTTTGCGGATTCCAGTAGCGGGGTCTCTTCGCGACTGCCAAAATGGGCAGTGGCGCGCCGGGGGTTTCGCCAAGGCCCTGTAGCGGTGTGCCCATTGGACTGGCCACCCGCCAGGGTTAACCGCCTTTCCCCGGCAGCGTGGACAGCCAGCGAGACGACCCCGGCCCGGATTGTCGGACCGGGGCCGCTTCGTCTTTTCGGCAGGTCCGCCCATCAAGTTGAGGGCCCCTGTGTTTTCTCCGGGTATCTCGGGCTGTGCGGTCGGATCTGATTTGGGGGTGGGAGGCGGACACCCCCGGGGTGTTTCCGCCTCCCGGGGGCTGCTTCCGGCGTCAGTCGCTTTGTCGCCGGGCGGGTACACGCTCCGGCCCGCCAAGGTATCCCCGAACGCCATCAGGATGGTGAGACACCCGACGACGCCCTGTCTGCCACGGGAACGTCCGGGGCGGTACTACCCACCCGGGATCGGCGCGCCCAAGGGTTCGGGAATCCACGAACCCAGCGAGGCTGTTACGGATTCTCTCATCAATCTGCACAGCCTCTCGCTCAGCAGCCTCTATGGTTCCTCCACCCGTCACCACTAGAAGCTTGGACCTTTCAGACGGGGGAACCATGCGCTCCAACAAGCGTAGAAAGTGGCCTTCCGCCGCGCGCCACCCAAGCGACAAGACTCTGCCGAACGACCCATTGGGTATCTCGTTTGTGAAGAAGTCCGAGTGCGACTGCGGCCAAACGAAAGGTGCTCTTGCCTGTCATTGGCAGCGCGACCGCGGGAATGACTGGCTGCCATCCACCTGAGCCCGGGATGCGATCGACTACATCTTCCTCCAAAAGAAGTTCGTCGGTGTATATCTGGGTATCGATCTCCTCCTTTGGCTCACCCGCCCGAATGCTTGCGTCGACCTCCCTGCGTCTTCGGTCAGACACCACCAGCGGCGCAATCGACGGTTCCGGGATCGAAGCGCAGTTGGGGTGCCTCCAGGCCCAGAGAACCGACCCGTGCGGCTTTAAGACGGATGCATGTGGATATCTCACGTAGCCATTCGGGTTAGCCACATCTAGTTCGAAGTGGTCATGACATGCCCGCTCGAGCAGGGTGTCGTAGTTTGAAACTGACAAAGCAGACGTGGCTGTGGCGGCTGGCCGCCCACTGAAAGCACCGACGCACCAGCTCCGTGTAGTTGGTCGCCTCTCCATCCTCCGAAATGACGAAATCTGTTGAGGCCACAATGAGATCTCGGAGATAGAACCGCATCGCCATCACGTGCCGCGGCACGTTGGGGTCGTCTGCCCGCGATGCGTATTGGGCCAAAGCCTCTTCAAGCGTCGTGCTGGGCTGATCCGACCCGGTAGAAGAGGTCGCCATAAGCCGCGTGCGCAGTTCTGCGAGGATTGGAGCGCACTCTCGGTATCGCTTCGAAAGGCGGATTGATTCTGGCGTCGCCCGGGCCAGATCCTTGGTCAACGGCGGAACGAACTCGTCGAAACGCGACGCCTGGCTGCCAAGCAGCGAGTCATGTGACACACCAGCGCCAACTATGACCAGAAGCCCAGCGCCACAATCGATCTCCATCGGCCTCGTCTCGTTGACAAACCGTTGACATGGGCAACTTTGGGAGATGCCAACCGAGGATGTGCGATCCGCCCACCTGCATCTTTCGAGT